>NZ_JBSSDC010000001.1:0-2450000 GCF_054060315.1 Bradyrhizobium sp. USDA 4354 | reverse complement strand
CAGCTGAGCTATGGCCCCGTAACCAGAAGACGAATGCTCGTTTGACTAGCCCGCCTTCGCCAAGACTGCGGCGTGGCAGCCTTCGTATCGAAGGGCTTGCCTAGCCGAAGCAGCGAAGCGCGAAGGCTGGTGGGCCTGGGAAGACTTGAACTTCCGACCTCACGCTTATCAAGCGCGCGCTCTAACCAACTGAGCTACAAGCCCCTAACGCATATCCCGTTAAGGACCCTGGATCCTGCCGTTGCAGGCCCAGCGCGTGTTCGTCCGCGAAGAAAGAGAAACGAAGACGGCGAAATCCCGCCAATGCAGCTCAACGATCTGGCGATCTGTTGGCCACTGATGTTTCTAAAACGATCCGATAGTGAGCGTGAGCTCGCTGAAGGATCATCCTTAGAAAGGAGGTGATCCAGCCGCAGGTTCCCCTACGGCTACCTTGTTACGACTTCACCCCAGTCGCTGACCCTACCGTGGCCGGCTGCCTCCCTTGCGGGTTAGCGCACCGTCTTCAGGTAAAACCAACTCCCATGGTGTGACGGGCGGTGTGTACAAGGCCCGGGAACGTATTCACCGTGGCGTGCTGATCCACGATTACTAGCGATTCCAACTTCATGGGCTCGAGTTGCAGAGCCCAATCCGAACTGAGACGGCTTTTTGAGATTTGCGAAGGGTCGCCCCTTAGCATCCCATTGTCACCGCCATTGTAGCACGTGTGTAGCCCAGCCCGTAAGGGCCATGAGGACTTGACGTCATCCCCACCTTCCTCGCGGCTTATCACCGGCAGTCTCCTTAGAGTGCTCAACTAAATGGTAGCAACTAAGGACGGGGGTTGCGCTCGTTGCGGGACTTAACCCAACATCTCACGACACGAGCTGACGACAGCCATGCAGCACCTGTGCTCCAGGCTCCGAAGAGAGGGTCACATCTCTGCGACCGGTCCTGGACATGTCAAGGGCTGGTAAGGTTCTGCGCGTTGCGTCGAATTAAACCACATGCTCCACCGCTTGTGCGGGCCCCCGTCAATTCCTTTGAGTTTTAATCTTGCGACCGTACTCCCCAGGCGGAATGCTTAAAGCGTTAGCTGCGCCACTAGTGAGTAAACCCACTAACGGCTGGCATTCATCGTTTACGGCGTGGACTACCAGGGTATCTAATCCTGTTTGCTCCCCACGCTTTCGTGCCTCAGCGTCAGTATCGGGCCAGTGAGCCGCCTTCGCCACTGGTGTTCTTGCGAATATCTACGAATTTCACCTCTACACTCGCAGTTCCACTCACCTCTCCCGAACTCAAGATCTTCAGTATCAAAGGCAGTTCTGGAGTTGAGCTCCAGGATTTCACCCCTGACTTAAAGACCCGCCTACGCACCCTTTACGCCCAGTGATTCCGAGCAACGCTAGCCCCCTTCGTATTACCGCGGCTGCTGGCACGAAGTTAGCCGGGGCTTATTCTTGCGGTACCGTCATTATCTTCCCGCACAAAAGAGCTTTACAACCCTAGGGCCTTCATCACTCACGCGGCATGGCTGGATCAGGGTTGCCCCCATTGTCCAATATTCCCCACTGCTGCCTCCCGTAGGAGTTTGGGCCGTGTCTCAGTCCCAATGTGGCTGATCATCCTCTCAGACCAGCTACTGATCGTCGCCTTGGTAGGCCATTACCCTACCAACTAGCTAATCAGACGCGGGCCGATCTTTCGGCGATAAATCTTTCCCCGTAAGGGCTTATCCGGTATTAGCACAAGTTTCCCTGTGTTGTTCCGAACCAAAAGGTACGTTCCCACGCGTTACTCACCCGTCTGCCGCTGACGTATTGCTACGCCCGCTCGACTTGCATGTGTTAAGCCTGCCGCCAGCGTTCGCTCTGAGCCAGGATCAAACTCTCAAGTTGGACTTGAACTTTGAACCGGCTGATCACAACGTTTGACGAGGTCCCACCATTTTTCATCAACCGAGGTCGATGAGCTGCCTGCGATTCACATCGCTGGCAACGATGGTGTTTCCTTTAAAACGTGTACCGCCGAAGTCTTTCGTCCGGTCTCGATCAGAAAAGCCGAAGCTTTTCGGAAGCGAGACCCGCAAGGACTCCGCCGTCCACGTTTCTCTTTCTTCATCTTCACTTGTCAAACAGCCCGGGACCGGAGAGGTCCCAACCTTCCGAGGAGGAAGGGTTCCGACACCCTTACCGACGATGAATGAACTCCAACCGACTTGTGTCGGCTGTTGTGTCACTCAACAAGGTGAGGAGCATCAGTGGCGCGTTCGCTCGCCTTGGTCAGTGACCCGGCGGCGCCGCGCTCAGTGGTTGGGGTTATAGGCCCCGCCTTCCGGGCTGTCAACGCCAATCGTCAACAAATCGTCGCACAGTGGATCGTCGGAAATAATCACGCATTTCCAGGCAGTTAGAGGGGCTACGGAGAGCCCGGCCGGCGCGACCGGAAGAAAAAACTGAAAAAAAGTTTGGCGCCTGGAGGGCTCCGGAGGGGCTCCTGAGGCGGCTTGCGGCGCCCCGCCGGGACGCCCCCTCGCGCCGCCCCTTTGAGGAAGTTTTTTCCATATTTGGCGCCGTACTTGAGCCACAATCCCGCGGCGTTCTGATAAGAGACAAGCTTGAATCGCTGGGAATGCCTGTGGGGGCTGCCGGCGATTTTCATGGGGTCAGGGGAAGGCGATCTTGCAAATGACGCGACCTTCCTTCGGCGTTCGAAAGACATCGAGAGAGCTTTACCCGTCCAGTTGTTCGTAATTTCGGCCGGCCCCAACAAAGGGGCTTTCTGAGCGCGGACGGCCGTACGGCTTGCCTTTTCCGGCGATCCCCCTTCAAGAGGGCGACCTGAGACAAGGTTCGAAGCGGGCTTTCTTGGGTCGTTGAGTTGGGGGACTTGGGTTGAACCACAGGACGTCACGCGGCACTTACGGGCGTGAGACCGGGATCATCGATCTCGGCCACGAGCCGCCGCTGTCCGTCGACGGTTCTGAAGCCGCCGTGATCGACCGCCGCCGCGTCTCGGTGCAATGGTTCAGCGGGACAATCTTGACCGGACTCTGCGGCGCGGCCCTGATCGGCGGCGCCGTTTTCGCATCGCTCGACGGCGAGATGACCTTCGCCAAGGTACCGGAGCGGGTCGAAGGCGCGCTGCGCGGGGCATTCGGCGCCGCCGATCGCGCCGCCGCGCTGCACAAGAGCGACCGCCTGCCGCCCCCGAGCGAATCCACGGCCTCGCGCAACGTCATGCGGGTTTCGACGGTCGCCCGCGTCGGCAACCGTGACGTGATGCGGGTGCGTCCCTTCGTCCGCATCGCAGGCAACCTGTCGATGACGACGAGCGACCTGTCGGCGAAGATCCCGCCGTTCAACGCCCAGCGCCTGCTCACCGATGTCGGCTCGGATCCGAAGACGGCGTCCGACGATCCCAATAATCCCGAGGCGGTCGAGCCTGATGCGGAAGTGTCCTTCGTCACCAAGGACCTGTCGCCGGTGCTGCCGAAGGCCAAGATTTCCGCAGTGGTGGCGCTCGACGACATCCTGATGCGGGTCCGCGACGCCGCCAACTGGCGCGGCAACGGCGGGGTGCGCTACGCCTCGCTCGCCAATGCCACGGCCGACGTGTCCGGCGCGACCGGCCCGTCCGACATCAGAAGCGCCTACGCTCCCGAAGCGTCATCGTCCGATCCCTATGCCGGTTTCGAGACGCGCGTGGTGCCGGAAAACGTCACGCTGCTGCCCAAGACCAAGGAGCAGATCACCGGCGGCAATCCCAACGGCGAACGCGTCCACATGGTCAAGAAGGGCGACAGCGTCGCTGGCGTGCTGCGCGATCTCGGCGCCAATGCCGACGAGATCAAGGCGATCACCGCAACGCTCGGGCCGCGCGGCCGCGACGGCGGGCTCAAGGAAGGCGAGAAGCTCCGCATCCTGATGGCGCCCGCGAGTCCCGGCGCCCGCCTGCAACCCTACCGCGTCGTCGTCGCCAACGAGACCATGGTCGAGGCGATCGCGGCACTGTCCGATCTCGGCAAATACGTCGCGGTCGACGTCTCCAGCATGAACACCGTCGCCGACACCGCGGCCAACGCCAGCAGCGAGGACGACGATGATGACGACGGCTCCGGCGTGCGGCTCTACCAGAGCATCTACGAGACCGCGATGCGCAACAAGGTGCCGATGCCGGTCATCGAGGACATGATCAAGATCTACTCCTACGACGTCGATTTCCAGCGCAAGGTGCAGCCCGGAGATTCCTTCGACGTGTTCTACGCCGGCGAGGACGAGGGCGTGACGTCGAGCGAAAAGAACGAGGTGCTGTTCGCCTCCCTCACGGTCGCCGGCGAGACCAAGAAATACTATCGCTACCAGAGCGCCGACGACGGCCTCGTCGACTACTACGACGAGACCGGCAAGAGCGCGAAGAAGTTCCTGGTCAGAAAGCCCGTCAACAACGCCATCATGCGCTCCGGCTTCGGCGGCCGCCGCCACCCGATCCTCGGCTACGTGAAGATGCATACCGGCGTCGACTGGTCCACCGCCTACGGCACGCCGATCTTCGCTTCCGGCAACGGCATGATCGAGAAGGCCGGCCCCGAGGGTGGCTACGGCAAGTACATCCGCATCAAGCACGCCAACGGCTACGAGACCGCCTACGGCCACATGTCGGCCTTTGCCAAGGGCATGGAGGTCGGCAAGAAGGTGCGGCAGGGCCAGGTGATCGGCTTCGTCGGTTCTTCCGGCCTGTCGACCGGCCCGCACGTCCACTACGAGATCCTGGTCAACGGCCGCTTCGTCGATCCGATGCGCGTGAAGCTGCCGCGGGGCCGTTCGCTGGAAGGCCCGATGCTGGCAAGCTTTGAAAAGGAGCGCGACCGGCTCGACGGCATGATGAGCGGCCGCGGCGGCGCCATCGCCCGCATGTCGGATGCGACCGGCGGCCCGCTGCAGGTCACCAACCGGTAGGTCGGGGCTCGGCCGCCTCGGCGGGACATCTCCAAACACGATCCGGATTCGACGTTGTCGCACGAGGCGGCTTCGCGGCGTCACAACGTCAAGTTTCGTTTGCCAAAGCCGGATGACGGGCGAATACTTTCCAAAAAACGGGAGGTCTCGCCATGAAGAACAGGCTCGCCTGCGCAGCCGTGGTTGCTGCGTTATTCTCCGCCACAAGCGCATCGGCCGAGGACTGGGAGGTCACCAGGCTCGTGCCGGGCTCGGCGTTCCACGGCGTGCACGGGCTCGGTGTCGACAAGGCCGGCCATCTGTTTGCCGGCAGCGTCGCGGGCGCGACGCTCTATGAGGTCGACATTGCCGGCGGTAGCGCGAAGGTTGCAATCCCAGCGCCGGTCGGAATGGCGGACGACATCGCGTTCGCGCCCGACGGCACCATGGCCTGGACTGGATTCCTCGCCGGCGACCTCTATGCGCGCAAGGGCGACGGCCCGATCAGGAAGCTCGCCAGCGGCCTTCCCGGCATCAACTCGCTCGCCTTCCGCAAGGATGGCCGGCTCTACGCCACCACCGTCTTCCTCGGCGACGTGCTCTATGAGATCGACGTCGAGGGCGTCAAGCCGCCGCGCCAGATCATGGAGAAGATGGGCGGCCTCAACGGCTTCGCGTTCGGTCCGGACGACAAGCTCTATGGTCCGCTCTGGTTCAAGGGCCAAGTCGCAAAGGTCGACGTCGACAAGGCCGAGCTGACCGTCGTCGCCGACGGCTTCAAGGTCCCGGCCGCCGTGAACTTCGATTCCAAGGGCAATCTCTTTGTGGTCGACACCGCGCTCGGCCAGCTCGTGCGGGTCGATCCCAACTCGGGTGCCAAGACCATGGTCGCGCAACTGAAGCCATCGCTGGACAATCTCGCCATCGACGACAGCGACCGCATCTACGTCTCCAACATGGCCGACAACGGCATCCAGCAGGTCGATCCCGCGACCGGCGAGGCCAAGCAAATCATCATCGGCAAGCTCGCTCTGCCCGGCGGCATCGGCGTCACCTCGGAGAACGGCAAGGATACGATCCACGTCGCCGACGTGTTCGCCTATCGCACAGTGGACGGTGCGACCGGCGAGGTCACCGAGAAGGCGCGCATGCATGCCGCCGGCGTCACGCTCGAATATCCGATGAGCGCGACCGCGAGGGGCAACGACGTGGTCCTGTCGAGCTGGTTCACCGGCACCGTGCAGGTGATCGACGGCAAGACCGGCGCGACGCGCGACATGCTGCACGACTTCAAGGCGCCGCATGACGCGGTCGTGCTCGCCGACGGCAGCATTCTGGTGGCTGAGCTCGGCACCAAGTCACTGGTCAAGGTGAGCGGTGAGCATGGCAAGGATCGCACCACGCTGATCGGCGCCCTCGAGGGACCGATGGGACTCGTCCGCGGGGCCGGCGACGAGGTTTACGTCACCGAAGCCTTTGCCGGCAACGTCTCCAGGATCGACAGCAATGGCGAAAAGACCGTGGTCGCCAAGGAGCTGAACATGCCGGAAGGCATCGCGCGCGGCCGCGACGGCCAGGTTGATCGTGGCGGAGGTCGGCGCCAAGCGGCTGATCGAGATCGCACCGGAGAGTGGCAAGGTCACCGAGATCGCCGCCAACCTCCCGATCGGCCTGACCGGCGCCCCCGGCGGCTTGCCGACGCATATCCCCACCGGCGTCGGTGTCGGCGCAACCGGCGTGATCTACTTCAGCTCGGACGTCGAGAATGCGCTCTACAAGGTGGTGAAGAAGTAGGAGACGTGTTGACGACCTGAAGTCGCCAGCCATCCAATCCACGGCTGCGATCCTCGGCGCGAGCACCGCCCGCGACGAGCCTTACTGCTTGATTGCGAAAAAGAACACCGGAAGGCCCTTGCGATCCCGATAGAAACTCTTCCATGTGCCCAGCGTAAACGAATGCGAGAAAACTCCCCGCTTTGAGCTGTTTGAGTAGATCAAGGTTTTATTCGTCGGCTCCACGATCTCGCCCACGATTCCTACGTGACCAACATTACCGCCATGGGTCGGTGAGATACAGATCATCCCCGGACCGATGTTGGCCTCCGAAACCTGTCTTTGAGTTTTGGCGAGAACTTCGCCCATGCGGGCAGTGCTGAGCCCTCCGCCTACCGGCTTGCCGGTCGCCAGCGTAACGACTTTGTTCACCGCAAAGGCACACGCAACGCGGCCGTTATTCGTGCCCGGCACATTGCGGGTAACGAGTGTGTCATCGCACTCCTTTGCCTTGGCGAAGATGTGCGCGCTGACTTCGTCGCCTGCTGCAATGGCTGGCACTTTGGGCGGAGCAGACTCGGACACATCAGCCGCTGCGACATCAATGCTCGCTGAAAGCTGAGCGACAACCGACGGGGGAACCAGACCGGGCTGGAGAGGAAATATGGTGGTGTCGCTGGCGAGGATCACGGCATTTCCCGAGCTGTCGAGCTTGACTAGGACCTGACCGCCGTTATCGCTGAATTGATCGATCGCCCAAATGGTGGATCCTCCCAAAGTCGCTCGCGCAATCACGCGATGAAGTGCATCGGGATCGAGAACTTTGGTGACCGCAGGCGGCACGATCGTGTCCGAGCTTGCTCTAAAACTGGTGAGCGCCAAATTCGCCCATTCATCCCGACGGTCGAAGTGCTCCACCCCGGATTTTGCTCTCTCGAATGCTGCTTCGAAGGCCCGCACGGCCTTGCTGATGCTGGCTGTCTTCAGAACGGCAGTCACGGCCATCGACTGTTTGTCGTCGGGTATCTTGTCCATCAACTCATCTCGGAGAAATCCGTAATTCGCCTCATCCGAGAATGGATCCAGCCCATTCTTGCTACAGAAGGCTTCAAACAGCGTGCGCCGCGCGCCAGTCCACTGCGCCCAACCGAAACCTCCCCTGGAACCGGGTATCAGCGGCTTCTTTTCCTGCATTTCGCGAAAGCCGTCGCACTCCAGACCGACGTTTCCCATTATCGCCGCAGCTTGGAAATCCTTGAAGCCGAAATCAGCGATCAGTTTCGCCATGATGCCCGGCGCTTTCGCGATGAAGGTTCTTGTTTCTTTCGTGCCGACCGGTTTCGTATGATCCGCCGGTGGACTCGGCGTGAAGTCTCCGGCCGCGATCGTAGCTGGCGGTTGCGGTGCATCCGGCACCGCGGCGAAGGCGGGGACCATCAACGCGCTCGTATTGTCGAGAGCGGCCTGCAGATCCCCCGGGAGCGCGGCGGTAGAGCTTGGCCACTGCTCCCGGTAGAGATCAACAGCGCTGGGAAGTCGCCCCAGCCGGGCAAGGCACCGGTTCTGCGCTCTCAAGGCCATCAATGCATAGATGATGCATTGCAGCTCCGGTATCTTGATGTCTTCCGGCTCAAAATCCGTGATGTCGAAATCTTCATCGGAACAATTAGCGTCCCACTCCGTCTGAGTCAGACGAAACGGGCCAATTCTGTTTCCATCATCAGCATCGGAAATACCCGACCGGAGTTGAGCTGCGCCAACGAGATAATGGGGATGGATACCGAAGCGCAATCCTTGGTGGACACATTCCGTCGCAAACCGTGCGGGATCGATGGCCATGGCAATTCGTCCTGGTTAGTCCGTGTTTGAGAGGCCGCAAGTTTCTATTTGGACGGCGGGGACGCAGGCGCCGGAGACGCGGGAGCCGCAGGCACCGGAGATGCAGTTGGAGGTGCTGGAGACGAAGCTGCGGGAGCAGCGGCAGGCGCTGCCGCCGGGCATTTTCCGGCAATTACCGTCCCGTCGGTATTCAACCTCATACGAAGCAAGGCCGCCTTCTTGTCACTCATCTCCTGTGTCTTTGCGAGCTTTGGATTCGAGGCGAAGACCTTCTGGATCGCCAACCGAGTCTCAGAATTGAGCGGTCCCAAATCTGCCGCGCCCGTCGGCGTCATGCACGCCGCCGTTTGAAATTGCTTGATGTCGGCGGCTGTTATCGAAAGCTCAAAATTGTCGAGGACATTTGGATTTGCCGACACAATCTTGGGCTTGTCGACTTTCCCGGGCGATCCGGAAGATTTTCCCGCGCCGCCCCCCAAGGTCCCCGATCGCACCAGCGTATCGGCTCTGATGACATCTCCGATCCGCAGCGATCCGGCCGATCCCAGTGCCGCCACCGGAGCTATCGCCGTCTTGGGTAGGTTTGCCTTGCAGGTGTCGGAATTGTTCGCTCTCGGATCGACAGTAATCAGATCGCAGATGTAGTTCATGAGGCCAGCGAGCTGGAAAAAGAACTTCCGCTGCGGGATCGGTTCAAGTCCACGGGCCCTGAGTGCGGCCATCTCGGCGATCCAGGCCGGCATATTGTCGTTTCCGCGCGCATAGATGTCATAGAGCGGCTGAACGTCGGCTACCGTGACGCGATAGGACAAATCCCTGTTGTCGATGGCAGGCGTCGTAAGCCAGACTTGCACCTCGAGCTCCACTGTATCCCGGTAGAGCGCGCCCACGACACGGCCGTATTTGATGGCGTCCTTTCCGATCTGCAGCAGCGCGTCGAGCAAATCGATCAGATTGATGGGATTGACCGCACTTCCTGTGGCCACGGTTACCAACCGCTTGGCATCCTCGATAGGCAGCGCGATCATCGCGAGATCGAACAAGCCCGTGGAATAATCGATCATCGCGCTGTCGTAATAGAAGCAGGGGTCGTGCTCGGCGCCTTCAACTGCAAGCGGATTTTCGTTGAAGGCGCAGAGATAGATCGGCATGAATCGCTTCGTCAGCGCACCAATGCGAATGGCAAGCAACTGCCGGTCCGATTCGTTCTTGGCCGACACCGAAGCGAGCCTCGCCAGCGAGACCTGCATCGCAAACGCGCGCAGCGCGCGCATCGACTTTGAGTCTGCCTTCAACCAGTGCTTGTCGAGGACATAGTCGATGTAGCCGCCTCGATTGGTCGTCTCCATCTCGTAGATGGCACAACCATTATTGAGCAGCAAAGCAACGCATAAAAAAGCAACCAATAAAATACGCACACAGGGCCCCCCTGCTGGCTTTCAAGCTTCGCGCAGGCGCGGCAGGTTGTTCAAGATCATTTCACAGCTGTTGCTCTAATTCGTGGTGCGTGTATCATTTCGACAACACGGCCTTGGCGTGTTGGTTGCCACATCGCTCTGCAGTTGCATCTGCCGCCACCGTGCTATCATAGGCCGAATTCCTCGCTGCAGCAGCGGCGGACCAAAGGGACAGCATTGTTGACACGCCGCTTCTCGTCGCCGGCCTCCCATTCCGGGGGAACCGTTCGCCCGGTTTCTCAATTGCCAATATTCCGGACACGGAGCGCAGGAGCAGAAACCATGCAACGCCTCTCTCGGGATGACGTCACGAAGGTGCTTTCGGGAGCGGACGACGTCACCATTGCCCAGATCATCGGTACTGGCGCGACTGTCGAGGAACTTGCCGAAGCTCAAGCCTGGCTCGCCAATGACGAGCCCATGATCAATGATCTGCGGCCGCTGGCGCACGGACGGGTGCGCGATCTCGTGGATATCCTCTCGGAGTTCGAAGAGAATGCCGACGAAGGCGACATCTCGGGTTCAAATCCCGTCCCCAGCACTGAGTAACGATTGTCGAAAGAAAACCGCCCCGGAGGCCTCCGGGGCGGTGTGCCGTCTGGTGGTGTTTCGCAAGCCTCAGTTCAACTTCCGCTTCGCCACCGGCGCCTCGAACTGGGTGATCTCCGCGGTTTGCGGCGCCTTGCCGTTGAAGGTCAGCACGTTGCCTTCGGACGAGATCGCGACGTGGTCGCCGTCCCTGACGTCGCCGGCCAGGATCATCTCGGCGAGCGGGTCCTGGAGGTAGCGCTGGATCACCCGCTTCAGCGGCCTTGCGCCATAAGCGGGGTCCCAGCCCTTGGCGGCGAGCCAGTCGCGGCCGGCGGCATCGAGGCTCAGCACGATCTTGCGATCGGTCAGCAGCTTCTGCAGCCGCGCGAACTGGATCTCGACGATCCGGCCCATCTCGCTCTTCTGGAGGCGGTGGAACAGGATGATCTCGTCGACGCGGTTGAGGAATTCGGGACGGAAGTGCGCCCGCACCATTCCCATCACCTGCTCGCGCACGGCCGAGGTGTCCTCGCCCTCCGGCTGGTTCACCAGGAATTCCGAACCGAGGTTCGAGGTCATGATGATCAGCGTGTTGCGGAAGTCGACGGTACGGCCCTGGCCGTCGGTCAGGCGGCCGTCGTCGAGCACCTGCAACAGGACGTTGAAGACGTCAGGATGCGCCTTCTCGATCTCGTCGAACAGCACCACTTGGTAGGGCCGGCGCCGCACCGCTTCGGTGAGCGCGCCGCCCTCGTCATAGCCAACATAGCCCGGAGGCGCGCCGATCAGCCGCGAGACCGAGTGCTTCTCCATGTATTCGGACATGTCGAGGCGGACCATCGCGGTCTCGTCGTTGAAGAGGTACTCGGCGAGAGCCTTGGTCAGCTCGGTCTTGCCGACGCCGGTCGGGCCTAAGAACATGAACGAGCCGGTGGGGCGGTTCGGGTCCTGCAGCCCTGCGCGCGAGCGGCGCACGGCGGGTTGCGACCGCACGCACGGCCTCGGCCTGCCCTACGACGCGCTTGCCGAGCTGCTCCTCCATCTTCAGGAGCTTCTCCTTCTCGCCTTCCAGCATCTTGTCGACGGGCACGCCGGTCCAGCGCGAGACCACTTGCGCGATGTGGTTGGCGGTGACCGCCTCCTCCATCATCTCGCCGGAGTTCTCCTTGGCCTCGATATCCGCGAGCTTCTTCTCGAGCTCCGGAATCCGGCCATAGGCCAGCTCGCCGGCCTTCTGGAATTCGCCGCGCCGCTGGGCGTTGGCGAGCTCGACACGCAGGCCGTCGAGCTCGGACTTCAGCTTCTGGGCATCGGAGAGCTTGCTCTTCTCCGCGCTCCAGCGCGCCGTCAGCGCCGTAGACTTCTCCTCGAGCCCGGCAAGGTCCTTCTCCAGGGTTTGGAGCCGGGTCTTGGAGCCGGGATCGCTTTCCTTCTTCAGCGCCTCCTGCTCGATCTTGAGCCGGATGATCTCGCGATCCAGCGAATCCAGCTCTTCCGGCTTGGAATCGACCTGCATCTTCAGCCGTGCCGCGGCCTCGTCCATCAGATCGATCGCCTTGTCGGGGAGGAAGCGGTCGGTGATGTAGCGGTTGGACAGCGTCGCGGACGCAACAAGCGCGGAATCGGTGATCCGGACGCCATGGTGCTGCTCGTACTTGTCCTTCAAGCCGCGCAGGATCGAGATGGTATCCTCGACCGAGGGCTCGCTGACGAAGATCGGCTGGAAGCGCCGCGCCAGCGCCGCATCCTTCTCGACGTGCTTCTGGTACTCGTCCAGCGTGGTCGCGCCGATGCAGTGCAGCTCGCCGCGGGCGAGCGCGGGCTTGAGCAGGTTGGAGGCATCCATCGCGCCGTCGCCCTTGCCGGCGCCGATCAGCGTGTGCATCTCGTCGATGAACAGGATGAAGGTGCCCTCGCTCCCGGTCACCTCCTGGAGAACGGCCTTCAGCCGCTCCTCGAACTCGCCGCGGTACTTCGCGCCGGCGATCAGCGCGCCGAGGTCGAGCGACAGCAGCTTCTTGTCCTTGAGGCTCTCCGGCACGTCGCCATTGACGATGCGCAGCGCGAGCCCTTCCGCGATGGCGGTCTTGCCGACGCCGGGCTCGCCGATCAGGACGGGATTGTTCTTGGTCCGGCGCGACAGCACCTGGATGGTGCGGCGGATCTCCTCGTCGCGGCCGATGACCGGATCGAGCTTGCCGTCGCGTGCGGCCTGGGTCAGGTCGCGGGCATATTTCTTCAGCGCGTCATAGGCGTTCTCGGCGGTCGCGGAATCCGCGGTCCGGCCCTTGCGCAGCGCCTCGATCGCCGCATTGAGGTTTTGCGGAGTGACGCCGCCCTTGCTCAGGATGGTGCCGGCCTCGCTGGTCTTCTCGAGCGTCAGCCCGAGCAGCAGCCGCTCGACGGTGACGAAGCTGTCGCCGGCCTTCTCGCCGGCCTTTTCGGCGGCATCAAAAGTGCGGGCCAGTTCGGGCGCCAGATAGATCTGCCCGGCGCCGCCGCCGGAAACCTTCGGCACCTTGTTCAGGGCCTCCTCGGTCGCCTTCAGGATTGCACGGGAATTGCCGCCGGCGCGGTCGATCAGACCGGCAGCGAGCCCCTCATTGTCGTCCATGAGGACTTTCAGGACGTGCAGGGTGGAGAATTGCTGGTGCCCCTCGCGCATCGCGAGCGACTGCGCCGACTGGATGAAGCCCCTGGAGCGTTCGGTATACTTCTCGATATTCATCTTTTCTGTCCCTCGGCCTGCCCTTGGGGCCCTCTCAGGCACCCCAATACGGCATCTTCATTGGGTTTCCGCTGACCGCATTGAGGTTTCTCAAGCGGCAACGGCCGTCTTTTGCCGACGTTGCCGCCGGCCTCAGGCAGATGTGGGAAGCGGCTCGCGGATACGAAAGAGGCGGCTTCACAATTTCGTGCGCTCGTGGGCGGGCTTGGCGGCGGCGGGCCGAATCCCTTAAGTAGCGGCATGACAGCCAGCCACACCGCCGAGATCACCGGCCTCTACCGCTACCCGATCAAGGGCCTGACACCGGAGCGCCTGTCGCGCGCTGCCTTGCGGGTCGGTCAGACCCTGCCAGCCGACCGCCGCTACGCCATCGAGAACGGCCCGAGCGGGTTCGACCCTGATGCGCCCGAATGGAAGCCGAAAATTCAGTTTCTGATGCTGGCGCGCAATGAGCGGCTAGCTGAGCTCGACAGCCGGTTCGACGACGCCACCAATCTGTTGACCATCCGCAAGGACGGCCAAATCGTCGCCAGCGGCGATCTGGAAACCGCGGCCGGGCGCGCCGCCATCGAGGCCTATTTCAGCGAAAACTTCCAGCCCGAGTTGAAAGGCCCGCCCAAGGTTCTATCCGGTCGCGACCACAGCTTCTCCGACGTCGCCCGCAAGGTCGTCTCCATCATCAATCTCGGCAGCGTCGGCGCGATCGAGACCATGCTCGGCGGCGTCGCCGTGCATCCCCTGCGCTTCCGCGCCAATCTCTACGTCAAGGGCTGGCCGGCCTGGTCGGAGCTCGATCTCGTCGGCCAGACGCTTGCGATCGGGCAGGCTCGGCTGAAGGTGATCAAGCGCATCGTCCGCTGCCCGGCCACCAATGTCGATCCTGAAACCGCCAAGCGCGATCTCGAAATTCCGCCCACGCTCTCGCGCCATCTCGGCCACATGGATTGCGGCATCTACGCCGAGGTGATCGCAGGTGGCGAGATCGGCGTCGGCGATGTAGTGGCGGTGGAAGAGCCGAGATTGGTCTGAGCCAACGGCGTCTCCACGCACGCCGTCATTGCGAGGAGCCCTTGCGACGAAGCAATCCAGACTATCTCCGCTGAGGGATTCTGGATTGCTTCGCTGCGCTCGCAATGACGACGGCGACGAACCCTAATTCGGCATCACATACGCATAGATCCGGCCGCGCGAGACGGGCGCTTCGCGGACGCGGTTGCCGCTGTTGCCGGAGATCATGATCGGATTGCCCTGCGCATCGATGCCGGTGATGATGCCGACATGGCCGCCGCGGCGGCCGCGCGACATCACCGCGATGGCGCCGACCTGCGGACCGGAGACGCGCGTGCCGTAACGTGCGAACGAGCTCGCCATGTCCGAGCCGGTGCCACGATGGCCGGTGTGCTCGAGCACCATGTTCATGAAGCGCGCGCACCACAGGCTGCCGCGCCCGGTCGGATTGCCGCCGAGATAGCGCCGCGCCTCGGATACGAGGCCAGATCCGCCACTGAATCCGCCGCTCGTCGCCATGCTGCTATTGCCCATGCCGCCGCTGTCGGCGCTCGGATTGTAGCTGGCCTGGGTGTCGGCGAAACCGCTCGCCTGCAACTGCGCCGCGCTGCGCTCGAAGCGCGAGCTGCGTGCATGATGGCGGTGATGATGATGCCTGGCGTGGTGCACGCCAGCGTGCCGCTCTGCGCTATGACGATGATGCGGCCGCGCCGAGGCCGGAGAAACAAGTGCGGCAACCGCCGCGAAGAAAAGCGCCAGCGCGACAACACGACGCGACAGGCGGTACGCAAACAACTCAACCATTCTTCATCCTTCGTTACACCCCGCTTCCCGTCGGCCCGTGCGGGGGCCGACATCCGCCGGGCCGTAAAGCTTCCGGATGTGGCGACAAAAAGACGCCACCTCGGCGAATGGCTGCGATGATTTTGTATCGGGACTGGCCTGATGCTGCCGCATTGCGGACAACTGCGTTAACTGCAATCCTGCAAACGCGGCTTGAAGAGAGGGAAACAGTTAATGCCCCACGCCACGACCAGGGACGACGTTCGCATCTATTTCGAAGAGGCGGGCCAGGGAACGCCGATTATTTTTCTGCACGAGTTCGCGGCCGACTACACCAATTGGGAGCCGCAGATGCGCTACTTCTCGCGCGGCCATCGCTGCATCACCTATTCGGCGCGCGGCTATACGCCGTCGGACGTGCCTGACGGCGAAGTCTATACCTACACGCATTTCTACACCGATGCGCTTGCCGTGCTCGATCACCTCGGCATCGAGCGCGCGCATCTCGTCGGGCTGTCGATGGGCGCCTATTCGTCGCTTCAGATCGGGCTCAACGCACCGCAGCGCGCGTTGTCGATGACACTGGCCGGCGTCGGCTCCGGCTCGGAGATCGAAGATCTCGAGAATTGGCGCAAGCAGTGCCGCGCCAATGCCGAGCAGTTCGATACGCTCGGCTCCGCTGAAGTCGCAAAGGTCACGCGCGAGGCGCCGAGCCGGATTCCGTTCCTGGTGAAAGACCCGCGCGGCCACGCCGATTTCTACGCCGCGCTGGCGCGGCACGATGCCAGGGGATCGGCCAACACGATGCGCGGCTTCCAGGGCGGTCGGCCCTCGATCTACACGATGACGGACGCGATCGCGAAGGTGACAACACCCGCGCTGATCATCTGCGGCGACGAGGACGATCCGTGCGTCGGGCCGAGCCTGTTCCTGAAGAAGCACCTGCCCGCGGCCGGCCTCGCGATGTTTCCGAAGTCCGGCCACGTGCTCAACCTGGAAGAGCCCGCGCTGTTCAACGAGAGCGTGGAGCGGTTCGTGACGCTGGTGGAAGCGGGGCGATGGCCGGTGCGGGATCCGCGGTCGCTGGCGCATTAAGGCGACGCAATCACCACACACTCCGTCATTGCGAGCGTAGCGAAGCAATCCAGGATCCCTCCGCGGGGACAGTCTGGATTGCTTCGTCGCAAGAGCTCCTCGCAATGACGGAGGAACTACTTCCCCCCGCCGCGGCTCAGCAAGAACACCGCCTGCTCGCCGAACATGTTCCACACCCACCAGGGCAGGTTCAGCGGCACGGGACGGCCGTAGAGATCGAGCGCGACCGAGCGCTCCATCTTGACGTTGATCTCGTCACAGAGCTGCACGAAATCCTTGATGGTGCAGAAATGGATGTTGGCGGTGTCGTACCAGGTCGCCGGCAGATTCTCCGTGCGCGGCATGTGGCCGCCGATCAGGAGCTGGAGCCGCATCTTCCAGAAGCCGAAATTCGGGAACGACACGATGGCGCGGCGGCCGATGCGCAGCAGGTTCTCCAGCACGACCCTCGGCTGCCGCGTCGCCTGCAGCGTCTGCGACAGGATCACGTAGTCGAAGGCATCGTCGGGATAGTTGACGAGATCGGTGTCGGCATCGCCCTGCACCACCGCAAGCCCCTTGGCGACGCAGCGGTTGACGCCCTCGCGCGACAGCTCGATGCCGCGGCCGTCGATGCCGCGGGTCTCCAGCAGCTGAAGCAGATCACCCTCGCCGCAGCCGACGTCGAGCACTTTCGAGCCCGGCTTGACCATCTCGGCCACCAGCAGATGATCGGCGCGAAACCGACCCGACGGCCCGGTCGCAACGCCGTTCAGGGGCAGCACTTCCTGGGCAGACATCGCTAGCGGTCCTCAAGGGTGAGCCCGCGCGCCTTGCCTGCCGATTGCAGGAACGCGCGGGAGATGTCGAAGAATTCGGGCACGTCGAGCAGGAAGGCATCGTGACCGCGATCGGTCTCGATCTCGGCAAAGGACACCCGTGCGCTCGATGCGTTCAGCGCGTGCACCAGCGCGCGCGATTCCGAAGTCGGGAACAGCCAGTCGCTGGTGAAGGAGACCACGCAGAAGCGGGTCTTGATTCCCGCGAACGCCTTCGCCAGCACGCCGCCATGGTCGGCAGCGATATCGAAATAGTCCATCGCGCGGGTCAGATAGAGATAGGAGTTGGCGTCGAAGCGCTCGACGAAGGACGAGCCCTGGTAACGCAGATAGGATTCGACCTGAAAATCCGCGTCGAACGAGAAGGTCGGCAGCTCGCGGTCCTGCATGCGGCGGCCGAACTTGCGATGCAGCGCCGCATCCGAGAGATAGGTGATGTGCGCCGCCATCCGCGCCACCGCGAGCCCGCGATGCGGATGGATGCCGCGA
Source organism: Bradyrhizobium sp. USDA 4354 (assembly GCF_054060315.1). NCBI lineage: Bacteria > Pseudomonadati > Pseudomonadota > Alphaproteobacteria > Hyphomicrobiales > Nitrobacteraceae > Bradyrhizobium > Bradyrhizobium sp. USDA 4354. The sequence continues at coordinate 2,432,557 of NZ_JBSSDC010000001.1, read as the reverse complement.
TCGGCATAGCCGCCACCGTGCCAGTCGGGATCGGCCATCACGGCCTGGCGGCCGAGCTCGTGGAAGGCGATGTTCTGCGCCGAGTGCCGCGTCGCGCAGGCGATCGCGAGCGCAGAGAACACGCGGGCAGGATAGGCCGCGGTCCATTGCAGCACCTGCATGCCGCCCATCGAGCCGCCGACGACGGCAAACAGCGTGTCGATGCCGAGCCGGTCGATCAGCATCGCCTGCGCGCGCACCATGTCCGGGATGGTGATGACGGGGAAATCCAGGCCCCAGACCTTGCCGGTGGCGGGATTGATCGATGCCGGCCCGGTCGAGCCCATGCAGCCGCCGATCACGTTGGAGCAGATGATGAAGTAGTGCTTGGGATCGATGGGACGGCCGGGGCCGACCAGCGTCTCCCACCAGCCGGGCTTGCCGGTGACGGGATGCACATTGGCGACATGCTGGTCGCCGGTCAGCGCATGGCAGATCAGCACGGCGTTGGAGCGATCGGCGTTGAGCTCGCCATAGGTCTGGTAGGCGATCTGGAACGGGGAGAGATCGACGCCGCAATCGAGCCGCAGCGGCTGCTCGGCGCCGAAATGCGCGACCGGCGAGCTTGGATGATCCACCTCGTGCGACCGTTCGTCGGCGCTGATCGCAGGACTCGGTATCGACTTGACGCTACCCATCTCGGACATCGACCTCGTTTGCGACTGGCTGCTCGACCGCGCCGCTGACATCAGGCCATGAAAAACCCGGCCTGAACGATAGGTTCGGCCGGGATCGGAAGCGTCCCCGGCCTGTTTAGCGAATTTTTTAACGTGGCTGCAAGCCGGCCGGCTCAAATGACCACGGAACAGGCAAAAGCTACCGTCTTGGGCGGTTTTCGTCAAGTCGCGGCCCGGATCGGGCCAATTCGCCTCCCGCGCTGCCCGCGGAAAGGGCCGTCATTTCTCTTTGCTTTCGCCGCCCCGACTGCCTAATCAGGACATTGATCGCAGCGGTGACGGCCTTACCAATTGTCCTGCCGATCCGCACCGGAACGTCCTTCAACAGCCCAAGCGCTTCAACAATCAAGTCAGACATGACCCAACGTCCGCCCGCGCCACCATCGCTCCAGGAACTGCGCAAGGAGATCGACGCGATCGACGAGGGCATGCATCGCCTGCTGATGCAGCGCGGCGACATCATCGACCGCCTGATCCAGGTGAAGCAGACCCAGGAGGTCGGCTCGGCGTTCCGGCCTGCGCGCGAGGCTTCCATGATGCGCGAGATCGTGCAGCGTCATCGCGGCATCCTGCCGCTCGACACGGTCGAGAGCATCTGGCGCGTCATCATCTCGACCTTCACCTATGTGCAGGCGCCGTTCTCCGTGCATGCCGACATCTCGGTGAGCGAGCCGGCGATGCGCGATTCCGCGCGCTTCCATTTTGGCTTCACGGTGCCTTACGTCGCCCATTTCAGCGCGCAGGCGGCGGTCGAGGCGGTGGCGAAATCCAAGGGCGACCTGGCGCTGGTCTCGGCGACGTCGAGCCGCACGCCGTGGTGGCTGGAGCTGGAGGCGGATGGCGCGCCGAAGATCATCGCGCGGATGCCCTTCATCGAGCGCGCCGACCATCCGGCGGCACTGCCGGTGTTCGCGATTTCGCGGGTCGCCGACAGCGCTTTGGTGACGGAGGTCGAGACCTTCAGCGTCCGCGTATCCGGGTGGAATGCCGAGGTCGCGCGCGCGCTGTCGCCGCTCGCCGAGATCGTGGCGGTGCCTGACACCGCCTTTGACGGCGCGGCCCTGCTGGTCTCGGTCACCGGCGCGACCAGAATCGACAAGATCAGGGCTGCCCTGATCGAGGCGGGGGCCTCGGTCCGCTCCGCGGCCCTCGTCGGCAGCCACGCAACGCGCTATACGGTGCCCCCGACCGGGGCGAGATCGTAAATCGCGAGCAGCCCAGCCTATCCGGAGTCCAAGATGTCCCGCCCCGTGCCGAATCCCGGCATTCTCGATATTGCGCCCTATACCCCCGGCAAGAGCCCGGTGCCGGAGCCGGGCCGCAAGGTGTTCAAGCTCTCGGCCAACGAGACGCCGTTCGGGCCCTCGCCCAAGGCGATCGAGGCGTTCAAGCGCGTGGCGGATCATCTGGAGGACTATCCGGAAGGCACCTCGCGGGTGCTGCGCGAGGCGATCGGCCGCTCCTTCGGGCTCGATCCCAATCGCATCATCTGCGGCGCCGGCTCGGACGAGATCCTCAACCTGCTCGCCCATACCTATCTCAGCCAGGGCGACGAGGCGATCTCCACCACGCACGGCTTCCTGGTCTACCCGATCGCGACCATGGCGGTCGGCGCCAGGAACGTCGTCGCGCAGGAGACCAACCTCACCGCTGATGTCGACGCCATCCTGAAGGCCGTGACGCCGAAGACAAAGCTGGTCTGGCTCGCCAACCCGAACAACCCGACTGGCACCTATCTGCCATTCGACGAGGTCAAGCGGCTGCGCGCCGGCCTGCCCTCGCACGTGCTGCTGGTGCTGGATGCCGCCTATTGCGACTACGTCTCGCGCAACGACTACGAGATGGGAATCGAGCTCGTCGCCACCACCGAGAACACGGTGGTGACGCACACCTTTTCCAAGATCCATGGCCTTGCGGCACTGCGCATCGGCTGGATGTTCGGGCCCGAGCACATCATCGACGCGGTCAACCGCATCCGCGGTCCCTTCAACGTATCGACGCCGGCGATGTATGCCGCGGTCGCCGCGATCGAGGACACCGCGCACCAGGCGATGTCGAAGCAGTTCACCGAGACCTGGCGCAACTGGCTCACCGAGGAGATCGGCAAGCTCGGGCTGAAGGTGACGCCGAGCGTCGCCAATTTCGTGCTGATCCACTTCCCGACCGACAAGGGCAGGACCGCTGATGACGCCGACGCGTTCCTGACCAAGCGGGGCCTCGTGCTGCGCGGCTTAAAGAACTACGGCCTGCCGCATGCGCTGCGCATGACCATCGGCACTGAGGAGGCCAACCGCCTCGTGGTCGAGGGCTTGCGCGACTTCATGGGCGGCAAATGAGCACGACCGCGCACTTCCAGCGCGTCGCGCTGATCGGCTTCGGCCTGATCGGCGGCTCGATCGCGCGCGCTGCGAAGCTCCAGGGCTTAGCCGGCGAGATCGTCACCACCGCGCGCTCGGAGAAGACGCGCGCGCGGGTCGCCGAGCTCGGCATCGTCGATCAGGTCGTGGCCACCAATGCGGAGGCGGTGAAGGACGCCGATCTCGTCATCCTCTGCATTCCCGTCGGTGCCTGCGGGCCGGTCGCGCAGGAGATCGCCAGCCATCTGAAGCCGGGCGCGATCGTGTCTGACGTCGGCTCGGTCAAGGGCGCGGTGGTCCGGGACATGGCGCCGCATCTGCCCCAGGGCGTCCATTTCGTGCCCGCACACCCGGTCGCGGGCACCGAGCATTCGGGTCCGGATTCCGGCTTCGCTGAGCTCTTCATCAACCGCTGGTGCATTCTCACACCGCCGGAGGGCACCGACACCGAGGCCGTCGCTCACTTGCGCGCCTTCTGGGCGGCGATGGGGGCCAAGGTCGAGGTCATGACGCCGGATCATCATGATCTCGTGCTTGCGATCACCAGCCATCTGCCGCATCTGATCGCCTACACCATCGTCGGCACCGCCGACGAGCTGGCGCAGGTGACGGAATCGGAGGTGATCAAATTCTCCGCCGGCGGTTTTCGCGATTTCACCCGCATCGCGGCGTCCGACCCGACGATGTGGCGCGACGTCTTTCTCGCCAACAAGGAGGCCGTGCTGGAAATGCTCGGCACCTTCACCGAAGATCTCGCCAAGCTCACCCGCGCGATCCGCCGCGGCGACGGCGATGCGCTGTTCGACCACTTCACCCGCACCCGCGCCATCCGCCGCGGCATCGTCGAGATCGGCCAGGATTCGGCCGCGCCCGATTTCGGCCGGCCGCATGCGGCGCTGAAGAAGCCGTAGCTCCGCCCGTCTCTCCTCCGTCATTGCGAGGAGCGAAGCGACGAAGCAATCCAGACTGTTTCTCCGGAGAAAGTCTGGATTGCTTCGCTTCGCTCGCAATGACGGGGGAATCAATACAGCGGCGGAATCTCGCCGACCTTGACCGGGCCGAGCAGCACGGCGCCGTCGACGAATTTCAGCGGGAAGCTTCTCGCCTTCTTGCCTTCCAGCGTGCTCTCGGTGCCGATCGAATTGATGCCGGCGGCAACGCCGGCGTTGGCGTTCTGCTTGATGACCTTGCCGAGGCCGGGCACGGCGCGGTCGAGCGCGCCGAACAAATTGTTGAGGTCCTGCGACTTCACGCCGGGCGCGACGCGGTCGAGCGTTGCCTGCGGCACCCCCTCCTCCAACAGCTTCTCGATGCCGAGCGCCGGGATCACGCGCTCGAGGCCGGTCACCGTCATCTGCAATTCGCCGTCGAGTCGGCCAGAGGCCGAGAGGCCGAGCGTGCCGGCCGCAACCGCGATCATCTCGCCCTGCTGGATGCGCGACTGGACGATCTCGATGTGACCGCCGGCAGCCTGGATCTCGCGGAAGCGCTGCGGCCAAGGCTTTGGCGTGAGGTCGGAGAGGCCGGTGATCTTGGCGCGGGTGTCCGCCTCGAACGGCTCGGCGAGCAGCGGATGCACGCCCTGGATGCTGCCCTGCGCGACATGGAGCACGGTCTCGATCACGGGATGATCGGACGGCGATCCGTCGGCGAGGCGACCGTGCAGCTCGACCTGCTTGGCGCGCGCAAGCGGCACCTGCACGCTGCCGTCGAGACGGTTGAGGCTGGGACCGTCGAACACGATGGAAGCACGGTCCGGTACGGCCGGCAGGCCAGCCACGCTGGCGCGGCCCTTGCTCCAGTTCACCACAAAGGTGTTTTGCGTGACACCATCGGTCAGCGTCGCCGGCGCAGAGAATTCGGCGATGACGCGCTTGGGATCGTAAACCTGGGCCAAGACCAGGATGTTGTCGAGCTTTGCCGTGAACGGCGTCTTGCTCGCGTTCTGCGAGACCAGGGCGACGCTGGCGCCGGAGCACTGGACCTCGAAGCGGAATGGGAAGCCCGCGATCGAGCGCTTGGCGCAATCATAGATTCGACCGGACTTGGCTTCCTGCGCCCGCCAGGCGTCTGCGACGATTTCGGCCTGCGACGCGGCGTAGAACCAGAAGCAGCTCCAGGCGACGGCGAGGATCAGGACGAGGACGGGGGCGATGAAAAGGCCCCAACGGGAGCGGCGGCCTGGGGCAACGGTCATATTGGACATGCGGCGATCCTTTGACCCCAGATTCTGGCAAATGTAAGCGAGGCCCGTCTGCGACGAAAGGCGGAGAATTCACTTCGCCTGGGCCCGCGGTTCTGGTAGCCGTTCCCGAAATGTCCGAAATCTCCCTCCCCTCCGTCACCACTGCCAAGGGCGACCTCTGGGTGTTCGGCTACGGCTCGCTGATGTGGCGGCCGGGCTTCGAATTCGAGGAACGCGTCCCGGCGCGGCTGGTCGGCGAGCATCGCGCGCTCTGTGTCTATTCCTTCGTGCATCGCGGCACGCCGGAAAAGCCCGGCCTGGTGCTCGGCCTCGATCGTGGCGGCGCCTGCCGTGGCATCGCCTTCCGCGTCGCCGATAAGAACCGGGCCGACGTCGTCGCCTATTTGCGCGCACGCGAGCAGGTCACGTCGGTCTATCGCGAGGTGATGCGCTCGGTGTGGCTGGAGAACGATGCGCGCCAGCGCGTCTCCGCGCTCGCCTATGTCGTCGATCGCGGCCATGCGCAATATGCCGGCCGGCTGTCGCTCGCCGAGCAGCACCGCCATGTCATCCAGGGCCACGGCCAGTCCGGCGCCAACCGCGACTACGTGACGGCAACTGTGAAGGCCATCGAGGCCGAAGGTTTTCGCGACACGCAGCTGCATCAGCTTGCATTGATGCTGCATGGTGATGCCCATTCGCTGCACGCACCGGCTCCGGGCGAAGACAGCGAAAGCCGCTAAAGCGCGATAAGATTTGGACGAATTGCCATCGCGGTTTAGGTTGTTGTCCACGCATGATCTTTCCGGAAAACCGCTTCGTCTTTTGCGGATCATGCTTTAGCCGCCGGTCGGCGCGTAGCTTGGCGCGCTGCCGATCAACTGCTCCTGCTCTGTCCGCCCCGCTTCGACGAGGCGCCCGGTCGCGTCTTCGATGACCGTTTGCACGCGGGAGAGAAACTCGTCCTTCGGCAGACCCGCCGGCAACGGTTCGAGAAACTCCACCACCAGCGTGCCGGGATAGCGCATGAAGGTGCGGCGCGGCCAGAACAGGCCGGAGTTGAGCGCGATCGGCAGGCACGGCACGCCGCAGGACGAATAGATCTGTGCAAAGCCGGTCTTGTAGTTGGGCGGCGCGCCGGGAGCACGGCGCGTGCCTTCCGGAAAGATGACGAGCTGACGGCCGCTGCGCACCGCCTCGCGCGCCCGCCGCGTCATGTCGAGCAGCGCCTTCACACCGGCATTGCGATCGATCGCGATCATCCCGGTCTTGACCAGGAATTGACCGAACACCGGGATCTGCATGAGCTGACGCTTGAGGATGAAAATCGGCCGATTGAAGAAACCCGGTAGCACGAACGTTTCCCAGAACGACTGATGCTTCGCCACGATCAGCAGCGGTCCTTGCGGGATGTTCTCGACGCCGCGGAATTCCACCTTGATGTTGCAGACCACGCGCATCAGGACCAGCGTTGCCTTGGCCCACCATTCCCCCACCGTCAGCATCGCGCGCGGCGGCAAGGCGAAGGTCGGCAGCGCCACGATCGCAAGGCACACCAGCACGGCATAGAACAGCACGTTGAACACGAGCGAGCGCAGGAAAATCAGGAACATCGACGGTCCGATCAATTGCAGATCAATTGGCCTGTGCGGTGGCGGGCCGCTTCGGCTGCTGACCCGCAGGCTGCTCCGACATCTCGGGCCAAAGGTCAATCCCGAAATCCTCCAGCCGGACCCTGAGCTCGGCCGCGATATACTTGACATATTCCGACAGGAGCAGCCGCAGCGTCGAGCCCGAGGTCCACCACGGCTCCTCGCGCCATTTGTCGCCGACCACCGCGAACGGGATCAGCGTCGTCTGTGGCATCGCATGCGAGAATTCCACCAGCGCGCGCGGCATGTGATAGTTGGAGGTGACCACGATCAGCGATTTGAACCGGCGCCCCTCGGCCCAGCGCCGCGCCTCGGCCGCGTTGCCGCGGGTCGAGAGCGCGGTGCGGTCGAGATCGACGCAGCAGGTCATGAAGGACTGGTTCTCCGGCAAGGTGCGGGAGATGTCGCTCGCCGTCGAGGTCGGATGCACGCCGGAGATCAGGAGCCGCCTGCCGTAGCCGGCAGCGAGCAGCTCCATCGCATCCGAGACCCGCGAGGAGCCGCCGGTGAGGACCACGATGCCGTCCGCCTTGCGATCGGGCACCTTCTCGGCCCCGCGCAATTGCGCCAGGAACGCAATGAAGCCCGCCGCCGCGCCGACGAAGGCAAGCGCGATGATCGACACGATTGTCGCGCGCAGCCAGCCGCGCGGCAGTTTCGGCGATCGATCGTCGGTCGGCGCGGTCATGCGATGTCGGTGATCCCTTCCCTGAATGATTTTATGACGTTTTGAGGCGAAGTGGAGTCCGGTTTGAAAGGCTTATCAACGCTACGAAACTGTCAGGTCGCAAAGTCGAGCCACCCTCTCCCCTTGTGGGAGAGGGTGGCTCGCCGCGACAGCGGCGAGACGGGTGAGGGGTTCTCTCCGCGCGCAAATCTCTTGCAGCGAAATTGCGGAAGCAACCCCTCATCCGGCGCCATAGCCGAAGCTTCGCTTCGGCGTTCTCAAGAACGGAGGCCGAAGGCCTCCTATGCCACCTTCTCCCGCAAGGGGAGAAGGAAAGAAAAGAGCTCAATCAACATCATTCAATGTCGCGAACAGCGTCTGACGTGAGGCGACCGCCGTGATGGCGCCGATCAGCACGGCCTGGACCGCGAGAACGATGTAGCCGGACGGCCGCAGCGAGAAGGTGCCGAGCAGCGCGGCGAACTGGTCGCCAACGGGGGTACCGGAAAACCAGCCTGCGATGGACTCGGAGAAGCCGAACACCAGCATGGCGGCGCTCCCGCCGATCACGCCGCCCTCCAGGCCCAGCCTGAGGAAATGACGCAGGAAGTGATTGGCGATGTAGCGGTCGCCGGCGCCGACGAAATGCAGGACCTCGACGATCGGACGGTTCGCCGCCATGGCGCCGCGGGTCGCGAACGAAACCGAGATGATCGTGGCGATGATGACGAGCGCGAGGATGCCGAGGCCGGCCAGCACGGTGGCGTTCGTCATCAAGCGCATGCGCTCGATCCAGGCGCGGTGATCGTCGACGCTGGCGCCCGGCGCGACCTGCGTCACGCGCGCGCGCAAGGCGCCGAGATCGAGCGGCGTGCCCGGCTGCACGCGCGCGATGATCATGCGCGGCACCGGCAGATCGTCCATCGACAGGCCGGTGCCGAGCCAGGGCTCGAGCAGCTTGCCGCTCTCCTCCCTGGTGAACGGCTTGACCTCGACGATGCCGGCTTGCGCGCGCATCGCCTCCGTCACGGCTGCGGTATCGCGCTCGAGATCACGGCCGGTCTGCGGACGAACCTGGATGGTGATTTCGCTCGCGACGTCCGACTGCCATTCGGCGGCGGAGGCGCTCACCAGCAGCACCGTGCCCGTGGCCATCGAGGCGAGAAAGGTCATGATGGCGACCACGGCGACCAGCGCTCTGCCGTGGATCGAGGCGCGCGGCACGATCGGAGACATGTTGCGCGCCTTCGCCGGAAGCTGCGGACGCTCCTGTCCGAGGTCGACCAGCACGCCGCGCTCGTCGGTCCTACTCATAGACGTGCAACCGCCCCTGGTGCAGCACCAGGCGTCGCGCCTCGTACTGGTCCATCAGGCCGATGTCGTGGGTGGCGATGATCACGGCGGTGCCTGATTTGTTGAGCTCGATGAAGAGCCGCAGCAGGCGGCGGCCGAGCGTCGGATCGACGCTGCCGGTCGGCTCGTCCGCGAGCAGCAGTTGCGGCCGCGAGATCACGGCGCGCGCGATCGCCGCGCGCTGCTTCTCGCCGCCCGACAGGATCGGCGGCAGCGCGTCCATGCGATCGCCGAGGCCGACCCAGCGCAACAGGTCGATCACCTCCTTGCGGTAGCTCGACTCGCTGCGGCCCATGACGCGGAACGGCAGCGCGACGTTCTCATAGGTCGTCATGTGGTCGAGCAGGCGGAAATCCTGGAGCACGATGCCGATGCGCTTGCGCAGGTCCGCGATCTCGTCCTTGCTGAGCTGCGAGATGTCGTGGCCGAACAGATTGACGAGGCCCCGCGTCGGCCGATGCGACAGGAACAACAGGCGCAACAGGGAGGTCTTGCCGGCACCGGACGGTCCGGTGAGAAACTGGAAGGAATGCGCCGGGATCTGGAAGCTGAGATCGCGCAGGATCTCCGGCCCCAGACCGTAACGCAATCCGACATTTTCGAACCGAACCAAGCTCAGCTCCGTTCGAGAGGGGGCGCGGGTCGCACTGCGACGTTCCGCCATGCGCGATCAACGGGTTTTGCCGCCGTTATGGTTTCCGGTTCGTTAACGGTCGCCCTGTAGCGTAAAGGACGCCCGGTTCTCCGCGACCGTGGCATCGTCAAGACCAGTCCAAGACCTTCGTTCATGCATCAAGGCTCGTCCATGCATATCGTCTGCCCCCATTGTATGACATCCTACGCCATCAAGCTCGCGAGCCTTGGGGCGAACGGACGGGCGGTCCGCTGCTCCCGCTGCAAGGAGACCTGGATCGCCCATGCCGAGGATGCCATCGAGGAGGCCTCCGTTCCGGCCATGGCCGCAGCCAGCCGAGCCGACGACCAGTCCGATCTCGCCGAGCAATGGAACTCCTATGCCAAGGACAACGGCACCACTGAGGCGCCCGTCGTCGACAGCCCCTCGATCGCCAGCGACTGGCCGGATGAGGAGGCCCGCGAAACCGAGGACGAATGGTCAGCGGCGGCCCGGCAGGCCGAGGAGGAGGCCGCCGGCGCACAGCACCAATCCTGGTTCCGCGGCCTGTTCCGCCGCCGCGGCGCGCGGGTGAGCCGTCCGGTCGCCACCACGGCTCCGCGCAAATCCTGTTTTGGCCTGCCGACGGCCTGCGCCGCGATGGGCGCGCTGGTGCTGGCACTGGTGATCTGGCGCGGCGACGTGGTGCGGCTGCTGCCGCAGACCGCGGCGTTCTACAAGATGGTCGGGGTCGAGGTGAACCTGCGGGGCCTCGCCTTCAAGGACGTCAAGCTCTCCAGCGAGACCGTGGACGGTAAGCAGGTGCTGGTGATCGAAGGTGTGATCGTCGGCGAGGGCAAGAAGCCGCTCGACATCCCCAGGCTGCGCTTTGCCGTACGTGACGCGCAGGGCGCGGAGATCTACGCCTGGAATACGGTGCTGGAACAGACCGTGCTGCGGCCCGGCGAGCGCGCCTTCTTCCGCTCGCGCCTGGCCTCGCCGCCGCCGGAGGGCCGCAATATCGACGTTCGTTTCTTCAACCGGCGCGACATCGCCGGCGGCAGCGTATAATCGACCCCGCAGCGGAGGTTGATCCCAAGGTTGGTCTCATGCCGAAAATCTTGATCGCCGACGACGAGGATTCGATGCGCACGCTGGTGGCGCGCGCCATCGCCATGGACGGCCACGAGACCGTCACCGCCCAGGACGGCGCCGAGGCGCTGGAGATCCTGACCCGCGAGGACGGCGCCTTCGACCTGTTGCTCACCGACATCCAGATGCCGGTCATGGACGGCATCGCGCTGGCGCTCTCCGCCGCGCGCGATTTCCCTGATCTGACCATCTTGCTGATGACCGGCTTTGCCGACCAGCGTGAGCGCGCCTCCAACCTGAATGCGCTGGTGTATGACGTCGTGACCAAGCCTTTCTCGGTCGCGGACATCCGCACGGCGGTAGCCGATGCGCTGGCGGCGAGGAAGGGTCAGCGGCGGCGATAGCCACACACTTGCCGCTGTCATGCCCCGCCTAGTGCGCAATTGCGCACGGGGGCATCCAGTACTCCGCGGCTTCTCGATTCAAGCACCGCCGTCTCGGAGTACTGGATCGCCCGGTCAAGGCCGGGCGATGACACTGAGAGTGCCGCTCAAAACTCCTTCAGCAGACGCTCGAGATAGTCGAGCTCGATCTGCGGCCGCGAAGGATCGCCGAGGCGACGGCGGAGCTCTTCGAGAATGCGGCGGACACGCTGGGTGTCGATCTCGCCGGGAATCTTGACCGTGTAATCGTCGCCATATTCGCGCCCATGCAGCGGACGGCCCAGCGGATCGGTCTGGTTGCCACCGCTCTGCTGACGGCCGGCGCGCTGGCCGGGGCCGTCGCCCTGGCCGTCACCATCGCCCTGCTGCATCGCCTCGGCCATTTTCTGCGCACCCTTGCGCATCGCGTCGAGCGCCTTGCCCTGCGAATCCACGGCCCCGTCGGCATTGCCCTCGCCGAGCTTTGATCCCGCATCGCCCATGGCACCGTCGGCTGCATCCAGACTGCCGTCGTCATCGCCCTGGTCGCCGTCCTGATCGCCGTTCTGGCCAGGCTGGCCCTGGTCGCCTTGCTGGCCCTTCTGGCCCTGTTGGCCTTTCTGCCCCTTTTCCCCCTTCTGCGTGAGGCCGCGCTTGGCAAGCTCGTCCTGCAGCTTCTTCAGGCGGTCGCGCAGCCCCTGCTGGTCCTGCTGCAGCTCCGACATGGACTGATCGCCCTGCTGCTGCTTGCCGCGCGAGCGGTCGCGCCGGGAATCCTGGCCCTGCTTGAAGGTCTTGTCGCGCAATTGCTGCTGCTTGCGGATCATGTCGCCGAGCTCGTTGAGCGCCTGCTCCATGTCGCTCTCGCCGGACTGCCCCGGCTGCGCCATCTGGAGGCCTTCCAACATCTGCTGGAGCTGTTCGAGCAACTGCTTGGCGGCATCCTTGTCGCCGGAGCGCGACAGGCGCTCCATCCGGTCGATCATGTTCTGCAGATCCTGCTGGCGCAGGACCTTGGTATTCGGGTCGAGCGGCCGCGCCAGCTGCTGCGGATCATTGTTGTTGCGGAACTGCTCGGCGAGCTGGCGCATGAAATCGTTCAGCGCCTGACGCAGATCCTGCGTCAGCTTCTTGATCTCTTCATCGCTCGCGCCGCGCTCCAGCGCCTGCTTCAGCGCGTCCTGAGCCGCGCGCAACGCCTTCTCGACGTCGGAGATCTTGCCATCTTCGATCGTCACCGCAAGCGCCCACAGACTTGCGACGACCTCGCGCAGGGCCTCATCGGTGCGCGCGGCCTCGAGCTGTCGGGCCACGCTGTGCAGGCCGAGATATTGTCCGGGCTCCGGCGTGAACATTTCGGGCGCGATCATCAGCGCGTCGAGCGCGGCATAGACGTCGGAATTCTTGTTGGCGTCGAGCGCGAGAATGCGGCGCTGCTCGATCAGTGCACGTGCCAGCGGCTTGGTGAAGAGCCGTTCGGGCAGGCGCATGTTGAACGGTTTCGCTTGCGGCCTCATTGCCGGCCTCGTCCTTGGCCGTGAGGATCAGCGTGACCTCGGCGCCGGCATAGGGATCCTCGCTGAGATCCTTCACCGACTGTCCGACGCCGTTGCGGGTTCGCGCATTCGGCAGCGCGAGCGGGAATTGCGGCGGCTGGAACAGCGGCCGCGGCGCCGTCCTGGTGTCGCCATCACCGGCAGCGGTCTTCGCACCATCCTTGGCGCTGTCTTTGGCACCGTCCCGGGCATCGGTCGACCGCGGGGCGAATTTCACCTCGGCGCCGGTGACGCCGTAATCGTCCTCGATCTTGTAGGAGAGCTGGAGCGCGCCGCGCGCCTGGCGCTCCGGGTCCTTGGCGAGCGCGATCGTCGGCGGACGATCCGGCGTGGCCGCAAAGGCCCATTGCGGCTGGCCGGAGGGCGCGCGGACATGCGCGGTGCCGTCGCCGGAAATGGCGAAATGCCGCTCATTGGTCCCCTTGGGGCTGGCTTCAGTGGGGGCGACCTCCTTGAGGCCGCCGGAGACGGCGACATCCAGGTTGCCGCCGGAGGAGCGCACGATCAGGGTCGAGCCGGCGGGAACGGCGAGCGGACCGCTGGCGGGCAACGCGGCAGCCTCCTTGTTGGCGGCCGACAGGATGACCGGCGGCTTGCCGGTATAGAGCGGCGGCGTGACCCAGGCATCGACGCGAACATTGGTCGGCGCCAGCACCCCGTTCCAGTCGAAGGCGGCGCCAAGGCGCATCGCACGCTCGTCACCCGCGGCGAAGAAGGTGGCAACCAGCATCACCATGACGAGGGCACGCAGCGCCCAGGGATCGTGAAGCGCGAGACGCGGATGCGGCAGACCGGCGCGGATGCGCTTGATGGAGGCCAGCGTCCGCTCGCGCTGCGCCTGCCACAGCGCCTGCGCGACCGGGTCCTGCGAGGTCAGCGTGTCCGTGAGCGTGGTGGCCGGGCGGTGACGGATGCCGGAGCCGCGGTCGAGCCGGGCGAGCGCTTCCTCGCGGCTCGGCCAGCGGAAGCGAATCAACGGGAACAGGGCGACGGCCGCGATCGCGGCGAAGAGGCCAAGGCCGACGGCCCGGGCAACGAACGGGACGGCAAGCCAGAGGCCGGCCCAGGACACCACCAGGAACAGGCCGACGACGGTCAGAAGGCGCGCCACATTGGGCCAGGCACGCTCCCACGCGATGGCATAAGTAGCCCGATCAAGGGCCTGCGCCAGCTTCAGCCGCGACAGCGCATCACTGTTGCGGATCGGGTCTGACGGGCCGGGGGTGACGCCGTTCAATCAACTCTCCAGGTTGCCCGGTAGAGAAGAGCCTATCACAACGGCAGCACTGAGGCATCCGTTCCTGTACGGGAGAGCCTCCTTTTCCCGCATAACACGAGGACGTGACTGGCCCGGTGCAACCCCGTAATTTCCGCGCGCCATCCCCGAGGGAACGAAGGAAACGTCATGGACAAGAAGATGCACGACAAAGGCCTGGAGGTCCGCAAAGCGGTGCTGGGCGAGGCCTATGTCAACAACGCCCTGAAGAACGTCGACGATTTCAACCGTCCGTTCCAGGAGATGCTCAACGAATATTGCTGGGGCACGGTGTGGGGCCGCGAGGAGCTGCCGCGCAAGACCCGCAGCATGCTCAACATCGCCATGATCGCGATCCTCAACCGCCAGCACGAGTTTCGCGCGCACCTGAAGGGCGCTCTGACCAATGGTGTCACGCGCGAGGAGATCCGCGAGATCCTGATGCAGGTCGCGATCTATGGCGGCATGCCCGCCGCGGTCGACAGCTTCCGCATCGCGCGCGAGGTGTTCGCGGAGATCGACGGGAAGGCGTGAAGCCACAAACAGCATTCAACGTAGTGCACCGTCATTGCGAGCGCAGCGAAGCAATCCAGAATCCCTCCGCGGAGACAAACTGGGTTGCTTCGCTGCGCTCGCAATGACGACGGAAGGAGATGACACCATGGACATCGGATTCACCGGCCTCGGAAACATGGGCTTCCCGATGGCGCGGCGACTGATCGAGGCGGGACACAAGCTCGTCGTGTTCGACACGCGCAAGGAGGCCATGGACAAGCTGGTTGCGCGCGGGGCGACTGCGGCGTCTTCGCCGAAGGACGTCGCCGACCAGGTCGAGACCGTGATGGCGAGCCTGCCCTCGCTGCAGGCTTCCCGGGACGTTGCCACCGCCGCCAACGGCGTGATCGAGGGCAAGCGCGTCAAACGTTTCGTCGACCTCTCGACCGTCGGCTCGGCGATGGCCGCGAAGATTCACGGCCTGCTCGCCAAGCGCGGCATCGTGCAGATCGATTGTCCCGTCTCCGGCGGCGTCGGCGGCGCCGAGAAGGGCACGCTTGCGGTGATGGTGTCGGGCCCGAAAGCCGAGTTCGAGCTGCTGAAGCCCGCGCTCGACGTGATCGGAAAACTGTTCTTCATCGGCGAGAAGCCCGGCGCGGCGCAGACCATGAAGCTCGCCAACAATTTCCTCTCGGCCACCGCGATCGTGGCGACGTCGGAAGCGGTGGTCATGGGCGTCAAGGCCGGGCTCGATCCCGCCGTAATGATCGACGTCATCAACGCGGGCTCCGGCATGAACACCGCGAGCCGCGACAAGTTTCCGCGCGCGGTGCTGCCACGCACCTTCGACTTCGGCTTCGCCACGGGGCTGATGGTGAAGGACGTGCGGCTGGCGCTGGAGGAGATGAAGCAGCTCGGCTTGTCGATGGAAGTTGCGGATGCCGTCGGGCGGTTGTGGGAAACGGTGATCAGCGCGGAAGGCGCCGAGTCCGATTTTACCGCGGCGATCAAGCCGATCGAGAGGAAGGCGGGCGTTGTGGTCGGCGGGGCGAAATAACGCTCGTTCCGTAGATCAATTGCTCACAGCCACGGCGCGGGCTTATCCATCGCGATGAGTTGCTCGACCTCGATGCGCGGGCGCACCACCGCGTACTGGTCGTCCTTCACCAGCACCTCGGGCACCAAGGGCCGCGTGTTGTAGGTGCCGGCCTGCACGGCGCCGTAGGCGCCCGCGGTCATGATGGCGAGGAGATCGCCGGGCGTGGGCGTCGGCAGCGTGCGGTCGAGGGCGAGATAGTCGCCGGTCTCGCAGACCGGGCCGACGACATCGGCCTTGATGGTGGCGGCGCCCTTGGCGGGCTGCTTCACCGGCAGGATGTCGTGATGCGCCTCGTACAGCGTCGGGCGGATGAGGTCGTTCATGGCAGCGTCGATGATGACGAAGTTCTTGCCGTCGCCGTGCTTCACATAGATCACCTTGGCGACGAGAATGCCGGCATTACCGACGATCATGCGGCCCGGCTCGAACATCAGCGTGCAGCCGAGATTGTGGCTGACGCGCTTGACCATGGCGGCATAGGCGGCCGGCGCCGGCGGCGCCTCGCGGTCCATGTAATAGGGAATGCCGAGACCACCGCCAAAATCGACGTGGCTGATGTCATGGCCGTCCGCCCGCAGCGTCTGCACGAATTCGGAGAGGATGCGGAACGCGGTCTCCATGCCGGACAGGTCAGTGATCTGGCTGCCGATATGCACGTCGGTGCCGGTCACCTTGATTCCGGGCAGCTTCGCGGCGCGGGCATAGACCTCGCGGGCATGGGCGATGGGAATGCCGAACTTGTTCTCCGACTTGCCGGTCGAGATCTTGGCGTGGGTGCCGGCGTCGACATCCGGATTGACGCGCACGGAGATGCGCGCGGTCTTGCCCATCTCGGTCGCCAGCCGCGACAACAGCTCGAGCTCAGGCTCGGATTCGACGTTGAGGCACAAGATGTCGGCCGCGAGCGCCGCGCGCAGCTCTGCTTCCGTCTTGCCGACGCCTGAGAACAGGATCTTGCTGGCGGGAATGCCGGCGGCCATCGCCCGCTTCAACTCACCGCCCGAGACGACGTCGGCGCCGGCGCCCAGCTTGGCCAGCGTGCGCAGCACCGACTGGTTGGAGTTCGCCTTCATGGCGTAGCAGACCAGCACCTTCTCGCCGGCGAAGGCGTCCGTGAAGACGCGGTAGTGCCGCTCGAGCGTTGCGGTCGAATAGCAATAGAACGGCGTGCCGACGGTCGCGGCCAGCTCGGACAGGTTCACCGCCTCGGCGTGCAGCACGCCGTTGCGATAGTCGAAATGGTTCATGGCGCAGGCTCGGTTGTCCCGGCTTATTTCTTGCCGGGAGGTTCGTCCAGGAGCGGGTCGAGAATAAACGGCTTCTTCCGGCCCTTGGCCGCCGCGGGCTCGGCGTCCGCGCCGGAGGTGGGGTTGAAGAGGCTCGGCGTCTTCTGGGCTGCGGTCTCGGCGTCGGTCGGAGCTGCGACGTTGCCCGTGGGCGCATTGGAGGCGGTCGGCGGCAAATCCAGCGGGCCCTTGCGGCCGCAGCCGGCAAGCGCAAGCGCCGTCAGGCTCAAGACAATGATGGCCCACCCCGAACCGGCCGGGCGAAACTTTGACGTCACGACGAAATCCCCACTACGCGGGCCGCACCATACAGAGATTGGCACGCTCTGGCGAGAGCCGGATGACCATGAAACATCAGCGAAATTTTGCCTTCAGCCCAATTTTCGCTCTTTTTCCAGCCGCTTCGCCCAGGCGTTGGCCTGAGACGCGACATTCTTCGGCGCGGTGCCGCCGAAGCTGGTGCGGCTCTTCACCGACGATTCGACCGAGAGCACGCCGAGCACGTCCTTGGTGATCTTTGGCTCGATCGCCTGCATCTCCTTGAGCGGCAGCTCATGCAGCGCGACGCCGCCCTCGGCGGCCTTGGCCACGATGCGGCCGGTGACGTGGTGGGCCTCGCGGAACGGCATTTTCAGGGTCCGCACCAGCCAGTCGGCAAGGTCCGTTGCGGTGGCGTAGCCCTCGCCCGCGGCCGCCTTCATCCTGGCTTCGTCGGGAACGAGATCACGGACCATGCCGGTCATGGCGCGGATCGCCAGCGACAGCGCGGCAAAGCCCTCCATGGCGCCCTGCTTGTCCTCCTGCATGTCCTTTTGATAGGCGAGCGGAAGGCCTTTCATCACGATCAAGAGGCCATTGAGCGCGCCGATGACGCGGCCGGTCTTGGCGCGCACCAACTCGGCGGCATCCGGGTTGCGCTTCTGCGGCATGATCGAGGAGCCGGTGGTGAACTTGTCGCTGAGCCGGATCATGCCGACCAGCGGCGAGGTCCAGATCACGATCTCCTCGGCAAAGCGCGACATGTGCACGGCGCAGATCGAGGCCGCCGACAACGTCTCCAGCACGAAGTCGCGGTCGGACACCGCGTCGAGCGAGTTCGCCATCGGGCGGTCGAAGCCGAGCGCCTTGGCGGTGGCATGGCGGTCGATCGGGAACGAGGTGCCGGCGAGCGCGGCAGCGCCGAGCGGGGATTCATTCAGCCGCGTGCGCGCGTCCTGAAAACGGCCGCGGTCGCGTGCGGCCATCTCGACATAGGCGAGCAGGTGATGGCCGAAGGTGACGGGTTGCGCCGTTTGCAGATGCGTGAAGCCGGGCATCACGGTTGCGGCGTGCTCCAGCGCGCGCTCGACCAGCACCTGCTGGAACGCGGCGAGCGCGGCATCGGTCTCGTCGATCACGTCTCGGACGAACAGACGAAAGTCGGTCGCGACCTGGTCGTTGCGCGAGCGCGCGGTGTGCAGACGGCCGGCGGCGGGGCCGATCAGCTCCGACAGGCGGCTCTCGACATTCATATGGATGTCCTCGAGCGCGCGCTTGAATTCGAAGCCGCCGTTGCCGATCTCTGACAAAATCGTGTCTAGACCCTTGCCGATATTTTTCGCATCAGAGGCCGTGATGATGCCCTGGCTGGCCAGCATCGCAGCGTGAGCCTTGGACGCGGCAATGTCCTGGGCGAAGAGGTGACGATCGACGTCGATGGAGACGTTGATCTCCTCCATGATCTCGTCGGGACGTTCCGAGAACCGGCCGCCCCACATCTTGTTGCTCATGATCCCCTGCTCACGCCTTGATTTGCCGCACGTTTGCTGGCCGCAGCCAGCCGTATTAAGAGGCCCCTGATAGCCATATCTGCGACCGGATGACAAACGATATGCTCGACCAGAAGCCCTCCGCCACGCGCCGCATCCCCCTCGTCATTGCTACCGTGGCGATCGGAGGGCTGGCCGGCTTCGCTGCGCTGTACGGGCTAGGCCTCAGCCGGGCGCCGTCAAGTGACCCCGCGTGCCGGACGGCGGTGGCGACGGCGCAAAAAATCGCCCCGCTCGCCCATGGCGAGGTGGCGGCGCTGACCATGGCGAGCGCCCCGTTGAAGGTGCCTGACCTCGCCTTCGAGGACGCCGACGGCAAGCCGAAAAAACTGTCCGACTTCCGCGGCAAGACCCTGCTGGTCAACCTCTGGGCGACCTGGTGCGTGCCCTGCCGCAAGGAAATGCCGGCGCTGGACGAGCTCCAGGGCAAGCTGTCGGGCCCGAATTTCGAGGTGGTGGCGATCAACATTGACACCCGCGACCCGGAGAAGCCCAAGACCTTCCTGAAAGAGGCCAACCTGACCCGGCTCGGATATTTCAGCGACCAGAAAGCGAAGGTTTTTCAGGATCTTAAAGCCATAGGCCGGGCGCTGGGCATGCCGACCTCGGTACTGGTCGACCCGCAAGGCTGCGAGATCGCAACGATCGCGGGGCCGGCGGAATGGGCGAGCGAGGACGCGCTCAAGCTGATCCGGGCGGCGACGGGCAAGGCCGCCGCGTCGCTTTGAAGCTTAGGCGGTCACATTGAGATTGCCGCCGACACCAGGGCCGACATTGGCGAGCGAGGGCTGGCCGGCGCCGAGCAGGGTCAGGACGGTGGATTTCTCCATATCCGCGTTCTGCTTGGTCAGCGTCGCCGCAATATTCGACTGCAGCGCGCCTTGCTGAGCGGCCAGCATGGTGCTGACCATTGCCATCATGTCCATTACGCGAACCCTCGTACCGGCCGTAACCTAGGCGCGAGAGGTTAACGAGAGATGAGCGGAGAGAGGCGTCCCGGACAAGTTGCGGCACCATAAGCGCGTTCACGCGCGTCTTCGACGCACTATGGTGGCGCGCCGCAGAGCCGGAACCCACGCTTCTGCGTACAGGCGGCTTCCTGGGCCCCGGCTCTGCAGCGCATCGCACCGGACGATGCTTCGCATCGCCGGGAGCGCTGCGCAGCGTCCGGGGCACGAGACCACCTACCGCGTCGGTACCGGCTTGGCGCCGCGATAGTCGTAGAAGCCGCGCTGGGTCTTGCGGCCGAGCCAACCGGCCTCGACGTATTTCACCAGCAGCGGGCACGGGCGGTACTTGGAGTCGGCCAGCCCTTCGTGCAGCACCTGCATGATGGAGAGGCAGGTATCGAGGCCGATGAAATCGGCAAGCTCGAGCGGGCCCATCGGATGATGCGCGCCAAGCTTCATCGCCGCGTCGATGGCCTCGACATTGCCAACGCCTTCATACAGCGTGTAGATCGCCTCGTTGATCATCGGCAGCAGGATGCGGTTGACGATGAAGGCCGGGAAATCCTCGGAGACCGCGACCTGTTTGCCGAGCCTTGCCACGAATTCCTTTGCCGCTTCAAAGGTCGCATCATCGGTGGCGATGCCGCGGATCAGCTCGACCAGCTCCATCAGCGGCACCGGATTCATGAAGTGAATGCCGATGAAGCGCTCGGGCCGGTCGGTGGCGGCGGCAAGCCGAGTGATCGAGATTGAGGACGTATCGGAGGCGACGATCGCCTCGGGCTTCAACACTGCGCAGAGCTCGTGGAAGATCTTGCGCTTGACCTCTTCCTTCTCGACCGCGGTCTCGATGACGAGGTCGCAATCAGCGAGATCGTCGAGCTTTTCGGCGGGCGTGATGCGCGCCATCGCCTTGGCCTTGTCGTCCTCGGTGACGGCCTTTTTGGAGACCTGGCGCGCCAGATTGCCATTGATGGTGGCCATGCCTGACTTGAGGCGGTCGGCCGAAACGTCGTTGAGCACCACGTCGAAGCCGGCGAGTGCCGCGACATGCGCGATCCCGTTGCCCATCTGACCCGCGCCGATCACGCCGACCTTCTTGATCACTGCCGCCATAATGTCATCCACCGGAACGGCGCGACAAGCGCGCCCTGCCTATCCCCTTGAGCCGGGAGATCCGATTTAATCAGAACCTTGGCCCGAAACCTAGATTGGATCGCTTCGAAGGCGTGCCCCACGCCAAAGAAAACGCCTCAAAAATGAAACACCGGCCGGAGTTTATACCTCCGGCCGGTGTTTGTGATGCCTTTTACTTGCCGAGCTTGCCGAGTTCGGCCGTCAGCTCCGGAACCGCCTGGTAGAGATCGGCGACCAGGCCGTAATCTGCAACTTGGAAGATCGGCGCGTCCTCGTCCTTGTTGATCGCAACGATCACCTTGGAGTCTTTCATGCCGGCGAGATGCTGGATGGCGCCGGAAATGCCGACCGCGACATAGAGCTCGGGCGCCACGACCTTGCCGGTCTGCCCGACCTGCCAGTCGTTCGGCGCATAGCCCGCATCGACCGCCGCGCGCGAGGCACCGACACCGGCGCCCAGCTTGTCGGCGAGCGGCTCGATGTACTTGGCGAAGTTCTCGCGGCTCTGCATGGCCCGGCCACCGGAGACGATGATCTTGGCCGAGGTCAGTTCGGGACGGTCGCTCTTGGCGACTTCCTCGCCGACGAAGGTCGACAGGCCCGGATCGGCCGCCGCCGCCACGTTCTCGACCGGCGCGCTGCCGCCTTCACCCGCTGCGGTGAAGGTCGAGGTCCGCACCGTGATGACCTTCTTGGCGTCCTTCGACTTCACCGTCTGGATGGCGTTGCCGGCATAGATCGGACGCTCATAGGTATCGGGCGCGACCACCTTGATGATTTCCGAGATCTGCATCACGTCGAGCAGAGCGGCGACGCGGGGCATCACGTTTTTGAAGCGCGAGGTCGCCGGCGCGACGATCGCGTCATAGCCGGACGCCAGCGACACGACCAGTGCGGCCAACGGCTCGGCGAGATCGTGGGCGTAGAGGTCGCCATCGGCGAGCAGCACCTTCTTGACGCCGGCGAGCTTGGCAGCGGCATCCGCCGCGGCCTTGGCGTTCTTTCCGGCGATCAGCACCTCGACATCCGCGCCGAGCGCGGCAGCCGCGGTCAGGGCCTTGTTGGTCGCATCCTTGAGCGACGCGTTGTCGTGTTCGGCAATCAGAAGCGTCGTCATCAGAGCACCCCGGCTTCGTTCTTGAGTTTCGACACCAGCTCGGCGACGTCCTTGACCTTGACGCCGGCCTTGCGGCCCGCCGGTTCGGTCGTCTTCAGAACTTCGAGACGCGCGGCGACGTCGACGCCGTAATCGGCAACAGTCTTCTCCGCGATCGGCTTCTTCTTGGCCTTCATGATGTTCGGGAGCGACGCGTAACGCGGCTCGTTGAGACGGAGATCGGTAGTGACGATCGCCGGTCCCTTCAGCTTGACAGTCTGCAGACCGCCGTCGACTTCGCGCGTGACCTTGAAATCAGAGCCTTCGACTTCGAGCTTGGAGGCGAAGGTCGCCTGCGACCAGCCGAGCAGCGCGGCCAGCATCTGGCCGGTCTGGTTGCTGTCGTCGTCGATCGCCTGCTTGCCGAGAATAATGAGGCCGGGCTGCTCTTCCTCGGCAACCTTCTTCAGGATCTTGGCGACCGCGAGCGGCTCGACAGTGCCTTCGGCCTTCACGAGGATGCCGCGATCGGCGCCCATGGCAAGACCGGTGCGGATCGTCTCCGACGCCTGCGCCGGCCCGATGGAGACCACCACCACTTCGGTCGCCTTGCCGGCTTCCTTCAGGCGCAGCGCTTCCTCGACCGCGATTTCGTCGAACGGGTTCATGGACATCTTGACGTTGGCGAGTTCAACGCCCGATCCATCGCTCTTGACGCGGACCTTGACGTTGTAATCGACCACCCGCTTTACCGGCACTAAGACCTTCATCGATCCTCTTTCACTCAATTTGGGAGGGGGAGTTATCAACTGGCGCGGAACCTAAAGGCCTGATCCTGCCCGGTCAACGCGCGAAGGGGCCAATTTTTAGACCTTACAATGCGCCGCCCAAATGGGTCAGCGGTTCTGGCCCGGAACCCAGAGCACGTCCCCGGCGCCGTTATGGTTAGCGGCCCGGCTCGCCACGAACAGGAAGTCGGACAGGCGGTTCATATATTGGATGCCAGCCGCGCTGACCGGCTCGCCCGGCCGAGCCGCCAGTTCCACGATCGCGCGTTCCGCCCTGCGGCATATCGTGCGCGCCACATGCAGATAGGCAGCAGCCGGCGTGCCGCCGGGAAGCACGAAGGAGGTCAGCGGCGCGAGCTTGTCGTTGAGCGTGTCGATGTCGCGCTCGAGCCGCTCGACCTGGCTCGTCACCACCCGCAGCCGCTCGGTTTTCCCCTCCCGTTCGGGCACGGCGAGATCCGCGCCAAGGTCGAACAGATCATTCTGAATGCGGCCGAGCATCGCATCGAACTCGGGCATGTCCCCGGTGTGGAGCCTGACCACGCCGATCGCGGCATTGGTCTCGTCCACGGTGCCATAGGCGGCGATGCGTAGATCGTATTTCGGACGCCGCTCGCCGGTTCCGAGCGCCGTCGTGCCGTCGTCACCGGTCTTCGTGTAGATGCGGTTCAGCACCACCATGCTGGTTTCCTTGATTTTAGGGCATGATCTTGTCGGAAAACCGCTGAGCACTTTTCGCAAACGCGGTCCTTCGGGGTATGGATCATGCCCTATCGCCCCATCGCCCAGACCGCGAGCATCGCGATGATGATCGCCACGAACTGAAGCAGCACGCGCCAGCGCATCAGCTTCTGCGAGGTGTTGGGCGAACCACCGCGCATCATGTTGATGAGCCCGAGCAGCAGCACCAACGCCACGGCGCCGGCTGCCGCCGGTAGGATGAAAGTACTCAGGAGAGATGCCATTTGAGGGTAGATAACACCACGTGCGGCGGTCCGCCATCTCCCCAGTTCGTCATTCCGGGGCGATGCGGCGGGACCGAGCGAAGCGAGGCCCGGCGCGTCGAGCCCGGAATCCATCGTGCCACTTGCGCTGCGATTAGATGGATTCTCAGGTGCGCAATTGCGCACCGTAGCTCGCGCTTCGCGCGCCCCGGAATGACGGCGGGGCGCTTCGCGATCTGGCTTTTGAGCCAATAATGTCAGAAGCTAGCTGGATGATTTCCGATTTGTGTCCCTCGCCGACCGTCTTCCCCTCTCCCCGCAAGCGGGAGGAGGGAGCAGTACAGGGCAAGCCGTGAAAGCGATCCGCTACATCTACGTCGTCGTGATGGATGCGTTCTACACGTTCCTCGCCGATGACGGCTGGGCGATCGCTAGCCACATCGCGTTGTCGACGCTGATGGCGCTGTTCCCGTTCCTGATCGTGCTGACCTCGCTCGCCGGCTTCTTCGGCTCCAAGGAGCTTGCCGACCAGGCCGCCAGCCTGATGCTCCAGGTCTGGCCCAAGCAGGTCGCCGATTCGATCTCGGGCGAGGTGCATGACGTGCTCACCACCACCCGCACCGGCATTCTAACCATCGGAGCGGCGCTGTCGGTCTATTTCGCCTCCAACGGCGTCGAAGCGCTGCGGGTCGCACTCAACCGTGCCTATGCGGTAGTGGAGATGCGGCGCTGGTACTGGCTCCGGTTGGAATCGATTGCCTACACACTAATTGCAGCCTTCACTGCCCTCGCGATGGCGTTCCTGATCGTGCTCGGCCCGCTGATCATCGAGGCCGCGCGGCGCCACATTCCCCTGTTCGTCGAATCGAACGAGAGCATTCTCACCTGGCTGCGCTACGGCATCACTATCAGCGCGCTGGTGGTGGCACTGTTCATCCTGCACGCTTGGCTGCCGGCGGGACGGCGCAGCTTCCTCCAGATCATGCCGGGCATCGTCTTCACGGTGGTGGCGTCGCTGATCTCCGGCGTTGTCTTCGGACAGTATCTGGCGCGCTTCGCCAACAACTACGTCACGATGTATGCGGGGCTTGCCTCGGTGATCATCGCGCTGGTGTTCCTGTATTTCATCGCCGCGATCTTCGTTTACGGCGGCGAGCTCAACGCCGCGATCATCAAGTCGCGGCTTCCTCACGGCGTGTCGCTTCAAGCAGCGCAGTCGCTAAAGCCCGCGGAGACACAGGCTTGACAAGAAAGGCGTCGGCACCGGCCTCGCGCGAGGCTGCCTCGTCCTCGCCACGGCCGGACACGCCGATGATCGGGATCTGAGCCAGCGGCGTCGGCAGCGCGCGGATCCGCTTGATGGCCTCGATGCCGTCGATGCCCGGCAGCACCATGTCCATCAGCACCGCGTCGAACGCACCCTGCTCCAGCCGGTTCACGGCATCCTCGCCGCGCCCGATGAACTCGGCCTGATGGCCAAGCTCGGTCAGGATGGTGTTGAGCACGACGCGGCCGAACGGATTGTCCTCGACGCTGAGCACGCGAAGGGCGGCCACCGCCTCGGGCTCGCCGCCGTCCTTCGCCTTGCGGGCCTTGCCCGATCCCGTAGCGTCCAGCGACACCGTCAACGTGAAGGTGGCACCGCCACCGCGGCGCGGAGCGACGGTGATGTCGCCGCCCATCGCACGCGCCAATTGCTTGACCGAGGAGAGCCCCAGGCCGGCGCCGCCGAAGCGTGAGGCGATGGTGACATTGGCCTGGGTGAACGGGCGAAACAGCCGCTTGATCTCGGCCATGGTCAGGCCGATGCCGCTGTCGGAGACCGCAAAGGCGACGCCGACCCTGCCCTTGCCCTTCGCTTTGCCCTTGGCGGGACGCCACGGCTCGACTGCGAGCGCCACGCCGCCCTGGTCGGTGAATTTCACGGCATTGTCGATCAGGTTCTCGAGCGCGGCGCGCAGGCGGACGGGATCACCGACCACGAGCCCCGGGAGCTTTTCGGAGATCTCGACCTCGGCCTGGAGACCTTTGGCCGCGGCGCGGCCGGCCAGCGAATCGCCGGCGCTGCGGGCGAGCGTCCTGAGGTCGAACAGGTCCTGCCGCAGCGTGCTGCCGCCCTTTCCCGTTCCCTTGCCCGTTCTGGCGGCATCCACGAACAGCGTGGCAAGGCTCGCCAGATGCTCGGCACCGGCCTTGATGGTGTCGGCCCAGCGCCGCTCCCGTTCTCCGAGATCGGACGTCGCGAGCAGGTCGCTGATCGCCAGAATACCGGTCAGAGGGGTGCGGACCTCATGGGCAAAGGCGGCCAGCGCGGCCTGGACGACGTCCGGCGCGACCGCCTTGGTGCTGCGCTTGCGCAACCGGCCGGCCGCCCGCGGCCCCTTCCGAGGCAGCCGCCTGGACGTCCGCGTGGTGCGCGCTGGACGCGTCTTCGCCGCCATGAATCCCCTTCGAAGTACCCTCTTCGAACCCCGCGCTGGCCAAGCATGGCACGGAGGAACACCCGGAGTCACGGCGACGTTTTGCTAACCCCCAGAGAAACTTAACCTAATCCCACCAGCTGGCGGATAGCGGCAAGCGTGACGCCGGCCGCGCGCAATTCGCGCAGACCGGTCGAGCGGCTCGATTTCGACAGCTTCCGGCCCGCCTCATCGCGAATCAGCCGGTGATGGCGATAGGCGGGCTCGGGCAGGCCGAGCAGGGCCTGGAGCAAACGGTGCACCGAGGCGGCGTAAAACAGGTCCTGGCCCCGCACGATCTCGCTGACGCCCTGGAGCGCGTCGTCGACGACCACCGACAGATGGTAGCTGGTCGGCGTCTCCTTGCGGGCCAGGATCACATCGCCCCACGCCTCCGGCCGCGCTGGGACGATGCCGCGCTCGGCATCGGGCCCCTCGCCGAGCTCATTCCAGGTCAGGCCGGCGGCGCGACGGCAGGCCGTCCTCATGTCGAGCCGCAACGCGTAGGGCACGCCCGACGCGATCAGTCGTGTCCGCTCGTCAGCCGACAGCGATTTGGCATCTCCGGGATAAAGCGGCGCGCCGTCGGGATCGCGCGGCCACGACCCGTCAGCCTCGCGCGCAGCCACCAGCTTTCCGATCTCGGCCCGGCTTTCGAAGGCGGGATAGACGAGACCGAGCGCAAAAAGCTTTTCCAGCGCGGCGCGATAGTCGGCAAGATGCTCGGACTGCCGGCGCACCGGCATCTCCCAGGCAATCCCGAGCCAGGCGAGATCCTCGTAGATCGCGGCCTCGAACTCCGGCCGGCAGCGCGTCGCGTCGATGTCCTCGATCCGCAGCAACAGCCGCCCACCGGTTTCTCGCGCGCGATCGAGATTGAGCAGCGCCGAATAGGCGTGGCCGAGATGCAGGAGCCCGTTCGGGCTGGGGGCGAATCGGAAAACGGGTGGCATGGATTCTCACGAGACTTGTCATGGCCGGGCTTGACCCGGCCATCCATCTTCCAAGACTCTGTTACGATAGGAGATGGATGCGCGGGTCAAGCCCGCGCATGACGAGCAGGGCCACAATGACCATCCACCTCGAAACCCAGTCCGATCTCGAAGAGGCCGTCCACGCGCTGATCACGCGCGATCCGCGTCTCAAGCCCGTGCTCGAAATCGCGGGCATGCCGGCGTTGCGGCGGCGCGAGCCGGGTTTTACGGGGCTGGCGCACATCGTCTGCGGGCAGCAGCTCTCGACCGCGAGTGCCACGGCGATCTGGGGACGGCTGTCGGCCGCGTTCGATCCGTTCGACCATGACGCCGTGCGCCGCGCCCGCACCGACCGGCTGGGGCGGCTCGGCCTCTCCGCCGCCAAGATCAAAACGCTCAAGCATCTCGCCCGCGAGATCACCGCGCAGCGGCTGAACCTCGACGTGCTCGCCGAGGAGGATGCCGACGCGGCGCATCACACCCTGATCGCGCTGCCCGGCATCGGCCCCTGGACGGCCGACGTCTATCTGCTGTTCTGCCTCGGCCACGGCGATGCCTGGCCGGCCGGCGACCTCGCCGTGCAGGAGGGCATCCGCATCGGGCTCGGCCTCAAGGCGCGGCCGACGGAGAAGCAGATGGCGCCACTCGCCGAGCCCTGGCGCCCGCTGCGCGGTGCGGCGGCGCATCTGTGGTGGAGCTATTATCGTGCCGTGAGGAAGCGCGAGGGCGTGCTCGCGGGCCAGGCCTCATCATGACAGATGCGGTGTCCCGGACGCGGTGCGGCACGAAGTGACGCGCCGCAGAGCCGGGACCCTTGAGCGTCGCGAGATGGATGCATGGGCCCCGGATCAGCAGCGCAACACTGCGTGCTGCGCTGCGTCCGGGGCACGAGACCCTAACCCCGCAGCCTCGCGCGGTCGACCCGCGCGCATTCGGCCACGAAATCGACCACGGCGCGCACCGCCGGGAGCTCGACTAGGTCGGGATGGGCCAGCAGCCAGAGATCCGCGACGCTGGCCAGCTTCTGCGGGGCGACGCGCACGAGATCGGAATAGGCCTCGGCGACGAAGCACGATAGCGCGGAGATTCCGATGCCGGCGCGGACCGCCGCCAGCATGTCCCCCTGGGACGAGCAGCGCATCACCACCCTCGCCTGCCGCGTGACGACGTCGCTCCAGCGCGCAAGCTGCGCGTTGGATGCCTGGTCGGCGAAGCCGATGACGCTGTGCTCCTTCCACTCGCCGCGGCGTTCAGGCAAGGACCGCCCGGCGGCATAATCGCGCGAGGCATAGAAGCCCGTGCCGAGACGGCCGATCTTGCGGCCGACCAGGTTTTCCTCGCCGCTGTCGAAGGGCCGCAGCACCACGTCCGCCTCACGCCGGCGCACGCTCGCCGGAAACGGATGGGTGATGATCTCGAGCTGGATATGATCGTGCGCACGGAGGAAGGCCGGCAAGCGCGGCATCAGCCAATGCGAGGCCAGCGTCGCGCCGATCGACAGCTTGACGATGCCGCGCGCCTTGTGTCCTCCCGCTGCGACCGCGGTCTCAGCCCGGAGCGCCGCGGCCGCCATGGCCTCGGCGTGCTCGCGCAAGGTCCGCCCATCCGCGGTCAGCGCCAGGCCGTCGGTGGCGCGCGCCACCAATCGGGTGCCGAGCTGGGCTTCCAGCGCCGCGATCTTGCGGCTGACGGTGGGATGGCTGGTGTGCAGCCGGCGGGCGGCGGCGGTGAAGCTGCCGGTATCGGCGACCGCGACGAAGGTCTTGCAAAGGTCCCAGTCCATCGGCCGCCCCGTTCATAGCTGAATGACCATCCGTTCATTATTGAACGGCCCGAGCGCGCCGTCCAACCTTATAGTGGGATCAAATCCGCAACACGGGCGGCAATCCGCCTGGGCGACAATCAACAAGGAAACGCCTCGTCATCCGCCCACCGGCGGGACCCGCGTTTCAGGAGGACATGATGGCGCTGCCCGCTCTCTTGAAGGACTCGCTCGAGCTGCCCGTCGTCGGCTCGCCCCTCTTCATCGTCTCCGGGCCGGAGCTGGTGATCGCCCAGTGCAAGGCAGGCGTTGTCGGCTCCTTTCCCGCGCTCAATGCCCGTCCGGTCGAGAAGCTCGACGAATGGCTGAGCCGGATCGAGGACGAGCTCGGCGAATACAAATCGCGCAATCCCGGCAAGAAGGTCGCACCCTACGCGGTCAACCAGATCTGCCATGCCTCCAACGACCGGCTGATGAAGGACATGGACACCTGCGTAAAGCACAAGGCGCCCATCATCATCACCTCGCTGCGGCCCCCGGCGGAGATCGTCGAGGCCGCGCATTCCTATGGCGGGCTGGTGTTCCACGACGTCATCAACGTCAAGCATGCGCGCAAGGCCGCCGAGCAGGGCGTCGACGGCCTGATCCTGGTCTGCGCCGGCGCCGGCGGACATGCCGGCACGCTGTCGCCCTTCGCGCTGGTGCGCGAGGTCAAGCAGTGGTTCAAAGGCGCGATCCTGCTGTCGGGCGCGATCAGCGACGGTTTTGGCATCGCCTCCGCGCTGACGCTGGGCGCCGACCTCGCCTATATGGGCACGCGCTTCATCGCCACGAGGGAAGCCAATGCCGACGAAGCCTACAAATCGGCGCTCACGCAGCACGCCGCGCACGACATCGTCTACACCAACCTGTTCACCGGCGTGCACGGCAACTATCTCGGCCCATCGATCGCTGCCGCAGGACTGGACCCGGACAATCTCCCGGCCGCCGACAAATCGAGGATGAATTTCGGCTCCGGCGGCAACATGAAATCGAAGGCTTGGCGCGACATCTGGGGATCGGGCCAGGGCATCGGCCAGATCACCGACGTCCCTCCCGTCGCCGAGCTCGTCGGCCGCATGAAGGGTGAATTCGATCAGGCCCGGCAGGATTTCCTGATGCGCGTCAGCGCCTGACGGCTTGGTCCGACAAGAAAATTGGACTGGCAACAAAAATGGGAGGACATCATGAAACTGGCAGCCGCGCTGATCGGCCTGTCCCTGCTGGCGCTGGCCAGCGGCGGCGCCCGTGCCGAAGGCAGCGACGAGATCCGCATCGGCCAGACCCTGCCCTATAGCGGCCCGGCCTCCGGCTTCGGCGCGATCGGACGGACGCAGGAGGCGTTCTTCGACAAGATCAATGCCGAAGGCGGCATCAACGGCCGCAAGGTCAAGTTCATCACGCTGGACGACGCCTATTCGCCGCCGAAGACGGTGGAGCAGACCCGCAAGCTGGTGGAGCAGGACGAGGTGCTGATGATGTTCGGCTCGCTCGGCACCGCCACCAACAGCGCCGTGCAGCGCTATCTCAACGGCAAGAAGGTGCCGCAACTGTTCGTGCTCTCGGGCGCGACGAAATGGGCCGATCCGCAGAAATATCCTTGGACCATGCCCGGCATGGCCGCCTACGAATCCGAGGGCGTGGTCTATGCCAAGCACGTGCTGCGGGCCAAGCCCGACGCGAAGATCGCCATCCTGTCCCAGAACGACGATTTCGGCCGCGACTATGTCGCCGGCTTCAAGCGCGCGCTCGGCGCCAAGGCCGCCAGCATGATCGTCGCGGAAGCGACCTACGAGACCAGCGCGCCGACGATCAGCTCGCAGCTCTCGACCCTGAAGGCGTCAGGCGCCGACGTGCTGTTCGGCGTCGTGCTCGGCAAGTTCACCTCGCAGATGATCAAGGGCGTGGCCGAGATCGGCTGGAAGCCCGAGCTGTTCTTCGTGCCGACCTCGGCCTCGTCGATCTCGTTCCTGGAGCCTGCGGGGCTCGACAACGCCGTCGGCCTGATCTCGTCGAGCAATCAGAAGGACACGATGGACCCGCAATGGGCCAGCGATCCCGGCGTGAAGGAGTATTTCGCCTTCATGAAGCAATACATGCCGAACGCGGACCTCTCCAACTCCAACTACGCGGCCGGCTACCACTACGCGACGCTGCTGATGACGGTACTGAAGGCCTGCAAGGATAATGTCAGCCGCGACAACATCATGCGCCAGGCGGCCTCGCTGAAGGACGTGAAGCTGCCGCTGCTGCTGCCGGGCATATCCGTCGCCACCGGTCCCGACGACTACCTGCCGTTCCAGCAGCTTCAGCTCCGGCGTTTCAACGGCAAGAGCTGGGTGGGCTTCGGCGATGTGCTGGACGATCGCTAGATTCGAGGACACACAATGATCATCAGCGGCGAACGCCGGATCGGCTATGACGAGATCCAGGCGCGCATCAAACGCGCAGCGAGCGGCTTTCGCGCCCTCGGCCTTGCCGAGGGCGCCCCGGTCGCGATGATGCTGCGCAATGATTTTGCCCTGTTCGAGGTGGTTGCGGCCTCAGCCGCGCTGGGCAGCCCGGTGGTGCCGATCAACTGGCACCTCAAGGCCGAGGAGGTCCGCTACATTCTGACTGACAGCGGCGCAAAGATCCTGGTCTGCCACGCCGACCTGCTGCCGCAGATCCGTACTGGCATTCCGGAGGATGTCCGCCTGCTCGTGGTCGCGACGCCGCCCGAGCTCGCGGCGACCTTCGCCATTCCCCCTGATCTGACCGAGATCCCGGCGGGACTGACCGATTGGGATCGCTGGCGCGATAGCCATCCGGAAATGCAAGAGCCGCCGCGCCGTGCGGCGGCGATGATCTACACGTCGGGAACCACAGGCATGCCGAAGGGTGTGCGGCGCATGCCGATGCAGCCCGAACAGGCCGCCGCCTCCGAACGCGTCGGCGCGATCGCCTACGGCATCAAGCCGCGCGAGGACCAGATCGTGCTGATCAACGGGCCGATGTATCACTCGGCGCCGCATTCCTACGGCATGATGGCGTTCCGCAACGGCTGCACCATCGTGCTCCAGCCGCGGTTCGACGCCGAGGAGCTGCTGGCGCTGATCGAACGCCACCGTGTGACGCATATCCATATGGTGCCGACCATGTTCGTCCGCCTGCTCCGCCTGCCCGAAGTGGTCAGGCAGCGCTACGACCTCTCCTCGCTGCGCTTCGTCGTGCATGGCGCTGCGCCCTGCCCGCCCGAGGTCAAGCGGGCCATGATCGCGTGGTGGGGACCGGTCATCAACGAGTATTTCGGCTCGACCGAGACCGGCATCCCGATCTGGCACTCGGCCGAGGAGGCACTGAAGAAACCGGGCACGGTCGGCCGCGCCATCGAAGGCGGCATCGTCAAAATTTTTCGCGATGACGGCAGCCTCTGCGGCGAGAACGAGGTCGGCGAAATCTACATGCGCCAGACCGCCGTGCCCGACTTCGATTATCACGGCAGGGCGCAGGCCCGCGCCGAAGCGGGGCGCGACGGCCTCGTCAGCGTCGGCGACGTCGGCTATCTCGACGAGGACGGCTATCTGTTCCTGTGCGACCGCAAGCGCGACATGGTGATATCGGGCGGCGTCAACATCTATCCCGCCGAGATCGAGAACGCGCTGATCGCGCTACCCGGCGTCCGCGATTGCGCCGTGTTCGGCATCCCTGACGCGGAATATGGCGAACGGCTGTGCGCCTGCATCGAGCCCGAAAGCGGCGCGCAACTCTCAGCCGCCGCCGTGCAGGCGTTTCTGCGGGAACGGCTGGCCAACTTCAAGGTGCCGAAGGAGATCAAGTTCCTGGATGCGCTGCCCCGCGAGGCAACCGGAAAGATATTCAAACGCAAGCTGCGCGATCCCTATTGGGCAGATCGGAGGCCGAGCGCGCCTTAGCCCGCCGCCCCCGAATCCGGGGCTGAAGCATCGCCCGGCATATTCCGTCCGAGCAGGGCCATATGCTGGCATTGCTCGGGTCATCGGCTTTTGGCGGCCTGCGAAACCGTATAGCTTCGATCAGAGGAAACGCCGCGAAGACGGCCAAGAGGTCGCGCATGCTGGACAGGACGAAGGATATCTCCGTCGCCGCGCAAAGCTGGCTCGACGAGTTCGAACGCATCCTGGGCAAGCCTGATCCCTCGTCGCTCGGCGATCTCTTCGTCGCCGACAGCTATTGGCGCGACGCGTTGGCGCTGAGCTGGAACCTGCAGACGATCGCCGGCCGCGATAAGATCGCGCAGGAGCTGACCAGGCTCGCACCCAAGGCGGCGCCGATCAGCTTCAAAATCGCTCCCAACCGCGCGCCGCCGCGATGGGTGATGCGCGCCGGCACCAACACCATCGAAGCGATCTTCCACTTCGAGACCGCGATCGGCCGCGGCAGCGGCATTGTCCGGCTCATTCCCGACGGCCCTGACGACCGCCTGAAAGCCTGGACGCTGCTCACCGCCCTCGACGAACTCAAGGGGTTTGAGGAGCAGCTCGGGACGTCGCGGCCGCGAGGGCAGGCCTATTCGCGCGATTTCCGCGGGCCGAACTGGCTCGACCAGCGCAACGCCTCGCGCGACTACGCCGACCACGATCCGGCCGTGCTGGTGGTCGGCGGCGGCCAGGCCGGGCTCGCGATTGCGGCGCGGCTGAAGCAGTTGAAGGTCGACACCCTGATCGTCGATCGCGGGATGCGGATCGGCGACAATTGGCGCAAGCGCTATCACGCACTGACGCTGCACAATCAGGTGCAGGTCAATCACCTCCCCTACATGCCGTTCCCGCCGAGCTGGCCGGTCTATATCCCCAAGGACAAGCTGGCCAACTGGTTCGAAGCTTACGTCGATGCCATGGAGCTGAACTTCTGGACCGGCACCGAATTCGCAGGCGGCGCCTATGACGAGGCCGACAAGCGCTGGACGGTGACGCTGCGGCGCGCCGACGGCAGCCGGCGCACCATGCATCCGCACCATGTGGTGATGGCGACCGGTGTCAGCGGCATCGCCAATATTCCAGACATTCCGACCCTCGCCAATTTCAAGGGGACGCTGGTGCATTCCAGCCGCTACGAGGACGGCGAGAGCTGGATGGGCAAGCGCGCCATCGTCATCGGCACCGGCAACAGCGGTCACGACATCGCGCAGGATCTTTATTCCAGCGGCGCCGAGGTGACGCTGGTGCAGCGTTCGCCGACGCTGGTCACGAATATCGAGCCGTCGGCGCAGCTCGCCTACGCCACCTACAATGAGGGCACGCTCGAGGACAATGATCTGATCGCAGCCTCGATGCCGACGCCGCTCGCCAGGAAGACGCACGTGATGCTGACCGAGCAGTCGAAGCAGCTCGACAAGGAGCTGCTCGACGGCCTTGCCCGCGTCGGCTTCAAGCTCGATTTCGGCGAGGCCGGGACCGGCTGGCAGTTCAAATACCTCACCCGCGGCGGCGGTTATTATTTCAATGTCGGCTGCTCCAATCTCATCGTCGAGGGCAAGATCAAGCTCACGCAGTTTTCCGATATCGAGAGCTTCGTCGCCGAGGGCGCGCGGATGAAAGACGGCTCGACCATTCCGGCCGATCTGATCGTGCTCTCCACCGGCTACAAGCCGCAGGAGTACCTCGTGCGAAAGCTGTTCGGCGACGACATCGCCAACCGCGTCGGTCCGGTCTGGGGCTTCGGCGACGGCTTTGAGCTGCGCAACATGTACGCGCGCACGAAACAGCCCGGCCTCTGGTTCATCGCCGGCAGCCTCGCGCAATGCCGGATCAACTCGAAGTACCTCGCGCTCCAGATCAAGGCGATCGAGGAAGAGATGTTGGGGCAGATCTAGACACGTCATTCCGGGGCGCGCGCAGCGCGAATTATGATGCGCAATTGCGCATCTGAGAATCCATTTACCCACGAAAACACCGTACGATGGATTCCGGGTTCACGCTTCGTGGCGCCCCGGAATGACAAGAGGAGAAATCAATGCCAGCCATTCTCGGCACCGGCGAGCACCGCTACCGCGTGGTCGAAAATTTCGCGAAACTGCCGAACGGCTGGCAGCTCACCGACGTCGCCTCGGTCGCGGTCGACAGCAAGGACCAGATCTACGTCTTCAACCGCGGTGCCCATCCGATGGTGGTGCTGGACCGCGAGGGTAATTTCCTGCGCAGCTGGGGCGAAGGACTGTTCTCCCGTGCGCATGGCCTGCACATCGATGCCGACGACAATCTCTATTGCACCGATGACGGCGACCACACCGTGCGCAAATGCACCACCGACGGCAAGGTGCTGCTGACGATCGGCATCCCGGCAAAGCCGGCGCCGTTCATGAGCGGCGAGCCGTTCCACCGCTGCACCCACACCGCGCTGTCGCCGAAGGGCGAGATCTACGTCTCCGACGGCTATGGCAATGCGCGCGTGCACAAGTTCACGCCCGACGGCAAGCTGATCAAAAGCTGGGGCGAGCCGGGCACCGACCCCGGCCAGTTCAACATCGTGCACAATATCGCCACCGATGCCGACGGCTGGGTCTATGTCGCCGACCGCGAGAACCACCGCGTCCAGATTTTCAACGGCGAGGGCAAGTACGAGACGCAGTGGAACAATTTGCACCGGCCCTGCGCGCTGTGCTGCTGCGGCGGGGCCAAAAGCCCGACCTTCGTCATCGGCGAGCTCGGCCCCGGCCTTGCCATCAACCGCAATGTGCCCAATCTCGGCCCGCGGCTGTCGATCGTGGACGCCCGGGGAAATCGCATCGCGCGGCTTGGCGGTGAGGAGGGCCCGGGCGTCGCCAGCGGCAAATTCCTCGCGCCGCATGGGGTCGCATTGGACTCAAGGGGCGACATCTATGTCGGCGAGGTCGGCGTCACCAACTGGGAAACCAGCTTTCCGGACGAGGAGATGCCGGCCGCGGTGCGCGCGACGCGGTGCCTGCAGAAGCTGGAGCGGGTACGGGGGTAGCTGCCATGGTAAGGCCGGCCACGCTGAGCGGGCGGTTCCGCGCGCCCTGGGGGAATCGCGACTTTTTGAGCACTTTTGCCACCCCGCCGCCGCATTGCTTGCGCTTGAATAAGTCGCTCAACGGGCTTCACAATCCCGTCACGCTGCATGTAGTATGTCAATACATGCTGCTTCGCAGCGTACATTGGAGGCCGGGAGCGTTACTTGAACGCACATGTCTCGCAAGGCAGTTGGCCGGTGTTGGTGCTGAATGCGGACTTCCGGCCGCTGAGTTACTACCCACTGTCGTTGTGGTCGTGGCAGGACGCGATCAAGGCGGTGTTCCTCGACCGCGTCAACATCGTCGCGCATTACGATCAGGCGGTTCGAAGTCCCACGCTGGAAATGCAGCTGCCGAGCGTCGTCTCCCTCAAATCCTTCGTCAAGCCGACCACCCATCCCGCCTTCACCCGATTTAACGTCTTCCTGCGCGATCGTTTCGCCTGCCAGTATTGCGGCTCGCCCGAAGACCTCACTTTCGATCACATCATCCCGCGCAGCAAAGGCGGCCAGACCACCTGGGAGAACGTGGTCGCGGCGTGCTCGCCGTGTAACCTGCGCAAGGGCAACCTCACCCCGGCGCAAGCAAAGATGTTTCCGCGCCAGAGCGCGTTCGCGCCCACTGTGCACCAGCTCCATCGCAACGGCCGTCTGTTTCCGCCAAACTATCTGCACGATAGCTGGCTCGACTATCTGTACTGGGATACGGAGCTGGATCCGTAGGGGCGAGCCTCCGCGCGTTCGTGCTGGGACACATAAGAGTGTCAAAGGACACATCGGTGTGGAAGCCTCGATGCGTTCGCCTCAGATGTAGAACTTGAAAGGCAGCGGCGCGTGAGGTGCGATCGGGCCTGCTGTCAAGATCTCCCCAACCAGATCGGCGAACCGCAAGGTGACCGGCAGGCCATCGCAGAATTCGGCGCCGTTAAAGTTGAGCTTCGTGAGCGACATTACGTCCCGCATCACCTGCTCGATGTCGGCCGAACCGCGGCGGATCTCGATGGTGAGCGGATTCGGCACCTCGCGGCCGGGATAGGTCCGCAGTCGCGGAATGTAGCCTCGCGTCCACAGATAACCGGATGTTTCAGATGTCACTATCGCCGTGCCGCGCAGCACGGCGTTGGCGCCGTACCGGAAGGCCTTGATGTCCGCGTTATCGCGAATCTGGATGCCGACCAGTTTCGTCGACTGCGGGACGGCGCTGGCAAATCCAGCCCACTCCTTGGCTTCAAAGTTCGTCTTGCCGTGGATGAAAAGTTCCTTCGGTGCCTCGCCGTGATTGTCCTTGTAAGCGCGAACGATCATCTCCATCAGCTTCGCCGCCTGATCCTGATCGAGGTGGAAGGCGTCGTTCGCCTCCGAGTACCAAGGGCCCACGGCTCCCCTGAAGACAAGACCGTCTCCGGACCCGAGGAACATCTGCGCGCCGCAGCAGGCGTTGTCGCGCCCACTGGGCCGATCGATCCGCTTGAACACCAACCCCACATAGCAGACGCCGTCGCGCAGGTCGGCGAGGCGCCACGGGCGTCCGCCGATCTTGTAGAAGCTGGTGGTCGAGAGATTCCAGGCGATGGTCGCCGGATCCTGCATCTGCGCCTTGGCCTTCTCGGTCGGTGGATCGAGCGTGACTTCCTTGACGACCTGGATGACCTGGCCGGTGTCCATGACCCGCGCCTTAAGTTGGTTGTGGAAATTCAATTCGTATTCGTAGACGGCCGCTGCTTCCATTTCCTCCGGAAACATTGAGCCCCCGGTCAGGATCGCCCGAGCCGCCTTCATCCCGAGCTTCCGAGTGCCGGGTGTGCGCAGTTTCACGGGGACCGTCGATTTGGGGCGGCCATATTTGTAGATGTCGTCGGGTACGACTGCGAACCACAACTGCGGCCTCGCCTCCTCCTCGCGGAGATACTTCCTCAATGCCTCTTCGTACAACGCGACCGCGGAATAGATCGCCTGATGCCGATCTGCGCCGAGAATCCGTTTGCTCAGTTCGGCGGCGTCGATCGTGCACGTCGCGAACGGCTTGCTCGGCCAAGCGGCGCCGTAGACCGCCTCGAAACCGGGCCAGACGAATGTGTTGGCGTCATTGCGCTTTCTGTTCGGCGCCGGCGGCGGCACGCCGACGAATCTTTCGATCGAGGCGATCCACTTCGAATACTTTTCGAGACCGGCCGGCGTCGCGATCACCCCGACGTCCATGCGCGCCGGATTCTGTCCGGACGCGACGGGGCCGAACAGGAAGAGCCCGTCCTTCGGATGCTCCGCGCATTGGTCGTGCCCAAAGGACAGCTGCGGCTCGTCGATATGGATTGCCCGCCATGCCGTCGTCATTCTTCATCCTCGTCGTCGATCCCATCGTCCGACTCCTCGCCATCGTCGTCGGCTTCGTCCGGCTCCTCAGGCTCGCCCTCCTCGTCGACAACATCGAGGTCTAACGGCATGCGCATGCCGGCCGTGAGCTTCAGACCTTCGCCTGCGACAGCCCAACTGCGATGTTCGCCCAACCCGATCAGCACGCTCTCGGAGCCTCCGCCGAAAAACTCGAAGAAGGCCTGCCAGAGCGGTCGCCAAACGTGGTTGAACCAGCTCTTGCAGAAGCGCCGCCGCAGCTTGGTCATCTCGCCGGCGTCCTGCAGCGGCGTGTTCCCGTCCTTGGTGAAGACCACGTAGGGGCGCAGCCGCACGCTGGGCGCCTCGCCGAAGCGAACGACGGCCCGCATACCAAGATGCCAGTGCGCCTTGAGCACCTTGCTTTCGCCCACGACTTGCTTGTAGGTCCGCTTACCTTTCGCGTTCGTGTAGTAAACGCGATCGTCCGCGAGTAGGCCTTTCGGGAAGAACATGACCGTTCCGGCTGACGCGGCATAGGGCAACAGACCGCGAGACGCCAGATGCGCCTCGAATGACTCCCGAAGCATCCGGACCGCCCATGAGTTCGCGTCGCGGCGCTGCGGCCCCACCGGGTCCGTAAGCTTGCCTTCGAGGAAATTCGGGAAACTCGCCGTCGCGCGTATCGAAACAGTCAATTCGGGCGGCAGATGCGCCTGGATCTCGTGCGCGGCGGCAAAACTCACCAGCAGGCGATTGTGCATGGCGTGCGGATGCGTGACGGTCTCGATCGCTTGCTCGAATTTCTTATTGTCGCCCTCGTACTCGTAGAAGGAAATCGCGTCCGGAAGCCGAACGATCGGCATGATGCTGGTCAACAGGGGCTCGTCGGCTCGTTCAACGACGACATCGGACCGCACCGACGCCTGTCGCCACCGGTCAAACTCGGCCGATAAATCAGTGACCGCCCGCGGCATGCCGGCCTTCGTCAGCGTATCGACGAGGTCGGCGAGCTTCGCTCCCCATCCCGTCGTGAAGTCGATGGCGTTGAGCCGATGGATCTGGATCGGTAAGTCGCCGAAGGCGATGTCGTCGATCCTGACGGGGATGATGAAGTCCGGATCCTTCAAAGACTTCTTGACGGCGTCGGCCACTGAAATCTCGTTCTGGACCCCGTTGCGGTTCGGGTCGCAACTGGCCTTTGAGACCACGAATACGACCTTGCGAGTTCGCTTTCGCAACGCGTCCTCGATGCTGGTCCAGAACGGCGTCCCACCGGCCAGATCGAAGATATCGGCCCATACCTTGTACCCAAAGCCGGTCAGTCGAGTCCCGAGCCAGCGGACGAACTCGTTGTCGTCGGGCGTCGCATGGCTGATGAAGATCACAACACGCTCGGACAATCGAAGATGCTCCCCCAACCTTCTGCCGTCGTAATTAGAGGCGGATTGAATGACATTCACGTCCCCGGCGCGCTTTTCCCCCGCTCTCGCCGGGCAGAGCTTCCAGGCACGCTTTTGTCGACGAGTTGCGCGACGGCCTCACGGTTGTCCTGCGGGCTCAACGCAATCGAGCCATTGTCCTCAATCGACGGGAGATTCGGCAACTGACAATTTTCGCTTTGCCCGCTTTTGTTGCGCTTGAGGTAGTCGCGCGCAACACCTCCATGACCGACCAAGGCGGCCCGCTTCTCTTCCATGGCGACGGATTTGATCTCCGCGGCGATCTCTGACTGGGAAAAGAGACATTTATATAGGATGGAGCGCTAAACCGGTGACTTCGCGAAGCATTGCCATGTTCACTTATGCGAGTCCGACCGAAATCATTGGGCTTTCTTGGCTAATGTGACAGTCTCTTATGTCCCAGTACAGCGTTACCCCCGCTGCAAGGCAAGCGTCACGCCGCCGAGCGTGAGCGCCATTGCCGTCCATTCGCGATAGCCCAGCGGCTCGCCCAGAATGATGGCGGCGGAGACCACCCCGATCACGGGCACGATCAGCATGCCGGTCGAGGCCGTGGTCGGTGGCAGACGGCGCAGCGTCTCGAACCAGGTGACGTAGCAAAGGCCCATCGGCACCAACGTCATATAGACGAAGCAGCCGAGCCCCAGCGGGGTGATCGCGGTGACGTCAGGACGCTCGAACAGCACGCCGAGGATCAGCATCGTGGCGCAACCGAGCCCGACCTGCCAGGCGACGACGACCAGCGGCGGCATCGGCAGCGGCTTGCGGTTGAGCACGTTGCCGAGCGCGAACAGGATGGCGCAAAGCAGCGCCAGCACAATGCCCAGCAGCTTGTCGGCGCTGAACGCAAAGCCGTTGCCGCTCAGGAGCAGCGTGACGCCGGCAACGCCGAGGACAAGGCCGAAAATGTCCCGTAGGGCCGGCCGCGTGTGCAGCACCGGCCAGGCGAACAGCATCGCCCAGATGGGCATTGTATAGGCGAGCAGCGCGCCCTCGCTCACGGTCACATATTTCATAGCGACCGTGCCAAGACCCATCCAGGCCAAGACGTTGGTGAAGGTCGCAAACAGCAGCCGCGGGACGGCCTCGCGCGGAACGGCGAACGACTCCTTCCTGCCCAGCACCAGGGTGCCGAGAATGAACGAGGCGCAGACTCCGGCAAGACCCCGTGCGAACAGAGGCGGCCATTGCTGCAGCAACAGCTTCATCAGCGGCCAGTTCAACGCCCAGCCGAACGCCGTCACGCAGAGGCAGAGAGAGCCGATCGTCCTGTCGCGCCGCGCCGAGTCCATGGATAGCGCTTAGCAGGCCGACGCCGGCCACTCCACCTCGGCTGGTGCATGCGGGCCATCGCGGAGCAAGGAACCCGAAGCTTCCACGACCGTTCAGACCGTGGGCCAGGCGGCGCTCGCCTGCGCACGTTCCGCCATACGCATATTTCGGATGGCAAAATATCAAATGAGGGAAGGCCATGCCCACAGCCGAGCACGATCACGTCTACAAGATCCTGGACCTCGTCGGATCGTCCGAGACTTCGATCGAGGACGCGATCAAGAACGCAATCAGCCGCGCCTCCAAAACCGTTCGCGAAATAAGATGGTTCGAGGTCGTGCAGACGCGCGGCCATGTCGAGAACGGCGCCGTGCGCCATTTTCAGGTGACGCTACGCGTCGGCTTCACGCTGGAGGAATGACGTCGGGGACGGCAGGCAAAGCCGTTAGGCCGGGGCGGCGTGGTTAACGTAAGCCGACGAGAGTGAACCAAGATATCGACAATTCCCCCCGGTCGATTACGGGCCTGCACAATCATCGCGGATATTGCAACAGGCCGTTAAGGCGAAAGTGAGAGGTTTGCTCCGATTTGGAGCAGCCTGATGGTCACGAGCCGCGAACTCGGCAAGACGCGCCTTCCGCTCTGGGCGGCTGGATTCGTCGTGCTGATTTGCGTGGCGATCCTCGGCCTGAGTGCCTGGCACGAATGGGAGGCGCGCAACGCCGATCTGAGGAACGCCGAGATCGACGTCACCAACGTTGCTCATTCGCTGATGCAGCACGCGGACGACACGTTCGAGCTTGCCGATACGATCCTTGTCGGGCTGGTCCACCGGCTCGAAATCGACGGGACGGGTCCGGACGCGATTATGAAACTCCAAGCCTATCTGCCGACCCGCAAATCATCGGACCGCATCCGGGGCATCTTCGTCTATGATGCGACCGGCCGCTGGCTCGCCACGACGGAGCGCCTCGACTTCTCCAAGCTCAACAACAGCGACCGCGAATATTTCCAGCGCCATCGCGATTCCCCGGAGACGGGCACGCTGATCGGGCGGCCCGTCAAGAGCCGCTCCGGCGGCCAGTGGATCATCACCGTATCCCGCCGGATCAACGATTCCGACGGCGGCTTCGCCGGCGTTGCCCTGCTCACGATCGACGTCAGCTATTTCGTCAAGTTCTCCGAGCGGTTCGACATCGGGCTGAACGGCTCGGCATCTCTGCTCAACGACAGCGGCATCATGCTGGCGCGCAGCCGCGACGAGAGCGGCGCCTTCGTCGGACGCGACCTGTCCAATGCGCCCTTGTTCAAAAGTTGGAAAAGCCGCCCCGCCGCGGCGGTCTACTATTTCAAATCGCCGCTCGATGGCGTGGAGCGGCTGAGCTATTACCAGCGCAGCAGCCGCTATCCCCTGATGGTGCTGGCGAGCAAGTCGCAGGACGACGTGCTCGCCCCCTGGCGGCGCGCGGCAACAGCACGCATAACCTTCGTCCTCGGGCTCGTCGTCTTGATCGCGGTGATCGG
Organism: Bradyrhizobium sp. USDA 4354; assembly: GCF_054060315.1. Taxonomy (NCBI): domain Bacteria; kingdom Pseudomonadati; phylum Pseudomonadota; class Alphaproteobacteria; order Hyphomicrobiales; family Nitrobacteraceae; genus Bradyrhizobium; species Bradyrhizobium sp. USDA 4354. The sequence continues at coordinate 2,390,275 of NZ_JBSSDC010000001.1, read as the reverse complement.
CTACTATCTCGTCCGTCAGTTGCTGCAGCGGCAGCGCACGGCACAGGCCCTGGTCGCCAAGGAAGCCAATTTCCGCCTGCTGGCCGAGCAATCCAGCGACATGGTGACGCGCATCGGGCTGGATAACCGGCTGCTCTACGTCTCTCCCTCCTGCGCGCGCATCACCGGCTGGTCGGCCGAAGAATTGCTGGGCACGTCGGCCCTGGCCGGCATTCACGAGGACGACATGGAACGGGTTGAGCAGGCCATCGCCGCGCTGAAGAATGGCGAGACTGAGGAAGCGCGGTTCGTCTATCGGCAGCGTCATCGCGACAAAGGCGAGATCTGGGCCGAGGCGGCGCTACACGTGACCGTGGCGTCCGACAGCGGCGTGATCGACGGCGTTGTCGCAGTCGTGCGCGACATGACCGAGCAGAAGGATCTTCAGGACAAGCTCGCCTCGCTGGCAACCACCGACGGACTCACCGGCCTCGCCAACCGTCGCGCATTCGACGACCACCTTGCCGACGAATGGGCGCGGGCTCGGCGCGACGGCACGCAGCTCTCGCTGCTGCTGATCGATGTCGATCATTTCAAGAAATTCAACGACCTTTACGGACATCTGGCGGGCGACGCTTGCCTGCGCGCGCTGGGCCGGATTTTATCTGCCCAGGCCAGGCGTACAGCCGACCTCGCGGCGCGCTATGGCGGCGAGGAATTCGCCGTGCTGCTGCCGAACACCGGCCCTGAAGGCTGCGCCGAGGTCGGCGAAGCGATTCGCCAGGCGCTGCACGATCTCGCCATGCTGCATGCGCAAAATCCGCCTTCCCGGCTGGTGACTGCGAGCGTCGGCGGCGCGGCGGCTCTTCCGTCCCAAACCGCGATGGACTGTAGCACGCTGGTTGCCGCCGCCGACCGTGCGCTCTACGTCGCCAAGGAGAGCGGCCGAGACCGGCTGGTGATGTCGGGCCAGGTGATACCATGGCCCGCGAAACGCGCATGACCTGATCGGCCGGCGTTTGTCGCCCGCGATTGAGCAGGATATGACTGAGATCACGGCTGGATCCTTGGCCGATCCGAGAGTGCTGCTGTGACCGATGCGATCAAGCTCGTCCTGTTCGACATGGACAATGTCCTGTGCGACTACGACAGGGGTAAGCGCGTCGCATGTCTCGCCGAGCTTGCGGGATCGACCTGCGAAGCCGTCCACGCGGCGATCTGGGGCAGTGGCTTTGAACTGCTCGGCGATTCCGGCGCGCTTGAAGCCGCGGACTATCTGCGGGGCTTTGGCGAACGCATTGGCTATCCCGTGTCGCTCGACGAGTGGGTCGAGGCGCGGCGCCGTTCAATGCGGGCCAATCACACAATGCTGGAGATCGCCGGGAGCTTGCGGCAAACCGTCGACATTGCCGTCCTGACCAACAATACCACTCTGGTCGCGGACCACATCGACACACTGCTGCCGGACTTGCGTCCGCTCTTCGGCTCCCGAATCTACACCTCGGCCCAGTTCAAGACCGCGAAGCCGGACCCGCGCTGCTACCGCCTCTGCCTGTCGGAGCTCAGTGTGTCGCCGGAGACCACCCTGTTCGTCGACGATCTCCTCGCCAATGTCGCCGGCGCGCGCGAGGCGGGTCTCGTCGCGCATCACCACACGTCCGTAGAGACTTTCAGGCAGGTCCTGTCGGAGCATGGCCTGCTTCACGACGAGTGAAGGCGTGCTCCGCTTTGCACAGCATCAGGCGAGGTGGCACGCCACGAAGTGTCCGCCCGCCCCTTCCTTCAGCACGGGCGCGCTTTCGGCGCAGCGCGGCTGGGCGATCGGACAACGGGTGTGAAAGTGGCAGCCCGATGGCGGCTTCATCGGGCTCGGCACATCGCCCTTGAGACGGATGCGCTCGCGCTTGAGCTTGGGATCGGGCACCGGCACCGCCGACAACAGCGCCCTGGTGTAGGGATGCTGCGGATTGCGGTAGAGGTCGCTGGCCTTGGCCAGCTCGACGATGCGGCCGAGATACATCACCGCGACGCGGTCGGAGATGTGCTCGACCACCGAGAGATCGTGGGCGACGAAGAGATAGGTGAGGTTCAGCTCGGCCTGGAGGTCTTCCAGGAGATTGATGACCTGGGCCTGGATCGACACGTCGAGCGCGGAGACCGGCTCGTCGCAAACGATGAGCTTCGGCTCGACCGCAAGCGCGCGCGCGATCACGATGCGCTGACGCTGGCCGCCGGAAAATTCGTGCGGATAGCGCCGCATGTGCTCGGCCTTGAGCCCGACCTTCACGAGCAGGCCGGCAACGCGCTCTTCGCGCTCCTTGGCGGAGGTCGCGAGATTGTGGATCGTGAACGCCTCGCCGAGGATGGCGCCGACCGTCATGCGCGGGTTGAGCGAGGCGAATGGATCCTGGAACACCAGCTGCATGTTCCGCCGCATCGCGCGCAGATCGTTGCCTCCGAGCTTGCGCACGTCCTGGCCGTCAAAGGTGACCTCGCCGTCGGTCGGCTCGATCAGGCGCAGCACGCAGCGGCCCGTGGTGGACTTGCCGCAGCCGGATTCGCCGACGAGGCCGAGCGTCTCGCCGCGATTGACCGAGAACGACACACCGTCGACCGCGTAGACCGTGCCGACCTGGCGCGACAGCAGGCCGCCGAGCACGGGGAAATGTTTCTTCAGGCCGCTGACGCGCAGCAACGGTTCGCTCATGCCGCGCCTCCCAGACTAGAGTCTCCCAAGTGACAGGCCATGCGATGGCCTGGCGAGACCTCGCGCAGCAGCGGTTCCTTCTCGGTGCAGACGTTCATGGCGAACTTGCAGCGCGGCGCGAAGCGGCAGCCAACCGGTGGATTGATCAGGATCGGCACCGAGCCGCCGATCGCCTCCAGACGCGTCTTGTGCTCGCTGTCGAGGTCGATGCGCGGGATCGAGCGGATCAATCCTTGCGTATAGGGGTGGCGGGGATCGCCGAAGAGATCGTCGACGGGCGCTTCCTCCACCACCTTGCCGGCATACATCACGACCACGCGCTGCGCCGTCTCGGCGACCACGCCCATGGCATGGGTGATCAGCATCACCGCCATGCCGAAGCGTTCCTTCATGTCCTGCAAGAGGTCGAGGATCTGCGCCTGGATGGTGACATCGAGCGCGGTGGTCGGCTCGTCGGCGATGATCAGCTTCGGCTTGCAGGCGAGCGCCATCGCGATCATCACGCGCTGACGCATGCCGCCGGAGAACTGGTGCGGGTAATTGTGCACGCGGCCTTCGGCGTTGGGGATCTGCACCAGCTTCAGCATCTCGATGGTGCGCTCGAGGGCCTGCTTTCTCGTCACCGCCTCGTGGCGGCGCAAGCTCTCGGCGATCTGCTCGCCGATCGTGAGCACCGGGTTGAGCGAGGTCATCGGCTCCTGGAAGATGAAGCCGATCTCCTTGGCCCTGATCTCATCGAGCTGATTGCTGGTCAGCGGCACGAGATCGCGCCCCTCGAAGATGATCTGGCCGGCCGCGATGCGGCCCGGCGGCATCGCGATCAGCTTCAGGATCGACATCGCGGTCACAGTCTTGCCGCAGCCGGATTCGCCGACGACGCAGAGCGTCTCGCCCTTGTTGATGGAAATGTCGACGCCGTCGACGGCCTGGAGAATGCCGTCGTCGGTGGAAAAGTGGGTTTTCAGGCCCTTGATCTCGAGCAGCGGCGCCATCAGATCACCCGTCGCGCATCGAGCGCGTCACGCAGGCCGTCGCCGATGAAGTTGATGGCGACCACCGCGATGAAGATCGCGCCGCCCGGAAACAGCGCCCAGTGCGGGCCGATGTCGAGAAAGTCCTTGGCATCATAGAGCAGCCGGCCCCAGGTCGGGGTGTCCGGGGGGAAGCCGAGGCCGAGGAAGGACAGCGTCGATTCCGCGATGATGGCGGCGGCGACGTCGATGGTGCCTGCGATGATCACCGGGCCGACCGCATTGGGCAGGATGTGCCGCACCACCTGCCGCACCGGGCTGGCGCCGAGCGCGCGCGCGGCTTCGACGAACTCCTTTTCACGGATCGACAGGAACTGCGCGCGCACCAGCCGCGCCACCGGCATCCAGCGCAGGCCCCCGATCACGAGCACAATCAGGATGAAGATGCCGCCCTCGGGGCCGAACACCTGCTTCAGCCCGTCGCGGAAGAGATAGATCAGCAGCAGGAGCAGCGGCAGCTGCGGCAGCGACAGGAACAGGTCGGTGAGCCACATCAGGCCGTGTCCGAGGGCGCCGCGCGACATGCCGGCGAGCGCGCCGATCAGCGTGCCGATGAAGACCGAGACCAGCATCGCGGCGAGCCCGACCGCGAGCGAGATCCGGCCGCCATAGATCATGCGGGCGAGGATGTCCTGGCCGAGATCGTCGGTGCCAAAGGGATGCGCGAGTGAAGGTCCCTGCATGCCTGCGACGATGTCGATCTCGTTGATCTTGATGCGCCAGATGAACGGGCCGACCACCACCGCCAGCACCAGGATCAGGAGCAGGAAAGCGCTGATCACGGCGAGCCGGTGGCGGCTGTAACGCCGCCACGTCTCGCGCCAGGGCGAGTAGGCGCGCCGCTCAGCGGAGGGAGATGCGAGGGTCAAGCCAGCCATAAAGGACGTCCGCGATGAGATTGAACAGCACGACCAGGCACGCGAACACGAAGGTCACGGCCATCACCACCGGCGTGTCGTTGGAGAGGATGGAGGAGATCAGCAGCGAGCCGATGCCGGGGATGCGGAAGATCTGCTCGGTGACGATGGCGCCGCCGAACACCGCGGGCATCTGCAGCGCGATCAGCGTGACCACCGGGATCATGGCGTTGCGCATCACGTGCTTGACGATCACCGTGGCCTGGCCGAGGCCCTTGGCCCGCGCCGTGGTGACGTAGTCGAGCCGGATGACGTCGAGCATCGCCGAGCGCACGAAGCGCGTCATCGACGCCGCCTGGAACAGGCCGAGCACCGCCACCGGCATGATCGCCTGCCTGATCATCTCCAGCACCCAGCGAATGCCGGTGGCCTTGATGTCGGTGGTGTAGACGAAGGGCAACCAGTCCAGCGTGACCGAGAAGATCAGGATGAACAGGATGCCGGTGAAGAAGGTCGGCAGCGAGAAACCGACGAAGGCGAGCGTGTTGGCGATCTGATCGAACAGCGAGTAAGGCTTCGTCGCGGCATAGACACCGACCGGAATCGCGATCAGCAGCGCCAGGATCTGCGCCGAGCCGATCACGTAAAGCGTGGCCGGCAGGCGCTGGAGGATCAGCGTGTCGACGTTCATCCGGCTGACGAAGGAGAAGCCCCAGTCGCCGTGCACCATGGCGTTGAGCCAGTGCAGGTAGCGAAGGTGGATCGGATCGTCGAGGCCGAACTTGGCCCGGAGTGCAGCCTGCACTTCGGGCGGCACGTTCGGGTTGGTCGCCAGTTCGGAGAACGGATCGCCGGGGGCGAGCGCGAGCACGACGAACAGCACGACCGAGATTCCGAGCAGACTCGGAATCGCGATCAGCAGGCGACGCAGGACGTATTGGCTCATGAGGGAAGGGCCCCGTTTAGAGTTGGGGGATCATTCCTCGCGGTACCAGTCGAACAGGTTGTCGGTTTCGTTGGCCCAGCCGGAGATCACCGGGCGCAGCGTGTTGGACGCCGCCTCCACCTTGAGCCGGTGCTGCGCCGGAATGAACACGGTGTCCTGGAACAACAGGTCGTTGGCCTTGACGTAGAGCGCCGCGCGCTTGACCGGATCCATCTCGCCGTCTGCTGCGTCGATGGTGGCGTCATACTCCTTGTTGACGTAGCGCGGGAAGTTGGTGCCCTGCCACTTGTTCTCCTTCGTCGCCACGTTGTTCGAATGATAGCGGCGCATGTGCTGGGCCGGATCCGGCTGGCTCATCGGTATCTGGAACATCTCGATGTCGGCGTAAAATTTCGCGTAGGTGTCGGGATTGGCGACGTCCGACGAGAAGAACACCGAAGCCACGACCGACTTCAGCTCGACGTCGATGCCGGCCTTCTGACAGGCCTGCTTGACGATCGCCTGGGTCTTCTGGCGCGGGCCGTTGATCGAGGTCTGGTACAGCAGCTTGAGCTTCTTGCCGTCCTTCTCTCGGATGCCGTCCGTGCCGGGCTTCCAGCCGGCATCGTCCAGAATCTTCGAAGCCTTCTCGATGCTGAACTCCCACGAGGTGTTCTTGGAGACGAACTTCTCCGGCCCGTTGAGGAAGTTCGCGGTGGTGCGGCCGGCGCGGCCGTAGATCGCCTTCTTGATGGACTCGCGATCGACCAAGAGCGAAAGCGCCTTGCGCACGGCCGGATCGGAGAACAGCGGGTGCTTGGTCTTCATCGACGAGCGTTCGCCGTCGACCTCGGTGTTGGGATCGGTGAAATTGAGCGCGATGAACTCGGTGTCGCCGCCCACGGCATAGATCGTCTTGCCCTTGCCGCCCTTCTCCAGGCGCAGCAGGACGTCGTCCTCGACCTGGATGTTCCAGCCGAAATCATACTCGCCGGTCTGGATCACCGCACGCGCGGCCGAGACCGCGTCGCCGCCGCCCTTCATCTCGAGCGTGTCGAAATAAGGCCGGTTCGGCATGTGATAGTCTTTGTTGATCTCGCCGCGGATCAGGTCGCCGGGCTTGAACTCGATGAACTTGTAGGGGCCGGTGCCGATGGGCGCGAGATTGTTCGGCGCCTCGCGCGACTTGGAGCCCTTGTACTCGGCAAACAGGTGCTTGGGCAGAATCTGTCCGGTCGCGCCGACGAAGGCGTCCGCCCAGAACGGCGTCGGCTTCTTGAAGGTGAGGCGCACCGTCAGATCGTCCACCTTCTCGACCGTGATGTCGCGGTAGGTCGCCACGGTGACGGCGGCCGTCGCGGGATCGATGATGTATTCCCAGGTGAAGACGACGTCGTCGGCGGTGAACGGCTTGCCGTCGTGCCATTTCACACCTGGCTTCAGCTTCCACGTCACCGACTTGCCGTCAGCGGCGAGCAGGCCGTTCTGGATCGAGGGGATCTCCGCCGCCAGCACCAGCTTCATGTTGCCGTCGGGATCCCAGCAGGCGAGCGGTTCATAGAACAGGCGCGAGCCGTCCTGGTCCTTGGTGCCGGTGGCAAAATGCGGATTGAGCAAGGTCGGGCCCTGCCACCACAGCAGCTTCAGCGCACCGCCGCCGCCGCGTTTGGTCGGCTTGTAGGTGGACGCGCCCTGGGCCATGGCCACACCGCCGAGCGCGAGGATCTGGTTGGCCAAAGGTGCAGTCAGACCAACGGCGGCCATGCGCTGGATGAAGGCGCGGCGGTCCATCCGCCCGTCCTTCACCTGACCGATCATCGAACGCAGTTCTTTATCCAGCATGGTTGTCCCCCCGTCTGGTTCCGGTATGGATGCAGGCGGCCGCAAGAGGCGACCGCCGGGTTTGGCTGGCGGTAGATGGCACACCGAATGGGGTGCACGTCAACTGGGACCGTGTGTATGCAAACGGTCTTCTGTCTGTCCGTTGGGCAAAATTGCGTTCCGCAGCCCATCCGTTCGGCAATCCAGCATCAAAATGTGCTGGATTGCGCGCTGCACTGCGGAAAATTTGTTCGCTGCATCAGACGAAGTATCGAGGTGAAATTCTACGCCACGGACATGTCGAGCGGCGGCGCGACGTGATCCGGCAGCGGACACACATAAGGTGTCTTGGCCGTGCGCGTCTTCAGATCCGCCTTGGCAGCCTTGATCAGCTCCGGTTCCGTCAGCGCCTTGATGCCGAGACCGGCCATCGCCTTGGCCGCCTGCACCATGGCCTTGTGGGCATGCGGGCTCTTGCCCTGCGCCACCACCTGCCAGGTGTGGAAGGGCGTGCCGATCGCAACCGTGGGTGCGTGCACCTGCACGGTCGGCACCACCCAGCTCACGTCGCCGACATCGGTCGAGCCTACAAGCGGGTTGCGCTTGGCATCGAGTGGCACCAGGAAGTCGGCCAGCGGCCGATCTGTCGCCTCCATGCCGATCGCGTAATAGACCGACGAGATGTCCTTGTCGCTCAGCGTCGCACGGATCTGGCCGGCAAAGTTCTTGTCCGCATCGTCGAAATGCGGCGGTCCGAGCTCTTCCATCACCCGGTGCAGCGCCTGTTCCAGCGGCGCGTTCGGCAGAATGTTGGAGACCGCGGAGATGATCTTCATCTCCACCTTGGTCTCCGTCATCAACGCGGCGCCTTGCGCGATCTTGGACACGCGTTCGACCAGCTCGTTCATGCCGGGAAGATCGCGGGCGCGGATCGAGTAGCGCACGCGCGCATGGGCCTGCACCACGTTGGGCGCGATGCCGCCGGTGTCGAGCAGCGCATAATGCACGCGCGCATCGCTCGGCATGTGCTCGCGCATGTAGTTCACGCCGACATTCATCAATTCCACCGCATCGAGCGCCGAGCGGCCGAGATGCGGCGAGGCAGCCGCATGCGAGGTGCGGCCGGTGAAGATGAAGTCCGCGCGCGTGTTGGCGAGCGACGGCGTCACCGCCACTTCCCAGAAACTGTGCGGATGCCAGGTGATGGCGATGTCGGCGTCCTCGAACGCGCCGGAGCGCACCATGAAGGCCTTGGCCGCGCCGCCTTCTTCCGCAGGGCAGCCGTAATAGCGCACGCGGCCGGGCACCTTGTTCTCGGCCAGCCAGTCCTTCACTGCAGTTGCGGCGAGCAGCGCGGCGGAACCGAGCAGATTGTGACCGCAGCCATGGCCATGGCCGCCGGTCTCGATCGGGCGATGCTCGGCAACACCTGCCTCCTGGCTGAGGCCCGGCAGTGCGTCGTACTCACCCATGAAGGCGATGACCGGACCGCCCTCGCCCCACTCGCCCATCAGCGCCGTCGGGATGCCGGCGACGTTCTCGGTGATGCGGAATCCCTGATGGCGCAGCTCGGCGAGATGCTCGGAGGCGGACCGCGCCTCCGTGTAGCAGACCTCGGGCATGCCCCAGACCCTGTCGCTGAGGTCGATGAAACGCGCCTTGATCGTGTCGACGCCACGCCAGATGTCGCTGCGGTTGTCCATGCTTCGATCCGTGATCCCTTGGTAAAACGAAGCGGCAATGGTTAGCAGCTTCGCTGTGCGGCGCCTAGCATCCCGCCGGACAGCAGCCATGCGGCCGGTGCCGGATCGCACGGACGTCCTTCTGTGCACGAGGTGTTTCCGTCCCTTTCGAAGATTTCACGCGGCGTTCTCCGGAATAGTTGGGAACGAGGCTTTCAAGACGGCCTGCTCCGGCCTAAATTAGGCGTGCTTCGCGCGTCGTTCCGCCAGCCATGCCGGAGCGATGCCCTCAGCCAGGAGAACTCCATGAGCACTCTGACCGAATGGAGAGTGCCGCCGGCGAACCAGCCGCGGGCGAGCGACTACGGCTTCGATCTCGACCGCGCGCTTGGCTCCGTCGTCGGCCTGCACGCCATCATCCCGCCGGACGCCTTCAGCGCCGAGACGCTGGGCACCGAACGCGCCGGCAACGGCGTCGTGATCGACGACGGGCTGGTGCTCACGATAGGTTATCTCATCACCGAGGCAGAGTCGGTCTGGCTGCACCGCGCCGACGGACGCGTGGTGGAGGGCCATGCGCTCGGCTTCGATTCCGAGACCGGGTTCGGGCTGGTGCAGGCGCTCGGCCCGCTCGACGTCGCGCCGCTTCCGCTGGGCTCGGCGGCGGCGACCCGGATCGGCGACCGCGTCGTGGTCGGCGGCGCCGGCGGGCGCACGCGCTCGGTCGCGAGCCAGATCGTGGCTAAGCAGGAATTCGCCGGCTACTGGGAATATCTGCTGGATGAGGCCATCTTCACCTGTCCGGCACATCCGAACTGGGGCGGCACGGCGTTGCTCAACGAACGCGGCGAGTTGATCGGCATCGGCTCGCTCCAGCTCGAGCGCGAACGGGACGGTAAGGCCGAGCACGTCAACATGATCGTGCCGATCGATCTGTTGAAGCCGATCCTGGAGGACTTGCGCAAATTCGGCCGTGTCAACAAGCCGGCACGGCCCTGGCTCGGGCTCTACTCGACCGAGATCGACAACCGCGTGGTGGTGATCGGGATCTCCGCCAACGGCCCGGCCGCCCGCGCCGAGCTCAAGACCGGCGATGTCATCCTCGCCGTGGACGGCGACAAGGTCACGAGCCAAACCGCCTTCTACAAGAAGATGTGGGCGCTCGGCGCCGCCGGCGTCGACGTGCCGCTCACCGTGCATCATGAAGGCGTCACCTTCGACGTCACGGTGACGTCGACCGATCGCTTCAAGCTCCTGAAGGCGCCGAAGCTGCACTGATCGCAAGGCTTGAGGAAGCGGGCGATGACCGAGGCCGTGGTGGACGACATCGTGGCCGTGCTGCCGCCGCTGCTCAATGCGCTGGAAGCGCTCGGCTTCTTCCAGCGGAATTTGCACCCGCCGGCCTTCGCCTCCGTGATGAACGCAATCGGCACGCCGGACAAGGCGCTGCAGGCCGCACACACCGCGATTGGAGAGTGGCCGGAGCAGTTCGCTGGCCTCCGCGAGCGGCTCGATCACGCCTGCAACGAGACGCTTGCCGCCTTTGCCGGCATCCGTGAGGTCGAACGCGGCAATGGCGATCTCGTCGCCGTCTTCCGGGCCCTGCGCCATGTCCCGCGCGCGCAGGAGGCGCTCTATCCGCTGGCGGTGCAGTTTCCGCCGGTGAGCAGCTTCTTTCTCAGCGCTGCCAATCGCGAAAATGGCGATCTGCTGTCGCGACTGGAAGTCGGCGCAGGCGAGCACACCGGCATCTTCCACGACCACAACGAGCCTGGCAGCCGCGGCGGTTTCTCGGTCTATGTCCCCGAATATTACACGTCCGACCGCGCCATGCCGCTGGTGATGGCGCTGCATGGCGGCAGCGGCAACGGGCGCGGTTTTCTGTGGAGCTGGCTCCGCGATGCCCGCAGTCTTGGCGCAATCCTGGTGGCGCCGACCGCGACCGGCCCGACCTGGGCGCTGACGGGCGATGACGCCGACACGCCGAACTTGATGCGCATCCTCGAGACGGTGCGCGGCCGCTGGAACATCGACCCCTCGCGCATGCTGCTGACCGGCATGAGCGACGGCGGCACCTTCTGCTACGTCACCGGCCTCGACCGCGCCTCGCCCTTCACACACCTTGCTCCGGTCTCGGCGACTTTTCATCCGCTGATGGCGGAGATGGCGGACGCCGAGCGCATGCGGGGCCTGCCTGTGTTCATCACCCACGGCAAGCTCGACTGGATGTTTCCGGTGCAGACCGCGCGGCAGACGCAGGCCGCACTCGCTGCCGCCGGCGCGGACGTCACCTACCGCGAGATCGACGATCTCAGCCACACCTATCCACGCGAAATCAACGCGGAGCTGCAGCACTGGCTGAATGGAGAATGAACGACCTCTCCTTAGATGCGCCGCATGGCCGCGGAACCATCACTCCGGGCTGACGTTATCGCCCGTCACCGGAGGTTCGCCATGCAGACTTTTTTCGGAATGATCCTGGGCGCGCTGCTGCTCGCGGGCGGCGTCTATGTCTATGACTCCATGCAGACGTCGGCAGTCGCCAATGGCGAGGTCGCGACCACCAATCGCACCATCGTGAACTGGGACGTCGCCAAGGCCGATTGGGATGCGCTGCGCGATCGCGCGCACAAGGACTGGGTCCGGATCTCGTCGAAGTAAGGACGCCGTATCATGAACAAGGCGCCGTCGCGAACTCCGCGGCGGCGCCTTTGTGCTGACCACAATCAACGATACGCGCGTCAGTTCATCTTGGCCTTGCGGGCGTCGGCGATGACCTGCTCGAACTCGGTCATGCTGAGCACGCCGGGCACGCGGTATTTGCCGACGATGAAGGACGGGGTGCCGTGGAAGCCGAAGGCTTCGGCCTGCTCGTTGTTGCGCTTGAGGATGGCGTCGATGTCCTTGGCACGGCCGGTGAGATCGCGCTTCAACCGGTCCATGTCGACCCCGGCAGCCGCGAGCAGCTCGTTGATGCGCGGCTCGGTCAGGCGCGAGCTGACGCCCATCATGGCGTCATGGGCCTGATGGTACTTGTCCTGGAATTTGGCCGCAAGCGCGGTCCGCGCCGCCGTGACCGAGACCGGCCCAAGGATCGGCCAGTCCTTCATCACCAGCCGCACCTTGCCGTCGTCCTGGACGACCTGGCGCAGCTCTGGTTCGAGCTTGCGGCAATAGGGGCAATTGTAATCGGACCATTCGACGATGGTGATATTGCCGTCGGGATTGCCTGCGACGGGCGTATCGGGATCGCGCAGCACCTTGGCTTCGGTCAGCACCTCGTCATCGCCAGTCGCAGCACGCGCCGAGGCGATCCCACCCGCCGCGAGAGCACCCGCCCCGATCAGCGTCAGCGCCACACGTCGCGTCGGCACAAGGCCATTATTCCTGAATCCAGCCATATCTTGTCCCGTTTCGGTCCCATCTCCATCGATACGGATCGAGACCGGGCATTGTTACAGGCTCATATAGAGTGTCGCGGCGGCGATGTCATCGCACCAGCAGTGTGACTGCCAGGGGGACCAGGAACGAGGTCACCAAAGCGTTCAGGCTCATGGCGATGCCGGAAAAGACGCCGGCAATCTCGTCGACCTGGAACGCGCGGGCGGTGCCGATGCCATGCGCGGCAAGGCCGGCGGCAAAGCCGCGGGCCCGGTAATCGGTGATGCCGGTGCGGTTCATCAGCGGCGTCACGATGATTGCGCCCATGATGCCGGTGAGGATCACGGCGACCGCCGCCAGCGAAGGATCGGCGTGGAGGGATTCGGCGATGCCCATGGCGACGCCTGCGGTGACCGATTTCGGCGCCAGCGACAGCACGACATCGCGCGGCAGTCCGGCGAGCTCGGACAACAGCACCACCGACACCACGGCCGTCACCGATCCCGCGAACAGCGCCACCAGCATCGGCACGATCGAGGTGACCACGCGCTTGCGATTCTCGTAGAGCGGCACGGCGAGCGCGACGGTGGCGGGCCCCAGCAGGAAGTGCACGAACTGCGCGCCGGCGAAATAGGTCGTATAGGAGGTGCCGGTCAGGAGCAGGAACGCGCCGAGGATCCACGTCGCGTGCAGCACGGGATTGGCCAGCGGGTGGCGCCGCGTCACCAGCGACACCGCGTCCGTGGTCGCATAGACCAGCAGGGTCACTGTCAGCCACAGCAGTGGCGATTGCGAGAGATAGACCCATAGCGAGAATGGATTGTCCTTCATCGCGCGTCCTGTTGCTTCAACAGGCGGCTGACGAGGCGAAAGGTCAACACGGTCGCGAGCAGCGTAACCACCACGGACAGCGCGAGCACGAGGGTGATGGCGATGCCGTGAGACGCGAGCAGATCGAGCTTCTGCACGATGCCGACGCCGGCCGGCACGAATAATAGTGAGAGATGGGCCAGCAGGCCCTTGCTCGTCGTCTCGACACCGTCATTGCGCAGCGGCCCGCATGCGAGCAGCGCAAAGCGGTCGCGCATCATCAGCAGGATCAAGAGCAGCAGGAGGCCCAGCACCGGTCCGGGCAACGGCAGGCCAAGGCCGCGCACCACGGCTTCGCCGATCAATTGGCACAGCAGGATGAGGCCGAGACTTGCAAGCATGACCATCGCATCAAGGGATGCGCTGGCACGCTTGTCAATCGCCGCTATACGTCGGGCGCGTGCGTGGCCGCAATGCGGGGCATCATCGCCATCAGGGTCCCGGTCATCGCCGCAATCAGCGTGGTCTTGCCGTCATGCTCGGCAAACGCCTTGGCCTCGCAGAAGGTCAGCGTGCGGCCGGGCTTGACGACTTCGGCCCTGAAGACGAAGCGCTCGCCCCGGGCCGGCGCAAGCAGCGTGGTCTTGAACTCGACGGTGAGGATGTCGGCCTCACGCGGCATCAAGGTGAAGGCAGCGACGCCGCAGGCATTGTCCAGGCCTGCGGTAATGATACCGGCGTGGACAAAGCCGTTCTGCTGCGTAAAGGCGGCCGCATACGGCATCGCCAGTTCGACCCGACCCGGCGCCATAGAGACGATCGAAATGCCCAGCGTGCGCATCGCCGGTTGGGCGGCGAACATCGCGGTCGCGGCCGTGCGGTAATCGGGGTTTTTCGGCTCGAATGGGGCCATCGCTCATGCCTTCGCCGGCTCGGAAAGGTGCTTTAGGGCGATCTCTCGAATGGCACCGGCGAACGGTGCGGACTTCCGCAATTGGCGGTCCATGTGCACGCCGGTGATCTCGCACGTCGCCGCGAGTTCGCCGGTCTCGGCGTTCGTCATGTCATGCCGGAAGCGGATCGACTTGTCGCTGATCTCGAGCAGATGGCTGCGGATCTCGACGATGTCGCCCGCCAGCAGCTCGCGCCTGTAGGCAATGTTCTGCTGCACGGCGGCCATGCCGCGACCGGAGCCGCGCAAGTAACTCGGCGTCAGGCCGAGGCGGGCGAACAGATTCCAGTTGGCCTCGTCGAACTTGCCGACATACCACATGATGTTCATGTGCCCGACATGGTCGCATTGCCACGGATAGACCGTGCCGCGATAGGTCGCCTGCTCCATCGCACTTCCTCCCGCATTTCCGTCTTTGATCGTTGATACGGTAGCGTATCAAACCCGTGTCGCGTTAGCAATACGGTACCGTATCAAGATCGGGTGAGGCTTCCTTCATGAGCGACGGCAAGGGCGATGTCTGGATCGAGGCGGGATTCACCGAGCTCGCCCGCGCGGGGGTGGAGGGCGTGCGGGTCGAGGTGCTCGCCAAGAACCTCGGCGTCACCAAGGGCGGCTTCTACCGACGTTTCGCCGACCGTGCCGCGCTGCTCGATGCCATGCTGAAGAGCTGGCGCGAGGGACGCATCACTGCGATCGCACAGCAGACAAGTCTCGATGGGCAAGAACCCCGCGAGCGGCTGAGGGCGGTGATCCAGCTCTATTCCGAGCGGCTCAACCCGGAGGGGATGGCGATGGAGCTCGCGATCCGGCAATGGGCCCGCTCGGACGAGAACGCCGCGGCGGCGGTGACGAGCGTCGATGCGGCGCGGCTCAAGCATGTCAGCGAGCTCTATCGTGCGACCGGTCTTGCGGCCGAGGAGGCCGAAGCGCAAGCCTTCCTGTTCTACTGTTTCATCTTCGGCCAGAGTCTGTTGTTTGTCGAGAGCGGTCCGCGCAAGCGGTCGCAGCTCGTGGCGAAATCGGCCGAGAAGCTGCTCGACTGAGCATGACCCGAACCGGAAGGGCCGCGTGAGCGCAAAGTGTGCGGCGGTTTTCCGGACGATCATGCTCGAAAAATTCAGGCGATGGCCGGAGCGTTGCTCCGGCCATCGTGCCAATTCGGAGCTCAGGCGGCGCCCTTCAGCTTCTTGGTGCATTCGCTGTAATAGCCGCCGCCCTTCTGGATCCACTTCAAGCCGCCATTGCCGTTGGTGGACTTGTTGGCATTGTACTGGTCGACGCAGGTGTGCAGGCGCGCCTTGCCAGGAGTCTCCTTGGCATATTTCGGATCGACCGCGTTCGGATAGACCGCCGGTCCCGCCGGCAGGGCTGGCGCGGCGGCGGGTGCCGCCTCCTTCTTCGCCTGCTTTGGCTCGGCAGGAGTGGCGGGCGCAGCCGCGGTCGGCGCAGCAGCAGGCGTTGCGTCGGCGCCGCACTGGGCCTTGCGGAAGTCATTCCACTTCATGGTCCCGAGCGAGCCGTCCTTCTTGGCGGCCTGATATTTCGCGCTGCACTCCTGCGCGGTCAGTGCCTGCGCTGGCGCGCTCGCCAGCAATGCCGCGACACCGGACGCTGCAATCGCACACAACAATTTTGTCTGAATGGTCATCCCTTGGTCTCCTCCTTGGTCTTCCCCGACGGAAGTGAAACGAGGATTGCTATCCTAGCGTGCTGGCCGCTTGCGACAAGGATGCGATGCGTTGCGCCGGCAAAATATAGTGATCCCGCCGCTCTACTCATTCATGTCGCGTTCAGCAACGCGAGCCGACGTTCCAGCCCTTCGCAATTCTCGCAAGCAGAGTGCACCACATGACCTTCACGTCCCGCCTCGCCGCCGTCGCTCTCGCCTCCCTGCTCGTCACCGGCACCGCCTTCGCACAGACCCCCGCGCCGGCAGCCAAGAGCGATACGAAGACCGATACTGCTGCCACCGCCGAAAAGAAGGCGCCGAAGGAGCGGTCAGCGGAATCGCTCGAATGCTCCAAGCAGGCGGACGCCAAGGGATTGAAGGGCAAGGAGCGCAAGAAGTTTCGCCGTGAGTGCAAGAAGGAAGCGAAGGCCGGCACCGCCGCGCCCGCCGCTCCTGCCGCTCCTGCCACAGACAAGAAATAAGTCCGTCACGATCCCCAGCGAGCGCCCCCGAGAGGCGCGCGCATTGCGGCATGACGAGCCTGCAATTGTGCGCCTCAAGCCGATTTGCGATAAGGTGGTGTGAAGCAAATCACCGCCTCCCTGCCGTTCGAATGGCCGAGCCGTGCCAAGATCTTGAGCACGGTGGAGACGCTCGTCATCGGCACCGCCGGCGGCCTCGTGTTTCTGCTCGCCGGCCTTCCCGGCGGGCTGATCTCGGGCTCGATGATCGCGGTCGGGATCGCCGCGATCGCCGGCCGCCAGCTGACGCTGCCGCCGATCCTGACCCAGACCGTGCTGGTGCTGCTCGGCATTTCCCTGGGCTCGGTCGTCTCGCGCCATTTGCTCCAGCAGGTCAGCGCCTATCCCCTCACCATCGGCCTGCTTGCGCTCGCCACCTTCTGCTCGACGTTCGGCTCGAGCTATTATCTCCAGCGCATCCATGGCTGGGACCGCACCTCGGCTTTCCTGGCCGGCAGCCCCGGCGCGCTGTCGCAGATCACCATCCTGGCGGTCGAGCGCGGCGCCGACCTGCCGGGCATTGCGGTGGTGCAGACCATGCGCGTCATCATCCTGACCGCCGCGCTGCCGATGGTGCTGGCGATTGCAGGCGTTGCGCCTTCGGCTGCGCCGTCGCTGACGACGACGATCGCCTCGCCGCTCGACCTCCTTGAGCTGGCCGCGGCATCGCTGGCCGCAGCGCTCGTGTTGCGGCTGATCAAGTTTCCGGCGAGCTGGATGTTCGGCGCGATGATCGCCTCCAGCGTGCTGCATGGTGCCGGGTGGGTCGAGGGCGGCCTGCCGGACTGGGGGCGCGGCGTGGCGCTGGTCGGCATCGGTGCACTGATTGGCAGCCGTTTCGCGCGGATGCGGATCAAGACGCTCGCCGGCCACCTCAGCGCGGCGCTGGGCTCGTTTGCCGTGGCCATCGCCGTCTCCGCCATCTTCGTCGGCATCGTGGCGCTAACCACACAGGTGAAATTCTCCGACATCGTGGTCGCCTTCGCGCCGGGCGCGATGGACGCGATGCTGGCCCTGGCGCTGACGGTGCACATCGACCCGATCTTCGTCGGCGCCCATCACCTGTCGCGCTTCGTCTTCGTGACGATCGCAACGCCCGGCATCGTGCACCTGTTCGGGCGCACGCAGGACGATGTGGATGATTAGTGGGGTTCAGCTCTCGTAGGGTGGGCAAAGGCGCCTTGGCACCGTGCCCACCAGTGACTGGTGCGAATGTCGATGGAAGGTGGGCACGGCGCGCGAAGAGCGCGCCTTTGCCCACCCTACGGCAGCTCACCATGAGGATCAGCGCTTCGCCGTCCGCACGAATCCCCACGCGGCGATCGCGGCCATCAATAGCGAGATCAGCACGTTGTAGCCGGCGAGCGACAGACCGAGGAAGCGCCACTGCACCTCGTCGCAGCGCACCACCTTCACGGTGTCGAGCTTCGACAAGAGATCAGCGGCGCTGCCGAGATCGACGACGGGGCCGGAGCAATCGCTCGGCCCCTTCCAGAATCCCCATTCGACGCCGGAATGGTAGGCGCCGAGGCCGGCATTGCCGAGCGTCGCCAGCGCCAGGATCGCGAGGCCCGCCAGCAGCAGCGGCCGCGGCGCGCCGCTTCGAGCCGCAATCGCCGTGAGCGCGCCGAGCGGGATCGCGAGATAATAGGCGTAGCGCTGCTCCAGGCACAGCGGACAGGGCAGGATCTCCAGCACGAGCTGGAAGAACCAGGCGCCTGCGATCGTAGCTGCGGCGATCAGCGTGACGAGAGCCGAAGCGACCAGCGCGGGGCTCTTGGCGGCCGGCTTGAACGCAGGTATGGCGGCACTCGGGGTCGTCACAGCAGCCTCTCTTGCATCTCTCGCGCTCCCAAGCCTCTAGCCCCGGCCCCCGCGGCTGTCGAGAACGTCCGGGATCACTTTGGCGCGGGTTGACCCCGCTTTGTCCATGGCTATAGTCCGCCGGCTTCGCGACGCTCCCACATGGGCCGACCGAGGGCCCCTGTGGCGGAACTGGTAGACGCGCTCGACTCAAAATCGAGTTCCGCAAGGAGTGCTGGTTCGATTCCGGCCAGGGGCACCAAGTGAAATATCTCAATAATAACAGCAACTTAACAACTGATTCGATTCCGGATTTCTCTCGTGATGCATTGAAATCACGAGTGAAAGTTCACCTCAGTCATCGTTTTGTTGGCATTTTTGTTGGTATCGAGAAGCCAAACGTTCGCGGCGAATTTCGATGTTCTGAACAAGGAAATTGGAGCAGATGGCTCCGCAAGAACGATGGCGCGTGTGCCAACTCGAACACGTCGACTGCCGCGTCACCCGACCGAAATTCGACAAGTGCCCGCAACGTCGAACAACGCCTTCACCGAAACGATGCGGCCATCGAGAGGGCCGCGGGGCGTTCCAGCAGCGGCGCGCCGATCCGCGGCCTCGGCCTCCCATCGGGCGCTGTCTGCAAAGACGGCCGTGAAGACGTTCTTTGCTTGCGGCGAGTGGATGCGCGCAAGTGCCGCCTCCAGCCGCGCCACGGCCGAAGGGTGCGATCCATCCTTTGTTGCTGTCATGACACCCGCTCAGGGAAAAGGATCAGGAGACGACTGGCAGGACGTCAACGTCGTAGCTGTGCGTCAAAGAGCGATTAAGAACCGGATCCTTCAGCTCCATTTCGAAGCGCGTTCCCGGCCGAATGCCGCCGATCGCGCCCGGCGTACCGCAGAACATCAGCGTGCCGGCCGCCAGCATGTCCATCCCGGTGTAGCGACGGATGAGATCGCGCGGCGTCCTCAGCGAGGACACCGGGCTCTCCTGGTAGAGCACCCGTTTCCCGTCGATGGTCGCCCACGAACGAAGCACCAGTTGATCCCAATGCCCCTCGACATCGGCATATGACCAGAGCTGTGGGCCGACCGGCTTGCCGCAGAGCTGCTTCGAAAGAGCGATGCCCGACGCCTCAGCCTTACGGTCGGTATGGTCGGAGCCGATGCCGACCCAGAGCCCGTCGGCCATGGCGACGACGACAGGCTCGACCTCGCCGGAACTGTCCGGGCCAAGGACAGTCAGCCGGCTTTCCTGCGTCAATGTTTGCGCGGCGGCGCGATAATAGAGCGGTGCGGTCGAGGGACGCGGAATGCCGAGCGCAGCCAGCTCCTCGATATGGTGCTCGATCGCCGCAGCGTCCCTGCCCGCCCAGCCGGCGATGACAAGGGAATCGATCTCGATCCCGACGCGGTCGGTCCGGTCCTTTACGAGGCGGTCAAATTGCAGCAACATGGAATTCCTTATCCTTTGTCGATGTGGTCAGGACTTCACCGCGCTCGATCTGCAGCGTCCTGTCGGCGATGCGGTCGAGCAGCGCGGGCGAAGATTCGGTGATCAGCATGGCAAGCTCGGGCCGATGCTTGCGCAATTCGCCGAGCGTCCGCGCATAGTCGAGCGCGAGCGCCGGCGCCAGACCCTGGAAGGGCTCGTCGAGCAGCAGGACCTTGCGCGCGACCGTCAGCCCGCGCCCCAGCGCGACCATCTTCCCCTGCCCTCCGGAAACACCGCCGGCGGGCCGGGACCGCATGACGTGCAATTCGGGCAACAGCTGATAGATCTCATCGAGCCTGCGCGCAATCTCGGCACGGTCGAGCTTCAGCGCCAGCGCCGGGAGGCGGATGTTCTCCTCCACGCTCAGCTCCGGAATCAGGCGGCGGTCCTCCGGCGCATAACCAATCCCGGCGCGCGCGCGGGTGTGGGCCGGCCTGCTGCCGAGATCGTCGGCATCGAGCCGGACCGAGCCCTCGTCAAGCGCGACGAGGCCCATGATTGCACGTAATGTCGTGGTCTTGCCGGCGCCGTTGCGCCCGATCAACACCGTCGTCTTGCGCGCGATGATCTCGCAACTGACGCCGCGCAGCACACGTACGCCCTCGATCGAGACGCTGACCTTGTCGAGCCTGAGCATCAGGCCACTCCTACGACACGTTGGCGCACTTGCGCATTGCTGAACACCTCGTCAGGCCGGCCCTCGGCCATGATGTTGCCGGCGTTCCACACCAGGACGCGGCTTGCGTAGCGCGCGACCACGTCCATGTCGTGCTCCACGAACAGTGCGGTGATGCGGCGCTGACGCAGCGCGCTCATGAGCGCCTCCATCAGCGGGAAGCGCTCGAGGGCGCTCACCCCGCTGGTCGGCTCGTCCAGCAGCAGCAGCCGGGGCTTGAGCGCCAGCGCAACCGCGATATCCAGCAGCTTGCGATGTCCTTCAGGAAGCGTGCTGCTGATCCGATCAGCATCGTCGGCGAGCCCGACCAGGTCGAGCAACGCCCTCGCCTCGTCGCGCCGGCTCACCGTTTCGAGCGGCTGCACCGCGCTCCACAGACCATCCGTTGCCGCCAGCGCCAGCATCATGTTATCGATCACGCGCTGTGCGGAGAAGAGTTGCGGGATCTGGAACGCGCGGGCGACACCACGGCGCGCGATGGCGCGCGGCGACAGACGGGTGATGTCGTGGCCGTCGAGCAAGACGCTGCCCGACCTCGGGCGGATGTAGCCCGTGCAGATGTTGAGCAGCGTCGTTTTGCCAGACCCGTTCGGACCGATGATCGCGAGGAACTCGCCGTCATGGATCGCGATGCTGACATCGTCGGCGGCCTTGACGCCGTTGAATGAGACGTGAAGGCCCCTGGCTTCCAGGATGGGAGGGGTCATAGGCCCGTCGCCTCCTTGCGCGCGAACAATCCATAGATCCCTTGCGGCATGAACATGATCACGATGATCAGCGCCATGCCCACGATCAAATTCCAGGAATCCGTGACGGTGACCGCGGCGCTATGCAGCAATTCCAGGAACAAGGCACCGATGAACGCGCCCGGCACCCCACCGATGCCGCCGAGCACGGCGATCAGCACGAGGTGGCCGGATGCGGTCCAGAACGCGAAATCCGGAACCACGCGGCCGATCGCAAAGCCGGCGATCGCGCCGCCGAGGCCGGCGAGCGCCGCCGAGACGACATAGGCGATCAGCAGAACCGCCCAGACCGGGATGCCCAGATATTCGAGGCGGATCTCGTTGGTATGGACCGCCGAGAGCGCGTGACCGAGCGGGCTGTTCAGGTAGCGCTGCACGGCCAGACCGACGACCATCATCAGCCCCAGGCTGAGATAGAACAGCACGCTCTTGAAGGCCGGCTCGCCGAGCACGATCCCGAAAACCGCCGGGACCGGCACCAGCATGCCGTCGGTCCCGCCGGTGACACCATAGAGCTTCGCGCACAGCGCGTAGAACACCATAGAGACCGCGAGGTTCAACATCGCGAAGAAGATCGCGCGATAGCGGACGAGAAACGATCCGGCGACGGCACCAACGAGCGCCCCACCCAGCACCGAGAGGATCAGCAGCAGTCCAAGATCGTTGACGCCGGCGCGCGCTAGGAAGGCGACTGCATAGGCACTTGCGGCAAAGAACATCGCATGCCCGATCGAGATCAGCCCGGCGCGGAGCAGCACGGCGACGCCGAGCGCCGCAAAGCCCTTGGCGATCGCAAGCGTCAACACGAATTGCAGCCAGGGCGCGGCAACGGGCAGCAGTGCGAGAGCGAGGACCGCCGCGGCGGCAATGATCGTTGGCATCATATCCTCCGCGCCGCCACCGATCCGAACAGGCCGTAGGGACGGATCAGGAGAACGACAAGCATGGCCGCATAGGGCGCCACCGCATCCAGCGACGGCACCAGATAGATCGCCATCACGCGCGCCAGACCGACGATCAGCGAGGCCAAGGCAGCGCCCTCGATCTGTCCAAGACCTCCGATCGCGGCCACAGCAAAGGCGAGCACCATGGTATCGGCCCCGAGCCCCGGAGCGATGCCTGACGTCGGCGTCGCCAACGCACCACCCAATGCGGCGAGGAACACGCCGAGCGAAAACGCCATGATGAAGATCCGGTTGGTGTCGATGCCGATCGACTGCGCCATCTCGCGGTCGGCGACGACAGCCGTGATCAGGCGCCCCAGCCTGGTGTGGTTGATCAGGAGCCGCAGGCCGACGACGACGAGGAGCGCCATGGCGATCAGGAGGATCTGGTAGTTGAGATAGACGACGCCACCGATGCTCGTGGTGCCGAGCAATCGCATCGGCGCGTCCTCATAGAAGGACTGGACGCCGAAGATCACGCGCTGAAGGTCCTCCAGGATGATGAACAGCCCGAACGTGATCAGAATCTGCACCGCTTCCGACTTGCCGTAGGTCCAGCGGACCAGCCCGCGCTCGATCAGAGGGCCGAATATCGCCGCAACGCACACGGCGCTGAACAGGAGCGCAAGGAACGACAAATACGGGCTGAGCTGGCGGCTCGCGATGAAGAGGCAAATCGAGGCCGCGACATAGCCCCCAATCGAGTAGAGGCTGCCATGGGCGACATTGAGGACGCGCAGAACGCTGAACACCAGCGTCAGGCCGACCGCCGCGAAGAAGATCAACGCGGCGCTCGCCAGACTGTCCAGCAGCAGGGGGATGATTGCATTCGACATCGGCTTACGCCCTCCGTGACTGGAATCAGGTGAACGTCATCCGACCTATTTGTAGCTGCCCGGCTTCGGCAGATTTTTTGCGAACTCGGACTTGAGCGTCGCAATCCACGCGAGCGGATCCTGACCGGCCTGCGGCATCAGGCTGTCGCCCTTGTAGCGAACCATGTCGCCGATCACGGGAAACTGCTGCGCCGGGATCTTCACGGTGACGCCGACGATCTGATCGACGAGGCCGTCATTGTCGGCGCGCGTCTGCGCGGTGCCGGTCAGGGTCTCGACCTTGCTGCCCTTCATGGCGGCGGCGAGCTCGGCACGCGTCGGCCATTTGCCGCCGTTCTTCTGTATCGCGGCGTCATAGGCTGCCTTCACGTAGATCAGCGCGTTGGCCATCTTGATCGACGGGAACACCGGAAACTCTCCGAAGCGCGCCTTGTAGGCTTCGGCAAATTTCACCGTGTCCGGCTTTGCCTTGGCGTCCGGCGACATCCACCAGCCGTCGCCGAGAACACCGACGATCACGCCGTCAGGCAGCGGTACTCGCTGCAGCACCGTTTCGCCGAGCGCGAGGATCACCTGGCTGGAGGCGAAGATCCCGCGCGGCGCGGCCTGGCGCACGAAGTTCTCCAGGTCGGCGCCCCAGAGATTTGAGAAAACGACATCAGGACGCGCGGTGGTGAGGCGCGAGATTTCGGTCTGGTAAGTTGGCGAGCCGAGCTTCGGATAGAGCTCGGCGACGATCTCGACGTCTGGCTTGAGGGCCTTCAACGCCGCGGTGAAGATCTTTGCCGCATCATGGCCGAAGGCATAGTCCGGATTGATGATCGCCACCGTCTTCACGTCGGGTTTGCGATCCAGCAGGTAGATCGCGTAAGCGATAAATTCGGGCACGGTGTTGCCGTTGGGCCGGAACACATATTTGCTCTTGCCGTCCATCAGTAACTGATGCGTATCGCAGTTCCAGCCCACGGTGGGCACCTCGAGCTGCTCGGCGAGCGGCGCCAGCGCCAGGCAATTCGCGCTCGACAGGGCAGCGACCATCACCTGGTTCTTCGCGTCCCCGGCGAGCCGCCGATATTCTGCGATGACGCCTTGTGCGCCCTGCGCCTCATCAACATAGGTCGCGCTAACCGGCACGCCCCCAATACCGCCCTTTGCATTGATCTCGTCGATCATGAGGTCGGCAGCGTTCTTCGCCGGCATGCCGTAGGCTGCGGCAGGACCGGATGTGAACGTGAAGATGCCCAGGCCCAACGCGTTCGGCTTCTCCTGCGCAGCAGCCGGCGTGGCGGCTACGACACCGAGCGCGAGTGCCCCGGCAAGTCCATCCACCATCCATCGGACATTGCCCTGCGGCAGGCCGCAATCCAGCCTGAGGAGCCGTTCAAGTGACGATAGGCAACGCGCAACTACGATAGAGATACCTCTAGACGTCATGACTTCTCTTCCCCCTGTGCTGGTCGAAGTATGTTGTGCGGCAGCGATCCGGATCACACCGGATCGAAATAGTGCATCTCCAGAAGCAGGCAGCCGTTCACCGACTTGAACGGGCCATGCGGCGCGTGTGGTGGCCGGCAGGCATAGGTGTTCGGCGGGAAGCTTTTGCCACCCTCGCCCTTCGCATCGTTGCCGACGATCAAATCGCCCGACACCAGATAAACCTCTTCCCAATATTCGTGGGAGAACGGCGCAGTGGTGTAGACGCCGGGCGCAAAGCGGAGCAGCCGCGTCCGCGTCCCGCGCCGGTTCTCCTCGTCCAGCCCGCCCGCGATGATCTTCTGCTGGATACCGCTCGGATAGCCCGCCGGCACTTCCCAGCCGGTGGTCAGATCGAGCGTGTGGAACTCGTCGTGCTTCTTGTTGACTGGCATGAATTGTCTCCTTCGGATCAGGCGGCTTTGCTGGCGGTCGAGACGCCGTTGAGGTCGTAGGAATCGAGCATGGTCTGCACCAGCCGATCGGCGCCGGCCCAGTCGTAGGTGCGATAGGAATGGCCTTTGGTGACGAAAGTCGCGCCGGCGTAGAACATCTCGTATTGCTGATGCCGCGAGCCGAACTCGGAGCCGACGGCATCCCAGGCGAGCTTGTAGAATTTCACGCGGTCATGCGAATTGGCCTTCGGCGATTGCTGGGTCTTGCCGATGAGAGCCGCGATCTCGGGGTTGTCGAAGTCCGCAACCGACGAAGGCAGCATGATCATGCCGCCGCCGGCGAGCTCGCGAAGCGTATTGATGACGTGCGCATACAGCTGCTGGGTCAGCACCTGCGCGGAGTAGAGCGTGTGCCGGTCCGGGATGAAATAGGGACCGACCTGCGTGCCCTTGGCCTCCATCGCAGCCACCAGCGCGTCGACCATGCCGGTCTCGGCCGCGAGCTGGCCGAGCATTTCGCGCACTTGCGGGAATTGAGTGACACCGTTCATCTCGGCGGTGCGATGCGCAAGGCCGGTCAGGAACTTGAGCTTGACGCTCAGCCGCACCATCGCCTGGTAGTTCTGATAGACGTGGCACGGCGTCGCGTGGAACTGCTTCTGGCACATGTCGACGCTGCCTTCGATGAAGACGCGATCCCACGGCACCTTCACGTCGTCGAAATAGAGAACCGAGTCGTTCTCGTCGAAACGGCTCGACAACGGATTGTCGAACACGGCACCGGCGGCATCCTCGTAGGATTTCCGCGACAGCATCTTGAGACCCTTCGTGTTCATCGGAATCGCGAAGGACATCGCATAACGTTCTTCGCCCGGGCGCATCGGCTGGATGGTCGTGACGAAGACCTCGTCGGCGACCACGCCGCCGGTGGCGAGCATCTTGGCGCCGCGGATCGTGATGCCTTCCGCGTCGCGGTCGACGACGCCCGCGGTGAGGAACGGATCGGCCTGTTCGGCTGCGCCCTTCGAGCGGTCCGCCTGCGGATTGATGATGACGTAGGTGAGATAGAGGTCCTTGTCGCGGGCGTAGCGGTAGTAGCTCTCGAGCGCGCCGGCGCGGGCGGGATCATACGCCTTGAAGACGTCGAGCCCCATATAGAGCCCGGAGATGCAGGACGCCACATGGTCCGGCGCGCGCCCCATGAAGCCGGCGTGCAGCGAGGCCCACGCCTCGAGCGCCTTTCGCCGCGTCACAAGCTCGGCATAGGAGGTCGGAAGCTGCCAGATGCGGTTGGCGCGACCTGCGCCCGTGTCGAATGTCATCAGCTCCGTGTTCTCAGGCGCGCTCGCGAAGTCGAACAGGCCTGCCATGGAGCTGGCGAGGTTGCGGAAGGCATGGTGCGTCGTGACATCGCCGACCGACGCGCCGTTGATGTAGATCGTCCGGCCGTCCTTCAGGCCTGACAAGTAATCCTTTGCGCTACGCATCGCAGGTCTCCGGTTCAAAGCTAGTAGTGGATGGGAAGCGGCCAGGTCGGCTCGCGCTCGGTTTCATCGACGAGGTCGCGGTATCGACCGCGGAAGAAGATCAGGGGAGCGGCGGCCTCGGAGCGGCTCGCGTGCCTGATGACGCGGACGACAAAGATGACGTGATCGCCGCCCTCGCAGATGGCATACGGCGCGCATTCGAAATGCGCCATCGCGCCCGAGATCAGCGGCGCCTCGGCATGGCCGACCGACGTCTTCACCTGGTCCCATTTGTCGGCAAGAGCGCGCGCGAACTGGTTGGAGATGTTCTCCTGGTCGCGAGCGAGGATGTTGACGGCGAAGCCCTTGGCTTCGAGCATCGCCGGCAGACTGCGCGCCTTGCGGTCGACGCTGAAGAGAACCAGCGGTGGATCAAGCGAGACGGAGTTGAACGAGCTCATGGTCATGCCGATGAGCTCTTCGCCCTTCCCGCGCGCAGTCACCACCGCAACGCCGGTGGCGAATTCGCCGAGAGCACGCCTGAATGCACGATCCTCCATGGACACCGCCTCGTCGCCCGGTCCGTGATTTATAATTCTCAGATAGCTTTCTGACAAAGCTACTTTGAAATGTCAATACCCTTGCTGACCGAGCGCATGCGTGCTCTTTAGGCAGTGTCCAACGCTATGATTTTGCGGAGAGAATGCCCGTGTCCGATGCGCTGCTGACGGCCTCGAAGCCTGAGTTGCTCGACAAGGAAGGAGATCGCACGCTT
Source organism: Bradyrhizobium sp. USDA 4354 (assembly GCF_054060315.1). Taxonomy (NCBI): domain Bacteria; kingdom Pseudomonadati; phylum Pseudomonadota; class Alphaproteobacteria; order Hyphomicrobiales; family Nitrobacteraceae; genus Bradyrhizobium; species Bradyrhizobium sp. USDA 4354. The sequence continues at coordinate 2,363,329 of NZ_JBSSDC010000001.1, read as the reverse complement.
CGCGGCGTCCTCTACGACTACTTTGCGTTCGGACGGAGCCTGGAAGCTGCGCGCGAGATCTTCGCGAGCTTTGTTGGCCTGTCCCCCACTCAGTATTTGATCCTGATCGCCATCAAGAATTCGACGGCGGAGAAACCGATGGGCGTCAATCAGGTCGCCGAGCGCCTGTATCTAAGTGGCGCCTTCGTCACTAACGAGATCAACAAGCTGGTCTCTGACGGTCTGATCGAGAAAAGCCCACACCCCGGCGACGGGCGGCGCGTGCAACTTACACTGACCCATCAGGGGATCGATGTATTGATCCGTCTTGCGGCCTTGCAACGCCCGGTCAACGACGCGTTGTTTGGAATGCTGACGCGCGAAGAATTTAGATTATTGTCCCAGCTTCTGTCCCGTCTTGCGTCTCAGGCCGACGATGCGTTGAAGCTCGCTGAACATGTTCGGGCGACGCTCGAGTCTCAGTCACGTCAAATTGCCTCGGCACCTAATTCGGGAGGGCGCCGCCAGAAGCGATCCCTCCGGAACTCGCGTTAGAGTCCGATCGAAGCTCTTCTAAGGTCTCCCCGCGCATTCAATTTTCGGTCGGCGCGATCGTAGGCCGATGTCTATTAGGGTAACCTGGGCGTTTGCCGTCCGCTTCTCCGAGACTACTTTCCTGCGCGCAGCAAGCCGAATCTCTTCGGGGTGCTATACGGGGCAAAGGAAGAGCCGGCGCAGCAATCTGGAGGAGTCTCACCTACAATGCCCTCGAAGGTGACTGGCGCGACATGACCCGTCGCGATCCGGTCCTCCCATTGCAGATGCTACCGTTCAAAGCGTGGTTGGCGGTATCGGTTCAACCGCCATCGAACTGGCGCTGGAGACAACCCAAGCCACCAGTCCGCAGCGCTCCCGTCGAGCGCATGGTGTCGCAGAAAATCGTAGTCTGGCGTAGAAAATCGCGCCAATTGCGGAGAGAGTGTCAGTCGATCCCCGTTGAAATATTTACCGTTTTTCAATTCGGCACAGGGCAACCTACGATCTTGGCTACCGGTAGCGATCCGGCGAACGAGCGACGCCCATTTCAAGTACCAGGGCGCGATAGATTACCTGTGAAGTCATCGACTACTTCTCTCAAGTCCCAAAGGCCTCGCGAGAAAGTGTTCGACAGCGGCGCGAGCTGCCGACAATCGTAGCAATTCGGCATTGGTTTCTTCTGAATGCCCTCCCGACGGCAGCCAATGCGGCACAAACGCGCAAAGATGACCCGATTCCAATCGGGAGCTGAGCATGTCCCAATCAGTACACGTTCGGGCCTTTCGCGATCTTATCGGCGACGGAGGCGTCATTGACGACCCGGAGCGGATGGCTGTCTACACGACGGATCAACGCCAGCTCTCCACCGGCTCGACGTTTGCCGTGCTGAAGCCGACGACGACGAAGCAAGTCGCCGACATCGTTCGGCTGGCGGCGCACCACGGTATCGGAATCGTTCCGCAGGGCGGCAACACCAGCTACTGCGGAGGCGCGACGCCGGACGCCTCCGGACGCCAGATTATCGTGAGCCTCGAGCGGATGGACAGGATTCGCGAAGTCGATCCCGTCTCCATGAGCATCTCTGTGGACGCCGGCACCATCCTGAAGAACGCACAGGACGCCGCGGCGGCCGCGGGACTTCTGTTGCCGCTCAGCCTCGGCGCGGAAGGCAGCTGCCGGATCGGCGGTAACATCGGGACGAATGCCGGCGGACTATCGGTCGTCAGGTACGGGATGACGCGCGATCTGCTGCTCGGAATCGAGGCGGTCCTGGCGGACGGCACGGTGGTTTCCGACATGCGGAAGCTGCGAAAAAACAATACCGGCTACGACGTCAAACAGTGCTTCGTCGGCAGCGAGGGAACTCTCGGCATCGTCACGGGCGCGGTGCTGCGTCTGGCGCCCTTGCCGACCCGCCGCGCGACGGCCTGGCTGAAACTGGCGCCGGGCGCGCCGCTCGCCGATCTTCTCGCTCTGATCCGTCGTGAATCCGCGGACCTGCTGACCGCATTCGAGTTCATGGCGGCCCGATCGATCGCGCTCGCGACCGAAGCAATGACCGATCCGTCCACCCTTCGAGCAGGCCCAGAAGGCGCCGTCCTCGTCGAGTTCGCCTCTTCATCGCGGCATCTCGATCTCGACGAACTGATGGAGGCCGTTCTGGCCGAGGTGATCGAGGCCGGATGGATCGAGGACGCGTTTTTGGCGCAGAGCGGATCGCAGCGGACCGCGATGTGGCGGCTCCGCGAGACCATCCCGGAGGGCGAGAAGCGCCGGAACGGATCGGTCAAGCACGACATCTCGGTACCGCTTTCGTCCATTCAACGCTTTCTGGATCTAGCCGGCTCGCAGGTGCGATCGTATGACGCCGACCTTGAGCTCTCCGTGTACGGCCATGTCGGCGACGGCAATCTGCACTACAACGTGCTCGTTCCTGCCGGCGTCGACCGGATCGAGTTCACCAAGCGGATCGAAAGCAGCCTGTCTCTGCAACTCTACGATACAGCCGCGGCGCTCGGCGGCACGTTCAGCGCGGAGCATGGCGTCGGCCGATTCAAGAAGCACCTTCTGGAGCGGTACGGCGATCTCGGGCGCATCGCGGCGATGCGCCGGATCAAGACCGCCTTTGATCCGGCGGACATCATGAACGCCGGCGCGATCGTCTGTCCATTGGGAGAGAAGTCTGCCCGTTGAACCATCGGCCGGCGAGTTGGCGATGCCTTCCAACGGTGGGTCTTCGGCCGATGCACCTCGATCAGCCAAATCGTCTTGTCCATAAAGAAAGAGCCACTCCGAAGGAGTGGCTCAAGTTGGGGAGGAAACGCCCCTTAGGGACTGCTAGAGCTAAATCGCGATCAGGTCCCTCACGCAGATGAGGATCTTCGCGCACAGCTCCGAATCCTTTGCTCGCCACGGTACGCGTCGGGCCTGATGTCCGGCTCGATCTTCAGATGGCGGCGATGTCCAGCTTCGAGCCGTCGACCAGACGCGACAGCCGGAACGGTGTGGGATCAACGCAAGGCGTGTCGTTGACGACAAGCTGTGCGGCCAGATAGCCGAGCCCTGGGCCCAAACCGAAGCCGTGACCCGAGCAGCCCGCCGCGAGCACGAGGCCTTTCACCTCGTCCACCTTCGATACCACAGGCACTGCGTCCGGCGTGCAGTCGACGAAGCCGCCCCAGGCGCTATCGATCTTAATCTCGCCGAGTTGGGGAAAGGTTTTCCGGACGCTCTCCACCACTTGGCTCACCAGCCATTTCAACGGCGGGGGATCCAGCACGCGATTCTGTTCGAAGATCCGGTCGTCGTTGGTCAGCAGCGCCGGCAATGAATCCGGCCCCGAAAAGAATGATTGGCCGATGCCGAGCCTGACGTTCGTCAGGCGACGCAAGAACTGCGGCATGAATTCCCGGCTATACCGGATAGCCTGGGGCGTGATTTCGAGGTTCGCCTTGCCGCTGATCGCAAGCGTATAGCTGCCGTCGAGTCGGCGCGTGATCGTGCAGTAGGGTGTGGAGACCGCCTCGCCGATATTGATTGTCGGGGTAGAACGCAGCGCGGTCTGCCGGATGCTGGCCTGGGGGAAACTAATCCCGAGCGGCCTAAGGAAGCGCGAGGACCAGGCGCCGGCGGCGCACAGGACCGCGCTGGTTCCGATGTAGCCCTTTTCCGTGTGCACGCCCGCAATCTTGCCATTGGCCAAGTCAAGCTCCCGCGCGGCACATCCCTGGTGGATCGTGGCGCCCAGAACTCTGGCCCCCTCAGCGATAGCCGGCGCGGCGAGCGCAGGTTCGGCCTTGCCGTCTCGCTCCGAATAGGTCCCGCCGACCCATTTGTCGCGCGCTTCGGGGACGCGCTCGGCCACCTCGGCCCGGCTCAGCACGCGGGTGTCGACACCGTACTCTCTGGCGACCTCGCGCCACTTTTCCCAGCCCGCGAGCACAGCCTCGTCATGGGTCGCATAGACGAGACCGCAGCGACGAAATCCAAGGTCCCGATTGATATCGCGCGTGAGTTCGTCCCACAGCCGCATGGAGAGCACCGATAGCGGCAGTTCGCGCCGGTCGCGGTTCTGCTGGCGGCACCAACCCCAGTTTCGGCTCGATTGTTCACAGGCGACGTGGCCCTTCTCGAGGAGCGACACGGAGAGGCCGCGCTTCGCCAGATAATAGGCGGCCGTAGAACCGAGGATGCCGCCGCCGACGATGACGACGTCGGCCTCGGCCGGGAGACGCTCATCGCTGTGAATGCGCTCGACGTGGGGCGACATGTTCCAACGAACCTCGGCTGCCAAGAATGCGGAAGCAAAGTTTCCGATCGGCCCTTCATCGCATCGCGCGCTCGGTAGAATGTGCTGAAATCATCCAGGACTTCGCAAGATGTTCGGGTTTCTGACCGCTTGAGTGATACAAGCTGCTCAAGCGCGATCGAGTCCCAGTTCGGCGCAGGGGCGGCGTAGTGGCTGCCAGAACAGGTGCAGATTTCGTGTAAAGCGCGATCGGGTTTGGTAGCCCGCGCCGCAGCTCGCCCCCGGAACAGGGGCCGCCCCGATGAGGTCTGCGATCTAACGTGCGATATTGATGAGCGCGCGCTCCATGGCTAGGCATAAGTGGAAACGATCACGCCTTCGTTGCCGCTCGCACATCGCGCAATGCGAAGCGCCAGATCGTTGGATTCACTCCCCGTGCAGGTAAACACTACGCGGTCGAGCGCGTTTGGGAAAGTATCGACCAACCGCTCGCCATAATCGACAAGCTTTGGCTCGAGATAGCGCGTGTTGGCGCTTATTCGGCCCGCCTGCTCCGCCATGACCGCGTTTACTTCCGGGTGGCAATGGCCGAGACACGGCACGTTATTGTAGAAGTCGAGATAGGCCCGCCCGTCGGGATCGTACAGCCACATCCCTTCGCCGCGAACGAAGTGCACGGGCCGGCGGTACTGGAGCCGATAAGAAGCGCCCAGAACTTTGTCACGACGAGCAATCAGCTCGGATTCGCGCCTGGGTACTGGGCGTCGGCCGGAAAAAGGTGGGCGCGCCAGTAATTGACCAAGATCAATGCGCTTTGTCGCGCCCGCATCAGTCCGACGAGGAGTCTTGCTTCCAGCGGCGAAAGCGCAATGGCAGAGGCATAGCCGCCAATGAGATGTTCGGCGCCACCGAGAGGCAGAGCCGGATCTGATACGAGGTGGCTTGCTGCGATCGCCAGATCCTGAATCCTGGGGCTCCAGCAGCCGTCACCAAAATCGATGAAGCCCAAACCTCGGCCAGTCACAATCATGTTGAACGGACTGGGATCGTTATGAGTGACCTGCCAGACGACGTTCGAGATTTGTGGCTCAACAAACTCCAGATACTCGGCCATGGCGGCGCGAACGCAATCGGCAATGCTCCCGCTTGGTAGGTACTGCTCCAGTTCCATCAGACGCGACCAGCACCCGACATGCCAAAGAACGGGCCGATGGGCTGCAGGCACCTTGACTTGCGCAAGCGCTAAATCAAGCCGAGCGAGGGCGCGTCCAGTCCGAAATAACAGGTCGGGAGTGCGCATCACCTGGTGCAGCGGAATGCCCTCGAGCCGGGTTTGCAGGAACCCGCATATGCCTTCTTCCTCAAACATCAATGCCCCGCTGCTCGTGCGCAGCACTGCGGGTGCAACGAAGCCCGCAGCCTCCTCCAAGCCTGCCAAGGCTGAGGTCTGGAAGCGGAAGCTGTCCATAGCCTCCGGTCGGGTCGACGTCTTCAGAATGCACCGGCGGCCGTCCGGGGTGTCGACTTCAACGGTGCGCTCGATCTCGGAGGACAACGTCGCGATCGAGCCGGTCACTCCGTAGTGACGCTTCAGCAGCGCCGCCGACATGTCCGGTCCGGAGGAGTCGGACCGCATGGCCAGGACTGCGGCAGCCGCGCGAAAATAGGTTTCGGTTGACGCTGACGCGCAAGAAAGATGGTCGACTGTTGCAATCACGGGTGTTTCAATGCCTGGGCTTGAAAGCGGCTTCTGGTGACTTCCAGCATTCATCGGTAAAAACCGAGGACGGCCTTGGTCTCAAGATACTCCTCCATGCCCTCGATGCCGTATTCGCGACCGTTGCCGGAGCGCTTGTAGCCGCCAAAAGGTGCGTTGGGATCCCAGTCGGGATAATTGAGATGCACTTGACCAGACTGGATCTGACGGGCGACTGCGCGCACCCTCTCCATATCAGTGCCTTGTATCTGGGCGCCGAGACCGTAGACGGTGTCATTGGCGATCGCGATCGCCTCGTCCACGGTGTCGTAGGGAATGATCGACAGCACCGGGCCAAATATCTCCTCCTGCGCGATCCTCATGTCGGGACGGACCTTCGAGAAGATGGTCGGCCGCGCATAGAAGCCAGCCTGAAGGTCGCCGGGCCGCCCGGGGCCGCCGATGACGAGCTTGGCGCCTTCTTCCAGGCCGACACCGATCATGGCCTGGACTCGCTCGAACTGTGGACGGTTCGCAATCGGACCATGAGTCGTGTTTTCCGCAAGCGGGTCGCCGACCACCAGTTCAGAAGCGGCCGCCGCTGCCCGGATCTCGACCTCCTCCACCTGTGAGCGGGACACAAGCATGCGCGTCGGCGCGCTGCAGGATTGGCCGAGATTGCGGAAGGCGGCGGCGACGCCAAGCGGAACAGAACGGCTGAGATCGGCGTCCGGCAAGATGATGTTCGGCGATTTGCCGCCGAGCTCCTGGGCAACGCGCTTGACGGTAGGTGCCGCCGCTTGTGCGACGAGAACGCCGGCCCGGGTCGAGCCGGTGATCGAGATCATGTCGACCTGGGGGTGCGATGCGAGAGCGGCGCCCACGATCGGACCTGTCCCATTGACGAGGTTGAAGACGCCGGGCGGGCAACCGGCATCGTCCATCAGCTCCGCGAATAGCAAAGCGCTCAGCGGCGATAATTCGCTCGGCTTCAACACCACCGTGCAACCGGCCGCAATCGCCGGGCCCACCTTCGCAGTAATCTGATAAAGTGGCCAGTTCCATGGCGTGATGAGGCCGCAGACGCCGATTGGCTCGCGCATGATCGCGGTGCTGCCGCGCGCGGCGATGAACGGATAATTCGCGAGATTGTCGCGGGCGACGCGGATATGCTCGGCGGCCAACGGCACCTGAGCGCGGCGCGCATAGGTGATCGCAGCTCCCATCTCGCAGGTAAGCGCCTGCGCGAACAGCTCCAGCCGCTCAAGCAGCAAAGCGTGCATCCGGTCGAGCAGCGCCGCTCTCTCAGCAGGCGGTGTCATGGACCAGCCGGCGAAGGCTCGTCTGGCGGCCGCGATGGCGCAGTCCACATCATCGTCATCGCCGAGCGCGACGTCGGCGATCGGCTGCTCCGTCGCCGGATTGACGATGGTTGCTGCGGCCGCGACTGATCCGATCGGCTTCCGCCATTCCCCGTCGATGTAGAATTTTCCGAGAAAGCCGGCTTCCGTCAGGTGTCGAAGGGGCGAGGTCATTGGAAGCGATCCTTGATCCGGTAATAGGCGCCGATCAGCGGCAGAAACCAGGGGGCCAGGAATGGCCGGCCAACCCTACCAGCCGCGCATCCGGGGCCATCGGGCGTGAATCGCGTCGCGGCCGGCGGAGACGACGTTGTACAACTCGTGTTGCGACGCCGTCGCACAGGCGTGATTGGGGAGAATCCTGACCTTCGCGCCGATTGGAAGATTGGGCAAAGCGTGCGCCGACCCGGGCCTGACGGCGAGGATCCCGTGCTCCTGGCTTGCTTGCGAAACGATCAGGTCCAGATAGACCTTGCCGGCCACGTCGCAGACCAGACCATATCCCTGATCGACTCGCTGCGCCGCGGTGCCGCGGTCGCGCGACAGCGCCATCCACCCGGCATCGACCAAAATCCAGCCCTTCTCGGGCTTGGTGCCGATCACGGTGGCGAGCACCGAGATCGCGATGTCGTTCGTCGTGCAGACACCAACACCGTGCATGACCAAGTCGAAGAACATGTAGACTCCCGCCCGCATTTCCGTGACGCCGGTCAGGTCTTCGGCGAAATGCGCTGTCGGGGTCGAGCCGACGCTCACGATGGGGCATTGGTGCCCGGCCGCCCGCAAGGTCTCCGCCGCGGCAACCGCCACTGCTCTCTCATTCTCCGCGGCGGCGACGAGAGCCTCGGGCGTGAACAGGCTGTAGGATTCGCCGGCATGGGTGAGAACGCCGGCAAGCTTGACCCCGGCCTCGCCCAGCGCGACCGCGACTGCAATGAGCTTTGGATCGTTCGCGGTCAGCCCGCCGCGGTGACCATCGCAGTCGATCTCGATGAACGCGGTCGGTGTCACACCAGCCGCACGACCGGCGGCGCCGAGCATTCTTGCCTGCTCCGGCGAATCCAGCAGGACTTTAAGGTCAACACCTGCTTTGCGCAGACGCATTGCTCTTTCAGCTGTGTGGGGCGCCAGACCCACCGCATAAGTCATGTCGCGAAAACCGTGCCGCGCGAAATACTCGGCTTCCGCCAAGGTAGAGACAGTTATCGGTCCCGGTCCCGACGGATAGGCCCGTCGGGCCACGTCGATGGATTTGGCGGTTTTCATGTGGGGACGCAGCACGACGCCCCGCTCCGCCATGCGCGAGGACAGGCGGGCGAGATTGCGATCGAGTCGATGCTCGTCGAGCAGGAGAGCCGGCGTGGCCAGCGTGCCGAGCGTTGCAGCCGTCTCGGAGTTCTGGTGATCCGTTCCGCTCATCTCCTCGCGTAGCACGTGGATATCTCCTAGCCGAACGACTGATTGGGAATCGCAAACACGCGTGCCGGCCCGCTTGATGGTGCCGGCGTGCCCAAGATCATGGTGGTGGCATCGCCGACCTGCTCCAGGCCGACGCCTTTAAGCCAATCCCCGAGTTGCGATGTGGCAGAGGTGTCGATGCGGACAAAACCACTGCCGAGCCGCGCGAGCGCAGCCTCGATCAGCGCCTGTGCATCGGTCGCGGTTACGGCGACGACTGGACCGATGACATGCCCGCGGCCAAAAAGCCGGGAGATGGCGTAGCCGCGGGCCGTGCCGTCGCGCTGCAGGACATAGCTATCAGCGCTTTGGAGCAGCTTTTCGAGCATCTGTCGTCTCTCCAAGCCCGTAGCGTCGCGATCGATTCGCATGATCACCTCGAAATCCGAGGCAGCCATTGGCCTGACGAGCCCCGGCGGCGGCTCATGGCGTCCTCTGGGAATTCCCTGATGCTGGTGGATGACCCCGATGGGGACGAAACCGCGCCGCTGGTAAAGCGCCTGGCCTTCGGCGGTCGAATTCAGCGCAATGCTTCGTGGACGCGCGGACGTCAGCAACGCATCCATCAGCCGGGCCCCATAGCCACGGCCCTGCGCGGTCTTCGCGACGATGATCATACCAGCGGAAGCATGGGTCTCGCCATACGGCCACCATGCCGCGGTCCCGATCACCGTCCCAGCGCGCTCCAGAACAAAGCCTTTTCCCAGCTGCAGCGCGACATCCCAATCTTCGAGCCGATAGGGCCAGGACATCTCCTGCGAGAGCTTCAGGGCGCCTTCCAGATGCGATCTGGCGAATGGAACCAGCACCGCGGCTCGATCGTCGCGATCTCCGGCCTGGTAAGCTGCGGGCTTCATCATTGGTCGACGTTTCTCGTGCCGCGGTACTTGTCGCCAGTACCTGATTGACGGCGAGGACCACCTGATCCCCGCATCGTCCGCACTGTACGTTGCACCAGACAGTATTACACAATTGGACTGGAGCAAAGTTCGGCATAGAATTTTATTGTTCGTGGCTCGACGCGGCCAATCTGCCGTCAGCGGCTGGCGCGCCAAGACGGCGTTCGAAAGCGGGCCGTCAGAGCTGACGCCTCAAATGCGGCGGGAGCACCACTCATCTTGAGCCCGACATCGAAACCTTCCTTCATGCCGAGGCGCCGGGTCACGGACGTAAGATCTTCCTTGGTCACGTTGACAGCAACAACGTCCGCGACATCAATGTTAGCGCCAGACGGTGCGGATTGACGCCGGTTATCACGACGTGTCGCGCGCCGACGCGTCGGGCGACTGCGGCGCGGACTTCGAGAGTCGGCGTCATAATTGCCACCAATCCTTACTAGGGTGCCAATTCGGCGATCATCATGGGGATCTCTCCACGCAGCATGCGTAACATGCGCTCGAAGTGACTCGGATCGTGTGGCTTTAGGAGCGTAGCTTCGCGGGGCAGATATAGGTCGCACAGGCGCGAGAGCAAAAACCGAAATGCCGCAGCGCGCTGCATCGCGGGAAGCAGCAAGCGTTCCGAGGGAGTCAGCATCCGGACGCTCTCATATGCGCCGAGGAAGGCGATGACTCGCTCGTCGTCGTAACGGCCGGAGGGATTATCGATGCACCAATCATTGAGGCACACTGCAATGTCGAACAGAAGCGCGTCGCACCCGGCGAAGTAAAAATCGAGAACGCCGGACAGCTGCCCCCGCTCAAACAAGGCGTTGTCGCGAAAGAGATCAGCGTGCACCGGTCCCCTGGGCAGTTGCCGGTAGGTCGAGGACAAAGCGACCTGGTTCTGAAACGCCAATTCACTCGCGAGCAGCGAGCGCTGTCCAGCAGATGCATAGCGACCGACCACCGGCACAACCTCGTTCCACCATTGGAGGCCGCGCGGATTTATCTGCTGTCGCGGGTAATCGGCCCCAGCCAGGTGCACCTGCGCGAGGAATTTTCCGGCGGCACCACAATGCGCGACCGTAGGCTCCATCTCGCTTGCACCGGGAAGCCTGTTAACGACCGCGGCAGGCCGCCCCTTCAGTGAGTGAAGGATTGCGCCGTCACGGTTAGCGACCGGATTGGGGACGGGCATTCCCCGCGCCGCAAGATGCTTCATGAAGTGGAGGTAAAACGGCAGTTGCTCGAAGGTGAGGCGCTCAAAAATGGTGAGCACGTATCCTTCCCGATCCGTATCGACGAAGTAGTTCGTGTTCTCAATTCCGCTGGTGATCCCACGAACGCAACGAGGCGCGCCGAGACCCAGCGCTCGAAAGAACGCTGCGGCTTGGTCGAATGACAGCTCCGTGAATACAGCCATGGTTGACGCGGTCTTCGTTCCGATATCTGCTGTTCAGCAGGCTCTATCGCGCACAATCCCGGTGATGTAGTTCTTGACCGCCTGTGCATCCGCGGGGAGAACCCTGACTCGCCTCGGCAGCTTCTCGATGCCCTCGTAGCGTTGCGGGCGATCGGGCTCCCGCCCCAGGGCTTCCTTGATCGTCGCGGCGAATTTGATCGGCAGTGCAGTTTCGAGCACAATCATCGGCACCTCGGGGCTCGCGTGCATGCGCCCGACCTTCACGCCATCTGCCGTATGTGGATCGATCACGGTGTTCCGGCGCTTCCACGTGTCACGGATGGTCGCGAGCCGGTCGGCATGTGTGCTTCTTCCGCTACGGAAGCCGAAACGGGCTGCAGCCTCTGCAAATCTGGATTCTCCACTCAGATCGAACGAGTCTCGCTCCCCGAGCTGATCAGCAAACAGCGATTTCGTTCTGTCTGCGTCGCGACCGAGCAAATCGAATACAAAGCGTTCGAGATTCGAGGCCTTGGAGATGTCCATGGACGGGCTTGAGGTTTCGAGCGTGTCAGTGCGACTTCGGACGCGATACACCCCGGTGCGGAAAAACTCATCGAGCACGTCGTTCTCGTTGGTTGCAAGGACCAGCCGGGATATTGGAAGCCCCATCATGCGCGCAACATGCCCCGCGCAGATGTTTCCGAAATTCCCCGAAGGCACCGCAAAGCTTACACTTGTCGCCCCCGGTTCGGACGCCTGCAGATAACCGGAGAAGTAATAGACGACCTGCGCAAGCAGCCTCGCCCAGTTGATCGAGTTCACCGCACCGATCTTGTATTGCTGCTTGAACGCCAGATCGCCCGCCACCCGCTTGACGATGTCCTGGCAATCGTCGAAGACGCCATCTATCGCGATGTTGTGGATGTTGTGGTCCTGGAGGCTGAACATCTGAGCTTGTTGAAAGGCGCTCATTCGTCCGCGGGGCGAGAGCATGAACACCCGCACCCCTTTCTTGCCGCGCATGGCGTATTCTGCGGCGCTTCCAGTATCGCCACTGGTCGCACCAAGAATGTTCAAGTTCTCCTGCCGGCGCGCCAGCTCGTACTCGAGCAGATTGCCGAGCAACTGCATGGCCATGTCCTTGAACGCCAGCGTGGGACCATTCGACAGCTCCTGGAGATAGAGTCCCCTCTCCAGCTCTCGCAGCGGCACGATGTCAGGCTTTCCGAATATCTCCGGCGCGTAGGTCTTTGCACAGATGGCTTTCAGGTCGGCGGATGGAATATCGCCGACATAGAGCGACAGGATCTCGAAAGCCAGGTTGGCGTAGGACAGCGTACGCCACGCATCCAGCGTGGCGTGATCCACGCGAGGATAGGTTTCCGGGACGTACAGCCCGCCATCCGGGGCGAGGCCTTCGAGCAATGCCTCGCAGAATTGCTTGCGGCCTGAATGACCGCGCGTGGACACGTACTGCATCGTCAATTTTCTTTCGAGAGGCGGAAGTGCCTCCGGAACTCACACCCTGGCTTGTCAGCTGTGCTGCCGGCCATCAACGGCTGGCGCGCCACATCGCGATCCGGTCACGCATCCGGTAGCCCTGAATGAAGGCGGGCATGAACCACGGATTGCCTCGATAGAACGGGATGAAGGCTGGAGGCCTGAAGTCGAACGCGGTGCGCGCCCGCTCCTCGTGTCCCATGAGCTTGTGGGCCGCATGCATACCGACCCATGGCGCCCAGACCACCCCCGACCCGCAGAAGCCGCTGGCATAGACGATACCTTCCTTCTCGAAAATGCGCGGAATCATGTCGCGGTTCATGGCCACATGGCCGAACCAGCTGTGTGAGAGGCGAACGGCCTCCAGTTCAGGGAACAGATTCACGAGGCCCTTGCGCAGAAGCAGCTTCGGAGCGACGGGGTCGCCGACCCGAGAGCTGTCGCGGCCGCCGAGCAAGATGCGTTTGCCATCAGGCGAGGGCCGATAATAGAAGCCGACCTCCCGGTTCTCGGTGATCATCATGCGTTTCGGCATCAGCCGCGCCATGACTTCGGGCGCAAGCTCCTCCGTCGCAATGATCCGGCTGCGAACCGGGACCAGCCGACGGCGCAGGAAGGGCACGGCGCCATCGGTGTAACCGTTGGTACACACCAGCACCTGACGCGCCTGCACCGGACCGGCCGCGGTGACGACGCGGAAACCGGAGCCATCTCTGTCGATCGAGATTACGGGCGTGCGCGCGTGGACTGTCAATCCGGAAGCGAGCGCGACCCGCAGCAGTTCGGCGTGGAATTTCGCCGGGTGCAGTCCGCCGATGTCCATCCGAACCGTACCGCCGCGATAGACATCGGTGCCGATATACTTGCGCTGCTCGGCATAAGGAACTGCGTAAGCTTCGATTCCAAGTTTCCTTGCGAGCCTCTCAGCAGTACGCGCCATGGTTTCGTATTGCTCATAGCCGAAGGCGCCCTTGAACTGCCCCACCAGCTGGAAGTCGCAGGCGAGGCCTTCCGTCCTGATGAAATCGTACAGGAACTCGCGCGCGGCCTTGCCTTCCGCCTCGATCGCCAGCGCCTTCTCCTCTCCGAACCGGCGCGTGAGCGTCGCGTAGTCGGGCCGAATGGATCCGCTGGTGATACCGCCGTTGCGCGTCGAAGCTCCTTCGCCAGGGTCCATGGCATCATAGGCCGCAACCGAGCGGCCCTCGCGCGCCAGCACCAGGCCGGCCGAGAGCCCTGCATAGCCCGCGCCCACGATCAACACGTCGAGCTTCTTGGCTATTGGCTGCTGAGGCGGCGGCTTAAGCGGCGCGGCTTCCCACCAATAGGGCGTGGCCTTCTCGGCAACTCTCGGCGCGTGCATGGCTTTGCTTCTCGTATGGTTGCTGGGTTCAGCCGCGGCTCGGTTTAAATCGCTCAGATGTGGTCGTTTCGAACGTCGAGGGCATCTCGCAGACCGTCACCGATGAAATTGAAGCTCGTTACCGCCATCGTAATGGCGGCACCGGGAATGATGGCGAGCCAGGGCGCGCTCGCCAGATATTGCTGGGCGCCATTGAGCATGTTGCCCCAGCTGGGCAGCGGCGGCTGGATGCCGTAGCCGAGAAAGCTGATATAGGCCTCCAGAAGGATCGCGCGGGCGACGGCCAGACTTGCGGCGACGATGATGGGACCCATGGCGTTGGGCAGGATCTCGCGGAACATGATGTGCGCCCTGCTAAGCCCGACCATGCGCGCAGCCTGAACGAACTCGCGCTCGCGCAGCGAACGGACTTCGGCCTCGACGATTCGCGCGGTCTCCATCCAGCTCGTGACCGCAATGATCACCGTGATCATCACCGGGCTCGGCCGCAGCGTTGCGGCCAGCGCCAGCACGAGAAAGATCGAGGGATAGGACAGGAAGCCATCCACCGTCCGCATCAGCGACGCCCCGACCCAGCCGCCACGATAACCGGCCGTCACGCCGACGAACGTACCGATCAGCGTCGACAGCAACATCGCGGAGAATCCCACCGCCAGCGAGACGCGCCCGGCCATCAACAGCCGCACGGCGAGGTCGCGCCCCAAAGGGTCCGTACCGAAGTAATGGTGGCCTGTCAGAGGCGGAGCAAAGCGGGCGCGCAGATCGATATGGAGCGAGTCGTAAGGCAACGCATAGGGACCGATGGCGCACGCCAGCACAAGCAGGGTGATCATCGCGATTCCCAGGAGCGCCAGATGGTGACGCATGAAGCGGTTGACAGCGCGGCTGTTCCACCAGCGGGCCGGAGCTGTGTGCACGACGATGGCGGTCATATCTACTGGCTCCTCTTATCTGGCCTGGGTCCGCAGGCTCAGGCCAAGCGAATGCGCGGATCGACAGTTGCGATCACGATGTCTGCGATCAGATTGCCCAACACGACCAGGATGGCCGAGAAGATCAACAGCCCCATCACGACCGGATAGTCGCTGTAGCCAAGGCTGTCGAGAAACAGCCGCCCCATGCCCGGCCAGGTGAACACGGTCTCCGTGACCAGCGCGCCGGTGAGAATGCTGGGCAATTGCATTCCTGCCAGCGTGATCATCGGCAACAGCGCATTGCCGATGACATGTTTCAGCAAGATGCGGCGTTCGCTCACGCCCTTGGCTCGCGCCGTCTTGACGAAATCCTGACTCAACGCATCGAGCGTCGCCGTCCGCATGTAACGGCTCCAGATCGCGACATGAACGAGCGACAGCACCATGCTCGGCAAGATCAGGTGATGCAGATAGTCCAGCACCGAGCCGTCGCCGATCGTGTACATGTTGCCTGCGGGCACCCAACCCAGCTTCAGGGTGAAGATGTAGATGCCGATCAGGCCGAACCAAAACGTCGGAACGGACAGCGCCACCATGGCGCCGACAGTCGCGCAATAGTCGAAGAGGGAATAGCGGTGGGTGGCACCGCGGATTCCGATCCACGTGCCGGCCGCGATCGCCAATGCGGTGGATGTACCCATCAGCAGCAGCGTCGCAAGCAGATGGCGACCGATCACCGCAAGCACGGAAGAGCCGTCCCGGAAAGAGTGCCCCCAGTCGCCCTGCAGCAGCCGCCAGGCCCAATCGAGATACTGGATCCACAGTGGGCGATTGAGGCCCAACTGTGAAGCGAGCCGCTCGACGTCCTTCTGGGTCATGCCCGGATCGAGCCCGAATTGCGCGAGGGGCCCGCCCGGCATGAGGTTGAGAACCGTGAAACCGATGATCGAGACGATCACCAGCAGCACGATGCTCTGGAAGAGACGATTCAGCAGGAAGGCGGACATTCGAGTCCTCCATTAGCGTGACAATGCCGTCCGCCGCGGTACACCCCGCCAGACATCAGCTCGCCCAATACCAGGCCAGCGCGTTCCAGGATTCCGTGCGGGTATTGCCATTCGGCACGAATCCGTTGATCCCCTTCTTGAGACCTTCGACCGAGTTGCTCTGATACAGCGGCAGGAACGGCAGGTCGCGGCGCACGAGTTCCTGTACGCGAGAGTAGATCGCGCGCCGCGCTTCCGGATCGAAGGTGCGCGCACCCTTGTCGAGCAGGGCATCGACCTCCGGATTTGCATACTGCGCGTTGTTCGAGCCGCGACCGCCTTTCGCTCCGATCGAACGCGAGTGCAGGCGGTTGGTGACGTCCGGGTCGGCACCGATCAGATACGAGCTGCCGACGATCACGGAATCGAATTGCGATTGCATCCAGAACTCGCCCCACATCACGGCAGCGGGCAGGTTCGATATCTTCATCTCGACGCCCAGCTGAGCAAACGTTTGCTGCAGGTACTGCTGCACCTGTTCGCGGAGGGGATCGCCGGATGTGGTCGAATTGGTAAAGGACAGACGAACGCCATTCTTGGCACGAATGCCGTCCGCGCCCTTTGCCCAGCCGGCCTGATCGAGGATCTTGCCCGCGCGATTCACGTCGAATTGGTGCAGGGGCAGATTGGCGTTGAAGAAGAAGGACTGCCGCGGCATGAACGTCTCTGTCGGGGTCGGCACCCCGTAGTAGAGCCCCTGAATGATCGCCTCCTTGTCGATCGCCGCGTAGAGCGCCTCGCGAACAGCTAGCTCCTTGAACTGCGGACGCTCGAGGTTCAGGTAGAAGGATTCGAACGAGGTTCTTGGAAGGAGCGTCACCACCCGATTCGGCAGCGTCTTGGCTTCCCCGTAATGATCGGGCGTGATGTAAGGCTGACCTACGAGATCAATGTCGCCGCTCTTGAACTGGGTGTAGAGGACCGTGAGATCGGGAATGTATTTGAAGACCAGCCTCTCGATGTGAGGGCCATCACCGAAGTATTCGGTGTTCGCAACGAGTTCGAGATGATCACCAGCAACCCTCTTGCTCCACTTGAAGGCGCCGGTGCCGACCGGTGCCTGGTTGAAGGCGGCGTTGTTCGGATTGGCCTCTTTCTCGAGGATGTGCTTGGGGACGATGAAGGTTTCGGTCAGGAACGACAGATAGGGCGCAAAGGCCTCCTCCATTCGCCACGAGATCTCCGTCGGTGAGACCACCGTGATGTCGCGCACGAGAGCATGGCCAGCCGTGCGCCAACTCCGAAAGTTGGGACTCGTGATCAGTTCGAGCGTGAACTTCACGTCCTCGGCGCTGAAAGGCTTGCCGTTGTGCCAGCGGACGTCGTCACGCAAACGAATGCGCCATTTGAGACCGTCTTCCGAAATACCCCCGTTCTTTTGGTTCGGCACTTCCACGGCGAGATTGGGCTGAATGACGCCTTGAGGGTCGATGCGGAAGAGCGCGTCGAACACCGAGAAATGCACACCATCATCGACTTCAATGTGTGCCATCAGCGGATTGAAAACGGTCGGCTCTTGTCCAAGCCCGACGATCACGCGGCCACTTGGCTTTGCCGAAGCGCGAGCAAACGCAGGCTTGCCCAACAGGTTTGGCGCGAAGATGCCGGCAGCTCCGCCGATCGCCACCATTCGCAGAGCATCGCGCCGCGAGTAGTTCGAGGTCGTCGCAGAATGCTTGGTCATAACGTCGCTCCTCCGTTGTGCTGTCCGCTGTAATCTGCATGTTCGGGCATGGTCCGGGGTTGCTCGCCCGGGATCGCTGCCACCAGTTCTCGCGTGTAGGTGGATTTCGGATCGAGGAATATCTGGGACGGCGGCCCGCGTTCCACGATTTGCCCTCGGTGCATGACGGCGATTTCATCGCAGATCTGGCTTGCGACGCGCAGATCATGGGTGATGAAGATCATTGAGACGCCGGTCTCCCGCTGGATCTGGTCGAGCAGCTTCAAGATCTGGGCCTGGATCGATACGTCGAGCGCTGAGACCGCTTCGTCGGCGATCAGCAATCTTGGCTTGAACATCAGCGCTCGAGCGATGCCGACGCGCTGGCGCTGCCCGCCTGAGAACTCGTGCGGATAGCGCTCAAAAGCGCCTGCATCCAGGCCGACATGGGACAGAAGCTCCCGCGCGCGCTCGCAAGCTTCGTCGTAAGGCATGCCATGCGCGACCGGGCCGACTGTGAGAATTTGCCCGACCGTCGATCGCGGATTGAGCGATGCGAAAGGATCCTGAAAGATCATCTGGATCTTCGGCCGCAGCGGCCGAAACTCGGCTTCGGAAAGCCCGGCAATGTCGCGGCCTTCGAACAGAATCGAGCCGCCGTCGCACTCCATGAGCTTGATCAGCAGCCGACCGAGCGACGACTTGCCGGAACCGCTTTCCCCGACGACGCCGAGCGTGCGACCCGACGTGAGGTCGAAGCTGACCCCATTGACCGCAGGCACGATGCGCTGCGAACGGAAAAGCACGCTGCCGCTGCGATAAGTCTTTGCCAGGCATTCGACCTTCATGATCGACGCGCGCTCCCCGGCTTCCGAGGGAACGCGGTCCTTGCCGGTCAGGTGGGGCACGGCTGCGATCAGGCGGCGCGTATAGAGATGATCGGGCGACTTCAGCACCTGCGCGGCACTGCCCTGCTCTACGCAATGGCCTTTCTCCATCACCACAACGTGGTCGGCAATCTCCGCGACGACGCCGAAATCATGGGTGATGAACATGACGCTCATTCCCTTGCGGCGCTGAATGTCACGGATCAATTTGAGGATCTGCGCCTGGGTCGTCACGTCGAGCGCGGTGGTCGGCTCATCCGCGATCAGGATCGCAGGTTCGAGGGCCAGAGCCATGGCGATCATCACCCGCTGCCGCTGCCCGCCCGAAAGCCGGAAGGGATATTGGTGATACATGAGCTGCGGATCAGGCAGACCCACTTCAATCAACAAATCTATGGCCCGGCTGCGACGCGAGGCCGGCGTGCCGACGTCGTGCGCGGCCATCACCTCCTCGATCTGCGCGCCCACGGTCATCAGCGGGTTGAGCGCCGAGAGAGGATCTTGAAAGATCATCGAGACGACTCGGCCGCGCAGGCTGCGGAGCTTCTCAGGCGCGAGGCCTACAATGTTCGTCCCATTCAGGTGGATCGCCCCTGAGGTGACCCTAATCACCTTCGGCAGAAGCCCCATGATCGCATTGGCGGTGACCGACTTGCCCGATCCAGATTCCCCGATGATGCAGAGAATTTGTCCGCGCTTCAGATCAAAGGAGATGTTCTCGATGGCGTAGGCCCGCTCCATTCCTTGCGGCAGACTTATGCTCAGCTCCCGCACCGAGAGCGCGACATCGGCGGGGGCAGCAGCCAGCTTGCCAGAGGCCATCGGAACATCCTCCCTTTTCAGCTTCGTTCGGCCATCCTGCTGCGGGCCGCGCCTTTTCTTTGCCTTGCCGCGCTTCTTCGACAGGTCGATGATTTGACGCTCGACGTGCCATTCCTCCATTGGAGGCTGCGACATGATTCAGGCCTCCCCGCGCAAGAGGCAAGAACTCTTCTTCGGAGCGCGGCGCCGACCGAACGGGTCAGTTCGATCGAAGCGAAGCATGGATGGCGCCGACCTCATAGCTTGATCGCTTCCGCCAAGATCTGCTCCTCGACAAGGCTCATGCGGGTTGCCTCTATGAACTTCGATCCTTCGATCCGTTCTGCCGATCTTGATGATTTCAATCACCGCGGAGTCGCCGAAAGCCGGCATCCGGGCAGCACGAACTTCTGAAAACGAAGTCCGATTTGGCATTTCAATCTGCGCCGCCAGGCCTGCTGTGGCCCCCTGCCAGGAAGGCGCGACGGATCGCAGGAGCACGTGCATTGGTCTCGCCGCCTGCAAGCTGCGACGCAAGCAAGGTATTTTCGCAATATTAGCCTGCGTCAAAGGCAGTAAACCGCAGGATATTCGGTCTCACGACGAAAGTCCGCGGGGGCTGCCGCAATTCCTCGGTTACGCTACGGCGACCACCGGAGATCCCTGTCGGATGAGCGCGCCGCTCCTGCATATCGAATCCAGTCCATCCCTTCCTCGTGAAGCGGACGTCGTCGTCATCGGCGGCGGCGTCGTAGGCGTATTCACAAGCTACTATCTCGCCCGTCGCGGCCTCAAGGTCGCCTTGCTCGAGAAGGGCCGCATCGGCGGCGAGCAGTCCAGCCGCAACTGGGGATGGTGCCGCCAACAGAACCGCGACGCACGCGAGCTGCCGCTTGCGACCAAGAGCCTCGATCTCTGGGAACGAGTGGCCCAGGAAACGGGTGAAGACACGGGCTTTCGCCGCTGCGGCTTATTGTATTTGTCGAACGACGAGAATGAGCTGGCAGGCTGGGCCAAGTGGCGAGACTTCGCCAGGACCGTCGGCGTCACGACGCATATGTTGAGCTCGGAAGAGGCGAGCGGTCGGGGCAAGGCGACGGGTCGCAAGTGGAAGGGCGGCGTCTTCTCGCCGACAGACGGGACGGCGGACACTTCAAAAGCCGTCCCCATCGCCGCGCGTGCGATCATGGCGGCGGGTGGCACGGTGCACCAGCTCTGCGCCGCGCGCGGCATCGAGCTCGGTGCCGGCCGGGTCAACGGCGTGGTGACCGAGGCGGGCACGATCCGGACGAAGACGGTGGTCATGGCAGGAGGCGCATGGGCATCTTCGTTCTGCAAGCAGCTCGGAATTCGCTTCCCGCAGGCATCCGTGCGCTCTTCGATTCTCGCCCTGGCCCCGGGCGCGGCCGGCTTGCCTGATGCTCTCTACGCAGGGCTCGTGTCGGCCACGCGGCGCGGCAATGGCGGATACACGTTGGCCATCAGCGGGCGCGCGCGAGTCGATCCGACCCCGCAGCAGTTCAGGTTCGGCCGCGAATTCCTCCCCCTCTTCTCCCGCCGCTGGCGAAGCCTCAGCCCTGGGGCCTTTGAGGGCATGCGGCAAGGCCACGAATCCCTGGCGAGATGGAGGCTAGACGAGGTGACCCCGATGGAGCTGAACCGCACGCTCAATCCTCATCCCGACATGAGGCAGATCCGGCAGACACATCGACGAGCTTGCGAGTTGCTGCCGGAACTCCGGGGCCTCACCATCTCAAACGCCTGGGCCGGCTACATCGACAGCACGCCGGACGGCATTCCGGCAATCGGTGAAGTTGAGTCTGTTCCAGGGTTCATCCTTGCGGCGGGGTTCAGTGGTCACGGCTTCGGGATTGGGCCAGGCACCGGGCACATGATCGCCGACATCATCACCGGTCGTGCGCCAATCGTCGACCCGCGCCCCTACAGGCCGGAGCGGCTGAAAGGAAGCGCCTGGGGCAAGGTCAGCGATTTCTAAATTGCAGTTTCCGCCTCGTTGGGAAAAGCTGCTGGTTGATGCTATGAAGATGCATATGACGCTGAAGACTCAAAGCCCTGACGCCGTTGTCGGCCCCATCTGATGGCATTGCTATGAAGCTCGATAAGATCGACATCAGGATTTTATGCGAACTGCAGAAGAACGGGCGCATTTCCAACGTCGAGCTCGCAGAGGCGATAAATCTTTCTCCGAGCCCGTGCCTGATGCGGGTCAAGAGGCTGCAGACGGAGGGCTTCATCACCGGCTATTCCGCCCAGGTCGATGTTGCCAAGCTCGGACAAACTCTGACGGTCTTCGCTGAAATCACACTGAAGAATCACCGGCAGATCGATTTCGCTCGCTTTCTCACGACGATCGAAAAGATCGATTCGGTCGTCGAATGCCATCTGGTTTCAGGCGGGTACGACTATCTCGTCAAGTTCATCACCGCGGGAATCAGCGAATACCAAGCGGTCATGGAACGCCTGGTCGAGATGGACATCGGTATCGACAAGTACTTCAGTTTCGTCGTGCTGAAGTCCCCGATCGTGAAATCCCATCTGCCGCTCGAAAGCATCTTCAATAGCTAAGAACAACGGCGCCGACCGGCAGCGCGGTGATTATCCCTTCATCGCCGCGCGGACGTCCTTGTCTTCGAGCGTTTGGTCCAGCGTAGTTTTTGTCCGCTCGATGATGCCGTCGATGTCGCTATCGGTGCAGCACAGCGGCGGCGCATAGCCCAGCACGCCTTGCGCGAAGGCGCGGATCACGAGACCATTGTCCCATGCGCGGTCGAAGATGCGGCGCGCCGCATCGGCTTCCGCTGGTAAGGGCGTCTTGAGCTCCTTATCGGTCACGAGCTCGATTGCAGCCAGCATGCCGCGACCGCGGACGTCGCCGACAAGCGGATGATCGGCAAGCGCGCGAAGACCTTCCAGCAGGCGATGCCCGGCCTTCCGGCCGTTCTCGAGCAAGCCGTTTTCGTAAAGGTCGAGGCACGCGAGCCCAACGGCTGCGCTGACGGGGTGAGCGGAATAGGTATAGCCGTGGCCGACGGCCGCCTTGCCCGCGCCATCGGCAATCGTGTTGTAGACGCCGTCGGACATGAGAACGGCCCCCATCGGCACGTAGCCCGAGGTCAGCCCCTTTGCCGTGGTCATGAGATCCGGCACGACGTCGTCCTCTTCACAGGCGAAGAGCGGACCGACACGGCCAAAGCCGGTGATGACCTCATCGGCGACGAACAGAATATCGTGCTCCTTGCAGACAGCATGCATGGCCTTCAGCCAGGACGGCGGCGGAACGAGGACGCCTCCTGACCCCTGCACCGGCTCGACATAGAAGGCGGCGACGCGTTCGGCGCCGAGTTCGGCAATCTTGGCCCGCAAGGCCGCGACCGACGCCGCAATGATAGCCTGGGGATGGGAACCGACAGGATTGCGATAGGCATAGTGCGAGGGGATCTTGTGTTGCCAGTTGTATGGCACCCCAAAGCCCGCATGAAAGGCGGGCAGCGCCGTCAAGCCCGCCCCTGCCGTCGACGATCCATGGTAGCCAGACTCGACGGAAATGAACTGATCCTTCTTTGGCGTCCCCTTGGCATGATAGTAGTAGCGAATGAACCGGATCGTACTGTCGACGGCATCGGAGCCGCCCAAGGTGAAATAGACATGGTTCAGATCGCCAGGCGCCAATTCAGCCAACCTGGCCGCCAGCCGGATCGCCGGGTCCGAGCCCAAACCGAAATAGCCCGTCGCATAAGGCAGCTCCTGCAGCTGCCGCGTAGCCGCTCCAACGATGCTGTCCTGTCCATAGCCGGCATTGACACACCACAGACCCGCAAAGCCGTCCAGCAATTGACGTCCCGAGACATCGGTCAGCGTCGCGCCCTTGCCTGACTTCAGCACGCGGACGCCCGTCGCCTCGTGGCTTCGATAAGAAGAGACCGGGTGAATTAGATGCGCGCGATCGAGCTCAATTAGCGAATTGCTCAACATATGGTCCTCCAGATCGGCCGCGATGTTTGTGCGAGCAGCCCGTTGTGTCCGGGCTCAACATAAGTTGCCGAAGACAGCACTTGCTCCCAGGCAGGACATGGACGGAGGGCATTTTGACTTTGATTGGGCACCACTGCGGCATCTTATGCCGGCATGGTGCGGCGACCGCATGAAGGCTAAACGAGGAGAGCCGTCGTCGCGCAACTCTCTGCCACGGCTCCGATGCGATACGACACAATCTGCTCCCGACCATCGCGACATCGGCGCTTTATCTCGTCGGCTGCTCACTATGGTGCGTGTCGTACCGGCAAGCGGTGCGAGATCGCAAGGATTGGAGCTATGGCGACATTCAGACCGAAATACATCACCTTCGACTGCTACGGCACGCTGACCAATTTCGACATGGCCGGCGCCGCGACCCGTGTCTATGGCTCGGAGCTTTCTGCCGCGGCGATGGCAAAGCTCATCAAGGACTTTTCAGCCTATCGCCTGGACGAGGTTCTCGGCTCCTGGAAACCGTACTACGAGGTCGTGCACAACGCGCTGGAGCGCGCCTGCAAGCGCAATGGTGTCGTCTTTAAACCGGAGCATGCCCAGCGCATCAATGGAGAGATCCACACGTGGGGTCCACATGCCGACGTCCCGGCTGGTCTGGCCAAGGTTGCCAAAGAGATCCCGCTGGTCATCTTGTCGAACTCCATGAAGAACCTCATCATGTCCAACGTGGAGAAGCTCGGCGCTCCCTTCCACACGGTCATCACGGCCGAGGAGACTGGCGCCTACAAGCCGCACATGAAAGGCTTCGAATACATGTTCGACAAGCTGGGCTGCGGCCCGGAAGATATCACTCACGTCTCCTCCTCGTTCCGCTACGATCTGATGACCGCCTACGATCTGGGTATCAAGAGCAAGGTATGGGTGAACCGCGGTCACGAGCCGGCGAACCCCTTCTATGAATACACCGAGGTCTCAGGCATCGGCGGCTTGGCTGCCGCAG
Organism: Bradyrhizobium sp. USDA 4354; assembly: GCF_054060315.1. Taxonomy (NCBI): domain Bacteria; kingdom Pseudomonadati; phylum Pseudomonadota; class Alphaproteobacteria; order Hyphomicrobiales; family Nitrobacteraceae; genus Bradyrhizobium; species Bradyrhizobium sp. USDA 4354. The sequence goes on along the minus strand of NZ_JBSSDC010000001.1, from coordinate 2,339,100 downwards.
TCGGCCTGGAGCCTCTTCGCAAAAGCGCCTGAGCGCAGTTCTTTCGGGATCTCTCGCGGCACTTCAGTAATAGAGATCTGCGCTGGCCAAGGAAAAGGGGGGCGGTTCAGCCGCCCCCTTTTCTTGTTTCAGATACAGACCCGATGGACGCTCAGTCCAGGCCGCCGACATGGAGGGCCTTGCTCTCGAGATATTCTTCTATCCCGAGCTGAGATCCCTCGCGTCCCAGTCCCGACTGTTTGACACCGCCGAAAGGCGCGACCTCCGTCGAGATCAGGCCGGTGTTCAGGCCGACCATGCCGAACTCCAGCGCTTCGGCAACACGCCAGGAGCGCTTCAGGTTTTCAGTGTAGAAATACGCCGCAAGACCGAAGGGCGTACCGTTTGCGATCGCTATCGCCTCGTCCTCCGTCTCGAACCGGAAAAGCGGCGCGACCGGCCCGAAGGTCTCCTCCGAAGCCAGGAGCATCTCAGTCGTCGCGCCACCGAGCACGAGAGGTCGGGCATACTGCCGACCTTCCGGCATCGCCTCACTCTCCGAGATGATCTTTGCGCCCTTGTCCAAGGCGTCCGTGACGTGCCGCCTGATCTTCTCGATCGCCGCGCCATTGATCATCGGCCCGATTGCGACCCCCTCTTCGGTGCCGGCGCCGACCTTCATTTTCGCGACCTTGCCGGCGAGCTTCTGTGCAAAGGCATCGTAGATGCCTGATTGCACGAGAATGCGATTGCAGCAGACGCAGGTCTGGCCGCCATTGCGGAACTTCGACGCAATCGCGCCCTCGACGGCGCGGTCGATATCGGCATCATCGAAGACGATGAATGGCGCATTGCCGCCGAGCTCGAGGCTGAGCCGCTTGATGTTGTCGGCGGCGCCTTTCATCAGCAGCGCGCCGACGCGGGTCGATCCCGTGAACGAGATCTTGCGGACGGTCTCATTGGCTGTCAGCTCTTTGCCAATGTCCGCCGGCATGCCCGTCACGATGTTGATCACGCCAGCTGGAATTCCTGCCCGCTCCGCCAGCACACCAATCGCGAGGGCCGAAAACGGTGTGAATTCAGAGGGCTTGATGACGACGGTGCAGCCCGCGGCAAGCGCAGGTGCCACTTTGCGTGTAATCATCGCGTTGGGGAAATTCCAGGGCGTAATGATCCCGCAGACGCCGACCGGCTCTTTCAAAACCAGAATGCGGCGATCGATCGTGGGTGACGGAATCGTCGATCCGTTGATCCGGCGCGCCTCTTCCGCAAACCATTTGACGAAGGAGGCCCCATAGCGGATTTCGCCGAGCGATTCCGCCAGTGGCTTGCCCTGCTCCAACGTCAGCAACAGCGCGAGGTCCTGCTCGTGGCGCCGCATGAGTTCATACCAGCGCTCCAGCAGAACGGCACGCTCCGCATGAGCCGTGGTCTTCCAATGCTTGAACGCGTCGGCCGCAGCGTTGATTGCTGCCTTGGTCTCGTCTCGGCCCATGTCAGGAATGGTGCCAAGCACTGTTTGGCTCGCAGGATCGATGACATCAACCGTCGCCTTCGCACTCGCGTCGCGCCAGTGGCCGCCGATCAGTGCCTGCTGGCGAAACAGATCCTTGTCTTTCAATGCAACCATGTATTTATTCCCTTCCTTGGGGTCAAACCGCCATCACTGCCGTTGTGTGATTGGCGAGACAAAGCCGTCTCATCCGAGAGATACAGGACCGCGCGCCGCATTTTTCATCGAGAAGGAAGCGTCCGACCACGTTGAATCCGGTCAGATGGGGCCTCGAAAGTCGATTGTTCTGGCGGTCGTTTAGTGAGGCCGCCCCTCAGTCATCGTGCTCAGTCATAGTGGGAGAGCTCAGTCATAGTGGCAGACATAGATCTTCCGCACGGTCTCGATCGTGCGCCAGACCCCGACAAAGCCCGGCTTCATCACAAAGCTATCGCCGGCGCGGAAGGTCTTCGTCTCACCACCTTTTTCCTCGATTTCGATAAGACCCGAGATGATGTGGCAGAACTCGAAGGTGGTGCCCTTGATGGAATGGGTCTCGCCGGGGGTTGCCTCCCAGACGCCCGTCAGCACTTTCTCACCCTTCGAGGCGTCCTGCGCCCAGGTCTTGAAGGACGGATTGCCCGAAATGAGCCGTTCCGGAGCTGGCACGGCCTTCTTCGGTACAAAATCCGGATTGGTGTCGATGGCAATCAGAAGTGACATGGCATCTTTCCTGTTAGTAGCCGAGCGTTCGATCGACGAGGCCGATCGGATTTCGTCCGGCGTGATGGCGCCGGATGTTCTCTATGACGGATTGCGCGGCCGTATGCGGTTGCGTCACCGACGCGATATGCGGCGTGATGATCACCCTCGGATGCGACCAGAGCGCGTGGTCTTCCGGCAGCGGCTCCGGATCGGTCACGTCGAGCATCGCTGCGGCGAGACGTCCCCTGTCGAGCGCTTCGATGAGTGCGCCCTGGTCAAGCTGCGGACCCCGGCCGACATGCAGCAGCCTTGCTCCCGCCGGCAGGAGAGAGAACAGCTGTGCGTCCAGGATGCTGCTTGTTTGCTCCGTCAGGGGCAGAAGACAGACGAGAATGTCCGTTCCTTTCAGGAAGCTGCCAAGCTGACCATCGCCGTGGAAGCAGGTGACGCTCTCGATCGTCTTGTTGCTGCGGCTCCACGCGGCAAGCGGAAATCCAAACGGCTTCAGGCGATCAATCGCAGCTTGTGCCAACATGCCAAGGCCCAGAAAGCCGACGCGCCGATCGGCCGCCTGGGGCGTTGCAAGAGCCTGCCATAGTCGTCTTCCCTGCTGCTCCCGATAGGCAAGCATCTCGCGATGGAGTGTCAGCACCCCAAGCACGACGTACTCCTGCATCATGCGTATGATGCCATCCTCGACCATGCGCACGAGCTTGACGCGGTCGGGTATGGTCTCCGGCTTGAATTGATCGGCCCCCGCACCGATGGAAAAGAGCATTTCCAGATTTCGAAAGCGCGAGACATCATCGGGCGCGTTCCAGGTTATCAGGTACCGTATCTTTTCCGGCTCGAAGCATTCGCTGGAATGATAGAATTCGAGATCAGGGAGCTCGCGCGCAAAGGCCTGCCGGAAAATAGCCGCCCGAGCAGGATCGGAATTAAAAAGGAACGCCATCGACGTGGTCCTCTCAGGTCCTCGGGATGCGGCGTGTTGAGACCGGCCTGGCCGGCCACCGCGGGCTGGAAAGGCGGCGAGCCCTCCAGCGAAGCCTTCAACGTTCACTGGGGCCCATCCTGCCTGCTGTTGCCGGCTATCGGTAGGCCGCAACCAGCAGCTTTCCCTGCTGAATCGAGTTGCACTGGCGGCGAAACATTCCGAATACCGCCTGCCGAACAGCGAAACCTGCTGGCCTTCCGCGCTATGCTGCTGCAAAAGAGGGCTTGCGCGGCACGCAGCAGAAGGCCGGCGGGGGATAGGCCGCGGGGTTTGAGTCCCGCGAAGGAATGGATGAGCTGAATGGGACGAACGGTACGCGTGAAGTCCTTTGAACTGGTGGCCAAGGACATCAACGACGTTGATGTGAAGCTGCTCCACGCGCTTTCGATCGGTGTCGGCTGGCCGCATCGTCCCAAGGACTGGGATTTCCTACGCCGCGCCGGCCACGGCATCGTCGCCGTTGATGGCATAGACCGCGTGTTCGGCAGCGCGATGTGGTTCCCTTATAGCCAGGAATTCGCGACGATTGGCTTGGTGATCACATCGCCCCGAACCCAGGCACAAGGTACTGGCCGCTGGCTCATGGAGCAGGTTTTCGAGCGGTGTGGCGACCGGAATTTGACCCTCAACTCAACCCATGCCGCCTATCACCTGTATCTGTCGCTGGGGTTCACGAAGGAAGCCACCGTATATCTGTGGCAAGGAGAACTCGTCTCACCACCTCCGCCGGTGCCGGCTCTGGCCGGTGAATTGAGCTCGCTGTCCACGGCGAACATCGGAGAGATCGCGGCACTGGATGAACGCGCGTTCGGAACTAACCGGCAGAAGCTGCTCGCATTGCTTTCTGAAGGTGCGGCAATCTCCGTCTTGCGCCGCGGCGGAGAGGCCGTCGGTTTTTCCATGAAGCGCGAATTCGGGCGCGGTCATGTGATCGGCCCGATCGTCGCCAGCAATGATTGTGACGCGATCCATCTCACCGCCGTGCATCTGAAGGATCTCGCGGGACAATTCGTCCGCGTCGATACGCGGGAGCAGACGGGTGTGTTTGCCGACTTCCTTCAACAGAGCCGCCTCGGAATGACCGATACCGTCACAACGATGTCTAAGGGCCGGCGATTCCTGAACCGAAAGGAAAATGAGCCGTGGGTGTACGGGCTAGCCGGTCACGCGTTGAGCTGAGGCTATGAAGCGAAGCTCCGTGGGGACTGGTGCCATTGGTGCTGATCGCGTCCCTACCGAGATGGGCCATGGCTACGGCAGCTAGCAGAGCGGACGATTCGCTCGCCACGCCCCCAGAGAGACGGACCCAAGCACACGATATCGTAGATTGGCGTAGCAAATCGTACAATGGCGGAGAGGCCACTCAACCATTCCCCTTCGCAGAGGACTGTAAGCTGCTGAGTAGGCGCTCGCCTGACTGCTTGCCGAGCGCTTGCTGATTTATTTTTGCGAGCTAATGCCGTGCGTCACCTTGTTGGTATTCCTGTTGGTATCGGCACCAATCTGCAGCTAAAACTACTCGGAATTCAATCGGTTATGCTACTAGGCAATTGTCGGCCAGGGGCACCACGCTTCGCCCTTCGGGCTTCGCGTGGCGCGGCCATGCTGAACCGAAGGGCGAAGCGTGTCCGGCGAAGCCTCTTGGCGTAGACGGACTGGTTCAGCAGAGTTCTATCGGTCCTCCTCCCGTAGCCATTCCCGCATCCCCCCTGTATAAACCGGTAGCTTCTTCCGTAACCCGAAGGAGCTCACATGAACGACCTGCACGCGTGGCTTTCGCAGCAACACCACGGCTTGCGGACCTTCCAGACCTTTCAGCAAAAGCTCGAGACGCTCGGCCGGGACGATCCCGCCCAGCGCGGTCTGTGCCGCCTGCTCTGCGGTGTCGTCGGCAGCTATGTCGAGGCCTTTGACGAGGCCCCGCTGCCGGTCGAGGTCGCCGCTCGCGCTTACCGGCGTCTGCTGACGCTGGTCGGCAGCCTCGATCCGAACGGAAACGCGGACCGTCGCCTCGCCGACATCAACCGCGTGGCGACCTGCGACTTGTGGCGATGATTGGCAGGATGAGCGGACACACTTCGATTTTCAAACAGCAAGACACGCCAGTGCGGCCCCGCGACGCATGACGCCCGAGTCCTGTGCTTCTCTCGACGCCCCTTCGTTGGAAAGGGCGCAGGGAAGGCCGGGCGCCGGCTGGCACCCGCGGTCCGCTGTGCGCAAATTGCGCGAAGACAGATGCACAGCGGCATACAGGGCAGCCCGGACATCCCGGCCTTTCCCTGCGCAGTGGTTTGACGGCTTATGGCGCGCTCTCCCCGGGGAGCGATGCACTATTGCCCCCATCGCCTTGCGGATAACTGATGCGCGCGCCCGGTCGGGCCGCCTCACCACCGCAAGCCTTGACGCACAGACCCCGGGCGTCAGGACCACACGCTTTTGCCGTACGGGGAACGCACCGGTCGTGTGCGCGCTGCTCAACCGCTCACGGGCCAAACCCGCCCTGCGATTGCATGCGCGCCGATGCGCTCCACGCCCACCGCCACCCGGCCCGCGCATCGTGACGATCGCGAAACGCCCCTTATCCTTGGGCCGGGATCCTTGGGCCGGGGTGAGCGACACGTACGATATTTCCGAATTTCGGTCAATCGGAATTTTGAGATTACGGCCCGGCAGCGTTTGGATAGATTCTGTTCCGGTGGGGATCCTCTTCAGCCCGAGAGCATTATACTTGCCCCATCTCCTCCTCGTCATTGCGAGCGCAGCGAAGCAATCCAGGAATGCATCCGCGGAGATAGTCTGGATTGCTTCGTCGCAAGAGCTCCTCGCAATGACGAGGAGGAGAGATTGCGTCCGGAGGCATTCGACTTCCCCGCGCCAGCCTCTATATCCTGTGGCAACCGATTTGACGCAGCGGACAACATTGATGGCCAGACGACGCACGACAGACGCGGACGCCGACGACCTTCCCCGCTATTTCGTCTGGGTCCGGGGCCTCGATGGACCCGAGCCGCAGAAATGGATGGCGATGGATTTCGGCGTCGGTGACTGGAAGCGGCCGCTCGTGCTGGCCTATCTGGAGCTGCCGGAAGACGAGCGTCATCTATCCTTGTCGGTGCTGGCCCGGCGCTATCCGCCGCCGCGGCATGATCTTTCGTGAGCCGGGCGAGGGTGTGTACTCATGACCGTCAGCTTCGCAAGAGAAAGCGAAAGTCACCCAGCTTGAGCGTGACCGGCGGCTTGTGACCCTAAACAGACTGTCTGATCGGCGATCGGCCGTGTTAGGATTTGCTTGTTGTCAACGGGGCAGCGCATGCGGCGACGAGAATTCATGGCACTCCTAGGCCGTGCAACGGCCGCTACGGCATGGCCTGTCGCGGTGGGCGCGCAGGAGCCAGCAAGGGTTCGGCGGGTCGGGTACATTGCCGGCGCCGATGAGGCTACGATGGGACATATCTTCGCGGCATTCCGGCAGCGGCTTACCGAACTGGGGTACGTCGAGGGTCGATCTATCGCGCTGGAGGTGCGCTGGGCCGAGGGACGTGTCGAGCGGCTCCCCGGGCTGGTGACCGAGCTTGTCGGTCTCAAATCGGATGTGCTGGTGGCCGGCAACAGCGTCGCTGCGATAGCGGCCAAGAAGGCTACTCAAACAATCCCCATTGTTATGGTGGCGGCCGATCCGGTTGGACTTGGCCTCGTGGAAAGTTTGGCGCGACCCGGAGGAAACGTGACGGGGCTGAGCTATTTCAATGAGGCAATGATCGCAAGGCGTCTGCAACTCCTGAAGGAGATGACGCCGGGCCTTGCGCGGATCGCGGTGATGAAGAACTCGACAGTCGCTATCCACGCCACCTTCTGGCGGACCGCTGAGGTGGCGGCACGCACTCTGGGCGTAGCGCTACAGCCTCTCGAAGTGGGACGGCCGGAGGAATTTTGATGCGGCGTTCGCCGCTGCCAGAGGAGGCAACGCCCAAGCTCTCATCGTCTTCGACGACGTTCTGACTATTGTGCATAGACCCCGGATCATTGCTCTCGCTGCCGCTCACCGACTTCCGGCCGTGTACGGACTTCGCGAGTTTCCGAAGGATGGAGGCTTAATGTCGTTCGGTGCGAGCTTCGTCGTCTTGTTCCGACGCGCCGCCACCTATGTGGACAAAATCTTGAAGGGCGCCAAGCCTGCCGATCTTCCCGTCGAGCAACCAACCACGTTCGAGCTTGTCATCAATGGCAAGACTGCGAACGCCCTTGGCCTTACCGTGCCGCCCACCTTGCTCGCCCAAGCTGACGAGGTGATCGAATGATGTCGCCTGTTGGCCCGACTCGGACATCTGGTGAGATGCCGTAGTGGGCCGGTGCCAGAGGCCGAGCGGACGTCATATGCACCCCAAGTGCAGCGCGGATTATGAGCACGCGCTCTAGCTTAGGCGCAACCCTACGATTGTCCATGCGCGCCTGACGCGGGACCAAGTTATCGCCGCCCCCATGATTATGGGTGTCACCGCGTCCACGCTGCGGTTAGACTTGCCTCGCGGCGCGGGGGACACGCGGGTGCGGGACCATGATCATGACCGAACAGGGCGAGACGGGTGAAGCCATCACCATCCTCCTCGTCGAGGACGACGCGCCGACCTGCTGGCGGCTGCAGGATGCGCTGGTCAAGGCCGGTTACGAGGTGCGGAGCGCCGGCACGCTCGCGGAGGCGCGGCAGGCCCTGAGCGGCGGCGCGCCGCGCGTGCTGCTGACCGACCTGCGGCTGCCCGACGGCCATGGCGTCGAGCTGATCCGGGAGATGAGGCAGCGCTTTCCCGACACCGAGATCATGGTGATCTCCGCGCTCGGCGACGAGGAGAGCGTGATCTCCGCGATCACGGTGGGCGCCACCGGTTATCTGCTCAAGGATGCGTTCCCCACCGACATCGCCACCACCGTGCGCGAGCTGGTCGCCGGACATTCGCCGATCTCGGCCTCGATCGCCCGTTTCATCGTGCGCAGAACACAGGGTGCCGCACAGAGTTCGGCGGAGCCGCCGCCCGGCCCCGCGCTCAACACGGCCAGGCTGACCCCGCGCGAGATCGACATCCTGTGGGGCATCGCAAAGGGCTTCAGCTATGCCGAGATCGCGAGCCATCTCGGCCTGTCCAGGCAGACCGTGCCGGGCCACATCAAGAACATCTATCGCAAGCTCGAAGTGCATACGCGCAGCGAAGCGGTGTTCGAGGCGGTGCAGCAGGGCCTGATCAAGCTGTGAGCGAGATCGCGGCGAAGGCACCGGCCAAACCCGCGCGGCGCCGGCTGCTGGCTTCGCGGCTGGTGCCCTATCTGCTGCTCCAGGCCCTGATCGCAATCGTCACCGTCCTTGGGCTTCGGCTGCTGCAACCGAGCGATCCCGAAGATTTCGCGTTAAGCGATTTTTCGGCGCGGGAGGACGGCCTGACGCGCCCCGTGACGCTGCCGCATTTCACGTCGTCGCGCTATTCGCTGGCTGACCCGCCGTTCTACACTGGCGCCTTCACGTTCCGGCGCGACGATGCGGCCTCGGGCTGGTCGGTGTTCCTGCCGCGCTTCAGCAACGCGGTGGAGGTCGCCGTCAACGGCGTCGTCGTGCTCGACTCCCGACGCGACGCCAACGCCAACCGGCCCGACCGCAACACCCCGCAGATCGCAGCCATCCCCGCTTCGCTGCTGCGCGAGGGCGCAAACGAGATCACGGTGCAGCTGTTCGTGTGGGGACCGCTCAAGGGCTTCCTCGACACCGTCTATGTCGGGCCGGATGCCGCCTTGCGCCCGGCCTATGAGACACGCACGCTGCTGTTTGTCACGCTGCCGGTGGTGTTCTCCGCCTGGCAGGCGATCCTGGCCGTCATCCTCGCGATCATGTGGCTGATGCGGCGCCACGAGCCGGTTTATGGCGTGCTGGCCGCGGCGATGGTGCTCGGTGTGGTGCAGGCGTTCGCGCCGCCGCCGGTGCCGCCGGCCACGGTATCCAGGCTCGCCGCGGTGCTTCTGGCGTCCGCTCCGATCGAGAGTGCGCTGATCGTCGTGTTCGGCGTGCTGTTCTTCGGCTGGCGCTGGCCGCGCTACGGCACGCTGCTGTTCGTGCCTGGCGTCCTCGTGTTCGTGGTCGGGCTGATCGGAGGCCCGCCACTGCCGCGCATCCTGTTCCTGGTGCTCGGCATCCCCACCGTCGGGCTCTGCCTGTTCCTGATGGCCTGCGTCACCGCAACCGCGGTGGTGCGGCGGCAGGACGCGGCGAGCTTCACGATCGGCTGCGCGGTGACCATCGTCCTGGTCTGCTGGGTCCAGGACATGCTCACGGTGCTCGAGATCGTGACCAACGACCGCATCTTCGTCTCGCGCCTGTCCTATTCGGCGATGCTGGTCGCGATCGGCGCCGGGCTGACCTGGCGCTTTGCCCGCGCGTTGAACCAGGTCGACAGCTTTGCCGGCCAGCTCGTGACGCGCGTGCGCGAAGCCGAGGAACGGCTGAAGGCGAGCTTTGCCCGCGAGGAGGAGCGCGCCCGCGCCGCGGCGCTCGCCAACGAGCGCACCCGCCTGATGCGAGACCTGCATGACGGCCTCGGCGGCCAGCTCGTGAGCATCGTGGCGCTGTCCGAGCGTGGCAGCGCGGGCGCAACCATCACGGACGCCGCCCGCGCGGCGCTGAAGGATCTGCGCCTCGTCATCGATTCCATGGATGACATCGGCGGCGACCTGATGCTCGCGCTCGGCTCCTGGCGCGAGCGCGCCACGGCCCAATTGCGGTCGCACGACATCGCGCTCGACTGGCGCGTGGCGACGCCGCAGGGCCTGCCGCTGCATCCCGAGCTCAGGCCATGGCACGTCATCCAGATCGTGCGCATCCTCGACGAGGCCGTGACCAATGCGGTCAAGCACGCGCAGGCCCGCCAGGTCGCGGTCACCATCGAGACGCATGACGGCGGCCTGGGGCCTTATGGCGTGATCAGCGTCAGGGACGACGGAAGCGGCTTTGCGCTGGCCGGCAATTGCGAGGCCGCGGGCGCGGGCCAGACCGCACGCGGCCTGCGCAACATGCGAAGCCGCGCCGCGCGCTGCGGCGCGGTGCTCGATCTGAGCTCGGATGCCTCAGGCACGCGCGTGCGGCTGCAATTGCCGCAGCGTTTTCCCGACAGCGACATGGCTGCGGGCTGAAAGGCCCCCTCCCCGAACGTGTGGGGCGCACGGAGAGAGGGGACGGGCCGGGAAATCTGCCTGCGGAGGACGGGGGTGTTCATCCGCAGGCCCCGTTGGCCCGAAGCGATGCATCAATTCAATCGAATGGAAATATCAGCGCACGCCGACGCGATTGACCGGGCCGCCGCGATTCATCGGCGTGCCAGCCCGCACCCCGACACCGGGCGCGCCGACACCGGGCGTTGCGACCGCTGCCCGCGCCACCGGCGCTCCCGGCGCGACCACCACCGCCGCAGTCGGCCGCACCACGCAGCCCTTGGGCACGCCGACGGTCTTGCAATAAACCACGGCCTGCGCCGGGCTCGTGCCCAGCGACACCATCGCCGCGCCCGCCAGGGCCATGATCGTCAGCCCGGCGCTCAGCGCTCCAGCTCTCTTCGACATCTTGCTCTCCTGCTTCCCGTCCGGCGTCCCGGTGCAATCACCAGGTCTCGCAGCCGAGGTGCAGCCTGAATGGCAAAAGTCGGCGCGCGGATACATGCCATGAAGATGGGGGTCCTGCGGCCGGGAGGACTGGCCGGTGCCATGAACATGGCATGGACCCGTGCCCGGGCCTTGCGAGATGGTCCGGCACGCGTGATCCCGGTCGGGACCAACGATGATTCCAAAGAGGTGCTTTATGAAGATTTCGGTTCTTGCCGCGCTGCTGCTCACTGCTGCCGCCCTGCCCGCTGCTGCACAGTCCGGTCCATCGGTCCAGGAGCAAATGGCCTGCCGCGGTGACGCCAGCAAATTCTGCGCCGAACATATCGGCAAACCGCCGCAGATGAATGCCTGTCTGCGCGAAAACAAGTCGAAGCTCTCGGATTCCTGCCGCAAGGTCGTTGAATCGCGCGGAGGCTAGTCGTTCATCCCTCTCCTTGAGAGAAAGACAGCGAGGGCGGCGCTCTGCCGCCCTCTCCAAAGAAGGCCGAAGCTGAGCTTCGGTCTTTTGGTCCTCAACTGAAGGCGTCGCTACTCCTGCATCATCTCGCCGCTGCCGCCGAACTCGGCCGGAAAATCCTTCAGCTTGGGCAGACCGTCGCGCATCGGCAGCACGGTCTCGGCATAGTTGACGTGGACGCCGGGCGTGAACGCGAGTGTGGGGATGGTGGCGGTGAAGACGTCGATCAGACCAAGCGGCGGATGGTTGGTCATGAGATGCCCGCCGCACTTCCTGCAATATTTGCGCTGGCTGAGCGGCGTCTTGGCGAAGGTCTCGACATTCTGGGCGCCCTCGGTGATGCGCACGGCTTCGGGCTTCCACAGGCTGAAGGCGTTGACCGGACCGCCCGACCACGAGCGGCAGGAGCGGCAATGGCAATAGCCCATCGCCTCCGGCGCCCCCGTGACCTCGACCGTGACCGCGCCGCAGAAGCAGTTTCCGACATGTTTCATTTGGACGTCTCCGTTTTTTGATGGATCGTTATCGCGCGTCAGCGCCCCGCGCGTCCTCCCTTCGGTGGACGCGCGGAACGAGGCTGAGACTATACCGACCGGCACCAGGGAATAAGCATGGAGACGCGTTGTTTGTACTGCCGGTACTCGTCGCCGAAGAGATCGACGAGATCGCTCTCCTCCAGCGCGATGCCGACGAAGATGTAGAGCGTGGTCACGGCCGCGAACAGCAGATGCCCCGCGGTCATGGTCGGCGCCGCCCAGAACGCGATGATGAAGCCGAGATAGATCGGATGGCGAACGAACTTGTAGAGCAGCGGCGTCTTGAAGCGCGGCGGCTCCATGTCCTTGCCGACGAGATGGTTGGTCACCTGAGACAGGCCGAACAACTCGAAATGGTTGATGATGAAGGTCGAGGTGAACACCAGCACCCAGCCGGCGAAGGACAGCGTGACCACCGTCACGGCAAGATCGGGGTTCTCGACCTCCCATATGACCGCGGGCAGCGGACGCCACTGCCAGAACAGGAGGAGCAATGACAGGCTCGCGAACAGCACGTACGTGCTTCGCTCGACCGGCTTGGGGACGAACTGCGTCCACCACGCCTTGAATTGCTGGCGCGCCATCACGCTGTGTTGAACCGCGAACAGCGACATCAGCAGCAGATTGATGATGACGGCACGAACGACGGGCGCTTCGGCTCCGGTGTCGATGGTCTTGGGCACCATCACCCCCATGACGAAGCCAATCGCGTAGAGAATGGTGACGAAAAACACGAGATACGCCGCAATTCCGTAAAGAAAGGCGCTGAACTTGAAAATGCGCGAGCCCGCAACCTCCGGGCCGAGGGAATGAACCTGGTGATCAAGTTGGGTCATGAAACGCTCCGTTGTGCCTAGGCATCGACACGGTTTGGTCTTCGCACCATGCCGGATCGGACGTCCCGAGACTTTCGCGGAGGGTTGATTTTCGCCTGAGACGACTTTGATTTTTGCTTGAGACGACGAAAACGTGCGATTTCGCTTTGAAAACAACGTGCTCGACGGCGACCTTCGGGAGCTCATCTGCGACGGGGCGGCCGTTCCGTTGCAGCCGCAAGTGTTCGATCTCTTGCTTTATCTGGTCACGCAACGGGCGCGTGTGGTCAGCAAGGATGACCTGATCAGCCAGATATGGAGCGACCGCATCGTCTCGGATTCCGCCCTGAACAGCCGAATCAATGCCGCACGCAAGGCGCTGGGCGACGACGGCACGACACAGCGGCTGATCAAGACCATTCCGCGCAAGGGTTTTCGTTTCGTCGGCGAGGTCCGGGAAGAGGCGGCAGCACCCCCAGCACGGGCGGAGGCCAAGCCGCCTCCCCCGCGCGTGGCGGACCGCCCGGCGATCGCGGTGCTCGCCTTCGAAAACATGAGCGGCGATCCCGCACAGGACTATTTCGGCGACGGGATCAGCGAGGACATCCTCACCGCGCTGTCGAAGCAGCGCTGGTTCATGGTGATCGCCCGCAACTCCTCCTTCACCTACAAGGGACGCGCGGTCGACATCAGGCAGATCGCCGAGGAACTCGGCGTCCGCTACATCGTCGAAGGCAGCGTGCGCAAGGCGGACAACCGGGTGCGCATCACCGCGCAGCTCAACGACGCCGTGTCGGGCAACCATCTCTGGGCCGAGCGCTACGACCGCGAGCTCGTCGACGTCTTCGCCGTGCAGGACGAGATCACCAACGCGATCACGGCGGCGATAGAACCGCAGATCCACGCGGCGGAGAATTTTCGCAGCCACCGCAAGCCGCCTGCAAGCTTGGACGCTTGGGACCTCTTGATGCGCGCGCTGTCGCACTATTGGCGCGTGACCCGGCAGGATCACGAGGCCGCGCGGACACTGCTCGAACGCGCGATTGCCATCGATCCGAATTACGGCCAGGCGCTGTCGGTGCTGGCCGTCAACGACATGTTCGGCGTGCATCTCGGCTGGACCGAGCTGGCCGCGGTTGCGCCAGCCGCTGAATCTGCCGCGCTGGCCGCGGTGCGCTGCGACCATGAGGACGCCTGGGCGCATGCCGCGCTCGGCAGCGTCTGCTTCTCGACGCGCAGGCTTGCGGACGCGCTGTCGGAGTTCGAGCAGGCACTCGTGCTCAATCCGAACTTCTCGCTGGCGCAGGGCTATTACGCGCTGGCGCTGTCCTATGCCGGACGCTCCAAGGCCTCGTTCGAGGCCGCGCAAAAGGCGATCCGGCTGTCACCGCGCGATCCGTCGCTGGCGATCTATCACGGCATCGCCGCCTATGCGCGCTTCACCGAACGGCACTATGACGAGGCCATCGCGCTCGCACGCGAGGCGATCCGCCACCGCGGCGACCTCACCGGCGCCTATCGCGTGCTCGCCGTCTCCGCCGGCATGACGGGCGACGGAAGGCTTGCGGAGATGGCGCTCGGCGAGCTCCGCCGCACCCAGCCTGGCATCTCGCTGCACTGGATCGCGACGCAACTGCCGTGGGCCAATGACGGGGATCGCGAACACTATCTGGAGGGATTCCGGCGGGCGGGATTGCGGTGAGGCGTCTTACCCTCCCCTGGAGGGACCCTCCGGGGGAGGGTGAGCGACAGCGATGCTATGCCACGCGCTTCCGGCGCAGGTGGACGATGACGTCGAGCCGCGCGATCTCGTGGCCGGGAAGCGCCTCGGGCACCTTGGTGAAGGCGAGGCCCTCGGCAACATCGACCAGCACGTCCTCGCCTTCGAGATAGAAGTGCGGATGCACGGATGTATCGGTGTCGAAGAACGACTTGATGCCGTCGGCCGCGATCCGGCGCAGCAGGCCGGCCTCGGTGAACTGGTTCAGCGTGTTATAGACCGTGGCGAGCGACAGGTACGCGTTGGCCGCCATCGCCTCTTCAAAGAGACTCTCTGCGGTGACGTGACGATGGCCGCCCAGAAACAACAACTGGCCGAGCGCCAGGCGCTGGCGCGTCGGGCGCAGGCCGGCATTGCTCAGCAAGTGCAGGCAGTGCTGCACGCCCGCCTCTGACGATAGATCGAGGCCGGCGGCATCAGGTCCGCTATCGTCATCCGCAGGGATAGTCGCGGCCTGGATGTCCATCAATCGTCTCACGGCTCAAGGGAGCGGGACGCGCAGTGCGGCCCGCTAGTTGCTATTCGATCGCAAAAGCGGCGGCTCGGCTTTGATGCGGATCAAATTAGGTGGCGCAACCGCTTCCGACTGATCGCCAGCCGGCGCGGCCCATTTCCGGCTGGCGCGAGAGCGCTGCACCGCCGACCCGCCGCGACGCTGTGTCGCGACCCCGTCATGTCGGCCAGCGACCGACATGAGGATGCCGCGATGAGGCGAATCCATCAAAACAGGACGCGCTGTACATTTTTTGTGCGAACACTGTCGAGACTTTCATCTTGCAGCGCCGAACGAGACTGTGTGAGCCTCGATAGCGGATGGGGACTGGGATGGGCCGACCGTAGCTTTGCGCGCGAGGACGTTGCGAAGCGTCTACGGCTGGTCTCGCTTGAGAAAGATACGACATGCCAAAACGAGTGTTGCTTGGTCTCCTCCTGGCTTGCGGGCTCACGGCCTCGGCGCTGGCGCAAGAGCCGAAGACGGGGGGTGTGATTAACGCCGTGATCCAGCCCGAGCCGCCCGGCCTGATGCTTGCGCTGGTCCAGAACGGTCCGACCCAGATGGTGTCAGGCAACATCTTCGAAGGGCTGCTGCGCTACAGCCCCAAGCTCGACCCGCAGCCGGAGCTCGCCGAAAGCTGGAGCGTCAGCGAGGACGCCAAGACCTACACTTTCAAGCTCAAGAAGGGCGTGACCTGGCATGACGGCAAGCCCTTCACCGCCGCCGACGTCTTGTTTTCGATCGAGATGCTGAAGCAGACCCATGCGCGCGCCCGCACCAACCTGGCGCAGGTCGACAAGGTCGAGGCCCCCGACGATTACACGGTGGTGTTCACGCTGAAGCAGCCGTTTGGCCCGTTCCTCGGCATCTTCGAGGTCGGCTCGATGCCGATGGTGCCGAAGCATCTCTATGAAGGCACCGACTGGAAGACCAACGCTTACAACAACGCGCCTGTTGGCACCGGCCCCTTCATGTTCAAGGAGTGGCAGAAGGGCTCGTTCATCCGCCTGGTCAAGAACCCGAACTACTACGAGAAGGGCAAGCCCTATCTCGACGAGATCTACTGGCAGATCATCCCCGACGCCGCCGCGCGCTCGGTGGCGTATGAGACCGGCAAGGTCGACGTCTTGCCGGGCGGCTCGGTCGAGAATTTCGACGTGCCGCGGCTGTCCAAGCTGAAGGACACCTGCGTCACCGGCGCCGGCTGGGAGTTCTTCTCACCGCTGGCCTGGCTGTGGCTCAACAACCGTCAGGGTCCGCTCGCGGACAAGCGGGTGCGGCAGGCGATCATGTACGCGATCGACCGTGACTTCGCCAAGGACGTGATCTGGAACGGGCTCGGCAAGGTCGCTACCGGCCCGTCGGCCTCGACCATCAAGTACTACACCGGTGACGTGAAGAAATATCCCTACGATCCGGCCAAGGCCAAGGCGCTGCTGAAGGAAGCCGGCTACAAGGGCGAGAAGATCCGCCTGCTGCCGCTCGCCTATGGCGAGACGTGGCAGCGCTGGGGTGAAGCCGTGAAGCAGAACCTCCAGGACGTCGGCATCACCATCGAGACCATCGCCACCGACGTTGCCGGCGGCAACCAGAAGATCGGCGACTGGGACTACGACATCGCCTTCACTTATCTCTACCAGTACGGCGATCCCGCGGTCGGGGTGGGGCGCAACTACATCTCCAGCAACATCGCCAAGGGGCAGGTCTTCAACAACGTCGAGGGCTACTCCAACCCGGAGATCGACAAGCTGTTCGCCGAGGGCGCCGTCGCCACCCCCGATTCCAAGCGCAAGGAGATCTACGAGAAGGCGCAGAAGATCCTGGTCGAAGACGTGCCGGTGGCCTGGATGCTCGAGCTGCAATTCCCGACCATCATGCGCTGCAAGGTCAAGAACCTGATCACCACGGGGATCGGGGTCAATGACGGCTTCAAGGACGCATGGCTCGACAAGTGAGGGCGCTCTCGACTTCACCTCTCCCCGCTTGCGGGGAGAGGCCGACGCGCTCGCAGAGCGCGGCGGGTGAGGGGGTACAGGTCCTTCGTCATTGTCCCGTCGTGGAGAGAGGCCCCTCACCCCAACCCTCTCCCCGCAAGAGCGGGGCGAGGGAGCGCGCTGCCCTAGTGGCTTCAGGTCACTTCACCAACATGACTTTCTAAAATGCTCTCCTTCGTCGCTCAGCGTGTCCTGAAGGGCGTGATCGTCCTGCTCGCGATCGTCGTCCTCAATTTCTTCCTCATCCGGCTCGCGCCCGGAGACCCCGCAGTCGTGATGGCGGGCGAGGCCGGGGCCAGCGATCAGGTCTTCGTCAAACAGCTCAGGGAGAAGTTCGGCCTCGACAAGCCGCTGCCCGAGCAGCTCTTCATCTATGTCAAGGGCGTCGTCAGCCTCGACCTCGGCTTCTCCTTCCGTCAGCAGGCACCGGTTGCGAAGCTGATCGGCGAGCGGCTGCCGGCGACGCTGCTGCTGACTCTGACCGCCTTCGCGATCTCGCTCGCGCTCGGCATCCTGTTCGGCACCTTTGCCGCGCGCTTTGCCGGAACCTTTCTCGACCCCGGCATCACAATATTCGCGCTGATCTTCTACGCCATGCCAATCTTCTGGGTGGCGTTGATGGGCATCCTGCTGTTCTCGGTCACGTTCGATTGGCTGCCGAGCTTCGGCTACGAGACGGTCGGCGCCAACCTCACCGGCCTTGCCTACGCGGTCGACGTCGCAAAACACCTGATCATGCCGGCGATGACGCTCGGCCTGTTCTTCATGGCGACTTATACCCGCATGACGCGCGCCTCGATGCTGGAGGTGAAGCGGCTCGACTTCGTCAAGACGGCGCGTGCCAAAGGGCTCTCGGATGCCGTGATCCAGCGCCGCCACGTGCTGCGCAATGCGCTGCTGCCGGTAGTGACGCTCGCCGGCGTGCATTCCGGCACGCTGATCGGCGGCGCCGTCATCACCGAGACCGTGTTCGCCTGGCCCGGCATCGGACGGCTGATGTACGACGCGCTGCTGCAGCGGGATTACAATCTGCTGCTCGGCGTGTTCGTGATCTGCTCGGCCATGGTCTTGATCTTCAATCTCATCACCGACCTCGTCTATCGACTGGTCGATCCACGCATCGAATTCGCCTCATGAAACAGTTCTGGAAATCGATGCTGAAGAGCCCGAGCGGCGTCATCGGGCTCGTCATCCTCCTGCTTGCGATCTCGGTCGCGGTATTCGGGCCGATGCTGTTCCCGAACTCGCCCTGGCGCATGGTGCAGCGGCCGTTCCTGCCGCCGTTCACGCTCTCGACCGTGCCGCTCGGCACCGACGCGCTCGGCCGCGATGTGTTCGCGGGCATGATTTTTGGCGCACGCGTTTCGCTGCTGGTCGGCCTCGTCTCCACGCTGGTGGCACTGATCGTCGGCGTGCCGATCGGCGCCATGGCCGGCTATTTCGGCGGCAAGGTCGACGATGCCTTGATGCGCTTCACCGAGTTCTTCCAGACCATTCCTAGTTTCGCGCTCGCGATCGTGCTGGTCGCGATCCTGCAGCCCTCGATCTATTCGATCGTCGCCTCGATCGCGGTGGTGAGCTGGCCGCCGGTCGCCCGCCTCGTCCGCGGCGAGGTGCTGTCGCTGCGAACGCGCGAATATGTCCAGGCCGCCGTGGTCACCGGCCAGAGCAACAGCTGGATCATCCTGCGCGAAATCCTGCCGAACGCGTTGTCGCCGGTGATCGTGCTGGCCTCGCTGATGGTGGCGACCGCGATCCTCCTGGAATCCTCGCTCTCGTTCCTCGGCCTCGGCGATCCCAATTTGATCTCCTGGGGCTACATGGTCGGCGCCGGCCGCACCGTGATCCGGCAGGCCTGGTGGATCACGGTGTTTCCCGGCGTCGCCATCCTGATCTCGGTGCTCGGGCTAAACCTGATCGGCGAAGGCCTCAACGACGCGCTCAATCCGCGCCTGTCGCGGGAGGGGCGCTGACGATGACCGCCCCACCCGCCGTCTCCATCAAGAACCTCAGGATCGCGCTGCCCAAGGGCGCCGAACGTCCGTTCGCCGTCGACGGCGTCTCGCTCGATCTGCGGCCCGGCAAGATCGTCTGCGTGGTCGGCGAGTCCGGCTCCGGCAAGTCGATGTGCGCGCACGCGCTGATGGGCCTGTTGCCGGACACCGTGTCGGTCGCCTCCGGCGAGATCCAGTTCGAAGGCCGCGACCTGCTCAAGCTCGACGACGACGGCTGGCGCGATCTGCGCGGCCGGCGGCTGGCGATGATCTTTCAGGAGCCGATGACCGCGCTCAATCCGTTGATGCGCATCGGCGACCAGATGGCAGAAATGTTCGAGGCGCACGGCCTGCTCACACCGAAGGAGCGGCGCGCGAAAGCACTCGCATTGGCGCGAGAGGTCGGCCTGCCCGATCCCGAAAGAATCGTGCGCGCCTACCCGCACCAGCTCTCCGGCGGCCAGCGCCAGCGCGCCATGATCGCGATGGCGCTCGCGCTCGAGCCCGCGGTGCTGGTCGCCGACGAGCCGACCACCGCGCTCGACGTCACCACGCAGGCGCAGATCCTGAAGCTGATCCACAACCTCCAGCGCAATCGCAACATGGCGGTGATGTTCATCACCCATGATTTCGGCGTGGTCGCTGACATCGCGGACCAGGTCGTGGTGCTCAGGCACGGCAAAGTCGTCGAGGAAGGTCCGGCTACGGCCGTCTTCAGCGAGCCGCAGCACGACTACACCAAGGCATTGCTTGCCGCCGTGCCCTCAATGGATCCGCCGCCGCGAACGTCCCTCGACGATCAGGCCAGGGCCGTCGAGGTGATCGGGCTCGACAAGACCTACGTCACCTCAGGCGGCTGGTTCCGCGAGGATTGTCGCGTCGATGCCGCGCGCGCGGTCAACTTCAACATCCTCAAGGGCGAGACGCTCGGCCTGGTCGGCGAATCCGGCTCCGGCAAATCGTCGGTCGCGCGTCTCGTCATGCGGCTGATAGAAGCCGACCGCGGCACGGTGCGGATCGGCGAAACCGATCTTACGTCTCTGTCAGGCAAGGCGCTGCGCGCCGAGCGCCATCGCATCCAGATGATCTTCCAGGATCCGTTCGCCTCGCTCAATCCGCGCCGCAAGGTCGGCCACATCATTGCCTACGGACCGATCGCAGCCGGCACCGATCCGAAGGTGGCGTTCGATCGCGCCCGCGATCTCCTCAAGATGGTCGGCTTGGACGCCGGCGCACTCGAGCGCTATCCGCATGAATTCTCCGGCGGCCAGCGCCAGCGCATCGGCATTGCCCGTGCGCTCGCGCTCGAGCCGGAGATCATCGTCGCCGACGAAGCCGTCTCCGCGCTCGACGTCTCGGTGCAGGCGCAGGTGTTGAAGCTGCTCGAAGACCTCAAGGCGCGCCTCGGACTGTCGATACTGTTCATCACCCACGATCTGCGCGTCGCAGCCCAGATCTGCGATCGCATCGCGGTGATGCAACGCGGCGCCATCGTCGAGCTGAAGCCCACCGCGCAGCTGTTCGCCGCGCCCGAGCATGCCTACACGCGCGAGCTGCTCGCGGCGGTGCCGGGACGGAAGGAGCAAGCGCCAGCGGCCTGAGAAATGGTCGCGGCGAGTTCTTCGAATTGCAGGATTGTTCCAAAAACTTGCACGCGATACAGGCGAAACATATTCGATCGATCAGCATTTGCTTTGCGAGACTGCCTTGCCGATGACGGCAAGAATAAGCTGTTACCGGCATTCGCTCGCGCAGTAGTTGCAGCGCCGCGCGATAGAAAGCAGTGAACAGCCCCAGAACTTGGCACAAGAACACCCGACGTTGGGACGCCGGCGCGGTCACGAGCTTTTTATTCCGTCGTGAACGGGCACGCCATTTCAAAGTCGAGGGCGACGCCATAGATGCTGATTGGATGATCATTATCATGCAACGGCTTACTTGCCCACTGATACTCGGAGCCAACATGGGCGAAGTTATTCGATTTGTCTCGAGATCTGAGCGCGAGCGCGTGCGCCTCATTCGGGAGGCACGCGCAATCTACGACAGCATCTTCCCGCCATCCGATCCGGCCAGCAACGGGCAGGATGGAGACAACGGCCGCGCGATCGGCGGCGATAGGAGTAAGCTCTCGTGATCAAAATCATCGCCGTGCTTTGCAGCCTCGCCTCTCCCTCCAATTGTCACGAGCAGATCGTCACCACGTCGGACTTTGCGCAAATCTCGGTGCAGTCCTGCCTGATGGGCGCGCCGCAACTCGCCGAATGGATGAATCAGCATCCCGCCGAGCGACTGGCTGCATGGCGCTGCGTGATCGGTCAACAGAACGGCCGCGGAATCTAGGAACGGACGTCTCGCTTCGGCGGCTTCGCGCCTTGGCGTGACTGATAAAAGCGATCTCTCGAGCCTGGGACAGCGCGAGAGAGGCAAGTAAGCCGCTCTCGTGCCCCGGACGCAGCGCAGCGCTTCTTCAGCGGTGCGCTGCAGAGCCGGGGCCCATCGCAGCTCCGAGTCTTGCAGCCCCTGGGTCCCGGCTCGCGCTTCGCGCGTCCGGGACACGCCACTAAGCCTGCGCCTCGCTGAACGTTGGGCAGTGACGACGCTCCGTTGCCGGAGTAACCTCTGTTGCGGCCATTGGCAGCAAAGAGGGAAGCCGGATGGAGGTCGCCAGTCTCGTTCTTCCGGTATTCGCGATCATCGTCACCGGCTGGCTCGCGGGCGAGGTTGGCTATCTCTCCCGCTCGCTTGCCGATGGCCTGGTCCACTTTGCCTACAACGTGGCGATGCCGGCGCTGCTGATCGTCACGATCGCCCAGGAGCCGGCGCGCAATCTGTTGGAATGGCGCTTTCTGCTCGCATTCGGCGGCGGTTCACTCATCTGCTTCGCGCTGGTGTTCCTGCCGGTCCGCGCGGGTGGCAAACACGATCTCGCCAGCAGCACCATCCATGGGATGGCAGCGGCGATGACCAATACCGGGTTCGTCGCGCTGCCGATCCTGCATGCGATCTACGGCCAACCCGCCGTCCTGCCCGCAGCTGTAGCGACGGTGTTCGTGGCCGCGGTGATGTTTCCGATCACGGTGATCCTGCTGGAAAAACGCGATGCACGCGGGCCGGCCGCGCTCTCTACGGGACTGGCTAGGCAGATCCTGTTCAATCCCATGGTGCTGTCGACGTTCATTGGCCTTGCATGGGCGATAACAGGATTGCCGATTCCGGCGCCGGTCGCGGCCTATCTCAACATGATCGCTGGCGCGCTCACGCCGTGCGCGCTGTTTGCCATCGGGCTTGGTTTGTCCGTCGAGGGCCTGCGATCCAGCTTGAAGGCGGCGTTTGCACTCGCGGCGGTGAAACTGGTGGTCATGCCGCTGATCGTCTATGGGCTCTGCGTCCTCATGGGCCTCGACCCTCTCTACACGGTCGCGGCCGTTATCTGCGCGGCCGTGCCGACGGCGAAAACCGTCTATGTCCTCGCCCACGAGCACAAGGTCGAGGAGAAGCTGGTCGCGGCCACGGTTTCGGTCACGACGATGCTGTCGGTCGCGACATTGCTGATTGCGCTCTATCTGCTCTCCGGAACGGCAAGCGGCATGCGTTGATCCGGAGAGCGGCGTCCACCTCGCCGAAGCGCCCTTTATCTCGTGGTGTTGCTCCAGGTAGGGACCGCGTTGGTCACGCCGACCGAGGGCCAATTGTATGATCCGATCGACGGCGCGGTGACGGTGCCGACCGTCTGTCCGGATGACCCGTAGGGCCCCCTTGGCTGCACGGCCGACGCGCCGACACCGCCATAGGTCGGCGCCACCACACCAGTGCTGTAATGCCGGCTCGATCGAACCTTCTTTGCTTCAGCCGCGAAAGGCGTGGCAAGCAGTCCGGTGGTGACGATCGCGGCGATGGCGAGTCTGATGGTTTTCATGGCTGATCCTTTCGCACGGTGCGCGCCCCGATATGCCAACTGTTCACTCATCGGGAGATTTCCATGGTTCTCCATTCATAACTCCGTGCGCGGGCGAAGGTGCCGGAGCGCGGGGCATCCGCCGCCTTCGGATGGACCCGAATCAGCGCTAATGCATTGCTTTCAGTGACTTCCCTGGATGCAAGCAGCATGACCGGCGCCGAACTGAAGCAGCTTCGCAACGACCTCTCGGATGCTCTCGAGCGCAAGCTCACTGCAGCTGACATGGCCAAGCTTTGCGGATTGCCGGAGAGAGGCGGCGCCGACACCATCCGGCGCTGGGAGGTCAGCGGCCCGACGCCGGAGGCGACCAAGATACTGCGCGTGCTCGCGATGGCGAGCGAGCGCTATCCGATCCTGGAGAAGTTCGACATCTTCGATCGTCATGACGTCCGCGAGGCAGACCGGCCCGCGAAGCGCGCGGCCTTTCGCGCGCAGATGCGCGATGAGGCGCGGCGGCGTCTTGGTTAACAGGAGGCGCGCGCAAGTTACCTGTGAGGCGCGAAGTTAAGCCTTCCTTCACCACTTCTTAAGCCGCCATTAAGCACGAAAATCATTTGCCCCCCAACAAGTTAGGTTGGCCGTCGTTGTGCCATGCATGTGACTGCATTTTCGTCAAAAGCGAGCTATCTGCAAAACCAACGACGGCGCGGAAAGCGCGCCTGCCGGGGACCTTACGTGTTGGAGTTCAAGACGATGAAGAAGATTCTGTTTGCGACCGTGGCGCTGCTCGTGGTGGGCGCGGCTGCGCCGGCCGTCGGCGCCGATCTCGGCAACCGCAACTACTACAAGGCGCCCGCGCCGGCCTACGCCGCGCCGATCTACAATTGGACGGGCTTCTATCTCGGCGCCCATGTCGGCGGCGCCTTCTCCAGCGACAACAATTTCAACGGCCTCTCCACCGGCAACAACGGCAACGGCCGCTTCCTCGGGGGCGTGCAGGTCGGCGCGGACTGGCAGCTCAACCCGAACTTCGTGGTCGGCGTCGAAGGCCAGTATTCCTGGCTCTCCGGCAGCGTCGGCGCGGTGTTCCCGGGCGGCGTCGTTTATACCAACGACCAGCGCGGCCTCGGCTCGATCACCGGCCGCGTCGGCTATACCTGGGGTCCCGGCCTGCTCTATGTGAAGGGCGGTTACGCCTATTCGGACAACAACGAGAAGGTGACTGTCGGCGGCGTGCCGACCGGCTTCATCATCGATGGCGATCACCGCAACGGTTACACGGTCGGCGCCGGCCTGGAATACATGTTCGCCCCGAACTGGTCGGCCAAGGCCGAGTACCAGTACTACAATTTCGGCGACGCGCACTTCACCGCGGGCCCGCTGGCCGGCACCGGCAACTTCACCACCGACGACCATACCTTCAAGGCGGGCGTCAACTACCGCTTCAACTGGGCAAGCCCGGCTGTGGCGAGCTACTGACCGGTTATCAAAATCTTATCACGCTGAAGGGCCGGCTTCATTGCCGGCCCTTCTTTTTTCGCCCTGCGGAACATGCGCAACCAATTGCGCTAATTGCGATTTTTTAACCGGTGCCGCCGATACTGCCGCCACAAACAGAAGAACATTGGGGGAATTTCGATGGCGATCCGTCTGGGCCTTGGCCGCTTCCTTGGCCGTTTCCGTCCTCGTTTCAAAATGCCGAAATGGGGCGTGCGCGGCAGCCTGTTCGCGGCCTTCGCGGTGATCGCGGGCATGGGCCTCGTGATCGCAGCCGGCGCCGGCCTGGCGCTGCAGAATCTCGGCGGAGGCATGACTGAACTCAGCGGCCGTGACATTCCGCGCCTTTCCGCCAGCCTGCAATTGTCGGCACTGAGTGCGAGCCTTGCAGCGCAGGGACCAGCCCTGCTTGCGGCGCAAAGCGAGGACGCCCTGAATGAACGCACCAAGAAGCTCAGGGAATTGCAGGAGCAGACGCAGCAGAAGCTCAACGAGATCATCGAGCTCGGCGGCGACAAGAGCGTCGTCTCCGGACTCAGCGACACGATGAAGAGCATCAACGAGGCGGCTCAGAGCCTGGCGAAGGCCGCCCGCGAACGGCTCGACATCGCGGCCCTCCATGAGAAGCAATATGATGCGCTTCGCAACGCGCAAGGCGCGTTCGTCGGCGCAGCGAGCCCGGCGATGCTGGACGCGCAGACCCGCGTCAACGCCATTCTCGGTTCAGCCGACCTGTCCGCGGCGGATGCAACCGACGCCGCGCAGACCGTCGGTCAGCTCGGCAACGTTGTCGCCAGCGGCAATCTCGCCGCCGCCGACATGAGCGCGGCGCTTTCGGCGAGCACGAGCGACAAGCTCGACGACATTCAGAAGGAATTCAAGACGGCACAGGGACGCCTGCGGTCGAACCTCGAACTGTTGCCGGACAACCAGGGCAGCAAGATGCTGCGCGAGACGGCGGAGAAGCTGCTCGCACTCGGCACCGGCAAGACCGGCGTGTTCAATCTGCGCGAGAAGGAGCTCGACTCCATCGACTACGGCCAGACCATCCTGGACGAGACCCGCAAGCTCAATGTCGGCCTCGGCATCAGCGTGCAGCAGCTCGTCGACGGCGTGCAGAAGGAGACCAACGCCTCGACCTTCCAGGCGCGGCAGGAGATTTCGCTCGCGACGTCGGTCATGCTGGCGCTGGGCGCATTGATGCTGGTCGGCTCGGCGCTGTTCGTCTGGCTCTATGTCGGCCGCAACATCCTGCGCCGGATCGGCGCCTTGCATCAATCGATGCAGCTGCTGGCGAACGGCGACCTCGAAACCGAGATCTACCGCTCGAAGAACCACAACGACGAGATCTCTGTCATGGCGAACACGCTGCAAGTGTTCCGGGAAAGCATGATCGAGACCCGTGCGCTGACGAACGAGCAGGACAAGGACCGTATCGCGAAGGCCGAGCGTGCCGCGCGCATGGAAGCGAAGATCGCCGAATTCGAAAGCACGGTGCGCTCCGCACTCGACAATCTGGCGCAATCGGCCAATTCGATGCAATCGACCGCGCAGAGCATGTCGAACACCGCCGACCAGTCCAACGCGCTGGTGAACGCGGTCGCCTCCGCCGCGGAGGAAACGTCGGTCAACGTGCAGACCGTGTCGGCCGGCACCGAACAGCTGTCCTCCTCGATCCAGGAGATCAGCCGCCAGGTCGTGACCTCCGCCGAGATCGCCAAGAAGGCCGTCGATGAAGCGGGATCGACGGATGCCACCGTACAGAGCCTCGCCGACAGCGCGAGCCGCATCAGCGTCGTCGTCGACCTGATCCAGACCATCGCCTCGCAGACCAATCTGCTCGCGCTCAACGCCACCATCGAGGCGGCGCGCGCAGGCGAGGCCGGCCGCGGCTTCGCGGTGGTCGCCTCCGAGGTGAAGAGCCTGGCGAGCCAGACCGCCAAGGCGACGGAGGAGATCCGCACCCAGATTGCCAGCATGCAGGAGATCACGAGCTCCGCGGTCGGCGCCATCCAGGGCATCGGCCGGATCATCGGCGAGATCGACGACGTCACCACGACGATCGCAGCCGCGGTCGAGGAGCAGGGCGCAGCCACGCGCGAAATCGCCCGCAACATCCAGCATGCCGCCGGCGGCACCAGCGAAGTCTCCAGCAACATCGTCGGCGTCTCCACCGCGTCCGCCGAAGCCGGTGCTGCGGCCAGCGAGGTGCTGAGCGCCTCGGACGCGCTCCGGCGCGAGGCCGATATGCTGCGCGGGGAGATCGACGCGTTCCTCAACGACATGCGGGCGGCGTAAGAGCCCTCTCCTGTAGCCCGGATTGCGCTGCGCTCCATCCGGGCTACGGAAAACCGCGCCGGTATGACCGCCATGCGAGGCGTGTCAGCATCCTTTTTCGGCTGGCGCCCCGCTCGCGCTGGGTTTAAGCGGGTAGCATGAGCTCAAAAACCGACACCGCGCAGTCCTCGGCCGAGGCCCTGCGCTACCCCTGGGAACAGCACCCCGGCTCCGAACAGGTCGTGGAGGTGCGGCCCGGCGTGCTGTGGGCGCGGCTGAAGCTGCCGTTTCGCCTCAACCATGTGAACATCTACCTGCTCGCCGATGGCGACGGCTATGCGATGATCGATGCCGGCTTCGGCAACGAGGAGACGATCGAGGCCTGGACGACGCTGTTCGACGGACCGCTGAAGGGCGTCAACATCACGCGCCTGATCGTCACCCACTCCCACCCCGACCATGTCGGTCTCGCTGGATGGATCGTCGAGCGTTTCGGCTGCCCCTTGGTGATGTCGCAGGTCGAATATCTGCAATCGGTCTATCACCAGAACCGCGGCACCGAGGAACGGCGCGAGGCGCAGCGGCTGTTCTTCCGCCGCCATGGCATGGACGAGTCGCTGACTGAAAAGCTGCTCGGCCGCGGCCAGGATTATTTGAAGCGCGTCTCGGTGCTGCCGCCGTCCTACCGCCGCATCTCGCATGGCGACGACGTCGTGATCGGCACGCGCCGCTTCAAGGTGATCACCGGCGGCGGCCACGCGCTCGACCAGGTGATGCTGTATTGCGCCGACGACAAGCTGTTCCTCTCTGCCGACCAGGTGCTGAGCAAGATCTCGCCGAATGTCAGCGTCTGGGCGGTCGAGCCCGATCAGAACTCGCTCGGCGAATATCTGGCCTCGCTTGCCAGCCTCACGACGACGCTTCCCTATGACGTGCTGGTGCTGCCCGGCCACGGCGTGCCGTTCTACGGATTGAAGACCCGCATCAAGCAGCTCGCCGACCACCACGAGGAGCGCTGCCGACTGATCGCGGAAGCCTGCCGCGAGGTGCCGCAGACCTCGCGCGCCTTGGTGCCTGTCGTGTTCAACAAGCACGTGCTGGACGAGCACCAGATGGGCTTTGCCGCCGGCGAGCTCGTCGCCCACGTCAACTACATGATCGTCGAGGGCCGGCTGACGGCCGAGATGCAAGACGGCGTGCTGCAGTTTCGGACGACGTGAGCGGTGATTACCTCGCCCCGCTTGCGGGGAGAGGTCGGTCGCGAAGCGACCAGGTGAGGGGGACTCTCCACGAGTCCAACTCTCACCATCATTGCCGAAACAGCCCCTCACCCCAACCCTCTCCCCGTAAGAACGGGGCGAGGGAGCGGACCTCCGGCGCGGCTACCACTCACTTCATATTCGCAATCGCGTGCAGCGCCGCGATGTATCCGAACGGTCCCAGGCCGCAGATCACGCCTGTCGCCACAAATGAGATCTTGGAGTGGCGATGATATTCGTCGCGGGCGTGGATGTTGGAGATGTGCACCTCCAGCACCGGGCCCTCGAATGTCTTGATCGCGTCCATGATCGAGACCGAGGTGAAGGAGAGACCGGCCGGGTTGATGACGATGGCATCGGCGTCCTGCCGCGCCGACTGGATCAGATCGACCAGCACGCCCTCATGGTTGGACTGGTGGAAGGCAAGCTTGAGGCCGAGCTTGGCGGCGGCTTCCTCGCAGCTCGCATTGACCTCCGCGAGCGTCGTGGTGCCGTAGATATGCGGCTCGCGGATGCCGAGCATGTTGAGGTTGGGACCGTTGAGGATCATCACGCGTTTCATCGGGGCTTCCTTTCACATCCGCTTTCATTTGGGTCCGCGTCGGCGCGACCGGCGCCGCAATCATGGACGGAGCCGCGCCATGGACAAAATGTCCACGGCACCCCATGCCTGCCCCGGGCAACTCCGGTCCGGCCGGCAGGCCGTGTTAGGCGGTTGATCCAAATCAACAATCGCCGCCGGACCGGCGGTTATCAATTGGCACGCTCGCCTTGCCTCGAATGTGCGCAGGTGCATGGACATTGGAGCTGGAAAAGCTCTAAAAAATGAATGGCCGCCTTGGGCCGGGTTCCGCTGCAGGTTTTGCCGATGGATTACAACCAGTTCTTCGATACCGCCCTGGATCGTCTCCACACCGAGCGGCGCTATCGCGTGTTCGCCGACCTCGAACGCACGGCCGGCCGGTTCCCGCACGCGGTCTGGCACTCGCCCAAGGGCAAGCGCGACGTCGTGATCTGGTGCTCCAACGACTATCTCGGCATGGGCCAGCACCCGAAGGTCGTCGGCGCCATGGTCGAGACCGCCACGCGCGTCGGCACCGGCGCCGGCGGCACCCGCAACATCGCCGGCACGCATCATCCGCTGGTCCAGCTCGAAGCCGAGCTCGCCGATCTCCACGGCAAGGAAGCCGCGCTGCTGTTCACCTCGGGCTATGTCTCGAACCAGACCGGCATCCCGACCATCGCAAAACTCATTCCGAACTGCCTGATCCTGTCGGACGAGCTCAACCACAATTCGATGATCGAGGGTATCCGCCAGTCCGGCTGCGAGCGGGTCGTGTTCCGCCACAACGACGTTGCGCATCTCGAAGAGCTGCTGAAAGCGGCCGGCCCGAATCGGCCGAAGCTGATCGTCTGCGAGAGCCTCTATTCCATGGACGGCGATGTCGCGCCGCTCGCCAAGATCTGCGATCTCGCCGAGACCTATGGCGCGATGACCTATGTCGACGAAGTCCACGCCGTCGGCATGTACGGCCCGCGCGGCGGCGGCATCGCCGAGCGTGACGGCGTGATGCATCGCATCGACGTGCTCGAAGGTACCCTGGCGAAGGCGTTCGGCTGTCTCGGCGGCTACATCGCCGCCAATGGCCAGATCATCGACGCCGTGCGCTCCTATGCGCCGGGCTTCATCTTCACCACCGCGCTGCCGCCGGCGGTCTGCTCGGCCGCGACCGCCGCGATCAAGCACCTGAAGACGTCGGGCTGGGAGCGCGAGCGCCACCAGGACCGCGCTGCCCGCGTCAAGGCGATCCTCAATGCCGCCGGCCTGCCGGTGATGTCGAGCGACACCCACATCGTACCGCTGTTCGTCGGCGATCCCGAGAAGTGCAAGCAGGCCTCCGACCTCCTGCTCGAAGAGCACGGAATCTACATCCAGCCGATCAACTATCCGACCGTCGCCAAGGGCACCGAGCGGCTGCGCATCACGCCCTCGCCCTACCACGACGACGGCCTGATCGATCAGCTCGCCGAAGCGCTGCTCCAAGTGTGGGACCGCCTCGGTCTGCCGCTCAAGCAAAAGTCGCTGGCCGCGGAGTAGGTTGTTCTTCCACCCTCCCCTGGAGGGGTCCGGGACGAGCGTAGCTCGCCCGTGGGTCGGCTCACATTGAGCGCAGCCAAATGTGAGACGGGGTGGGGTGACAGTCTCTCCACCTCAAACGCTGCCCGTGTCGAGAGATCACCCCACCCCGCTCGCGCTGCGCGCGATCGACCCTCCCCCTCCAGGAGAGGGTAGGCGCCCGAGGATGCACGCTCGCACCTTAACGACGCCCGCAGTTCCCGACGCCACCCGGCATTTCGCTGTCGCCTGCGTCCGCCCAACGCGCTAGATTTACGGCGAAAATGAGCTCGGGCGCCGCCAGCGCCCAGGGAGAAGTGCGCTCACCATGCTGCACGACTGGGGCGTGATCGCCGCCGCTTTCGGTTATATCGGCTTCCTGTTCCTGGTGGCGAGCCATGGCGACCGGCGCTCGCCGGCCGGGCGCGGCCGCGCTTCCGGGCTGATCTACCCGCTGTCGCTGGCGATCTACTGCACCTCGTGGACCTTCTTCGGCTCGGTCGGCTTCGCCACCCGCACTTCGACCGACTTCCTTGCGATCTATGTCGGCCCGATCCTGATGATCGGGCTCGGCGCCGGCGTGCTCCGGCGCGTGATCCAACTCGCCAAAGCCCACAACATCACGTCGATCGCCGATTTTATCGGTGCTCGCTATGGCAAGAGCCAGGCGGTGGCGGCGACCGTCGCGCTGATCGCGATCATCGGCTCGGTGCCCTACATCGCGCTCCAGCTCAAGGCGGTGGCCTCCTCGCTCGGAACGATCCTGAGCGAAGATCAGGCCTTCTCCCATATCCCGATCCTCGGCGACGTGGCGCTGGTGGTGACGCTGGCGATGGCGGCCTTCGCGGTGCTGTTCGGCACGCGGCAGACCGACGCCACCGAGCACCAGCACGGCCTGATGCTGGCGGTCGCGACCGAATCCATCGTCAAGCTGGTCGCCTTTCTCGCCGCCGGCATCTTCGTCACCTTCTGGATGTTCTCGCCGCATGAACTGATCGAGCGCGCGATGAGGACGCCGGAGGCGGTGCGCGCCATCAACTATTCCCCGTCGATCGGCAACTTCCTGACCATGACGTTGCTGTCGTTGTGCGCGATCATGCTGCTGCCGCGCCAGTTTCACGTCAGCGTGGTGGAGAATTCCTCGGATGCCGAGGTCGGCCGCGCGCGCTGGCTGTTCCCGCTCTATCTCGTCGCCATCAACCTGTTCGTGATCCCGATCGCGCTCGCCGGCCTCGTGACCTTCCCATTCGGCGCCGCCGATCCTGACATGTACGTGCTGGCCCTTCCGATGGAGGGCGGCGCAGACCTGCTCAGCGTCGCCGTCTTCGTCGGCGGACTGTCGGCGGCGACTGCGATGGTGATCGTCGAATGCGTCGCGCTCTCCATCATGGTCTCGAACGACCTCGTGGTGCCCCTGGTGCTGAAACGTCGGCCGGAGGGGCGCGCCGGCGGTGCCGATTTCAGCAACTTCCTGCTGCGCTCGCGGCGCCTTGCGATCTTCGCCATCATGGTGATGGCCTATTTCTACTATCGCGCGCTCGGCAATACCCAGCTCGCGGCCATCGGTCTGCTCTCCTTTGCGGCCATCGCCCAGCTGGCACCGAGCTTCTTCGGCGGGCTGCTCTGGCGGCGCGCGACCGCACGCGGCGCCATCGGCGGCATGCTGGTCGGCTTTGCGGTGTGGCTCTACACGCTGTTCATCCCGAGCTTCATGGACTCGACATCAGGCATCCTGCTGCTCCAGCACGGCCCGTTCGGCATCGAGGCGCTGCGGCCTCAGGCGCTGTTCGGCGCCGACCTGCCGCCCCTGATGCACGGCGTCATCTGGTCGCTGTCGCTCAACGTCCTGACCTATGTGCTCCTGTCGCTGGCGCGCCGGCCGTCTTCCATCGAGCTGTTGCAGGCCGATCTGTTCGTGCCCAACACGCTCGCACCGATCTCCCCGAGCTTCCGCCGCTGGCGCACCACCGTCACCGTGCAGGACATCCAGACCACCGTCGCGCAATATCTCGGACCCGACCGCGCGCGGCATTCCTTCGAGGCATTCTCGGCGCAGCGAAACGTGCGGCTGGAGCCCGGGGCTCCTGCCGATTTCGAGCTGTTGCAACACGCCGAGCACCTGATTGCCTCCTCGATCGGCGCGGCCTCGTCGCGCCTCGTGATGTCGCTGCTGCTGCGCAAACGGACGGTCTCCGCCAAAGCCGCACTGAAGCTGCTCGACGACTCGCACGCGGCGCTGCATTTCAACCGCGAGATCCTCCAGACTGCGCTCAACCATGTGCGCCAGGGCATCGCCGTGTTCGATGCCGATCTGCAACTGATCTGCTCCAACCGGCAGTTCGGCGATCTCCTCAACGTTCCACCGCATTTCATCCAGTTCGGCACGCCCTTGCGCGAAATCCTGGAATTCATCGGCCTGGACGATCCGAACGATCCGCCCGAGCGCGAGGCCCTGCTGGAGCGGCGCCTTGCCGCCTACACCACCGACAGCAAGCCTTATCTCGAACGCCTGCCGGAACGCCACATGGTGATTGAAGTGCTCACCAACCGCATGCCCGGCGGCGGCTTCGTCATCACCTTCACGGATGTCACGCCCACCTTCGAGGCCGCGGAAGCGCTGGAGCGCGCCAATGCGACGCTGGAAAAGCGCGTGCGCGACCGCACCGAGGAGCTGACACGGCTGAACTCCGAGCTGGCACTGGCCAAAAGCGCGGCGGAAGATGCCAGCATCTCCAAGACGCGTTTCCTCGCCGCTGCCAGCCACGACATCCTGCAGCCGCTGAACGCGGCGCGGCTTTATGTCACGAGCCTGGTCGAACGCCAGCACAATGGCGAAGAGACGCGGCTGGTCGAGAACATCGACGAATCGCTGCAGGCCATCGAGGAAATCCTCGGCGCACTGCTCGACATCTCCAGGCTCGATGCCGGCGCCATGACGACCTCGATCTCGAGCTTCAAGATGGCCGATCTGATGCGTTCGCTGGAGATCGAGTTCGCGCCGATCGCGCGCGCCAAGGGCCTGGAGCTCGCCTTCGTGCCCTGCTCGCTCCCGGTCAAGTCGGATCGACTGTTGCTGCGGCGGCTGCTCCAGAACCTGATCTCGAACGCGATCAAGTACACCCCGCGGGGCCGCGTGCTGGTCGGCTGTCGGCGCCGCGGCGCCTCGCTCAAGATCTGCGTCTATGACACCGGCGTCGGCATCCCCACAGTCAAGCGCGGCGAGATTTTCAAGGAATTCCATCGCCTCGAGCAGGGCGCGCGGATCGCGCGCGGTCTGGGGCTGGGGCTCTCGATCGTCGAGCGGTTGGCGCGCGTGCTCAACCATGGCATTGCCATCGACGCCAATGCCAGCGGCGGCTCGGTATTCTCCGTGACGGTGCCGACGGCGAAGGCGATCACCCACACCGCGGCGGTAACCAGCGCAACGCCGCTGGCGCGCACGCCGATCTCGGGCGCGCTGATCGTCTGCATCGAGAATGATGCGGCAATCCTCGACGGCATGCGCACGCTGCTCAAGGCCTGGGACGCCGAGGTGATCGCGGTCGCCGACCCCGAAGGGGCGATCGCCGCAATCGAAGCAGCCGGACGGCGCGTCACCGGCCTTTTGGTCGACTATCACCTCGATCGCGGCAACGGCATCGCGGCTATCCGCGAGATCCGCCGCCGCTTCGGCGATGCCATCCCCGCGATCCTGATCACCGCCGACCGCAGCCCCGCCGTGCAGGTCGCCGCACGGGACGAGAAGATCACGGTGCTCAACAAGCCGGTGAAGCCGGCTTCGCTGCGTGCCCTGCTCGGGCAGTGGCGCACGCAGCAGATGGTGGCGGCGGAGTGAGAGCGCCAACATCTCTACCGCGTCATTGCGAGCGCAGCGAAGCAATCCAGAATCTTTCCGCGGAGAGATTCTGGATTGCTTCGTCGCAAGGGCTCCTCGCAATGACGGGGCGAGGGGCAGCATCGCCATCCTCCAACTTGCACTTGAAATCGTAGGCACGCCTTCGCCTTCTCGCGGCGCGCTTCGCCCGAGGTTTGCTCTTCGCTTCACGCCCTGCTCAAGAAAAGGGCGCAGGGAAGGCCGGGTGCTGGCTGGCACCCGCGGTCCGCTGCGCTAGAGCACACGCAGGAAGAACCGCACAGCAGCATACAGGTGAAGCCGAACACACGGCCTTCCCTGC
Organism: Bradyrhizobium sp. USDA 4354; assembly: GCF_054060315.1. Taxonomy (NCBI): domain Bacteria; kingdom Pseudomonadati; phylum Pseudomonadota; class Alphaproteobacteria; order Hyphomicrobiales; family Nitrobacteraceae; genus Bradyrhizobium; species Bradyrhizobium sp. USDA 4354. The sequence continues at coordinate 2,304,998 of NZ_JBSSDC010000001.1, read as the reverse complement.
GCGATGGTCGGACGGCTTACGCCGTGCTCTCCCGGGAGCCGAACTTTCCTTTTGGCCTCCCTCGCCTCACGGAATTCGCCGACACCGCGCCGGTTGACGCTGGTGCCGCCTCCGCAAGACTTGACCGTAGCAACGACGGCCAGGACCACACGGTTTTGCCGTACGCAAACAACGCCGTTCGTACAACGCGGCTTGCGAGAAGCTCACGGGGATCGGCTCAATCCATCACCCCGCCCTGCGTCTCGCATCCGCGACGGCGCCAATGCGTCCACCGCAGCCCGATCCGCGGCTCGTGACGACGTACGACCGCCCCTTTCGCCGGATCAGGATGGGCGGTACATACGACAAATCCGAAGTTCGGTAAAGCGGAATGTTTTGCTGCGGGGCCGATTGACCCAGCCATTGCTGTTTTGCCTGCCGTACAACCCAAGCCCTTGGGGTGCCCCGAGCACCTAACCGCCAAGTCGATGGTGTGGAACGCACTTGATGTCCGCTTATCTCCAACAGCGGCACAAAAGCGGAGACCGTCAAATTCCCGGGTTGAGCCAGAGGCGGACATCAGGCTTTGATCAACAAGCTGCTTGAGTCCCCACTCTATGATGGCTGCGGGCCTTCATAACCCTCGGTAATCGCCATGTCCCAAACCGACCTGCCTTCCCGCTCTTTCATTGGGGCGACATATTCGGGCGACTTGTAGCACTCCAATGCCGCGCTATAGGTCGGAAACTCTAGGACGATCACTCGCGACCGTGGTTTGCCCTCTTTGGCTCCACCTTGCCGCCCCGTGCGTGGAAGCGGGCCCGTACTTCGCAAGCGCCTTGGCATTTGCCGCGATATAGCTTTTGTAGCCTTCAGGATCATTCACATCCGCGACATCACGACGGGCTTACCGTGGTTCGGCTAAGGGCCCAATTTCAGACCTCCGAAGATGGTGCCCGACGGCATCCGGCTGCCTGTCTGGCGTCGGCCTCTCTGCTTGAAGTCATTACCGCCGACCGTCAAAAAGCGCCAAGCATTGAGCAGCGGAAGTCCCTGCGCGAACAACTTGAGCGTTGCTCTGAAGAAGTGAGCCTTGGCCTACCGTGCGCGCGCCAGAAATGGGTCGCGGCGCTGTCGGGCCCGCGACTAAGGTCAGGGCCCGACGACCTCGCGTCACGTCAACGGGCTGGCGCCCGCGCTAGTACCTTTTCCGCAACGGCGCGGCCGAGTTCTTGCCCCGCGTCGATGTCGGACCGGTAGTGGATGCCCGCATAGATGCGTGCGTCCGCCGCCTCCTTGCCGATCGCCAAAAGCGTGTCGGCATCGCCTGGAAACAAACGAGCGAGGACGACAGCCGCTGCGGTCGAAATGCAGCCATGTGCCGCCGGATAGCTCGGATGGTTCGGCGGCGGGAATAGCGTCTTCAGCTCCGGGTCGAGCTGCGAGGGCCTAATTTGCCAATAGGCGTACTTTGCATCCCAGCACGCGATACACGCATCATGCATGGCGATGTTCATAGCCGCGAGGGCGTATGTGGCGGCCGCGGGGTCCTGACTGAGACCGTATTCGAGGACCTTGCGGCTGGCGTGCTCGTTCCAGAGCTGAAACGCGCGTACCCCGCCGAAGGTCTCCCAGTAGACGGCAATCGAATTTGTCCGCGGCGTCCGCGCGAACGATTTCAGCTCCGCGAGTTCGGCCAGCACCGCAGCGGAATCGTAAGCCGGCGGCGGCGGCGGCCGAAGCTCATCCGGGGATTTCAGCGCCCAAGGCTTCCATGTTGCGGCGGCGGGATTGATGGGGTTTGTTCCCGGCCACCTGCCGGCGCCGGAGGGTACGGTCCCGGCCCACTTCCGGTCGGATCCGTCCTGCTTTGCGCGTTCGATCGCGCGCCCCGCCACCTGGCGCCCAAGATCGAGCCCTGCCTCAGCGTCGCTCGGATATTCGACGCCAGCGGTCACCCGTGATCGAGCGGCCTCCATGGCAAGTTTCTTGATGCGATCCGCGTCGGCGGGAAACATATAAGCGAGCACCTCGGAGGCAGCACCGGCGGCTGCGCCGAAATCTGACGGATATGACCCACTGCCAGGCACTGGCAGTACAGCGGCGATCTGCGGCTCGACGGCAAGCGGGCGCTGGCGAACGTGGCTCTGCTTGTTCGCGATGGCGCTTACCACGGCATCGTGAATGGCGGCGTGAACAAGTGCGAGATTTCGCGTCGCGAGCGGCACCGTCACGAAGTGTGCCAGCATCTCCTTCACCGCGATTTCATTCCAACGATAGGACGGTCCGCCAGCGTCCCACCAGCGCGCCTGTGCGATATCGGACGCGTTTCGGTTGGCGATCATCGTCTTGAGAGCAGCTAGGTCACCTGCCGCGGCCTCGCCGACCGGCGGCGGCTTGCTCTTGAGGTCATGGACCGTCGACAGGATCCACGTCGCGTGTTCACCCGCTGCTTCAACTCGATCGGTGGCCGCAGCAACAACCAACGCGGCCGCCACAATGCCTGCCATGGAACGACTGATGGAAGTCATCGGCGATCCTCCCGCTCGAAACCTCGCTGCGCTGCCCGCAGCCTGCCACTGTCCTTGCTCGTTCACCGAAATCCTTGCGCCGAGCATGCTCGCTGCCACCGAGCGCCGTTGCCCATCTCAAAGGGATAGTCCGCACCTGCTTCCAGGCCCCGGCAATCCGTTTCGCGTCAATCCTGTCCATGGCGCGCCAGATTCGGTGTATAGTCCCCTCCGGCTTGCTCATCGTTTCCTCGGGGAGTGGCCATCCATGACCCCTAAGCTCATACCGGGCCTCTTGAAAAAGGCTCTCGCTCTCGTGGAAGCCAACCCGGCGCACGCCTGGACAGTCGGCGAGATGGCGTCAGCCTGCGGCGTGGGCCAGCGCACCCTGCAAAGGCAGTTCCGTTGCTTCTTCGATCGAACGCCAATGGCGTACGTGCGCGATTTTCGGCTCGATAGGGCGCGACGAGAGCTGCTCTGCCCGTCCGGACCTGTGAAGGTCACGGAAATCGCCGGGCGGTGCGGGTTCAATCACTTCGGGCGATTTGCAGCGCTATATCGACGGCGCTTCGGCGAAGCTCCCTCGGCGACATTGAGGAGGCAGCAGAACGTTCTCGGCCGCAGCGCGCGGCCCCTGCCGCCGCTGCCCATAGCCGTCGACCGTCCGCGGATTGCCGTGTTGCCGTTCGAACCTGTCCGCTCGGGCAGCCATTTGGCCGCGGCCTTTGCCGATCAAATCGTGGCTGCCCTGATTCACTTGCGCTCGATGGATGTCGGAGTGGCCGCGAGTTCCCGCTACCACCTTCGTGGGAAGGTGCAAGACGACGGTGCCGGCCACCTGCGCGTTACCACCATCTTGGTCGATGCGGTGGCCGGCCGATGTCGTTGGGCCGACTACTGGGATGGCGATTCCAACGACTTGTTCGGATTTGAGGAACGGATCGCAGCGCGCGTGGCGACCGCAATCCAGCTACCAATTTGGGAGGCCGAGATCGACCGGGCATGGCGAGAGGACGCAGCGCGGCTTAGTGCCTGGCACCTTACGATGCGGGCGCTGCCACGGGTGCTGTCCATTGAGCCCGCGGCCGAGGAGATGGCGCTCGAGTTGCTCGAACAGGCGATGGAGGCTGCGCCGCAAGATGCTCTTCCTGTTGCTCTCGCGGCTTGGTGCCATGGGTTGCGTGGCAGCCACAACTTCTGTGCACGGCCCGACCGGGAGAAGGCCGTCGCTCGCGCGCTTGCTGAGCATGCGGCCCGCCTCAACAACAGTGACGCGCTGACCGAAGCTTTCCTCGCAGCCGGCTTTACTTTGGCGCATGATCTTTCGACAGCCGCGGTTCATGCAGACCGGGCGGTCGCCTTTGACGGCGGCTCGGCATGGGCATGGGCCCGCGTCGGCTGGCTAAGGGCGTATAATGGGGAGTGGGCAGAGGCGATCGAAACTTTCCAGATCTCGCGGGCACTCGCACCCACTGACCGCATGGGCTTTCTCTCCTGTGTCGGCATGGCAGTCGGACATTTCGGCGCCGGCCGCTACGACGAAGCAGCGTACTGGTTCGAGCGCGGATTGGCGCAAAATCCCGCTGCCACCTGGATAAACCATGCACTGACTCCGGCGTACGCGCTTGGGGGCCGCAAAGAGCAGGCTCGGCGGAGTCTGGCTGAGCTGACTCGCGCCTTTCCCGACTTGACGATTGCGCAAGTCAGATCAGGCCTTCCGTATCACCCCAGCTATCTTGACCGCGTGGCCGATGGGCTCGAAAGCGCTGGTATGCGCTGACAGCCACTGGCCGCCGGCGATCTTAGCGGCAACGATCACGGCCTGGGTGCGGCTCTCGGCCGAGACGTGCGCCTTGATGGTGGCGGCGGAATGATTGCGCGGCCAAGGTCCGCTCAAGGCGCCAGCCGGGTGAAGACGTAATCGCGGCTCTTGGCGCGCGCCTCATGGCAGGCGAAGCAGGTGCGATGCTGAGCCTCGTCCACCGGCTTGCCGTTGATGAAACGGCCAAAGCCCCAGCCGCCGGTCGCGGCGTATTTCTTGGAATCCTTCACCATCACCTGGACCGTAGTGGCGGCGCCGGGAACCGTTGCGGACGCAAACTCGGGTGACTGTTTCCGCTTCCAGGCGCGCTTGACCAGAATGGTGCCGTCCGGGAACGGCAGCTTGCCGGCCTGATAGGCGTCGATTGCCGTCTGGTTGCCGACCACAGCGCGAAGCTCGTCGAGTGGCGCCGCCTCCTCGGCCGGCGCGATCAGCTCCCACTGCTTGTAGCCCTGCGGAATCGTGACACCGAAGATCGGCGAGGCGTCCGCCGTGCTGCTTTGCGCCGGCCCCTCGGCAAAAGCGATCGAGACCAGGTATGGCACGCAAGTCAGGAGAACGACGAGAAGAAGCACGGCCAGAGTGATAGCCGTGGCATAGGAGCGCTTTTTCGTTTTGGATTCGATGGGCGTCATGGTGTTCTCAACCTAGGATCATCGGGCGATCCTCGGTCCAGCAAGGCTGGACCCGAGGTGTTGACAGATGCTCAGGCGCCGTCGGCGTCGATCACGGCCTTGGCAAAGGCTTGTGGCGCCTCCTGCGGCAAATTGTGGCCGATGCCGCCGGTGATCAGGCGAAACTCGTAGCGGCCTGAGAACTTCCTGGCATAGGCGCTTGGGTCGGGATGAGGCGCGCCGTTGGCGTCGCCCTCCATCGTGATCGTCGGCACGTCGATGACGGGAGCCGCCGCGAGCTTCTTTTCGAGATGCTCGTATTTCGCCTCGCCCTGGGCGAGCCCGAGCCGCCAGCGGTAATTGTGGATCGTGATCGCCACATGATCCTTGTTGTCGAGCGCCGCCGCGCTCCGGTTGAAGGTGGCGTCGTCAAACTTCCACTGCGGCGAGGCGAGCTTCCAGATCAGCTTGGCGAAATCGTGGGTGTACTTCTCGTATCCGGCGCGGCCGCGCTCGGTCGCGAAGTAGAACTGGTACCACCATTGCAGCTCCGCCTGCGGCGGCAACGGCGCGCTGCCGGCAGCCTGACTGGAGATCAGATAGCCGCTGACCGATACCAGCGCGCGGCAGCGCTCCGGCCACAGAGCGGCGATGATGTCGGCAGTGCGCGCACCCCAGTCGAAGCCGGCGACGACGGCCTTCTTGATCTCGAGCTTGTCCATCAGTGCAATGATGTCCGCGGCCATGGCCACAGGCTCGCCGTTGCGCGGCGTTTCGCTGGAGAGGAAGTGCGTCGTGCCGTAGCCACGCAAGTATGGGATGATCACGCGATAGCCTGCCTTGGCCAGGAGCGGCGCGACGTCGATGAAGGCGTGAATGTCGTAGGGCCAGCCGTGCAGCAGGATCGCCACGGGACCGTTCGAGGGACCCACCTCCGCATAGCCGACGTTGAGAACGCCGGCATCGATCTGCTTGATCGCGCCGAAGGACGCATTCGATGCTTGGGATCGCAGCGGTTCCGTCTCGGCTCGTGCGAGATCGATCACGCCGAGGCCGACGGCGACGGCTCCCGTGGCGATGCCGAGAAACTGGCGGCGGTGCTGATCGATGATCTGCTTCATGATGTTGTTACCTCGTCGTGGTTGATGATGGTGCGTCAGATCAGCGCGACCGTGACGTCGATGTTGCCGTGGACGGCCTTGGAGTAGGGGCAGGTTTGATGCGCTTCGTCGATGATGGCGCGTGCGATCTCACGATCGAGACCCGGCAGGCTGACATTGAGGCGCGCGCGCAAGGCATAGGTGCCCTCATCGAGAAGAAGATCGATTTCGGCATCGATCGCGCTTTTTCTGGGAAGCACGATTTTCCGCTTGCGCGCTGCGATCTCCATCGCGCCTTCGAAGCAGGCCGACCAGCCGGCCGCAAACAACTGCTCGGGATTGGTGCCGATGCCATCCCCGCCTGGCGGCGACAGCTTGACGTCGAGGCGACCGTCGGAACTGCGCGATATGCCGTCGTGCCGCCCACCGCTGGTGTGGGTCCGGGCCGTGTAGAGCAGTCTTGCCGCTTGCGTCATGAAGATCTCCTTGCCGTCGCGCAACTGACTATCAGCGGCGCGCGCGGGAGACCCGTTTGGACTTGTGAGATGTTGTGAGGCCGGCGCAGAACCTGTTATGAGGCCTGCAAACGCGGTCTGATGCCGATGCAAGGCCGGCCTTGCCGGATCGCTGCCCGCTGGCTATCCGGTTTCCCAAATGAGCAAGATTTCGCGATGACCATGCCGGCCGGGCCAAGACTCTCGTTCGGACCGTTCACCGTAGTGCCACATGAAAGGCTCGTGACGCGCGACGGCGTTGCGGTCCCGCTCGGCGCAAAGGCGTTCGACGCGCTGATCGCGCTGATGTCGCGGCCGAACGAGGTCGTCAGCAAATGGGACCTGATGGCGCTGGTGTGGCCCGGCATCACCGTCGAAGAGGCCAATCTGCGCTTTCACGTCGCCGCCCTCCGCAAGGCGCTCGGCGACGGCAAGGACGGCGCGCGATACATCACCACGCTCTCCGGGCGCGGCTATTGCTTCGTGGCGCCAATCTCGCAAGCGGAGCTTCCGGCAGCGCGGCGCTCGTCGCCGCGGATGGAATTGCCGCCGGTCAAGCTGCCGAACCGACTGCAACGGATGGTCGGACGCGACGATGCGGTCGCCGCCATCTCCGACAAGCTTCTTACCTCGCGCTTCGTCACGATCGTCGGTCCAGGCGGTGTCGGCAAGACCGCCGTCGCGGTGGCGATCGCCCACGACCTGCTCGCGACGTTCTCCGACGCCGCACATTTCGTCGATCTTGCCGCGCTCAGCGATCCCGATCTCGTGATCACCTCCATCCTGCTGATGCTCGGCCTGCCAGCCGAGACCGACGATCCCCAGCCCGCGCTGCTCGCGCATCTGCGCGACAAGCGGATGCTGCTGATCCTCGACAATTGCGAGCATGTCATCGCCGCGGCGGCACCGCTGGCCTCGGAGATCTTCCACGCTGCGCCGGATGTCCATATCCTTGCCACCAGCCGCGAAGCCATGCGCGTCGAGGGCGAGCAGGTCTATCGATTGGCGCCGCTCGCGGTTCCGCCTGACGGCTCCGGTCTGACAATCGCCGCAGCACAGACCTATCCCGCACTTCAGCTCTTCCTCGAACGTGCCACGGCCAGCGGTGCGCAGATCGCGCTCGACGACGCCAATGCCGCGATCATCGCGAGGATCTGCCGCAAGCTTGACGGCATGGCCCTGGCGATCGAGCTCGCCGCCGGCCGGGTCGAAGCTTACGGCCTGGAGCAGATGGCCGCCCTGCTCGACGAGCGCCTCAATCTGCTCTGGCAGGGCCAGCGCACCGCGCCGCCGCGGCAGAAGACGTTGCAGGCGACGCTGGACTGGAGCTACGGGCTGCTGTCCGACATCGAGCGCCTCGTGCTGCGGAGGCTGGCGGTCTTCGTAGGTCACTTCACCATCGACGCGGCTCTCGAGGTCGTGCCGGATGAACGCGCCGACCGCTCCCACTTGTTCGATGCGATCGACAGTCTCGTCGCGAAATCGATGGTCGCGCCGCGGCCGATCGGCGCGATGATGCGCTATCGTCTGCTCGATACCACGCGCGCCTATCTGCTCGAGGAGCCGAACGATGCCGCGCTCGCCGCCCGCCACGCAACCTACTACCAGCGATGGCTGGAGCAGGCCGGCAGCACATGGGCGGCAACGCCGAACGCCGACGAGCGGGCGATCCACTTCTCCGCGCTTCACAACGTGCGCGCCGCGCTGGACTGGTGTTTTGGCGCGGGCGGCGACGCCAACACCGGCATTGCGCTCGCCGCCGCAGCAGCGCCGATCTTCCTCGCGATGTCCCTGTTGATCGAATGCCGGCGCTGGTCGGATCGGGCGCTGCTTGCGATCGCCCCCTCCTCGCGCGGCAGCGCCGCGGAAATGCACATCCAGGCCGCCCTCGGACTGACCCTGATGTTCACGCGCGGCGGCAGCGAGGCGGCGCGCGTGGCCTTGAGCAGGAGCCTTGCGATCGCCGAGGCGCGCGGCGACGCGCCGAACCAGCTCCAGCTCCTCGGCCGCATGCATATCTTCCACGAGCGGATGGGTCAGTTCGACGCCGCGCTCGGCTACGCGCAGCAGAGCCTTGCGGTCGCGAGATCGCTCGGCGATTCCGGCTCGATCGCCCTCGCCCATTCGCTCCTCGGGGTGTCGCTTCATCTGGCCGGCAAGCATCGCGACGCGCTGAAGATGCTGGAGGTCGCATGGCAAGGGCCGGGCACGGAACGAATCAGCACCATCCATGGCTTCGATCATCGCAACCGGGCCGGCATCACGCTGGCGCGTGAGCTCTGGTTGCAGGGCCGGTCCGCGGACGCCCTGCAACTGGCACAACGGACGGTGGCCGAGGCCGCGCAGATGGAGCACCCGATCACGCTCTGCATCGCGCTGATCTGGGCGGTCTCGATCTCGCTCTGGGGCGGCGATCTCGACGGCGCGGAAGAGAGCATCGACCAGTTCATCGCGCATGCCGAGGCTCGATCGATGGGTCCCTATCTCGTGGTGGGCCGCGGCGTGAAGGGCGAACTGGCGATCCGGCGGGGAGACGCCGCGCATGGCGTCGAGACGGTCAGGGCTTGCCTATGCGAGCTCGACGAGGCCGGCTACGAACTGCTCACCACGACCTTCAACATCGCGCTGGTTCAAGGCCTGTTGGCGCTTGGACAGATCGAGCAGAGCGCGCGCCTGATCGATGATGCGATCCGCCTCGTCGATCAGAGCGGCGATCAGCTCTACATGCCCGAGTTGCTACGGATGAAAGCCAAGGTCCTATTGCACCTGCCAGAGCCAAGAGCCGAGCAAGCAGAGGTCCACTTGATGCAATCTCTGAATTTGAGTCGCCGCCAAGGCGCCAAAGCCTGGGAGCTGCGCGCCGCGATCGATCTCGCCGGGCTCCTTGCCGAACGCGGGCAGCGCGACGAGGCGAAGCGATGGCTCCAATCGGCGCTCGAGGGCTTTGCGGAGGGCTCCGAAACGGCGGATATCAGAGCGGCCAACAGCCTTCTGCAGAAGTCATAGACGCATACCCTATCAAGCTCCGTCATCCTGAGGCGCGAGCAGGCGGCGCGAAGCGCTGCAGGCGAGCCTCGAAGGATGAACGGCCAAAATGGCAGCCGGGCCGTTCATCCTTCGAGCCCTCCGCTACGCTCCGGCGCCTCAGGATGACGGATTTGATAGCGTCGCGCCTCTCACCCCGTCGTCGTGCCCTGCTTCCACTGGCCGCCGGCGATCTTGGCGGCGGCAATGACCGCTTGGGTACGGCTCTCGACGCCGAGCTTCTGCAGGATCGCCGAGACATGCGCCTTGATGGTGGCTTCGGAGACGCCGAGCTCGTAGGCGATCTGCTTGTTGAGAAGGCCTTCCGACAGCATCATCAGGACCCGGACTTGCTGCGGCGTCAGCGTCACCAGGCGGTCGCGCAGGCGGGTCATGTCGGGATCGGCTGCGGCGGACGGGTCGGTGTCGGCGGGAACCCAGATGTCGCCTTCCATCACCTTGAGGATGGCATCACGCAAGGTCTCGACCCCGAACCGCTTGGGGATGAAGCCGGACGCACCGAAATCGAGCGAGCGGCGGATCGTGGCGCTGTCGTCGGAAGCCGAGACGATCACGACCGGAATCGCCGGATATTGCGCGCGCAGATAGATCAGGCCGGAAAAGCCGGAGATCCCGGGCATCGAGAGGTCGAGCAGAATCAGATCGACCTCGGAGTTCTGTTCCAAGAGCTTGGTCAGCTCCTCGAACGACCCTGCCTCGTCGATCTTGGCCGTGGTCAGAACGCCGGCCACCGCCTGCCGCAGCGCATCGCGGAACAGCGGATGGTCATCAGCGATGACGAGGTGGGTGTTTGCAGGGGCTGTGGCAGTCATCTGTTCCGCACGCCGACGAGAGATCGGGAAAGCATACCAACTCGTTGCTGATCAAACAGCAATTTGCAATTGTTCACTGACTGGACCGGTCTTGCAAGGCAACCTTCCGTCCCTGGTCGCGAGGCGGTTAATGCAGGCGTGAACCGGCTGATGTTGCAGTGCAAAAACTGACGGATCTCCTCAATCCCTGAACAGAAGGTCTCGGGTCAAGTCATCAATCATGGTGACCGCTTCAAGCGCTGCCCTCAATCTCTCGCGGTCGGGGGCCGACAATCGCTTCACCAAGACCGCATTGGAGGGCGGCGTTCCCTCTGCGACATCCGCGATCTGTTGCGCCACGATCAGCTCCAGAAAGACGCCATGGGCCTCGTCGAGCGCATCGAGATCGGTCTCGCCGCGGCCAACCACGGCCTTCACGCCGGCGAGTCGCTGCGGTGTCGACCGGCCCATAACATGGTAGCGGATTGCGATCCCACGCGCTGCGGCGACCAGGCCAAGCAGCCCGGCTGCCTTCAGGTCGATACGGCCGCCTTCGGTGCGGATGCCACCGAAGAATTTCAGGCTCCTTGGGATGCTGATTCCCTCGACCAGAAGCTTGGCGAATGCGACCTGCCCCTCGGCTGCCGCGAAGGCCGCCTGCCTGACGGAGACGGCAAGGCTGCCGTCTCCGTGAACGGCCCGCAGGTCGAAGAAGATGTCCACCGACAGCAGATCCTTTGGATTGGAGCGCCAGACCCAGTGCTCGATGCGGTCCCGCCAGGTCGCAACCGAGCCGCGCCAGGGCGGGTTTTTCGCCATGACGCCACCCCTGCAATACGGCACACCGACCTCATGCAGAATATCTGCGACGTGCGCTCCGAACGCCGCAAACCAGCGATCCTCGTCGCCTCCCGGTTCGCCTTGCTCGAAAATCACGGCATTGTCCTGATCCAACGCCAGCAGGCTTTCTCCGCGTCCGGCAGACCCGAGCACGACCAGCGTGTATGGCGATGGGGGGTCGCCCTCGCCGCGCTCCCGCATGAGCCGCTCGGCAATCACGGCGGCCTGACGGGTGAGGGCGCAGAGTTCGCTGGAAATCACGTCCGCGACCTGACGGCCGGACAATCCTTCCGCCAAGAGCACCTCCGCGACCCGCGGCAGCTTCGCCCAGGCAACCGCCAGTGCGTGCGTGTCCGAGGCATCCTCGATCTCGTCCCCGAGCGATATGGCCTCCCCTGCCCGCAGACGCAGCAGGTCCCGCGCGGACAACGCACCGACCACGCGGCCAGCCTCATCGACAACGCCTAGATGGCGGGTCTTGAGTCGATTCATCCGGCCAATCGCGCGATAGACAAGCGCGTCCTCAGGAACCGACGCTAGCGGCTTGCTCATGATCCGGTGCACCGGCAGCTCCAGCGCTGGGGCACCGCGCCTGGCGATCGCCCGCAGCACGTCGCGCTCGGTGACGATTCCCGCCTCGAAGGCCTTGACGTCATCTGCGGCCGCATCCGGCGCGCTGACGTACACAGCCGATATTCTCTCGCTCGTCATTCGCGCCAGGGCACCGCTTACCGAGACATCCGCACCGACGAAAATGGCCGGACACCGCATGATGTCGCGGTTGCGGTGACGGTAGGCATAGGCGTCAAACCGCTTCAGCGTTTGTTCTGCATCGATGCGGGCCGCCGCTTCGACCGCCTCGATCCAGCCCATCCGCACCTGATCATCGAGCACCGCGGTGAGCGCACGACAGGACCGCTCGGCTTGGGCAAGAGTACGGATACCATGCTCCCGCAGCCTCGGCAGCAGCGCCAGGAATACCCGTGCCGTCGTGATCGCATCGCCGAGGGCGGAGTGCCGACCGACCACGTCGATGCCAAGCCAGGTCGCCAGGTTCTCCAGCTCATATCCGCCCAATTCCGGCGCAACAATCTCTGCGAGCAGCCTGGTATCGAGCGTTCGAGGCCGGGACCACGGCAACCCCGCCAGATCGCATTCGCGCTTCAGTACCGCGAGATCGAAACCGATCATGTGCCCGATGACGACAGCTCGGCCGAGGAACGCTTCGAAACGCGGCCAGATATCCGCGAACAGCGGCGATTCAGCGACCGTGGCATCGTCGATGCCGTGAATGCGCGTCGTCTCCGGGGGGATCGGTTGATCTGGCGGCCGCAGCAATTGAACAAACGAACCGCCATCGACCAGCTTGCCGGCCGACAGACGCACACCGGCAAGCTCGATCACCCGTGCCTTGCGTGGATCGAGCCCGGTCGTTTCGGCATCGATGACAACGGCGTCGAGCGACAAAAGCGGGGCAGCACCACTCGTCCTTTCCATTGTCCTCCCCTCGGAAAGCCGGACCGTGCGATGCCGGCCGACAACCGGGCACTGGCAGAGGCCGGGCGGTCCTACTCCAGCAGCGTGTTGGTCACCGCAGCCGCATCGATGCGATCAACCAATTCGTCGTGGATGTTGCAAAGACTGACACGCAGGTAGTTGCGCGTCGTCTCGAAATCCCGTCCGCGCAACTTGTCGTGGATCGGCATCATGGCAAAATAGGCTTCCGCCAGCTGCTCGGGAATGTCCATCACGCGCTTGGGCGCATGCCCGCCGGCGAGGTCGAGCCGATGCTCCAGCTCGCTCCGCGCCTGCAGCCAGGCGACCTCGCCAATCGACGGCGGCACTGTATAGCGGTCAAAAACCGAAAGGACGACGAGGATCATCTGGTCGAGAACCGCCCGGCGCTGCATACCGGCGTGTGGGCGCAACACCCCATCGACCATCTCGCCGACCATCGCAAGCCCAAGCGGATAGGCCTGCCAGCGCGCATATTCGACCGCCTTTGCAAACTCTTCCTCGGCAAACAGGACCTTGGCGTAATGGCCGGCGCGGGCGCGCGAGTATTCGTAGATTCCCTTCTGCGCGATGAACGCAGATTGTGCGTCGATGAAATCCGCGAGCTCTTGCCGCGTGCGAATCGGCGGACGGGGACGAAACAGCTTTCCGAACAGCTTCATTGCAGCCTTTTCCTGCCAGACCGGCCGGGCCACTTTCGCCCCTCAGCCCGCATCTGCAAAGCTCCATGTTTCAGTGCGGCGTAGCTGTTAGCAGGCGCAACAAATTTTCCCGACAAAAGTATAATAAGCGGTTGCCACCTACGGTGTTAGCCTCGCGGTACTTCCAAATTGGCGTAAGACCAGTTGAAGCAGCGGCGCGGGGGACGCCGCATTGATGGGATTGCAGTCCCTCGATCTTTAATCCCGGCGCATTTGCGGACCGGGTTTTAAGGGAGGATTTGCAACCAATGACCGACCAGACAAACCTGAAAGAAAGAGAGGTAGCGCACTGGGCGAAGACCTCGCGCCTTATGTTCACGCATCTGGGCATCTGGTTCTTCTTCGGCTTCATCATCCACATGTTCGTGGTGCCGCTCAACAGGATCATCATCCCGATCCTCGGTTTCCCGCTCGGCTTCTATATGGCGGCGCAGGGATCGCTCATCGTGTTCGTGGTGATGCTATTCATGTTTGCGAAGCAGCAGGACAAGATCGACCGCGAATTCGATTTCGCTGAGGACGATTGAGGGGGAAGAGATCATGTCCACACAAGCCGCTACCAACACCTCGGACTTCATCAAGAATCTGGGCAAGATGTACGGCACCTACACGGGTGGGTTCATCGGCTTCATCTTGTTGCTTGCGATTCTCGAGCAGGTCGGCGTTCCCAACAAGATCCTCGGCTACCTGTTCGTGTTCTTTACGCTCGCGGTCTACGCCATCATCGGGGTCATGACGCGAACCGCACAGGTCTCGGAGTATTACGTCGCCGGCCGGCGCGTCCCCGCTTTCTACAACGGTATGGCGACGGGCGCCGACTGGATGTCAGCGGCATCGTTCGTCGGCATGGCGGGCACGCTGTTCTTGCTTGGCTATGACGGCCTCGCCTGGGTGCTTGGATGGACCGGCGGGTTTGTGCTGGTGTCGATCCTGATCGGACCCTATCTGCGCAAGTTCGGGGCCTATACGGTGCCCGACTTCCTGTCGTTCCGCTACGGCGGCAATTTCGCCCGCTTCCTCGGCGTGATCGTGCTGGTTGCCTGCTCCTTCACCTATGTGACGGCGCAAATTTACGGCACCGGCCTTATCGCATCGCGATTCCTCGGCATGCAGTTCGAGCTCGCGGTGTTCGCCGGTCTTGTCGGCATCTTGCTTTGCGCAATGCTCGGCGGAATGCGCGCGGTGACATGGACGCAGATCGCGCAGTACATCGTGCTGATCATCGCCTATCTGACCCCGATCGTGATCCTGTCCACCAAGAACTACGGAATTCCGATCCCTGAACTTACTTACGGGCAGGCGATCGCGGACATTACGGCGCGAGAGCAGGAGATGCTGGCTTCGGGTCTGGCGACAGCCGCGGCTCTCAAGCCCCATATCCAGCCCTTCATCAACTACAGCCCCCTCAACTTCTTCGCGATCATCATGTGCATGATGGTCGGCACGGCTTCGCTGCCGCATATCCTGATGCGCTACTTCACCACCCCATCGGTGCGTGAGGCGCGCCAGTCCGTGGCATGGTCGCTGTTGTTCATCTTCCTGCTGTACTTCTCGGCCCCGGCCTATGCGGCGTTCTCGAAGCTGGAAGTCTATACCAATATCATCGGCAGGGACCTGACGGCCATTCGCCCATGGTTGTTCAACTGGGGTGAACTCGGGCTGATCCAGATCTGCGGCAAGAACGCGGCCAGCATCGATGCGGTCGTTGCGGCCTGCAAGGCGATCGCCGGACATCCGGGCGTCGTGCGGCTGCAGGACTTCGTGATCAACACGGACGTGATCGTGCTTTCCACGCCGGAGATCGCGGGTCTGCCGTATGTGATCTCGGGTCTCGTGGCGGCCGGCGGTCTCGCCGCAGCGTTGTCCACCGCTGACGGGCTGCTGCTCGCCATCGCGAACGCGTTGTCGCACGACATCTACTACAAGATGATCGACCCCAACGCGCCCACCATTCGCCGTCTCACCGTGGCGCGCGTCCTTCTGGTGGGCGTCGCTGTGGTCGCGGCTGCGACGGCCGCTACCAAGCCGGCAGACATCCTGGCCATGGTCGGCTGGGCATTCTCGCTTGCAATGGCGGGCAACTTCCCGGCCCTCGTGATGGGTGTCTGGTGGAAACGCACGACGGCGACGGGTGCGATCTGCGGCATCATCGCCGGCTTCGGCCTGTGCCTGTTCTACCTGGTGACGACCCGGTATTTCCCGGGTGCCGGCGTCAAATATTTCGGCATGACGTCGCTGACCAACCCGCTGACGGGAGCGCCGGTGGTCGATATTGCCAAGGCCATGGCGCTGCCCAACGCGATGGAGAGCTTCCCGACGCTCGCGCACCCGCTGGCCAACAAGGTCGGCTGGTTCGACCTTACCAACATCGCCTGCGGACTCCTGGGAGCGCCGCTCGGCTTCCTCGTCATCTATGTCGTCAGCAAGCTCGGCCGGGAGCCGTCGAGGGAAATGCAGGCCTATGTTGATGACATCAGGAGGCCGCGAGGCAGAACGGTGCTTGAGGAAAAGACCACCTGAGGTATCGCGGCACTTCAAGATCGGCAGATGGGGCCCCTCGGGCCCCATCTTCGTTTGCCGCGCAACGTCTGTCTTGTCGAGACACGCGCCCCTTGCCATTGTTGTGCAAGAGGCAGGTTGCGACGATTGAGCTGCCCGGCTGCGAGGGGAAACGTCCTTTGGATACCGCAACGTCACTTGCTTCGTATTGGTACTTTCATCTGCCCAATTTCTTGCTCGCGGCATTGATGTACACATTGCTCGGCCGCGTCCTGCTTGGTCTGATGGTCGATGCGGACTCGCCGAACTACATCTGGCGATTCTTTTGCCGAATCACCGATCCCGTCGTAGCGGTCGTCGCGATTGTGACACCGAAAGCAACCCCACCGGTGGTGCTGTGGCTGTTCGGATTCGTCTGGCTGTTCTGGCTGCGGGTCGCGTTTCACTACACATTGCTGCTGCTCAATCTCGCCCCCCGATTTGGCGGAGCAGCCTCATGAGCCGCAGTTTCTATTTCATCGGAATTGCGTTTTTCGGAATGATCAACGGCATCTTCAACCAGCTATCGCTGATCTTCACGCTCCTGTACGCGCAGATGCTCGCCGGCCCGCTGCTTTTTGGAAGTCTATCGCTGACGCTGATGTTCGCATCGCTGATGGTCTCGACCGCCACTATCATTCTTGGCGGAATTCCGGCGGCGATCTACGAGCGGGTCACCGGCGCTGCGGAGTCGAGCAGTGTCTCGCTCTGGATATGGCTTGCTGGCACCGCAATCCTCTCGCTTCCGGCTGTCGGGAACTTTCTCAAGATCGGACTGTAGCCGCTGAAACGGCGTTGAGGACGGGTCGCGCCGGCGTTACGCTGGAACCAGCTCCTCAATCCGATGTGGCAGGTCAATTTCAATCGACGGAGCAGCGGCTGATGGAAGAGGTGCGCCGTATCGCCTACGAGATTGTGTTGCGCGCATGCGGGTTCGCTTCGCTCGCCATCTTCTGCGTGATGATCGGCCTGTCCTTCCTCCCGCGCATCGCGTTTCAGGCGGGAGGCTTTCTGAGCATGGCAATGGCTCTTGTCCTCGCCTTCAAGGCCCGCGAAGCCCGAACCAAGGATCATCGCCGGACCGAGATGTGGCTCTATCTTCCCAAGGAGCACCGTCCGCCCCAAGCCTACGCGCAGAAGACGATTTCAACGGTCATGCGCGAGACCTATCTGCAGTTCGCGTGCTGGACCGCCATCATCTCCATCGTGATGTGGACGGTCGCGTTGGCCTTCTCCCTGATTGGACTTTAGTCTGACTTCATCATCCCTGCCGGTCTGCGCAGGTATCTTGCGGCCGTCACATCGACGGGATTTCGGCGCAATCGCTGCGATATCAGACGTGCTCGCCGCTTGTGTGCAATCCAAAAGTCGGTTCCAGCCGAAAGTACTATTGGGCCGGACGCGGCAAACATGTAAGTGCTCGCTCCGATTAACTGCGCGCCTGCATGGCGCAGATCTGCATTTGAATCCAAAAAAGACAAGCGGGAGCGAATCGGAATGACGACAATAACTGCAACATCGGCACGGGGCAGCACCGGGATGACGAAGGACGAACGGTTCGTCATTCTCGCCTCTTCGCTCGGTACCGTCTTCGAGTGGTACGACTTCTACCTCTACGGTTCGCTCGCCTCGATCATCGGCGTGCAGTTCTTCTCGGATTATCCGCCGGCCACCCGCGACATCTTCGCGCTGCTGGCGTTTGCGGCGGGCTTCCTGGTGCGGCCGTTCGGCGCGATCGTGTTCGGCCGCATCGGCGATATCGTCGGCCGCAAATACACCTTCCTCATCACCATCCTGATCATGGGTCTGTCGACCTTCATCGTCGGCTTGCTGCCCAACGCGGCGACCATCGGCATCGCAGCCCCGATCATCCTGATCGCGCTACGCCTCGCCCAGGGCCTTGCGCTCGGCGGCGAGTATGGCGGTGCGGCGACCTATGTCGCGGAGCACGCGCCACACGGCAAGCGCGGCTACTACACCTCCTTCATCCAGACCACGGCGACGCTCGGCCTGTTCCTGTCGCTGCTGGTGATCCTGTTCACCCGCACCGCGACCGGCGAGGCCGATTTCGCGAAGTGGGGCTGGCGCATCCCGTTCCTGGTGTCGGTGTTGCTGCTCGGCATCTCGGTCTGGATCCGGCTTCGCCTCAATGAATCGCCGATCTTCCAGAAGATGAAGGAAGAGGGGAAGGGCTCGAAGGCGCCGCTGACGGAGGCCTTTGGCAACTGGCAGAACGGCAAGCTCGTGCTGCTCGCCCTGCTCGGCGGCGTGATGGGCCAGGGCGTGGTCTGGTACACCGGCCAGTTCTACGCGCTGTTCTTCCTGCAGTCGATCCTGAAGGTCGACGGCTATACCGCCAACCTGCTGATCGCCTGGTCGCTGCTGCTCGGCACCGGCTTCTTCATCGTGTTCGGCATGCTCTCCGACAAGATCGGCCGCAAGCCTATCATCCTCGGCGGCTGCCTGATCGCGGCGCTGACCTTCTTCCCGATCTTCAAGATGATCACCACCAACGCCAACCCGGCGCTGGAAAAGGCCATCGAGCAGGTCAAGGTCGAGGTGGTGGCCGATCCCGCCGGCTGCGGCGATCTGTTCAACCCGGTCGGCACCCGCGTCTTCACCGCACCTTGCGACACCGCGCGCGCCTACCTGTCGCAGTCGTCCGTCAAGTACGCGACGAGCTACGGCGCCGCCGGATCGGGCGTGAAGGTCGTGGTCAACGGCAAGGACGTGCCCTACACGAACGCCAAGGACAGCAACCCGGCGGTTCTCGCCGCGGTGCAGGCGGCTGGCTACCCGAAGGCGGGTGATGCCGGCATCGTGAAGATGGCGCATCCGTTCGACATCTTCCGCCCGCAGGTGGCGGCGATCGTCGGCCTGCTGTTCGTCCTCGTGGTTTACGTCACCATGGTGTACGGCCCGATCGCGGCGATGCTGGTCGAACTGTTCCCGACCCGCATCCGCTACACCTCGATGTCGCTGCCCTACCACATCGGCAACGGCTGGTTCGGCGGCCTCCTGCCCGCGACCGCGTTTGCGATCGTGGCCTCGACCGGCGATATCTATGCCGGCCTCTGGTACCCGATCATCTTCGCGGCGATCACCGTCGTGATCGGATTCCTGTTCCTGCCGGAGACCAAGGACGTCGACATCAAGTCGACCTGATCGAAAGCAGTTATGGACGACACGAACCGGCCGCGGTCTCCGCGGCCGGTTTTGTCTTGAGCGCTTACTGATTGCTGCCGATGAACTGCAGCACGATCTCGCGGCGGTGCGGGCGACTGCGATGCTCGATCAGATAGATCGCCTGCCAGGTGCCGAGCGCGAGCCTGCCGTTCAGGACCGGGACGTGGAGCGAGCTCTGCGTCAGCATGGTCTTGACATGCGCCGGCATGTCGTCCGGTCCCTCGGCGTCGTGGGTCCAGCCGGCATTCTCCGGCGCAAGCCGGGACAACGCGGTGGCGAGATCGACGAGCACCGACGGGTCGGCGTTCTCCTGGATCGTCAGCGAGGCCGAGGTGTGGCGGATGAACAGCGTCAGCGCGCCCTAGCGCGCGCGTGCGCCTCGGCGATGAATTTCGCGGTTTCGCTGGTGAGGTCGGTGAAGCCGCGGCCGGAGGTCTGCACGGTGAGCAGCGACGACGCGATGGCGGTGGCTTGCACGGTCGATGGCGCGGAGCGCGTGACGGATTTGGCTGATGTCATGAAAGGTCTCGTTGCGTCGATGGAATCCTCAAATCTTCCCCGACACGTCCTTTTGCACCCGGTTGGCCATGTCGATCAGCCGCCGCCAGGCCTTCTCCAGGAACGACATCACCCGATCGACGTCCTGATCGCTCGGCAGCGGGATCTCGAGCTTGCGCTCGCCCTCGGCGACCTTGGGCTCGGCTTTCTTCAGCGGGTCGGATTTCGGCAGCGCCTCGTCGATCTTGCCCGACACCGTCGGCCCCGCCGCGAGCTGTCCCTTCAACCTCTCGACCTCGGCCTGGAGCCTGCCGATCTCGGCGTCGAGTGCGGTCCGCTCGTCAGGCACCGCGTAGCACGCCCAGCCGGCGCCGTTCTTGGTGCAGGTCGATACCGTACCGGTGCGAGTGTCGAGCCGCAGCACGCCCTCGGGGATGGGCGTCATGCTGTAGCGACCATTTTCGCCGTCGGGCGCCGATTGCGCAGCCACGAGGCCGCCGCCGACGATCATCACTGCGGCAGCCGCCACTAGCCATGATGTTGTGGATGACGTCGCTGGTCTCATCGCTGTCTCCGCCACGGCGCTGCTGCGGCCTCTGTGCAATTCTACACCCCCATCGGGCAGTCCGCCGCCAAAAACCCGCCCCTGAAATCAACGAACGCGATGACTTCTTTGATCCCGGTCGTGCGGCGAAAGGACAGCTGCATCCACCGATCGTGAGCAGACCTGCTGCGGTGCGGCGTCACGCTGTGCGCAGCACTGCCGCACACGCCAATATCTCAAGATAAATCAAACACATACTAGAAAGCGACGCAATCGTGACTTGGCTTGACTTGATTATGGGCCATCAGTATGGTCCGCGCGGCTTTTGAGGGTGGCGGGCGTAATTTCCATTTGGCCGCAGCGTTTCGGGTCTTTGTCGCATGGCACAGAGCACGGGACACGGTGAGAATGGAGATCGCGATAGATCGTCCGAGGAAGCTGCGCTTTCCGAACGGCTCGGAAATCTCGATCAGCGGTTGTCCGAATTTCGCGACCGCCGGATCAAGACCGAGCAACCCGCAGGTGACGGTGAGGACAGAGCGGCCAGAGCCTCGGCGATGGCGCTTGGCTTCCGGTTATCCTCCGAGTTGGTCGCCGGTGTCGCTGTCGGAGCGGGGATTGGCTGGGGGTTCGACCGCTTGCTGTCGACGTCGCCCTTCGGATTTATCGTGTTCCTGCTGCTGGGCTTCGTCGCCGGCGTGGTGAATGTGGTGAGAACGGCGGGCGCGGGTCAAAACAGGCGCGGTGATTCGTAGGCCGATCCCACCAGGAGAGGAATGATCGTGCCGGCTTCGCCGGTACGGGCCGGCCCGGCCGGCAGACCGAGACCCGCCGGCATCGCCCGGCAGACCAAGAGATGCCGCGCTGATGAAAATCGACCCGATCCACCAGTTCAACATCGAGCCTCTCTTCACCCTGGGCCATATCGGCAATCACACGATCGCCTTCACCAACTCGTCGCTCTACATGCTGGTGGCGGTGACGATCATCTCGATCCTGATGCTTGCCAGCGGCACGCAGCTGGTTCCCGGGCGCCTGCAGTCGGTCGCCGAGATCTCCTACGAATTCGTCGCCTCGACCATCCGGTCGACGGCCGGCGCGGAAGGCATGAAGTTCTTCCCGCTGATCTTCTCGCTGTTCATGTTCATCTGCGTCTCGAACCTGGTCGGCATCATCCCCTACACCTTTACGGTGTCGAGCCATCTGATCGTCACCGCGGCGCTCGCGCTTCTGGTCTTCTTCACCGTCCTGATCTACGGCGTCGCCAAGAACGGCCTGAAATTCTTCAAGATCTTCGTTCCCCACGGCGTCCCGATCTACATCCTGCCGCTGGTCATGTTCATCGAGATCCTGTCGTTCTTCCTGCGGCCGGTCTCCCACAGCGTTCGTCTGTTCGCCAACATGCTGGCCGGCCACATCGCGTTGAAGGTGTTCGCGGGCTTCGTCGCCATGCTCGGCTTCTCGCTCGGCGCCATCGGCTGGGTCGGCGGCGTGCTGCCGCTGGCGCTCACGGTCGCGCTGACCTCGCTCGAGATCCTGGTCGCGTTCCTCCAGGCCTATGTGTTCGCGATCCTGACCTGCATCTACCTCAACGACGCCATTCATCCGGGACACTGAGCGGTCCGGGGAATTCCACCCACAATCCCATCTTTCTTCCAAGGAGTCTAAAATGGATCCGGCAGCAGCAAAACTTATCGGCGCGGGCATCGCGTGCATCGGCATGGGCGGTGCGGGCGTTGGCGTGGGCGTGATCTTCGGCAACTACCTCGCCGCGGCCGTGCGCAATCCGTCGGCCGCTCAGGGTCAGTTCGGCAACCTGATCTTCGGCTTCGCCGTGACCGAAGCGCTCGGCATCTTCTCGCTGCTGATCGCGCTGCTGCTGCTGTTCGTTCCGCTCTGAGGACGACGTTTTTCGCGCCGTTCCAGCCTCTGGGACGGCGCGTGTGACAGCAACAGGAGAACTCCATGGCTGAGAGTCATGGCGGCGCGAAAGGTCCGGCGGCGGGCGCTCACACCGGGGCTGACGGTGGTCACCACGGTGGCGGTTTTCCGCCGTTCGAGAGCAGCAGCTTTGCATCACAGCTGGTGTCGCTCGCGATCTTCTTCGTCCTGCTTTACGTGATCGTGTCCAAGCTCGCTCTGCCGCGCATCGGCGGTGCGATCGAGGCACGTCAGAACAAGATCGAGGGCGACCTCGCTGAAGCGCAGAAGCTGAAGGACCAGTCCGACGCGGCGCTGAAGGCCTATGAAAGCGAGCTCGCTTCGGCGCGCACGCGGGCGCAGGCGATCGGCAACGAATCCCGCGACAAGGCGAATGCGCAGGCCGAAGCCGAGCGCAAGGCGCTGGAAGAACAATTGGCGGCCAAGCTCGCCGGGGCGGAGAAGACCATCGCCTCGACCCGCGCCGCCGCCATGAGCAACGTCCGCGGCATCGCGGCCGATGCGGCAGGCCAGATCGTGCAGCAGCTCACCGGCGTCGTTCCTGACGCTGCGTCGGTCAATGCCGCGGTCGATGCGTCCTTGAAGGGTTAGTCGAGATGTTCTTCGAACCTGAATTTTGGGTCGCCGTCGCCTTCGTGATCCTGATGGTCGTGTTCGGCTATCTCGGGGTCTTCAAGACGGCGATGACCGCGCTCGATCATCGCGCCGAACGCATCAAAGCGGAGCTCGACGACGCCGCGCGCCTCAAGCAGGAGGCGGCCAAGGTGCTCGCCGACTACAAGGCGCGCAGTGCCACGGCCGAGCGCGAGGCTGCCGACATCATCGCCAACGCCAAGGCCGAAGCCGAGCGCATCGCGACCGAGGCCAAGGCGAAGATGGAAGACTTCGTCACTCGCCGGACCAAGACCGCGGAGAGCAAGATCGCGCTCGCCGAAGCCCAGGCACTGGCCGACGTCCGCGCCGCAGCCGCGGAAGCCGCCGTCCAGGCCGCCTCCACGATCCTGTCGCAGTCGGTCAAGGGCCAGGTCGCCGACGACCTGCTCGCCAAGGGCATCAACGAGGTTCGGCAGAAGCTGAACTGAGGGATTTGCCTTCATCAATCAAAAAGCCGGCGCGATGAGCGCCGGCTTTTTTGTTTGGCTGAACGACCCTCTTGTCCCGGACGCGACGCGGCATGCAATGACGCGACGCTGAGCCGGGACCCAGTTATGCCGCGGCCTGGGCCCCGGCTCTGCAGCGCACCGCTGAAAAAGCGCTGCGCTGCGTCCGGGGCACGAGCCTCGCCCTACTTCTTCTTCCGCCCCTTCGGCTCGGGCGAAAGCGCCTGCGGGTCGAAGCCGACGTAGAAGATGTAGGAATCGGCGACCGCGGCTGAAGGCGCGGGATAGGCCAGATCCTCGACAATGAAGGTGAAGGGCACGCTACCGCCCTCCGACATCGCGACCGTCGTCCGGTACGCCTTCGAGGCGATGACCTTTTCGCCGACGCCGCCCTGCACCACCGCAACACGCAACGGCACCTCGACCGTCGCAGGCGCGCCGGCGGGACCTGCGATGACGCGGCCCTGGATGCCGATCCGGGCGGTGATGTCACCGCCGCTCCGGGCGCATTCGCGCGCCATCTTGGTGATCGTTGCCTGGAAGCGGATGTCGTTGCCGACGGCCTGCTTGCCGTTCGCACCGACCGCATAGGTGGAGGCGCCGGAGCGCACGGTGACCTGCGGGCAATCGATCTCGTCTTCGGCTGGCTGGCCGGGCGTGGGCGCCGGATTTGGCTGGGCCGGTTCGTCCGGCTTGCCGCCAAACAGGCTCTTGAAGCGGTCGCTCAAGGACTGGGCCGCCACCGGCGGGACGGACGCGAGCGCAACTGACAACGCCAACGCGACCGCCGCCCCCCGCCGCAACGTGGTCCGCGATGACCGAAGCTCCTTCACCATCGACACCCATACTCCATTACAACATCCGGGCCGATCCAGCGGCCGGCCCCGCGCCGTTATATCGCCAAAATCGGCGAACCCAAGGCAAGCAAACAAAGCGGGGGTTTGGCCGCACGAGATGGCAGCTCAGCCGCGGAAATCCTCATGCAGCAGGCCGAACAGCAGGTGATCCTGCCAGATCCCATTGATGCAGAGATAACGGCGAGCCAGGCCCTCGCGGGAGAAGCCGCACTTCTCCAGCACCCGGATCGACGGCGCATTGGTGGGGATGCAGGCGGCCTCGACCCGGTGCAGATTGAGCTCGCCGAACAGCGTCGGCAACAGCACCCGCAACGCTGCCGTCATGTAGCCGCGATGGGCATGAGGCTGGCCGATCCAGTAGCCGATGGTGCCGGCCTGCACGATGCCACGCCGGACATTGGCCAGCGTGATGCCGCCGACCAGGGCGCCGTCGAGCTCTCGGAAGATCAGAAAGGGATAGGAGCGGTCCGCGGCAATGTCCTCGGAATAGCGGCGCAGGCGGCGGCGGAAGCCGGACCGGGTGAGATCGTCAGACGGCCAGATCGGCTCCCAAGGCGTGAGATAGTCGCGGCTGGTTTCGCGCAAATGAGCCCATTGCAGGAAGTCCGACATTTGGGGCGCGCGCAGCAACAGCCCGTTGCCGCGCGGCGCGAGGGCGGCGGGTCCACTGGATGGCAGGCGAAACAGGGCCATGGTGATGCTTTCCGGGGCGGTCTGGCCGTAGCGCGGCTCCTAATGCAACCGCGCCTTGGCGCGCGCCCGGGTCAATCCTTCCGCGAAAGATACCGCCGTGTCCAGACCCCTGCCACTGCCCAATGCGACAACGGCGGGCCGGCTCCGCGACAGCAGTGCACGCGCCGCGTCCCGCGTCGATTCGATGCTGACGGCGTCGATCCGGGCCACCAGTTCCTGCGCCGTCTGTGGCCGCCCATAGGCGAGCACATGCCGGGCGAGCTGCTCGGCACGGGAGGAGCAGCTCTCCATTGCCATCAGGAGACCCGCCTTCATCTGCGCCTTGGCCCGGGCGATCTCGGCCTCGGTCAGCGTCTCCACCGAATCGTTCATGATGTCGACCACGACCTCCATCATCTCCGGCGCGTCGGCCGGATCGGTGCCGGTGTAGAGGCCGAAGAAGCCGGTGTCGGTGTAGGGCGCGTGGAAGGTGTAGATGGAGTAGCAGAGGCCGCGCTTCTCACGCACCTCCTGGAACAGCCGCGACGACATTCCGCCGCCGAGAATGTTGGTGAAGACCTGGAGCGAGAACAGCGACGGGTCGCTCTGCGGCACGCCTTCCAGCGCCAGCGTCAGATGCGCCTGCTCGAGCTCGCGATGCACCACCTTGGTGCCGCCGTTGCCGAACTGGGCGGTCTGCGGCTTCGGCCCCGGCGTCCCCTCGAAACTCGCAAAGCGTCTCTCGACCTCGGCGACGACCTGCTTGTGATCGACCGCGCCGGCCGCCGCCACCACCATGTCGGGCCCGCGGTAATGCGTCGAGAGATAGCCGCGCAGCATGTCGCGGTTGAAGGCGCGCAGCGTCTTGGCCGTGCCGAGCAGGGAACGGCCCATCGGCTGGTCGGGATAGCAGAGCTCGTTCAGATGCTCGAACACGACGTCATCGGGCGTGTCCTGCGCGGCACCGATCTCCTGCACGATGACGTTCTTCTCGCGCTCCAGCTCGTCGGGCTCGAAGGCGGGATTGGCGAGGATGTCGGCGAGCACATCGAGCGCGAGCGGCACGTCGGCCTTCAGCACCCGCGCGTAATAGGACGTGGTCTCGGTCGAGGTGCCGGCATTGAGGTCGCCGCCGACCGCCTCGATCTCCTCGACGATCTGGCGCGAAGAGCGCTTCGTCGTGCCCTTGAACGCCATGTGCTCAAGCAGATGCGAGATGCCGTGCTCGTTGGGTTTTTCGTCGCGTCCGCCGACACCGGCCCAGACGCCGAGCGCCGAAGTTTCGAGATGAGACATCTCGTCGGTGACGACGGTCAGGCCGGAGGCAAGCTTGGACATCTCGACACTCATCCGGCAACTCCCTGCTTTGCGGCGCGGCTGACCGACAGCACGAACCGCTCGACCTCGGCCTGATCGTTCTTCATCACCCTCATGTGTTCGGATTTGGTCATCAGGCCGTCGAGCCAGGCCGGCAGTTGCGGCCGCTGGCCGCAGGCCGCCTCGACAGCCTCGGGGAATTTGGCCGGATGGGCGGTGGAGAGCACGATGCTCGGCACCTTCGTGTCCGTGGTGTCGCGGTCCGCGACGGCGAGCGCCACGGCCGTATGAGGATCGACCAGTTCGCCTGCTTCGCGCCAGGCGGCGCGGATCGCAGCGGCAGTCTCGGTCTCGTCGGCGCGCCCGGCATCGAACTCCTCGCGGATCGCGGCGAGCGTCGCATCGGGCAACACGAAACGTCCGGACTGCTTCAGCGACTCCATCAGACGGCGCACGCCTGCTGCATCGCGGCGGTTGGCCTCGAACAGCAGCCGCTCGAAATTCGAGGAGATCTGGATGTCCATCGACGGCGACGCCGTCGCGTGCACCTCGCGCACCTCGTAAATTCCAGTCTTCAGCGTGCGCGCCAGGATGTCGTTGACGTTGGCGGCGATGCGCAGGGTGCGCACCGGCAGCCCCATGCGCTTGGCGACATAGCCGGCGAAGATGTCGCCGAAATTGCCTGTCGGCACGACGAAATCGACCGCGCGCGCCGGCGCACCGACGGCAACGGCGGAGGTGAAGTAATAGACCACCTGGGCGACGATGCGCGCCCAGTTGATGGAATTGACGCCGGACAGCGAGGTCGCATCGCGAAAGCGATGGTTGTTGAACATCCCCTTCACGAGCGCCTGGCAATCGTCGAACGTGCCTTCGATGGCGAGCGCGTGCACATTGGCCGCGCCCGTCGTCGTCATCATCCGCTGCTGCACCTCGGAGATGCGGCCGTGCGGAAACAGCACGATGAGGTCCACATTCTCGAGTCCGGCAAAGGCTTCGACCGCGGCGCCGCCTGTATCGCCTGACGTCGCGACCACGATGGTGGTGCGCTGGCCGCGCTTGGCGAGCACATGGTCCATCAGCCGCGAGATCAGCTGCATCGCCACGTCCTTGAAGGCGAGCGTCGGACCGTGGAACAGCTCCAGCACGAACTGATGCGGCGACATCTGGCGCAGCGGCACCACCGCGGGATGGCGGAAGGTGGCATAGGCCTCGTTCGCCATGCGGCCGAGCTCGGCGTCCGAGATCTCGCCGCCGACGAAGGGGCGAATCACATCGACCGCGACCTCCCAATAGGGACGACCGAAGAAGCCGGCGATCGTCTCGGTCTGGAGCTGCGGCCACGTCGCCGGCACATACAGGCCACCGTCGCGGGCAAGCCCGGTCAGCATCACGTCACAGAAGCCGAGTTCGGGGGCCTCGCCCCGGGTCGAGATATAACGAGTCAAACTGCCCTCCAAAGGCAGGGCGAGCCGAGGCTCGATCCTTAAGCCTTTGATTTTACGAAACTACTTGCTAACAGCCAGAGGCTTTGGGCCACCATAAAGTGTTTTGCGGCATCGGGAAACCGCTCTTCCGGCCCCCTCGCCCAACGAAAAAGGGCTGCGGCATTGCCGCAGCCCTTCTCTTGGAAGGTCTGTCGTTGTGTGCAGACCGGTTTAACTCGTCGGGGTCGCCGACCGCCAAAACTGTTCCGACAAGCTTTCGTCGCCTGTCACGAAATCGTCAAGGGACAAAACCACGCGCGCCGAAAAATGTTCCTATTCTTCCCGACCCACTTCGAGCCCCGGGAGCTGCAGGACGGCCAAGTCCAGCCGCCAAATGCCGCTTTTTCCCGAAATCTTGCCCGTCACAGGAACGAATGCAGCCTCGACCCATTGTGTCCGCGGATGGGCGCCAGCCCGTTGTTCATGCATTGCCCGGCCAACGGCGGCGTCGATCCGTCGACCGAACCGCTGCATCCTGGAGCAGCCGGTTCGGTCGCTGGCAGAAGGTCAATTCATCCCGATTTCCACCGCGATCCGGATCAGGTCGGAGTGGTTCTTGGCGCCCAGCTTCTGCTTGAGCAGGGATGTGGTGTTGGCGACCGTCTTGTAGGAGATGCCGAGCGCCTCGGCGACCTCGACGATCTTGTCGCCGCGTCCAAGCAGGCGGAGAATTTCGAGCTCCCGCGGCGTCATCTGCGAGGCCGGATTGGCCTTGATCGCCGCGCCGGAAAACGTCACGGCCTCCGCAAGCTGTGGCGAGATGAAATTGTCGCCCGCGACCACTTTGCGCACTGCTTTCAGCAGGATCCTGGGATCATCGCCCTTGGAGACATAGCCCTGCGCCCCAAGCTCGACTGCCCGCACCACGAAGGCCGGATCGTCGTTCATGCTGAACATGATGATCTTGGCGTCGGGATCGTCCTTGCGGATGCGTCGCATCAGCTCGAAGCCGGAGACATCGGGCAGGCTGATGTCGATCACGGTGACGTCGGGCCGCTTGCTGACATAAGCGCGATGTCCGGATTTGGCATCGGTCGCTTCGTCAATGCGAATTGAATGGTCGGAAGCGAACAGGGTGCGGCAACCCGACAGCACCACGGGATGGTCGTCGACGATCAGGACCCTGGTCGCCAGCTTGGCGGTATCTTGCATCGCGCACTCTCGTGTTTTTCGACTCATAGACCCGCGGGAATAAATGGAAAGAGCAAATCCCGCCGATGCGCGTTAGAATTGACCTAATGTGGCAACGACTTTCGTTCCGAACGCAACTGTTTCTTCCGCTCGGCGCCAGCTTTCTCGCGGCGCTGATCCTGGGTGGCGTGCTGCTCCGGATATTCGCGACGGGCCAATTGGCGGAGGAGAACGAGCCGCGACGGCGCTCGACAGAGGCCATCGCCGCCGCGCTCAACAACACCCTGCGCGCATCGGACAATCCACGGCAGACGCTCGACGCCTTTGCCCATTCTTTGGACACCTCCTCCGATATCCAATTCCGTGCCGTGGAAGCAGGTCCCACGCCGTCGCCGAAGGACGACCTGCGCAAGCCGCATGGCGTGCCGCAATGGTTCATCGACCTTCTCGCCATCCCCGACATGCAGGCGGCATCCGCGGTGATGATCGACGGCAGACGTATCGGCGACATCGTATTCCTGCCGGACATGGCTGCCGATCTGTTCGAGAAATGGATCGGCTTTCTTGCGTTGGCCAGCCTGGTCACCGTGCTGATGGTTCTTACCGGCACGACCGCCTATGTCTTGGCGGGAGCTGTCCTGCGCCCCCTGCAACATCTCAGCGAAGGTCTCACGCGAATACGACGGGGCGACTACACCAGGCCGATTCCGGTCGGAGGTCCGCCGGAAATTCGGCAAGGCTGCGAGGAGGCGAATGCGCTGGCCGCAACGTTGGCGCAATTGAGCCGGGACAATCGCGATCTGATGCACCGCCTGGTGTCGCTCCAGGACGACGAGCGGCGCGATCTCGCCCGCGAACTGCACGATGAGCTCGGACCGCTGCTGTTCAGCATCCGTGCCGGCACGATCGCGCTGGTCGAGGTCTCCCAGCCAGTGGGAAATCTCGGCAATTCGGCGCAGGATCTGCTGCAATCGGTCGAGGCACTCCAGCAGACCAGCCGCCGGATCCTCGACCGGCTGCGGCCGCTCTATATCGAGGAACTGGGCCTTTCGACCAGCGTGCAGACCCTGCTCCGGAACTTTCGCAAGCAGGCACCGCATATCATCCTGACGGACACGATCGATGCCGATCTGAACGTGATCGACGGGCCGTTGGCTCAGACCGTGTATCGGTTGATCCAGGAGGCACTGACCAACGTGCTTCGCCATGCCAGGGCCAGCAACGCCCATGTGCATGCGACCGTCGCCGGCGAGACGCTCGTCGTCGAGATCTCCGACGATGGCGGCGGTTTTCCTGCAGACAACATCTTCGGCCGGGGCCTGACCGGCATGCAGGAGCGCGTGCGTGCGCTCAGCGGATCGCTGTCCCTGTTGCGCGTGGACGGGCGAACTTACGTGCGCTGCC
The DNA here is from genome assembly GCF_054060315.1 of Bradyrhizobium sp. USDA 4354. Lineage (NCBI taxonomy): Bacteria > Pseudomonadati > Pseudomonadota > Alphaproteobacteria > Hyphomicrobiales > Nitrobacteraceae > Bradyrhizobium > Bradyrhizobium sp. USDA 4354. The sequence continues at coordinate 2,274,912 of NZ_JBSSDC010000001.1, read as the reverse complement.
GCCTTCCGGCCAAGCCGACGCGGGACGCGCCATCATCAGGCTAACACGCGCAGCCGTCATGCGCGTTCTGTCGCGCCGGTTCGCACAGCGTGCTGTGAATCTTGCCATCCGGGCCGAAGCGGAACGAGGCCTGAATGCGCAGCGCGCCGGCGACGGAATATTCGAGATTGATGCCGTGGGGCGCGGGATGGATCTCCTCCAGACCGAAACCTGCCGACGAGAAGGCGCTGAGCCGCGGCAGCCAATAGGCCTCGATCTCGCTCCGGCCGCGGTAGCGCCGCGTGCCGTTACACGTGCATTCGAGCTGCGCATCGTCCGCATAGAGGTCGAGCAGGGTCGTGAGGTCGCCCTTCCGGCAGGCGTCCACCCAATCGACGACAATTCCCATCTGGTCGAAATCGCTCACGACGCAATCCTGTCTGCCGCGGAAAATACCGGCGGCTTAGGATCACACTCGTGAATATGCGCTGAATAATAAACCCCGGGCGATACCGGGCTCTCTCGAAGTATCTGCATGAAGCTCAGCTCTGCCGCCGGCCTCTCACCCAGACGGCGAAGGCGATCAGCACGGCGCCTGCAAGCGTGAACCAGGTGACAGCATATTGCAGATGGTCGTCCTTCAGATTCACTTCGAGCGGGCCCGGACGCGGAATGCCGTTCGCGGGCGCGGGCTGCTCGAGGTCGATATAGAACGGCGCAACCGCGCCCCAGCCGAGCGCGCTTGCGATTCCAAGATGATCGCGCACGAACCAGAGCCGCTTGTCGCGATTCTCCGCCGGCGTCAGCCAGATTGGCGCCTCGGGAAAGCGCAGATAGCCGGTGAGCACCACCGGTTGGCCCGTGACGAGCTTCTTCACCGCGCGATCCTCGACGCCGCGGTCCTGCATCGTGTTCTCGACGAAGCCCGCATCGATCACGACCGTCTCGCCACCCGGGAGCCGAGCCGGCAGGAACGCCCAGGTGCCCGGGCCGGAAGCGTCCTTGCGCACCACGGAGCCGGAGGAATAGACCATCGCATCGGGCAGGGCTGCATAGGTCGCGGTGAAGCTGACGCGGCGGAATTCATCGCGGGCAGGGTTCAGCGCGGCCCATTGCGCAGACGGCGGCAGCGCCATCGGCGCCGCCGCAAGCCGTTCGGTGAGTGCCGCAATCAGCTCGTGCTTGGCTGTCCGGCGCTGCAACTGCCAGACACCGAGCGCGACGAACACAGCCGTCAGGAACAGCGTGAACAGCGCGAAGCCGGCCACGCGGCCCTTGCGCGCAGGCTCGTTCATTTCGCGCGATCGACCAACCGGCCCGGCGCCGCCTTGTGATGGAATTGCAGCGCGATCAGCAGCGATTTCATCGCACGCAGCGGCAACAGCGTGGTGGCGAGGATCAGCGGCAGCCAGAGCGCCGCATGCAGCCAGAACGGCGGCTGGTACTTGACCTCGACCACGAGCGCGCAGCCAACGACGATGGCGCCGGCGAGCATGATGATGAAGATCGCCGGACCGTCGCCGGAATCGATGAAAGCGTAATCGAGGCCGCAGCGGTCGCAAGCGGGCGCGAGCGTCAGGAAGCCCGCATAAAGCTTGCCCTGGCCGCAGCGCGGGCATTTGCAGGCAAGCCCGCGCATCGCGCTTTGCAGGACGGTGGTTTCGGACTGGGGTGTGCCGGCGCTGTCGTTCATGATGGCGGACTCTATCACAGTTTCCGCCGAAACTTCCGGCGGCCGTAACGCGAAAGGGCGGCCCTCCGGCCGCCCTTTCTGATCGGTTCGATGGGCTCAGTGCGCAGCGTGGGCCATGGTCTCGGCGCCGCGTCCCCAGACGTAGATGCAGAGGAACAGGAACAGCCAGACCACGTCGACGAAGTGCCAGTACCAGGCGGCGAATTCGAAGCCGAGATGCTGCTTCGGCGTGAAGTGGCCGGCATAGGCGCGGAACAGGCAGACCAGCAGGAAGATGGTGCCGACCAGCACGTGGAAGCCGTGGAAGCCGGTCGCCATAAAGAAGGTCGCGCCATAGACGTTGCCGGCAAAGGAGAACGCCGCGTGGCTGTACTCATAGGCCTGCACGCAAGTGAAGAGCGCGCCCAAGAGAACGGTGAGGATCAGGCCGTATTTCAGGCCCTGGCGGTCGTTCTCGAGCAGCGCATGGTGCGCCCAGGTCACGGTGGTGCCTGACGTCAGCAGGATCAGCGTGTTCAGCAGCGGCAGATGCCAGGGATCGAAAGTCTCAATGCCCTTCGGCGGCCAGGTGCCGGGGACCGAGCAGGCACCGGGCTGGGTGCCGAGACCGCAGCCGAACACCGCATCGCGGGTGGCGTGGACCGCGTCGGCCGGAAACAGCGCGGCGTTGAAATAGGCCCAGAACCAGGCGACGAAGAACATCACCTCGGAGGCGATGAACAGGATCATGCCGTAGCGGTGATGCAGCTGCACGACGCGGGTGTGGTCGCCCTTGTACTGGGCTTCCTTGATCACGTCGGCCCACCAGCTCGCCATGGTGTAGAGCACGCCGACGGTGCCGACGCCGAACACGATCGGCGCCGCGGAGAACATGTGGTGCATCCAGGCGATCGCGCCGACCGCCATGATGAAAGCCGACAGCGAGCCGACGGCCGGCCAGGGAGAGGGATCGACCAGGTGATAGTCGTGATGCTTGGTGTGCGCCGTGGCCATTTCCGTCTCTCTCCTCAATCCCGTGCCTATCAGGCACTTATCCCCTTGTTTCCAACCGCATGAGCGTCAGCCCGGCGGTCAAAGATTTCCCTTGCGCTTGTCGTCCTCGCTGGCGGCGAGCGGCTTCACCACGGGATCGCGCACCGGATAGAACGTGTAGGACAGCGTGATCGTATTCAGCCCGTCATTCTCGCGGTCCTCGGCGATCGAGGGATCGACGTAGAACACGACCGGCATCTCGCGCTTCTCGCCGGGCGCCATGGTCTGCTCGGTGAAGCAGAAGCAGTTGATCTTCTGGAAGTAGGAGCCGACCGTCAGCGGCGCGACGTTGTAGGCGGCCTGGCCCGCAGTGGTGCGCGCGGCCTGATTGGTCACGGTGTAGAAGACAGTCACGACCTGGCCGATATTGACCTCGATCTCGCTCTGCTCCGGCTCGAACTTCCATGGCAGGCCGGGCGCGACGTTGGAGTCGAAACGCACCGAGATCTTCCGCGCGATCGGGCCATTGGCCGGCGCCGAGGTCGCAACCTGCGTCGTGCCGTTGAATCCGGTGGTACGGCAAAACCAGTTGTAGAACGGCACCGCTGCGTAGGAGGCACCGACCATCAGCGCGACCACGCCGCCGCAGATCGAGGCGACCAGCGCGTCGCGGCCAAGGCCACCGAAACCAAGGCCACCGAAACGACCCTTCGTGGCCGTCCGGCTCTGATCCCGCGATATGGTCGGCTCGTGATCCATGTTTCCTACATCGGCCGCACTAGCACTGCCGGTCCCTTGACCATGGTGACGGCGAAGAACAGCACCACGAGCACGCCGAGCGCGAGCGCGATTGCGATCGAACGATGACGACGGCTCTTCTGCTGCGCCTCGGTGAGGACGATTCCATCTGGCTCGGGTTTGTCAGCCATCGCTGTGATCATGCGCCCCCTACCATCGGGGCAAGCGCCCGATACACGACCTCGGCCAGCAGGGTCGCGAACAGCGCGAACAGATACAGGATCGAGAATGCAAACAGCTTGCGGGTCGCGCGCAGCGACTGGCTGCGTTCGCGGCGCATATAGACGTTGATCGCGAGCACCAGCATGCCGGCGCCGAGGATCAGCGACACGATGCCGTAGACCGCGTCGAAATAGCCGAGCGCCCAGGGGGCAGCGGCAACCGCGATCATTACGATGGTGTAGAGCAGGATCTGCAGCCGCGTCGCGTCGGGACCGGCGACGTTGGGCAGCATCGGAATGCCGGCGCGCGCGTAATCGTCGGAGCGGAACAGCGCCAGCGCCCAGAAATGCGGCGGGGTCCAGAAGAAGATGATGGCGAACAGCAGCAGCGGCTCGACGTCGACCGTACCCGTCACCGCAGCCCAGGCCACCACCGGCGGCAGGGCGCCGGCCGCGCCGCCAATCACGATGTTCTGCGCGGTCCAGCGCTTCAGCCACATCGTGTAGATCACGACGTAAAAGAAGATTGTGAAGGCGAGCAGCGCGCCCGCAATCCAGTTGACCAGGATGCCGAGCGTCATCACCGAGAAGAAGGCGAGCGTCATGCCGAACGTCATGGCCTCGGGACGGGTGATGCGGCCGCGCGGGATCGGCCGGTTCGCCGTGCGCGACATCTTGGCGTCGATGTCGCCTTCGAGCGCCATGTTGAGCGCCCCGGAGGCGCCGGCACCGACCGCGATACAGAGCAGCGAGGTGATCGCCAGCACGGGGTGGAAGTGTCCCGGCGCCATCGCCATCCCGACCAGCGCGGTGAAGATCACCAGCGACATCACCCGCGGCTTGAGCAGCGCGATGTAGTCGCCGACCTCCGCCTCGGAGATGCGGGGATTGATGTCGATGGCATTGTGGTCGATGACGGACACTTAGATCTACTCGCTTCGTTATAGCGCCGCGGCGCCCGTCACGGGCGCCGCGGGAGATGGCTTACTGCACGCGGGGCAGCACTTCGAACTGGTGGAAGGGCGGCGGCGAGGACAGCGTCCACTCCAGCGTGGTCGCGCCGGCACCCCAGGGATTGTTACCGGCCGGCACCTTCTTCATGTAGGCGTCGAGGACGCAGTAGAGGAAGATCAGCACGCCGAAGCCCGAGATGTAGGAGCCGAGCGACGAGACCAGATTCCAGCCCGAGAAGGCATCGGGATAATCGACATAGCGTCGCGGCATGCCCGACAGGCCGAGGAAGTGCTGCGGGAAGAACACCAGGTTGACGCCGACGAAGGTGACCCAGAAGTGCAGCTTGGCGATCCACTCATTGTACATGTAGCCCGACATCTTCGGGAACCAGTAGTACCAACCGGCGAAGATCGCGAACACCGCACCGAGCGACAGCACGTAATGGAAGTGCGCGACGACGTAGTAGGTTTCCTGGAGCACGCGATCGACACCCGCGTTCGCCAGCACGACGCCGGTGACGCCGCCGACCGTGAACAGGAAGATGAAGCCCACCGCCCAGATCATCGGCGCGCGGAATTCGATCGAGCCGCCCCACATCGTGGCGATCCAGGAGAAGATCTTCACGCCGGTCGGGACGGCGATGACCATCGTGGCGGCGACGAAATAGGCCTGCGTCGCCGATGACATGCCGACCGTATACATGTGGTGCGCCCACACCACGAAGCCGATGCCGCCGATCGCGACCATGGCGTAGGCCATGCCGAGATAGCCGAACACGGGCTTGCGCGAGAAGGTCGAGACGATCTGGCTGATCATGCCGAAGCCGGGCAGGATCAGGATGTAGACCTCCGGGTGACCGAAGAACCAGAACAGATGCTGGAACAGCACGGGGTCGCCGCCACCGTCGGGCGCGAAGAACGTCGTGCCGAAATTGCGGTCGGTGAGCAGCATGGTGATCGCACCGGCGAGCACCGGCAGCGACAACAGCAGCAGGAACACCGTCACCAGGATCGACCACACGAACAGCGGCATCTTGTGCAGCGTCATGCCCGGCGCGCGCATGTTGAAGATCGTGGTGATGAAGTTGATCGCGCCCAGGATCGAGGAGGCACCGGCGAGGTGCAGCGACAGGATCGCGAAGTCGACCGCCGGGCCGGGATGGCCCGAGGTCGACAACGGCGCGTAGATGGTCCAACCCGCCCCGACGCCGTTGGAGCCCGGCTCGCCCTCGACGAAGGTCGACATCAGCAGCAGCGCGAAGGAGGCCGGCAGCAGCCAGAACGAGATGTTGTTCATGCGCGGGAACGCCATGTCGGGCGCGCCGATCATCAGCGGCACGAACCAGTTACCGAACCCGCCGATCATCGCGGGCATGACCATGAAGAAGATCATGATCAGGCCGTGCGAGGTCACGAAGACGTTGTAGGTGTGCGCCTCGTGGAAGACCTGCACGCCCGGATACATCAGCTCGGCCCGGATCGCGATCGACATCGCGGCACCGATGATGCCGGCGATGACCGCGAAGATCAGGTACATCGTGCCGATGTCCTTGTGATTGGTCGAATAGACGTAGCGCCGCCACCCGGTCGGATGGGCGTGCTCGTCATGTCCGTGGGCTTGCGCGTGATCGCCGTGTGCCGCTGCGCTCGTTGCCATTTTCAAATCCTGCCTTGCGTCCCATTCGGACCTTTGAAGGTCCCGCCCTTTGTCGCTTTCAGTCCCTCAAGCCGTCACCCGACGCTTACTGCGTCGGGCCGGCCGCGGAGGCGTAGGTGCTGGTGCCGCCGCTCGCATATTTCTTCTTCGCCGTCTCGACCCAGGAGGCGAACTCCTGGTCGCTCACCACGCGCACGGCGATCGGCATGAAGGCGTGATCCTTGCCGCACAGTTCCGAGCACTGACCGTAGTACATGCCGGTCTTGGTGGCCTTGAACCAGGTCTCGTTCAGGCGGCCCGGGATGGCGTCGATCTTGATGCCGAAAGCCGGCACCGCGAAGGCATGGATGACGTCGGCGCCGGTGGTCTGGACGCGAATCACCTTGTTGACCGGCACCACCATCTCGTTGTCGACGCCGAGCAGGCGCGGCTGCTTGTCCTGCGCCATCAGCGAGTCGAACTCGAACTTGCCGTTATCGGGATAGGCATAGGACCAGTACCACTGCTTGCCGGTCGCCTTGATGGTCAGATCCGCCTTCGGCACGTCGAGCTCCAGGAACAGAAGCCGGAACGAGGGCACCGAGATGCCGACCAGGATCAGCACCGGAACGAGCGTCCAGGCTACCTCGATCAGCGTGTTGTGCGTGGTCCGCGACGGCACCGGATTGGCCTTCGCGTTGAACTTGATGACCACGATCACAAGCAGCGCCAGGACGAACAGCGTGATCAGCGTGATCAGCACGAACAGGAAGTTGTGGAACCAGACGATGTTGTCCATCACGGGGGAACCGGACTGCTGGAGCGTCCACTCCCACGGCGCCGGCTGCCCGAGCTCGGCGAATGCCGCACCACCCGTCGCTAGCGTGACGCCCGCCGCCACCAAGGCGATGGTGGCCAATCCCAGCAATTGCCGGCCCACCCGACCCATCGACATCCTCATGCCGTTCGCGCTCCCCTTACGAAATCACCCCAAGTGCGCTCCCCTGTTTCCGGGAAACGCTTATTCGACCCGCCAGTCCGACAAACCGCCACGCAAGAATACCTCTAAGAGGAATTGGGGCCAGATCGCTAGAACGCGAAATCAAGCCTCTCAAACCATAATTCTTGATCTATCGCAATGCAGTCTTGAGCCTGGTCTGCCAGCCATCACCGGCAAGATATTTCCCAGTAACATCAGACAAAAATACCGCTTCCCGGGATGCTGCGGCTTGACAGCGGAGTTGCCCGCGGTAGGCACTGGCAGACAGCCGCGCAGGAGCCTGATTCGTGCGGGCGATGCGGTTGTGGGCGGCGCGGAATTTGCTTGGGAATCGCCTTCAAGACGCCGTCATTTCCGTATCAGTCCGCCAGATCAGTCCGCCAGGCGCGAGCGAGGAAGGCGAGCAGAGGGACCGACCCGATGGGGCTTTCGAGATCGATGGCAAGGCCGGCGAACGGCCTCCCGGCGCTGGCCGCCCTCGTGGCTGCGATCGTCCTGCTGGCGCTTCCGGGGCTTGCCCATGCGCAGGGCGCGGTCCGCTCCGTCCATGGCGACTGGCAGATCCGCTGCGACACCCCGCCCGGCGCCCAGACCGAGCAATGCGCCCTGATCCAGAGCGTGGTGGCGGAAGACCGCTCCAATGCCGGCCTGACCGTGATCGTGCTCAAGACCGCCGACCAGAAGAGCCGCCTGATGCGCGTGGTCGCCCCGCTCGGGGTGCTGTTGCCCTCCGGCCTCGGCCTCAAGCTCGACAACCAGGACGTCGGCCGCGCCGGCTTCGTCCGCTGCCTCCCCAACGGCTGCGTCGCCGAGGTCGTCCTGGAAGACAAGCTGCTCGGCCAGCTCCGCAGCGCCAAGACCGCGACCTTCATCATCTTCGAGACCCCCGAAGAAGGCATCGGCTTCCCGCTCAGCCTGAACGGGCTCGGCGAGGGTTATGACAAACTGCCGTAGCGGCGGCTGACGCTGGCGATTCTATTGTTTCCGTAATGTGAGGCTTCGCGCCCTCGCGGAACCGGTCCGAAACCATTATCTTGCCCCACATCTTCCGCTAATGGACGGACGCATGACCAACCCTGCCACAACCTCCCTGCTCGACCGTGCCAATCTCGACCGCGACCAGGTTCGCCACGAGATCGCGCGCGGGCTTTCGGGCGCCGACGACGGCGAACTGTTCCTGGAATACAGCCAGACCGAAGCGCTGATGTTCGACAATGGGCGGCTGAAGCAGGCGACCTACGACACCTCGCAGGGGTTTGGCCTACGCGCCGTCAAGGATGACGCGGTGGGTTACGCGCATTCCTCCGACGTATCGCTGCCGGCGCTGATTCGCGCCGCCGACGCAGTCGCAGCCGTGCGCGGCGGCTACTCGGGCAGCTTCGCCGCGCCGCCGGCGCATACCAACGTGCGGCTCTATGGCGATGACAATCCGCTGGATGCGCCGGGGTTCGAGACCAAGGTCAAGCTGCTCGCCGAGATCGACGCTTACCTGCGCGACAAGGATCCGCGGGTGCGGCAGGTCAGCGTGAGTCTCGGCGCGACTTGGCAGGTCGTCGAGATCCTGCGGCCCGACGGCGAGAGCTATCGCGACATCCGTCCGCTGGTGCGCGTCAACATCTCCGTCGTCGCCGGCCAGGGCGACCGCCAGGAGAGCGGCAGCAAGGGCTATGGCGGTCGTGCCGGCTATGCCGAATTCATCGAGAGCAGGAGCTGGCGCGAGGCCGCCGACGGCGCGCTGCGCGAGGCGCTTGTCAACCTGGAATCGATTCCGGCGCCGGCCGGCGAGATGGACGTCGTGCTCGGTGCCGGCTGGCCCGGCGTGATGCTGCATGAAGCGGTCGGCCATGGTCTCGAAGGCGACTTCAACCGCAAGAAGACGTCGGCGTTTGCGGGCCTGATGGGCCAGCAGGTCGCGGCCAAGGGCGTCACCGTGGTCGATGACGGCACCATCGCCTCGCGGCGCGGCTCGTTGTCGATCGATGACGAGGGCACGCCGACCAATCGCACCGTGCTGATCGAGGACGGCATCCTCGTCGGCTACATGCAGGATCGTCAGAACGCGCGGCTGATGAACATGAAGCCGACCGGCAACGGCCGCCGCCAGGGCTATGCCCATGTGCCGATGCCGCGCATGACCAACACCTACATGCTCGCGGGCGATCGCGATCCGGCCGAGATCCTTAGCTCAGTGAAGAACGGCGTGTTCGCCGCGAATTTCGGCGGCGGCCAGGTCGATATCACCTCGGGCAAATACGTGTTCCAGTGCACCGAGGCCTACAAGATCGAGAACGGCAAGATCGGCGCGCCGCTGAAGGGCGCCATGCTGATCGGCAACGGGCCGACCGACCTGCATCGCATCCGCATGATCGGCAACGATCTTGCGCTCGATACCGGCATCGGGACCTGCGGCAAGAACGGTCAGGGCGTCCCTGTCGGCGTCGGCCAGCCATCGCTGCTGATGGAGCGTATCACTGTGGGTGGAACGGGCGCATGAGCGTTGAGAAAGCAACCGTCACCCCGAAACGGAAAAGCAGCGGCTGGGGTGGGCAACTCGTGCAGCTCGCCGGCATCGTCGCCGCGGTCTTCATCGCCAAGGGCGCGCTCGCCGAGCCGTTCTACGTGCCGTCGGGCTCGATGGAGCCGACGCTCTTGATCGGCGATGCGCTGCTCGCCTCGAAATTCCCCTATGGCTACGGCACCTCGTCGCTGCCGATTCAGATCAGCCTGCCCGAGAGCGGCCGCGTCTTCGCGGAGACGCCGAAGCTCGGTGACGTCGTGGTCTTCCGCTGGCCCGGCGATCGCTCGCAGGCCTGGGTCAAGCGCGTGGTGGGGCTGCCCGGCGACCGCATCCAGATGCGGCAGGGCCAGCTCTTCATCAACGACCGCCCCGCCGAGCTGAAGCCCGATGGCGTCGGCGCCGCCGAGGACGACCATGGCGGCAGCGAGCCCGCCTCTCGCTATGTCGAGACACTGCCGAACGGCGTCTCCCATCTGATCTTCAAGATGCGCGACAGCGGTCCGCTCGACAACACGCCCGAAGTGACGGTACCGGCCGGCCACCTCTTCGTGCTCGGCGACAACCGCGACAATTCCGCCGACAGCCGCGTGCCGCTGCGCTCCGGCGGCGTCGGCCTATTGCCGATCGACAATCTGATCGGCCGTGCGGATGCGGTGGTCGGCTCCTGGGATCTCGGCATACGCGGCCAGCCGGTGTGGACCTGGCTGTCCGGGTTCAGGCTGGCACGGTTCTTCACCGCCGTGCATTGATTGGTCGTTGGGTGAGAAGAGACGAATTCGTCGATCTTGCCTTGCGCAATCCGGTCAACGCCGCGATTCTGGACGAGCTGCATCGCCTCGCGCTGCCGGATGCTTGGCTGGTGGCAGGTTGCCTGGTGCAGACGGTGTGGAACGTGCTCACCGGCCGTCCGATCAGTCACGGCATCGCCGACTATGACGTATTCTATTTCGATCCTGATACCTCATGGGAGGCGGAGGATGCAGTCATCCGCACCCTGCATGCGCGGCTCGCGCATCTCGGCGCCAAGGTCGAGATCCGCAACCAGGCGCGGGTGCATCTGTGGTACCCCGACAAGCATGGCCTGCCCTATCCGCCGCTGACGCGCTCGACTGATGGTATCGACCGCTTCCTCACGGAAAATACGCAACTGGGTGTCGGACCCGCTGCTGATGGGAATTTCGACGTCTATGCACCCCACGGATTCGATGACGTCGCAAGGCTGATCGTGCGGCCCAACCGGGCGCCAAATTTTTCCATCGCCAACTACGAGGCGAAGGCCGCGCGATGGAAGGCGCTGTGGCCGGAGCTCACGGTGATTGCGGCGGACGCATGAGCCCCACGTGTCCCGGACAAGACGCATCGTGAAACGATGCGGCGCAGAGCCGGGACCCGTGGCGCAATAGATTCCGGTGTTGCGTGGGCCCCGGTTCAGCAGCGCATCACTTCGTGCTGCGCCGCGCCCGGGGCACGATTGCTAACCTACCGCACCACGCCCGACGTGAATCCCGGCTTGCGGCGCGGCGGCTTGATTTCCTTCTTCAGGAAGCAGCGCGCCTCGCGCCCGGTGTAGCCGGGGCGGGCATAGGTGAAGGCGCGGCATTTGTTGTCGGCGCTGCAGGCGGCCTTGCAGGTCTCCTCGCCTTCGCCGACCTTGAGCTCGAAATTGCGCAAATCCCCGCCGGGACGGTCGATCGACGTCTCGACGCCCTCGACGCGCGGCTCGATTACGCCGGCGCCGCGCACCCCCGAGATGCAGCAACTTCCCGGCACGCGCGCCGGCACGGTATTCTTCAGCCAGCACACCGCCTGGCCGCCTTCGACGTCGGGATAATTGAAGCTCCAGGAGCGGCAGCGGCGATCACGCTCGCACAGCAGCGCGCAATCCTCAGGATCGCCCGAAGTGACCGGCGTGCTGAAATAGTCGCCGCCGGGCCGGTCGAATGCCGTCTGGGCACGCGCCGGCACGCTCGCAATTGCAAGCGAAAGCAGCGTGGCACATGCCACGACGCTGGCCATGACGGCCCGGGACAGGCGGCCCTTCCCCATCGGAACAGCTTTCGAGTTATTGACGACGCTCAGGTTTTTTCAGCCGGTCATTTGATCGCCGTAAACCTGTATGGGCGATGAACGGCTGAAATCCCGATCGTTGGGCTAAAGCATGATCCGGACCCGAAGGGCCGCGTTAGCGCAAAGTGTGACGCGGTCTTCCGAGAAGTTCATGCTCAAGCAAGGTCTAGAACGCGTACTCCGCGTAGGCCCGTTCCACCGAGCCCTTCCAGGGACCGTTGAACTTCTCCAGCATCTCCTCGGCCGGCGTCCTGCCGGAATCGATGATGCGATCGAGCGGCTCGAGGTGCCGGGTCTCGTCGCGGCCAAGCTGGTCGATCCGGCCGCGCCGGCGCAGGCCGGCATGTGCCAGAACGAGGCACTCCTTGGCGATCTCGAACAGATAGCGGTCCTTGATCCGCGCCTTGAAGCCGAAGCGCGGCACGTCGTCGCGCAACGCCTGACGCTCATGCGCGCTCCAGTGCTTCACCATGTCCCAGGCGGCATCGAGCGAAGCGTCATCGTAGAGCAGCCCGACCCAGAATGCAGGCAGCGCCGGCAAGCGGCCCCACGGGCCGCCGTCGGAGCCGCGCATCTCGAGATAGCGCTTGAGCCGCACTTCCGGGAAGATCGTCGAGAGATGGTTGGCCCAGTCCGACAGCGTCGGACGCTCGCCGGGAAGGTTGTTGTTGCGGCCGTCGAAGAACGCGCGGAACGAGGAGCCCGCCACGTCGATGTACTCCTCGCCGCGCTTGACGAAATACATGGGCACGTCGAGCGCGTAATCGACATAACGCTCGAACCCCATGCCGTCCTCGAACGCCCACGGCATCATGCCGGCGCGCGCGTTGTCGGTGTCGCGCCAGATCTCTGACCGGAACGAGAGGAAGCCATTCGGCTTGCCCTCGGTGAACGGCGAATTGGCGAACAGCGCAGTCGCGACCGGCTGGAGCGCGAGCGAGACGCGCAGCTTCTTGACCATGTCGGCTTCGGAGGAGAAGTCGAGATTGGTCTGCACGGTGCAGGTCCGGTACATCATGTCGAGGCCGTACTGACCGACCTTCGGCATGTAATTGGTCATGATCTTGTAGCGGCCCTTGGGCATCACCGGGATGTCGGCGCGCGACCAGGACGGCGTCATGCCGAGCCCGAGGAAGCCGATGCCGAGCGGCGTTGCGATCTCGCGCACCTGTGCAAGATGCGCCATCAACTCGCCCTGGGTCTGGTGCACGTTCTCGACCGGTGCGCCCGACAGCTCGAACTGTCCGCCCGGCTCGAGCGAGATCGCGCCGCCACCGGTGACATCGTAGAGGCCGATGATGTTGCCCTTCTCCATGATCGGCTCCCAGCCGAGCAGGAGCTTCATGCCTTCGAGCAGCGCGCCGATGCCGCGCGCACCCTCGTAAGGCACCGGACGGTGGCCGTCGAGGGTGAACGGCGTCTTTTCGTGCTCTGTGCCCATGCGGAATTCGGACGGGTCCTTGCAGCCGGCCTCGAACCACGCGACGAGCTCGTCGCGTGACTGCAGCGGCGTCATATCGATCTGGTCTCGCGCCATATCAAACTCTAATCAAAGGGCGCTTCGACCGAACGCGCGCGGGTGACAGGGATGGTCCGCGAACCCACCGGTTGCGCGGACGAGCGGGTTTGCCGCGCGATCATCGCGACGGCATGATTTCGTTGACGCCCGCAGGCGGTAGTTTCATCTCGCCGCACGAGCAGCCCAGGCGATCGAGCAGACTGCTGAGCTTGACGGCGTCGGCATCCGACAGTTTCGAACCGACATATTTCTCGATAGCAGCCGAATACGCGCCCCACATCCGCTTCTGCAACTCGCGGCCGGCCTCCGTGATCTCGACGAACTGACCGCGCTTGTCGATCTTGCATTCGCGCCGCGAGGCGAGGCCCTCGTCGACCAGGCGGTCGATCAGCCGCGAGGTAGAATATTGCGGAATCAGCATCTGCCGCTCGAGTTCGACCGGCCGTAGCTCGCCCGACGGCGCCCGCGACAGTTCGAGCAGCGCGTCATACCAGGCCAGCGGTGGGAAGCCGGCCTTTTTCAAGTCCTGCTCGACGCAATCGAGCACGCGGCTCTGCACCCGCATCAGGCGGATCCAGGCGGCTGTTGCCTCGGTCGATGGTTTGCGTTTCATGGTCCCGCTCAAGCTCGTCGCCCGTCTCTTACTCCATTTGATGCACCTGCATCAATCTTGACTATTTCAAGCAGGGGCATGTAGTCGTTCTTTCGGCCGAACCAAGCATCAGGCGAAGGAAATTCCGTGAAACCGTACGCTTCACCCGGTGCCGGCTCGCTGTCCCCAGATCGCGCTCCTGGAAGCCGGCCTGCCCGATGAGCTGGTCAAGCTCGATATCAGCGCCTGGAAGCTCGGAAATGGTGAGGATTATCTGAAGCTGAACCCCTGGGGGGCACCCTGGGGGCCAGGTCCCTGCGCTGCTAGGCTCGACGGCGGTGAGATCGTGACCGAAGGCCCTGTGATTGTCCAGATGACCGCCGATCAGGCTTTGGCCGAAGGCGCTGGCGCCGACCCGCGACAGTTCCGAGCACCACAAGCTGGATTTCCTCGCCTCCAAGGTGCGCAAGAGCTTTGGTCCGCCGTTCGCGGAGCACGACAGGCGGGACGACGACAAGCCGGATCGATGATCCGGCTCTTTGCTTGCACAATTCGCGAATTCAGAAGATTCGAGACGCACTGACGTCAATTTTTAGAGCATTGTCGGGGTTAACAATAACTCTGCGTTATGCGCCCCGCGGGCGTCGCCATCCTTGTGAGAGCAATCCACTTGGCTCAGCTTCAGCGCGGGACATGACGCAGACCGCTGGACCGGAAAGCTATTGTGACGACGGTACTCCTCCTCCTGCTCGCGAGCTCGATCACTGGCTTGGCGACGGGGCTATTCTTCCGAGTTTGGACGCTATTGCTGGTCTCGCCGGCGACCGCGATCCTTGCGGCAACGGTCCTTCAGACCTCAGGCTTTGGATTTTGGACGGGCGTTCCAATCGTCGTCGGCTGCCTGATTGCCGGCCAAATCGCCTATCTGGCGGCGACGTTCTACGTGCACAGAGGGGAGCTCTCAATGCAGGACGAGATCGACGGCGAGCCAGGCAAGCACGGCCAGCGCCATATCAAAGACGAGAACGAGTAGGACCAGGCCGACCCACGAAGGAATTTTTCTGCGCCGCCGGAGCAGCCTGCGGCGCGGCCACGGCCGACCCAGCAGCAATAGGGGAGCGTATCTTACCGCAAGGCCGGCTGCGCTGTCCTGAGACACCGTGGGGATCATTGCGGGACACCTTCAATGCCAATGGGCCATCCGGTGGACCATCAGCAAGAGCGGTGCCAGCGAGCGGGCGCGGCCGGGGCGGCGATAACCGATTTGGACAAGGCGCAAACAGATCGGCCGGATCGATGATCCAGCGCTTTTCATTTGAAAGTAAAAAAGCCGGATCGATGATCCGGCCTTTTGTTTCTGCGTAGCCCGGATGGAGCGCAGCGCAATCCGGGTGACTGCATCCGAGGAGATGCTGTCCCGGATTTCGCTCACGCTCCATCCGGGCTACAGGCGCCGTCAGGCCGCCGCCTTCTTCGGCGCGAAGCGGCCGTAGAAGGTCTCACCCTTCGCCGCCATCTCCTCCAGCAGCTTCGGCGGGGTAAAGCGCGAGCCGTACTTCGCCTCCAGCTTGTGGCAGAGCTCGACGAAGGTCCTCGTGCCCATGAAGTCGATGTAGGACAGCGTGCCGCCGGTGAACGGCGCAAAGCCGAAGCCGAGGATCGAGCCGACATCGGCTTCGCGCGGATCGGTGATGACGTGGTCCTCCACCGTGCGCGCGGCTTCCACAGCCTGCACCACCAGGAAGCGCTGCTTCAACTCCTCGATATCGAGCGTGTCGGGGTCGAGCTGCTTCGGCTGCAGCGCGGAGAGACCCGGCCACAGGCTCTTCTGGCCCTTGCCCTTCTCGGGGTAATCATAGAAGCCCTTGCTGTTCTTGCGGCCGAGACGGCCCTGCTTCTCGACCATCTCCACCATCAGCTTCTTCTGCTCGGGATTGATGGCGTTGGGGCCGAGGTCCGTTTCGGTCGCCTTCATGATCTTCAGACCGAGATCGAGCGCGACCTCGTCCGAGAGCGAGAGCGGCCCGACCGGCATGCCGGCCATCTTGGCACAGTTCTCGATCATTGCCGGCGGCACGCCTTCCAGGAACATCTCGTTGCCTTCGGCGACATAGCGGCCGACGCAGCGGTTGGCGAAGAAGCCGCGGCTGTCGTTCACGACGATCGGCGTCTTGCCGATCTGCCGGACGTAGTCGAGCGCGGTCGCGAGCGCGACATCGCCGGTGTTCTTGCCGAGGATGATCTCGACCAGCATCATCTTCTCGACCGGCGAGAAGAAGTGGATGCCGATGAACTTGCCCTGGTCCTTGAACGCCTCGGCCAGCGAGGTGATCGGCAGCGTCGAGGTGTTCGAGGCGAAGATCACGTCGGGCTTGAGATATTGCTGCGCCTTGGCGAAGGTCTCCGCCTTGACCTTGCGGTCCTCGAACACGGCCTCGATGACGAGGTCGACATCCCCAAGCGCGGCATAGTCGGCCGTCGGGGTGATGCGCGCGAGCAGGGCTTCGGCATCGGCGGGCTTGGCGCGGCCCTTCTTGATCTGCTCCTCGATCACCTTCTGCGCATGCGCCTTGCCCTTGTCGGCGCTCTCCTGGTCGCGGTCGATCAGGACGACGTCGAGGCCGGCACGGGCTGAGACGTAGCCGACGCTCGCGCCCATGAAACCGGCGCCGATCACGGCGATCTTCTTCACCTTGGTCGGGGCTACGTCCTTCGGACGGCGCGCGCCCTTGTTAAGCTCCTGCATCGAGAGGAACAGGCTGCGGATCATCGCCGCCGCTTCCTTCGAGCGCAGCACCGAGGTGAAGTAGCGCGACTCGACGCGCAAAGCGGCGTCGATCGGCAGCTGCAGGCCCTCATAGACGCAGCTCATGATCGCGCGCGCGGCCGGATAATTGTCGTAGGTCTCGCGGCGGTAGATCGCGTTGCCGGCCGGGAACATCATCATGCCCGCCTTGGAGAACACCGGGCCGCCGGGCAGCTTGAAGCCCTTTTCGTCCCAGGGCGCGACGGCCTTGCCGCCGCCCTTGATCCAATCCTTCGCGGCCTTGATGAGGTCGGCGGCGGGAACGATGGCGTGGATCAGGTTCAGCGCCTTGGCCTTGTCGACCGTGACAGGATCGCCCTTGAGCAGGATCGTCATCGCGTCCTGCGGCGGCACCAGGCGCGGCACGCGCTGCGTGCCGCCGGCTCCGGGGAACAGGCCGACCTTGACCTCCGGCAGGCCGAGGCGGGTCTTGGGATTCTCCACGGCGACGCGATAGTGGCAGCACAGCGTGATCTCGAAACCACCGCCGAGTGCGAGGCCGTTGATCGCGGCCGCCCACGGCTTGCCGGAGGTTTCGATCGAGCGCAGCACCAGCGAGAAGCGTCGGCTCTGTTCGAACAGCATCTGGTTCGCCGCGGTCTCGCCCTGCTCCTTCAAGACTTTGGCGTAGGCCTGGTTCATGCCTTCGAGCATGGACAGGTCGGCGCCGGCGCAGAACGCTTCCTTGGCGGAGGTGATGACGACGCCCTTCACGGCGGCGTCTGCCGTGGTCGCCTTGACGATCGCGTCGAGCTCGTTGGTCGAGGTCTCGTCGAGCACGTTCATCGAACGGCCCGGGATGTCCCAGGTGACGAGCGCGATGCCGTCGGAATCGGTCTCAACCTTGAAATTTTTGTACGACATGTTGGTTGCTCCTCGGTGCCGCAGCCAGTCTTCGGCGCGGCGGTTGACTGTGATCTCGTAGGGTGGGCAAAGGCGCTCTTGCGCCGTGCCCACCATCATTCGCGAAGACAGCAGTGATGGGCACGCTTCGCTTTGCCCACCCTACGGCAGCTCGTTACACCCGCTCGATGATGGTCGCGGTGCCCATGCCGCCGCCGATGCACAGCGTGACGAGGGCGGTGGACTTGTTGGTGCGCTCGAGCTCGTCGAGCACGGTGCCCAAAATCATCGCACCGGTCGCCCCTAGCGGATGGCCGAGCGCGATGGCGCCGCCATTGACGTTGATCTTGGCGTTGTCGATGTCGAAGGCCTGGATGTAGCGCAGCACGACGGAGGCGAAGGCCTCGTTGAGCTCGAACAGGTCGATGTCCGACTTCTTCATGCCGGAGCGCGCGAATAACTTTTCGGTGACGTCGACCGGACCGGTCAGCATCATCGCGGGCTCCGAGCCGATGTTGGCGAAGGCGCGGATCTTTGCACGCGGCTTCATGCCGTACTTGGCACCTGCCTCCTTGCTGCCGAGCAGCACGGCGCCGGCGCCGTCGACGATGCCGGATGAGTTGCCGGCGTGATGCACGTAGTTGACGCGCTCGATCTCCGGGTGCGACTGGATCGCGACGCCGTCAAAACCGCCCATCTGCGCCATCATCGTGAACGACGGCTGCAACTGGGCCAGCGACTGCATCGTCGTCGAGGGGCGCATGTGCTCGTCCTTGGCGAGGATGGTGAGGCCGTTGATGTCCTTCACCGGGACCACCGACTTGTCGAAACGCCTCTCGTCCCAGGCCTTGCCGGCACGCTGCTGGCTCTGCACGGCGTAGGCATCGACGTCGTCGCGCGAGAAGCCGTATTTCGTGGCGATCAGATCGGCCGAGACACCCTGCGGCATGAAATAGGCCGGCACTGCGATCGAGGGATCCACCGGCCAGGCGCCTCCGGAGGCGCCGATGCCGACGCGGCTCATCGATTCGGCGCCGCCGCCGATCACGAGCTCATGCTGACCGCTCATGATCTGTGCGGCGGCGAAGTTCACGGCGTCGAGGCCGGAGGCGCAGAAGCGGCTGATCTGCACGCCGGGCACGGCTTCGCCGAGGCCGGCCTTGAGCGCGGCGAAGCGCGCGATGTCGGAGCCGGCTTCGCCGACGGGATCGACAACGCCGAGCACGACGTCATCGACCGAATCCTCGGGAAGGTTGTTGCGGTCCTTCAGTGCCTTCAGCGGCACGGTCGCGAGCGCGAGCGCGGTCACTTCGTGCAGCGCGCCGTCCGGCTTGCCGCGGCCACGCGGGGTGCGGACGTGATCGTAGATGAATGCCTCAGGCATGACGCCCTCCTGATGTGATGTTCGAAAGCTGTTGGGAAACGGCAGCGGAAGCAGGCTCAGAACGCTTCCGCCGGCAATTCCATGATGGTGGCGCAGCCGGACTGGATGCGCGCGAGATTGGCCGCGGTCTCCGGCAGCATCCGCTCCATGAAGAAGCGCCCGGTGACGAGTTTCGTGGAGAGATAGGGCGTGGCGCCCGACTCGGCAATCTTGGCATTCGTCACCTTCGCCATCTTCGCCCACATGTAGCCGAGCGCGACGAAGCCGAAGAGATGCAGGTAGTCGGTTGCGGCTGCTCCCGCATTGTCCGGCTTCGCCATCGCATTCTGCATCAGCCAGGTGGTGGCCTGCTGGAGATGGCCGAGCGAGGTCGAGAGCGGGGTGATGAAGGGCTTCAGTGCCTCATCGCCGCCGTTCTCCTTGGCGAAGGCCATCACCTCGCCGAAGAACGCCATGATGGCGCGGCCGCCGTCGCGCGGCAGCTTGCGGCCGACCAGGTCGAGCGCCTGGATGCCATTGGCGCCTTCATAGATCATCGCGATACGCGCATCGCGCACGAACTGCTCCATGCCCTGCTCGGCGATGTAGCCGTGGCCGCCATACATCTGCTGCGCCTGCACTGCGTTGGCAAAACCGTATTCGGTGAGGAAGCCCTTCAGCACCGGGGTCATCAGGCCCATGTGGTCGTCGGCGGCCTGACGGTCCTTCGGATCTTCCGAGCGGTGGGCGACGTCGCTCTTCAGCGCGGTCCACATCACGAAGGCGCGCGCGGCCTCGTTGAAGGCGCGGATCGAGAGCAGCGTGCGGCGCACGTCCGGATGCACGATGATCGGGTCGGCCGGCTTGTCCGGCGCCTTGGCGCCGGTGAGCGCGCGGCCCTGGATGCGCTCGCGGGCATAGGCGACCGCGTTCTGATAGGCGACCTCGGACTGCGCGAGGCCCTGAACGGCGACGCCGAGGCGGGCCTCGTTCATCATCACGAACATGCCCTGCATGCCCTTGTTCTCTTCGCCGATCAGCCAGCCGGTGGCGTTGTCGTAGTTCATCACACAGGTCGAATTGCCGTGGATGCCCATCTTGTGCTCGATCGAGCCGCAGACGACGCCGTTGCGGGCGCCGACCGAACCGTCGGCGTTGACCAGGAATTTCGGCACCACGAACAGCGACACGCCCTTGATGCCGGCGGGCGCGCCCTCGATGCGGGCCAGCACGAGGTGGATGATGTTGTCGGCCAGATCATGCTCACCGGCCGAGATGAAGATCTTGGTGCCCGTGATCTTGAAGCTGCCGTCCACCTGGCGCACCGCCTTGGTGCGGAGCATGCCGAGGTCGGTGCCGCAATGCGGCTCGGTGAGGTTCATGGTGCCGGTCCATTCGCCGGCCACCATTTTCGGCACATAGGTCTTCTTCTGCTCGGGGCTTCCGTGCACCAGCAGCGCCGCGGTCGCGCCCATGGTGAGACCGCCATACATGGAGAACGCCATGTTGGCGGAGATCTGGAATTCGTTGACCGCCTGGCTCAGCGTCACCGGCAGGCCCTGGCCGCCGTATTCAGTCGGCGCCGACAGACCAAGCCAGCCGCCTTCGGCGACCTGCTTGAACGCCTCCTTGAAGCCTTTCGGCGTAGTGACGCCGCCGTCGTCCGCGCGCTTGCAGCCTTCGAGATCGCCGACGCGATTGAGCGGCTGCAGCACCTCTTCGGCGAGCTTGGCGGCTTCGCCCAGGATCGCCTCGCGCACGTCGCTCGACGCATCGGAGAAGCCCGGCAGATTGTCGTAGCGGTCGATCTGGAAGACGTCGTTGAGCAGGAAGTTCACGTCTTCGACGGGGGCTTTATAGATCGGCATGGCGTTCTCCCGGCATCTGCCTTGAAGTCATGGGCCTTGAAGTGATGATGTTGGGCTTATGATTGGGCGGCGGCAAGCTGCTCCGCCATCAGGCGGTGCAGCATGTTGATCGCCTTGAGCGGACGCACCATGACCTTGAAATGGGTGATGCGCCCCTCGCTATCGAAGCTGATGATGTCGACGCCGTTGATCTCGATGCCGTCGATCATGGTCTTGAATTCGAGCACGGCGCCGCGCTCATTCTTCCACTCACCGACATAGGTGAAGCCGGGACCGCCGAGCACCTTCTCGGCGCTGGAAAGGTATTTGAAGGTGATGTCGCGGCCGCGCTGCGGCGTGTGCACGACGGGGCTTTCGAAGATCGCGTCAGGATGCAGGAGGTCCCAGAGCGCTGTGCGGTCATGAGACTTCATGTAGGCGTACCAGGAATCGAGGCCGGTCATTCTCAGGTGCCTCCCTAGGCCAAAGGCAAAAGTTACGAAAACAACCCCATGCACAGTAGAGATGTGGTTGAATTCACTGGTTTTTTCAGTCGGGCTTTGGCCCGCTTGCACGTTGCCTCATATGCACATTGACGCATATGCGCCAATGCGCATAAAGTCAAGCAGGTTTGGTCAGACTTGGGAAGAGAGGCCGGTGATGGCGCTGGGCGACGCAATCCTCGCATGCCTGACGGAACGTCCGATGACGGGCTACGAGCTCGCCAAGACGTTCGATTCCTCGATCGGCTTCTTCTGGAAGGCCGACCATCAGCAGATCTACCGCGAGCTCTCCAAGCTGCGCGACCGCGGCCACATCCAGGGCCGCGAGGTCGTGCAGTCAGGCAAGCCCAACAAGCTGGTTTATACGCTCACGCCCGAAGGCAGAACAGCGCTGCGGCACTGGGCCGCGCGACCAAGCACGCCGCCCTCGATCAAGGACGACCTCCTGGTGCGGCTGCATGCGCTCGACAGCATCGACATCGAGCCCATGCGCACCGACCTGATGGCCCGTCTGGAGCACCACCGCGACCGCCACGCCAATTACGAGCGCATCCTGAAGAAGCGTTTTCCGGACGGTACGGCGGAAGGCCGGCTCGACCTCGGCAATTTGCTCCTGCTCCGCCTGGGGGCCCGGCACGAGCAGATGGTGGCCGACTTCTGCGAGGAGGCGCTGGAGGCGCTCTCGGCGATGAGCGGCAAGGCCGCGGTGGTGCCGCTGGAGGACGGCAAGCGCGAAGAAAAAGCCTGAACGCCTCTAAGGACCGGCGGCCGTCGCCGCGCGCCCGGCCTCGTCAGGCCGCCAGCTGGCTGACGTATTTGAGGGTCTGGAACTCCTGGAGGCCCTCGATGCCGCCTTCGCTGCCGATGCCGCTGTCCTTGTAGCCGCCAAACGGCGTTTCCGGCAGCGACGCCTGCCAATGATTGACGATCACGTTGCCGCTCTGGATCGCCTCGGATGCGGCGGAGGCGTTGCGCATGTCGTGCGTCATCACATAGGCGGCGAGCCCGAAAGGCAGGCGATTGGCAAGCTGCAGCGCCTCGTCCACGGTGCGGAACGGGGCCGTCGTCGCCAGCGGGCCGAACGGCTCGACGTTGGAGGCGAGGCACTCCTGGTCGACATGGGAGAGCACGGTGGGGCGGTAAAAATATCCGCCCTCTCCGCAGCGCCGGCCGCCCGCCGCGACGCGGATCTGGCGCGCCCGCGCGTCGTCCACGAAGCGCTCCATGCTCTCCACGCGCCGCGCATGGGCCAACGGTCCCATCTGGGTCGATGCATCGAATCCATCTCCGACCACGATGGCCTCGGCGAGTTCGGCCAGTTTGGCCGCGAAGCGGTCGTGGATCGATTCATGCACGAAGAAGCGCGTCGGCGAGGTGCAGACCTGGCCGGCATTGCGGAACTTGGCGGTGACCGCCGACAGCGCGGCAGCTTCGGGATCGACGTCGTCAAAGATCAGCACGGGCGCGTGGCCGCCGAGCTCCAGCGTCATCCGCTTCAGGCCCTGCACGGCGAGCGCCCCGATCTGCCGGCCGATCTCGGTCGATCCGGTGAAGGTGAGTCCGCGGATGACGGGCGAACGCAGCAGCGTCTGCGAGATCAGCGTGGGGTCACCGAACACGACGTTGAGCACGCCGGCCGGAAGTCCGGCGTCGTTGACCGCGGCGGCAATGGCGAGCGCCGTCGCCGGTGTTTCCTCCGCCGGCTTGATCACGACGGCACAGCCCGCCGCGAGGGCGCTGGAGATCTTGCGTGCCGGCGTGATGGCCGGCGCATTCCAGGGCGAAAAGGCCGCGATCGGACCGAGCGGCTCACGGATCGCGACCTGCTGGATGGCACGATGGCGCGAGGGAATGACCCGGCCATAGGCGCGGCGTCCCTCCTCCGCATTCCACACGAACAGCGCGGCCGCGGTCTCGACCTCGGTGCGGGCTTCGGCGATCGGCTTGCCGAGCTCCAGCGTGATCAGGCTTGCGATATGCTCGCGCCGCTCGGTGATCAGCGCCGCGGCGCGCTGCAGGATGCGGCCCCGGTCGCCGGGCGACATTCGGCGCCATTGCTCATGCCCCCGCGCGAGCGATGCGAGCGCCTCCTCCAGATCCTCTGCGCCGGCACAGGGCAGCTGCCCGATGACCTGCCCTGTTGCAGGATTGCGCACCGGAACGGTGGCGCGCCCGGCGGCGTCTCGCCACTGGCCATCGATGAAGAGTGCGAGCGCAGGATAGTCGGTCATGTGGCCCTCTGGGCAGGACGGACCGCAGCATGGCTGCGATCCGATCGCCGTTCGCGTGCTACTTGGCGACCAGCGGGCAATTGCCGTCCTTGAGCGGACGGAACGCCTGATCGCCGGGTACCGTGGCGAGGATCTTGTAATAGTCCCAGGAATATTTCGATTCCGAGGGATCCTTGACCTGCAGCAGATACATGTCGCGGATCACCCGCCCATCCTCGCGGATCGAAGCGTTGGTAGTATAGACGTCGTTGATCGGCAGCTTCTTCATCTCTGCGACCAGAGCCGCACCCGACTCGCTCTTCTTCGCATCGATCGCCTTCAGGTAATGCGTGACCGCGCCATACACCGCGATCTGCAGGCTGCCGGGCGCCTTGCCCTTGAAGCGCTCCATGAAGCGCTTGCTCCAGGCACGGGTCTTGTCGTTGGCATCCCAATAGAAGCTGTCGGCGAAGATGAGCCCCTTGGCGTTTGCGAGACCGAGACCGTGAATGTCGGGCAGATTGACTAGCAGCGCCGCGATGCTCTGCCCGCCGGCGGTGAGGCCGAACTCGTTCGCCTGCTTCAGCGAATTCATCATGTCGGCGCCGGCATTGGCGAGCCCGACCACCTGCGACTTCGAGGCCTGGGCCTGCAACAGGAAAGACGAGAAGTCCGGCGTGTTGAGCGGCGCCCGCGCCGCACCCAGCACCGTGCCGCCATTGGCGAGCACCACCTTGGAGGCTTCCGCCTCGAGCGCCTGTCCGAAGCTGTAATCGGCGGTCAGGAAGAACCAGCTCTTCAGGCCCTTCTTGACCAGCGGCGCGGTCGCGACATTCGCCAGCGCGTAATTGTCGTAGGCCCAGTGCACGCCGTTCGGCGAACAGGCCTTGCCGGTGAGGTCGGGCGTTCCGGGGCCGGTGGCGAGGAAGACCTTGTCCTTTTCGCGGGTCAGTTGCTGCACGGCCAGCGCGACGCCCGACGAGACCACCTCGGTGATCGCATCGACGCCTTCAGTGTCGTACCAGCGCCGCACGATGCCGAGACCGACATCGGCCTTGTTCTGATGGTCGGCCGAGACGATCTCGACCGGCATGCCGCCGGCCTTGCCGCCGAAATCCTCCACCGCCATCTGCGCCGCCAGCACCGATCCCGCGCCGACATTGTCGGCATAGGGACCGGACATGTCGGTGAGCACGCCGATCTTCACGGTGCCCTTGGCGATCTCCGCTTGCGCGGGTCCCCATACGGACAGCGCTGCCAGAGCCGCAACCAAAGCTTTCGTCTTCACGAATATCCTCCCTTGCTTTTCTTGAAACCGTTCACTCGATGGCCTGCAGAACGGGCAGCAGATATCCGAGGAACTTCTCGGGATCTTCGCTCATCGGGAAGTGGCCGAGGCCCTTCATGATGGTCACGTGGCTGCCCTTGATGCTGTTGGCGACCGCGAGCGTTTCCTCTGGGGTGCACGAATAGTCGTACTCGCCCGACAGCAGGAACAGCGGGCACCGCGACGTATCGATCTGCGCGACGCGGTCGCGGATGTCGCCGTCGAGCTTGTAGAAATACAGGTCGCCCTTGAAGACGCCGGGACCGCCCTGCATGTAGTGCCACAGCGTTTCCCAGCGATCGGCATCGGGTGCTTCGGGGCCGACGAGGCCGGAGACAATCGCCGCGCAGACCTCGCCGCCATGCACGTCAGGACGGTGCAGGAAGTTGAGGTCGTAATAAGGATCGACATGAGCGCCGGCCTGCAGGCCGATGATGGCGCGGAAGCGTTCGGGATGGTCGAGCGCCAGATGCAGCACGATGCGTCCGCCGATCGAGCAGCCCATCACGACCGGCCTGTCGAGTTCGAGCGCTTCGGCGACGCTCAGGATCATCCCGGTGTATTGGGCCGAGGTCAGCTGATATTCCTCGTCGTGCCAGCCGGCCGGCGGCGACGATTTGCCGTGCCAGGGCATGTCGAAAGCGATGACGCGAAATTTCGACGTTACGCGCGGATCGTTCATCAGCGCGCGATATTGGCGGCCGTCGGCGCCCGCGGTATGCAGGCACAGCAGCGGAATGCCCTGGCCGGCCTCTTCGACATACAGACGGTGGCTGCGGCCGAACAGATCGAGGTGGAGATAACGTCCGATCGTGGCTTCGAAACGCGGGCTCATGCTGCGACTCCCGTTGCACGCAGTTTCACCAGCGCTTCCTTGAAGTAGCGGAGGTTGGCCATGAAGACCTGCAGATTGCCTTCGGCCTTGAGGGTGCGCCGCTTGATCAGCGCCATGAGGTCGTGCGACCCGGGTTGCGGCTTCGTGCTCCAGAACTTCGTCCATTCCTCCTCGGAGGCGCGCAGCGCAAACGACCATGAGGGCATCACGAAGGGGCCGCGGGTCACTGCGGCAACCTTGCCGTCGGCAATCGTGATCAGCCAGGCCGCAGCTCCGATCTCGAGCAGGAACGTCGTCGACAGGAAGCGACCGCGCCGCACCAGATTCACGTCCGCGTTGACCCTGTCCTTGAGGTCTTCGATCATGTGTCCTCCCTTCGGGCGAGCGCGACCAGGGCGTCGACGGCGATGACGCCCTCGCCCACCGGCCTGACGATCAGCGGATTGATCTCCGCATCGACCACCTGAACGCTCTCCTCGTTTGCCAGTTGCGACAGGGCCACGATGGCCCGTGCCAGCGCTTCCATATCGCCATGCGGCCTGTTGCGATATCCCCGGAAGATGCGGCTGATGGCGAGGTCGGCGATCATGCTGCGGGCGGTGTCGAGATCGACCGGCGCGAGGCGGATGCTGCGATCGCGATAGATCTCGGTGTAGATGCCGCCAGCGGCGAGCAGCACCAGCGGCCCGGCATCGGGATCGACGCGATAGCCGAGCAGAAACTCGCCGAGGCCTGCCGTCATCGGCTGCACGATCACATGCGATGCCGCGTGGCCCTTGCCCATGGCATTCCCGGCAATGCGGCGCATCGCGGAGCTGAGCTCGGCATCGCTGCGCACGTTCAGCACCACGCCGCCGATCTCGGTCTTGTGCGCGATTGTCGCCGACAGGATCTTCACGGCCACCGGATAGGCGAAGGGAAGATCGAAGGGGCCTTCGGCATCGATCGCGACGGCAACGGCAGGCGCATGGGAGATGCCGAGCTTCGCCAGCAGCGCATAGGCTTCGATTTCATCGAGCTGCTGCGCCAATCCAGACGCGCTCGGCCGCGGGGATGGAGCGAGTGCCGTGGCCGCCCGGCGTAGCAAGGCTGCGCTCATCGCGTCCGCACAGGATTCCGGGGTGCGGAATGCGGGCACCCCGGCCGCGGCCAGCATGTTCAACGCCTCGGGCGCTTCCGGAACCAGGAAGGCGGCAAGCGGCTTGGCATGCCCGCCGCTGTCAGTGACGGGCTTGACGGCGAGCTCAGGCTGAAAGCGTGCGGACGAGCCGATCACCGCGATGATGGCATCGAACTCCGGGGCGCCCAGCAGAGTGTCGAGCGCCGCCTTCATCACGTCGTAGCGGGTGCCGGCCAGCGTCAGGTCGGTGATGCGGTCGTGCCCCGCCTTGACGCCGGCGGCGCCGAGACGCGCGTAGGTCTCGTCGTTCGGGGCGACCACATCGATGCCGCGCAGGGCCAGCTCGTCGACCACCATGGCGGCGCCGCCGCCGGTGGTGGTCACGATGCCGACGCGGGGAGCGCCGGCGCCCGGCCGACGCGCCGGCACACGCGCGACCAACGGCAGCGCTTCGAGCAGCGTTTCGAAGTTGAAGATGCGGGCGATGCCGCAATCGGCGAGGAAGGCGGCCGCGACGTCGTCCTCGCCGGCCAGCGCCCCGGTGTGCGACAGCGCCAGTTCGGCGGCGGCTGCGGAACGGCCGAGCTTGTAGGCGACGACCGACTTGCCACGGTCGGCAGCACCGCGCGCGAAGGCGCGCAGATCGTCGGCGTGGCGGATGCTTTCGAGGAACAGCATGTAGCCTGTGATCGTGGGATCATCGAGCGTCGCCGCGCAGATCTCGCCGAGGCTGAGATCAATCTCGTTGCCGACCGAGACGAGACCCGCGAAACCGAGATGGCGCGCCTTGCCGCGCGAGATCAGGCCGCCGAGCAAACTGCCGCTGTGGGAGGCGACGAAGATGCCGCCGCGCGGCAGGTCCGGCTCGGCGAATGCGGCGTTGGCAGTGATGATGGTCCTGCTGTGCAGATTGATGGCGCCGAGGCTCGACGGGCCCAGGATGCGCAATCCGTTCGCCCGCAGCGCCTTCAGCCGGGCGAGCAGCTTGCGGCCCGCTTCGTCGGCCTCCGAATAGCCGGACGCCAGGATGGTGGCCACGGAGACGCCGAGCCGCGCGCATTCTTCGGCGGCGTCCACGGCATCTTCTGTCGGCGTCAGGATGAAGGCATGGTCGGGAACGACGGGCAGACTTGCGAGCGACGGCCACGCCGGTTCGCCGAGCACGGTCTTGCGGCCCGGATTGATCGGATAGATCGCGCCCTCATAGCCGGCGCGCCGCAGATATTGCAGTGGGCGCGACGACGTCTTCGACGCATCGTCGGAGGCACCGACCAGCGCGATGCTGCGCGGTGCGAACAGCGCCTGGGCCAGCGAGGGTCTGGTCGTCTCAGCTGCCACGTCCGGCCTGCCCGCGCTGATCGAACCGGCGGTCGAACACGGATTCCGCGATCCGGTTCTTGAGGATTTCCGTGGAGCCGCCGGCGATCATCCAGCCGCGCGTCCGGCGCATGCAATATTCCGCGAGCGATTCCTGGCTGTAGCCGAGGCCGCCCATGATCTGCACTGCCTCGTTGGCCACCTCGAAACCGGCCTGGTTGCAGGCCAGCTTGGCGATCGCGGTCTGGTACGGCGATGGCAGTTCGTCACGGACATTGGCGGCGCGATAGAGCAGCATCTGCGCGGATTCGAGCTTCAGCGCCATGTCCGCGAACTTCCATTGCAGGCCCTGGAACTCGCAGAGATGACGGCCGAACTGCTTGCGCACGGCGGCGTGGTCGCGCGCCAGGTTGAAGGCGTAGCGGCCGAGCGCGAGCGAACGGGCGGAATTGCCGAGGCGCTCGACGTTGAAGCCAGCGATCTGCTTCTTGAAGCCACCAATTCCGAGCAGAACGTTACGCTTCGGGACCCGGCAGTTCTCGAAATAGAGCTGGCTCCACTCTTCGCCGCTCATGAAGGCGGTCGGCTTTCCGATCGTGAAGCCGGGCGTGCCGCGCTCGACGATCACAGAGCCGATGCCGGAGACCCCGGGCGCGAAGCGGACATAGACGAGGTAGATCGCCGCATCGGAACTGTGCGTGCCGAACACCTTGCTGCCGTTGATGACGTAATCGTCACCGTTCTCGGTCGCCATGGTCTTGAGTTCGGTGACCGCGGAGCCGGCTTCCGGCTCGCTCATGCCGAGACTGATGCAGATGTTGCCGGCGAGCAGATCGGGCAGCCAGCGCTGCTTCTGTTCCGGTGTCGCGTATTCCACGAAGGTGCGGATCGGTCCGAAATTGCCGGCCTGCACGACATCGGCGCTGCGCGGGCACACCGACGCGACCTGCTCGATCGCGATGACGGAATCCAAGAGCGTACCGCCCTGCCCGCCATCCTCCGGATCGAACGAGATGCCCATCAGGCCCTGCTTGCCCAGCATCTGCGCGACTTCGCGCGGAAAGCGCGGATCGTGTGCGCGCGCCAGCGAGCCATCCCTCAGGTTCGCTTCGGCAAAGCGGCGCACCGAATTGGCGAACGCCTGCTGCTCTTCATTCAGTTCAAAATCCATGGGCCATCACATCGCTGGAGCGACATCGTCTTCTCAGCGGGGGCTTTGACAAACAACTGCGTAAAAGTTATGTTGTAATTACATTTTGTAATGACCCTGCATGATACCTCCGCTCAATCCGCTGCACGCCTTCGACGTGGCGGCGCGACATCTGAGCTTCACGCGCGCGGCGCGGGAACTTCGCGTCACCCAGCCGGCCGTAAGCCGCCAAGTCACGATCCTCGAAGCCTTTCTCGGCGTACGGCTCTTCGAAAGGGACAAGACAGGACTGCGGCTGACCTCGGAGGGTGACGAGTTCCACCGCCAGATCGCGCCGGCGTTCCGGATCATCGCCCAGGCCACCACGGGCCTCACCGCGACCGGAAAGGCCCAGCCGCTGAAGATCAGGGTCTACACGACCTTTGCCGCGAAATGGCTGATCCCGCGGCTGCCGTCGTTCTATGTCAGCTACCCCAATATCCGGCTGGACATCAGCAACGTGGTGGCGCCGGTGGATTTCGAGAACGACAGGGTCGACCTCGCCGTCCAGTTCGGTTCGGGCGAATGGCCCGGCGCCGAGACCGAATTGCTGTTCCGGGACGTCATCCAGCCGGTCTGCAGCCCGAAGCTCCTGAAACGGGCGCGGCTTGCCGAGCTCGACGACCTCCGCAAGATCCAGCTGCTCCACTCCCATTACCGCCGCTCGGACTGGCCGGACTGGCTCATGGCAGTGAAACGGCCGGACCTGCTGACCGATCGCAGCGTGAGTTTCCAGAGCTCGGTGCTGACCTATCAGGCGGCCGCCGAAGGCGTCGGCGTCGCCATGGGCCAGCTCTTCCTGCTCCGGAACGAGATCGAGGGCGGGACGCTCGTCCCGCTATTCAACGCGCCGCTGGAACGCGCCTCCGCTCATTACCTGGCCTGGCCGAAGAGCCGACCGATGACCCGCAAGGCGCGCAGCTTCGTGGTCTGGCTGAAGGCCCAGATCGCCCACGACGTGAATCGCGGACGGGCCTGATCCAAGCTCGGGCCGGGCGCCCCGCCCAACTTTAAGACACCCGCGCCGCGTTCCTTAACCCGTTATTTACCGTAACAGGAAAAAGTCGGTTTTCGAGGCAGACGACCCGCGCCAAATTCGATTGTCTTTGCAACCGGCACGCGTGGGGAGGCTGGAGGCGCCGGGTGGGGCGCCGGAGTCGGAACCGGACAGAGTCATGAATTCGCGCGTATCGTGGAGTGTTGACGGCATCGATCCCTCCGTCCGGGAGCGGGCCGAAGCTGCTGCGCGCAGAGCCGGCATGTCGCTCAACGACTGGCTGAACTCCACGCTCGGCGAGACGACCCCGCCGAACTTTCGCGGACCCTACGACCAGCGTCCGCAACACATGCCGAGCCAAGGACCAAGTCAGGAGAGCCGCGAAGTCGCCGACATCCACCAGCGGCTCGACGCGATCACCCAGCAGATCGAGCGGATCTCCAAGCCCGCCCCGCGCCAAGACTCCTCAAGACCGGACGTCTCGCGCGAGCAGGGCGTCGCGCGCCAGCTCAATGACGCGATCTCGCGGCTCGATGCGCGCCTGTCGCAAATCTCCCGCCCGCAGCGACAACCGCAGCAGCCGCAGGCGCCACGCCCCGCCCCGGCCGACACGCGCCAGCGCCAGGCCGACGCCGTCGAGCGCGCGGCCGCGCAGGTCTATCGCAGCTCACCGCCCCTGAGCCCGGCTTCGTTCGACGTCGCGGTCGCCGAGATCACCGCGCGCCAGAGCGAGCTCGACGGCTTTTCGCCGAGGCAGATGCCGCCGCGTGCCGCGCCGTCGCTTGCACCCAATGCGGCTCCTTACGCGCCGCCGATGGCGCCGCCCGCACCGGCCTACGCGCCACCGCCGCCCCCGCAGCCGGGGCCGGATTTTTCTTCGCTCGAACGCCATCTGCTCAAGATCACGAGCCAGATCGAGTCGCTGCAGCGCCCTGATAATACCGAGCAGGCGATCGCCGCCTTCCGCAGCGAGCTTGGCGAAATCC
Organism: Bradyrhizobium sp. USDA 4354; assembly: GCF_054060315.1. Lineage (NCBI taxonomy): Bacteria > Pseudomonadati > Pseudomonadota > Alphaproteobacteria > Hyphomicrobiales > Nitrobacteraceae > Bradyrhizobium > Bradyrhizobium sp. USDA 4354. The sequence goes on along the minus strand of NZ_JBSSDC010000001.1, from coordinate 2,243,681 downwards.
GTGCCGCCATCACCGAGGCGATGCCGCGGCGCGCGATCGAATCGATCGAGAACGAGATCCGCTCGCTGCACCGTCGCATCGACGAGACCCGCTCCAACGGCACCGACGGCCAGGTCCTCGCAGGCATCGAGCACGCGCTGTCCGACATCAAGCAGGTGCTGCGCACGCTGACACCGGCCGAGCAGCTCACCGGTTATGACGAGGCGATCCGCAATCTCGGCGCCAAGCTCGATCTGATCCTGCGCGCCAATGACGATCCCTCGACCGTGCAGCAGCTCGAAGGCGCGATCTCCGCGCTGCGCGCCATCGTCTCCAACGTCGCGTCCAACGAGGCGCTCGCGCGTCTGTCCGAAGACGTGCAGCTGCTGTCGTCCAAGGTCGACCAGATCACCCGCGCCTCCGGCCATGGCGACAGCTTCGCGGTGCTGGAGCAGCGCATCGCGGCGCTCACCGCCGCGCTCGAAACCCGCGAGCGGCCTCAGCCATCCGAGAGCACGGAGCGCTTGGAAGCCGCGATCCGCGCGCTGTCGGACCGTTTCGACCGCATGCAGGTCGGCAACGATTCCGCCTCGACCTTCGCCCATCTCGAACAGCGCGTCTCGTATCTCTTGGAGCGGATCGAAGCCGCCTCCGACCCGCGCAACGGCAATTTGAGCCGCGTCGAGGACGGGCTGCACGACATCCTGAGGCACCTGGAGCGGCAGCAGGCGACCTATGCCGCGCTGGCCGAGAGTCGCAACTCCGCGCCGCCGCCCGATTCCGGCATGGTCGATCTCGTCAAGCGCGAGCTCTCCGACATCCGCTTCAGCCAGGCCGAGACCAATCGGCACACCCAGGACTCGCTCGAGGCCGTCCACAGCGCGCTCGGCCACGTCGTCGACCGCCTCTCCATGATCGAGGGCGATCTGCGCGCGGTGCGCACCGCGCCGCCGGCCCCCGCTCCGCAGCCGATGCCAATGGCGGCGCCGATGGAGCCGGCGCCGATGGCGCGCGAGCCGCGCCCGCAGCCACCGAAATACGATCCGAAGCCTGAGCTGCCCAATCCCGCTGCCGCGCAAGCCGCGCAGGCCGCCTTCGTCGCCGCGCCGCGCGAATTCCACGCTGCCGCTCCCGCCGCGCCGCCGCCGGTGCCGGCTGCACCACAAGCCGCACCACCCTTGCCGCCGCGTGCGATCAGCGAAATCCTGGAGCCGCACACTGCGCGGGCCGCGCTCGCGCCGGAATTGCCACCGGACCATCCGCTCGAGCCGGGCACACGGCCGGGCGGACGCGTCGCCACGCCGTCGGAGCGTATTGCCGCCTCCGAGAGTGCGATCAGCGAAATTCCCGCGGCTCCGAAGGAGCCGGTGTCGTCGTCGAGCTTCATCGCGGCCGCACGCCGTGCAGCCCAGGCCGCCGCCGCGCAGCCGCCCGAGAAAGCCGGCCGCGGTGCCAAGACGGCGGCGAGCCGCGGCAAGGACAAGGGCCAGGAAGGTGGTTCGACCATCACCTCGAAGATCCGCTCGCTGCTGGTCGGCGCGAGCGTGGTCGTGATCGTGCTCGGTACCTTCAAGATGGCGATGAATCTGCTCGAAGGCGGCAGCGCACCGCCGGCGCCGCAGGCCATGCAAAATATTCCGGGCGAGCCGGCACCACAGGCCGCGCCACCGCCGGTCGAGACCAAGCCGGCCGCGCCCGAGCAGATCACGCCGTCGATGACCTCGCCGACGCCGATCGGACGGCAATCCCAGAACAATGCCGCGCCGGCGCCCACCCCGAATTCCGGTAGTTCGGCCTCGGTTGAAATCCCGCAGGCGCCTGCCGCGGCAGTACCGCCGCCGGCTGCGAGCAGCGACGTCACCGGCGCACTGTCGGGCACGAGCCGCGCCAAGCTCGGCCTCGTCCAGGTCCCGCCGAGCGAGAGACTGCCTGACGGCATCGGCGGCCCAGCCTTGCGCACCGCCGCGATGAAGGGCGATGCCACCGCGGCCTACGAGATCGGCCTGCGGTTTGCGGAAGGAAAGGGCGTCGCCACGAATTACGACGAAGCGGCGAAGTGGTACGACCGCGCGGCGCAAGCCGGCGTCGTCCCTGCGACCTTCCGCCTCGGCACGCTCTACGAAAAGGGCCTTGGCGTGAAGAAGGACGCCGACATCGCCCGCCGCTACTACACGCAGGCTGCCGAACGCGGCAACGCCAAGGCAATGCACAATCTCGCGGTGCTCGACGCCGACGGCGGCGGCCGCGGCGCCAATTACAAGAGCGCGGCGCAATGGTTCCGCAAGGCCGCCGACCGCGGCGTTGCCGACAGCCAGTTCAACCTCGGCATCCTCTATGCCCGCGGCATCGGGGTCGAGCAGAACCTCGCCGAATCCTACAAATGGTTCAGCCTGGCGGCCGCGCAGGGCGATGCGGATGCGGCCGGCAAGCGCGACGACGTCGCCAAGCGCCTCGACCCGCAATCGCTCGCCGCCGCCAAGCTCGCGATCCAGACGTTCAGCGCCGAGCCGCAGCCCGACGATGCCGTCAACGTCGCGACCCCGAACGGCGGCTGGGACAGCGCGCCGCAGGCAAACGCAAAGCCGGCGCCGAAGCAAGTCGCCACCAAGCGCTCGGCCTCGGCGGCGCATTGAGCCGCATAGTATTAGATCGAACCAAGCTAGCCACGGACTCGGTGCACCTCTCCCCGCGTGCGGGAGAGGTCGGCGTAGGCGGCCTCTGGCCGCCGTTTTGCAAGACGCCGATGCTTCCGCATCGGCTATGGCGCCGGATGAGGGTTTTCTCCTCTGGGGGAGTCTCACTGCGGAGACACCCTCTCCCCAACCCTCCCCCGCAAGCGGGGGAGGGAGCGCACCTCCGTTGTGGCGACGATCTCGGATATCACCACGCTCTCATCCGTTCACCACGCGCAAAGATCCCCGTCCCGCCTGCAGGCGAATTCCGCTATTGAGGGACTCGGCAATCGTTCCGACCGTCCGGTGAGCATTCCGCGATGATCGAACCGTCTCGCCGGAGCGTGGTCCCTCAATGCAGCTCTATCTCCCGATCGCCGATCTTCCGGTCAACGTCTTCCTGGTGCTGGCGATGGGCGCGGCCGTCGGCTTCGTCTCGGGCATGTTCGGCATCGGCGGCGGCTTCCTGATGACGCCGCTCCTGATCTTCATCGGCATCACGCCGGCGGTGGCGGTCGCCTCCGTCGCGAGCCACATCGCGGCCTCGTCCTTTTCCGGCGCCCTATCCTACTGGCGACGGCGTGCGATCGATCCGGCGCTGGCGAGCGTGCTGCTCTGCGGCGGCGTGACCGGGACGACGCTCGGCGTGTGGACCTTCACGCAGCTGCGCGCGCTCGGCCAGCTCGACCTGATGATCGCACTCTCCTACGTCGTGCTGCTCACCACCGTCGGCAGCCTGATGTTCTCCGAAGGCCTGCGCGCGTTGATGCGGACCCGGCGCGGCGCGCTGCCGCCGCGACGCACCCACAACTGGATCCACGGCCTGCCGCTGAAGATGCGGTTCAAGCGCTCGAAAATCTATCTCTCGGTGATTCCGATCGTGGTCGTCGGCATCGTGATCGGCTTCATCGGCGCCATCATGGGCATCGGAGGCGGCTTCATCCTGGTGCCGATCATGATCTATCTCTTGAGGGTGCCGACCTCGACGGTGATCGGGACCTCGATGGTGTTGACGCTGGTCACGATGCTGTTCGCGACCATGCTGCACGCCGTGACCAATCACCTCGTCGACGCAGTGCTGGCGCTGATCCTGATGGTCGGCGGCGTCACCGGCGCGCAGTTCGGCGCTCGCGCCGGCCAGAAGATCCGCGGCGAGCAGCTGCGGTTGCTGCTGGGCCTCTTGATCCTCTCGGTCGGCGTCCGCTTCGCGATCGAGCTGGTGATCCAACCTGCGGATCTCTTCACCATCCGCGAGCTCGGAGTGAGCGGATGACGCGCACGCTTCTCGCCATCGTTCTCGTCCTGCTGCTCGGCGGCGCTGCGCGGGCCGAGCGGCTGATCGTGTCGGTCTCCAACCACCGCGTCACGGTGACGCCGAACTATTCCGGCGAGGAGCTGGTGCTGTTCGGCTCGGTGGAGAAGGACGCGACGACGCCGGCCGACCGTACGGCGTACGATCTCGTGGTCACCGTGATGGGCCCGCGCGCCGACATGGTGACGCGGCGCAAGGAGCGCACCTTCGGCATCTGGATCAACACCGACTACCGGCAGTTCCTGCAAGTGCCGAGCTACCTCGCGCTGTTCGCCAACCGTCCCTTCGATGCGATCACCTCGCCCGAAATCGCACGGCGGCAGCAGATCGGGCTCAACAACGTGCTGCTGACGCAGCGGGTCGGCGGCGATTACGCGGACGTGGTGCCAAACGATGCGTTCCGCTCGGCTTTCATCCGCTTGCGCACCCAGCGCGGACTTTATCGCGAGGATGGAAGCGCGGTGACGTTCCTGACGCCGACGCTGTTCCGCACCGGCATTCCGCTGCCGGCGGAGGTGCCGATCGGGACCTATGAGGTCGAGATCAAGCTGTTCGCGAACGGTGCCTTCATCGGCAAGACCGAGACCGCGTTCGAGATCGTCAAGGTCGGCTTCGAGCAGTTCGTCGCGACGACGGCGCGGCAGAACGGGCTGATCTACGGCCTCGCCACCGCGGCAATGGCGCTGATGACGGGATGGATGGCCTCGATTGTCTTCAGGAAAGACTAGGCCGTGCACCCGTAAAAGGAATGTCGGCTCTGAGGGCCGAGCGGAAATCTTATCGGCCAGCGCATTACTGCTGTGACCCGGAGCGGTCATTTCGGAGTCACCTGCCGGCGCATGGGTTTGCGTCTCGCGCAAAATTTTTCCGGAACCTTTTCCATTCCGAACCATCCGATGGGAGCACGGCAATCACCGACAAAGCCGCCCGGCGCGCACGGCGGCCGTTTGGACGGGATGATGCTGGTGCCGCAATGCCTCACGAAACCCTGTAAGGAGGTACCCATGGCAAGGGCTCGTTCGACTTCCATCAGCAGACGAAGCGTGGTCGCAGGCATGGCGCTGACAGCTGCCCCCGTGGCTTTGGCCGGAGCCAATCAGGCGCATGCGCAGGCCCAGCAAACCCCTCCGGGTCAAAGTCTGTATGAACGACTTGGCGGCGTTTTCGCCATTGCAGCGGTCGTGGATCACTTCAGCGACGCTGTCGTAAAGAACCCGATCGTCGGCCAGAAGTCCAAAAATCCGCAGTTGAGGGAATGGCACACCAAGAATCTGAAACGCTTGCCTGGCCTCAAGTTCATGCGAACACTTTGGGTTTGTGACGTTTCGCGCGGGCCGTTCCAGTTCAAGGCCACCAGGCCGGGGACGACGCCCCTTGGTCTTGAGGAGGCGCACCGGACCTTGCGGATCTCCCCGGCGGAATTCGACGAGGTCGCAGCTGAACTCGGACGGACACTTGACTTCGCCAAGGTCCCGAAGCGCGAGAAGACCGAAGTACTGGCTGCGTTCGCCAGCCACAAAGATGAGGTCACCGCCGGTTACGTATCGAGAGCCAAGCGCGGTTGAAGCATCCCGTGGTGCCGAACGACGAATTGTGACCTGCATGAATCTGTCTTGACCCACAGCATCTAACTGCGGAAGAGCAGAGCATGTCCGCTCTGCCCGCCGTCCAACGACGATACCTCGATGGAGTCTGCTGTTGGCCCCTGGCTGATGACGGGGTGGATGGCATCGATCGTGTTCAGGTAAGACTAGCCGCGTACTCCGTCATTGCGAGCGCAGCGAAGCAATCCAGAATCTTTCCGCGGTGACAGACTGGATTGCTTCGCTGCGCTCGCAATGACGCGGGGCCTCTACCTCGCCTACAACTTCGGCTTCGCCGGCCGCGTCACCAGATAGATGCCGAGCGCGACCGGAATGATGCCGAGCAGGTCGCGGGCCTCGACAGGCTCGCCGAGCACCAGGAACGCGAACAGCATGCCGAGCGGCGGCATCAGGAAATGATAGCTGCTTGCCGCCGTCGCCCCGCACACCTTCAAGAGATGAAACCAGAGCCAATAGGCGAGGATCGAGCCGCCGAGCACGAGGAAGGCGAAGGCGCCGATCAGGCTCGGCGTATAGTCGATCGCGCGGACATCGGCGAAGGTGAGCGCGACCGGCGCGAGCACGATGCCGGCAGCCAGGTTCTGCACGCCATTGCCGATCCACAAGGACCCCTTCGGCGCCAGCAGCTTGAACAGGATGGTGCCGGCAACGATCGAGGCCAGCGAGGCCAGCGTGAAGACGATGCCGTGCAGCGAATCGGTGCCGACCGACAGGCGATGCCAGACGATCGCCGTCACGCCGATGACGCCGAGCAGGAGGCCGCTCGCCTTGCGCCAGGTCATGCCCTCGCCGAGCAGAAGCGCGGCGAGTGCCGCCGTGAACACCGGATTGGCCGAGACGATCAGGCCGCCGAGGCCCGCGGAGACGGATTGCAGGCCGGTGTAGCCGAGGCCGAGATAGAGCGCGTTGTTGGCGATGCCGAGCAATGCGAAAATGGCGGCGTCACGCCAGGACAATGACCAGCCCTCGCCGCGGATCAGCGTCGCGCCAAGGATCAAAATGCCGGCGAGCGAGAAACGCGCGGCGAGCAGGATCAGCGGCGGGCAATGGGTGACGCCGATCTTGCCGGCGACGAAGGCGTAACTCCAGAGCAGACAGAACAGGCCGATGGCAAACGGCAGCGTATTGAAGCGGCTGCGGGGCGCGGGAAGCGAGGTGGCGAGGGACATGAGGGCATTCTCGGATGCTTTTTCTCTGGCCCTCGATCTAGGGACGCGGCTTGTCATTTGGAAATTAAATGATTAACTGCGCATCAGTTGATTTTCGAATGGAGGCGGCGATGCTCGATCTCGAGCTGCTGCGCAGCTTCGTCTCGGTGGTCGAGGCCGGCGGCTTCACCCGTGCCGGTGCGCGCGTTCACCGCACGCAGTCGACCGTGAGCCAGCAGATCAAGCGGCTGGAGGAGGATGTCGGCCAGGTGCTGCTGCACCGCGACGGCAAGGACGTGCGCCCGACCGAGGCCGGCGAGCGGCTGCTGTCCTATGCGCGGCGGCTATTGTCGCTTGCGGAAGAAGCGCGCGACGTTTTGCGCCAGCCGGGCGGCGAAGGCGCGATCCGGCTCGGCATCCCCGAGGATTTTGCGGCCTATCGGCTGGCGAAATTGCTGGGCGCGTTCTCGCGCTCGCATCCTGGCCTGCGCCTCGACGTGCGCGCCGACCAGAGCAAGCACCTCGCTCGCGATCTCGAACGCGGCGAGCTCGATCTAGCGCTCTACAAGCGCGAGGCCGGCGCGAAGGACGCGATCGCGGTGTGGCCGGAGCGGGTGCACTGGGTCACCAGCAAGAGCCATCCGGTCGACGTCAACGTGTCATCGGTGCCGCTGATCGGCTTTCCGCTCGGCTGCATCTATCGCGCCGGCGCCATCCACGCACTGGAAAGCGCGGGTCGTGCCTGGCACACCGCCTACACGTCATCGAGTCTTGCCGGCATCCAGGCCGCGGTCGCCGCCGGCATGGGGCTGAGCATCCTGTCGGAGATGGCGATCCAGTCCGACCACCGCGTGCTGACGGCAAAGGACGGCTTTGCGCCGATCAACAAGACCGAGGTCGCGTTGATGGCTTCGCCGGATGCGAGCCCGGCAACGCTGCGGCTTGCGGATCGTCTCGCGGAGTTTTGCGATGCGGTGCAGAGCAAGGCGGCTTGAATTCGCTGGACGTCAGGGCGCTCACTTGACCGCGGACATCAGCTTGTCGCCGCACGCATTTGCGTAGAACTTGCCGCCGCATTGGCGCTTGATCGCAGCGCAGCGGGCTGCGGGCGACGCATTCTGCGGGACCGTGAAGCCGCAGCTGAGGCCGTCGGCGCTGCGACCGGATTTGCCGGCGGCAAACGCCGCGGTGGTGGCGCCGATGCAGACGACGAGCAGGGCCGCAGTGGCGATTTCGATCAGCAGTCGCGTCAGCGATCGAGTCGGCAGTCTCATGGGGCGTCTCCACACTGATGGCTGAATCTTCGCTAATGTAGCACCGAATCCCGGGTTTCTCCGTGCTCGTCCGGGTTCCCAACTCGGCCCGTTCCTTGCATAAATTTGCGCCAGCGCAGTGCACGACCGCACCGGCGACAGTTCCGGTGCAAGGGCAGGACGCGTAGGATTGGTAAGAGTTCTTTCGACGTAGGAAGTGACGGCTTTGCAGGATTCATCGTTCCAACCCAGTTTTCCGGCCCCCGGGCAGCCCATCGACGAACTCGCGCTGGCTGAGATCAAGGGCGCAATCCTGGCAAAGCTGCGCCTTGCCATTGGCAAGGACGCGGGCATGGCGACCAAGCACGACTGGTATCAGGCCGCGGCGCTCGCGCTGCGCGACCGCATCGTGCATCGCTGGCTCACGGCCGAGAAGCACAGCTACGATGCGGGGCGCAAGCGGGTCTACTACCTCTCGCTCGAATTCCTGATCGGCCGCCTCTTCACCGACGCGCTCAACAACATGGGCCTGCTAGAGATCTTCGAGGTCGCGCTCGGCGATCTCGGCGTCTCGCTGCCGGAGCTGCGCAAATGCGAGCCGGACGCGGCGCTCGGCAATGGCGGTCTCGGCCGGCTCGCCGCCTGCTTCATGGAGAGCATGGCAACGTTGTCGATCCCCGCGATCGGCTACGGCATCCGCTACGATTACGGCCTGTTCCGCCAGATCATCAATCAAGGCTGGCAGCAGGAATATCCCGATGAATGGCTGAGCTTCGGCAACCCCTGGGAATTGCAGCGGCCCGAGGTGATCTACGACGTCAATTTCGGCGGCGGCGTCGAGCATGTCGACGACAAGGGCCGCGACCGCGCGATCTGGCATCCGGGCGAGACCGTGCAGGCGATCGCCTATGACACACCGATCGTCGGCTGGCGCGGCCAGCACGTCAATGCACTGCGGCTGTGGTCGGCGCGCTCGACCGATCCGCTCAAGCTCGATGCCTTCAACAAGGGCGACTATGTCAGCGCCAGCGCCGAGCAGGCGCGCGCGGAGGCTATCTGCAAATTCCTCTACCCGAACGACGAAAGCCCGGCGGGCCGGGAGTTGCGGCTGCGCCAGGAATATTTCTTCGTCTCCGCCTCGCTCCAGGACCTGGTGAAGCGGCATCTCGCCTCCGACGGCCAGCTGCGCAGCCTCGCCGGCAAGGTCGCGGTGCAGCTCAACGACACCCATCCGAGCCTTGCCGTCACCGAGCTGATGCGCATCCTCGTCGACCTCCACAATTTCCGCTGGGACGAGGCCTGGAAGATCACGGTCGCCACCCTCTCCTACACCAACCACACGCTGCTGCCGGAGGCGCTGGAGACCTGGCCGGTCGAGCTGTTCGAGCGGCTGTTGCCACGGCATCTGGAGATCATCTACCGCATCAACGTGCAGCATCTGGCGCTCGCCGAAGCGCGCTGCCCGGGCGACATCGATTTCCGCGCCTCGGTCTCGCTGATCGACGAGAAGAGCGGCCGCCGCGTCCGCATGGGCCAGCTCGCCTTCGTCGGCTCGCACCGCATCAACGGCGTCTCGGCGATGCATTCCGACCTGATGCGCGAGACCGTGTTCCACGATCTCAACCATCTCTATCCCGGCCGCATCACCAACAAGACCAACGGCATCACCTTCCGCCGCTGGCTGATGCTGGCAAACCCGAAGCTGACCGACCTGTTGCGCGAGACCTGCGGCGAGGCCGTGCTCGACGATCCCACCCAGCTCAGCCTGATCGAGGCGCGCGCCAGCGACGTCGAATTCCAGAAGAAATTCCGCAGCGTCAAGCACCACAACAAGACACAGCTCGCCCGCCTGATCGGCGAGCGGCTCGGCATCAAGGTCGACCCGAGCGCACTGTTCGACGTGCAGATCAAGCGCATCCACGAGTACAAGCGCCAGCTGCTCAACGTCATCGAGACGGTCGCGCTGTACCAGGCGATCAAGGACGACCCCAACGGCAATTGGGTGCCGCGGGTGAAGATCTTCGCCGGCAAGGCGGCGGCGAGCTACCGCTACGCCAAGCTGATCATCAAGCTGATCAACGACGTCGCGGAGGTCGTCAACAACGATGCCGCGATCGGCGGCAAGCTCAAGGTCGTCTTCCTGCCCGACTACAATGTCAGCCTCGCCGAGGTGATCATTCCCGCCGCCGATTTGTCTGAGCAGATCTCCACCGCGGGCATGGAAGCCTCCGGCACCGGCAACATGAAGCTGGCCCTGAACGGCGCCATCACCATCGGCACGCTCGACGGCGCCAACATCGAGATCCGCGACCATGTCGGCAGCGAGAACATCGCGATCTTCGGGATGGAAGCCGGCGACGTCATGATCCGGCGCAAGCAGGGGCTGGATGCCTCCGACGTGATCCGCAACTCGCCGAAGCTGCAGCGCGCCATCAACGCGGTCGGCGCCGGCGAGTTCTCGCCCGGCGATCCCGGCCGCTTCGAATCCATCGCGCATGCGCTGCGCTATCTCGACCACTACATGGTCAGCGCCGATTTCGCTTCCTATTACGAGGCGCAGCGCGCGGTCGATGCGCGCTGGCAGGTGACGCCGGCCTGGACGCGCGCCTCCATCCTCAATGTCGCGCGCATGGCGTGGTTCTCCTCGGACCGCACCATCCGCGAATATGCCGAGGAGATCTGGAACGTGCCGGTCAATCCGACCACGCCGCTGCTGCCGAACCTGCGCGACGTCGCGGGCTGATTTTCCGCGGAGTGGAATCGGCGTTACTCGGCAGGTAATTGCGCAAGCCGGCGGCGGACGTGATATGACGTCCGTCATTGAAAGCCGGAAAAAACAATGCACGCAAAACTCCCGCACCCGTTCGACGACGCCACGCGCATCACCGCCGGTGACAGCAGCTGGCAGGGGCACACCAGCGACGATTACTGGGCCTTTGTCGGCCCGTTCGGCGGCGCTACCGCTGCGACCATCTTGCGCGCGCTGATCGACCATCCCGAACGCGCCGGCGATCCGCTGGCAATGACCGTCAATTATTGCGCCCCGATCGCCAAGGGGCCGTTCGATCTCGACGTGCGCCTGGTGAAGGCCAATCGCTCCAGCCAGCACTGGAGCATCGAGCTCAGCCAAGGCGGCGGCGAGGTCGCAACGCTCGCCACCGCCGTGTTCGCCGAACGCCGGCCGTCCTGGGAGCACAGGGTGGCGCAGTGCCCGGACGCCAAGCCGTTCGAGCAGACGCTGCCGTTCCCCAAGATCGCGGCGTCCTGGGCCAACCAGTACGAATTCCGCTTCGTCGAGGGCGAGATGCGGATCGGCCCGCCGCAGGCCGAGCCCGCCAGCACCTATTCCAAGATCTGGATCAGCGACCGCACGCCGCGCCAGCTCGACATGCTGTCGCTGATGTCGATGTCGGACGCCTTCTTCGGCCGCATCTTCCACGCCCGGCGCGAGCTGGTGCCGTTCGGCACGGTGTCGCTGACGACCTATTTCCACACGACGAGTGAAGAGCTCGCGACTGAAGACATCACGCGCGTGCTGGCGACGGCCGATTCGAAGATCATGCACAAGAGCTACGGCGACCAGAACGGCGAGCTATGGTCGCCGAACGGACGGCTGCTCGCGACCACGACGCAGATCGCGTATTTCAAGGCGTAGGTGCTTCCACGTACTCGTCATTGCGAGCGCAGCGAAGCAATCCAGACTGTCTCCGCGGAGGAATTTCTGGATTGCTTCGCTACGCTCGCAATGACGATGGAGAGATTGCGCACACAACAAAAAGGGCGGCCTTTCGGCCGCCCCTTCGCAACTCAAACAATGCGACCTTACTCCGCCGCGAGCTTCACGTCCGGCGCGGCGGCACGCACCTCGGCATCCACCTGGGCCTCGAACTTGGCAAAGTTCTTCTGGAACATGCCGACCAGCGCGCGGGCGGTCTTGTCGAACTCGTCCTTGTCCTTCCAGGTGTTGACCGGGTTCAGGATCTCGGCCGGCACGCCCGGCAGCGCGGTCGGGACGGCGAAGCCGAAATACTTGTCGGTGCGGAATTCGACATTGCGAAGCGAGCCGTCGAGCGCGGCGGTGAGCAGCGCGCGCGTCACCTTGATCGGCATGCGGCTGCCTGTGCCGTACTTGCCACCGGTCCACCCCGTGTTGACGAGCCAGCAATCGACATTGTGCTGGGCGATGAGGTCGCGCAGCATGTTGCCGTAGACGGAGGGGTCGAGCGGCAGGAAGGGCGAGCCGAAGCAGGTCGAGAATTCCGGCTGCGGCTCGTTGCCGAGACCGCGCTCGGTGCCAGCGACCTTGGCGGTGTAGCCGGAGAGGAAATGATACATCGCCTGCGCCGGCGAGAGCTTTGCGATCGGCGGCAGCACGCCGAAGGCGTCGGCAGCGAGCATCACCACGTTCTTCGGCTGCGGCGCGCGGCCGGTACGCGAGGCGTTCGGGATGAAGTCGAGCGGGTAGGCCGAGCGCGTGTTCTCGGTCTTGGAGCCGTCGTCGAAATCGACCACGCGGGTATCCTCGTCGAGCACGCAGTTCTCCAGCACCGCACCGAAGCGCGTCGATGCCGCGTAGATCTCCGGCTCGGCCTCCTTCGACAGCTTGATGCACTTGGCATAGCAGCCGCCCTCGAAATTGAAGACGCCGTTCGGGCCCCAGCCGTGCTCGTCGTCGCCGATCAGCGTGCGGTTCGGATCGGCCGACAGCGTGGTCTTGCCGGTGCCCGACAGCCCGAAGAAGATCGCGGTGTCGCCGCCTGCGCCGACATTGGCCGAGCAGTGCATCGGCATCACGCCGCGCTCGGGCAGATAATAGTTCAGCGTGGTGAAGACCGACTTCTTCATCTCGCCGGCATAATAAGACCCGCCGATCAGGACGATCTTGCGGGCGAAATCGATCGCGACGACGTTCTCCGAGCGCACGCCGTGGCGTTTAGGATCGGCGCGGAAGCTCGGCATGTCGATGATGGTGAGCTCCGGCACGAAGGTCGACAGCTCGATCGCCTCGGGGCGGATCAACAGCGTGCGGATGAACAGCGAGTGCCAGGCCAGCTCGGTGAAGACGCGCGTCTTGATCCGGTAGGCCGGATCGGCGCCGCCATAGAGGTCCTGCGCGAACAAGCTCTTGCCTTCGGCGTGCTTGAGGAAGTCCTGGTAGAGCGTCTCGAACTGCTCGGAGGTGATCGACTGGTTGCCGGCCCACCACATCTTCTTATCGGTGGTGGCGTCACGCACCGTGAACTTGTCCTTCGGGCTGCGCCCGGTGAACTCGCCCGTGTCGGCGCAGAGCGCGCCGTCAGCGGAGAGCACCGCCTCACCCGCCGAGAGCGAGTATTGATAGAGTTGTGGCGCACCGAGGTTCCAGTGAACCTGCTTGAGATTCTTTAAGCCGAATTTGTCGGCGCCGAAGGCACCGTTGCGCACGCCCGTCTCTTGCACGAAAAAATCCTCCTAGAACCCGCGACACTCAGCGCGACCAAGTTTGGCGCCATCGCGGTCACCGTGATTATGGGCCGTTCGGCCTCGGCTGAACGACGTAATACTGATGAACGCTGGCGTTGCCAAGCTGATCCCGCAGGATTTGGTTTATTCAAGGACCGCGCCAAACGTCGCGCATGTCAGCTCTGAGCAGGCGCTTCAAGAAAAGTGCGAATGATCGCGCAACCAAACGCGCGTTTGCGCGTTGCATCCAGTTATTGCGACGCACAATCCATGCAGCAGCTTCCTATCGTACCTCGCCCTCGCCGATCAGCGCGAACGGTCCCCACATCGCGGGATAAGCGTTGCGTGGTGACGAGGCGTCGTCGAGATAGGTCAGCATCGCGCGGCGCAAAGCTTCGGCACGACCGATCTTCGGCTCGTTCTTGAGCAGCTCGAACGTCGATGTGGTCAGGCGGGTGGCAGCTTCGGAATCCACGGCCCAATGCGACACCAGCAGCGCGCGGGCACCTGCGTAGAAGAACGAGCGCGCCAGTCCCGACAGCGCCTCGGCGCCGGGCTTGTCGCCGGCGATGGTGTTGCAGGCGGACAGGATCACCCAATCGGCGTTGAGCTTGAGTTGAGCCACTTCGCTCGCGGTCAGAAGACCGTCGTCGAGCTCCGATGGCTGGTCGGGAATGGAGAGCGCAAGCGAGGGTTCACCCAGTCCCTTGACGTCGCCGGCAACGAGACCGTGGGTGGCAAAGTAGATGATGCCGTATTGGGCAAGCGCTGCACGCTTGAGCGTCGTTTCGCTGGCGTCGCGTCCGAGATGGATATCGGCCTCCGCGGCGCCGACGTCCCTTGCCACCGCGTTCAATTCATCGGCAGTATCGGGCAGTTGCGGCAACGCCAGGGCCAGCCGCGCGCGATCGACGCCTGCGCCGCGCCAGAAGTCGGCATAGGCGATCGTCGCGATGCTGCGTGCGGCGACCTTGCCGCTCGCGGCGCGCCGGTTGGCAGGTCCTTCGGCTGCAGGGTTGAACACGGGATCGCCGAAGCCGGTCATCGGCTTGACACCTTGATCCCTGCGGGCAAAGGCGCGCAGCGATTTCAGGCTGATCACCGACGGCAGCACCGAGACGGCCTGCCGCCGCAGCAGCCAGGCGGCGTCGCGATAGCCCTCGAGCCGGTCCGGAATCGCAGCCTGCGGCTTCTCCGTGACCAGCAGATGAAACGGCAATGCGGTCAGCGCCGCAGACGGTACGACCAGCAGGTTGCGCTTGTCCTTGGTCGACGCCTCGACCGGGCCGAGCAGCGCGACATAGAGCTCGCTCGCAAGCGCAAGATCGAACAGGCCTGATTTGCCGGAGGCATCGCGCGCCTTGCCGACGTCCAATCCCTTACGGAAAGCGGCCACCTTCTGCGCCAGCGCATCCGCTCCGAGCGGGATCTCCTTCCAGTCGACGCCCTCGCGCGTGATCGCGACGACATAGCTTTGCTTGTCGACGACGGAATAGATCACCATCGCCTCGTCGGCCGCGAGCAGCGGCTGGATGTCCTTCACCGTCAGCGGCAGCGGGTTGGAGAGCGAGGAATAGTCGGGAAACTCGACCGCGAGCGTCTTCTGCAATCCGTTGCGCGCGCTCGCGATCGCCGCGATCCGCGCGCGGCTGCGCTGCTCGGCCACAACATCGCGCTGGGCGGGTTGCTTCGACACCGCAGCGATGATCACCTTGTCGAGCGCTTCGGACTCGGCCGCGAGATCCTGATCCTTGCGCACCAGCTCGGCGAGCCGGTCGCTGCCGGCGGCGAGCCGCACCGCGAGCTTGTTCACGGCAGAAGCGGCCGAAGATTGCGTGCCGCGCTGGATCGCAGCGAGCGCGTCATCGAGTGCGTTGTCGCTCGCGAGCAGCGATTGCTGCCGCGCAGCGAACAGGATCGGCAGCACGACACGCAGCTGCGCACGATTGGCGGCGAGCGTCTTCTGCGCGAACGGCAAAGCGTCCGCAGTCCGTCCCGTCGCCTGGAGGAAATGGGCGAGATTGCTCGTCGACGTCGCGACGTCAGGATGATCCGGTCCGAGTGCATGCTCACGGATCGACAGAGCGCGGCGATAAAGCGGCTCGGCCTCGGCATAGCGCTGCTGGTGCTGATAGAGCCCGGCGAGATTGTTGAGCGAGCGCGCGACATCGGGGTGGTCCGGCCCCAGCACCTTTTCACGGATCGCGAGCGAGCGCTTGATCGGCGCTTCGGCATCGGCATCGCGATTGAGGTCGCGATCGACCTGACCGATGTTGTTCAGGACGGTCGCAACCGCGGGATGCTCGGGCCCGGCGGCTTTCTGATAGATCGCGAGCGCCCGCTGAAACAGCGGCTCCGCATCGGCAAAGCGCTCCTGCTTCACATAGAGCGTGGCGAGATTGTTCAGGGCCCGGCCGACATCGGGATGCTCGCGCGACAGGCTCCTTTCGCTGACCGCGAGCGCGCGCTTGAACAGCGGCTCGGCTTCAGTGAAGCGGCCCTGCCGCTGATACAGCGCGGCGAGATTGGTCAGCTCCGGCGCGATCAAGGGGGTGTCGAGGCCGAGCGACTTTTCCAACAGGGCGATGGCCTGCTTGTAGATCGGCTCGGCCAGATCGTCGCGGCCCTGGCCGGCATAGACCTGGCCGAGATTGTTGAGCGCGGCGGATAGTTCGCGACCGTCATTGCCCTTCTCAAGGCTCGTAACCATCGCCTGCGCGAGCGGAAGCGCTTCGGCATATTTGCCGGCGCTCATGAGCGCATTAATCCGTGCGCCCTGTGCGGCGGGACTGACCTTCTGGGCGAGCGCAGGCGGAGCAAATGACGTGGCAATCGCGAGTGCCAGACCCGCGGCCAATGCCAAACGACGATGCGTCATGAACCCTCTCGCTGCCAACCGGACCGGATACGATCTGGGTCGCAGCGACGGGCGGCGGCGTTCAAGGCGTTGCGCCCTGGTCCACCTTCATGCGCGCTTCGCCAGCGAGGCGGACCAGCATCTTGCGCAAGCCCGTGGCATCCGTCACCCGCTCCGGGAAGTCCAGCCGCAGTGTGGTTTGGCCGTCCTGCATGTCGAGGCCTTCAGGGTCACAGCCGGTGCAGCGCCAGTCGCCCGCGGCGCCGCCGAGGAGCTTTGTTGCATAGAGGTTCATGGCATCGCGATGGTCGGCGTTCATGTGCTCGACGGCGCCCACTTCCGCGGCCAGCAGGTCCTCGGCACCGGTGAGGTCCGTCAGGAATTGCCCAGGCTTGAGATCGACGATCCGGCCGAAACCCGCGACCAGATGAGTTCCCGTGGGCCGGATCCGGAAGAACGAGAAATCCTTAAAGGAAACAAAGCCCTCTGCTGACGGATGGGCACTGAGATACCGTCGCTGGAGCAGATCCTTGTCCGCAGCGGCCTCGTCCGCCCGGCCTGACAGCATGATCCGGGCGCCTTCCAGGGGATCGCCGGCTACGCGCTCGTCCAGCATCAGCGAGACCCGGCTGTCCGCAAGGATGTTCCTTGTGTGCACGGCAAGGCGCGAGATCAGAAGGATCGGCGAGCCATCGGGGTGGCTGGCGAGATTGACCAGAGAACAATAGGGATCGCCGCTGCCGGTCATCAGCGTCGCCAAGGCCCCCTGCCGGGACCTTCGCAGCAGCGATTTGGCGAGCTTTCCGGGGTCGAAATCGGGGGTCGGTTGCATCGGCTTTCTCGGGTCAGGTGGTTGCATGGGGGGCCTTGTTTCGGGTAAACGGGGGCCCGGTTATGGGTCGAGATGCGGCGAATCTGCCGTGTTTCGTGGAACTTGGTCACACTTCAGCCCAGCTTGCATTGCTCGGTGACAAGGTTCGAACGCCACTTTGGCACCCATGTATGCGGCGCATCACTGGATTGCTCGCCGTTTCAAGCCACGACCCAAACGGAAAGCAGAAAGCAGAGAGGCTCATGCCCACAATCGCTTTGGTCGACGACGACCGCAACATTCTCACATCCGTCTCGATCGCGCTGGAAGCCGAAGGCTACCGCATCATGACTTACACCGACGGCGCCTCCGCGCTCGACGGTTTCCGCACCACCCAGCCCGATCTTGCCATCCTCGACATCAAGATGCCGCGCATGGACGGCATGGAGACGCTGCGTCGTCTCAGGCAGAAATCCGACCTGCCGGTGATCTTCCTGACCTCCAAGGACGAAGAGATCGACGAGCTGTTCGGCCTCAAGATGGGCGCCGACGACTTCATCCGCAAACCGTTCTCGCAGCGCCTTTTGGTCGAGCGCGTCAAGGCGGTGCTGCGCCGCTCGGCGCCGAAGGACCCGACCGTCGCGCCGAAGGAGAACGACGCCAAGGCGCTCGACCGCGGCCTGCTGCGCATGGATCCGGAACGCCACACCTGCACCTGGAAGAACGAGCCGGTGACGCTGACCGTCACCGAATTCCTGATCCTGCAGGCGCTCGCGACCCGGCCCGGCGTGGTGAAGAGCCGCAACGCGCTGATGGACGCCGCCTATGACGACCAGGTCTATGTCGACGACCGCACCATCGACAGCCACATCAAGCGGCTGCGCAAGAAGTTCAAGGTGGTCGACAACGAGTTCGAGATGATCGAGACGCTTTACGGCGTCGGCTACCGTTTCAAGGAAGCCTGAGGCGGCGGGCGCCCTCCACGACGATCGAGAGCATCTCCGGTTCTCGTTCCATCGGGACCACGATCGCTCTAGGATGCGAGGGACCTTCGCACGAGCTGTCCTAACGCGAGCGTAAGCATTGCTTGACCGAACGCAGCCTGACCCAAACCAGAGCGCCGGGGATGTCGCATCCAACGGCGTTCCGGAGCACGTCACTGATGATAAGCCGCAGGGCTGGCGACCGCTCAACTGGCTGAAACGCGCCGGGCAGTTCTTCTTTGCGCTGTCCTTCTCGAGCCTGACCCGCCGCATCGTCTCGCTCAACCTCGCCGGCCTCGTCGCGCTGGTCGCGAGCATCCTGTATCTGTCGCAATTCCGCGCCGGCCTGATCGACGCGCGCGCGCAGAGCCTGCTGGTCCAGGCCGAGATCATCGCCGGCGCGATCGCGGCCTCCGCGACCGTGCAGACCAACGCCATCACCATCGATCCCGACAGGCTGCTCGACCTCAAGCCGGGCGAGACCTATGGTGGCTCGGACGAGTATTCACCGCTGGACTTCCCGATCAATCCGGAGCGCGTGGCGCCGGTGCTGCGCACGCTGATCTCGCCGACCAAGACCCGCGCCCGCATCTACGATCCGAACGGCAGCCTGCTGGTCGACAGCCGCAACCTCGAAAACGTGCTGCGCTACAACCTGCCGCCGCCGGCCGAGAAGCCCGGCATCGTCGAGCGCGGCATGGTCGCGGTGCGCACCTGGCTGAACCGCGGCGACCTGCCGCTCTATCGCGAGCTCGGCCCTGAGAACGGCAATGGCTATGCGGAGGTCGGCGACGCGCTCCAGGGCCAGAAGCGCTCGATGGTGCGGGTCAATGCGCGCGGCGAGGTGATCGTGTCGGTCGCGGTCCCCGTGCTGCGCTCGCGCGCCATCCACGGCGCCTTGATGCTCTCGACGCAGGGCGACGACATCGACCAGATGGTGACCGCCGAGCGCCTCGCCATCCTGAAGGTCGGCGGCGTCGCGGCCGCCGTCATGATCATGCTGTCGCTCTTGCTGGCGAGCACGATCGCCGGCCCCGTGCGCCGGCTCGCCGACAGTGCCGAGCGCGTCCGCCGCCGCATCAAGGCGCGCATCGAGATTCCCGATTTCACCCGCCGTCGCGACGAGATCGGCCACCTCTCCGGCGCGCTGCGCGACATGACCAGCGCGCTTTACAGCCGCATCGAGGCGATCGAGATGTTCGCCGCCGATGTCGCCCACGAATTGAAAAACCCGCTGACCTCGCTGCGCTCGGCGGTCGAGACGCTGCCGCTGGCGCGCAACGAGAACAGCCGCGCGCGCCTGCTCGAGGTGATCGAGCACGACGTCAAGCGGCTCGACCGGCTGATCTCCGACATCTCCGACGCCAGCCGCCTCGATGCCGAATTGCAGCGCCAGGACGCGCTCCCGGTCGACCTGCGCCGCCTGCTGACGACGCTGGCGTCCGTTGCCAATGAAACCAAGCTCGGCCACGACGTCGCGGTCGAGACCCGCTTCGAGGGCCGCAGCTCGACCGATACTTTCTCCGTGACCGGCCACGATTCTCGGCTCGGACAGGTCGTCTCCAACCTGCTCTCCAACGCACAATCCTTCTCTGAACGTGGCAGCAAGGTGCGCCTCGCCTGCCGCCGCGTGCGCGGCGAGATCGAGATCGTGGTCGACGACGACGGCCCCGGCATTCGCGACGACGCGCTGGAGCGCATCTTCGAGCGCTTCTACACCGATCGTCCGCATCAGGGTTTTGGCCAGAACTCCGGCCTCGGCCTGTCGATCTCCAAGCAGATCGTCGACGCCCATGGCGGACGCATCTGGGCGGAGAACCGTCCTGGCGCGCTGGATGCCGACGGCACTCCGACGGTTGCCGGCGCGCGCTTCGTGGTGAGGCTGCCGGCCCTATGAGCGACGGCGGGCCCAGCGTTCACGCCTCCGCCGTCAAGGTCGGGAATTTTGCCGTGCTGATCCGCGGGCCCTCGGGCTCCGGCAAGTCGCGACTTGCCTTTGATTTGATCATGGCAGGCCGCGCTGGTGTGGTCGAAAGGGCCGTTCTGGTCGGTGATGACCGTGTCCATCTGGCGACAGTCGGCGATGAAATTGAGGTCCGCCCCGCGCCGGCTTTGGCCGGCCTGATCGAGATCCGGGGCCTCGGGATCCGCCGCTGCGACTTCGTGGAGCATGCGACCGTCGGCCTCGTGGTCGATCTGGACGCAGCGGATGCGGAGCGCCTGCCTGCGGCGGAATCCCTGAAAACCAGCATTTCTGGTGTCGAAATACCGCGAATCCCCGTTGCCCGCGACTATTCGCCCCTCCCCCTGGTTGTTGCGGCCTTGACCACTACCAAGAGTTCATCTTCCGTTAACCCTTCCGGCGATTGTTTGAAGGGAAATGGTAACCATATGAAGCCCACTATCGCGACCGAATAGACCGGCGCAGCTCCCCTTATCCATCCGTCTATATTCAGGGAGATACGCAACATCCCCTCTTGCGCGGGGGCTCTGGATGGTCAAAGTGGCGCGTTCGTGCGGTGCACCAAAAGCGCCCGCGAGGAGTTTTCCGATGATTGGTCTAGTACTTGTGACCCACGGGCGCCTTGCCGACGAATTCAAGGCGGCGCTTGAACATGTCATGGGTCCACAAAAGCAAATCGAAGCGATCACGATCGGCGCCGAGGATGATTCCGATCTCTGCCGAAGCGACATCATCGAGGCGGTCAACCGCGTCGATTCCGGCGACGGCGTTGCGATCCTCACTGACATGTTCGGCGGCACGCCGTCGAACCTCGCAATATCCTGCATGAGCCGGCCCAAGGTCGAAGTGCTCGCGGGCATCAACCTGCCCATGCTGGTGAAGCTCGCCAAGGTGCGCGAGGAGCGGCCGCTGCCCGACGCGATCGCAATGGCCCAGGAAGCGGGCCGCAAATACGTCACCATCGCCAGTCGCGTGCTCGCTGGCAAATGAGCGACGAGGCGCCACAAGCGGGGACCGGCGCGCCCGCGGGCGCGATCTCCAAGGAGCTCCTGATCATCAACAAGCGCGGCCTGCATGCGCGCGCCTCGGCGAAGTTCGTCCAGGCGGTCGAGCGCTTCAACGCGCAGGTGTGGGTGACGCGCGGCGGCGAGACGGTCGGCGGCACCTCGATCATGGGCCTGATGATGTTAGCCGCGGGGCCCGGCACGACAATCACGGTGGCCGCGGCGGGTGATGACGCGGAAGCCGCGCTCGCGGCGATCACCGAGCTCGTCGAGAGCAAGTTCAACGAGGAAGGGGTCTGAGCCACGCGCTCGGCACCGTAGGGTGGGCAAAGGCGCGACGCGCCGTGCCCACCATCTCTCGACAATCGCGAAACAAGCGGTGGGCACGCTTCGCTTTGCCCACCCTACGGCAGTTCGGCTATTTCCCCGGCGGCGCGATGTAGACGTTCCAGCTCATCGCCGGGCCCGCCTTGCCGTGGGTGAAGCGGCGCGTGGTCATCACGATGCGCTCGGCGTTGGGCGCAACTTCCGAGACCCATTTCTCGAACTTGGGCAGACGGCCATCGGTCGGATCGAACACGCCGATGAAGCCGTACGTCCTGGCGTCATCTCGCGAGGTGAGCCCGGAATCCCAGGCCTCGAGCGGCAGCAATGCGGACGGATGATCCGGGCTGTAGAACACCATCGGCTGGATCGACTCCATGGTGCCGGCGACGAGGGCCCAGCGCGAGGCGAAGCGCGCGTGCCAGGCTTGCGTCAATTCGCGCGCCAGTTCCGAGCGTGCGCCATAGGTCGCGGTGTTGCCGGCATTGGCCGCCATCTCGCGCGCGGCGATTAGGGGCGAGGCGGCGAGCGTCGCTGCGCTGAGCACGAGCCAGATCGCGGCGATGTTGAACAGCACGGCGCTCTGCACGCGCAGTGTCGGGATCGCGACCAGCGCGAGCGGGACCAGGAAGAACAGCGAGATGCCCCAATCGGTCTTCATGTAGATGCTGAACACCAGCGCGCCGAGCGGCGGGCCGACCGCAACGATGAGCTGGATGATCCAGACGTTCAGCGCCTGCGAGACATTGATGCCTGCATTGGCGCCGCGTGCCCAGGCGCGCGTGACGATGCACGAGGGCGCGCGCAGCAGCAATTTGACCCAAGGCGGCACCAGCGCCATGGCCAGCGCCGCGAGCGCCACCGGCAAGGCCAGCAGCCCCAAATTATGCAGCACATAACCGGCGACGAGCTGGTGCACCTGGCTCTTGTCCTGAAGGCTGTAGGTGTCGCCGGCATAGGTCAGCGGCACGAAATGCGCATCCGCCAGCCAGACGATGTGCGGGATCATCGCCGCGACCATCGTCGCGATCGCCACCCACGGCGCCGGCGACATCAGGAACTTCATCCGCTGCGGATGGATCAGCGCGGCAAGGCCGATGGCGCCGATCATGGTCAGCACCCAATATTTGGCCATCAGCGCCAGCGCGCCGGCAAGCCCGAGCAGGATTCCAGATTGCCAGCTCCGCTTCTCGAATGCGTGGAGATAAGCGAGCACGAGCAGCGGCAGCGTGACGAGCTGGAGCAGGTCCGGGTTGTACTTGAAGCCCTTGAAATTGAAGATCGGGTAGAGTGCGATCATCATCACGACCAGGAACGCGCGCCGCGCGTCCACCACGCGCAAGCTCACGAGCCAGCAGATCACCATGCCGACGCTCACCGTCGCCATCGCCAGCGCATAGGTCGCCCAGTCCGCCGCCGGGAACGCCTTGAACCAGAGGCCGGCCACCCAGCCCGACAGCGGCGGATGCTTGCCATAGCCCCAGAGGAATTGCTGGCCCCAGCCATAGGCTTCTGCGACGTCCATGTGAACGTCCTGCGCCGCCTTGAGATTGATCAGGATGAAGGTCCAGAGCACCGCATGCAGGATGGCGAGCTGGATCACCAGCCACAGGCGCGTCTCGGGGCGGACCGCGCAGGCAACCAGCCAGGCCCGGAGGCGGTTGTAGCTGAAGCGGGTCTTCGCCCGCGTTCTGGCGGATGGGATCGAAGTCGTGGACATGGGCCGTTGCGTAGCGCGTTTTGGGCGATCGTGGAATCAGCTTGGCGTGAAGAAAGGCCCTGAAAATACAGCAATATGGTTGCCGCACGGGGATGTGAGTGGTATCCCGCGCCCATGACGACCGTCCCCATTTCCAACATCCGCAACTTCTCCATCGTCGCCCATATCGACCATGGCAAATCGACGCTCGCCGACCGCCTGATCCAGATGACCGGCGGCCTCTCCGACCGCGAGATGGCGGGCAAGGAGCAGGTGCTCGATTCCATGGACATCGAGCGCGAGCGCGGCATCACCATCAAGGCGCAGACGGTGCGCCTGCAGTACCGCGCCAAGGACGGCCAGGATTACATCTTCAACCTGATGGACACACCCGGCCATGTCGACTTCGCCTACGAAGTCTCGCGGTCGCTGGCGGCCTGCGAGGGTTCCCTCCTGGTCGTCGACGCCAGCCAGGGCGTGGAAGCGCAGACGCTCGCCAACGTCTACCAGGCGCTCGACAACAATCACGAGATCGTTCCGGTCCTGAACAAGGTCGACCTGCCCGCGGCCGAGCCCGAGAAGGTCAAGCAGCAGATCGAGGATGTCATCGGCATCGACGCCTCCGATGCGGTGATGATCTCGGCCAAGACCGGCCTTGGCATTCCCGATGTGCTGGAAGCGATCGTCACCCGCCTGCCGCCGCCGAAGGGCGACCGCGACGCCACGCTGAAGGCGCTCTTGGTCGACAGCTGGTACGACGTCTATCTCGGCGTCGTCGTGCTGGTGCGCATCGTCGACGGCACGATGAAGAAGGGCCAGCGCGTGCGCATGATGGGCACGGGCGCGGCCTATGACGTCGAGCGCGTCGGCTTCTTCACGCCGAAGATGCAGCAGGTCGAGGAGCTCGGCCCCGGCGAGATCGGCTTCATCACCGCCGCGATCAAGGAAGTCGCCGACACCCGCGTCGGCGACACCATCACCGACGACAGGAAGCCGGTTGCCGAGATGCTGCCGGGCTTCAAGCCGGCGATCCCCGTGGTGTTCTGCGGCCTGTTCCCGGTCGACGCCGACGACTTCGAGACGCTGCGCGCCGCAATGGGCAAGCTGCGCCTGAACGACGCCAGCTTCTCGTTCGAGATGGAGACATCAGCCGCGCTCGGCTTCGGCTTCCGCTGCGGCTTCCTCGGGCTTCTGCACCTCGAGATCATCCAGGAGCGGCTGTCGCGCGAGTTCGATCTGAACCTGATCGCGACCGCGCCGAGCGTCATCTACAAGATGAAGCTCACCGACGGCCAGGAGATCGAGATCCACAATCCCGTGGACATGCCCGACGTGGTCAAGATCGCCGAGATCGACGAGCCCTGGATCGAGGCGACGATCCTCACGCCGGACGAATATCTCGGCAGCGTCTTGAAGCTGTGCCAGGACCGCCGCGGCTCGCAGAAGGAGCTCACTTACGTCGGCTCCCGCGCCATGGTGAAATACGACCTGCCGCTCAACGAGGTCGTGTTCGACTTCTACGACCGCCTGAAGTCGGTCTCCAAGGGCTACGCCTCGTTCGACTATCACCTCACCGACTACAAGCCGGCCGATCTCGTCAAGATGCAGATCCTGGTCAATGCCGAGCCGGTCGATGCGCTCTCGATGCTGGTCCATCGCACCCGCGCGGAAGGGCGCGGCCGCGCCATGGTCGAGAAGATGAAGGAGCTGATCCCGCCGCACATGTTCCAGATCCCGATTCAGGCGGCGATCGGCGGCAAGGTGATCGCCCGCGAGACGGTGCGCGCGCTGCGCAAGGACGTCACCGCGAAGTGCTACGGCGGCGACATCACACGCAAACGCAAGCTTCTGGAGAAGCAGAAGGAAGGCAAGAAGAAGATGCGGCAGTTCGGCAAGGTCGACATCCCGCAGGAAGCCTTCATCGCCGCGCTAAAGGTGGATAGCTGAGGCGAGGCTCGGCCGCTTCCGACATGACGAAGTTCGGGTCGGTCATCGGGGCCCGCAAACAAAAACCGCGAAAACAACCCCATGCACAGTAGCCGCCCCCTTGGCGGCACTGTGCTTTTTCGATTTTACGAAGTCGGTTTGACCCGTCGGGCAAAACAGGGGTATGGTGGCATCATCGCAGCGGGTGTGAGACAGGCACGCATCGTCTAATCTCAATATCCAGGCGATGGCAGGTGACGGCTTACCCGGGCCTTAACTAAACCTGCCAGGCCCTCGCCTCGAAGTGAGCTTTTGCCCCCTCAGATCCGGCGCTTTCTGACGCCGATCATATTGCTGTACCATCGCCTCGATCAGATCGCTCTGGATCGCGAGACTCCAAATGAGACGACGAAAGTTTCTGGGCTTCTTTGGAATGGCGGCTATATCGGCGCTCGAAGCATTTGCCCAAAAGCGCGTTCCGGTCGTGGAGTTCGTCGGATTTGCCACGCCGGAAATCGACAATGCGACGCTCGTTCCATTCCGGAAGGCGATGGCCGATCTGGGCTATGTGGAGGGCCGCAACATCGTCATCGAGGCCCACTCGACGGCCGGCGATGTTTCGCGAGGGCTGGCATTGATCGACGATCTGGTAGCCAGACAAGTGGATGTACTGCTTTCGCCAGGCCCAGCCGCAGCTCGTAGGATGGGTTGAGCTCTTGCGAAACCCATCGCCCTGCCGGGCAGGCGTAGTATCTATACCTTCTCACTAGCTCGACCCGCTTGTGGGGATGCGTTTGATCGGTTTCGCTTCGCTCTATCCACCCTACGAGCTTGCTTGTCCGCGATTGTAGGAAACCTAAAATGTTCCTACAAAGTTGCACGGCTATTTCTAGGAGTCGGTTGATGTCGTACAGCGCCACCGCATTTAAGGAATTTAAGGCAGAACTGAAAGATCGTGGCTTGTTCGTTGACTACGACACGCCGGGAAACTTCGCGGAGTTATTTCGGCGCCATTTGCCGACTAAAATAAACAACGACAAGTTCTTCCGTGCGGCGTCCGCGACTGTAGCGCAGGATTCTACAGTAATTGAGACAGTGCTCTCGATCGCCAAAGGCACGCTGCCAAAGTTGTCTCACGAAGCCAAGGTCCTGCTTACAGAGGCATCGCTAGACCGCAATGGAATGATCATGCATTCGTCTTTCATTGGCGGCGTTTCGATTCAGACGAATGGCAAGCAGTTCATTGCGGACAAGTTCCCTCGCTCCCGTGCTCTATGGGAAGGTGCTTTGAAGGACTTGGCTAACCTGGGCTTAGTACAGGATAGAAGTGGAAAGGGTGAGGTGTACATCTTAACTCGCGAAGGATACGACTTGGCTGAGGAGCTTCGACCCTAATTCACATCGAAGTCCGTAGATTGATCTCTCGCATCATATCATGCTCACGGTTTCGTGTTGTGATAGAACGAGCGGCACCGCATCCAGCAGCCCTTGTTAGCTCAATCCGATTGTGAGGATAAAGTTTGGTGGGTTTCGCTTCGCTCTATCCATCCTACGCGCTGCGAAGCATGCACATCTGAAGTTCTCGCCTCGCGAGATCAAACTCAACGCCTGCATCAATTCGATCGAGCATGCCTCGATAGCAAGGGACTTCGTGAGCAATCTCCGCCGAACCTGACAATGCATCGCACGCGCCCAAGATGATCCGTCGCGCATCCGCCCAAAGATCCGGAATGCTTCGATAGAACATCAATGGGATAATCATATAGTCCAGCAGCCATTCTTCCATAGCCGAACAAGTTGCTGCGTCGCTCCGACACCTCTCCATGATTCGATTCAGCGCCTGGAGCGCTTCTCGCAAAAGCAAACCGTCGGCGCAGACCTCTGAAGCAAACCGCTCGTCACCCGATGAAATTCCAAGGACCTTGGTGCATATCTCGCGAAGTAGCGTCTCCCATTCACTGATCTGATGGACCACGCCAGCGGCGCCAAGTTCGCTTGGATAACTCATCCCAGCTATTTCGCTGATATAGTCCAACCTCTCCTTCACAAGGGACATCATCTCTGCTCGGTTTAGTCCGCCGAGCGTATCGCCAATGAAGACCCGACATCGAACCGCTTCCGGCAAGCGATTGAGAAGAGACAGATCGAATTGATGTTGAAATCGATCGGGACTTCTCAGCACGACAAGATTCGCCAAGGCAAGGCGATCAGACGTCAACCGGTCGACAATCCCCGCCAACCAACTTGCCATATAGCCGACCAGAGAGCTGTCTGACTCTTGGGCGAGACAAACCAGCAGGTCGTCAAGCGTCTGCTGACGCAACCAACGCTTGTCAATCGCCTCCAGCAGCATCAAGCCATTTGCGCGATTGTCGGCGTCAGAGCTCCTCGTCGCAGAAAAAGCCAGGCGACGCAGCGATTCACCGTTTGCACTGTCTGGATCATCGAGCAACCCTGGCTGCAATTGAACACGATTTCGTTCCAAGAATAACCGTTCTGAAAAGACGCCCGAGTTCGCCTCCTTTTCCATCTTGGATTCGCCGGGGCGGACCGAGTCAATGCGAACAGCACATCCTTTCAGAATTTCGTCGGGGTTGAAGTCAAGACGATTGCCTTCGCGGAGGAAGTCCGCAAGCTGCTTCAGAGAATTCGTGCCAAAACGCGGAGCGTTGCGCAGCGCGGCGGGAATCAGGCTCTCATCTCCGTCCGAGAGAACGACGGTACGAATGAGATTTCCGTGCTTCTCCAGCTCAAATGTCGGACGATACTCGCATTGAACCCAAGCTGAATCACGAAACTGTGCGGACACATAAACAACAAGATAGCGGGAGGCTCTTAGAGCCCGCGCGACGTGGGCTTGAACCTTCCGCTCCCTTAGATCCGCGTCCTCATCATGCCAAATGGAGACACCGAGCGAGCGCAATTGGGCTGCTATGTGAGACGATCCATCATTGCGGTTGTGACTGATAAAGCCGTCAAACTTGAACACTCGATCACCTAGTGCAGGCGTCCAGTCGGGTTCAAAGATCCCGTCCAAATTCAATACGGTGAACATCCAATTAGCCCCCTACAACGACCGAATTCCGCAAGGAAGCATCTAAAAGAATTACGCAAGCAATTTATAGTTGTACGCTTTCTTAGCAGACCGCGCCACCCAGAACGTGGGATGAGTTGAGGTCTTGCGAAACCCGTCGCCCAGGCGGGCGGGACGCAGGTATCTCGCAGTTTCTTGCCAGTTCTGATTTGCAAGGATGAGGTAGGATGGGTTTCGCCTTGCTCTGCCCCATCCTACGCCCTTGCACACCCTCACGACGCCTTCTGCTTCGCCTCGACGTACCGTGCAAAATTGTCGAGGATCGCCTGCCAGCCGCCTTGCTGCTGCTCGACCGAGTGCGTCGGTTCGCTGTCGAAGACGACGCGGACGACAATCCCGTTCGGGCCGGGTACGAACTCGACCTCGGCCTTTCGATCGCCGAACGCATATTCGATCCGCTTGTGTTCGACGATTTTCGTGTAGGTGCCGGCGAAGTCGAAGCCCATGCTGCCATCCTTGGCCTCCATGCGCGAGGAGAAGGCGCCGCCGTCCCGCAGGTCGACCGTCGCCCTGGTCGTATGCCAGTCGTCGGACGCGGCATTCCAGTTCACGATGTCGGCTGGCGTCGTATAGGCACGCCAGACCTGATCAATCGGGGCGGCTACGCGTGGTTTCGACGGTGATCCTCATGGGCATTGCTCCAGTTGCGACTTTGACGGCTCGAATTGACGAAATCACGTCAAGTGTGCCGGGTCATCTCCGGCACGTCCCGGGCGTGTCCACCCAAGGACGATCGAGGCCGGCCCATGCCGACATGGTCCGGCCGTCAATGCGCTAAAAAAGTTAGAGCCAACCAAATTGTGTGCTGTCGGGAAGATGGCAGCACGGCGCTCGGCGCCTTGCGCGCCCTACGAAAGCTGACGGGCGGCGTAGGATCTAGCGATGCTCGCTAACGATCCGACGAAGTTCAGTGGCTTTCTATTGCACCTTCGCTCTTCGGGTTACGACGGACAGGTCGCTCGACCATCCTGCGCTGGTCTTCAGATCGGCCTTGCCTTCCCTCGGATGGCCATCGACCGTTTCAGGACCTGTTGGGCATCGGCATGGCGGCCCTGATCCCTGTAGAGACCGGCGAGGTTATCCAGGATACCGGCGAGATCCGGATGGTTGGGGCCGAGGGTTTTCTCGAAAGTGGCCACTGACCGCTTGAACAGCCGCTCGGCTTCGGCGTTACGCCCCTGACGCGCATAGAGTGCAGCCAGATTGTTCTGAGCCTGCGCGATGTCGGGATGATCGGGGCCGAACGCCTTCTCGGTCACCGCCATCGACCGCTTCAGCAGCCGCTCGGCATCGGCATAGCGATGCCGATTGATATAAGCGTCGGCCAGATTGTTCATCAGCACCGTGGCTTCGGGATCGTCGGGGCCGAGCGCCTTCTGGAGCACGGCGAGGCCTCGCTTGAACAGCGGTATAGCCTGATCGTACCGGCCCTGATTGCTGTAAACGGCGCCGAGATTGCTCAACGCCAGCACGATCGACGGATCATCGCTTTTCTCGCCAATGGCGATCGAGCGCCTGAGAAGCGGCTCCGCTTCCGCGTAACGCTCTTCCGCGCGATAGAGATCGCCCAGATTGTTCAGCACCATTGCGACTTCCGCATGATCCCGGCCGAGCGTCTTCTCCCGGATGGCCAGCGCGCGCTTGTACAGCGGTTCGGCAACGGCGTATTGGCCGAGATTGTAATGGATCGTGCCGAGGTCGTTCAGCGGCATCGCGACGCGCGCGTCATCAGGGCCGAACTCTTTCTCGCGAAGGGCAAGGGACTTCTGGGCCAATGGCAGCGCTTCCGTATACTTCCCGGCCCGGTAAAGCTCCTTCATTTGCCGCGTGAGCGTGCCGGCGTCGTCCTCCTCGGCATAGGATGGCGCGCCGAACGACAGGCTCAAGGCAAGCGCGGTGACTGCAACACGGATCGATGCTTTCAGGGTCCTCATCGCGCCTTCCCTCGTCGCGTCTATCGGGACTTACGCGCCATTGGTTCTCCTGGAAGCCGGACAGGTTCAATGCAGCGGCGGCGCTGACGGGTCCATCATCGGACGGCCGCCAGGTACCGGTCAGGAGGACGAACGCGACCGACCGCGCGACGGCGCGGCTGTATGCCGCCGGCGGGCGTCAAATCATCATTGCCCGAGCTGCTGAAGCACGGCGAACCACAACGCGAGCGGCTCCCTGAGCGCGCCCGGCTCGGACGGCTTTTGGCGAACGGCCGTGTGCACCATGACGAGCTTGGACGCCGGATCGACCAGGATGACCTGGCCGCGGATGCCGAGCAGGGCAAATCTGCGCTGCTCGCCAGGGAGTAGCCACACCTGATAGCCGTAGCCGAAATAGGGCGTGGCCACGCGCGGCGCGAGATGACCATCGGCCGGCCGCACGGTCGTGGCATCCAGCAGCCACTGCCGGGGGATCAGCTGCCGACCTTCCCAGGCGCCGTCATGGGCGAGCAACCGGGCCAGGCGCGCGTAGTCGCGCAAGGTCGCGTTGAAGCAGCAAAAGGCAATCTCTTGCCCGCTACCGTCGATCGCCCACGAGGCATCCGCTTCGGTGCCGATGGGTTCCCAGATCCGGTCGTGGAGATAGTCGGCAACCGGCATGTCCGTGGCGGCGCGCAGGACCAGGCCGAGGATCTCGGTTTCCACGCTGGCATAGTGCCATCGGGTCCCCGGCGGTGCGGTTCTTGTATTGAATTGCGCGACGATGGCGGCGGGATCTTTCGGCTCGTCGCCGAACAGGGCCCGCCCAAGCCGGGCGATGTCGTCGTGCCCGTCATACACTTCCGAGAATTCGACACCCGAAGACATGTTCAACAAGGCGCGGATGGATGTGTTGCCATATTCCGTGCCTGCAAGGCCGCCGACGTAGGTCGAGACCAGGTCGTCGATCGACTTGATCCGCCCCTCCGAGACTGCGATCCCGACCAGCATGGCCACCAGCGTCTTCGCCATGGACTGCGAGACAAGGCGGTGGTGGTCGGTCCGCGCATATTGATAGTGCTCGTACAGGATGGTGTCGTTCCTGGCGATCAGGAGTCCCGTCACCGGGTTGCGCTTGAGATAATCCGCGATGCTCAGCCGCTCGGTGCCGAAGCTGTAGGCGATCGCTGGCTCCGGCGCGCGCTTGAATTGCCAGGGCACCGTCGCGCGACCGACCTGGCGCGAGGGATAGATCTCGCCGAAATGGCTGTAGACCCCGACGAGCTTGTCGAGCTGGGGGGCGGCTCCCCGCGTGCCGACTGGATAGCCCTCGGCCGCGCCGTAGAGTTCGGCATCGGGACCACTATCCGAAAAGACCGGCCCTGGCTCGGCGGGCGCGCTTCGGACGTCCTGTGCGCATGCCAAGGGCGCCCAGACCGCGGCGGCGAAAATGACGGGCAAGAAAAGCCCGCGGCAACCGCGCGGCCTGCACAGCGCTCCCCAGTTCATTGCACTTGCCTCCTCGCACGTTCGTGTGTGCGCGCTTATGAGAACAACATCGCAGGCCGGTGACGCGCGGCATGCTAACATTGCGGGCAGACGGTGTCAGTCGGATAGGAACAATCGGTGAACTCCGCCGTTCGTAGCGCGAGGAGACGCCTTTGGCGGGGGCGTCCAAGCTCATTGACGAAATGCGCAAGAAAACAGGCGTCAAATAGGGGCAGCAGGAAAAAGCGATATTTGTCGAGGGAGCCGTGATGCCACGCGGAGACAAGCGCAGCTACACCGATAAGCAGAAGCGACAGGCCGAACACATCGAGCAAGGCTACGAAGCCCGAGGTGTTCCCGAAAAGGAAGCCGAACGGCGGGCCTGGGCGACCGTCAACAAAGAAACCCATGGCGGCAAGAAGAGCGGGTCCGGCAGAGGCACCGAAGAAGACACTTCCCCGTCACGCAAGGGCGGCAGGCTTGGCGGAAACGCGTCAGCCAGCCGACCGGCCGATGAACGTTCCAGGTCAGCCAAGAAGGCTGCTCAAACTCGCAAACGCCGCGCGGCGTGAAGGAGGCACAATGTCGACATGCGAAACCTGCGGCAATGACTATGACAAGACTTTTCAGGTGGTGATGAACGGCCAGGCGCACACGTTCGACAGCTTCGAGTGCGCAATTCATGCCTTGGCGCCAATGTGCAAGCATTGTGGAACGCGCATCGTGGGGCACGGCCTGGAAAAGAGCGGCACCTACTATTGCTGCGACCACTGCGCCCAGAAGGAAGGCGTGACTGACCTCCGCGACCGTGTGTAAGAAATAGACCCGCGCGCGCACCTTCCTCAGGAATTTTGGTGCGCACTCGGGAAGAGTGAGATGAAACGGACTGCCGTTGCCAGGCGCCGCTCTCGCTGAAATAGACGACGGACGGGCCTGTCCGCTGGCCATGCCTTGCTTGAGACGATCTCAGTACGAGTTTGTGCTATGGCGGCCGCAAATAATCGCCTTGTTACGGTGTTCGGTGGAACGGGATTTCTCGGCCGCCGCGTCGTTCGACACCTGCTCCGGACGCCTGAATTTTTTGTTCGCATTGCATCAAGACATCCCGAACGAGGCAGACAGCTTTTTGGTCACGACGACCCACGCCTCCAATCTGTGAACGTCGATCTACGCGACGAGGGTTCGCTTGCCGCTGTTGTTCATGGCGCATACGGCGCCATCAACACGGTCAGTCTCTACGTGGAACACGGGGAGGAGACTTTTCATTCCGTGCATGTGGAATCAGCCCGGCGATTGGCGGCCCAGGCACATCGAGCTGGCGTCAAGCGGCTTATCCACGTTTCCGGAATCGGCTCTGATGCCACTTCGCCGTCCCTCTATATTCGCAAGCGTGGCGAAGGCGAACTCGCTGTCCGCGCGGTATTCGCTGAGGCTACGCTGGTTCGCCCGGCAGTAATGTTCGGCCCGGATGACGCGTTTCTCACCATCATCCTCAAGCTGCTCCGCCGATATCCGATCTATCCGATGTTCGGCCGCGGATTGACGAGATTGCAGCCGGCCTATGTTGACGACGTGGCCGACGCGATCACAAGAGCGCTTCTGAAACCCGAAACGAACGCAATCACGTATGAATTCGCCGGTCCTCGCATCTACACATACGAAGAGCTTCTCAGAACCGTCGCGCACGCAGCCGGCCGCAGCCCCATGCTCATTCCAGTGCCATTTGCTGCTTGGCATGTAGCGGGATGGATTTCGGAGCTGCTTCCAAGGCCACCTATCACACGGAATCAGGTGGAGTTGATGCAGATCGACAACACAGCGTCGGTGGGAATGCCAGGATTTTCCGAGCTTGGAATCCCGCCGCAACCGGTCGAACAAGTTGTACCGACCATGTTGCGGAACAGTGTTGGTCGTACCGGCTCTTGAGCGCGGCCGGTCAGTACGATTCGTTCTCTTTGCAGTGCGGGGGGAAACCAGCGGTCCCGCCGCGTGCGATGCGGTCCAGCCATTAAGGAGGAACTGGTTTCGTCCGTCCTGATTGGCTTATGCAGCGGCATTTTCGATGGACGGATCGCATGAGCGATTTTTCAGATCTTCGCGACCGCATGGTCGACGTTCAACTCGCCCGCCGTGGTATCCGTGATCCTCGCGTGTTGGAAGCTATGCGACAGGTCCCGCGGGAGCGGTTCGTGGAATCCGGTTTTGAGGAATTTGCCTACGAGGACAGCGCCCTGCCGATCGCAAGCAACCAGACCATCTCGCAGCCCTACATTGTCGCGCTGATGACCGAGGCGGCCGAACTGACGCCGACGGACAAGGTGCTCGAGATCGGTACCGGCTCAGGCTATGCTGCCGCAATTGCCTCTCGGCTTGCTAAGACGGTTCACACGATCGAGCGACATGGCGCCCTGGCCAGAACCGCAGCGCAGCGGCTGGTTGCGCTCGGATGTGCGAATTGCATTGTCCACACCGGCGACGGCACCCGCGGCTTGGCCGATGAGGCGCCATTCGACGCGATCCTGGTCGCTGCCGGCGGCCCCTCGGTGCCTGACACGCTTAAGCGTCAATTGGCCGTTGGCGGTCGCCTCGTCATTCCCGTCGGCAATTTCGCGGACGAACAATCGCTGCTCCGGATTACGCGCCGGAACCAGACTGATTACGATGAAGAGACCTTCGGGGCCGTCCGCTTCGTGCCGTTGATCGGCGAGCAAGGATGGGCCGAGGATGGCACGCGCTCGGCCAGCAACCATGTCCCCGGTCACACGCGGTTGCGATCGCTGCCAGACATGATCCGTGCGACCATCGAGTCGTTGCCTGCCTTCGACGATCCTGCATTCGGTGTGCTGTTCGATCGTTTCGGACAGTCGCGCATCGTCTTGCTGGGCGAAGCCAGTCACGGTACGTCGGAGTTCTACCAGGCCCGCGCAGCGATCACGCGTCGGCTGGTTGAAAAACACGGATTTACGATCGTCGCCGTGGAAGCGGATTGGCCCGACGCCGCAGCGATCGATCGGTACGTTCGCGGTCGAACGCACCGCGGGGCGTTAAGCCAAACCCCGTTCGAACGGTTTCCGACCTGGATGTGGCGAAATACGGACGTCGCCTCCTTCGTTGACTGGATGCACAGTCGTAATGAACGAATGCCGGCAACCGATCGAGCCGGGTTCTTCGGGCTCGACATCTACAACATGCGCGACTCGATCGCGGCCGTTCTCACTTACCTCGATGAGATCGATCCTCAATCAGCAGCGGTGGCGCGCGAACGCTACGGCTGCCTGACGCCGTGGCAGCGCGAGCCTTCGACCTATGGTCGCGCCGTCCTGACCGAGCGCTACCGGAAATGCGAGGCGGAGGTGGTTCGGCAGTGCCAGGATATTCTGAAGAAGCAGCTCGACTACGCGGCGGACGATCCAGACAGTTTCCTGGATGCCGCGCAGAACGCCCGGTTGATCGCGTCAGCGGAGCGCTACTATCGGATCATGTATTACGGCGGCGCGGAGGCCTGGAATCTACGGGATACGCATATGTTCGAGACGCTAAGCCATATCCTTGACGCACATGGTCCCCAATCCAAGGCCGTGGTCTGGGCGCACAATTCCCATATCGGAGATGCACGTTTTACCAGCATGGGCACGGTTCGCAATGAACTCAACATTGGCCAGCTCTGTCGGGAGAAATTCGGCGAAGCGGCGTCGCTAATCGGATTAAGCACACATACCGGCACGGTGGCAGCCGCCTCAGATTGGGACGCCGAGATGGAAGTGATGCAGGTTCGGCCCTCTCGCCCAGACAGTTGTGAGCGGCTGTTTCACGATGCCGGTGCGACGCGCGGCTTGATTGAATTCCGCCGCGAGGAGGCTGTTCGCCGTCGCTTGCTCGAACCGCGCCTGGAACGCTTCATCGGCGTGATCTATCGACCGGACACCGAACTGCAAAGCCATTATTCCGATGCCTCGCTGCCCCAACAGTTTGACGCGTTGCTGTGGTTTGACGAGACGCATGCGGTGACACATCTGAGTCCCGAGCATCGTCGCGGCGCCGTCCCAGACACCTATCCGTTCGGACTCTGATCGAGCGGATATCGGCGAGTTCTCATTCGGAAGAATGAAGCTTGTGGGTTTCGCTTCCGCCTTCGCTCTTCGAGCTACGGCGGACAAGTCGCTCTACTCGTCCTAAGGCTCTGGATTACGGGATTGCACCGGGTTGTGCTCGAAAATGCAATTCGAAGATGTAACGAAAGTCGGATCGCGCTTTGAAAGTGAAAATTAGTTTTGGATCATAATCGTAATGACTCCGACGCAAAAAAAGAAAATAGGGTGCAATCAACAAGAATAAATCAACAAGAATAATGGGAGGAGTAAATGGATACTGCGGGTCGCCTGCGCGCGATGGCGGTGCTGTGCCGTCAGACAGCCGCGCGTCATCCTGATCGGAGCTGGAAGCTGCTCGCCGAAGCCGAGTATTGGGAGCATTTGGCCAATGATGCGCCGCTCGACCATGTCGAGCGTTGCGCGGTTCGCTCGCCGCCTGATCGGGAGCCTGATATCACGAAACCGACCGCGGCCCTCGCGGGGTGAGTGCGAAATAAAACGGTTTGTTAGCTTCCGTGTGCCTAACTTGAAGAGTGCCGCCCGCCGCCGATTGCGGCACATCGGAATGGGAATGCCGGCCCCGGCTGTTACCCCCATCCTGCGGCTGGGGCCGTTTTGAACTTTCACAGCATCGTTCAAGCCCGGTCCACAACCATGTTTAGAGGCATCGCTATCGCGCTATTCGGAATGGGCATCTTGTCCCAGCTCGATCGAGCGCTCTTCTATGGTCGCAATACTGAGGCTGCGTTCAGTCTTGTGCGGGACATCGGCCGAGGCTTCGGGCTGTAGGGCCCGTCCGCGCGCGTCGTCCATCAGGCAGCGCCCTACCCGGTGGCTACTTCTTCAACAGTATTCCCTTCGTTTGCGCCATTCGCCGGACTGATCCGGCGTGGCGGCCCAGTTCGGCGGCTATCTTCGATGCTCCAACGCCCCGCCGGGCCAGCGCGACCAGCCGTCGAACCTCCTGCTCGGCCCATTGCTTTGGCTTCGGTGTCTTCATGGTGCCGCCCCACGACCTGCACCACTTAACGGCTGCGGCTGGGGGTTAGCACTTGGGAAATTTACGGGTGGCGCGCCCGGGGTCGATATCCGACCGGCCCCCCAAAGCAGACATGGACCGAACTCTCGGCTTCGGATGGCGAGCGGCTAACCTCCGCCGACATAGATCACCTGCCTGCGCGTTCATGTTCGCATTACAACGGCCGGAGATCAGGAAGCACCCGCGATCGATTGCGGCGAGCGACATCGCCAGGGCGCTCATCAGGCCCAGGCCCACGAAAATGAGCAGCGTCTGCGATGCCAGCCCGGAACGTCGGCAGCGTACTTCGCATAGGCTTCGCCGAACTCCGCCCTGGCGTCCCGCTCCTCGTCTCGCGCGAGCTTCACGTACATGACGGTCAAGACGGGAAACATCGCCAATGTGAGGATGGTCGGCCATTGCAGCAGGAAGCCGAACATCACCAGGATGAAGCCGGCATATTGCGGATGCCGGACGTAGCTATAGGGCCCGGTGGTCGCGAGGCTGCGGGTCTGCTGCGCGTCGTACAGCACCCTCCAGGCGGCGGCGATCAGAAGGAACCCTGCACCGATGAACATGAAGCTCAGGACGTGGAACGGTCCGGCATGCGGATTTGTCTTCCAGCCGAACACCATCTCGAGCAGGTGGCCGGCATCATGCGAGAACCAGTCGACGTTCGGATAGCGCGACTGCAACCAGCCCGACAGGAAGTAGATGGTGAGCGGGAAGCCGTACATCTCGACGAACAGCGCCACCAAGAACGCACTGAACGCGCCGAAGGAACGCCAGTCGCGCGAGGTTTGCGGCTGGAAGAAGCTGTAGGCGAACAGGATGAAGACCGCCGAATTGACGATGACGAGGCTCCAGAGACCATAGGCCGGCGCAGCGTCGTGCATCACACGCTCCTTTGATCGTTCGGCCGGCCGCTGTCGTGATGGTGGCCGTGCCCGCCATGCATGAAAATGTGCATGAGCGGACAGGCGAGGAGGGGCAGCCAGACCAGGAGCCCGAGCACGTGGGCTCGATGTTCGGTGAACAGCAGCGCGCCGGCGATGGCCAGGAATCCGATCAGGACCAGGCCTGCCTTGGCCTTGGTGGACATGCCCGCTTGCGGGCGCTCCTAGCGGCGCGGCCATCATCATGGTTGATTCACATCAAGGTCCCGGCAGGGTCCTCACTTGCCTTGCATCGGCATGGCGCCCATCCGCCCCTGCATCATCGGCATCATTCCCATATTGGGCGCGAGCAATTCGTCGGCGCTCTTCTTCTGCTCGTCGGAGAGGGTGCCGACGAGGGTTGTGAGCGCAGACCTCATCGCGCGGGTGGTCTCCAACCGCGCCGACAGCCATTTTTCCTGCCAGATCAGCCGATCCACCAAGGTCTCGGATCCGGCCATCAACCTGCGGAGCTCTCCGAGGGCCTTGGCATTCGCGCGTAGCGCGTCGGCGAACCCATTCCAGGCGGATGCCTGAGCGTCGGCGATTCTGAGCTCGACCCGCAGAAACGCGATCCGCCCTTCGATATGATCGATCGTTTCCATTCCGCCCACGCAGTCACCGCCGGACTGACGCATCATGCCCATCATCCGCATCATGTCGGGCATCTGCATGTTGCCGCCCATCATGTTCATCATGCCGCCGCCCATCTTGCCCTGAGACGGGGCCGTGCTGCGCGGCGCCTCCGGCGGCGTGGCCGGACTGGCCGCAGGAGCGTCCTTCTGATCGGGATGATGGCCCTGGTGCTCGGCAGGCGATTGCGCCAGGGCGGGGGTGCCGAGGAACGTGAGCAGCAGGGCCGTCGCAAGCATCGGATGTCGCATGGTGTCTCTCCCGAGGTTTCGCGTTCGCGGCGATTGTGGGGACCGCCCGCCGAATTCGACTTGACCCATGTCAACTGAGCCGCCGCGGCGGCCATGACGGGCTCATTCCTTGCGATTCCTCAAAGCTGACGTGCCGGCGAGCCCTATTGTGAATCCTTCTCAACCTGGAGGACGGAGCATGAGCACCAAGAAGCTCCTCGCCACGATTGGCATCATCTCCCTGCTTGCCGTCCCCGCGATGGCTCAAACCACCGACAAGGAAAGGAACGGTCATCACTATAGTGGCGGACCGAAGACCGAGGTCCCTCACCACATGGGCAAGAAGGAAACGACGGGCAGTTCGTCGAAGGCTGGTTCGGGCGGTCACCACTACACGGGCGGACCAAGCACCTCGACGCCTCACCACATGGGTGACAAGACCAAGTAAGCCTCCGGCGCGACCTCTCCGCATGCGGGAGAGGTTACCCGAGAGAGTGGCGCGTGCCTTACGTCAGTATCAGCTCACGCCACCAGCGCGGCGTCCTCGCCGTTGCCGTCGATACCGCGTTGCGCCGCCAGCAGGCCGATGATCTCCGCGTTCGGACGGGCCTTGCTGAACAGAAAGCCCTGGCCCTCATGGCAGCCTTCGGCGCGAAGGCAGCTCAGCTCGGCTTCGGTTTCGACGCCTTCTGCGGTGATGGTGACGCCAAGGCCTTTGCCGAGGCTGACGATGGAGCGGATGATCGCCTGCGCCTCGCGGTTGGCCGCTAAATCGCGCACGAAGGACTGGTCGATCTTGATCTTGTCGAAGGGAAAGCTGCGCAGATAGCTGAGGCTGGAATAGCCGGTGCCGAAATCGTCCATCGAGATGCGCACCCCGAGCGCGCGCAGCGCGTGCAGCGTCGCCAGCACCTGCGCGCTCTTCTCCAAGAGCAGCGTCTCGGTGATCTCGAGCTCGAGCCGCCGCGGCGGCAGGCCGGAATATTTCAGCGCGTCCGTCACCATCGAGAGCAGGTTGCCGCTGCGGAACTGGAGCGGCGACAGGTTGACGGCGACGCGGACGCCGTCGGGCCAGGCCGCCGCATCGAGGCAGGCCCGGCGCAGCATCAGCCCGCCGAGCGGATTGATCAGGCCGGTGTCCTCGGCGACCGGAATGAACTCGGCCGGCGAGACCATGCCGCGCTCGGCATGCGGCCAGCGCACCAACGCCTCGAAGCCGGTGATGCGGCCGCTCTGGAGGTCGATCAGCGGCTGGTAATAGGGACGCAGCACGTCGTTCTGGATCGCGTCGCGCAGCTCGACCTCGATCTTCCGGCGGCTCTGCGCTTTCGCATCGAGCGCGGCCTCGAAGAAGGCGAAGGTGCCGCGCGCGTCCAGCTTGGCACGCGACAGCGCCATGTCGGCGCTCTTGAGCAGCTTCTCGGACTCATCGCCATCGCCCGGCACCATCGCGATGCCGATCGAGGCGCCGATCACGACGGAATGGCCGTCGAGCAGATAGGGATCGGCAATGGCCTCCAGGAGGCGCTTGGCCAGCATCACCGCGTCCTCGGGGCGCGTCAGCCCGCTCTGCAGAACCGCGAACTCGTCGGAATTGAGCCGTGCCAGCGCGTCCTCTTCGCGCAAGGTGGAGCGCAGCCGCTTGGCGACGCCGCGCAGCAGCTTGTCGCCGACCGCATGCCCCAGCGTGTCGTTGACCGCCTTGAAATTGTCGAGCCCGAGGATCAGCAGCGCGACCTTCTCGGCGCTGCGCCGCGTGTGCAGCAGCATCTCGTCCATCTGCTGCCGCAGCAGGCCGCGATTGGGCAGGCCGGTCAGCCCGTCATGCTGGGCCATGAAGGCGAGCCGCGCCTCGGCGCGCTTGCGCTCGGTGATGTCCATCAGCGCGAGCAGCACCGCGGGCCGCTCGGCATAGGTCAATTCGCGGGAATAGATCGCAAGGTCGATCAGCGCGCCGTCGGCCTTGACGTGCTTCCAGGTGCGGCCGGCCTGCTCCTCGCTGGAGCGATCGGCGGTCCAGGGCGGCTCGCTGTCGAAGGCTTGCAAGGAGCGGATCTTCAGTCGCTCGAACTCGGCCCGGCTGTAGCCGTAATGCGCGACCGCGGCATCGTTGACGGCGATGATGCGCTCGTCGTCCAGCGCGCAGACGATCATGGGCACGGGATTGCCGTCGAACAGCAGGCGGAACGAAGCCTCGCGCTGCTTCAATTCGGTGATGTCGACGCGCAGGCCGACGACGCCGCCGTCATCGGTCAAGCGCTCGTCGATCAGGATGACGCGGCCGTCCGACAGCTTCTGCTCGTGGCGAGCGCCGGGCTGATAGAGCTTTTGCAGCCGCTCGGCGATCCACTCGTCCTCGTTGCCAATGGCCTCGGGATAGTCGCCGCGGGCAACGCCGATGCGCAGCGTGTCTTCAAGGCGTGCGCCTTCCTCGAACAGATCGGCGGTCTTGCTGTAGATCTCGGCGTATTTCCTGTTCCAGAGCACGTAGCGGCCTTCGGCATCGAGAAACACGATGCCCTGCGGCAGGATATCGATGGCCTGGCGCAGGCGCTCATGGGATTTGTGCGCTTCCGCGATCGCGGCTTCCGCCTCGGCACGGCTGCGCAGGATTTCGTCGCGTTCGGAAAGAGCACGCGGCGCGCGCGCGCAGCGCGGCTTGCGCGCCTTTTGGCCGGCGCGGGCAAGCATGCTTTGCTTTCGCTTTTTTGTTTTTCGAGACCCCAAACTCAACTTCACTCGTCCCAGTCG
This sequence comes from Bradyrhizobium sp. USDA 4354, assembly GCF_054060315.1. Lineage (NCBI taxonomy): Bacteria > Pseudomonadati > Pseudomonadota > Alphaproteobacteria > Hyphomicrobiales > Nitrobacteraceae > Bradyrhizobium > Bradyrhizobium sp. USDA 4354. Next base: position 2,202,551 of record NZ_JBSSDC010000001.1, on the reverse strand, counting down.
CGCCCAGCGGCCGCAAGTTTTGAGGCAAGTGTCTGAAAAAAAAGTAATCTTGCCCGGTTGCGGTCCGCGCGCGGCGGACCTTGCTGCCTGTTTGCGCGGCGCGGCTATCGGCGGCACGCGCCGTCAGACTGAGTCCAGCGCCGCAATCAATGATCGATCTGGCGCAAAATTGCGCGCGCGCTTGAATCAGTTCCGAAATCGCGCGCGATTGCATGCGAGCTGCAGATTTTCCTCACGCCGCGCACGAATTTTAGTCAATGCAGGATACGGTTATCGCACCGTTAAGAAACGGCAGCTTGGGGCGCGATTTGGGCGAGATCGTACCGGTAGCCGGCTCAAAGTCTCATCCTTAACCCTGATGAAGCATTGGGCTATAAGGACGTCAGCATGAGTCGCCGCGGCATCACCCTCCTCCTGCTCTCGTTCGCGTGCCTGAGCGCCAGCGGCGCGCTGGCCCAGGACAAGGGCAGCATCAACCCGAAGCCGTTGGCGGCGCTCGCCAATCCGAACGATCCCGATCTCGCCGCCAAGGAGCTGTTCGCGCGAAAGCTGCTGCCGTCGAAGGGATCGGCCCATGTCATCGGCTCCTACACCAAGGGCTGCATCGGCGGCGCGGAGCAGATTCCGATCAACGGTGACCATTGGCAGGTGATGCGGCTGTCGCGCAACCGCAGCTACGGTCACCCCGACATGATCGCGCTGATCAAGCGGCTGGCCGCGAAGGCGCACAAGGACGCGGGTTGGCCCGGCATCCTGGTCGGCGACATCGCCCAGCCGCGCGGCGGGCCGGCGCTGTCAGGCCATGCCAGCCACCAGATCGGCCTCGACGCCGACATCTGGCTGACGCCGATGCCGGTCCGCCGGCTCTCGCGCGAGGAGCGCGAGGACATGTCGGCGGTGATGATGGTGCGCCCGGACCGGCTCGACGTCGACCCCAGGGTGTTCACGCCGGGCCATGTGCTGGTGCTGCGCGATGCGGCACGTGAGCCCGCCGTGCAGCGCATCTTCGTCAACGCCGCGATCAAGAAAGCGTTGTGCCGCGAGGCCAAGGGCGATCGCGCGTGGCTGTCGAAGATCCGGCCGTGGTGGGGCCACGACTACCACTTCCACATCCGCATGCGCTGTCCGGCCGGCGCCGGCGAATGCGAGGGCCAGCCGTCACAGGCCGAGGACGAAGGCTGCAAGCCTGCCGACCTCGCCTATTGGTTCTCCGACGCGGTGCTGCACCCCAAGCCGCCGCCGGAGCCGCCAAAGCCGAAGCCGCCGATGACGCTGGCGCAGATGCCGGCGGCCTGCAAGGCGGTGCTGCACGCAGGCGACGCCAAGCCGTAGGATACGCTGCCGCCTCACCCCAGCGCTGTCGTCCCGGACAAGCGCGCCCAAGCGCGCGCCGATCCGGGACCCATAATCACAGGGAGAATTTGCTACGCGAAGCAGGCCACTCCGAGTCCCCCGTAACCACACCCGCCTGTGGCTGATGGTGTGGACGGCCCCCTACGGCATCAGTTGTGCCAGAATGAGGTTGTCACACACTCATTCACAGGAGCCGTCCGTGAGCCAGATTATCCGCATTGGGATGGATACGTCGAAGTATATTTTTCAACTCCATGGCGTTGATGCGTCAGAGCAGATGGTGCTGCGCAAACGGCTCAGCCGCAAGGCGATGCTGGAGTTCTTTGCCAAGCTGCCGCCGACGGTGATTGTGATCGAGGCTTGCGGGGCCGCGCACTACCTGGCGCGGGAGCTTGGCAGGCTCGGGCACACGGTCAAGCTGATCGCGCCGCAACTGGTCAAGCCGTACGTGCCGCGCAACAAGAACGACGGGCGCGATGCGGAGGGACTGTGTGAGGCGGCGAGCCGGCCGCGGATGCGCTATGTTCCGGTGAAGACGGCCGAACAGCAGGCAGCGCTGATGCTGCTGGGCGTACGCGAGCAATTGGTCGCGCGTCGCACCCAGCTCTCCAATACGATCCGCGGTCATGCGGCGGAGTTCGGTTTGATCGCAGCCAAGGGGCTGGACAAGCTCGCTGCGTTCCTGGCGGCGATCAAACAGGACGATCGCGTTCCAGCGCTGGCTCGCGAGCTGTTTGCGTTGCTCGCTCGCCAATATGACCAGGTGCAAGTCGAGCTGAAGGCGGTCGAGGCCAAGCTGCTGGCCTGGCATCGCGCCGATGCCTTGAGCCGGCGCCTAGCGCAGATCCCGGGGATTGGTCCGGTCACCGCCGCAGCGCTGGTCATGAAGGCGCCAGATCCGCACGCCTTCCGCTCGGGCCGGCTGTTCGCAGCCTGGCTCGGTCTGACCCCAAAGGACCATTCCACCGCCGGCAAGACCAGGCTCGGCAAGATTACCCGCGCCGGCGATGAGAGATTGCGTCAGCTGCTGGTGGTCGGAGCGACCTCGGTGGTCAAGCAAGCGACAGCGAAAGGCTCTGGCCCGCATTGGCTCGTCGAGCTCTTGAAGCGCAAGACACCGAAGCTTGCTGCGGTGGCACTCGCCAACAAGATGGCCCGCATCGCCTGGAAGCTGATGACGACTGGACAGGAATATGACAGCGCGCGGCTGGATGCCCGAGCCGACCAAACGGCAGCCGCCGCGTAGTTGAGAGATTCGGCCGACCGGCGGGTTCACCCACCGGCCGAACCGGAGCTGCAAGAGCAGAGGAGATGGTGCGATCGATCGACCGATGATGCGAGCAAATCCGTGGGACCCATTGGCCGATCAAGGTCGCGTGGTTGATTCGAGCTCGTGTCGCGGAAACCATCTTGGCCAGCGGTCTCACACGCCGAACCAACAGGCCGGACATATGGATGCAAGCGATCCGATCAAAACCTTCACAAAGCTCTTGTGCCACGGGGGCCGTCCACATATGGGTCCCGGATCGGCGCTCCGCCCCGGACAACGCTGCGCGCTGTCCGGAGCTACGCTTGTCCGGGACGACGGTGCGGTGGTCGCGATCGCGACGCCGCCGGCGCACTAGGGGACAATCGATCGGCCTTTGACCTCGGGCGCCAGCCTGCTATCTTCGCAATTGCGATATCCCCGCCGGCCGTAAGCCGTCGCAAGGGACCGTGGAACAGCGCTTCCGCCCGTCGCATCTGCCCCACTCAACGCCAGATTTGCGCGTGCTGCCTTGCGCGCGCGAGCTCGCACGGAGCGCATCCCATGTTTCGTCTATCAGGACTGTTCACCGCCTTCGTCATTCTCGCCGGCGCGGCCCTCTCGCCCGCCGCGGCCGAGGACAAGACCATCACGGTGTTCGCCGCTGCCTCGATGAAGAACGCGCTCGACGAGATCGACGCCGCCTACACCGCCAGGACCGGCGTCAAGTTCAGCGTCAGCTATGCCGCAAGCCCGGTGCTCGCCAAGCAGATCGAGCAGGGCGCGCCGGCCGACGTGTTCGTCTCGGCCGACACCGACTGGATGGACTACGCGATCTCCAAGAAGACCATCAATGAGCCTTCCAGAGTCAACCTGCTCGGCAACAGCATCGTGCTGATCGCGCCGAAGGATTCCAAGATCGACAACGTGACGATTGCGCAGGGCTTCGATCTCGCCAAGCTCGCCGGTGGCGGCAGGATCGCGAGCGGCGACGTCAAGTCGGTGCCAGCAGGCAAATATGCCAAGGCTTCGCTGGAGAAGCTCGGTGCATGGCAGGCGGCCGAGCCGAAATTCGCCATGGTCGAGAGCGTGCGCGCCGCGCTGACGCTGGTCGCCCGCGGCGAGGCCGCGCTCGGCATCGTCTACTCGACCGATGCCAAGGTCGAGCCCGGCGTCAAGACCATCGGCACCTTCCCGGCGGATTCGCATGCCGCGATCGTCTATCCCGTCGCTGCGACCACGACCGCGAAGGGCGAGACCAGCGGCTATCTCACCTTCCTCCGCTCCTCCGCAGCCAAGTCCATTTTTGAGAAGTACGGTTTCAAGTTCCTGGTCACTCCCACGACGTGATATCTGCGGTTTGATGTCTGAGATTTCCCCCGCCGAATGGACGGCGATCCTGCTGTCGCTCAGGGTCGCCATCGTCGCGACGCTGGTGGCGACGCCATTCGGCATCGCACTGGCGTGGCTGCTCGCGCGGCGTGACTTCTGGGGCAAGTCGCTGCTCGACGCCGTCGTGCATCTGCCTCTTGTGTTGCCGCCTGTCGTCACCGGCTATCTGCTGCTGCTGACGTTCGGCCGCCGCGGCCTTGTCGGCGGCTTCCTCGCCGACAATCTCGGCATCGTCTTCTCGTTCCGCTGGACCGGCGCGGCGCTGGCCTGCGGCGTGATGTCGTTTCCGCTGCTGGTGCGCCCGATGCGGCTGTCGATCGAGGCGATCGATCGCCGGCTCGAGCAGGCCGCCGAGACGCTTGGCGCGGCGCCGTGGAAAGTGTTCTTCACGGTGACGCTGCCGCTGGCGCTGCCCGGCGTGCTCGCCGGCATGGTGCTGGGCTTCGCCAAGGCGATCGGCGAGTTCGGCGCGACGATTACTTTCGTCTCCAACATTCCCGGCGAGACCCAGACGATTTCCTCGGCGATCTATTCGCTGATCCAGACGCCGGACGGCGATGCCGCTGCGGGGCGGCTGGTGATCGTCTCGATCGTGCTGGCGCTGGGCGCATTGATTGCCGCCGAGTGGTTCGCCCGCCGCGCCACCGCGCGGCTGCACGGAAACTGACCATGCTGCGGGTCGACATCGAAAAGCAGCTCGGCGAATTCTCGCTGCATGCATCCTTCGGCAGCGAAGGCCGCGTCATCGGCCTGTTCGGCGCCTCCGGCGCCGGCAAGACGTCACTGGTCAACATGATCGCAGGGCTGTTGCGACCCGATCGCGGCACCATCGTGATCGACGGCGAGACCGTCGACGACACCGCGGCCGGCATCCATGTCCCGGCCTGGCGTCGCCGCATCGGCTACGTGTTCCAGGACGCGCGGCTGTTCCCGCATCTCAGCGTCGCGCAGAATCTCGACTACGGACGGCGGATGAACGGACTTGCGCCCGATCCGGTGCAGCACAAGCGCATTATCGACCTGCTCGACATCGGTGCCCTGCTCGGCCGCCGCCCCGGAAAGCTCTCCGGCGGCGAGCGCCAGCGCGTCGCGCTCGGCCGCGCGCTGTTGTCGAAGCCGCGCCTCTTGCTGCTCGACGAGCCGCTCGGCGCGCTCGACGAGGGCCGCAAGCTCGAGATCCTGCCCTATCTGGTGCGGCTGCGGGACGAAGCCAACGTACCCATGGTCTATGTCAGCCACGACGCCGCCGAGCTGCGCCAGCTCGCGACGCAGATCGTGATGCTAAAGCAGGGCCGCGTGACCAGCTTCGGCGGAGTGAAGGTGCTGACGTGAGGCACTTGTAGCCTGGATGAAGAGCGACGATCCCGCCCCACCGTCATTGCGAGCGCAGCGAAGCAATCCAGAATCTTTCCGCGGTGACAGTCTGGATTGCTTCGCTGCGCTCGCAATGACGGCGGAGAGGACGGCGCCCGGATAGCAGCACTTCCGTCGTTTCGGCCTTACCAGCCGCGATCGACGTTGCGCACCTCGCCGGTGCGCGCATCGACATCGACTTCCATCCAGCGCCCGGTGCGGTCGCGGCCTTCGATTTGCCATTCATCGCCGAGGAAGTTCGTGTGCGAGACCGTCACGACGCCGAGATCGCTCGCGACATTGAGCGCGACCTGCATCGAGATCTGATCGCCGGTGTCATAGGCCAACGCCGGCGTCGCTCCGCCGAGCGTAAGAGCGATCGCGATCGGAAAGATGAACTTTCGCATTTGGCATACTCCTGTCAGTCCAAGCCGTTACGCGGCTTAAAACGAGCGGGGCCGCGGAGCGTTCCGGGTTTCGCGGTCACGAGGCCGCGCAAATCTTCGCCGGTTGCGGCGATTTGGTGGCGGTTGTCTGGCGGCGTTGTCATCACGAATGAGGACGTGGCGAAGAGTTGTCTCGCGTGCCCCGGCTCTGCGACGCAGCGTTTCACGCTGCACCGCGTCCGGGACATGAGACCACCTAAACCCCCGCCACCGAAGTCCACAGTTCCGCAAGCCTCTTGCGCAGCGCCTGCGTGCGCGTCAGCGGCGCGGGTGTCTCGTCTTCTTCGGGCAGACGGAGGCCGACGACATTGACGCGGCCACCGGAGATGCTGCGGGCGACCAGCACGATCTCGTCCAGCGCGAGCTCGGCGCCCTCCTTCGGCGCGCGGTCGAGATGGACGTCGAAATAGTCGGCGAGCGTAAGCTTGCTCTCGTCCTCGCTCACCTTCACGCCGTAGATCTCCGCGAGCTCGGCGAGCGTGTGCTCGCCGGAGACCATGAAGTCGCCGAGCAGATGCGGATCGGGCGCCGTGCTCGGCTGCATGTCGACGAAGAAGCGGTCGAGCGACTCGGCCTTTTCCGGCGGCGCCAGCAAATAGATGTAGTCGCCGGGCGCGATCGGGTCGGCTTCCGTCGGGGTCAGGATGTTCTCGTTGCGGATCACGAGCGTCGGCTTGGACCAGGACGGGATCAGGCCGCGACGGAAATACAGGCTCTTGGGCCGCACCGGATAGCCGACCAGCTGCTGCTCGAGCTGGCCGGGCAGATCCAGTTCGACGCGGCGCGGGCCGCGCTCGGCCCGCGGCAGCGCGACGTGCAGCTTGCGCGCGGCCGGCGCCAGGGTCCAGCCTTGCAGCAGCAGCGAGATAATGACGACGACGAAGGCGACGTCGAAATAGAGATAGGCCTTGGACAGCCCGACCAGCATCGGGATCGAGGCCAGGAAGATCGCGACGGCGCCGCGCAAGCCCGTCCAGGCGATGAAGATCTTTTCGCGCCAGTTGAAGCGGAACGGCAAAAGGCATGCGAACACCGCGAGCGGACGCGCCACCAGCATCAGGACGAGCGCGACGGCGACTGCCGGCAATATGCTGGCGCCGAGCCGGCTCGGCGAGACCAGGAGGCCGAGGAGCACGAACATCACGATCTGCGCCAGCCAGGTCGCGGCATCGAGGAATGTCACCACCGAATTATGCGCGCGCGTCGGCCGGTTGCCGATGATGATGCCGGCGAGATAGACCGCGAGGAAGCCGGAGGCGTGCATGATCTGCGAGCCGCCGAAGATCACGAGCGCACCTGTGGTCACGAACGGTGCATGCAGGCCCTGCGGCAACGCCACCTGGTTGAGGGCAATCACGACGAGGCGCCCGCCGATGACGCCGACGACGGCACCCAGCGCCGCCTCCAGGACGAACTCCATCAGCACATGGCCGGGCGAGCTCGAGCCGACCGAGATGTATTCCACCAGCATCAGTGTGAGGAAGATCGCGAAGGGATCGTTGGTGCCGGACTCCGCCTCCAGCGTCGCGCCGACGCGCGGGCGCAGGCGCAGGCCCTGGGTGTGCACCAGCAGGAACACGGCGGCCGCGTCGGTCGAGGCCACCACGGCACCGACCAGCAGCGACTCCGCCCAGTTGAGATCGAGCGCGTATTTCGCGAACGGCGCCGTGACCAGCGCGGTCAGCAGCACGCCGACGGTCGCGAGCACCACGGAGGGGGCGAGCACGGTGCGGATGCTGGCAAAGCGCGTGCGCAAGCCGCCGTCGAACAGGATCAAGGCGAGCGCGACCGAGCCGACCAGATAGGTGGTGCGGACGTCATCGAACTGGAGCTGCCCGGGGCCGGAATCGCCGGCGAGCATGCCGATCACCAGGAAGACGAGCAGCAGGGGCGCGCCGAAGCGCAGCGCAAGCAGGCTGGACAGGATACCGGCCATGACGAGGACGGCGCCGAGCAATATAGCGAGACTGACCGAGTCGAGGGAAGCCATCCACCTTCCGGGCAAAAATAGCTAGAATTGCATCCTTATCGTCGGCGGACTCGCGCGCCAACCCATTTTCTCCGACTCGCGGCAATCTGCCCGTACTTTACGGCCTTAACGCGCTTCACTTACCGGTGTATCGATGGCCCCGCCGTGCCCCTTGCGGGATTCTGCGGCTCCCTCGAATCAATTCCTCCCCGCTTTGCCGACGAGACCGATGGACATGGACCTCAAAGACTTCATGGAGTTCGTGCAGACGACCGCGCGCAGCGTCGGGGCGGAAATCTCCTCACCCTGGTTCTACCTGCAATTCGGTCTCATCCTGGCCGCGGCCGGCATCGCCTATGCCGCGGAGGCCGCCATTCGCAGCCGCGTCGACATGACGTCACTGGCGATGCGCTGGCCGCTGCCGCTCCGGCACTTCGTCCGGGTGATGGTCTCCAGCGCCTCGACGGCGGTGTTCACCCTGCTCGTGATCATCTCGCGCGTGGTGATGTACCACGCGACCTGGCCCAGCCGCAGCTATCTCCTGATGGTCGCAGCCAAGCTGGGCTTTGCCTGGCTCGTGATCCGGCTCGTGACCTCGGTGCTGCGCAACGCCTTCATCGTCAAGCTGGTGTCGATCGCGGCGTGGTTCGTCGCCGCGCTCTCCATCGTCGGCCAGCTCGACGCGACGGTCGACCTGCTGGATTCCTTCGCGATCGTGCTCGGCGGTCTCCGGCTGACCCCGCTCTTGGCGCTCAAGGCCGGCGCGCTGCTGCTGATCGCGCTTTGGCTCACCAACATCGCGAGCAATTTCGCCGAGAGCCGGATCAACGCGACCACCGATCTGACGCCGTCGGTGCAGGTGCTGCTGGTGAAGATCATCCGCATCGGGCTTCTTGCCGTCGCAATCGTCATTGCGCTCGGCGCCGTCGGCATCGACCTGTCGGCGCTCGCGGTGTTCTCCGGCGCGGTCGGCGTCGGCATCGGTATCGGCCTGCAGAAGATCGTCGCCAATTTCATCTCGGGCATCATCCTGCTCGCCGACAAATCGGTGAAGCCCGGCGATCTCGTCACCATCGGCGACAATACCGGTCGCATCAGCGCGATGAAGACGCGCTATATCTCCGTCGCCGCCGGCGACGGCCGCGAATTCCTGGTGCCGAACGAGGATCTGGTGACGCAGAAGGTCGTCAACTGGACCTATACCGACAAGAACACGCTGGTGAAGATCGCCTTCGGCACCAATTACGATGCCGATCCCCGCCTGGTCTGCACGCTCGCCGCCGAGACCGCCGCCGCCCATCCGCGCGCGCAGAAAGGCAAGCCGCCAACCTGCATCCTGACCGAGTTCGCGGAAGCCGGGATGAAGTTCTCGCTGACCTTCTGGATTGCCGACCCCGACGGCATGGATAAGGTCAAGAGCGACGTGATGCTGACGCTGTGGGACGCCTTCAAGCACGAGGGCATCCGGGTTCCCTACCCCGTCCGCGAAATCCGCATCCGCGGCGGCGCCCTGCCGGTGGAAACCACCGTAGAAGTCCCGAATTAGGCCCTTTCGCACCCAAGGCTGGTAAGGCTCTTGTTTTGACGCGTTTTCTTCACGCGAACCGGTAGCCACTTCGCGCGAAAACGCTCTGCCTCGGCTTGCATGAAGGCCGCTAATCGTTAAATTAGAGCCTGAAATCAAGCCTTTCCGCCGATATCGAGATCAGCCCCGAGAAGATTTGACACGCATGAGCTACGTCGAAGCCACCGATACCTCCCTGCGCAAGACCGGACAGATCAAGCTGCATGGGCCGAACGCCTTTGCCGGCATGCGCAAGGCAGGTGCGCTGGTGGCGAAATGCCTCGACGAGCTCACTGACATCGTCGGGCCGGGCGTGCCGACCGCGCGCATCGACGAATTCGTCCGCGACTTCGCCTTCAGCCACGGTGCCTATCCGGCGACGCTGATGTATCGCGGCTACCGCTACTCGACCTGCACCTCGCTCAACCACGTGGTCTGCCACGGCATGCCGGGCGACCGTCCGCTGAAGGAAGGCGACATCGTAAACATCGACGTCACCTTCATCGTCGACGGCTGGTATGGCGATTCCAGCCGGATGTATGCGATCGGCCCGATCGCCCGCAAGGCCGAGCGACTGATCGAGGTGACGTATGAGGCCATGATGCGCGGCATCGCCGCGGTGAGGCCCGGCGCCACCACCGGCGACATCGGCCACGCCATCCAGAGCTTCGTCGAGCCGCAGGGCATGAGCGTGGTGCGCGATTTCTGCGGCCATGGCCTCGGGCGCATGTTCCACGACGAGCCGAACATCATCCATATCGGCCGGCCCGGCGAGGGCGTGCAGCTCAAGCCCGGCATGTTCTTCACCATCGAGCCGATGATCAATCTCGGCAAGCCGCACGTGAAGATCCTCTCCGACGGCTGGACCGCGGTCACCCGCGACCGCTCGCTGTCAGCGCAGTTCGAGCACTCCGTCGGCGTCACCGCGACGGGTGTGGAGATCTTCACGCTGTCGGAGCGCCACGGCGAGAAGCAGATCGGGTGATCTGATCGCGTTGTCCTAGCGCCGGCGGCGGAATGACGACGGCGGCCGCTGGTATGTCGCGGCAAAGGCATCGTTGAATCTACGGATGCTGCCAAAGCCTGCCGCAAACGCAATCTCCGCTAATGTCATCTCGGTCTGGTCGATGAGCCGCTTGGCTTCCTGCACGCGGCGGGTCGCCGCGATCTCGTTCGGGCTTGCGCCGGCGTGGCGCATGAACAGGCGGAGCAGGTGACGCGGCCCCCACCCCCAGCGCCTCCGCAAGCTCCGTCATGGCCGCACGATCGAGAAAGCCGTCATTGATCAGGCGCATGCCGCGCGCGACGGTGGTCGCCGTCCCCATCCAGGCCGGCGAGCCCGGCGCGGTTTCTGGCCGGCAGCGCAGGCACGGGCGAAAGCCGGCTCGCTCGGCGGCCGCCGCGGTCGCATAGAAGGTGACGTTCTCAGACCGGGCCGGCCGCACCGGACACACCGGCCGGCAATAGATGCGCGTCGAGCGAACGCCGGAGAAGAACAGGCCGTCGAAAGCGCGGGCCCGCGCGAGGCGCGCCCGATCGCAGGTTTCCCAATCGAGATGCGGCGGCAGCGTTTGCCGATGCGCCGAGCCTGTCGTCATGGCGAAATCATAGTTTCGGCGCGCCCCGCCGAGTAGCTGAAATCGGACTCAACCGGGCGATGAGGTCCGAATCCAGCCAGCCTGCAGCGCCGCTCCGGACCATCGTGTCGATAGATCCCGGAGCAGATCGCATGAGCACACACGCGCAACAGACGACATCAGGGCAAACCCGTCTCGCATTCGAGATCGGGCTCCTGCTGCTTCTCTCCCTGATCTGGGGCAGCTCATTCACGCTCATCAAGGTCGCGCTTCCGACGATCCCGCCCTTCACGATGGTCGCGGCGCGGGTGACGATCGCGGCCGTTCTCCTGATCCTGATCGCTCTCGCGCAGGGGCACGCCCTGCCGCGCCAAGGGCCGGTGTGGGCGGCTTTCGTCGTGCAGGGGCTGCTGCAAAGCGCGCTGCCCTTCACCCTGATCAGCTGGGGCGAAACGCATATCACAAGCGGTCTCGCCGGCGTGCTCAATGCGACTCCGCCGATGTTCGTGCTAGCGATCGCGATGTCGACCGGACGCGGGCGACAGGCGATCAGCGGCCGCAAGATCATCGGCGTCGTGCTGGGCCTGGCGGGCGTTGCCCTGACCATGCGGGTTGACGCGCGCTCGGGGTTCGGCACCGCCGCGCCGCTGGCGCAGGCCGCCGTCCTGGCTGCGAGCTTCTGCTATGCGCTCGCTCCGATCTGGGGGCAGCGGTTCGCGGGGCTTCCCGCGATCGTCACGGCAGCCGGCGCGATGAGCAGCGCCGCGACCTTGATGCTGCCCATCGCCGCTGTCCTCGATCGGCCCTGGACACTGGCGCCGACGATACAGGCGATCACGGCGGTGCTCGGCCTGGCGATCGTCTGCACCGCGCTCGCAATGGTGATCTATTTCCGCCTGATCCATACGCTTGGCCCGCTCGGCACGACGAGCGGCAGCTACCTGCGCGCCGGCTTCGCCGTGGTGCTTGGGACCACGCTCCTTAGCGAGAGCTTCACCTGGTCGATGCTGGCGGGCATGACGTTTATCGTCATCGGCGTCATGGCGGTAACCGCCCCCATGCGGAAGCCACGAGGGTAGTGCAATTGTCGGTTGAAAAATTCCGTCGACAAGGCAATGCTGGCGGCCCATGCCCGCCAAGCCAGACCACGACAAGAGCAAGCCTGAGGAGGAGCCGCACTATCTCGGCCACCGCGAGCGGCTGCGCGAGCGCTTCTATAGCGCGGGCGCGGATGCGCTCAGTGATTACGAGCTGCTCGAGATGGCGCTGTTTCCGGCGCTGCCGCGGCGCGACACCAAGCCGCTGGCGAAGACGCTGATCAAGACATTCGGCTCGTTCGCCGAGGTCGTGCATGCCCCGGTGGCGCGCTTACGCGAGGTCGACGGGGTCGGCGAGTCCGCGATCAACCAGCTCAAGCTGATCGCCGCGGCGGCGCATCGCGTCGCCAAGGGCGGGGTCAACAGCCGCAACGCACTGTCGTCCTGGAACGAGGTGATCGACTATTGCCGGTCCAGCATGGCATTTGCCGACAAGGAGCAGTTTCGCCTGCTCTTCCTCGACAAGCGCAACCAGCTGATCGCCGACGAGGTGCAGCAGACCGGCACGGTTGACCACACCCCGGTCTATCCCCGCGAGGTGATCAAGCGCGCGCTGGAGCTGTCGGCGACCGCGCTGATCCTGGTCCACAACCACCCCTCCGGCGATCCCTCGCCGTCGCAGGCCGACATCCAGATGACGAAAGCGATCATCGACATCGCCAAGCCGCTGGGGATCGCCGTGCACGATCACATCATCGTCGGAAGGAGCGGCCACGCCAGCCTGCGCGGGATGCGGTTGATCTAGCAATATCGATTATGTCGGCTCGACCCAGCGCTGCACGGCCTCGGCTGTGTCGGCAGGCGTGGTGTTGAAGCAGATCGCGGCATCTGGCGCCAGGCGATGGACCAGGTTCAGCACCTTCTCGAACAGCAGCAGGCGCTCCCTGGGCTCGCGCAGGCCGGCGCCGATCACGATGCAGTCGAAGCGCTCGTCGCGCAGTGCCGCGGTGACGCCGGCTTCGGCTGTCGCATCGAGATCGATCAGGCAGCTCGTGACCTCGAAGCCGAGATCGCGCAGGCGCAGCAGCTGCGCCTCGATGTAGTCGCGCACGAGCTCCGGCGTCAGCTGCGGAAACGCGCTATAGTCCGCATTGCCGGGTTCGATGCCGATCGCGAGGACGCGCTTGGCCATGCAGGACTCCTTGCCGGACCGTCTCGCCTCGTTAGCTAACGGATGGACGGCCGTGCAGGTTCCCTGAACGGAGGCTGTTCCGCGCTTTCCCTTCTACCAATGATTTCACGCCGGCGCTGTAAGCCATTTCACATGCGCCGGGCCGGCGGACTGCCAGATTCTCGGGAGATCACGCTGGAGTCACGCGTCGATCACGGCAGCCGGGTCACTTTGGCTTGCACGGAGAGTCGATCATTCAGTCAATTTGCGGGAGCGGAAAATGATCTCATTCGAGAGTTTGAAAAGCGAATATGAGCGGAATTGGGCCAGTCTCGAAATACGGTCTGGACGTCTTGCCGAGGCGAATGCCGTCGCCCGCAAGGCCCTCAACGGCAAGGCGACCTATCAGCAGATCGAGCGGTTAACGGGCGTTCCCTGGCATTTCACTGCGCTCTGCCACTACCGCGAGTCCAATTTCGATTTCGACACGTATCTCGGCAACGGCGAGTCGCTTCATCGCGTGACGACGATCGTTCCGAAAGGGCGCGGGCCGTTTGCCACCTTCGTGGACGGCGCCGTGGACGCGTTCAGAATCCAGAACTTCATTGGCGCGCACGATTGGGGCATCGCGCGGATGCTGTTCCGGCTCGAGGCGTTCAACGGCTTCGGCTATCACGCCAAGGGCGTCAATTCGCCCTATCTCTATGGCGGCTCGACGCTGTACGGCCCGCCCGAGGCAAGAGCCGGAAAATACGTCCGCGACCACGTGTTCGACGCCAACCACGTCGATTCCCAGCTCGGCACGGCGGTGATCCTGCATGCGATGATGGCACAGGATTCCTCGATCACGCTCGACGGCAGCCCGCAATTCGCCGGCCGCACCGAGCCCGAGGACGATGCGGCCTCGACGGTCATTCTCATGCAGCAGGCGCTCAACAAGCTCGGCGCCAACCCGCCGCTCGCCGAGGACGGCATCAGCGGACCGAAGACCAGGGCCGCCGTCTCGCTGTTTCAGCAACAGAGTGGCCTGAGGGATAGCGGGCTTCTCGATGCCGCCACGGTCGCCGCGATCACGCGCGCGATGCAGCAGCCGGGCCCCGCCGGGCAGGCCGGCGATCTGTCCCAGATCCTGAAGCGGCTGGAAGACCTCGCACAAGTGCTGCGACCGCCGGCCGGCGGCGCGACGCTGCCCGCGATTGTGCCGGGCAACACATTGCCTGCCACCAACGATCCGGTCAGCCTGTTCGAACGGCTTTTCGCCCTCATCAACAAGACGGCGCCCATGCCGGGACCAGTGAGCCCGACGAGCCCCGCCCCGGTCGATCAGCTGAAGCAGGTCGTCGACCTGCTCAGCACCCTGCTCAACAAAGGCGGCGGCAAGCCCATGCTGGGCCAGGTCAACGGCGCGCTCGGCGAGACCATCGGCAAGCTGCTCGACGGCAGGAAGACCGCGCTCGGGATCGGCGGCTCGCTGATCACCGCGCTGCTCTCCTCGGTGACGGCGAGCCCCAATGCGGGCGGCCTTGCCGGACTGCTGGGGACGATCGTGTCGGCCGTGCCCGGCCTTGGCCAGTTCGCGATGCCGATCTCGCTCGCGCTCGCGGTGTGGGGCGTGCTCGGCAAGATGGAGAAATGGGCGCAAGGCACCGCACCGCCGCCGAAGGTGACGACGTAATCTGCCGCCATCCTTCGAGACGCCCGCCTACGGCGGGCCCTCAGGATGAGGTCCCGTTTCGCGGCGGGACCTCAGACCCTCATGGTGAGGAGCCCGCCAAAACCGGCGTCTCCGGACGATGCTTCGCATCGCCGGGCGAAACATGCAGGCCGAGCACGTCCGCGCCGCCTACTGGCGCAGCATGATCAGGGGATCGGCGGTGTCGGGGACGCGGCGCCACTGCGCGTTGTCGTCGGCCTCGAACTGCCAGGCCTCGCCTGATTTCGACATCAGGATGATCTGACCGCGCTCGAGCCGCCATTGCGTCGGGTTGAACTGCGCGATCGTCGCGTCGCATTTCGGCTTGAGGAAGACCTGGAAATTGTCCGGTCCCGCTTCGGTGTTGGTCAGCGTCAGCCCGCACACCGGCTGGCCGTTGCCGCGCACCATCGACCAGTCGCCGATCATCTGGTCCATGGACTTGGCCATCGAGCGCGCGGCGGCGAGATCCTGCAGGATGTAGACGCCCTCGCCCTGGCGCAGGCCCTCGAAGATGCCGGCCTCGACTTCGGTGAAGTCGATCACGGCTTCGCCGGTCGCATCCTGCAAGCGCACGATGTCGAGCCCCCTGACGCTCCAGGCGACGATGTCCTTGGTGAAGGGCAGCGCGGTCTTGCAGGCCGGTTCAAGCTCCAGCTTGAACCCCTGGCCTGCGGCATCAGCCTTGAGGGTGACCACGCAGGTCTTGCTGCGCTCGGTGGTCGAGAGCTCCCACTGCCCGGGCATCTGCTTCTTCAGGCTCGTCGCATCCTGCGCATGCGCGATGCCGATCGCGGCCAAGCAGGCCGCGACGGCGAATGCAACGGCCCGGAGAATTTGCATCAGCGCCCCTTGAACGGCGTTTCAGCAACCGGCGTCAACGGCGCCTTGCCGGCGAACCAGGCCTTGAGATTGTCTACGACAAGCTGGTCCATGGCGTTGCGCGTCACCACCGAGGCCGAGCCGATATGCGGCAGCAGCACGACGTTCTGCATGATCTTGAGCTCGTCGGGCACGTTCGGCTCGGCCGCGAACACGTCGAGGCCGGCGGCGAGAATGGTGCCTGACTTCAGCGCCTGGATCAGCGCCGGCTCGTCCACCACGGAGCCGCGCGCCACGTTGATCAGCACGCCGCGCGGCCCGAGCGCCTTCAGCACCTCGGCATTGATCATCTTGTTCGTGCTGGCGCCGCCGGGCACGATCACCATCAGCGTATCCACCGCCTTCGCCATCTCGATCAAGTCAGGGTAGTGCTTGTAGGAGACGTCCTTGGACGGATTGCGCGAGTGATAGACCACCGGTACCAGCGAGGCATCGAGCCGGCGCGCGATGGCCTGGCCGATCCGGCCCATGCCGACGATGCCGACCTTGCGGTCGCGCAGCGAGCCGACGCTGAGCGGATAGTTCTGCGTCTGCCAGAGGCCGGAACGCACATAGCGGTCGGCCTTGATGAATTCGCGCAAGGTGGCGATCAGAAGGCCCATCGCAACGTCGGCGACCTCCTCGGTCAGCACGTCGGGCGTGTTGGTGACGATGATGTTGTGCTCGGCGGCGTATTTGGCGTCGACGTGGTCGTAGCCGACGCCGAAGCTCGCCACCATCTCCAGCTTCGGCAGCTGCGACAGCGAATCCCTGTCCGCACGCACGGTGTGATAGGTCACCGCGACGCCGCGGATCTTGTCGCGGACTGCCGGCGTCAGCCGCTCGAGGTCGCCGCGCGTCTCCGCCTTGTGCACGACGAAATGATCGGAAAAGCCGTTCTCGAGGATCGGCCGCACCGGCCCATAGATCAGAAGATCGATCTTTTCGGACGAAATCGAACCGGTAGACATCAGCTTTCCTTTCCAAGCGCGCTCTCATGCCAGCGCCGTAAAACGAGGTGCGAAACTAGCGCCAGCACCCCATAGATGACAATCCCGGCCAGCGACAACAGAAGCAGCGCTGCGAACATGCGGGGTATGTTCAAGCGATAGCCGGATTCGGCGATCCTGTAGGCAAGCCCGGAGCCGGCGCCCGCGGTGCCGGCCGCAATCTCGGCCACGACCGCGCCGATCAGCGACAGGCCGCCGGCGATGCGCAGACCGCCGAGGATATAGGGCAGAGCGGCGGGCAGCTTGAGAAAGCGCAGCGTCTGCGGCTTCGATGCGCCATAGAGCTGGAACAGGCCGGCGAGATTGCGGTCCACCGAGTTCAGCCCGAGCGTGGTGTTCGACAGCACCGGGAAGAATGCGACGATGAAGGCGCAGACGACCACCGCAGTCTGCTGCTCAAGATAGATCAGGAGCAGCGGCGCGATCGCAATCACCGGCGTCACCTGGAGCACGATGGCATAGGGGAACAGCGAATATTCCACCCATTTCGACTGGTTGAACAGCAGCGCCAGCGCGATGCCGCCGATGCTGGCGGCGACAAAACCTTCGAGCGTCGTCAGCAGCGTGGTCGCCAGCGATTGCGACAGCACCGCCCAGTCCTTGATCAGCGTCAGGACGATGATCGACGGCGCCGGCAGCACGTAAGGCGGGATCTCCTTGATCCGGACCACGAGTTCCCAGGCGAGGAGGCCGGCTGCGCACACGATGACGGGTAGCACGAAGCGCATCGCGCGTTGCGCGCCGGACGGTTTCGCGATGACCGGGGCTTGCGCGTTCATAGCGTCGACTGCCCCGAATAGGATGGCGCCAGCGCAGCCGACACTCTGCGGCAATAATCGGAATAGGCGGCGGAGGTGCGAAACTCCTCCCCGCGCGGCTCGACCGTCTCGATGCGGATGTCGGCCTGGATGCGGCCGGGCCGCGCCGTCATGACCACGACGCGCTGCGACAGATAGACGGATTCGAACACCGAATGGGTGACGAAGATGACGGTCTTGTGCAAGGACCGCCACAGCGCGAGCAGATCGTTGTTGAGGCGGAAGCGCGTGATCTCGTCGAGCGCCGCGAACGGCTCGTCCATCAGGAGGATATTGGGATCAGTGACGAGCGCGCGGGCCAGTGACACCCGCATCTTCATGCCGCCGGAGAGCTCGCGCGGAAAGGCGTCGGCGAAATCGGCGAGCCCGACACTCGCCAGCGCCGCGTCAGCACGTGCGCGTCCTTCCGCTTTCGGCACGCCCGCGAGCTTTAGGGGCAGCCGCACGTTCTCGCGCACGTTGGTCCAGGGCATCAGGGTCGGCTCCTGGAAGACGAAGCCGATGCCGTGGCCCGGCAGCACCTCGCCCTCGTGCCGGGCCACCCGCACCGTGCCTGATGACGGCGCGCTGAGCTCCGCGATCAGCCGCAACACCGTCGACTTGCCGCAACCGGACGGTCCCAGCAGCGAGATGAACTCGCCTTTGCGGACAGCAAGGTCGAACGGGCCGAGGGCCATGACGCCGTTGTCGTAGACCTTCGTCACGCCGCGCAGGCTGACGGCGAGCGCCGTCAGGCTGGCCTCGACGGCGGATGACGTTGAGCGCTCTACCATCGAGGGCGGGCTGCTGCGTTTCGGGCGCTCTTCACCTCTCCCCGACGGGGAGAGGTGAGCCCCAGTCGCACTGGCGTGCCTAGCCTCAGCATGCGTTACGGCTTGTTCGGGCGCAGCTCGACGCCGACGCCCTTGTTGACGAAGCGCAACGTGTAGGACTTGCGGAAGTCGAGATCCGCCTTCACGACGCCGGCCTTGACCATCTTGTTGAAAAAGGAGGCATAGCGCTCGTCGCTCATGGCGCCGATGCCGTTCTTCAAGCTGTCGCCGGAATCGACGATGCCGTGCTCCTTCATCTTGGCCACGGAATAGGCCAAGAGATCGTCGGTCATCTCCGGGTTGAGCTGCTTGATCAGGGCATTGCCGGCGGAATTGTCGCGGTAGATGTAATTGTACCAGCCGATCATGGAGGCATCGACGAAGCGCTGGACCAGGTCGGGCTTCTTCTCGACGATGTCGCGGCGCGTCTCGATCAGCGTCGAATAGGTGTTGAAGCCGTAATCGGCGAGCAACAGCACGTTGGGCTTGAAGCCCGCGGCCTTCTCCACTGCGAAGGGCTCAGAGGTGACGTAACCCTGCATCGCGCTCTTGGGATTGGCGATGAAGGGCTGCGGATTGAAATTATAGGGACGCACGTTCTTCTCGCTGAACCCGTATTCGGATTTCAGCCACTGGAAGTAGCTGGTCATGCCCTCCTTGGAGACGAACAGCGTCAGCGGCTTGAGGTCCTCGATCTTGGTGACTTTCGCATCGGGCTGGGTCAGCATCACCTGCGGATCCTTCTGGAACACCGCGGCAATGGTGACGACGGGAACGTTGTTGGCGACCGCGTCGAACGACATCAGCGTGTTCGCGGCCATGAAGAAATCGATCTTGCCGGCGATCAGCAGCATCCGGTTGTTCTCGTTGGGACCGCCCGGAACGATGGTGACGTCGAGGCCGTATTTCTTGTAGGTGCCGTCGGCGACCGCCTGGAAGAAGCCGCCATGCTCGGCCTCGGCGACCCAGTTGGTGCCGAAGGTGACCTTGTCGAGCGTTTCGGCGCGCGCCGGCGCAAGGGTAGCGATAGCGGCCAACAAGCCCGCCGTTAACGCTCGCCGCAGATGAGAGGGGGTCATGATGGCACTCCGTCGATCGTGGCTGGCCGATGTGAAGGCAA
Organism: Bradyrhizobium sp. USDA 4354; assembly: GCF_054060315.1. Taxonomy (NCBI): domain Bacteria; kingdom Pseudomonadati; phylum Pseudomonadota; class Alphaproteobacteria; order Hyphomicrobiales; family Nitrobacteraceae; genus Bradyrhizobium; species Bradyrhizobium sp. USDA 4354. Next base: position 2,183,129 of record NZ_JBSSDC010000001.1, on the reverse strand, counting down.
CGCGATAAAACCGCATGACGTCAGGGGACGCGAGCCGGCCTGGCCCGCGTCCCCTGATACCCCAAATTACGTGACAAATTCGGGCAAGGAAACCTTGATGACGCCGCCCCGCGACTGGATCGACATCGACTGGGCTCATGCGGGCCCAGCCGAGGTGTCGCGCTGGATCGCGGTGCTGCCGCTAGCGGCGACCGAGCAGCATGGACCGCATCTGCCGCTCACGACCGACGTGCTGATCGCGGACGCCTATCTGACACGCGTGCGCCAGCTATTGCCCGAGAGCGTTCCAGCCAGTTTCCTCCCCGTTGAGGCAATCGGGATTTCCACCGAGCATATCGACTATCCGGGCACGCAGACGCTGCCGACCGAGGTTGCGCTGAAGAAATGGACAGGGACCGGCGAGGAGGTTGCACGCCGCGGGGTGAAGAAGCTCGTCATCATCACCAGCCATGGCGGCAACAGCGCGGCCATGATGCTGGTCGCGCAGGATCTTCGCGCGCATCACAAGCTGTTCGTGGTGACGACCTCATGGTCGCGGCTCTCAGGCGCGGACAAATTGTTCCCGGCCGAGGAAGTGCGTCACGGCATTCACGGCGGCGCGGTCGAGACCTCGATCATGCTGGCGCGCTATCCGGATCAGGTGCACATGAATGCGATCGCTGATTTTCCCGCGAGCAGCATCGCGATGGAGAAGCAGTATCGCTGGCTGTCGACGCAGCGGCCCGCGCCATTTGCCTGGCAGGCGCAGGATCTCAATGCCAGCGGCGCGGTCGGCAACGCGACATTGGCTGCAGCAGCGAAGGGCGAGCAACTGATCGATCAGGGCGCACGCGCCTTTTGCGAGCTGCTGGGTGAGGTCGATAACTTCGACGTGAACAGGCTCGCCACGGGCCCCCTCGGCTAACCGGCATCCTCCTGGATTCATTCAGGAAAGATCGAGTCTCCGCGACCGCATTTTCGGTGTTCGAACCGGACGCGAAGAGCCTCCGTCCAATTGGGCACGCGGGCCACAACGGACCGCCTCAACCCCGGATGGAGTTTCACATGTCGATCAAGACCAAGATTGCCGCCGCAGCTCTCGCTGCCCTCACTGTGACCGGCAGCATCGTGTCCACCACCTCCTCGGCCGAAGCCAAGCAGCCCGGCTGGGTCTGGGGTGTCGGTGCCGGCATCGCCACCGCCGCCGTCGTCGGCTCCGCGATCGCCGCCAGCAACGACCCCTATTACCACGGCTATCACCGCTGCGGCTGGGTCGCCCAGTACAACGCTTTCGGCCAGTACGTCGGCCGCGTTCGGACCTGCTACTGATTTGAGTACCTGAGGCCGATCTCCACGTGGATCCTGCGTCCGACACGGGCGCCTCATCCACCCCCGTGTCGTGCCCCCGACCCCGCCCGGCTGTCCCCCCCGGGCGGGGTCATCCATTTTGGCGGCCTGCGAGCTTGTTGCAGCCGCGTCACACAGCGGTGCGAACCATCCTCTGCAGCAATGCGCGTCATTTGCTATTGCGAATTAATCGCAATAAGGTTTGTCGCAGGTTCAGGAACTTGGGATGGAGTCGGGTCGAATCGAGATCATCTCGCCCGTTCGCGTGAATAACCGAGGCTGATGACAGAATCGCCGCGACCCGGCAGGAATGGCGCGGCGGGTGGGACACATTCGCGTTTTGGGGGCGTGCGTTTTGGCGTTGAGAGATCACAGACAAAGGTGCTTGCGAACGGCCGCGGCGATTGCCGCGGGCGTGCTGGCTTTTCCGACCGCCGGCCGCGCGGCCGATCTGCCGCTGAAGGCACCGGCCTTGAAAGCGGTCTATGACTGGACCGGCCTCTATATCGGCGCGCATGCCGGCTATAGCCGCGGCTCGTCGCACTTTGCGCTGAACGACGGCGCTGCCATCAGCGACAGCGGCGTCTTCAGCGGCATGATCGGCGGCGTGCAGGCTGGCTATAACTACCGCCTCAACTCCGGCTGGCTGGTCGGAGTCGAAGGTGATTTCTCGTTTCCCAACTACATCACCTCGAATTCGATCGTCTCGTTCCTGGCGACGCCCGCCAACACCGTTACGCAGCAATGGGACTACACCGCGAGCCTGCGCGGCCGCGTCGGCTACACCAGCGGTGCGTGGCTCGTCTATGCCACCGGCGGCTTTGCCTGGATGGGCGAGCGCTATTTCGACACGCCGGCCTCCGGCGCTGAGGTCCCGAAGATCCTGAACACGCGGCCGGGCTGGATCGCAGGCGCCGGCATCGAATACGGCTTCGCGCCACATTGGAGCGCGCGGCTGGAATATCTCTACAGCCGCTTCGACGGCGCCAATGTCGCCTTCGCCGCTACCGGGGCGCAATACAGCTCCTCGTCGCTCGACTTCCAGCAGGTCAGGCTCGGCCTCAACCGCAAGGTCGATTGGCCGGGCATGCCGAGCTACGACCCGAAAAGCTCGCTGACCGACACCGAATCCGATCGCTGGGAGATCCACGGCCAGAGCACCTATCTGCCGCAAGGCTATCCGTCGTTTCCTGCGCTCTATACCGGACCGAACTCGCTGTCGCCGTCACGGCAGGCCAAGGCGACGTGGAGCAACAGCCTGTTCCTGAACGCACGGCTGTGGGACGGCGGCGAGGTCTATTACAATCCCGAGCTGCTCCAGGGATTTGGACTGAACGACACCGTGGGTGCTGCCGGCTTCCCCAACGGCGAAGCGCAGAAGTCGAACTTCCCCTACCCGCACTACAACACCTCGCGCCTGTTCGTGCGCCAGACCTTCGGCTTCGGCGGCGAGCAGGAAGAGCTCGCGAGCGGGCAGCTGCAGCTGGGACAGAAGGTCGACGTGTCCCGCCTCACCTTGCAGGCCGGCAAGTTCCCGGTGGTCGACGTGTTCGACGGCAATGCCTATGCCAAGGACACGCGCCGGGATTTCATGAACTGGTCGATCTGGGCGCCCGGCGCCTTCGACTATTCCGCCGACAAAGTCGGCCTCACCTACGGCGTCACGGCCGAACTCAACCAGAAGCAATGGGCGCTCCGCGGCGGCTATTTCCTGATGGTCTCCGAGTCCAACGCCAATCATTTCGACACCAGGGTCGGGGAGCGCGGTCAATACTTGCTCGAGCTCGAGACGCGCTTCTCGCTGCTCGGCCGGCCCGGCAAGCTCAGGACCATCGGCTGGGTCGACAGCGCCAATATGGGCAGCTTCCGCGAGACGCTGGACAATCCCGCGCTCAATCTCGACATCGCGCAGACCCGGCGCGGCCGTCTGAAGTATGGCTACGTGCTCAATCTCGAGCAGGCGATCACCGACGATATCGGACTGTTCGGCCGCTGGAGCTGGAATGATGGCAAGACCGAGACGCTCGCCTTCACCGACATTCATCGCAGCCTGTCCGCGGGACTGTCGATCAAGGGCGCGAGCTGGGGCCGGCCGGACGACGTGATCGGCATCGGCGGCGCGATCAACGCGATATCGCAGGACTATCGCGACTTCCTCGCCGCCGGCGGCCTCGGTGTGCTCGTCGGCGACGGCGCGCTCAACTACCGCAAGGAGCGCATCCTCGAAACCTACTACGCCTACGCTCTGAACAAGAACATCACCCTCACCGCCGACTACCAGCTCATCGTCAACCCCGCCTACAACGCCGACCGCGGACCGGTGTCGGTGTTTTCGGGCCGGCTGCACGGGGAGTTCTGAGCCGCGGCTCGCGCGCGATGAATGCGCACGCCTCGTCCTTCGAGACGCCCGCTTCGCGGGCCCTCAGGATGAGGCTCAGCGGCATCGGTGTCCATCGAAATTGCCGCTTCGCACTCCGTCCTCATCCTGATGAGCGCGCCCTTGCGCGCGTCTCGAAGGAGGGCCCCAGGCACGTCGCTCTCCAAACGGACGGCGCGGAAGCCCTACGCGGCGCGGATCGCGTCCAGGAATTTTCCGACCTCGACCTTGAGACGGCTGCTCTCACCGGACAGCGACCTCGCCGACGCGAGCACGTTGGAGGAGGCCGATCCGGTCTGGCTGGCGCCGCGCTGCACGTCGACGATGCTGGCGGAGACCTGCTGGGTGCCGCGCGCGGCCTGCTGCACGTTGCGTGAGATCTCGCGCGTCGCCGCGCCCTGCTCCTCGACCGCCGAGGCGATTGCGGACGCGATCTCGGACATGCGCGTGATGGTGTCGCCGATCGCCTTGATGGCGCCGACGGAGTCCTCGGTCGCCGTCTGGATCCCCGATATCTGCTGACTGATCTCGCCGGTGGCCTTGGCGGTCTGCTCGGCCAGCGCCTTGACCTCGGAGGCGACGACGGCAAAGCCGCGCCCGGCCTCGCCGGCGCGCGCCGCCTCGATGGTGGCATTGAGCGCCAAAAGATTGGTCTGCCCCGCGATCTGGCTGATGAGCTCGACGACGTCGCCGATCCGGCCCGCGGCCCTGGCGAGCTCGCCGACATGGTCGTTGGTCCGCCCGGCCTGCTGCACCGCCTCGCCGGCGATGCGCGCGGAATCCTGGACCTGACGGCTGATCTCGTCGACCGACGAGGCCATCTCCTCGGCCGCCGCGGCGACGGTCTGCACGTTGGTGGAGGCCTGTTCGGAGGCAGCCGCGACGGTCGCGGTGACCTTTTCCGATTGCTCGGCCGTGCTCGTCAGCGTTCCCGCCGACGCTTCCAGCTCCGACGATGCTGCCGAGACGGTGTTGATGACGTCGCCGATCATGGCCTCGAACTCGCGCGCGATCTGGTCCATGCGCTGGCTGCGCCGGAGCTTCGCGTCGGCTTCGACCGCGGCCGCCTCGTCGGCGGCCTTCTTGGCAAGCAGCGAATCCTTGAAGTGCTGAAGCGAGCCCGCAACCTGGCCGATCTCGTCGTTGTGGCCCGTCGCCGGGACTTCGACCTCGTGCTGTCCGGCGGCGAGCGCTCCGATCACATCGGCGATCCGGCCGAGCGGCGTCACCACGCGCCTGCGCAGCATCATGGTCACGCCACCGAGCGTACCGAGCAATGCCAACACGGCTACACCGGCCAGCGCGAGCATCGCCAATGCGCCATCGCGCGCGGCCGCGGCACGCTCGGCGGCTTCCGCCAGCGCGGCGTCGCGCACGCCGTAGAACATCTGGATGGCCGGCACGATGACCTTCGCCAGCTCGTCTGCGCGGATCGCGTAGTTGCCGTCACTGCGCGCCGCAGGCATCGCTTTCTCGATCGCCGTGGCCGCGTTTCCGAAATAGGAATCCGTCGCCGCCTTGAAAGCGGTGGCGATCCCGGGCGGATTTCCGAGCTGGTCGATGCCGGCTTCGATGCGCTCGCGATCGGCCTCCACGCGTCCCTGCATGCGATCCATCAGCGACAATTCGGCGGCGGTCAGCGGCCGACGCGTGCTCAGCGGCGGGGACAGCGTGGCCGCGCGGCTGCCGGCGGAAACACGCAGATCCTGCGCAGTCCGTGCCAGGCTCAACAGCGCTGCAAGCGAGGAATCGGCATTGATGACCTTGGCCTCGAGCCGGTTCATCACGGGCTCGATATTGCCGAGAACCTCGGCGACGCCGGGCAGGAAGCCCTTGATCGCGGCGCTGTCACGCGCCGCCAGGGCGAGGCTCATTGCGCGATCGGCCGCCGCGGTGATCTCCTTCAACCGCCGCGCGGCACGGTCGAGATTCTCGGCAATTGCACCGCCGTCATCCAGCGCCATGATGGCGCGCCGTGCGGTATCAAAGCCAACCTCGGCAGCTTTGGTAGCCTTCGCGGCAGCTTCGAGCTGTGCCTGCGTTGCGGCGCCTTCCTGGAAGATCGGTCCGATATAGGGGGCGCGAAGGCTGGCGACGTGCTGGCTCGCCATCAGCGTCGCACCAAAGGCATCGACGGTCTTGATCGCGTCGGAGCGGTTCGTGAAGATGCGCGTCTGGGGTATCAGCACCTCAGCGCCAAGGATGACTGCAAATACCGTCACCGTCAGCATCGACAGCGCGAAAAGCTTCCCGATCCGCATCCTGAGTCCCCCGGATATATTTCTGCAATGTCGAAAACCTAGCCGGCGGCCACTAAGGGCTCGTTAAGCAACGCTCCGTAGTTCCGCGGAGTGTCAGGTCGTTGCGGACGCCCGGGGAACGCGGCCTCGCACGGGTTCCCCTGGGTCACGAACGCGCACAATTGCCAGCACTTCCGCACCGAATACCTATATCAGTGGCTTGCGCCGGCTTCCCGGCCACACTTCCTTACCTCTGGAACGTCAATGCTCTCGCTGGAACTCGTTATCGTCATCGTCCTGATCGTCATCAACGGCCTGCTCTCCATGTCCGAGTTGGCCGTGGTTTCGTCGCGTCCGGCGCGGTTGTCGCTGCTCGCGGCCAAGGGCGTGCGCGGCGCCGAGCGGGCGCTGACGCTGGCGGCCGATCCCGGCAAGTTCCTGTCGACGGTGCAGATCGGCATCACGCTGGTCGGCGTGCTCTCCGGCGCGTTCTCGGGCGCGACACTCGGGCAGCGGCTGACGCAATGGCTGCTCGAGCTCGGCCTCTCCTCAGGCATTGCCGACATCATCGGGGTCGGCATCGTGGTCACGCTGATCACCTACGCCACCTTGATCGTCGGCGAGCTGGTGCCGAAGCAGGTGGCGCTACGCGATCCCGAAAGCATCGCAGTCCGGGTCGCGCCCGCGATGCACGCGCTTGCGAAGATTTCGCTGCCACTCGTCTTTCTGCTCGACGTCTCCGGCAAGCTGATCCTCACGCTGCTCGGCCGCGGCGGCAGGGCCGAGGAGAAGGTCTCGGAGGACGAGATCCATCACCTCGTCAGCGAAGCCGAGAGCGCGGGCGTGCTCGAGCCCGGCGAGAAGGAGATGATCGCCGGCGTGATGCGGCTCGGCGACCGGCCGGTCGGCGCGGTCATGACGCCGCGCACGGAGGTCGACGAGATCGACCTGAACGACGAGCCGGCCGCCATCCAGGAGATCATCGCCGAGAGCCCGCATTCGCGCTTTCCCGTCTCCGACGGCGACCGCGACAAGCCGATCGGCGTGCTCCAGGCCAAGGATTTGCTGGTTGCCTATATGAACGAGCGCAACCCCGACCTGCGCGCGCTCGTGCGCGAAGCGCCCGGCATCCCGGTGTCCGCGGATGCGCGCGACGTGCTGACCATCCTGAAAGCGGCTCCGGTTCACGTCGGTCTCGTCTATGACGAATACGGCGCTTTCGAAGGCATGGTGACGGCCGCCGACATCCTCGAGTCGATCGTCGGCGCGTTCCATTCCGAGGAAGGCCCGCCCGAGCCGGCCTTCATCCGGCGCGAGGACGACTCGCTCCTGATCTCCGGCTGGATGCCGGTCGACGAATTCGGCGAGCTGCTCGGCGTCGAATTGCCGCCGCACCGCTACAACACGGTCGCGGGCCTGGTGCTGCAACAGTTCAACGCGCTGCCCAACGCTGGCGACGCCTTCGATTTCCGCGGCTGGCACATCGAGGTGGTCGATCTCGACGGGCGAAGGATCGACAAGATTTTGGCGAGCCGGTTGGGTGAGCAGGCTGCGGCGTGAGTAACTTCTCCCGTCGTCCCGGATCGGCGCTTACGCTTGTCCGGGACGACGGCGGAGTTTTGGGCACGAGCTTGCGACCGCGCACTCCCTCTCAGCCGAACCTCACCCCGATTCGCTTTTCCTTGCGCCAGACCACGGTGCAGGACCGATGCGTGCCGTCGGCCTGGACGAACAGGGTGAAATGCTCGGGGATGCCGACGGGGCTGGTGACGTCGAGTGCGGCGCCGGTAGCCGAGAGATTGCGAACGGTGCAGTCGATCGCGCCGCCGCCGAACTCGATGGTTCCGGCCTTCAGCACCCGATGTCGGGCCTTGTTGCGTCGCTCGTCCATGGCGAGGGACTATACCAAAAGTTGCACCAGAGATTAAGCCCATCCTCCGCTCGCAGCAATTTTACGGCATCGCGCAGTGTTGCCTGCCGCGGCCGGCATCTCACAGCGCCGGCTGGAACGTCTCGGAGCGCGCCATCTTCCAGGCGTCGCGGAAGCGCGGATCTTCCGTACCTTCGAGCAGCTCGCCTGGGCGCAGCGCCGGATAGAGCTGCGCGAAGGACTTCACCTGGGTCGTCGACGTTCGTTGGCTGAAATGGATCGGCCGCAGCTGCTGCGGATGTTCGAGGCCGGCCGCGGCGATCAGCTCGGTCAGCGAGTGCAGCGTCGCATGGTGATAATTGTGCACGCGGTCGATCTTGAGCGGCACGTAAAGCGCGCGCGCCCGCGTCGGGTCCTGCGTCGCCACCCCGGTCGGGCAGCGGTCGGTGTGGCAGCTCAGCGACTGGATGCAGCCGAGCGAGAACATGAAGCCGCGCGCCGAATTGCACCAGTCGGCGCCGATCGCCATGGCCCGCGCCATGTCGAAAGCGGTGGCGATCTTGCCGGAGGCGCCGATCTTGATGCGGTCGCGCGCGTTGATGCCGACCAGCGCGTTGTGGACGAAATTGACGCCCTCGCGCATCGGCATGCCCAGGTGATCCATGAACTCCAGCGGCGCCGCGCCGGTGCCGCCCTCATTGCCGTCGACGACGATGAAATCGGGATAGATCCCGGTCTCCAGCATCGCCTTGCAGATCGCCAGGAATTCCCAGGGATGGCCGATGCACAGCTTGAAGCCGGCCGGCTTGCCGCCGGACAGGCGGCGCATCTCCGCGATGAACTGCATCATGCCAACCGGCGTGGAGAAGGCGCGGTGCGAGGCCGGCGAGATGCAGTCCTCGCCCATCGCCACGCCGCGGATTTTCGAAATCTCCTCCGAGACCTTGGCCGCCGGCAGCACGCCGCCATGGCCCGGCTTGGCGCCCTGGCTGATCTTGAGCTCGACCATCTTGATCTGGTCGTCGCCGGCGACGCGTGCGAACGCCTCAGGGTCGAAGGAGCCGTCGAGGTGACGGCAGCCGAAATAGCCGGAGCCGATCTCCCAGATGATGTCGCCGCCCATCTCGCGGTGATAGGGGCTGACACCGCCCTCGCCGGTGTCGTGCGCGAAGCCGCCCTTCTTGGCGCCGGCATTCAGCGCCCGCACCGCATTCGGGCTGAGCGCGCCAAAGCTCATCGCCGAGATGTTGAACACCGAGGCCGAATAGGGTTTTGCGCAATCCGGCCCGCCGATCACGACCCGGAATTTTTCCTTAGCATGCGCCTTCGGCGACACCGAGTGATGCATCCACTCGTAGCCCTCGCGATAGACGTCCTCCTGCGTGCCGAACGGCCGCTTGTCGAGCTCCATCTTGGCGCGCTGATAGACCACCGCGCGGGTGTCGCGCGAGAACGGCATGCCGTCCTTCTCGCTCTCGAAGAAATACTGCCGCATCTCGGGCCGGATCTCTTCGAGCAGGAAGCGGATATGCGCGGAGATCGGGTAGTTGCGCAGCACCGCGTGGCTCTTCTGCAGGAGATCGCGGACGCCGAGCAGCGTCAAGGCGCCGAAGATCAGGGTCGGGATCAGCAGGATATCGAAGATCTTGCGGTCGGCGATGCCGATGCCGAACAGGAGCGCGGTGACCACCGCGCAGATCGTCAGCACGATGAAGCGCGGCGAGAACGGCAGCAGCAGGGTTTCCATGATCCCCTCTTCCGCCAGCGGCAGGCGTTTGGGAGCTTCCTGCGTCTTGTTGTCGTTGGCCACGATTCCCATCCTCTCGCCAGCACGAGGCGGTACGATACGCCTTTGCCTGTCATACGGATATGACGCGGCCCTTGTTTCAGGCTAGCGAATTCGGTCGCCGCAGATCAATCAGCCGAGAGGATAGGCTTTTGCAGTGCAGCAGAGACGGCCGAATTGAGCAGCCTGCAGCGGCCGCAAACGAGCTGTGTCCCGGGCAAGCGCAGACCCGGGACCCAGACTACAACAGCATACGATGTGGTGAGATGGGCCCCGGCTCTGCAGCGCATCGCCGAAAAGGCGCTGCACTACGTCCGGGGCACGAGCGCGTGGCTCGAGCTTACCGCTCGACGAACGCCTTCTCGATCACGAAATGACCGGGCTTGTTGCCGCTTCCCTCGACGAAGTCGCGGCCTTCGAACATCTGCTTCAGCTCTTCGAGCATCGCCGGGCTGCCGCACATCATGATGCGGTCGGTTGCGATGTCGAGCGGACCTTGACCGATGTCGTTGAAGATCTGCCCGGAGTTGATGAGGTCGGTGATGCGGCCGCGATTCCTGAACGGCTCGCGGGTCACGGTCGGATAATAGACGAGCTTGTCCGCGAGCAGCTCGCCGAACAGCTCATCCTCGCGCAGGGTCGCGACGAGCTTCTCGCCATAGGCGAGCTCGGAGACCTGGCGGCAGCCATGCACCAGCACGATCGACTCGAACTGGTCGTAGACCTCGGGGTCCTTGATCAGGCTCGCGAAGGGCGCAAGGCCGGTGCCGGTCGAGAGCAGCATCAGCCGCTTGCCGGGGATCAGGTTGTCGGTGATCAGCGTGCCGGTCGCCTTGCGGCCGACCAGGATGGTGTCGCCTTCCTTGATCTTCTGCAGGCGCGAGGTGAGCGGGCCGTCCTGAACCTTGATCGAGAAGAACTCGAGCTGTTCCTCGTGGTTGGCGCTCGCCATGCTGTAGGCACGCAGCAGCGGGCGGCCGTCGATCTCGAGGCCGATCATGGCGAACTGGCCGTTCTGGAACCGGAAGCCGGTATCGCGCGTGGCGCGGAAGCTGAACAGCGTGTCGGTCCAGTGGTGGACGGAAAGAACCTTCTCTCGGTAAAACGCGCTCATGATTTTCGATATTCCGAATATTTGCGGTTTTAGGGCAAAAGCGTTGCCGGCCCTGAAATCGGGGCGGTCACCATTTGCCATGGCGGAGGATTTCGCGTGTGTGATCTACGCTATTGAGACCAATAATCAACCTCGTTTCGGATGCAATTGATGCCGATCAAACCGGCATTTGCGGCAGAACTGGCCGCATCATTAACGAATCTGCTGCCGGGTGCGCGAAGAGGGCAATTTCTTTCCGTCCTGACGCCTGATTGGAGCACTTAATTTCCGTCGTCCTCGCGAGAATTTCATTAAGAATAGCTCTGATTTTCATCCCGATTGGCCCCGATTCCCGCATTTTTGCGGCTTTTGGCGACAGGAGCGACGAAGGACCATGGCAAGCGGCGAGCGAATCTTCGTTCGGGCGATCAGGCGCTATTGCGCGGACCACGGTATTGCGATCGATGTCCGCTCCGATGGCTGGCTGATCGCGATGCGCCGGGGCCCGAGGCGCCACTTCGCCTTCGGCTACGACATCGGCCTCAACAGTGCCATCGCCCACCGCCTCGCCAACGACAAATCGGCCACCGCCGAGGCGCTGGCGCTCGCGGCCGTGTCCTGCATTCCCCATCAGCTCTTCCTCAACCCGCGGCTGGGCAAGCATGTTGTCGGCGCCGCCTGGCGAGAGGCAATGCTCGAGCTGCTTCACGATCATCCGCAAGGCGTGGTGGTGAAGCCGAACGAGGGGACATCGGGGCGCTCGGTGTTCAAGGTGACGACGGAGGCGGAACTCGATCACGCGGTCGGCGAGGTTTTTTCGATGAGCGCAGGGCTCGTGATCTCGCCCTATGTCGCGGTCGAGGAGGAGGTCCGCGTGGTGCTGCTCGAGGATGTGCCTCTCGTCGTCTACAGCAAGCAGCGCGGCTCGGATTGGCGACACAATCTCGACGCCGGCGCAAAGCCGGTGCTCATCGAGGACGGCGAGGCACGCGCGAGTTGCGTGAAGCTCGCGATCGATGCTGCGCGCGCCATCGGCATCGATTTCGCGTCAATCGACGTGGTCCGTGTCGACGGCGAGTGGTACGTGCTCGAGATCAATTCCGGCGTGATGATGGAGGCACTGGGCAAACTGCATCCGGAGCTGGTGCAGGCGGTGTATGACGCGGCGCTGGATCGGGTGTTTGCCGGAAGCTAAATCCAAGACCTCCGATTATTCGCGCTGGAGAGTCGTCACAGCGTTGAACGCCTTTCCAGCTGCAGCGAGATCGGTGCGTTGAGGCGTTGGCCGGATGTTCCCGTTGTGAAATGGACCGCCGCGCTCTAGCCTTCACGCAAGCGCATAACGCATGCGGCGCTTGTTTGCGGCCGCTGCATCAGTAATCAAGAACGATCAAAGAGGGAAACGCCATGAGCGGACATATCAATCGCCAGATCCTGCTGGTGGAAAAGCCCAGCGGCAAGCTCGGTCCCGAGCACTTCAAAATGATCGAGGGCGCGATGCCCGAGCCGAAGGACGGCGAGGCCTTGCTGCGTGTGCGCTACATCTCGCTCGACGCGGCCAACCGCGCCTGGATGCACGGAGCGACCTATCGTTCCGCCGTCGAAGCCAACAGCGTCATGGCCGGTGGCGCCATCGCCGAGGTCGTCAGCTCGAAGGCAGCGGGGCTTGCGCCCGGCGATATCGTATTCGGCGACACCGGCTGGCAGGAATTTGCCGCCGTGCCGGCGAAGCATCTGACCAAAATGCCGAAGCTCGAGCCGATGACGCATCTGCTCAGCGTGTTCGGCATTGCCGGTCTCACCGCCTATTTCGGCCTGCTGGAGATCGGCAAGCCCAGGGAGGGCGAGACCGTCGTGGTCTCCGCGGCTGCGGGCTCGGTCGGCTCGATCGTCGGACAGATCGCCAAGATCAAGGGTTGCCGCGTGGTCGGCATCGCCGGCGGCGCGGACAAGTGCAACTGGCTGACCTCCGAGCTCGGCTTCGATGCCGCCGTCGACTACAAGGACGGTGCATTGTTCAAGGCGCTGCGTGCAGCCGCTCCGAAAGGCATCGACGTCTATTTCGACAATGTCGGCGGCGACATTCTGGAAGCGTGCCTGCCGCAGATGAACAATTACGGCCGCATCGCCTGCTGCGGCGCGATCTCACAATATGACGGCGCGCCCGCCGCGCACGGCCCGCGCGGCGTGCCCGGCCTGATCGTGGTGAAGCGGCTCGTCATGCAGGGCTTCATCGTGATGGATTACGTGAAGGAGAGCCAGCGCGCGCTCGCCGACCTGCAGGCCTGGGTCAAATCCGGCAAGCTGAGGGTGCAGGAGGACATCATCGATGGCCTCGAGAATACGCCGAAAGCACTGATCGGATTGCTCGCGGGCGAGAACCGCGGCAAGCGCATGATCAAGCTCTGACGGCGCGGTTACGGCGCCGGCATAATTGGCTTGCGGGTGACGTCAAAGCGGCGAATGATGCGGCCTGCGAGGCGTCACTCGCGAAGATTGCGATTGCATCACATTTTAAGAATCGTCGGCGTGACCGACGAGGCAGGAAATCATCAGATGTTCAACACGTTGAAACAGGCATCGACGCGCAAGGCGTTGCTCGCCGCAGCATTCTTCGCAACTGCAACAGGGGCGGTTGCGCAAGCACCGACCGAGGCCCAGAAGAGCGCCATCCGCTCCGCATGCCGCTCGGATTTCATGGCGCACTGCTCGAGCGTGACACCCGGCGGCGTGGAAGCATATCAATGTCTGGCGAAGAACATGTCCAGCCTGTCAGCGGGATGCCAGACCGCCGTTCGTGCCGTCGAACCCGCGAAGACCGAAGCTGCGCCCGCCGCGCCGAAGACCGAGGCCGCGCCCAAGACGGAAACGGCGCCAGCCGCACCCAAGGCTGATGCCGCCCCTGCAGCGAAGCCCGCTGCCGCACCGGCGCCGAAGGCCGCTGCCGCCAAGCAGCCCAGCAGCGCGCAGGTTGCGGCGGTCAAGAGCGCGTGTCGCGCCGATTATCCGAAGGTGTGCGCCAGCGTCCCGCCGGGCGGCGCTGCTGCGCTCGAATGCCTGGAGAGGAACAAGGCAAGGGTCTCACCGTCCTGCCAAAGCGCGCTGGGCGCTGCATCCGGCACAGCGGCTACGACGGCGCCTGCAGGTGCGGCTCCCGCGACCACGCCCGCCGCGGCACCGAGCACGATCGTGCTGCGCCCCTTGCTGCCGCGCGAGGAGCTGTTCATCGCCAGATCGGCTTGCGGCGCCGATATCCGCACGCTCTGCGCCGGCGTGGCGCCCGGCGGCGGCCGGATCATACAATGCATTTCCAACCGGGCGGCATCGCTCTCGCCGGCCTGCCGGGACGTGCTCGCGCCCTTCGCCGCGAGATAAGACGAAGCGGACTAGGTACGTCCGCAGCGCAGACATGAATTGCGGCGTGCGCGACCGGATGTTCGCACGCTGATGCGTGATTTCGCAGATCCTTTCTTTGAGACCGTTTCGATCACGACAAGCCCGGGAGGACAACATGCGTTCATTGCTGCTCGTTGCTTCTGCTCTCTTCGCCTTCGCCGCGACCATGACGTTCGAGACCACCGATGCGAATGCGGTGGTGTGCGCCCGCGGCGTCTATCGCGCCGGCTGCGCCGGTCCGAACGCGGCCGTCGTGGTCCGCAAGCCCGTGCCCGCGGTTCGTTGCACCAGGGTGCTGGTGAACGGGGTCTATGTGAAGCGCTGCGTCTGACGCGCCCGGGTGGCCAATCCGGCCCGGTTTCGCTATGGTTCGCACCTGACGGTTTCGGACCCGCAAAACGGGTCGGGAAAGCGAGCTTTGGCGTGCCGGCCATGCCGATAATTCCGCTGGCGCCGGGCGCTGGAGCACATTAGTCTACCCCTAGATAGTAAGTATACTGTCAATTAGGGAGGCAGACGTTGCGGATCGCCGTGATCGGCGGGGGGCCCGGTGGGCTCTACTTCGCCTATCTCTGGAAGAAGCGTCACCCCGAGGATCAGGTCGACCTGTTCGAACAGAACCCGGCCGACGCGACCTGGGGCTTTGGCGTCGTGTTCTCTGATCAGGCTCTCGAGTTCCTGCGCGCCGACGACCCCGAGACCGTCGATGCGATCGCTCCGCATATGGAGAGCTGGGAGAACATCACGCTGAACCTACACGGCGACAGCGTCGCCATCGACGGCGTCGGCTTCTCCTCGATCGGACGGCTCGATCTGCTCAGGTTCCTGCAGCAGCGTGCGCTCGATGTCGGCGTCACGCCGCGCTTCGACACCCAGATTCAGGCGATCGACCAGCTCAATGGCCACGATCTGATCGTCGCTGCCGACGGGCTGAACTCGCTGGTGCGCCGGGCCTATGAGGGCGACTTCGGTACCTCACTGTCCTACTCCTCCAACAAATTCGTCTGGTACGGCACCTCGAAACGCTTCGACACCCTGTCGCAGACTTTCGTGAGGACCGACCGCGGCGCCTTCAACGCCCATCATTACCGCTATTCGCCGACCATGAGCACCTTCCTGGTCGAATGCGATCACGCCACCTGGCAGGCTTATGGCTTCGCCTACAAGGACGTCGAGCAGTCGAAGGGTGTCTGCGAGGAGGTGTTCGCCGACACGCTCGCCGGTCATTGCCTCGTCTCCAACAAATCGGTCTGGCGCAATTTCCCCTGGGTCTGGAACGAGCACTGGTCGTTCAAGAACATGGTGCTGCTCGGCGACGCGCTGCATTCCGCCCATTTCTCGATCGGGTCGGGCACGCGGCTCGCGATCGAGGACGCGATCGCGCTGGTCAAGGCACTGGAATCGGATGCGCATCTTGCGACGGCGCTGCATCGCTATCAGGCCGCGCGCAAGCCCATCGTGCAGAAGCTCGTCGATGCCGCGCGCACGAGTGCGTCCTGGTACGAGCACTTCGCCGAGCACATGAAGCTTCCCCTGATGGACTTCGCCTACAGCTATATCACCCGCTCCGGCCGCATCGACGATTCCCGGCTGCGCGCGATGTCGCCGGCCTTCATGACCCGCTACGAGACGGCCAAGAACGGCGGAGATGCGGCATGAGCAACGAGATCAGAGACCAGGTGCCCGCCGACGGCCCGGGCGCGCGCGAGATCGGCTTTGCCGTTCCTGAAATTTACAATGCCAGCCGCGTGCTGTTCGACAATCTGGGCAAAGGCCGCGGCGACAAGCTCGCGCTCATCGGTCCGGCAGGCACGCGGACATATGCCGATCTCTGCCGCGAAGCCTGCCGCTGGGGCAACGGTTTCGCCTCGCTTAGCCTCAAGCGCGGCGACCGCGTGCTGTTGTTCCTCGACGACACCCCTTCCTATCCCGCTGCGTTCTTCGGCGCGGTACGTGCCGGCTTCGTGCCGCTCCTGATCAACACGCTGACGCCGCCGGATCTCCTGCAATTCTATCTCGCCGATTCCGGCGCGACTGTCGCGGTCGTCGAGTCCGAATTCTGCGCGCGGTTCAATGCGGAGGCCTGCAAGGACACCGACCTGCGGATGCTGATCGTCGTCAATGGCGAGGCGGGCGATCACGCGGCGCCGCGGGCGGTCGCTGCGGCAGGCTGGCTCGCGCAGTTCCCGACTGAGCTGGCGGAAGCGCCGACGCATCGCGACGAAATGGCATTCTGGATGTACTCCTCCGGCTCGACCGGACGGCCCAAAGGCATCGTGCATCTGCAGCACGACATGGCCTATAGCGAAGCCGCCTTTGCGCAGAGCGTGTTGAGGCTGACGCCCGATGACATCTGCTTCTCGGTGCCAAAAATCTTCTTCGCCTACGGCTTCGGCAACTCCGTCACCTTCCCGTTCTCGGCGGGCGCCGCGACGCTGCTGTTGCCGGGCCAACCGAAGCCCGCGTCGATCTTCGCGGCGATCGAGCAATACAAGCCGACGGTCTTCTTCGGCCTGCCGACGCTTTATACGTCGCTGACAAAGGCCGAAGGCGCGGACAAGACGAATTTCTCGTCGCTGCGCATGGCGCTCTCCGCCGCCGAGGTGCTCTCGGCCGAGGTCTTCAACGGCTGGAAGACGCTCACCGGCCTCGAGATCGTCGAAGGCCTCGGCTCGACCGAGGTGCTGCATATCTATCTCTCCAACCGGCCCGAGCAGAAGAAGCTGGGCGCCGCGGGCTTACGCGTACCCGGCTACGAGGTCGCGCTGCGCGACAAGGATGGAAACGAGGTCGGCGACAACGAGGAAGGCATCTTGTGGGTCCGCGGCGATTCCAACACGCCGCTGTACTGGAACCGGCCGGACAAATCCGCCGAGACCATCCGCGAGGGCGGCTGGATCTACACCGGCGACCGTTTCGTGCGTGACGCCGACGGCTTTCACTTCTTCCGTGGCCGCGCCGACGATCTCATCAAGATCTCCGGCCAGTGGGTCTATCCGCTCGAGGTCGAGCTGTGTCTCGCCGACCACCCCGACATCCGCGAATGCGCGGTGTTCGCGGCCGAGCTGCCGGATCGTCGCATGACGCTGAAGGCGGTGGTGGTGATGAACAATCGCGCGGTGGACCAGGGCGAAGCGACGCGCAGGCTGCAGGATTATGTGAAGGGCAAGCTGCTGCCGTACAAATATCCGCGCGAGGTGATTTTCATCGACGAGCTGCCGAAGACGGGCACGGGGAAGATCGATCGGCAGGCGTTGCTGCGGATGTGAGCCAGGGTGTCGCCACACATTCAGTGTCGTCCCGGACAAGCGCGCCTCAAGCGCGCCGATCCGGGACCCATAGCCACAGGACAACGTTGGGGGCGAACGTGCAACGGCGAATCCCCGTAACCACGGCTTCCTGTGGTTATGGGTCCCGGATCGGCGCTTCGCTTGTCCGGGACGACAGTGGAGAATGAGGCTGCAGCACAGCCTCACCCCCCTCACCCACCCTTCCCCAGATGCTCCAGCGCGTCCTCCGCCCGCAGCGGCACCCGCGAGGCCTCATTGTTGAGATCGACGAGCTGCGCCAGCAGCCCCATCAGCGCCTTGCGGTCTGGGGGCTTGAGCGGCTCCAGCATGCGCGCCTGGGCGCGCTCGACAGCGGGGATAATCTCGCGCAGGATCGCGGCGCCCGACTTCGTCAGATAGAGCAGCTTGATCCGCTTGTCCTCGGACGCCGGCTTGCGCTCGATATAGTCCTTGGCCTGCAGCCGCTCGATCACGCTGCCGAGCGTCGAGCGGTCGAACGCGATCACTGCCGAGAGCCGCGTCGCGTCGATGCCCGGGTGGGTATGGATCGCGACCAGCGCGGCATATTGCACCGGGGTGAGGTCGAACGCCTTGCACTCCTCCATGAAGATCGAGACCGCGATCTGCTGCATGCGCCGGAACAGATAGCCCGGCGCGGCATAGACCGCGTCCATGGTTATCGGAGCGGCGGCCTTACTCGGCATCGGGCTGCTTCTCCGGTGCGGCAGCGGCAAACGCCGGCAGCGCCTTCGCGGCGGCCTCGGCCTTGAGCAGGCGCGGATAGGCGGAGACATCGACGCCGAAGCGGCGCGCATTGGCGAGCTGCGGCACGAGGCAGAGGTCAGCGAGCGTCGGCGCATCGCCGAAGCAGAACGGGCCCGGCTCGTCCTTGATCAGCGTCTCGCAGGCCGACAGGCCCTCGCGGTTGACCCAGGCCGCCCAGTCCTGGACCTTTTCCTCGGCAAGGCCGAGCTCGCGCAGCCGCGCCAGCACCTTCAGGTTCTGCACCGGATGGGTGTCGCAGGCGATCGCCAGCGCGAACGCGCGCACCTTGGCGCGTCGCAGCGGATCCGTTGGCAATAGCGGCGGATTGGGATGCGTTTCCTCGAGCCATTCGATGATGGCGACCGATTGGGTCAGCACTGCGCCCGCATCGTTCTCCAGCGTCGGCACCAGGCCCTGCGGATTGATGGCAAGATAAGCGGGTGCGCATTGCTCGCCCTTGCGCAAATGATGTGGCAGGTGCTCGGCGCCAAGGCTCTTGAGATTCAGCGCGATCCGCACCCGATAGGCGGCGCTGGAGCGGAAATAGCCATGCAGCTTCATCGAGACCTCCCATTTTTCTGTCGTTCCGGGGCTCGCGAAGCGAGAACCCGGAACCTCGAGATTCTCAGGTGCGCAAGTGCGCACCATAGTTCGGCTCTTCGAGCCGCCCCGGAATGACGACCTTGTACGTTACTCGTCGCATTGACGCTACCTAGATCGTCAGTATACTGTCAATTTAGAAACGAACAGGAGGCGCGCCATGGAAGCCGTGACCAAGACGCCGGAACGCGAGGCGTTCTACAAGAAGATCGACGGCGAGAATCTCACCGCGCTCTGGACGGTGATGAGCGACCTGATCACGCCGGAGCCGAAGAGCGCCTGCCGCCCTCACCTCTGGAAGTTCGACGTCATCCGCGACTACATGACGGAGGCCGGCAAGCTCATCACCGCCAAGGAAGCCGAGCGGCGCGTGCTGGTGTTGGAGAACCCGGGGCTGCGCGGCCAGTCCAAGATCACGACCTCGCTCTATGCCGGCGTGCAGATGGTGGTGCCCGGCGACGTCGCGCCTGCGCACCGCCACAGCCAGTCAGCGCTACGCTTCGTGCTCGAAGGCAAGGGTGCCCACACCGCCGTCGACGGCGAGCGCACCGCGATGGAGCCCGGCGACTTCATCATCACGCCGTCGATGACCTGGCACGATCATTCCAATGAGACCGATCAGCCGATGTTCTGGCTCGACGGCCTCGATATCCCGCTGGTGCAGTTCTTCGACTGCTCCTTCGCGGAAGGCTCGAAAGAGGACCAGCAGAAAATCACAAAACCCGCGGGCGACAGCTTTGCGCGCTACGGCCATAACCTCTTGCCCGTCGATGTGAAGCGGAGCTCGAAGACGTCGCCGATCTTCAGCTATCCCTATGCCTACACCCGCGAAGCGCTGGAGAAGGCCCGCGCGAGCCAGGAGTGGGACGCATGTCACGGGCTCAAGCTGAAGTTCAGCAACCCCGAGACCGGCGATTTCGCGATGCCGACCATCGGCACCTTCATCCAGCTGCTGCCGAAGGGTTTCAAGACCGCGCGCTATCGCGCAACCGATGCGACGGTGTTCTGCCCGATCGAAGGCCGCGGCCGCAGCCGCATCGGCGATGCCGTCTTCGAATGGGGTCCGCGCGATTTGTTCGTGGTGCCGAGCTGGCACTGGGTCACCCACGAGGCAGATGAGGATGCCGTGCTGTTCAGCTTCTCGGATCGGCCGGTGCAGCAGAAGCTGGATCTGTTCAGGGAAGATCGCGGCAATGCGTGAGGCGTGCTCCATCCTCCCTCATGGCCGGGCTTGACCCGGCCATCCACGCGCCGCTACGACCGAGGAAAGACGTGGATGCCCGGGTCAAGCCCGGGCATGACGACCTAAGTTGTGGCGCGATCCGCATCCACATCGTCATTGTGAGCGCAGCGAAGCAATCCAGAATCCTTCCGCGGTGACAGTCTGGATTGCTTCGCTGCGCTCGCAATGACGTGAGTATGCCTCACCGCCAATGCAACAGCCGCGTCTCCAGCCAGCCGATCACCTTCCCCACTGCCAGCCCGAAAACCGACAAGATCACCACGCCCGCGAGCAGCTGATCCGTCTGCATCAGATTGCCGGCCTGCAGCACGAAGGCGCCGATGCCGTATTGCGCGCCGATCATCTCGGCGCTGACGACGAGCAGCAGCGCGACGGACGCGGTGATGCGAAAACCGGCGAGGATCGCCGGCAGCGCGCCGGGCCAGATCACGTTCCGCACGATGGTGGCGAAGGGAACGTTGAAACTCTGCGCCATGCGGATCAGGTTACGCGGCACCGCATCGACGCCGCTATAGACCGAGATCGCGGTCGAGAAGAACACCCCTAACGCAATAGTCGCGATCTTCGGCTCTTCGCCGATGCCGAGCCAGAGGATCAACAGCGGCAGCAGCGCGATCTTCGGGATCGGGAACAGCGCCGAGATGAAGGTGATGCCGACGCTGCGCGCAAGCCGCGACAGGCCGATGGCGAAGCCGACGGCGACGCCGGCCGCCGTGCCCAGCAGCCAGCCGACACCGATGCGCAAGAGCGAGGCGGACAGGTGCTGCCAGAGCGCGCCCGAGATCGCGAGCTGGTAGATCGCGCGCGCGATCGCCGACGGTGCCGGCAGGAACAGTGGATTGGCAAGACCAGCGCTGCCCGCGGCCTGCCAGATCGCGATGACGAGCGCGAGCGCGATCCAGCCGCCGAAGCGGCTGCTCGCGGGCACGAAGCCGGCGCCGCGGAAGCGGACGCGACGCGTTGTCTCTTCTTTCGCCGGTGCATCCGCACGATCAAGCATGCTGGACCTCGCGCTCGGCGTCGATCGCCTCATTGCGGATCAGCGACCAGATCTGGTTCTGGAGCGCCAGCAGCTTCTCGCGCGCCGCGGTCTCGCCGCGTTCGGCGCGCGTCATCGGCACCGTCACGACCTCGCGGATGCGGCCGGGCCGCCGCGACAGCACCACGATGCGGTCGGCGAGCCGCGCGGCCTCTTCGAGATTGTGGGTGACATAGACCGCGCCCATGTCGCCATCGGCGAGCAGGCGGACGAAATCCTCCATCAAGAGCTCGCGGGTCTGCGAATCCAGCGCCGACAGCGGCTCGTCCATCAGCAGGATCGCGGGCTTCACCGCCAGCGCGCGCGAGATGCCGACGCGCTGGCGCATGCCGCCGGACAGCTGCTTTGGATAGGTCGTGCGAAAATCGGTGAGGCCGGTGCGGCGCAGCGCATCCTCGACCAGCGCGCGGCGCTGCGCGGCCGAGAGCTGGGCGTGCAGCAGCGGGAATTCGACATTCTCCTCCACCGTGGCCCAGGGCAGCAGCGCAAAATCCTGGAACACGAAGGTCAGCGGATTGAGACTGTCTGCCGGCGGCGCGCCGCGCAGCTCGGGCGTACCCGAGGTCGGCTGCAACAGCCCGCCAAGGATCGACAGCAGCGTGCTCTTGCCGCAGCCGGAGGGCCCCACGATCGCCACCACCTCGCCGGCACCGACGGTGAAGGAGACGTCGTCGAGCACGGCGAGATCGCCGAAGCGATGGGTGATGTGGTTGGCGATCAGGTCCATGCGCTGCGCTCACCTTTCAACCCGTCATCCTGAGGCGCTCGACTTGCGGCTTGCCGCCAGTCGAGCCTCGAAGGATGCACGGCCCGGATGCCGCTCGGCCGTTCATCCTTCGAGGCTCGCAGCGCAGTGCGGATGCACTGCGCTACTCGCGCCTCAGGATGACGGGGTGAGAGTAGAGCGCGCAACATCAATCCGCCTTCACATAGTCCTTGGCGATGATCGTATCAGCGTCAAAGCCCTTGTCGACAAAACCCTGCTCCTGCAGCCATTTGATCTGGTTGTCGACGTTCTTCACGTCGAGCTTACCGTCGGGATCGATATAGGCGCAGTTGCCGACCACCTGCTCGACCGGCAGATTGGTGTACTTGGCGATGATCTCCAGCAACGGTCTTGTCTGCTCGTTGATCGGCGCAACCCCGTCTTTCATCGCGGCGAGGATGACGTCGTGATATTCGCGGTCGGCCTTGGCCAAGGCGCCGAGCACTCTTGTCATCAGCGCCTTGTTGGTCAGCGTCTTCGGCGAGGCGAATACCGCTCCTAGCTGCCAAGGCGTCTCGTCGCCGACCCAGCCTAAGAATTTGGTGCCGCCCTCGTCCATCAGCTTTCGTGCGGTCGAGATCGGCAACAGCGCGGCATCGACGGTCTCGCCCTTGAGCGCGGCGGCTGCATTCGATAGCGATTGCAACGGCACGATCTTCACGTCCGCGAGCTTGAAGCCGTATTTGTCGGCAAGCAGGCCGAGCGAATAGTGAAAGCTCGAACCGACCTGCGTCATCGCCACGCGCTTGCCGGCGAGATCTTTCGGCGTCTTCAGGCCGGCGGCATAGGCGTTGTTGCTGGCGAAATAGCCGATCAGGGGATAGCCGGCCTTCTCTCCGGCTCATGCCGCCGATCACCTTCAGCACGCCCTTGCCGGCGAGATTGTAGAGGCCCGCGGTGAAGGCGGTGACGCCAAAATCGACATCGCCCGAGGTGGTGGCGACCGCGATCGGCTGCGCCGCGTCGAAGAACTTTAGTTCGACGTCGAGGCCGGCCTCGCGAAAATAGCCCTTGTCTTGCGCGATGAAGACCGGCGCGGAGGAGGACAGGCGGAGCACGCCGATCTTGGCTTTCAGCGCGTCCTCGGCCCTAGCACTGCCCATCGCCATGATCGTCATCAGGCCCGCAAGCGCGAGCCGCATTATCCCGATCATCCCGTTTCCTCCGCCGTCGTTCTATTGCAGCCCGTCACAGTCCTTCCGGCACCGGCTGATCCCGCCCGATGAAGGCGCCCTGTTGTTTCAACGTTTCCTGCAACTTTTCAATGGGGATTTCGCGGGGAATCCGGTTTCCGGAGAGCGCCAGCGCGGCGGCGGAACCGGCGGCCTCGCCCATCACGAAACAGGCACCGGAGACCCGCGCGGCCGACTGGCCCTCATGGGTCATCGAGGCACAGCGGCCGGCGACCAGGAGATTGTCGACGCCTTCGGGCACCAGCATCCGGTAGGGCAGCTCGTTGTAGCCGCGCGATTGCGGGATCGGCGGGAAGGTGAAGACGACGTCGCCGGGCACATGGGCCTCGATCGGCCAGCCATTGACCCCGATGGAGTCTTCGAACGAGGCGCAGCCGAGCACGTCCTCGCCGCTGAGCTGATAGCCGCCCTTGATGCGGCGGGTCTCGCGGATGCCGAGCTGCGGCGGCAGGTCGACGATGTAGGACTTTTCGAAGCCCGGCACGGTGCTGCGCAGGAACTCGTACGCGGCAAGCGCCTGCTTGCGGCCCTCGATCTCGCCGCGGGTGAGGTCGTCGGGCTCAATGCCGTTGATGGCGTGACCGTCCTCGCGCGCGACCTGGGTGAAATTCACCCGCCATTCGATGCCGGACTTTTGCGGCCGCACAATCGCGCTCTTGCGCGGGAATGTGTGGGTGCCGGCCGCGGAGGCCTTCTCCATCAATTGCGGAATGGTGCGCCAGGCCTCGCCGGCCTTGGCGGGATCGATGCCGTTGAGACGGAGCATCATCGAGGGATACAGCGGATGGCCATGCTCGTCGCCGATCTCGAACGGCGCGCCGGCCCACACGGCGAGATCGCCGTCGCCGGAGCAGTCGATGAAGATCTCCGCGCGCACCGCCTGTCGGCCGGCCTTGGTCTCGACCAGCAGCGCGTCGATGCGACTGTTGTCACCCATCACCACGGCGGCGCCGAGCGCATGGAAGAGGATATTCACTTTGTGACTTGCGAGCAGCTCGTCGGCCGCGATCTTGTAGGCCGCCGTGTCGTAAGCTTGCGCGAAGACCTTGCCGAGGATCAGATGCGGCGTGTTCAGGCCGTTCAAGCGATCGATCCGCGCCAGCAGCTCCGACGCCATGCCCTGCACCAGCCGCCGATGCTCGCCATGGACATTGCCATGCAGGCCGCAGAAGTTGGTGACGCCGGCCGCGGTGCCCATGCCGCCGAGGAAGCCGTAGCGCTCGATCAGCAGCGTCTTCCGGCCCGCGCGCGCGGCTGAGGCCGCCGCCACGATGCCGGCCGGGCCGCCGCCGAGCACGACGACTTCATATTCGCCGTAGAGCGGCACTTTGCGCGCTGGTTCGTCGATCGTCGTGGCCCGCATGGCGCGTTCCTTCCCGGAATCTGGTTCGAACTGGATCACGAATTAGCCGGCGGTCCTCGTCCTCGCAAGATTGCGGTTGCTCGCCACCGGTGAACCTGAGCAAGTGCGGGCATGGATTCGATCGTCGTCAGATACTGCTTCGCCGCCCCTATTGCCCTCGCGCTCTCGGCCCTTCCCGCCGCAGCCCTCGAGCAAAACTGCCGCTTTATCCAGGCCAAGGCCGATCGCGAGGCCTGCTACAAGCGGCAGGAGGAAGAGCTCGCGGCGAAGCGCAAGCCGGGGCTCCAGCAACCGCCGAGAGCAACACGCTCGAAACGTTGCGCCAGCTGCGGCAGGAGGACGATGTGGTCTATCGCAGCATCAACAACATCTGCCGCGGCTGCTAGCGTTCAGCTTTTTCCCATTTCGCCGCCCGCTTCTCTGCGAACGATGCGAGCCCCTCCGCCGCCTCCGCGCTCTGGCGCTTGAGCGAGTGCAGCTGCACGAGCCGCTTGTAGGCGGCATCGTCCACCGCCATGCCGCCGAACGAGCTCTCCAGCGCCAGCTTCTTGGTCTCGGCCATCGCCTCGGGTCCGTTTGCCAGCAATTGCTCGACCACCTTGCTACCTGCAGCTTCGAGGTCGGCGAGCGGCACAACCTCATGGACGAGGCCGATGCGGCGGGCGTCTTCGGCGCCGAAACGCTCGCCGGTGAGCGCGTAGCGGCGGACCTGGCGGACGCCGATGGCGTCGCAGAGCTGCGGGATGATGATGGCGGCGGTCAGCCCCCAGCGCACCTCGGTGATGGAGAACAGGGCGTTGTCGGCGGCGATCACGACGTCGCAGGCCGCGATCACGCCGGTGCCGCCGCCGAAGCAGCCGCCCTGCACCAAAGCGACCGTCGGGATCGGCAGCGTGTTGAGCCGCTGCACGGCCTCGAAGGTCGCCTGCGAGGCCGCCTCGTTGGCGTCGGCCGATTGCGGCCGCACGCCGTTGATCCATTTGAGGTCGGCGCCCGCCTGAAAATGCTTGCCGTTGCCCCTGAGCACGACGACGCGCAAGTTCGGCTTCTTAGCCAGATCGTCCATGGCCGCGAGCACGCCCGCGATCAGCGCGCCGTCATAGGCGTTGTTGACCTCGGGCCGGTTCAGGGTGAGGGTCGCGACGCCGCGCGAATCCAGGGTCCAAAGGACGGGGTTGGCGGTCATCGGCGATCCTCCAGTCGGTTGTTTGGTCCGCACTATGGCCGAGGCCGCGCGTCCCGATCCATATCTTTCCGGCGTGGGGCGGCCGCGTCCATCGCATGGCGGCTTGTGTCATGCTGCCGCCGGACCGCACCAAGAGATAGCTACGGGATACCATCATGCGCATCTGCATTTTCGGCGCGGGCGCCGTCGGCAGCCACATTGCGGTACGGCTGGCGCGCGCCGGCCATGAGGTCAGTTGCGTGATGCGGGGGGCGCATCTCGAGGCCGCGCGCGCCGGCGGCCTCAAGCTGCGCGTCGCCGATTCCGAGGTCAGTGCCAAAGTGAACGCCTCGGGCGATCCAGCCCAGCTCGGCCCGCAGGACGTCGTGATCTCGACCCTGAAGGCCACCGCGCTGCCGGGCCTGGTCTCCAGCATCAAGCCGCTGCTGCAGGACGACACGGCGATCGTGTTCGCGCAGAACGGCATTCCCTGGTGGTACGGTATCGGCCTGCCGCCGCGGCACCCGACGCCGCCGGACATTTCCTTCCTCGATCCCGGCGGGCGCCTGCGGGCCTGCATCCCGAAGGAGCGGATCATCGGCGGTGTCGTCTTCTCCTCCAACGAGGTGATCGCGCCCGGCGTGGTGCAGAACCTGACGCCGGACCGCAACCGCCTGTTGGTCGGGGAATGCGACGACCGCAATTGCGACCGCATCACCAGGCTGCGCAATGTCTTCAACGATGCCCGGCTGGAGTCACCGCCGGTCGCCGAGATCCGCGAGGCGATCTGGTCAAAGCTGCTGACCAACATGTCGCTCTCGGTGCTGTGCCTGCTCACCGGCCAGACCGCGCGCGGCGTGCGCGACGACCCCGCCTTTGCCGAGGTGATTCCGCGCATGCTGAACGAGGCCAACGAGATCGCCCAGCACTTCATCCCCGAGGTGAAGCGCGTCACCCGCAGCGGCCCCGCCCCCAACCACAAACCGTCGCTGCTGCAGGATTACGAGCTCGGCCGCGCCATGGAGATCGACGTTCTGGTGAAGGCGCCCCAAGCTTTCGCGCGCACGGCCGGCCTGTCGACGCCGACGCTCGACCTGATCGCGGCGCTGGCAATTCAGAAGGCGCGCGACAAGGGGCTCTATTCGGCGTGACGTTCAGGCGAGCCGGTCGATCCAAGCCGCCAGTATGTCGAGCACCTCTGTGAGCGCTTCGTCATTGCTGCGGCCCGACTTTTTCAGCACCGCGAAGGAGTGGTCGCCGCCTTCGACTTCATGCAGCGTCGCCTTCGCGCCGAGCGTTTCGATCACGGGCCTGAGATGGCCGAGATCGGCAAGCCCGTCGCGCGTGCCTTGCAGGAACAGCATGGGGATGGCGATGCCGGAGAGATGCTCGGCCCGCTCGGCCGACGGCTTCTTGTCGGCATGGAGGGGAAAGCCGAGGAAGGCGAGCCCTTCGACACCGGGGAGCGGTGCCTTCGACTGCGCCTGTGAAGTCATGCGCCCGCCGAACGATTTCCCGCCGGCGACCAGCCTCAGTCCCGGGCATAGCCGCGCCGCCTCCTCGACCGCCGCGCGGATGGCGGCGTGCGCGACCGCCGGCTGGTCGGGACGCCCCAGCTTCTTCTCCATGTAAGGGAAATTGAAGCGGAACGTCGCGATCCCGCGGTTCGCGAGGCCCTCGGCGACTTTCTCCATGAAGGAGTGCCGCATATCGGCACCGGCGCCGTGCGCCAGCACGTAGCATGCACGCGCATGGTCCGGCTGTGTCAGGATGGCCGAAACGGTGCCGATGCGTTCGATGTCGAGCTTGAGCTCGCGCTTCTCGACCAAGACTGAATGTTCCCAATGAACCTCGCCAAAGGTACCCGCGCGACCGCGATCTGGGAACATCAAACTTCGCGTACTTGACCCCGAACGGCCGCGTTCCGGCGCGCGGGAGCCGTCAGCTGACCCGCCGCTCCCGACCTTCCCAGAACGGCCTGCGCAGCTCGCGCTTCAGCACCTTGCCGGCACCGGACAGCGGCAGCGGGGTCTCGGTGATCTCGATGCTGCGGGGGCATTTGTAGCCGGCAATCAACGTCTTCGTGAACTCGATCAGCTCGCCGGTCGAAACCTCGACGCCGCTGCGTCTGACTACGACGGCATGGACCTGCTCTCCCCATTGCTCATTGGGAATTCCGATGACGGCGCATTGCAGCACCGACGGATGCTGCGCCAGCGCGTTCTCGACCTCGACCGAGTACACATTCTCGCCGCCGGAGATGATCATGTCCTTGACGCGGTCGACGACATAGATGAACCCGTCTTCGTCCATGTAGCCGCCATCGCCCGTGTGCATCCAGCCGTCGATGACGGCGCGCGCGCTCTCCTCCGGCCGCTCCCAATAGCCCATCATCACGGTGTCGCCGCGCACCACGATCTCGCCGACGACCCCTGCCGGCACCGGCCGATCGTTCTCGTCGACGATCCGCACCTCGCAGCCGAGCGTGGCACGGCCGGCACCGCGATGACGCCCCTTTCTGCGCCCCTCCCCGACATGCTCGTTGGGATGCAGCAGCGTCGCGATCGGCGACAATTCGGTCATGCCATAAGCCTGCGTGAAACGCACATGCGGCAGTGCGCGCGCGGCACGGTCGAGCACCGCCTCGCTGATCGGCGAGGCCCCGTAGATGATATGCTTGAGCGACGACAGGTCGTAGTTCCCGATCGCGGGGTGGTCGACGAACATCTGGATCATCGTGGGCACCAGCAGCACGTCGGTCACGCGCTCGTTCTGCATCGCAGCCATCACGCCTTCGGGAGTGAAGCCCTGAATGATCACGTTTGAGCCGCCGGAGAGCAGCAGCGAGTACATCGCCGCCCCATTGGCGAGGTGAAACATCGGCGCCGCGTGCAGATAGGTCGTGCTCGCCGGAAACAGTCCTTCGCCGAGTGCGTTGAGCGCGTTGGCCATCAGATTCCGGTGACTGAGCATCACGCCCTTGGAACGGCCGGTGGTGCCGCCGGTGTAGAAGATGCCGGCGAGATCGTCGCCCTTGCGCATGGCATCGGCGACCGGCGCGCTGCCCGCGACGAGATCCTCGTAGCTCTCCATCCCCGCCGGCACCTCGCCGTCGTCGGCATAGATCAGCTTCAGCGCCGGAATGGCGCCGGCGAGCTGCGCGCCAACCTGCGCAAAGGCCTTGTCCACCAGCAGAACGGAAGCGCGGCAGTCGCGCAGCGCATCCTCGTTTTCAAGGGCGCTCCAGCGGATGTTGAGCGGCACGATCACGGCGCCCGCCCAGCCGGTCGCCAGATAGAGCTCGAGATAGCGGTCGGAGTTGAAGGACAGCACGGCGATGCGATCGCCGTCCCTGACGCCGCGCGTGCGCAGGCCGCCGGCCAGCCTTGCAATGCGTTCGCCGAGCTCGCCCCAGCTGCGACGCCGCTGGCCACAGACGGTCGCCAGCCCATTCGGATTGATCTGCAGCGCGCGCCGCAGTCCGTGCGTGATGTTCATCGCGTTCCTCCTCCCGTGCGCTTCTTCCCTGTTGTTTTGCGTTCTGAGTTGCGCCTTTGCGGCGCCCTCGGCGTCTTCTTTGTCGTCTGCTGCCAGCCTTCGTTCGCCAGACCGTCGGTCAGCCGGATCGTGAACTCGTCGGCGATTGCGGTCGGCGACAGCTCGCCGTCGCGGCGATACCAGTGACCGATCCAGTTGAGCGCGCCGGCGATCGCGAACGCTGCAAGCTTGGGATCGCAACGCCTGATCGAACCATCGTCGATGCCCCCGGCGATATACTGCCGAAACGTGGCATCGATCCGCCTCTTGGCGGCGCGCGCGACACCGGCGTTCCGCTCGGTCAGGTCGCGCAGGTCGAAACGCACCAGGCTCGCGCCGAAATCGGTCGCCATCAGCTCGGCATAGGCGTGCACCAGTTTGCGCAGCTTGGCGAGGCCCGAACCAACGCCGGCGTTGATCTCCGCGATCACGCTGTCGACGAGCTCGGCGCCCATCGACCAGCATTCGAACAGGATCTCGTCCTTGCTCCGGAAGTAATTGTACAGCGCGGGCTTGGTGATGTTCAGCCGGTCGGCGACCTCGTTCAGCGTCACGCGATGATAGCCCTGCTCCAGGAACAGCTGCACGGCGGCGCGCAGCACCGCCTCACGTTTCTCGTCGCGGGCGCGGCGCCGGCTCTCGAACGGCAACCAGGGCGAAGGCGACGACGGCGGAACGGGCGGCGCTGAATCCATGGTCGATCGGTTGACTCTCGTGGACATCGGGCGATATGTTACCCATGGGTAAGAAAAAGTCCAATGGGTAATTTATTTGGAGGAAGCGATGTCTGACGTCGTCGTCGCAGGGGTCGGCATGATCCCCTTCGCCAAGCCCGGTGCCAGCGCGCCCTATCACGAGATGGGGACGGAGGCGGCCAAGCTCGCGCTCGCCGATGCCGGCCTCGGCTACGAGAAGGTCGAGCAGGCCTATGTCGGATACGTCTACGGCGATTCCACCTGCGGGCAGCGCGCGCTCTACCCTGTCGGGATGACCGGCATCCCCATCGTCAATGTCAACAACAATTGCTCGACCGGCTCGACCGCGCTGTTCATGGCGCGGCAGATGATCGCGAGCGGCGCGCTGGATTGCGTGCTGGCGGTCGGCTTCGAGCAGATGAAGCCCGGCGCGCTCGGCAGCGTCTACACCGATCGTCCGAGCGCGTTCGAGGAATTCGACGCGGCCGCGGACCAGCTGATCGACGCTCCCGGCATTCCGCTGGCGCTGCGCTATTTCGGCGGCGCCGGGCTCAGCCATATGAAGAAATACGGCACGCGGCTCGACGCCTTTGCCAAGGTGCGCGCCAAGGCGAGCCGTCATGCCAAGAACAATCCGCTCGCACTCTTCCGCAAGGAAGTCACGGCGGACGACGTCATGAACGACCAGGTGATCTGGCCGGGCGTGATGACGCGCCTGATGGCGTGCCCGCCGACCTGCGGCGGCGCCGCCGCCGTGCTGGTGTCCGAGCGGTTTGCGGACAAGCACGGCATCGGCAAGCGGGTGCGCATCGCGGCGCAGAGCATGACCACCGACACGCCCTCGACCTTCAAGGCCGGCGACATGATGCAGCTGGTCGGCTACGACATGGCAAGAGAGGCAGCAAGCCGGGTTTATGAGAGTGCCGGCATCGGACCCGGCGATCTCGACCTCGTCGAGCTGCACGACTGTTTTGCCCACAACGAGCTCATCACCTACGAGGCGCTCGGCCTCTGCGGCGAGGGCGAAGCCGGCAAGTTCATCAATGACGGCGACAACACCTATGGCGGCCGGATCGTGACCAATCCGTCCGGCGGATTGCTGTCCAAGGGACATCCGCTCGGCGCCACCGGACTTGCGCAGTGCTACGAACTGACGCGGCAGTTGCGCGGCACGGCAGGCCCCACGCAGGTCGAGGGTGCGAAGGTTGCGCTCCAGCACAATCTGGGCCTCGGCGGCGCCTGCGTCGTCACGCTCTACAAGCGTCACTGATACCAGCCATGGTCGATCAGTCCGCCGTAGGGCGCTGCTTCACGCCCGTCACCGCACGCGTGGAACCGGGCCGTCTTCGCTACTTCCTCAATATGCTGGGCGAAGAGAATCCGGTCTACCGCAACATAGATGCTGCGCGCGCGGCGGAATTCACCGGCATGCCGGTGCCGCCGACCTATTTGTTCTGCCTGGAGATGATGGACGTCGACGACCCCTTCGAGATGTTCACCGCGCTCGGCATCGACCTCGCCCGCGTGCTGCATGGCGAGCAGAGCTTCGTCTATCACGCGCCGGTTCTGGTCGGCGACACCCTGACGTTTCGGCCGCGCGTGACCAGCGTGACGGACAAGAAGGGCGGCGCGATGACGCTGATCGGCGTCCGATGCGAGGTGACCAATCAGGACGGCGTGCATGTCGCCGATACCGCGCGCACCATCGTCGTCCGCAACGAGGTGGTGTCATGACGGCATCCGGAGACATCAAACCCGGCGACCGCATCGTCCACAAGGTCTTTCCGCCGATCACCCGCCATACGCTTGCGCTCTATTGCGGCGCATCGGGCGATCATAATCCGATCCACGTCGACATCGACTTTGCCAAGTCGGCGGGATTTCCGGATGTGTTCGCCCACGGCATGCTGGTGATGGCATGCCTCGGGCAGGCGCTCACGGACGCGGTCCCGCCGTCTAGGCTCCGCAGTTTTGCGACCCGATTCGTCGCCATTACCCAGCTTGGCGCCAAGCTGACATGCGAAGGTACCGTGACGGAGCTGTTCGCCGAAGACGGCGAGCGCCGCGCAAGGCTCGCGCTCACCGCCACGGACGGTCGCGGCGAGGTCAAGCTCGAAGGCAGCGCCGTCGTCGCGCTGTGACAACAAGAGGACTCATCCAAATGGCAAAACTGCAGGGAAAGGTCGCGCTCGTGACCGGCTCGGGCCGCGGCATCGGGCGCGCGATCGCACTCAAGCTCGCGCGCGAAGGCGCCAGGGTCGTCGTCAATGACCTCGATGCCGAGCCCGGCAACGCCGTGGTCGCGGAGATCAAGACGCTGGGCGGCGACGCCGCCGCCGTGAACGGAAGTGTCTCGGAAGCTGGCTTCGCCGACCGCTTTGTCGGCGCCGCGCTGGACAAGTTCGGTGGGCTCGACATCATCGTCAACAATGCCGGCTACACCTGGGACTCCACCATCCAGAAGATGACGGACGATCAGTTTCAGGCCATGCTCGACGTTCATCTCGTCGCCCCGTTCCGGATCCTGCGCGCGGCCGCCGAGCCGATCCGCGTCTTCGCCAGAAAGGAGGCTGAGGAAGGGCGCGAGGTGTTCCGCAAGGTGGTGAACATCTCCTCTATCGCGGGCCTCTACGGCAATGCCGGGCAGGCCAGCTACTCCTCGGCCAAGGCTTCGCTGATCGGGTTGACCCGAACCATGTGCAAGGAGTGGGGCCGCTACAAGGTCAACGTCAATTGCGTCGCCTTCGGCCTCATCAACACCCGTCTGACCCAGCCGATCGAGGCGCAGCAGAAGACCATCGACGTCGCCGGCCGCGACATCAAGGTCGGCGTGCAGCCGCACATGCTGGAAGCCATGTCGCGCATGATCCCGCTCGGCCGCGGCGGCACGCCGGAAGAGGCGGCGGACGCCGTCTATCTGTTCTGCAGCCCGGAATCCAATTATATCAGCGGCCAGGTGGTCGTCGCCGGTGGCGGCCTGATTGTCTGAAAGCGAGGCGCCGATGCAGTACCGATCATCGTGGATGACCGAGGAGCTGGACACGTTCCGCGACCAGTTCCGAAAGTATCTAGCCAAGGACCTGGCGCCGCATGCCGAAAAATGGCGCGAGCAGAAGATGGTCGACCGCTTCGCCTGGCGCGGGCTCGGCGAGATGGGCGCGCTGCTGGCGAGCGTGCCGGAGGAGTATGGCGGGCTGGGTGCGACCTTCGCCTATGACGCCGCCGTGCTGGACGATCTCGAGAGCACGGTGCCGGAGCTGACGACCGGTGTCTCCGTGCACAGCGCCATCGTCGCGCACTACATCCTCAATTACGGCTCGGAGGAGCAGAAGAAGCGCTGGCTGCCGAAGATGGCGTCGGGCGAGATGGTCGGCGCCATCGCCATGACCGAACCCGGCACCGGCTCGGATCTCCAGGCCGTCAAGACCACGGCGAAGAAGCAGGGCAATTCCTACGTCATCAACGGCCAGAAGACGTTCATCACCAACGGCCAGGCCGCCGATCTCGTCATCGTGGTCGCACGCACCGGCGAGGCCGGCGCGAAAGGCATTTCGCTGATCGTGGTCGAGACCGCGGGCGCGGATGGTTACAAGCGCGGACGCAACCTCGACAAGATCGGCCTGCATGCCTCCGACACGTCGGAGCTGTTCTTCGACAACGTGACCGTGCCGCCGGAAAACCTGCTCGGCAAGGAGGAAGGCCAGGGTTTTGTGCAGCTCATGCAGCAATTGCCGCAGGAACGCCTCGCGCTCGCGGTCGGCGCCGTCGCCTCGATGGAGCGCGCGGTCCAGCTCACCGCCGAGTACACCAAGGAGCGGAAAGCCTTCGGCAAGCCGCTGATGGATTTCCAGAACACCGCCTTCAAGCTCGCCGAGCGCAAGACCGAGGCGATGATCGCGCGCGTCTTCGTCGACTGGTGCATCGAGCGCCTGGTCGCAAAAGACCTCGACACGGTCACGGCATCGATGGCGAAATATTGGTGCTCGGAAAAGCAGGTCGAGACCGCCGACGAATGCCTCCAGCTGTTCGGCGGCTACGGCTACATGCAGGAATACCCGATCTCGCGCATCTTCATCGATTCCCGCATCCAGAAGATCTATGGCGGCACCAACGAGATCATGAAGCTGCTGATCGCGAGGTCGCTGTAGCTGCGCGCTGCCGAGGCGACTTGCTAGGTGCGCTCCCTCGCCCCGTTCTTACGGGGAGAGGGTTGGGGTGAGGGGCTGCTTCCGCGAATATGGTGAGAGACGGATTCGCGGAGAGTCCCCCTCACCCGGATCGCATCTTGCGATGCGATCCGACCTCTCCCCGCAAGCGGGGCGAGGTGCAGCAGCGCCTCCCTCACCGCGCGCGCCAGTCGCGCGGCCGGCAGCCGAAACGCTGCTTGAAGCGCCGCGTGAAGTGGGAGAGGTCCGAGAAGCCCCAGTCGAATGCGATGGCGCCGATCGCACGCTCCGCCATCGCAGCATCCCTGAGATCCCTGGCCGCGCCGTCGAGCCGATGGTCGATGACGTAGTCGGTGAAGCTGGAGCCCGATCGCGCCAGCAGCTTATGCACGTAGCGCTCGCTGATGCCGACGGCGCCGGCGACGTTTGCGACCGCAAGACCAGGCTGGCGGAGCCGCAGGTGAATGGCACGCTTCACCGCCAGCGTGGTTGCATCGGCGAGGCTCTCGGCTTCTGCGACGTGCACGCGGCTGCTTCGCGACAGGCTCACGGCAACCAATTCGATCAGCGCCCGGAACAGCCGCACGCCCTCGTCCTCGGTCATGCGCAGCGCCCCATCGGTCAGCGTGCGCGCCGTCTCGACGATGAGATGGCCGACGAAGGGATCGTCCGAGAGGCGTGCCGCAGGAACGTCGAACGAAGCCGGCAGCCGTTCGCGCAAGGCCTCCGCCGGCACCCAGAACGAGGCAACGCGCAACTGTGGACCACGATCGTGCAGCAGCGCGAACTGCCGGTCGCTGTCGAAGATGCCGACCTGTCCGGGTAACAGGCTGATCTCGCGACCCCCTTGCTGGATGCGGCAACGGCCCGCCAGCTTCAGGTTGAGATAGAAGCAACTGCGATCGGACGCCGCAATATCGGCCGCGGAACGGCGCACCACATGTTCGGGAAAGCTGACGCGGTTGATCGCGCCATCGCCGAGACGGACGTGCTCGACGCTGGCGGGAAAGCCGGCCCCGGTCGCCGGCTCCGGCGTCAGATTCATGAAAGCCTGGCAGATTGCCTCGCGATAATAGGCGAATTGCTCGTTGGGCCGCACGCCCACTGTATTCCAGGCCGAATGGCGTGACGGAACGGCGCGCTCGATCTGCTGCATCGGTTCACTCCGAGACCAATCCGGTTCACTTCCAGCCAAGCGGCAAATCGGGCGCCGGTCCACATTTGCCGTGCGGCGACGCTGCGCCAATCTAACCACACCCTCGGGAGGAGCCACAACATGTCGAACTACGTTCTCGTTCATGGCGCCTGGCACACCGGTGCCGAGTTCGAGCCGGTCGCCGCGCCGATCCGCGCAGCCGGTCATCAGGTCCATACCCCCACCATCAAGGGCAACCGTCCGGGCGATCCCAAGACGACCGGGCTGAAGGAGGCGATCCAGTCGATCGCCGACTACCTTGCCGAGAACAATCTGAAGGACGTCATCCTGCTTGGCCATTCCTATGGCGGAATGATCATCACCGGCGTCGCCGACCTCGCGCCCGAGCGCATCCGCCGCCTGGTCTATTGGAATGCCTTCGTGCCAAACAATGGCGAGTGCCTCAACGACATGGTGCCGCCGCACTATATCGGACTGTTCGACGCGATCGCCGCCGAGCGCGGGGACGGCTCGGTGGTGCTGCCCTTCCCGATCTGGCGCGAGGCCTTCATCAACGATGCCGATCTGGAGACGGCGCAGCGCGCTTATGACGTCCTCAATCCGCATCCGCTGGCGACCTTCACCGACAAGCTTGCGCTCAAGAGCAATCCAGCCGAGATGCAGCTGGCCAAATCCTACATCAACTGCACCGAAGACACCGCGCTGCCGCACAGCTATGGCTGGCATCCGCGTCTGTCGGAGAAGCTCGGCCTGTTCCGCCTGGTGCAGGTGGCGGGAAGCCACGAGCTGTGCTTCTCCGATCCGGCACGCCTCGCCAGGGCGATCATGGAGGCGGGACGCGACTGATGGACGAATCCCGTGGCGACGCTCACGATCGGTGAGCGCCGTCTCAATTCGGATGCCACCACCGGCCACCGATGACGACGCCTTCGGACACGATCTTGCGGTCGCCGATCAAATGCTCGCCGACGACGTCTTCATAGTCGAACTGGCCTTGCCTGACCGTAACAAGCGTCGCGTCGCCGATGCTGCCCGGCTTGAGGCTGCCGAGCTCAGGGCGCCGCAGCGCCATCGCCGCGTTCACGGTCGACGCCGCGATGACGTCGGAGAGCTTCATGCCCATGCACAAAAATTTCGACATGGTCGTGACCTGGTCATAGGCCGGGCCGTCGATGCAGAGCTGATGGATGTCGGAGGAGATGGTGTCGGGATAGAAGCCGTTTGCGAGCATGGCGCGCGCGGTCTTGAACGCGAACGAACCCTTGCCGTGACCGATGTCGAACAGCACGCCGCGCTCGCGCGCGTCCAGCACCGCCTTCTTCACGGTGCCTTGCGCGGTCGCCGGCGTATTCGGGAACGGGCGGAACGCATGGGTGAGCACGTCGCCGGGACGCAGGCGGGCGAGCACGTCCTCATAGCTCGGCGGTGGATGATCGATATGCGCCATCAGGGGCATGCCGACCTCGTTCGCGACCTCGAGCGCGATGTCGAGTGGCACCGCCCCCGAGGTGCCCGAGGAATGCAAGCCGACGCGCACCTTGATGCCGACGATGAGGTCGCGATTGGCATCAGCCACCTTGGCCGCTTCGATCGGATTCATCAGCCGCAGCTCTTCGCTCTCGCCGACCATGATCCGATGCGAGAAGCCGAAGATGCCGGCATGGGAAACGTGCAAGTAAGCGAGGATGCGAACCTGGCTCGGCTCGATCACGTGCTTGCGGAAGCCGGCGAAGTTACCGGGACCTGCGCTGCCGGTGTCGACGGAGGTGGTGACGCCGGAGCTGCGGCAGAATTCCTCGGCATCGATGCCGAGCGATGTGCCGCCCCAATAAACGTGGGTATGGAGATCGATCAGCCCCGGCGTGACGATGTACCGCGAGACGTCGCGCACCTCTGTCGCAGGGTCCGCCTTGAGCCCGCTGCCGATCGCAGCGACCTTGCCGCCGGCAAAGGCGACGTCGGTCACGGCGTCGAGCTTCTGGGACGGGTCGATCACCCGCCCCCCGCGCAGGATCAAGTCGAAAGGCATTGTCGTCTCCGGATGGGACAGTGGGATGTGGCGGGCATGTCAGCCGGGCCAGCGAGGAAGGAAGCAGCTCGCTTCTAGCAATTTTCGCGCCGAACGGCGTGGCAAACCGTAACGTAGACCGACACGGCGAAATCGGCTTGATTCCGACAGCTAGATATTGGCAAGAGACTATAAAGATTGGCGATCCCGGGAAGACTCGAACTTCCGACCTACGGTTTAGGAAACCGTCGCTCTATCCGGCTGAGCTACGGGACCGCGGAACCCGAAAGTTGCGGGTTCGGCCCCTCATAGCAGAGCAGGATGCGGTTCGCCAGCCGCAAGGCGGGCCAGATCATCTGCAAGCTGAGCAAGGCGGCCGTACAATGCACCCAGGTCCCTCTTGGCGAAGTCCCTCTTGGCGGAGCAGCCCACATGATCGAGAGCATTAGCGCCATCACGCTCGGCACCCATGACATGGCGCGCGCCGTGCACTTCTACCGCTCGCTCGGGTTCGAGCTGTTGTATGGCGGCGAAGCCGCGGCCTTCACGAGCTTTCGCGCCGGCAGCGGCTATCTCAACCTGACGGCGCAGCCCGACGAGAAGCGCTGGTCGTGGTGGGGCCGCGTCATCTTCCATGTCGCCGACGTGGACGCGACCTATGAGCAGGCGCGCGCTGCGGGATGGCAGCCGTCGACCACGCCGCGCGATGCCGAATGGGGCGAGCGCTACTTCCATCTCACCGACCCCGACGGCCATGAGCTTAGCTTCGGCCGCCCCTTGCGTGCGGCATGACCAGACGGCCTTACGCTCTGATATTGTTGTCCTTCACCACCTTGCCCCAATACGCGACCTGCTTGTCGAAGAAGGTTTTGAATGTGGCGCCTTCCTGGAGCAGCAGCGTCATGTGCTGGGTGTTCTTGAGCTGGGCAGCGGTTGCGGGCTCGCTCAGGATCTCCCTGGACACCGTCGCCATCGCCGCGACCACATCCTGAGGCGTGCCCGTGGGCGCGAAGATACCCCACCAGGCCAGCGTCTCGAAATCGGGAAAGCCGGCCTCGATCGCGGTTGGCGTGTCCTGCAGGGCCGCCAGCCGCTCGCGGCCGAGCTGCAGGATCGGGCGCAGCATGTTGGTGCCGAGCTGGGCGGCGACCAGCGCCGCCGATCCCGCGATGAGATCGACATGGCCGCCGAGCACGTCGTTCATGGCCGGCCCGCCGCCGCGATAGGGCACGTGCATAATCTCGACGCCGGCCTTGCTGCCGAGCACGGTCATGGCGAGATGGCCGAGCGTGCCGATGCCGACGGAGGCATATTTCACCGCGCCCGGCGTCGCCTTGCAGGCCGCCACCACGTCGGCAAAGCTCTTGTAGGGACGGCCGGCGCCGGCCGCGATCACGTAAGGCGCGGTACCGATCAGCAGTACCGGCATCAGCTCGCGCTCGACATCGACCGGCGGCTTGTCAAGGATCGACGGAATCACCGCGTGGGAATCGAACGTCACCAGGAACGAGGTGCCGTCCGCCGGGCTCTTGGCGACCTGCGCCGCGCCGAGCGCGCCGGCCGCGCCTGATTTGTTCTCGACCACGACGATGCGACCGAGCTTGGTTTGCAGGCTGGCCTGCAACAGCCGCGCCATCGCATCGGTCGAGCCGCCCGGTGGAAACGGCACCACCAGCGTGATCTTGCCGGCCTGCGCGCTCGCCGGCGCCATTGCGAGAATGGCCGGTGCGGCCAGCAGCGTGCGTCGTGTGATCGTCATGGTCCCCTCCCTTTTTGCTTTCAGCGCCTGGCTTTTTGCTCTTTGGCGCTAGGTCGTGCCGAAGCCCGACCCCGCTTTCTTGTATTCTGGCCGAGGCGGACTGAAAATGTCCAGCACGCGGGCGCCGTCAGGGCCGGCGCGCATGGTGTGCGGCACGTTGCCCGGGGTGCGCCAGAAATCGCCCTTCTTCACGGCAATTTCCTCATCGCCCTGGACGCGGATGGCGGAGCCATCGAGCAGCACGCCCCATTGCTCCTCGGGGTGATGATGCAGCGTGCCCCGCGCATGCGGCGCCAGCGTCACCACCGACAGCATCGCCTGCTCGCCGGAGAAGATGCGCGTGGTCACCCCCGCCGCAAGCTCGCGGAACAGCCCGTCGTCAGGATTATCGATGTTGTGGAATTCGTCCTTCTGGCTCACGCCATCCTCCCGTTCTTCTCTGATCAGGCTTTGCCGTAGGAGCCCTGGTAGCGGCCCTCGCGGATCGCCTTCATGGTCTCCTCCTCGCGCGCGACCTGGGTACGGACCGCGTCCAGCAGGGTGGCGGCGCCGGCGGCGGGAAACGACACCACGCCGTCCTCGTCGCCGACCACGATGTCGCCGGGCGAGATCACGCTGCCGCCGATCGTCACCGGCACGTTGATCTCGCCGGGGCCGTTCTTGTAGGGGCCGCGGTGGATCACGGCGCGGGCGTAGCAGGGGAAGTCGTCAGCGGCGAAGGCCGCGACATCGCGGATCGCGCCGTCGATGACATAGCCCTCGGCTTTGCGCCATTGCGCGATGTTCTTCATGATCTCGCCGACCAGGGCCCGCGTCTCGTCGCCGCCGCCATCGACCACGATGACGTCGCCGGGCCCGACCAGATCCAGCGCGCGGTGGATCGCGAGATTGTCGCCGGGCCGGGTGCGCACGGTGAAGGCCGTCCCCACCAGCTTGCCGCCGCGATGATAGGGTTTTAGTCCCACCGCGCCCGGCAGCCGGGCGAGATTGTCTGAGATCACCGAGGTCGGCGCGCCGCGAAAGCCCGCGATGATCTCGGCGGGCGGCTTCGGCACGCTGTTCGCTGCGATCGTGATCGTCATGTCAAAGAGGCCTTTCGTGAATTTTCTTATTCGGCATGCGCCGGCGCCTTCGCCGGCAAAATCCGGAAGGCGCGCCCCTCCTTCATCCACGCCGCGCGCTCATCGCGCAACAGCGTGCGGCGAACTTTTCCAGAATCATCGCGCGGCGGGGCGCTGACGAATTCGAAGCTCTCGGGATGCTTGTAGCGGCTGAGCCGGTCCTTGAGGAAATCCGCCATTCCGTCAGCAATGGCCTGGCCGTCCGCATCAGGCTCCGGTTCGATGAT
This sequence comes from Bradyrhizobium sp. USDA 4354, assembly GCF_054060315.1. Lineage (NCBI taxonomy): Bacteria > Pseudomonadati > Pseudomonadota > Alphaproteobacteria > Hyphomicrobiales > Nitrobacteraceae > Bradyrhizobium > Bradyrhizobium sp. USDA 4354. The sequence continues at coordinate 2,142,948 of NZ_JBSSDC010000001.1, read as the reverse complement.
GGCATGCACGCGCTGGCCCAAGTCCGGATCCGGCAAGCCCACGACGACGCAGGAGCGCACGCCGGGGCAGGCAGAGACCGCGGCCTCGACCTCGGCCGGATAGATGTTGGCGCCGCCGCGCAAGACCATGTCCGCAAGGCGGTCGCCGAGATAGAGATAGCCTTCCGCATCCAGCCGGCCGATATCGCCGAGCGACTCCCAGCCGTCAGTGCGCCGTTTCGGCTCGGCACCGAGATAATGATAGGTGGCGTCCTGGCCGTCATTGTTGAGGAAGTAGATCTCGCCGGTCCCTCCCGGCGCGACATCGTTGCCGTCCTCGCCGATGATGCGGAGCTTCGCCATGTCGCCGATCCTGCCGACCGAGCCCTTGTGCGTCAGCCATTCCGTGCCTGATATGATGCAGGCGCCCTGGCGCTCGGTGCCGCCATAGAGCTCCCAGATCCGCTCAGGTCCGAGCCAGGCGATCCAGTTCTCCTTCAGCCAGGGCGGCATCGGTGCCGCCATGTGGAAGACTGTTTGCAGGCTCGATACGTCGTAAGAGTTGCGCACGTTCTCCGGCAGCGCCCAGATCCGGTGCATCATCGTCGGCACGAAATTGATCCATTGCACGCGCTCACGCTCGATCTGGCGCAGCGTCTCCTCGGCGTCGAACTTGGTCAGGCCCGTGAGCTTCCCGCCCGCAAACAGTGCGTAGTGCGACACGATGAACGGCGCATTGTGGTAGAGCGGGCCGGGATTGAGCAGCGAGACGCCGAAGGGAATGTTGAGCGGCGGCGCGGCCGCGGTGTCGGTCACCGCCGGATGGTGATCGAGGATCACCTTCGGTCGCCCGGTCGAGCCGCCTGAGGTCATCGCCTTCCAGTAGCGCGCCACCGGCAGGTTGAGCGGCTCGTCCGAGAAACCTTCCGGCACGAAGTCCGCAGCCAGACGGTTCGGCGCATTCCAGTCGGCCTCACCGCCGACCACCAGCGCAGGCTTCAAAATGTCGAGCACCGCGGCGGCTTCGCCGCGCGGCAGCCGCCATGACAGCGAGGTCGGCGTCGCCCCGCACTTCCAAACCGCAAAAGAGGTCTCGAAGAACGCGTTGCCGTTGGGCAATCCGATCGCGACGAAATCGCCGGGCTTGACGCCCTTGGCCGCGAACGCCCGCGCGCGCCGGTTGGCGCCGCGCTCGAGTTCGTCCCATGTCAGCGTGTCCTGCCCATGACGGAGAGCGATCGTGCCATGTGGTTTGCGTTCAGCGTACCAGCGCGGCACGTCGGACAGGGGCAGCAGCATCAGGCGTTTCCACTTCGTTTTCTTGGCGTCGCCGCGGGGGTGAGGCGCTCGCAACACAAGTGTAACAGCCTGCCGGCAGGGCGCTGTGACTCCTACGCCACGTCAAGCACAAAATGGCAGCATCCCAGCCATGAAATTCCAGAGTTCCATGGGTGACAAGGCGGCGATAAAGGGGCAAAAATCCGACTCGACTCAGTTCGGGTTGAGTTTTGCAAGGAATGCTCTCGTAGAATGTCGGCCGTCGTCACATCGCCTCGTGCAGCGCTGCTTCTCGTTGCCGCAGCAGGCTTTTTCCTGCTGACGCATACGGATGCCGTGGCGCAATGGTGGAAACGTGCGCCGGTCGATTTCGAGGAATGCGCTGACGCCGCCGAGAAGGCCGCAACCAAGACCGAGAAGACAGCCGCGCTTGCCGATTGCAACGCCAAGTTTGCCGGCCGCCGCAAGCCGGGTGGCGGCTATTCCTATTACGACTTCCTCCAGGATCGCACCTTCGACATCGCCGGCCCCAATCCGACGCCGGAGGAGCAGAAAAAGATCGACGAAGCCTACACCGCCTATCTCGCCAATCAGCGCCGCAGCAATGAAGCGGCCCAGGCCATGGCCCGCCAGCAGCGCGAGCAGCAAGAGCAACAGGTGCAGCAGCTTCAGCAGATCGCGCTGCGAACCGAAGTCGAGCGCGTGCCTATCCCGGTCGAGCGGCCGAAGGTCCAGCAGGCCGCAGGCGCGAAGCCAAAGAGCGCGCCCTGCACCAAGGGCTCGTTCTCCTGCGAATGGCCGCGGCTATCGGAAAGCTTGAACGATCTGAAGAAGCTGTTCAACCCGACGCCGAGCAAGCCCGCGAAGAAGGGGTGAGCCAGAGCCGTCATTGCGAGCGCAGCGAAGCAATCCAGAGTCTTTCCGCGGAGGGATTCTGGATTGCTTCGCTGCGCTCGCAATGACGATGTTGATGCAGTCGCGACACGCCCGGCACTGTCGTCCTGGTGAAGGCGGTAGGCGTCATCTCAATTCGACCGCTTCTTCTTAGCGCGCTTTGCAGGTACGGCGGTCGCAGGCGCCGTTACCGTCGGCGAACCACCCAACTGCGACCTGCTCTCCTGCAATCGCCTGTCATATCCGGGAGAGTTCATGACTGTCGGCGGCCTTGCATAGACAAGCGTCGATGCGCCGCAGAACGCGGTCAGCGCAAGCCCGATCGTCATACCACGCCTCATCGCGGCCCTCCTCACACTCAAGCCACGCCGCGGATCTGCTGCGGCGTCAGCCGCGGCGGGCCGTTGCCGGCCGTCTCGGCTTCCTTAATCAGCGCAACAATGCGGCGCATCAGCGGCACGTCGACATGGTTCTGATCGGCAAGCGCTATCACCGCACCCTGGAGATAATCGATCTCGGTCGTGCGGCCCTGCTTCAGATCCTGCCACATCGAGGAGCGCGCCTCGGGATCGATCTTCATCGTCTGCCCCAGGATCGCGTTGAAGATCGCGTCCGGCAGCCGCAGCAAGGTCGGCGTCCACGCCATGGGGATTGGCGTCGCCGAGACCGGCGTGATGCCGGAAGCCTTCAGCGCGGCCAGCCCCTCTGCCATCTGGTCGGCGAACAATCTGCGCCAGTCGCGGTTCGCCAATTGTGCGGCGAGCGGCATGTCGGACAGCGCGCTGAGTGCATTGTTCAAATTGATGATCAGCTTGCCCCATTGCACGCCGGTGATGTCGCGGCTGGCGCGCACCGCAAGGCCGGGCACCGAGAGCGCCCCGGCCGTGTTCTCGGCATCCTCGCCGATATGAGTGTCGCCGGAGGTGGAACGATGGAAGCGTCCATCTCCCATCGCGATCACATTGAATGGCACCATGCCAGCCAGCACGCGGCGGCCGCCGAGCCGCTGGCGCAGCACCGCGACATTGCCGATGCCGTTCTGGAGCGAAACGATGACGGCATCCTCAGGCGCATGCTGCGCAATCTGATCCGCGACAGCGGCGGTGTCCGCGCTCTTCACCGTGACCAGCACGATGCTGGCGCTGTGGAAGATCGCAGGATCCTCCGATAGCGCGAGCTGACCCGCGCCTAACTTCTTCTCCGACCCATCGAAATCGGTCAGAAGCAGGCCGAACCGTTCGATTTCGGTCTTCACCCGCGGCCGCACCAGCAGCGCAACGCGGCGACCGGCAGCAGCCAGCATGCCGCCGACGAAACAGCCGATGGCGCCGGCGCCGGCCACCACGATCGGTCGATCCGTAACCACCGAGCTCGCTCCCTGAACGACCGGCCTTCGATAGCAGAGGCGCGGCCAGCAACCAATCGCGTCGCATCCGACTTGTAACGGTCATGAGTGCCCCATATGTTTTCGCCCCGGGGGCAGTCGGCGGCGAGCGCTCGCCGAACGAGAACGCCAAAGGAGAGCACCATGGGTCTACTCGACGTCCTCAACGGCATGCAGAACGGCCCGCGCGGCCCGAGCACGCCCAGCTCCGAGAAATCCTCCGGCGGCATGTCGCCGATGACCATGGCGCTGCTCGGCCTGCTCGCCTGGAAGGCGTTCAAGCATCTGACGGCCGGCCAGCCCGGCGCGGCGCCTGCCCCGCAGCAGCGCTCACCGCTGCCGCCTCCGACGCAGGCGAATGCGGGCGGCCCCGGCGGCGGTCTCAGCGACTTGCTCAAGGGCGGCCTCGGTGGCCTGCTTGCGGGCGGCGCGGCCGGCACCGTGCTCAGCGGCGGGCTCGGCGATCTCCTCAACCAGTTGCAACAGGGCGGCCAGGGCGAAGCCGCGAATTCCTGGGTCGGCAAGGGTGAGAACAAGCCGATCGCGCCGGGCGATCTCGCCAATGCACTCGGCGCCGACCAGATCGACAGCCTGTCGGCGCAGAGCGGCCTGTCGCGCGAGGAGCTGCTCTCCGGCCTCAGTCAATATCTGCCGCAGGTGGTCGACCATCTGACGCCGGACGGACGGCTGCCGACCGAGAACGAGCTCTCGGGCAGGATTTAGCAGAAGTCTGACCTTCAACTTCTCGGCAAGGGGAGCACTGTCATGAGTTTCGGCGGCCTGTTGTGGATCATCATTGTCGGCTTCGTCGCCGGCCTCATCGCGCGCTGGCTTGCGCCGGGGCCGAACAATCCCAGCGGCTTCATCCTCACCACTATCCTCGGCATCGCCGGCGCGTTTCTGGCGACCTTCATCGGCCAGGCCATCGGCCATTACAGCCCCGACCAGGGCGCCGGCTTCATCATGGCCACGATCGGCGCCGTGGTGGTGCTGTTCGTCTGGCACCGGCTGGTGGCGAGCGGGGTGATAAAAGGCTGAACACTTTCGGTGTCGTCCCGGACAAGCGCGCCCCAAGCGCGCGCCGATCCGGGACTCATAACCACAGGGAGGACTTTGGCGAAGATTGATAACTCCGAGTCTTCGCCAAACTCCTCCTGTGGTTATGCGTCCCCGCTTTGGCGAGGACGACACCTGTATTTGACGCACGTACGGAGTGTCTCAAGTAATCAAATGCATCCCTGCATCCATGCGCACGACCTCGCCGGTCATGTTGCTGGAGGCCGGCATCGCCAGGAAGCAGACGAGCTGCGCGATGTCTTCCGCGGATGATGCGACCTTGAGCGGCACCTTCGCCACCACGCTGTCGCGCACCTGCTTGGCGCCGGCCTCGCCGCGGCCCTTGGTGAACCAGGGCGTGTCGATATAGCCGGGGCATACCGTGTTGACGCGGATCAGCGGCGCCAGCGCGCGCGACAACGACAGCGTCATGGTGTTGAGCGCGCCCTTGCTCGCGGCGTACGCAATCGACGAGCCGACACCGCTGATGCCGGCGACAGAGGACACGTTGACCACCGCGGAGGGCCGCCCCGAAGCCTTGGCGGCGGCTTCGAGCAGGCTGCGCGCCGCGCGCACCATCTGGAACGGGCCGATGGTGTTGACGCCGTAGACCCGCTGGAAATCCTCCGCCGACAATCCGTCGAGATCGGCGTGAGCCACATGCTTGGTGGTGCCGGCATTGTTGACGAGGATATCGAGCCGTCCCCAGCCGTTGGCTGCAGCGACGATCTTGCGGCAATCCTCATCCTTGGAGACGTCACCCTGCGCGACCAGGACTTGCGCGGCGCCTGCCTTGCGGCAGAGCTCAGCCGTCGCCTCGGCTTCTTTCTCGCTCGACGAATAGTTGATGACGAGCCGCGCCCCGTTGCGGGCGAGAATCTCGGCGGTCGCGGCGCCAAGGCCGGAGGCCGACCCCGTCACGATTGCGCATAGATTGTCCTTGGCCATCCTGATTTTCCTCCCCTGTCTTTGATCTCGGCGTCCTGTTTAGCGAGTTTGCCGCGCCCTGCAAATCGAGCAAACTCCGCTAAGCGGAATTTGCTGATCCCCCATGCCCGCGCCGCAGGTTGGCCTGCGATCAACGCTTGTCAGGGCCATGGCTTTTTCCGATCATCGGGCGCAAGAAGAAGCTGCGCGCCGGCCCAAGGAGGCGGGACGCGCCAATGGCAAGAGACGGGGAACGCTGTGGCGGAGAGTGACAACATCGTCGTCGAGACCGCGGAGAAGATCTTCGCCGATCTCGCCGATCCGCAAACCATCAACAACGACAAGTCGAATTCGTGGCAAGCGCCGCTGTGGCAGGCGCTGAGCGAAGCCGGACTGCCGCTGTCGTGGGTGCCGGATGATCTCGGCGGCTCCGGCGCGAGCCTCGCCGACGGCTTTGCGCTGCTGAACGCCGCCGGCCGTTTCGCCATCGCGGTGCCCCTGGCCGAGACCATGCTGGCGGGATGGCTGCTGGCGCAGGCCAGGATCACCTCGCCCGAAGGCGAGATGACCGTGCTCCCGGCTTCGCCGAGGGATCGCATCACGCTCGACGCCGACGGCGCACTCTTCGGCCGCGCGCGCGGCGTGCCTTTTGCGAAAGCGGCGACGCATTTTGCGGTGCTGGCGCACGGCAAGGATGGTGTTTCCATCGCACTGGTCGACGCGGCCAAGGCTCGGATCGAATCCGGCCTCAATGTCGGCTACGACCACAGCGACACCGTCACCCTCGACAGGGTTCAGCCCGTCACCACCAAACCCGCACCGAAGGGCCTTGACCAGACCAATCTGATGCTGATGGGCGGCGTCGCGCGCAGCCTTCAAATCGCCGGCGCGCTGGAATCTATGCTCGACATCTCCGTGCGCTATTCCAACGAACGCGTCGCCTTCGAGAAGAAGATCTCGAAATTCCAGGCCGTGCAGCACAATCTCGCGCGCCTTGCCGGCGAATCCGCCGCGGCGCTCGCGGCGGCGACGTCCGCGGCCGACGCCATCGCGAATGCAAAATCGTTCAACGACGAGGTCTACCTCGAAGCCGCCTCCGCAAAAATCCGCTGCGCGGAAGCCGCGGAGAAAGGCGGCGGCATCGCGCATCAGGTTCACGGCGCGATCGGCTTCACCATGGAGCACATCCTGCACCGCTATTCGCTGCGGGCGCTGGCCTGGCGCGACGATTTCGGCTCGGAGAGCCACTGGGCCGTCGAACTCGGCAAGCTCGTAGCAAACCGCGGCGCCGACGAATTGTGGCCGCTCGTGGCATCGCGCTGATCAGGGGACGACCACAATGACCGCTGCCCTCCGTTTCGATCCGATCCGCCTCCCCGAAAAATGCGAGCAATTGCGCAAGGAAGTGCGCGCCTTCCTCGCCGAGGAAATCGCCGCCGGCACCTTCGACCCGCACAAGCCCAACCGCGAGGACACCGACGCACCGGAATTTTCCCGCCGGGTTGGCGCCAAGGGCTGGCTGGGGATGACCTGGCCGAAGAAATATGGCGGCCAGGAGCGCTCATTCCTGGAACGCTACGTGGTGACCGAGGAGATGCGCGTCGCCAATGCGCCGACGCGGCGCTTCTTCGTCGCCGACCGCCAGAGCGGGCCGGTGCTGCTGAAATATGCGCCCGAGCACATCAAGATGGACATCCTGCCGCGCATCTGCCGCGGCGAGATCTGCTTTGCCATTGGCATGAGCGAGCCGAACTCCGGCTCCGACCTGTTCGCGGCGAAGACGCGCGCGACCAGGACCGACGGCGGCTATCTCATCAACGGCACCAAGATCTGGACCTCGTCGGCGCATATCGCCGACTACATGATCGCGATCTTCCGGACCTCACCGCCGACCAAGGAAAACCGCCGTCATGGCCTGACCCAGTTCCTGGTCAAGATGAAGCAGCCGGGCATCAAGGTGAACCCGATCGGCCAGATCACCGGCCAGTACGAGTTCAACGAGGTCGTCTTCACCGATCACTTCATCCCTGATGATCACGTGCTCGGCGAGGTCGACGGCGCCTGGAAGCAGGCGACGAGCGAGCTCGCCTATGAGCGCTCGGGGCCCGAGCGTTTCCTCGAAACCTATTACGTGCTGACCGAGCTGGTCCGCGCGGTCGGCCCCAACCCGGACACGCGCAGCGCAGAAGGCATCGGGCGCCTCGTCGCGCAGCTCCACACCATGCGGCGCATGTCGGTCTCGGTCGCGGGCATGCTGCAGGCCGGCAAGGAGCCGGTTGTGGAAGCGTCCATCGTCAAGGACATCGGCACGGTCTGGGAGCAGCAGCTGCCGCATCGCGTGCGCGATCTCGCTGCCTTCGTCGAGGAGACCGCGACCAACCGCGAAACCTTGGAGCGGCAGCTCGACTTCGCCATCAAGACCGCGCCGAAACTCACCATCCAGGGCGGCACCACCGAAGTGCTGCGCGGCATCATCGCCCGCGGATTGGGCTTGCGCTAATTCAATCGAGGATCATTATGAGCACCTATCAAGATATCGGCGTCGAGAAGGTCGGGCATATCGGCACCATCGAGATCCGCCGTCCCCCGCTCAACTTCTTCGACATCTCCCTGATCAACCAGATCGCGGATGCGCTCGACGAGTTCGACCGCGACATCGAGATCCGTGCGTCCGTTCTCTCCGCGCAAGGCAAGGCGTTCTGCGCCGGCGCCAATTTCGGCGATCCGGCGCGGCAGGCGCAGGAGGCGCGCGAGGCCGAGAAGAAGGGCGATCCGGCCGACAGTCTCGGCTCGATCAACCATCTCTACATCCAGGCCGTGCGCATCTTCCGCGCCAAGAAGCCGATCGTCGCCGCCGTCCAGGGTGCGGCCATCGGCGGCGGGTTGGGCCTTGCGGTGTCAGCCGATTTCCGCGTCACCTGCCCCGAAGCCCGTTTCTCCGCGAATTTCACCAAGCTCGGCTTTCATCCCGGCTTCGGCCTGACCGTGACGTTGCCCGAGCTGATCGGCAAGAACAACGCCGAGCTGATGTTCTACACCAGCCGCCGCGTCACCGGCGAAGAGGCCTACAAATGGGGCCTCGCCAACGAGCTGGTGCCGCAGGACCAGGTCAAGGCGGCCGCGATGAAGCTCGCCGGCGAGATCGCCGAATGCTCCCCGCTCGGCCTGCTCTCCACCCGCGCCACGATGCGCAACGGCCTCGCCGACCGCGTCATGGCCGCGACCAATCACGAGCTCGCCGAGCAGACGCGCCTGCGCGCGACGGAGGATTTCAAGGAAGGCGTGAAGGCGACGGAAGAGCGGCGGGCGGCGAATTTTAGGGGGCGGTGATCGCGGCGATGAACGTTCTCTTCTTCCTTCTCCCCTTGTGGGAGAAGGTGGCATGGGCGGCCTTCGGCCGCCGTTCTCGAGAACGCCGAAGCGGAGCTTCGGCTATGGCGCCGGATGAGGGGTTGCTTCAGCGCATTCAAACGCAAGAGATTCACTCGCGCAGAGAGACCCCTCACCCGTCTCGCCGCTGCGCGGCGATCCACCCTCTCCCACAAGGGGAGAGGGTTTGAGCGCAATCAGATCACGCGGAACGTCACCCCGCCCAGCAGAAACTCGTTGCCCGCAACCGCGAGCCCCTTCGCCTTGGCGGTATGCAGCACCTGCGCCACGTCAGTCGCCCGAAACTCCAGCGCGCTCATGATCTCGCTGGTGCCCTTGACGAAGCGGAAGGTCGCGTTGGGCAACTTCAGTTCGGCACCGGCACTCGGCGCAACACCGATGATCTTTCCCCAATGCTCCGCAAGCTCCGTCGGATTCGGGCTCTGCATCTCCACCGCCGTCAGCGCCTGCGTCACATCCTTGCGGATGAATTTCTGCCAGTCGGGTCCCGCCGGCGGATAGGCGCCCATACTATCGTCGCTGCCTTCGGTGTGGTTGAACTCGATGAAGGCGGCGCGGCAGTCGCGGGGGTGAAGCTGCACGCCATGATAGGGCGCATGGTCGATGATATTGGCTGTGCGCACGCCGAGCGCGTTGGCGTTGCGGCCGCACTCGTCGGGATCGTTGCAACAGAAGATCGCCATGTAGCCGCCGCGACCGCCGGTCTTCTCGATGAAGCGGCCGGCCGTGGTGCCGTCCTTGAAGGGCGCCACGACCTCCAGCAGGATCGTGTCGACCGGGAGCAGCGCGTTCTCCAGGCCGTATTTCGCCACATTGCCGTCGCGATAGCAGACGGCGAGGCCCATGATCCTGGCGATATCCGTGATGACAGGCTCGAGCTGCGGCGCGACCAGACAGATCTGACGCAGCCGGACATAGGGCGCCATCGTCATGCGCCCTTGAAGGCCGGCTTGCGCTTCTCGACGAAGGCCTTGGCGGCCTCCTTGTGGTCCTCGGTGTCGCCGCAACGGGTGTGATGGATCGCCTCGCCGTCGAAACAGTCTTCCAGCGCCAGATGCTCGGCATTGTTGATGTTGCGCTTGATGTAGCCGAGCGCGATCGAGGGACCCTGCGCCAGCGACAGCGCGAGCTCGTGCGCGGCGGCGTCGATCTCTGCGTCGGGCACGACCTTGGTCACCATGCCGATCGCGTGCGCCTCCTTCGCGGTGAGCACCGGCGATATCAGATAGAGCTCGCGCGCCCGTGCGCTGCCGAGCAGCTGGGTGAGGAAATAGGTGCCGCCGTAATCGCCGGAGAAGCCGACTTTGGCGAAGGCGGTGGTGATCTTGCAGGATTCGGAGGCGATGCGCAGGTCGCAGGACAGCGCCATCGAGAGGCCGGCGCCGGCCGCCGCGCCATCGAGCTGCGCCACCACGGGCTTCGGCATCTGGTGCAGGATGCGCGAGACCTCCATGCCGCGGCGGAGGTTGGCGAGCTTCTGCTCGAACGGCAGCGGCGCGCGGCCTGCTGCCATCGACTTGACGTCGCCGCCGACACAGAAAGAGCCGCCCGCGCCCTTGAACAGCACCGCCCGCACCTCGGGATCATCAGCCGCGCGCCGTGCCGCTTCGACCAGGCCGGCGACCATGTCCGGGTTGAGCGCGTTCTTCCGCTCCGGACGGTTCATCGTGATGGTGAGCAGCCCGCCGTCGAGCTTCTGCAGGACCATGTCGTTCATGGGGCGCTTTCCTTGTTGTTGTCTAGCCGAGCTATCACCACATCGTCATTGCGAGCGAAGCGAAGCAATCCAGGAATGTTTCCGCAGACGCAGTCTGAATTGCTTCGTCGCAAGAGCTCCTCGCAATGACGTCGTGACTTACGTCACGCCGTCACTTCTTCACCAACGGGCAGCGCGACTGCTCCAGCGACTGGAACGCCTCGCTGCCGGGCACGGTCGCGAGCAGCTTGTAATCGTCCCAGCGACCCTTGGACTCCGACGGCTTCTTCACCTCGAACAGGTACATGTCATGGATCATGCGGCCATCCTCGCGGATCTTGCCGCCCTTGGCGAAGAAGTCGTTGATCGGCGTCTCCTTCATCACCTTGATCACCGCCGCGGCGTCGGTCGTGCCGGCCGCCTTAACGGCTTTCAGGTAATGCGTGACGGAGGAATAGACGCCGGCCTGCGCCGAGGTCGGCACTCGTTTGGTGCGTTCCATGAAGCGCTTGGAGAATGCGCGCGTGTCATCGTTGAGGTCCCAGTAGAACGCCTCGGCGAGCAGCAAGCCCTGCGCGGTCTCCAGCCCGATCGAGTCGATATCGGTGACGAAGGCGAGCAGCGGCGAGACCTTCTGGCCACCCTTGGTGATGCCGAACTCCGCCGCCTGCTTGATGGCGTTGATGGTGTCGCCGCCGGCATTGGCGAGCCCGATCACCTTGGCCTTGGAGGCCTGGGCCTGGAGCAGGAAGGACGAGAAATCCGACGTGTTGAGCGGATGGCGCACGCTGCCAAGCGCCTTGCCGCCGGTCTTGGTCACGACGGCGCTGGTGTCCTTCTCCAGATCCTGGCCGAAGGCGTAGTCGGCGGTGAGGAAGAACCAGCTGTCGAGGCCGGACTTCACGGCCGCAAGGCCGGTCACATTGGCCTGGCCGTAGGTGTCGAACACATAATGGATGGTGTAGGGCCCGCAGGCCTCGTTGGTGAGACGGATCGAGCCCGGGCCGTTGAACATGATGATCTTGTTGCGCGCTTTCGCGATCTCGCCGGCGGCAAGCGCGGTCGCGGAGGCCGCGACGTCGTAGATCATCTCGACGCCCTGATTGTCGAGCATGTCGCGGGCGATGTTGGCGGAGAGATCGGCCTTGTTGAGATGATCGGCCGCCAGCACCTGGATCTTGCGCCCCAGCACCTCACCACCAAAATCCTCGACGGCCATTTTGGCCGCAGTCTCGCTGCCGGAGCCCGTGATATCTGCATAGAGGCTCGACATGTCGAGAATGCCGCCGATCTTCAGCGGCGGCTTGTCCTGGGCCTGCGCGGCGCTCGCATTGAGGGCAAACGCGGCGGCAAAAATGCCGGACAAAACAGTCTTCATCGAAAACGACCTCCCTTATCGCGCCGTACTCTGATGGCGGCTTGGTTATTGCTCTTGGTAATAGCTGTTGGCTATCGCTATTGCCGCAATCATGCCGCATGCGCAACAGCGCAGCAAGCGCGAGGGGGTTGCGATATCAGAATTGCCGCGCATGTTTTCCGCAAAGTGGAATGGTGAGAAGCGGACAAATGCTTCCACGTCATTGCGAGCGCAGCGTAGCAATCCAGAGTTTTTCTGCAGAGACGGTCTGGATTGCTTCGCTGCGCTCGCAATGACGGAGTATGGCGAAGCCTCTTCGCGACCCACGACGCATGAGCTATGATTGTCGCGCAATGCAACCTCTCCGGGTCACGTGACGCGACAGCTCCATCTCATCATCGGATTTTTTCTTATCGCGAGTAACTCGGCGTTCGCGACACCGTGCCAATTCGAGTCTCAAGGGGAAGGCCGTATCTCCGTGATCGTGGATGCGCGCAGCGTGCGCCTCGATGACGGGCGCGAGATCCGCCTGACCGGCATCGAGCCGACGGCGACCACGAAGCAGGCGCTGATCTCACTGCTCGCCGGCCGCGACGTGACGCTGCGCAGCCCCGACGACACGCCCGACCGTTACGGCCGGCAGGGCGCCCTGGTCTTCATCGGCGACAGCGACACCTCGGTGCAGGCCATGCTGCTCGCCCGGGGCGATGCCATGGTCTCGGCCGAGATCGTGGACAAGGACTGCGCGACCGCCCTGATGGCGTCCGAGGCCGCGGCGCGGCGCCAAAAAATGGGCAGCTGGGCTGACCCGTCGGCCATAAAAAACGCGGAAAGTCCGGACGATATTTTGGCGGAGATCGGGCGCTTTGCGGTAATCGAGGGCAAAGTCCTGTCAGTCCGGCAAGCTGGGGCAATGACCTACCTCAACTTCGGACGGAACTGGACACGTGGCTTTGCCGTGACTATTTCAAAGCGCACGTTACCGGCGTTCGAAGGCGCTGGCATTACCCTTAAGTCCTTGGAAAATAAACGTATTCGAGTTCGGGGCTGGGTGGAGGGGAATACGGGGCCGCGCATTGATGTGCGCCTCGTGGGGCAGGTCGAGTTGCTGGGCGCAAACGAGCCGACAGGGGTAAGGCCTTAAGACGGCCAGGCACGGGTTAAGCGACGTGGATGGGGTGCTAGAACGGCACGTACGGAGTGAACGCCGCCGGCTGCGGGCGGCGCCGGCGGCGCTATGCCTTGTCTTGGGCACGGCTCTCGCCGGTTGTGGCGATATGGGCCGGTTCCAGACCGCGGCAACCCCGGCGACCGTCGTAATGCCGAAGCCGAAGCCCGCCGTCGCGCAAACCCCCGCCACCGAGAAGGAGCACGAGCGCATCCTGGCGAGCTATGGCGGGACCTATGACGATCCCAAGCTCGAGGCGCTCGTCAGCAAGACCGTCGACCGGCTGGTCGCAGCCTCCGACCGTCCCGACCAGGGCTACAAGGTCACGATCCTCAATTCCGGCGCGGTGAACGCCTTCGCGCTGCCGAACGGCCAGCTCTATGTCACGCGCGGACTTCTTGCGCTTGCGAGCGATACGTCGGAATTGTCCTCCGTGCTCAGCCACGAGATGGCGCATGTGCTGTCCAAGCACGCCGCGATGCGCGAGGACCAGGCCCGCCAGGCCGCGATCGTCACCCGCGTCGTCACCGACATGAGCAACGATCCCGATCTCACCGCGCTCGCACTGGCCAAGACCAAGCTCACCATGGCGAGCTTCTCGCGCAAGCAGGAGTTCGAGGCCGACGGCATCGGCGTCGGCATCTCCGCCAAGGCGCATTTTGATCCTTATGGCGCAGCGCGCTTCCTGTCGGCGATGGAGCGCAATGCCGAGCTGAAGGCCGGCAAGAGCTCGCTCGATCCGCGCGCGCAGGATTTCACCTCGTCGCATCCGGCAACCCCGGAACGCGTGCAGAACGCGCAGAACATCGCGCGGCAATACACTGCGCCTGAGGGTGCCGAGCGCGACCGCGAAACCTATCTCGCGGCGATCGACAACCTCGTCTACGGCGAAGACCCCAGCGAAGGTTTTGTCCGCGGCCGCAGATTCCTGCATCCGAAGCTCGGCTTCACCTTCCAGGCGCCGGACAATTTCACGCTCGACAACACCGCGCAGGCCGTGATCGGCGTGCGCGAGGGCGGCGCACAGGCGATGCGCTTCGACGTCGTGCGCGTGCCGGCCGAACAATCGCTCGGCGACTACCTCAATTCCGGCTGGATGGAAGGCGTCGAGAAAGCCTCGACCGAGGATATCACCATCAACGGTTTCCCGGCGGCGTCCGCCACCGCCAAGGGCGATCAGTGGCAGTTCAAGGTCTATGCGCTACGCTTCGGCAGCGACGTCTATCGCTTCATCTTCGCGACACGGCAGAAATCGACCGAGAGCGAGCGCAACGCGCGCGAGACCGTCAACTCGTTCCGTCGCCTGACACTCGACGAGATCCAGGCCGCGCGCCCGCTGCGCATCAAGGTCATCACCGTGCAGCCCGGCGATACCGTGGAATCGCTCTCCCATCGCATGGCCGGCGTCGATCATCCCGCCGAGCGTTTCCGCGTGCTGAACGGCCTCGATCGCACCGCGCAGGTCAAGGTGCGCGACCGCGTGAAGATCGTGGCGGACTGACGCTGCGCTCACTCCACAAATCCCGTCGTCGTCCCGGACAAGCGCGCATAAAGCGCGCGCCGATCCGGGACCTCAGCGCGAGCGCTCGCGCTCGTCGCGATAGCCACAGGATAGAGTTAGGCGAAGACTCGGAGTTGCCAGCCATAACCTCTCCCTGGGGTTATGGGTCCCGGCGTTCGCCGGGACGACAGCTGTGATGTGGCTTCCGCTTGAGCCTTAGCGCCCCGCGTCCATATCCCCGGCCTCGCGCTGGCCGCTGAGCCAGAGCGCGAGCAGGGTCCAGAACGCGCCTGACAACAGATACGCACCCGAAGCGATGACGCCGAGATTGGTGGCGAGCAGCAGCGCCACCAGCGGGGCGAAGCCGGCGCCGAACAGCCAGGCCATGTCGGAGGTCAGCGCGGACGCCGTGTAGCGGTACGCCTGCCTGAAATTCGAGGCGATCGCGCCGGAGGACTGGCCGAAGGACAGTCCGAGCAGGATGAAGCCGATCACCATGTAGATGGTCTCGCCGAACGCGCCGGCATCGAGCAGTTGCGGCGCGAAGCCGCTGTAGATCGCGATCGCGATCGCCGATCCCATCAGCAGCGACTTGCGGCCGACACGGTCGGCGATGATGCCGGAGACAACGATCGCGGCGACGCCGAACACGGCGGCGACGATCTCGATGATCAGGAAGCGCACCGGGCTTTCGCGGGTGAACAGGAATACCCAGGACAGCGGAAACACCGTGACCATGTGGAACAGCGCGAAGCTTGCCAGCGGCGCGAACGCACCGAGCATGATGTTCTGGCCTTCACGCGCGACCGTGTCGGAGATGCGCGAGGGCTGCAATTCGCGGGTCTCGAACAGCGAGGCATATTCCTCGGTCGTCACCATGCGCAGGCGCGCGAACAGCGCCACGACGTTGATGGCAAACGCAACGAAGAACGGATAGCGCCAGCCCCAGTCGAAGAAGTCATCGGCCGAGAGGTTGCCGGCGAAATAGGCGAACAGCGCGCTCGCCACGATCAGACCGAGCGGAGCCCCGAGCTGCGGCACCATCGCGTACCAGCCGCGCTTGGAGGGCGGCGCGTTCAGCGCCAGCAGCGAAGCCATGCCGTCCCAGGCACCGCCCCAGGCCAGACCCTGCGCGATGCGCGCCAGCGCCAGCAGCCAGATCGCGGCAACGCCGATGTCGTGATAGCCGGGCAGGAACGCCAGCGCGACCGTGGCGGTGCCGAGCAGGAACAGCGCCGAGATCAGCTTGGCCGTTTTGCCGTAGGCCCGGTCGACCGTCATGAAAATGACGGTGCCGATCGGCCGGGCCATGAAGGCCAGGGCGAAGACCATGAAGGAATAGAGCGTGCCGGTCAGTTCGCTCGCGAACGGGAACACCAGGCGCGGGAACACGATCACGGAAGCGATCGCGAAGACGAAGAAATCGAAGAATTCCGAGGTGCGGCCGATGATGACGCCGATGGCGATCTCGCCGGGACTGGCCTGGTCGTGGCCGTGCTCACCCGTGTGGAGGTCTGCCATTGCGGGGGTCTGTGCCGTCGCCATTCGTGCGCCCTTAACGTCCTGAAAACCAAAGCCGACCGCCCGGCGGGACGCCAGGCAATCTGCCCCTGTCTGACCCAACCTCTCGCACTGCAACATTGGACAAATTGTCCAATGTCCGGATTGTTGCGCCGCAGCTACCCCTTGGCCCCGCAAAGGAAACTCATTCTCAAAGGCTCGGCCCGTGTCTCGTCTCAAGATCCTGGCGCTACTACCTCTGGCTGCCGCACTCAGCGGCTGCGACTACGTCGTGCTGGCGCCAGCCGGCGACATCGCTGCCCAGCAGCGCGACCTCGTCATCATCTCCACCGTTCTGATGCTCCTGATCGTCCTCCCCGTGATGGCGCTGACAGTGCTGTTCGCCTGGCGCTATCGCCAGTCCAACACGGCCGCCCGCTACGAGCCGGACTGGGACCACTCGACCAAGCTCGAGCTGGTGATCTGGTCGGCGCCGCTGCTGATCATCGTTTGCCTCGGCGCGCTGACCTGGATGGGCACGCATCTGCTCGACCCCTATCGCACCCTCGGCCGCATCCATGCCGACCGCGCCGTGGACCACTCCAAGGCTCCGCTCGAGGTTGACGTCGTCGCGCTCGACTGGAAGTGGCTCTTCATCTATCCGGACTACGGCATTGCGACCGTCAACGAGTTGGCCGCGCCGGTCGATCGCCCGATCAACTTCCGCATCACGGCGTCCTCGGTGATGAACTCGTTCTACATCCCCGCACTCGCCGGCCAAATCTACGCGATGCCGGGCATGGAGACCAAGCTCCACGCCGTGGTGAACCACGCCGGCACGTACAAGGGGTTTTCGGCGAACTACAGCGGCGCCGGCTTCTCCGGCATGTACTTCAACTTCAAGGGTCTCGACGACAAGGGTTTTGACGCCTGGATCGCCAGCGCCAAATCCGCCGGCGGCTCGCTCGGCCGCGCCGAATATCTCCAGTTGGAGAAGCCCAGCCAGAACGAGCCGGTGCGCCGCTGGGGCACCGTCGATGCCGATCTCTACCGCCTGATCCTCAACATGTGCGTCGAGACCGGCAAGATGTGCCAGAGCGAGATGATGGCGATCGACGCCAAGGGCGGCAACGGCCATCAGGGCCTGAACAACACGCTGCCGCTCACCTACGACAAGTACGCCCGCCGCGGCACGGTGCTCGGACCGGAGCCGACCTTCGTCGCCGGCACCTGCACGCCGGATGCGCCGCAGGGCAAGACCACCGCCTCCATCACGGCCCCCGTCGACAGCGCGCCGCTGCTCGGCGCCGGCCTGAAGCGGCCGTCGTTCACGCCGCTGAAGTCCTCGTCCTTCTTCCTCGGACTGCGTCCGAAGTCAGACTCTTAAAGAGATCCCGCATGTCTCCTGATCTTCTCAAGCTCATCTTCGGCCGGCTCGGCATCGAATCGCTGCCGCTGCACGAGCCGATCGTCGTCGGCACCTTCGTGGTGGTCGCGCTCGGCGGCGCCGCATTGCTCGGCGGCCTCACCTACCTCCGCCTGTGGGGCTACCTCTGGCGCGAATGGTTCACCACGGTGGACCACAAGCGCATCGGCATCATGTACATGATCCTCGGCATCGTGATGCTGCTGCGCGGCTTTGCCGACGCGCTGATGATGCGCGGCCAGCAGATGCTCGCCTTTGGCGGCTCCGAAGGCTATCTCAACGCCCATCACTACGACCAGGTCTTCACCGCCCACGGCGTGATCATGATCTTCTTCGTGGCGATGCCGCTGGTCACCGGCCTGATGAACTACGTCGTGCCGCTGCAGATCGGCGCGCGCGACGTGTCGTTCCCGTTCCTGAACAATTTCAGCTTCTGGATGACGGTCGGCGGTGCGGTGCTGGTGATGGCCTCGCTGTTCATCGGCGAATTCGCCCGCACCGGCTGGCTGGCTTATCCGCCGCTCTCGAACATCGGCTACAGTCCTGATGTCGGCGTCGACTATTACATCTGGGCACTGCAGGTCGCCGGCGTCGGCACGACGTTATCCGGCATCAACCTGATCTGCACCATCGTCAAGCTGCGCTGCCCCGGCATGACCATGATGAAGATGCCGGTGTTCACCTGGACCTCGCTCTGCACCAACGTGCTGATCGTCGCCTCCTTCCCGGTCCTGACCGTCGTGCTCGCGCTGCTGTCGCTCGACCGCTATGTCGGCACCAACTTCTTCACCAACGATTTCGGCGGCAGCCCGATGATGTACGTGAACCTGATCTGGATCTGGGGTCACCCCGAGGTCTACATCCTGGTTCTCCCGGCTTTCGGCATCTTCTCCGAGGTCACCTCGACCTTCTCGGGCAAGCGGCTGTTCGGCTACACCTCGATGGTCTACGCCACGGTCGTCATCACCATCCTGTCGTACCTTGTGTGGCTGCACCACTTCTTCACGATGGGCTCGGGCGCCAGCGTCAACTCGTTCTTCGGCATCACCACGATGATCATCTCGATCCCGACGGGCGCGAAGATGTTCAACTGGCTGTTCACGATGTATCGCGGCCGCATCCGTTACGAATTGCCGATGATGTGGACGATCGCCTTCATGCTGACCTTCGTGATCGGCGGCATGACCGGCGTGCTGCTCGCGGTGCCGCCGGCCGACTTCGTGCTGCACAACAGCCTGTTCCTGATCGCGCACTTCCACAACGTGATCATCGGCGGCGTGGTGTTCGGCGCCTTCGCCGGCATCAACTACTGGTTCCCCAAGGCGTTCGGCTTCAAGCTCGATCCGTTCTGGGGCAAGATGTCGTTCTGGTTCTGGGTCACCGGCTTCTACCTCGCCTTCATGCCGCTCTATGTGCTCGGCCTGATGGGCGTGACCCGCCGCTTGCGCGTGTTCGACGATCCTTCTCTCCAGATCTGGTTCGTCATCGCCGCGATCGGTGCCGTCTTCGTCTTCATCGGCATCCTCTCGATGCTGATGCAGTTCGCAGTGAGCCTGCTCAAGCGCGAGCAGCTCAAGGACGTCACCGGCGATCCCTGGGACGCGCGCACGCTGGAATGGGCGACCTCCTCGCCGCCGCCGGACTACAACTTCGCCTTCACCCCCGTCGTGCACGACAATGACGCGTGGTGGGACATGAAGAAGCGCGGCTACCAGCGTCCGCTCACCGGGTTCAAGCCGATCCACATGCCCAGCAGTACCGGCACCGGCATCATCCTCGCCGGCTTCGCCACCGCGATGGGTTTTGGCCTGATCTGGTACATGTGGTGGCTGGCCGCCGTGAGCTTCATCGCGATGCTCGCCGTCGGGATCGGCCACACCTTCAACTATCACCGCGACTTCGACATTCCGGCTGAAGACGTCATCCGGACCGAGGACGCGCGCACCAAACTGCTCGCCGGAGCCAAGTAAATGACGATCGCTGTCAACCCCACGCAAACCGGCGAGCCGGTCTTCTATCTCGCCGACGAGCATCCGCATCCGGAAGGCTACAGCACCTCGCTCGGCTTCTGGATCTACCTGATGAGCGACTGCCTCATCTTCGCGATCCTGTTCGCCACCTTCGGCGTGCTCGGCGGCAATTACGCCGCCGGCCCCGCGCCGAAGGACCTGTTCGACCTGAACCTGGTCGCGGTGAACACCTCAATGCTGCTGCTGTCGTCGATCACGTACGGTTTTGCGATGCTGACGATGCAGCAGAACAAGATCGCCCAGACCCAGATGTGGCTGGCGATCACCGGCCTGTTCGGCGCCGCCTTCATCGGCATCGAGCTCACCGAGTTCGCCCACATGATCCACGAGGGCGCCACCCCGCAGCGTAGCGCCTTTCTGTCAGCCTTCTTCACCCTGGTCGGCACCCACGGCCTGCACGTCAGTTGCGGCCTGATCTGGCTGGTGACCCTGATGGTGCAGGTCCAGAAATTCGGCCTGATCGAGGCCAACCGCCGCCGCCTGATGTGCCTGTCGATGTTCTGGCATTTCCTCGACGTGGTCTGGATCGGCGTCTTCACCTTCGTCTATCTCCTGGGAGTTCTGCGATGAGCACCGATACCCACGCAGCTGGCGCGCACGATCATCACCATGGCGACAGCCACGCTCACGGCACGTTCTCGAGCTACATGCTCGGCTTCGTGCTCTCGGTGGTGCTCACCGCGATCCCGTTCTGGCTGGTGATGAGCGGAACGCTGCCGAGCAAGCAGGTCACCGCGCTGGTGATCATGGCCTTCGCGGTCGTGCAGATCGTCGTTCACATGATCTACTTCCTGCACATGAACACGACATCCGAGAACGGCTGGAGCATGATGGCGCTGATCTTCACCATCGTGATGGTGGTGATCGCACTGTCCGGTTCGCTGTGGGTGATGAGCCACCTCAACAGCAACATGATGCCGGTCCACCAGATGACGGGAATGAAGTGAGCAAGGCTCTAGAGTGAGCAAGATTCGGACCGTGACGAGCAAGGCAGGAGGGACGCACAGCGAGGCTGTGCGCGCCCCTCCCTTGTGGCTCATGGTCCTCTCGCTCATCGCCTTTGTACTTCTGATCGCGCTCGGCGTCTGGCAGATCGAGCGCCGCGCCTGGAAGTTGGCTCTGATCGATCGCGTCGAGCAACGCGTTCATGCCCCGGCGATGCCGATCCCTTCGCCCGCTTCGTGGCCCGCCATCAGCGCCGCAAACGACGAATACAGGCACGTCAGCGTCAGCGGCCGCTTCCTGCATGACCGCGAGACGCTGGTTCAGGCCGTCACCGAGGAAGGCCCGGGCTATTGGGTGCTGACGCCGCTCAAGCGCGATGACGGCACGCTGGTGCTGATCAACCGCGGCTTCGTTCCGTCCGAGCGGCGCGATGCGTCGACACGCAGGGACGGCAATCCCGACGGTCTGGTCGAGATCACCGGCCTGCTCCGCATCACCGAGCCGAAAGGCGGCTTTCTCCGGAACAACGTGCCCCAGCACAACCGCTGGTACTCGCGGGACGTCGCCGCCATCACGGCGGCACGCGGTCTTCGGGAGGCTGCGCCCTTCTTCGTGGATGCCGACGCCGGATCACAAATTGCCGGCGGTCCAATCGGCGGATTGACCGTGATCCGCTTTCCCAATAACCACCTGATCTACGCGCTGACGTGGTTTGCCCTGGCTTTCATGCTGGCCGGCAGACTTTTCGTCACATTCGGCGGCGGGCTGTTCCGCCGCAAGCGCTTCGTCCACGAAACGGCCGGCGGCTCGGATGCTGTCGCCCGCAGGACGGGATCAGATGCTGGAACGATCGTCGAGCCGACCTGACGACGGGAAGACGCTTTCCCAGACGCTTGGGCGTGACGGGCAGGCCGTCACGCTGCAATCGCAGGCCGACGCGCGCAGCGAGCTGATCGGCACCGCGCCGACCGACGACGAGACCAACCGCAAGAACATGGCGCTGCTGATCCAGCTGCGATGGACTGCGGTGGTCGGCCAGATCGTGACCATCGGTGCTGTGCATTTTGGTCTGGGCATCCCCCTGCCACTCGAGCGGATGGGCGCGGTGATCGGCGCGCTGGTGCTGCTCAACGTCTCCAGCCTGGTGTGGGTGCGCCATCGCGCCGCGATCACCAATAACGAGCTGCTCGTCGCCTTGATGCTCGATGTGGCGGCGCTGACTGCGCAGCTCTACCTCAGCGGCGGCGCCACCAATCCCTTCACCTCGCTGTTCCTGCTCCAGGTGACGCTCGGCGCGGTGCTGCTCGATGCGCGCTCGACCTGGTCGCTGGTCGCCCTGACCTGCGCGAGCTTCGTCTGGCTGACGCTCGCCTACCGCCCGCTCGATCTGCCGCCAAATCCGGTCAGCGAGACCTACAGTCTCACAGTTGCCGGCATGCTCCTGGGCTTCGTGCTCAACGCCGTGTTGCTGGTCGTGTTCGTCACCCGCATCAACAGGAACTTGCGCGAGCGCGACGCCCATCTGGCAGCGCTGCGCCAGCATGCCGCCGAGCAGGACCACATCGTCCGCATGGGCCTGCTCGCCTCCGGCGCCGCCCATGAGCTCGGTACGCCGCTCGCTTCGCTCTCGGTGATCCTCAGCGACTGGCGCCGCATGCCGAATCTCGCCGCCGACCAGGAGCTTGCCGAGGATCTTGCGGAGATGGAAACCTCGCTGCAGCGCTGCAAGTCGATCGTCACAGGCATCCTGGTGTCGGCGGGCGAAGCGCGCGGCGAAGGCTCCTCGCCGACGACGGTGACGGCTTTCGTCACCGCGCTGGTCGACGAATGGCGCAATGCGCGCTCGGCCCGCACGCTCTACTTCGTCAACACCTTCGGCGAAGACGTCGCGATCGTCTCCGACATCGCGCTGAAGCAGGTGATCTTCAACGTGCTGGACAATGCCTACGAGGTTTCGCGGGACTGGGTCGAGCTGGTGGCCGAGCGCGAAGGCGACAATCTCGTGCTGTCGATCTCTGACCGCGGCCCGGGCTTTGCACCGGAGATGCTGGCGCAGCTCGGCAAGCCCTACCAGTCGAGCAAGGGCCGCGCCGGCGGCGGGCTCGGTCTGTTCCTGGTGGTGAACGTCGTGCGCAAGCTGGGCGGCGGCGTGACTGCCGAGAACCACAGGAAGCGCGGCGCCACGGTGCGCCTGACGCTGCCGCTCGCAACGCTTGCGATCGGAGGGAATTTTGACGCCTGACCGTTCGCTCATCGTCGTCGAGGACGACGCCGGCTTCGCGCGCACGCTGAAGCGCTCGTTCGAGCGGCGCGGTTACGAGGTCGTGCTCGCCGCCTCGATCGAGGAGGTGCGCCAAGTACTGGAGGAGCGCACCTTTGGCCATGCTGTGGTCGACCTCAAGCTCGGCGGCGCCTCGGGGCTCGCCTGCGTCGAGCTCTTGCACACGCATGATCCGGACATGCTGATCGTGGTGCTGACCGGCTTTGCCAGCATCTCCACCGCCGTCGAGGCGATCAAGCTGGGTGCCTGCCACTATCTGGCAAAACCGTCGAACACCGACGACATCGAAGCCGCCTTCCACAAAGCCGAAGGCAACGCCGAAGTCGCGCTCGATGCGCGGCCGACCTCGATCAAGACCCTGGAATGGGAGCGCATCCACCAGACCCTGATCGAGACCGAGTTCAACATCTCGGAAGCGGCCCGCCGGCTGGGCATGCACCGGCGGACGCTGGCGAGGAAGCTCGAGAAGCGCCCGGTGAAGTAGGAGGAGCGCGCCGAGGCTCCTCCTTCTTCCCTATTTGCCGAACCGCGCAATCACGTCGGCCAGCGCGACGTGGCCTGTGCACAATCCCGTTGCCGGACCAGAGTCGCCGTCCTCCAGAGCGGTAGCGTAGAGGACCGCGGGATCCGCTTCGAGGCGAGCTCGCAACGCCGCCAGCTTCGGCCAGCGGCTCCTCTCCGCAACCGCGTGGAAGTCGAGCCAGCGCGCCACGCCGACAAGCAAGGCGTCGGCAAGGGTCGGCCGCTCCCCGAGCAGGAATTGCCGCGATTCGATCATCCCTTCGAGCTTGTCATGACGCTCGATGACCCTTGTTGTGCCAAAGGCACGCAGGACCGACTTCGCGGCAGGCTCCATGGTTTCGGCTTCCATTGCGGCCCATAGCGGCGCAAAGGCGGCGGTGAAACCGGTATTCACGAACGCCATGAGCTGATGCATTCGATCGGCTTGCCGCGACAGTGGATCGAAGCTGATGCGCCGTTCGACATCCCTGGCTTCGAGCCAGGCCGCGATAGCCATCGTTTCCGTCAGCACCTCGCCCTGCTCGGTGATAAATGCCGGCGTCTCATGTCGCGGATTGATGCGGGCGTATGACGGGCTTCGCATCTCGCCCATCATGTCGACCCGACACAGCCGATATGGCTTACCCAGCCATTCGAGAGCCGCAACGAGCCCCATGGAGCTTCCCTTCGGGAAGCCGTAGAGTAGAATTGGGTCCATGATCCATTCTCCGTGATTTCTGATGATCACGCTGCGCAGCGGTGATGCGACCCTAGTCGCTCGCCGCATCAAGTAAATTACGAACTTTTTTGTAACCTGGAGGCGCCGATGAAGGATCTCGTTTCGAGATGTCCCATCGAGGAAGTGATGCAGATTCTGAGCGGTCGCTGGCCGACGCTGCTGATCTACTATTTGAAGCAGGGCACCAAGCGCTTCAGCGACTTGCGCCGGGACAATCCGACCATCTCACACAGGATGCTCACGCTCGAGCTTCGCAAGCTGGAAGACGCCGGTATCGTAACCCGCACTGAATTCGGCGGATATCCGCTGCGCGTGGAATACGATCTGACCTCCGCCGGTCATGCCCTCGTGCCGTTGATCGATGCCTTGGGGGACTGGTGGGCGTTGGTTTCAGCTAGGGCTGACGGACGTGGGGGTGAAATCGGCGTCTCGGCAACGACGCAGCGGACTTGAATCGGCTGAAGACCCAAAAGCGCGAAGCGATTAGGATGAATCGTCATCGCGCTTTAGGTTATTGTTTGAGCATGATCTTTTCGGAAAACCGCTACGCACTTTTCCGGATCATGCTCTAGCGAGGAGACTTTCGTGACCATGCTCGTCGAGCGCTTCAACCTGCCGGCTGCACTTTCGCCCGCGCCGAGCAAGCGCGATGCCGAAACAGTTCAGTTCGCACAGGCCGCGCTGACGTCCGCCAAGCGGGAGGGGCTGCAACTCGCGGTGCGGGCGCGCTATGTCGCCCTCGTCGTCATTGCCTGCCTGCTGCTGGTGATCAACCCGGCCTGGGAGCAGCTCTACTACGTGGCGCTGCTCGGCTTGTTCGCACTGATCGGCTGGGCTCAGGTCAGGGTTGGGCGGGTGGGCGTGTCATGGCCGGAATTGGCACTCCTGTTTTGCGACTTGGCGCTGCTCACCTGCCTCATCGTGGTTCCCAATCCGTTCGGAGCCTCGCACTGGCCGGTCGCGATGCAGTACCATTTCGGTAACTTCATCTATTTCTTCGTACTGCTCGCAGGCGCCACACTGGCCTATACCTGGCGGACCGTCGTTGCGGTCGGCGTGTGGACGGGCGCGCTCTGGATCATCGGCATGGCCTGGGTCTGGTGGCAACCCGATCGCGATCCTGCGCTGACGGCCCGCATCGCAGCCGCAGCAGGCGGCGATCAGCGCTTGCTTGCGATGATCTCGCCCAGCGCGATCGGGTTCCACGTTCGCGTCCAGGAGATCGTCGTATTCATGATCGTGGCCATGACCTTGGCGCTCGCGGTCCGCCGCAGCAACGACCTCTTGGTGCGGCATGCCGCGGTGGAGCGCGAGCGCGGCAACCTCGCACGCTACTTCTCGCCCAATGTCGTGGCGGAATTGTCCAAGCAGGACGAGCCGTTGAAGCTCGTGCGCACGCAACACGTCGCGGTGCTGTTCGTCGACATCGTCGGCTTCACGGCCTTTGCCGATGCGCGCGCGCCGCAGGAGGTGGTGCGAACGTTGCGCGAATTCCACGGATTGATGGAGCAGGAGGTTTTCCGCCATAGCGGCACGCTCGACAAATATCTCGGGGATGGATTGATGGCGACGTTCGGCACGCCCTTCGTGGGCAAGCACGATGCCAGCAACGCGCTGCGATGTGCCCAGGCCATGATCGCCGCGGCGGACCGTTGGAACGATCGGCGGGCAGCGTCAGGCGAGCCACCGTTGCATGTGAGCTTTGGCTTGCATTATGGGCCGGTGGTGCTCGGCGACATCGGGCAGACCTGTCTGGAATTTGCGGTGATCGGCGCGACCGTCAACGTGGCAAGCCGTCTCGAGGCCTTGACCCGCACGTTCGATTGCGCGCTGGTGGCAAGTGACGACCTCGTCAGCCAAGCGAAGGCCGAGCTTGGCCACGCAGCCGCAACGTTTCAGTCATTGGAAGCGCGAGAGCCGCGGGCGGTCCGCGGTATTCAGCAGCCGATCTCGATCTGGACCCAGCCGCGCGGCGCGTAGAGCCGAACTCCCCCGCGGCGTCAGGAAGCCAAACAAAAAGCCCGGCCAACGGCCGGGCTCTTGATGGCTTGCGCAGAACGAAGCTGCTTACGCGGCCTCGTCGGCGACGGTGGTGTCGTCGCCATCGGTATCGTCGGTATCGCCCTCGGCATCCGTGTCGGCTTCGCCGTCGGCGGCTTCCGCCTTGGCGCTGGTGCGGCGCGGGCTCTTGGCGAGCTGGGCCTCGATCTCCTTGACCGCTTCGGTTTCGGTCGAGTGCTGCACCACCGCGATCTCGCGGGAGAGACGGTCGAGCGCCGCTTCATAGAGCTGGCGTTCCGAATACGACTGCTCCGGCTGCGACTCCGAGCGGTAGAGGTCGCGCACGACTTCCGCGATCGCGACGATGTCGCCCGAATTGATCTTCGCTTCGTATTCCTGGGCGCGGCGCGACCACATGGTGCGCTTGACGCGGGCGCGACCCTTGAGCGTCTCCAGTGCCTTCTTGACCAGCGCCGGATCGGACAGCTTACGCATGCCGACATTGGCGACCTTGGCGGTCGGAACGCGCAGCGTCATCTTGTCCTTGATGAAGTTGATGACGAACAGCTCGAGCTTCGCACCGGCGATCTCCTGCTCCTCGATGGCCAGGATCTGGCCGACGCCGTGAGCGGGATAGACGACGAATTCGTTGGCCTTGAAGCCCTGACGCTGGGTCACGACCTTCTTTTCCTCGACCTTCGGCGCAGCAGCGGGCTTGGCAGCCGGCTTGGCGACGGCGGGAGCCTTGGCAGGCGCAGCGGCAACAGGGGCCTTCGTCGCGGGCTTGGCAGCAGGGGCCTTGGCAGTCACAGGCTTGGCAGCAGCAGGCTTGGCAGCGGTCGCTTTCGCGGCCGGTTTGGCAGTCTTGTTAGGCATTGCGCTTCTTTTGTTCTTCGAGGACTTTGCAGCCGGCGCCTTCGTCGCGGTCCGACCCTTGGATGCGCTACGGCTGGCCGCGGCGACTTTTTTGGCCTCCTTATGGGAAGCCCTCGCTGAAGTACTCTTTTTACGCGTTTTCTGTGACACAGCCTGCGCGCGGAAACTGCCACGCCCCTGTTCGACATTTGGTTTCACGGGAACCCAGAGGGGCCAACGGGCTGACGGGGTTCGGCTTAATGTGCCCAATATAGCACATTTCCCGCAAAAATCAATGATTTAGGGGTCTTGAGGGCTGGTTTTCGGCTGAAGCGCAGCTATTAGGGTTAAGTTTGGGCGCGAATTAGTCGCCTGAGCCCGGGTTCGGAGAAAAATATTTCTCGAACTTGCCTTCCATGCCGTCGAATTCCTTGGCGTCGGCGGGTGATTCTTTCTTTTGTGTGATGTTGGGCCAGCTCTTGGCGTAGTCGGCGTTGACCTGGAGCCACTTGTCCAGGCCCGGTTCCGTGTCCGGCTTGATGGCGTCGGCGGGGCATTCCGGCTCGCACACACCGCAATCGATGCACTCGTCGGGGTGGATGACGAGCATGTTGTCGCCCTCGTAGAAGCAGTCGACCGGGCAGACCTCGACGCAGTCGGTGTACTTGCACTTGATGCAGTTTTCAGTGACGACGTAAGTCATCCAACGCTCCGAAAAGCTCTTTTAAGAGTCGCGGCTTGCGTAGCGCGGATGGCCCGGCGCCGCAAGGTCGGCAAGGCCCGATCATGACGGCTTTGTGTGTTTGATCGACCAAGAAATGAATGAAGCGCGCAATTAATTTCGGTTTGCTTCATTCAGCTCCTCGTAGAGCACGCGTGCCGAGGCGGCATCGCCGCGGCGCTCGTTGAAGCCAATGACTTTCAACACCCGCACGGTGCGATCGAGCGCGACGGTGACGACGTCGCCGATCTTGATCGCATGGCCCGGCGACCTTTCGCGCTCGCCGTTGACGCGCACGTGGCCGGACCCGACGAGCTCGGCCGCGGAGGTGCGCGCCTTCACGACCCGCGCGTGCCAAAGCCATTTGTCGAGGCGCTGCCGCTCGGTCGTCGTGGGATTACTCCTTGCGGCCGGACAGCTGCTCTTTCAGCGCGGCGAGCTTTGCGAACGGCGAATTCGGGTCGGCCGGACGATCGCGCTCCCGCGGATTCGCGCTCGAGGCGTAGGGGCGAAGTGACGGACCGCCCTGACGGTCGCGGCCCTTGTCGCGGTCACGGCCACGGTTGTCACGGCCCTTGTCGCGATCACCGCCGAACTTCTTGTTGTCGCGGTTTCGATCGCGATCCTTGTCGCGGTCCTTGCCCTGGAAGCTGCGATTGCGGTCGTCGCGGCGCTCGCCGCCCTCGCCACCGTCGCGGCCCCGGCGGAAATCCTTGCCGCCATGGCGATGACCACCGCCGTGACGATGCCGCTCGTTGCGCTTCTCGCCGTCGGCGGCTTGCGCAGCCTCGCCTTCCGCGGGCACGGCGCCGGCCTCAGCTGTGGCCTGCGGACGCGGCTGATGGTGGTGACGCTGGTGCCGATGGCGCTCGTGGCGCGGCTTGCGATCCTCGTGGCGGCCGGCCGGGCGCCAGACTTCGACGAGCTCGGGCTCGGCGGGCGCGGCCGCAGCCTCAGGCGCGGCAGCATCGGGCGATGCGGCAGCTTCCGTTGCGGCGGTCTCGGCGGCCGCAGCTTCGAGGCCGGCAGCCTCGGTGGACGTCGCAGCGTCTTCCGCCGGCGGCGCGATGCCGGGGGCATCTTCGGGCGTGACGGGCGCTTCTGGAGAGGCTTCGAGCGCCGGCTCCTCATGAGCCTCCTCGTGGGCCTCCTCTTGGGCGGGCTCGTCGTGCGGTTCCATGCCGGGTGCGTCTTCGACCGTGACGGATTCGGCAGCGGCTTCGGTCGATGCAGTCGACTCCACCGGCAGGCCGGCAACGGCCTCCGCCGCGATCTCGGTCGAGGTGTCCGCGCTGCCCTCGGCGGGCCGGCGTCTCGGCCGCAACCGTCTCGGTGACGACAGGCTTTTGCGGCAACGGCGGACGCTTCTCCATGCGATAGCCGAGCGCGCGCAGCACGGAGGCGAAGTCTTCGCCGGCCGAGCCCGTCAGCGAGGTCATCGCCTGCGTCACCACGAAGCTGCGGCCGTCGAACGCGCCGGCGGGCTTTTCGCCCGGCGAGTTCTCGCGCCAGGCCAGCGCCGGGCGGATCAGGTCGGCAAGGCGCTCCAGGATGTCGACGCGCACGGCGCGCTCGCCGGCCTGCTTGTAGCCGAGCACGCGATAGGCATCGCGCGGCAGCTGCTTGTCGACCGGGAACGAGGTGCGGCCGGACGATGCCAGATGCTGCGCGCCTGATAGCGCGGAGAGATCGACATTGTCCTGCTTCAGCGCCCACAAGAGCGCGGCGAGCGCACGCGCGGCGGGCTTGAGCAGGCCGGGGAAATAGATGTGATAGGCGCCGAAGCGCACGCCGTATTTGCGCAAGACCGCGCGCGAGGGCTGGTCGAGATCCTTCAGCTCGCTGGCAATCTTCGGACGCTCGAGCACGCCGAGCGCCTCGACCAGCTGATAGGCGATGCCGCGGGCGATGCCGGTGACGTCCTCGGCCTTCGACAGCTCGAACATCGGCCCGAGCAGCTTCTCGATATGCGTCTTGAGCCAGAGCTCGAGCCGCGCCTGCACCTTGTCGCGGGGACCGCCGGTCAGGCGCTCGTCGGAGATGATGCGGATGCGCGGATGCAGCGCGTCGTCTGCGGCGGACAACCGCGCCACGGCATCGCCGGTCCAGCGGATGATGCCTTCGGAGGTCAGCACGAACTGCTCGTCCGGCGCGTTGCCGAGCTTCTCGGCGCGCGCATTGATCTCGCCGGCGAGCACCGCTTGCGCTGCGGCCTGCAAGGCTTTCGCATCCGAGCCGGCTTCCGCCGCATCCGGTGCAAAGGTGAAGCCGTCGAGGCGGCCGATGACATGGCCTTCGACGATGACTTCGCCGGTCTTGCCGATTTCAGTATTCAAGCTCGTGTTCTCCCGCAGGCGGCGCATCAATACACTGGTCCGGCGATCAACGAAACGCTCAGTCAAGCGTTCATGGAGCGCATCCGATAATTTATTTTCGACCTCCCGCGTGATCCCCTGCCAGCGTTCGGGGTCTCTCAGCCAGTCCGGGCGGTTGGCGACGAAGGTCCAGGTGCGGATCTGGGCGATTCGGGCCGACAGCGTGTCGATGTCGCCGTCGATGCGGTCGGCCTGGGTGACCTGGGCCTCGAACCAGGCATCGGGAATGCATCCCTTCTGCATCAGGAAGCCGTACAGCGTCGTCACCAGCTCGGCATGGGCGGCCGGCGACAGTTTTCGATAGTCCGGGACCTGGCAGGCCTCCCAGAGCCGCTCCACCGCCGCCTTGCCATGCGCGATACCGCGCACCTCGCCGTCGCGGGCGGCGTGGTCGAGCACGCGCATGTCCTCGGCAATCGGCGCGCGCGTCAGCGCCTCATGGCCGGGGGCGAGGTTCAGCGACACCTGCAGCGCGCCGAGCGAGGAGAAATCCAGCTTGGAGTTGCGCCACTGCAGCACCTTCACGGCATCGAAGGTGTGGTTCTGCAGCGCGTTGACGAGCTCGGGCTCGAACGGCGCGCAGCGGCCCGTGGTGCCGAAAGTGCCGTTGCGGGTGGCGCGGCCGGCGCGGCCGGCGATCTGCGCGAATTCAGACGGCGTCAGGCGGCGGAACTGATAGCCGTCGAACTTGCGGTCGGAGGCGAAGGCGACGTGGTCGACGTCGAGATTGAGGCCCATGCCGACGGCGTCGGTGGCGACGAGGTAATCGACGTCGCCGTTCTGGAACATCGCCACCTGCGCGTTGCGTGTGCGTGGGCTGAGCGAGCCCAGCACCACGGCGGCGCCGCCGTGCTGGCGGCGGATCAGCTCGGCGATGGCGTAGACTTCATCCGCCGAGAAGGCGACGATGGCGGTGCGGCGCGGCTGGCGCGTGATCTTGCGGTCGCCGGCGAATTCGAGGCTGGACAGGCGCGGCCGCGTGATCATGGACACGCCCGGCAGCAGCCGCTCGATGATCGGGCGCATGGTGGCAGCGCCGAGCAGCAGCGTCTCGTCGCGGCCGCGGCGGTTGAGGATGCGATCGGTGAAGACGTGGCCGCGCTCGAGATCGGCGGCGATCTGGACCTCGTCGACGGCGAGGAAGGAGACATCGAGGTCGCGCGGCATCGCCTCGACGGTCGACACCCAATAGCGCGGATTCTTCGGCTTGATCTTCTCCTCGCCGGTGACGAGCGCGACGCTGGCGGCGCCGGCCCTGTCGGCGATCTTGTTGTAGACCTCGCGCGCGAGCAGGCGCAGCGGCAGTCCGATCATGCCCGAGGGATGCGCGAGCATCCGCTCGATGGCGAGATGGGTCTTGCCGGTGTTGGTCGGCCCGAGCACCGCAGTGACGCCCGCGCCAGGCACTCGATCGTGAAGGGCGCGCTCGGAGGCGAAGGGGGAGGAGGAAAAAGCCATGTCCAGGGATTAGGTAGTGGCGATTTGGGCGAATGTCAGTGCTGGATGAGGCGGCGAGGCGGCCAGACTAGCTCCGTCATCCTGAGGCGCGAGCCGCGCGGCGCACTGCGCCGCGTGGGAAGCCTCGAAGGATGAACGGCCCGGCTGCCGCTCCAGCGCTTCGTTGTCGCACCAGCCGGGCCCGTCGCCCTTCGAGGGCCGCTGAAGAAGCGGCCACCTCAGGGTGACGGGACGTGACACCGGACGTGCCGGAGCAGCCTCCCCAAATCCTGCGCAACTGTCTCACTTTGCGACGCTTTTTCCGTTCGCTTTAAGCTTCGGAACGACTCTAGAACGAATCGCGGCCGAATCGCTGACTCCCAATTGAGTCCTGTTCCGTTCACGCAACATGTCGCGGGACTCGTATTGGTTGCGCACTAGATGGAGTTTTGCGCGGCCGCACAAGCGGCCGGATTCGTTAAAGCTGGGGACGGCGCGGAGTCGAATCAGAATCAGGGAGGAGTCAAATGGATTCCCCGGCCGCGGACCCTGCCGAAACAAAAACTGCGAAAACAACCCCATGCACAGTAGGTAAGTGGTTGAAATATCAAGATTTTCCTTTTGCTTCGCCGTCATCCTGAGGTGCGAGTGGTGCGATGCGCAGCATCGCGCCGGGAGCCTCGAAGGATGGACGGCCCGGATGGGTCGGCTGGCGCTGACATCCTCGTGGCGCGAGGCGGGCTGTCGCCCTTCGAGGGCCGCTGAAGAAGCGGCCACCTCAGGGTGACGGTCGGGCAAAGAAAGTTGCGCGGCTAAAGACTTACTGCGTCTTCGCGACCCTTGGCGGCTGGGGCGAGGTGATGAAGCTGGTGGCTTCCAGCATGGCCGGCCCGAGCGGCGTCGGCACTTTCAGCCAGAACGGGACCAGGATGCGCGTGCCCGCGACGGGGGCGAACGCGATCTCGATGTTGCGCTGGGCGGCGAGGTATTTGATCACGGGGCGGTCGGGGATGTAGCCCGCCACAGGCACGAAGTAGAGAGCGCAGACCACGACCGGGCCCTTGTACCCCTTCTCCGCCTTCACGGTCTCCATCCGCTTGAAATCGAGCTTGAGGTCGTAACGCATGCGGCCGTCGAACACGGGGGAGGCGTTGTGGCAGGCCTCCGGCGAAACCGGATCGCCGGTGCCGGGCACGCGCAGCAGCGAAGCCGTCATGGGGTCCCAGACGCCGCGGCGATGCGCCTCGGTGACGACGATGCGGTCGGGATCGACCGGCGGCTCCGGTGAAATCGCAAAATCCTTCACATTGCCCTTGTCGAGGGTGATGCGGATCTCTTCGGTCTTCTTCTGGGTGGTGGTGGAGGCCTGGTAACCGGTCGCGACCAGCGCGCCGTTGACGATGCGCCCCTGGCTGGCGCCGGTGCCGGAGCCGCCCGTGAACGACTTCAGCAGCCCCGTGGTGCCGCCGGCGGCCGCCGCCGAGAACACGTCGTCCTGGATATCGATGTTCCAGGCGCCCTTGCCGACGGGAATGCCTGATAGCGAGGCCTCATATTGCGCCTCGAGCTTGCCCTGCGCCGCCGCCGGCGCTGTGCCCCACGCCAGGGCCAGCCCGCAAAACGCAGCCAGCCAGCCGGCAAGCCGCAGGCGGGCCGGGCGCAGGTTTTGCGCGAAAGGGGGCGTTGTCAGCACGAAACAATCCAATCGGAGCGCGATGCGCTGTTACTTAAGCCAAAAATCGCAGCAAACAATGTGTCGGGGCGTCCAAGGCCCGGGAACTCCACCGGAGTCTTCGGCGGCGAATACGCCCTTTATGTGATTGTAAGGCGCGCTAATCATTGCCGTTTTGGTGATCGGAAGGTAGCTGAGGGCTCCCTTACCTCTCCCGCTTGCGGGAGAGGTCGCGCGAAGCGCGGGTGAGGGCTTTCTCCTCTGGGGGACACCATCCGTAATGACGTCTGGCCTCCCAGAGGAGAGAGCCCTCTCCCCAACCCTCCCCCGCGTGCGGGGGAGGGAGCGCACCACCCGGGCGGCCCCAAAGACCGCCCAAAACCTTGACGTCCCGCCCCTTCCCCCCTATACGTCCGCCCGCTCCCTGCAAGGACAGAGAATTTGCCCCCGTGGCGCCCCGGATGGCGGCCGCACATCGTTGGGGGTTCAGGATAAGGAATTTTGCCATGTCTCGCCGCTGC
This sequence comes from Bradyrhizobium sp. USDA 4354, assembly GCF_054060315.1. Classification (NCBI taxonomy): domain Bacteria; kingdom Pseudomonadati; phylum Pseudomonadota; class Alphaproteobacteria; order Hyphomicrobiales; family Nitrobacteraceae; genus Bradyrhizobium; species Bradyrhizobium sp. USDA 4354. The sequence goes on along the minus strand of NZ_JBSSDC010000001.1, from coordinate 2,109,314 downwards.
GAACTGACGGCCAAGGGCCCCCTCGTCGGCCACAAGGTCAGCCACTCCAACATCAAGACCAAGCGCCGCTTCCTGCCGAACCTCGTCAACGTGACGTTCATGTCGGAAGCCCTCGGCCGCAACGTGCGCCTGCGCGTCTCCACCAACGCGGTCAAGAGCGTCGACCACAATGGCGGCCTCGATGCCTTCCTGCTCAAGGCCAACGCCGATGCGCTCTCCCCGCGCGCGGTCGAGCTGAAGCGCGCCATCCAGAAGAAGGTCGGCGACACTCAGCCGGCGAAGCAGGCGAGCTGAGATTTCGGAAATTGGGCGGGGGCTAAGTTGCGTCGCGTGGCGTAGGCTTAGCCAGTAGAGTTTGAGTAGCGGCCGGATCGGGAGATCCGGCCGCTTTTGTTTATAGGTAATCGACCTGAGATTGCTGCAACCAGCTTGTTAAACTAGGCTGAGTTAGCTCGCCCCGGGTCGATTGAAGGAAAATGCCGTGAGTAGCTGCTGCATCTGCTCCACCGGCATCGTAATCGACGGCACCCTCATCGACGGCTCCATTTTTCACACTCGTTGCCTTGAAGAGCTCAAGCAGAAGGCCGAGGACACCAGAGCGAGAGAGCGAGCGCTCCTCACAGAACTTCAGAGACCGGCCAGCCTTGTCGTCTCAATCTCGCACATTTTCTTTCAATCGCGTCAGCTTGAATTCTACGCAGCCAAACAACGCCTCACCGCGCAGATACAAACCACTCGAGAGAACAGAGAGACAATTCTCGAAAAGATTCGCGCGATCTATGATCTATGGCCCAAATATCCACCGGACTGGGACGACCGCCAGCGACTCGTTTACGCGCGCGATCATCGCTCCTGCAGTGCTTGTGGGGTCGGCGGGAGGCTTCATCTACATCACATCCGAGCCCTGAGCGAAGGTGGCACTCATAAGCTTGAGAACCTTTGTCTACTTTGTGAAAGTTGCCATAGCGCGAGGCATGGGGGACGAGCGTTCAAATATACTGAGCGTAACCCGAACGAACTCAGCGCGATCGAGCAGAAAATCCAACTACTGAACAAGGCGCTGTCACAGCGAAAGAACATACGTTTCCGCTACAAGAAGCCACGCGGGTCAGCCTTGAACCGCACTGTAACTCCTCGCGAACTACGGAAGCTTACAATTCCCGAACTTCAGGACCTTCTCGGAAGGAAGGTAAAGGTCGAGAAGGAGGGCAAGCTGTGTCTGTTTGGCTACTGCCACCTTCGCAAGGCGAATCGGACGTTTGCGGTGCACCGGATGAGCAAAATCGAACTTTGCTGACGGACCTTACTGCTCGATGCCAACGCCGACGTCCTGTCCCGCGACCTTAAAGTGTATCGCGCCATTCAGTTAGGCCGTAGCCTCGACGGGTGCGTTGCGACGAATATGCTCCCTGGCCGGCTAAAGGGAGGCCCCAATCTCCGCGAATTTGAGCCGGCGATTCTAATCCGAAACGGCTTCGGGACCTCAATAGTCAATGGAATTCCGGGATGAAACGTGCCGTTATTTAGCTCTGCTCGAAGCAACTTTACGAGATCGTCTCCGGCGTGCTTGTACAAAAATCGCAAATGTGGAGACCATATGAAGTCCGATCGCAGATCATGAATAACTCGTTTGAGAGCTCGATCCCAGTCTAGTTGCGCCACCAATTTTGGATCCAAGCCGAAGGACTGCTCGGTCTTTTTCTTACCTTGTTCCGCCATGATTCATCTTGCCGTAACAGCACGCTTTACTGACGAATGTCACACAGAGCACTGATTGTCGATCCAAGATTAATCTAGAGGAACGCGCGCCCCCGCTCGTCAGTCGATCTCTCAGCTCCCTCTCCGCTGGATCTTCCGCTATACTCGCCCCGGTAGCATCCCCCGGAGGCGCATCCCGTGGAGCACGCAGCCAATTCCGACCACAAGCCCGTCGGCAAGAACCTCGTCATCTGCTGTGACGGGACCGGCAACGAGATCTCGGAAGAACATCTCCAACGTCCTGAAGCTCTATCGCTGCCTGCGCAAGACGGACAAGACGCAGCCCGGCAGATGCTGCTCTGCGATCCCGGGGGCGGGGCGGTGACAGCAACGGTAAACAGCGCCGCTCGCCGTTAACCCTTCATTAACCAACGCAGCCTAGCCTGCTGTAATCGTCCAGCCATCATTAGCTCGAAATGCCTTCCCGGTTCGCTCCAGGAGAAGCGCCGATGTGCGTTGCGTTGTTGACGTATGCCGATCTCAGTGCCCGCCTCAATATCTCGCGCGAGGCCGCGCGGTCGCTGGCGAGACGACGCCGGCTGCCGCGCTCGCGTTCGGATGACGGCAAGGCCCTGGTCAGCGTTGATCTAGCCGAACTCCGGTACACGCCTCGCCCGCGACGTGCCCGCCCGGCAGACCCCATCGCCGCCTCCGTGGCAAGGATCGAGGCAATCAAGATCGAGTCCTTCAAGGCGGAGATCGCACGGCTCGAAGAAGTCGCAACCGCCTACAGGGCCGTGTTCGAGCGCGAGCGAGACCGCGCCGATCGCCTCGCCGTCGAGCTACAGCAGGCGACCACCGAGACCATGGCAGCCAATGCGTGGGCGGCACGACTGGAAGACGAAGTGGCGGCGCTGCGGACCGATCGCCGGGGCAGCTCGATCGCGGGACACGCCGCGCGTCGATTGGGACATCTGGCCGCCGCCATCGTCAAAGCAGACCGCGCGGCTTGCAGGTAGCGCTCGAGACTTTCTCCATCCCCGGCTTGCCGGACCAATCGCGAGGGAAAAATGGCTGGCAATATCGACATCCACGAAATGAAGGCCCGCATCGTCGTGTTCGGCGTCGGCGGCGCAGGCGGCAATGCCGTCAACAACATGATCACGGCCGGGCTGCAAGGCGTCGAGTTCGTGGTCGCCAACACCGACGCACAGGCGCTGGCCATGTCGAAGGCGAAGCACCTCATCCAGCTCGGCACCCACGTCACCGCAGGCCTCGGCGCCGGCTCGCAGCCCGAACTGGGACGCGCCGCAGCCGAAGAGGCGATCGATACGATCCGCGATCAATTGACCGGCGCACACATGGTGTTCGTGACTTCAGGCATGGGCGGCGGCACCGGCACCGGGGCGGCCCCCGTCGTCGCCCGGGCCGCGCGCGAGCTCGGCATCCTCACCATCGGCGTGGTCACCAAGCCGTTCTACTTCGAGGGCCAGCGCCGCATGCGCTTTGCCGAAGCCGGCATCGAGGAATTGCTGAAGACGGTGGACACCCTCTTGATCATCCCGAATCAGAACCTGTTCCGGGTGGCCAGTGCGAAGACCACGTTCGCCGATGCCTTTGCCCTCGCCGACCAGGTGCTCTATTCGGGCGTCGCCTGCATCAGCGACCTCATCGTCAAGGAAGGTCTGATCAATCTCGATTTTGCCGACGTCCTCTCCGTCATGAAGGAGAAGGGCAAGGCCATGATGGGACGCGGCGAGGCCTCCGGCGAGAAGCGCGTGCTCGCCGCCGCCGTCGCCGCGATCTCCAATCCGTTGATCGAGAACCCCTCGATCAAGCGCGCCAGCGGCCTCATCATCTCCATCACCGGCGGCAAGGATCTCATGCTGTACGAGGTTGACGAAGCCGCCACCCGCATTCGCGACGAGGCCGACCCGGACGCCAACATCATCGTCGGCGCGTCGTTCGACGAAAGCCTCGAAGGCATCGTCCGCGTCTCGGTGGTGGCGACGGGGATCGACAATGTCGACCCGGCGCAGCAGGCGCAACCGGTGGAAACCGCCCTCACGCAGCTCGCCGGCAGGCTGCGCAACGACGGCCGCCGCATCGCCGATCGCATCGAGCGCAGAGCACCCCTTCCGCAAGTGGAAAGCCCGCCGCTCCGCCCGCAGCCGCACCACCCCGTGGGGCCACCGGCACGGCCGGGTCTGGACCATGCGCGCCACGCGGCCGACCGGCCGCTCGATCCTTACGGCCGCACCGCTGCGCGCAATGCGCCCGACGAGGCCGTTCTCGATATCCCGGCCTTCCTGCGCCGCGCCGCCAACTGAGCGGTGGCGAGAGCCGTCTGACTCAGTTGTAGCTAGCGAAAGCGAGCGCTCTTGGCCCAGCCCGTCATGCCCGGCCTTGTGCCGGGCATCCACGTCTTTGTTCCAACCAAGCAAGAAAGACGTGGATGGCCGGGTCAAGCCCGGCCATGACGCTGTGGAAACCTAAGACGAGCTTCCCGAGCTGCACAACGCAGCGAATTCACGCTGCCGTGCTGCGCGGGCTCTCCGCGGTTTCCTTCTTGTCCGACTCCTTGTCGCGCGACAGCCAGGCCGGAAAGCGAAGCAGGCGTTCGTTGGTGTCTTTCGGCAGCTCGATGGGCGGCGCTTCAATGGCCGAACTCGGCAAGTCCAGCGCTGCCTGTCCGGATCGCACCGCATCCGCACGCTGATCCAGCTCGCGCAAGAGGGGATCGAGCACGCTGTCGATCTCGGTCGCCACCGACACCAGGAAACTATTGAGCTCGCGCGCCTCGGGCACAACGGCCGCGGCCGATTCGATCGCCCTGGAGAGACCGTCGACGACAGGCGCAAACGCGCCGGCGGCTTGCTTGATTCGCGTCTTGATCGCTTCGATCTCGCTCAGGACGCGCTCACGCTCCCGCCTTTTCTTCTCTTCCGAAAGGCGGGCTTCGATTTCGGCGATCTGCGCCGCCAGCGTGGTGGCTTCGGATGCGAGTGCATCGCGTCTTAGGCGTGCGCGATCGAGATCGCGGCTGAGATTGTCCACTAAGTCGTCCTTTCCGAACATGACTGTGCTCCGTAGGACAGGCGTTTTGCCCTGTAGGACGGCCTTGGCGCGAACCGCCAGCCTCGCCACCGACCGGATGGCCGGATCGGCCGAAACAGGCATCAACTTCGGTCGCGTCACATGGGCCGACATGATGATCCCCCCATCGTCAACATTAGGCGACCGCATGGTTAACAAGAGGTTAATGTCAACAGACGATGTGGCCATGGGGCTGCATGCCGGCGGCGCCGCCTTTGTCTCCTCGCTGCCACCTCTTTCCGCTATACTCGCCCCGGTAGCATCACCCGGAGGCGCATCCCATGGAGCACGCAGCCAGCACCGACCACAAGCCCGAGCCGAAACACCTCGTCATCTGCTGTGACGGGACCGGCAACGAGATCTCGGAGAACATCTCCAACGTCCTGAAGCTCTATCGCTGCCTGCGCAAGACGGACAAGACGCAGCCGCGGCAGATGGTGTTTTACGATCCCGGGGTCGGCACGGTGACGGAGCCGACGACGTGGCACCGCTGGAAGGCCAACATCAACCTGGTGCTGGGGCTCGCCACCGGCTATGGGCTGGACGCCAACGTGCTCAGCGCCTATTGCTTCCTGGTTCAGCATTATGCGCCCGGCGACAAGATCTATCTGTTCGGCTTCTCGCGCGGGGCTTACACGGTTCGCGTGCTGGCGGGGCTGATCCACAAGATCGGGCTGATCTCGCCGGAGCAGGCGAACCTCGCTGGGAGCGGCCTCGTCGCCTACAAGCAATATTCCGGCACCGGGCGCGGCAACGACATCGAGGACCTCAAGGACGTCGCCGTCGACGAGAGCGGGCCGCTGCCGAAGGACGAGTTCGACCTCGCCGCCCAGTTCGCGCGCATCACCTCGACGCGCTGGCCGACCATCCACTTCGTCGGCGTCTGGGACACGGTGGCGAGCGTGATCGTGCCGCGGCGCGACAATCTGTTCTTCCTGTTCAGCCTGGAGGAGCTCGCCTTCACGCGGCGTAATCCGAGCGTCAAGATCTTCCGGCAGGCGATCGCGATCGACGAGCGGCGCCGCATGTTCCGCCTGAACAAGTACTGGGAGCCGCAGGAGTTCTGGAGCAACCGCTACGTGCCTGATGAGAAGAAGGTGCCGCAGGACATTCTGCAGGTGTGGTTCGCCGGCGTGCATTGCGACGTCGGCGGCGGTTATCCGGAGGCCGAGAGCGGGGACTCCAAATATCCGCTGATCTGGATGATCGCGGAGGCCGAGAAGGCCGGGCTGAAGTTCAACCCGCGCACGGTGAACCAGCTCGCCTGGGGCGTCCAGCGCAAGAACTCGCCGTTCAGATATGTCGAGCCGGCTTACACGGGGCAGACGGGCATGCTGCACGATTCCATGAATGCGGCCTGGCGCGTGCTGGAATACTTGCCGAAGAGCGCCAAGTACAAGGAGTGGCCGGAGCGGAAGGTCACTTTCGGCTTCTACATCCCCGACAGCGAGCCGCGCGTCATCCCCGAAGGCGCGCATGTGCATGAGAGCGTGTTGAAGCGGATGGCGGTGGAGCCGAACTACCGGCCGGTGAATCTGCCGAAGGAGTACGTGACAGTGCCGATGCCGGTGGGGCCGGGGGTGGAGCTGGGGGCGGAGGTGCAGGAGGGCGTGACGGGGTGAGTGGGCTCCACCCGCCACGGCGTCATTGCGAGCGAAGCGAAGCAATCCAGGCTGCCTCCGCGGAGGGATTTCTGGATTGCTTCGCTTCGCTCGCAATGACGGTGGGGAGGCAGACGCGCGCCACATCGCCGTTTCCCCCTTTGGGAGAGGGGGAGCGCACCGCGCTACCGCTACTTTTGCCATTCGCCGACACTTTTCGTTAAAATTCTCCCGCCAACCTTAGCCGGATCGCATCATCTCTTTCCGATCATTGGGACGAACCACCCGCCGCGAAACCTGCGGAATTGGAGGAGACGTGCCAATGCATCCGCGCAAATTTGTCCGCGTGAAGCCCGCAGGGCTGGTCTCGCGACAGGCCAAGATCATCACCGACCCGCGCGCGCCGGTGATCCCGTGCACGCTGATCGACTATTCGCCCGGCGGGGCCTGCGTCGATCTCGGCGGGCAGGTGAAGATTCCCGATCGGTTCGAGCTGCTCCACGTCAACACCAAGAAGCGCTGCCGGATTGCGTGGAAGCGCGGCACGCGGGTGGGCGTGGTGTTTTGAGGGAGCGCTGTAGCTGGCAAACATAAGTCTCGCCAAGCACTCCGCTCGGCTCCCTCCCCCCTTGCGGGGGAGGGTTGGGGAGAGGGGTGGCCCAGCAAAGGGTGTTGGTCGCATGCGAGGTGGCGCCACAGAGCGTCGCGCAACTCGCAAGAGCTCGTCGTGTGGCTACCCCTCTCCCTAGCCCTCCCCGGCAAGGGGGGAGGGAACGCAGCGTGCTTGCGGCACGATCTCTTCCAACAATTGGCGAAGCTACTTCCGCATCCTGGACTTGGCGCCGGCGACGATCTGCATGGCGACGCCGGCGATCCAGCCGGCGAAGACGAGCCAGGTCCAGGCCATGTGCGGATCGAGCCGGAGCACGATCACGGCGACGGAGCCGAGCGCGGTCAGCGTGGCGCAGAGCGTGCCGGCCGAACTGAGAAATTCCGCGGCGTCGATCTCGCCGTGTGCGTCGTCGAAAGGCATTTGCGGCGTGTCGATGCCGAGATAGAAGCCGACGGCGCCCAAGGCCATCATCAGCAGCAGGAATCCCTGCGTGGTGAGCGTGGGGATCGCAGATCCCACATAGGCGCCGACGAACAATCCGCACGCGGCCCCCGCCATCGCAAGACCGACGCGCTCGAACACATGGGCAGTTTTACGAACACCAAAACGCATGGCCGGCCTCCGCGAGGCGTTGAGGGCAGAGAGGTTAGGCCAGTTTTGGGGGAGGTGGAAGGCGAGGAGTTTTACGGATGCGTGAGGGGTGGGTCCCGATCTCGCAGGGACGCGACCTGGACCTGTGATGTACGCCTGCCTCTCCATCGTCATTGCGAGCCAACGGGTCCGCGCGAAGCGCGGCCCGATGACAGGCTCCGCGAAGCAATCCAGAGTCTTTCCGCGGAGGGATTCTGGATTGCTTCGCTGCGCTCGCAATGACGGAGTAAGTGGCGCGGGCGCGGCGCCACATACTCAGTCAGCGCGAAACGGCTACCTCGCCCCGAAGGTGGTCTTGCCGAACAGCGCCTTTTGCGTCGAGGGCTGCGAGCGCCAATATTGCGGCGGGGCCTCGACCTCGCCGCCGAGTTCGGCGGCGGCGTGCCAGGCCCAGCGCGGGTCGTAGAGCATGCCGCGGGCGAGCGCGACCATGTCGGCCTTGCCGGATGTGACGATCTCCTCGGCATGCTTGGCATCCGTGATCAGGCCGACGGCGATGGTGGGCAATCCCGTCTCGCGGCGGATGGCTTCTGCGAACTGCACCTGATAGCCGGGGCCGAGCGGAATCTTCTGCAGCGGCGAGACGCCGCCGGAGGAGGCATCGATCCAATCGACGCCGCGCGCCTTCAGCGCTCTCGCAAATTCCATGGTCTGCGCCAGATCCCAGCCGCCCTCGACCCAGTCGGTCGAAGACACCCGCATGCCGACCGGCTTGTCGTGCGGGAATGCGGCGCGCACCGCGTCGAACACTTCGAGCGGAAAACGCATGCGGTTCGCGAGCGCGCCGCCATATTCGTCGGTGCGCCGGTTGGAGATCGGCGACAGGAATTGATGCAGGAGATAGCCGTGCGCGCCATGCACCTCGATGGCGTCGATGCCGAGCCGCGCGGCGCGCTTGGTCGAGTCGACGAAGGCCTCGCGGATGCGCTTCAGACCTGCCGCATCCAGCGCCAGGGGGGCGGCCTCGCCCTCCTTGTGCGGCACCGCCGACGGCCCCACCGTCTGCCAGCCGCCGTGCCCCTCCGCAATCAGCTGGCCGCCGTCCCAGGGCCGCGCGCTACTGGCTTTGCGGCCGGCATGGGCGAGCTGCATCGCGACCGCAGTGGAGGAATGCTTGCGCACCGAGCTGAGGATCTGCTTCAGCGCGGCCTCGCAGGCATCGCTGTAGAGCCCGAGGCAGCCCGGCGTGATGCGGCCGATCGCCTCGACATGCGTCGCCTCGATGCAGAACATCGAAGCGCCCGATAGGCTGAGATTGTTGATGTGGGTGAAGTGCCAGTCGGTGGCGACGCCGTCGTCGGCCGAATACTGGCACATCGGCGACACCACGACGCGGTTCTTCAAGGTCAGGCCGCGCAGCTTGATCGGATTAAACAGGGCGCTCATGCGGGGGGTTCCGGGGGGTGGAGGGGCAATGCGAGGAGTGTAGTGAGAGACGCGCGGATTGCTAGGCGCACGGGGGAATGGCGGGCCGCCTCGGCGTGCATTCCGGCAATGGCGGTTTGACGCGAGCTAGCCCCCCTCGTCATTGCGAGCGCAGCGAAGCAATCCAGAGTCTTTCCGGGGAGGCAGTCTGGATTGCTTCGCTGCGCTCGCAATGACTGGGAGATAGACGGCCCTACTCCGCCAGCGTGAATTGCAGCAGCAAGGTCCGTTGCAGCATCGAGAAATTGTCGTCGGAGATCAGCGTCACCACGGTCTCGCCGTCGGGCGTGACGTGGGCGTCGATGCCTTCCATGTTGTCGATCTCGTGGCCGAGATCGGCGGCGAACAGCGCGGGGCCGTCGACCAGCGCACCCGGCGCGATTCCCTTCAGCGGGATCGAGCGGATGCGGATGTTGACGCCGGTGAACCAGGAGAATTTGCGTTCGAGGATGAGCAGCTCGCCGGAGGGCAGCAGCACGGCATCGCTGATGTCGTAGTTCTCGGTGCGGCGCACGCTGAACTGGCCGGGCGTGGAGCCGCCGATCAGGAAGGCGACGAGATTGCCGTCGGCGTCGAGCCCGCGCTCGGAGAAGGCGATCAAGGTGCCCGCGAGCGGCAAGTTCTGGTCTTTGCCTTTGGGCACGACCACCATCGCCTCCAGCCCCTTGTTGTAGGGCAGCTTGCGCAAGGCGGGCGGAATGCCGATCACCTCACCGCGGGCGCGGGTGCCGCCCTTGGCAAGATCGTAGCGCAGGATCTGGTTGACGCGCTCGAGCCCGACATAGACGAGGTTGCCGTCGCGCGCGAGCGATTCCGAATCCCACCAGAGGTGCTTGTCCGTGATCGGCCGCCCCTCGCTGCCGAGCAGCGGCGCCGCCTCGACGTCAGCAAGCCCGATCATCTCGCGGCCGGAATAGCGGATGGTGCCGGTGAACCAGCCGGCCTGGTCGGAGATCGCGAGGAAACGCTCGCCCTTGCTGTCGAGGAAGCGGATGCCGGACAATCCGCCGAAGCCGCGATAGGACGAGGTCAGCACCAGGCCGCTGCGATATTCCAGCGAGCCGAAGCGCGTGCGCGAGCGGTCGCGCGGCTCGAAATTGGGGATGGCGCGCGCGTTGACCTCGACGCTGACGGGCGCGGCGACGGCGTGCTCGACCTGCGCGCGCGGCGGCGGCTCGGCCGCACCTTGCGCCCGCGCCAAGCCGGAGACTGCGAGAGTTGAAAATCCCGCCGCTGCGTGCCCGAGAAAGCTGCGGCGGGATGATAGCGTGCTCACGAATGCAATTTGCGTCGTGGGCGACCGGGTGCTTGCGTGGGCGCCGTGTTGGTCTCGCTGAACAGCTCGGCGAGCTTTTCGGTGATGGCGCCGCCGAGCTCCTCGGCGTCCACGATCGTCACCGCGCGGCGATAATAGCGCGTCACGTCATGGCCGATGCCGATCGCGATCAGCTCGACCGGCGAGCGGGTCTCGATCTCCTCGATGATGTGGCGCAGATGCCGCTCGAGATAGTTGCCGGGATTGACCGACAGCGTGGAATCGTCGACCGGCGCACCGTCCGAGATCATCATCAGGATCTTGCGCTGCTCGGCCCTCGCCAGGAGGCGCTTGTGCGCCCAGTCCAGCGCCTCGCCGTCGATGTTCTCCTTCAGCAGCCCCTCGCGCATCATCAGCCCGAGGTTTTTTCGCGCACGGCGCCAGGGGGCATCGGCGGATTTGTAGATGATGTGGCGGAGATCGTTGAGGCGGCCGGGATTGGCCGGCTTGCCGGCGGCAAGCCAGGCCTCGCGCGATTGCCCGCCCTTCCAGGCGCGCGTGGTGAAGCCGAGGATCTCGACCTTGACGCCACAACGCTCCAGCGTGCGCGCAAGGATGTCGGCGCAGGTCGCGGCGACCGTGATCGGGCGGCCGCGCATCGAGCCGGAATTGTCGAGCAGCAGCGTCACCACGGTGTCGCGGAACGTCGCCTCCTTCTCGTGCATGAAGGACAGCGGATGATAGGGATCGGTGACCACGCGCGACAGGCGCGCGGGGTCGAGGATGCCCTCTTCGAGATCGAACTCCCAGGCGCGGTTCTGCTGCGCCATCAGGCGGCGCTGCAGCCGGTTGGCGAGGCGGGCGACGATGCCTTGCAGATGCGCGAGCTGCTTGTCGAGATAGGCGCGCAGCCGCTCCAGCTCGTCATGATCGCAGAGATCCTCGGCCGCGATCACCTCGTCGAACTTGGGCGCGAAGGCGTGATATTCCGGCCCGCGCGGCTCGTTCCTGCCGTGCGCGTTCGGACGCGTCGCCTCGCCCGGCGTCTCGTCGTCGCCGAGCTCGCCGTCGTCGAACGTATCCGAGGTCGAGGCCTGCGCGCTTTCCATCGCGCTCTCGCTCATCTCCTCCGAGGTCGTCTGCGCCTGGTCGGCGCTCATCTCCTGCGCGGCGTCGGAATCGGGCGAGCCTTCGGCGCCGGACTGGTCGTTGTCGCCGTCCTGGTTCTCGTCGTTCTCGTCATTGTCCTCGCTGTCGGCGCTGCGCTCGTCGCCGAGCTCGAGTGCCGAGAGCAGGTCGTGCACGGCGTCGCCGAACTTGGTCTGGTCCTCGAGCACGCCGTCGAGCCGGTCGAGCCGCCTGCCGATCTTGTCTTCGAGAATAGGACGCCAGAGATCGACCATCTTCCTCGCGGCCGTCGGCGGCGCCATGCCGGTCAGGCGCTCGCGCACCAGCATCGCCAGGGCGTCGGCGAGCGGCGCATCGGCGCGGTCGGTGATCTCGTCGAACTTGCCGCGGTGAAAATGATCATCGAGCATCGCGGTGAGGTTTTTGGCAACGCCGGCCATGCGGCGCGCACCGATCGCCTCGACGCGAGCCTGCTCGACCGCCTCGAACACGCCGCGGGCCTGCGGATTGCCGGGCATCAGCTTGCGATGAACCTTGGGATCGTGACAGGCGAGCTTGAGCGCGATGGAATCGGCGTGGCCGCGAACGATCGCGGCATCACGCTTGGTCATTTTCCGCGCCGGCTCGGGCAGCCGCGCCTTGCCCGGCGCAAGGCCCGGGCGCTCGGCGGCGAAGGAGACGTCGAGCTCGGGCGATTTCGCAATCGCCTTGAGGCAGGAAGCGACCGAGCGCTTGAACGGCTCGGTCGGCGCTTCCTTGTTGCTGCGGAATTTGGAGTTGGAGGTGGTGCTCATCTCGATCTCACCGTCGTCCCAGGCTCAACCTGAGCCGTCGTCCCCGCCTGGTGCGCAATTGCGCACGGGGCGCGGGGACCCATAACAGGACGTCGTTTGGCGAATGGTGGAATTGATAGCTCGCGCCACAACGCCGCCCTGGGGTTATGGGTCCCGGATCGGCGCTCACTGCGTTCGCTGGTCCGGGACGACATCGTGGTTGGGTCAGCTCAGCGCCACGTTCACCGCCGATTCCGGCAGCTCCGCGTTGAAGCAGCGCTGATAGAACTCGGCGACCAGGGGACGTTCGAGCTCGTCGCACTTGTTGAGGAAGGTGACGCGGAAGGCAAAGCCGATATCGCCGAAGATGTCGGAGTTTTCCGCCCAGGTGATCACCGTGCGCGGGCTCATCACCGTCGACAGGTCGCCGTTGGCGAAGGCGTTGCGGGTGAGATCGGCGAGGCGCACCATCTTGTTGACGATGTCGCGGCCCTCCTGGGTGCGATAGTGCTTGGCCTTGGCCAGCACGATCTCGACTTCCTCGTCGTGGCTGAGGTAGTTCAGCGTGGTGACGATCGACCAGCGGTCCATCTGGCCCTGGTTGATCTGCTGGGTGCCGTGATAGAGGCCTGACGTGTCGCCGAGGCCGACGGTGTTCGCCGTGGCGAACAGGCGGAACGCCGGGTGCGGCTTGATCACCTTGTTCTGGTCGAGCAGCGTCAGACGTCCCGAGACTTCCAGCACGCGCTGGATCACGAACATCACGTCGGGGCGGCCGGCGTCGTATTCGTCGAACACCAGCGCGACGTTGTTCTGCAGCGCCCAGGGCAAAATGCCGTCGCGGAATTCGGTGACCTGCTTGCCGTCGCGGACCACGATGGAGTCCTTGCCGACGAGATCGATGCGGCTGATGTGGCTGTCGAGGTTGACGCGCACGCAGGGCCAGTTCAGGCGCGCCGCGACCTGCTCGATATGGGTGGATTTGCCGGTGCCGTGATAGCCGGTCACCATGACGCGGCGGTTCTTGGCGAAGCCGGCGAGAATGGCGAGCGTGGTGGCGCGGTCGAAGCGGTAATCGGAATCGACTTCGGGCACATGAGGATCGACTTCGGAATAGGCGGGGACTTCGAGATCGCTGTCGATCCCGAACACCTGGCGCACCGACACCTTCATGTCGGGCAGACCGGAAACTTCCTCAACTTTGGACAGGGCGGCGGTCGTCATCAATCCTCCGAGGTCCCGGGCGGTCCCGAAACCGGTTATTCGCACGTTGGCTGCGGCTGGGTGCTGGAAAGCAACCTATCAGAGACAAGTGGCGGGCAGAAGCCCGCCCTCCAATCAAAGTTCCATTGTCTTTTCATTTAGATAGGCAAGGAACGCAGATTTTGGAGGGCTGCGTTGCGAATCACGCCCGAATTTCGGGCGGGGTAACGTCTCTGCCTGCCCAAATGGCACGTTTGCCGCATGCGCTTACTTAGGTAGGGTCTAAACTCCAATGCTCCAGCCCGCCGCAGAGACGACGTGACGTCCTTCCTCGATCCCCTCATCTCATTCGTCTCGGCCCATGCATGGCTGGGCTATCTGACCCTGTTCCTGGCGGCGCTGCTCGAAGCCGTTCCGGTGGTGGGGTCGGTGATCCCCGGCTCGACCATCATCCTGGCGCTGAGCGCCCTGGTGCCGGGCGGCGAGCTGCAGCTGCCATGGGTGCTGCTGGCGGCCGTGCTGGGCGCGGTGCTCGGCGACGGCTCGGCCTATTGGATCGGGCACCGGCGGCAGCGCGATATCCTCAACACCTGGCCACTGACCAATTATCCGCGCGTGGTCGCGGAGAGCGAAAGCTTCTTCAACCGCTTCGGCACCTGGGCCGTGTTCTTCGCCCGCTTCGTGCCCCCGATCCGCGCCTTCGTCCCCGTAACCGCCGGCGCGCTGGGCATGGCACCCGCGAAATTTTACGCGGTGAACATCCCGGCGATCCTGGCCTGGGCGCCCGCACACGTGCTGCCGGGCGTGCTGGCGGTCTCGGCCCTGCACGAATATGCCGGGCTGCATCATCACGCCCATATCGGCAAGCACATCTGGATTCTGACCGTGGTTGGGGTTGCGATCGTGCTGGGCGTGGCGGTCTGGATCTATCGCCGCCGGCAAAACGCCATCGTCGCAACAGTCAAGCCACGGGCGTCGCTCTTACCCTCCCCTGGAGGGGGAGGGTCGGCGCACGTTGAGCGCAGCGAAACGGGCGATGGGGTGGGGTGACGGTCGCTCCACATCCAACAGTGCCCATCTTGAGAGATCACCCCACCCCGCTCGCGCTGCGCGCGATCGACCCTCCCCCTCCAGGGGAGGGTGGCAGTGCGCCTCGCCGCTTCGCGCTGTTCGGGACCTAACCTAACTCCCCGCCCTTCGCCCCGGTGCCGGTCCCACATACCGCGCCCGCGGCCTGATCAGCTTGCCGAACTGCAATTGCTCGCTGGCATGTGCAATCCAGCCGACGCTGCGGGCCATCGCGAACAGCGCGAGCTCGCTGCCGGCGGGCAGGCGCAGCGCGTGCACCAGCACCGCGAGCGCATAGTCGATGTTGACGAATTCGCCGGTTGCTTCCGCGATGCGCTCCGGCAGCTCGCGGGTGAATTTACGCGGCGCGCCGGCGCGCGAGAGCGCATTCAGCAGCGATTGCGCGCGGGGATCGCCGCGCTTGTAGACGCCGTGGCCGAAGCCGGCGAAACGTTCGCCGAGCGCGACGCGCTCGCGCACCATCGGCTCGACGTCGCGGTCGACCAGGGTCTTGACGAGCTGCGAGGCCAGCACGCCGGCGCCGCCATGCTTCGGCCCTTTCAGCGCGGCAAGGCCGGCGATGACGGAGTCGTAGAGATTAAGGCCGGTCGAGGCCGCGCAGCGCGCGGTGAAGGTCGAGGCGTTCAGCTCGTGATCGGCCAGCAGCACGAGCGCGCGGCGGATCAGATCGGGCGCATGCTTGTTGTCCGCCGCCCAGGCCCGCGCGACCTGCTGATGCAGCGGCTCGGCCGACGGCTCGGCATTGAGCATGGTCGCGACCAGCAGGCGGACGATGCGCGCGCCGACCATGGCGCGGCCATCGGGCGCACGAGTGAAAGCGCGGGGATCGGCGCTCGCGGCCAGGGCCAGCACGGCGATGGCGCGGTCGATCGGCGCCGCCCGGCGCGCGGCCGCTGCGATCGTGCGCATCTCCTCGGAAATCTCGGGCTGATTGTCGGGCGCGAACGGATCGACGCCGGAGACGTCCCAGAGCAGCGTCGCGGTGTGCTCCAGCGTGTCGCTCTGGGAAAGATCGACGCAATTGACGCCGCGATAGATCGCGCCCTCCTCGGTGATGGTCGAGATCTCGGTGTCCATCACCGGCAGGTCGGCGTCGAAGCTGCGCAGGCCGCGCGGCTCCGGCGACGGCACGCGACGCTCCTTCAGCGCCCGGACGTCCTCGGCGCGATAGCGGTTTTTTCGCGAGTCCGGCGTCGGCTCGGAGCGGATCAGGCCGCGGCTGACATAGGCGTAGAGGGTGGCCGGCGAGATCGCGAGCTCGGCGGCGGCTTCCCGGGCGGAAAGGTACAGCCCATCGGAATTTTTCATATTGATTTACGTAATCAAGATTGATCAATCTGTCGAGAGGCCCGATCTTTCCGCCGTGAAAGGAGACAGGCCATGAATATCCACCTCACCAAAAGCCAGATCGGGCTGGACGGCGTTCCCGCGGCTGAGACCGTGCTGAGCCATGTCGATGGCGATCGCGGCGAGCTGATCATCGCCGGCGAACATGTCGGCCGGCTCGCAAGCCAGTCGAGTTTTGAGGGCGTCACCGCCCGGCTCTGGAACGGCGCGAGCAAGACCGGCTTGAGCGAAGCCAATGTGCGGGCAAGCCTCGGCGTGGCGCGCGAGCGCGCCTTTGCGCGGTTACCCGACCTCTTGTCCGCGACGCACGGCATGGGCATCGTCGACGGGTTCCGGGCCGCGGTCGCCGGGCTTCGCGCCGAGAACGGGCTGGAGCACGAGGCGACGATCGTCGGCGCGTTTCCGGTGATCGCAGGCGCGCTGGTTCGTCGCGCCAAGGGACTACCGCCGGTCGCGCCCGATCCGAATGCAAGCCATGCGGCCGATACGCTGCGGGCGCTGCGCGGCGCCGCGCCGGAGCCGCGCGAGGTCGCAGCACTGGATGCCTATTTCGTCACGGTCTGCGATCACGGCATGAACGCCTCGACCTTCACCACGCGTGTGGTGGCCTCGACCCAGGCCGACCTGTTCGCCGCCGTCACTGCCGGTTACTGCGCACTCACCGGTCCCCTGCATGGCGGCGCGCCGGAGCCGGTGCTGGAGATGTTAGACGCGATCGGCTCCAGCGAGCGCATCCGGCCATGGGTGGATGCGGCGCTCGCGCGCGGCGAACGGCTGATGGGCTTTGGCCATCGGGTCTATCGCGTGCGCGATCCGCGCGCCGACGTGCTCAAGGCCGCGATCGAGCGGCTTTCGGCTGAAGGCGCCGACCTGCCCTTTGCCGGCGAGGTCGAGGCCTATATCCGCAGCGCGCTGCGCAAGAAGAACCCGGATCGGCCGCTGGAGACCAATGTCGAGTTCTTCACCGCGATCCTGCTCGATGCGCTGGCGATTCCACGGCAGGCGTTCACGCCGATCTTCGCGGTGGCACGCAGCGCAGGCTGGACCGCGCATGCGCGCGAGCAGCAGCGCACGGGGCGGTTGATTAGGCCGAGCTCATCGTATGTGGGGGCGATGCCGGAGGGGTGATGTATCGCGGATATCTCCGCGAGTCCGGGAATCGTAGGGTGGGCAAAGGCGCACTGGCGCCGTGCCCACCATCGATCTGAAAATGCAACAGAAGCGGTGGGCACGCTTCGCTTTGCCCACCCTACGATAATTACACTTGAATTCGCGAGGCCTTACGCCTCCCGCACCACCGTCTTCAGATAGTTATACGCCTTGATGATCTCGATCAGGCGGTCTTCGGTGGAGCGGTCGCCGCCGTTGGCGTCGGGGTGGTGCTGCTTGACCAGGGCCTTGTACTTGGTCTTGACGTCGGCAAGCGTGGAGTCGGGGCCGAGGCCCATGACCTGCAGCGCCTTGCGCTCGGCGTTCATCACCTTGCGCGTCTCGGCCTTGGGCTGCGCTTCGGGCCCGCGGCGCCAGTTGGCGCGGCCGTTGATCTCGCTGAACATGCTGAACGGATCGGACGCCATGTCGATCTCGGCTTCCGCATTCTTCTTGCCGCCATTGGCGCCCATCTTCCAGGTCGGTCGATGGCCGGTCAGCGCATCCTTCTGATAGCGCGCGACCGCATCAGCGTTCATGCCGGAGAAGAAATTGTAGTTCTGGTTGTACTCGCGCACGTGGTCCAGGCAGAAGTGCCAGTATTCGCGCTGGTTCTCGCGTCCCTTCGGCGCGCGATGGCTGCCCTTGTTCTGGCAGCCGGCCCATTCGCAGGCGACCGTGGTCTCGCGCGGCTTCGCTTCCGGCTGCTTGCCCCGCGGCTTCACGCGGATGGAGTCGAAGAACTTTGATGAATCGATCGGCATGGCTGACTTTGACTACGCAACGCAAAAACCTTCAAGTCTTGACATTGCAATTCGCTGAGCACCCGGTCGAAGTGACCTCGGACGTCCGGGTATTGACGGGGCGCGATCACGCACCTTAATGGCACACATGGCTATGAAAGACACTATCAGCAACAAGTTGCAGGAAGCTTTCACGCCTGAAAGCCTGCAAGTCGTCGACGAGTCACATTTGCATGAGGGCCACGCCGGCCATCGGCCGGGCGGCGAGACGCACTTCCGTGTGTATATCGTGTCTGCCGCCTTCAAAGGGAAGAGCCGGGTCGACCGCCATCGCATGATAAATTCGGCGCTCGCCGCGGAACTCTCCGGCAGCGTCCACGCGCTCGCGATCAATGCGCAGGCGCCGGGGGAATGATCTTCCTACCCTCCCCTGGAGGGCAGGGGAATCGCATGTGGGATTCTGTAAGTCATTGCGAAGCGGCGAGAAATTGATTCTGAAGGTAGCTCCTGATTCGGATGGAGCGGCCGATGAACCGATTTGCGGAGTGCTTCGAGGAATTGCCGGACCCGCGCGCGGACAATGCGCTGCACGATCTGACGGAGATTTTGTTCATTGCGTTGATGGCGACGCTGTGTGGGGCAACGAGTTGCACCGACATGGCGCTGTTTGCGCGGATGAAGGCCTATCTTTGGGAGGGTGTGCTGGTGCTCGAGCATGGTCTGCCGAGCCACGACACGTTCAGCCGCGTGTTCCGCATGCTCGATCCGGCAGCGTTCGAGAAAGCCTTCCAGCGCTTCATGAAGGCCTTTGCGGAAGGCGCGAAGATCAAACAACCGAGGGGAGTGATCGCGCTCGACGGCAAAGCGCTGCGGCGCGGCTACGAGCGCGGCAAGAGCCATATGCCGCCCGTCATGGTGACCGCTTGGGCGGCGCAGACCCGCATGGCGCTGGCCAACGTGCAGGCGCCGAACAACAACGAAGCTGCCGGCGCGTTGCAGTTGATCGAACTTCTGCAGCTCAAAGGCTGCGTGGTGACGACCGATGCGCTGCATTGCCATCGCGGCATGGCCAAAGCGATTGTGGCACGGCGCGGCGATTACGTGCTGGCGGTGAAGGAGAACCAGCCGGCGCTGTTGGCCGACGCCAAGGCTGCCATCGGTGCCGCAACGCGCAAGGGAACCAGAGCGACCACCACCACCGATGCCGATCACGGGCGCAAGGAAAGGCGCACTGCCGTTGTCGCACCGGTCAAGGACATGGCGCAAAAGCACGACTTTCCCGGGATCAAGGCCGTGGCCAGGATCACCAGCAAGCGCGGCAAAGACAAGGCCATCGAGCGCTTCTTCCTGATGAGCCAAGCCTACAGCTCCAAGGATGTTCTGCGTATCGTCCGTACTCACTGGACCATCGAAAACGGCCTGCATTGGCCGCTCGACGTCGTCCTCGACGAGGATCTGGCCCGCAACCGCAAGGACAACGCCCCGGCCAACCTTGCCGTACTCCGGCGTCTTGCCCTCAATGTCGCCAGAGCCCATCCCGATACAACCACCTCCTTGCGCCTCAAGCTTAAGCGCGCCGGATGGAACGATGCCTTTCTCTTCGAGCTTCTTGGCCACATGCGATAGCCCTACCCTGGAGGGGGAGGGTCGCTGCGCATGGAGCGAAGCGCAATGCGCAGCGGGGTGGGGTGATTTCTCCACACGAACAGCGCCCGCGTGGAGAGATCACCCCACCCCGCTCGCGCTGCGCGCGATCGACCCTCCTCCTCCAGGGGAGGGTAAGAAAGAAATCAGAACGACGTCCCGGCCCTTCTCGGCTTGACCTCTTCCAGCTCCGTCTCCCGCGGCACCGGTGAAATACGGAGCGCGGTGATGCGGTTGCGTTCGCGGCGGAGGACGCGGAAGCGGAAGCCGTGGAAGGTAAAGCTCTGGCCGCGGTCGGGGATCGAGCGCGCCTCGTGAATGACGAGGCCCGCCACAGTCGTTGCCTCCTCGTCGGGCAGGTGCCAGTCCAGCGCACGGTTGAGATCGCGGATCGGGACCGAGCCGTCGACCACGACGGAGCCATCGGGCTGGCGGCGCACGCCGGCGACGACCACGTCATGCTCGTCGGAGATATCGCCGACGATCTCCTCCAGAATGTCTTCCAGGGTCACGAGGCCTTCGACCTCGCCATACTCGTCGACGACGAGCGCGAAATGGGTCTTGCGGCGGCGGAACGCCTTGAGCTGCTGGGAGATCGGCCGCATCTCCGGCACGAACCAGGGCGGCAGCATGATGGTGGTGACGTCGATGCGCGAGGTATCGCCCTCGGAGGCGCGAATGGCCCGCAACAGATCCTTGGCGTGCAGAATGCCGATGATGTTCTCCGACTTGTCGCGCCACAGCGGAATGCGGGTATATTCGGTGGCCAGCACCTCCCGCACCAACTCTTCCGGCGGCAGGTCGGCATTGATCATCACCATGGCGGTGCGGT
Organism: Bradyrhizobium sp. USDA 4354; assembly: GCF_054060315.1. NCBI lineage: Bacteria > Pseudomonadati > Pseudomonadota > Alphaproteobacteria > Hyphomicrobiales > Nitrobacteraceae > Bradyrhizobium > Bradyrhizobium sp. USDA 4354. The sequence continues at coordinate 2,089,067 of NZ_JBSSDC010000001.1, read as the reverse complement.
GAACCATCACGTCGGACACGGTGAGCTCGCCGAGGCGGAAGACGTTGTGAATGTATTCGGCCTCGCCGCTCTCGATCTTGCCGTGCACTGCCGATTCCTCGACCAGCCCCTCGATCTCGGAATCCGTCAGGATCTCGTGCTGCGAAAACTCCTGGACGCCGATCAGACGCAGGATCGCGCTCGACGCCGTGTTCAGACACCAGCTCAGCGGATAGAACACCAGGTAGGAGGCATGAAGCGGATACGCGATCCACTGCGACACCGGCATCGGCTCCCTGATCGCGAGCGTCTTCGGCACCTGCTCGCCGATGATGATGTGCAGCGAGGAGAAGACCAGGAAGCCCGCAACGAACGAGGTGAAGTGCAGCGTGGCCTCCGACAGTCCGAGCGGGCTGAGGACAGGGCTCAGCAGCGCAGACACGGTCGGTTCACCGATCCAGCCGAGCCCGAGGGAGGCCATGGTGATGCCGAGCTGGCAGCAGGCGAGATAGGATTCGATGTTTCCCATCATGGTCTGCAGCAGGCGCGCGCCGAAGCGGTTCTGCTCGACCATGGCCTTGACGCGAAAGCCGCGGCTCTTCACGAGCGCGAATTCGGCAGCCACGTAGAACGCGTTGGCCGCGAGCAGGAGGGCCGCAAGCAGAAGATTGATCGAAATCGAACTCATGTTTGCCTCGCGACCGCCCCGGCATTCCCCGCCGTTTCGCGGGCGGCCGATCTGAACGGCCCCGCCATCACTGCGCGAGCTTCTCTCTCAGGAAGTCGCGCACCGGCGCCGGCTCGACATCCTTCGCGATCACCGCGCGGCCCACGGCCTCCAGCAGGATGAAGGTGAGCTTGCCGCGCTTGACCTTCTTGTCCTGCGCCATCAGGGCCATCAGCGCGTCGGCATCGGCAAGCCCTTCCTGCGCAAAGCCCGCGATGTCCTGCAGGCGTGTCGGCAGGCCTATCTCGATCAGGTGGCGTTCGACACGCGCCGCGTCCAGCTCGCCGATCATGCCGAGCCTGGCCGAGAACTGCGCCGCCAGCGTCATGCCGATCGCGACGCCCTCGCCGTGGAACAGGCGGTCGGAGAAGCCGGTCGCCGCTTCCAGCGCGTGGCCGAAGGTGTGGCCAAGATTGAGCAGCGCACGCTCGCCGGTCTCGCGCTCGTCGCGCGCGACGATTCCGGCCTTGGCGCGACAGGAGGTCGCGATCGCATGCTCGCGCGCCGAACCGCCCTTGAAGATGTCGGAATGGTTCTTTTCCAGCCAGGAGAAAAAGGCCTCGTCGCCGAGCACGCCGTATTTGGCGACCTCGGCATAGCCGGCGCGGAACTGGCGCGGCGACAGCGTGTCGAGCACGGCGGTGTCGGCTATGACAAGCACCGGCTGGTGGAAGGCGCCGAGCAAGTTCTTGCCCTGCGGCGAGTTGATGCCGGTCTTGCCGCCGACGGATGAATCGACCTGCGCCAGCAGCGAGGTCGGCACCTGCACGAAATCGACGCCGCGGCGCAGGATCGCCGCTGCAAAGCCGGCGAGATCGCCGACCACGCCACCGCCGAGCGCGATGACGAGATCGTTGCGCTCGATCTTCGCAGCGATCAGGGCTTCGCTGACCTTTTCGAGACCCGCATAGGTCTTGGAGATCTCGCCTTCCTCGACCACGATGCGCGAGGTCGGAATGCCGCTCGCGGCAAGCGACGCTTCGGTCGGCTCGAGCCAGTATTTTGCGACGGTGCGGTCGGTGACAACAGCCGTGCGTACGCCCGGCCGCAACGCTGCGACCCGTTCGCCAAGCGACGACAGCACGCCGCGGCCGATGACGATGTCATAGGCGCGATTCTCCAGCGCGACGTCGACCTTGACGGGATCGGAATGTTTCAACGGCGCAGTCATCTTAACGCACTCGCAACGTCGGCAGGTGGTTGGGCGGCCTGTCCACCGCACAGATGGGCGTGCAGCGCCGCGATGCATTCCTCGACGATTCTGTCGTGCGGCACGTCGCGCGAGGCGATCGTGAGGTCGGCATTGGCATAGACCGGCTCGCGCTCGGTGAGGAGGCGCGTCACGGTTCCCTCGGGGTCGGCGGTCTGAAGCAGCGGACGGTCGGCGCGGCGGCGGACGCGGCGCATGATGACGTCGTGGTCCGCCCGGAGCCAGATCGAGACCGCCTTGGCGGCGATGCGGGTCCGCGTCTCCTCACGCATGAAGGCGCCGCCGCCGGTCGCCAGCACCACGGGGCCACCCTCCAGCAGGCGCGCGATCACGCGGGCTTCGCCGTCGCGGAAATGCGTCTCGCCGTGGCGCTCGAAAATCTCCGGTATGGTCATGCCGGCCGCCGCCTCGATCTCGGTGTCGGCATCGACGAAGGGCAGCTTGAGCCTGAGAGCCATGCGGCGACCGATGGTGGATTTGCCCACGCCCATCATGCCGACGAGCACGATCGAGCGCGCACCCAGGGCCGACAGGATATCGGCCTCAGGCGAAGCTTGGATCGGCAACGCAGCGTCAGACATGAATCTCGCTCAATCTGCCGCCAAAGGCGGCATGGTTTGGCCACCTATACGACCCCACAGGGGCCCTCGCCAGTGGACTCTTGCCACGAAACGACGAACATGTTGGATGATTTCATTGGTTAATTTGCTCGCCGGAACCCCAGTCCGATGCCCAGCCTGTTCCGCTTCCTGACGGTCGTCGCCGTGATCGCCGGCATCGTCTATGGCGTGGTCTTCGCGCTGGCGAACTTCGTCAATCCGAAGCCGCGGGAAATGACGGTGACGATCCCGCCGGATAAGTTTCTCAAGAAATAGGAGCTAGCCTCCAGGGCATGCGCGCAAAGCCCTCCGACACCAAGCTCACCGGCCTGTTCCTCGACATGCTCGCGGCGGAACAGGGCGCCGGACCCAACACGCTCGACGCCTATCGCCGCGACCTCACCGATTTCTCCGAGTTTCTGGGCCGGGTCGGCCACACATTTGCTGACGCCGAAACGCAGACGCTGCGCGACTATCTCGCCGATCTCGACACCCGCGGCTTCAAATCCACCAGCGTCGCGCGCCGGCTGTCGGCGATGCGGCATCTCTACCGCTTCCTGCTGAACGAACGCATCCGCACCGACGATCCCGCGGCGATCCTGTCCGGCCCCAAGCGCGGGCGTGGCCTGCCAAAGGTGCTGTCGATCGCCGATGTCGACCGCATGCTCCGCCGCGCCAGGGAGTTGAGCGAGGCGGAAGATGCTTCGCCCTCGAAACGGCTGCGCGCCTTGCGGCTCTATTGCCTGCTGGAGGTGCTCTATGCCACGGGCCTGCGCGTCTCCGAGCTGGTGGCGCTGCCGCGTTCGGCGGCCAAGCGCGACGCTCGCATGATCGTGGTGCGCGGCAAGGGCAACAAGGAACGACTGGTGCCGCTGAACGAGGCCTCGCGGCAGGCGATGGCGGATTATCTCGCCGCGACGGAGGCTGCAAAGGCCGACAAGAAGAACAGCGTGGCCGCCTCGAAATGGCTGTTCCCCTCGTTCGGCGAGAGCGGACATCTGACGCGGCAGCATTTTGCCCGCGACCTGAAGGAGCTCGCGGTCGCCGCCGGGCTTCAGGCCCGCCTGGTCTCCCCGCACGTGCTGCGCCACGCCTTTGCCAGCCACCTGCTGCACAACGGCGCGGACTTGCGCATCGTGCAGACCCTGCTCGGCCACACCGACATTTCCACGACCCAGATCTACACCCATGTGGTCGAGGAGCGGCTGAAGAGCCTGGTGCGCGACCTGCACCCGCTGGCGGAGAAGTAATCAGGTCTCGTGCCCCGGACGCGGCGCAGCGTTCCCGGCGATGCGAAGCATCGTCGGGTTACGGTGCGCTGCAGAGCCGGGGCCCATGCCGCTTGCTGGGTCCCGGCTCTGCGCAGCAGCGCTATGGAAGCGCTGCAGCGCGTCCGGGACACGAGAGCTCGTCCGGGGTAACAGCCGAAACCGCCTTGACTTCGGCCACATCTCCGCAGAAAGAGCCGGGGCCTCACCACTGATTTGGCTCCCTGCCACGAGCGCACAAGCCAACTCGTTGAAGAAGCTACACTTCTTTCCGCGACCCCAACCTCGCTTCGCTCTCTCGCCCCGTGCCCCTATATTGAGTTGATGCAAGACCAGATGCGCAGCTATCTCGACTTCGAAAAGCCCGTCGCCGAGCTCGACTCCAAGGTCGACGAATTGCGCGCGCTCGCCGCCACTGGCACCGACATCAGCGACGAGATCGGGCGGATCGAGGACAAGGCGGCGCAGGCGCTGGCCGACCTCTATACGAACCTGACGCCGTGGCAGAAGACACTGGTGGCGCGGCATCCGCAGCGGCCGCATTTCAACGACTTCATCAAGGGCCTGATCACCGAGTTCACCCCGCTCGCCGGCGACCGCAAGTTCGGCGAGGACGAGGCGCTGGTGGCCGGCTTCGGCCGCTTCCGCGGCGAGCCGATCTGCGTGATGGGCCAGGAGAAGGGCGATTCCACCGAGAGCCGGATCCGGCACAATTTCGGCATGGCGCGGCCCGAAGGCTATCGCAAATGCGTGCGGCTGATGGAGATGGCCGAGCGCTTCGGCCTGCCGGTGCTGTCGCTGGCCGATTCCGCCGGCGCCTATCCCGGCATCGGCGCCGAGGAGCGGGGACAAGCCGAGGCGATCGCGCGCTCGACCGATGCGTGCCTGGCGCTGACCGTGCCGAACGTCGCCATCATCACCGGCGAGGGCATGTCGGGCGGCGCCATCGCCATCACCACCGCCAACAGAGTGTTGATGCTGGAGCACGCCATCTACAGCGTGATCTCGCCGGAGGCCGCCTCCTCCATCCTCTGGCGCGACGGCACCAAGGCGCAGGAAGCCGCCAACAACATGAAGATCACCGCCCAGGACATGCTCCGCTTCGGGGTGATCGACACCATCCTGAAGGAGCCGGTCGGCGGCGCCCACCGCGACCCCGCCGCCATGATCGCCACCACCGGGGATGCCATCGCCAAGGCCTTCGACGAGCTGCGGGGCCTCGACGGCGACGCCATCCGCAAGCAAAGGCGGCAGAAATTCCTCGATATCGGCCGAAAACTGGGCTGATTCGGGCTCGATTCCGTGTCCCGGACGCGGTGCGGCACGAAGTGACGCTCCGCAGAGCCGGGACCCAGCAGGCCTAGAGCTCGCGGTCAGCCATGGGCCCCGGCTCAGCAGCGCACCGCTAAAGGGCGCTGCGCTGCGTCCGGGGCGCGAGACCGCCCAAGGCACGGCCCGCCGGTAACCCCGCATTAACCCTTTTTTTGCCCAAATCGGCGATCTGAGTCCTGATTGGGCCGAAAGGCCCAAGTTACGTCCCAAGTCGCGTCCATTCAGTCTTCGTTGACCATGCCACTGGGCCAACGCCCTCGTGATCCCCGCTCGGGTTGCGACCACATGACCCAGAGGTTAGAATTTTAATCAATGGCTTCAGGGCATAAGCGCTGGAGCGTGAGCTGAAAAAACCCGTCATGACGGGTCCGGTTTTCCGGTCGGATCATGCTCCAGAAGAATTGGGGTTCGCGCTTCAATGCCCGGCACGGTGTGGGGTCCATCTTGATTTCTCGTTCGCTTGCTCGCGCGCTCTTGGCTTCGGTTGCGCTGATGACGGCCGGCGGTCTGCTGGCCGGCTGCAATAGCGACCAGATCTCGCTCGCGACCAACGCCAAGGCCAATCAGCCGGTGCCGCCGAAGCTGATCGCCGCCATGACCGAGAAGGACATGGACCTGCAATCGCCGATCCTGGTGCGCCTGTTCAAGCAGGAGGCCGAGCTCGAGGTCTGGAAGCAGACCCGCTCAGGCCAGTTCGCGCTGCTCAAGACCTATCCGATCTGCCGCTGGTCCGGCGATCTCGGCCCCAAGGTGCGCGAAGGCGACCGCCAGGCGCCGGAAGGATTCTACTCGATCAATCCGGGCCAGATGAATCCGCAATCGGCCTACTATCTGTCCTTCAACACGGGCTATCCGAACGCGTTCGACAAGGCCTTGGGCCGCACCGGCTCGCAGCTGATGGTGCATGGCGACTGCTCCTCGCGCGGCTGTTACGCCATGACGGACGAGCAGATCGCGGAGATCTATTCGCTCGGGCGCGAATCCTTCTTCGGCGGCCAGAAGGCGTTTCAGCTGCAAGCCTATCCGTTCAAGATGACGCCGGTGAACATGGCCAAGCACCGGAACAATCCGAACATGGCCTTCTGGAAGATGATCAAGGAAGGCTATGATCATTTCGAGGTGACGCGGCAGGAGCCGAAGGTCGATTTCTGCGAGAAGAAATACGTCTTCGACGCGGCGAAGCCGGCGGACGCCAAGCGCGATCCTGTGTTCGACGCCTCGGCGAAATGTCCGGCCTATGTGATCCCCGAGGAGATCGCCAGCGCCGTGCGCGAGAAGCAGGCCAAGGACGAAGCCGAATACGCCAAGCTGGTCGCCAAGGGCACGCCGGTGGCGCGCATGAACACCGGCATCGACGGCGGCATGAACAAGGTGTTCGCCGCCAAGATTCCGGAAGGCTCGACCGGGCTGTCCGAGGGCGCCGAAGGCACCACGCTGCAGATGCTGGCCATGGCGAAAGCGCCGGGCACGATCCCCGGCCACGTCAATCCGCCCAAGCCGAATCTCGACGCGGTGGCGTCCGCGCCTGGGCCGAAGGAAGAGCCAGTGGTCGCGGTGAACGCACCCGCTGCCAACACGCGCGTCGCCGCAGCTGCTCCGGCCGAGAAATCCCAAGAAAAATCCGGCGGCTTCTTCTCGAATCTCGGCCGCAAGATGGGCCTCGGTACCGCCGACACCACGGCGACCACCACGCCTGCGCCGCAGGCCACAGCGTCCGTGGCGCCGGCCCAGACGTCCACGACGCCGCCGACCGCAGCATCCAGGCTGAAGGCCGCAGTGACCCGATTCGTGCCGGGGCATGACAAGTCCAAGGACGCTGCGAAGGACGCGCCGAAGCCGACTGTCGCCGCCGCCAAGCCGGCAGAGCCGCCGAAGCCCGACACGCGGCTTGCCCAGACCCGACCGGCGCTGAAGCCGTCAGTCTCGGACGGCGCAGGTGACAGTGCCCCGATGATGGCCGGCGCCGCCCCCGTGGTGCAGTCGAACTCGTTCGACAGCCGCTTTGGTGCGATGAAGTAGGCCGGGCGAGCCGCGCTCCGTCTCGGCGCTTCTTCAATCGACAATATCTCCCGTCACCCTCCGCGCAACGGCGAAGCCGTTGTCGCTCGGGGTGGCCTTCTTCAGCAGCCCTCGAAGGGCGACGGCCCGGCTGACAGCTCGGCCTTTCATCCTTCGAGGCTCGCGGCACGATGCTGCGCATCGTGCCACTCGCGCCTCCAGCGACAATGGCTTCGCCATTGCGCGGGGATGACGGGACTGGCTGGATACGCGGTGCGAGACTTGAAGGCGGCGACTCGGAGCCGCGCCCTACGGCGCCAGATACCGCATCAGTTCCGGATTGCCCCTCACCTGCCCCGCCTCGCCTTGCAGCGCGACTCTGCCGCGGTCGAGCACATAGGCGTAGTCGGCGACGCGGAGCGCGAGGTCGAGGTGCTGCTCGACGATGATGACGGCGATGGTCTTGGCGAGCTCGATCAGGCGCTCGGTGATCTCCTCGATCACGCCGATCCAGACGCCTTCGGTCGGCTCGTCCAGCAGCAATAGCTTTGGGTCGCCCAGCATGGCGCGGCCGATGGCGAGCATCTTGCGCTCGCCGCCCGAGAGCGTGCCGGCGGGCTGGTCAAGGCGCTGACCGAGCTTGGGGAAGATGGCCAGCACGCGATCGACCGCGGCAGCATCCTTGTTCGCGAGCGAGCCGACGGCGAGATTGTCGCGTACCGACAGGCGCGCGAACACCGAATGCTCCTGCGGCACATAGCCGATGCCGGCACGCACGCGCTCCTGGGTGGCGCGGCGGCTGATGTCGCGGCCGTCGAAGGCGACCTCGCCCTTCCACGCCGGAAGCTCGCCGACGATGGTCTTCATCAGCGTGGTCTTCCCGGCGCCGTTGCGCCCGAGCACGGCAACGCCGCCGCGCCAGGGAATGCCGAGACTGACGTCGAACAGGACCTGGCTGCGACCATAGCCCGCGTCGAGATGCTTGATGTCCAAAAATTCAGGCACGGCGCAGATAGATCTCCTGGACGGATGTGTTGGCCTGGATCTCCGACACCGTGCCTGACGCCAGCACCTTGCCCTGGTCGAGCACGGTGAGGCGATCGCAGATGTCGCGGATGAAATCGAGGTCGTGCTCGACGATGACGAGCGAGCAATGTTCTTTGATCGGTTGCAGCAGCTCGCCGGTGACGCGGCGCTCCTCCAGGCTCATGCCGCCGGTGGGCTCGTCGAGCAGCAATAGCTTTGGCTTGCCGGCGAGCGCCATCGCGATCTCCAGCCACTGCTGCTGGCCGTGCGAGAGCGCGGCGGCCGCATCGAAGGCGCGATTCGCGAGACGGAACTGCGTCAGCATGGACATGACCTGATCGTGCAAAGCGCTGCGCGTACGCGAGAACACGAGGTCGAACAGCGAGCACTGCGCCTGTAGCGCGAGCAGGATGTTGTCGTAGAGCGTCAGCGTCGGCAGCACGGACGTGATCTGGAATTTCAGGCTCATGCCGGCGCGCGCCCGCTCGGTCGGCGTGAACGCGGTGATGTCGGTGTTGACGAAGGAGACTTTTCCTTGCGTCGGCACCTCGGCGCCGGCGATGCACTTCATCAGCGTGCTCTTGCCCGAGCCGTTCGGGCCGATCAGGCCGTGGAACTCGTTCTCGCCGACGGTGAGCGCGGCGCCATCGAGCGCGGTGAGCTTGCCGAATACTTTCCTGATGCCGGCGGCTTCAAGGAGCAGCATTGCGCTTCTCCTTCGGTTTCGCACCGAAGCTGCCGACACGTTCACGCTCGCCGAGGACAAAACTGATCAGGCCGAGCGGCCGGAACAGGATCACGAGCAGCAGCAGCAGGCCGAGGATGATCGGCCAGATGTCGCGGTAATTGTCCGAGAGCCAGAAGCTGACGCCCTCGACGATCACGGCGCCGATGACGGCACCGATCAGCGTGCCGGAGCCGCCGAACAGCACATAGAGCACGACCTGGGTCGAGACTACGACGCCGACCATGTTGGGCCAGACGAAGCCCTCGTGAAAAGCGTAGAGGCTGCCGGCAAGCCCGGCGACGGCGCCGCCAATGGTGAAGATGATGGCTTTCAGATGCTGCGCCTTGTAGCCGAAGAAGGCGATGCGCTGCTCGTTCTCGCGCAGGCCGGCGAGCGCCAGCCCGAATTGCGAGCGCACCAGGAAACGGCAGAGCAGGTAGACCACGACGAGAATGCCGAGCACGAGATAATAGAAGGCCGGCCCTTCCGTGAACTCGTAACCACCTGATGACATCGGCGCGATCGAGGGGATGCCGTTCTGGCCGCCGAGATAGTACCAGCCGCGCGCCAGGCGATCGGCGGCGTAGGAGCCGGTGAGCGTGCCCAGCGAGACGAAGATCACGCTGGAGGGATGCCGCCCCAGCAGCAGGAAGCCGCCGAGCAGGAGGGCGAAGGTGAGGCCGATCAGCGTGCCCGCGGGCAGCACCAGGAAGATGTTGGTGATGTCGAGGTCGCGCGCAAGCAACGCGACGCCATAGCCGGCCGAACCGAAGAACAGGGCCTGGCCGAAGCTCATGATGCCGGCATAGCCCCAGACCAGGTCGAACGACAGCGCGAACAGCGCGAGGATGATCACGCGCGTCGCGAACACGGTGAGATAGTCCTGCAGCACCAGCGGCGCGAGCAGCGCCGCGACGAGCACGACGCCCTCGACGATCGGCAGGATCTTTCGCGTCGAGGCTTGCTTCGCCGTCCCGCTGCTCCCCATGGCGACGTCCGCCTCCCCGCCGATCTCGGCGGGGATCGCCTGTTTCACTGCGCCCATCGACTTCAGCATTCCGCCTCAGCATTCCTTGGGATCGACGAGGCCGTTGCTGCGCGCGACGATCTCGTAATTCCCGCCCTTGGCGACGGCGGTGTACATCTTCATCTTGCAATGCCGCTTGCCCGGCACCATCTCGGCAGGTCCGCCCGGACCTTCGGCGATCTTGGCGTGGTCGAGTGCGGCGGCGACCGATTCCCGGTCGATCTTGCCGGCTTCCTTCACCGCGGCTTCCCACAGCTTCAGGCCGCGATAGGTGCCGGTGGCGGCGCTGCCGGCGGCGAACAGGAAGTTGCCGGGGAAATCCTTCTCGTAGGCCGCCTGGATTTTGGCGTCGAACGGATTCTCCTTGGTCAACACCTTGAAATAATCGAGGCAGCTGGCAAGGCCCTCGATTTCCGCGGCCTGGTTGATGTTGAGCGTGTTCTCGTCGTAGTAGACGCAGGCGAGCCGCCCACCATTCTTGAGGAAGCCGGCTTCATAGAGCTGCTTGAAGAACGGGCCGACGCCGGGCGGAATCACGGTGTTGAAGACGACGTCGACCTTGTTGGAGACGATGCGGTTGACGGTTGCGGAGAAGTCGACCTGGTCGAGCGGGTAATATTCCTCGAACACGACCTCGCCGCCATTCGCTTCAATCACCGTTGCGCGCATAGACGTTGAGCGTGTGCGGCCAGACGTAGTTGGCGCTCGGCAGCGCGAACTTCTTGCCGCCGTTCTTGATCAGCCAGGGGATGAACTCGTCGCATTGCTGCGCGGGCGTCGGCCCGGTGCAGAACAGATAGGGCGTGCACTCCTTGCCTTCGTAGAGCTGCGGATAGATGTAGAGCGTCTTGCCGCGCGCCACGATCGGATCCTTGATCGCGTTGCGCATCGACGAGGTGATGCCGCCGAGCACCATGTCCACCTTGTCGCGCTGAATCAGTTTTCGCACGTTGCCGAGGGCCACGGATTCGTTGGAGGCGGTGTCCTCGATGTACAGCTCGAGCGGACGGCCCAGCAGGCCGCCGGCCGCATTGATTTCCTTGATCACCATCTTGGCGACGTTGGCGTCGGCATTGCCGGCATAGGCGATCGGGCCGGTGAGATCGGTGGCGATGCCGACCTTGATCGGGGCCTCGGCCGCATTGGCCCAGGGCGCCGGGATCACCCAGCTGCCGACCCCGGTTGCGACTGCGCCGGATGCGAAAGCGAAATTGGAGAGGAAGCGACGTCGCGTGAGCTGAGCACGATCGAGCATGTGATTAAACCCCTTTTCCAGCGATGAGGCCCTGCGGGCGGAATTTGATGAAGACAATGGCAAGCACGAAGACGAGGACGTCGGCGACGACGGGCGCCATCACCCAGGGCAGCGCGGCACTGAGCGTGCCGATGACCCCGGCGCCCGCGACCGGCCCGATGAAGGAGCCGACACCGCCGACCATCACCGCGACGAAGCCCTGGATCAGGAAGCGCAGGCCGAGGTCGGCGTAGAGGCTGAACACCGGCACGATCAGCGCGCCGGCAAGGCCGGCGAGCGCGGAGCCGAACGCGAAGGTAGCGCCGTACATCAGGGGCGTGGAAATGCCCGAGGCCCGCGCCAGCGATGGATTCTCCAGCGTGGCGCGCATGCGCAGACCAAAGTTGGTGCGCGACAGCAACAGATAGCAGCCGGCCATCACCAGCAGCGTGATGACGATGATGGTGAAGCGCCAGGCCGAGATGTGCATGGCGCCGATGTCGATGGAGCCGCCGATCGGCTCGGGCACGGTGAGATAGAAGCCGCCGATCAGGCCGCGCACGGATTCGCGGATGATCAGGCCGAGCGCGTAGGTGCCGAGCATGGCGACGATCGGCGCGGCGTAGAAGCGGCGGATGATCAGCGCCTCCAGCACGAAGCCGAGCGCGCCGACGACGAAAGGCGCCGCGACCATGCCGGCCCAGATCGGCAAGCCCTTGGCATAGGCGAGATAGGTGATGTAGGCCCCGAGCAGGACGAACTCGCCCTGCGCGAAGTTGAAGATGCCCATCATGCTGGCGATGATCCCGAGCCCCAGCACGATCAGCACGATGATCGCACCAAAGCTCAGGATCTCGAACGCCGCGACGAACGCGTTAGCCATGCGGTAGAGCCGTCTGCATCAACACCTCGTTCACATCTTCTTCCAATCGCCGATCTGCTCGAAGGCATGGGCGGCGCGGTAGATGGTGGATTCCTCGAACATGCGGCCGACCAGCATCAGGCCGACCGGCAGGCCGTCGACCATGCCGCAGGGCAGCGACATCGCGGGATGATGGGTGATGTCGAACGGCGCGGTGTTCGAGATCATCTCGAGCGCACGCGCAACGTATTCCTCGCGGCTCGCATTGGGCTCCGGCAGCTTGGTCGCCTTCATCGGCGTCGTCGGAAGCAAGAGCAAATCGTAATCCCCGAACGCCTTGTCGTAGGCCGCAGCGAGCCGGCGTGAGATGTTGAGTGCCTTGCCGTAGAAGCGCGGACCGAAATTGTTGTTGATGTAGGTGCCGAGTATCATGAACAGCTTCGTGGTCTCGGACAGCGAATCGGCCTGGCGGCGCCAGCCGCGATGGAAATCCATCAGCGAGGTCGAATAGAGATCGCCGCGGCTGAGGCCGTAGCCGTCGCCGAACATCATGGTCTGGGTCAGGCCTTCGGTGCCGATCGGGGTCCAGATCGCGCCGCCCAGGAGGTGCATCGGGATCGACACGGTCTCTACGGTGGCGCCCAGATCCTTGAAGCGCTTTGCGGCCTCTCGCACGCTCTCATTCACCGCGGCCTCCGCGACCGGCTGCTCAAAACCTTCCTTGAGGATGCCGATCTTCATGCCCTTGACGCCCTGGCCGAGCGCCTTGGTGTACTCCTCGACCTTTGGCGCCTTGATCCGGGAATCGTAGCCGTCGTCGCCGGCGAGCACTTCAAGCAACAGCGCATTGTCGGCGACCGTCGCGGTCATCGGACCGGTATGGTCGACATAGATCTCGATCGGCATGATCCCGGTATAGGGCACGAGACCCCAGGTCGGCTTCATGCCGTAAATGCCGCAGAACGAGGACGGCATGCGGATCGAACCGCCCTGGTCGCCGCCGATTGCCATGTCGACCTCGCCGAGCGCGACCACGACGCCCGAGCCCGACGACGAGCCGCCGGCCGAATACCCCATCTTGTGCGGGTTATGCACCGGCCCGTAGGACCCGGTGTGGCTGCCGCCGGACAGGCAGAAGTGCTCGCAGTGGGTCTTGCCGGCGATCTCGGCGCCGGCATCCAGCATGCGCGTGACGATGGTGGCGTCGAAATCGGGCACATAGCCTTCCAGCGTCGACGAGCCGTTGGTCATGGGCACGCCGGCCAGCATGATGTTGTCCTTCAGCGCAACGGTCTTGCCCTTCAGCTTGCCGCTGGCGGCGCCTTTCACCGTCGATTTGCGGTACCAGGCATTGCGCGGGTTCTCTTCAGCCGAGGGCCGATAGCCCGGCGTGCGAGGATATTTCACCTCCGGCACCTCATCCGGCATCGCGGCAACGAGATTGTAGGCTTCGATCGAGCCCTGCATCAGGCCGCGGAACGAGGCGACGTCGTCGTCGGACAGCGAAAGGCCGCACTGCTCGGCGACGCTGCGAAGTTGGGCGGGCGTGGGAAGGACAACTGTCACGGCGCTCTCCTTGAGGCTTCTTGATCCCTGGCGTTGAACGGAAGCCTCTCGCTCGCGCCTGCACGGCGCGGGCCAACCGGCTTCACGTGGTTACTAGAGACGGAAATATTTTCCTTTTCAAGTATTATTTCGCAAACCCGCTGCGGCGTATCGGCAGCCGCCTCTCAGAGCGTCTTGATGATCTTGAAGTCGAGACCGTCGGCTTCAGCGAGATACATCGGCATCTCGGCGCGGCCGTCGCGAAGCGTCACGGGACCGCGGCCCGCCGAGTAAACGGTGTTGCGCGCGGCCTTCAGCAGCGGACGAAAGGCCAGCGATCCGGCGCGGTTGGCCACGGACTCCAGGAAGCGCAGCCCCTCATAGTTCGACTGGCCGACCGAGCCGACCGGCGGCGCGTTGGCACCGAACATGGCCTGATAACCGCTGAGGAACTCGTCATTGGCCCGCGAGGCCATGCAGTTGAAATAGCCGGAAGCGCAAAACAAATTCTCGGTGTTGTCGGCACCGATGCCGAGCAGCACGGTCTCGTCCATCGCGCCGGCAAGCCGCAGCGTCGAGGGGGCAAGGCCCGCTTCGGCGAAGGCGCGGTTGAAGGTGATGCTGTCGGTGCCGATCAGCGAGATCAGCACCACGTCCGGCTTGGCGGCGCGGATGCGCGCCAGATGCGGCTCGTGATTGTCCTCGCCGACCGGGACGAACTCCTCGCCGACGACCTGCCCGCCCGCTTCCTTGATGTAGCGCTTCACCGCGCGATGCGACTGCCAAGGCCAGACGTAATCGCTGCCGATCAGGTACCAGCGCGCCGCCCTCTTGACCTCCGCGAGCCAATGGATCGCCGGCCGGCTCTGCCAGCGCGGCGTCTCGCCGATCGCCATGACGCCCGGCGTGCGCTCGCCGCCTTCATAGACCGGGGTGTAGATATAGGGGATCCGGCTGCCTGTGACCTTGCGCAGCGCGACGCGGACCGCGCTGATATGCGAGCCCATGATGAGGTCGACCTCGTCGAAGGCGATCGCCTGCTCGGCGCGGCGCACCACGTCCTCGATCGGCCCGCCGGAATCGTAGATCGACAGCTCGAGCTCGCGGCCCAGAATGCCGCCGCGCTTGTTGATCTCGGCGACCGCCAGCATCGCGCTGTTGGTGGAGGTCGGGCCCCAGATTCCGGGCGAGCCGGTGAAGGTGAGAAAATTGCCGATGCGCAGCTTGTTGCGCGCGCCGCGCCGCTTCATGAACTGCGCATCGATCGGAGACAGGTCGAAATCCGCCGCCGATGACGACAAATTCCTGAACAGCAAGGACGGCGGCAACGCCGGGCCGCCGTGAGCCGGGAAGTTTACCGTCGCGCGCACGCCAACTCCTGTCTGGGACCAGACCTGAAAGCACATTGAGCAGGCGGCCGCGGCTTCCGCCCTTTTGTTGGGCAATGATCCTATTTTGAAAATATTGAATATTCAACAATTGAAGTGCATATAGATGCAGCATTGATTGCAAGACATTCACTCAATTGGGTCAAGACGAAGTCTTAGCCGTGGCAAAACCGTCGAAAGAAAACTCCCCGATCACCGAACATCTCGCCTACCTGCTCGCGCAAGCCAACCGGGAGATCAACCGGCAGCTCGAACTGCGGTTGAGCAAGGAGGGCGTGCCGGTCGAGCAATGGCGCATCTTGAAAGTGCTGTCGGATGGCAACGGCCACTCGATGGGCGAGCTCGCGGACGCCGTGCTGCTCAACCATCCGACGCTGACCAAGATGATCGACCGCATGGTGTCGGACACGCTGGTCTACCGCGTGCAGGACCCGAACGACCGTCGCAAGGTGCTGATGTTCATCTCCGACCGCGGCAAGGTGCTGTGCAAGAAGCTCAACTCGCTCGCGGTGGACCAGGAGGAGCACATCCTGGAGAGCTACGGCGATAAGTCGACGAGCGAATTGAAGCGGCTGCTGGAGAGTCTGATCGATAGTTCGAATTAGGACTGCGCGTGAATTGAAACGTTAGTTTGACGAGTTCTCAACACTCGTCGTCCCGGACAAGCGGAGCGCAGATTCGGGACCCATAGCCACAGGCCGTGGTTGTTTCAAAGATTAGTAGTTGCGCTTCTCGCGCGGTATGACGACTGCGCGCCACCGATAGATTCCGCGGTATGGGTCCCTGCGTTCGCACTAGTGCATGCACATATCTTTTCGAACCTAAAAACCGACTCTCAATCAAAGACTTGCTCACCACTCAGCGACGAGAATTCACGAGGGTCGGTCCGCCGGAGTGCAGCATTTCTCTGCACTCCAGAGGCAAGTCATTGATTAGACTCGGGAAGATATGTGCATGCCCTAGTGCGTTCGCAGGGACGACGGTGCGGAGAGAGTCCCGCGCCACATGTACAACTGTCATCGCCCGATTCAATCGGGCGATCCGGTATTCCAGAGACGGTTGTGATTGAGCCGAGAAGCCGCGGCGTACTGGGTCGCCCGGTCGAGCCGGGCGACGACAGCGGAGAATAAGGCGCGAGCGTCGCGCCTCATGCGCGGACGCCAGCGAAGCTAGCCGCTAGGCATACCGCCCGTGGCAGTGCTTGTACTTCTTGCCGCTACCGCACGGGCAATCCTCGTTGCGGCCGACCTTGCCCCAGCTGGCCGGGTTCTTCGGATCGCGCAGCGCGGCGTCGGTGGCCTGGGCGCCGAGCGTGACGCTGGCGAGAGCCATCTCGTCCTCGCCGGTGTTGGGGTCGAGCTTGTGCGCTTCCATCGCCGGCAGGATCGGAGCTTCCTGCTCCGGCGGGACGATCTCGACGCGCATCAGCTGCGCCGTGACGGCCTCGCGCAAGTGAGCGCTCATCTCCTGGAAGAGATTGAAGGCTTCGGTCTTGTATTCCTGCAACGGATCGCGCTGGCCGTAGCCGCGCAGGCCGATGACCTGGCGCAGATGGTCGAGCATGATCAGATGCTCGCGCCAGAGATGGTCGAGCGTCTGCAAGAGGATGGTCTTCTCGACGTAACGCATCACGTCGGGACCCCACTGCGCGACCTTGGCCGCCATGTGCTCGTCGGCCTTGGTCTCGATGCGCGTCAGCAGCTCCTCGTCGGCGATGCCCTCTTCCTTGGCCCATTCGTCGACCGGCAGGTCGAGATCGAGCACGCGCTTCAATTCGTCCTTCAGCCCGGCGACGTCCCACTGCTCGGCATAGGCATGCTCGGGCACGTGCTTGGCGACGAGATCGTCGATGAAGGCGTGGCGCATGTCGCCGACGGTCTCGGCGACGCTCTCGTCCTTCATCAGCTCGACGCGCTGATCGAAGATCACCTTGCGCTGGTCGTTCTGGACGTTGTCGAACTTGAGCAGGTTCTTGCGGATGTCGAAGTTGCGGGCCTCGACCTTCTGCTGCGCCTTCTCCAGCGCCTTGTTGATCCAGGGATGGATGATAGCCTCGCCCTCTTGCAGGCCGAGACGCTGGAGCATGCTGTCGAGACGGTCCGAGCCGAAGATGCGCATCAGGTCGTCTTCCAGCGATAGGAAGAACTTTGAGCGGCCGGGATCGCCCTGACGGCCGGAACGGCCGCGCAGCTGGTTGTCGATGCGGCGGGATTCGTGGCGCTCGGAGCCGATGATGTAGAGGCCGCCGGGCTTCTTCACGGTCTTGGCAGGCTTGCTCCCCTTCGCCGGCTCGACCTCGACGGTCTCCTCGGCCTTCAGCACGATGTCGCGGAAGTGCTCGATATCGGCCTTGATCTGCTCGATCCTCGATGCCTTCTCGGCTTCGTCGGTGATAGCAGCAGTCTCCTGCTGGATGCGCATCTCCAAGGAGCCGCCGAGCTTGATGTCGGTACCGCGGCCGGCCATGTTGGTCGCGATCGTGATCGCGCCGGGCACACCGGCTTCCGCCACGATATAGGCTTCCTGCTCGTGGAAGCGCGCGTTCAGCACCGCGAACAGCTTTGCCGGCTTGCCGGCACGGGCGGCGGCATAGAGCTTGTCGAGCGCGCCCTCCTTGCCGAAATCGATCTGCTTGTAGCCGTTCTTCTTGAGGAATTCGGCGAGCACTTCCGACTTCTCGATCGAGGCCGTGCCGACCAGCACCGGCTGCAGCCGCGCATTGGCACGCTCGATCTCGGCGAGAATGGCCTGATATTTTTCCTTATGGGTGCGGTAGACCTCGTCGTCCTCGTCGAGGCGCGCGATCGGCAGGTTGGTCGGGATCTCCACGACCTCGAGCTTGTAGATGTCGAACAATTCGTCCGCTTCGGTCGCGGCCGTGCCGGTCATGCCCGCGAGCTTCTCGTACATGCGGAAGTAGTTCTGGAAGGTGATCGAGGCCAGCGTCTGGTTCTCGGGCTGAACCTGGACGTGCTCCTTGGCTTCCAGCGCCTGGTGCAGGCCTTCCGAGTAGCGCCGGCCGGGCATCATGCGGCCGGTGAACTCGTCGATGATGACGACCTCGTTGTCGCGGACGATGTAGTCCTTGTCGCGGGTGAACAGCGTGTGGGCGCGCAGCGCCTGGTTGATGTGGTGCACGACGGAGACGTTCTCGACGTCGTAGAGCGACTCGCCCTTGAGCTGGCCGGCATCGCGCAGCAGAGTCTCGATCTTCTCCATGCCGGCTTCGGTCAGCGTCACCGTGCGCTGCTTCTCGTCGACCTCGTAATCGGTCTTGTCGAGCTTGGGCAGGAAGCCGTCGATGGTGTTGTAGAAGTCGGAGCGGTCGTCGAGCGGGCCGGAGATGATCAGCGGCGTGCGCGCTTCGTCGATCAGGATGGAGTCGACCTCGTCGACGATGGCGAAGAAGTGCGGCCGCTGGACCATGTCCTCGAGCCGGTACTTCATGTTGTCGCGCAGATAGTCGAAGCCGTATTCGTTGTTGGTGCCGTAGGTGATGTCGCAGGCATAGGCCGCCTTGCGCTCGGCGTCGTCGAGACCGTGCACGATCACGCCGGTGGTCATGCCGAGGAAGCCGTAGATCTGGCCCATCCAGCCGGAGTCGCGGCGGGCGAGATAGTCGTTGACGGTGACGACGTGGACACCCTTGCCGGCGAGCGCGTTGAGGTAGACCGCGAGCGTCGCGACCAGCGTCTTGCCTTCGCCGGTCTTCATCTCGGCGATGTCGCCCTCGTGCAGCACCATGCCGCCGATCAGCTGGACGTCGAAATGGCGTTGGCCGAGCGTGCGCTTGGCGGCCTCGCGCACGGTGGCGAAGGCGGGCACCAGCAAGTCGTCGAGCGTCCTGCCGTTCGCGAGCTGCTGCCTGAATTCCGCGGTGCGGGCCTTGAGCGCCTCGTCGGAGAGTTTCGAGACCTCTGGCTCCAGCGCGTTGATCGCGTTGACGCGGGACTGATATCCCTTCACCCGCCGGTCGTTGGCGGAGCCGAAAAACTTGCGGGCGAGCGCGCCGATCATGCCTAGTTCCTGTGTTCGCGATTTAACCGCGTTGCAGCCAAGAAGTTGTCACCCGCCTGCCTATTCAACTCACCGTGACGCTTCGCGGCGTCAGAGCCCGGACTGCGGGGGGTCATCCGCCATATGGGTGGGAATTGGGCAAGTCTGGGTTCAACGGCCAAAAACGCAGCAAAATAAACGCCATCGCCATGGTCGCGACCGGGCAGAGATATGGCCCGGTCAGGGCCTTGTCAACGGCGGGCGCATTGCGGCTAATTCATCATTTTGACAGACTTTTCGCGTTGCCAAGCCCCCCTGAATTGGGCGAGTGTCCGCCCCGCTCGAGCAGCCCCCTGCTTCAACAAAAGGATTTTCCATGACCACCTCGTTCCCGGTAACCACCGGCCAGCGCTTCCGCCATGCGTCCGCCCTGGCCAGCTGCCTCGCTCTGGCGCTGTCCCTGGCGTTCGCGGGCCCGGTCCGGGCCGCCGATGATCCGGTGCTGGCGAAGGTCAATGGCGCGGAAATCAAGAAGAGCGACGTCGCCATGGCCGAGGAGGAACTCGGGCCGAGCCTCGCCCAGATGGACCCGGCGACCAAGGACGAGAACGTCCTGTCCTTCCTGATCGACATGAAGATCGTCAGCAAGGCTGCCGAAGACAAGAAGCTCGCCGACAGCGAGGAGTTCAAGAAGCGCCTGGCGTTCGCCCGCAACCGTCTGCTGATGGACAGCCTGCTCGCCAATGAGGGCAAGGCCGCCACCACGCCGGACGCCATGAAGAAGGTCTATGAGGAGGCCTCCAAGCAGATCACCGGCGAGCAGGAGGTGCGCGCCCGCCATATCCTGGTCGAGACCGAGGACGAGGCCAAGGCGGTGAAGGCCGAGCTCGACAAGGGCGCCGATTTCGCCGAGCTCGCCAAGAAGAAGTCCAAGGACCCGGGCTCGGCCGATGGCGGCGACCTCGGCTTCTTCACCAAGGAGCAGATGGTGCCGGAGTTCTCGACCGTCGCTTTTGCACTCGAGCCGGGCAAGATCTCCGATCCCGTGAAGTCGCAGTTCGGCTGGCACATCATCAAGGTCGAGGAAAAGCGCAACCGCAAGGCGCCCGATTTCGAGCAGGTCAAGGCCCAGATCGAGCAGTACGTGACCCGCAAGGCCCAGGCCGAGTATGTCGCCAAGCTGCGCACCGAAGCCAAGGTCGAGCGGCTGGACCAGCCGGCGGCGGATGCGTCCAAGGACGCCAAGCCGTCCGACAGCAAGATGGCGCCGCCGGCGAAGAAGTAAGAATTCGCTGTCACTTCGGTGACGCCAAGAGTATCTAAACCTTCGTGATGCCCGGCCCCAAGCGCGAAGCGCGTCTTCGCACCAAGGGGCCGGGCATCTGCTTGTCCAGATCCCACGAAGGCGCCCGCGATGTCCTCCTCCGTCTCCCCCCTCGCCCCGAAACATGTTCCCGACATGCCCGTGATCGCGGGCATCCGCCTTGCGACGGCCGAAGCCGGCATCCGCTACAAGAACCGCACCGACGTGCTGCTGGCGGTGATGGACAAGGGCACCGCGGTGGCCGGCGTCTTCACCAAGTCGAAATGTCCCTCAGCCCCGGTGGAATGGTGCCGCGCCAAGCTGAAGGGCGGCAAGGCGCGGGCGCTCGTCGTCAATTCCGGCAATGCCAACGCCTTCACCGGCAAGACCGGCCGCGCCTCCACCGCACTAACCGCGAAGATCGCGGCCAAGGCCGTCGGCTGCAGCGAGCACGAGATCTTCCTGGCCTCGACCGGCGTGATCGGCGAGCCGCTGGACGCGACCAAGTTCGACGGCGTGCTCGACCGCCTCGCCGAAACCGCCGAACCCGGCGATTATCTCGCCGCGGCCAAGGCGATCATGACCACCGACACATTCCCGAAGGTCGCGACCGCGACCGTCAAGCTCGGCAAGGCCAAGGTCACCATCAACGGCATGGCCAAGGGCGCCGGCATGATCGCGCCCGACATGGCGACGATGCTCTCCTTCATCTTCACCGACGCGCCGATCGCGCCCGCGGCCTTGCAGGCGCTGCTCAAGAGCGGCGTCGAGGACAGCTTTAACGCGGTGACGATCGATGGCGACACCTCGACTTCGGACACGCTCTTGGCGTTCGCGACCGGCGCCGCCGCCGAGCACGGCGCGCCGAAGATCAGCCGCGCCAGCGACCCGCGCCTGAAGGCGTTCGCCAAGGCCTTCAACCAGGTGCTCGCCAACCTCGCCGAGCAGGTGGCGCGCGATGGCGAGGGCGCGCGCAAGCTGGTCGAGATCACGGTCGACGGCGCCAAGACCAAGGCCTCCGCGCGCAAGATCGCGATGTCGATCGCCAACTCGCCGCTGGTGAAGACCGCGATCGCCGGCGAGGACGCCAATTGGGGCCGCGTGGTGATGGCCGTCGGCAAGGCCGGCGAGCCGGCCGATCGCGACAAGCTCTCGATCTCGTTCAACGGCATCCGCGTCGCCAAGAGCGGCGCGCGCGATCCCGACTATGACGAGGCGCAGGTGTCGGAAGCGATGAAGGCGCCGGAGATCGCGATCAAGGTCTCGCTCGGCCTCGGCAAGGGCCGCGACCGCGTCATGACCTGCGATCTCACCAAGGAATACGTCGCGATCAACGGGGATTACAGGTCGTAATTTCCGCTACTCTCAGACCGTCATCCTGAGGTGCGAGGGATGGGGCGCGAAGCGCCCCATCGGGAGCCTCGAAGGATGCACGGCCACCGCTACAGCCGCGTGGAAAGAGCCGGGCCATCGCCCT
Source organism: Bradyrhizobium sp. USDA 4354 (assembly GCF_054060315.1). NCBI lineage: Bacteria > Pseudomonadati > Pseudomonadota > Alphaproteobacteria > Hyphomicrobiales > Nitrobacteraceae > Bradyrhizobium > Bradyrhizobium sp. USDA 4354. Next base: position 2,067,369 of record NZ_JBSSDC010000001.1, on the reverse strand, counting down.
TCGAGGGCCGCTGAAGGAGCGGTCACCTCAGGGTGACGGTAAGAGAGCGCGAGAGCCGTGCTTCAAATCACCCCGAGATCCGCGCGTCCGCGACCGCCTTCTTGAACAGCGCGTTCATGGCGTCCGCGATGCCTTGCGTCGGGCTGACCTCGAAATACAGCCCGGGCGAGGCGCAGCTCTGCATGTTCTGTGCGATCTGGCTGTTCGGCGACGGGCCATAGGGGCCGGTATTGAATGGATTGATCCATTTCATGTACCAGGTGTTGGTGGGCAGTGCGAGGTACGTCGTGTACAGCACGGCGATCTTGACGCCCCGATCCCTGATCGTCTTGCACAGCGCCGCATTGAGCGGCGACTGGCAACGCGTGGTGCCCGAGAGCGGTTTCAGGCACGCGGTGTTGCTCTCGTCAGCGACCCCATCGGACACGAAGAACAGATATTTGAGAGGGCTCGACGAAGTGCCGGGGCCGGGCGAACTGATCGCCTTGTCGATCGCAGGAAAGACCGCGGTGAACGGGGTGTCCTGATCGTTGTTCTCGTTCTGGCCGTTCACCGACATCAGGTCGATCTTGCCGGCCGCCGTCTTGGCGCTGGAGAGAGAGGCCGACAACGAAAACAGACTGCGCAGGCCGAGCGTGCTTGCGGAGCCGCCGAAATCATAGATCGCCATTCTGAACTGGTTTGAATAGGTTTGGGTGGCGCTCGCCGTATCCATCAACGACTGCGTGGCGCTCCGAAGCACGTCGATCCGGGTGGTCACACCGAGCTTCTTGGCAAGGTCGTAGTAATTGTTCTTGTCCTTGAGATCGTGGCACGCGAAAGCGCACTTGTCTGACGTGTTGTCGACCATCGTCTGCACGTCGGTCGGTGTCGCACCGACACCCATCGACGGCGAATTGTCGAGCAGCAGATAGAAGTCGATATAGAGCGGCATGCTGGCCGTTGCCTTCGACGTCCCGCTCAACGTCAGCGCGGTCTTGCCTATCAGGCCGAGAAACATGGTGTTCATCGTGGCGTTGAACGCAACGGTCGAGGTGATCGTCGAGCCGGACTTGACCACGGTGGCCGTGACGCTGTTGAGCGTGTAGTCGGTCAGATTGGCGCGATTGGCGTTGAAGATGTTCTCGGCATCGGTGACGCCAACGGAGATCGAGCCGTCCGAGGTCATGGTGCCGGCCGTCTTGAAGGCCGGAGAGGCCTTGGCCATCGAGCCGACACTGGCGGCATCGGCCGCGGCCTGAAGCTTGGACCGGATGTGAGTCGCGCGCGAATAGTCGACGGCACAGCCGACCGCGGTGATCAAGGGGACGCAGGCGAGTGCGAAAATCACCGCGATATTGCCGCGCCGGTCGTGGACGAACCGGCGGATGATGGTGGAAAGCGCAGTGCGCATAACTCGGGCCCGGAGTGGTTTAAGCGTTTCCACCCTAGGAACCGTAGATTAAATATGACTTATGGGAACCTCGGAAACACGAACGCAACGGGGTTAACAAACCGTAATGACGATCTTCAGCGAGCGATATTTTACGCATGGCCGATCTCAAACTGACCCTGGTAGTGGCCTGCGCGCTGGTCGATGCCGACAAGCGCGTCCTGATCGCGCAGCGCCCCGAGGGCAAGACGCTGGCCGGCCTTTGGGAATTTCCCGGCGGCAAGCTCGAGCCGGGCGAGCGTCCCGAGCAGAGCCTGATCCGCGAGCTCCATGAGGAGCTCGGCATCACCGTCGCCGAGCCATGCCTGGCGCCGCTGACCTTCGCCAGCTACGGCTACGAGACCTTCCACCTCCTGATGCCGCTCTATATCTGCCGACGCTGGGAAGGCATGGTGAGGCCGCGCGAGCGCCAGAACCTCGCCTGGGTCCGCGCCAACAAGCTGCGCGACTACCCGATGCCACCCGCGGACATTCCGCTGATCCCGCATTTGATTGATTTATTGATGTGAGCCGCACTGTGCCCCGGACGCAGCGCAACGCTTCCCCGGCGATGCGAAGCATCGTCCGGTTCAGCGGTGCGCTGCAGAGCCGGGGCCCATGTTTGCGGCAAGACTGGGTCCCGGCTCTGCGCAGCAGCGTCACAACGCTGCAGCGCGTCCGGGACACGCATTTACTCCTTCCCCGCCTTCCTCACCGCCTCCGCCAGGCTCGCTTTCGCCGATCCCGGCTTCAGCGGCTGTTGCTGGCTCGCATGCGGGGCCCAGCCGGATAGCCAGATGACGTCGAAGGTCGCACGGATGCGGCCGTCGGCATCGGCAAAGCGCTCGGCGTAGATCTCGGCCATGCGCAGCAGCGTCGCGCGCCGGCTCGGCGTGCGCCGCCGCTCGATCAGCACATTGGCTGCGCCCATGCGGCGGAGATCCTGCATCAGCGCAAACGCGTTGCCATAACGCACCACGACCCGGTCGACATCGGTGACCGGCAGTGCAAAGCCCGCCCGCTGCAACAGCGCGCCGATGTCGCGGAGATCAGCGAACGGCGCCACGCGCGGCGACACACCGCCCTCGCATTCGGCCTCCGCCGCGGCAAACGCCTGCCGCAGCTCGGTCAGGCTGTCGCCGCCGATCATCGCGGCGAGCAAGAGCCCGTCCGGCTTCAGCGCCCGGCGAATCTGCGCGAGCACGCCGGGCAGATCGTTGACGAATTGCAGCGCCAGCGCCGAGACGACGAGATCGAGGCTCTCTGGTGCGAAAGGCAGTTTTTCGGCGCCGGCCGCATCAATCGCGATCCGCGCGATCGATGGAAACCGCGCGTGCAGGACTTTGAGACCTTCGCCGGGAGTCCAGAGATCAGCCGGCGCGTGAAACTCACGCATCACAGCGGCCAACCGGTCTGACATGTCCTCGGCGACCCGATCGAGCAGGAAGCTCACGGCACCTTGCGCCCGCGCACGCCGCTGCCGTGCGTGCAGCAAGGCACGATCGAACAAGGTGGGCGGGGTTTGTGGGTTCTGGGCCATGCCGCTGGTTACGCTGATCTCTACGGTTCTTGCAACGCTCTCGTGTCCCGGACGCGCTGCAGCGCTCTTTAGCGCTGCCGCGCAGAGCCGGGACCCATGCATCTGCACATGCGGCTCTCTGGGCCCCGGCTGAGCAGCGCAGCGCTGCGTCCGCGGCACGAGACGATGGCTTGAGCAATCTATGGTGCAACGCTAGCCTCTCCACATGGAATCCGATGCCGCCCCTGCCCGTTCCATCGCCGCGCCGCTGCGTGCCGCGTGGACGGCCGGCCGCCACGTGCTGACGCGGGCGGCACGGCTCGCGCTCGACATCGCGCTGCCAACGCAGTGCGTATCCTGCCACGAGCCGGTGGACGGCGAGGGCGTTTGCGCTTCGTGCTGGGCGCGGCTGTCGTTCATTGAACGGCCCTACTGCCCGCGGCTCGGCATTCCTTTCGTCTATGATCCCGGCCCCGATATGCTGTCGATGGAGGCGATCGCAAGCCCGCCGGCCTACCAGCGCGCCCGCGCCGCGGTGCGCTATGACGACGTGGCGCGCACGCTGGTGCATGCGCTGAAATACCAGGACCGCACCGATCTGGCGCCGGCTATGGGCCGCTGGATGGCGCGCGCGGGCGGCGAGTTGCTGATGGGCGCCGACATGCTGGTGCCGGTGCCCCTGCATTGGCGGCGGGCCTGGCGGCGCCGCTACAATCAGTCCGGAGCGCTGGCGCGCATCATCGAACGGCAGAGCGGGGTCAAGGCGCGGGGCGACGTGCTGCGGCGGGTGCGCGCGACCGAGCAGCAGATCGGCCTGTCGCGGGCCCAGCGCGCCACCAATGTGCAGGGCGCATTCCAGGTATCTCCCGACCATCAGGCCGAGGTTCAGGGCCGCCGCGTCGTCCTGATCGACGACGTCCTGACCTCAGGTGCGACACTGGATGCCTGCGCACGCGCCCTGCTCCGCGCCAAGGCAGCCCAGGTCGACGTGCTGGTGTTCGCCCGGGTTGTGGAGATCAGGTGAAGTCCCATATAATTCAATGAATTCATGACATGAGAGCGCCAGACGAGATGACTGCTGCTGTCGAGATCTATACCAGGCCGGGCTGCGGCTATTGTTCCGCCGCCAAGTCGCTGCTGACCCGCAAGAAGGCGACCTTCACCGAGTTCGACGTCGCCAAGAACCCGTCCTGGCGCCAGGAAATGTACGGCCGCGCCGGCCAAGGTTCGACCTTCCCGCAGATCTGGATCGGCGGGACCCATGTCGGCGGCTGCGACGACCTCTACGCGCTCGACCGCGAAGGCAAGCTCGACGGCCTGCTCGATAGCGTCAAGGCCGCCTCATGAGCGAGAATCGCACCTTCACCGCCGCCATGGTGCAAATGCGCACCGGCCTGATGCCCGGGCCGAGCCTCGAACAGGCAACGAGGCTGATCCGGCAGGCTGCGGCCAATGGCGCCGACTACGTGCAGACGCCCGAAGTCAGCAACATGATGCAGCTGAACCGCAAGGCATTGTTCGAGCATCTGCAGAGCGAAGAGGACGACACCTCGCTGAAGGCGTACCGGGCGCTTGCGGCGGAGCTGAAGATTCACCTCCATGTCGGCTCGCTGGCGCTGCGCTTCTCGCCGGAGAAGGCGGTCAACCGCTCTTTCCTGATCGGGCCCGAGGGCAACGTGCTCGCGAGCTACGACAAGATCCACATGTTCGACATCGAGCTGCCGGACGGCGAGAGCTATCGCGAATCCGCCAATTACCAGCCGGGTGAGACCGCCGTGATCTCGGATCTGCCCTGGGGCCGCATCGGGCTGACGATCTGCTACGATTTGCGCTTCCCGGCACTCTACCGCGCGCTCGCCGAGAGCGGCGCGTATTTCATCACGGTGCCGTCGGCCTTCACTCGCAAGACTGGCGAAGCGCATTGGCACGTGCTGCTGCGCGCGCGGGCGATCGAGACCGGCTGCTTTGTCTTCGCCGCAGCCCAGGCCGGCCTGCACGAGAACAAGCGCGAGACCTATGGCCACTCGCTGATCATCGATCCCTGGGGCGAGATCCTGGCCGAGGGCGATGTCGAGCCCGGCATCATCATGGCCGAGATCGATCCGGCCAAGGTCGAAACGGCGCGCCGGGCTATTCCATCGCTCCAGCACGGCCGCCGCTTCGGCGTCTCCGATCCCAAGGCGGGGCCGGACCATTTGCACCTTGTGCGGGGCTCGGCATGATCCGCTACGCGCTCCACTGCGACCGCAATCACGCCTTCGAAAGTTGGTTCCAGAGCTCGTCGGCCTATGATTCGCAGGTGAAGCGCAAGCTGGTGACCTGCCCGATCTGCGGCTCGGCCAAGGTCGACAAGGCAATCATGGCGCCGCGCATCGTCGGCAAGAAGGGCCGCGGGCGCGCGACGCCGCCGCCGGAAGCCGCGGCCGCGACCACGCCCGAGGCTGCGCCGTCAGGACCGACCTCGCTGCTGATGGCGCAGGAGCGCGAGCTGCGCGCCAAGCTCAAGGAGTTGCGCGATCACATCGTCAAGAACGCCGACAATGTCGGCGAGCGTTTTCCCAACGAAGCCCGCGCGATGCATTACGGCGACAAGGAGCACCGCCCGATCTATGGCGAGGCCTCGCCGGAAGAGGCGAAGTCGCTGATCGACGAAGGCATCGAGGTCTCGCCGCTGCCGACGCTGCCGGAAGACCGGAACTAAGCCCCCACCAGCACTGCCACGCCGATCACGATCAGCGCAATGCCAAAGACCTCGCGCGGTGAGATCGGCTGCTTGAACGAGTAGTAGGCCACTCCTTGCGCGAACAGCACCTCGATCAGCGCGAGCGTGCGGACGTTGGCGGCGGCCGTCAGCGCGAAGGCCAAAAACCAGAACTGCGAGGCGAAGGCGCCCGTGAAGCCCGCCAGCATCGACGGCCTCCATAGTCCGAGGATTCCCCGCAAGACGTCTGGCGCGCGCCAGAGCAGATAGATCGTCAGCACCAGCGTCTGCACGAACAGGCCAAGCACCAGCGTGAACGACGAGGCTGTCACGAACGAGACGTTCGGCACCGTGATGATGGCGCCGCGAAAACCGACTGCTGACAGCGCGAACGCCGCCGCGGCGACGAGGCCAGTGATGGTCGGCTTCAGCTCCGCAAAGCTCTTCTCGCCGCCGGGGCGCAGCGCGGTGATGACGACACCGACGGTCGCGATCACGATCGCCAGCACCTTCAGCCAGGTCAGATGATCGCCGAGGAAGATGAAGCCGAAGATCGCGGTCTGGATCGCCTCGGTCTTGAGGTAGGCCGTGGTCACCACGAAGGAGCGGTCGTTCATCGCGAGCAGCATCAGCCCGGTGGCGACGATCTGGCTGAGCGCCCCGAGCAGCAGCCACGGCCAGAACACGACCGGCGGCAGACCGATATGATCGCCGGTCGCGACCAGCACCACGCCGAGGAACAGCAGCGAGAACGGGAAGCCGAACAGGAAGCGGATATTGGTCGCACCCCAGGTCCCCAGCGGCTTCGTCAACGACCGCTGCATCGCGTTGCGCACGACCTGGCCGAGCGCCGCGATGACGGTGAAGGGAATCCAGAGGCTGGCGATGGTGAGCATGGGGTGGCGGCCGAAGATTTCGGCCAACCTGCCGCCTGCGGCGAAACAGGTCAATCACGCCCAAGTCATAGGAGCGATGCTCGCGCCAACCGATGGCCTCACACCATCGCTTCCGCGACCACCATGTAGTTCACGTCCATATCGGACGAGAGAGACCATTTGTCGGCGAAGGGGGAGTAGACGACGCCGGTCTGCTCGGTGATGACGAGGCGGTTGTCGAGCAGGCATTTTGCGAGCTCGTCGGGGGTGACGAACTTGTTCCATTCGTGGGTGCCGCGCGGCAGCCAGCGCAGCACGTATTCGGCACCGACGATGGCGAGCGCAAAGCTCTTCCAGTTGCGGTTCAGCGTCGAGACCACCATGAGGCCGTTCGGCTTCAGCATCGAGGCGCAACGCGTCAGGAAGACGCCGACGTCGGTGACGTGCTCGACCACCTCCATCGCCAGCACGATGTCGAAGCGCTCGCGCGGATCGATCTCCTCCACCGTGGTGCAGCGATAGTCGATCGCCAGATGGCTCTTGTCGGCATGCAGCTTCGCCGCCGCGATGTTGCTCGCCGAAGGGTCGATGCCGATGACCTGCGCGCCCAGACGCGACAGCGGCTCGCAGAGCAGGCCGGCGCCGCAGCCGATGTCGAGCACGCGCAAGGACCCGAGGCAATTGAGGCTGCGCACGTTGCGCTCGAACTTGCGGCAGGCGGCGTCGCGGATGTAGCCGAGCCGCAGCGGGTTGATCCGGTGCAGCGGCGCCATCTTGCCGTTGGGGTCCCACCACTCCGCCGAGAGTTTTGAGAATTTCGCGATCTCGGCGGCGTCAACGGTCGAGCCCGGCTGGGCAGAAAGGGAAGTATTTTGCTGCATGCTCATGGTTACGCGCGGTCCTACCGCGTGGTGATCGAACTACGGAAAGCGAGCGGCGAGGCGATGGTCTTGATCGTCTCGATGCCCTCGCCGACGCCACGAATCGTCACGTCGCCGTAGTTGAGAATACGTCCAAGAATGGTCTGGTCGACGTCGACGCTCTCGACCTTGTCGAGCGCCATCTCGAAGGTTCGGCGCTTGATGAAGCCGGTCTTGTGCACGACCCTGAGGTTGGTGACGTCGGTTTCGGTGGTGAAGCGATGGAACCAGCCCTTGATGGTCCAGTACAAGGCCGCCAGAGCCACGAGACCAGAGGCAACGAGGCAAAGCAAAACGAGCCCGTCGGCGGTGGCCTGCCGGGACAAGACGAACAGGACCAGCGCCACGATCCAGGCCACGATGGCCGGAAAGTAGAAGATCCAGTGCGCATTGGTCGAATACAGCACCCGCTCGCCCGGTTGCAGGATCTCGTCGATATAGCGCGCCATGACCTCGGTTAACCCACTACCCCCGCGCCCTGCCCCCGCAGGAACCCGCTTGCCCCCGGCCCCGCCGCTCTGTATACGCGCGGTCGGTATCCGCGAGGCACCGTCCAATGCGGGTCACCATACTGATCCTTATGAAGGAATGCACGCGTCGTCATGAGCCGCCTCGTGATGAAATTCGGCGGCACGTCCGTCGCCAATATCGAACGTATCCGCAACGTCGCACGCCATGTGAAGCGTGAGGTCGACGCCGGCCATGAAGTGGCCGTGGTCGTCTCGGCGATGGCCGGCAAGACCAACGAGCTGGTCGCCTGGTGCACCGAGGCCTCGCCGATGCACGATGCGCGCGAATATGACGCCGTGGTCGCCTCGGGCGAACAGGTGACGTCAGGCCTCCTTGCCATCGTGCTCCAGGGCATGGGCATCCAGGCCCGCTCCTGGCAGGGCTGGCAGATTCCGATCAAGACCAGCGACGCCCATGCCTCGGCCCGGATCGAGGACATCGACGGCAGCGAGATCATCAAGCGCTTTAGGGAGCGCAAGGAGGTCGCGGTCGTCGCCGGCTTCCAGGGCATCAACCCCGAGACGGGTCGCATCACCACGCTCGGCCGCGGCGGCTCCGACACCTCGGCCGTGGCGATCGCCGCAGCCGTCAAGGCGGACCGCTGCGACATCTACACCGACGTCGACGGGGTCTACACCACCGATCCGCGAATCGTGCCGAAGGCCAAGAGGCTCGACAAGATCGCATTCGAAGACATGCTGGAACTGGCCTCGCAGGGCGCCAAAGTGCTCCAGGTCCGTTCCGTGGAACTCGGCATGGTCCACAACATGCCGATCTTCGTCCGCTCGAGCTTCGACAAGCCCGAGGATATCGACCCGCATGCCAACCAGCCGCCCGGCACGCTGATCTGCAGCGAGGAGGAGATCATGGAAAGCCACGTCGTCACCGGCATCGCCTTTTCGAAGGACGAGGCGCAGATCTCGGTGCGCCAGATCGAGGACAAGCCTGGCGTTGCGGCCTCGATCTTCGGCCCGCTGGCGGAAGCCAACATCAATGTCGACATGATCGTGCAGAATGTTTCCGAGGACGGTAAGACCACCGACCTCACCTTCACGGTGCCGGCGGCCGACTACACCCGCGCCAAGGATACGATTACCGCGGCCAAGGCCAAGATCGGCTATGCACGGCTCGATACCGCCACCGACGTCGCCAAGATCTCGGTGATCGGCAGCGGCATGCGCAGCCATGCCGGCGTCGCCGCCCAGGCGTTCTCGGCCCTTGCGGGGCGGAACATCAACATCCGGGCCATTACAACCTCCGAGATCAAATTCTCGGTCTTGATCGACACTGCCTATACCGAGCTTGCGGTGCGCACCCTGCACACGCTCTACGGCCTCGATCAGGCCTAAAGCGCGACCCTCGTCGCGCTTCAGATTGTCGTTTGAGCATGATCTTTCCGGAAAACCGCTTCGCACTTTCCGGACCATACTTAGGCTAATTTTCTCTTAGCGGTCGCAGCAAACGCGAAGGTGTACACACCGTTGCGTTTGGCAGGCGTTTTGCTTGGCAAAACAAGCCTCAATTCGCTATACGGCGGACAGGGTGGGCTGCCGCAGACTGTGTCCCAGTTCAGGCGGCGCTGATTCGGTACAAACGCCAAGTCTCGAGTAGATTTTGGACTTGTGCCTGCGCCGGACAGACAATTTGGTTGTTTTTCTGGAATTTTGGGCCAGCCGCCGGCCGATACCGCCGGGCCCGGCAGACGGAGGAGATTGACGGTTCATGCGGAGCGCGTCGGGAGGTCCCCGCGTCTTGTTGAGACGGCTCCGCGAAACCATGGCGGAGCAGGTCTCGGCCCAGGAGCGGCTGGACAAGATCGTGGTGCTGATCGCCGCCAACATGGTGGCCGAGGTGTGCTCGGTCTATGTGCTGCGCGTCGACAACACGCTCGAGCTCTACGCCACCGAAGGCCTCAACCGCGAGGCGGTGCACAACACCGTGCTCAGCGCTCATGAGGGCCTTGTCGGCCTCGTCGCCAGCGAGGCGACGCCGCTCAACCTCAGCGATGCGCAGAGCCACCCGGCGTTCTCGTTCCGCCCCGAGACCGGCGAAGAAATCTATCACTCCTTTCTCGGCGTGCCGATCCTGCGCGCCGGCAACACGCTCGGCGTGCTGGTGGTGCAGAATCGCGCCAAGCGCAACTATGTCGAGGAGGAGCTCGAGGCGCTGCAAACCACCGCCATGGTGCTGGCGGAGCTGATCGCCTCCGGCGAGCTGTCCGCGCTTGCCAAGCCCGGCTTGGAGCCGGCGGCGCGCCATTCCGCGCAGAAGGTCGGCGCCATCCTCTCGGAAGGCATCGCGCTCGGCCATGTCGTGCTGCACGAGCCCCGCGTCGTCATCAAGGACTACATCGCCGAGGATCTGCCGAAGGAGATCAAGCGGCTCGACAGCGCGCTCGCCAAGCTGCGCTCCGACCTCGACCGCATGCTGGAGCGCGGCGACGTCGCCGATGGCGGCGAGCATCGCGAGGTGCTGGAAGCCTACCGCATGTTCGCCAACGACCAGGGCTGGTCGCACAAGCTGCACGAGGCGGTCGCCACCGGTCTCACCGCGGAGGCCGCCGTCGAGCGCGTGCAGTCCGACACCCGCGCGCGCATGCTGCGCTCGACCGATCCCTATTTGCGCGACCGCCTGCACGATCTCGAGGATCTCGGCTACCGCCTGATGCGGCAGCTGGTCGGCCAGGACCATGCGCCTTCGCGCGAGCAACTGCCCGACAATGCCATCGTCATCGCCCGCGCGATGGGCCCGGCGGCGCTGCTCGATTACGACCGCAAGCGCCTGCGCGGCATCGTGCTCGAGGAAGGCACCGCCAATTCCCACGTCTCGATCGTGGCGCGCGCGCTCGGCATTCCCGCCGTCGGCGAGGTGCCGAACGCGCCCGGCATCGCCGATCCCGGCGACGCCATCATCGTGGACGGAACATCCGGCTCGATCTATGTGCGTCCGTCTCAGGAGATCGAGGCGGCCTTTGCCGAGCGCGTGCGCTTCCGCGCCCGCCGCCAGGCGCAGTATCTGGCGCTACGCGACCGGCCCTGCGTCACCAAGGACGGCCAAAGGGTCGAGCTGATGATCAACGCAGGGTTGGCCATCGACCTGCCGCATATCGAGGACACCGGCAGCGCCGGCATCGGCCTGTTCCGTACCGAGCTGCAATTCATGGTCGGCCAGAGCCTGCCGCGCACCAGCGACCAGCTCGCGCTCTATCGCACCGTGCTCGATGCCGCCGGCAGCAAGCCGGTCACCTTCCGCACCCTCGACATCGGCGGCGACAAGGCGCTGCCCTATATGGAAGCCGTGATCGAGGAGAATCCGGCGCTCGGCTGGCGCGCGATCCGGCTCGGGCTGGATCGTCCCGGCCTGTTGCGCGGCCAGATCCGCGCGCTGCTGCGCGCCGGCGGCGGCCGCGCACTGCGCATCATGTTCCCGATGATCTCGGAGGTCGCCGAATTCGATTCGGCCAAGGCGCTGGTCGAGCGCGAGCTCACCTATCTGCGCCAGCACGGCCATACGCTGCCGGAAAGAATCGACATCGGCACCATGGTCGAGGTGCCGGCCCTGCTCTACCAGCTCGACGAGCTCCTGAAGAAGGTCGATTTCATCTCGGTCGGCTCCAACGATCTGTTCCAGTTCCTGTTCGCGGTCGATCGCGGCAATGCCAAGGTGTCCGAACGCTTCGACACCATGTCGGCGCCGATCCTGCGCGCGCTACGCGACATCGCACGCCGGGCCCACGCGGCGCAGAAGTCGCTCTCGCTGTGCGGCGAGATGGCGTCCAAGCCGATCGGCGCGCTGGCGCTGATCGCGCTGGGCTACCGCTCGCTGTCGCTCTCGGCGACTGCGCTCGGCCCGGTCAAGGCGATGGTGCTCGACCTCGACGCCAAGAAGGCCGAAGCGATGCTCAACCCTCTGCTGGATGCGCCGGCGGGCAGCGTCTCGATCCGGCAGAAGCTGACGGAATTTGCGGAGGCCGAAGGCCTGGCGTTGTAGCGGACCTGTCGCTGCTCCCCGCCGCCTCGCTCCTTCCGCCCTTTGAGACTGAACCGATGTCGTCACTTCCCGAAGCCAAACTGGACGTCCTGCTCGCGCATCACGCCTCGCTCGAGGCTGAATCGCTCGGGCAGCTCACCTCCGAGCGTTATGTGCAGATCACGCGCGAGCTTGCCGAGATCACGCCGCTGATCGAGGCGGTGAAAGCCTATCGTTCCGCCGTCAAGGAGCTCGCCGACGCCGAGGCGCTGATCGCCGATCCCGCGACCGATGCCGAGATGCGGAGCATGGCGGAAGCCGAGCGCGACGAGCTGACGCCCAGAATCGAGGAACTGGTCCAGAAGATCCGCGTCGCGCTGCTGCCGAAGGACGCCATGGATGACCGTAACGTGGTACTGGAAATCCGCGCCGGCACCGGCGGCGACGAGGCCTCGCTGTTCGCCGGCGACCTGTTCCGGATGTACGAGCGCTTTGCCAGCCTTCAGGGCTGGAAGGTCGAGGTGATCTCGGCGAGCGAAGGCACCGTCGGCGGCTACAAGGAAATCATCGCCGAGGTGCAGGGCCGCGGCGCGTTCTCGAAGCTGAAATTCGAATCCGGCGTGCACCGGGTGCAGCGCGTGCCCGACACCGAGACGCAGGGACGCATCCACACCTCGGCGGCAACGGTTGCCGTGCTGCCGGAGGTCGAGGACGTCGACATCGACGTCAAGAACGAGGATCTGCGCATCGAGACCATGCGCGCGCAAGGCGCGGGCGGCCAGCACGTCAACAAGACCGAATCGGCGATCCGCATCACCCACATCCCGAGCGGGATCGTGGTGATGATGCAGGACAGCCGCTCGCAGCACAAGAATCGCGCCTCGGCCATGAACATCCTGCGCTCGCGCATCTACGACGCCGAGCGCCAGCGCGTCGATGCGGCCCGCTCGGCCGAGCGCAAGGAGAAGGTCGGCTCCGGCGACCGCTCCGAGCGCATCCGCACCTATAATTTTCCGCAGGGGCGCGTCACCGACCACCGCATCAACCTGACGCTCTACAAGCTGCCGCAGGTGATCGCGGGTGAAGCGCTGGGCGAATTGATCGACGCACTGACGACAGAGCACCAGGCCGCACAGCTCGCTGCACAAGGCGCGGCGGCCTGAGACGTGAGCAACCCTTTCGCCGGACAATCCATCGAGCGCGCGCGGCGGACGCTGGCTGCGCAACTGAAATCGGCGCAGCTCGACGAAGCCGAGTTCGACGCACGCATCCTGATAAGTGCGGCACTCGGCCTCGACCTCACCGGCCTGGTCACGCAGGCTGCCCGCCCTCTCACCGCAACCGAAGCATCGCGGCTCGCGCAGCATGCACAGCGCCGCATCGCCGGCGAGCCGGTGGCGCGCATTCTCGGGACGCGCGAATTCTGGGGCCTGCCATTCCGCCTGTCGGAAGCAACCCTGGTTCCGCGGCCCGACACCGAGACCGTGGTCGAGCGTGCGCTTGAGCTTTTTCGCGAGCGGCAGGCCTCTCATCCACCCCGCATCGCCGACATCGGCACCGGATCCGGCGCGATCCTGCTCGCGCTGCTGCACGAAATTCCGGATGCTTTCGGCGTCGGCACCGATCTCAGCCAGAACGCGCTCAGAACCGCCAGGGACAACGCCGCGGCGCTCGGCCTCGCCGACCGCGCCGCCTTCGTCGCCTGCTCCTACGCCGCGGCGCTCCGCAGCCCGTTCGACCTCATCGTCTCGAACCCGCCCTATATTCCCTCGGGCGAGATTCCGAAATTGAGCATCGAGGTACGCGAGCATGATCCGCATCTGGCGCTCGACGGCGGCAATGACGGATATGATGCCTACCGCGCCCTGATCCCGCAGGCGGCCGAACGGCTCGCGCCCGGCGGCGCGCTGATCGTCGAGGCCGGACAGGGCCAGGCCCAAAATATTGAAACCTTGATGAGGGGTGCCGCGTTATCGCTGGACAGGCCACCCAAGGCCGACCTGGCAGGCATTCAGCGGGCCGTCTCGGCCCGAAAAATGCCCCCATAAAAGCCGGATTGGGCTGCAAAAACCTCTTGGAATATCGCCTGGGAACGACTACGTTCCGTTCAACACATCGGTGCCGGCCCCCGTAGACCCTACGGGCGAAAGCCGGGCTCTCGGGCGAGAGCTTTACTGATTTAAAGGTTCCAAGCCGCAGGTCCTGTTGAGCGCGATGGCCAGTGGAGCTGCGCTGCTCTCCGACCGCAACGTGAACGAAAGCCAGATATTGCGCTTGAAGACTTACGCAAGAAAGCTGGGCTTGTTTCGGCAGGCGAAATGAATGGGTTCGCTGGCAATGGATGCTGGCGGGTGGGGAACGCGTCTTTGTTGAACGCGATGGTCGACGAACATCGGCAGGGTTCGATCCGCTCTTGCGCGCGGTGCGCGAGGGTTGTGAGCCGCTGTCACCAGGTCACTCCTGGCAATCAGTAATGCGTGCAACCTTTAGGGCTGGAATTGAAGGCAGGACATGAGAAACGGTCAAAACAAGCAGCGGATGCGCAACCGCAACAACAATAACAACAACCGACGCGGCCAGAACCCGATGACCCGGGTCTACGAGTCCAACGGACCCGACATCAAGATTCGCGGCACCGCTTCGCACATCGCCGAAAAGTATCTCCAGCTTGCGCGTGACGCGCGCTCCTCCGGCGACCCCGTTGCAGCCGAGAACTACTACCAGCACGCCGAGCACTATTTCCGCCTGATCGCGGCGGCCCAGGAGCAGTTCCGCCAGAACCAGCAACCGCGCGGCGATGAGCCCAGCAGCAGCAGCGATGACGGCGAGGACGACGGCGAGAATTTCTCGGCCTTCGGCCAGGAGCCAGGCTTCGTCCCGCAGCCCCAGCAGCAGACATTCACGCGCGACCGCGATGGCCAGCGCGATCACCACCACCAGCGTGATCATCAGCAGCGCGACAACCAGCAGCCCTATCAGCGTGACAACCAGCAGCCGCGCGAGCACCGCGAACGCGAGCATCGTCCGCAGCCGCAATATCAGCCACAGCCGCAACCGGCGAACCAGCCGCAGCCCGTCATCGCCGATGCCGGCGGCGTCGATCGCCTGCCGTCCTTCATCACCGGCGCGCAGCCGCAAGTGAATGGCGGCCAGAGCGGCTTCGAGGGCGGTGGCGGCGGCGAGCGCTATCCGCGCCGGCGCCGCCGGCCGCATGGGCCGCGTCCCGAGCGCGAAGCGGCCCCCGCCGCGTCGAGCGACGAGGTCGCCTCGGGCGAGTAAGCTTCTTCTGATGTTCTGATCTGGATCGTCCCGGCCTCGCCGGGACGATTTGTTTTTGACGATGTCCGTTGTCTCTCTCGGTGAGAGCCGCAAGCACGGATCACCTCCCCGTCGGGGAGAGGTGAAGCGAACTGCGCGTCACTGTCGTCGAGGAGGACGGCACCAGCACCGGCTTCGCGAGCGAGGGAATCAGCCGCGCGCGCTCGCGCTTGGCGGGGATCGCGCGATAGACCTGCTTGGTCGCCTCCACGATATGGACGCCGGCAAAGGGCAGCGACATCGCCGCGCCGGCACGTTCCCACATCTGCGCCGATTTCAGCACCCAGCCGCCCGCGTAAGGCGGCATGAACAGCGCCTCGCCCCAGGCGGTCGGCGTGAACCAGGTCTGGCGTAACAGCTCGGTGATCTGCGAGCGCGAGTAGGGCCGGCCGTGACCGAACGGCGTGCTGTCGGTGCGGGTCCACACCCCGCGCCGGTTCGGGATCACGGCGATCACCCGTCCGGACGGCGACAGCACCCGCCACACCTCGCGCAGCAGCGCAGCCGGATCGTCCGACATCTCAAGCGCGTGCACCAGCAGGATGCGGTCGACAGCGGCGTCGGGAAGCGGCAGCGAGAATTCGTCGACCAGCGAGGCCAGCGCCGGCCGGCCCGTCGGCCATTTCAGCACACCCTGGGCCGCCGGCATAAAGGCGAGGCAGCGCTCGGCGTCCTCGCGGAACAACCCCAGATAGGGCGTGGGATAGCCGATGCCGAGCACGCGCTGGCCCTCGGCGCCGGGCCAGCGCTCCCTGATGCCGCGATTGATCATTTGCCGCGCCACGATCCCGAGGCGGCGGGAATAGAACTCGCGGAGGTCGACGACGTCGATGGTCATGACGGCAATGTAACATGCGCGAGGGCACGCCTGCGCGCGGAATATTGCATTGCCTGCGCAACGTTAACGCCATATTTGTCTGCCGGGGCTGAGCGCGATGGAGATGACATGGCCGCCGAAATTCGTACTTTCACCTGTTTAAACGACAATTTCGGTTATCTGATCCACGACGTGGAAACCAAGGCGACGGCGTCGATCGACGCGCCGGAGGCCGGCCCCATCCTCAAGGCCCTGGAGCGTGAGGGCTGGCAGCTGACCGACATCCTGATCACCCATCATCATGGCGATCATGTCGGCGGGGTTGCCGAACTCAAGCAGAAATACAATTGCCGCGTCGTCGCGCCGCACGATAAGACGACGAAGATCGCAAATGTCGACCAGCGCGTCGCCAATGCCGACGTGGTCAAGATCGGCAATTTGCTGGCGCGCGTCGTGGAGACGCCCGGCCACACGCTCGACCACATCTCCTACGTGTTCGACACCGAGAAGACGGTCTTCGCCGCCGACACGCTGTTCTCGATCGGCTGCGGCCGTGTCTTCGAAGGGACCTACCCGATGATGTGGGATTCGCTTCTGAAGCTGCGCGCCCTGCCCGACGACTTCAAGCTCTATTGCGGCCATGAATACACGGCGTCCAACGTCAAGTTCGCGCTCACCATCGAACCCGACAATGCGGCGCTTCAGGCGCGCGCCGCGGAAGTGACGAAGCTCCGGGCCGAGAACAAGCCGACCATTCCTGTGCTGCTGGGCGACGAGAAGCGCGCAAACGTGTTCCTGCGCGCCGATGAGCCGGCGGTCGCGGCCAAGCTTCACATGAAGGGCGCGGATCCCGCTGCGGTGTTCGGCGAACTGCGCGAGCGCAAGAACAAGTCCTGAAGAACAAGTCCTGACGGGGATCGATGCCGACCGCAGCCGAGATCATCGCACGCCTCGAACTCCGACCGCATCCCGAAGGCGGGCATTACCGCGAAACGTTCCGCGATCAAGCCACGGATGCCAACGGGCGTTCGCGCTCGACCCTGATCTACTTCCTGCTCGCACGCGGCGAGCGTTCGCACTGGCATCGCGTCGATGCGGTCGAGACCTGGCACTATTACGCCGGCAGTCCCTTGATGCTGCGCATCGCTCATGACGGCTGCTCGCAGCATGAGGTCCGGCTGGGCACCGACCTCATCGGCGGCGAGCGGCCGCAGGCGATCGTGCCGGCGAATGCCTGGCAGATGGCGGAAACCACCGGCGAGTGGACGCTGGTCGGCTGCAGCGTGGCGCCGGCGTTCGAGTTCGCGGGCTTCGAGTTGGCACCGCCCGGCTGGGAGCCGTAGCTCCACACCGTCATTCCGGGGCGCCGCGCAAGCGGCGAGCTATGATGCGCACTTGCGCATCAGAGAATCCATCTCGCCACCATTGATGCGGATAAATGGATTCCGGGTTCGCGCTCCGCGCGCCCCGGAATGACAATCATCGCTTCCGCAGCACCATATCCTTGGCCGCGATCAGGCCACCGCCGGCAATGAGAATCGCAGCAATCGCGATGTTGGTGCTGGCCTTGGCAAAACCGGCAGCGATGAGGAAGCCGGTCGAGAGCAGCGGCGTCGCGTAGGAGGCGGCGCCGAGCACGCGGATGTCGCCGCGCTTCATGCCGATGTCCCATGCGTAGAAGGCAGCCCCGACGGGGCCGATGCCGAGTGCGATCACCGAGAGCCATTGCACATTGGTCTCCGGCCAGACCGTGGCTTCAAGCAAGCCATGCATCAGCGCGGCCAAAATGGCCGTGGCAAGACAGAAGCCCGCGACGGCATCGGTCGGCACCGCCTTCAATCGACGGGACAGCACCGAATAGCTTGCCCAAACGAAAGCGGCGATGAAGGCCGCGATCAATCCCGGCACCGCGCCCGGCGCAAAGCCGGACGTGTTGCCGGCGAACAGCAGCGCGGTGCCGACGAGGCCGAGCACAGCGCCGATGATGTGATGCGCGGCCAGCCGCTCACCGGGCAGGAATGACGAGAACAGCACGATCAATAGCGGCCACAGGTAATTCAGAAGACCGGCTTCGGCCGGCGGCGCGAAGCGCAGCGCGAGAAAATACAGCGCGTGATAGCCGAACAGGCCGCCGACGCCGACGACCCAGACGACCAGCGGCTGCCGCAGGCTTTTCGCCGCCTCGCTGCGCCCGATCCAGGTGAGCAGGCCGACGACACCGCCAATCGCGAAGGTCATCGCAGCGAGCTGAAACGCCGGGATCTTTCCGGTCGCCACCGTCATCACCGACAGCAGCGACCACATCAGGATGGCGGTCAATCCGATCAGCGTGGCAGTGCGGGGAGTCATCGGCCCAATGTTTCCGTCATGGCCGGGCTTGTCCCGGCCATCCACGTTCTTCCGTGGCGACGGCTGTTGTAAGGCCGCGGATGCCCGGGACAAGCCCGGGCATGACGATGTGGACAATATCAGCCCGCGTGATGCGATCGCATCACACCATGTACTGGCCGCCGTTGACCGTCAGCGTCGAGCCGGTGATGAAGCCGGACTCGTCGGCCGCGAGGAACACGACCGCGCGCGCAATCTCCTCGGGCTCGCCGAGCCGGCTGGCCGGGATCTGCGGAATCACGTTCTTCTCCAAAACGTCCTTCGGCACCGCCTGCACCATTTCGGTGTTGATGTAGCCGGGGCAGATCGCATTGACGGTGATGCCGCCCTTGGCGTTCTCGAGCGCGAGCGCCTTGGTGAAGCCGATGTCGCCGGCTTTCGCCGCGGAATAGTTGACCTGACCGAACTGCCCCTTCTGGCCGTTGATCGACGAGATCGAGATGATGCGGCCGAACTTGCGCGCGCGCATGCCCTCGATGACCTGACGCGTCATGTTGAACAGCGACCCGAGATTGGTGTTGATGACGGCGTTCCACTGCTCGAGCGTCATCTTGTGGAAGGCGGTGTCGCGGGTGATGCCGGCATTGTTGACGAGCACCTCGATCGGCCCGAGATCGGCTTCGACCTTCTTCACGCCCTCGGCGCAGGCGTCGAAACTGCTGACATCCCATTTGTAGACGGCGATGCCGGTCTCGGCCTTGAATTTTTCCGCCGCCGCATCATTGCCGGCATAGCTTGCCGCGACCTTGTAGCCGGCCGCCTTCAGCGCCTTGCTGATCGCCGCTCCGATGCCCCGCGTACCACCCGTCACCAGTGCAACACGTGCCATGTCGTATTCCTTCCCTTGGACTCTTCGGACGTTTCTGACGTGATCGTTTTTAGCTGCGGATTATGCGGGACGTTTGACGGACATCAAGAACAAAACGCCCGGCGTGAGCCGGGCGTCTCTCTTTAGTCGAGGCTTGCGTGGTTGCGAAGAATATTTGATTTGCAACCGCTGCCTTTTTAATCGCGTGCAACGCACGCGCCGACGTGTGCGGCGCACGCGTCAGCTGCGTGTCAGGTCGTCGTCAGTCGCGCGCCACACACATGGCGATGCCCATGCCGCCGCCGATGCACAGCGTGGCCAGGCCCTTCTTCGAATCGCGCTTCTGCATCTCGTGCAGCAGCGTCACCAGCACGCGCGCGCCGGAGGCACCGATCGGATGGCCGATCGCGATCGCGCCGCCGTTGACGTTGACCTTGGAGGTGTCCCAGCCGAGGTCCTTGTTGACGGCGCAGGCCTGTGCCGCGAAGGCTTCGTTGGCCTCGATCAGGTCGAGATCGCCGGCGCTCCAGCCGGCCTTCTTCAGCGCGGCACGCGAGGCCGGGATCGGGCCCGAGCCCATGATCTTCGGATCGACGCCGGCCTGAGCCCACGACACGATGCGCGCGAGCGGCTTCTTGCCTTCCTTGGCGGCCTGCTTCGCGGTCATCAGCACCACGGCGGCAGCGCCGTCATTTATGCCCGAGGCCGAGCCCGCGGTGACCGTGCCGTCCTTCTCGAAGGCCGGCTTGAGCTTGGCCATCGCGTCGAGCGTGGCGCCGTGGCGCGGATATTCGTCGGCGCTGACGACGACGTCGCCCTTGCGGGTCTTGATGGTGACGGGGACGATCTCGTCGCTGAACTTGCCGGCCTTCTGCGCGGCCTCGGCCTTCTGCTGCGAGGCGACCGCGAACTCGTCCTGCTGGGCACGCGTGATCTGCCACTGCCGCGCGACGTTCTCGGCGGTGTTGCCCATGTGGTAGCCGTTGAAGGCATCCCACAGGCCGTCCTTGATCATGGTGTCGACCAGCTCGAAACCGCCCATCTTGACGCCGCCGCGCAGGTGCTGGGCGTGCGGGGCCATGCTCATGGATTCCTGGCCGCCGGCGACCACGATCTCGGAGTCGCCGTTGAGCAGCGCCTGGTAGCCGAGCGCGACCGTGCGCAGGCCCGAGCCGCAGAGCTGGTTGACGCCCCAGGCCGGGCTCTCCACCGGAATACCGGCGGCGATCGAAGCCTGGCGGGCCGGGTTCTGGCCCTGGGCTGCGGTCAGGATCTGCCCCATGATGACTTCCGAGACCCGGCCGGGCTCGATGCCACCACGCTCCAGCGCGGCCTTGATGGCGATGGCGCCGAGGTCATGGGCGGGAAGAGTCGCGAAGGCTCCGTTGAAGCTTCCGACCGGGGTGCGGGCGGCGCTGACGATGACGACATCGTCTGACATGGGCATCTCCTGGGGCTTGAGGTTCTTGTGAAGGGGGCAGGCGGCGCTGGAAAGCAATCGCCAGTCTCGTCAGCCATCCTGTTAACGTCGTTGAGGCATGTCAATCGGCCGAGCACCGAATTCATACCGCAGCGCATTCAAAATAGCGTTCTTGGCGCTTTCGCAAGCAAGATTTTGCTCTGCGATTAACCGTGCCGCACAAAACGGTAGCGTAAGTCCTTTGAAAATGCTTATTTTGTTGCGTTGCGTACTCTTCCCGCCCTGCGGCATTGCCCGACAGGTTCCCGTTCTCCGCGCTTGCAAGTGAGAGCCCATGGCGAAATCAGACCAACCCACCACCATCAAGAAATACGCGAACCGCCGGCTCTATAACACCGGAACGAGCACCTACGTGACGCTGGAAGACCTCGCCGCCATGGTCAAGGACGGCGAAGATTTCCTGGTCTACGACGCCAAGACCGGCGATGACATCACCCGCTCCGTGCTGGCCCAGATCATCTTCGAGCAGGAAAACAAGGCCGGCCAGAACCTGCTGCCGACCACCTTCCTCCGCCAGCTCATCCGCTTCTATGGCGACAGCATGCAGATGGTGGTGCCGAAATATCTGGAGCAGTCGATCGCGACCCTGACCCAGGAGCAAGAGAAGTTCCGCAAGCAGATCGCCAATACGCTGTCCGGGACTCCTTTTGCTCCATTGGAGGAGCAAGTCCGCCGCAACATGGAGCTGTTCCAGCAGACCTTCTCGATGTTCAAGCCGTTCGCAGCGCCCCGTCCGGCCGCCACTCCCGAGCCGGAGCCTGATGCGAATGCCGAGACGCCGAAGAACGGCAATATCGACGAGCTGCGCCAGCAGATGAAGGAAATGCAGGAACGCCTCGAGCGGATGTCGAAGAAGGACGAGTAGTCTTTGATGTGCGCCGGCCCCGTGCGCGGGAGGGCGAGCCATGTCTGACCGAAGCACCCATTGGGACCATGTCTACGCCACCAAGGGCGAGGCCGAGGTCAGCTGGTATCAGGATAGCCCGGCGATCTCGCTCGAGATGATCCGCGCTGCCAACTCCGATCATGACGCAGCCATCATCGATATCGGCGGCGGCGCATCACGACTGGTCGATGCCCTGTTGCAGGATGGATACCGCCGTGTCGCAGTGCTGGACCTCTCCGCCAACGCGCTTGAGGTGGCGAAGAAACGCATCGGCCAAGCCGCTTCGATGGTCGACTGGATCGTCGCCGACGCCACGACATGGCGTCCGACCAAGACCTACGATGTCTGGCACGATCGCGCAGCGTTTCACTTCCTGACTGATCCTGATGACAGGGCGGCTTACGTCGAGCGCCTGCGATCGGCGGTTAGCCCCGGCGGCCACGTCATCATTGCGACGTTTGCACCCGATGGTCCTGAGAAATGCAGCGGCCTTCCGGTGCAGCGGCATGACAGCGCGAGCCTTGCGGCGGAGCTCGGGCCGGAGTTTGAATTGGTCGAGACACGGAGCGAGACGCATCACACGCCGTGGCAGTCGACGCAGGCGTTTCAGTTCAGCCGGTTTCGAAGACGGGGCTTGTAAGGCGTGGCGCGTGCTTGACGTGATGGATTCTCGATGCTCCCACAAGCGCGTCATTGCGAGCGCAGCGAAGCAATCCAGACTGCCACCGCGGGACGATTCTGGATTGCTTCGCTGCGCTCGCAATGACGGAGTACGCGGGAAGCAGCGAGACCTACGCCGCCAGCTTCACTGCATGCGCGAAGTCCCAATAGAGCTTGCGCGCCTTGGTGTAGAACGGACCCGGCTTCAGCTCGCGCTCGTCGATACGGATCACGGGCGCGACCTTGGCGAAATTGCCCGATGAAAAAATCTCGTCCGCGGCCAGGAAGTCGGCATAACGCAACGTCTTCTCGACCACGGTGACGCCGTCGCCGCGAAGCAGGCTGATGACGCGCTGGCGCGTGATGCCGTTGAGAAAGGTGCCGTTCGGCACCGGCGTAAAGACCACGCCGTCCTTGGCCATGAACACGTTGGAATTGCCGAACTCGGCGACGTTGCCGAGCATGTCGAGCATCAGCGCGTTCTGGAAGCCGCGCGAAGCAGCTTCCGCGAGCGCACGCGAATTGTTCGGATAGAGGCAGGCCGCCTTGGCCTCGACCGGCGCGCATTCGGCGGTGGGCCGGCGGAACGGCGACAACGTGATGGCGTTGCCGACGGGCTTTGGCATCGGCGCCTCATAGATGCATAGGCACCAATTGGTGGTCTCGGGGTCGAACAGCACGCCGCCGCCGCTTCCGTTCTGCGCCCAGTACATCGGGCGGATATAGAGCTCGGCATTGGCCGCGAAGCGCGCGATCCCTTCGTTCGCGAGCGTCAGCCAGGTGCCGTTGTCGACCACCGGCTTCAGGCCGAAATTGATCGCCGACTGATTGACGCGAGCGACGTGCCGGTCGAGATCGGGCGCAACACCCTCGAACGCGCGCGCGCCGTCGAACACGATCGAGCCGAGCCAGGCCGCATGCGTGCGCGGGCCCATGATGGACACATTGCCGTCGTGCCATTTGCCCTCGAAGAAGGTCCAGCTCGGCGAATAGTCGATAGGCTTCTTGATCTCGGCCATGACCAGCCTCCCCTTGGAAATATCCGGGCACTATTGTCCCAATTTCTAAACGATTTGCTGCGGGGGCGAGCCATCCTCCCTCCAGGGGAGCGTAAAGCAGGCTAAACCGGCTATAGTGCGGGCAATGATACGGAGTCCGCCATGCCGCTCGATCCGCTCGCAAAGCGTTTGTTGACCATGATGGCGGCGGCTGCGCCGCAGGCGCGGAGCCGACCCAGCGTGGAAGCGCGGCGACAATCGCTGGCAAAGCTGATGCAGTTCGCGCGTGCCGAGGCGCCGGATGTGACCAGCTCCGACGGCGTGCTGACCGGCCCGGGCGGCGAGCTGACCTATCGCCTCTACACGCCGGCAAGCGCTGGGGAGCTCGCACCGGGCTTCGTGTTCTTTCATGGCGGCGGGCTCGTCGCTGGCAGCATTGCCACGCACGACCGCATCGCGGCAGCGCTGGCGCATGCCACCGGCTGCCGCCTCGTGTCGGTCGACTACCGGCTCGCGCCGGAGCACAGATTCCCCGCTGCCGTCGACGATGCGATCGCCGCCACCGAATGGGTCGCGCGAGAGGCGGCATCGCTCGGCATCGACGCGGATCGTCTGGTGATCGGCGGCGACTCCGCCGGCGCCACGCTCGCTGCGATCGTGTGCCAGGAGGCGGCGCAGGCCGCCGGCCTCTCCATCGCCGCGCAATGCCTGATCTGCCCGGTGCTGGATTTCGAGGAGACCTCACCCTCGCGCGAGGCCTTTGCCGAGGGCCACCTGATCGATCGCGCCACGATCGAAGCCGATCTTTCCGACTATCTGCCTGGCGGCATCGACACCGCCGATCCCCGCGTCTCTCCGTTGCGCGCGACACGGCTCACGGGCCTGCCGCCGGCGATCATCCACACCGCCGAGTACGATCCGATGCGCGACGAAGGCAATGCTTATGCCCGCAAGCTGCTCGCCGCGGGCGTCGCCGTCGAGCATGTCTGCCACGACGGCATGATTCACAATTTCCACGCCATGGGCGCGATCCTTCCGCAGGCGCAGCTCGTGCTGTCGCAGATCGGCGAGCAGGTGCGGAGGGCGGTGAAGACGTGAGACGCTCACTTACCCTCTCCCCTTGTGGGAGAAGGAAGAAGGTGTCCAGACCGGATAGATGGGTAACACAGTAGACCGGATGGATGGGTAACAGTTCTCTATCGGCTGGAGGATCAGCCGATGCCTTGGCGAGAGAGCTGTGCAATGGACCAGCGGATTAGCTTCATATCGGAACAGCGAACCGGCTTGTGGACGATGACGGAGCTTTGCGAGCGATACGAGATCAGCCGCAAGACCGGTTACAAATGGCTGGATCGTTACCGGTTGGAGGGACCTGGAGGACTTGCCGATCGCTCCCACGCCGCGCGGGTGCATGGGCGAGCGACGCCGCAGCACATTGTGGATGCGATCGTTGGGCTGCGGCTCGAGCGGCCGAGCTGGGGACCGCGCAAGATCGTCAGCAAGCTTGAGGCTCGCCAAGGGGATGTCGATTGGCCGTCGGCCTCGACGGCGGGCGAGATTCTCAAGCGGGCGGGACTGGTCAGCAGCCGTCGGGTCCGGCGACGAGCGCCGCCGCGTATGGGACAACTGACGGTGCCGCAGCATGCCAACCATGTATGGGCTCTCGATCACAAGGGCTGGATCCGGCTGGGCGACGGATCTCGCGTTGAGCCCTTCACGGTGACCGATGGCTTCAGCCGCTATTTGATTAGCCTGGCGGCGACGGGCAGCACGCAATATGCCGAGTGCCAACCGCTGCTGGAGCGGGCGTTTCGCGAGCACGGCTTGCCGCAGATCATCCGTTCCGACAACGGCTCGCCGTTCGCCTCAACCGGAACCACCGGTCTGACGGCGCTGTCGGTATGGTGGATCAAGCTTGGCATCAGTCATGAACGAATTGATCCTGGCCATCCGCAGCAGAACGGCCGACACGAGCGTTTTCACCTCACGCTTCTGGAAGCCATGCGGCCACCGCCGCCGACCAAGACCGCGCAAGCCCGCCGGTTCGCAGCATTTGTGCGCGACTACAACGAAGAACGGCCGCACGAGGCACTTGGGCAGCGTCCACCTGCCAGCGCCTACCACGCTTCTCCTCGTGCGATGCCAAGTCGGCTTCCGGAGCCGGATTATCCGGTCGAAGCGGCGGTGCGCCAGGTTCGCTCCAATGGCGAGATCAAATGGCGCGGCGATCTCATCCATCTCTGCAGCGCTCTCGCTGGGGAAACCGTTGCCGTGGAGGAAGCCGCTGACGGGCAATGGCAAGTACGTTTCTTCAACGTGCCGATCGGCATCATCGACCAAAAAACATCAACGCTGCGGCGCTGCGCTAGCGCAGCGCCGCAGCGGACCGAACCATGAACGACTGTTACCCATCCATCCGGTCTGTTTTGTTACCCATCCATCCGCTGGACAAGGCAGCATCACGCCCTCGACCCAATTACCGCGCGCGCTGCCACGACATATTCCGGCCAATGCGCGTCGGCATAACGCTCCGCCTGCCGTGCGCAAACGACGTCGGGCGCATGCGCGGCCGCAATCGTGCGCGCGAAGCGCTCTTCGGCTACCGTCACGTCGCCGGGTTCGGCCGACGGTGCAGCGGCGGCGACAGCGGTCGGAGCAACAGCGAGCCCCGCCAGACCAGTGAGCAGGATACGGCGTGACGTGTTCATGGCTGTCGTCCTCCATTGTTCGGCCTGCACTGTGGCGGGCGAGTGTGTCAGCGCGATCACGGCAGGGTACCCGCACATATCCATGCCGTCCATCGCTTGCGGATAGCGCTTGACCAGACGAGCGATCACGTTCCATCTAACAACGGTTTCGCCATCAAATCGCCACGCGTCGGATCGTCACGTGCCTCTTCGCAGCCAATCCCGTCGTCCGGCCATGCGCGCTGCCGCGACGGGATTGCTTTGTCTGGCGATCCCGGCAGGCGCCGCCTTCGCGGCCGACGATGAGGACGAACCGAAAAAGCCGGCAGTGCCGAACATCTATCTCGACCTGCGCACCATCTATGCGGCGATCCCGGCGGGCACGCTCGGGCTCGGCTTCGGCAACACCTCGCTGTCGGCCGCATTCGGAGCGCTGGCGGCGCAACGCGGCACAACGCGGCCAAACGGCTTGCCGGCGGCAAAGGCCGTCGCCGTCGACCTGCCGCTGACCGTCGACGTCAGCGACCGCGTCTCGCTCTATGGCGGCGTGTCGGGCTCCACCATTGACATCGGCGGCGGCTGGTCATCCTTCGATATCACCAGCTGGAACATCGGCGTGCAGGCCGACCTCTACCAGCAGAATGGCGGGAAGATCCCGACCATCACGCTGCAATCGACCCTGACGCAGTCGGTGCCCAACGAGCAGGGCATGACGAATTCCTTCAACAACATCGTGGAATTCGACTACGCGCTCGACGAGGACGAGACACGGGGCTGGTTGGCCGGCCTGCAATATACCACCACCACCATCGCCAGCCCGTTCGCCAGTATCCGGCCGAACACAATCCTCTATGCCGGCGGCTATTATCAATGGCCGAGCAACTGGAAGTTCACCGGACGCCTCGGCATACAGTCTTTCGGCGGCGCGCAGTTCGCAGGCCGAACGATAGCGGAGTCCTTCACCCAGCCGACCCTGCGCCTCGACCTCGACCGCATGGACGACAACGACAACCGCCTGTTCGGCATCACAGCGCAGATCGCGTGGACGCCGAAGCCGGCCTACCAGCTGACGCTGCGCACGCCGCTCTACGCCGTGCGCAATTAGCATGATCCCGGAAAAGTGTGCAGCGGTTTTCCGAAGGGATCATGCTCAAACGAACGAAGCCGCTGCTACTCCGGCACCGGCACGTCGAAGGTGTTGAGCGTGACCGAGACCATGCAGTAGACGCCGACGAGATAGGACAGCTCGGCCGCGCCGTGCTCGCCGAATTCCTTCACTGCCGCACGATAGGTGAGCTCCGGCAGCACGCCACCACCGACCAGTGCCGAGGCCACGTCGTAGGCGACCGCCTCCTGCCTGGTGAGGTCCACCGGCCGCTGGCCGGCGACGATGGTTGCGAGCTTCTCGTCGGAGAGCCCACGCTGCTCGGCCACCAGCACATGGGCATAGAGCTCGTAACCGGATCGGAAATGCGAGCCGGTGACGAGGATCGCGACCTCGCGCACCGGCGCGGGCAGCAGCGGGTTCGACGCAATCGCCTTGACCAGCTCCCACACCGGCTTGCCGAAGCGCGGCTCGCGGATCCAGGGATTCCAGGGCCCGAGCAGCGCGCCGTCGTCGCGCATGTTCACAAAACCCTTGAAGTGGTCCTTGATGCCGGCCTGCATGTCGTCATAGAGCGGCTTCTGTTCAGCACTCAGGTCTTTCGGATCGAGAATGGGAAGGCGCACGGCAGGATCTCCTCGTTGAGAAGACGCAACCGTCACCTGCAGGGGGACGCAAGGCAAGTGAAGTTGCCGTGACGACCGTGCGATTTTACAAGTAGTGTAGAGATGTCCGCACAACCGTGCTATGTCCCGGCATCTGTTATCGCGAGTCATAGAATGATCGATCTAATTGTCGGACTTGATAGTTGGGTTATTCAGGACGGCAACTACGGCGATTTCGCTCAAGCGACAAGCGTCTCATTCGCGCTCGAATTCTACCCGGTAGTCCCGCTTCCGAAGTGCGGTCGATTTGACCGCAAAGCTCCATCACTTAAGCAAATCGTGCAGAGTTCTTACCAAGTTGTTGGCCAGGTTGTGCACGCACAAGAGGATTGGTGGGTACTGGACGCCGGCATCCTCATGTATTGCGACGGGAAGCCTCCTGACAATGTTCGCCTCGACGAGTGGTTGGAAGGACTAATCTCCATTGGAGTAGACCCATTCTTTTACTTCGAAAGCCATGCGCATCAGCCGGGCGCACCCGCCTTGGTCTACGATTGGAAGATCGACAAGATCGAAATGGAGACAGGCCCTTTCATTGAAACGAAGCCAAAGCACTTTGAGCGAGATCCCGAAAAATGCGGATGGCAAGAGGTTGCCAAGACCGATGCATGGCGCGAACAGGGCCCCTATCTGCTCCACTGTACGCGCCTGGGTGGTCCGCGCTGGCCCGAAGGCAGGGATCGTCCCTGACTGGTGCCAGCCGCATCACCTCAGCGCGCTATGCACTTGGGGATTGGCGACATCATCGACCGCGAGCGCCAGCGGCTCGCCTGTCGCCAGGAACGACGACAAGGCCGCCTCGAACGAGGCCGGATCGAGGCCGCGCGCTTTCAACCAAGCGGGCTCATAATAGGTCTGCCGATAGCGCTCGCCGGAATCGCAGATCAGCGTCACCAGCGATCCTGCGAGGTTCGCCTGGCGCATCTCCGAGGCAAGCCGACACAGCGCCAGGAAATTGGTGCCGGTGGAGCCGCCGACTGGGCGGCGCAGCCGGCGCGACAGCACGTTCATCGCCGCAATCGTCGCCGCATCCGGAATCTTCATCATGCGGTCGACCACGCCGGGCACGAAGGACGGCTCGCAGCGCGGCCGGCCGACACCCTCGATCAGCGACGGGCGTTCGCAAACATGGGAACGATCCTGCGTGCGGAAGCAGTCGAAGAAGGCGGAGTGCTCGACATCGGCGACGCACAGCCGCGTCGGATATTGCCGATAGCGCAGATAGCGTCCGATGGTGGCCGACGTGCCGCCGGTGCCTGCACCCATCACGATCCAGTCCGGCAGCGGGCGCGGCTCGCCTTGCAATTGCGTGAAGATGGACTCGGCGATGTTGTTGTTGCCGCGCCAGTCGGTGGCGCGCTCGGCGAAGGTGAACTGGTCCATGTAATGGCCGTTCAGGCGGCCGGCGAGCGCGGCGGCCTCCGCATAGAGGGCGCGGCCGTCGTCGATCAGGTGGCAATTGCCGCCAAAATGCTCGATCGCGGCGATCTTCTCCGCCGAGGTCGTCCGCGGCATCACGGCGTAGAAGGGCACCCCGATCATCTCCGCGAAATAGGCCTCCGACACCGCCGTCGATCCCGACGAGGCCTCGACGACGGGGGTGCCTTCGCGGATGTGGCCGTTGCAGAGCGCATAGAGGAACAGCGAGCGCGCCAGCCGATGCTTCAGGCTGCCGGTCGGATGCGTGGACTCATCCTTCAGATAGATGTCGATGCCTGACAGCGCCGGCACGATCAGCCGGATCAGATGCGTGTCGGCGGTACGGCACTGGTCGGCCTCGATCGCGGCCACGGCCTCGTCGACCCAGCCGCGCCGATAGGCCGGCCCGGCCGGATTGTGCTGGCGGAAGGGGAATGTCTGCATCGCATGAACCTCTCACGATGCGGATAGCGCATCAAGTGCGCAGCTCAAAACTCCAGCGGCGCGTTGTCGACGACTTCCTTCATCACGAAGAAGGTGCGGGTCTGGCGCACGCCGGGCAGCGCGATGAGCTGCTCGCCATGGATGCGGTTGAAATCCTCCATGTCGCCGACGCGGATCTTCAGGAAGTAGTCGAAATCGCCGGCGACGAGGTGGCAGTCGAGCACGAATTTCAACCTCGCGATCGCCTGTTCGAACGTGGCAAAGCTCTCCGGCGTCGAGCGGTCGAGCACGACGCCGACCATCACCAGCGTGCCCTTTGCCACCTTCTTCGGCGCGACCATGGCGCGCACGGTCGCAATGAAGCCGTCCTCGAACAGGCGCTGGGTGCGGCGGTGGCAGGTGGCGGGGCTGATTGCAACGGTCTCGGCCAGCTCGGCATTGCTGAGCCGACCGTTATTCTGCAGCAATCTCAGTATCTTAAGGTCAGTGCGGTCAAGCCGGGCGGCCATGAAAGAAGCTTCCATAAAAATGCAATATCTCGGAAGAACCATTAGCAGTAGATCACATTTCCGCAAGAACTGGCACAACAAATGGGCAATATTCGAGAGCACATTTTCCCGGGGCGATGCTAGGCAACTGCCAACACCAACGCCAATCGGGATTGACCCATGAAGCTCGACAAATTTCCGCGCTATCCGCTGACCTTCGGCCCGACGCCGATCGAGAAGCTGGAGCGGTTGTCAAAACATCTCGGCGGCAATGTCGAGATCTATGCCAAGCGCGAGGACTGCAATTCCGGTCTCGCCTATGGCGGCAACAAGCTGCGCAAGCTCGAATACATCATTCCCGATGCGATTGCCTCCAACGCCGACACGCTGGTCTCGATCGGCGGCGTGCAGTCCAACCACACCCGCATGATCGCCGCGGTCGCGGCCAAGCTCGGCATGAAGTGCCGCCTGGTGCAGGAAGCCTGGGTGCCGCACGAGGACGCCGTCTATGACCGCGTCGGCAACATCATGCTCTCACGCATCATGGGGGCCGACGTACGCCTGGTCGACGACGGCTTCGACATCGGCATCCGCAAGAGCTGGGAGCAGGCGATCGAGGAGGTGAAGGCGGCGGGCGGCAAGCCCTATGCGATTCCCGCCGGCGCCTCCGTGCACAAGTTTGGCGGCCTCGGCTATGTCGGCTTCGCCGAGGAGGTGCGCAAGCAGGAAGCCGAGCTCGGCTTCAAGTTCGACTACGTCATCGGCTGCACCGTCACCGGCTCCACCCACGCCGGCATGCTGGTCGGCTTCGCCGCCGACGGCCGCGCCCGCAAGGTGATCGGCATCGATGCCTCCTTCACGCCGGCGCAGACCAAGGCGCAAGTGCTCGAGATCGCGCAGAACACGGCAAAACTCGTCGAGCTCGGCAATGAGCTCGTCGCTGACGACGTCGTGCTGATCGAGGACTACGCCTATCCCGCCTATGGCGTGCCGTCGGAGGAGACCAAGGAAGCGATCCGCCTCACCGCGCGTCTCGAAGGCATGATCACCGATCCCGTCTACGAGGGCAAATCGATGCAGGGCCTGATCGATCTTGCGAAGAAGGGCTATTTCGAGAAGGGCGCGAAGATCCTCTACGCCCATCTCGGCGGCGCGCCGGCGCTGAACGGATATGCGTATGCGTTTAGGAATGGGTGAGTGAGGGCGTAGCTCTCGCCTCATCCACCGATGTCGTCCCCGGGCAAGCGTAAGCGCAGACCCGGGACCCATACGCCGCAGCAAGAGTTTTGCGAAGACTCGCAGTTGCCAGCTTCCATAACCAGATTGGCCTGTGGTTATGGATCCCGGATCTGTGCTACGCTTGTCCGGGATGACGATGTGGAGAGATCGAGGCTCGCTACCGCGTCCTGACAATCTGCAGCAGCTCGTCGCCGTAATGCTCGAGCTTCTTGTCGCCGATGCCCGGTACGTTGCGGAGCTCGTCGAGCGTGGTCGGCCAGGCCCGGACGATGCCGTCGATGGTGGCATCGTGCAGCACCACATAGGCCGGCACGCCGCGTTCGCGCGCGACCTCTGACCGCCAGGCGCGCAGGCGCGCGCGCAGCTCGGGATCGACATCGCCTTGCGGCGTGCTGGCCGTGGGTGCGAGATCGCCGCGGCGGGATTTGGCGCGACTCGAACGGATGCGGGTGCCCGGCGCCTCCTCGCGCAGCCACACCTCGGTTTCGCCGCGCAGCACGCCGCGCGAGGACTCCGTCAGCTTCAGGGCGCCGAACGCCTCGCTGTCGCTCTGCAAATGGCCCATCGCCACGAGCTGCCGCAGCACCGTGCGCCACTGCTTCTCGTTGAGCTCGCGCCCGATGCCGAACACCGACAGCTTGTCGTGGCCGAACTGCGTGACCTTCTCGGTCAAGCGTCCCACCAGCACGTCGATCAGATGCATGGCGCCGAAACGCTGTCCGGTGCGATAGACGCAGGAGAGCAGCTTCTGCGCCAAAACCTTGCCGTCGCGCATCTTGGGCGGCGCCAAGCAATTGTCGCAATTGCCGCAGCTCTCGGCCATCACGATCTCGCCGAAATAGGCGAGCAGCCGCCGGCGCCGGCAATGCGGCGTCTCGGCGAGGCCGACCAGCGCATCGAGCTTGCCGATCGAGACCCGCTTGAATTCGTCGGAGGCGTTGGACTCGTCGATCATGCGGCGCTGCTGCACGATGTCCGAGAGCCCGTAGGCCATCCAGGCCGCCGACGGCTTGCCGTCACGGCCGGCGCGCCCCGTCTCCTGGTAATAGGCCTCGATGCTCTTGGGCAGATCGAGATGGGCGACGAAGCGCACATCAGGCTTGTCGATGCCCATGCCGAAGGCGATGGTCGCGACGATGACGATGCCGTCCTCGTTGAGGAAGCGGTCCTGGTTACGCGAGCGCAACGCTCCGTCGAGGCCGGCGTGATAGGGCAGCGCCGCAATGCCGGCATCCTGAAGCGCGGCAGCAACCTCCTCGACACGGTTGCGCGAGAGGCAATAGACCACGCCGGCATCACCCATGTGGCGCTCGCGGATGAACTCCTTCAGCTGCGACACCGCGTTGCGCTTGTCGACGATCTCGTAGCGGATGTTGGGCCGGTCGAAGCTCGAGACAAACTGTGGCGCGCCCGTCAGCCGAAGCCGCTCGACGATCTCCTTGCGCGTCAGCTCGTCGGCGGTCGCGGTAAGCGCGATGCGCGGCACGTCGGGAAAGCGCTCGGCGATGATGGAGAGGCCGACATATTCGGGTCGGAAATCATGGCCCCATTGCGAGACGCAATGCGCCTCGTCGATCGCGAACAGCGCCACCTTCGCTTGCGCCAGCAGAGACAGGCAGCGCGGCGTGACCAGGCGTTCCGGCGCGACATAGAGCAGGTCGAGATCGCCCGCGAGCAGGCGCCGCTCGATATCGGACGCCTCCTGCGGCGACAGCGACGAGTTCAGCGCGGCGGCATTGACGCCGGCCTCGATCAGGCCGGCGACCTGGTCGCGCATCAAGGCGATCAACGGCGAGACCACGATGCCGCAGCCTTCGCGCAGCAAGGACGGAAGCTGGTAGCACAGCGACTTGCCGCCGCCGGTCGGCATCAGCACCAGGCAATTGCCGCCGTCGGTGACATGCCGGATGATCTCGCCCTGCGCGCCGCGAAAGCCCGGCAGGCCGAACACCGAATGCAGCACCGACAGCGCGTCGCGGCCGTTGGCCGGCGCAGGCAGCGGAGCGGTGGAGGGAGCGGACATGGGCGCGTCGGGAACAAGGCCGTGAGATTCGTCACAAGGCCAGTCGCATGCTGGCGCGGGCGTGGCAAGGGTATCGACGAGCTGGCACCGCTGCTTCCTCTCCCTCTCCCCGTTCTTACGGGGAGAGGGTTGGGGTGAGGGGCCCTCTCCGCGCATGGGATCGCCGATGGACCTGTACCCCCTCACCCGGATCGCATCTGTCGATGCGATCCGACCTCTCCCCGCAAGCGGGGAGAGGTGAGAGCTACGCCCCGATTCGCCGGAGCGCTTCGGCGACTGTCACGATCGGCATGTTGCGCTTGCCGGCCGCTTCGAGCGCATGTCGCATCAGGTGCGGTGTGCAGCCATAGGGGCTCGGCGCGTTCACGACGTCGTGGCCGTAGAAGATCAGCCAGCCCCCGCTCTCGACCGCCTCGTCGAAATAGCGATCAATGCCTGCCGCATCGATCTCGCAATCGATCAACGGCGAAGCGCGCAGGAATTGGAGATCGATAAGGTCGCGATTTACGCCGGGAAGGATGCCGCGCGCCGAGCGGTATGTCCTTGCAAGCTGCGGCTTGCGCCACACCGAAGCGAGGCCATACGGATAGGCGAAATTCTCCAGCTTGATCGAGGAATCGATGTTGCGGAAATAACTGCGGTTCCGCTCGATCTCGTCGGCCATGGCCGCCTCGTCAAGATCGACCGCGCAGTGGTGCGAGAAGGTATGGCAGGCAATCTCATGACCCGCACGGTGAAGTCGCACAATCGCGTCGTTCGTCAGCCCATGCCAATGATCCGAGGGACGATCGATCAGGCTGCCGGCGAGGTAATAGGTGCCGCGGCCGCCATGCTGCTCCAGAAGCTCGGCGCCCTCGCCTGCGGCGCTGTCGGGGGCATCGTCGAAGGTGAAGCTCACCATCGGCGCATGCGCGGGCAGCCGGTGCGGCGCGGCACGGAAATGCCGGGCCAGCCGATTGCTCACGCGTCCCTGGAGTGCCGACCACACGCAGCGTTTCCCGTGATGTCCTATTTCTCTACTGAAACATTCGTGCGCAGGTTGAGGCAAGCCTAACGCTCGGGTAATCCTAATGCGGCACCAAGACCCCTTCGGCTAGCGCGCCGCCACCGAGGCGTCGGCGCCAGCGCCGAGATAGCGCAACCAATTACGAAATAGCATCGCGGCCGCGTTGCCAGCGTCGATATCGGCGCGCAAGTTCAGCCCAGGCAGCTCGTTGGTGAGGGCCGGATGGCGCTGGTGTGCCGCCTTCTTCTCGAAGCGAACCAGTTTCTCTTCCGTCGCTGCGTCAAAATAGCTCACCGGCAGGCGCGGATAGTTGTCGCGCTCGCGCGCGAGATAGCGGCCGATGTCGCGCAGATATTCGCGCTGGAGCGACAGCGCGTCATATTCCGGGTGGCCCTGGAAAAACACGAAGCGGCTGGCATATTGGCGAACGAAGACGTCGACGCCGGCCGCCGCCGAGCGCGTCAGCACCCGATAACCGGCCTGCGCAAGATCGCTCTCGGCGATCTCGTTCAGGCGTGAATGCGAGACCTTGAGCTGCGCAGGCGCAGCACGGGTCAGGGAATCGCTCGTCACGACGTCGCAATCGAAAATGCCGTGACACTTGGCCGGCAGCCGCCGCCGTTCAATGCCGTCGAGATGCAGCACCGCGGCATGCGCGGCAAGGCACGACCAGATCGTCGAGCGCGTGTTGGTCTTGGCCCAGTCGATCAGGTTCGTGAGGTCGCGCCAGTATGGCTCCTGGTCCAGCTCGGGCGCGATCGGTTCTGCGCCGGTCACGATCAGCCCATCGAATTTGCCGCGCTCGAGATCGGACAGGGCGGAATATTCGCTCTCGACATGCCACTTCGCTTCCGGCGAGCGCTTCACGCTAGGAAGCGAGAAGCAGTGGAAGCGGATGCGGCACGCACCTGCTGCGGCCTGGAGCAGCTTCATGAACTGCCGTTCGGTCGCCTTCAGCGCCGGATCCGGCATGTTGTTGACGAGGCCGATGGTGAGTTCGGCGCCAGCACCGTGCGCGAGATCGTGCGCGGCCGGCACCAGCGTCGGGCCCGCGATGACTTGATCCTTGTCGATCAAGACCGTCATGGGTGACGCCGCCTACTCCGCGGCCTCGAGGCGCGCCGACGGGCAGGCCTTTTCCAGCGCCTGGTCGATGTCCGCGATGATGTCCGAGACATGCTCGATGCCGATTGACAAGCGGATGGTCTCCGGCAGCACGCCGGCGACGCGCTGCTGCTCCGCCGACATCTGCCGGTGGGTGGTCGAAGCCGGATGACAGGCGAGCGACTTGGCATCGCCGATATTGACGAGGCGCGTGATCAGCTTCAGCGCGTCATAGAAGGTCTTGCCGGCCTCCATGCCGCCCTTGATGCCGAAGGTGAACAGCGAGGAGGCGTTACCGTTCAGATATTTCTGCACGAGCGGATAATAGGGGCTGTCCGGGAAGCCCGTATAATTGACCCAAGCGACGCGCGGATCGCCACGCAAGAATTCGGCGACCTTGCGGGCGTTCTCGACGTGGCGCTCCATGCGCAGCGCAACGGTCTCGATGCCCTGGAGCAGCAGGAAGGCGTTGAACGGCGACAGCACCGAACCCATGGTGCGCTGATAGACGCTGCGCGCGCGCTCGATATAGGCGGTCTTGCCAAAGCGCTCGGCATAGACGAGGCCGTGATAGGAAGCGTCGGGCTTGTTGTAGGCCGGGAAACGATCGGCGTATTTGGCCCACGGGAAGTTTCCGGAATCGACGATGGCGCCGCCGAGCGTGGTGCCGTGACCGCCCAGGAATTTGGTCAGCGAATGCACGGCGATATCGGCGCCGTAGTCGAACGGCTTGAGCAAGATCGGGGTGGCGACGGTGTTGTCGACGATCAGCGGCACGCCATGCGCATGCGCGATCTTCGCCACCGCCTCGATGTCGCAGACATTGCCGGCGGGATTGCCGATGGTCTCGGCGAACACGGCGCGGGTGTTCTCATCGATCAGCTTCCCGATCGCATCCGGCTTGTCGCTCTCGGCGAAGCGACCGGTAATGCCCTGGCGCGGCAGGATGTGGGAGAGCAGCGTGTGCGTGGTGCCGTAGAGTTGCGGCACGGACACGATGTTGCCGCCGTGATCGGCGACGTTGACGAAGGCGAAATGCAGCGCCGCCTGACCGGTCGCGACCGCGAGCGCGCCGAGGCCACCTTCAAGCTGGGCGATACGCTTCTCCAGCACCGCGCTGGTCGGATTGGCGATGCGGCTATAGCGAAAGCCCTCGGTCTCAAGATTGAACAGGGCCGCGCCATGATCGGCGCTGTCGAAAGCGTAGGCCGCGGTCTGGTAGATCGGCACGGCCACTGCGTGCGTCGTGGCTTCGGGCTCGTAGCCGGCGTGAATAGCGATCGTCTCGTTGCGCATCGTGCCACCTCCGCGTGGGGCGGGTCGCACTTATTGGCCTGTAATGAGGCATGTGCGTTATCCGCCGTTCCTCTGTTAGAGGCGGGTGGTAAAGCGGACAATAATTCGCTTAGAGATCGAGGAAGTAACCCTAACGCTTGCTGGCGAATTGGCCGGAATCCGGGTTAAATTCGATTAACCGATAGCGCCTTCCTGCGCGGTACCATCCAGCTCGCCGCTGCGCTGCGAGCGCCCCTCTCCCACCCGGCGAAAGGGGCGCATCGTCAACGTGGCGGTACTTGCTTAGGCCTAAGCCATCGTCTCCCACAACCGGTGTGCGAGCACGCCGACGCGCTTCTCGATTGCGGCCGCGGCATCGAGTGCGAGATCCTCGCGATAGCGCCCCGCAATCAGCTGCACGCCGATCGGCTTGCCGTCTTGCAGCGCCACCGGCACCACTGCGCCGGGCAGACCCAACACGTTGATGGCGGAGATGAAGCGGATCTCGCCCCAGAAGATCTCGCGCACACGCTCGGGGCTGATTGCGTCCTCGCGCGGGCCCGGCGTCGGCTTCACCGTGGTCGGCGCCAGCACGACCGGATACTCCTCGAAGAACAATTGCCAGGCACGGATGTGGCCGTTGCGAGCGGCAGTCGCCTGCATCCAGGCCTTGAGATCGAGCACGTTGGCCTTGGCCTTCATGCCGCCCCAGGCCTTGTGAAAATCTTCGGACGTGACCTTCAGCATGGAGGCTTCCTGCATCACCACGGTCTCGTTGGTGATGATGTCGCACCAGGTCTGCCAGACCCCGTTGATGTCGGGCACCTCGACCTCGCTGACGCGATAGCCGGAACGTTCGAGATGATCGGCAGCCTGGCGCAGCGCCGCGGAGACAGACGGATCGATGTCCATGTCCTCAGGGATCTTGGCCAGCGCGACCTTGATCGGCCCCTTCGGCCTTTCGCCGACCAGCGGTGCCGGCACCCACCAGGGATCGCGCGGATCGCGCTGGCTCATCACCTCGAGCGCGAGGCGAACGTCCGCGACGTGGCGCGCGAGCGGCCCCTGCGCCGACATCAGATGCGCCAGCATCGGCCGCTCCGCCGTTGCGCTGGCGTTGAACGCGGGGATGCGGCCCTGCGTCGGCTTGATGGTGGCAACGCCGTTGCAATGCGCCGGCCAGCGCAGCGAGCCGCCGATGTCATTGCCGTGGGCGATGGTGCCGATGCCGGCCGCGACTGCCGCACCCGCGCCGCCCGAGGAGCCGCCGCAGGTGATATCAGGATCCCAGGGGTTGAGCGTCAGCCCATGCAGGGGATTGTCGGTGAAGCCGCGGAAGGAGAATTCGGGCGTATTGGTCAGCCCGATGACGATCGCGCCGGCCTTCTTCAGGTTGCGGACAACAGGCGCATCGGAGGGTGCGACCAGGTTCTTGTTGGCGGGCACGCCGTTGAAGTTCGGCCGGCCCTCGTAATCGACGTTTTCCTTGATGGTGATGGGCACGCCGTGCAGGAGGCCGAGCTCGCCGCCCCTGGCGCGCTGCTTGTCGGCCGCACGGGCCGCGGCAAGCGCCTCCTCGCCGAGATCAACGACGACCGCATTCAGCCTGGGATTGACGGCGCGCATCCGGTCCAGATGGGCCTCGACGGTCTCGACGGCGGAGATCGCGCCGGCGCGGACCGCGGCCGCGGTCTCGACCGCGGACCATTGCCAGATCGGCCCCTTGGGGCGGCGGACCGCGGCTGGCTTGCGCGGTGCCGCCTTCTTGACTGTCGTCTTCGCGGTTTTCGCAATGGCGCCCTTTCGGGCGGTGCTCGTCTTGCTCGAGGTCTTGGTTACCTGCCTTGAAGCACTTTTCTTCTTGCTTGCAGTCTTCTTCGCCACGTCGCATCTCCAAAAAATTGCGCGGCGGAGGTTATGGAGGTCACGCGACCGTGTACAGGCGCGTTTCTGCATGGCGCATTGTCGCGACGCTCTGTCGCAATTCGCAGCCTTCTATGAGCGAGCTCCTATACCAACGGTGGATTGAGCCGCGCAAAACCCTCTTGGACGCGATAGGGATAGTACGGATAAGGCGGCATCACCTCGGTGACCTCATCGAGCCGCTTGATCTGGTCCGCGCTCAGCGACCAGCCGACGGCGCCGAGATTGTCGCGCAGCTGCGCCTCGTCGCGTGCCCCGATGATCACGGAGGAGACCGTGGGACGCGACAGGAGCCAGGCAATCGCGACCTGCGGCACGGTACGAGCGGTCTCCGCGGCAATCGCATCCAGCACGTCAACAACGGCATAGAGGCGCGCATCGTCCACGGGCGGACCGAACTGTGCGGTGGCATACAGGCGGCTTCCTTGCGGCAGCGGCTGGCCGCGCCGGATCTTTCCGGTGAGCCGGCCCCAGCCCAGCGGGCTCCAGACCAGTGCGCCGACACCCTGATCGCGCGCGAGCGGCATCAGCTCCCATTCATAGTCGCGCCCGAGCAGCGAGTAATAGACCTGGTGCGCGACATAGCGCGGCCAGCCATGCCGGTCCGCGATGGCGAGCGACTTCATCAGCTGCCAGCCGGCGAAATTCGAGACGCCGACATAGCGCAGCTTGCCGGCGCGCACGAGCGTATCGAGCGTGGACAGCACCTCCTCGATCGGCGTGAACGCGTCGAAGGCGTGGAGCTGAAGCAGGTCGACATGGTCGGTGCCGAGCCGTCGTAGCGCCGCATCGACCGAGGCAAGCAGTCGCTGCCGCGACGAGCCGGCATCGAGCGGACCGTCGCCCATCGGCAGGCTCATCTTGGTCGAGATCAGCACCTTGTCGCGGCGCCCCTTGATCGCAGCACCGAGGATCTCCTCGGAGGCGCCGTTCGAATAGACATCGGCGCTGTCGAACAGATTGACGCCGGCATCGAGGCAGATATCGACGAGCCTGCGGGCCTCATCGGTGCCGCTGCGGCCCCAGGCGGAGAACAACGGACCCTGGCCGCCGAACGTGCCGGTGCCGAAGCTGAGGACGGGGACTTTGAGCCCGGAAGCGCCGAGATTGCGGTATTCCATGATCGCTCTCCTATTCCGCCGGGCACGCCGCGACTGCGGTCGCCGTGCGATCAAGCCGGAGACTCCACAGCGCCAGCACGAGACCAATGGCCGTGATGCCCGCTGCGACCAGAGGCAGCGCGGAGAGACCGAGCCCGTGACCGATGGTGACGCCCCCGGCCCAGGCGCCGAGCGCGTTGCCGAGATTGAACGCGGCGATGTTGAGGCTGGACGCGAGCGTGCGA
The DNA here is from genome assembly GCF_054060315.1 of Bradyrhizobium sp. USDA 4354. Lineage (NCBI taxonomy): Bacteria > Pseudomonadati > Pseudomonadota > Alphaproteobacteria > Hyphomicrobiales > Nitrobacteraceae > Bradyrhizobium > Bradyrhizobium sp. USDA 4354. The sequence continues at coordinate 2,027,386 of NZ_JBSSDC010000001.1, read as the reverse complement.
CCGCTGGGGCCGGCGGCCTCCAGCACCCAAAGCTGGAGCGGGGCGACGGTTGCGAAAGCGGCGATGCCGAGCAGCAAGATCAGCGCGACGGACAGGAGCTTGATCGACAGCACGGCGGCCAGGCCAAGCAGCACGATCGCAAGCGCGGCAAGCGTGCCGGTCAGGGCCCGTGCGAGGCCGCGGTCCGCAAGCCTGCCACCGGCGACGTTGCCGATCGCAAGGCCAACGCCGAACACCAGCAGGATCGGCGACACCGCGGCCTCTGAAAAGCCGGTGAAGCGCGTCAGGATCGGCTGGATATAGGTGAAGACGACGAACAGGCCGGCGAAGCCGAACACGGTCATCGCAAGACCGAGCAGCACCTGCGGACGGCCGAGCACGGCCACTTCTTCGGCAAGCGAGATCGGCTTGTCGCCATTGCCGACATGGCCGGGGACGAGAGCTGCGACCACCGCGAACGCAATCACGCCGATAACAGTCACGGCCCAGAACGCCGCGCGCCAACCGAGCATCAGGCCGAACCAGGCGCCGAAGGGCACACCCAGCAGCGTCGCGACCGTGAGGCCGATGAACATGGTCGCGATGGCGGAGGCGCGCTTGTCCTCGGCGACGAGGCTGGTGGCCACCACCGACCCGACGCCGAAGAACGTGCCGTGGGCGAGCGAGGTCAGCACGCGTGCGGCCATCAGCAATTCGTAGTTCGGCGCCAGCGCGCAAGCCGCATTGCCCAGCGTGAAGATCGCCATCAGCGCCAGCAGCACGGTCTTGCGCGGCATCCGCCGCGTCGCCAGCGTCAGCACCGGCGCGCCGACGAACACGCCGAGCGCATAGCCTGATATCAGCAGGCCCGCGACCGGGACCGAGACGTGCATGTCGGCGGCGACCTGCAGCAGCAAGCCCATGATGATGAATTCGGTGGTGCCGATGCCAAAGGCACCGGCGGTGAGCGCGAGGACGGCGGGAGGCATGCGTGGCTCCAATGGATGAGACGAGCCACGCAGATAGCTGCACTGCAGCAAAACCATTAGGATGTCCATAATCCAATCATTTGTGACGTGAATTCAATATGGCCCGCTTCGATACCAACCGCGCCGCCGAGATGGAGGTCTTCGTCCGCGTCGTCGATCTCGGCGGCTTCACACAGGCCGCACGAAAACTGCGCCTGACGCCGTCGGGCGTCAGCAAGCTGATCTCGCGGCTGGAGGCGCGGCTCGGCGCGCGGCTGGTCAACCGAACCACGCGCAAGCTGACGCTGACGGAGGAAGGCCAGGCCTTCTATCAGCGCTCGTTGCGCATCCTCGCCGAGATGGAGGAGGCCGAGCGCGAGGCGGCCTCAGGCGCGGCGCCGCGCGGCCGCCTCACGGTGAACAGCAACGTTCCCTTCGGCATGCTGCATGTGATGCCGTTGATCCCGCGCTTTCTGAAGCAGCATCCCGACGTCACGCTCGATCTCGTGCTGACCGATACGCTGGTCGACCTGATGCAGGAGCGCGCCGACGTCGCCATCCGCGTTGGCCCGCTGCGCGCATCACGGCTCGTCGCGCGCAAGCTCGGCAGCAGCCGCATGGTCGTGGTCGGCGCGCCGGACTATCTCGCCCGCTGCGGCACGCCGAAGACACCGGCCGATCTCGCCGATCACCGCGGCATCGGCTGGACCTTTCCGCGCAGCATCCGCGGCTGGCCGTTCAAGCGCGGCGACCACACCGAGGAGGCCCTGCCCCCGCCCGTCGCGCGCGCCAGCGACGGCGAAGCCGCCCGCCGCCTCTGCCTCGGCGGCGTCGGTCTCGCGCGCCTCGCCCTCTTCCACATCGGCCCCGACATCGAATCCGGCCGCCTCGTTCCGGTGCTGCAAGGCTACAATCCCGGCGACCGCGAGGACATCCACGCCGTCTATGTCGGCCACACCGCGCCGCTTCCGGCGCGCGTGCGCGCGTTCATCGATTTCCTCGCCGAGCATGTGCGGGTGAGCGATCCCGCGCTGAAGCGGGCGGGGGATGGGAGGTGGAGGGTGGTGGGATGAGGCCCATGACAGAGAGAGCGTCAGTCAATCCCCATTGAAACATGGAGCAACCGGGCGATCGCGGTGTGCCCTCTTCAGGCTGCAGGCCGTTCACCAAGGAAACCGTCGACAGCAGCGAAGACCTGCCAGCGATTCTTCTCCATGAATACCGAGTGCGTGCCTTCGCCGATCTCGACCCATCGGCGATATGGCGCCGCCGAGAGCTTGCTGAACACCGCCTGCGCCATATCCATCGGGCAGTCGCGATCCCATTCGGCGTGGACGATCAAGACCGGTACCGCGAGCAGGGTAGGATCATAGAGCGGCTTGCCGGACGCCCAATATTCCCGGCTGTCCTGGACCGTTCCGTTCGGCGCACGCAGCTTGTCCGGCCCGAGTCCGGTTTTGGCAAAGGTCGCCTCCGCCCACGCATCGAACCAGGCCGCCGGTAGAATCATATCCTTCTTCTGATCGGGAACGCCGTTGAGCCAGCGGCTCTTGGTCGCCGAGCGTTCGACGATACGGTAGGCTCCGAGGGGGCCGCCGGAATCAGCCGCGCTCGGGGTCGTCCGCAGCCATTGCGGCGCGATCAGAGCAAGCTTGTTGACGTGCGCCAGGTTCTCCGAGGCGTAGCGTGACATCAGCGTCGTACCCCACGACCATCCGATCAGGTTGATCTTGTCGACACCTCGCCGCGACCGGATGAACGCAGCAGCGCTCGCGACGTCGCGCACAGCGACGGGCGTGCGCACGATCGGCTGATTGTCGGACGCCGGTGCTTCCATTTCGGTCGGACGGGTCGACCGCCCATAGCCGCGGACATCGACGAGATAGACGTCATAGCCCTCCTGGGCCAGATGATCCATCCAGGACAGGCCATCCAGGCGAAGGTCGAACGAAGCCGACGCCGGATAGGTCGATCCCGCGACGAACAAGACCGTCTTGTCGGCCGAGAACCGGACCAGGTCGGACCGTCGCTTGTTGCGAACGAAGAGTTCGATCCCTGCGGTATCGCTCTGGATCATCATCTCTTCGCTGATGATGGCGTCGGCGATCGATTTATGCATCTCGGTGTCCTCTCAGGTTACACGAACCGCCAGTCGAACCTGTCGCCGCTACGCGTGACGTGTCCGGCTGACGTGTTGGCGAAATGAGCCGTGAAAACGGTCGAGCGATCTTCCGCGGCCTGTTCGAGAAGCCAGCGGCGCGATGCGCGGGCGCGCTCCTCGTCCTCACAAAACACGCTGTTCCAGTCCGGACGAAAGATCTGAAGGGGCTGATGCATGATGTCGCCGCTGAAGAGTGCCTTCTGACCCTGGTCAGTGAGCTGGATCGCGACGTGACCAGGGCTGTGCCCCGGGGTCGGATGGAACGTAAGACCGTCCCCGATCGCAGCCTCGCCATCGACGATCTCGGCCTGTCCGCTCTGGATGACAGGAAGAACGCTGTCCTCGAATACGCCTGCGCTGAAGCCTTCCTTGCCAGCCGGGCCGGACCAATGATCGTATTCGGCCTTGGAGAAGACGTACTTGGCATTCGGGAATGTCGGCACCCAGCGGCCGTCGAGGAGTCGCGTGTTCCAGCCGCAATGATCGGCGTGCAGGTGGGTACAGCAGACATAATCGACCTGTTCGGGTGCGACCCCTGCTTCCGCCAGCCGGTCGAGGAAAGGCAGATTCAGCTGATGAAAGCGTGGCAGCATCGGACGGTTCTTGTCGTTGCCTGCGCAACTGTCGACCAGGATCGTATGGTGGTGCGTCTTCAGAACCCAGGTGTGGATGCTCGCGATGAAGCGCCCCTCCGCCTCGTCGAAGCAATCCGGGATCATCAACGCCCGGTGCTTCTCCAGAACCGACGGATCCCAACCCGGGAAGAGGAAGTCCGGGGCGAAACCCGGACCTCGGATCTCGACAACCTTACGAATGGCAACGTTGCCGATCGCGTGCATTGCGGTCATTTGAAACAGACTTTCTTGCTTTGTGCAGATTGAGGCGTGACCGCTAGGCCGCGACGGCCGCGACTGCCTCGACCTTGGCTGCTGCCGGCGCCGATTGAAGCCAGAACAAGCCGACGAAGAACGAGATCGCCGAAATCACCATCACGTAGTACAGACCGGCGTATATATCGCCGCTCGCGATCTGGAGTGCCGCGGCGATCGCCGGCAAAAGACCGCCGAAATAGCCGTTGCCCACATGATAGCTGAACGAGACCGACGTGTAGCGCACCTGGGGTGGAAACAGATCGGTCATCGCCGATGCCAACGGACCGAAGATCATGCCGGCAACCGTGCTCAGCGCCGCCAGCACCAGAATGATCATGCCGAAATTCATCGCACCTGGATCGGCACGGCTCGGATATCCGGCCTCCTCAAGCGCATGCTTCAGCTTGGCGGTGAACGCCGCAACATCCGGAGCCTGCCCTGCGGCACCAACCGGAATTGCGTTGGTGCCAACGAAAACCGTCGCGACCGCCCCTTTTGCTTCGGACCTGGTCGAATAGGGAGCGCCGAACCGGATCAGGGCGTTCTTGGCGACATCGCACCCCTTGGTGAACTTCGCCGTTCCGATCGGATTGAATTGGAAGGAGCACTCCGATGAATCCACCGCAACGGTTACAGGTACGGCGGCCTGCGCAGCGTGGAGCGCAGGGTTGGCATAGAAGGTAAGCGCCTTGTAGAGCGGGAGGTAGGTGAACGTGCCGATGACGCAGGCGGCCAGGATGAATATCTTGGTACCGTAGCGGTCGCTCAACCAGCCAAAGAAGATCATCACCGGCAGCGTCAGCATCAGGGCCGCGCCGACCATGAGACTCGCGATCTGCGGATCGACCTTGGCCGTGCCGGTGAGAAACACCAGAGAATAGATCTGGGCACCGACCAGCAGCACGCTCTGGGGGACGACCATCGCAAACATCGCGATCAGCACGCGCTTCAGATTCGGCAGCACCCGGAGCGTGTCGTAGATCGGAGACTTCGAGAGCGTCCCCTCATTCTTCATCTTGAGGAAGAGCGGCGATTCCTGCAGCTTCAACCGAATCCAGACCGAGATCGCGAGCGGCAACACCGAACTGATGAACAGGATGCGCCAGCCCCAGTCATTGAATGCCTCGGGCGTCATGCTGGAGCGCATGAGATACACGGATAGCATCGAAAGAGCGAAGCCGATCGGTGCAGACGTTTGCAGCCAGGACGTCAGCCAGCCGCGGCGCCCCTGCGGGGCATGCTCCGCGATGTAGGTCGCGGCGCCGCCATACTCGCCGCCAAGAGCCAGTCCCTGGATCATTCGCAGCAAGATCAAAATCGAAGGCGCCCACAGGCCGATCGACGCATAGCTCGGCACCAGGCCGACGGCAACGGTCGAGAATCCCATCATCAGGATCGTGGTGAGAAAGGTTTGCTTGCGTCCGATCATGTCGCCGATGCGACCGAACACCAGCGCTCCGAACGGACGAACGAGATAGCCCGTGCCGAAGGTGAGAAGCGCGAAAACATTGGCCCAGACCGGATTGTCACCCGAGAAGAAATTGACCGAGATGGCCGAAGCCACCGAGATGTACATGAAGAAATCGTACCACTCGATGACCGTACCGGCAGTCGCTGCGATCATGACCCTTCGCTGCAACTCGATGGTGGGCTCCGCCGCGGCAGGACCGGCGTTTGGCAGCTTTCTCATCTGTACCCCCCAACTGTGTTGTCCGCTTTCGCGGCCCGTATGATCCGGCTTGCGTTGATGTCCTCCGTCGTGGGATATTTGAAATCGATAGATCAGATAGGAGGTATAACCCGGGTGGATGTCAGGGCTCACGACATGCCTCTGCTCGTATCGCTCAAGGTGATGCTCGATGAGAGGAACATCACCCGTGCGGCAGCGCGGCTCGGCATCAGCCAACCGGCACTTTCCGCCCAGCTGGCCAGGCTTCGCGATATCTTCAAGGATCAGTTGCTGACGCCTGCCGCCTCGGGAAAAGGCATGGTCCTCACTCCGCGGGGAAATGAGCTCAAGGAACCCCTGCGACTTGCTCTGCAGAATCTGCAAGATGTCATCGGTGCGCCATCTGGCTTCGACCCGAAGAAATCGGATCGAACTTTCACGATCGGCGCGAACGACAACGCAACCGCTATTGTTGGATCGCGGCTGGTCGCGTTCTCGCGACGGGATGGCTTATCGGGCATCCGGTTCGCTTTCCGCTCGATCGATTCGATGAAATTGGCTGGCCAGCTCGAGGCGGGAGATCTCGACGTTGCGCTGGTTTCGAAAAACGCGGTCCCAAGCGGAATGCCGTCCCAGCCGCTGCTCGAAGAACGGTTCATGATGGCCCAACGTAAGGATCATCCGCGCGGATTGCGGCGGCCCACGATGAAGGAGTATTCGCGCCTGGAGCACGTCATTGTTTCCGGAGAAGGCGGCGGCTTTCGCGGCTTCATCGACGATGTCCTGGCGAAGGACGGGCTGACGCGTCGCGTCGCCGTGTCAGTTCAGCACTACAGCGTCGTGCCGCTCTTGCTGCAGTCGACCGACTTCGTTTGCACTCTTCCGCAGCGTTTTCTCAATCGCTACCAAGATGTGCTGCAATCCCTGCCCCTGCCCTTCGATACGAGGCCCTTTACGCTGCACGCCACCTGGCACGCCAGATTCGATAACGATCGCGGGCATCAATGGCTTCGGCAGCAGCTCAAGGACTGCGCCACCGGCTAGCAAATGGCGGAGAGAGTGTCAGTCAATCCTCGTTGAAAGATAAAGTATTTTTGGCTTTCCCAGACCAAAACTCACCGTTTGAGCTACCGACGAAAATGGGATTTCAACTCCAACGAAAGTAATGTCCTGCCAATCGTAGCGGCCGAATGTTTCCTCAGCCGACCTCTGCAGATTCGAATGCCGACCACAGAGCTTCAACTTCTTGCCGCTGTCGTGCTGCCGGGCGGAAGAGCCGTATCTCGATCGGGACTGTGGACTTTGCGTCTCCGGCCTCGACAAGCGAGCCCGCCTCAATGTCGTCTTCGGCCAGCGTTCGAGGAAGCCAGGCTACACCGTCTCCTGACCTGACCATCGATAGCAGCGTCGCGGCGAGATGCGACGTGAATATCTTCTTCAAGTCCCTCTTCGCCAATTGATTTGCGACGATGCGGCCCAGCCCCGACTGCGGGCTGTAAGCCAGATAGGGCACGGTCTCGTCGTTATGAAGCGACCACCGCGGCTTCCGGCCGGCGTCCGCGACACTGAGGGGAACCAGCGTGTCGGTACCCACGATGATGCTCTTGAACTGCCTGGTGTCGAGCCGGCTGCCCATGCTGCGATGGTAGTGGCACAACAGGAACGATACGTCGCCCCGGAGCATCATCCGCTCACACGCCAGCATGCTGTCGGAGATGAGATTGAGATTGCCCAAGGCAAGGATCTTATCGCTGCTCCGGGCCCACTTTGGGAAAAACGTGAACGATAGCACGTGGGTCGCCGCGATCGAGAGCGGCCCCGTGCCCCTTCCTGCTACTTCAAGGGTCTCGCGTCGCAACTGATGCAGCGCTCGGGTCAGAATCTCCGCCTGGGCGTGAAAATGCTCGCCGGCGGGCGTGAGCGTCACGCTGTGTGTCGTGCGAACGAATAGCGGCGCCCCCACCCAGTCCTCCAATGCCCGGATCCGGCGGCTAAAGGCCGGCTGGGTCACGTGACGGGCTCCGGCGGCCTTGGAGAAACTCAAGGTCTCGGAGAGCGCCAGATAATCCTCGAACCAGATCAACTCCATCGGTGATGCCTAATCGGCATAGCTAATCTCGGCAACAGCATTGGCGTTCTCTCCGACCGAAGCCTACGGATCATCGCAAGCTACACAACACTACAGCAGCACGGAAGTCATTCCGGAGACCGGAGCGGCCCTTCCCAAGCAGCGACAAGGCCGACTGAGGCCCAGCTATCAAGGGAGAAAACATTGAAAAACACGTCTTCTTTCGGATATTTGAGCGAACTCTACGTGCAGGTCCTCCTCGCCATCCTGCTGGGCGGCCTGCTCGGTTATCTCTGGCCCCAGGTCGGGACCAGCCTCCAGCCGCTCGCCGACGGGTTCATCAAACTGATCAAGATGATGCTGTCGCCGATCATCTTCGGTACGGTCGTCGTCGGCATAGCCAAGATGAGCGACATCAAGGAGGTCGGCCGGATCGGCGTCAAGTCGTTGATCTACTTCGAGGTCGTCTCGACCCTGGCCCTTGTGATCGGTCTGGTCGTCGTCAACGTGATCAAGCCCGGCGCCGGCATGAACATCGACGCCAGCCACATCGATGCCGGATCGATCTCGGCCTATGTGAAGGCCGCCGACGGCAGCCACGGCTTCGTGCAGTTCCTGCTCGACATCATCCCGACCACGATCGTCGATGCCTTCGCCAAGGGAATGATGCTGCAGGTCATCCTGGTATCCGTGCTGGTCGGCATCGCCATGGTCCAGCTCGGCGACTACGGCAAGCCGCTGGTGAGCGTGATCGACATCCTGTTGCATGCACTGTTCCGTGTCGTCGCCATGGTCATGCGCCTCGCCCCGTTGGGCGCCGGAGCGGGGGTCGCCTTCACGATCGGAAAGTACGGGATCGCGACGCTCTGGTCGCTCGGCTATCTGATGATCGGCGTCTACGTTACCACGATCCTCTTTGTCGTGGTGGTGCTCGGTGGTATCGCGACGTGGGCCGGTTTTCCGTTGTCGCAGTTCTTCCGCTACTTCAAGGACGAAATCCTCATCGTCCTGGGCACCTGCTCGACGGAAGCGGTGATGCCGCAGATGCTGGTCAAGCTCGAGCGGCTCGGTTGTGACAAGACCGTCGTCGGCATGGTGTTGCCCACCGGCTATACGTTCAACGCGGACGGGACATCGATCTACCTTTCGATGGCTGCCATCTTCGTAGCTCAGGCGACGAACACCGATCTTTCGCTCGGCGACCAGATGGTGCTGCTGGGAGTGCTTCTTCTGACCTCGAAGGGATCCGCGGGCGTCGCCGGCGCCGGCTTCGTGACGCTCGCCGCGACGCTTTCGTCGATCCACACCGTTCCGGTCGCCGGGCTCGTTCTTCTGCTCGGCGTCGACCGCTTTATGAACGAAGCGCGCGCCGTGACGAACCTCATCGGCAACGGGGTCGCGACGATCGCGATCGCGAAGTGGGACGGCGCCTTTAATCAGAAGCAGGCGATGGAAGTCATGCAGTTACACCGCGACGGACTCGTAACGGCCGAGGCCGAAGTTCTAGCGAACGATCATTAACCGAAGACATCAACACCCCTAAAGGAGAATGCCATGCGTATCGTAGACGTCGTCGAAACGACCAAACCAATCTCATCGCCAATTCGGAATGCCTACATCGACTTTTCGAAGATGACCTCCAGCCTCGTCGCTGTCGTGACCGACGTTGTCCGCGACGGGCGGCGGGTGGTCGGCTACGGCTTCAATTCGAACGGCCGCTACGGCCAGGGCGGACTGATCCGGGAACGCTTTCGCGACCGCATCCTCGAAGCCGAACCCGCGAGCCTGCTGAACGACGAGGGCACTAATCTCGATCCGCACCGCATCTGGGCGAAAATGATGTCGAACGAGAAGCCCGGCGGCCACGGCGAGCGCTCCGTCGCCGTCGGAACGCTGGACATGGCGATCTGGGATGCGACCGCAAAGATCGCTGGCAAGCCCCTGTTCCGCCTGCTCGCGGAAATGAAGGGCAAGGAGGCCAACCCGCGGGTGTTCGTCTATGCTGCCGGCGGCTACTACTATCCGGGCAAGGACAACTCCGCGCTGCAGGCGGAAATGCGCGGCTATCTGAACCGCGGCTACAACGTCGTGAAGATGAAGATCGGCGGCGCGTCGATCGAGGAGGATCGCGGCCGCATCGAGGCCGTGCTCAAAGAGATTGGGTCGCAGGCCAAGCTCGCCGTCGATGCCAACGGTCGCTTCGATCTCGAGACCGGCATCGCCTACGCTAAGATGCTGCGCGAATACCCGCTGTTCTGGTATGAGGAGATCGGCGATCCGCTTGACTACGCCCTTCAGGCCGCCGTCGCGGACTTCTATCCCGGTCCGATGGCCACGGGCGAGAATCTGTTCTCGCATCAGGACGCCCGCAACCTTCTCCGCTACGGCGGCATGCGTCCAGACCGCGACTGGCTACAGTTCGACTGTGCCCTGTCCTACGGTCTCGTCGAGTATCTCCGGACATTGGACGTCCTGGCCCGACAGGGCTGGTCGCCGTCGCGCTGCATCCCGCACGGCGGTCACCAGATGTCGTTGAACATCGCCGCCGGCCTTGGGCTCGGCGGCAATGAGAGCTACCCCGACCTCTTCCAGCCTTACGGCGGATTCCCGGACTCGGTCCGGGTTCAAGACGGCCACATCGTCATGCCGGATATTCCAGGCATCGGCTTCGAGGGCAAGTCGGATCTGATCAAGGTCATGCGCGAACTGGCCGAATAGGCCGGTCGTTCAGGCGAACAGCAATCGAAAGCGACCCACATAGGTCGAGAAGCCCTGTTGTGGGTCGCTTGGCGACATCCTCCGAACCCACGGTCAGAAAACTACGGTTTGCCTGGTGACCAGGGGTAACATCGCCCAACTGGCCGCACCCGCCTTTATCGCGCTATCGCGCTACTCGTTGTTTGTGCTGTCGCTTCGAAGAATGGGATGCAGAGGAGAGCAGTGCAGTGGCGGAAGAACCATCCTCCGAACCCACGGCGAAAAACTACGGCTTTGCGCGAGGAACTAGCGCAAAATCGCGGAATCCTTCGGTCGCCTTACTGAAGATTCGAACAATCGGATACTGGAGAGGGCTGTGGTGTAGAAATGGCGGAGGGAGAGAATCTAGAAAGAAAATTGCTCCAGCGCTACCCCTCAGGTTCTCTTGCTAGGTAAGAAGACCAGCACTGGCAGCTTCTCCGCCAGGGAAATGGCCAGAGCCGACAACAAGTTCATCCGGACGCCCTGCACGGGCTGATCCCTACAACGGCAAATTCGTTACAGATATCCGGATCAGGATGGGGGTTCACCTCGGAAGCTGCGCGAGAGGACCATAGAGTGGACTCGAGACCGAGTTCGGGCTCGGGCTCGAGGGGCCCCGGTGACAGGGTGCCGGTCGTCCTAAATAGTCCGTTGAGACTGGGGACAGACCAGTCAACTGGGCCAGTCGCCGGTAGCCCTCCAGAGCGGCCGCTCCTTCACGACTAGCGCCGGCTCTTGATCTCGCGCGCCAGTTGCGTTTGGATATGTCCGTTTGGGGGGAAAGGAAATGCGTCGGCTGAGTTTTGCCGTACTCTGTGTGGCACTAGGGGGATGTTACGCGACAGGCGCAGATGTGCGCGCCAAGCTGGGCCAAGACTACGTCGGGCAGAATGTTGATGCTCTTGCCGTTCGGTGGGGGCCGCCGGCTAGCAGCTTCAAGATGAATAGCGGCGACACCGCGTATAGCTGGCAACTGGCGTCTGGGAGTTTATTTTCGGTTTCCCGTGATGGCCAATCGAGCGCATCGGGAAGTTCGCGGGCATACGCTTGCAAGGTCAACGTCGTTGCAGCGCCGAACGGAACGATCAAGAGTCTCGACACCGAGGACAAGGATAAAAGCCTCTATTACGGGCCCATCCCTACTGGTGTCCAGCTTGGCAGCGTTTGCGCAGAGCAACTTGGAATGAAGCAGCAGTAGAGCCGCGCGCCTTGGAGCTAGCGTAGTTTGTCGGTTCCGATGTGGAGCGTCCAAAGTGATTTCTAAGGTAGTTTCGCTTTTGATCATCGTGCAACTCTTGCATGCCCCATCGGCACTCGCAGCCTGCGGAGACAACGGAGGTCCGGGATACCGAAACCAATCTGGAAAGTGTGTCGGTTGGGAAGCGCTTGCGCGCCAGTGCGGAAACCCGCCCTCAACGAAGTGCACGCCTGAACGCGTCGCTGAGGACTCCGGAGATGCGGCGGCGAAAGGGGCAGCCATTCGGACACTAATGGATCGCTCACATGATGCGAACAAGATGCCGACCAAACCTTAAGACGCGAAGCCTCGGTCTCATCACATCCCGTGCGGCTGCACTCACCGCTATCATGTCACTGCTCGCCGTCCCGACCCTTGCTGCAATCGATCAGACGATCCGCCCGAGTTACATCGGTCAAACCGCAGGCGACATTGATCAGTGGCAGCGGATCCCGCTTCGATCCGAGCAGCGGCTTTCGCGTAGGGCGTCGCAAATCAAGGTCGCTATTCAAACGCGGGGCCCAAGCATGCAAGGGCTCATCCGCATTCCCGGTGCACCAGCTTCCAACTTTGACACGGGGCCCGGCCTGACCATGGTTGACTTAATCAATACCGGAGACGAGACGAGCGGCTATTCCGAGATTGTGGCCTTAGAAATTCTATTTACGCAGAGCGTCCTTGGACAATCATACGAAGCGTATGTAGCCGACGCTGGCGCCAAATAGCAGCCGCCTCCCAAATGGCGCTTGAATACTCCCGAACGCAGGAGTTCTATTTCGTGCAGGCAGGGCCAGACTAAGTGGAGGTGGCGAATGAGCAATGCGCTCGTCGTTCACAAGGCTCACCTGCCGAAGGCCCTTCACGGCGTTAGAGCAGCTCAGTACGTCCGAATGTCTACTGAGATGCAGCACTACTCAATTCAGAACCAGGCTGCGGTGATCGCTGCTTACGCGCACGCTCACAATCTCACTCTTGTGCGCACCTACAAGGACGAGGGTGAAAGCGGATTGCTCATAAAGAACCGGCCCGGCCTCCTTCAGTTGATGGAGGACGTCGAGAACGGGCAGGCCGACTTTGGTCACCTCCTGGTTTATGACGTAAGTCGATGGGGCCGCTTCCAAGACGTAGACGAGAGTGCGCACTATGAGTTCATGTGCAAGCGAGCGGGCATCAAGGTCTCATATTGCGCTGAGCAGTTCGACAATGACGGCACCATGTTGGCCAGCATCGTCAAGAACATCAAAAGAGTGATGGCAGCAGAGTACAGCCGCGAGCTTTCAGTGAAGGTCTATGCGGGTCAATGCCGCTTTGCTCGTCTGGGTTACAAGCCTTGTGGCAACCCCGGCTATGGATTGGTGCGAGAGCTTGTTGATGAGAATGAGCAATCGAAGGGCGTTCTGAAGAGGGGGCAGAGAAAATATCTCGCCACTGATCATGTCCGAGTTCGGCCCGGCGACCCGCGAGAGGTGGCCACTGTCAGGTGGATATTCAAGCGCTTCCTTGCGGTGAAGTGTGAAACGGTCGTGGCTTGGGAGCTGAACAGAAAGAACGTGCCGACTCGTCCAGGGACACCGTGGACGCGTGTGATGGTAGGCGCCATTCTCAGGGACGAAAGCTACATAGGCAATTTGGTCTTCAATAGGCGATCATGCAAGCTGCGAGAAACTCGAACATACAATCCTCCCGAACAGTGGATCCGGGCTGAGGGTTGTCTCGAACCAATTGTTGACCGCGCCACCTTCGCGAAGGTCGCAAAGTTCATTCACGAGCGGCGCGTTGATCTCACGGAAGAGGAGATGCTCGTTCGCTTGCGACGAACCCTGCTTAAAGAGGGGAAGCTGAGTGTGGGCATCATAGACCGCACACCGGGCTTACCATGCGTGGCCACGTGTCAGATCCATTTCGGCAACATGCGCAACCTATATCGATTGCTCGGCTATACTCCCAAGCGCAACTACGAATTTCTAGAGTCGAGGCCTATTTGGTCCGAGCTGAAGACAAGGCTCGCTTCTCGCATTGAAGCCGCCGTTCTAAAGGCGGGTTGTCGGACGAGCACTGGCGGATGGACAGATTCGCTTCGCGTGAATGGCTCGATTTGCGTTTCGATTAGAGCTGCACGCTGGACGCCGGGAATGGAGGAGACCCATTCGCCACATTGGACCATTCAATGCGATACGCATGTGCCCGCTGGGTGGATTGCTGCCATCAGGCTAGCAGCGCATAACAAGGACGTGCTTGATTACGTATTGCTGCCGACCGATGGGAAAGTGAAAAGAACAATTAGATTCTCTGACAGGGCCCGCGAACGCCGAGACATCACCTGCTTCAAAAGCCCTGACGCGCTCGTTCGAGCGATCACCCGGAAGATAACCAGGCAAGCCCGTGCCTTCCGACCCAAGTTAGCAACGCCGAGCAAACAACCGAAAGCAGGCCTGCCCAGAACCAAGAACGGCCGCGCGCGGCACTAATTGACCGAAGGTAGAGGAATGCGCCGAGTATTGTTCCGTAGTTCCTTCGGAAGTCCCCATTGAGTTTCGCGATTTTAGATAACTCAGTAGATGCTTTGACTTCATCAGCCATGCCGCTGGTTCCTTTGAATCGGTGAGCCAGCGCCCTATGAACCACTGTTTTGCCCGACGGTGCAAGCAGTGTTTCGTATTTAACGAATTTTCAATCTTCGCGGGGCAGCCTTGCGTTCAATTGCGTTGACGTCGATTGCGGCCCTAGATTGTGTCCAATTAGACGGACGGGTCGTTGTGTGGGCACCTTTTTTCAGCGCACCCGAGGGCCGCGCATGGGGCGAGACGCCGTGCTCAGGGCGAGCACTCGGGACAAGTGTCGCCAATGCTTTCAAGTACCTTCGCTACCGCGAGGGCAGCCGCCTCAGGCGATAACCCCGCTGGGTGGTGTTGCCGCGCAATCTCAAAGGCCAGATCGCGAGCGTGAGGATCGGCTTTATCTTTCATCCAGCCATGCTCTTCGCACTTCACGGATGGCGCCGGCGTCTTGGAACACCGAGATCGCCCAACCCTGCAAGGTTCGAATCGCCGGCCGTCTATCTCTTCTCGTCAGCATGAAGATCGCTCCTCCCGGACGAATCCGGGTGTCCCTCGCTCGTTCCACGCGGTTAGCACGGGGCAGCGATTCCGTTTTGCGGAGTCTACGGCTTTCCCCGTGTTCCGTGGTCCTGTGAAGAACTTATGCTGAGGCCGCGGGGTCTTCCTTCTCGCCGCTGGCGACGATTTTAAGGGCGTCGTCAGGAAGCGGCCGTTGCAGCGCCTTGGCCTCGTCCCATGGGGCGCGAAGCCAGAGATCGTATTCTTCGGCCGTGGTCAGAATCACCGGCATTGCCTTCGGGTGAACGCGCTTCATCTCCGCATTCGGCTCGCAGGTCAGAAAACCGAACAAATCGGCCGTGACTGCCCCTTCCTTGACCTTTCGCACCGATGTCCAATTCGTCCAGATGCCGGCGAAGGCGACGAGTGGCCGGGAATCCTCCAGGGCGAACCATACCGGCACTTTCTTACCATCCACAGTGTCGTACTCGGAAAACGAGGTCAGAGGGACGAGGCAGCGATTGTCGGGCCCGAGCCATCGCTTCCAATGTTTGCTGCTGGTGTTACGGATATTGGCCGTGCCGCTGTCCGTCTCCATCCGCAGCAATTAGTTGAAGTCGACTGGCTTGCCCTTCGCCTGAAGCTTCTCGGCTCGCTTCTTCGTCGCGTTCATGAGCGCCTCCGAGGAAGACGGCATTCCCCAGCGCGCCATGGCAACTTCACGCCCGTCGGGTACATTGCGGACGATCGGGGCCGGGTAGTCCGGGAAAATGCCTGGCATGCTAGGCAAGTTTCCGACGCTGCTGTTGAGCGCGCCGAACAAACGCCGGATCGCGTCCACGTTCTTGGTCATCGAGTAGAGATTGCACAACGTTCAGGTCTCCGATGCCTGGCGAGGACGGGGTGTCAGTTGCAAGAGGGTGGCCGCAGGCCGCCGGCCCGCCTTAGCACACTTGCTACAACGCAGCCGGCTGGCGAGATCGTGCACCGACATGGTCGGAGGATGACGCAGCGCAGCCAAGTCTACGTCCCTCTTGGTCTTGCAGCTCGAGCATTCAATCTCGAGCCAGGAGTATCCGCCGTTCACGGCTTGGTCCATCGTGGGGGACGGATCGACCGGTCCCCCATCGGCCCACATCTTTTCGTTCCAAGATTCGCAGAGCAGTTTGTCCGCTTGCCTGATGAGAGCTTCGCCTTTAGCGCGGGCTTCAGCCGACCGCGACCCCAGGATCGCGATCATCGCACGGGCCTTGCCGAGTTCCTTGCCCAGAGCCTTTCGGTCGCTGCCTGAGAGAGGTGTCGGGTGATGCTTCGGGGCCATTCGCGGTGCCTAGTCGAACGTTGGCCAGCAGCCATCCTCTTCGTAACGCCCCGTCCGCTGCGTGCAGGTATTGTCCAATAGCCGCTGCCCGACCTCCTTCCAGACAGCGTCTGCACCGTACAGACGGGTGGCGTCGACCTTTCGGATCTCGACCAGCCTGCTGCATCGGCGGCAGCCCACCCGCAAGACATGTTGAGGAATTTGGCTTAGCCGCAGCGCTCCGGAGGGAAGAGCCGGCCTTGCTTCGGCGCGAGCGTCCTCCAGAAGAGCCTGCCAATATTCCGGGGGCAAATCGTCGTCAGGAGCCAATCCGGGGGTCCGCATCGGATGTTGGCGAGCAGCGGTGGCCAGCTTTTCCATCTGTTTCGGTTTTGGCATGCGCCAGCTCGCGGGTCGATCAGACATACCCTATTTAGAACATACCAGGAACGAAAGAGTCGATACCCTCTCGTAGAAAATCGTGCGGTGGGCCTTCCGGGTTGTCGGAACCCGGTGCCCCCGTTCGTCTTGAGTCAAGGCGTCCTGAAGACCGGAGTTCTGCGTACATGGCACCGCGCGCCAATTGGAAAGGCTTCCTGCGATTGTCTCTAGTGACCTGCCCGGTGGCGCTCTACCCGGCCACATCCGAGAGCGAGAAGATCTCGTTCAACCAGCTCAACCGGCAGACCGGGCATCGTATCAAGTACCTGAAAGTGGACGCAGACACCGGCGACGAGGTGCCGAACGAGGACATCGTCAAAGGCTACCAGCTCGAGAAAGATCAGTTCATCGAGGTTACGAAAGAGGAGCTCGAGGAGATCGCGCTGGAATCCACACGCACCATAGAGATCGACGAGTTCGTTGACAGGTCCGATATCGACCCGCGGTATCTGATCCGCCCCTACTACATTCGGCCGGACGGCAAGGTCGGGCATGACGCCTTCGCGGTCATCCGTGAGACCATTCGCGACATGAACAAAGTCGCGATTGGACGCGTGGTGCTGACCAATCGCGAGCACATCATCGCACTTGAACCGATGGACAAGGGGCTCGTCGGCACGCTGCTGCGCTATCCATACGAGGTGCGGAGTCAGCAGGAGTATTTCGACGAGATCCAGGACGTGAAGGTCACCAAAGATATGCTGGATCTCGCCAAGCACATCGTGAACCAAAAGGCGGGGCGGTTCGATCCGGAGAAATTCGAAGACCACTACGAGACCGCGCTGATCGACCTCATCAACCAGAAGCGTGCCGGCAAGCCGATCACGCCCAAGTCCAAGCCCGCGGCGAGCAACGTCGTCGATCTGATGGAGGCGCTGCGCCGAAGCGTCTCCGGAGTGGCCGTGGAGCCCAAGGCAACGAAGAAGTCAGCGAACAAGACGCGAAACGCGGCGGCCGGCCAAAAAGAAATGTTGATGCCGATTGAGGGCAAGAGGTCGGTGAAAGAGGCAGCGACGAAGACGCCCTCAAGCAAACCGCGGCGAAAGTCGGCCTGAAATATCCGGCGCCTCCAGGTGACCGATACTTCGTCGTCCCGAGCGACACGAGTGTTAACGAAACTTATCGCCGCACGGCGGGCCTAGGCCTCTTCGGGAGCTGAGTTTACGGGGCGTGTCTATCCTGGATCTCGATAACTTCCGAGAGCAGATCAGCTGTGACTTGCAAGCTGTTCCTCACCTCCTCAAGCCTTCGACTGCATAGCAATGCGGGACGATGCGATAGCCTCAAGACGAACTCGAACACCCGATCCGAATTGCGCATCAGCTGCAACAGATGTTCGCCGCTCGGGCCGTTCGTGCCCGAAAGCCAATTCTTAGCAGTTCTTTCATTCGCCCCCGTCCACCGCATCAAGGTCTTCTGAGCATGATGGCTGTTGCCCAGCTCGGATCTTAGAATATCGGCTATCAAGGTCGCGTAAGTGGGCGACGCCCCTCCGTCGTTTGGAAACTTCTTGCCCGTTTTCGGAAACATGTTTCCCCCCGAGCTAAGCTATAGTTTCAAATACCAGATCATGCATTCTTGACGCTAGTAGGGCGACGATGTTGCAGGGCACGTCTCATTCAGGCGCTGAAGTAGAAGGCCAGGCTGTCAAACCCGCTGCGGAATACGTGCGGATGTCGACCGACCACCAGCAATACTCAACGGCGAACCAGTCACAGGCCATTCGCGAGTACGCTGTTCGTCACGGCTTTCGTATTGAAAAGACCTACGAGGATAGCGGCAAGAGCGGTCTCAATCTTGATGACCGTCAAGCTCTCAAACAACTCATCGAGGATGTGCAAAATGGTGCGGCCGACTTCTCGACAATCCTGGTCTACGATGTAAGTCGCTGGGGCCGCTTCCAGGATGCCGATGAAAGCGCCTATTACGAATACATCTGCAAGCGCGCAGGCATTTCGGTTCGGTACTGCGCGGAGCAATTCGAGAACGACGGCAGCCCGGTCTCGACCATTGTCAAGGGCGTCAAGCGCGCGATGGCCGGCGAGTACAGCCGTGAACTGTCGGTCAAAGTCTTTGCCGGACAGCGACGGCTGATCGAGCTTGGCTATCGGCAAGGTGGCCCCGCTGGATATGGATTGAGGCGGCAATTGATCGATCAGAACGGTGTCGCCAAAGCGGAGCTGGTTCGCGGCGAACACAAGAGCATCCAAACCGACAGAATCGTGCTCGTCCCTGGCCCCGAACAAGAGATCGAGACCATCCGCTTCATCTACGACGCCTTCGTCGCTCAAGGCAAAAGCGAGCGAGAGATCGCGGACAGCCTCAACGCAGGGAGCGTCACCACAGATCTCGGTCGCGCTTGGTCGAGAGCGACCGTGCATCAAATCCTCATCAACGAAAAATACATTGGCAACAATGTTTGGAACAGATGCTCGTGCAAGCTCAAGGGTCGGCGAATTCACAATCCCCCTGAGCGCTGGATTCGTCACGACCAGGCCTTCGAACCCATTGTCGATGAAGACACATTCAGATCTGCCCAGGCCATCATCTCCGAACGCTGCAAGCGTTACTCCGATGAAGAGCTTCTGGACGTGCTCCGCGGCCTATTGGAGCAACACGGCTATCTCTCCGGAATCATCATCGATGAACTTGAGGTCGGGCCATCTAGCAGCGCCTATCGCGCACGCTTCGGCAGTTTGATCCGCGCCTATGAACTCATCGGCTTCAGCCCAGACCGGGACTACCGCTATATCGAGATCAATCGTGCGCTGCGCCGGATGTATCCTGACTTTATAGCTGCGACGGTGCGCGGAATCGAGGAGATCGGGGGATCGGTCCGCCAGGATACCGAAACCGACCTCCTCACCGTCAATGACGAGTTCACCGCTTCTCTTTGCCTCGTCCGGTCGCAGGAAACCATGGCC
This sequence comes from Bradyrhizobium sp. USDA 4354, assembly GCF_054060315.1. Taxonomy (NCBI): domain Bacteria; kingdom Pseudomonadati; phylum Pseudomonadota; class Alphaproteobacteria; order Hyphomicrobiales; family Nitrobacteraceae; genus Bradyrhizobium; species Bradyrhizobium sp. USDA 4354. The sequence goes on along the minus strand of NZ_JBSSDC010000001.1, from coordinate 2,007,972 downwards.
GGGTCCTACCGCTGGAAAATCCGCTTTGATGCTGGGCTGCGGCCGGACATCACGGTGGCGATCCGGATGAACCAGATGAACAGCGCCGTGCTCGATTACTACCTCTTGCCCCGCTTCGAGATGGAGGCCGATCAGCTTGCCCTCGCCGAGCACAACGGCTTGGCACTGGATGCCTATCGTTTCGATGTTCTCGACATGCTGTTCGAACTTGCGGCGCGTTCGCAACTGATGGAGGTCAGCTATGGGATCGGCTCAATGCATTGAGATCATTCCTGTTGGGTCCATCGATGTCGTCAATCCGCGCGCACGCAATCGCCGGATTTTCAAAGAGATTGTCACCAGCGTCGCTGAACTTGGACTGAAGCGGCCGATCACCGTCAAGCGGAAGACCAGCGAAGGTGAGCCGCGGTACGATCTTGTATGTGGTCAGGGTCGCCTGGAGGCCTATCAAGCCCTCGGACAGCGCGAGATCCCTGCTGTCGTGGTCGATGCCACAGCCGAGGACAGTGCGATCATGAGCCTGGTAGAGAACTGCGCCCGCCGGCAGCATCGCGCGATCGACCTTTTACATGACATCGAGGGTCTGCGCACGCGCGGCTATGAGTTCGATGACATCGCCCGCAAGACCGGACTGAGCATTGAGTATGTCAAGGGGGTGACCAGCCTCTTGGAAGGCGGCGAGCACCGGCTGCTCCGTGCCGTGGAGGCCGGACAGATGCCCGTCAGCATCGCCGTCATGATCTCGCAGGCGCAGGACACCGACATCCAATCCGTGCTGCAGCAGGCCTATGAAGAAAAGCTCTTGCGGGGACAACGGCTGCTGGCCGCCAAGAAGCTGATTGAGCAGCGGCGACGTCGTGGCAAGGGGTATAAGACCGGCCCCCGACGGGCCGACGGTGCGCCGCTGAGCTCCAATGCGCTGTTGCGGGCCTACCGGCAGGATGTTGACCGCAAGCGGGTCTTGATCCGCAAGTCCAACAGCACCAAGGCACGGCTGATCTTTATCCTGGAGGCCTTGCGCAAGCTGTTGGTTGAGACGGAGTTTTTGGCAATCCTGGAGGACGAAAAGCTCGACACTTTACCCAAGAACCTAGCGTTGCGGCTGCATGGACAGGGCTAGGCCATGGCACGCCGTCCTCACATTTCAGTTCGAATGGGCTTTGAGGAACGGACCGCCATGGTCAGACTGGCCGACATCCAGCCGCTAAAGCTGGTGTCCGAGGAGGTGAAGCGCTCGCCAAAATATCGCCAAATCGCCGCATCCGTTGCTGAGATCGGGCTGGTCGAGCCGCCCGTGGTGGCGCGAAGTCGGGAAAACCACGGAAAATTCTTGCTGCTGGATGGCCATTTGCGCCTCGAGGTCTTGCGAGACCGCGGCCTCTTGGAAGTCGAGTGCCTGGTTTCCACCGAGGACGAGGCGTTCACCTACAACAAGCGGGTGAACCGTATCGCGATCATTCAGGAACACCGTATGATCCTGAAGGCCGTCGAGAACGGGGTGTCGGAGGGACGGATTGCAAAGGCGCTGAATGTCGATGTCGCCAGTATTCGCAGGCGGCGCAAGCTGCTGGACGGCATCTGCGCCGAGGCGGTGGATCTGCTCAAAGAGAAGCATCTGACCCTCAACTCGTTCTCCGAGCTGCGCAAGCTTGCGCCGATCCGGCAAATCGAAGCCGCCGAGCTGATGATCGCGATGAACAACTTTTCCAACAGCTACGTCCGCTCGCTAGTGGCGGCGACGCCGCGCAATCAGTTGGCTGCCGGCTACACCCCGCGCGCGCCCAAAGGCTTGTCGGATGAGCAATTGTCGCTGATGGAGCGCGAGTCAGCCTCGCTTGCCCGCGAATTCAAGGTGGCCGAACAGACCTATGGGACCGACCACCTCGACCTGGTGCTAGCGGTCGGCTACCTCTCAAAACTCCTGCGCAACGGCAGAGTGGTCGGCTACCTCGCCAAGCATTTTCAGGAATTGCTGTTTGAATTCCAGCGGCTGACCGAATCCGAAGCCAACGCGGCCTGATCTGCTCGGCCGCAATTAAATCGACTTGGCTACATTCGCGTATGCCTTCTTATGGAAGAACTCGGCCAGCGGCGGAGCGCTTAACCGGGCTGCCGGGAAACCGGGCTGTCGGGAAGTTGAGCTTAGAGCGCTCGCGTATTGAAAGTTATGACATAAATCGGCCGTTGACCGACCAATGTCAATTCGTCGAATGCAGATGAGCGCGTCGCGGCCAGCATACGTTGAATTTCTTTCCTTGATGATGAAAGAATAGGCGGATCTGACCCACGGCCAGGCGTAAACGCATCAGTGGACACTGGTTGCATGCAACTGCTTCGATTGTTTGTGTCATCGACATTTCGAGACATGGAAACCGAGCGCAACATTCTCGCCCGCTTGGTATTTCCTCACATGCGAAAACTGCTCTCAGCACGCGCTGCCTCTCTTCAAGAGGTCGACTTGCGGTGGGGAGTCACGAGAGCGATGTCGAGCGATAGCGGTGCAGTGGCGATTTGTTTGCGTGAGCTAGCAAGCTGCTTTCCACTCGTCCTCGGCATGGTCGGCAGAAGATCGGGCTGGACCCCTCCCCGAGAGGCCCTGTCGGCATTCGACGCTGCTTTCGCCGCGACCATGCAACCCACGGCTAGCATGACTGAAATCGAGCTTCGCTATGCCTCAAATCTAGCATCCCGAAACGCTGAACCACATTTTCCGATCATGATTCGCTCGGACAGTCTATCCAGCTCCGTCGGAATCGATGAGACCGAATGGATGGCGAGCGAACGGCTGCGAAACTGGGCGCTCGGCTCTTCCGTTGTTCGAGCAATCGAGTACCGGAGCTTTGACGAGTTCGAGCGCCTCGTCGACGCCGAACTTGAGCAGATTTTGTCGGCGCACGTCGGGCGAACGCCATCACAAAACGTCGCTGCTACTTCCCTGCCCGAACTTGCACGATACCGCGACTTCGCAGAACTATCTCGCGCGGCAAGTGGTGGCCGTCCGCTTCTGGTCAACAGCGAACAAGGGACTGGGACAAGTTGGCTGTTACGCCGCTGGATAAATGAAGATCCAACCGGATTGTATATCGACGGACGAGTTGTCAGCGCCGCTGATTTGGTCAAGACGTTGGGAGGCGCCAGCGCGACAAACAACGCCCCTTCAGTCGGAAGAGACATTGCAGGAATTCAAGGCGATGGATTCAGTGACAGCCTAACGTCGCATCTCCTTTCGCGACTTACCCGCGATCCCGCAACACGACGCATCGTCCTGGATCACTTTGACGACGCAATTCCTCACGAAGCACGATCCGAGATTAGCTGGATTCCCTCCTATTTGCCGCGTGGCTGCGGTGTCATAGTCGTCACTCGCAATAGGCGTTTGCAGAAACAGGCTGCCGATTTGGGTTGGCGACGTCACGATATTGGACCAATTAGTCGAGATGAAGCTGTAGATTTCGCCGAGCGCTATCTTGGAGCATTCTCCAAGCAGCTCGAGCGACAACAGATAACAGCTCTCAAATCAGCAACATGGGCCACTCACCTTGCAAGTTTAGTTCTTGCCCTCGATGAATTGCGTCGGCATGGCACGTTTGAAACGCTGGATCTGCGACTTGCAGAGTTAGTCGCGTGTTCAAGCGGCGCCGCTCTCGCTCAGGAGCTGATTTCTGGTCTGACATCGGCAATGCCTCCGGAGTGGCAGCGTTCAGTTGAGGATTCGGTCTTTGCGATCAGAATGAGTCTGAAAGGATTGGAAGAAAGCGAGATTCGGGCGACAGTTGGCGCATCGGCAACTGCCGCGAACTTGCTCGCTTCGGAGGCTCCATTGCCATCTCACCTCTGGTCAGCGATTCGAATTTGCCTCGCATCAGCACTCTCTACCAGAGGGCCTCTGATCGACTTATCTGGAGGCGCCTTGCTAGAATGGGTAGATCAGCGCTTCCTTGTAGATCAGGCGCGTATCAAGGTCACTGCAGCAGGGCTCAGGGCAGCGCTCGAGAATGAGCCGCCGCTGCGTCGCTGGACAGAGGCACCACAACTTGCACAAGTAAGTGGTGGAATGGCTGGACTTGAAGACTTTCTTTCCGATCCCGAGAACATCAGGATGCTGGCCAATGTGGGAGAGACCTTTGCGGAAGGTTGGCTTTTGCGGTTGACGCCTCTCTCACGTCAACGAGTTGTAGCGGAATGGGACGGCCGACTGGCCGCCAGCGCCCGGCCGGAGGCGGCCTGGCAACTTGGACTGATGGCAGCACGATGCGGCCAGACTGACGCTGGGCTGCGTCTAATGGAGCTTGGTACTGAGCAAGACCATAATCCTTCAAGCTCAAGAGGGCACAAAAGCTTGCTTGCCTTCCTGAAGCGCGATGGTGCGTATCTTGATCAACTTGCGAGACGCCTCGCCACTGTACAGGCCGCGACGGATGCCGACGCCGCTGCGGATATCACCGAGGGGATTTCAATCCTCGCTGCCTATGCCGATGGCGTCGTCAAACTCGATCGTTCAGTGGAGCGCGCGCTCCTTTCTCGGTTGACGCAAAACATTCGAAGGCATGGCAATGCCCTCCTCGAAGCTCAGCTGCGCATCTTCTCAGGCCAGATTCTGTTAAACCACGCCAAATGGTTTTGTGCGGCGCGATCGTTCACAAGCGCAGAGAAGATTTTACGCCGGCTCGGGCATGCTCGGCTACTCTGCCAGACACTGGAACGGATCTCTGCGGTGCAGCTGGAACGGAACAAGTTTCGATCTTCTCGGCGCGCGGCGGCCGAGTGCCGCGATTTGGCATTTCGTGCTGGTCTTCCTATTTTCGAGGCCTTGGCATTCGAGCGGCAAATCGAGGTAGAGCGGCGCCGCGCCAATTGGGCGGTGGCTTACGAACTTGTCACGGCATTTCGAGCGCGATGCCGCGAAGGTCTGTGCGACATGCACCGAGCCGATTCGGCGTTGGCGACGCTGGAGGCGACCGATGACCTCCGTCGACCATCACAATGGTGAGCAGTGAAACTGAGCCGCCGATGTTCGATCCGATCGAACTACACTGATTGCTTGATCGACGAGATCCAGCTCGCGCAGCGCACGAATGCGATTGCGGAACGTCGAAGCCGCCTCAATACCAGTACAAGCTTTTTCGACTCGACCTAGTTGTAACCACACACCTTCCGTTCTAGGCCAATGCTGATCTTCTTCCGTCTTCACGGCCGCGTTCGCAGCGGCTCGACACGGCTCGGGCGCGCCGCTGGCAACCGCAATGCTTCGCAGAAAGCTTGTGAGCTCGTTGTGCTGTGCGCTCAGCGTTTCGAACAATGGCCGATTTAGATTCCAGCGCTCATTTCTCTCTACCTTTACGAACGGCGCTGCCGCTCTCTGAAGCTTCACCAACGTTTCGAGCGGGAATTCAAATCCTAGTTGGCCGGCCAACGCGAGCCGAAAGAGCCGTTGAAGAATCGTAAAGTCGCGCATGTTAGCAAGCACCACGCGGGCGTCGGCATCGTTTGAAACGCCGCTAGCCACTGCCTGCTTTATGTCATTATCGATCGTTGGGAACCGCCAAGGATCCCAACTGCTGTCGACGCTGACGTCTCCCTGAGCGGTCTGCGGAACAGCCTGTATCATGAAATCAAGGGGCCACAATGGATCGGCCGCGCGATCCTCGCCTGTGAGGAATGTCAGCTTGTTGTCGAGCCTGAAGGCTGCCTCGCGCACGCCGCTATCTACCAAGTAGGTCGCTGAGGCGGGTTTGGAGCGAAGAGTTCTCAGGCAAACCTTGCTCTCTTCTTTCCGTGATAGACAAGCGAGCAACTCGGAAGCCGCGCCAAACTTAAAGCCGTACTTTTCATACGCCGCAATAGGAAAGCAGTCTGCACCGGCGCCGCAAGCTTGAGCATGCTTGGCAATAGGTTCCACGTAGCGAGGCAATTCATCAAGGAGTTCAGCCCGGTAGGCCGCTGCAGTATCCCCGAGAAGAATTCCCAGGCCGGTTACTCCCACCCGAGCGGCGTTAATGCGGCCCGATATAGGCTTGCCTTGGTCCTCCCTCGTAAAGGCGTCGACGAAACGATCAACTTGGATCGCCGAGCACGCAAAAGGCGTATCTTCAAAAGCCGGATGTACCAGGATACGCCTGGCATTGACGCGAATTTCGTCTCTGTCGGAGCTCTGCGGCTGAGGTAAGGTCGATGTTACAACCCGCCCGTCGGCTGCATATGCAAGCGCGTGATAGGCGATCGCGGGATGATACGGACCAAGCTTCTTGGGGGACTCGGCATCAACGGTGATCGTTAGATATAGACTGCTGTCAATCAACTCCCAATCTAGATTTCGTACATCAAGCCGATCGACACCACTTTGTGGTGGACTGCCTATCAGAACTCCTCCAATCCTACCGCTGAATCTAATCTTGCCGTACGACCGGGCTAACGGAGCCGTTGCGACGCGCGTTGCAGAGGATGGTCCTGCACGAGCCGGGTGCGCGCCGCCACCGCCACCTCCACCTCCACCTCCACTCCCAATACCGCCTCCGCCTCCACCTCCGGACGGAAAATAGTCGCCGTAGGGATTGGGCATGCCGCGCTCCGGCGCGCCAGGCAAACCACGGTGAAGTGAGCCGGGATCATAAGATCCTTCTCGAACTCCGAGAAGCGCGCGCTCGATTTGTTGCGGCGCGTCCGATCGATAATCCGCAACCAATCTTCTATCACGCACACTAAGCGGCACGTGCTCGTCGGAGAAAGATGGCACTCTGTAGTGTTCGTCCGGAGGGCGACCCGTACGCGCAGTTTGCACAACGAAGTCAAAGCTTGCTCGTTCTGCCCACATCCGGCTCGCGACAGAATCTGCTAAGTCGCTGGTCGGGAATGCCGTCTTCAAGAACGCTTCCCCAGCCAAATCGATCGACGCAGGTCGCGCTGCTGCCATTCTAAGCTGCAGCCACAGTCCCTCATTTTGGCGCAACACTTGTATACGGCGATCAAGCGCTTCATCCAGTACAGCAGTCGAACGCTGGACTTCGGCGCGATGGACACTTTCGCTGAAATCGAAAGTTTGTGTCTGACGACCACCTTCCAGATTTGGCGCGGCTGACCGAGTGCTCGCCAACAAAATGCGCTGACGCGCTTCGACCGAGGCAAGATCAAAGCGGTCACGCGGCGTCAACCGGAAGCTATCCTGGAGTGTGCGCGCCACCGAGGCTCGAAATGACTGCCGAAGGAAATCGACAGTAGCGCTTTCCGAGGCTGTTTCAGCTGGGGCCTGTACGTCCGGATCTCTAGTCGCAATTTCGTTAGTAGCCGCAGCAAGGTCAGCCTGCGCCCCCCTCGCAATGAGCGTGAGCTCGAGCGCCGCAGCCTCCGATATGAGAGACGGGCCAAGCCCCAAAACTCCAAGCCCAACGTACCCGAGAAAGGACACGAGCAAACAAACAAAAGCAGATGCCCTACCAACTCGAGATGCCGTTTGAACTGTGGCGACGCTCGTAGCACCACTCGCGAGCCATTCGCTAATTAACTCCGGCTCGCGACGCGCCTTGCTGAGACCCACAATGGAGTGGTTGGCGAGCTGCGCCTCCACGATTAGCCTGCGTAGCGCCGTCTCACGCTTCTCTTTCATACGAGCGGCGCCGGAGGCGTCCGCAAGCGCCTCACCCAATGGAACCTCACGCGTGTCTTCAAGAGTTCGCAATGGAACGGTGATCTGCTCTTCAATCTCCTCAATTCGCTCGCGAAGCGTATTTGCCGAGTTCACCAATCTCCGACGCTCCTCATCATCGGCATCGGCGTTTTCGTCGCCGGCGCGCTGCCTCATACTCTCTTCAAGTTCACGCAAGTTGTTGAGAGACATGACATTCTGAGGATCCTCTCCTAACTGTATGATGGCCTTATTCTGTAGCGCGTTGATACGGGTTGTGTTCTCGGAAGCGATCACTTCCGTACGCCGATCGAGATCAGCGACACCTTTTTGGTCAAGCGTAGTCGCACGCTCAGTCAGTTTCTCGCCGCTAAGGTCACCAAGAGCGGAAACCAGAGCGGCACGGCGTGCTACAAGCGCCGCTTCCCAAGAGCGCCGCGATGCGGAGCGCGAGGCGACAAGCCACACAAGCGCGAGCACAACCAGACAGCCGATCCAAGCTTCTGCCGAAAACCAGCGCAAGCTATCAACTGCCCGCTCGGCTTGATCGCGCACCCATACCACTCGCGAAATTGCAGAAGGCGTGTCAGCAAAACTCGACATATACAAGTTGAGGAGAACACCGACAGTCACAACAATGATCGTCGCCAACAACATGGCGTCGAGGAGCAACCGAACTGTAAGTAGAAGGCCGAAGCGGCCACCGACGGATATAAGACGTCCGGCGTTCGCAGCACGGACGGCTCTTTCCGAGTAGGAAACCAATAGAAACCGGACAAAGAGCCAAGCGACGAATATCGAAATGCCAAGAAAGATTAGGTTGTTGCTAAATACGATCCGCATTGCCCCCTCCTGAAATGAACCGGGCCAACCACCACGCTCAAATGATCACGCTCCCCAACACGGGTTGTGTGATCTACTTCACTAAACGAACGCGAGAATCTATATTTTTGTCAGTTGGGGGTATGATCGTAACGACCTACGATCGAACTGCCACTTAGAGTAGATTGAGTTCGGAAGTTATGGAGATGGTGGTGGCTCGATATCTGCAGACAATATGCCGAAGAGCAACGCACTCGGGCGCCGATCGCAATCTGAGCTGTGCCCGATGGGAACGCCATTTCTTGAAAGCTCTGCGCCGGCCGGCCGAACCAATGACGTTCGCACCAGGGTCAAGCTAGCGCGAGCGCAAACACGCCGCTTCGGAAGAAGTCGCTAGGAGCCATCCTCGAGAAAGAAGTGAAGTGTCGTGGACTTCATGCGGGCAGACGCTCTTCGTGTATCCATTGTTATGGAAGAAGTCGGCCGTTGGCCGATCCGTCCCGCGGACTTAAACTTCTCCCAGGGGATGGCTCGCAACTAAAGCGGCCGAGCCAACTCGAGATAGCGGCAGAACGCGTTTGCCAACTGCATCTGGCGGGGCGTTCGGCACTCGACCTCGAACAGGCGCGGACAGGCAACCAAAACACAGATGCACTTCGCCCGCGAAGTGGCCACGTTTAGCCGATTTGCGCTGTAGAGAAACTCCATTCCCCGCGGGGCGTCGGCATGAGACGAAGTGGTCATCGAATAGATCACGATCGGCGCCTCCTGTCCTTGAAACTTGTCGACGGTACCGATGCGCGCACCCGGCAATCGTTCCTGAAGTTCGAAGACCTGGGCGTTATAGGGAGCGATGATCAGAATGTCCTCCAGCCGGATTGTCGCTTCCTTGCCTGAACCGTCGACCCAGCTTGTGTTGCCGGCGAGAATTTCATCGACGAGTTTTTCAATCTCGTCCGCCTCTTCGGGAGACGAATTCTGGTTACCTACATGCGGTACAGCAAGATAACGAAGGCCCGACCCCATTTACGCGGCCCGATGATCGGATCTCCTGCCGTTCCAATCCCGCGCGCGAGCGAAGTCGGCCTTCATAGAAGAGTTCTGATGTGAAGGCGCAGATATCTGGGTGCAGCCGCCATGTTTCTCCAAGGAAAAGTCCGTGGCCGGCCTCGATCGTTGCGTGCTCGCCCAGGACGTGATCAAGCGCCGATGTCGCAACGCCGTCCGGATGGCTACCCTGTATCGGCTGCTCAAGCTGTCTTGGGTCGCCCAGGAGGACAATGCTCTCGGCCGCCTGGGAAACGGCCAATACGTTTGCCAATGACATCTGCGCCGCTTCGTCCACGAACAGAACATCGACACTGCCTGCCGCATCCGGCCGTGCCCAAAACCAGCTGGTGGCACCGCCAACCTGGCAACCATTGTCGAGCCCGTCGACGAAGTCCGCGTTCTTCGTCGTTTGCTGCAGTCCCGGACGAGACGTCGGCTCATCCTTGACCTTCTGGATGCATTGAATGGGCAGACTTTGCTCGGCGGCCGCTTCCAGGGATTTATCGAGTAAGTGACGAATGACCTTATGGCTATTGGCGGTGACGCCAACCGTCCGCTGGTCACGGGCAAGCGCGCAGATCATACGCGCACCGGCATGAGTTTTGCCGGCCCCCGGTGGCCCCTGCACAGGCAAAACGCTCTGATCAAGCGTGACTGCAGCACGTATTGCGGTCGCTAGCGGCGGCTCGCCGGCTTGCTCGAACACCTGCCCGGACAGACGTGGAGCGACTTTGAGCAGCAAGTCGCGCGCGGCACGATAAGCGCCCGGTCCAATGATCCCGTGGTCCGCGACATACTCACCAATCCGGAACACCGATTCAGCGAGAACCTGATTGTCGATGAACTTATGCGCGAACACGGCCTCTGGATGGAAACTCGCCGTATCCTGGCGCTTCTTGATGTCGATCGTTCTGTCATCATCGGAAATCGCGACGACGCTGCCAAGCTTGTCGCCGCCGACACTTCTCAGATCATCATCAGCGCGAACATCAGTTTCCTGAACCGTGAATTTGTAGCGATGAATCGGCGCCTTCGCTGTTCCACCAGCGTGGCTGAGGAAGGTTAGCTCTCCCAACCCCGCGCGCTCATACAAGAGATCCTCGGCCGACAAATCGCTCATCCGAAAATACTCCCACCAAACCGCCTTGTTCTCGCGACCGAAGAAGTCGATCAAGTGGGCCAGTAACCAGCGCGCCTGCTGCTCTTGGCTTCGCTCGGCGATGTCGTCCGGAACATCGCCTATTAACCGTGCCACAAGTCCAGCGACCCGCCGCTTCCAGGCACTGAGATCCTCACCAATCTCGGCCGCCTTCGGCTGCGGCCGATCGATCGCCTGCCCTTGCGCGATGAGCTCGTCGCGCACCCCCTCAAGCCAGTCCCGCAAGGCGCGAGTCGAGGCGCAATCGTCGCGATTGTAACCAATGATGGCGGCCTGATCGCCTCGTTCAATTCCATCTGCGTCGGCCAATTCGAGGCAGGCCTGCACCCGCGCCATAGCGCCGCCGACATCGATTAGCGCAACGGTGCGGTCAAACCGGTACAGCGGTTCCAGCTTCTTGATCGAGTAACTTTCGACGCTGGCGCGAATGCTCTGCCGGACAATGGCGTACAAGTCCACGAACACGCCCGCGCGAAGCAGGTTGTCGACCTCGTCCTCCCGCGTGGCGTACCGCCCCATCAGACGCTTCAATGCCGCCGGCTCATAGGGCGCGAAGTGATAGATGTGCAAGCCGGGGTGCTTGGTCAGCCGCTCCGTGACGAAGTCGATGAAGCGTTCGAACGCGGCCCGTTCTTGCTGCCTTGTGGTCACCCAGTCGCCGACATAGGCGTCTGTGCCGTCGTCATTGGCATAGAGGTAGCCGAACAGGAACTCGAGCCCGCCGCCGTCCACGAATGGATCGCCCTCGAAATCGAAAAAGATGTCGCCGGCCGAAGGCTCAGGCAGCCGGAATAGGCCGAATTCCGGTACCAGCGGCAGCGGCTCGTAAAGCACCTCGCCCGCAATACGCCCCTCCACCTGGAGCCTCGCCTGCTGGCGAACCTTCTCGTAGCTCGACGAAGTACCCCGATCGGGCCGCCACTGCAGCGGGATCGGCAGGGTCGCAAGTGCGGCCATTGTACCCGCACCTCGCCTCGCCAGCTCCTCAATCTGAGTTTTGGCTATCCCCGCGACGAGCGACAGGTGATCGTCGGCCCGCCGCTTGGAAGCACAAGGCTCGCGCCATCGGCAGACTTCGCAGTGCTCGATCGGGTCGGGATAGAGTCCATCATGCGGAGGCGACGCCGCAAAGGTCTCCAGGCTTTGCTTGATCCGGCGGTAGAACGCCGCAAAATCAGCCACGCGGTAGGCCTCAGGCAGGTACTCCGTGCCGGGCGTCACAACGTGGGCCGCCTCCGGGACCCTCTGCTGTGTGATCGCCAATAAATCCGAGTAGAGGCTCAGCTGCAGAATTGTGTTGCCCTTGGTCTCGCGGGCCAACTTGGTGTCGGTGACCTCGTACGACCAGGCGCCCAAGCCGCTCGGTGCCTCGACCCGCCGCAGCACGTCGGCGCGACCGCTCCAATGCCCATTCCGTAACGCCGCCTGAACGATTACCGCATCGCCCCGCACCATCGCTTGCCGCGTTTGGTCAACCGAGACGTCATCGACACCGACGCCGGCGATAACTGTGACGGTCCCACCCTCCTTGGCCAGGTGATCGACGAAACCCTGCTCGTGAGCCTTGCCGCGCTCCACCAGGGCATCGAGGGTTGGGTCATCGCGGAGTTTTGGCTTGGCCAGCTCGCCCTGGGCGACCTTGAGGTCGAGGTGTGTAAGATACCGACAATTCAGGTGCCCAACCAGGTCGCCAGCGCTGAAGACGATCCCTGCGCCGTTCTTTTGCATCTATCCCCCTGGACTGCTGCCGGGACCCCGAGGGGCACGGCGCAGCAACGATATCGACCTTCCGAGGGGCGCAAAAGGCCTCCGGAAGTAGAATACACACAGCGCGAATGGACAGCGTCCAGGTTATGTCCCGTCAAAACGGCGGCGTGACGACGACATATTTCGGCAGGAACAGCCGCGCGTTCGCGCATGCGATGTAAGGAACGAAATGCGCCCAAACGCTCATTGGCGCCGGCCTCTTCGGTTCGGCAGCGGCATTGCAAGCAGGCTGTGGCCTCGTCTTAAGGTTGAGCTTGCCTACTGGCTTCTGTTCTGGCCTTCTTGCACCCAATGGGGGGAAGCACATGACGCAGAGTTCAGGAGTTTTCTTATTGCAGGGCGAGCACTCGTTGCTCCCGATGGAGCCTGGCCAATTCGCCACCGAGGATGACTTTCAACGGCTGCTAGCTCGTTTCCCGGAATTGCTGGTCGGCGATCAGGTTGATCCGCAAAACCCCCGACGCTGGATTCTGGTCAAGCGCGAGCAATCCATCTCAACGGGCGAAATCGGCGCCTCGGTCTGGTCGATCGATCATGTGTTTTTGGACCAGGACGGTATACCGACCTTGGTCGAGATAAAGCGACAAAGCGATAGCCGGCTGCGACGCGAAGTCGTCGGCCAAATGCTCGACTACGCCGCAAACTGCATCACTTATTGGTCACTCGAGACCTTGCAGGGCGGGTTCGAGAAAACCTGCCGAGAGCTGGGCCGGTCGGCCGATGCGGCTCTCCAGGAATTGTTGGGCGCGAATGACGGCGTCCCCGAATTCTGGGAGCGCGTAAGAACCAACCTTCAAGCCAAGAAGATTCGCCTGCTCTTTGTAGCAGACGTGATTCCGATTGAGCTTCGGCGCATCGTTGAGTTTTTGAACGAACAAATGGATCCAGCAGAGGTATTGGCTATCGAACTCCGCCAATTTGCGAGCAAGGATCTTAAGACGATCGTGCCAACCGTATACGGCCAGACCCAAGCGACTGCCCGAAAGCGCGCCGGTCCGGTGCAGCGGTGGGACGAAACGTCGCTCTTCGAAAAGCTCTCGCGGACCGTAGGAGAGAACGAACTAGCGATCGCGCGAACAATCTACAATTGGATGGGAAAGGGCGGAAGCCGCCCACTCGTTTTCGGGACTGGTAAGGAGAACGGATCCGTTTATCCGGTCTTCAAGCCGAACGGCGTTCCGATCAATCCCGCTTATCTTTCGTCGGATGGCAAGCTGTGGCTTCAGTTCGGCGCCTTGGAGAATAAGCCGGTCTTCGGACCCATCGAGGTCCGCCGCTCCTTGATGGACCACTTCAATGCCATTCGAGGCGCCAATCTGAGAGAAGCAGACCTAACGAAGTATCCCTCCGTTTCATTGCGCACCATCGCGGCCGACCCTGAGGGAAAAGCCAAGCTGATAGCCGCTCTAGAATGGATGGAAGAACAGATCGAGCGAGCACGCTAGACGACGCCTACCTTCTAATTTTCGTACAAAGCGTCTATAGGAGATCGATTTGACGAACGTATTCTATTTTGCGCGATACTCTCAGCAGGAAAACTTTGCAACCAATAACACTCTCTTGCTGATGTATCGACTTTATGAGGAAAGCCGGCGCCGGTTTCAGGAGTTTCTGACGAAACTGCTGGACGAAACAGCTGACGCGCCTATCACCGCTCTCGGCTTGCAGATGAAGCAACAAGAACCCTCCGGAAAGAGCGTGTTAGATGGCTTTCTCTATCAAGATGCTGTCCGCATCGGCATCGAGGCGAAAGGGCTTGGCGTTGAGTTCGATGGAGGACAACTACTGAACCACCTCGATCGCTTCGACAAAAGCGGTTCTGGTTACTTGCTACTCCTCAGGCCAGACAAAGTCGATCTTACCGATCAAGCCTGGAAAGAGTTGCTCGAACAAGCAAAAAAACGGAGAGTCATTGTAAGCTCAATTACGTTCCAACAGATCATCGATAGCTTCAAGGAATGTCTTCGGCCTCACGATGATAATTTGATTGAGCTGATCGATGACTTCGAAGCTTTTTGCAGTGAGCACAGATTGCTAGGAACGGATGACGTCACGATCTTTGTCCCTCCCTGCGGCCAGTCCTTCGATATCAACATAAAGCACAAGCTCTATTTCTGCCCCTCCGACTGGAGCAGAAGGAACGTAAAGTACCTTGGTCTCTACAAGGATAAATCGGTTCAATACCTCGGCCAGATAACAAGAATTGTGCATTGCGAGCGCATAGGACAGCAACTCGTGACCCTAGGAGCTGACACCGCCCCGCTTAGCCATTCCGAACAGTTGCGGGTTTCTGCTGCCATGGATGATGCGAGAACGTCCACTGCGGGCTGGGACATTTCGGTCGGCCACAAATTTTTTCTGTGCGAGGAGTTGCTGCCTACCGCCTTTAATAAATCAAGCCGCGGCGGCATCATGGGTCATCGCTACCTGAATCTGCAAGGATATTTGCCTGCTGCGCGAAGGATGAGCCTGGCCGAAATCGGAGCCGCACTGAACGGAAAGACCTGGGCGTAGGTTCTGTGCAGGAAACGGTTCACAGAACCGTTCGAGGCCCGATCGATGATTGAAACAATCGGCAAATACAGTCCACTCGGCGAATACCTGAGGGGGGAATCCGCCGAGAACATATGGCTGTCACTCGCTCAAATCTCCCAGATAGTTGGCGGGCTGCCGGCCGAAGCGTCCAAACCTCAGTTCTGGGCCAATGCAGCTGATCATCATCGATCACGTCGACAGAACTGGCTAGAAGCCGGGTATGACGCGTTTCTGCGTTTCCGAGACGGTCAACCCGGTGTGTATTTCGAAAGAATGCGCCCGAGCGCGCGAGGGCAGCCATGGTCACGCGATGAGCTGCTGGTATGTGTCGAAAATTACCGGAGGCTGATACTCGCGGAGGAAAGGGGCGAAAGGCTGAACAAGACCAGCCTGAGAGCTGAGGCGATGGAGCGCGGCCTAACTTCGAGGACCACAAGCGCTTACGAATTCAGGATGCAGAACATTTCAGCCGTATTAGAGGAGTTGGGCCTAAGACGAGCGACGGGATACCCTCCCCTAAGGAACGTCGGAAGCGTGAAATCCGCTCTTATTGAGTTGATAAACGAGCTGTGGAACAGAAAAGCCGAGCTCGAAGAGCCTACTGACGACGAGAGCGCCTTGGCTACTCGCATTATTTCCGCTCGACAAAAACTTGATCTCGCCTGTTCGGCACCTCCGCCCGGAATAAAAGACGTGCGGCGCTCAAACTCGCAGACTGAACGTTTTATCCGAGATCCAAACGTGATCGCCTGGGTATTGCTCGCCGCTGCGCACAACTGCGAGGTCTGCGAAGAACCTGCCCCCTTTATCACAACAAGCGGCGATCCTTACTTGGAGGTGCATCACGTACGGCCGCTTAGTGAAGGCGGCCCCGACACGGTCGACAACGCGTGCGCATGCTGCCCAAACTGCCACCGGCGTCTTCACTTCGGATCCGATAGTGCATCGGTCAGAAAACGCCTAATATCCCGAGTAAGTCGTCTCGTTGACTATCCCACCGGCTCCAAATCGCATTGAACCTGCTCTTTGCCAGGTTAAATGTGTCTCCCTGCCGTGGGCGGGTGGTTGGCGCGATTCGTGAAACAGTTGTTATGGAAGAACTCAGCCAGCGGCCGACAACGGTCTCTCCTTCACATGCACCGCGCGCCAAGGTCCCTCACTGAAGCCAAAAGCATCGCTCGATGGCGTCAATTCGATGGGGCCGCGGTCGTAAAAACAGTGAACGAGCCCATAGTCGCTGCAATGATCTAATCGTTGTTCGAGCATTTGGTCGTGTCTTTGGACGCTTTCAAACAAGCACGGTATAACCAAGGCTCTGCAAAGCTGCCTCTCCAGATCCCCCGAGCGGCTCGTTCGGCAGACTGTTGGGCGCGAGCATATCTACCATTCGAGTATTTTGGCCAGTCGACTGCCAAACCTTGAGCCACCAACCACTCGCCGACGTCATCTCCGGTCAATGTACACGTAGCGACGATGCGGCGGTATCTGTCGTAAGAAATCTGCGTACAAGCCAAGGGCCCGCCGGAGATGTGTTCGTAAAGCTGATTGGCGGCCTCTGCACCGCAACGATACAGCCGACCTTCCTCGTCCCTACAAAGCTGATCGTTTTCGGGAGCATCAAGTCCCCAAATTCTTATGCGCTTGCCGTGAATCTCGAGTGTATCGGCATCTATGACGCTGGCCCGTCCCATTAAATCAGAAGAACTTGCTTTATTTCCGTCCAGGATCAGCAATCCAAGGATCGTGAGCACGACTCTTATCGGTCTGGTCCTATCTATCATTCGCGTGGACTAACCATTAACCCGAGAACCAAATGCAATTTGCGACAGCTCCATCAAAATCAAACGGCAGTTTTGCCAGAGACGATAGCGGACGAGGCAAACCATTGATTGCGATAGTCTGTGTTGCGGCGACACCCTCGTCCAAGTCTTGTTCGTAATAGCACCGCTGATAGTTTGGCTTCGACGTATCGCTTAAATCGAAGTTCCACCCTGTTATCACATAGCCGCCGCCAAACGAGAGGCCTTTGAAAACCGTATATTGCGTAAAAGGCGATTCGTTGCTGCTGCTAGTGGCGTCGAGCTGCAACTGTTGCTTAGATGGCTGAGGGACGTCGACTTTGAAATCGCCAGTCACCTTCACCGAAGCGTTTGGATCGAGAGATACAGTGGTCCCCTCTGCCAACTTTACAGTCTGGCTCGGAGCAAGAGTCAAAGAGGCATCGGGCGCGAGCGATACCTGTCCTTCGACTGATGTGTGTATAGTGGCTTTTGACAGTGCCTGCCCTATTGCGGCGGCGACATCATCTGCTGAAGAAGCTACCGATTGGGTGCTGCTATAACCCCAAAAGGCGAATAACCCACCCAATCCGACCAGGCAGAGCGCAATAGCCCAGCCACCACAAAACCAGCCGAAGCCAATGGCCTTTGCGATCTTAGCCTCGGCGGCAAGGCGAGAGTTGATGACTGAGGCGAAGCCTCCTACATCAGCGAAGTCACTGGGATCTGTCATATCCCATCCTTCTTGAACCAAACGCACTTGTTGAATGCTGCAGCGATATCCAGCGATTTGGACGCCGTTTTCGGAGCGTGAATCTTCTCGTCTACACCGATGTCAACTCTAAGGGAGACGTCCGGATTGTCCCCCTTCTCCTGATAGTAGCAGTACTGGGTGGTAGGAACTCGCTGCGCACTGGTCAAAAACTTCCATCCGGTGGTCACCGACCCTTTTTCATAGGACACGGACTTGAACACTGTAAAATTGGCAATTGCTGGCGACGCCTTTTTTGGTTTGGCTGTTGGAGCTTGCGGGACCGAAATCGAGGGCATTTGAACCCTTACTTCACCGTCTGCCTGGACCTTCGCATTTGGATCGAGTCGGAGGCGCGAAGCGGGATCCAACGATAGGGCTTGGCCCGGCGCCAACGAGAGGACATTAGGCTCTAACTTCACCTCTCCGCTTGCGGTACCGCGCATGTGAACTTCGGAAAGTGCTTTGACCAAAGAGTTTGACAGAACAGCCAGCGTCCGTTCCTTTCGCAACACCAACGAATAGCCATAAAATCCAAGGCCTACGGCCGCGCCTAGACCAAGGCCGATTACTCCGAAGCCAATGGCTCTCCAGAAGCCGGACTTTCCGCGTATAAGGAACATTTCGGCAGCTACTCTGCTTTGAAGAGCGCTTGCCAAGGTCTCATTCAGCTTCGATGGGATGATCTTCATCTGCTTGCTAGGCCGAATTTTCCTTCGATTGCCCCTGCGTAGCAGCGACGACCGCATCGCGAGCTTCTTTTCGAATGGCAGTAACTAGGGGACCGAAGAGGTATGCCGCCGCCTCGTCTGGGAAGCTAATTTCGGTTAGTGACTTTTTTGGTTTGATTCTCCGAACGGACGTCATCGCAATCAACGTGGAGGAAAACGCAGCGGCGATCGATGGAATGACGATCAGATACCATTCAAGCAATTTGACGTCGCCATCGTTGACGTCTTTCGGGTCCTTAGCAAGGAGCATCGCGGCATACGCGTGCAACTGTGACTGATAGATCGAACCGCGGCTCTCCCTTTCGGCAGCCCTGATCTCTGCATCAAGCTTTGTGGTGTCATATTTGGGATCTTGACGCAGAGTCTCCGCCTCTTTTACCGCCGCCTCCGCTTCATTCAGTTTTGTCTTAGATTCCGCAATAGCTGCATTCAATGGCTTAAGTGCCGGGTTTGGTTGGCATCGTTGGCGAGTTTCTGGAGCGCCACCCGGCGTCGGACTAGGAATCGTCGTTGTTGTACACTCCTGAGGCTTTTGGGCATTCAATTGAACCATCAGCGCTTGGGTCGCTTGAAATAGTCGGTCCCGTTCACTCTGACGTTGCTTCACAATACTGTCTGCTTGCGTGATCTGGCTCGAAAGAGCTTCGCGTCTGCTCTTGAGTTCAGCCAGTTTAGTATCGGCGATATGAGTTTCCTCGAGTCGCGGATTGAAGGTGGAATTGCCGATTTGAATTAGGGATGTCGAGGTGACCGCGACCGCACAGAGCACACCGACCAAGGCCGCCAGTTTGACATGCCATGAGTTTTGGGTGCGAACTGCCACAGCCAACGGAACGCGAGCTAATTCAACCATGGCCATCGCAATCGGAAATAAGAGAGCGTGTATGGTTTTAAGGTTCGTGGCGTCCGGAAGTTGAGCTACAGTTACGAAATTGTTGGTCAGAATTAGACCAATGATTACGAACTCGACTGCAAACGCGAGAACGATCTGCTTGACGTTGATCGAGTAGCCTCTCTCTTGGTCGCGTTCGAGACGATTTTTCTGCCGCGTTGACAAGGTTGATCGAACCTCAGCCTCTTGCTGATCCAATCTGTCCCGTTCGGTTAGAATCGCGTTCGTTCTGAAAAAATTCATCTCCCCTGCCCCCGCCAGCTATGGTTGTATCATGCCGCAATATTTTAGCTCTATCCAGGCCCGGCTGCCCCGTTCTGGGGATCCCGTCTCAAGTTCGCGCGCTGACCACAAGCGCCTACCTAAACAGCCTTTGAACAATCGTGCTGTCCCTTAACCCATTGAATAGTTTGAACGAAAGGAAGTAGCCGTCGAATAGGACCGCGAAGGGAATCTAGGCGAGGCCTGCCCGTGGATCTCCAGATGCGTCGAAGGACCACTTCGGCAGGCAAACCCGACCGCTCAACGCATGGGCGCGGCATTTTCCCTATGCGACCTAGTAGGAGCCACAAAGTCCTAAACCGCAGAGGGGGCCATTCGCAAATGAGACATTATGGAAGAACTCGGCCAATGACCCCGCTCGGCCCAATTCGGCCGAATGGCCGCTGCCGTTAGGCAAACTTTAAGCATCCACGGCGTCCACTACCTACACAATCTGTGGTTACAACCCAGAATTAATGCGATTGCCCTACACTTCGTCGGTTTTCGGCTAGGGCAATCCCATGTCAAATCTCAAGAACAGCGAACGCTCTCCCATTCCTTTCTTCGGAGCGCGCAAGTACGCCGAAACTCTCATCAAGGAAAATGAACAATTAGAGCGAGAGCGTGATGAGGCTCTGCTGCGCTGTAGAGAGTTGAGCGGCTACGTCACGGAGATTACGGACCGATACGAATCGGCCGTGAAGCAGCTGGAACAGATTGGAGGGGCTTCGCTGTTAGAGGTCGAAGCTCGCCGAAAGCACGTTGAAGTCGAGGTCGCGAACTTAAGTACACAAATCAGCCAGGAGCGTGCGCACGCTGAGGCGGAGAAGCGCGCGATTGCAGCTGAATTCGCGGAAGCGCGCCGCGATATTGTCGAGACAAGAGAGATTGCACTTCTTCAGGAAGTTGGCGTTTACGAGTACAATCACCCGCTGACCGACGCTGTAGCATATCAGGCGGCCCTCGAGCGACTAGAAGATGCCATCAAGTCAGCTGTCAAAAAGGACGGCGGCGCGATTTTAGCAAGCACGAATTGGCAAGTTAACGGCTCCGCCGCCGAAGGTGAGAAGATGGTTCGTGAAGCCTCTAAGCTTATGCTGAGAGCCTTCAATGCCGAAGCGGACAATCTGGTTCGCACCCTAAAGCCCTATAAGCTCGACAGCGCGATTGAGCGCTTGAGCAAGGTTGAGGAGACGATCCGCAAGCTTGGCAAGACGATGCAGCTGCAGGTCTCCCCGGCATACTTTCAGTTGCGTGTCGACGAGCTGCGCCTAACCGCCGACTTCCTCCAAAAGCAGTCAGAAGAGAAAGAGAAGGAGCGGCAGCAGCGCGAACGCATGCGCGAGGAGCGCAAAGCTCAACAAGAAATTGCCAGGGAGAAAGCGAAGCTGGAGAGAGAGAGGCTTCACTACGAGAATGCCTTTCAGGCTCTAGAGGCCAAAGGCGATCAAGACGCGATGCGGCGGCTGCGGGAGCAGATTGCCGAAGTGAACAACGCGATCGAGAGTGTTGAGGCACGAGCGGCCAATACTCGAGCGGGCTACGTTTACGTCATTTCAAACATCGGCTCCTTTGGCGAGGAAATGGTCAAGGTCGGAATGACGCGTCGGCTTGATCCAATGGAGCGCATACGGGAGCTGAGTGACGCGTCGGTTCCGTTCAATTTCGATGTCCATGCACTCTTTTTCTCGAATGACGCGGTAAGTATTGAGGCCGCCATGCACGAGCGCCTCGGCGACTTGAGAGTGAATGCCGTAAATCGCCGACGCGAATTTTTCCGCGCTCGGCCGTCGATCGTTAAAGCACTCCTGAGCGAGTTGGCTGGAGAACTCTTGGAATTCCACGAAGCCGCTGAGGCGATCGAATACAGGCAAACGCTTAACATGCGAGTCGCAGACTAGAGACTGCCCAAGGGCTTCATACCCACCGGCCCATTCGACGGCAGCGGTGGTTTGCTGTCGAAATCCATTGCAGGAAAATAATCGCCCACTTGATCAGCTCGGGTCCCACGTAGCACGCACAAACGCATTGAATACACTATCGTTCTTCCTCAGAGACGCTTACAGCCTTGTCTGAAAGTCGCTGAAATTCTCCCTAAACAGGAAAAAAATCTGCGAGTGGGGGTGGGGCCGGTACGCGGGTCGAACGGTCATGAGGAATCGACTCCCCCCACCCCATCAATTGGCGTCGCCATTCCTCCCCATCCAAGTGGGCTTTTTGTTTTTAATTCTGAACTTTTGGGTGTGAACGATGGAGACCGGTCTTCAGAGCGCCCCGCCAGACTTTTAGCGCCCCCCGTCAACCCGACTGTCAACCTTGTCAACCTTGTCAACCTAACTTTTCAGTACCTTCGGCTAGCGCGGTGGCGCGGTGCGAACTACCCGCGAGTCGTTCTGATACCAGAAGGACCCATGCCTCGCTTCGAGCTATCTCCTGACGTTCGCTAGCAATGGTTCACCTACAATTCTCTCTAACTCTCGCATGTCGACTGGTGGGCGTTGTTGGAAGGTCATAGGAACGACACGCCCCCAGCAGAACTGGGTGCGGCGTTCCTAGACCAAAACAGTCATGCCGACCGGAGCCGCGCCGCCGTTTAGGCCCGCATGCTACGCTGGTCGCGCATGCGTCAGCACCTACTTCCGACGATATCCAGTTCGCCGCTCGTCGCCCTCGTGCCTTTCGGACCGGGCTTTGCGCTTGACGAGGCCCCATAGCTCGCAAAGTGATCCATCGTCGCTACCGTCGTGCCCGACCGACCGACGATGGATGCAAGCGAGCTGAACTGAACGATTAGATTGGATGGTTCTGAACACACACACGAGCCCGCTGCGACGTCCCTATTAGGGGGTCTTCTTCGGGCTTGCAGATCAACTACCTCCCTTAAACCGGGGAGGCTTCTTACCTAGCTTGAGGTCCAGGATATACTGCTGCAGGAAGGCAATCCTGTAGACCACCATGGAGAGCTTCTTCTCAAGCGTTTTCCGGTCATCAGGATCGAGTGGGCTCTTCAATTCGCAAAAAAGCTGCGTTCGCTCGGCGACCAGTTCGTCTAGTTTGCGAAGGGGACGAGCGAGCGCGTGTAGCCAGCTTGTCACTCCGGAATACTTCTCCGCGTCGCGGCGGGTGGCATAGGCATAGACGTCTCGCAGAAAGTTATGGAAATCGCTTTTTTCTCCACCCTTTGCCTCATTCGGCCTAAAGCGTTGAAACAGGCTCCAACCCTGAACAACCAACTGGTATTCCGCGGAAGTGCGGTACTCCTTGAACAGGTTTGTATTGCCACCTTTATCGATTGATCCCCTCGGAAGACCTCTAACCTCCAAGAAACGGTCCGAAGCAGCGTACGTCGCTCGCTCCAATAACGTAAGACTTTGCTTCCACTCGCGGCTGCCATCATAAAACTCGAGCCCTTTGCAAGGCCCAGAGCGATCTGGGGCTTCACGCTCGTGGAGAGAAGCAAAGCCACCGACGTCACTGAATGCCAAGCGGGTAAAGTCGTTCACAGAGGAGATTGCATTCCGCAACACTTCGACGGCAGCTCGGATATCCTCAATTTCGCGAAGGACGTCTGCCGCCCGCGGAGCGTCTTTGCTGCGAATTACATCCTTGTTGTAGACAAATGCCAGCTCTTTGACGCCGGCTTTCGCGCAGTCCCGACAGGTGCATTGCTCTTGGTCGTCCTGATGACTGCCCTTTGGAGTGAGGCCATCTACGGCGCACTCAAAAAACTCAGGCAATCCGCGCGGCGCCGCATCAGCAGGGTTGCTGAGATCCAACGACCAGGGCTTAGGAATATTCATATTTGGACCTTCCCTGAGGACTACCTGATCGAATTCGGCCAGGTTGTTCATCTGACAGACGGAGGGGGACGGCGCTCACTAAGGCATGTTCGATTTACCATCTGATTCGACCTCCAGCGAAGGGCTTGCTGAGCTTTCGAGCCTCCTGTCGGCCGGCCTCCAGCGTCTTTTGGCGCGCAAGTCCAGTCATTTATCGCAGTGTAATCAACATATTCCTCTCGACTGGTCCTGCAACGTCATGTCCGGAAAAACGGCCGGGAATTGTCCCCATGAAACCCCACGTTCTTTCGCAGTTGGCGGCTTTGAAAGGCGCCTCCGCCCCCGCCCTAAAGGCCCGCTGGCGCGAGCTATTCGATACGGAGCCCCCTGCTTATAACCGCCGTTTTCTGGAGAGACGGCTGGCCTACCGCATTCAGGAATTGGCCTATGGCGGCTTGAGCCGGGAAACCACCGAGCGGCTTAAGGCCATGGCGAAGCAATATGCCGACCAGAAGGCGGCAGACCGTAAGGCCCGACCGCCTCTGCGCCCCGTCGCCGGGACGAAGCTGATCCGCGAATGGGAGGGCGTGGAGCACTGCGTCACCGTCCGCCACGACGATTTCGAATATCTCGGCCGCCCCTACAAGTCCTTGTCCTCGGTCGCCCGTCAGATCACCGGCACGAATTGGAATGGCTGGGTCTTCTTCGGCTTGAAAAATTTGATCGGCAAATGAACTCTCGCAAGTCGCAAAAGGGCCGAGCCTCCTTATTCGCCAACTCCTTCGAGAGTGCAGCCACAGGCCGCCCAGGCGTCCGTAAAGTCCGCTGCGCTGTCTACACCCGCAAGTCGAGCGAAGAAGGCCTCGACATGGACTTCAACTCGCTCGACGCCCAGAGAGAGTCATGTGAGGCTTACATCGTCAGCCAGCGGGCGGAGGGGTGGACCGCAGTTTCCGACCGCTACGACGATGGCGGGTTCTCGGGCGGCACCCTCGAACGACCAGCTCTGCAACGCCTCATCGCCGCAGTTCGGGCCGGCAAGATAGACGTTATCATCGTCTATAAGATTGACCGACTTTCGCGGTCGATGCTCGACTTCCTCAATCTCGTAGAGCTATTTGAACGTCACGGCGTGACCTTCGTCTCTGTCACCCAGTCTTTCAACACCAAGGATGCCATGGGCCGCATGGCGCTCAACATCCTGGTGACATTCGCCCAATTCGAGCGCGAGCTGATCGGCGAGCGGATCCGGGACAAGGTGGCTGCCTCTCGCAAGCGGGGCAAATGGATGGGCGGCTGGACGCCGCTCGGCTACGAAGTCCGAGATCGCAAACTGCTCGTTCATGAGGCCGATGCCGAGCGGGTTAGGGCCATTTTCCGTCGCTTCGTGCAGCTTAAGTCTGCAACCCTGCTGGCTCGAGAACTTATCGCTGCCAACCAACGCACACGTTACGGTCACCTCCTAGACAAGACCCTGCTGTACAGAATCCTCCGTAACCGTGTTTATCTCGGCGAGGCCGTTCACAAAGGCACCTGCTACCCCGGCGAACACGAGCCAATCATCGATCAGAAGCTGTGGGATCAAGCGCACAGCATTCTCAAGGAAAGCCCCCGCAAGCGCGCCAACAACAGTCGGGCGCAAACGCCAGCTTTGTTGAAAGGCCTGCTGTTCGGCCCTGATGGAGCGGCGATGTCCCCGACCCACACGCGAAAATCAGGGCGCCTTTATCGCTACTACATCAGCCAGACCGCTATGAAGCAGGGTAGATCAGATTGCCCGGTCAAGCTCGTGCCGGCGGCGGAGCTCGAGCGCATCATCATCGACCAAGTCCGTCGGCTACTGCAAACGCCTGAAGTCATCGTCCAGACCTGGCGCGCGCTGCGAAAGCAGGCCGCAGAGGTCAGTGAAAGCGAAGTGCGAAGCGCGCTGGTCGGGTTTGACGAACTCTGGGAAGAGCTATTTCCGGCCGAACAGGCCCGCATTGTTCAGTTGCTGGTCGAACGCATCGACATCCATGCCGAACGGCTGGATATCACCTTGAAGGTCCAGGGCCTGACCTCGCTGTCCACGGAATTACAGCCCCAGCCCTTCCAGCAGGCCGCCGAATGAACAGACCAACCACCCTCACCCTCGGCCCTATCGGAAGACCAAAGCTCAGCCGCGATGGCCGGACAATGGTTGTGAGTATCCCGATTTCATTCCGGCGATCGGGTGGCCGCAAGCGCGTGGTCACGCCTGCAAATGCGGAAGCCTGGGCGCCTGCGAAGCCGCAGATCGACAATACGCTGATTAAAGCCGTGGTGCGGGCCCATCGCTGGCGCAACATGCTCGAATCCAACCTGTTTAGCTCGGTCCGAGATCTTGCCAAGGCGGAGAAGATCAACGAGTCCTATCTTTGCCGAGTGCTCCGGTTGACGTTGCTCTCGCCGGCGATCACCGAAGCCATCCTGAACGGCCTACAGCCTGGCGGGCTTGAGCTGGCGCAGCTGTTGAAATCCATCCCCGCAGAGTGGGATGAGCAGCAGGTTCTGATCAGCTCCTCTGCCCGGAAAGCTGAAGCGCGTTAAAACCCCTCACAATAATGGAAGGGGTTTACTCGAGTGCGGATTCGCTGATCGAATGTTATGGAACACCCATTCCCATCCGCTTTAAGCAACAACTTGCTGCAATGATTGACAATCGGAAAACGCTTCCTCGGTGCGATCGCGGATATCGAAGCTGCGGGATCAACCAAACAATTGCCCTTTGCTGGCCCGCTCAGATACTGAACAGATAAACTCGGCCAAGGCAATCTTTTCCGCCGGCGAGCAATATAGGGCAGCGATCTTTCGACCGTTCGCATCAATCAGATACACTTGTCCAGTCCCCGGTTGCTTTCCGACTTGGGAAATTGTCTCGTAGGTCCATGGCATAGGTGGAAGATCTGACCGCATTGTAAGCTCTCTTTTTCTGCTAGCTTGATCCAAAGTATATCGACCTCAACTCATGCTTTCACCCAAGCGCAAGCCTCTCGCCGGATGAAAAGAGCCCAGCCCGACAGCCAAAGACCAAAGCATGGGCCGTGGGAGCGTTTACCGGGCCTTCCGAGCTGCCGGACGAGTCTGCTTCAAATGCCATCTCGAGAGCGGCTCCTTGGATTTTGATTCTTTTCGGCTAATAGGACCACGCGTTGTACCACCCACGTGCCGATACCAAGGGTGCGACCAATTTTCAGAATACCCATTCCCTCTGCGCGAAGCTCAAGTATCCGCTTTTCTATCGAGGCCGTCACCGGACGCCGACCGACTTTGGTGCCTCTCCCCTTGGCTCGCACAAGGCCCGCGCTGACACCCTCGCCGGCCACGGCACGCTCGAACTCTGCAAATGCAGCGACCATCTGAAACATCCCCTTGCCCACTGGCGTGCTGGTATCGAGTCCCTGCTGGTGCAGATACAGATCGCACTCAAGGGTCTGCAACTGCGTTAGGACGCGCACCAAGTCCCGCAGACTGCGACCGAGCCAGTTCACGGACCAAGTGATGATCATATCGATTTTACGCGCCGCCGCGTCCTTGAGTAGCCGATCGAAGGCGGAACGATGAGGATTACGACCGTCGAAACTTTCAGCATCTTCATAGAGCCCGACCACATGCCAGCCAGAGCGTGCCGCAACAGCTTCTAGCTCTCGTCGCTGATCCTCCGTGGCCTGCCCCTCCGGTGAAACTTTAAGATAGATGCCGACGCGCTTCATATTAGCCTCCGGAGCAACATCATCTTCAGGAATATATACTAAGCGGCCGATCGCTCATTTCCCAAAATGTTAGCGCAATCCTCCGCCAAGCGTGCGAAGTTGCGCACTTAATGCCGGCCAGTGCTAACGAGTACACTTAGGCGGGGCTCATTTGAGTTTGCCGCCACCAATACAGCGCGCCTGCTGGAATGCTTGCAGTCGCGATGAGTCCCACCGACACGCTGGTCGAGATCGTTGCAGTGCCTTTTACGTAATGCGGCTGCCTGCCCATCAACCGATGGATTGGCGCCGCTCGGAGTTCGCGCCCGAATGGACAACGCCCGTGCTAGCCGACGCATTCCGAAGCAGGCTCATGGCGTAGTCGCTAATTCGCTGGAGAGCGCCTCAGCCTGCTGCAACACGCTCCTGACCGCCGCATCCTGTAAGTCTGGCGGATAGCCATACCTGCGAAGCAGCCGCTTCACATGACGCCTAATGTTCGCCCTTGCCGAATCGCGATGCATCCAATCCACAGTAAGATTGCTTTTGATCACGCTCACCAGTTCGTGAGCAATCATCCGCAATGCTGGCTCGCCCATCATAGCCCGTGCACTCGCGTTTTCCGCAAGCGCATCGTAGAAGGCAACCTCCTCGTCGGTGAGACCGGCCTCCTCGCCTCGGGCCCGAGCCGACCGAATATCTTGAGCAAGCCGAATTAGCTCTTCGAGAACTTCTGTGGTAGAGATGGCATTCGCGTGATAGCGCGCAATGGCGGCTTCCAGCCGCTCGGAAAATGCTTTTGACTGAGTAACGTTGCGCTTCGCCTGAGAACGGACCGCCCCGTTGATCAGCTTTTTCAGCGCCTCTATCGCTAAGTTCCTCTTGTCCATCTGACGCACTTCGGCCAAGAACTCGTCAGAGAGGATCGAAATGTCAGGGGTTTTGATACCTGCTGCTTTCATGATGTCGACGATTTCCGTGGACACTATCGCCCGACTGACAATCTGCTGAATTGCTAGTTCACGCTCCGCGTGGCTTTTCCTCCCATCGCCAGGCACCGGTTTAAGAAGGGCCGCGCGGACCGCCTGGAAAAAGCCGACCTCTTCTCGAATCCTACGAGCCTCATCGCTGCCTGCTGCAAGGGCGAACGCCTTCGTAAGAGAAACGACAACATCTGCAAATCGCCGATGAGCCCGTTTTCTGCCCTCGTCGCTCGTTTCTCTTTCCGCATCCTTTTGCTGGAGTGTTAACACCCAGTCGATCGCACTGGCCATGATGCCGAGTCTGAGCTGGGGCGTCGCCTCTATTAGAAGTGCAGGGCGGTAGTCGAACCCGCCAGACATGTCTGGGCGGAATATCGCTCTCGCAACTTCGTATTTTCCCATGAGGACGCGAATCGCATCGGCTTCATCGATCCCTGTCTCCTCCTGGTCCCGAGCGGAATACTGGCCCAACGCAATCTTCAAATCCTGAGCAATCCCGATGTAGTCCACGATTAGACCTGCCGGCTTGTCGCGGAATACACGATTGACGCGGGCGATCGCCTGCATGAGACCATGACCTTTCATGGGCTTATCGACATACATTGTATGCATGCAGGGCGCATCAAAGCCCGTAAGCCACATGTCTCGGACAATCACCAGCTTAAGCGGGTCGTCGGGAGATTTGGCTCGCTTCGCCAACAACTCTCGCCGGGCCTTCGAGCGCTTGCCAATGTGTGTCTGCCAGCTCGGCGGATCGGAGGCCGCCCCGGTCATCACAACCTTGATTACGCCGGCCTCGTCGTTTTCGCTATGCCACTCAGGTCGTAGCTCTACTATGGCGTTATAAAGGGCCACGCAAATGCGACGACTCATACACACAATCATCGCCTTGCCGTCGAGGGCTCCGATACGATCCTCAAAGTGTGACACCAAATCCTGTGCCACCAAGGCAATTCGCTTGTCCGCTCCAACGAGCGCTTCGACGTTCGACCATTTGCGCTTGAGACGCTCTTGCTCGTTCTGCGCTTCGTCTTCAGTCAGCTCCGAAAGCTCCGCGTCGATTTTCGGCTTCTCATCCTCACTTAGCTCAATGCGCGCAAGCCGACTCTCATAATAGATCGGAACGGTCGCACCATCTTCGACCGCGCGGCTGACATCGTAAATATCGATGTAGTTGCCGAACACAGCTGGAGTGTTCACGTCCTCTTTCTCGATAGGCGTGCCTGTGAATCCGATGAAAGAGGCATTGGGCAGGCCATCTCGCATGTACTTGGCGAACCCATACGAAAATTCTCCAGATTTCTCCACGCGTGCCCGAAATCCATATTGGCTGCGGTGCGCCTCGTCGGCGATCACAATCACGTTGCGGCGGCCAGTGAGGACGGGATAATCTTGAGCTCCCGCCGCCGGCACGAATTTTTGCAAAGTTGTGAAAATTACTCCGCCCGAAGGTCGATCCAAGAGTTCCCGTAAATGAGCTCGATCGAGTGCCTGCTGGGGCGTCTGGCGCAGCAGGTCCTTACACATACTGAAAGTGCCGAACAGCTGATCATCGAGATCATTCCGATCAGTAAGCACAACAAGCGTCGGGTTCTTCAGCGCCGGATGCTTTATTATCTGCCCGGCATAGAACGCCATCAGCAGACTCTTGCCCGACCCTTGCGTATGCCAGATGACCCCCGCTCTTCGGTCGCCCCCCGGCGCGCTCGCTCCCAAGGTACGGGTGACGGCCTCACGCACAGCGTGAAATTGATGATAGCCAGCCAAGACTTTGACGACCTCGCTTCCGGATTCGCCAAACACAGTAAAGTCGCGGAGCAAGCTCAGGATCAGCTGCCGTCCAAATACCCCCTTTAGAACGGTTTCCAGTTCAGGGCTGCATCTTGCCGCGAGGTCATCGCCCGCGACAGTCCGCCATGGCATGAATCGCTCCCTGTCGGCCGTGAGCGTGCCGACCCGCGCAGCGATACCATCTGAAATCACCAACACCGCGTTGGTCCGAAAGACCGAAGGTATCTGCGACTTGTAGGTTTGCAATTGATTGAACGCCCCTTCGAGCGTCGCGCCCTCGTCACCAGGATTTTTCAGCTCGATGACACCGATAGGGAGACCATTGATAAATACCACTACGTCGGGTCGTCGGTTTGCGCCGCTCTCGATCACCGTGAACTGGTTCAAAGCGAGCCAATCGTTGGCATCCGCGTCCTCGAAATCAATGAGGCGAACATGCTCGCCTCCGACAGAGCCATCAGGTCGGCGAACTTCCAACGGGACGCCTTCGATCATGTAGCGATGAAGTCGTCGGTTTTCTCTCACGAGAGCCGGTGTTTCCGTTTGAAGCAGCTTGAACAGAGCCTGTTCTCGGGATTCCGCCGAGAGCCTCGGATTCAACCGCTGGATCGCGGATCTCAACCGCTTCAACAAGACTACGTCTGCATACGTGGCGCGCTCTGGCGAAGTACTGTCTGGGCCCACCGCAAGCGCATTGCCCGTTCGGTAACCAAGCTCTGAGAGCCAAGCAAGTGCCGCTTCTTCCACAATACCCTCAGTGAGGACGGGTGCCACGTCTAGCTATCCGCTTGCAGATGATCGGATGTAATTCTGACCCAAACCGCGCCGTTGGGTGATCGAATCATTTCAAACGATTCGCTCGCCCACGCAAAAGTCTCAAACTGGCCATCGCGGAGAGCAGCGATCTTTACGCCCATGTCCTCTAACTCCGGGACCGAAAAGCAACGGCGCTGCCCAAGTTTCGTGTTACATATTGCATGGCCCCACGCCACATTCTGTGCGTTGTGACAAACATCAGAATACGTTAGCGGCTGAACGTGAAATAAGTTTACTATGGTCGAGCGAGTTGCATTGACAATTTGCTCAGCCGCATTGAGGAGCGCGTCCTCTTCTGAGAATACAATTGTTTCATGCAGCTCTGGATACCTAAGTTGCTTTAGGCACAGGGGGCAATTCGTCAATCCGTTCCTTGTCAGCCCTCGCCGCTCAAAAAGATCTTTCGCCAAGAGGCCCTCGGAGATTAGGATTTCTTCCAGCCACTCCGCTTGAGCACCCACGTATGGGCTGTCAATGGTTTGATTTATGAGCCAAGCAAGTAGGCATTTCGATAAGAAATTGTTTTCGGCATCACAGTACTCCGGCGCGAATATGCCTTGCGGCGGCCCCTCAATGATCTCCTTCCGATTTCCATGTGCAGCAATGCGCATCACGTAATGGCCATGGTCTACCGCTCCGTCCCCTCTGCGATCAACTCGTTCGCCATCTTTCTCCAAGTAACGCACTTCCCATCCCGGAGATGGGGGAAGCCTGTCATATTGATCATGTGTCCGATAAAGGACAAATGCGTTTTGCCCAACGATGACGTTGTGCTGTGCTATTTCCGTGCGAACGGTATGCTGCGCGCTGAAGTACTGATCTGCGTGAACTCGTATCACATACCCGTCGCGGAAATGCTCAAGATCCAAGCCCGCCAAGCGCTCGAATGGAATGATGACCCTATTTGCCCGACTGACATGGTTTTGATACGCGCCTTTTTCTCCCCCGCGTGGCGTCGCAAAACCGGCTTTGTTGATCTTCTTCTTGTCTTTCTCTCTTAAGAAGTCCCACGCCTTTGTTGGGTAATGCTCGTGGACTCCATCATGTCCTTTTAATCTACGACACCCATTTATTCCGCAGATTGGCATCAAAGGACCGCCTTTGCGAGATCAAGCCGTGAATTCTCGGATGACAAGCGTCCAGTCAACAAAAACGGCGCTAACTGCTCGCGCAACTCGATGATCCTGCGCACCTTCGACTGAATCCGAGTAACTTCCTCCACATTTGTGGACGACTGTTCGGCCATATTACAGGAGAAGAGCAGTTTTTGGATCGCCAGGAAATAGCTCACAATTGCTTTCTGCTCGTCAGGCGGAGGCACCCCCATCTCAAATTCAAACAGATCGCCTTTGTACAATTCGGGATACGTTGATCCATTAGCGACTGCATCGAGATAGATCTTGTTGGCGCGCAACCAAAAGGCCAAGTAAAGAGGATTCAGTCGCGGACCGCAGACAAAATTCAAAAAGCCTTGATTGGTTGTGATGGGAACGGCAGCAACGGCAACGGTGCCGACTGGCGCGCGCTTTGTGAGCAGCACGGTGCCAGCGGGCAGGAGCTTCGCAGCACTATTTGTCAGTCCAATCCGAGAAATGGTCCTTTCAGTATGAGAAACATAGAGGGGCGTATAGTCTCCCGTAATTTCCTTGGGAGTCAGCCACGGAATTCCTCCGTCCCAATAGCTGTCTTCTCCAGTTTTCGGCGTTCCGCCACTTTCGGCGGACATGATGCAGCACTGCTTTGCGTTGGGTCTCAATGTGATGCTTGTCCAACGTGACGGTATGGGCAGATATGGCTTAGCCATGGAACAATATCCGAAGACGGTTCATCGAAGATTCCAAGTCGTTGGCGAACCCCGCGACTTCGTCGATGACAGTGAGAAATTCTGACCGAAGAGAGCTGAGAGTCGCATCCTCAAGAGCCAACGGCGGAAACCCCACGTACCGGCCCGGGACGAGCGCGTATCCGTGCTCTGCTATTTCATTTAAGGAGCAGGATCGACAAAAGCCAGGAACATCCACATACTCCGCGGCATGAGATCGCCCCTGCCAAGCATGGTATGTCGAGACGATATGAAAAATCTCACTATCGGATAGTTCACGTCGTGTTCGATCAACCAAATGTCCCATACGTTGCGCGTCAATCATTAGGATCGACTTGCTTCTATCACGCTGGTTGCGCGGAGATTTGTTGCGCGCCAGAAACCAAAGGCTCGCGGCAATCTGTGTCGAGTAAAACAGCTGAGCGGGAAGAGTGATGATGCAATCCACTAAATCCGCTTCGACCATCATCTTGCGGATCTCGCCCTCGCCTGACTGATTCGATGTCAGTGAGCCGTTGGCGAGAACTACTCCCGCCAACCCATCCGGCGAAAGATGATGGGCGATATGTTGCAGCCAGGCATAGTTTGCATTGCTTTCGGGCGGGATACCGAATTTCCATCGACCGTCTTCGCGCAGCCGGTCGCCGCCCCAGTCTGAGATGTTAAATGGTGGATTGGCAAGAATATAGTCGAAGCGCAGATCCCTCAATTCGTCTTTATGGAAGCTGCCCTCGTTGTTCCATCGAATGTCCGCGTCAATGCCGCGCACCGCAAGGTTCATCTTGCACAATCGCCAAGTTGTGTAATTGCTCTCTTGACCATAGATCGCAATATCACCAAGGCGTCCCCCATGACTCTCGACAAATTTTTCTGACTGCACAAACATTCCGCCCGAGCCACAGCAGGGGTCATATACTCGGCCCCTATAGGGTTCCAGCATCTCGACCAACACACGCACAACCGAGCGCGGTGTGTAGAACTCACCGCCTCTTTTTCCCTCAGAGCCAGCGAAGCCGCCAAGGAAATACTCGTAAACGCGACCGAGAATATCCTTGGCCGTGTCGCCGGGCTCCCCCATTCCGATTCCGGAAATGAGGTCGATCAACTCCCCCAACATGACTTTGTCGAGGGCCGGCCGGTTATAATCCTTCGGCAGGACGCCTTTGAGTCCCGGATTAGCTTGCTCGATCGCGCCCCATGGCGTCGTCGATGAGCTTGCCTATTTGAACTTGGCGAGCATTGTCCTGCAAATGGGACCAGCGGGCCTCTTTCGGGACCCAAAAAACGTTCTCCGCCAGATATTCGTCGGGATCTTCAGCCGCAGCAGCATCTTCCGACAGCAAAGCAGCGTGCTTTGCCTCAAATGCGCTCGAGATATGCTTCAGAAAGATCAGTCCGAGTGCCACGTGTTTGTAGTCAGATGGCTCAAGGTTTTTGCGGAGTTTGTCAGCCGCAAGAAACAACTGGGTCTCGAAGCCCAAGTTCGCCGCATTGCCATTCCGGCCGGCGTCGCTGAACTTGTTGGCGTCTATCACTTTGAGCTCCGCTTCTCTCTCGTTCTGCCGTCCTCTCGGCATTCTTAGCAGTCCCCAGTCTTTAGCATGATGCATAAGTCTGAAGTGAGATTGGAATCACCCGTTTGTCAATGATTTGGGCACCAATGGCCTGCACCGTGCGCCGGCCCGAACGCGCAGAGCGGTCTGGCTCCTTCCTCGTGCTGGTGAACGAGGACGACGCCAGGCCTTTTGTTGCATTTGGGGAAGGGAGGGTGGCCGGCCGCGGCGTGAACGAGTGAAAACAACCAGCTACCTAACGCATGACGCCAACGCTCTCCCGCGCCTGGCCATCAATCCTTCCGTTACTACGAGAATTGACTGCCGTATTGGGGCTTGCGCGGCTGTGCGATGAGTTGATGGGCCGGTCCCCTGCGCTGCCAATTGCGTCCGGTCCTGGCGGCCAACGGCACGTCGGATACACTCCGAGTGCAAAGGTTCGCTGCTTCGAAGGGCGAACCGGTAGTTGTCGCCGCCGCTCGGCTGCATCAGAAGAAGGAGGCCATCGCATTTGCGAGCGAATCGCGCCACTCGGCAGAATGTTGGTACCGTCCTTTGACGGCAAGGCTCAGATGCCAACGAATCGTAACCAGACGCGCTGGAGTTTCCCCGGACGATATCCACCGGAACATTCGAGAGTTCTCCGGCAGTCCGGCTCCCTCAGTCCCATGAGCGAGAGAGATCCAAACCGCGGGCCGATCAAGCCGTTGATTTTCCGAGAAATGCCGTACTAGACCAATTTCGCGGGTTCGAAGATTCGGAGAAAATTCGGTTCTCCAGGGGGCATCCAAGGCTCTCCGACATATGAATGCGAGTTCTCCGCGCGCAGAAAAGCGGGAAAACAGCAGAGTTTCTGGCCTCTCTCCAGCCTTCGGTACGAGACGATTTTAGCGGGATGGCGGAGAGAGTGGGATTCGAACCCACGGTACGGTTTCCCGCACACACGCTTTCCAAGCGTGCGCCTTAAGCCACTCGGCCATCTCTCCGGAGCGCCCTCTCTTGAAGGGGCGCCGATGATTTTGCAAGGGATGGCGGGACAAATCGGGCGATTTTCCGCAACTTATTGTATTTACAGCACAATATCCGGCTTCATACGTGCCCTGACCCACTGCCGGGTGAACCACGGGCGGCTCTGGCGCGACGATTCACGGCAAGCCGCCAAACACCCCCGGGGACGCCATGACCATCCACAACACCATCGCCGCGCTGAGCCTGATTTCGGCCCTCGGCTCCGCCCTTGCCGCCCCGGCCCTGGCGCAGGTCTGCACCCGTCAAGGCGTCGACGTCAGCTGCGAGGACGGACGGCGCGGGGTGCTGTCGGGCGATGCCATCTTCTGGCCGGACGGCACGCGCTTGAGCTCGACGCCGCATCAGAGCGTCATCATCGGCAACAAGAGCTCGGTGCATGTCGGGACCGGCGTGTTCGTCGGCCAGGGCAAGGGCGTGGTGCCGCTGGATAACCCCAACGCGCCGAACAAGCGGCAGTGCGCGATCCTGGATGGCGTCTCATATTGCTATTGAGGGGGCGACTCCACCTCGCCCCGCTTGCGGGGAGAGGTCGGATTGCATCTTCGATGCAATCCGGGTGAGGGGGACTCTCCGCGAAACCGACTGTCACCGTCCTTGCGGAAACAGGCCCCTCACCCCGCCCCTCTCCCCGTAAGAACGGGGAGAGGGAGAAGAGCGCTAAATCAACCGCACGCCTGATATCGCCGACTTCAGCCAGCGCAGCGCCTGCGGCGGCTGGGCTGCGAGCGGGGCGACGGCGGCCTTCTCGGTGCGGCACTTCTCGAGTCCGGCGACGAAATCCGCGGACCATTGCTGGATGGTGTGGCCGCGCAGCTTCTTCATCATCGCGTCCCAGCGCATCTTGCGCTCGGTGAGCGGCATGGATGCGGCGACCGCGATCGCGCGGGCCATGCCGTCGATGTCGTGCGGATTGACCAGCAGCGCGGCGTCGAGCTCGTTGGCGGCGCCCGCGAACTTCGACAGTACCAGCACGCCGGGATCGGCCGGGTTTTGCGCGGCGACGTATTCCTTGGCGACGAGGTTCATGCCGTCGTGCAGCGGCGTCACCACGCCGATCTGCGCGGTGCGATAGAGACCCGCGAGCACGGCCTGGCTGAAGCCTTTGTTCAAGTAGCGGATCGGCGTCCAGTCGACCTCGCCGTGGCGGCCATTGACGTCGGTGACGAGGCGCGCGACCTCGTTCTGGAGATTGCCATAGGCCTCGATGCCGCCGCGCGAGGGATTGGCGATCTGAAGCAGAGAGATGCTGCGCGCAAACTGCGGCTGCTCGGTCCAGAGCCGGTCGAACGCGCTGATGCGGTTGACGAGACCCTTGGAATAATCGAGCCGGTCGACGCCGATCGCGAGACGCTCGCCGTTGAGGCTGCGGCGCAGCCGCGATACATCAGGATGCGAGGCTGACTTTGCGGCATAGGCAGCGAACTTCTCCGCATCGATGCCGATGGGGAAGACTTCGCAGCGCGTGCGCCCATGCTGCGAGATCGCAACGCCGTCCTCGATGGCAAGGCCGAGCTCGCCGCCGACATAACCCAGAAAATTCTGGCGATCTTCCTCGGTCTGGAAACCGAGCAGATCGTAGGCCAGCATCGCCGTGATCAGCTCGCGATGGTTGGGCACGCCCTGCATCACCGCGGCGACGGGCCACGGCGTATGCAGGAAGAAGCCGATGGGATCATCGACGCTGAGGTCGCGCAGCTCGGCGCCAAGCGCGAGAAAATGATAGTCCTGCACCCAGAACGCGGTCTTGGCTTTTCGGAAGCGCAGCAGGGCCCGCGCCATGAAGGCGTTGACCTCGCGATAGCTGACATAGTCCTCGCGCGAGACGCGGATCAGGTCGCTGCGCGAATGCAGTGCCGGCCACAGTGCCGAATTGGCGAAGCCTTCGTAATAACCGCCGTAATGCGCCGCCGGCAGATCCAGCGTCGCAATCGCGCCCGTGCCGAGCGCCTCGATCTCGGCGAAAGGTTCCTTCTGATGGCCATCACGCACCCGGCCGGAGGAACCGACCCAGATCGCACCAGAATGTTCCACCACGGGAAGCAATGCCGCCGCAAGGCCGCCCGTCATGGGCTCGTTGGGTTTGCCGCGGGCGACACGATTTGAAACGACGATCAAGTTCACAGGTCGTCCCCTCCTGTTCATTCCACCCCGTTTAACTGCCGTTCATCAATATGGTTCCTGACCATCGTTTCAACCAATTGAAACCAAAATCGGGCGCGCGCGTTGGAACTGGCCTCGCTCGCGGAACCCGCGAATTTTGCTGCAAAGACAGCTTTTCGGTTTCGGTTGCGCAGCATGCATTGAGGCGCGCAATGGCGCTGCGTTGAAGGCATTTATGTCTGCGAGGTGGCGCTGCCTTTGTTTCACCTCGGATCGAGCAGGCGCGCGAGGAAGGCACGCACATCGCTCGGCGCATCGAAGTGGCCATTCACGCCCATGGCGCGGCGGCCGACCGAGAAGGCGAGCCCGTCCATGTCGGGCATGATCGCGAACACCGTTTCATCGGTGACGTCGTCGCCGATGAACAAGGGGCGTCGTCCGCTGAACGGCTCGTGCTTCATCAACTCGCGCACGCCGCTCGCCTTGGTGAAACCGGAATGCTTGATCTCGCAGACGAACTTGCCCGGCAGCACCTCGATCGGCGCATTGGGCAGATCGGCGCGGATCAGCGAAACGGATTCGTAAATCGCCTTCTCCGCATGCGGCGCAAGGCGGTAATGCAGCGCGAGCGAATAGCCCTTGTCCTCGAGCAGAATGCCGGGGCTGAGCTTGGCGATGGCGGCCAGGCGCCGCTTCAGCTCCTTGTCGAGCGGCGGCGCGTGCACGTCATCCGCTTCACTGTCCACCGACAGCCGCATCTCCGCGCCGTGGCCGGCGACGGCGCGGAACACATCCGGCGCGAAGATCAGGTCGATGTCGTTGAGCGAGCGGCCGCTGACCAGCGCCAGCGCCCCGGAGGTGCGCTCGGTCAGATGCTTCAGCGTCTCCGACAGGCCCGGCGGCACCCACACCTCGCGCGGCGTCGGCATCAGCTCCAGCAGCGTGCCGTCGATGTCGAGCAGAATGGCGATTTCATCGAGATGCGGCACCAGCGCATGCGGCACCGGCACCGTTTCCGGCGTGTCGTCATCCAGCATGGTGCGCTTCTGGTCCAATGCCATTTCCGCAAGTTCCGATTTCATCAGTCTACTCCATAAAGGCGAGCGGGCGTGCGATGTGTTCGAGCGATTTGCGCTCCGCGGAGACGGCATAGCGCCACGCCACGATCGCAGCCGCGATCATCAGGACTGCCCCCAGCAGATAGCCGGCGAACACGCTGTTGCGTGATCCCGTGTCGATCAGCGCGCCGAACAGCGCAGGGCCGATCAC
Source organism: Bradyrhizobium sp. USDA 4354 (assembly GCF_054060315.1). Lineage (NCBI taxonomy): Bacteria > Pseudomonadati > Pseudomonadota > Alphaproteobacteria > Hyphomicrobiales > Nitrobacteraceae > Bradyrhizobium > Bradyrhizobium sp. USDA 4354. Next base: position 1,969,756 of record NZ_JBSSDC010000001.1, on the reverse strand, counting down.
GCCGCCGATGCCGGTGCCGACCGCATAGAACACCGCGATCGCCAGTGCGCGAACTTCGAGCGGGAAGTTCTCGCTGACGGTGAGATAGGCCGCGCTCGCGGCGGGCGAGGCAAAGAAGAAGATCACCATCCAGGCGATGGTCTGCCCCTGCGCGCTCAGCACGCCGATCGAGAACAGATAGCCTGACAGCGCCAGCAACAGGCCTGACACGCCATAAGTGAACGTGATCATGGTGCGGCGTCCCAGCGTATCGAACAAGCGGCCGAGCAGGAGGGGCCCGAGGAAATTGCCGGCGGCGAAGGGCAAGAGGTACCAGCCGACGTGATCGGCGCTGATGCCGTAGAAATCGGTCAGCACTAGCGCGAAGGTGAAGAAGATGGCGTTGTAGAAGAACGCCTGCGCGCTCATCAGCACGAGGCCGACCAGCGCGCGCTGGCGATAGACCGAGAACAACGTGTGCACGACCTCGGCGATCGGCGTGTGGTCGCGCATCTTCAACCGGATCTTCGTGAAGCGCCCGTCGCTCGTATCCTGGTCATGCCCGACCACCGAGCGCTCGATGCCGTCAACGATGGCATGGGCCTCGTCGGGACGGCCATGGATCATCAGCCAGCGCGGACTTTCCGGGATCCACATTCGCATCAACAGCACGACGAGGCCGATGGCCGCGCCGATCAGATAAGCCAGGCGCCAGCCGAGATCGGGGCCGGTTACGGCGGGATCGAGCAGCACGATGGCCGCCACCGCGCCCATCGCAGCACCGATCCAGAAGCTGCCGTTGATGACGAGATCGGTCCAGCCGCGATAGCGTGCCGGCACCAGCTCCTGGATGGTCGAGTTGATCGCCGTATATTCGCCGCCGATGCCGGCGCCGGTGAGGAAGCGGAATAGCGCGTAGCTTGCGACATCCCACGACAGGGCGGTCGCGGCCGTTGCCGAGAGATAGAGCGCAAGCGTGATGAAGAACAGTTTCTTGCGGCCGATGCGATCGGTCAGCCAGCCGAAGCCGAGCGCACCGAGCACGGCGCCCGCGAGATAGGCGGAGTTGGCGATGCCGAGATCGAGATTGGAGAAATGCAGCGACGGGCTCTGCTTCAACGCACCGGAGAGCGCGCCGGCGAGAGTTACCTCGAGCCCGTCGAGAATCCAGGTGATACCCAGCGCGAGCACGACGCGGGTGTGAAAGCCGCTCCACGGCAGGGCGTCGAGCCGCGAGGGAATGCTGGTCTCGACGATGCGGTCGGTCGCGGTCGCCGCCGGGACTACGGGTGCATAGTTCAGCGCTGGGCTTTGCTGCAATTCCATCGGGTTGTTGCGTCTGATCAATGGAAGCGGCCCCGGTTCACATGACGTGGACGGGGTCGATCCGATCATGGGGGTGCGGCATTCTGCCTGCCACCTGCGACAACGTTTGCGATGAGGCTCGGTTCCCACGGGAACAGCCTTCAAGCACACCCGTTTCCGATTGAGCTCCAAGGAGTTGACGCATGGCTCAGGTCAGAAAGACGACACATTCACGGAAGACAGGCGCGCGCAACGCCGCGCGCCGCAAGCCGAGTACGACGCGCAAGAGGTCAAGTCGCCGTGCAGCGCCGAGGCGCTGGTCGCAACGGGTGACGCAGGAGAGCGACGCGCTCGATCTCAAGCGCGGTGTGTTCAAGCTGAGGGATCCCCGGAAGATAGCGGCCTCGCTGAAGCGTTCGGCCGAGCACAGCTCCCGCCGCAAGACCGGCGCCTATCGCTCGGCGCTGTCGATGCTGACGTTCTACATCAATCGCGCCGGCAAGACGCTGCCGAAGACGCAGCGCACGCGGCTGGAGCGCGCAAAGGTCGAGCTGAAGCGGGCATTCGGGAAGGAGTGAGGCTTGCGCGCCTTTTTTGCTCCGCTGTCGTCCCGGACAAGCGGAGCTGCCGGCAACGCGCAGCGTTGTCGGGAGCGGAGCGCTGATCCGGGACCCATACTCCGCAGCAATCGTTTTGCGAAGGCTCGGAGTTACCGGCGCGTGCAACAACGCAATTCGGTGGTTGTGGGTCCCGGATCGGCGCGCGCTTGAGGGCGCGCTTGTCCGGGACGACAGCGAGTGTGAGGCGATAGGGTCGGCTTCACGCCGCGAACTTAGAGGCAGCGAACCTACGCCGCCCGGATATTCGCCATAAAGCGGTCGAGCTCGGCGCGGAGACGGGTGCTTTCGCTCGACAGGGTCTTGGCCGAGTTCAGCACCTCTTCCGAAGCCGAGCCGGTCTCGGCGGCGCCGCGGTTGACCTCGCCGATATCGGTGGCCGCGGTCTGGGTGCCCTGCGCGACGGTCTGGACGCTGCGGGCGATCTCCTGGGTGGCGGCGCCCTGCTGCTCGACCGCGCTCGCGATCGAGGTCGAGATCGACGAGATCTGGCCGATGGTCGCGCCGATCTCCTTGATGGCGGCGACCGATTCGGCGGTGGCACCCTGCATGCCCGAGATGTGTGAGGAGATCTCGTCCGTTGCCTTCGCGGTCTGGCTTGCCAGCGATTTCACCTCGCTCGCCACAACCGCGAAGCCGCGGCCGGCCTCGCCGGCGCGGGCGGCCTCGATGGTGGCGTTGAGCGCGAGCAGGTTGGTCTGCTCGGCGATCGCCGTGATCAGCTTGACCACTTCGCCGATCTGCTGGGCGGCATGCGACAGCTTGCCGATGCGGCCGTCGGTTTCCCTGGCCTGCACCACGGCGGCCTCGGCGATGCGGCTGGAATCGCGGACCTGGCGGCCGATCTCCTCGACCGAGGCCGAGAGCTCTTCGGTCGCGGTCGCGACCGACTGCATGTTGGAGGAGGCCTGCTCGGAGACGCCGGCGACCTGGCTCGACAGGCTCTGCGTGGTCTCGGCGGTGCGGGTCAGGGTGGAGGCCGCCGATTCCAGCTGCACGGCCGAGGCCGAGACGTTGGAGACGATGGCGCCGACCGCGCTCTCGAAATCGTCGGCAAAGCGGATCAGCTCGGCGCGGCGGCTGGCGGCCTGCTCCCGGTTCTGGACTTCGCTGGCGGCGGCGTCGCGCTCGGCTTTTGCAACGGCTTGAATCTTGAACTCCTCGACCGCGCCGGCCATCTCGCCGATCTCGTCCTTGCGGCCGAGGCCCGGCAGCACGACGTCGAAATTGCCCGAGGCCAGCTCCCGCATCGCCTTGCACATCGCGATCATCGGACGCGAAATGCCGTTGCCGAGCCACAAGGCCAGCGCGACGCCGACGGCCAACCCGCCCAGCGCCAGCATCAGCATCAGCTGCTCGGTCTCTCCGATCGTCGCATTGGCGCTCGCCTCGATGCGTTGCTGGTCCGCGGTCAGATCCGAGCGCAGCTCGGCCGAGAGCTTGAGGATGGTCGCCGCCGTCTTCGTCATCTCGCCGTTCAGCTTGACGATGACCTTCACGTTCTCGGTCAGCTTGGCAAACGAGGTGCGGTACTGCTTCAAGAGATCGCCGATCTCCTTGACGCGATCAGTGATCTTTTGGTCGTTCGCGTAGATGGAGACCAACAGCGTCTCGAGGAACTTGATGCGGGCGATCACGCCGTCGGCGGTCTTCGGCTCCGGCTTGGCCACGAAGGCGCCGACCGAGGTGGAGACCGCCAGATATTGCGAGGTGACGTCCTTGGCCGTGGTCTGAACCGAGCTCAGGCCCGCCAGCGCTGCGGTATCGGCGAGATCGTCGAATTTGAAACGGATCTTGTTGCCGACACTGTTGAGCTCGTCGGCGGCGATCTTGTTGTTCTCGCGCGTCAGGGTGATGATGTCGCCGAAGACTTTCGCAAAGCTCTGGAACTCGGCCTCGAGCTTGCCGACCTGCTCACGGCGGGCGGCGCCGGTCGTCGCGGCCATCGACTTGGCAATCGCGCTCTTCAGATTCCCTTCAGCCGCCTTGGCTGCGGTCTCGTCATCCGCCGCGCCAGTCAGGGTATAGGCCCGTGCCAGCCCCTGATAGGCGATCAGCTCGCGATCGACCGTCCGCGCCTGATCGGCTTCCGATACGCTGGTGCGGTAGGATGCCACGGCGCCTGCGATCCGCTCGAAGCCGAAATAGGCAAATGCCATGCTGACGGCGAGGATGGCGAGCACCGCCCCGAAGCCGAGGATGATCTTTGCGCGAAAACGCAGCGTTGGCAGCTTCGATTGGCTCGACTTCGATTGGCTCGACTTGGATTGGCTCGACTTGGACTTGACCGACATTCCCCCACCCCATTCCATTCGCGGAAAACCAGGCGCAGCCCGGAAGCAGCCCGCTTCCCGACTCCGCTGCACGTTACGGGGCAAAGGATAAGCCACGGTAAATTTATGGCGTCGCAACTTGCGGTTAGACGACGCGGGAAATTGTTAAGGCGCGCTTGTCCGGGACGACAGCGAGTGTGAGGCGATAGGGTCGGCTTCACGCCGCGAACTTAGAGGCCGCGAACCTACGCCGCCCGGATATTCGCCATGAAGCGGTCGAGCTCGGCGCGGAGACGGGTGCTTTCGCTCGACAGGGTCTTGGCCGAGTTCAGCACCTCTTCCGAAGCCGAGCCGGTCTCGGCGGCGCCGCGGTTGACCTCGCCGATATCGGTGGCCGCGGTCTGGGTTCCCTGCGCGACGGTCTGGACGCTGCGGGCGATCTCCTGGGTGGCGGCGCCCTGCTGCTCGACCGCGCTCGCGATCGAGGTCGAGATCGACGAGATCTGGCCGATGGTCGCGCCGATCTCCTTGATGGCGGCGACCGATTCGGCGGTGGCACCCTGCATGCCCGAGATGTGTGAGGAGATCTCGTCCGTTGCCTTCGCGGTCTGGCTTGCCAGCGATTTCACCTCGCTCGCCACGACCGCGAAGCCGCGGCCGGCCTCGCCGGCGCGGGCGGCCTCGATGGTGGCGTTGAGCGCGAGCAGGTTGGTCTGCTCGGCGATCGCCGTGATCAGCTTGACCACTTCGCCGATCTGCTGGGCGGCATGCGACAGCTTGCCGATGCGGCCGTCGGTTTCCCTGGCCTGCACCACGGCGGCCTCGGCGATGCGGCTGGAATCGCGGACCTGGCGGCCGATCTCCTCGACCGAGGCCGAGAGCTCTTCGGTCGCGGTCGCGACCGACTGCATGTTGGAGGAGGCCTGCTCGGAGACGCCGGCGACCTGGCTCGACAGGCTCTGCGTGGTCTCGGCGGTGCGGGTCAGGGTGGAGGCCGCCGATTCCAGCTGCACGGCCGAGGCCGAGACGTTGGAGACGATGGCGCCGACCGCGCTCTCGAAATCGTCGGCAAAGCGGATCAGCTCGGCGCGGCGGCCGGCGGCCTGCTCCCGGTTCTGGACTTCGCTGGCGGCGGCGTCGCGCTCGGCCTTGGCAACGGCTTGAATCTTGAACTCCTCGACCGCGCCGGCCATCTCGCCGATCTCGTCCTTGCGGCCGAGGCCCGGCAGCACGACGTCGAAATTGCCCGAGGCCAGCTCCCGCATCGCCTTGCACATCGCGATCATCGGACGCGAGATGCCGGTGCCGAGCAGGAAGGCGAGAACCGCGCCAAGCAGCGTGCCGCCGACCGCCAGCATCAGCACCAGCTGCTCGGTCTGCCCGATGGTCGCCTCCGATTCCGAATCCAGCCGCTGCTGCTCGGCGACGAGGTCCGCCTTCATGGCGGTGGCTCCCTGCAGGATCGCGCCAGCCGAGCCGTTCATCTCGGTGACGAGATCGTCGACCAGCTTGGCGTTGGTGATCAGATTCTCCAGCGCTTCGCGATAGGCCCCGAGCAGCGCCTTGGCATCTTTCAGGCCGGCGACGATCTTGTCGTCCATCGAGTAGACCGCGCCGAGCGAGTTCTCGACGAATTTCAGCCGCGCCAGCGCGCTGGCGGCGATCGCCTGGTCGGACGTCAGCACGAAATTGGTCGCCGCGGCACTCGCGGTCTGGAATTGGGCGTTGACCTGCTTGGTGCCGAACTCGATCGCCTGCGCTTCGGCGTCGGACGCGTTGTTGCCGATGTCGTCGAGCTTGTATTTCAGGAGATTGGCGTTGCGCTGGAGCTGGTTCTGGACCAGCAACGCGCTGTCGCGCTTGGCCTGGAGCACTTTTGCGAAGGTTGCGGAGAAGCTGGAAAACTCCTTGGCGAGCTTGCCGAGGCTTTCCTGCCGCGCCGGTTTCTTGGCACCGTTGACGGCCTGCTCGATGGCATTCTTCAGACTAGCCTCGGCGTCGAGCGCCGCCTTGGCGTCGTCTTCCTTGCCGGTGACGACGAAATATTTGACGGCCGAACGATAGGCGAGCAGCTCGCGGTCGATGTTGCGGGCAAGATCGGCCTCGGACACGCTGCTGCGGTAGGATCCGACCCCGGAGGCAACCCGCTCGAAGCCGAGATAGGAGAAGGCCATGCTGCCGGCGGAGATCACCAGCACGGCGGCGAAGCCGAGAATGATCTTTGCGCGGAACCTGAGGGTCGGAAATAATGTGCGCTTCGACGGCGAGGCGATACGCCTGGACATTCCCAACCCCCAGCTCATGTTCTTTGCAGCGATTCTGCGGCCCGGAAGCAGCCCTTTCCGAACCGTGCGTAAAATTAGGGCAGAATCCTCAAGGGGTGGTAAATCCGTCCGGTCTGCATTCTGGATGGAGAGCTCCTCCGCAGGGCTTGTCCGGCCTTGCACGGACCAGGCGCCGTGTTGCGGCTAACCGGAAAACGCCTTACTCTCGAATACTTATAAGGCACTTGGCGTTAGACCGAGCTGGTCCTCGAGGGGAGAAACGGAGTGGGGCAAACCGATTTTCGGTTTGGCGGCGCGTCGGGCGTTGCCGTGGCCAAGTCGAAGGCTGCGAGCGTCGATGAAGCCGTGGCCGAACTGGCGGCCCAGCTCCCCTCTGACGAGTTGGCGCTGATCCTGGTGTTCCTCTCCCCGAGCTACGATCCCCACCACTTCATCGCCGAGATCACCCGGCAATTCGATGAGACCCAGGTCTGCGGTTGTACCACTGCCGGCGAGCTTGCCCCTGATGGCTGGGACGAGAACAGCGTCGTGGCGCTGGCCTTCAGCCGTACCGATTTCTCCGCGGCGGTGCGGCCCATCTTCAACCTCGACAGTTTCCGCGTCGAGGACGGCCGCAGGATCGGCGGTGAGCTCCGGCACGAGCTGTTGCGGGCTACCCCGCAGGTCGATCGTGGCAGTCCCTTCGGCCTGGTCCTGATCGACGGGCTGTGCCGCCGCGAGGAAGCGGTGATGTCCGCGATCTATGCCTCGCTGGACGACATTCCGGTCGTCGGCGGATCCGCCGGCGACGGGATGCGCTTCGAGAAGACCTGGGTGTTCTTTGGCGGCAAGGCGCACACCAATGCCGCCCTGCTGATCCTGCTGAACACGTCGTTGCCGTTCCGCGTCTTCAAGTGCGACAACTTCGAGCCGCGGGCGCAGAAGATGGTCGTGACCGAGGCCGACATCGAAAATCGAATGGTCAGGGAGCTGAACGCAGAGCCGGCCGCACTGGAATATTCGCGCATGGTCGGGATCATGGATGCCAAGCTCGATCCGTTCTCCTTTGCGTCGCATCCGGTGCTGGTGCGCGTCGGCGGCTCCTATTACGCGCGCTCGATCCAGCGCGTCGAACCGGACGGCTCCCTGCACTTCTTCTGCGCCATCGACGAGGGCATGGTGCTGACGGCGGCGACGTCGCGAAGCCTGGTCGGCTCGACCCGCGAGACGTTTGCCGAAATTCGCGACCAGATCGGAGACGTCTCGCTCTATATCGGCTTCGAGTGCCTGCTCCGCCGGCTCGACGCCGAGCAGCACCAGCTCGCCCGCGACATGTCCGAACTGTACCGGCAGAACCGCGTGATCGGCTTTCACACCTATGGCGAGCAGTTCGGCTCGATGCATGTGAACCAGACCTTCACGGGGGTCGCGATCGGAAGGCGCCCGTCGTGACGGACATGTGGCAGGGTCCCGATGCGGTCGACCAGCTGCGGCACGAAGCCGCCAAGCTGAGGAAGATCAATGCCGCGCTGATGTCGCGCGTCGAGCGCTCGATGGACCAGCAGCTCAACGCCTTTTCATTGTTCGAAACCGCCATTGCGCTCGACCACAAGGTCCGCGACCGGACGCATCAGTTGCGCGAGGCGCTGCATTCGGTCGAGCGCGCCAATGAGGGTCTCTACCGCGCCAAGCAGCAGGCGGAGGCGGCAAGCTCGCTGAAATCCTCGGTGCTGATCTCGGTCACCCACGATCTGTTGCAGCCGCTCAACGCGGCGCGCCTGACCCTGTCCGCGCTGACCGAGATGATGGAATCGCAGGAGGCCGGCCTGCTCATCGATCAGGCCGACCGCTCACTGGTGATGCTGGAGGACCTGCTGCGGTCGCTGCTGGAGATCGCCAAGCTCGACGCCGGCGCGCTCAAGCCCGACGTGCGCGCGATCGCGCTGGCGCCCTTGTTCGAGCAGCTCCGCAACGAGTTCGAGCCGATCGCCGCGCGGCAAGGCCTGTCCTTGCGCATCCGCAGCTCTCAGCTGGCGGTGATGTCGGATGCGATGATGCTGCGGCGAATCCTCCAGAACCTGCTCGCCAATGCCATTCGCTATACCCGCAGCGGCGGCGTCGTCATGGGATGCCGGCCGCGGGGCGACCAGATCTGCGTCCAGGTCTCCGACACCGGACCCGGGATTGCGCAGGCGCAGCAGGAGGCGATCTTCCGCGAATTCCAGCGCGGCGAGGCAATCGCGACCGACCAGGCCGGCTTCGGGCTCGGTCTCTCCATCGTCCGCCGCTTCGCAACCGTGCTCGGGCACGAGGTGCGGCTGTCGTCGCAGCTCGGCAGGGGATCGACCTTCACCCTGGAGCTGGAGCCGATCGACCTCGTCGAGGTCGACGACGGGGTGCATGAGGTCAAGCTCGCCGCGCGGCACTACAATTATAGTGGGCTCGAAGGCGCCAAGATCCTGCTGATCGAGAACGATCCGAACGGCTCGGAGGCGATGGCCGCACTGCTCGAGGGCTGGGGCTGCGACGTCGCGACCACACGATCGGGCGCGGACGCGCGGTTGCGCCTCAGCGAGCTCGGCGGCGCGCCCGATGTCGTGATTGCCGACCTCCATCTCGATCACGGCGAGAGCGGCCTGTCGGCCATCGCCGATGTCCGGGAGCATTTGAAGCTCGACACGCCCGCCATGATCATCACCGCCGACTATTCCGAACAGGCGGCGAAGGAGGCGAGCCTCCACGGCCTCGAAGTGTTGAAGAAGCCGATCAAGCCGGCCGAGATGCGGGCGCTGCTGTCATTCCTGCTGAGCTAGAGCGCGCGGCTGGCGCACATCAAATATCGCAAAACAACCCCATGCACAGTACCGGTAATATCTTACGTGAAGCTATGACTTTGACTTATCGATGAATTACCTTGTCGGATGTTGCGCCCCGCCGCGGCAAACCAGGCGACAATCGCGTCACTGCTGGTCGGGATGTGCCCGCTCGCGCCTCGTCGTGCTGCCCTCGGCCAGCGTCGCAAAATCGATCCGGGACATTTCGACGATGGCCTTGGTGCGGCTGAGCACGTTGAGCTTGCGCAGGATGTCGGACACGTGGACCTTCACGGTGGTCTCGGAGATCTTCAGCTCATAGGCGATCTGCTTGTTTTGCAGGCCGCGCTTGAGCATTTCGAGCACGCGCAATTGCTGCGGCGTCAGTTCGTGCAGGCGCCTGATGAGATCCTGCGCGGGGCCGGACGGGCGTTGCGGGCGAACAAGTCCGCGATACGCGGCGGGAACACAGACCGAGCCGCGCAGGACCTCGCCGATCGACTCCGCCAGATCCTGCTTGGACGATGATTTGAGGATGTAGCCGGACACGCCGAGCGACAGGGCGCCGGACATGATCTGCGGATCCTGATGGCCGGATACGATGACGACAGGAATCCTGGGAAACCCCTTGCGGATGCGGATGACGCCCGAAAGACCTGTGGTGCCCGGCATCGACAGATCGAGCAGGATGAGGTCGAGCTCGGTGGTCGCCGCGACCCGCTCGAGCGCACCGTCGATCGACGTCGCCTGAAGGATCTCAGCCGCCGGCGCCACCATCTGGAGCGCGCCCTCGAGGGCCTCGCGAAACAGTGGATGGTCTTCGACAATCAGAAATTGCATCACGTATGAGCCATTCCTGGATAATTACCCAGATGATTGACGGGTTCGAGGTCGAAACGAGAATGTCCCAGCCGGGTCAGGCCGGCTTGATCCAGGTCAAGCTCGACGTCAAGCTCGACATCGCCCGTCATTGCGGCCGCCCGCGATCGGCCCGCGCATAGGGCCGGCTCTTTGGATCCGGCAGATCCACCTTGCCGATCTCGATGATCGCCTTGTTGCGGCTGAACAGGCCGAGCTTGCGTAAGATCTCGGTGATATGCGCCTTCACCGTGGATTCGGCGAGCTGAAGCTCCTGGGCGATCTGCCGGTTCGGATAGCCGCGCCGCAGGAGCTCGAGCACGCGAAGCTGCTGCGGCGTGAGCTCGCGCAGCTTGACCTCGAGCGCCTTGCTGGCCTCGGCCCGCCGCCGCTGCGGCGCCGCCACGAAATCCTTCGGCACCGACACCGATCCATTCAGCACGCCCTCGATCGATTGCGCCAGCTCGCGCTTCGACATCGACTTCGGCAGATAGCCGGCGGCCCCGAGCTCCAGCGCCTCGCGGACGATGCGCTGGTCCTCCTCGCTCGACACGATGGCAACAGGCAGGCGCGGATAGGCCTCGCGCAAACGCAGGAAGCCGGAGAAGCCGGTCGCATCCGGCAGCAACAGGTCGAGCAGCGCGAGATCGATGCCCTCGCCCTGCTCGGCCGTCAGGATATGAAAGGCATCCTCGATCGACATCGCCTCGAGGATCCGCGCCTCCGGCAAGGCCAGCCGCACCGCATTGCCGAGCGCCTCGCGAAACAACGGATGATCGTCGATGATCAGGATGCTGGTCATGGCGCCTTCACACTGCACCGCCGAATAGCCCACCATACGGGCATCCACCGCCGTAGCGGAAGAGGCAGCACCATACGGCACCCCTCCGGCGCCGGGATGGTGCCGGATGGACGGTAGCACATCCTCCCGATCGGGTTCGGTCAAGACCGTTCAGTCGTTCGATTCGGACTGGACCGTCAGCAGGAAGGAATAGATGCTGTTGAACTGGTCGTCGGTATAGACCTCCTTCCAGGCCGGCATGCCCTTGGTCGGCCGCCCCTCGTGCACGGTGGTCCAGAACTTCTCGCGCATCTCGTCGCCGTAGCGGTGACGCAGCAGCCGCAGATCGATCTTCCGCTCGCTCTGGATCGCGTCGGGACCGTGGCAGTGCGCACAGGTTCCGTTGAAGATCTCCTTGCCCGCGCCGACGGCCTCGGCGCCCGGTGCGACCGCATCGCCCTTGGTCTCGGTCGCCGCCATATTGGCGACCTGCGCCACGCCGGCTCCGGTTCCCGTTCCCGTCGTGACTGCCGCCGGCGCCGCGCCGAAGCGGACCGGTTCGCCGGTCGGCAGACCGTATTTCACCACGAGCTCGCCGATCGTCTTTTGAAGCTGCGGCAGGACGGCATCGACGCGATCGCGTAGCTCAGTCGAGGTCTTCGCGAAGCCGATGGCCGCATCCCACGACAGGCCTTCGCCCTCGGTGAGCTCGATCTGGTAGCGGTCATTGTAGCTGGTCTTGTTCAGCCAGCCGGCGACCGGCCCCCAGATGAAGGCGACGTCGGCCCTGCCCCGGTCGAGCGCCTGCATGCCTTCCTCCGGTGACAGCACCGTCACCTTCTCGATGTCGTCGCGGCTCGCGAGCAGGTTTTGCGGCGTGCTGGCGAACTGCACGGCAACCCGTTTGCCCCTGAGGCCGTCGATGCCGCCGAGTGCCTGGCCCTTGGCGGCCACGAGAGCATAGCCCTCTTTCGCGAAGGCGTTGGAGAAGATCACGGCCGGTCCCATGAAATCCTCGGACCGCGGCAGCCCGATCATGGCGTCGCATTGCTTGCCGAGCAGCGTGACGCGCACGGTGCGCTTTCCGAAATAGGATTTGTACCAGTCGTAGGCGACCGGCCGGCCGAGCGCCTGCGCCAGCGCCTGTCCGATCTCGACATAGAAGCCCGGCCTCGACGGACTATCGCTCGAGAATGGAAGATTGGTGGGATCGGCGCAGAGACGGAGCGGCTGCGCCTCGTCGGCGTGCAGCGGCGCGGCCGGAACGGTCAGCGCCGCTGCGGCACATGCGAGCAGGCTTGCGATGGAGCGGCGTCGGCTCGCACCGATGGCAGAATGATTGGCACGCATCCTCGTCTCCCTTGGCGTTTGCCTCGGCGTTTGCCTTGGCGTTGCTAGGCCGGAGCTTGCTGACCCAGGCGCGGCGGCACCAGGCGTCGGCCGATGCCGCAGTTCATGTCTGGAGAAAGCGCGCGCGTATCCGTCACCTCGAGGATACGCGCGCGAGTGGTCACTGGACGGAGAACACGAAGAGCGAACCGCCCTCGGGAGCTGCGGCTGTCATCTTCTTTCCTACCTCGCCCAGGAACGCAGGCAGCGCAGCCGTGCGGCCGACGACGATGGCGACATATTGCTTGCCGTCGACCTGGTAGGTCACCGGACCCGCGCCGATGCCGGAGCCGAGATTCTTGCTCCACAGCACCTTGCCGGATTTCGCATCGATGGCGCGGAAATCGCCATGGATGTTGCCGGCAAACACGAGACCGCCGCCGGTGGTCAGCGTGCCGCCGTTGAACGGCAGGTCTTCCTTGATCGACCAGACCTTCTTCTGCGCGACCGGATCCCAGGCCACGAGTTCGCCGAGGAAGCCGCCGGGACCTTCCTTGGTCGGGAATTCGGCGCCGAGATAGAACACACCGCGCTTGTAGGCGACATCACTGACCGACCAGTCCATGCAGACATTGTTGGACGGGATGTAGACGAGGCCGGTCTGCGGGTTGAACGACATCGGCTGCCAGTTCTTGCCGCCGATCAGGTTCGGGCAGATGTCCTTGGCGGGATGATTCGGCCCGGGACGCTTGTCGGGATCCTCGACCGCGCGCATCGTGGCGACGTCCCACTTCTTGGCCCAGTTGGAGAACACGTATTTCTCCGCCGACAACACCTTGCCGGTCTCACGATTGGCGACGAAGAAGAAGCCGTTGCGGTCCGCCTTCATGAGGGCCGGAACGGTGCTGCCGCCGATCTTCAGATCCGCGAGCACGGCCTCGTTGACGCCGTCATAGTCCCAGGCGTCGGCCGGCGTGGTCTGGATATGCCACTTGATCTTGCCGGTGTTGGGATCGAGCGCGAGCGTGGAGGCAGTGTAGAGGTTGGTCAGCTTGCCGAAATTGCCATCGCCGGTCGAACGCACCGCAGTGTTCCACGGGCCGGGATTGCTGGTGCCCCAATAGACCGTGTCGGTCTTCGCATCGTAGGAGCCGACAAGCCATGCCGCGCCGCCGCCATGCTGGGCGGAGTCACCCTTCCAGGAATCGCCGCCGGGCTCGTCCGGCGAAGGAACGGTGTAGGTCTGCCACACCTGCTTGCCGGTGTTGATGTCGAAGGCCTGCAACGCGCCGCGCACGCCGTATTCGCCACCGCCGAAACCGGTGATGACCTTGTCGCGCACGACGAGCGGCGGCGAGGTGATGACCGAGCCCTGCTTGTAGTCGACCACCTTCGCCGTCCACAGCGACTTGCCGGTCGCGGCATCGAGCGCCGTCAGCTTGCCGTCGAGGCGGCCGACGAAGATCTTGCCGTCGGCATAGGAGACGCCGCGATTGTTCACGTCGCAGCAGGCGTATTGCAGCACGTCCTCGGGAATGTCGGGCTCCCAGGTCCATTTCCGCGCGCCGGTGGCCGCATCGAGCGCATAGACGTATTTCGGCCCCCACGAGCTCGAAACGTAGAGCGTGTTGCCGACGACGATCGGCGAGGATTCGTTCGAGCGCAGCGACGCCAGCGAGAAGGAATAAGCGAGCGTCAGCTTGCCGGCGTTCTCGGTGTTGATCTGCTTGAGCGGGCTGAAGCGGGTGTTGGCATAGTCGTGGCCCGCGACGGCCCACTGATTCGAATCGGATTGCGCCTTGAGCAGGGAATCGTTGGCGCGAACGCCCGGTGTAATGGCGGCGAGCATCGCAATCATGGAGATGCCGGCCAAGAAGCCCTTCGTTCCAAAGGTCATGTATTCCCTCCGCGATGTTGTTGTGCACGCCTCGTTGGGCGCTGAGCGGGCTGCGCTCGTGATGCGCAGTTTGCCTGCGAGCCATCGTTCGAAATTACAGCATCGCCTCCTCGCGCTTAGTATAGGCGGAAGGTAGTAGTGCAAATCATTGGCGGCTTTCGCCGCTCATCTCGTTGTCGAAGCTCGACTCTTTGCCTTGATTTGCAGGTCGAAATGCATCAAGCGCGTGTGGCGACCGACGACGTCGCCTCACTCTCGGTCGTCGTCCCGGACAAGCGAACGAAGTGAGCGCTGGACTCAGTTTGGCGCAGGCTGACAACTCCGAGTCCCCGTAACCACCTCTGCCTGTGGCTATGAGTCCCGGATCTGCGCTTACGCTTGTCCGGGACGACAGGGGAGTTTGCGGCGACCTTGCATCGTCGCGTGCAGCGATGCTGTGCATCGGTCACGATGATGGCGCTACCACCGCCGCAAAGCTTTGGAAGAAGTTCGCGGCAAGTTTGCGCGACGTGGACTCGATCAGCCGCGAGCCGAGCTGTGCGAGCTTGCCGCCGATCTGCGCGTCGGCCTCGTAATGCAGGATGGTGACGTCAGGCGATTCTTCTTCCAGCCTGACCTTCGCGCCGCCCCTTGGCAAAGCCGGCGACGCCGCCGGCGCCTTCGCCGACGATGCGGTAACCGTTGGGCGCATCGATGTCTGCCAGCGTCACCTTGCCGCTGAACGTCGCCTTCACTGGACCGACCTTCAGCACCACGGTCGCGGTCATCTCCGTCGGCGATGCCATCTCGAGCGATTGGCAGCCGGGAATGCAGCGCCTGAGAATATCGGGATCGTTGAGCGCAGCCCACACCGTGGCCTTCGACGCCGGGATCCGCTGACTGTCGTTCATCTGCATCGCTTCCACCCTTTTGGCCGTTGCTTGTACGGTTCGACTAGGGGGCCCCTTGGCTGCGATCAATCGCCAGGAAGTACTAGTCCTGCCTTGCCGCGTCTCATTCATTCAATGTCATTCCGGGGCGCGACCAACGGGTCTGCGCAAAGCGCGGCCCGATGGTCGCGAGCCCGGAATCCATCCGTCCACCTACTCTGACGCTCGATGGATTCCGGGCTCCCTCGCTTCGCTCGGGCCCCGGAATGACGGAGTGGACTGTTCGAGTCGCAACACTCGGCCGGCGCGGCCTGTCGGCAACGGTTTGCTGCATCGCCGTAAGTAAAATCAAGGGCTTAGACGGTCGCCGCCTACTACCAAGATCGCGATTACAAAGGCGGGAGCGCGTGCTCCTATTCGTGCAACGAACGAAGCATCAAGGGAGAAACGACGCACGACCGGGCCTGGTCCAGGGGCTAGTGGCAGGCATGACCAAGCCACGCACCACCAGGACAAGCGCTTCGCATGATGGCCGTCGCGGACGCCATCGCGGATGGAGGAGCGACCGTTTCCGCAAGCTTCCTGCAAGGTCGCGCCACGCACTGGCGGCGGCGCGGAATGTCGTGACCGGATCGTGCGACTGCGACGGCCGCACGATGTCTTTTACATGACGCGCGGTCGCCAAAATCCCAGTTGCAAAGTTTCGCTCGCGCTGTCTCTAATTAGAACCAATCAAAATCACTCTGGGAGGACTTCACGTGTCTACAGTCAAACTGACGGTCAACGGCAAGGCCGTTGCTGTCGACGTCGAGGACCGCACGCTGCTGGTCCAGCTCCTGCGCGATCACCTCAATCTCACGGGAACCCATGTCGGCTGCGACACCAGCCAGTGCGGCGCCTGCGTCGTTCACATGGACGGTAGGGCGGTGAAATCCTGCACCATGCTGGCGGGACAGGCCGACGGCGCCAGCATCACCACCATCGAGGGCATCGCCAAGGGCGACGAGCTGCACCCGATGCAGGCCGCCTTCCGCGACAATCACGGCCTGCAATGCGGCTATTGCACGCCGGGCATGATCATGTCTGCGATCGACATCGTGCAGCGCCATAGTAGCCAGCTCGACGAGGCCACCGTGCGTCACGAGCTCGAGGGCAATATCTGCCGCTGCACCGGCTACCACAACATCGTCAAAGCCGTGCTGGATGCAGCCGGCCGCATGAAGGTTGCGCAGGCGGCCGAGTAGAACGGCGCCGCGACAAGAAAACAACTGCCGCTTTCAAGGGAAAGCGCGGGTCAACAAATTTCCGGTCGGGAGGACCAGACATGGGTGTTGAAGGCATCGGCGCGCGCGTCGTGCGCAAGGAAGACAAGCGTTTCATTACCGGCAAGGGCCGTTACGTCGACGACATCAAGCTGACGGGCATGACCCATGCCTATTTCATCCGCAGCCCGCACGCGCACGCCAAGGTGAAGGGGATCGACTCTTCCGCCGCACTGAAGATGCCGGGCGTGGTCGCGGTGCTCACCGGCAAGCAGCTCGTCGACGACAAGGTCGGCAACCTGATCTGCGGCTGGGCCATCACCTCCAAGGACGGCAGCCCGATGAAAATGGGCGCATGGCCGGCCATGGCGCCGGAGACGGTGCGCTTCGTCGGCCAGGCCGTCGCCGTCGTGATCGCCGAAAGCAAGAATCTGGCGCGCGATGCCGCGGAAGCGGTCGTTGTCGATTACGAAGAACTTCCCGCGGTCGCCGACATGCACGCCGCGATCAAGGCAGGCGCGCCGCAGCTTCATCCCGAGGCCCCCGGCAACCAGGTTTATGACTGGGTGATCGGTGACGAAGGCGCCACCGATGCAGCCTTCGCCAAGGCCGCCAACGTGGTGAAGCTCGACGTCACCAACAACCGCCTCGCCCCGAACGCGATGGAGCCGCGCGCGGCAATCGCCGATTACGACGCGGCGGAGGAGCACTTCACGCTCTACACGACGTCGCAGAACCCGCACGTCGCCCGCCTCGTGCTGTCGGCATTCTACAACATCGCGCCCGAGCACAAGCTGCGCGTGATCGCGCCCGACGTCGGCGGCGGCTTCGGCTCCAAGATCTTCATCTATCCCGAGGAGATGGTGGCGCTGTGGGCCTCGAAGAAGGTCGAACGTCCCGTGAAATGGACCGGCGACCGCACCGAGGCCTTCCTCACCGACGCGCATGGCCGCGACCATGTCACCCATGCCGAGATGGCGTTCGACGCCAACAACAAGATCACCGGCCTCAAGGTGAAGACCTACGCCAATTTCGGCGCCTATATGTCGCTGTTCTCGTCCTCGGTGCCGACCTATCTCTACGCGACGCTGCTGTCGGGCCAGTACGACATCCCGGCGATCCATGCCGAGGTGATCGGGGTCTACACCAACACTACGCCGGTCGATGCCTATCGCGGCGCGGGCCGCCCTGAAGCGAGCTATCTGATCGAGCGGCTGATGGAAACGGCGGCGCGGCAGTTGAATGTCGATGCGGCCCAATTGCGCCGGACCAACTTCATCACCCAGTTCCCGCACCAGACGCCGGTCATCATGGCCTACGACACCGGCGACTTCAACGCCTCGCTCGATGCCGCGATGAAGGCGATCGACTATGCCGGCTTCCCCGCCCGCAAGGCCAAGGCGAAAGCCGACGGCAAGCTGCGCGGCATCGGCGTGTCCTGCTATATCGAGGCCTGCGGCATCGCGCCGTCGAAGGCGGTCGGCAGCCTAGGCGCCGGCGTCGGTCTGTGGGAATCGGCCGAGGTCCGCGTCAACCCCGTCGGCACCATCGAGATCCTCACGGGCTCGCACAGCCACGGCCAGGGCCACGAGACCACGTTCTGCCAGCTGGTGGCGGACCGTCTCGGCGTTCCCATCAGCCAGGTCTCGATCGTCCATGGCGACACCGACAAGGTGCAGTTCGGCATGGGCACCTACGGCTCGCGCTCGGCGGCCGTTGGCCTCACCGCGATCCTGAAGGCCATGGAGAAGATGGAATCCAAGGCCAAGAAGATCGCAGCGCATGCGCTGGAAGCCTCGGAGGCCGACATCGTCATCGAGAACGGTGAGTTCAAGGTGACCGGCACCGACAAGGCGATCGCCTTCCCGATGGTCGCGCTCGCAGCCTATACCGCGCACAATCTGCCTGACGGGATGGAGCCGGGCCTGAAGGAGAGCGCCTTCTACGATCCGACCAACTTCACCTTCCCGGCCGGCGCTTATATCTGCGAACTCGAGGTCGATCCCGGCACCGGCAAGACCTCCTTCGTCAACTTCGTCGCGGCCGACGATTTCGGCCGGCTGATCAACCCGATGATCGTCGAGGGCCAGGTCCATGGCGGCCTCGCGCAAGGCATTGGTCAGGCGTTGCTCGAGCACGCCATCTACGATGCCAACGGCCAGCCGGTCACGGCCTCGTTCATGGACTATGCCATGCCGCGCGCCGACGACCTGCCCTCATTCAACCTCTCCCACACCACGACGCTGTGCCCGGGCAATCCCCTGGGCATCAAGGGTTGCGGTGAGGCCGGCGCGATCGGGGCGTCAGCTGCCGTGATCAACGCGATCACGGATGCGATCGGCAAGAACAATCTGGAAATGCCCGCAACCCCTGACCGGGTGTGGCGCACGATCCACGCGGCTTAACCGCCTCATCGTCGTCATTCCGGGGCGACGCGAAGCGTCGAATCCGGAATCTGGAGCCACGAATTCAACCTCGAGATTCCGGGTCTGCGCTATCAGGCGCATCCCGGAATGACAGAGAAACGATTTCAGGAGCAACCAAGATGTACCAGACCACCTATCATCGCGCCTCCTCGGTCGACGAAGCCGCCAGCCTGTTCGGCAAGAGCAGCGAGCCGAAGTTCCTTGCCGGCGGCCAGACATTGCTGCCGGTGATGAAGCAGCGTCTCGCAGGCCCCTCCGACGTGATCGATGTCGCCAAGATCAAGGACATGATCGGCATCGAAGCGTCCGGCGATACGCTGACCGTCAAGGCCGCCACGCCGCATTACGATGTCGCGACCAGCGACACCGCCAAGAAGGCGATCCCTGCGCTCGCCTATTTGGCCTCGCTGATCGGCGATCCCGCCGTGCGCTATCGCGGCACGATCGGCGGCTCGATCGCCAACAACGACCCCGCCGCGGACTATCCGGCCGCACTGCTCGCGCTCGACGCGACCGTGAAGACCAACAAGCGGTCGATCGCGGCGGCCGATTTCTTCAAGGGCCTGTTCACCACGGCGCTTGACGACGGCGAGATCATCACCGCCGTGTCGTTCCCTGTTCCGGCGAAAGCGGGCTATTCCAAGATGCCGCATCCGGCCTCGCGTTTCGCGCTGACCGGCGTGTTCGTGGCGCAGACCAAGTCGGGCGAGGTTCGGGTGGCCGCCACCGGCGCCTCGCAGAATGGCGTGATGCGGGTGCCTGCGATCGAAGCCGCGCTGAAGGCGAACTGGTCGCCGGCAGCGATCGACAGCGTCAGCATTCCGGCGAGCGGATTGCTCGCCGACATCCATGGCACGGCGGAGTACCGCGCCAATCTCGTCAAGGTGATGGCGCAGCGTGCGGTGGCCGCAGCGGGCTGACCATCGCAATCTAGACGACAAGGCAAGTTCTCTCACTCCCTCTCCCCGTTCTTACGGGGAGAGGGTGGGGTGAGGGGCTGCCTCCGCTTATTCGATGCATCTTGCATGCGATCAGGTGCCGGAGAGATCTTTGATCGCGGTCGGCTCATTGCCATGCCCCTCACCCGGAATCCGCGCGGCGCGCAAATTCCGACCTCTCCCCGCGCAAGAGCGGGGAGAGGTTAAGACAGCGTCTCAGCACAAATTTTCCGCGGCGCGCACTTCGGTACGTGCCGCTTTATTTTGGCCATGCGGCATGAAAACCGCTTGCCTCGCTGGCGTGAAGGCGAGAAAAGTTAATCGGTCAATTAACTCGCCCACAGAGGAACGTCCGAGGCGATTGCCGGATCACCGGCATCCGCCTGCGACCCGAGGAAACAACAACGTGCTCGATCAATCAGCCCAAGAACAATCAGAAGGCTCGTCCGTCCGCACCTCCGGCCCGCTCTCGGGCTTCCGCATCGTCGAATTCGCTGGCATCGGCCCCGGCCCGTTCGCCTGCATGATGCTGGCCGACATGGGCGCCGATGTCGTCACGCTCGACCGCGTCGGCGCCAAGAAGAGCATGAAGTCGGTGGCGGGCCGCGGCCGCAAGGTGATCGAGCTCGACCTCAAGGACAAGGCCGCGATCGCAGCGGTGCTCGACCTGCTCGCGAGCGCCGACGCGCTGGTCGAGGGCTTTCGTCCCGGCGTGATGGAGCGGCTCGGGCTCGGCCCCGAAATCGTGCTCGCGCGCAATCCGAAACTGGTCTATGGCCGCATGACCGGCTGGGGCCAGGAAGGCCCGCTCGCCAACGCCGCCGGCCATGACATCAACTACATCTCCATCACCGGCGCGCTCGCCGCGATCGGACCTAAGGAAGCGCCGGTGCCGCCGCTCAACCTGGTCGGCGATTTCGGCGGCGGCGCGCTCTATCTCGTCGTCGGTGTGCTCGCAGCGCTGTTGGAAGCGCAGAAGTCCGGCAAGGGCCAGGTCGTCGATGCCGCGATGTGCGACGGCGCGGCTTCGCTGATGTCGTTCTTCTTCGACATGGCCACGATCGGCCGCTGGACCGAGGGACGCAACCAGAACTTCCTCGACGGCGGCGCGCACTTCTACGGCGTCTATGAATGCGCTTGCGGGCACTTCATTTCGATCGGCTCGATCGAGCCGCAATTCTACGCGCTGCTGCGCGAGCATGCGGGCCTGACGGACGCCGATTTCGACGCCCAGATGGACCGCAACGCCTGGCCGGCGCTGAAGGAGAAGCTGAAGGCCGTGTTCAAGAGCAAGACGCGCGAGGACTGGTGCAAGATCATGGAAGGCACCGACATCTGCTTCGCGCCGGTGCTGACCATGTCGGAAGCGACCGAGCATCCGCACATGGTCGCGCGCAACGTCTTCGTCGAGCGCCACGGCGTGAAGCAGCCGGCCCCGGCGCCGAGATTCTCACGCACGCCGTCGGCGGTGCGCGAGCCGGAGGCCGCAGAGATCGCCGCGGTGACGAAGGCGTGGAAGGCGGCGAAGTAGCCCCAGCGCACAAATCCGTAGGTGGGCAAAGGCGCATAGCGCCGTGCCCACCACCTTTCGCGATCCCGATAGAAATGGTGGGCACGCTTCGCTTTGCCCACCCTACGATACCTGTTTTGACGCTGCAGCGCGCCTGAGAACGGCAGCTTACGCCGCGTTCTCCACCTTCAGCACCCCGCGCCGGATCTGGTCCTCCTCGATCGATTCGAACAGGGCCTTGAAATTGCCCTCGCCAAAACCATCGTCGCCCTTGCGCTGGATGAACTCGAAGAAGATCGGGCCGATCGCGTTGGCCGAGAAGATCTGCAGCAGCACCTTGGTCTGGCCGCCCTCGACCACGTCTTCGCCGTCGATCAGGATGCCGTTCTTCCGGAGCCGTGCGACGTCTTCGCCGTGCTTGGGCAGGCGCGTATCGATCCGCTCGAAATAGGTATCGGGCGGCGACGGCATGAACGGCAGGCCGGCCTCGCGCAGGCCTTCGATGGTGCGGTAGATGTCGCGGCAGCCGCAGGCGATGTGCTGGATGCCTTCGCCGCGATAGGTCTTCAGATATTCCTCGATCTGGCCGGAATCGCCGGCGTCCTCGTTGATCGGAATCCGGATCTTGCCATCCGGGCTGGTCAGCGCGCGCGAGAACAGGCCGGAGGCGCGGCCCTCGATGTCGAAGAAGCGGATCTGGCGGAAGTTGAACAGCTTTTCGTAGAAGCCGGCCCAGACATCCATGCGGCCGCGATGGACGTTATGGGTGAGATGGTCGAGATAGAACAGGCCGGCGCCGACCGGCTTGGGATCGCGCGCGCCGAGCCATTCGAACTCGGCATCATAGGCCGAGCCGTTGTCACCGTAGCGATCGACCAGATAGAGCAAGCTGCCGCCGATGCCCTTGATCGCGGGCACGTCGAGCGTCTTCTGCGCGGATGATGCATCGGCAGGCTCGGCGCCGAGCGCGATTGCGCGGTCATAGGCCGCCTTGGCGTCGACGACGCGGAACGCCATCGACGGCGCGCAGGGGCCGTGGGCGGCGACGAATTCATAGCCGTGGGTGCCGGGCTCCTCGTTGACGAGATAGTTGATATCGCCTTGGCGATAGACCGTGATTTTCTTAGTTCTGTGGCGCGCGACGGGTGCATAGCCCATCAGCTTGAACAGCGCGTGCAGCTCTTGCGGATTGGGATGGGCGTATTCGACGAACTCGAAGCCGTCGGTGCCCATCGGATTGTCGGTGCTAACAGTGGCCGGCGGTGCGTCGTGCGGAAACGGACCCATGGCGTTCTCCCAAATGGCTGCTGCGAGGAATTATCCTTCATGAAGCGTGCAAGGGGCGTGCAAACGGGATGGCGTTCGGCTATCTTATGCACGATCCGTGCATCAAATGGGCAAAACACGCATGATCTCCGTGGACGCCTTCGACCTCAAGATCCTGACTGCGCTCCAGGACGATGGCCGTCTCACCAACCAGGAGCTGGCCGAGCTCGCTGGCCTCTCCGCCTCGCAATGCTCGCGGCGGCGGATGCGGCTGGAGGAGGATAAGGTGATATCCGGCTACCACGCCGATCTCTCCAGCGAGGCACTCGGCTTCGGCGTGATCGCCTTCATCCAGGTGGGGCTGGCGACGCACTCGCCGGACAATTCGAAACGCTTTCGCGCGCTGGTGAACCGGATCGACGAGATCCAGGAGGCCTATTCGCTCACGGGCGATGCCGACTATGTGCTCAAAGCCGTGCTGCGCGACCTCAAGGGACTCTCCAACCTCGTCAACGACGTCTTGATGCCGCACCAGAGCGTGGCGCATGTGCGCTCCTCGATCGTGCTGGATCGGCTGAAGGAAAGCTCAAAGCTGCCGTTGAAGGATTTGAAGGCTGGCTGAAATCGAGGGAACTACGGCATTCGCGCTTTCCGCGCCGTCTGCGATGATCAGGCCAACTCGGGAGACCCTGCCATGGCCCTCCAGCTTCGACCGAACTGCGAATATTGCGACCGCGACCTGCCGCCGAACGCCACGGATGCGCGGATCTGCTCCTATGAATGCACGTTCTGTGCGGACTGCGTCGAGACAAAACTCTTCAACGTCTGCCCGAACTGCGGCGGCGGCTTTGCCCCGCGCCCGATCCGACCGACGCAGGAATGGCGTCCGGGCGTGTGCACGGCGAAACAGGTGCCGTCCGACAAGCGGGTGCATCTGAAGTACAGTGTAGAGGACGTCGCGGCACATTGCGTGCGGGTGCGCGACGTGCCGCCGGAGAGGCGGTAGGTCCCTCCACACCGTCATTGCGAGCGCAGCGAAGCAATCCAGAAATGCATCCGCGGAAGCAGCCTGGATTGCTTCGTCGCAAGTGCTCCTCGCAATGACGGAAGTTGTGGCAGCGACCGAGGCTACTCCGCCGGCAAAATCGTCCCCTCGACCTCGCCGAACCCGATGCGATAGCCGTTGCCCTGGCACCAGCCGCGCATGACGAGGCTGTCGCCGTCTTCCAGGAAGCAGCGCTTGGCGCCGCCGGGCAATTCCACGGGCTCGCTGCCGTTCCAGCTGATCTCGAGCAAGCTGCCACGCTGGTTCTTCTCGGGGCCGGAGATGGTGCCGGACCCTAAGAGATCGCCGACATTCATGGCGCAGCCTGAGGAGGCGTGGTGCATCAATTGCTGCACCGAAGACCAGTACATGTACTTGAAATTGGTGCGGCTGATGCTGGCGGGCGCATTGGCGCCGGCGGCGCGCAAGGAGACGTCGAGTGCGACATCGTAGTTCTGCGGCTTCGTCTGCCTGAGATAGTCGAGCGGCACCGGCTGCTGCTCCGGCCCGTTCAGGCGGAACGGCTCCAGCGCCTCGCGCGTCACCACCCAGGGACTGATCGAGGTCGCGAATGCTTTTGCGAGAAACGGGCCGAGCGGCACATATTCCCATTGCTGGATGTCGCGCGCGCTCCAGTCGTTGAGCAGCACGAAGCCGAAGATCATCTCCTCGGCCTGTTGCTCGCTCAGCATGCCGCCCATCGGCGAGGGCTGGCCGATCACGACGCCCATCTCCAGCTCGAAATCGAGCCGCTTGCACGGCGCAAAGCTCGGCAGCTCCACATTCGGCGGCTTCAGCTGCCCGCGCGGACGCTTCACCTTGGTGCCGGAGACGACCACGGTGGACGCGCGGCCGTTATAGGCGATCGGCATATGCAGCCAGTTCGGCTGCAGCGCGTTGTCCTTGCCGCGGAACATCACGCCGACATTGGTGGCGTGTTCTTTCGAGGAATAGAAGTCGGTGTAGCCGGAGACGGTGAAGGGCAGATGCAGTCTGGCATCGCGCATCGGCACCAGCGCACGGCTGCGCAGCTCCTCGTTGTCGCGCAGCTCAGGATGATCCGCGCGCAGGAGCTCGCTGATGCGCGCCCGCGTCTTCGTCCAGACCTTCGGCCCCAGCGCCATGAAGGGATTGAGCGAGGGGCCGGAGAACACGCCGAGCGGGCCGACATCGAGCCGGGAATCCCGCTCGAGCTCCCAGAGATCGAGCACGTAGTTTCCTATCGCCACACCGACCCGCGGCGTCGGATTGGCCGCGTTCGAGAACACGCCATAGGGCAGGTTCTGGATCGGAAAGTCCGAGGCGGGATCGACCTCGATGAAGGCGCGGAGGCTGGGGTCGTTGGGGTGGGGCATTGGTTTCCCGTGGCGCAGCGGTGACGGTGTCACCCTCCCCTGGAGGGGGAGGGTCGGTTCGCATGAAGCGAAGCGGAATGCGAAACGGGGTGGGGTGATCTCTCAGCACGGGAACTGTTGGACGTGGAGAGACCGTCACCCCACCCCGCTCGCGCTACGCGCGATCGACCCTCCCCCTCCAGGGGAGGGTAAGAACATCACGGCTTGTTCGGATCGAACCTTTTTTCCAGGCCCTTCCAGCAATCGGCGTAATCGTCCTGCAGCGTCGACGACTTCGCCGCGTGTGCGGTGACGCGCTGCGGGTAGCGGGTCTCGAACATGAAGGCCATGGTGCCGGTCAGCTTCACCGGCTTCAATTCGCCATTGCTGGCGTGCTCAAAGGCGTCGCGGTCCGGGCCGTGCGGCAGCATGCAATTGTGCAGGCTGATGCCGCCGGGGACGAAGCCCTGCGGCTTGGCGTCGTAGACGCCGTAGATCAGGCCCATGAACTCGCTCATGATGTTCATGTGGTACCACGGCGGGCGGAAGGTGTTGTCGGCAACCATCCAGCGCTCGGGGAAGATCACGAAATCGATATTCGCGGTGCCCGCGGTCTCCGACGGCGAGGTCAGCACCGTGAAGATCGAGGGATCGGGATGATCGAAGCCGATCGCACCCACGGGCGAGAAGGTGCGCAGATCGTACTTATACGGCGCGTAATTACCGTGCCAGGCGACGACATCGATCGGCGAATGGGAGAGCTGCGTCTTGAACAACGACCCGCCCCATTTCACGAACAGCTCGGTCGGGGTGTCCTTATCCTCGTAATACGCAACCGGCGTCAGGAAATCGCGCGCATTGGCGAGACAGTTGGCGCCGATCGGCCCGCGCTCCGGCAGCGTGAAGGCGCCGCCGTAGTTTTCGCAGAGATATCCGCGTGCCGGGCCGTTCGGAATCTCGACGCGGAATTTGACGCCGCGCGGGATCACCACGATCTCGCCGGGCTCGGCATCGATGCGGCCGAACTCGGTGACGAGGCGCAGATTGCCCTGCTGAAGCACGAACATCAGCTCGCCGTCGGCATTGTAGAAATGCTGATCCACCATCGATTTGGTGATGAGGTAGACATGCGCGGCCATGCCCGCTTGCGTGTTGACGTCACCGGCCGTCGTCATGGTCTGCACGCCCTCGACGAAGGTGATCTCCTCCCTCGGAAGCGGCGTCGGATCCCAGCGCAATTGCGCGATCGGCAGGTCGTATTCATGGCACGGCGCCGACCGCCACAGGCCGGCATCGACTTTCTCGAACCGACCGGAATGCTTCACCGAGGGCCGGATGCGGTAGAGCCAGGAACGCTCATTGGTGCCGCGCGGCGCGGTGAAGGGCGAGCCGGAGAGCTGCTCGGCATAGAGCCCGTAGGCGCAACGCTGCGGCGAGTTGCGCCCGATCGGCAGCGCGCCCGGCAATGCTTCGGTCTCAAAACTGTTGCCGAAGCCGGACATGTAGCCCGGCGTCACCTGGGCCGAGCTGCGGATGATCTGGTCAGGCGAGGTATTGATGTTCATGACTATCCTCCTCCTTGCAAGGCGGCCCACATCTCCTGATCGCGCTTGTCGGTCCAGATCACGGGGTCATCGATTCCGGACGCTTCGTCATAAGCGCGCGACACGTTGAACGGCAGGCAGTGCTCGTAGATGGCGAAACTCGAAAATTTCGGATCCATCACCTCGCGCGTCGCCGCCATCGATTCCTTCAGCGTACGCCCTTTGGCGACCGAGATTTCGGCGACACCGTAGAGCGAGGTGACGAAGTCGCGGGTCATCGCAATGGCCTCGCGCACCGTCGCAGTCCCCTTCAGCGCATCGCCGCGGCCCGGCGCGATCGCCTTGGGATTGAAGTTGCGGATCTCGTTCAGCGTCATCGGCCATTCGCGCAAATGCGCATCGCCGCAATAGCAGGCCGAGTGATATTCGATGAGATCGCCGGAGAACATCACCTCGGCATCAGGCACCCAGGCAACGATGTCGCCGGATGTGTGACCGGCGCCCAGCTGCATCAGGCGCACCTCGCGCTTGCCGAGGTAAATTGTCATCTCGCCTTCGAAGG
Source organism: Bradyrhizobium sp. USDA 4354 (assembly GCF_054060315.1). Classification (NCBI taxonomy): domain Bacteria; kingdom Pseudomonadati; phylum Pseudomonadota; class Alphaproteobacteria; order Hyphomicrobiales; family Nitrobacteraceae; genus Bradyrhizobium; species Bradyrhizobium sp. USDA 4354. The sequence goes on along the minus strand of NZ_JBSSDC010000001.1, from coordinate 1,942,884 downwards.
TCAGCGTCGGCCAGGTCAGGCCGGGAATGCTCTGCGCATCCTGGAACAGACGCGGAAAGCGGCCGTATTCGGAATCCCAGTCCTGCTTGCCGCGCTCCTCGATCAGCCGATACGTCTCCTGCGAGGCGACGATGCCCTGCGCCTTGTAGGCGGAAGCCCCGAGCACGCGCACGGCGTGATAGTGCGACAGCACGACATATTTGATCGGCTTGTCGGTGACGGTGCGGACGCGCTCGATCACCTTGTTCGCCATCGCCGGCGTTGCCTGCGCGTCGAACACGAGGCAGCCGTCGTCGCCGACGATGACGGCCGTGTTCGGGTCGCCCTCGGCAGTGAAGGCATAGAGATCGGTGCCGATCTCGGAGAAGGTGATTGTCTTCTCGGAGAGATCGCCGGTGGATGCGAAGTTCTTCGCCATCAATTCGTCCTTTGAGTCACGGGGCTATTGTTGTTGCTGTTGTTGCTGCTGGCCGTCGATCATGCGGCGCTTGGCAAGCCCAATCGCCTCGCGCAGCACGTCGATGTCGCCGATATGGTTGGCGAGGATCAGGACCAGCGCCGCGTCGAAATCCGCGCTCTGCTCCTCCGTGAGACCGCGATGCGCCTCGACGATGGCGCGGAAGGCGTCGTCAGGGCGTGCGAAGTTCGAGCTGGTCGAGAGAGCCATGGCGCAAGAACCTCAATTAAGACCCTGGGCGCGCGACAGCGCGGCCGCAATCACGGCAGCGGTCGGATAGCGGAACCGTGCTGCGACGTAACCATCGGGCCGCAGCAGATAGGCCGTCGCAGGCTGGGCATCGTAGCGCTTTGCCGCGAGACCAGCCGGATCGGCCAGCCCGGTCTCGCCACCGATGCGAATGTCCTTCACGCCATCAGGGATCTCGATCGGCGTACCATTGCCGAACGACAGCAGGGTGAATTGCGTTCCCCCCTTGCGGAAGGCATCAGTCAGATAGGCCTGCTCACCCGCGCGCGCTGCAACGGGCGCATCGAGCATGGAGCAGCCGGGGCGAGGCCCGCCGGCCCACATATCGGCATCGGGTGACGACAGCGGCGTATCATAGCTGCACGGCACAGACAGCCGGCCGCCATTGACCATGCGCTTGCCGAACTCGGTCTCCTTAGCCAGCGACAGCACCGCCTTGCGCAGGCGCGCTTCCTGATGCGAGTTTGGCGCCATGAAGTCGGTCGAGCGCGTCGACTCGCGGATGTTCTCGTCCGCCGCCATGCTGCGTTCGACGTGGTAGCTCTCCAGCAGGCTCGCGGGCGAGGTGCCCCGCAACACGCGATCGAGCTTCCAGGACAGATTTTCGGCGTCCTCGAGTCCCGAGTTCGCGCCGCGTGCGCCGAAGGGCGAGACCTGATGCGCGGAATCGCCGGCAAAGATCACGCGGCCATGGATGAAGCGATCCATCCGCCGGCACTGGAATTTGTACAGCGAGATCCACTCGAACTCGAACTTGTCGTGGCCGAGCATGCGCGCGATCCGCGGCCGCACGTTTTCCGGCTTCTTCTCGACGACAGGATCAGCGTAACGGTTGAGCTGGAGGTCGATGCGCCAGACATTGTCAGGCTGCCGGTGCAAGAGCGCCGAACGCCCGGCATGGAACGGCGGATCGAACCAGAACCAGCGCTCGGTCGGAAACTCCGCGGTCATCTTGACGTCCGCGATCAGGAACTGGTCCTCGAACACCTGGCCAGCGAATTCGGCACCGACCAGCTGCCGCAGCGAGGACCGCGCGCCGTCGCAGGCGATGACATATTGGGCGAGCACGCGGTATGCGCCCTCGGGCGTCTCGATCGTCAGCACGGCGGAATCGTTGCGCTGCTCGAGTGCCGTCACCTTGTTGCGCCAGCGCAGGTCGATCTCAGGCAGGTCATTGATGCGATCGACCAGATAGGCCTCGGCGTAATATTGCTGGAGATTGATGAAGGCCGGCCGCTTGTGGCCGTCTTCCGGCAGCAGGTTGAACTGGTAGAGCTGGGATTCGCCGTGGAAGATCCGGCCGACGCTCCACACCACGCCCTTGTCGACCATGCGGTCGCCGACGCCGAGCCGGTCCCAATATTCGAGCGAACGCTTCGAGAAGCAGATCGCGCGCGAGCCTTCGCCGATGCGGTCGGCATCGTCCAGCAGGACCACCCGCTGGCCGCGCTGGGCAAGATCGATCGCCAGCGACAGCCCGACCGGGCCAGCGCCGACAATCACGACCGGATGCTCCGCGGGGCTTGACCCGGGGCGGTCCTGATCGGGGTGACGGCGATAGCCGAACTGGGTCTTGGCGTGAGGGGTATTGGCCGGCGCCATACACGAACCTCGGCTCTGGTCAGAAGAGGACTGATCTGCTAGATAGTCTCACGTGCAACTATTTTGGACCGGAGCCGGCCGGCCGTCAACTGGAATTCGGAGCGCTCTCCTTGGCGAGGACATCCAGCGACATCGCGTTGAAGACACGGCAAGCCGACGAGCGCTCAGCGGGGCTCAAGCCGCGGCTCGACCTGTTCAAGTTCGTGCCGTTCCGTCTCAATCGGCTGGCGGCGGAAGTCAGCGCCGCGCTTTCGGTCGAATATCAGGAGCGCCATGGCCTCGACATTCCGGCCTGGCGTGTCATTGCCACACTCGGCTTTCGCAACGATGCCTGCAGCGCGCAATTCATCTCGCAATGCACCCGCACGCACAAATCCACCATCAGCCGCGCGGTGACCACGCTGCTCAACGAGGACCTGATCGAGCGGGTCGAGAACGAAGCCGATCGTCGCGAATTCCGCCTGCAACTGACGAAAAAGGGCCGCGCGCTCTATGAAGAGCTGTTCCCGCAATTGCTGCGGCGGGAGGACGAGATCCTCGCCTGCCTCTCTGCGCAGGAGCGCAAGCAATTATCGACGTTGCTCGGCAAGATCGAAGCGAGCCTCGACCTGATCCAGACCAGCGAAGAGGCGGATGCGAAGCAGGCGTATTAGGGTGCGTGCTCATAAAGGCGCAGACGTCAGCTTTTGGGAGTCCGGTTGAGAAAGCTTGGTAGGACCGTGACGGCAGTGGCGTATATAACGATGCTACTTGTGGCGTTTGCCGCAACGCGCGCTTACGCCGCTGACATAGGTTATCTGGCTTCCTCCGGAGTCGCTGCAAACGAGTTTCCCTCACCGCCGCGTCCAGTCGCACGGATCGTCAGCCCGCGCCGCTCCGCCGAAGAGCGCCGCGACGCGCTCAACGAGGCCGGTCAAATCGCACGCCATCTTGAACTGAAACCAGGTATGACAGTCGGCGACATTGGAGCAGGCAGCGGCTACCACACGGTCAGGCTCTCGCACCTCGTCGGACCCGCCGGCTCTGTCGTTGCCCAGGACGTCACGCGGGATTACCTCGTCGAACTCGCCAGGCGAACAAAGCTTCTGAAGTTGACAAACGTGCAATTCGCGCTCGGCGAACCACACGATCCGCGCCTGCCCGCTTCCTCGCTGGACGCCGCAATCCTTGTGCATATGTATCACGAGATAGCCCAACCGTATGCCTTCCTCTACAATCTCGCGCCCGCCTTGAAGCAAGGTGCGCGGGTCGGAATTGTCGATCTTGAGCTTCCGACGTCGAAGCATGGCACGCCAATTGAGCTCTTGCGCTGCGAGTTGACCGCCGTCGACTATCGCGAGATCGCCACATATAAGCTCGCAGGGGGCGGAGGATACCTGGCGGTATTCTCTCCTCCGGAGCTAGCGGCTCGAAAATCTCCCCACGAAATCGTTGCTTGCGGGGATCCTGCCGGCGCTCATTGACATCGCGCCCGCCGCCCGTCTCGGCGCGTAGGATGGGTTGAGCCCTTGCGAAACCCATCATGCTTCGTCATCGCGGATGGATGGATGGGTTTCGCAAGGGCTCAACCCATCCTACGAGCTACGAGCTCTCTACCCACGATAACCGGGATTATCGCGCTTCGGCTAGGGGCCACGAGGCGACATGTCGGCTTGCCCGGACCGCAAGATACTTCTTAACATTAGCGCCTAGCACGTCCCCGTAGGCTTCGCTTGAATTGCATGGATGCGATCCATACAAACGATAAGTACCTCACTCAGTTGCGCATCGATGCTCTGCGCCTGCGCAGCCATGTTTCCGACATCGTGGTGATGATTTTCCAAGGTTCAACAGAAGGGCCAACCCGGAAATTGCCAGAGAGATTCCGCTTCGCATTGCGCGCAGTCACCGCGACGACAGACGCCGAAAGCGTTCTCGACGCCTTGGACAGGCTCGTCGGGCCTTACATCAATCTGCTCTCGATGTGGCCCGCAGAGCTGATCGAGGAGGAGCCCTCGCACGTTTTCGGCGGCATCATGTATTCGAAGACGGTCCCAGCGGCCTACAAAGAAGATCGTCGGGTGATGATGGAGAAACATGGTCCCAGCCTGCTCGCCCACACGGCTGCCAGCGATCCCGCACCGTTCACGTTCACCGATGTGATGCGGCGGATGCAACCAACCGGCAGCGACCGTCTGGTCTTCGACATGCTGCAAGAACACGGATTCCGCGACGGGTTCTATTGCCCTCAGGGATCGTGGATGGTGTCATTTACGTCGCGCCACGTGCTGACGGAGACGGTGCTCACCCGAGAACTCCGAATGACAATAGACGCCGCCGCGAATCTTGCCGTCTATCGGATGAAGGAAGTGATGGCGAACGCGACAATCCTGGAGGCAGCCGATCTTTCCCCGCGCGAGTTGACGGCCTTACGTCATTTCGCGGCGGGCGAGAGACCTCCCGCCATTGCCGAGCGGATGCGCCTCAGCGAAAATTCGGTGCGAACCTATCTCAAGCGCGCACAGAAGAAACTCAACGCCAAATCACAGGTTCACGCAGCGGTCCTCGCGGTACGCCAGCGCCCTGATCTGATCAACAACAACTGTTGGGTCTGGCCTATCGCTGCTCGACGTGTTGGTCTTCTAGTGCTCGCGACCAAGCTGGCGTCTTTCGGCCGCTATGTCGTCCACGAGCATTTCAAGCTGGCTGGCAAGAGCGGTGTAGCTCCGGCTGATGTTTCTCAGGAGGGTCGCTCGTTTTGCGGCTATTCCAGTCTGCGTCGCTCGATCCTTGTACTGGGCCGCGATTTCACGGCATCGAGCAGCACTCAATCCAATGTTAGGCAATATGGGCGACCCGACCAACTTACGAGAGACCCCGAGCCGATAACTGCTCGTGCAGTTCCGATCAAGAGGTGCGCCCATGCCGAAGCGTCTTGTCACCGCTGTGGTGACAATGGACGTTGTCCATCGACTTTTCAGTTGCTGCCCATCAATTCCAGATAGAGCGTGATTCCGACATGTTCGCGACGATGGGCACTAAATGGATGCAGAACTCCGCTTCAAGATCGCCGTGATCGGTCTCGGCGTTCTATCCGTCATAATGGCGGCGGTGGCGATTTTCGCTCCAAGGGGCTGAATACGGAACAGTACCCTCCGCGCTGATCTCGTTGGTCAGAATGCGAAGACCTCAGAGTGAACAAATCTGGGCCGCTACGTGCCGATAGCAGAGCTCCACCAGAGGGGCCGCCACTTGGCTGATGGGCCAATTGCCGCCGCTCCAAACGTGCATTCGCGCAAGGTGCCAGGCACCTCGACGCCCCAGATTCCGGCTCAGCAGCAACGGGACGTTGGCGAGCTCAGTTTTGTGAACGCGTAAAGGGGACAAAGCGCACGAGGGCGACGGCGCGCGTCGTCGTCTTGCCGGGGGCGATTTTTTCGATGATCGTGAGCTGCTGAGTGGTGTAACCGGGTCCCACCGGCATAACGAGCCGGCCACCTACTTTAAGCTGTTCGATCAGGGGCGGCGGTGGCTGCCCGAGCGCGGCAGTCACGACGATGGCGTCAAAAGGACCGCATTCGGGCCAGCCATCGTATCCGTCGCCAAGCTTGACGCTCACGTTGTCATACGCAAGGTCTCTTAATGTTTTCGCGGCGGTCTCGGCCAATTACGGAATGATCTCGATGGTGCAGACCTTTCGCGCCAGGTGGGCAAGGACGGCGGCCTGATAGCCCGAACCCGTCCCCACTTCCAGCACAACGTGATCGGGCGCGACCTCGACCAACTGGGTCATCAAAGCCACGATGTACGGCTGCGATATGGTCTGCCCGAGGCCGATCGGCATCGGTCTGTCCGCGTATGCGATGGAGCAAGGTTGCTCGGGGATGAACAGATGGCGTTTCGTTTGCTCCATGGCCTCAAGGACACGCTCCGACAGGCGTTGCTGTCCCAAGGCACTGGCGGCGGATCGGGCGTATGCCCGGATGGTTTCGACCATGGCGGCGCGCTCGCGGACGCATTGCGCGTCCTTTGGTGCGTCCTGAGCGGTCGCTTCCCGGGCCACGACAACCACGGCAAACACGAGCGGCAGCAAGGCTTTCATCGTGCGCTCTCTGAGAAGTAATCGGCTCACGTCGACCGCTCGAGCGCAATGAGCCGATTCGACGCATCACCTCAGCGAAACACGGCGTCCGGCGAACGACCCCAGTGCGTCATGGGCCCGCCAGCGGACACGATCCATCACTGCATCTCGCAGGACACGCATTGCCGCCTCACTGCTCTCAACCGGGAATTCCTCACCTAATGTCCGGCCTTCGGAAGCCGACATCTAAGGTTTATAAGCACCCGCCCTAAAGCGGAATGGCGATAGGTTGAATTGATCGCCGCGGCCCGTTCACCTCTCCCGCTTGCGGGAGAGCGAGCGCACCCCTCTCATTGCAGCACAGGACGCCGCGATCACGAAGACTCGCGGTTACCTTGTCGCGCCAAACTCTTCCCTGGGGTCATGGGTCCCGGATCTACGCGCGCTTTGGGCGCGCTTGTCCGGGACGACGGGCATGGAGCAGGCCTCAGCCGTCACTTCGCAAACGACCGCGTCGGCGGCAGATGCAGTGCCCAGGCGTCGACCTTATCGCTGGCGCGCGGATAGATCTCCGTCACGATCGGATCATGGCCGGGGATGAACCTGTCAGGGTGGCCGGCGAGGCGCTCGATCGTCTCCCAGCCCTGCGCCATGTCGCCGACATTGTAGACGATCGGGAACGGGCTCCTGCGCTGCAGATTGGCATAGTAATGCGCGGCATCGGACGCCAGCACCACGGAGCCGCGCGCGGTCTCGACCTTCACTACCTGCAGGCCGTCGGAATGGCCGCCGACGCGGTGCACGGTGACTCCGGGCGCGACCTCGCCGTCGCCCGAGTAGAAGGTGACACGCTCGCCATAGACGTGGCGCACCATCTGCGTGACGTGCTCGACCGAGAACGGATGTCGCAACAGGCCGTTGCACATGCAGCGCCCCGTCGCGTAATCCATCTCGCGTTCCTGGAGATGGAAGCGCGCATTCGGGAAGCGGTCGAGATTGCCGGCGTGGTCGTAATGCAGATGCGTCACGATGACGTCGCGAATGGCTGTTGCCGCGACGCCGAATCGCTCCAGCGCATCGACCGGATTGAGCGTCAGCTTGCGCGCCCGCGCGCTCGCCTCCTCGGCGTTGAAGCCGGTATCGACCAGGATGTCGCGGCCGTGCCCTCGGATCAGCCAGACGAAATAATCGAGATCCTGCGCCGCGCTGTCATGCGGGTCGGGCAGGAGGAAGTTCATGTGGGGGGTGCGCGGCGACATCGTCGCGTAGCGCAAGGCGTAGATTTCGTAGACGTTTCCCATGGTCTTCTTTTCTGAGTTGGATCTTGTGGGACGATCGAGCACACCAAGCCATCGCCGGCAGGAAAGGTCAAACGTGGGGCGTTGCGGCGGCGGCAGGGCTGCAATGTGAGACCAATCACATCTTCATCGCCATGGTTGCCCTAACGTGCCGCCGATAGGATCGAGGTACCGAGGACTGTCATGACAACCCATCTAATCCGCTCGCGGCACGCCCCCTGCGCTGCAGTCCATCGTCACGATAATGCCGAATCTCCAAGCGGTTGACGCCCCCCGTCTCCGGTTTGATAATGAGGTAAGCGTAAGTTAAGGTCGCCGCGGCGCAAGCTGGAACGGCGCCTTTTTGGCTGGACCGCGCTGATTATGAAAATTCGCTTCTTTTTTCTTCTCTCCTTGCTCATCTCGCTCGCCCCGACGGCTCCATCGCTCGCGGCCGGTGACCGCTTTGCGCTGGTCATCGGCAACGCCAAATATCCGGACGCGGATGCTCCGTTGAAGGAACCGATCAACGATGCGCGCGACGTCGCCGATGAGCTCAAGCGGGACGGCTTTTCGGTCGAGATCGGCGAGAACCTGACCGGCGACGGCATGCGCCGCGCCTTTGACAAGCTCTACAGCAAGATCAAGCCAGGATCGGTGGCGCTGGTGTTCTTCAGCGGTTTCGGCATTCAGTCGGCGCGCCAGAGCTATTTGCTGCCGGTCGATGCACAGATCTGGACCGAATCCGACGTGCGCCGCGACGGTTTCAGCCTCGAGACCGTGCTCGGCGAGCTCAACACCCGCGGCGCCGGCGTCAAGATCGGGCTGATCGACGCCTCCAGGCGCAACCCGTTCGAGCGCCGGTTCCGCAGTTTCTCCGCCGGCCTGACCCCCGTCATCGCGCCGAACGGCACGCTGGTGATGTACTCGGCGGCGCTGGCCTCGGTGGTCTCGGACGCCGGCGGCGACCACAGCCTGTTCGTCCAGGAGCTGCTGAAGGAAATCCGCGTCCCCGAGCTGATGGCCGAGGAGACGCTGAACCGCACCAAGATGGGCGTCACCCGCGCCTCGCGCGGCGAGCAGGTGCCGTGGATTTCCTCGTCACTCGCCGAAGATTTCTCGTTCATTCCGGGCGCCGGCGGATCGCGTCCGGCAACGCCGCCGCCTGCACCTCCCGCTGCGCCGGCCGTCGTCGCCAACAACCCGCCGCCCGCTCCACCCGCGCCGCCGACACCGCCTCCGCCGCCGAAGCCGGCCGACACTGCTGCGGCACCTGCTCCTGCGGCTCCAGCTGCGCCGGCGCCTGCACCGGCCCCCACACCAAAGCCGCAGATCGAGGCCGCTCTGCCCCCACCGCCACCGCCGGTGAAACCGATTGATCCCGCTCCCGCGCCGAGCACAGACAGCGGACCCAGTGCCGCCGTCCTGGCTGACGATCCCACGATCAAGGGCCTGACCGCCAAGATTGCCGCCAATCCGGACGACGTGAACGCGCTGTACCGGCGCGGCCAGGTCTATGCCAGCAAGGGCGCCTACAACCTCGCCATCAAGGATTTTGACGACACCCTCCGGATCAACTCGAAGGACGTCGAGGCGCTGAACAACCGCTGCTGGACCCGCACGGTAGTCGGCGACCTCCAGGGCGCGCTGAAGGATTGCAACGAGGCGCTGCGGCTGCGGCCGAACTTCGTCGATGCACTGGACAGCCGCGGGCTCGTCAACCTCAAGTCGGGCGCGGTGAAGAATGCCATCGCCGATTTTGATGCGGCCCTGAAGATCAACCCGCGCCTGACCTCTTCGCTCTATGGACGCGGCCTTGCCAAGCAACGCAACGGCTCGGCCCAGGAAGGGGCGCTGGACATCGCCAATGCCAAGGCGATGGATCCGAACATCGTCCAGGAATTCGCAAGCTACGGAGTGCGTTGATATTTTTTGAGTTGAGGCCGTCCAAGCCTCGAACCTTGAACAGCCCTGGGAACACTAATGGGCGGATGCCGCAACAGTCCTTTTCCGGGGCTTGTTGCCGGAATTTTGAAGTACGCGAGCTGGCTGCGCAGGAGGGACTGGCTATGAGATCGGCTGCAAAAGGGCTTACCGCGATTCTGTCCATCATCACCGTCGGCGCCGCGCTGTCATTGCCGACCTCGGCCGCATACGCAGGCGATGACGGCAACAGCAAGAATGTCACCGAGGACGAGATCGTCCGCGCGCTGGCGCCGGCGCCGAAGAAGCCCCTGACCCGCGGCCTCTCGATTGGCCCGCAGACCGAACCCGCGCCGAACGCGGCGGAGACCAAGCTGCTTCAGTCCGTGCGCGGCCGCTCAACGCGCTCGCTGTCGTCGACCGAGCGCGAGGAGATCGCTTCGGTCGCCAAGGACAAGCCGAACATCGATCTCGAAATCACGTTCGACTACAACTCCGCCAATATCAGCGCCAAATCGATGCCGTCCGTGCAGGCGCTCGGCCGTGCCTTGACCAGTCCCGACCTGAAGGGCTCGACCTTCGTGGTCGCGGGCCACACCGACGCCGCCGGCGGCGAAACTTACAACCAGGACCTGTCAGAGCGCCGCGCGGATTCGATCAAGCGCTACCTCATCGAGAAGTACGGCATCTCCGCGACCGATCTCGTCACCGTCGGCTATGGCAAGAGCAAGCTCAAGAATCCGAACCAGCCGCTGGCGGAGGTCAATCGCCGCGTGCAGGTCGTCAATATGGAAAACAAGACCACCGCATCGAAGTGAGCACGACGTAATCCTTTGCAGTGACAAGTCGTGATGTGGTGTAAGGTCTCGCTGCCAAAGCGCGTCCCGCAGCCTTGCGGGACGCCGCTTTATTTCAGGGAAACGCTCTGTTCGGGCCTCGCGCGGATGGCCGTGAGCCAGGTCAGGATGATCCGGCGATGAATTTGACTGAATATCTCAAGCCGGCCGGAACCGTCGTGTTCGTCGTCGCGCTCGGCGTCGGCTACTATCTGTTCGAGCATCGAAAGCGCGCCGAGCCGAAGGAGACGCCGAGCACGGCGCTCGTCATCGTGACGAAGTCGACCAATGCCTGCTTCTCTGACCTGGTGCGGGTGACCGGCTTCTTCGTGCCGCGCCGCGAGGCGGTGGTCGTTGCCGACCAGGAAGGTTCCAGGGTCACCGACCTCCTGGTCACCGAAGGCACTGTGGTCACCGACAACCAGGAGCTAGCGCGCCTGACCGCGCCGCCGCAGATTCCGGGCCAGCCGCAGCGCCCCGGCCCACAAGGCCCGGCCTCGATGAAAGCACCCGCGCCGGGTCTCATCACCGAGGTCCGCACCATCGTCGGCGCGCCGGCCTCGCCGCAGGCCGGTCCGATGTTCCGCATCGCCGTCAACAATGAGATCGAGCTCGACGCCCAGGTCCCGGCGGTGCACATGTCCAAGCTCAGTTCCGGCGCGACCGTGCGCATCAGCCGCGACGACGCGCCCGATTTGATCGGACGGGTCCGGCTGGTTGCACCCGAAATCGACCGCACCACCCAGCTCGGGCGCGTCCGCATCAGCGTCACCAACAACCCCTCACTGAAGGTCGGCGTGTTCGCTCGCGCCTCCATCGACGCCAAGCGAAGCTGCGGCGTCTCGATCCCCAAGACCGCGATCGACCATCTCACTGTGCAGGTCGTCAAAGGCAATATCGTCGAGACGCGCAAGGTGCGGGTCGGACTGTCGTCCGACAGCGCGACGGAAATCCTGGAAGGGCTCGAGGTCGGCGAAATCGTCGTGGCCGACGCCGGCTCTTCGCTCCATGACGGCGACCAGATCAAGACCATGTTCGCCGATGAACTCGATCGCACACGGGTACGCTGATGGCTCTCAATATCTCGGCATGGTCTATACGTCATCCGCTGCCGTCTGTCGTCTTTTCGATCATCCTGCTGGTCCTCGGCTGGGTGTCCTTCACCAAGCTCGCGATCACACGGCTGCCCTCGGCCGACATCCCCGTGATCTCGGTCGCGGTCTCGCAATTCGGCGCGGCGCCAGCCGAGCTCGAATCCCAGGTCACCAAGACGGTTGAAGACGCGGTCTCCGGCGTCGAGGGCGTCAGGCACATCACCTCACAGATCACCGACGGCCTGTCGGTCACCACGATCCAGTTCGCGCTCGAGACCAACACCGACCGCGCGCTCAACGACGTCAAGGACGCGGTGACGCGCGTGCGCTCCAACCTGCCGCAGAACGTCACAGAGCCGCTGATCCAGCGCGTCGACGTCATCGGCCTGCCGATCGTGACCTATGCCGCGATCTCGCCCGGCAAGACGCCGGAGCAGCTCTCCTATTTCGTCGATGACGTGGTCAAGCGCGCGCTGCAAGGCGTGCGCGGCGTCGCGCAGGTCGAGCGCATCGGCGGTGTCGAGCGCGAGATCCTGGTCTCGCTCGATCCCGACCGGCTGCAGGCGATGGGCCTGACTGCCGTCAATGTCAGCCAGAGCCTGCGCGGCACCAATGTCGACGTCGCCGGCGGCCGCGCCGAGATCGGCAAGAACGATCAGGCGATCCGCACGCTCGCCGGCGCCAAGACGCTGGGCGATCTCGCCGGCACCATGATCCCGCTGTTCGGCGGCGGCGAGGTCCGGCTCGACGATCTCGGCACCGTCACCGACACCATCGCCGACCGCCGCACCTTTGCCCGCTTCAACGGCGAGCCGGTGGTCGCGCTCGGCATCAAGCGCTCCAAGGGCGCCAGCGACGTGAAGGTGGCCGAGGCCGTGCAGAAGCGCATCGACGCGCTGAAGGCCGCCTATCCCGACGTCGATCTGAAGCTGATCGACACCTCGGTCGAATACACCAAAGGCAACTACCACGCGGCGATCTCGACCCTGTTCGAAGGCGCCATCCTCGCCGTCGTCATCGTGCTGCTGTTCCTGCGCGACCTGCGCGCGACCATCATCGCCGCGATCTCGCTGCCGCTATCGATCTTCCCGGCGTTCTGGGCGATGGACCTGCTCGGCTTCTCGCTGAACCTCGTCAGCTTCCTCGCCATCACGCTGTCGACGGGCATTCTCGTCGACGACGCCATCGTCGAGATCGAGAACATCGTCCGGCACATGAACATGGGCAAGTCGCCCTACCGTGCCGCGCTGGAGGCCGCCGACGAGATCGGCCTCGCGGTGATCGCGATCTCGCTGACCATCATCGCGATCTTCGCACCGGCGAGCTTCATGTCGGGCATCGCCGGACAGTTCTTCAAGCAGTTCGGCATCACCGTCTCTGTGCAGGTGTTCTTCTCGCTGCTCGCGGCACGCTTCGTGACGCCGGTGCTGGCCGCCTACTTCCTCAAGCACAGTTCGCATGTGGAGCCGCCGCCCGGCCGCATCTTGCGGTCCTATCATGGCATCGTGGCCTGGTCGGTGAAGCACTATTTCATCACTGTGCTGATCGGCCTCGGCGTCTTCGCCGCCTCGATCTGGAGCATCACGCTGCTGCCGCAGGGCTTCCTGCCGGCCCAGGACAGCGCCCGCTCGCTGCTTGCGCTCGAGCTGCCGCCGGGCACCCAGCTCGCCTACACCGAAAAGGTCACCGAGGACATCGTCGCGCGGCTGCGCAAGCGGCCCGAGGTGAAGAGCATCTTCGTCGACGGCGGGCGCGTCCCACCGGGCACGCAGGAAGTCCGGCGCGCCGCCCTGATCATCAACTACACGCCCAAGGACAGCCGCGACATCACCCAGCGCGAGCTCGAATTCTCGATCAGCCAGGAGCTGGAGAACGTTCCAGACATCCGCTTCTGGTTCCTGGACGAGAACGGCCTACGCGCGATCTCGCTGGTGGTGACCGGCGTCGACCCCAACATCGTCAATAACGTCGCGAGCGAGCTTGCGACGCAGATGAAACGCATTCCCACCATCGCCAACGTGATCTCGGAGACCTCGCTGGAGCGCCCCGAGCTGCGCATCGAGCCGCGCGCCGATCTCGCCGCACGGCTCGGCGTCTCCACCGAAAGCCTGTCGCAGACCATCCGCGTCGCCACCATCGGCGACGTCGGGCCCGCGCTCGCCAAATTCGACGTGGGCGATCGCCTGGTGCCGATCCGCGTGCAGCTCGAGGATGCCGCCCGCGGCAATCTGAAGACGCTGGAGCAGTTGCGCGTGCCGCTCGGCGAGCGCGGCGAGAAGGGCGGCGTGCCGCTCTCGGTCATCGCCGACGTCAAGCTCGACCAGGGTCCGACCAGCATCAACCGCTACGATCGCGAGCGGCAGGCGACCGTTGCCGCCGACCTCGTCGGCTCCGCCGCACTCGGCGATGCCACCAAGAAGATCTACGATTTGCCGGTCATGAAGACCCTGCCGAAAGGCGTGAAGGTCTCGCCCTCCGGCGACGCGGAAAGCCTGAACGAATTGTCGGACGGCTTCGCGACCGCCATCACGGCGGGGCTGATGATGGTCTATGCCGTGCTGGTGCTGCTGTTCGGCACCTTCCTGCAGCCGATCACCATCCTGTTCTCGCTGCCGCTCTCGATCGGCGGCGCCATCGCGGCGCTGCTCGTCACCGGCAAGCAGCTCACCACGCCGGTGTGGATCGGCATCCTGATGCTGATGGGCATCGTGACCAAGAACGCGATCATGCTGGTGGAATTCGCCATCGAAGCCATTCACGCCGGCAAGCCGCGCGAGGAGGCCATGATCGACGCCGGCATGAAACGCGCCCGCCCGATCGTGATGACCACGATCGCGATGGCCGCAGGCATGATGCCGAGCGCGCTCGCAGTCGGCGCCGGCGGCGAGTTCCGCTCGCCGATGGCGCTCGCGGTGATCGGCGGCCTGATCTTCTCGACCATCCTGTCGCTGGTGTTCGTGCCCGCGATGTTCATGGTGATGGACGATTTCGGCGCCCTGATCTGGCGCTTTGCCAAGCGGCTGATCGTGCACAGCGAGGACGCGGAGGTGACCGGCCATGACGAAGCCGCGCCGGCACCGAAGAACGTCGCGCACCGCGCTGCGGAATGAGATTCGAGGCAAGCCGGCTTGGAGGTACACGGTGGCGCAGGTCGTTCGTGCGCGCTAGCTTGTGTCATGACTTTTGTGCGCATCACGATGGACCCTGCCGTCTGCACAGGCAAAGCCTGCATTCGGGGGCTGCGGTTTCCGGTCGCGCGATTGCTTAGCCTGCTGGCGGCCAGCGAGACGCACGAATCCATTCTCAAGGACTACCCGTATCTCGAGCGCGAAGACATTGATGAGGCTTTGCGATACGGAGCCTTTCTCGCAGAGGACATAGCCGTCGATCTGCCACCGACCGACCAAGCTAAGTGAAGTTGCTCGACCTACTCGTTCCGCGCGATCGCGGTCAGCTTGGTCATGTTCCGCAGCAGGATCCGGCCGCGCTGGAGATCGAGGATGGCTTCCTTGCGCCAGGCTTGGAGCTGGCGGTTGACGCTTTCGCGGGCGGCGCCGACGAAGACGCCGAGCTGCTCCTGCGAGATGTGGACCTCGGAACCGAAATCGGCGGCGAGCGCGCAGAGCCGCCGCGCCAGGCGCACCGGCAGCGGCTGCAGCATGGATTCTTCCATGCGCTCGCTCTGCCAGCGGATGCGCTGGCACAGCAGGGCGATGATCTTGATCGCGACCTTCGGCTCGCGCTCGAGGAAGCCGAGGAAATCTTCGCGCCGCAGCACGAACAACTCGCTGGCCTCGCCCGCGGTGGCATCTGCCGTGCGGTTCTGGCCGTCCAGCACCGCGACCTCGCCAAACAGGTCGCCCGGCCCCATGAAATTCAGCGTCAGCCGGCTGCCGTCGGAGGCGCCGGTCTCGATGCGGACCTGGCCGCGGCGGACGCCGAACAGCGCGTCCCCGGGATCGCCTTTCTGGAACAGCACCTCGCCGTTCCCCAAATGCTGAGTGTGACACAGATTGGACAGCCGCTGGAGCTCGTCTGCGCCGAGATCGGCGAACATCGGGTTCATCTTCAGGATGACCGCAAATTCGGCCTGCTTGCTCATGTCAATGTCCTTGTGAACGTCCTGGTCATTGTTGCTGCCAAATCGCTTGAAACCATCAACTTCAGGATCGCGTAAAACCGCGCCGGAGAAGTGTGTCATAAGTCACATAACTTTGCAGCACCCCCTGACTATTTTTACGCGCTTGGAGCCGCTTCCCGTCCGGGGATAAACTCAAGGCGCAAGGGACGGGTCATCTGCCGGATTCGACGCCGATTGTCCGTCGTTGGAAAGTCGAGATGAGAGCATTGAAATTCGCCGGCGCGGCGTTGGCCGCCGTCATCATCGTAATCGCACTGCTGCTGGTGGTCGGGATCCCCTCGGGCTTCCTGACCTCGACGATCGCCTCGCGCGTCGAGAGTGCGACCGGCTATCGCCTGTCGATCGACGGCACCACCAAGATCAGCCTGTGGCCGACGCTGAACGTCACCTTGAACGACCTCACGCTTGCCGACCCCAAGGACCGCAGCGGCATCACGCGCCTGACGGTCGACAGCGTGCAGGCCGACATGTCGCTCGCCAGCGTATGGTCGGGCCGCCCTGAGATCAGCGAGCTCGTCGTCACCCATCCCGTGCTCTACCAGCCGCTGCTGCGTGAGCGCCTGCCGAGTGCCGGCGCCCCGTCGAAGCCGCTCGCGCTCGATACCAGTGGCGCCACCATCGACCGCATCAAGGTCACCGACGGCGAAGTCGCGTTCTCGCGCCTGCGCGATCGTGTCGAGGGCCGCATCAGCGCCATCAACGCCGACGCGATCATGGGCCGCGACCGCAAGGTCAATATCACCGGCACCGCGCGCGTCGGCGAGCATCCGACCAAGTTCGATATCAAGGCAGCCACGCCGGTCTCGCCGGCCGAACGGCCGACGGTTCCGGTGGATTTCGCCATCGACATGCCCGACGTGCTGAAGTCCCAGCTCACCGGCCATGCCGAGATGCGGCTCAATGGCGATGTCGTGATGATCAACGGCGTGAATGGCAGGCTCGGCGACGGCGCATTCAACGGCTGGGCGTCCATCGACATCGCGAGCAAACCGCTGGTCAAGGTCGATCTCGACTTCCAGCGGCTGGCGATGCCGCTGGCGAAATCGCCGGAAGGCGTGTCCGGGCAGCCCTGGAGCAATGCGCCGATCGACGTCTCCGGGCTCAACTATGTCGATGCGCAGGTGAGGATTTCCGCGAACGAGGCCGTGATCGGCGATGCGCGCATCGCGCCGCTGGCGCTCGACGCCAAGCTCGCCGGCGGCGTGCTGAAGGCCGGCACCGCCAATCTCGGCGCCTATGGCGGCCAGGTCTCGGGCGAGGTGATCCTGGACGCGACCACCGGGGCGCCGAGCTTTGCCATGCATTCCGACCTCGTCGGCGTGCGCGCGCTGCCTCTGCTTCAGGGCCTTGCCGAATTCGACCGCATCGACGGCAAGCTGCAAGCCAAGCTCGCTTTGCGCAGCGCCGGCAACAGCCAGCGCGCGCTGATGGCGAACATGCAAGGCACGGCCTTCGTCAATTTCCAGGACGGTGCCATCCGCGGCATCAATGTCGCGCAGATGATCCGCTCGCTGACGACGAGCACGCTGTCCGGCTGGCAAGGAAACCAGAATGGAAACCAGAACGGAAACCAGGATCCCAGCCAGGAGCAGAGCACGGATCTGTCGCAGCTCTCGGCCTCCTTCCGCATCGACAAGGGCCAGGCGGTGACGACCGATCTCAATCTGATCGGACCGCTGGTGCGCGTGACCGGCGCCGGCACCATCGCCCTCGACACCAAGATGATGGGCTTTCGCGTCGAGCCCAAGCTCGTGATGACGACCGAAGGCCAGGGCCGCGCTAACGAGCCGGTCGGCTTCGGCATCCCCGTGATGATCCAGGGCTCTTGGTCGCAGCCGCGGATCTATCCTGACATGGCCGGCATGCTGGACAATCCGGACGCCGCCTATGCCAAGCTGCGCGAGATGGGCAAGGGCCTGTTCGGCCCCGACGGCGCCGGGCTCGGCAACATTCTGGGCAGCCTCGGTCTCGGTGGCACCGCCGCGCCGGGCGGCGGCAATGCGGCCGGCAATGCCAATCCGCAAGCACAGCAGCCGGGCCAGAACAATCTGCTCGGCGGCCCGCTGGGGGAAGCGATCGGCAATCTGATCCAGCAGGGGCTTTCCAGTGGCGCGGGAAGCAGCACTGGCGCCGCGCCGGGCAGTGGCCGCAGCCGCAGCCTGCCGGCAGCGCCCTCCACACCGGCGCCACAGGCCTCGCCAGCCCCCGCTCTGGAGGACCCGCCGCTCGCGCAGCAGGACAGTCAGCCAATGAACGACGTGCTGCGGCAGCTCTTCAATCGATAACTCACGCCCAATCCCCCTACATTGGCTTTGCCGTCCGCTATTTCCTCTGAACGGATGAGGCTGCGACAATTCACCACCCATCTTCCTGCCCGGGAGTCCGCAGGGAGTAACCACATCGGCCGGTCCGCCGGCCGCGCGACGGCCCTTTGGCCCAAATTGTGATAGAACGGCCCGGGAAGGGGCTGTACGGCCCGTAGCGCCGGCGTCGATGACGGCGCGAGAGGATCGGGATGGCAGGAGCGAACGACAAGACACGATCTCTGCGCGAGGGCCTGTTCGCCAAATACGTCGTCTCCCTCGTCGGCCTCGTCGTGTTCGTCCTCGCCGTCAACGGCGCGATGGAGACCTGGATCTCCTACCGCGCCACCAGGACACAGTTGACCGACGGGCTGGAGGACAAGGCGCAAGCAGCCGCCCGGCGCATCGAGCAGTCGATTTCCGAGCTCGATCGCCAGATCAGCTGGGTGACGCGCGCCAGCCAGGACACGCTGGAGAAGCGCCGCGCCGACTACGCATCGCTGCTGCACCAGGTCTCGGTCGTCAACCAGCTGTTCCAGCTCAACGGCGACGGCCGCGAGGTGCTGCGCGTCTCCAGGCAGTCGACCACGACCGGCAGCAATGCCGACCTCTCCCGCGACGTTCGCTTCACCGACGCCGTCGCCCGCGGCGTCAGCTATGCGCCGGCCTGGTTCGCCGACCGGACGCCGTTGATGTCGATCTCGGTGGCGCATTCCGGCTTCAATGCCGGCGTCACCGTGGCCGAGATCGATCTCAGCTTCCTCTCCGACTTCCTGTCCGACGCCCAGGTCGGAAAAGCCGCCTTCGCTTATGTCGTCGACCCACGCGGCCGGGTGCTGGCGACGTCCTCGAAGGGGCCCGAAATCGGCAAGGACCTTTCCAAGCTGCCGCAGGTTGCGGCCGCGATTGCGCCCGGCCACGAGCCCGACACGTCGGGCACCGACTTCAACGGCCATGCGGTGATGAGCGCGGCGAGCATCGTGCCGAAGCTCGGCTGGAGCGTGCTGTTCGAGCAGCCGACCACGCAGGCCTTGATGCCGATCCGCGACCAGTTGGTGCGCATCGCGCTGCTGATCGGCATGGGCCTCTTGGTCGCGATCCTCGCCGGCACGCTGCTGGCCCGCCGCATGATCATCCCGATCACGGCGCTGCGCGACGGCGCCTACAGGCTCGGCGAAGGCGATTTCAGCCACCGCATCGACGTGCACACCTCCGACGAGCTGGAAGACCTCGCCGGGCAGTTCAACCGCATGGCCGACCAGATCCAGGAGACCTATTCGAACCTGGAGACCAAGGTCGAGGAGCGCACCCGCGATCTCGCGCAGTCGATCCACGAGCTCAAGGTGCTGGAGGAGGTCGGCCGCGCGGTGGCCTCCTCGCTCGACCTCAACGCGGTGCTAGCGACGATCGCCGCCCGCGCGATCGAGATCACCCGCGCCGACGCGGTGCTGATCTACGGCTTCGACGCCGAGGCGCGCCGCTTCAACCTGGTCGAGGCCAACGGCATCGACAAATCCGCCGACGGCGCGCATGTCACCATCGCGCAAGGCGAGAACATCCTGAGCGATGCCGCCGCGAGCGGCGAGCCGATCGCGCTTGCCGATCTCGGCGAGGCCGCCGAGCAGCCGCTGCGCGAGGTCGCGCTCGCCGCCGGCTTCAGCTCGGTGCTGGTGGTGCCGCTGATCGACCAGCAGGGCACGCTGGGCTCGCTGGTGGTGCTGCGCCGCGCCGGTGGCGCGTTCGCGCCCAGCATCATCGGCCTGATGCGCACCTTCGCCAACCAGGCCGTGCTGGCGATGCGCAACGCGCACCTGTTCACCGAGGTCGACCACAAGAGCCACGCGCTGGAGGCGGCGAACGAGACCGTGCGCGCCCAGGCCGACAAGCTGCGCATGCAGACCGAGCAGCTCAAGGACTGGAACAAGTCGCTGGAGGCGCGCGTCAAGACCCAGCTCGGCGAGATCGAGCGCATCCGCAAGCTCGAGCGGTTCCTGGCACCGCAGGTGGCGCAGCTGATCGCCTCCTCCGACAGCCCGGAAGGGCTGCTCACCAGCCAGCGCCGCGAGGTCACGGTCGTGTTCTGCGACCTGCGCGGCTTTACCGCGTTTACGGAGGCGACCGAGCCGGAAGAGGCGATGAACGTGCTGCGCGAATATCACGCAGCGCTCGGCAAGCTGATCTTCAAATACGAGGGCACGCTCGACAAATATGCCGGCGACGGCGTGATGATCCTGTTCAACGCGCCGATCCAGTTCGAGGACCACATCAAGCGCGCGGTGAAGATGGCGGTGGAGATGCGCGACACCATCGGCCCCTTGACCGAGCGCTGGCGCAATCGCGGGCATAGCCTCGGCTTCGGCATCGGCATCGCGCTCGGCTATGCCACGCTCGGCCAGGTCGGCTTCGAGCAGCGGCTGGAATATGCCGCGATCGGCAGCGTCACCAACCTCGCCTCCCGCCTCTGCGGCGAAGCCAAGGCGGGCCAGATCGTGGTGAGCCGCCGCGTCTACGGCATGGTCGAGCCCTGGGTCGAGGCCCGCGCCCTCGACGATCTCCAGCTCAAGGGATTCAATCATCCCGTGCTGGCGATGGAGATCCTGAGCTGGCGCGAGGAGGTGGAGAACGTCGTGGATGCGGCGGCGGTGCGGCGAAGGGGGTAGCCGCAAACGAAAATGCGAAAACAACCCCATGCACAGTAGGGAAGGCTTTCAGAACACAGCGACTTTTTCTGGAGATGCGGATTTTACGAAATTTGGATTGACTGTCGGGCGAAACAGGGGTAGGATGGCATCATCGGAGCGAATACACGGTAGGCAGACGTTACCGCGCACCGACATTGTCTCGCTTCCAAACAAAGTCTTTAGGCCGAGGCCTCTGTAGCGCGCGAAGCTGGCAGAGGAACTGCTCGTCGCTGTGCGGGCCGAGCGCGACTGCTCTGTCGTTCCTGTTGCCGACGCCAAGCTTTTCAAGCAGCTTCCCGGGAAACTGCAAAGCAAGGCTCTTGCGCCATTTGGAAATCCGCATCGTCGATCCCCGGGATACCGCTGGGGTGTTGTATATATCGCCATCCTATTGTGATCTAAGCAAAAAAGCTAATGCGCAAGCGTTGCCCCGTGTCGTAATACTAAGCGCACGTTGGACGGGAAAAGACTGGAAGAGATGGCAAGAGGTCCGGGGAAGAACCGAGGGACGAAAGTCGATCGCAGCACGGAAGCCAATGGCAATGGCGCCTTCGAGGCGAAGCTTTGGGCTGCTGCCGACGCCTTGCGCAACAATATGGATGCGGCCGAGTACAAGCATGTCGTGCTCGGGCTGATCTTCCTGAAATACATCTCCGACGCCTTCGAGGCCAAGCACACGGAACTCGACGCGCAGCGCGCGCAAGGCGCCGACCCCGAAGATCCCGACGAGTATCGCGCCCAAAACATCTTCTGGGTGCCGCCGGAGGCACGCTGGAGCTATCTCAAATCGATGGCGCCACAGCCGACGATCGGCCAGCTCGTCGACGATGCCATGACCGCCATCGAGCGGGACAACACCACGCTCAAGAGCGTGCTGCCGAAGGATTTCGCCCGGCCAGGCCTCGACAAGCAGCGGCTCGGCCAGATCATCAACCTCGTCAGCGACATCGCGCTGGGCGCGCCGGCCGATCGCTCAAAGGACACACTCGGCCGCGTCTACGAGTATTTCCTGTCACGCTTTGCGAGCGCCGAAGGCAAGAGCGGCGGCCAGTTCTACACGCCGTCCCATGTCGTGCGCGTGCTGGTCGAGATGCTGGCGCCCTACAAGGGCCGCGTCTACGACCCCTGCTGCGGCTCCGGCGGCATGTTCGTGCAGAGCGAGAAGTTCATCGAAGCCCACGCCGGCAAGCTCGGCGACATTTCGATCTACGGACAAGAATCCAACTACACCACGTGGCGGCTCGCCAAGATGAACCTCGCGATCCGCGGCATCGATGCCCAGATCGCCCACGGTGACACCTTTCATAACGACCGCCATCCCGATCTCAAGGCCGACTACGTGCTAGCCAATCCACCGTTCAACGATTCGGATTGGCGCGGCGACCTCTTGAAGGACGACAAGCGCTGGGCCTATGGCACTCCGCCCGCCGGTAATGCCAACTTCGCCTGGGTGCAGCACTTCATCCATCATCTCAGCCCGACTGGGCTCGCAGGCTTCGTGCTCGCCAACGGCTCGATGTCGTCGAACACTTCAGGCGAAGGAGAAATTCGAAAGGCGATCATCGAGGCGGACCTCGTCGATTGCATGGTGGCACTGCCGGGACAGCTATTCTATTCGACCCAAATTCCCGTCTGCCTCTGGTTTCTCGCCCGCAACAAGAAGAACGGCCGCTTCCGCGACCGCCGCGGCGAGACGCTATTCATCGATGCGAGGAAGATGGGCACGTTGATCGATCGCGTCCATCGCGAGCTGTCCGACGATGACATTGCAAAAATCGCCGACACCTACCATGCGTGGCGCGCAGACAAGCAGGCCGGCGAGTTCGCAGACGTGCAGGGCTTCTGCAAGGCGACAACGCTGGACGACATCCGCAAGCACGGCCATGTGCTCACCCCTGGTCGCTATGTTGGAGCGGCGGCGGCGGAGGAGGACAATGAACCGTTTGATGAGAAGATGGCGCGGCTCGCCGCGACGCTGCGGGAGCAGCAGAAAGAGGGCAAGCAGCTCGATTCTGCCATAGCTTCAAATCTGAAGGAATTGGGGCATGGCTAGCAGCAATCATGACGCATCAGTCGGCGACTATGTAACGCTCGTTCGGGGGACGACGTACAAGGGCACGCTTGTCGGCCAACCCGGCCCCGCGCTCCTCGGACTCGGCTCAATAGAGCCAGGAGGGGGCTTCCGAATTGGGGACTACAAGACATACGGCGGCGAGTGCCCTGCCGAGTTAATGCTATTTCCGGGTGACCTTTACGCGTCCCTCAAAGGGGCAACGAAAGACGGGAAGATGATTGGGTCCGTTGCTCGTGTTCCAACATCAGTCCCCACGGGGCGCCTCACACAGGATACCGTGAAGCTCGTCTTCAGAAGCCCTAACCCGAAAGACGTAAGCTACCTACATTGGATACTCCGTACTCCTCAGTACCGAGAGTATTGCGCGGGACATGCGATGGGGAGTGCCGTTGTTGCGCTCAGTCGACGAGACTTTCTCAGCTATCCGGTTCCTCCGCCAACCGTCGAGCGCAGACGGGCCACAGCTTTGCTCGACGCAATCGAGGAGAGAATTGAGCTGAACCGACGAATGAACGAAACGCTTGAGGAAATCGCACGAGCAATCTTCAAGTCCTGGTTCGTTGACTTCGATCCAGTACGTGCGAGCATTGAGAAACGCCGCGCCGCATCGGCCTCCCCGACTAGAGACGTCTTCCCAAACAGCTTTGAACGCTGCGTAGCAGGCAACATTCCAACCGGTTGGCGATCCACAGTATGGGGCGAGCTGGTGAGCCTAGAATACGGGAAGAGCCTGAGCGGCTATTCCGGAAGCACCTCTGTCTATCCAGTCTTTGGTACGAACGGAAAGATTGGGACCTACGACAAACCTCTCTGCAGTCACCCTGGAATAATTATCGGAAGAAAAGGCGCATACCGCGGGATACACTATTGCAGCACGCCCTTCTTTGTCATTGACACCGCCTTTTATGTCGAGCCACGAGGCCCAATGGAAATGCGATGGGCTTACTACGAGCTGCTACGCAATGACATCAATAGCATGGATAGCGGCTCCGCAATTCCGTCTACAAGTCGCGAGGATTTCTATCGCCTTCCAGTTGTAGCCCCTCCTATTCAGGTTCAGCAGGCTTTCACGCGAGTTCTAGAAGCAAACTGGCTTCGACAAGAGGCAAACGAAAGGCAGTCACAAACCCTCGCGGCCCTCCGCGACACGCTCCTCCCTAAGCTCATCTCTGGCGAGCTGCGAGTGAAGGCCGCCGAGAAGATCGTCGAGGCGGTTGCATGAACGACGTCCCGTCCCGCGGCGAGTTAATGCTCTACCTCACCGAGGATGGGCGCGACACGATCCGGCTGCGGGCGGTGGATGGCACGGCCTGGTTGCCCCTGATGCAGAGGCCATTTCGGCAAGAAGCAGTTGTCAAGGAATCCTTGACAACTGCTTTCGCGCGGCTGGACGAGGGCGCAACCTGTAAGGATTTCTTACAGCTTCGGCCGAAAGGGCCAGCCACACTGAGGGCTCATCCATGAGCGCCTTCACCGAGTCAGTCGTCGAAGAAGCCGCTCTCGATTGGCTAGCACGTCTTGGCTATGCCGTGCTGCACGGCCCTGACATCGCCGAGGGCGGAGCGGCTGCCGAGCGCGACGCATCCGGCTACCGCGACGTGATTTTGGACGCGCGATTGCGCGCGGCGCTGGCCCGGCTCAATCCCGACCTGCCGCCCGAAGCGCTGGAGGACGCCCACCGCAAACTGGCGCGGCTCGATGCGCCGTCGCTGATCGAGCGCAATCGCGCCGTTCACCGGATGCTGATCGACGGCATCAATGTCGAGTTTCGGCGCAAGGACGGCTCGATTGGCGGCGCGCAGGCGCGCCTGATCGACTTCGACGATCCCGCAGAGAACGACTGGCTCGCCGTCAATCAGTTCACGGTGACTGACGGGCAGCACCTTCGCCGGCCCGACGTCGTTCTCTTCGTCAACGGCCTCCCGCTCGCCGTGATCGAGCTGAAGAACGCTGCCGACGAGGGCGCCGACGTCTGGGCAGCGTTCCGCCAGCTCCAGACCTATCAGGCGCAAATTCCGGCGCTGTTCGCAACCAATGTCGCGCTCGTCGCCTCTGATGGCGCACAGGCGCGGATCGGCTCGATCGGCGCTGGACGCGAATGGTTCAAGCCCTGGCGCACCATCACCGGGCGCGACGAAGCAATCAAGCTCGCAGAATTGCAGGTGGTGCTGGAGGGCGTGTTCGACCAGCGGCGCTTCCTCGACCTCATCCGATATTTCGTCGTGTTCGAGGCGCTGGACGGCGGCAAGCTGGTCAAGAAGATGGCGGGCTATCACCAGTTCCATGCCGTCAACGTGGCCCTGGAAGAGACCTTGCGTGCGGCGCTTCCGTCTACGAACTGGCACAAGTCGCAAGGCTTTACCGAGAGCGACGGCCGCTATGACGCGGGGCCGATGGCGGGCGGCGAGGACGGTGACCGACGTGTCGGCGTCGTCTGGCACACGCAAGGTTCCGGCAAGAGCCTGACCATGGCTTTCTATGCCGGCCGGGTGATCCTCGCACCCGAGATGGAAAATCCGACCATCGTGGTGCTGACCGACCGCAACGACCTCGACGACCAATTGTTCGGCACCTTCGCGCGCTGTCGTGACCTGCTACGACAGCCACCGGTTCAGGCCGAAGACCGTGCCGATCTGCGCACCAAGCTGTCGGTGGCGGGCGGCGGCGTGGTGTTCACCACCATCCAGAAGTTCTTTCCCGAGGAGCGCGGCGACCGCCATCCGGTCCTCTCAGAGCGGCGAAACATCATCGTCATCGCCGACGAGGCGCATCGCAGCCAGTACGATTTCATCGACGGCTTCGCGCGCCACATGCGCGACGCGCTGCCCCGCGCCTCCTTCATCGGCTTCACGGGGACGCCGATCGAGCAGACCGACGCCAACACGCGCGCCGTTTTCGGCGACTATATCAGCGTTTATGACATCCAGCGCGCGGTGATCGACGGCGCCACGGTGCCGATCTACTATGAGAGTCGGCTCGCCAAGCTGGAGCTGAAAGCCGCCGAGCGGCCGAACATCGATACGGAATTCGAGGAAGCGACCGAGGGCGAGGAGGTCGAACGCAAGGAAAGGCTGAAGAGCAAATGGGCCCAGCTCGAAGCGGTGGTCGGCTCCGACAACCGGGTCACGCTCGTCGCACGCGACCTCGTCGAGCATTTCGAGAACCGGCTTACCGCCATGGACGGCAAGGCGATGGTCGTCGTGATGAGCCGCCGCATTGCGGTCGCGCTTTACAACGAGATCACCAAGCTGCGGCCGGGCTGGCACAGCGCGGATGATGACAAGGGCCTCCTCAAGATCATCATGACGGGCTCGGCGTCCGATCCGCTGGAGTGGCAACCGCACATCCGCAGCAAGTCGCGACGGGAGGATATGGCGGAGCGGTTCCGCGATGCCAAGGACCCGTTCAAGATCGTGATCGTCCGCGACATGTGGCTGACCGGCTTCGACGCGCCGAGCCTTTCCACCATGTATCTCGACAAGCCGATGCGCGGGCACGGGCTGATGCAGGCGATCGCTCGGGTCAATCGCGTGTTCAAGGACAAGCCGGGCGGATTGGTCGTCGACTATCTCGGCCTTGCCGACGAGTTGCGGCAAGCGCTCGTCACCTACACGGATGCCGGAGGCACCGGTCGGACGGCACTGGATCAGGCCGAAGCGGTTGCCGCGATGCTGGAGAAATACGAGGTCTGCCGCGGCCTATTCCACGGTTTCGACTGGTCGCATTGGCTGACCGGAACGGCGGGTCAGAAAGTCTCGCTGTTGCCCCAGGCCCAAGAGCACATCCTCGCGCAGGAGGATGGCAAGAGCCGTCTGATGCAGGCGGTCACCGAACTGTCGAAGGCCTTTGCCTTGGCCGTGCCGCACGCCGAGGCGCTGCGCATCCGCGACGACGTCGGTTTCTTCCAGGCGGTGAGGGCCGTACTTGCCAAGAACGAGCCCGGCGAACGCAGGACCAATGAAGACCTCGATCACGCCATCCGACAGATCGTCTCCAAGGCCATGATGTCGGATGAGGTGGTCGATATCTTCGCCGCCGCGGGGTTGAAGAAACCGGATATCTCGATTCTGTCGGACGAATTCCTGGCCGAGGTCCGCGGCATGCCGCAACGCAATCTCGCCGTCGAGCTGTTGCAGAAATTGCTCAAGGGCGAGATCAAGATTCGCTCCCGTCGCAACGTCGTGCAATCGCGGACCTTCTCCGAGATGTTGGAGCAGGCGCTCCGCCGTTACCAGAACCGCGCAATCGAAACCGCCAAAGTTGTCGAGGAGCTCATCCAGCTCGCCAAGGACATGCGCCAGGCTGCGCAGCGGGGCGAAGACCTCGGACTGAGCGATGATGAAGTTGCCTTCTACGATGCGCTCGAAACGAACGACAGCGCGGTGAAGGTTCTGGGGGACGAGGCACTACGCACAATTGCCCGCGAGCTCGTCGCCACGGTTCGCGCCAACGTCACGATCGACTGGACCGTCCGTGAGAACGTCCGCGCTCATCTTCGCGTGCTGGTAAAACGTATTCTTCGCAAATACGGCTATCCGCCCGACCTCCAGGAAAAGGCAACCCAAACGGTACTCGAGCAGGCCGAGGCGCTTTCAGAGGGATGGGCTGCCGCTTAGGGCGGCTGGCCTCAGGCAGATAGCTGCGCGGCGAGGCCGACCGACCTCTATCTGGACGACCACAGCTACAGGTGACCCATGCTGATGACGAAGCGCAAGCCGGCCACGGTCGGCGAAATCCTCACCGAGGAATTCATGAAGCCGATGGGCCTGACCCAGGGCGCGTTGGCCGAAGCCATGGGGGTGCAGCGCAAGCACGTCAACGAACTCTGCAACGACCGCCGCAACGTCACCGCGGCCACCGCGCTGATTCTGGCCCGCGTGTTCGGCAACAGCCCGGATTTCTGGCTGAACGTGCAGCGGCGAACCGATTTGTGGGAGGCGATGCACTCAGCGCGCGATCGCAAGCGGATCGAACGGGCGCGACCGCTGACATCGGCGGCGTGACGCGCACCGAAGGCACAACTTTACGGCGGGCGCGGTGATTTGGCGGCGGCAACGCGCAGCTCGACTTCAAGGACATGAAGTTCGACTGGGCGTGCGGGTGATCACACCCCCCGCTTCGGCCCAAGCGCCTCGAACCCCGCCTTCTGCTCGTCGCTCAGATCCGCCTGGAAATCGTCGAGCGCATCAGTGACACCGCTCACCGCTTCCAGCATCGTCGCCAGCCGCGTCTTCACGGCGGCGAGGCGGGCCTGCGGGGTTGCGGCGGCCTCTGTCGGGCAGGCGCTGAGCGTCTGCATGGTGCGGAGCGTGGTGTCCTGGAGCACCTCGAAGCGGGCGCGGGCTGTCTCGTCGAGCTGGAGCGTGGAGGCGATGTCGGCGGCGGGCCATTGCTGCTGCATGAGCTGCTCGTATTGGCGCTGCGCGTTTTCGTCGTAGCGGGGATCGTAGTCGGGCTGGCAGGCTTTGGCCGCCTGCGCGTCCTTGGCCGCGTCCTTACTCCCGTCCTTGATCGACTCCTTGGGCCGGTGGGACGCCAGCGCGGCGCGACGCTCATTGGCGAGGGCGTTGAGCCTGGCTTTCTGGTCGTCATTGAGCAAGCCGACGAATTTCGAAAGCGGCGCTTCGATTGCGTCCGTCGCCTTGATCATGGCCTCGAGACGCTCGCGCATCAGGCCGAGGCGCTCCGACGCATTGGCGGGGGCCTGCGCCGGGCAGGCGGTGTGGATGGCGTCGCGCGCGGAATTCCAGGCGGATGCGAGCTCGTCGAGCGCGGTGCGCTGCAGCTCGTTCGGCTGAACAGCGCTCGCGATGCGGTCGACCGGCAGGCCGCCGGTGTCGCTGGCCTCGCAGAGCGTCTCCGCGGACGGGATTTTTCGCGCGCGCCGGCCTTGCGGCACGGTGTAGGCGGCGAGCTCGGTGGCGGCGTAGGGCGTGAACAGTGCGGCATAGATGTCGCCGTAGCCGTACAGCGAGATGCTGGTCGCATCGCCGAAGATGATCGCGGTGGTGAGATCGTCATGCGCGAACGGCCAGAACACCGGGCCGGTCCAGCCGTAGCTACCGTCGGGATGGCGCCACCAGCCCTGCGGGCGGCGACCGCCTTGCCACCCCGCCAGCGCAGCCTGCGCCGTGAGGGCCGCACGCAGGACGTAAGGGTTGGATAGCTGGCCGCGCTCCGCCCCGCGCGGGTCTTGCGACCTCAGCGCAGCGGAGCGGTAGCGGCCACCGCGCACGGCCATGCGGGAATGGCGCAGCCGCGACAGGCCCATCATGTGGCCGACGGCGAAACGCGCAACCCCAAGCGGACCGCCGCGCAAGCCAAACTGCGCCTCGGCTCTCTCAGGCAGCAGCACTGCCGCAATCACGAGAGCCGCGCCGGCCAGCGCCAGGCCCAAGCGTCCCGACAAGATCGCTGACCTGACCGCCGATCCGGCCACGTATTGGTCCTCCCTCCCGCGCCATGCGCGCAATGCGCCGCATCACAATGACGCGCGAGGGAACCGATTGTTCCGGAGAGACACAGGACAATGCGTCGCAATGCTCGCCGGCCATCCCGATGCGGTGTCACTCCGCCTTTTGCGGCATCACGAAAGTCTGCCCGGGATAGATCAGGTTCGGATTGTGGATCTTGTCGCGGTTGGCTTTGAAGATCACCCCGTAACGGGCGCCGTCGCCGTAAGCGAGCCGGCTGAGCGCCCACAGGCTGTCGCCGCGGCTAATGACCCGGCTGCCGCCCGCTTCCGCCGGTGCGGTGGTGAGCACGTCCGCCGGCGAGGCCGATGCGACCGTGGTGGGCGCCGGCGCATGCGCGAGGGCCTTGGGCTTCGGCGCGCCGATCAATCTCGGCCGGGCCGCTGGCCTGTCGGGCCCTGACGCCAGGCGCGGCGAGGCCGATGGCAGCGCGGCCACGACATCCGGCTTGTCGTCGGGCTTCTCGGTTTGCTTCGTCTCCTGCTTCGTGACTGGCGCGGGCCGCGCGGGCGGCGGCGCCGCCTCGGCGATGGTGACCGGCATGGTCCGGCCGGACTCCGTCACGGTGCCGTCCGGTGCCTTGGCCCGGAGCGACAGCTCATAAGAGCCGGCAGGAAGCTGCGGCGGGGTCATCACGAACTGGCCCGAGGCATCCGCGACCACGGCATCGAGCGGCTTGCCGTCGCGCAGCAGCTCGACCCTTGCACCCGGCGTGGCGCGGCCCGCGATCACCGCCGCCTCGCCATGATCGTCGATGCGGGCGACGTCGAACCGGGGGCCGCTATCGGCAACCGCCGGCGGCGGCTTGACCGGCGCGAGATCGCCGAGCGCGGCCACCTGCTTCTGGGTCTCGGCCAGCGCGCCCGCCTTCGGCTCGGAGGCCGGTGCAGGCGGCGCGCTCGCGGCAAGCTTTGGCTGTTCCGGCTTGAGCTCTGGTTTGGGCTCTTCGACTTTGGGCTCGACCTTGGCCTCAACTTTGGGTTCGACCTTGGCCTCGGGCTTGGCGGCGACGGCGGTCTTCGTTCCGTCCGGCAGCAGGCGGCGCAGCTCGGTCGGGCCGATCACCAGCGCGGTGCCGACCAGCGCGAGCAGACAGAAGGCAATGAAGGCCTTGGATGCGGTCATCATCAGAAAAGGACCTTGGGTGGCAAATCAGCCGAGGTCGGCAAAGTGCGCCGATTTGGCTGCGGCAGCAAGACGGTCGAAGGGATTATGCCTCGCGCGCGCGGATGAACCGGAGCGACCATGCGGGTGTCCAAGGATCAAGGCCGCCTCGCGGCGTTTCTTCAAGGGAATTCTTGTCGTGACCGTATTTTCCCGTGCCGCGCGATGGCTGGCGCTTGTCCTGACGGCCGCCGCCTCGCCCGCATTGGCCGCCTCCGGTCCGCCGCCCGGCTTCACTCTTTCCGACGATGCCGATCTCGCCTTCACCTCGCCCGACGGCGCCACCAAGCTCGAGCAGTACATGAAGGAGGGCGAGGACTTCGACATCAAGTGGCAGGTCTGGGCCCGCCACGGCGAAGAGATGACCGAGCTCAAGCCGGAGCAGGACTATCCGGCCGGGTTCCGTTTCACGGCCGACTCGCAATGGCTGGTGCGGATGCAGAAGACCGGCTCGGGCTCGCAGGACCTCTTGCTCTACCGGGCCGAGAAAGGCACCTTCGTCAACGCGACGAAGAAATCGCTCAGCGATCTCGCCTGGGCCTATTTTCACAGCAGGCCCGACACGAAGAACATGAAGCTCGACTACCACATCTCGGCCAATCTGATGAAGGGCACCGAAGATGCTTATCGCTGGCTCGGCGTCGACTGGCCCAACAACCGCTACCTCCTGATCTCGCTGTCCGGCGAAATGGACAAGCATCCGAAGAACGTCGCCGTCAAGGGATTGGCGGATTGGAAATTGCCGCTATGACCTCAAGACCGGCAAGTTCGACGTGCCCAGGATATTCGCCAAGAGCAATGCGGAAGCGCTGACCTGGGAGATCAAGCGGTGAGTGTCGCTTCGAGCCGCGGCATCGAATCCGCCGACTCGGACTCCTGCATCACAGCAGAGACGGCACTGGTGACTCGCAGCAGTCCTTAGACCATCAGCTTCCATGACCAGTAGATGCCAATCGCCATCTGGACCGCGAACGCGGTGAAGCGGAGCCTTACTGCCGTCGGACTGTTCGACGCGAGATGGATGATCGACTGCACAATCCTTGCACCAAGAAACCAAAACGCCAGAGGGTCCGTAACATCTGTTCTCGATACCATGATCGCGATCGCCAACAAGCCGCCGAAAATCGGCAGGCCTTCGACGCAATTCGCGTGAGCCCGTGCGAGACGCTGCATGAAGGGCGATAGTCCGGAGTTGTCTGGTGCGAAGGCGTTGGCCGCAACCTGTCCAGTCACCACGAGATACGTTCGGATGGCCTCCATCACGACCAGCAGAAGGAGCGCCCACGAGACGAAGCCTGCCAGTGCATAGCCCGTATTGGACATGTCCGCTCCCAAGTCATTCCTGCCCTTTGTTCAGCTGTAGCCGATCTTCCGAACCAGACAAACAGGCCCCCTCGCCTGTGCGCTTCGGTTTCATTTGCTGACCTTGCACATGACACCCGACCGCCTTCGCGAAAATAGGATCAAACCTCGCGTCTCGCGGTTATCGCCTCGCTGAGACGGCCGGGAACTCCGGCCGGCGGGTACCAGTCAACATTGCATCACGCGCATCGCAGGCGACTTTTCGCCCGCGCGGTGGCGTGCGCGTGCGTGAAACGAGCGAGGTGACATGGCGATCCTGGCTTTCAGAATGATCCTTCTCATCGCGGTTGCTGCCATCATCGGGCTCTCCGCGGAGGCCCGCGACGACGGGCGGTACGCAAACTCCCCGCTCAAGGGCTGGTTCGAGAGCCTGCACAGCAAGGGCGGCGGTCCATGTTGTGCCGATGCCGATGGCACTGCGCTCGCCGACGTCGACTGGGAGACGCGGGACGGACATTACCGGGTGCGGCTCCTCGGCAACTGGATCGAGGTGCCAGACGACACTGTCATCACCGAGCCCAACCGCGCCGGGCGCACCATGGTCTGGCCTTATTACGTCAACGGCCGTCCGATGATCCGCTGCTTCATGCCCGGCAGCATGACGTGAACCGGGACGAGTTCTTGCGGGATCGGGAAGCTCACATCGATCGTCGCGCCGCCTGCACTTCGGCGAATTCGGCGTCAAGTGGCAGGCCTGGGCTCGGCACGGCGAAGAGATGACCGAGCTGAAGCCGGAGCAGACCCCGGCGGGCTTCCGTTTCACCGACGACTCGCAATGGCTGGTGCGGATGCAGAAGACCGGCTCCGGCGAGCAGGACCTCTATCTCTACCGTGTCGAGCTGCGATGGGAGATCAGGCGGTGAGGCTTCATCGTTGACGCGAGGCCGCCATGCCCGGGCTTGTCTCCCGGCGCAGGCGGTGGTGGCCTAGCATCGGCGTCATTCACGCCCCCGCCGTGACCGTCCAGAACGCGCGCCATCTGCGGCGGCCGAGCGCAGCCAGCCGCCTCCAGGACAGGCGGGACAGGCCGGCCACCAGCGAGGCACGGGCGAGAAGGAGGTGGGAGATGATGTCAATCACGGCCGTTCTCGCCTCGCGTCCGCAGCGTGCGGCTGGACCGCGATCGCGCTGATGCGCCTCGCGCAGGGATGTGCGTGACCCTCATGGCCGCGCCTCCAGGATCATGTTGAAGGGCGAGGCGGCAGCCTTGCCGATCTGCGAGAAGCCGCCTTGCCGCAACACCTGCGCGATGCGCTTTTCACCGGCCTGCGCTCCTAGTCCCAGACCGACGTTCTGGCTCAGCGACGTCGGAAGGCAGATGTGGGTGGAGCCGGCGTAATAGACCCGCCCGACCGGATTGAGATTGTCGGCCAGGCTGTCGCCCGCCGCCGGCTCGACCAGCATCAGCGTGCCGTCCTGCTTCAGCGCGGCACGAACGTGGCGGGCGGCGCCGACGGGGTCGCCCATGTCGTGCAGCGCATCGAACATCGTCACGAGATCGAAGCCAGATCCCGCGAAATCCTGGGCCTTTGCGACCTCGTACCGCAGATTGCGCGCGCCGGAGATCTCGGCCCGTGCGCAGTCGATCGAGGCCTCGTCGTAGTCGATGCCGGTGAAGTCCGAGTTCGGGAATGCTTCGGCCATCAGCCGGGTCGAATAGCCGTGGCCGCAACCGACGTCTGCGACCTTGGCACCTCGCTCCAGCTTCTCGACGACGCCGTCGAGCGCAGGCAGCCATTCGGCGATCAGATGCGCGCGATAGCCGGGCCGGAAGAAGCGGTCGACGCCGCAGGACATGCAATTGCAATGATCGCTCCAGCGCAGGCCCTTGCCGGTCTTGAACGCCTCGGCCAGTCGCGGCTCGTCGTGATAGACCGCCGGCAGCAGGCTGAAGCCGCCAACCATCGCGACTGGGCTGTTCTCATCGGCGAATACGGCCTTCTGCTCCGGTGTCATGCTGAACGTGTCCTTCGTCGCATCAAAGCTCACGAAGCCAGAGGCCGCCTGTGAGGACAGCCATTCGCGAACGTAGCGTTCGTGAGTCCCCGTTCGCCTGGCCAGTTCGGCTGACGTCATCGGGCTGTCGGCCAGCGCGCGGAACAATCCCAGTCGATCGCCGAGGACGACAAGCGCCGCATTGGAGGCAGCGCCGAGTTCGTTGACGACCAGTCCAAGCAGCTGCTCGAGCTTTCTCTCATCCAAGTTCATGTCTGGCTCCTCAGGGCGCCGAGATGCGCCGCTGGGGTGCGACATAGGATGTCTGGACTCGCGGATGGAGAGGCAGAATAGTCAGTTTCGAGCCAATCGAGCCAGAGGCTGCAGAATGTCACGTGGACGTGTACGCGTGAGTATTCCCGTGTTCGCCGAATGCGATCCGTCGATCATCTACGGCGTATTCGACACGCTGTGGGGCGCGGGACGGATGTGGGACGGCGTCAAGGGCGGCACGCCGGAAGGCCTGTTCGAACCGCGGCTGGTTGGCGCCGAACCTGGCCCGATCACGCTGATCACCGGGGTCAGCATCCTGCCGCAGGACTTGGTCGATCAGGTTGAAGCGACCGACATCGTGTTCGTACCGAATGTGATTGTCACGGCAGAGACGGGCACCGCCGTGCTCGATCGCCGGCTCATCGCATGGATCAGGCGGATGCACGAAGCGGGCGCGCAGCTGTACGGATCCTGCGGTGGGTCTCTCGTGCTCGCCGAAGCCGGCCTGCTCGACGGATACGAGGCTACCACGCACTGGGTTTACGAGCCGGTGTTTCGAAAGCATTTCCCCAAGGTCAAGCTCCGCATGGAGCGCGTGCTGGTGCAGAACGGGCCCGGTCACAATCTCGTCTGCGGGGGCGGTGCATCATCCTGGCAGGATCTCGCGCTGCTGATCGTCGCGAAATACGGCGGTACGGAGGAGGCAATTCGCATCTCGAAACTCTTTCTCTACCAGTGGCATCGCGAAGGACAATTGCCGTTCGCCTCGATGGTGCAGAACGTGGATCACGGCGACGGCGTGATCAGGAAGTGCCAGGACTACATCGCGCAGAACTACCAGCGGCAGGACCTCATTGCGGCGCTGGTGCATCACTCCGGATTGCCGAAGCGCTCATTCGATCGCCGCTTCCGGGCAGCGACCGGCTATTCGCCGCTCGCCTATGTGCAGACGCTGCGCATCGAGGAAGCCAAGCAACTGCTCGAGACGACGGAAACGGCCATCGAGGATATCTGCCGCGAGGTCGGATACGAGGACGTGGCGTCCTTCCGCCGCTTGTTTCGAAAGCAGGCCGGCGTGTCACCGAAGGATTACCGACGCAAGTTCCAGCTTCCCGACTACGTCACGGGAGCGCGGCCCCCGGCCTCCGGCACATCGGTCAGGCCGCGGCGGGCTGCCGGCTGACGGCAACAGGGATCACGGTTGGCGGGCAGTCCCGACGGGCTGCTCTCCGCATTCGTCCGCTCAGGACCTCTGTAAAACAGGGGCAAACCCGCGAACTCGGGAAGCTCACGTCGATCGTCGCGCCGCCTGCACTTCGGCGAATTCGGCGTCGGGGTGGCTGACGATGGTGGCGACCATGATGCCGCTGATGATCAGTGACCAGGCGGTGTCCCAATAGATCCAAAACACGAGCCAGCCTCCCTTTCCATCTCTCACGCCCGCCGCACCAAGCTAACGGCGTAACGATGCCGCCGTTCCGGCGCGAGTCTCGCCTCGACAGCGCGCGGGCGCGCAAGGCGCTATTTGTGTTTGGTCGGCGGCGGCGCTCGATCGGTTTGGCCGGTGTGGCGCTTTGCCACGACGTCCTCGTCGCGCTCGCCCTCGCGCGGGCGCGGCGGAAGCTTTGGCTGCCCTGCCTGACCGCCATGCTTGCCGCCCATGTCGGGCTTACCTTCGAGATCGTTTTCGCGGGGCATGCCGGTCAATGCGTTCGCACCGCATTGGTTCGCAACAGCATCGGCCGTTTTCGCACTGTGAACGGGCTCATAGAACCGCCCATCTTTGCAGTGCACGATGGCTGGCGCGCCCCGGTGCGTCGCGATTTCTACCGACGGATTGGCCTGATGCAAAAACGACTCATCATCTGGACCATCATGACGTCCACCCTGGTTGCGGTCACCCTGTGGACCATGCTCGGGCCGCCGGACCGCCCCTCCGGCCCGCATCTGCCCTCCCGCACGGCGGCGGTGCGTTAACCGCTATCCTGCAACCGATACGATTTCGGTATCGATCGATCCCAATTGGAATTTGGTGCGGCGGCGCGCCTCCCGCTATCCTCGCCCGCAAAACGACAATGGCCGCGACCCGGCTTTCAGGAGGAGCCCATGTTGAGTCCGACCCGACGCATCGCATCTTGCGCGCCACGCGCTGCGATCGCCATCACCCTGTTCGCTTCTCTCATTCTCATTTCTGGAGTCCGTGCCGGCATGGCCGAAACCTTCGCCTATGTCGGCAACGCCGACAGCAACGACATCAGCGTGTTCAAGATGGCCGAGAGCGGCGAGATGACGCTCGTGCAGACGGCCGCCTTCAAGGGCGTCGAAAAGCCCGGCTCCTCGACGCCGCTCGCAATCACGCCCGACCACCGCGTGATGATTGCCGGCATCCGTTCGCAGCCATACCTCGCGGTGAGCTTTGCGATCGATCCCAAGACCGGCCAGCTCAGCCATCTCGGCAACGGACCGCTCGCGGACAGCATGGCCAATATCGCCATCGACCGCAGCGGCAAGTTCCTGTTCAGCGCCTCCTATGGCGGCAACAAGGTCGCGCTGAATCCGCTGCTTGCCAACGGCGTGGTCGGCGAGCCCAAGCAGGTGATCCCGACCGGGCTGAATGCCCACGCCTTCCTGCCCTCACCCGATAACCGCTTCGTGTTCGCGACCAATCTCGGCTCGGATCAGATCATGAGCTTCGCGTTCGATGCCGCGGCCGGTACGCTCACGCCGAGCGATCCGCCGGCCCACAAGGTGCCGGAAAAATCGGGGCCGCGGCACTTCGTGTTTCATCCGGGCGGCAAGTTCGTCTATCTCCTCCACGAGCTGAACGGCGACGTCGCGGTATTCACCTATGAAGCCAGGAGCGGCGCGTGGGACGAGATCCAGCGCACCACCGCGCTGCCGGAAGGATTTTCCGGAAAAGAGTCTGATAAGAAGGCTTGGGCCGCCGACATCCACATCACTCCGGACGGCCGCTTCCTCTACGCCTCCGAGCGCACCACCAGCACGCTCATCGCCTACAAGGTCGATGGATCAAGCGGCAAGCTGACCACGATCGGCAGCGTGCCGACCGAGAAGCAGCCGCGCGGCTTCCAGATCGATCCTTCCGGGCGCTACCTCGCCGCGGTCGGCGAGGTCTCGGACAGCATGACGCTCTATGCCATCGACCAGACCAGCGGCGCGCTGGCCAGGCTGAAATCCTACCCCACCGGCAAGAAGCCGAACTGGGTCGAATTCCTGAGCCTGCCGTGAGGGGCTGCGGCGACGGACCTACGTAAACATCCGTAATTTCGTAAGTCCCGGCTGGCGTCATATCTTCGGCCATGGACCGACAGATTGTCTTCAAGTGCCCTCAGACCGGCCTGAACGTGCAGCATCGGCTTGCCGACGAGCCGGCTGATCGCACCCACGTGTCCGTGTCCTGCCCGGCCTGCACGCGGCTGCATCTGATCGATCGGGCCACCGGCAAGCTGCTGGGTGATCGACGCGCCTGACGGTTGACGCCGGCCTGCGGCCTGCGCCGTGACGTCTTCGGAGCGAACCTGTTCTCCAATCCCGCGACTAATCAAAGACTTGCCGCGACTGGCTGCGGCGGCGCGGCATCCTGGCTTGGGACCACGCGGCCGTGGTGCGGGCGGCGGCCATCTGCTATCGATTGGAGGCATAGCCCCTGTGGAATTTCCGATGCGTCATTTGTCCCGCGCCGTTGTTCGAAACCTCTGTCCCGCAGCCGTCGCCGGCCTGCTCGTCCTCGGCCCCTGTCCGGCCGGCGCCGCCGATGACGACGCGCCCAAGGGGCCGGCGGTCACGGTGCTGAAAGTCGCAAAATCCTGCTTCTCCGACATCGTCGAAGCCACCGGCACGATCATCGCGCGGGAGGAAACCTCGGTGCGGCCCGAGCGTCCCGGCCTCAAGGTCACGGACGTGCTGGCGGAAGCGGGCGATACCACCACCGCCGGCCAGGTGCTGGCGCGGCTGGCGCTGCCCGAAGGCGGCACGCTTCAGGTCACCGCGCCCGTGGCGGGCGTGATCGCGACCTCGACTGCGCAGATCGGCAACTTCGCCTCGGCCAAGGGCGAGGCGCTGTTCACGATCGTGGCGCGCAGCGAATACGATCTCGTCGGCCTCGTGGCCACCGCCGATGTGCGCAAGCTCGCAGTCAATCAGCAGGCCACCGTGCGGATCGCAGGCGCCGGCGACATCAGCGGCAAGGTGCGCCGCATCGGCCCGACCGTCGAGCCGAACATCCAGCAGGGGATGGTTTATATCGGCATCTCCTCGCAGAAGCGGTTGCTGCTGAACGCGAGTGGGCGGGCGCTGATCAAGACCGGGCAGAGCTGCAACGTCGCGGTGCCGCTCACCGCCGTGCAGTATTCATCCGCCGGCACCGTGGTGCAGGTGATCCGCCGCAACCGCGTCGAGACCAAACGTGTCGAGATCGGCTTGATGTCGGGCGGCAATATCGAGGTCCGCGATGGCCTGAACGAAGGCGATGTCGTCGTCGCCCGCGCCGGCGCATTGCTGCGCGAAGGCGATCCGGTGCGTCCGGCGATGGCGAGCGCGGAAGCGGCGAAGTAGCGGCCACGATCGTCATTGCGAGGAGCTCTTGCGACGAAGCAATCCAGAGTCTTTCCGCGGAAAGATTCTGGATTGCTTCGCTGCGCTCGCAATGACGATGCAGGTACAGTGTGCCCCAGAAAACTAGGCCCCGGCTCAGCGTCGCATCATTGCATGATGCGCCGCGTCCGGGGCACGAGACTTCGTAAGAGTCTAGCAGAAACTAGCCGCCGGCTTCGCCGAAATGGACGTCTTCGAGCAACGATGACGACACGGTCGGGACCTGGTCGCCTTCGCTGGCGCGGGAGATGGCGAGGCGGGTCTTGTTGAAGACGCTCTCGGCGCTGCCCGGCTTGCTGAGATTGTTGAGGAACTCGCTGACCAGCACGCTGTGCTCGCCCTTGCCGTCGTCGACGACCTTGCCGGGCGAGGCGGAGGTGAGGATCAGTGCATTGTCGGACGCGCTGATCGGCGCGAGACCGTGGCTGTAGGAGCGGAAGCGGCGCTCGTAGGGATTGCGGCGGGAGGCGTCGACCACGACCAGCTTGGCCTTGGCCCCCTGCTCCTTCATCATGTCGAGCACGCCGTCGATGGAGATGCCATGGCGACGGACGTCGCTTTCCTTCCAGATCACGGCATCGACCGGCAGCATGTAGCTCTCGCGACCGGCCTGCACGCCGTAGCCGCCGAAGAACAGCATGACGACGCTGTCGCGCTTGATCCGGGACTTCAGGCGGTTGACGGCGCGGACCATGTCGTCCTTGGTCGCGTCTTCCACCATGTCGACGTCAAAGCCGTTCTTGCGCAGCGACGAGGACAGCGCACGGGCGTCGTTGATCGACTGCGCCAGCGGCGCGTTGGCGTCGGGATAATGTCCATTGCCGATGACGAGCGCGAGGCGCGAGGTCTGGCCGATCGAACCGGTGATCTGTTCGGTCGTCACAGCCTTGGCGGCATCGATCGCACGCATGTTGAGAGCAGCATGGGCGCCGATCACGAGCGACACCGTGCCGATGAGGGCTGCGGCGAGGGCGATCGTACGTCTGGAAAGGTCGAGCTGCTTTACATTCATCTCGGTTCGTTTCCTGTGCCAAAGACCAGCCACGCGCGCGCACACTGTTTGAGTAGCGCGATAGCGTCTTTAGGTTTGAGGGATTGGCCGGGGAAGTGCCCCCGAATTGCGCGCAATTTGCGGCGCCGCACCAAACAAACCCTTAACCGGATATAGGCCCTGGGGCAATAGATTGCCCAAAATTTGAACTAAGTAGCTGAATATGTTGATTAATTCTCCGAGGCAGGATACCGCATCCTTGGTTCCCCCGTAGCCCTCCGGGGACGATCATGCAGCCCTCGTGCCGGCTTTTTCCGTGACCTCCATCACATTTGTATTTCCTGCGAATCCGGGTAGCCTTTTCAACGACTTGCAGGGGGTGGCGCGCAGATGGGAGCGTGCCGGCCGTCCCCGACCAAGGCCCCCGCAACCAGGTATTTCATGAGCTTTCATTATTTTGCCGGCGCCGCCTGCCGGGCGCTGACGGCGCGGAAGGACGGCCCCACGCTTTACGACGTCTGCGATCCCGTATTGTCTGACACGGCCAGCGGCGATCCGCATCTGGCCAAATTCTACAAGACCGCACTCGGCAATCCCGCGCTGCGGATACTGCTCCGCCGCGCCGGCCTGCCCGAGCTGCGCGACGAGGCCAGGCTGACCCGGCTGCGCGAGGCGCTCACCCACGCCCGCGACGAGGTCGAGCCCGACTGGGCGGCGGTGGGGCGGCCGATCGCCGATCTCGTCGACAGCATCGCGCTCGATCATCCCAAGCCGCCGCCCGTGCCGTTCACCGCCGCCCTGCCGCAGAGCGCGCAGATCGACGGCGCGATCCGCGACTGCGCGCAGCATCTGCTCGGCTCGTACCGCCGCAACGGCTTCCTGCCGACCTATGCCGCCTTCAACCTGATTGGGGATCCCGATTTCCGCGGACGTGAGCTGATCATGGCGCTGACGGGGCTGAACGCGCGCGGCTACAAGAACTCCTCGCTGCTGTTCAACCTCGCCCGCGTCTTCATCGCGCGCTCACCCGCGCGCGCCGTGGTCAATCCGCCCTGGAAAGGCATTGCCGAGCCGATGTGGGAGCCGGTGCAGATCCGCCATCGCTCGGCCTATTACGATGCGTTCTTCATCGAGGCACTGCTGAGCTATGTCGAGACCGGGCTCGCCTCGCCGGCCGACAAGACCGCGGCGGAGCGCGCGATCGCCGACATGGTCGATTTCTGCGTCAATATCAGCCGCGAGGAGGTCGAGGGCTTGGGCGGCGCGCGCTTCAACGTCATCACCGCACTCGCGCCAGCGCCGCATCCACGGTTCTCCCGCTACTTCGCGCAGATCAAGCAGGATCTCGGCTTCGGAATCTACGTGCCGGATTGCGACACCACGGCCTGCTCGATCTCGGCAGCGACGCAGGCCGGCTGCACCGATCCCATCATCGACCAGCCGCTATTGGATTTCTACTCGGGCTATCAGGTGCGCGCCGGCGTCAACGCGCCGCGCGTGACCGTGCCGCTCAACGACAATATCGACTATGAAGGCGGGGTTGCGACCTGGATCGACAATCTCGCAGGCGAACGCCCTTACGGCAACGATCTCGATCCCACGCTCAATCTCGACATTCTCGAGGTCAGCTTTCGCAACCTGGCACGCTGGAAGATTCTGGAGACGCCGGCGCGGCTCGCCACCGTGCACCGGATCATCGGCTTCCAGAAGCGCCTGGCGGCCAGCGGCGCCTTCGCCAATCCGCGCTCGCACATCTATTACCTGCCGGAGCTCTACAGCGCCTATTTCGGCCGCTGCTATGCCGCGTTCCTCGCGCTGCCGCTGGCGGCGCAAGCGGCGATCGACCCCGACGGCGATTTCGATTTCATCCGCCACCGCGTGCTGTCCTACGTCAAGGGCGAGCTGATGGCCGCGGAGATGAACGTGTTCGACGCTGCGCTGGCGCTGATCGCGCTCGGCCATCTCGGCGCCGACCCGCGTGCCTTTGCGCCGGCCTTGAACGTCATCATCGCTGGGCTTGGCGAAGGCGGCCGCCGCGGCCCGTTCCGCGCCTATGAATGGAACAAGATGAAGACGCCGACGCGGATTCTCGTTGGCGGACCGGAGGTGACGTCGGCCTTCGTGCTGATGGGGCTGGCGGTGGCGAAGCGGGTGATGGCGCGGGGGTGAGGGCACACTGTATCCGTGCCCCGGACGCCATCAGCGCGTCTACGCGCGTCTTTGACGCGCTATGGCAGCGCCTCTTCGGCGGTGCGCTGCAGAGCCGGGGCCCATACCTCCGCGAGATGTGTCTGTGAATTTCTGGGTCCCGGCTCTGCGGAGCGGCGTTGCACGCCGCACCGCGTCCGGGACACGAGCCGAGAGGCCATCGCGCAATGACGGGAAGTTGAAAGCCCATCTGTTCGGCATGCGCTGGCCGTGCGGCCAAAAGCCGACCACAATTGCGCGGCTTATCGAGATTGTCATTACAACTGGACCGGCATGTTGCGAAAAGTCCTGATTGCGCTGTCCTTGTTCGCCATCCCTTCGCTGGCTGATGCTGCCGACATCACCGGCACGGCAAAGGTCCGCGCCGGCGACGCCGTCGTCATCGGCAACACGCGCATCCGGCTCGGCGGTATCGACGCGCCCGCGATCGACCAGCTCTGTCTCAACACCAAGAGCGAGCGCTGGACCTGCGGCGTCGCGGCCCGCGACGAGCTCGCCAAATTCGCCGAGGGCAAGACCTGGGTCTGCCACACGAGATCGATCGACCGGCGCGGCCGCACCGTGGCGCGCTGCGAGGTCGGCGGCGAGGACATCCAGAAATGGCTGGTGCGCAGCGGCTGGGCACTGGCCTACACCCACATGTCCCGCGACTATGAGCTGGATGAAAAGGCCGCGCGCGATGCCAAGGCCGGGATGTGGCAGGGCGCCTTCATCGCGCCCTGGGACTGGCGGGTCCGCAACAAGAAGACCGTCATCCTCGGCGCCACCAAGCCGCCTGATGGGGCGCATGCGGTGCTGCTCGCCTCGGCCTCGGGGCCGGTGGCGCCGTCGCCGGACTGCACCATCAAGGGCAACGTCAACAGCGCCGGCGAATGCATCTATCACCAGCCGACCAGCCGCTGGTACACCCAGATCAAGATGAAGATCAGCAAGGGCACGCGCTGGTTCTGCTCGGTCGAAGAGGCCGAAGCGGCCGGTTGCCGGGAGACCAAGAGATAAGAGCCCCAGACCTGCGTTTTGCGCGCTTTTCTTGGCCTCCAACGCCGCGTAAAAGTGAGACTCAGCAACCCACCATCCTGTTCTCAAGCAACAAGGACTGACAGCAATGACCGTTCGCGCGGGCCGGGAGTTTCTGGCCATCCCCGGGCCCACCACGATGCCCGACGAGGTGCTGCGGGCGATGCACCGTCCGGCGATCGACATCTACTCCAAGGAAATGCTGGACCTGACCGAGAGCCTGCTCGGCGACATCTCGAAATTGTTTGCGACTAAGGGCAAGTCCTACATCTACATCGCCAACGGTCACGGCGCTTGGGAAGCGGCGCTGAGCAACGTGCTGTCGCGGGGCGACAAGGTGCTGGTGCTGGAGAGCGGGCGCTTTGCGATCGGCTGGGGCAATGCAGCGGCGCTGATGGGCGCCGAGGTCGAGGTGCTCAAGGGCGATTGGCGCCGCGCGGTGCGGCCGCACGAGGTCGAGGAACGCCTGCGCCGCGACAAGGAGCACAAGATCAAAGCCGTCGTCGTGGTCCAGGTCGACACGGCCTCCGGCGTGCAGAACGACATCGAGGCGATCGGCAAGGCGATCAAGGCCAGCGGCCATCCCGCGCTCTACATGGTCGACACCGTCGCCTCGCTCGGCTGCATGCCTTTCGAGATGGACAAATGGGGCATCGACGTCGCCATGTCCGGCTCGCAGAAGGGCCTGATGACGCCGCCAGGCCTCGGCTTCGTCGCCGCCAATGCGCGCGCGCTCGAGGTGCACAAGAAGGCGAACATGTCGACGCCCTATTGGAGCTGGAGCGAGCGCGAGGGCACCGAGAACTATCGCAAATATGCCGGCACCGCACCGGTGCATCTGTTGTTCGCGCTGCGCCGGGCGATCGACCTGTTGCACGAGGAAGGGCTGGAGAACGCCTTCCGCCGCCACAGCCTGCTCGGCGAAGCCGCGCGCCGCGCGGTCTCCGTGTGGTCGGAAGGCCAGGTGCTCGGCTTCAACGTCGCGGAAGCGAGCGAGCGCTCCAACACCGTAACCACGGTGACGATGAGCAACGGCCAT
Organism: Bradyrhizobium sp. USDA 4354; assembly: GCF_054060315.1. NCBI lineage: Bacteria > Pseudomonadati > Pseudomonadota > Alphaproteobacteria > Hyphomicrobiales > Nitrobacteraceae > Bradyrhizobium > Bradyrhizobium sp. USDA 4354. The sequence continues at coordinate 1,899,111 of NZ_JBSSDC010000001.1, read as the reverse complement.
GACCCGGCCGTGCTGCAACGCTATTGCAAGGACAAATGCGGCGTCGTGCTCGGCACCGGCATCGGCGACCTCTCGGGACAGGCTTTCCGTATCGCCCATATGGGCCATGTCAATGCGCCGATGCTGCTCGGCACGCTGGGCGTGATCGAGGTGGGCCTGAACGCGCTGAAGATCCCGCACGGCAAGGGTGGGCTGGAGGCGGCGGTGGCGTATCTTGGCGAGGAAGTGGCGGTGTAACGTAAGGCGCAGCCACAAACACCGCTGTCGTCCCTGCGAACGACGCCCTTCTTCCTTCTCCCCTTGTGGGCGAGGGGAAAATCAGCGCTTTGTAGCCCGGGTGAGCGAAGCGACACCCGGGATTCTTGCGCGAGATCCCGCATATCGCTCCGCTCATGCGGGCTACGGCACAATGAGGCACCATCCCCATCGATGTTTCGGCTCGCGCTTGGATTGCAGTGGGAGAACCTGCCGGGGCCTCAAACACCTCGTACTACAAACTTTTCACACTCAATGCGGCTCCGCCACGGCCTCAATCCGACACGGCCTAGCGGATCCTCAGGCAGCGCGGCGGAATAGAACCATTGGTCGTATGGACCCACGACTCGAGTCGCGAGGCGACGGTCCGCGATTGTGATGCTGATCGAGTACGTAGCCCCCTCCTCCATGGAGAACTGTATTCCGTCGTCTAGGTGCTGAAAGTCGAGATAAGCGTCACCGCCGCGGTCGCCAATCAGTTCAAGAAACATCCGCTCCTGATTGAGCAAGAGGTTATAGTACCTGCGCACACCGCGAGGCGTCGCCCAGCCAAACACGATGCCAGCATTCACAGCGTCGAGCCGATTGACAGGCGCGAGGTCCATGAATCGAAGTACGGCATCAATCGATATCCCTGTCGAGTAATGCCCATGCGACAGCACATAATTGTGCATCCCGCTGCCGATCAGAGTCTTATCCTCATCCCGACGATACCATCGTCCAATCTTCAAGAGATTTTGCCATCCCATCGGCGAAGTAAATTCCTCGCCCTCCCCCGAGGCGCCTGATCGATCGAAACGCGATACCGAAAAGATTTTGCATATATCGTCAAGGAGAATACCTATCTGCGCGGATGTCTCTATCGTGCGGCCCTGCGGCATTCGGAGTATGTCGATCAACTCTCTCGGATCAACGTGCCGAAATACAGGCAGTAACGGCTTTTCCAAAACCCATGCAGCTCCTGCTTCAGCATGTACCCACCCGCTTGTCTTGGACTCGGGCGTAATCAAGCACAACACAAGTTTGGCGTTCTTCAGCGCACTGCGAATCGCAGGTTCCCAGTTCTCACCGGCATTCAAGTTGCGCTCGGCCAAGAATACCCGAAGACCCAGATCGTCAAGCTGAGAGGCAAGGCTGGCTGCAATTTCCCCGTTTTTCTGGGCATAACTGATAAAGACGTGATACATCCGCGCCCCCGAGCCTGCCAGGCAATTCGCAATACGGACCGCTCATTTCAGCCATCTGCCACAACGAGTACATTGAGGCAACATGGCAGCCCAGACCCGAGGAAAGAATTCCGACGCAGGCCGGTGGAGGAACAGTCCTGCGATCAGATGCGGAAAATGGGTCACGAAAAGCGCATAGTGCGGCAGCGCATAGGCTGCGACCTGCTCTCCGCGGATGAGATGGTCGAGAGACCTGTACCCCCTCACCCGGAATTTGCTTTCGCAAATTCCGACCTCTCCCCGCATCCGCCTTCGCCGAAGCTTCGGCGGACAAGGGCGGGAAGAGGCGAAGAACAGCGACTTCGGACACAAATGAGGATCGAGTGACACAAGCCAAGACGCCTTCCCAGCCGCCCGTCGCCCCGCGCCGGCCGCATTCCTTCACGCGGCACGGCATCACCGTGAACGACGACTATGGCTGGCTGAAGGACGAGAATTGGCAGGAGGTGCTGCGCGATCCCGCGGTGCTCGACCCTGATATCCGCGAATATCTCGACGAAGAGAACGGCTACACCGAAAGCCTGCTCGGACACACCGCACCCTTGCAGAAGACGCTGGTGCGCGAGATGCGGGGACGGATCAAGGAGGACGATTCCAGCGTGCCGTCGCCGGACGGGCCGTTCGCCTATTTCCGCAGATTTCGCGAGGGCGGGCAGCACGAGTTGTTCGGCCGCATGCCGCGCGACGGCGGCGAGGGCCATATCGTGCTCGACGGCGATGCGCTCGCCAAGAACCACAAATATTTCAAGTTCGGCGGCAGCCGGCACTCGTACGATCACAAGCTGCAGGCCTGGAGCGCGGACACCAAGGGCTCGGAATATTTCTCCATCCGCGTGCGCGACTGGGCCAGCGGCAAAGACCTCGACGATCTCGTCGAGGAGACCGATGGCGGCGTGGTCTGGGCCGCGGACTGCAAGAGCTTCTTCTATGTGAAGCTCGACGACAATCACCGGCCGATGCAGGTGTGGCGTCACAGGCTCGGCACCAGGCAGGCCGACGATACGCTGGTCTATGAGGAGCAGGATGCCGGCTGGTTCACCCATCTGCACGAGAGCACCAGCGGCCGCTTCTGCGTGATCGCGGGCGGCGACCATGAGACCTCGGAGCAACGGCTGATCGATCTCGCCCATCCCGAGGCGCCGCCGCGCCTCGTCGCCGCGCGCGAGGAGGGCGTGCAATATTCGCTCGCCGACCGCGGCGACGAGCTGTTCATCCTCACCAATGCGGACGATGCCATCGACTTCAAGATCGTCACCGCGCCGCTCAGCCAGCCCGAGCGCAAGAACTGGCGCGATTTGATTCCGTATCGGCCCGGCATCTACATCATCGACCTCGATCTCTATGCCGGCCATCTGGTGCGGCTGGAACGGGCCAATGCGCTGCCGTCGATCGTGATCCGCGATCTCGCAACGAAAGAAGAGCACGCCATCGCGTTCGACGAGACTGCCTATTCGCTGGATACGATGGGCTCCTACGAATTCGAGACGACGAATTTGCGCTTTGCCTATTCGTCGATGACGACGCCGTCGGAAGTCTACGATTACGACATGATCAAGCGCACGCGCGTGCTGCGCAAGCGGCAGGAGATCCCGTCCGGCCACAACGCTGCCGACTATGTCACCACGCGCATCATGGCAAAGGCACATGACGGCGCCGAGGTGCCGGTGTCGATCCTGCATCGCCGCGGGCTCAAGCTCGACGGCTCGGCGCCACTGCTGCTCTACGGCTACGGCTCCTACGGCATGGCGATGCCGGCCTCGTTCAGCGCCAATCGGCTGTCGCTGGTCGACCGCGGCTTCGTCTATGCCATCGCCCATATCCGCGGCGGCGCCGACAAGGGCTGGGGTTGGTATCTCGACGGCAAGCGCGAGAAGAAGACGAACTCGTTCGACGATTTCGCGGCAAGCGCCCGCGCGCTGATCGATGCGAAGTACACTAGCGCAAAGCGCATCGTCGGCCATGGCGGCTCGGCGGGCGGCATGCTGATGGGTGCGGTGGCGAACCGCGCCGGCGAATTGTTCGCCGGCATCGTCGCCGAGGTCCCGTTCGTCGACGTGCTCAACACGATGCTCGACGACACGCTGCCGCTGACGCCGCCGGAATGGCCGGAATGGGGCAACCCGCTTCTGAGCGAGAAGGATTTTCGCACCATCCTGTCGTACTCGCCCTACGACAATGTCGCAGCGAGGCAGTACCCGGCGATCCTGGCGATGGGCGGGCTGACCGATCCGCGCGTCACCTATTGGGAGCCCGCCAAGTGGATCGCGCGCCTGCGCGCCACCATGACCGGCGGCGGCCCGGTCCTGCTCCGCACCAACATGGGCGCCGGCCACGGCGGCGCCTCGGGTCGATTTGATCGGCTGGATGAAGTCGCGATCGTGTATGCGTTCGCGCTGTGGGCGGCGGGGATGGCGGAGGCTTAACTCTTCTCCCTCTCCCCGTTCTTACGAGGGTCGGGGTGAGGGGCTCTATCCGCGAACACACCGGCAGTGAAGCTCGCGGAGACTCCCCCTCACCCGGAATTCGCTTTGCGAATTCCGGCCTCCCCCCCCCCCCGGCGAGCGGGGAGAGGCGAAGGAACTACCTCCCGTTCCTCTTCCGCCATTCCCCAAAATCGGTGAGCGTCTGCGGATCGGTCGCCGGATAGAGACCAAAAATGCCGCGGCCCTTGCCGACCTTCTCGGTGACGAAGTCCTCGAACGCGGTCATCTCGAAAGTCTCGTTCGCGATCTCATCGGCGAGATGTGCGGGGATCACGATGACGCCGTCGGCATCGCCGAGGATGACGTCGCCGGGGAACACCGGGGCGTCGCCGCAGCCGATCGGGACGTTGATCTCGATCGCCTGGTGCAGCGTGAGGTTGGTCGGCGCCGAGGGGCGGTGGTGGAAGGCGGGAAAACCGAGCTTGGCGATCTCGGCGGAGTCGCGAAAGCCGCCGTCGGTGACGACGCCGGCGACGCCGCGCTTCATCAGCCGGGTCACCAGGATCGCGCCGGCTGAGGCCGCGCGCGCGTCCTTGCGGCTGTCCATCACCAGCACCGCGCCCGGCGGGCAATCCTCGACCGCCTTGCGCTGCGGATGGGAACGATCCCTGAACACCTCGATGGTGTTGAGATCCTCGCGCGCCGGCATGTAGCGCAGCGTGAAGGCCTCGCCGACCATGGTCGGCTGGTCGGGGCTCAACGGGCGAACATCCTGGATCATCTGGATGCGCAGGCCGCGCTTGAACAGCGCGGTGGCGACGGTGGCGGTGGAGACGGATTGGAGCTTGTTGCGGGTGGCTTCGCTGAGTTTTGTCATTTGGTACACTCTCTCTTTCGTCATTCCGGGGCGATGCGTAAGCATCGCCCCGGAACGACAGTCAATAAATCGACGGCTCGCCGATCGGCGCGCCGAAATCGGTCTCGAGGAAGTCGAAGTCGCAGCCGTCATTGGCCTGCTTGATGTGTTTTGTGAACATCCAGCCATAGCCGCGCTCGAAGCGGCGCTCGGGTTGCTTCCAGGCGGCGCGGCGCTTTGCGAGCTCGGTCTCGCTCACATCGAGATTGATGGTGCGTGCGGCGACGTCGAGCGTGATGCGATCGCCGTTCTGCACCAGCGCCAGCGGACCACCGATGTAGGATTCGGGCGAGACGTGCAGGATGCAGGCGCCATAGCTGGTGCCGCTCATGCGCGCGTCCGAGATGCGCACCATGTCGCGCACGCCCTGCTTCACGAGCTTGGTCGGGATCGGCAGCATGCCCCATTCCGGCATGCCCGGCCCACCCTGCGGCCCCGCATTGCGCAGGATGAGGATGTGGTCCTCCGTGACGTCGAGGTTCGGATCGTCGACTGCCTTCTTCATCGAGGGATAGTCGTCGAACACCAGCGCTGGGCCCGTATGCTTGAGGAAGCGCGGTGCGCAGGCGCTTGGCTTGATGACGCAGCCGTCGGGCGCGAGGTTGCCCTTGAGCACGGCGAGCGCGCCCTCCTTGTAGATGGGATTGTCGACCGACCGGATCACGTCGTCATTGTGCACTTCGGCATGCTCGATGTTCTCGCCGAGAGTCTTGCCGGTGGCGGTGATGCAATCGAGATGCAGATGTTGCCTGATCTGGCCCATCAGCGCCGGCAGGCCGCCGGCATAGAAGAAGTCTTCCATCAGATAGGCATTGCCGCTGGGCCGGACGTTGGCGATCACAGGCACCTTGCGGCTGGCCTTCTCGAAATCGTCCAGGCCAATGTCCTGCCCGGCGCGGCGGGCCTGCGCGATCAGATGGATGATCGCGTTGGTAGAGCAGCCCATCGCCATGGCGACCGCAATCGCATTCTCGAACGCCTTGCGGGTCTGGATCACCCTCGGCGTCAGATCCTCCCAGACCATCTCGACGATGCGGCGGCCGCATTCACTGGCCATGCGGATGTGATTGGCGTCGGCCGCGGGAATCGAGGACGCACCCGGCAGCGTCATGCCGATCGCCTCGGCAATCGCGGTCATGGTGGAAGCCGTGCCCATGGTCATGCAGGTGCCGTAGCTGCGGGCGATGCCGGCTTCGATGTCGAGCCAGTCCTTGTCGGAGATCTTCCCGGCGCGGCGCTCGTCCCAGTATTTCCAGCCGTCTGAGCCGGAGCCGAGCGTCTTGCCCTTCCAATTGCCGCGCAGCATCGGGCCTGCCGGCAGGTAGATCGCCGGGATGTTCATCGAGGTCGCGCCGAGCAGCAGCGCCGGCGTGGTCTTGTCGCAACCGCCCATCAGCACCACGCCGTCGACGGGATGGCTGCGCAGGAGCTCCTCGGCATCCATCGCCAGCAGGTTGCGATAGAGCATGGTGGTCGGCTTCAGCAGCGATTCCGACAGCGACAGCGCCGGCAATTCCAGCGGCAGGCCGCCGGCCATCAGGATACCGCGCTTGACGTCATCGACGCGCGACTTGAAATGCATGTGGCAGGGCTGCGCATCCGACCAGGTGTTGAGGATCGCAATGATCGGCCGGTCCTTCCACTCCTCCGGCGCGTAGCCCATCTGCATGGTGCGGGAGCGGTGGCCGAACGAGCGAAGATCGTCGGGCGCGAACCAGCGCGCGCTGCGGAGCTGGTCGGGCGTCTTCTTCTTGGTCATGATTGGGTGCCCCATTTCTGGACGGTGTTCCGCTCGATGGCGCGGAAGATCAGGTTTCTCGACTCAGGTTTCTCGACAAAGAGCCCGATGATGATCACCGTCAAGAGGCCTGCGAAGACCGCAGGTATGTCGAGGAGATTGCGGTTCTCCAAGATGAACCAGCCGAGCCCGCCCTGGCCCGAGCACACGCCGAACACCAGCTCGGCCGCGATCAGGGCGCCACGCTCAGCTTGCGCTCGGCCTCACCCCGAGCGGGAGAGGTGCACGAGCGCACGCGCGATCGATTCAACTTAAGGCGATTCCGCCTCAGGCCACGTCGCGGCCGTTGCGCCGCTCCGGCTCGCGATAATCGGCATCGCCGCTGTCGCGATGGGCCAACACCGGAAGTGACAAGTCTTATTCAATCACCTCGTCCGCGCGCGCGAGAAGGGATGCCGGGATTTCGATACCGAGCGATTTCGCCGTCTTGAGATTAATGACAAGCAGGTATTTGGTGGGTTGCTCGATAGGAAGCTCGGCCGTTTTGGCCCCCCTCAGAATTCGATCGACATAATGGGCCCCCATTCGAGCCAAGGCAGGAAAGTCCGGCCCGTAGGAAATCAATCCGCCTGCTCGCGCAAAGCCGGCATCGAAGGAGATTGATGGTAGGCCGGCCTGGACCGCGAGATCGGCCATACGGTTCGGCGGAAAGATTGGGTCACTAAATATGTCCATCGCCTCTGCTCCTCGGCTTTTCGCGGCGGCAACGGCGCGAGGTACTTCGCCCACTTCGTGCACATCGACTACGTCGAGCTGAAAGCCGAGCTTGGCGGCCGCAGTTGGCGTCTCCGGAAACACCAGCCGATGCATCTCGTTTGAGGTGTTGAGAAAAACTGCCACGCGCTTGGCCTGTGGCAAAACCTCTCGAAGAATACCAAGAAACTTTCCTCCAAAATCGGTCCGATCCATTGTAGCGACGCCCGTCAGGTTTCCGCCAGGATGGGCAAGACTCGACGCAAGTCCCATACCGACCGGATCGGCGACCAGGATTATTACAATTGGTATGTCCGAGGTGGCGTTCTTTGCAGCGCGCGCAGCAAAAGGAGAGAAGGCAACGGTGAGAGCGGGTCTCGACCGCACAAGGTCGGCTGCGAGCGCCGGAAGCTGGTCGAGGTGATAATCCGGATCCTTCCGCTCAGTCGCAATGGTCGTGCCCTCGACCCAGCCAATTTTTTGAAGCTCGTCCGAAAACGCCTCAATATAGGGAACCTTGCAGGCAGGCACGCAAAGCACGCCGATCCGCGCCACACTTCGCACCGATTGAGCTGTGGCTGCCGACGCGAAGGACAGCAGCACAACCAGAAGAGCGGACACTGTAACGGCAAAAACGGCAAATCGTCTCATGCGATCACCGTATCGCTGCACGGACGGCGTTCGGATCGACAGGTCGAGCGTCTTATCCAACAAGTCAATTAGTAGCAGCTTCGAGACGATCGAATGATCACAAATGAACGCTATGGGTCATGTTCGACGGATTCATCAAGGATTGTCGGCAGGTTGATGTCCGCTTCGCCCAGTAGCGCTCGCAATACTCTCTCGATGGTTGTTCTGGCGCACATATCAGCCGCTTGGCGGAATTTGGCCGCGAAGGTAGGCCTGCGACCAATAGGAACCGGTATAGATCACGATCGCCGCGAGCAGGCCGCAGATCAACGCAAAGCCGCCGAGCAGCCGGGTGCGAAGTCCGGTGTTCGCGATCGATCTGAACATGACAGGGTCTCGTGCTGATGGCCGGTGGGAGGCCGGCCTTCGTCGGATGCGGAATACGGGAATGAGAAATGCGCGAAAATGCCGATACGAAAACTATCTGAGATTGTAATCTGTCGCCTTTAACCTATAGTGAAAGCTCGGTTCCGTACAACTACGGCGAGAACAATATCTCCCGTTGCTGAAACGGCTTAACGCCATTCCAGAACCAAAGTTTAGCTCATATGCACGCAAGAGTGTGTATGCTGTACAAGGCATTGCCTGCCCGCGCGCCAGGAAGAGCCATCGCAGCAAACGCGAGGCGCTTGCGGCACGGGCAGAATCCGCGCAACAATTTCACATTTGTTGCTTTGATTTGAGGTCGCTGGAAGTCTCACGCGACCCCGGAGGACTTCAGGCGTGGCCAACATCCTGATCGTGGATGACGATCCGGCCGTACAGATCACCCTCCGGCTGCTGCTGGAACGGGCTGGTCATCACGTGACGGTCGCCGGCGATGGCCGCGAGGGACTGGCGCTGTTCGAGGCCAGCTCATTCGACCTACTGTTTCTCGACATCTTCATGCCCGGCATGGACGGCCTGGAGACGATGCGTCACATTCGGGCGCAAGCCCCGGCCATTCCGATCGTCGTCATCTCCGGCCGTTCGATCACGCCGGATCCCTATGCGGAGCCGGACTTCCTGAAGATGGCGACCAAGCTCGGCGCGGTGGCAAGCCTGCAAAAGCCGTTCCGACCCGGCGCACTGCTTGCCGTGGTCGATGGTTGCCTGAACGCGGGCGAGCCGGAGGGCTCCGATGTCCGCTCCGGCTGCCGATGACAAGAACACCTCCTCTGCTCCAGGCCAGAAATGGCGCGGCGATACGGCCATTCCTGCGAATATCCCCATGAGACTTGCAACGACGCTGACAACGCGGCTGGCCATCGCGATGATCCTGCTGGTAGCGGTCACCGTGGCCGCCGTCGGATGGCTGGGCTATCGCAACACGACACAGGCCGTCATTCCGCGGGTCCTGGAGCGGGTCGAAGCCCAGTCGCGCCTGCTGGCGGCCAATCTCGAATCTTACGTCGCCGGCGCTCGCGGCGATTTGACCGGCTATCGCTCCGCCGCGGCAATCAATGGCCTGATCCGCGCTCGCCTCGGCGGAGGAATCGACGCTTCCGACGGCGTCTCTGAAAAGACCTGGCGCGAGCGCATCGCGGCGCGGCTTGCGGCCGAGATCGATGCCAAGCCCAGCTATGGGCAGTTTCGAATTATCGGTCTGGACGATAACCAGCGCGAGCTGGTCCGCGTCGATCGCTCCGGCCCGAATGGAACGGCCCGGATCGTCCCCGACGACGAATTGGAGGGCAAGGGCGAGCGAACCTATTTCCAGGAAACGATACGGCTGGCGCCGGGCGAGATCTATGTTTCGCCCGTCGATCTCGCCACGCGGCAGGGCGGCACCACGGAGCCGCACATTCCGACTCTTCGCGTCGCGACCCCCCTGTTCACGCCGGACAACAAGCCGTTCGGGATCGTCATCGCCAATATCGACATGCGCCCGGCGCTCGACCGCATCCGCTCGACCAGGAGTTCGGGAGGAGAGCTGTATGTCGTGAATTCGCGCGGCGACTATCTCGTGCATCCCGACCGCACGCGGGAATTCGGCTCATTGCGCGGCCGTCCCACCGATTGGCGCAATGACTTTCCATTCTTCTCGGCCCTGGCTGGCACGTCGGACGTAACCACGCGGCTCACAACCGATGAGTCGGGCGCGGCCGAGCGGCGCGGCCGTCGCGCCGGCACTGCTTGCGAGCAAGGAATGGGTCGCCATCATCGTGACCGTTCCCCCGTCCGTCTTCGGCCGCGTGCCGGCCGCCATTCAAAGAACGTCTCTGCTCGTCGGCGTGCTCGCCGTTCTCGCTGCAGCCGCGCTCGCGGTGCTGCTGGCGCGCTCATTGACCCGCCCGATCGGGCGTCTGACCGAGGCGGTGGAGGCCATCGGCAGCGGACGTCCCGCGGACATACCCGTCGATGCCAGCGGCGAGACCGGCGTGCTGGCACGGGCCTTTGCCCACATGGTCGAGGAAACCCGGGCGAAAACAGCCGCGCTCGAACGCGAGATCGAGGAGCATCGCCGCACCGAGGCCGCGCGAAGCCATCACGCGGCGCGCGCGAGCCTGTTCAGCGCCGCGGTGGAATCGTCCGACGATGCGATCGTGATGCAGACGCTCGATGCCGTCATCACGGGCTGGAACCCGGCCGCCGAGCGTCTTTACGGCTATTCGGCGGATGAGGCGATCGGCAAGCCGACGTCGATCATTGTCCCGCCCGACCGCCGCGAGCATGGCAAGGACTATTTGCGGCGGATCGCGCGCGGCGAGCCGATCGAACGCTTCGAGACGGTGCGCCTGCGCAAGGACGGAACGCCGGTCGAGATCTCGCTCAGCCTGTCGCCGATCAAGGGACCGTCGGGCGAGATCATCGGCGCCTCCGGATCTGCGCGCAGCCTCACCGAGGCACGCCGCGCCGAGCGGGCGCTGCAGCAGCAGCTCGAGGAGCGGCGCCAGATCTTCGAGACGTCGCAGGACCTGATCATGGTCATGGACGCGCGGGGCCATATCGTGCAGATCAGCCCGAGCAGCGAGGCCATTCTCGGCTACCGGCCCGAGGAGATGATCGGCCGCAGCGGCGCCGACTTCACGCATCCCGACCATCTGGAGCAGTCGCGCGCGGACATGCGCGCTGTGCGGCGTGGCGAACATCGCAGGCTCGGCGACACTCGCTGCTTGCACAAGAACGGACACGACGTCTGGCTGTCCTGGCTCGGCAACTGGTCCGAGCAGGCGCAGCGTTTCTTCTTCGTCGGACGCGACATGACGGAGGCTCGGCTCGCGCAGGAATCGCTCCGCGAGAGCGAGCGCCTCGCCCGCAGCATCGTCGAGACCGCGCTCGATGGTTTTGTGCAAATCGACGAAACCGGAACGATACTGGACTGGAACTCGCAGGCCGAGAGAATCTTTGGCTGGCTTCGTAGCGAGGCGATCGGCCGGAAGCTCACCACATTAATCATACCAGAAGCTCAACGGTCCGCGCACACGGCCGGCATGGAGCGTTTCCTGGCGACCGGAGAAGCCGCAATCCTCGGCCGCCGTTTCGATATCGAGGCCCAGCGCCGTAACGGAACCGCTATCAAGGTCGAACTCAGCATTACCGAGCTGAAACGCCGCGATGGCTTTGTGTTCAACGGGTTCATCCGCGACCTCACCGACAAGTTCGCCGCCGAGGAGCGCATCCGCCATGCCGAGAAAATGGAGGCCGTCGGCCAGCTTACCGGCGGCGTGGCGCATGACTTCAATAACATTCTCACCGTCATCACCGGGACCATCGAGATTCTCGCGGACGCGGTCGCGAAGGAGCCGCAGCTCGCGGCCATCACGAAGATGATCGACGAGGCCGCCGCGCGCGGCGCCGATCTGACCCAGCACCTGCTCGCCTTCGCGCGCAAGCAGCCGCTCCAGCCGCGCGAGATCGACATCAACTCGCTGATCGTCGACACCGCGAAGCTGTTGCGGCCGACACTGGGCGAGCAGATCCAGATCGAATCGGTGTTCGAGGACGAGAATTGCGTCGGGATCGTCGATCCCAACCAGCTCACCACCGCGATCCTCAACCTCGCCCTCAATGCCCGCGACGCCATGCCCGGCGGCGGCAAGCTGATCCTCGAGACCGGCGTCGCCTATCTCGACGAGGTGTATGCCAGCGCCAACGATGTGCCGCCGGGGCACTATGTGCTGATCGCCGTGAGCGACACCGGCACCGGGATCCCTGCGAACATGCTGGCCAGGGTGTTCGACCCCTTCTTCACCTCGAAGGGACCGGGCAAAGGCACCGGGCTCGGGCTTTCGATGGTCTACGGCTTCATCAAGCAGTCCGCAGGTCACATCAAGATCTACAGCGAGGAGGGTCACGGCACCACGATCAAGATGTATCTGCCGCCCGGCAAGTCGCCGACGGCGGTCGGCGAGGGCGTGACGCCGGCGACGATCGAGGGCGGACACGAGACGATCCTCGTCGTCGAGGACGACCGGTTGGTGCGGGACTACGTGCTGGCGCAACTGCATTCGCTGGGTTACGTCACCTTGCAGGCCGCGAACGCCGCCGAGGCGCTCGCGATCGTCGCCGCCGGAAAACCGTTCGACCTGCTGTTCACCGACGTCATCATGCCCGGCAAGATGAACGGACGGCAGCTCGCCGACGAGCTTCAGAAGACGCGCCCCGATCTCAAGGTGGTCTACACGTCAGGCTACACCGAGAACGCGATCATCCATCACGGCCGGCTGGATTCGGGTGTTCTGCTGCTCGCAAAGCCCTATCGCAAATCGGATCTGGCGCGGATCATCCGCAAGGCGCTGAGCGCTTGAGGCGCTTATGGCTCTCGTGTCCCGGACAAGGCGCAGCGCCGCAAGCGCTGCGACGCAGAGCCGGGACCCAGAACGTCTTGCGATGCTTGAAAGATGGACCCCGGCTCAGCAGCGCATCACCATAGTGCGTCGAAGACGCGCGTGAACGCGCTTTCGGTGACGCGCTGCGTCCGGGGCACGAAAGAGAAATCTCGTCCTATGACGCGCGCTGGGCCGCGGTCATCACGATGCGGATCAGGTCGGCGGCGTTGCGGGCGCCGAGCTTCTTCATGATGTTGGCGCGGTGGTCCTCGATCGTCCGCGGGCTGATGCCGAGCGTGCGGCCGGCTTCCTTGTTGGAGGCGCCGGAGGCGAACTGCTCCAGCACCTCGCGCTCCCTGCGCGTCAACGGCTCGCGTCCTGGGAAATGCAGCGAGCCGAATTTCGGAGACGCGTTCTCCGCCTGCCTGCGTGCATAGGCGCCGATCGCCTCGTCGAGCCGGCCGACGATCTCGCTGCCGCGGAACGGCTTCTCGATGAAGTCGAGCGCGCCGCTCTTGATCGCACCTACCGCCATCGCGATGTCGCCTTGCCCGGAGATCATGAAGATCGGCGCCGGATAGTCCTCGCCGTGCAACTCCTTCAGGATGTCGAGACCCGACTTTCCGGGAATATGCACGTCGAGCAGGATCGCAGCCGGTGTGCGGTTTCGCGCGACGGAAAGCAGCGCTGCGCCGTCCGCAAAACAGATCACCTCATAGCCCGCCGCCTTCAACACCATCGACAAGGTGTCACGAACGGCAGGGTCGTCGTCGACCACGAAGATTTCACCGCGAGAGCTTTGTTCGGCCATGTGCCACATCCGGTTGGCAATGAAGGACTCGCGTCCGCACAAATCGTTATGGCGCTCGGCGCGGATTCGGCCCACCCGTATTTGTACGGGACATGGACTTAACGCACAAGTAGCGGCATGGCGCCTAATTGCTGGAGACGGAGAATATCCATGCTAAATTTGGCTGACACGCCGCCTCTTGTCGCAACGCCCGAAGTCGAGAGCCGTGAACTGATTGCGGCAGACCTTCGCTTGCTGATCGCACAGATCGAGACCAGCATGCGCCGGATCGCCGCAGCCATGGATCAAGAACACGGCAGCGATCCGGAAGGTTCCGCGGACGTTTTCTTACTCGACGACGTCACGCCCCGTTATGCCACCGCGAACGCGGCCCTCGACGCCTGCCGGGCGGGCCTCGGCCACGCCCTGCAATGCCTGTCCGAATCCGGCAGCGCGGCGGACGACCGCGTCCGATCGCATGGCAGCTCCGCGGTTTAGGCGCGGTGCCGTTCCACGATCGCATCGTTGGCGACGCCACCCCAGGTGTGGATCGCCGGCAGGCCCATCGCGGTCTTGCCGAGATTGGCGAGGCTGATGCGCAGAGCCGCGAGATCCAGCGGCTTCGGCAGACTTTGAAGCTCGATCCCGACGGAACGGGCGAAGCTGCGGGCGGCGCTGCGGCGCTTGCCGTCCATGCCGCTGATGACGATCACGGAGCCTGCAAATTTCGCGCTCGCCATCTCGCGCAGCACGTCGATGCCGTCGCCATCCTCCAGCACGAGATCCAGCGTCACGCAGTCAAAGCGCGCAGCGCGGAGCTTCTCGATCGCGTCTGCCACTGACGGCGCCACGGTGACTTCGTGGCCGGCCTGCTTGGCGGCGACCGTGATCAGGCGGCGCTGCGTGGCGTCGTCGTCGACCACCAGGAGCTGAAGCGCACGCCGCTCGGCGACGTCGGGCAGGTTTGACGGGATGGGCGAAAGAGAACTTCTGGGCATTGCCGTATCCTGAGATTGAGACCGTCAATGGATACACGGCTCGCACTTAGGCCACGTAAAGCAGCTGCGGCCAATTGATTCCGAAATTTTCAGCAATTGTGAAGCAACGCGTCGGAAAGAGTGGCGACGCTGCGGCCAGATCACGCCGCGGCGTCATGGCCGCCGGCCGTACCGCGCTTCTTCCTGTTCTTGCCGCGCAGGAACTGGATGTCCATTTCGGCGCCGTTGACGCGGACCAGCTCGCAGCGACGGTAGGCGAGGCCCGTCGACGACAGCAGTAGGAAGAACTCTTTCAGGTTCAACCCCTGGATCGAGCCCTCCACCGTGAGAATGGCGTCGGTGTCGGAGATCGCGTTGAGCTTGCAGTCGCGCCGCCAGGTGCCGTCGATAGCCATGATGCAGACATCATAGCCCCGGCTGAACGTCACGCGTTCGGCGCCCTTGCCATCCTCGGCCATGCCTATCGTCCTGCCATCGCCGCCATGCGCGGCGCCGCAGCGGCGAGAACCGGCTTGGCCGCTGCCGCGCGCGGATCGTTCGGCTTGTAGAGGCCGCGCCGCTCCGGAATTGGCCTGAACGTATCGGTCAGTCCGACCACGGTTTCGGCGGCGCCCAGCACCAGGAAGCCGTCCGGCTCGATCTGGCGCGCCAGGCGGTTGAAGATGTTGATCTTGGTGTCCTGGTCGAAATAGATCAGCACGTTGCGGCAGAAGATGACATCGAAGGTGCCGAGCTGGGCAAAATCGTGCAGCAGGTTGAGCTGCCGGTGCTGGATCATCGCGCGCAATTCGGGATTGATCTGCCAGGTCTCGCCGGTCTGCTTGAAATACTTCACCAGCATCTGGATCGGCAGGCCGCGCTGCACCTCGAACTGGCTGTAGACGCCGGCCTTGGCCTTCTCGAGCACCTCCTGCGACAGGTCGGTCGCGATGATCTCGACGCGCCAGCCGGTGAGAGCCGCGCCCATCTCCTTCAGGCACATCGCCAGCGAATAGGGTTCCTGGCCGGTCGAGCCGGCGGCGCACCAGATGCGCACGCTGCGTTTGCCGGCGCGCGCCTTGATGATCTCCGGCATGATGTGGTCGCGGAAATGATCGAACGGGACCTTGTCTCGGAAGAAGAAGGTTTCGTTGGTGGTCATGGCTTCGACCACGTCGGTGATCAGCGCGCGCGAGCCGGCTTGCAGCTTCTGCACCAGTTCGGCGATGCCGGAGAGCCCGGATTTGCGGGCGAGCGGCAGCAGGCGGCTTTCGATCAGGTATTGCTTGTCTGCGGACAGGTCGAGACCGGAATTATCCTTCAGGAACTTACGCAGATACTCGTACTCGGTCGGGGTCACGGATGGCCTCTCAGAAAGCTGTACTGGAACACTCTGGCCCAAACACTTTGGGCCAGACACACTCAGACCATGGCTTGTCCGACCGGGATCAAACCAACTTCAGCGAACTTGTCGGCAATGATGTCTTTGTCGAAGGGCTTCATGATGTACTCGTTGGCGCCGCCGCTGAGCGCCTGAGCGATATGAGCCACGTTGTTTTCGGTGGTGCAGAACACGACCTTGGGCTGATCCCCACCGGGCAGGCGGCGCATGTGGCCCATGAACTCGAATCCGTCCATGACCGGCATGTTCCAGTCGAGCAGCACCGCATCGGGCAGCTTGCGCTGACAGATCTCGAGTGCCTTCGAGCCGTCCTCGGCCTCGGTGACCTCGAATTCCAGGCCTTCCAGGATCCGGCGCGCGATCTTGCGGACGACGCTGGAATCATCGACGACCAAACACGTTTTCATTTTGGTTCTCCGGCTTCGATGTTTTCGTTAGCTCACGCAGCCATCTGCACTTTGGTTTCGAGCTCGAGGACGCGATCGACGTCGAGGACGACCATGAGCTGGCCGTCGAGGCGGTGGACGCCGCCGGCGAGCTTGGCCATGCGAGGGTCGAGGTTGACGGGGTTCTCCTCCATGCCGTCCTCGGGCAGGCGCAGCACCTCGCCGATCTGGTCGATCAGCAGGCCATAGGATTCGCCGCGCAGGTCGACGCCGACCGCCATCGCCGTCTTGCCGTCCTCGTCCCTGGGCAGACCGAGACGCGAGCGCATGTCGACCACGGTGACGATGCGGCCGCGCAGGTTCAAGACGCCCGCGATCTCGCGCGAGGACAAGGGCACGCGGGTGACGCGCTCGGGCATGAACACGTCCTGGACGCGGGAGATCGGCAGGCCGAACAGCTGGCCGCCGATCATCGCGGTGACGTATTCGACCATGGCGCCTTCGCTGGATTGGGTCTTGCTGCTCATGTGTGTCTCCTGATCCCGGACTTTTGTCTGAGCATGATCTTGTCGGAAAACCGCTTCGCACTTTGCGCTAACGCGGCCCTTCGGGTCCGGATCATGCTCTACGCCGCCGCCCGGCTCAGCTCGGAGGCGCCCGCGGCGCCTGCGGTCTGCTCCTTCAGCGCCGCGATCAGACCGGGACGGTCGAACTTGGCGACATAGTCATGGAAGCCGGCCTGGCGGCCGCGCTCGATCGCCGCCGGCGACACCAGCGCCGAGAGGCCGATGATCGGCGTCGCAGCGAGGTTGTTGTCGGAGCGGATCACTTCCGCGAACTCGAACCCGTTCATGTCGGGCATCTCGATGTCGGTCAGGATCACGTCGAAGTTTTGGGCGCGCAGCGCCGCCAGGCCCTCCTGCGCGGTCGGCGCGGTGCGGACGCGGTAGCCGGCGGCTTTCAGCACCGGCGCCAGCATGTTGCGGAAGAAGGCTGAGTCGTCGACCAGCAGCACCGACTGCGAGTGCAGCGACGGCTTCATCTCCTTGCGGGTGAACCAGTCGGCGAACGCCATCGGCAGGAAGTGGCCGACGTCGATCACCTCGGTGGCCTGGCCCTTGATCACGGCCGAGCCCAGAATGCCGGAGGAAGAGCCGCCGACCTCGATGTTGAGCCGCTCCTCGACGATGTCGATGATCTCGTCGACGACGAGGCCCATGGAGCGGCCGTCGTCGGCGAACACCAGGATCGGCTGGACGCCTTGGCTGGCAATGGTGACGCCCTCCATGGCCACCAGCGGCATCAGCTGCTCGCGGTACTGCACCATGTAGCGGCCGTTCGAGAACTCGATCTTGTCGGCCGGCAGCTCTTCGAGGCGCGTGACGAGGCCAAGCGGGACCGCCTTGGGCTGCGACGAGCCGGCGCGGAACACCAGCAGCGAGGTGGTCTGCTCGCCCGAGCCGATGTGGTGGCCGGCGGCTTCGTCGCCCATGTCATGGGCCGAGGAGCCGGCGGCGCCGAGCGCTTTGGCAATGCCGTTGGGATCGATGATCATGATCACCGCGCCATCGCCCAGAATGGTGTTGCCGGAGAACATGTCGATGTGACGCAGCTTGGTCGACATCGGCTTGACCACGATCTCTTCGGTGTGGAACACGCCGTCGACGACGATGCCGAAGGTCTGGCTGCCGACCTGGGTCACCACGATGAAGCCGTTCTCGGGATCGGACGCCGCGCCGTCGTCGATCTTGAGCAGCTTCTTGAGGTGGATCAGCGGCAAGAGCTTGTTGCGCAGACGGAGGACCGCGGTGTCCTTGATGCGCTCGATGCGGTGCTCGCTGTTGGCGCGGGCGCGGACCAGCTCGACCACCGAGAGCTGCGGAATGGCAAAACGGTCGCCGGCGGCCTCCACGATCAGGGCCGAGACGATGGCCAAGGTCAGCGGGATCTTGATGGTGACCGAGCTTCCCTCGCCGGCCACCGACTTGATGTCGATGGTGCCGCCGATCTGGTCGATATTGGTGCGCACCACGTCCATGCCGACGCCGCGCCCCGACACCGAGGTGATGGCGGCCGCGGTGGAGAAGCCCGGCGCGAAGATGAACTTGTGGACTTGCGCTTCGCTCATCTTCTCGAGCTCAGCCTCGGTGACGAGACCGCTCGAGAGCGCCTTGGCCTTGATCTTCTCGGTGTTGAGGCCTCTGCCGTTGTCGGCGATGCAGATGATGATGTGGCCGCCCTCGTGATAGGCGGAGAGCCGAATGGTGCCCTGCTCGCCCTTGCCGCTGGCTACGCGCTCGGCGGGGGTCTCCAGGCCATGATCGGCGGAGTTGCGCACCATGTGGGTGAGCGGATCCTTGATCAAATCGAGCACCTGGCGGTCGAGCTCGGTGTCGGCGCCGTGCATCTCGAGTTCGATCTGCTTGCCGAGTTCGCTGGAGAGGTCGCGGACGATGCGGGGCAGCTTCTGCCAGGCATTGCCGATCGGCTGCATGCGCGTCTTCATGACGCCTTCCTGCAGCTCGGCGGTGACGTTGGAGAGGCGCTGCAAGGGCACCTTGAACTCGGTGTCCTCGTTGCGGCGGGAGATCTCCAGGAGCTGGTTGCGGGTCAAGACCAGCTCGGAGACCATGGTCATCAGGTGCTCCAGCGTATCCACGTTGACGCGGATCGACTGGTTGGCGATGCGGTCGCCCTCGCTCGCGCTCTCGTCGGCCATCGACTTCTTCGGCGCGGGCTTGGCGGGTTTTGCGGCTTCCTTTGCGACCGGCGCTTGGGGGCCGGGCTCGGCCTTCGCTTCAGCCTTGGCAACGGGCGCGGGGATCGGCGCTTCGATCGCGGTCTCGCGGAAGGCGCGCTCGAGCTCGTCGAGCGAGACTTCGCCCGGGCGCAAGGGACGCTCCAGGGTCTGCTCGACCAGCAAGCCCGTGGTCATCTCCTTTGCCGGCGCGGCGGCAACAGGGGCTTCCGGCGCCAGCGGCGGCGCGTCGGCAACGGGAGCGGTGCCAGCCGGCATCGGCTGCGCCGAGCCTGACATCGCGGCCATGCCCTGCTCGACCATCGCTTCCAGCTTGTCGATGAGATCGCGGTCGTTGCCTTCAGGCTCGGCTTCGGTCGCCTCGAGGCCGGCCAGAATCTCCTTGATGCGGTCGATCGAGGACAGGATCACCGTCACCGCCTGCCCGGTCACCGGCATGCCGTCACGGAATTTGCCCATCAAGGTCTCGCCGGCATGCGCCAGCGCTTCCAGCCGCGGCAGGCCGAGGAAGCCGCAGGTGCCTTTGATGGTGTGGACCAGGCGGAAGATGTTATCCAGGATCTTGGCGTTGTTCGGCTCCTGCTCGAACTTCACCAGCTGATTGTCCACGGTGTCCAGGCTCTCGCTGGTCTCCGTCAGAAACTCCCGCAACAGATCATCCATGAGCTACGCCTTACTGACCTGGACCTAAACCCGACGCCTGAGCCATCCCTGCACGGACGGACGCCCTATCCTGGATCGTTAGACATCCCCTTTCACAGTCCCGTTAATTTCATCCTCCGTGCTACTACGGATATTGAAGAGAAGTTTGCGGTTCGACTGCATGCCGCAGCGCCTTTCGGCAGAACCAGCTCCGCGCCGCAAGGGAGGAGCCGTGCGAAGTAAATGGGCCGATAACAACGGGACGAGGCGCGCGGGAAAGTCCTGCTCGTGAAGTGCGATAGAGACGGCGTGCAGGGTGTTGGACTGAGCCGCCCACAACGGCGGCGCTCTCGCGATCCGCGTTTTGCGGTGTTGCCGCGATCTGCCCGGTCCGTGCTCGAGGTAAACGAACGGTTACCCTGCAGCCAAAGCGGCTCGTGCCGCGCTAACCGAGCCGCGCGGCCGAGGCAACGTCGCCGTCGGGGCGATGCTCTTCCAGGCAATCGTTGATGGCGACGAGCAGCGCGCGCGGCGTGAACGGCTTGCGCAGCAACGGGTATATGAACGACATCACAACTTTTAGGTTAGTATTTGTTCGCCTCGCCACTGAATGTCAAACGGGCGCAGCGATCGTCTATCGGACCCGCCGGATTGACTTGCATGACCGCGAGCAGCCACC
Source organism: Bradyrhizobium sp. USDA 4354 (assembly GCF_054060315.1). Taxonomy (NCBI): domain Bacteria; kingdom Pseudomonadati; phylum Pseudomonadota; class Alphaproteobacteria; order Hyphomicrobiales; family Nitrobacteraceae; genus Bradyrhizobium; species Bradyrhizobium sp. USDA 4354. The sequence continues at coordinate 1,878,725 of NZ_JBSSDC010000001.1, read as the reverse complement.
CTTCCAATCAGCTGCTGAAACTGCTCGACGCTGCGGATTTTGATCTGCTGCGTCCGCATCTCGCGACAGTCGGAAATGGTCAGGAAATCTGTCTTGAGCGGGGGCGGCGCTACGTTGCGATGCGTCTACTTCTCCCATGGTGGATCAGTTCAGCGTCGCAGGCCCACCGCCACAGAGGACAACTTGTCCCAATTGCCAATATATCCCGGCGTGAACATGATGGAACTACCCGCGCAGGACGTGATTGCGCGCGCGATTCGAGAGGTGCAGGAAACGGGGGAGGCAGCTTTGGAAACGACGGTGCGTCCATCCAACGGTTTCCTGTCCGCACTGCCGGCAGACGATTATGAATTGATCCGCCCGCACCTGCGAACGGTCGATCTGCCTCATGATGCCGTGCTGGTCGAGACCGGCGAGACGCTCAAGCGCGCCTATTTTCCCAACCGCGGCGTGATCTCGCTGGTGGTGGAGCTGGCCAAGGGCGAGCATGTGCAAGTCGCCATGATCGGCCGCGACAGCCTGCTCGGGACGCTTTCGATCATGGGCGATGCGCGTGCATTGAACACCGCCATTGTGCTGGTTCCCGGCGTCGCCTCGGTGATGGATCTGGACCGGCTGCGGATCGCCGCCGACCAGAGCAGCACCCTGCGCACGTTGCTCACGCGCCATGGGCTGGCTGTCTACGCCCAGGTGCAGCAGACCGCGGGCTGCAACGCCGCCCATCCGGTGGAGTCGCGGCTGTCGCGGTGCCTGTTGCACACTCATGATCTGTCGGGCGATTCCCGGCTGCTGCTGACCCAGGAGACCATGGCACAAATGATCGGGGCGCGGCGCAACAGCGTGTCGCTGGTCGCCAACTCCTTGCAGCAGGCCAATTTCATCCACTACAGCCGCGGACACATCCAGATCACCAACCTGGACGGCCTGCGCCAGACGGCGTGCGAATGCTACGCCACCGTGAAGGCCCAGTACGACCGGCTGCTCGGCGCACGCTGATCGCTGCGGTCGATTGGTAAACCGCCTGCTAATGCCGGCCTGCAAACACCGGCCATCCTGCTACCGGAACTGAAATTCGAAGGCCGTAGACACGGCGCATGCCTCGCGCCGGCACGTGCCGCGCGACAACCGTGATCAAGGCAGGCAAGGCCATGTTTGACGTAACCGTCGCGCCTGCGCAGACGACGCTCGATGCCAAACCCGCGCGCGAGCCGCGCGCGTACGAAGCGCTGGTGCGCGAGATCGGCGAGGACGGTGCCTGTGAGGTGCGCGATGTGTTCTGGAGCGAGACCTGCGCGCGCCTGCAACTGTTCCGCACGCTCTCGCTAGCGCAGCAGCACGCCAGGATCGCACGCGAAGCGCATTCGCTGAAGAGCGCGGCCGGAACGTTCGGCTATGTCAGGCTCGCAGCGCTGGCGTTGCGGCTGGAGAAGACCGCGGAGGGCCTCGGCGAGGCCGAATTCCGCGCTCTCCTGGACCTGATGGATGCCGCCTATGCCGCCGCGCGCGCGCAGGAGCCGCAGGTCTAAAGCGGCATTGCGCGAACCGGTATCCGCTTCGCTCGAAAGCGCTCCGGCACAGACCGCGCGGAACCCGCCGTACTTCTACGGTTTGGGATTTTTAGAGATGGCTAATCATAGGTGGCGATAGTCCCGGAAAACCAGGAGGGTTTTCCATGTTCACCTACGAGACCGCAGACCAGAAGGAGGTGCGTCGCTTCCGCATCGCACAGTTCAACGGCCGGATGGCGACGGTGAAGACTGGCGAGTCGACCGTGACCGGCTTCGTGCGTTCGGTGCTGGAGCAGGAATCGAGCATGCCTCCCCGCTGGACCATCACGATCATTCCGAACGCGCCGAAGGAAGAGATCAAGCCGCTGCGTCCCGCCTCGCGCGCACGTCCGTTCGCCGAAGATTATTTCTGAGCGCGGCGGGTTTCCCAGACTTCTCGAGAGATTCCTGGAGCCTCGTCCGCACGCCTGCCGGCGGCGCCCCCCCACCTCAGTCGATCGAATGCAGCAGCGCCGCACGGACGAGGTCCGCGGTGTTGCGCGCACCGAGCTTGCGCATCGCCTCGGCGCGGTGGCTCTCGAAGGTGCGCGGACTGATCTGCATGCGAAGCGCGCCCTGCTTGTTCGAGTAGCCTTCGCTGATCAGCCTCAGCACCTCGCGCTCGCGCTTGGTCAGCCGCTTCTGGCCCGACGGGCCGAGGAGTTCGGCGCTCGGCACGCGCTGCGGCTGCAGCACGCGGGCGGCCTTCGATTCTGCCCCCTCGGCGCTGGACGGGATCGGCAAGCCGCCCTTGTGCGGCCCGGCAAGCTGCTTGACCAGACCGCAAACGCGCTCGGTCTGTGCCAGCGCGTTCTCCACCACCCGCTGCAGATAGGCACGATCGCTCGTAACCGGCGCGAGCTGATCGCTGTGATGCTTGATCTCGCCCATATAGAGCAGGAGCGCAGTCAGGGGGCCGTTGAGCTCGCGGGCGATGGCAGCGGCCATTTCGTCGGCCGCCTTGGCACGGACGGCGCTCAGGCGGACGAAATCGGGCTCTTCAGCTGAAGCAGCGCTGCCTTCGTGCCATTCCGACCGCCGCGAATCGGTGGCCGTATCATTCTGTGACCCCATGTCACTCGTTTAGCGGAACCGGGGCCGGTCTGTGGTTAACTTTTTGTTCCGTAAGACTACGGTGATTTAGGCATTTTTCCGCGAAAATGGCGGCTTCGGCACAATTTGTGCTTGCGCGACGCCGCGCTCGACCATGCAGGGGTTGAGTTCTTCCCCGAGGATCTTCGGCGAGCAGGCTGAACCCCTTGGCCGCCGCCTTCCCCCTGACGTCCGCCCCCCGGGTTTTACGGATTAATTAACGGCGACTTGCTTCTCTAGGGAGGTTGAGAGCGCGCAAATGCCTCCACGCATTGGGCCCGCAAGCCCGCGGGACACGCTGCGAAAGATTGCGTGCCATGAACGAGATCGATCGGCTGTCGGAATTCCTGCAGAGGCTGACGCCGCTGTCGCGCAGCTGCCTGCTCAGCGAGCTCGAACGGCTCGAGCTGTGCGGCATCGACATGCCGGGTTCGGCCGACATCCAATCCCGCCTGCGCGCCGAGTTCCGCAAGGACGGATCGACCCAGGCGCGCGCCACCAACCCTTCGCGCTATTTCTTCGCGCCGCTGGAGCTGCTGCTGATCGATGGCGCGCCCGAGCACGCCAATATGGGGCGGATCTCGCGCAACACCCTCACCCCGATCTGGGAATGGATCTGCCGCGATCTGCTGCCGACCATGGCGCGCGACTACATCAAGGCGATCACCGAGCAGGTCGCGGCCAACAACCCGAAGGAAGTGCAGAAGATCGCGTCGACCTTCCAGACCAAGGTCGTCAAGGTCCTCGAGAGCACCCTCACCTCGCCGGAGAGCGCCGAATCTGCGCGGGCCAAGCTTGCGCAATACACGGCCTCGCGCAGCGCCTTCGACGACGTCTTGAAGATGCTTCATGTGCTGCGCGCCGGCGATGCGCTACCGAAGTTCAACGAGAAGCTGCCTGAGAAGATCGCGAAGTTCGACGACGGCCAGGTCGCCCAGATCACCGCGCAGCTCGACGCCTTCAAGAAGGCGCATCCCCAGGCGCTGCCCTTCGCGCTCGCGCTGGTGGCGCGGCGATTGAAGACGTCCTGGCAATTGGCGCGGCTCGCCACCAAGGCCGCCGCGAGCAAGGCCGCCGCAGACGTTGCCGCCACGCCCTATGCCTGCGCCGTTCCCATGGTTCTCGACCGGCTCGACGACAAGCGCCTCGCGCTTCGTATCGCACTTCGGCACAACCGGGTGCTGGTCGCCCGCGACCTGCTCGCCGAAATTTATGATACCGAATATGCGCTCAAGGTCCGCATCGACGGCATCGAACATTGCGACTGGGGCGTCCGCCTCCAGCAATTGATGGACGCGATCGCGGCGCTGGTGTCCGCCGAGGTGAGCCGCTTCCCCGCCAATGTCGGCCACATTCTTGGATCGCGGCGGCTGCGCAGCCACGACACGCTCGGCGGCAAGCTGACTTATCTGGCCTGGAAGGGACGCGACGCGATGCAGGACGGTGCAGCGGCGTTCCGCAAGTTGATCGGGCAGACCTAGATCGGGGCTTGGCCGCGAAGGGCACGTTGCGCAGCGCGGCTAACGCGGCAGGCACAGGAAGCGATCCATAAATCGCCCTGACAGCACGAATCTGAACCACCAATAGATCATTCGCCGCATCGACATAGCTGTAGTCCTCGACAGCCCACCACCGGCTGCGCGGAGCAATAGCGCAGATGCAGCAATGCGCATGTGATGCGCTTCACATTTGCGGCCGCCGGCCCGGACCTGTTGTCGCAGAACCGTCACGAGCGAAAGGCGACGGCGCACGCATCGCGGGAAGGCGCAACGTGAAAGCCACCGCCGATTAACGTTGCACCCGCTTCATCGCTGCGTCGGAGCAACCGCGCGAGCGCTTCCTTCGACGTCGTCGATCGGCAAGTCGCACGCCGATCGCGCGCGAAAGACATTTCATCTGCATCAACCGGTACTGCGCGTGTGGTGCTCGGGTATGCAAATTCCTTTCGAAGATTCTGTCGACAAATTAGCTCGAATTGCAGGGCTTAACGTTACTCAAATTATTCAAGAACGATGTGAAGCTCTCCTTATTTGAACCCACGCTCAGCGTTTAAGAAACCGTCACGGAACGGGAGTGGTGTACGATGAACGATGGGATTACTGAACTCGTCGAACGGAGGCCTGTGACCTTCGGACGGCGAAAGGTGACGCCGCGCGCCTGCGTGGCCGACAGCAAGCGTCACTTGCGCGCCTTTCTCAGCGAGGTGCTCGAGGATCTCGGCTTCGTCACCTGCGAATGTGCCAGCGCCGACGAGCTGCAGACCGTGCTCGCCAGCGAATTGCCGGACCTGATCCTGCTCGGCGTCGCCGCCGATGGCATCGAGCCGGGACGATTCCTCGAAGTATTGGTGCGCGAGGCCTTTGTCGGCAAAGTTCTCGCGGTCGGCGCCCGCGAGTCGATCATCGTCAAAGCCGTGCGGCAGGTCGGCGAGGAATATGGCCTTGCGATGCTGCCGCCGCTCACGACGCCGTTTGCCGCGGAGACGCTGCGCGAGCGCGTTGCGATGCTGCTGCCGGAGGAGCCGGCGCCGAGCCCGGCCGTGCATGTCGGCGAGGCCTTGCACGCCGGCTGGCTCGAGCTCTGGTACCAGCCCAAGGTCGACGCGCGGACGCTGGTGCGCAGCGGCGCCGAGGCCTTGGTGCGGATGCGGCATCCGACCTGGGGCGTGGTGCCGCCGGCCTATTTCATCCCGGAGCCGCACGATCCGCATTTTCGCGAGCTGTCGGAGTTCGTGATCGATCGCGCCGTGCAAGACTGGCACTATCTGCTGGAGCAACAAAGCCCGGTCGATCTGTCGATCAATCTTCCTGCCTCCTATCTCAGGGAGCCGCAGGCGGTGCGCGATCTCTGCCGCCGCGTGCCGACGCATCCGGCCTTCGGCGGACTGACGGTCGAGATCGAGAGCGAGGAGGCGATCCGCGAGCTCGATCTGCTGACCGAGGTCGCGCGCGAGGTCGGACTGCACAATATCGCCCTGTCGATCGACAATCTCGGCGCCGACTGGCCGGCGCTGATGGGCCTCGACAAGATTCCCTTCGTCAAGCTGAAGGCCGACCGGCAGTTCGTCACCGGCAGCGGCAATGACCGGCTCAAGCGCACGGTGTGCCGTCACATCGTCGAGCTGGCCCAGAGCTTTGGCGCGCGCGCGGTGGCGCAAGGGGTCGAGAGCCGCGCCGATCTCGTCGCCGCGAACGAGCTCGGCTTCGATCTCGTGCAGGGCTTTCTGTTCGGCAAGCCGATGCCGCTGAAGAAATTCGCAAGGAGCGCGTTGACGCGGACGGTGATGGGGCAGGCGTGAGGCGATAGGCCTCAGGCAAACCGCCGCGCGAAGAAGACGCAGGCGACCACGATCGCGGTCGCGGCGATCATGCTTCCTGCGACCGGCTCGTGCAGCAGAAGACCTGCGAGCGCGAGCCCGAAGAACGGCTGCAGCTGCTGCAGCTGGCCGACGCGGGCAATGCCGCCGATGGCGAGCCCGCGGTACCAGAAGATGAAGCCGACGAACATGCTGAAGACGGAGACATAGGCGAGCCCGATCCAGGCGGGCACGCCGATGCCGCTCCAGACGGGCGGCCAGGTCAGCACTGCGAGCGCCAGCATCAAAGGCAGCGCGAGCAGCAGCGCCCAGGAGATCACCTGCCAGCCGCCGAGGCGGCGCGACAGCGCAGCGCCTTCGGCATAGCCGAGGCCGCACAGCACGATCGCGGCCACCATCAGGAGATCGCCGGTGAGCGACGCCGAGCCGTCGCCGGAGAGGGCAAAGCCGGCCACCGTGGCGCTGCCGAGACAAGCGAACAGCCAGAACGGCGGCCGCGGCCGCTCGCCGCCGCGCAGCACGCCGAAGATCGCGGTCGACAGCGGCAACAGGCCGATGAAGACGATGGAGCGCGCCGAGGTGATGTGCTGGAGCGCGAGCGCCGTCAGCAAGGGAAAGCCGACCACGACGCCGATGGCGACGATGGTGAGCGAGGCGAGATCCTGCCGCTGCGGCCGCATCTGCCGGAGCACGACGAGCACCGCCGCCCCGATCAGCGCCGCGATGACGGCGCGCGCGGACGTCAGGAACAGCGCCGAGAAGCCGCCGACCGCCACCCGCGTCGCCGGCAGCGAGCCGCTGAAGATGATGACGCCGAGGAGCCCGTTGCCCCAGCCGATGGCGGAAGAGTGCATGTTGGTCTCGCTTGGTGGATGGCGGTTGATCTGGTGCCGCGACCGTTGAACGCTTCGCGTTCTGCCATGGAACAACAAAAGTGCGAAAACAACCCCATGCACAGTAGACGGGGGTTGCAAGATCAATGGGTTAGGTGGGGGTGGACTTGGGGGACGCGGCGGGCAGGGTTCCGAGAGCCAAAAAGCCGAGGGATCGTGGTTTGACTCGCCTCTCCGGCGCACCCCTGCGAGCCGACGAGAACAGGTCGCTAGCGGTGCCGCCCATTTCGAATGACGTCTCCCGTCATTTGCTTCGTCGGGCAAAACAGGAGCATAGTGCCATGATCGCAGGAGGTCGACAGGCAGGGTTCTGGCTGGGCCTTTCGGAGGCGAGTGAGTTGCATCATCGACGCTAGTTCGGACTTTTTTTCTCCGACATCGGCCGCTGAACAGTCGGAGTTTAGTGCAGTGTTACGCTAACCGCATTTGGTGGTGATCAGACAACCTTGTCCAGCAATCCTAAATGAAAAGCGGGATGCGAGGGGAGCCGAGCTTATTGGGCACTGTCGGTTTGCGGCGGCGCCACTACCGGCTCTGGCGGACGAACAGCTGGCAGGAGATCGCGCCAGACGTGCGGTGGGACCGGCAATCGGTGGCAGCGGCAAGCCATGAGTACGATGGGCCAATGCCCCAACCGGACGGCCGAAAGCCGATCATAGTGTGGGTTGCTCGTGACTTCCTCCAGGACGAAATCGAGAGTGTCGCGCGTGCCTTTCGTAACAGGAACGCCCGTCAGTGACGCACCATGATTGTCACGGCCGAGATAAAGATTGTCTTCGCTGTCTTCGTCCGGCAACCACGCCTGGAAGGTGCAGTGTCCAAGTGACTGGGCCTTGAAGCTGGCCAACTCGTCAAACAATTCCTGCTTGTTACGCGCTGCGGCCCACAGAGCGAGCATCGGGTACAGCGTGCTGCCCTCAGTCGAACCCTGACTATACTCCTCGCTGCGGTCGGAGGGATGATCGACCAAATCCCAATAGGAGCGGCTTGTTATCGGGTAGCGCCCATGCGTTTTGAACGCGAAGATGCTGCGTTTCGCCAACTCCTCGCTCCATTCGTCGATTGCAGCATGAGCCGCCGGGCGGCAGGCGAGAAGCGTAAAAGCGAGACCAATATCGATCGCCTGCCAGTCGCCAACCGGCGACAAGAGGGCCCGGTTGTTGCCGACAATCTGCGCTAGCCGCTGGCAGAGACGGTCGATCCGCTCGACGGTCTCCCTAGTGCTCTCGGCAATCGCGGTTGGAACTGTTTGCAGATAGTCATTACTGAGCACAATCGGGCCGTATGGCGGCGCGAGCTGCCACACCAACCACAGCCCCCGCAGCGCAAGGCGACCGACAAGTTCGAACAGCTTGAGATTTACGTCGAGCGCCGCATGCGATCCAACCGCCGAGGAGAGCGCATGCCGAACGTCCGCGTGAGGCAGAATCTTCGTCTCGAACAATTCGTCCCAGATCTTGAAATGCAGCTCAGCCAGCTCGTTGATGACGAGACCTGCCGCCTCAGCCACTTTGCCTGAGCGCGCGACATCTCCTTTGAGAAGGTGCCAGACCTCAAGATACGCGCGCTCGCTGGCTCGATAGGGAGCCTCGACATTGTTCGCCTCGCGCGCCCAAACAAACATGATCCACAGGCAAATGTTAATCAGCCGCGCTTGTGACAGCCGCGCCGCCGGACTCGCGCCGGGCGCATCGGCTATAGCACGCAGAAGCCTCCCGAAATGGTCGAGCGCGATGTCGGGCTCCTCGACCATCGCGGCGCTTTTGCGCAAATGGCTCCGCAAAGCGGCGGGGAGCAAACCTTCGCGAAGGATGCCAGCGAGGATGACATTTGCCAGACGGTCTCCGTTCCACTCTTCGTAGCTGATCCGCTCGGTGGTGTTGCGGCTCATATAGCCGGTCACTTCAGCACGAACTTGCTCGTCTATCGCGCCGCCGAACGTGAGGCAGATAGCGATCGGCAACTCAGCATACTCAGGCGGGATACGGCTTGCGATGTAGTGGTCGAGAATTTCGTCCAGCGATGGCCTGAGACTCTGCGGCGAGGCCGTGTTCCACTCGGCGCGATCGAGATCGCCCGATTTGACCGAGAAGAGATGGACACGTCGCACGCCATCGCGTCCGGCACCGACCGCAGCTACGTCTACGCCATATTGGCGGGTTCCCCGCGCTGGACGCGAATAGACCGTGAAACCAAGCTCCGTTAGCAGATCTGGCAGGACCGCATCGAGCTCGCCGCGCTCGCGCAAGGAGGCAAGATACTCGCGAATAACGAGCTTCATTTCGCCACTCGCATCGCACGGAACACGCGGAGCGTATAATCCAGTTCGAACGGTTCGAGAATGTCGAGCCGCGGCGCCTCGACACTGTGGCTGACACTGTGCAACTTCATTTCGTTGCGCTGCCTCTTGCCATCAGGCCCCTCGAAATAGCTAATCGAGCGATTGCCGTAGAGGAGCACCGAGCGACTCACGATCGACAAGAAGATCGACTTCTTTTCGGCCTGCTTGTGCGCTTGGCGCATCGACTCGTGCCGGCGATGATTCTCGATCAACCGCTCGCGCTCGGACGGGCGCAGCTCCTTGATCCTACCGGCCTTGCGCAGCCCCTCAATGTAGGTCTCAAGCCGGGCGAGCAGTTCTGCGATAACGAGATGTGCGGGATCGGAGCTGTCCCTTGCTCGTTCACGGAGCCAATCGGCAAGCTCCCCCGAATAGTTGATGAGCAGTGGATCAAAGAGGACGTTCGCCATTATTTTGCGGGGGTCCTCCGCGGCGCCGCGGATGAGCCCCAGCACCAACGAGGCTGCAGTGATCGGGTGAATGAACAGATAGCCGACTGTGCGATGCGCGAGCAGGATCGCGTCGGCGTCTGACATGCCAGCTGCAGTGCCGCCGACCTCTAGTACAAGTGGCCCGCCGTGATGGTTGCCGACTAGCGAATGTGCGGCTTCGCCGAGGTTGCGATCGAGCGATAACAGCCACCCTATTATTACCTTCGTCAGTTGATCTGGTGCGAGTTGGAGCAAAGCGTGGGCGAAGCCCTCAAACGCCTCAAGCGAGGTGAGTTCGTCATTCGCGGAGATCAGTGGCGTGACTACTTCAAGCGCCTGGTCTAAGCGTCCGTGCGTCACGAGCTTTGAAATTGCGGCGTCGATGTTCTTAAGCGTGGCGTGATTGCCAATCGCAACCTTGTGCACGATCGCAGTTAGACCTGCCATGATCGCTGGCGAAAGTGTCTCGCCGTGAAACATGAGCTCGAAGGACACTTGATGAATTGCCTGGTCGCCGACTTGAGTTCTGGCCTTGGCGATAAGCGCGACCGCCGCTCCTTCCATGTCCTTATGGGCACGGGCAATCTCACAGATGGCGGTTACGATATGCCCGAGGCTATTGTCGTCGGCGGCCACCCTGGCAGCCGCGAGCGCATCTGCGGCGCGGATTCGGTCCTCTGGCTTCGCGAGCACCATGGTGCCGATCGCTTTGGCTGCCGCGGACCGTGCAGGCGCGGCCGTGCTGGCGAGATACCCAATCGCTTGATCGAGGGCGATCTCGGGCTCGTTCTTGGCGAGCGCCTGGAGCCCAATGAATAGATAAGCCGCGTCTTCGGGTTGAGCAGCATCGAGGGCGGAGAGTGTGACCCTGGCGCGATTGCCTTGCTCTGCCCAACTCCGATAAGCGCCGTTGGGCATGCCGGATACAAGATCATTGCCCGCGCGTGCGATTAACGCCTTCACCGCTGCCAGCATAGCCGGCACCTCGGCCTTGAGTTCGGGAATGAGGCCGCAATAAACGTGCAAAATGGTGAAAAAGTCGTGCTGGGTGATTGGAGAGCTGTCAATCGTGCGCGCAGGCTCAAGCACATTGATCGTGCCGTCGTTATGGAGCGCCGTTAGCGTCGCGCGGAACTCTCTACCGATGTCATCAGTGCTGTGGCCACGCAGGCGCTCGACCAACAGCTCCAGGAACGTGCCCGCACTGTAGTGCGCAATGATTTCGTTCGTATCGGCCATCGTCCACCGCGGCTACACAAGAATGCCACCGCTCCAATGTTGAGGGCTACGCATCGTACGCCATCGTCGGCCCTACAGGATCTACTGTTACGCCGTTCGGCTTGGGAAAATCGACAGATAAACAAACATATGCGGAGAGGGAGGGATTCGAACCCCCGATAGGCTTGCACCTATGCCGCATTTCGAGTGCGGTGCATTCAACGACTCTGCCACCTCTCCTGAAGGCGTCTTATAGGAGTAGCGGCCCCCGTGGTTCGGGACGTTAATAGGCGAGGATGGCGGGCCAGACAAGGCGCTCGGGGCGAAAATCAGACTGGTTCTAGGAACTGGCAACGCCATGTCCCGGCGAAGATGCCGGTCGCGGCAGCTTTTTCAGCGGCAGTTTGAAAGAATTGGGCACATGCCCGGACCATCGCAGCGGCATGCCCCGGGGCGACCGACGGCTTGGACGCGACCGAATCACATATGGCCGGGAGAGGAGAGGATGTTTCCGCAATGGGACAGTCTCGAAGAGGAGAAAGCCCTCACCCGGCGCCGCGGCAATCGATCTATCCCAGCGCCATTCCGCCCTAATACCACGGCTCCTCGTACACCGGCTTGCCGTCGAGCAGCAGCCGCTTGATGGCGGCGCGGCCTGAGGGCAGCACGGCGGCGACGATCCGCAGCTTCTGCTGATTGCGGGCCTGCTCGAGCGTCCTGCCCTCGCCTTCGGGCACGAAATAGCTTTCGAGGCCGTATTTGATCGTCAGCTTGTCGCAGAAGATGGGGCTGGTCGAACCGCAGGAATAGAGGACGCGCCCGCGGATCAGGATTTCGGGAGCCGTGACGGCAACAGGCTCGGCATGCACCGAGACGGCCTCGTAAAGCCCGCTGGCATTGGGCGCGAGCTTCACGAACACGACGGGATTGCGCGTCCCGGACGGCTTGCCCGTGAGCGCACCCGCCGGCAGCTGCGAGATGTCGTAGCGGAGCACGACATAATCGCCGCGCAGGAGATCGCGGGGATCGACGGGCTGGGTCTGCAGGGTCACCTCACGGCCGTCGCGCAGGATCTGCACGCGATCGGCGACCATCAGGATCAGCAGCAGGCATTGGATCAGGATGGCGACGCCGAACAGCACGGCTTTCGGGATGCGCTGCCAGAGTCTTGTGACGGATGCGATCAGCTCGGTCATCGCTCGACCCTCGGCAGCATGCGATTGAGCGCGGTTGCAAATGCGACGGCCGCGACGCCCGCCGCCGCTAGGAATGCCGAGCGACGCAGCAGCGACCCCTTCACCGCCCAGGTGATGCCGGCGATGACCCCGGCAATCCCGAGCCAGCCGGCGACGATGCGCGGACGCACGTCATCGAGCATGCCGGAGACGACGAGACACAGCATGGCTGAGAGCAACGCGGCATAGGCGAGCCAGGATTCGCCGGCCATGGATGCCGGCCACACCGGCGCCGCGAGCAGGACCAGCCCGATCGCACCTGCTGCAAGGAGTTCTCCCGCGCGCCTGGTGATTGCAGCCGAGATCAGCGCAAGGATCACACCGGCAACCCCGCACGCGATCGCCCAAAGCGGCTGGCCCGCAACAGACCCGGCGCGGAAGCGAACGAGATCGTCGACCGTCGTCACCTCCAGGAACGCGGCAATGGCGAGTGAAAACGCGCCGTAAATCGACAGGACGCTGCCGAGCCGGAGCGCTCTCGGCGACGGCGCGGCGGCGATCGCGAGCCCGGCGCCGAACAGCAAGGCCGCACCGTTCGCGAGCACGAATGACGGCTGGGCACCGTCGAATTCGAAGCGAAGCGACGTCGCGACCCACCACGGCAGCACCGCGACCGCGACGAGGTGGGCGGCGACGCGGGAATGCCAGGCGAAGGCGACAGCGGCGGCCAGCAGCCAGACCGCCAGGAACGAAAGATGCAGGACATCAGGCGCATCGTAGATGCGCATGCAGGTCCAGACCGAGGCGGCCGCGAGACCGACCGCAAGCGCGCCGCGCGAGCCGGTCAGCACCGCCGCGGCAAAGGCGCCGATCGACCACAACAGCATGCCGCCGGCAAAGTCGTCGCCGAGATGATACATCTGGCCGACCAGCGCGATGCCCGCGCCGAAGATGATCGCACCGATGCCGGCACAGAGATCGGCGAGAACGGTGCGCCCCGTCGCGGCGAACCAGGCGCCGAGGCCGCCGGCGACGATCATGCCGGCGATCAGGATCGCAAACCGCGCCAGCCGCGCGATCTCCGTCCAAAGGGCCGCGACAAAGGCGAGGAACGCGGCTGCGATCAAGAGGCCGCCGACGATGGCGACGACCACGGCGATGTTGATGCCGGGCGAGGTTGGCGGCAGCGCATTGCGGATGGAGGCGGCGGCCGCCGGCGCGATCACGCCATCGGCTTCCCATTGCGCAAGATCAGCTTCGAGGCGCTGACGGTAGGCTTTGTCGAACATCGTCCTGGATACCTGGCGCCAGTCAGCCGGCGGTGTTTGCTTCGTCGGATCCAGCCTTTGGCAGGTTCAACCTATCCGCTCTGGTTCGCACGCCAGTCGGCGAGCTTCTGCTCGCGGATCGTCTGCGCGCCCGCCAAAATGCCGCGCTGGAGTGCGCGCGCGGCCGGCGACAGATCGCGGCCGATGCGCCAGATCAGATAGAGCTCGCGCTCAATCACGGGATCGACCAGCTTGCGCCAGGTGAGCACGGGATGGCTGGCCTCGGGCCAGGCGAGACTCGGCAGCGGCGCAACGCCGACGCCGGCCTCGACCAGCGCCAGCAGCGTCGCCGGATGCTCGGCTTCGTGGATCGGCGTGCCCTGACCGAGCTCGGCGACGCCGCGTTCGATCTCGAGCCGGATGCCGGTGCCTGATGCCATCACCACGAGGCCTGCTTTCGACGCCTCCGCCCAGCTCACGGTGCCGCGCGCGCTGAGCCGATGATCGCGGCGCATCACCAGCGCGAAATTGTCCACCAGCAGGCGCGTCGCATCGAGCTCGGGATCGTCGCCGGGCACGTTGGCAATGCCGAGATCGGCATCGCCACCACGCAACGCCGCAAAGATCTGATGCCGCGAAATCTCCTTCAGCGTCACCGCCACCATCGGATGCTCGCGCTGAAACGTGGCGAGCACGTGCGGCATCAGCCGCAGCGCCACCGACGGCACGCAAGCCACCGTCACGTGACCGCGGCGATGCTCACGCAGATCGCGTAGATCCTGGAGCTGGCGATCGAGATCGGCGAGCAGACGCTGGATGCCCGGCATGAAATCCGCGCCGACCTTGCTGAGCTGAAGCTTTCGCGTGGTGCGGTCGAGCAGCCGCACGCGCAATCCGTCCTCGAGCTGACGTACCGCCTGGCTGACGGCGGATTGCGACATCCCCAGCGCCCGCGCTGCCGCGCTGAAGCTGCCGGTCTCGACAACGCGAACAAAGGCGCGAAGCTGTTTCAGGTCGAGCCGATCCATCAGCATTGCTTATAAATATATCTATCTATTCCGGATTGCTAATGAAAAACTTCAATGCAAAGATTTTGGGCGAAGACCGGGGATGATCGTCAATTAGGCAGAGCAGGGCGTAACCCACTGTTCTGACAAGCAAAGGACAGGGACGTGATCAACAGACGCGACCTCATGAAGTATTTACTGCTCGGCGCGGCAACGGCACCGCTGGCGGGTGCCCCAGTTTTCGCGGCCGGCGCCAAGGTGGCGATCGCCGAAGCGCTGCGGCTCGGCATGTACAACTCACTTTATGTCGCCGCGGACAAAGGGCTGTTCGCCAAGCACGGCCTGGATGCCGACCTCTCCACCGCCGGCGGCATCGCGCTGCCGGTGCCGATCCTGCTTTCGGGACGCGGCCAGATCGGTGTCACCAGCCCGGGCATGTCGGTCAACGCCGTTCGCGAGGGCGGCAAGATCAAGAACATCGCAAAGATCGTCGGCGGCGTGTCGATGTGGGCCATCGCCAAGCCCGACAGCAAGATCAAGACGATCGACGATCTGCGCGGCAAGACCATCGCCACGCTGAAATTCCCGTCCTCGACGATCCAGGTGCCGACTTACGCAATCAAGACCGTCGGCAAGTTCGATCCGAAGGAGGCCGGCGTCACCTTTCTCGAATTGCCGCCGGGCGCGCAGGCTGCCGCCGTGAAGGACGGCCGCGCCGACATCGCCACCGCGTTCGAATGGGACGTCAGCATCGCGGCCGAGCAGTTCGGCCTCGTCCCCGTGCTGTCCTTTGCCGACGCGCTCGGTTCGCTCTGCTTCACCACCGCGATGGCGACCGAAGAGACGATCGCGAGCAATCCGGCCGCGGTGCAGGGTTTCTGCAACGCGATCGCGGAAGCGCAGAAGCTGATGCACGAGAACAATTCCGTTTTCACCGAGGTCGCCGAGAAATATTTCCCGAAGGTCGCTCATTCCGTCGTCGCCAGCGCAACGAAGAACTTCTTCGGCTCCAAGACGGCGATCCCGCGCAATCCGACCATCTCCGCCGATGAGTGGGACCGCGCGATGCAGCTCGAACAGGGCGGCGGCGCGGTGCAGTCCATCCTCCCCTATGCGCAGATGGTCGACAACCGTTTTGCCGAGCAGGCCACCAAGCAGTTCGGTCTGGTGTGATGACGGTGAATACCTCTCCCGCGCGCGAGCCGCGCTACGTCACGCTGCCCGCGCGACCCGAGCCGCTCCGCCTCGCGGTCGACGAGACCGCCGTCGTCGTCGTCGACATGCAGAACGCCTATGCTTCGCCGAACGGCTATCTCGACCTCGCGGGCTTTGACATCTCCGGCGCCAAGGCTGCGATCACGGCGATCCAGGACGTGCTGGATGTCGCGCGCGGCGCGGACGTTCCCGTGATCTTCTTCCAGAACGGCTGGGATGCCGACTATATCGAGGCTGGCGGGCCGGGCTCGCCGAACTGGCACAAGTCGAACGCGCTGAAGACGATGCGCCAGCGGCCTGAGCTGCAAGGCAAGCTGCTCGCCAAGGGCGGCTGGGACTATGCGCTGGTCGACGATCTCCAGCCGAAGCCCGGCGACATCGTGGTGCCGAAGACGCGTTACAGCGGCTTCTTCAACAGCCAGTTCGACAGCATCCTGCGCGCCCGCGGCATCCGCAACCTCGTGTTCTGCGGCATCGCCACCAATGTCTGCGTGGAATCGACGCTACGCGACGGCTTTCACCTCGAATATTTCGGCGTGATGCTGGAGGACGCGACCCATCAGGCCGGACCCGACTACATCCAGAAGGCTTCCGTCTTCAACATCGAGACCTTCTTCGGCTGGGTCTCGACCGCGAGCGACTTCCGCCGCGCCTTTGCCCAGACCGAAGCCGCTCCAGCAAAAGAGGATATGCCATGACCGCCCGCGCCATCATTCCATCAGGCACCCACGCCCCCATCGCCCCGTTCTCGCCGGGCATGATGGCCGACAACGTGATCTATGTGTCGGGCACGCTGGCTTTCGATGCCAACAACGACGTCGTCCATGAGGGCGACGCAGCAGGCCAGACCCGGCACATCCTGGAGACGATCAAGCGCGTATTGGAGACGGCCGGCTCGAGTCTTGCCGACGTCACCTTCAACTCGATCTTCATCACCGATTGGACGAACTATGCCGCCGTCAACAAGGTCTATGCCGAGTATTTTCCCGGCGAGAAGCCGGCGCG
The DNA here is from genome assembly GCF_054060315.1 of Bradyrhizobium sp. USDA 4354. Taxonomy (NCBI): domain Bacteria; kingdom Pseudomonadati; phylum Pseudomonadota; class Alphaproteobacteria; order Hyphomicrobiales; family Nitrobacteraceae; genus Bradyrhizobium; species Bradyrhizobium sp. USDA 4354. The sequence continues at coordinate 1,862,217 of NZ_JBSSDC010000001.1, read as the reverse complement.
CTTCTGCATCCAGTGTGGCCTCGTGAAGCCGGCCTACCTCGTCGAGATCGCCTCGATCGCGCACAAGAGGCCGTGAGGTGGCCGCGCTCGACGCTGGCGAGGCCCCGGTGACCGGCGGCGCACGCTTCAAGCTGCCATCCGCGCTTCGCATCGCGCTGCTCCAGATCGCGCTGCTGGTCGCGCTGCTCGCGGCGTGGGAGCTCGCGATCCGGTTCGGGCTGATCGCGGTCTATCTTTATGGCCAGCCGAGCGGCATCATCGCCAAGGCGGGCAAGCTGATCGGCAGCGGCGAGCTCCTGCGCGACGCGGCCCTGACCGCATGGGAAGCCATCGCGGGGTTCCTGATCGGCACGGTGCTCGGCAGCGCGGCGGGCCTGTCGCTGTGGCTGGTCCCGACCGGCGCCGCGGTGCTGCGGCCGTACCTCGTGGCGCTCAACGGCCTGCCGAAAATCGCGCTGGCGCCGCTGATCATCGTCTGGTTCGGCATCGGTCTCTCCTCGAAGATCGCGATCGCGGCGATCATCACCTTCATCGTCGCGGTGATCACTGCGCTCCAGGGCGCCAAGGAGGTCGATGCCGATCTCGTCAAGCTGTTGCGCTCGCTCGGCGCCAGCCGGCTGAAGACCTGGCGCACCGTCATCGTGCCCGGCGCGATGCCGTGGATCGTCGCGGCCTTCCGCCTCAATGTCGGCTTCGCCCTGATCGGCGCGGTCGTCGGCGAGTACATCGCCTCGAAAGAGGGCCTCGGCTACATGATCTACTACGCCGGCGTGCTCTACGACCTCAACGCAGTCTGGGTCGGCATCGCGACGCTGATGGTGGTGGCGCTCCTGATGTACGGCGCGATCGACCTGATCGAGCGGCGCCTGCTGTCCTGATCCGAAACCACATCACTCCAATAGCTGGGACGTCATGGCTTTTGCACGCGGCAAGGATGCCGAGATCTATTACGAAGTTCACGGCCACGGCACGCCGGTTCTGCTCTCGGCCGGCATGGGCGGCAGCGGCTCGTTCTGGGCGCCACAGCTCGATGCGCTTGCGAACCGCCACCAGGTCATTCTCTACGATCATGTCGGCACCGGCCGCAGCGCGGCTGCCAGCCGCAGCATCGCCGGTATGGCCGACGACCTCGCCTGCGTGCTCGACCAGGCGAACGTCGACACCGCTCATGTGGTCGGGCACGCCATTGGCGGCATCGTCGGCATCGAGCTGGCGCTGCGCCACCCCGGGCGGCTGCGCAGCCTCACCGTCGTCAACGGCTGGGGCTGCGCCGATCCGTTCCTGCGGCGCTGCTTCGAAATCCGCAAGGCGCTCCTCAACCACTCCGGTCCGCAAGCCTATGTGCGGGCGCAGCCATTATTCCTCTATCCGCCGCAATGGATCTCGGAGAACATCGCCCATCTCGATGCCGAGGAAGAGCGCATCCTGAAGCATTTTCCCTCCGTCGCGACGATGAACCAACGCATCGACATGTTTCTGGCGTTCGAGGGCGGCAAACGCCTCGCAGCAATCAATGTGCCGACGCTGCTGGCTTCCGCGAAGGACGACGCGCTGGTGCCGGCTTATCTCACGCGCGAGCTTGCCGCTGCGATTCCGGATTCGCGCGTGCACGAGGTCGATTGGGGCGCGCACGCCTTCAGCGTGGTCACACCGGAAGTCTTCAACGACACGCTGCTCGATTTCTGCAAGGAGGTGGACCGATGAACGCGCTCGCGCAGAATCTCGCTGAAGCGGCGCCGATCGTGCTGCGCGCCGACAATGTCGGCGTCACCTTCGATGGCGGCGGCCGCCCGGTCGAGGCGATCCGGAAAGTGGATTTTGAGCTCCGCCGCGGCGAGACGCTGGCAATCGTCGGCCCCTCCGGATGCGGCAAATCCACGCTGTTCAACGCGATCGCAGGCCTGCTGCGGCCGACCCGCGGCCATGTCGAGGTCGGCGGACGCCGCGTCGATGATGCCGCCGGTCATGTCGGCTACATGCTGCAAAAGGATCTGCTGCTGCCGTGGCGCAGCGTGCTCGACAACGTCATGCTCGGGCTGGAGATCCGCAAAACGCCAAAACCTCGCGCGCGCGAGATCGCGCTGGAGCTGATCAAGGCCTATGGGCTCGCCGGGTTCGAGCATGCCAAGCCGGCCGCGCTCTCCGGCGGCATGCGCCAGCGCGTCGCCATCATGCGCACGCTGGCCTTCGACCCTGAAGTGATCCTGCTCGATGAGCCGTTCTCGGCGCTCGACTTCCAGACCCGCCTCTTGATGCAGGCCGATGTCTCCCGCATCATCGCCGAGCGCGGCAAGAGCGCCATTCTCGTCACCCACGACATCGGCGAAGCCATCGCCATGGCCGATCGTGTGCTGGTGCTGAGCGCACGCCCGGCTACGGTGCGGTCGCTGCACGTGATCGACCTGCCGCGTGAGGGCCGCGATCCCGCAGCGCTGCGGACCGATGCGGCATTCCAGGATTATTTTGCGAAGATCTGGGCCGATCTGGAGAAACCAGTTGGGGTGGTGTGACGAGTGAACCTAATTCGCCTTGATCCCGGCCTCGCTGATGAGCTTGCCCCATTTCGCACTTTCGCTCTGAATGAAGCGGCCGAACTGCTCTGGCGATGTCGGCGCTGGCTCTGCGCCTAGGGTCCGGATCTTTTCCGCCACCGAAGGATCCTTCAGGGCTTTGGTGAAGGCTTCGTTCAGCCGGCCAATGACATCCGCAGGCGTGCCGGCAGGAGCAACGAGCCCGAACCAGCCCACCGATTCGAATCCCGCAATGCCGCTCTCGGCCAGCGTCGGGACATCGGGCAAGGACGGAAGGCGGCGCGCGGAGGAAACGCCGATCGCATTGAGCTTGCCATCGAGGATCAATTGCCGCGACGACGGGATATCCAGCACCGCGAAGGGGACATGCCCCGCGAGAACATCGACCGTTGCCGGCGCCGTCCCGCGATACGGGACCAGTTCCATGGCGATCCCGGCCTTTTGCGTGAACAGCGCGGCCGTCAAATGCATCGCCGTCGAGTTGCCGCCGTGTCCGATCGACAGCGCGCCCGGCTTGGCCTTGGCGAGCGCGATCGTCTCCGCGGTGGTGTGCGCCGGGATATTCGCGGACGCGACCAGCACAAAGGGAATTTCCGCGAGCAGGGTGATGGGCGCAAGATCCTTCAGCTCGAACGGCATCGCGGAATTGAGGTGCGGATTCACCGTCAACGCACCCGCCGGCGCCACACCGAGCGTGTAGCCGTCGGGCTTGGCCTGCGCGACCGCCGCCATGCCGATGTTGCCGCCGGCGCCCGCGCGGTTCTCGATGACCACGCTCTGCTTGAACTCGGCCGCGACCAAAGGTTCGAGCGCGCGGATAACGGTGTCGGCGCTGCCGCCGGGCGGGAAGGTCACGATGACCTTGATCAATTGCTCTGGATAGGCGGCGCGGCCTGCCTCCAGCGGCAACACGGCGAAAGTCGCAGCCGTCAGCACGGCCAGGATGCGGCGCCTTGCAACGTGAAACACGTTCTCCTCCTTCGGTGTGTTCTCGTTCTTGAAACACGGCCGGCGGCCTGCGCCGCCAGGCTGTCCGCTTGAAGTCGTCTTACGCCGCAGCGCCGGTGATGCGCGCCAGCAAGCCCAGTGGATTTTCGGGCGCGACCTGCCCGCGCCAGGCGATGTGCTGATCGGGCCGCGCCAGCACCAGCTTTTCAGCATAGGCGCCGTTCGCCTCATCAGGCGCGATGTCGATCAGCGCGAGCGGCACGCCGCGCTGCTTCGCGGCAGATTGCAGCCGCGTCACATCGGTCGCCGGGTCGAACCGCAGCAATGTGTAGCCGGCGCCGAACGCATCGTAGAGCGATCGTCCGTCGCGCAGGAACAGATGCGGCGCGCGGGCGCCCGGCACGGTGGAGGGCGTGAAGCTGCCCATCGCGTAAGGCGGCGGCGTCTCGCCATCATAGGCGATGATCGGCGAGGCATCATAATAGTAGCCGAAGTTGAGGCCGGCGCAGCAATATTGCTGCACGTTGAGTTCGTAGGCCGCTCTCGCCAGCGCTGCGCGCGCCGCATGGCCGCGCGGCGTGTCGTCCTCGATCTCCGCCGACACGCCGCCACGCTGGGCCATCATCTTCATCGCGTGGTCCATCGCAAAGCGCGACACCTGCTCGGTGATGGGCTGGCGCTCCGCCTCATAGGCATCGAGGATCGCAGCCGGCGCCCAGCCGTTCAGATGCGCCGCCAATTGCCAGCAGAGGTCGACGGCGTCCGCAATGCCCGCATTCATGCCGTAGCCGGCATAGGGCATCCACAGATGCGCGGCGTCGCCGCAGATGAAAACCCTGCGGTCGCGGAAGCGATCGGCCACGAGGCGACGTCCGACCCAGTCCTCCTTGCTGAGCACCCGGTATTCGAAGCGCTCGTCGACGCCGAGGATGGCGCGGATCGCCCAGTCGCGATCGACCGAATCGAACTCGAGCTCGTCGGGCTTGAGGTGATTGTGAATCAGCCAGCGGTCGTGACCGTCGATCGCAACCGTGGTGCCGGAGCGGCGCGGATTGAGTGAGAGCACCATCCAGGCCGGCTTGTGCGCACCCATCAGCTCCTTCAGTTGCGGGGCCTCGATGAAGGTCGACTGCACGCGCTGGATCACCGGCGTGCCGGACAGGCTGGCGCCGATCGATTTACGAACGAGGGAACGGCTGCCGTCGCAGCCGATCACGAAGCTGGCTTCGATGCGGAGCGAATTTCCGCTGTCGAGATCGCGCGCCAGTGCGACGACATGATCGTCGTGCTGCTCGATCTCGGTGATTTCCGTGCGCGCCAGGATCTTGATGCGTGATTGCGCCGCGGCATGGCTGAACAGGATCGGCTCGAGGTAGATCTGGTTGATCCGGTGCGGCGGCTCGGGCGTCGGCCACCAGGTGTCGGGGCCGCCGGTCGCGCTATAGCGGCGCGCGCGGGAGGGAATGTCGATGCGGCAGAGCTCGATGCCGGTCGCCGTGGTCCGGTAGGAGCAATCGTTGGGAAAGTCCGCAGGGAGCCCCGCATCGCGCAGCTTGGCGGCAACGCCGAGCCGCCTGAAAATCTCCATCGAGCGCGCCGACACGTGATTGCACTTGACGCTGGGCGGATCGCCGGCGTGGCGGATCTCCGCGACGACGACGTCGATCCCGCGCGAGGCCAGATCCATCGCCGCGGTCAATCCGACGGGCCCGGCGCCCACCACCAGCACCTGTGTCCTCATGCTTGCTCCAATCATTGCCGCGGATTCTTTCCGTCCGCACAGCATGCATTTTATTGCAGGTCCGTTTATGCGATAAGCCGGAAAGATCTCATCAATTCATGAGCTATCTCTATGAATGTCACCTTGCGCCAGTTGCGGGCCTTCACCGGCGTCTACCGGACGCGCAGCATCACGCGGGCCGCGCGCGAGCTCGGCATCACGCAATCGGCGGCGAGCCTGTTGATCCAGCAGCTCGAAGCCCAGCTCGGCGTCAGACTGTTCGACCGCTCCACGCGCTCGGTGCAGCCGACGCTGGCCGCCGACGAGGCGTTCGACGCCGCCGAACGCATGCTGAGCGACGCGCAGGGCCTGTCGCGCCGCATGCGCGACCTCGCGCAGGCCCGCGCGGGCCGCGTCGCGTTTCTCGCCTCGGCCGGCACCGCATCGGCGCTGCTGCCCCTGGTGCTGGCGAAATTCCGCGCCAGCCATCCCGACATCGAGATCGACATGCGGGATGTTGCCGCCGACGATCTGGTGCCACGCCTGACCGCAACCGATGCCGAATTTGCGATCGGCAGCGTGGAGGGCGAATTCGCCGACATGACGATCGAGACACTGACCCGCGGCCGCCTCAGCGCGATCGGCCGCCGCACCGCGGACTTCGCCGCGCGGCGCTCCCTCACATGGGACGAGCTGGTGCAACTGCCGACCATCGCGATGCGCCGGGAGACGCGGATCCGCATCCAGATCGATCAGGCCCTGGGCGCGCAGGGCAAGCGCCTCGATCCGACCTATGAAGTGACGCTGATCAACACCGCCCTCGCCATGACGGCGCAGGGCCTCGGTCTCGCGATCCTTCCCGCGACGATGCTGCCGGCCGACCAGTTCCCGACACTGATCGCAAGACCGCTGGTGCGGCCGGCCATCACGCGACCGGTGTCGCTGCTGCAGCGTCAGGGTCGGACGCTGTCACCGGCGGCGCAGGCGTTCGTGGCGACGGCGCGGACCGTGCTGGCGGGGCGAACGGCACAGGCATCAGGCTGATTCTACGGAGCTTTTCGGCGAGCTGGTTGATATGGCGGAGAGGGAGTCAGTCACGATGGCGAGGAACGAGCATCGGTCAATCGTGTGCAGCTCGGCTCGAGCAGGGGCCAAAATAGTCAAGGCTTTCCCGATTTTCGTCCGCCACGGCCCAGCTGGCAATTTTTCGTGGCGCCCAATCGAACATTCCTTCACTCGCCTCGTTCCAATTGCCGGCGCTGCCACGATGACACGCCCCCATTGGGAACAGGAACCACCTCCGTTCGCGGCTCGTTTTGATTCCACCTATGGCTGCGGAGATCCGAACATGGCGATCGAATTCAATCATACGATTCTGTCGACTCATGACAGCAAGGCATCGGCCGATTTCTTGGCCGAGATGTTGGGGCTGCCTCCACCGCGGCGCTGGGGACCGTTTTACATGGTCACCACCGAGAACGATGCCAATCTCGATTATATGGACACCCAGGGAGAGTTCGCGCGCCAACACTACGCTTTCCTGGTCGGTGACGCCGAATTCGACGCGATCTTTGATCGGATTCGCAAGCGGAAGCTGACTTACTGGGCTGATCCCGCGCAGCGCAAGTCGGGCGACATCAACGATCACGATGGCGGACGCGGTCTTTATTTCGAAGACCTGAACGGGCATCTGCTCGAAGTCATCACGCGCCCCTACGGCAGCGGCGGCTGGAATCCTTAGACGCAGACAACAAAGGAAAGTGCTCCGCGGGCGATAACAGCGCGACCTCGCAAATTCAACTATGGCAGATGAGCGGCAAGTGCACGCTGGCGGAGAGGGAGGGATTCGAACCCCCGATAGGCTTGCACCTATGCCGCATTTCGAGTGCGGTGCATTCAACCACTCTGCCACCTCTCCTGAAGGCGCCATATAGGAGCTGGGCCCCTGTGGTTGGGGGCGTTAATAGGCGAGGATGGCGGGCCAGACAAGGCGCCAACGGGGAAAATCCGCAGCCTCTTTCAGCCCTTGTCGTCTCACTTGGCCTGGAGCTCCGCTCCGATGAGCCGGAACGGAGCCCTGGATTCTTGTTTTGACGTGTTTTCTCGGGCGCGAACCGGTGGCCACTTCGCTGGAAAACGCTTCTGCCACGAAAGGAACCGCCATGGAGCATCTGACCATCTCGGCCAATGGCGCCGATTTCCACCTGGTCCGCGCTGGACGGGGTAAACCGCTGCTTTTGCTGCATGGCTGGCCGGAATTCTGGCTGACCTGGGAGCCGCTGATGGCGCGCCTGGCCGACCGCTTCATGCTGATCGCGCCCGATCTGCGCGGCTTCGGCGACAGCGACAAGCCGGACGGGCCTTACGGGCCGGAGGGCCACGCGGCGGACATGCTGGCCCTGATGGACGCGCTCGGCATCAGCCGATTCGCCGTAGCCGGCCATGATGTCGGCGGTGCCGTGATGCAGCCCCTGGCCCGGCAGGCGCAGAAGCGGCTCACCGGGCTTTTCTTCTTCGACTTCGTCTATCCCGGGATCGGAGCGCGGATGGCGGCACCCGACCGGCTCAATCACATCTGGTACCAGTCCTTCCACCAGATGGAGATGGCGCCAAAGCTCGTCGGCGCGAGCCGGGAGACCTGCCGGCTCTATATCAGCCATTTCCTGCAAGGCTGGGCGCACCGGAAGAATGCTTTCGACGACGTGCTCGACGCCTTCGCCGACAATTTCGTCAAGGAGGGCAATCTCGCCGGCGGCTTTGCGCATTATCGCGCCTCCCATGCCGGGCGTCTCGCGATGATGAAGGGCGAAGCGCCAAAGCTGCCGCCGATCGCGGTGCCGACATGCGTGCGCTGGGCCGAGCACGATCCGCTGTTTCCGTATGCGTGGACCGACCGGCTGGCCGAGACCTTCAGCGAACTCGATCTGGCGATGTTTCCGGATGTCGGCCACTTCCCGCATCGGGAAGATCCGGATCGCGCGGGACGCGAGATCGCGGCGTTCCTTCAGCGCATCGGCTGGAGCTGAGGATGAGATTCTTATTTTGACGCGTTTTCTTTACGCGAACCGGTGTCCACTTCGCTCGAAAACGCTTTGGAAGAACGGGGTGGGACCGCCAGACGCGGTAAACACTGGCGGTCCCGTGCCGCTCATTGAAATGCTGGCCGTGAAGGGCGGCTTCGCCGGCCAGGTGAAGCGACGATTCGACCCTAGCGTGCAGCCCGCGCCCCGCAACGCAATCCGGTCCTTAACCTAACCGATCAAGGTTACTCCTTGTCCGCTTTACCCTTTTTCTTCCCGTTCTCCGTGGAATCCCGGTCTTTGCCGTTGCCGTTCTCCTTGCGGCGGTTGGTGAAGCGCGCATTGCCGAGTCCGGTGCCAATGGTGAGCACGCCCCAGCGCTCGACATGCTGCATGAACGGCACCTCGGAGAGGCCCTGAACGACGCCGTCATTGTGCATCACGATCGCGGTGTCGTGCTCACCGATCTCGGGGATGGCCTCGATCAGGCTCGCCGGCAGGTTGAACTTGCTGCTCTGCCAATTGCCGGGGAGATTCTGCGCGCCTTTCTCGATCGAGCCGTCCGCGTTGATCACGCCGGGACAGGCGATGCCGATGAACGGCGCGAGCTTGAAGCCTTCGGCTTTGGCATCCTCGACGAGGCCTTCGAGCATCTTGACCAGCCGCTTGACCGCGGCTTCGCGGCTCGGCTCGTCGTCGGCGTGGCGCCACAGATCGGATTTGAAGACGACGGCCTTGGACAGGTCGGGCACCTTCTTCCAGCGGGTCTCGACGATGCCGCAGCGGATGTTGGTTCCGCCGATATCGACGGCGAGAATGCTGTCATAGGCCTCGAAGATCCAGGACGGCGCGAGGTGCAAGGCTCCGATCAGGCCGGCATCGTCCGGATCGAAGCGGATCGGCACCAGGTCGACCTTGAAGCCCTCCGATTTCAGGATGATCTCGGCCCGGGCGATGGCAATTTCGCCGAGCCGGCTGGCGCGAAAGCCGCCCCCAACCACGATGCATTCGGTCTTGGCCCAGGCCTTGGTCTTGAGGAATCGCCGCGTCACGTAAGCGAGCTCCTGCGCGAAGTCCTCGATCGCGCTGTGCACGACGGCCGTGGCCTCGGTGTCGTCGCCGGCCAGAACGGCATCGAGGGTCTTCTTGCTGATCTTGTCGGACGGCTCGTCACCGAACGGATCCTCGCCGCTCTTGCGTAGCGGCTTGCGCCATTCCTCGAGGATCTCGCGAAACGCACCCTTGCTGGCGCGATCGCCGAGAAAGCCGTCGTCATCCTTGATCTCGATGTTGAAGCTGTCGACATCGACCGACGGCAGGCGGCTCGCCCCGTGCTGGGCGATACCCGTTGTCTTGACCAGCTCGTCTGCAGCCATGATAGCCCTTGCCCGCGTGCTCAATTTGCGAGGACACAACGGGGTGGGAACCCGTTGGTTGCAGAGCAGGCCGGAGAATCGTTCGAGCATCGGAAATGGCCCAAATGCTTCAAATCCGGGCCCTTTTTGGCGGTTTTCCTTGACTCTCCGCGGCCGGCGGCTATAAGTCCCACAGCCGGCGCGGGGCGTTTCTCGCGCCGCTTGTTTTTGCCCGGGTTTTCAAAGGGATAACTCCCGCCCGCGCAGACTCGCATAAACCCGTAGCGACTGACAAAAAGCCGGCCCGGACGATGTTCGTCCCGAGGCCGGGATTGAACACGAAGGAAAAAAACGATGTTCGCAGTCATCAAAACCGGCGGCAAGCAATACCGCGTCGTGCCGGATGATGTCTTGGAAGTAGGCAAGATCGAAGGCGAAGTCGGCTCGATCGTGCAGTTGAATGAAGTTCTGGTGGTCGGCGGCGACACGCCGGTGCTGGGCGTGCCGACGGTCGCAGGTGCCTCCGTCGCGGTCGAGGTGCTCGACCACAAGCGCGGCCCGAAGGTCATCGCCTTCAAGAAGCGTCGCCGCAAGAACTCGCGCCGCAAGCGCGGCTACCGCGACGAGATCACCGTGCTGCGCGTCAGCGAGATCCTGACCGACGGCGCCAAGCCCACCAAGGGCCCGCGTCCGAAGAAGGAGAAGGTGGCCAAGGAGCCGGCAACGGAAGCCGCCGAATAAATCGAATTGATCACGCCAGTTCACGAATTGAGGCGTGAGAAATTTTGAAATGATTCCGTCAAGGAATTGATCTAGAAATACGCAGGATTTCGGAGACGAGCCATGGCTCACAAAAAAGCAGGCGGTTCATCGCGCAACGGACGCGATTCCAAGGGCAAGCGCCTCGGTATCAAGGCGTTCGGCGGGGAGATCGTCACTCCCGGCAACATCATTGCGCGTCAGCGCGGCACCACCTGGCACCCCGGCCTTAATGTCGGCATGGGTACGGACCACACTTTGTTCGCCAAGATCGAGGGCCGCGTTGCGTTCCAGGCCAAAGCCAACGGCCGCACCTTCGTATCGGTGCTCCCGCTTGCCGAGGCTGCTGAATAGACGGTGGATCAAATTGGAGTCCGCCGGTCCCGACTGAACCGGCGGAGTCCTAAAGATCGCAACAGATCGAAGGCTCCAAGGGGAGGCGGGAAACCGGCCTCCCCTTTTCGTTGCTCACTTTGACTTAGTGACTTTCACGGAGCCGGACATGTTGCAGGACTTCTCGAGCGTGACCTTGCGGGAGGCGAGACCAAGCGTCGTCGCCACCGAGCGGCTGACCTTGCGGCGGCCGACGCTGGCCGACGTCAGGGCCATCGCCCGGCTCGCCAATGACCGCCGTGTCGCCGAGAACACGCGCCGCCTGCCGCATCCCTATTCGCAGGACGACGCCGCCGAATTCATCCGCGCCACCGCCGAGCTCGGCAGCGAGACCGTATTCCTGATCGAGCACGATACCGGGCCGCTCGGCATGGTCGGCATCGATTGCTCGAAGCCCGACAATGCCGAGCTCGGTTACTGGCTTGGCGTCGAGCACTGGGGCCAGGGCTTTGCCACCGAAGCCGCGCGCGGTGCGATCGACTTCTTCTTCGAGGAGTTCGAGGACGAGCATCTCTATGCCGGCGCCCGCGTCACCAATCCGGCCTCGCGCAAGGTGCTGGAGAAGTGCGGCTTCCAGTGGAGCGGCGTGCAGCTGCACCGTTTCCTGGCGCTGGGCTCCTCTACGCCCGTCGACTGCTTCCGCCTGTCGCGCGGAGTGTGGGCCTCGCTGAAGAGCTGGAGCAGCGCGCGGAGGGTGCGGTAACTTACCCTCCCCTGGAGGGCAGGGGAATCGCATGTGGGATTCTGTAAGTCATTGCGAAGCGGCGAGAAATTGATTCTGAAGGTAGCTCCTGATTCGGATGGAGCGGCCGATGAACCGATTTGCGGAGTGCTTCGAGGAATTGCCGGACCCGCGCGCGGACAATGCGCTGCACGATCTGACGGAGATTTTGTTCATTGCGTTGATGGCGACGCTGTGTGGGGCAACGAGTTGCACCGACATGGCGCTGTTTGCGCGGATGAAGGCCTATCTTTGGGAGGGTGTGCTGGTGCTCGAGCATGGTCTGCCGAGCCACGACACGTTCAGCCGCGTGTTCCGCATGCTCGATCCGGCAGCGTTCGAGAAAGCCTTCCAGCGCTTCATGAAGGCCTTTGCGGAAGGCGCGAAGATCAAACAACCGAGGGGAGTGATCGCGCTCGACGGCAAAGCGCTGCGGCGCGGCTACGAGCGCGGCAAGAGCCATATGCCGCCCGTCATGGTGACCGCTTGGGCGGCGCAGACCCGCATGGCGCTGGCCAACGTGCAGGCGCCGAACAACAACGAAGCTGCCGGCGCGTTGCAGTTGATCGAACTTCTGCAGCTCAAAGGCTGCGTGGTGACGACCGATGCGCTGCATTGCCATCGCGGCATGGCCAAAGCGATTGTGGCACGGCGCGGCGATTACGTGCTGGCGGTGAAGGAGAACCAGCCGGCGCTGTTGGCCGACGCCAAGGCTGCCATCGGTGCCGCAACGCGCAAGGGAACCAGAGCGACCACCACCACCGATGCCGATCACGGGCGCAAGGAAAGGCGCACTGCCGTTGTCGCACCGGTCAAGGACATGGCGCAAAAGCACGACTTTCCCGGGATCAAGGCCGTGGCCAGGATCACCAGCAAGCGCGGCAAAGACAAGGCCATCGAGCGCTTCTTCCTGATGAGCCAAGCCTACAGCTCCAAGGATGTTCTGCGTATCGTCCGTACTCACTGGACCATCGAAAACGGCCTGCATTGGCCGCTCGACGTCGTCCTCGACGAGGATCTGGCCCGCAACCGCAAGGACAACGCCCCGGCCAACCTTGCCGTACTCCGGCGTCTTGCCCTCAATGTCGCCAGAGCCCATCCCGATACAACCACCTCCTTGCGCCTCAAGCTTAAGCGCGCCGGATGGAACGATGCCTTTCTCTTCGAGCTTCTTGGCCACATGCGATAGCCCTACCCTGGAGGGGGAGGGTCGATCGCGCGCAGCGCGAGCGGGGTGGGGGTGATCTCTCCGCTCGGGCAGCGTTTAATGCGGAGAGACCGTCACCCCACCCCGCTACGCATTCCGCTTCGCTACATGCGCAGCGACCCTCCCCCTCCAGGGGAGGGTGGGCGTCACGCCGGCGGATTTACTTCCGCGCTCTCTCGTCCGAGATCCCGTTCGCGCAAGAAGATGTAGAACCCGGCGCCGATGATGATGGCAGCGCCGACGAGTGTTGCGATGGATGGGACGTCGCCGAACACGACGAAGCCAAAGATCACGGCCCAGACGATCATCGAATATTGATAGGGCACCACGACGCTGGCCGGCGCGAGCTTGAGCGAACGGTTGACGCAGAACAGCGCGGTCACCGAGACGCACCCTGCGAGCGCGAAGATCACGAGACTGCCAGGGGTCGGCGGCACCCAGTGGAACGCCGACAGCGCAGCCCCCAGCGAAAACGTGCCGACGAATTGCGAGGACGCCATCACGATGTCGGGTGTCTTGCGCAGGCTGCGCGTGATCAGCATCAGGGTCGCGAAGGAGAGGCTGCCGCCGAGCGCGATCAACGCCGGCAGGCTGACCGTCTGCGCCGAGGGGCGCAGCGCGATCAAGACGCCACAGAAGCCGATCAGGATCGCGGTCCAGCGCCGCCAGCCGACCTTCTCGCCCAGAAAGATCGCCGACATCGCGGTGACGAAGATCGGACCGGCGAGATAATAGGTGATGACGTCGGCGAGCGGCAGATAGACGGTCGCGAGGAAGAAGGCGGCCACCTCCAGCGTCGACAGCACGACGCGAAACAGCTGCAAGCCCGGCCGCTCCAGATGCAGGAACTGGTGACGCTGCTTCCACACCAGCGGCGACAGCAACAGCAGCGCCGCGCAGGCGCGCAGGAACAGGAGCTGTCCCACCGAATAGGTCCCGACCAGGAACTTGCCCATGGCATCGCCGAACGAGAACATGAAGATCGACAGCACCATCAGTGCAATGCCGGCCAGCCGCGCGGAGCGATCGTCATAGGCGGAGAGGTTCTTGAACAGGGGCATCGAATAAGTCGGACTGTGAGAGGTCGTCATTGCGAGCGAAGCGAAGCAATCCAGACCGTCTCCATGGCGGCAGTCTGGATTGCTTCGTCGCTACGCTCCTCGCAATGACGGGCGGAGAGAACGCAGAAAATCAGCGGTAGAGTTCGCTTGCGGTCGTTTTTAATGACGTGAGCCGCCGCGGCAACCCCGCGCAAGCCGAATTGAACGGATTGTCGCACTCTTCGCATCGCGGTAGCGATAAGCGCCCCGCCGATAAAGTGAGTATGGACATGCCCGACTTCGATCCAACCCAGCATCGCATGATCCCCACGCAACGCTGGTTTGAGGATTTCGTCCTCGGCGAGCGTTTCGTGTTGCCGAGCCGGACCCAGACCTCCGCATTGTTCGCCGCATTCCAGACCGCGAGCGGCGACACCCATCCGGTGCACTATGACGTGGAATATTGCCGCGCCCGCGGCATGCCGCATCTGCTCGCCCACGGCTTCCAGACCTTGATCCACACCGCGCCCGGTGCCGGCCTGTTTCCGTTCATGGTCGAGGACTCCCTGATCGGCTTCCTCGAGCAATCAAGCCGCTTCCTCAAGCCCGTGTTCGCCGATGACACCATTTATCCGGCGCTCGAAGTCATCGAACTGGTGCCGGGACGCACGACAGGCGTCGTGACGCTGCGGAGCACCGTGTTCAACCAGCGCAAGGAGCTGGTGCTGGAGGGCATGCAGAAATTCCTGATCCGCCGCCGCCCGATCGGTTAAGCAAGGCCGCAATTCGCGGAATTTCCGCCGATTTGCGGACCGATCCGGGTTGCCGGGCGGGATTGGCTGGCCTACCTATGGCCCATGAAATTCCTCGACGAAGCAAAGGTCTATATCCGCTCCGGTGACGGCGGGAACGGCTGCGTGGCGTTCCGCCGCGAGAAGTTCATCGAATTCGGCGGTCCCTCCGGCGGCAATGGCGGCCGCGGCGGCAATGTCATCATCGAGGTCGCCGACGGGCTGAACACGCTGATCGACTACCGCTACCAGCAGCACTTCAAGGCCCAGAAGGGCGAGAACGGCATGGGCTCGGACCGCCACGGCGCCAACGGCAAGAACATCGTGCTGAAGGTCCCCATGGGCACGCAGATCTTCGACGAGGACCGCGAGACGCTGATCCACGACTTCACCAAGGTCGGCGAGAAATTCGTGCTGGCCGAGGGCGGCAATGGCGGCTTCGGCAATGCGCATTTCAAATCGTCGACCAACCGAGCGCCGCGCAACGCCAATCCCGGCCAGCCCGGCGAGGAGCGCTGGATCTGGCTGCGGCTGAAACTCATCGCCGATGCCGGCCTCGTCGGCCTGCCCAATGCCGGCAAGTCGACCTTCCTCTCCAAGGTCAGCGCGGCGAAGCCGAAGATCGCCGACTATCCCTTCACCACGCTGCATCCGCAGCTCGGCGTCGTGAATGCCGACGGCCGCGAATTCGTGCTGGCGGATATTCCCGGCTTGATCGAGGGCGCGCATGAAGGCGCGGGCCTCGGCGACCGCTTCCTCGGCCATGTCGAACGCTGCCGCGTGCTGCTGCATCTTGTCGACGCAACCTGCGAGCACGCCGGCAAGGCCTACAAGACCGTGCGCAAGGAGCTCGATGCCTATGGCGGGCAGCTCACCGACAAGATCGAGATCGTCGCGCTGAACAAGATCGACGCGGTCGAGCCGGACGAGCTCAAGAAGCAGAAGGACCGCCTGAAGCGCGCCGCCAAGAAGACGCCGCTGCTGCTCTCCGGCGTCACCGGCCAGGGCGTCAAGGAAGCGTTGCGTGCGCTGGCCGACGTGATCGGCGAAAGCCCGGTGTCCGCGAAGGCGAAGAGCGCAGCCGAAGCGGAGCCGTGGTCGGCGTGAAGTAAGCACCGCTCTCTCCACCGTCGTCCCCGCCTAGTGCGCAATTGCGCACGGGGCGCGGGGACCATACCGCGTGATCTCTCGATGCGGATGGTTGCTGTACCGAACTTCTGATCTTCGCCAAACCACTCCCTGTGGTTATGGGTCCCTGCTTTCGCACTAGTGCATGCACATATCTTCCCGAGTCTAATCAATGACTTGCCTCTGGAGTGCAGAGAAATGCTGCACTCCGGCGGACCGACCCTCGTGAATTCTCGTCGCTGAGTGGTGAGCAAGTCTTTGATTGAGAGTCGGTTTTTAGGTTCGAAAAGATATGTGCATGCACTAGTGCTTTCGCAGGGACGACAGTGGAGTTGGCGACTGCGGTCACGCGCATCTCTGGCTTGTCTTCGCTGGCGCAATAGCGCAGCATCGAACAATCAAGAAAATGCAGGGGCGAGGCATGGCGCGCGCGAAGAACGTTCTCTGGATCATGTGCGACCAGCTTCGCTATGATTATCTCGGCTGCACCGGCCATCCCACGCTGAAGACACCGAACATCGACGCCATGGCGAAGCGCGGCGTGCTCTTCACCAAGGCTTATGTGCAATCGCCGATCTGCGGCCCGTCGCGGATGTCGTTCTACACCGGGCGCTACATGCGCTCGCACGGCTCGCACTGGAACGGCTGGCCGCTGCGCGTTGGCGAGCCCACGCTCGGCGATCACCTCAACAAGATCGGCGTGCGCAACGTGCTGGTCGGCAAGACCCATATGGCCCCCGACCTCGAAGGCATGAAGGCGCTCGGCATCCCCCCGGAATCGGTCATCGGCGTGCATGTCGCCGAATGCGGTTTCGAGCCCTATGAGCGCGACGACGGCCTGCATCCGACGGGACGGCCGCGGCCGAAATACGATGACTATCTGCGCAGCCAAGGTTTTGAAGCCACCAATCCCTGGGAGCATTGGGCCAATTCGGGTGCGGCTGACGACGGCTCGCTGCAGAACGGCTGGCTGCTGGTGCACGCCGACAAGGCCGCGCGCGTGCCGGAGGAGCATTCCGAGACGCCCTACATGACGCGGCGCGCGATGGACTTCATCAGCGAGGCCGAGACCGACGGCCGGCCATGGTGCCTGCACCTGTCCTACATCAAGCCGCACTGGCCCTATATCGCGCCGGAGCCCTACGCCAGCATGTATTCGACGGATGACTTGATTCCGGTGATCCGCTCCGAGCGCGAGCGCTCGAGCCCGCATCCGGTGTTCGGCGCCTATATGGACATGCGCTACTCCCGCAACATGGCGCGCGATGAGGCCCGCGAGAAGGTGATCCCGACCTATATGGGCCTGATCACCCAGATCGACGACCAGATGGGCGTGCTGATGAAGTTTTTGGAGGCGCGCGGCCTGCTGGAGACGACGATGATCGTGTTCACCTCCGATCACGGCGATTATCTCGGCGATCACTGGATGGGCGAGAAGGACCTGTTCCACGAACAGTCGGCGAAGATCCCGCTGATCATCATTGATCCGTCGAAACAGGCCGACGCCACGCGGGGCACGCGCAGCGATGCGCTGGTTGAGGCGATCGATCTCGCCCCAACCTTCGTCGATTATTTCGGCGGCAAGGTGCCGGGCCACATTCTCGAAGGACGCTCGCTGCTGCCGCTGCTGCGCGGCCCAACGCCGCCGGATTGGCGCAAGGTGGCGTTCTCCGAATACGACTACGCGATGCAGGACGTGCGTTTGAAGCTGAACCAGCCGATCGAACGCTGCCGCCTGTTCATGGTGTTCGACGGCCGCTGGAAATACATCCACACCTCCGGCTTCCGCCCGATGCTGTACGACCTCGAGGCCGATCCGGAAGAGTTTGTGGATCGCGGCGACGATCCTGAATGCGCCGGTGTGATCGCGCGCCTCCAGGCGGAATTGTTCGACTGGGCGCTGCATCCGAGCGGTCACATCACCACGCCCCCCGAAAAGATCGCAGCCTATGCCGAGAACCAGCTCCAAGTGAAAGGCGGCTTCCTGATCGGCATCTGGGATGAGAAAGAGCTCGCATCGATCCGCGACGGCATCGCGCAGCGCGCGAAGCTGTAAGACCCTCATGGTGAGGAGGCGCGCGAGCGCCGTCTCGAACCATGAAGGCTCGTCTCTCGCACCTCGGCCTTCATCCTTCGAGACGCGCGTTCCGCGCTCCTCAGGATGAGGGGAGACAGCGCATCGCTCGTCCTAATTCTCGATCTTGTAGCCCGTCGCCTGCACGATCGGCCGCCAGAACGCGATATTCGCCGCGAGCTGTTTTGACAGGCCTTCCGCCGTGCTGCCGACCGGGATCAGGCCGATGGCGGCGAGCTTGTCCTTCACCTCCGGCTTGGCCAGCATCGCGACCGCGGCTGCGCTGAGCTTTTCGGCAAAATCCGGCGGGCTGCCGGCGGGGAGCCACATGCCGTACCAGCCGTCGGCAACGAGATCGATGCCGCTTTCCTTCAGCGTCGGCACATCGGGGACGAACGGCGAGCGCTCTGCGCTTGCAATCGCGAGGATCCTCACGCCGTTGGCACGATGCTGCGCGATCGCATCGGATACCGTGGTGATGCCGAACGGCAGATGGCCGGCGATGAGATCATTCATGACAAGCGCGCTCCCGCGATAGGGCGCCCGGGTCATTGAAAGACCAAGGATCTGTTCAAGTCGCCATCCGAGGAAGTGCGGGATGTTGCCGCTGCCTGGTGTCCCATAGGCGGCCTTTGCGACATTTGCCCTCAACCAGATGACGAGTTCACTAAAACTACCCACCCCGATCGCGGGACTTGCAACGACGGCAAACTCGAAGCGAACGAGTTGCGACACGGGGACGAAATCCCTGGCCGCGTCGAAGCTCGGTTGATTCTCCACCATCGGCAGCAGGTACATGGTCGGACCGGTCGTCACCAAGATTGTATTGCCGTCGGAGCTTGCGCCCTTCACGGCCCTGATTCCGATCAACCCGTCCCCACCGGTACGATTCTCGACGATCATGGTTCGCCCAAGCGCGGCGCCGAATTGCTCGGCGATGAGACGACACAAGGCATCACCGCTGCCGCCTGCCGCGAACGGGAAGATGATGCGCGTCAGCGGACCGGATTGAGCATGTGCGCCACTGGCCTGCGCCAGCAAGGGCAGCGAGAGGCCTCCGGCGATGAAGCTGCGTCGGTCCACGTCATCCTCCCTCGTTATTGATTATTCGAGGCATAGACTGCCCGGGCCTCGGCCGACAAGGGCGCCGTTCGGCCTATTTACCGGCTCCGCTGCCTTGCGCCGGCCACCGTCCTGCTGCAAAAGCTAGCCGCATCGGCGCCGCCCTTTTTCGCTCCGCCGGACCAACGACAGAGCAATTTGACGACCGCCATGGCCAGCCCCGAACTCAGTCAATTCCGCCGCATCGTCGTCAAGGTCGGATCCGCGCTGCTGGTCGATTCCGACAAGGGCGAGCTGCGGGCGTCCTGGCTCGCCGCGCTTGCCGACGACATGGCCAAGCTGCACCGCGAGGGACGCGACGTGCTCGTGGTGTCCTCAGGCTCGATCGCGCTCGGCCGCAGCCGGCTCAAGCTGCCGCGCGGCCCGCTGAAGCTGGAGGAGAGCCAGGCCGCCGCGGCCGTCGGCCAGATCGAACTGGCGCGGATCTGGTCGGAGGTGCTGGGGGCCCACGGCATCGGCGCCGGCCAGATCCTGGTGACGCTGCAGGACACCGAGGAGCGCCGCCGCTATCTCAATGCGCGCTCCACCATCGGCAAGCTCCTGGAATGGCGCGCCATCCCCGTGATCAACGAGAACGACACGGTCGCGACCAACGAAATCCGCTACGGCGACAATGACCGCCTCGCCGCGCGCGTCGCCACCATGGCGAGCGCCGATCTGCTCGTGCTGCTGTCCGACATCGACGGGCTCTACGACGCGCCGCCGAAGAACAATCCGAACGCCAAGCTCATTCCCGTCGTCGACAGCATCTCCTCGGAGATCGAGGCCGTGGCGGGCGACGCCGAGTCCGAGCTGTCGCGCGGCGGCATGCGCACCAAGGTCGAGGCGGCCAAGATCGCGACGACCGGAGGCACGCACATGCTGATCGCCTCCGGCAAGATCGAGCATCCCTTGCAGGCGATCGCCGATGGCGGCCGCTGCACCTGGTTCCTGACGCCGGCCAATCCCATCACCTCGCGCAAGCGCTGGATCGCGGGGACGCTGGAGCCGAAGGGCACGCTGACCATCGATGCCGGCGCCGTAACGGCGCTGCGCGCCGGCGCCAGCCTGCTGCCGGCCGGCGTGATCAAGGTCGAGGGCCAGTTCGCCCGCGGCGATGCGGTGATCGTGCGCGGCCCCGACAGCAGCGAGGTCGGCCGCGGCCTGATTGCCTATGACGCCGATGATGCCGAGCGGATCAAGGGCCGCTCCTCCCCGGACGTGATGGCCATCCTCGGCATCAGCGGCCGCGCGGAGATGATCCACCGCGACGATCTGGTGGTGGGCGGGTAAAGCCAGCCGCGGCTATTGCATGTCGTCAGCGTTGATATCCTGCCGGCCGTGCATGACGCGGACAATCTCGACGCCGTCCGGTAACGGAACATAGAAGATGACGTAATTGCCGACGGGGGAAGCTGCGCAAGCCGATGCGTAAGTCCCGGCGTTCGCGCCCGGCAAGCGGATTCCCCAAGAGCATTTCGAATATCTCGGCGATCCGCGCGATCTGCTTGTCGGCGGACCGGACGCTGTGTGAAGCAATGAAGTCCCAGATCGAATCGAGATCGACGTCTGCTTGCGGGGTTTTGCGAAATCTATTTGCCACGTTTGCGCGCGGCCAAGCGTTGCCGTCCCCGCGCCTTGATGTCGTTCATCCATTCCTGGACATCGACCTCCTCCATCGGCCCGCTGTCGAAGCCCTTCTGGATCTCCTCCCGCAGCGCCTCCAGCTTGAGCTTTCGGCGCTCCTCGCGCTCCTCGACGAGGCGCAAACCTTCGCGCATCACCTCGCTCGCGCTGGCATAGCGGCCGCTCTCGACCAGAGTGTCGATCAAATCCTCGAAATGCTTGCCGATGCTGTAGCTGCTCGCCATTGGGGACGGCTCCGTTATCAAAATATGCTACTTATTGATATCTGGGCATCCCGCAAGGATGCGCCCCGCCTCCGGCCCAACCCGGCCATTGGCCGACCTGACGGCGCCAACCGAACCCCTGCCATACCCTCCCCGCCCTTCGCAAAAGCTGGATTTCCGTGCTAGGACACCGCCTTAGCAGAAGGTTGAACTCCCATGGCCGCCCCCCTCAAAGCCGTTGACGGCAATGCCGATCGGACTAGCGATCTCTTGGCGCTGATGTCCGATCTCGCCACCCGTGCCCGCGCGGCCGCGCGCGTGCTGGCGCTGGCGTCGCCGGAGCAGAAGAACCGGGCGCTGGAGGCCATGGAGCGGGCGATCCGCGCCAACTCGGCGGCGATCCTCGCCGCCAATGCCGAGGACGTCGCGGAGGCCCGCGCCTCCGGCAATGCCACCTCCGCCTTCATCGACCGCCTGACGCTGACGTCGGCGCGGGTCGAAGGGATGGCCGAGGGTATCGGCATCGTGCGCGGCATTGCCGATCCGATCGGGGTCGTCATCGAGAGCTGGCAGAGGCCGAACGGCATGACCATCGAGCGCGTGCGTGTGCCGCTCGGCGTCGTCGGCGTGATCTTCGAGAGCCGGCCGAACGTTGCGGCGGATGCCGGCGTGCTGTGCCTGAAATCCGGCAATGCCGTGATCCTGCGCGGCGGCTCGGACAGTTTTCGTTCCTGCCGCGCCATCCATGACTGCCTGGTGCAGGGCCTGCGCGAAGCCGGCCTGCCCGAAGCTGCGATCACGCTGGTGCCGACGCGCGACCGCGCCGCGGTCGGCATGATGCTGTCAGGGTTGAACGGGGCCATCGACGTCATCGTGCCGCGCGGCGGCAAGAGCCTCGTCGCGCGCGTCGAGCAGGAAGCGCGCGTGCCTGTCTTCGCGCATCTCGAAGGCGTCAACCACGTCTATGTCGACGGCAGCGCCGACCTCGCCATGGCGAAGTCGATCGTGCTCAATGCCAAGATGCGCCGCACCGGCGTCTGCGGCGCGGCCGAGACGCTGCTGGTCGATCGTGCCGCCGCCGGCAAGAGCCTGAAGCCGCTGGTCGAGATGCTGCTCGATGCCGGCTGCGAAGTGCGCGGCGACGACGCCGTGCAGAAGGCCGATGCACGGGTCAGGCCTGCCAGCGAGGACGATTGGGACACCGAATATCTCGACGCGATCATCGCGGCGAAGGTGGTGGACGGCGTCGACGGCGCGATCGCACACATCCAGAATCACGGCTCGCATCATACCGACGCGATCGTGAGCGCTGACGAGCGTGCGGCGAAGAAATTCCTGAGCGAGGTCGATTCCGCGATCGTGCTGCACAACGCCTCCACGCAGTTTGCCGATGGCGGCGAGTTCGGTTTCGGCGCCGAGATCGGGATTGCCACGGGCCGGTTTCATGCCCGCGGCCCGGTCGGCGCCGAGCAGTTGACGAGCTTCAAGTATCGCGTTCACGGCACCGGGCAGACGCGACCGTAAGCAATGTTGCAGGGCGGGCATTGAGCAACAATTTCGTCGTGCCGCGTCTTGTGGCGCAAGCGGTCCCGCCCCACACGGAGGGCATGCGCATCGGCCTGCTCGGCGGCTCCTTCAATCCGCCGCACCAAGCCCATCGCGCGATCAGCCGGTTCGCGCTCAAGCGATTGCAGCTCGATCGCGTCTGGTGGCTGGTCACGCCAGGCAATCCGCTCAAGGAGAACGGCACGTTGCACGAGCTCGGCGCGCGCATGCAGGCGGCGCGCGAGGTCGCCGATGATCCGCGCATCGAGGTGAGCTGTCTCGAATCCGTCATTCGCACCCGCTATACTATCGACACGATCAACACCTTGCGCCGGCGCTTCCCCGGCTTGCGCTTTGTCTGGATCATGGGCGCCGACAATCTCGCTCAATTCCATCGTTGGCAGGACTGGCGGCGCATCGCCGCCCAGGTGCCGATGGCAGTGATCGATCGCCCGCCGCAGAGCTTTCGCGCCCTCAGCTCGCCCGCCGCCCAGGCGCTATCGCGCTACCGTCTGCCCGAGCATAAGGCAGCCCTGCTAGCAGATCGGCCGGCACCGGCCTGGGTATTCCTGACCGGATTGAAGCTGAATCTGTCCTCGACGGGCCTGCGGAACCCGGACGGGAGCTGGAAAGGTACGAACTGAGACGGATGTGCGGACATGGTGTGGACTACGGGCTCTCTGGCATATTGAAACCCTTAACCCCACATGATGTAGTGTAACCAGTGAGCGCCGGATTCGGCGTTCGCGATACAGTGAAAGGAATGGTCCCTGACCGCATCTGTATTGTCCAAGCCTGTTTTACCCAAGGTTGCCAAGCCTACGCGTAAAACATCGACCAAAGCTGCGGCCTTGAAGGCGCAACCCGACGCCGACAAGACGCTGAGCCTGATCCTCTCCCGCCTCGAGGACATGAAGGCGGAAGAGACGGTCACCATCGACCTTCGCGGCAAATCGGCGTACTCCGACTACATGATCGTCACCACCGGCCGGGTGAACCGGCACGTCGGCGCGATCGCGGAAAACGTCACCAAGAGCCTCAAGGAAAACGGCGTCAAGAACATCCATGTCGAGGGCTTGCCCAATTGCGACTGGGTGCTGATCGATTCCGGCGACGTGATCGTGCACGTGTTCAGACCCGAGGTCCGCGAGTTCTACAATCTCGAGAGATTGTACACGCAGGGCCCAGGGGCGGCGAAGGCGATCTAGGCTCATCGAGCCGATTTCGAATCGGCTGACGCGCATGCTAGCGTCGTGCGCGTCCGGAATGCGCGCGGTCTTGAAAACACGGCGCTGAAGCCATCATGCGTGTTGCTGTCATTGCGGTGGGCCGGCTGAAGCAGGGCCCCGAACGGGAGCTTGCCGACCGTTATTTCGAGCGGTTCGACGAGGCCGGCCGCAAGCTTGGATTCCGCGAGCTCAGCATCCACGAAATCCCCGAGAGCCGCGCGCGCGACACCGCGACGCGGATGGCAGAAGAGGCCGCGGCGATCTCGGCGCACATCCCGGACAAATCGATCCTGGTGGCATTGGACGAGCGCGGCCAGAATCTCGACTCCACCGTATTCGCACGGCATCTCGGACGCTGGCGCGACGAGGGAGCCGGACATACTATCTTCGTGATCGGAGGGGCGGACGGACTTTCGCCCGAATTGCGCCGTAAGGCCAAGCTCGCGATCGCGTTCGGCTCTGCGACCTGGCCGCACCAAATGGTCCGCGTCATGCTTCTGGAACAGCTTTATCGGGCCGCCACCATTCTAGCCGGCCATCCCTATCACCGCGCGTGATTCGCGCCACAACGAGCACGTCTGCCTAAAGCGATGCGAGCGCCTGTCCTCAGTCTGCTGATTGCAAGCCTCGCAGGCACAAGCCTCGCGCAAGCTCAGACGGCAGCACCGGCGCCCCAGACCGCGGCCGTCTCGCCCGACGCCATCAAGCAGCGCGAGCAGGAGCTGGAAGCCGCACGCGCGAGACAGAAGAGCGCGGAGGAAGCGCAGGCCAAGCTCAAGACCGAGATCACCGCGCTCGGCCAGGACCGCACCCAGCTCAATCAGCAGCTGATCGAGACCGCCGCCAATGTGCGCACTGTGGAAACCAAGATCGACGAGGCCGAGGCGCGGCTGCGCGCGCTGAACGGCCGCGAGCAGCAGATGCGCGCTTCACTCGATTCGCGCCGCGCCGACATCGTCGAGGTGCTGGCGGCCCTGCAGCGCGCCGGGCGGCGCACGCCGCCGGCGCTGCTGGTGCGGCCCGAAGATGCACTGCAGTCATTGCGCACGGCGATGCTGCTCGGCGCCGTTGTGCCGGAATTGCGCGGCCGCGCCGAGAAGATCGCGGGCGAGCTCGGCGAGCTCGTGGCCTTGCGCAAGACCATCGCCACCGAGCGCGACCAGCTCGCCTCCGACCGCGACAAGGTCCGCAACGACCAGACCCGGCTCGCCGCCCTGGTCGACGAGCGGCAGCGCCAGCAGGCGGCACGCGAAAAGGACCTGGACGCCGAGAATTCGCGCGCCATCGCGCTTTCAAAGCAGGTCGGCGATCTCCAGGGGCTGATCGCCAAGATGGAGCAGGACCTGCAAAGCGCCGCCAAGGCGGCCGAGAAGGCGGCTGAGGCTGCAAGGCAGGCCGAGGCCAAGGCGGCCGCCAGCGCCAAGTCCGGTCCGGGCGCTTTCAAGGACAAGTCCCGCACCACCCCGGCGATCGCCTTCGCCTCGGCCAAGGGCCTCCTGCCGCTTCCGGTTAACGGTAACAAGATCAGGGATTTTGGCGGTTCCGACGGGGTCGGCGGGGTCCAGAAGGGTATTTCGCTGGCCACCAAGCCCGGCTCCCAGGTCACGACGCCGTGTGACGGCTGGGTGGTCTATGCGGGCCCATTCCGCAGCTATGGACAACTCTTGATCCTCAATGCCGGGGGCGGGTATCATGTCCTGATCGCCGGGATGGAGCGCATTTCGGTCAACATCGGACAGTTTGTGCTCACGGGGGAGCCGGTCGCGACCATGGGGTCGACATCTCAAGTCGCCTCCATTCTCGCCACGAACGCGAGTCAACCTGTGCTGTATGTCGAGTTCCGTAAGGACGGCACTCCAATCGATCCAGGCCCATGGTGGGCCGCAAATGAAGGCGAGAAGGTTCGCGGATGATGCGCAAGACTTCAGTAATCCTCCTCAGCGCCGCCACCGGTGCAGCGCTGACGCTGTTCGTGACCCAGCCGCGCGCGGTGTTCATGGGCTCCAGCGCGCGAGCCGCCACCGCGGACACCTATCGCCAGCTCAATCTCTTCGGCGACGTGTTCGAGCGCGTGCGCTCCGATTATGTCGAGAAGCCGGACGACACCAAGCTGATCGAGTCCGCCATCAGCGGCATGCTCACCGGTCTCGATCCGCATTCGAGCTACATGGACGCCAAGAGCTTCCGCGACATGCAGGTGCAGACCCGCGGTGAGTTCGGCGGGCTCGGCATCGAGGTCACCATGGAAGATGGCCTGATCAAGGTGGTCTCGCCGATCGACGACACGCCGGCCTCGCGTGCCGGCGTCATGGCCAACGACATCATCACCAATCTCGACGACGAGGCGGTGCAGGGCCTGACCCTGAACCAGGCGGTCGAGAAGATGCGCGGCCCGGTCAACACCAAGATCAAGCTCAAGATCATCCGCAAGGGCCAGGACAATCCGATCGAGGTCACCCTGGTGCGCGACAACATCCGCGTCCGCTCGGTGCGCGCGCGCGTCGAGCAGGATGACATCGCCTATATCCGCATCACCACCTTCAACGAGCAGACCACCGAAGGCCTGAAGCGCGAGATCTCCAGCCTCTCGAACCAGATCGGCGACAAGCTGAAGGGCTTCATCGTCGACCTCCGCAACAATCCGGGCGGCCTGCTCGAGGAAGCGGTCACCGTCTCCGACTCGTTCCTGGAGAAGGGCGAGATCGTCTCGACCCGCGGCCGCAACGCCGAGGAGACCCAGCGCCGCACCGCGCATTCCGGCGACCTGACCAAGGGCAAGCCGGTCATCGTGCTGGTCAATGGCGGCTCGGCCTCGGCCTCCGAAATCGTCGCGGGCGCGCTGCAGGACCACAAGCGCGCGACCATCGTCGGCACGCGCTCGTTCGGCAAGGGCTCGGTGCAGACCATCATTCCGCTCGGAAGCGGCAACGGCGCGCTGCGGCTGACCACCGCGCGCTACTACACGCCGTCGGGCAAGTCGATCCAGGCCAAGGGCATCGTGCCCGACATCGAGGTGCTCCAGGACGTGCCGGACGAGCTGAAGTCGCGCACCGACACCAAAGGCGAGGCTTCGCTGCGCGGCCATCTGAAGAACGATGGCGACGAGAAGACCGGCTCGCAGTCCTACGTCCCGCCGGATGCCAAGGACGACAAGGCGCTCAAGCTTGCCGGCGACCTGCTCCACGGCATCAAGAACAGCGCCTCCGCCGCACCCACGCCGGGTGGCGACAGCAAGGCCACGACCGACAAGCCCAAGGCGGCGAACTAAGGCGGCGAACTAAGTCGGCGCCACGCACGATCTCACGAAAAGGGCGGCTTCAGGAAGCCGCCCTTTTTGCTTGGAGGTGCCGTCGTCCCCGGCCTATCCCGGCCTGCCGCCGCTTGACCGCGGCGTGGTATCGTCGGCGTGAGTGATTCGGGATCGCGCATGACTGAGACGGCCGATGATCTGAGCGCCCCGCTCGGACAGGACAAGCCGCGCCGGAAACGCCGGCTGCGGCTGCCGTTCACGGCCATGCAGCTGCTTGCCGTGCTGCTCGGCCTGTTCCTCGTCACCTTTGCCGGCTTCGCCATCTTCAACAAGGACCCGCTCGGCGGCGAGCCGATCACCCGGATTGCAATCCGCGCTCCCAATGCCACGGACGAGAAGCCGGCGGCCTCGGGCCACGGCTCGGAGAGCAAGCCGGAGGGCAAGCACGAGAGCAAGGAAGCGCCGAAGCAGGCCGCCCCCGGTGAGCAGAAGACCGTCACCATGATCGACGGCTCGACCGGCGCACGCCACGACGTGGTGATCGGCAGCGCCGATGCCGCCGACAAGGGCGAGGCAGCGTCCGCCCCGCCGCCCGTCATGGCCGGGATCAATCCGAAGCTGCTGGAGAAATCACGCTACGGCATGATCCCGGTGGTCGCCGACGGACTGAAGCCGTTCAACGTCTATGCGGCAGACGCCGACCGCGCCAAGGCCGCCAAGATGCCCGTGGTCGCGATCGTGATCGGCGGCCTCGGCGTCGGCGCCGCCAAGACCACCGACGCTATCATGAAGCTGCCGGCAGCGGTGACGCTGGCCTTCACGCCCTATGGCGCCGACCCCGGCAAGCTCGCCGAGCGGGCCCGCGCGCAGCGCCACGAGATCTTCCTCCAGATCCCGATGGAGCCCTACGACTTCCCCGACAACGATCCAGGTCCGCAGACGCTGCTGACCTCGCTCAGCGCCGACCAGAACATGGACCGCCTGTACTGGCATCTGAGCCGGATGCAGGGCTATGCCGGCCTCACCAATTTCATGGGCGCCCGCTTCATCGCGACCGAGCCGGCGATGCAGCCGATCATCCACGAGGCGGCCAAGCGCGGCCTCGGCTTCTTCGACGACGGCGCCTCGCCACGCAGCATCGCGCCCCAGGCCGCGGCGAACCAGGCGATGCCGTTCGGCAAGGGCGACATCGCGATCGACGTGGTGCCGACCCCGACCGAGATCGACCGCGCCCTGAACAAGCTCGAAGCGACGGCGCGCGAGCGCGGGATCGCTGTCGGCACGGCCTCTGCCCTGCCCGTCTCGATCGAGCGCATCAGCGCCTGGACCAAGACATTGGGCGACCGAGGTATCCTTTTGGTGCCATTGACAACCGCGATGCTGAAATCAAAATCCAGCTAAATCAACGAATTGGTACGGCACGGCTCCCGCGGGGCCGCATCAAGCCGGACCTAAGGCATGCGAGGTCTGGCGGAATGGCGCGTTACGAGGATCTGCCCTACCGGACCTGTGTCGGTGTGATGCTGATCAATCCAAAAGGACTGGTGTTCATCGGCCGCCGCGCCGGCGGCATCGAGCATGTCGACGACGCCCATGTCTGGCAGATGCCGCAAGGCGGCGTCGATCCCGGCGAGGACACCTGGGAAGCCGCCAAGCGCGAGCTCTACGAGGAGACCAGCGTGCGCTCGGTCGAGCGGCTCGGCGAAGTCCCGGACTGGCTTACTTACGACATTCCACGCACCGTTGCGGGGCGCGCCTGGAAGGGCCGTTATCGCGGCCAGCGCCAGAAATGGTACGCGGTGCGCTTCACCGGCAAGGACAGCGAGATCAACGTCGAAAGGCCCGGCGGTGGCGGCCACAAGGCGGAATTCGTGAGCTGGCGCTGGGAGCCGATGCAGAATCTGACCGGGCTGATCATTCCCTTCAAGCGCCCAGTCTATGAGCGCGTGGTGCAGGAATTTTCCGCGCTGGCAGGTTAGACAGCGAGCTCCATCCCAACCCTCCGCTCGTCACCCCCGCCTAGTGCGCAATTGCGCACGGGGGGCGGGGGTCCATACCCCAGGGAGACGTTGTGCGGAGGGTCGCAACCGCGAGCTTTCAACAAACCCCAGCCTGTGGTTATGGATTCTCAGGTGCGCAATTGCGCACCATAGCTCGCGCTCCGCGCGTCCCGGAATGACAAAGATGACCGAACAAAAACCCTACCGCCCCAACGTGGGGATTGCGCTGTTCAACACCGACGGTCGTGTGCTGATCGGCCACCGCTTCAAGGGCGACGGTCCCGAGATCATCCTGCCGGGCCTTGACTGGCAGATGCCGCAGGGTGGCGTCGACGAGGGCGAGAACTTGCGCGATGCGGCGATGCGCGAGCTCTGGGAGGAGACCAGCGTCGTCAGCGCCGAATTCCTTGGCGAGACCGACTGGCTCACCTACGAGTTTCCGCCCTATGACGGGCCGCAGACGCATCGGCTGGCAAGATTTCGCGGCCAGCGGCAGAAATGGTTCGCGCTGCGCTTCTCCGGCAAGGACGACGAGATCGATCCGCTGACGCCGCGCAACGGCCAGCCCGCCGAGTTCGACGCCTGGCGCTGGGAGCGCCTCGACCGGGTCGCCGATCTCGTGGTGCCGTTCCGGCGTGAGGTCTATCGCGCGGTGGCCGAGCAGTTTGCGGGGTTCGCAAACTAAAACTGCGAAAACAACCCCATGCACAGTACCTAAGTATTCGATATTTCGAGCAAATGAGCGGCAGCGCTGCCATTTCCGCGCCGTCGATCGTGCAACAAAGTTTCAGCGCCCGCCACGGTGGTGGCGAGCGCTGAAGCTGTTCAGGGATGCCTTTGCAAGGTCGTCTTTTCGAGCCCCGGAGCAGCTGCGCCGGGGCTTAGTGCATAGCCGTGGAGCTGAGCTGCTGCTGGATGCTCTTGAAGTGGTCGAGCCGCTCGATGGCCTGATCGAGCTCGTCGCCTTCGTGCTCCTTCAGCCCCTCTTCCATCTCCGCGATGGTCTCGGCGAACTGTGCCCGATCGAGCTCGTCCAGCGACGTCGCGACGTCGGCGAGAACGGTCAGGCCGCTTTCGGAGACTTCGGCGAGACCACCGAGCACGATGATCTTTTCATGCCTGCCGCCCGTGGTCACGGTGAGAATGCCTGGCCGGATCGCAGCCACGACCGGCGCATGCCCCGCCAGCACGCCGAAATCACCCTCGACGCCGGGGATGTCGACCTGATCGACCTCACCCGAGAAGGCGAGCTTTTCCGGAGAGACGAGATCGAAATGGAAGGTGGCCATAAGAAACCTGCGAATGGTGAGTGGCGAAAGGCGAGTGATTGAAACAGGGAGCAGCTATTCGCCACTCCCTATTCGCTATTCGCCAGCTTAGGCGGCCTCCGCCGCCAGCTTCTTGCCCTTCTCGACGGCTTCTTCGATGGTGCCGACCATGTAGAAGGCAGATTCCGGCAGGTGGTCATACTTGCCTTCCACCAAGCCCTTGAAGCCCTTGATGGTATCGGCGAGGTCGACGAACTTGCCCGGCGATCCCGTGAAGACTTCGGCGACGAAGAACGGCTGCGACAGGAAGCGCTCGATCTTGCGGGCGCGAGCCACCGTCAACTTGTCCTCTTCCGAAAGCTCATCCATGCCGAGAATGGCGATAATGTCCTGGAGCGACTTGTAGCGCTGCAGCACCTGCTGGACTTGACGGGCGACGGCGTAGTGCTCCTCGCCGACGACCAGCGGGGAGAGCATGCGCGAGGTCGAATCGAGCG
Source organism: Bradyrhizobium sp. USDA 4354 (assembly GCF_054060315.1). Classification (NCBI taxonomy): domain Bacteria; kingdom Pseudomonadati; phylum Pseudomonadota; class Alphaproteobacteria; order Hyphomicrobiales; family Nitrobacteraceae; genus Bradyrhizobium; species Bradyrhizobium sp. USDA 4354. The sequence goes on along the minus strand of NZ_JBSSDC010000001.1, from coordinate 1,831,790 downwards.
GATCCACCGCGGGGTAGATGCCCTTTTCCGAGATCGCGCGCGACAGCACGGTGGTGGCGTCAAGATGCGCGAACGAGGTCGCAGGCGCCGGGTCGGTCAAGTCGTCGGCGGGCACGTAGATGGCCTGCACCGAGGTGATCGAGCCCTTCTGCGTGGTGGTGATGCGCTCCTGCAACGCGCCCATGTCGGTCGCGAGCGTCGGCTGATAACCCACGGCCGAAGGAATACGGCCGAGCAGCGCCGACACTTCCGAACCCGCTTGCGTGAAGCGGAAGATGTTGTCGACGAAGAACAGCACGTCCTGGCCCTGGTCGCGGAAGTGCTCGGCGACGGTGAGGCCGGTCAGGCCGACGCGGGCGCGGGCACCCGGCGGCTCGTTCATCTGGCCGAACACCAGCGCGCACTTCGACTTCACGCTCGGATCCGGGTTCTTCGGATCGGCGTTGACCTTGGACTCGATGAACTCGTGATAGAGGTCGTTGCCCTCGCGGGTGCGCTCGCCGACACCGGCGAACACCGAGTAACCGCCGTGCGCCTTGGCGACGTTGTTGATCAGCTCCTGGATCAGCACGGTCTTGCCGACGCCGGCGCCGCCGAACAGGCCGATCTTGCCGCCCTTCGCATACGGAGCGAGCAGATCGACGACCTTGATGCCGGTGACGAGAATTTCGGCTTCGGTCGACTGGTCGGTGTAGGTCGGCGCTTCCTGGTGGATGGCGCGGGTGCCTTCCGACTTGATCGGGCCGGCCTCGTCGATCGGCTCGCCGATGACGTTCATGATGCGGCCCAGCGTACCGTCACCCACGGGAACCGAAATCGGCTGACCGGTGTCGGTCACTTCCTGGCCGCGCACCAGACCTTCGGTGGCGTCCATCGCGATGGTGCGGACGGTCGACTCGCCGAGATGCTGCGCGACTTCCAGCACCAGGCGGTTGTTGCCGTTCTTGGTCTCCAGCGAGTTGAGAATGGCCGGCAGGTGGCCTTCGAACTGCACGTCGACGACGGCGCCCATGACCTGGGTAACGCGACCGATCTGTGTGGCTGCTGTAGCCATTTACTGTCTCCTTCGATCCGAATTTCGTGTCCGGTCAGACTGCTTCTGCGCCGGAGATGATTTCGATGAGTTCCTTGGTGATCTGCGCCTGGCGCGTACGGTTGTAGACCAGCGTCTGCTTGCGGATCATTTCGCCGGCGTTGCGGGTGGCGTTGTCCATCGCCGACATCTGCGCGCCGTAGAACGAGGCGTTGTTCTCGAGCAGGGCGCGGAAGATCTGCACCGCGAGGTTGCGCGGCAACAGGCGCGTGAGGATCTCGTCCTCTTCCGGCTCGTATTCGTAAGACGTGGTGCTCGCGGCAGCGCCCTCCTCGACCACCAGCGGAATGATCTGCTGCGCGGTCGGGATTTGCGCAATCACCGACTTGAATTGCGAGTAGAACAGCGTGCAGACGTCGAACTCGCCGGCATCGAAACGAGCCAGCACCTTCTTGGCGATATCCTCGGCGTTGACGAAGCCGAGCTGGCGCACGCTGCGCAAATCCATGTGCTCGACGATCTGCTTGTCGAACTGGCGGCGGAGCTGCTCGTAGCCCTTGCGGCCGACGCAGAAGAACTTCACTTCCTTGCCCTGCGCGATCAGCGCCAGGGCGCGCTCGCGGGCTAGGCGCACGATCGAGGAGTTGAAGGCGCCGGACAGGCCTCGCTCGCCGGTGCAGACCAGCAGCAGGTGAACCTGGTCCCTGCCGGTGCCGGCCAGCAGCGTCGGCGCGCCGGGCGAGCCCGCCGCGGCGCTGGCGATGTTGGAGATCACCGCGCTCATCTTGTCGGCATAGGGACGCGCCGCTTCCGCGGCGGTCTGCGCGCGGCGCAGCTTCGAGGCCGCGACCATCTGCATGGCCTTGGTGATTTTTTGCGTCGCCTTGGTGGAGGCGATGCGGACGCGCATGTCTTTAAGTGACGCCATTCTTCGTTCACCCCGGCGGTTCGATCGCTTGGATCAAGCCGCTAGCCTATCCCAGTCGTCATGCCCGGGCTCGTCCCGGGCATCCACGTGCCGCCTCACACGTCGATAGACGTGGATGGCCGGGACTTCAGTTGCGAAGACGCGCTTCGCGCTTTAGCCCGGCCATGACAGTTCTCTAATTACGCGAAGCTCTTCGCAAAGCCTTCGACCACCGACTTCAGCTTGGCAGCGGTGTCGTCGGCGAGATCGCGGCTGTCGCGGATCGCGCTGAGGATATCGACGTGCTTGCCGCGCAGCAGCGAGAGCAGGCCGTCCTCGAACGCGCGCACTTTGTTGAGCGGAAGCGGATCGAGATAGCCGTTGGTGCCGGCCCAGATCACGCAGACCTGCTCTTCCATCTTCAGCGGCGAGAACTGCGGCTGCTTCAATAGCTCGGTGAGACGCGAGCCGCGGTTGAGCAGGCGCTGGGTCGAGGCGTCCAAGTCGGAGCCGAACTGCGCGAACGCCGCCATTTCGCGGTACTGCGCCAGCTCGCCCTTGATCTTGCCGGCGACCTTCTTGGTGGCCTTGGTCTGCGCCGAGGAGCCGACGCGCGACACCGACAGACCGACGTTCACCGCGGGACGGATACCCTGGAAGAACAGGTCGGTTTCCAGGAAGATCTGGCCGTCGGTGATCGAGATGACGTTGGTCGGGATGTAGGCCGACACGTCGTTGGCCTGGGTTTCGATGACCGGCAGCGCCGTCAGCGAGCCCGAACCCTGGTCCTTGTTCAGCTTCGCCGCGCGCTCGAGCAGGCGGGAGTGCAGATAGAACACGTCGCCCGGATAGGCTTCGCGGCCCGGCGGACGGCGCAGCAGCAGCGACATCTGGCGGTAGGCGACGGCCTGCTTGGACAGATCGTCATAGATGATGACCGCGTGCATGCCGTTGTCGCGGAAGTACTCGCCCATGGTGCAGCCGGTGAACGGCGCGATGTACTGCATCGGCGCCGGATCCGACGCGGTGGCGGCGACGACGATCGAATATTCGAGCGCACCCTGCTCTTCCAGCACCTTCACGAACTGGGCGACGGTGGAACGCTTCTGGCCGACCGCGACGTAGACGCAGTACAGCTTGATGTTCTCGTCGGGCTGCGCGTTGAGCGGCTTCTGGTTCAGGATGGTGTCGAGCGCGATCGCGGTCTTGCCGGTCTGACGGTCGCCGATGATCAGCTCGCGCTGGCCGCGGCCGATCGGGATCAGGGCGTCAATGGCCTTGAGGCCGGTCGCCATCGGCTCGCTCACCGACTTGCGCGGAATGATGCCGGGCGCCTTGACGTCGACGCGCATGCGCTTGTCGGCTTGGATCGGACCCTTGCCGTCGATCGGGTTGCCGAGCGCGTCGACGACGCGGCCGAGCAAGCCTTTGCCGACCGGGGCGTCCACGATGGCGCGGGTGCGCTTGACCGTCTGACCTTCCTTAATTTCACGGTCGGCGCCGAAAATAACGACACCGACGTTGTCGGTCTCGAGGTTCAGCGCCATGCCGCGGGTGCCGTTCTCGAACTCGACCATTTCACCGGCCTGGACGTTGTCCAGACCGTAGACGCGGGCGATACCGTCGCCGACGGACAGCACCTGTCCGACTTCGGAGACTTCAGCTTCCTGGCCGAAATTCTTGATCTGGTCCTTGAGGATCGCGGAAATTTCCGCGGCGCGGATGTCCATCAGCCTGCCTCTTTCATCGCGTGCTTGATCGAATTGAGTTTGGTGCGAAGCGAACCATCCACCATGCGGCTGCCCAGCTTGACGACGAGGCCACCAATGATCGAGGGATCGACTTTCACGTTCAGCGCGACGTCCTTGCCGGTTACCGACTTCAAGGCAACCTTGAGGGCATCGAGATTCTTGTCCGAGAGCGCTTCCGCCACGGTGACGTCGGCCGTCGTCTCGCCCTTGAACTTGGCAACGAGAGCGCGGTAGGCGCGAATGACGTCGGCCACCGCGAACAGGCGACGGTTGGCGGTCAGCACTTTCAGGAAGTTGGCGGAGATGCCGGCAATGCCGGCTTTGTCCAGCACGGCCGAGAGGGCCTTGGACTGGGCGTCCGCCGCGAACACCGGACTGCGGACGAGGCGCTTCAGATCAGCGCTTTCGTTCAGCAGGGCGTCGAATTTGTCGAGATCGGCTTTGACCTCATCGACCACTTTCTGGTCGCGGGCCAGTTCAAACAAGGCCGTTGCATAACGGCCGGACACACCTGAAACGGACGTATCTTCTGCAGCCACAGACGCGCTCTTTTTGCTGTCAAACTCGCAAGGGAAAAACCGTCGCCACGAAGCGGCGCCTAGCGATCCAAGCCCTTGGAATTCAAGCGGGACTTCGATTTTCGACCAGCACGGGAGGTGCCGGGCTCGTTAAAATCGCGGCTTTGCTAACATAGCAGGCGCGCAGGTGCAACATGACGCCAAATTAAAGGCACGAGGTTCTGTCGCCAGTTCGTCGCAGCCGGCAACGCCTTGAGACCGACGGCGAGGAGCCGGCACCGATGTCCCCGCGCGGAAATGCCGCGAGCCTTGCCGCGAACCTTGCCACGAGCCCCTCCATTGGTTCCTGCCGCCAGCGCATAGCGGCCATGAACACGAATCAGCGAGGCGTGAATCCGGCCTCGTCGGTTCCACCTGCCGAATACTTACCCAATTCTAAACAATCGGGGCGATGACTTCGCTTTACAGTAGTTCCAAATAATTCGCAGGTTAATAAATCGTTAAAGCCGAAGATTACGGAACATCAGACGAATATCGTACGCCGGTAACAAGATATTTCATGACGAAACATTGCAGATTTACTGCCTAATTCACGCCTCATTGGGAATCGAAACGCCAATCCGCTCACAAACTGATGGGGGCTCCACTAGCCACATGTGTGGCAATACTAGCTTAGGGACCACTAAATGCTGTCTTTGAAGACGCTGGGCTTTGTGACCCGGCCGCGCACAGCGATTGCTTTCGTTGCCGCAACTCTCCTCGTCGGCGGAACCGCCACCGAGGCTTCCGCCAAATCCAGGCATCACCGTCACCACCATCATCACCGCCACGCCCAGACCGATACCAACGCGACGTCCGATTGGCGCAATGCCAATGCGTCGATGACGCCGACCTCCGGCACGGGCCGCAGCTTCTCCGGCGTGGCCTCCTATTACGGCAACGAGTCCGGCAGCCGGACCGCCTCGGGCCAGCGCTTCAACCAGAACGCCATGACCGCGGCGCACCGTTCGCTGCCGTTCGGCACCAAGCTGCGCGTCACCCACCGCGGCCAGAGCGTGGTCGTCACCATCAACGACCGCGGTCCGTTCATTCGCGGCCGCGTGCTCGACCTCTCCACGGGCGCTGCCCGCGCCATTGGCCTCACCGGCGCCGGCGTCGGCCGCGTCACCGCGGAAGTCGTCTCCTAACGGCGCGCTTCAAGCGCCTCACCGCACGCGCGCAGTTTCCATCAGTTTGATGCGCGCACGAAACAAGCCCGCGGTCTTGGGGGACCGCGGGCTTTTTGTTTGGCCCCGTCATCGCCGTGTCCCGGACAAGCTGCAACGCGCAAGCGTTGCGGCGCAGAGCCGCGACCCAGGAAGCCGCGGAGCCGTGTGCGGCATGGGCCCCGGCTCTGCAGCGCACCGCTGAAGAAGCGCTGCCATAGCGCGTCGAAGACGCGCGTAAACGCGCTTATGGCGTCCGGGGCACGAGAGGAGACAGGACGCACTGCTCCCATCGCGTCATTGCGAGCGCAGCGAAGCAATCCAGAATCTTTCCGCGGAAAGACTCTGGATTGCTTCGTCGCAAGGGCTCCTCGCAATGACGTGGAGAGAGCGGGGGGGGGGGGCAGCCCCTACAAAAAGCTCTGCGGATCGACGTCGACTTCCAGCTTCAGATTGCCTGATGGCTTCGGGCAAACCGCGAGCCAGTTGCGCAGGTAATCCGACAGATCGAAACCGCGCGCCGATTTCACCAGGATGCGGAAGCGGTAGCGGCCCTTGATGACGGCGAGCGGCGCTTCGGCCGGGCCGAGCACCACGACACGCTCGTCGCGCGGCGCGAGCGCGACGAGCTTGCGGCCAAAGCCTTCAGCGGCCGGGCGGTCGCCGGCGGAGATGATCAGGCTGGCGAGCCGGCCGAACGGCGGATAGAGCGTCTTCTCGCGCAGCTCGATCTCGCTGTCGTAGAAGGCCTCGCGGTCACAGGCGATCAGCGCCCTCATCACCGGATGATCGGGCTGATGGGTCTGGAGATAGCCGACGCCGCGGCCCTGCTCGCGACCGGCGCGGCCGATCACCTGGTTGAGCAATTGCCAGGTACGCTCCGCCGCGCGGGGATCGCCGTTGCTGAGACCGAGATCCGCATCGACCACGCCGACCAGATTGAGCCGCGGGAAGTTGTGACCTTTTGCCACGAGCTGCGTGCCGATGATGATGTCGACGCGGCCCTCCGCGATCTCGGCAAGCTCGCTTCGCATCGTCTCGATCGAGGTGATGAGATCGCTCGACAGCACCATGGTGCGTGCCTCCGGGAACAGCGCGGCCGCCTCTTCCTGCAGGCGCTCGACGCCGGGACCGACGGCGACCAGCGATTCCTCGGCCGAGCAGTTCGGGCAGAGATGCGGGCGCGGCATCGAGAAGCCGCAATGGTGACAGACCAGACGCTGGCGAAAGCGGTGATCGACCAGCCAGGCGTCGCAGATGGTGCAGGCGAAGCGATGGCCGCAGGCACGGCACAAGGTCAGCGGCGCATAGCCGCGGCGGTTGAGGAACAAGAGCGCCTGCTCGCGCCGCTCGATCGCGGTTCTGATCTCGCCGGCAAGCCGCGGCGAGATGAAGCGGCCGCGCGCGGGCGGCTCGCGGCGCAGATCGATCGCCTCGATATGCGGCATGTGCTGGCCGCCGAAGCGCGAGGGCAGCGCGATGCGCTGATAGCGGTTCTTGCGCGCATTGACCTCGGACTCGACAGACGGCGTGGCAGAGGCCAGCACGACCGGGATTTTTGCGATATGCCCGCGTACCACCGCCATGTCGCGGGCGTGGTAATGCACGCCCTCGTCCTGCTTGTAGGCCTGGTCGTGCTCCTCATCGACGACGATGAGGCCGAGATTGGCATAGGGGAGAAACAGCGCCGAGCGCGCGCCGACCACGACCGGTGCGGTGCCTGCGGAGATCGCCGCCCAATTGCGCGCGCGGGTGCGCGGTGTGAGCTCGGAGTGCCACTCGATCGGCCGCACGCCGAAACGCTGCGCGAAGCGGTCGAGGAACTGGCCGGTGAGCGCGATTTCCGGCATCAGGATCAGCGACTGCTTGCCGCGGCGAATGGCTTCGGCAACCGCCTCGAAATAGACCTCGGTCTTGCCCGAGCCGGTGACACCGTCGAGCAGCGCGACGTGGTACGTGCCATTGGCCGCGAGCGCGCGCATCGTGTCGACCGCGGCGCGCTGCAGCGGCGTGAAATCCGGCCGGCCGAAATCCGGATCGGGCGCCGGCGGGGGAGGAGGCGGCGGCATCGGCTCCACCGTGAGCGTGCCTTCATCGACGAGGCCGTCGATCACGCCTGAGGAGACGCCGGCTTCCTTGGCCGCATCGGACTTGCCGTGCAGCAGCCGGTCCGACAGCAGCGCGAGCACCCGCTGCCGCGCCGGCGTCAGCCGCTTCGGGGGATCGCCGACGAGGCGCACGCCGGCGCGCGCCCGCTCCGGGCCGAGATTCTCGCCCATCCGCAGGCACATGCGCAGCACCATGCCGCGCGGGCTCAGCGTGTAATTCGCGACCCAGTCGACCACCTGGCGCAGCTCCGGCTTGAGCGGCGGGATGTCGAGCTTTTCGCTGACCTCCTTGAGGCGGTTGTGCAGGCGTGGATCTGGATTGGCGTTTTCGCCCCAGACCACGGCGAGCACCTCGCGCGGGCCGAGCGGCACACTAAGGAGATCGCCCGCCTTCAGCTCCATGCCGCGCGGCACCTTGTAGGAATAAGTCTGGTCGAGCGCGACAGGCACCAGCACGTCGACCATGCGGGTCGCGTTGGCGGGGGCGGTGTTGCGCGGTGTGTGATCCATGGGTGGAGAATCGGAACTCGGGGACTTGAGGCTAGCGCCGCGGGCCCGCCTTAGCGAACGATAAACGAGTGTGATGCGATATACTGTGCGGAATCACCACGTCCAGAGCGCATGAGCAAAGCGGCCGCCCCCTTGATCGAGCTCGCCAGCGCCGATCCCTCGATCGCGCAGGAGATGGCGCGCTGGCTGGCGCATCTCGGCGCCGAGCGGCGGCTGTCGCCGAAGACGCTGGAGGCCTATGGCCGCGACTTGAGGCAGTGCCTGGATTTCCTCTGTGCCCATTGGGGCGAGCGGGTCACGCTCAAGCGCTTCGCGGCGCTCGAAGCCACGGATATCCGCGCCTTCATGGCAATGCGCAGGGCCGACGACATTGCCGGCCGCAGCCTGATGCGCGCGCTGGCGGGCTTACGCTCGTTCGGCCGTTTTTTGGAGCGCGAAGGCAAAGGCAAGGTCGGCGCGTTATCAGCGATCCGCGCGCCAAAAGTCGCAAAGAGCCTGCCGAAGCCGCTGCCGATGGCATCGGCCAAACGTCTTGCCGATGCCGACGAGCGCGCCGGCGAGGAACGCGAGACCTGGATTTTGGCGCGCGATGCTGCGGTGATGGCGCTCTTGTACGGCTCGGGCCTGCGCATCTCCGAAGCACTCGGACTGAAACGCCGAGAAGTGCCGCGGCCCGGCGAAGGCGACGTGCTGGTCGTGACCGGCAAGGGCAACAAGACCCGCATGGTGCCGGTGCTGCAAAACGTGCTCGCGCTGGTGCAGGAGTACGTCGCGATGTGCCCGTATCCGCTGCCCGCGGAAGGGCCGATCTTCGTAGGCGCACGCGGCGGCCCCTTGAGCCCGCGCATCATCCAGCTCGCGATGGAGCGGCTGCGCGGCGCGCTCGGACTTCCCGACAGCGCCACACCGCACGCGCTGCGCCACTCCTTCGCCACGCATCTGCTGTCGCGCGGCGGCGATCTGCGCGCCATCCAGGAATTGCTCGGCCATTCCTCGCTCTCGACCACGCAGGTCTATACCGGAATCGATTCCGAGCGATTGCTGGAAGTCTATGCCAGCGCGCATCCGCGGCGCTGACACACTGACGTCATAACTTCCTTGCCTCTTGCGCGGCGCGCGCGGTTCGGTCAATCGTTGCGGGACCGAGGCAGGAGAGATTTATGAGCGCACATGAAAGCATGGAGCATGCCGAGCACGCCGAGCACGCGTCCGGCTCGAACAAGAAGATCGCGCTCCTGATCGCCGTGCTGGCGCTGTTCCTGGCGATCTCGGAGACGCTCGGCAAAGGCGCCCAGACCGAATCGATCAGCAAGAACGTCGAGGCCGCCAATCTCTGGGCGTTCTTCCAGGCCAAGAGCATCCGCCGCACCGTGGTGCTGACCGCGGCCGAGCAGGGCAAGCTGACCCTGGCCGGTGCGACCGACGATGCCATCAAGGCTACGGTGCAGAAGCAGGTCGACGACTGGACCAAGACTGCGCAGCGCTACCGCTCCGAACCCGAGACCGGCGAAGGCACCGAGCAGCTCGCGGCGAAGGCCAAGCACGCCGAGCACGATCGCGACGAGGCGACGGCGAAATACCATCACTTCGAGCTGGCGTCGGCCGCGTTCCAGATCGGCATCGTGCTGGCGTCCGCCACCATCATCACCGGCATGATCGCGCTCGCCTATGTCGGCGGCGTTCTGACGATCGCCGGCCTGATCATGACCGCGCTCGGCCTATGGTGGCCGCATCTGTTGCATTTGCATTAGTCGCTGCACGTAACGGCCGCGCTGTTAATCCCGTCATCCTGAGGTGCGAGGAGCGCAGTGCATCAGCACTGCGCTTGGAGCCTCGAAGGATGAACGGCCGAGCTGCAGCCGGGCCGTCGCCCTTCGAGGGCCGCTGAAGAAGCGGCCACCTCAGGGTGACGGGGAGAGGCTGATTGTGCCGGCGCTCAACGCGCCTGGTGCACGCTCTTCCTAAAACGCTGGATCTGGCGCAGCGTGCGGGCGGACCAGCCTTCGCCGTTGCCGGCGATCAGCTCGCGGATGCGGCGCTTGATCGGGTCGACCAGCTCCGCGGCCTTGGCGCGCACCCTCAGCACCAGATCATAGATCCGCTCGAACCAGCGCATCTCCAGCAGCTTGGCGCGCGTCACGTCGAACACGAAGGCAGTGACGCCGACGCCGACAAGTTTCGCGAACACGATCGTGAAGACTGCGCTGGTCCAGTATTCGTGCGCGAGCAGCCACAGGCCGACCAGCTTGAGCGGAAACAGCGGGATGACGGGGACCGCGAACACGATCAGCGTCATGGCCGGCGACAGCGCATCGACGCGCTCCGTCAGCCATTGCTTGAACCGCGCGAGCGGGATGGCTGAGACGACCTTTGCAACGATCGGTTCGAGATGGTCCCACAGCCAGGCTTCGATCAGGAAGACGATCGCGAGCAGGACCCAGACCGGTTGAAGGAGGCGGCGCAGCATGTGTTTCCCGCCCGGTTCGGCGCTGGGCGCGTCGTTACATATGGATGGCCCGCTTGCCGACTGCAAGCGCGGCTTCCTTGACGGCCTCCGAGCGGGTCGGATGGGCATGGCAGGTGCGTGCGAGATCTTCCGCGCTGCCGCCAAATTCCATGAGAACACAGGCTTCATGGATCATTTCGCCGGCTTCGCGGCCGATAATGTGCACGCCGAGCACGCGATCGGTCTTCGCATCTGCGAGAATCTTCACAAAGCCGTCGGTGGTCTGGTTGACCTTGGAGCGGCCGTTGGCGGTAAAGGGAAACTTCCCGACGGTATAAGCTGTGCCCGCCTGCTTCAGCTCCTCCTCGGTCTTGCCGACGGAGGACACTTCCGGCGTGGTATACACGACGCCCGGGATCACGTCGTAGTTCACGTGGCCGGCCTGGCCTGCGATGATCTCCGCGACCGCAACACCCTCATCCTCGGCCTTGTGCGCGAGCATCGGGCCCGCGACCACGTCGCCGATGGCATAGACGCCCTTCAGGCTGGTGGCGAAATGCGGGTCAATCTGGACGCGGCCGCGCGGGTCGAGCGCGACCCCGGCTTCCTTCAGGCCGAGACCGTCGGTGTAGGGCGTGCGGCCGATGCAGACGAGCACGACGTCGGCCTCGATGGTCTCGGCGGCACCGCCGGCAGCCGGCTCGACTTTCGCCAGCAATGCCTTGCTGTTCGCTTCGACGCCGGTGACCTTCGAACCCAGCTTGAATGCAAATCCCTGCTTTTCAAGGATGCGCTGGAATTGCTTGGCGATCTCGCCGTCCATACCGGGCAGAATGCGATCGAGGAATTCGACCACCATCACTTCGGATCCGAGCCGGCGCCACACAGAGCCAAGTTCGAGCCCGATCACGCCGGCGCCAATGACCAGCAATCTGCCGGGCACCTTCTCCAGCGACAGCGCGCCGGTCGACGACACGATGCGCTTCTCGTCGATCTCGATGCCCTTGAGGCGCGCGATGTCCGAGCCGGTAGCGATCACGATGTTCTTGGTCTCGATCGTCTGCGACTTGCCGTCGGCGGAGACTTCGACCTTGCCGGTCCCCAAGATCTTGCCGGTGCCCTTGAGCACGTCGATCTTGTTCTTCTTCATCAGGAACTCGACGCCCTTGACGTTGCCGTCGATGCCCTGCTGCTTGAAGTTCATCATCGCGGGCAGATCGAGCTTCGGCGCGGAAACGCTCACGCCCATCTTGGCGAAGGAATGGCCGGCTTCCTCGAACATTTCCGAGGCGTGCAGCAGCGCCTTGGACGGCATGCAGCCGACATTGAGGCAGGTGCCGCCGAGCGTTGCGTTCTTTTCGACCACGGCGACTTTCATGCCGAGCTGGCTCGCGCGTACCGCGCAGACATAACCGCCCGGTCCGGTGCCGATGACGACGAGATCGTAGGTAGCCATGAGAGAAAGTCCCGTAGGTTAGGCGTGATGAGGATGTGTCAGCGTGCGCCGGTGCGTCAGCGTCCGCCGGACACATCAAGAATGGCCGAGGTGACGTAGGAGGCCTCGTCCGACAGCAGCCAGACGATGGCGTTGGCGATTTCATCGGCGGTGCCGACGCGCTTCATCGGCACCAGATGGGCCAGACGATGGGCGCGGTCGGGCTCGCCGCCGGCGGCATGGATTTCGGTGTCGATCAGGCCCGGACGAATACCCGCGACGCGAATGCCTTCGCCCGCAACCTCGTAGCCGAGGCCGATGGTGAAGGAATCGATCGCCCCCTTGGACGCCGCATAGTCGACATAGGTATTCGGCGAGCCGAGCTTGGCGGCAACCGACGACAGGTTGACGATGACGCCGCCCTTGCCGCCATGCTTGGTCGACATCCGCTTCACCGCCTCGCGCGCGCAGAGCATCGAGCCGGTGACGTTGACGGCCATGACGCGCTGGATGCGCTCGGCCGACATCTCGTCGACGCGCACGCCGCTCTTGCCGACGATGCCGCCATTGTTGACGAGGGCGCCGAGCGTGCCGAACTTGTCGGCTTCCCTGAACAGGTTGAGGATGTCGCTTTCCTCGGCGACATCGCATTTCACCGCGATGGCCTTGCCGCCCTTGGCCTCGATCTGCGCGACGACTTCGTCGGCCGCATTCTTGTTGCTGGCATAGCCGACCACGACCCGAAAGCCGCGCGCCGCCGCCGCAAGCGCGGTCGCCCGGCCGATGCCGCGGCTGCCGCCGGTGATGACAACGACTTCATCCGTCACGCGCGCCTCCATGGTTCGACATGCGCCGTCGCGAATGACGACGGCGCTCGCAGGGCATCAGGGATCAGAGATCGAGCACCAGGCGCGCCGGATCTTCCAGGCTCTCCTTGACGCGGACCAGGAAGGTGACGGCTTCCTTGCCGTCGATGACGCGGTGATCGTAGGACAGCGCCAGGTACATCATCGGGCGGACCTCGATCTTGCCGCCGACGACCATCGGCCGCTCCTGGATCTTGTGCATGCCCAAAATGCCGGACTGCGGCGCGTTCAGGATCGGGGTCGACATCAGCGAGCCGTAGATGCCGCCATTGGTGATGGTGAAGGTGCCGCCTTGCATCTCGTCGATCTTGAGCTGGCCGTCACGGGCGCGGCGGCCGAAATCGGCGATGCTCTTCTCGATGTCGGAGATCGACTTGTGATCGCAGTCGCGCACCACAGGCACGACGAGGCCCTTGTCGGTGCCGACGGCAACGCCGATGTGATAATAGTTCTTGTAGATCAGGTCGCTGCCGTCGATCTCGGCGTTGACGGCCGGGATGTCCTTCAGCGCCTGCACGACGGCCTTAGTGAAGAAGCCCATGAAGCCGAGCTTGGCGCCGTGCTTCTTCTCGAACGCGTCCTTGTAGTGCGCGCGCAGCGCCATGACGTTGGTCATGTCGACCTCGTTGAAGGTCGTGAGCATGGCCGCGGTGTTCTGCACGTCCTTGAGGCGGCGCGCGATGGTCTGGCGCAGGCGGGTCATCTTGACGCGCTCTTCGCGGGCCGCGTCATCGGCCGGCGACGGCGCGCGCACCTGAACGGCAGCGGCTGGCTGGTTGACCGGGGTCGGCGCGGACGCCGCGCGCTCGATCGCGGCGAGCATGTCGCCCTTGGTGACGCGGCCATCCTTGCCGGAGCCCGGAACGGTCGAGGCATCGATGCCGGTCTCGGCCGACAGCTTGCGCACAGACGGAGCAAGCGGCGCATCGGCCGGCGGCGCCTTGGCGGCAGCGGGAGCAGCGGCAGCAGCAGGAGCAGCAGCCTTGGCCGGCGCGGCGGCCGGCTTGGCAGCGCCGGCACCGTCGGTGATCTGACCGAGCAGCGCGCCGACCGCAACGGTCGCACCATCGGCGGCAATGATCTCGCTCAGCGTGCCGGCGGACGGCGCGGGGACTTCGATGGTGACCTTGTCGGTCTCGAGCTCCACCAAGGGCTCGTCGACGGCGACGGGATCGCCGGCCTTCTTGAACCAGCGGCCGATGGTGGCCTCGGTGACGGATTCGCCGAGCGTCGGCACACGAATTTCAGTCATGGTCTTTTTTCCTCGATCGCTAATGCCGTCATCGTCCGCCTTGTGCGCACTTGCGCACCGGAGCGGACGATCCAGTACTCCGTGACGACCGCGTTCAAAACGGAGGGCACGGCGCACTGGATGCCCCGGTCAAGCCGGGGCATGACATTGGAATTCAGTTCAGCTCAGTGCTTCGTCCAGGAACGCCTTCAGCTGCGCCTGATGCTTGGACATCAGACCCGTGGCGGTCGCGGCGGAAGCGGCGCGGCCGACATAACGCGGACGCCGGCTTACACCGTTCACCTGGTTCAGCACCCATTCCAGATAGGGCTCGATGAAGTGCCAGGCACCCATGTTGCGGGGCTCTTCCTGACACCACACCACTTCGGCCTTCTTGAAGCGCGACAGCTCGGCCACCAGCGCCTTCAGCGGCACCGGATAGAGCTGCTCGACGCGCATCAGGTAGATGTCGTCGATGCCGCGCTTCTCGCGCTCCTCGTAGAGGTCGTAATAGACCTTGCCGGAGCACAGCACGATGCGGCGGATCTTCTCGTCCGGAACGAGCTTGACGGCTTCGCTCGGCAGCATCTGGGCGTCATCGTAGAGAATGCGGTGGAAGGTCGTGCCCTTCGCCAGCTCTTCGAGACGCGACACCGCCCGCTTGTGACGCAGCAGCGACTTCGGCGTCATCATGATCAGCGGCTTGCGGATCTCGCGATGCAGCTGCCGGCGCAGCACGTGGAAGTAGTTCGCCGGCGTGGTCGGGTAGACCACCTGCATGTTGTCTTCCGCGCACATCTGCAGGTAGCGCTCGAGGCGCGCCGAGGAGTGCTCCGGTCCCTGGCCCTCATAGCCGTGCGGCAGCAGGCAGACGAGGCCGGACATGCGCAGCCATTTGCGCTCGCCCGAGGAGATGAACTGGTCGAACACGACCTGCGCGCCGTTGGCGAAATCGCCGAACTGGGCTTCCCACAGCGTCAGCGTGTTCGGCTCGGCGAGCGAGTAGCCGTATTCGAAGCCGAGCACCGCCTCTTCCGACAGCAGCGAGTTGATAACCTCGTAATGGCCCTGCTCGTGGCCAAGATGGTTGAACGGCGTGTAGCGGCTCTCGTCCTCCTGGTCGATCAGGACCGAGTGGCGCTGCGAGAAGGTGCCGCGCTCGGAGTCCTGTCCGGACAGGCGGACGTGATGGTTTTCGTTGAGCAGCGAGCAGAACGCCAGCGCCTCGCCGGTCGCCCAGTCGATGCCGGTACCGGTGTCGATCGCCTTCGAGCGGTTATCGAGGAAACGCTGGATGGTGCGGTGAACGCGGAAGCCGTCCGGCACCTTGGTGATCTTACGGCCGATGTCCTTCAGCGTGGCGATGTCGACGCCGGTGACGCCGCGCCGCGCATCCTCTTCCTGATCGGCGATCTTGAAGCCCGCCCACTTGCCGTCGAGCCAGTCGGCCTTGTTCGGCTTATAGGATGTGCCGGCCTCGAACTCGGCATCGAGCCGCGCGCGCCAGTCGGCCTTCAGCTTGTCGACCTCGCCCTCGGTGACCACGCCCTCGGCGATCAGGCGCTTGGCATAGAGCGACAGTGTCGACGGATGGGCCGCGATCCGCTTGTACATGACCGGCTGGGTGAACGCCGGCTCATCGCCCTCGTTGTGGCCGTAGCGCCGATAGCACCACATGTCGATGACGACGGGCTTGTGGAACTTCTGCCGGAATTCGGTCGCGACCTTGGCCGCGAACACCACGGCTTCCGGATCGTCGCCGTTGACGTGGAAGATCGGCGCGTCGATCATCTTCGCCACATCCGACGGATAGGGCGAGGAGCGCGAATATCGCGGATAGGTGGTGAAGCCGATCTGGTTGTTGACGATGAAGTGCACGGAGCCGCCGGTGCGGTAGCCCTTCAGGTCGGACAGGCCGAAGCACTCGGCGACCACGCCCTGGCCGGCGAACGCGGCGTCGCCATGCATCAGGAGCGGCATCACGGAGATGCGCATATCCGGCGGATCGCCGTGCTGGTCCTGCTTGGCGCGGACCTTGCCGAGCACCACGGGATCGACAATCTCGAGATGCGAGGGGTTGGCGGTCAGCGACAGATGGATGCGATTGCCGTCGAACTCGCGGTCCGAGGAGGCGCCGAGGTGATACTTGACGTCGCCGGAGCCTTCGACGTCCTCCGGGTTGGCGGAGCCGCCCTTGAACTCGTGAAACAGCGCGCGGTGCGACTTGCCCATCACCTGCGTCAGCACGTTGAGGCGGCCGCGATGCGGCATGCCGAGCACGATCTCCTTCACACCGAGATTGCCGCCGCGCTTGATGATCTGCTCGAGCGCCGGAATGAGAGACTCGCCGCCGTCGAGGCCGAAGCGCTTGGTGCCGGTGAACTTGGTGTCGCAGAATTTCTCGAAGCCTTCGGTTTCGACCAGCTTCATCAGGATGGCTCGGCGGCCCTCGCGGGTGAACGAGATCTCCTTATCCGGTCCCTCGATGCGCTCCTGGATCCAGGCCTTCTGCGCGGCATTGCTGATATGCATGAACTCGACGCCGAGCGTCTGGCAGTAGGTGCGCTCGCAGATCGCGGTGATCTCGCGCAGCGTGCCGTATTCGAGGCCGAGCACATGATCGAGGAAGATCTTGCGGTCGAAATCGGCTTCACTGAAGCCGTAGGTGCGCGGGTCGAGCTCTTCGCGGTTGCGCTGGGCCTCGATGCCGAGCGGATCGAGCTTGGCGTGGAAGTGGCCGCGCATGCGGGTAGGAGCGGATCAGCATCAAGGCGCGGACGGAGTCGCGCGTCGCCTGAAGCACGTCGGCGGAGGAGATGTCCGCGCCCTTGTCGCCTCCCTTGGCCTGCGCCCTGGCGGCGATCTTGGCGCCGACCGCCTTCTCGACCTCGGCCCAGTTGCCGTCGAGGGCGGAGGTCAGATCGTCCTTCGGGGTCAGCGGCCAGTTGTCCCGCTCCCAGGACGGGCCTTCCGCGTTCTTGCTGATGTCAGCAGGCGCGTCGTTCAGGCTCTTGAAGAACTCCTGCCACTCGGCGTCGACCGAGGACGGGTCCTTCTCGTAGCGGGCGTAGATTTCGTCGATGTAGGTGGCGTTGGTGCCCTGCAAAAAGGATGACAAGGCAAAGGCTGCGTTCGCGTCCTGGCGAGACATACTTGAGTTCCTGGCGATTTCGGTTCGCGCATAACAAACGGCGCTGGCGCCGAGCTCCCCCGACAGGGCTCGACGCGACAGGCACCCTTTACCCTATTTGCTGCGAAACTTCGCCCGGAAAAGCACGAAGAAGTGAATTAGCCCTTCAACTTTTCGGCAAGCGTATGGCCGAGGCGGGCCGGCGACGGAGACACTGTAATCCCTGCCGATTTCATCGCCTCGGTCTTGGAACCGGCGTCGCCCTTGCCGCCCGAGATGATCGCGCCGGCATGACCCATGCGGCGGCCGGGAGGGGCCGTGACGCCGGCGATGAAGCCGACCATCGGCTTCTTGCGGCCGCGCTTGGCCTCGTCCTTGAGGAACTGGGCGGCGTCTTCCTCGGCGGAACCGCCGATCTCGCCGATCATGATGATCGATTCCGTCTTGGGGTCGGCGAGCAGCATCTCGAGCACGTCGATGAATTCGGTGCCCTTGACCGGGTCGCCGCCGATGCCGACCGCGGTGGTCTGTCCCAGGCCTTCCTGGGAGGTCTGGAACACGGCTTCATAGGTGAGCGTGCCCGAGCGGGAGACGATGCCGACCGAGCCGGTCTTGAAAATGTTGGCGGGCATGATGCCGATCTTGCACTCGCCGGCGGTCATGACGCCCGGGCAGTTCGGCCCGATCAGGCGCGACTTGGAGCCGATCAGCGAGCGCTTCACGCGGACCATGTCGACGACAGGAATACCCTCGGTGATGCAGACGATCAGCGGGGTCTCGGCATCGATGGCTTCGCAGATCGCGTCCGCGGCACCCGGCGGCGGCACGTAGATCACCGACGCATCGGCGCCGGTCTTCTCACGCGCCTCGCGCACGGTGTCGAACACCGGCAGGCCCAGATGCGTCGAGCCGCCTTTGCCCGGCGAGGTGCCGCCGACCATCTTGGTGCCATAGGCCATCGCGGCCTCCGAGTGGAAGGTGCCGTTCTTGCCGGTGAAGCCCTGGCAGATGACCTTGGTGTTCTTGTCGATCAGGATGGACATGAGGTCTGCTTTCGCGAACTAACGAGTGAGAAGTCAGTGGATGCGGCGGTAGACGCCGGTGAGCACGTCGGCCCAGCCTTCCGCGTCCGGCGAGAACTGGATCTTCAACGAATAGGAATTGTCGTCGATGATCTCGTAGACGTGGCGCGCATTGCCGCGGAGCGAGCCGCGCACCAGCGTCAGGGTCTTGCCGACCCACCCGCCGGAGGCGGGCGAGGGCGGCGTGTAGCCGAGCGAGTCGTACCAGAACAATTTGTAGGTCCGGTCGTCGCGGTCGTAGGTGAAGATGCCGTGGGTGGCGAAGATCTGCTTGCCGTCACGCATCTGGACACTGTCCTGGATCAGGTAGAACCCGTTGAGGTCCATGCGCGCGACGACGTGAGAGGTTGCCGGCCCGCCCGCCGTCCAGCGCGACGGGAAGACCACCTCTTCGCCATCCCATTCGCCGGCGAACGCGGCGAGACGCGCATGCTCGGGGAGCGGAGATGATGCGGCGAGATGGTCCTGGGCCATGGCGTTAGCCTCCCTTGACGGCCTTCACGATCTTCTGCGCGGCGTCGTCGAGATTGTCGGCCGGCACCACGTTCAGTCCGGATTCACGGATGATCTTCTTGCCGAGCTCGACATTGGTGCCTTCGAGACGGACCACCAGCGGCACGCTGAGACCGACCTCGCGCACGGCAGCCGTGACGCCCTCGGCGATCACGTCGCACTTCATGATGCCGCCGAAGATGTTGACCAGGATGCCCTTCACGTTGGGATCGGCGGTGATGATCTTGAAGGCGGCTGCGACCTTCTCCTTGCTGGCGCTGCCGCCGACGTCGAGGAAGTTCGCCGGCGCCATGCCGTAGAGCTTGATGATGTCCATCGTCGCCATGGCGAGGCCGGCGCCGTTGACCATGCAGCCAATGTTGCCGTCGAGGGTGACGTAGTTGAGGTCGTACTTGGACGCCTCGATTTCCTTGGCGTCTTCCTCGGTCTCGTCGCGCAGCGCGAGCACTTCTGGGTGACGGAACAGCGCGTTGTCGTCGAACGACACCTTGGCATCGAGCACGCGGAGCTGGCCCTGCTTGGTCACGACCAGCGGGTTGATCTCCAGCATCGACATGTCCTTGGCGACGAAGGCGGCGTAGAGCTGCGCGGTGAGCTTCTCGGCCTGCTTGGCGAGATCACCGGAGAGGTTCAGCGCCTTGGCAACGGTGCGGCCGTGATGGCCCATGATGCCGGTGGCGGGATCGACCGAGAAGGTCACGATCTTCTCAGGGGTGTTGTGCGCGACGTCCTCGATGTTGACGCCGCCTTCGGTCGAGACGACGAAGGAGACGCGCGAGGTCTCGCGATCGACCAGGATCGAGAGGTAGAACTCCTTGTCGATGTCGGAGCCGTCCTCGATATAGAGGCGGTTGACCTGCTTGCCGGCGGGGCCGGTCTGCACGGTCACCAGGGTGGCGCCCAGCATCTGCTTGGCGAACTCGGAGACCTCGGCGGCCGACTTGGCAATGCGGACACCGCCCTTGTCGCCGGCCGAGGCTTCCTTGAACTTGCCCTTGCCACGGCCGCCGGCATGGATCTGGCTCTTCACCACCCAGACCGGGCCGGGCAGCGCCTTGGCAGCGGCTTCAGCGTCGGCGGCTTTGAGGACCGGAACGCCCTTGGAGATCGGCACGCCGAACTCATTCAGCAGCGCTTTGGCCTGATATTCATGGATATTCATATGGTCGCTCCCTGAACCCGCGGGCGGTGACCCCATGGGCCCACCTCAGTCTTGTGGCTGGCATACCATATACCACAGGAACTGCAACCCGGATTCTTTGACATCGATCTCTGGACTGCCGAACCCGAAGCCCGCCAATCCTTCAAACAAGAATTGCACCGGACCCCGGAAATGAAACCGCCGAAGACCGGGTTTCGATCTTCGGCGGGGATTGGTTGCGCCTTAGCGGCCGAGAAGATCGGGGGCGATCTTCTTGCAGGCGTCGACCAGGCCCTGCACGGCGCCGACCGACTTGTCGAAGGCTTCACGGTCCTTGCCGGCAAGCTCGATCTCGACCACGCGCTCGACACCCTTGGAGCCGATCACGACGGGCACGCCGACATACATGTCCTTCACGCCGTACTCGCCGTTGAGGTAGGCGGCGGAGGGCAGCACGCGCTTCTTGTCCTTCAGGTAGCTCTCAGCCATCGCGATGGCGGACGCGGCCGGCGCATAGAAGGCCGAGCCGGTCTTGAGCAGGTTGACGATCTCGGCGCCGCCGTTGCGGGTGCGGTCGACGATCTCGTCGAGGCGCGCCTGCGAGGTCCAGCCCATCTTGACGAGGTCGGGCAGCGGG
Source organism: Bradyrhizobium sp. USDA 4354 (assembly GCF_054060315.1). Lineage (NCBI taxonomy): Bacteria > Pseudomonadati > Pseudomonadota > Alphaproteobacteria > Hyphomicrobiales > Nitrobacteraceae > Bradyrhizobium > Bradyrhizobium sp. USDA 4354. The sequence goes on along the minus strand of NZ_JBSSDC010000001.1, from coordinate 1,811,277 downwards.
ATGCCGGCGACGGTGGAGTACTTCACCAGCGGCACCATGGTGTCGCCGTGGCCGCCGAGCACGAAGGCGGTGACGTCCTCGACGGAGACGTTGAACTCGTCGGCCAGGAAGTAGCGGAAGCGCGCCGAATCCAGCACGCCGGCCATGCCGACGACCTTCTTGTGCGGCAGGCCGGAAGCCTTCTGCAGCGCCCAGACCATCGCGTCGAGCGGGTTGGTGATGCAGATGACGAAGGCGTCGGGGGCGTACTTCTTGATGCCGGCACCGACCTGCTCCATGACCTTGAGGTTGATGGAGAGGAGGTCGTCGCGGCTCATGCCGGGCTTGCGCGGCACGCCCGCGGTGACGATGCAGACCTTGGCGTTGTCGAGCGCTTCGTAGGAGTTCGCGCCGGTGTAGTGGGCGTCGAAGCCGTCGACCGGCGAGGACTGCGCGATGTCGAGCGCCTTGCCCTGCGGCACGCCCTCGGCGATGTCGAACATCACGACGTCGCCCAGTTCTTTCAGGCCGATGAGGTGAGCCAGCGTTCCGCCGATCTGACCGGAGCCAATCAAAGCAATCTTGTCGCGCGCCATGTGAACCTGTCCTTTAGACACGTAAGGAGGGGAAAACTGAGACGGGTGGTTATCCCTTTCGCCTCCCCCGTTCAAGTCGCCCAATGCCCAATTGTCGGGCTTGCCGCGGCCACGGGCACGCAGCCCTGTCATTCCGGGGCGCGACGAAGGTCGCGAGCCCGGAATCCATCGGGCGGCGGAGCGCGCTGAGAAATGGATTCTCAGGTGCGCAATTGCGCACCAAAGCTCGCCGCTTCGCGTCGCCCCGGAATGACAGCGCTGGCAAATAGGACTTAAGTCTCCACCAGGCCCTTGGTCGAGCCGCTCGCGGTGGAATCCTTGCGGCCGTGAGGCAGCGCCAGATAGGTTTCCGAGCCCATTTCGATCAGGCGCGAGGCGGTCCGCTTGAACTCCATGGCCTCGTTGCCCTCGGTGGCGAGGTAGAGCGAGATCGGATTGGCGTCGGCCGAGGCCATCAGCTTCACGGCGTTGTCATAGAGCGCGTCGATCAGCGTGATGAAGCGCTTGGCCGCGTTGCGCTGGGAGAGGTCCATCACTGGAATACGGTCGACCAGGATGGTGTGATAGTCGTGCGCCAGCCTGAGATAGTCGGATGCACCTAACGGCTTCTCGCAGAGGTCGGCGAACGAGAACCGCGCCACGCCATGGGCCGAGCACGGCACGTGCAGGATGCGGCCCTTGATCGAAATATCGCGCGACCTGCATGTGGCGCCGCCCGACATCCGCGTCCAGGCGCGGTCGAGCGCGGCGTCAGCATCGCCATCGGCCGGTGTCAGCCACATCGGCACGCCCTGCAGCTTCTCCAGCCGGAAGTCGGTGCGCGCATCGAGCCGCGCGACGTCCATGTGGTCGGTGATCTGCTTGATGAAGGGCAGGAACAGCGAGCGGTTGAGGCCGCCCTTGTAGAGATCGTCGGGCGCGACGTTGGAGGTCGCGACCACGACCGTGCCGAGCTCGAACAATTTCGCGAACAGGCGCCCCAGGATCATCGCATCCGCGATGTCGGTGACGTGGAATTCGTCGAAGCAGAGCAGCCAGCTCTCCTCGAAGATCGCATTCGCGGTCAGCGCGATGACGTCGCCGTCGGCGATCTCGCCGCGCGCGATGCTCTGGCGATAATCGTAGATGCGCTCGTGCACATCCGCCATGAACTCGTGGAAATGCGCGCGCCGCTTGTGCTCGACCGAGGCGTGCTGGAAGAACAGGTCCATCAGCATGGTCTTGCCGCGGCCGACCTCGCCATGGATGTAGAGCCCGCGCGGCGCATCGTCCTTGTCATTGCTGCTGAACAGGCGACTGAGCAGGCCCTGCTTGCGCTGCGGCTTGTAAGTGGCGAGCCGTTGGTCGAGCGCCGCATAGGCCTCGGCGACCTCGGCCTGTGCGGCATCGGGCTCGATCGCGCCGGACGCGATCTCGGCGTGGTAGGCCTCGCTGAACGGGGAACTGGGGGTGGAGAGCATGGCCCTTTACCGCCAGAGACGGAGGGAAATTGCAAGCCGTCAATTGGTGCGGGGCGCTATGCGTTCCCTGCCCCGGACGCGCTGCAGCGTGTAACGCTGCTGCGCAGTGCCGGGACCCTCTGTTTCGCGCATCGCCAAATTTCGTTCGTCGCGGAGGCTGGGCCCCGGCTCTGCGGCCGGGGCGCGAGAGCTGTACTACTCGCACAGCTCGTACGCATCCTCGACGACATACGGCCCGCCACCCGTCGATGCGCGCGAGGAGAACAGCACGAAGCGCTCGGCCATGAACGCCTTGCTCGGGAAGTAGCCGCGCAGCGAGAGATAGTCGGCGACGTCGCGGTCGGAGGCGTCGTGGAGCCGGGCCAGTGTGACGTGCGGGATGAACTTGCGTCCCTCCGGATCGAGGCCGATCCGCTGCATCATGCGCTCGAGCTCGGCCTGCAATTCCATCAGCGGCTTGCTCGGCGCGATCGTTGCGACCACTGCGCGCGGCTTGCGACCGCCGAAGCTGGTGAGCCCCTGCACCTTCACCTCGAACGGCTTGCGGTCGACGCGAAACAGCATCGAGGCGATCTCGTTGGCGGAAACGCCGTCGATGTCGCCGATGAAGCGCAAGGTGACGTGATAATTTTCGGGATCGATCCAGCGGGCGCCGGGAAGGCCGCCCCTCAAGTTGGAAAGCGACTGGCCGATCTCGGCCGGAATTTCCAGACCCGTAAACAAACGCGGCATCGTTTCGCACTCCCGATGCTTGGGTACAGTCCTCGAAGAGCGAGAACCATATCCAAATTAGAGCCGGCGACGAATCACCGGTACCCTGATTCCTATCGCAGTTGTGTGACTCTGCGAAGCATGCCGCGCCTCACCCCGGCAAAACCCTGGGAATTAGGGTTAGCGCTGCCTGCTTTTCAACGCCGCTGCTCAGCGATCGTGCCAACGAATGCCTCCACCATGGGCATGATCCTGCCGACGATGATGTCGACGCCCGCCGCGGTCGGATGAATGCCGTCGGCCTGGTTGAGCTTGGCGTCGGCGGCGACCGCATCGAGGAAGAACGGATAAAGCGGCACGTCGAATTGTTTCGCCAGATCCGGATAAATCGAATTGAAGCGCGCGGCATAGTCGGCGCCGTAATTCGGCGGCGCCAGCATGCCGCACAGCATCACCGCGATCTTGCGCGCCTTGAGCCGCTGGATGATGTCTGTCAGCGCGGCGCGCGTCAGGTCGGGATCGATGCCGCGCAACGCGTCGTTGGCGCCGAGCTCGACGATGACGCCGTCGGTTCCATCGGGCACCGACCAGTCGAGCCGGTCGCGGCCGCCGGAGGTGGTGTCGCCGGACACCCCGGCATTGGTCATGTCGACCGCTATCCCTTTGGCCTGCAACGCTTTTTGAAGCTTTTGCGGAAACGCCTCCTGGGCCTGCAGGCCGAGACCGGCGCTTAAGGAATCGCCGAGAACGACGAGCTTGACCGGTTTTGTCGCGCCCGCCCGGGCGGGGGGCGCAACCGTCATCAGGGCGAGCATCAACACGGCTATGTGCATGAACAATCCGTAACGCCTCTCGACCGCGCGTGCGGAGTTGCCATATGACCGGACCATGGACACTCGCATCGAAACCTCTTCGCTCGCCGCTACCGCCGCGGACACTATCGCCATCTCCAACGTCAATCTCTCATTGGGCACGGGGGCGGCACGCGTTCACATCCTCAAGGATATCAGCATGCGGGTCGCCTCGGGCGAGACGATTGGCCTGATCGGCCCGTCAGGCTCGGGCAAATCCACGCTGCTGATGGTGATGGCGGGGCTGGAGCGCCCTGATAGCGGAGAAGTGGTGGTATCAGGCACGGCTTTCAATGCCCTCGACGAGGACGCGCTGGCGCGCTTCCGGGGTCGCCAGGTCGGCATCGTCTTCCAGTCCTTTCACCTGATCCCGACCATGACGGCGCTGGAGAACGTCGCCGTGCCGCTCGAGCTTGCCGGCAATCCGGATGCGGCAAAGCGCGCGGCGGAGGAGCTGCAATCGGTCGGCCTCGGCGACCGCCTGCACCATTATCCGACGCAGCTGTCCGGCGGCGAGCAGCAGCGCGTCGCGCTCGCGCGCGCGCTGGCGCCCGATCCCGCCATCCTCGTCGCCGACGAGCCCACCGGCAATCTCGACGAGGCGACCGGAAAGCAGATCGTCGATCTCCTGTTCAGCAAGCACGCCGAGCGCGGCATGACCTTGGTGCTGGTGACGCACGATTCCTCGCTCGCGCATCGCTGCGATCGGGTCATCCGCTTGCGCTCCGGGCGCATCGATACGCAGTCTGCACCGGCATGAGCGCTGCTGCCGAGCCATTCGCGAAGCCGAGCGGCGTCGCGCTGTCGCTGCGTTACGCCCTGCGCGAATTGCGCGGGGGCTTGCGCGGCTTCTATGTCTTCATCGCCTGCATCGCGCTCGGCGTGATGGCGATCGCCGGCGTCGGCTCGGTCTCGGCGAGTCTGAGCGATGGTCTCGCGCGCGAAGGCCGTACGCTGCTCGGCGGCGATGTCTCCTTCGTGCTGTTCCAGCGCGAGGCCAAGCCGGAAGAGGTCGCCTTCCTGCGCTCACGCGGCACCGTCTCGACCGCCGCGACCCTGCGCGGCATGGCGCGCTCGGCCGGCGGCAAGCTCGCGCTGGTCGAGATGAAGGCGGTCGACGACACCTATCCGATGCTGGGACAGATGACGCTGGCACCGCCCCTGCCAATGTCCGATTTGCTCGCCGAGCGTGACGGTGCGTTCGGCGCTGCCGCCGATCCGACGCTGCTGGCGCGGCTTTCTCTCAAGACCGGCGACCGCGTCACCATCGGCTCGGCGACCTTCCAGATCCGCTCCACCGTCGAGGCCGAGCCCGACAAGCTCGCCGGCGGCATCGGATTCGGCCCGCGCTTCCTGATCAGCGAGGCGGCCTTGCGCGCCACCGGCCTGATCCAGCCCGGCAGCCTGGTGCGCTGGGTTTACCGGGTCAAGCTGCCCGAAACCGCGAACAACGAGCGCGCTACCGAAACCTTCATCGCGGACGCCCGCACCGCCGCGCCGCAGGCCGGCTGGGAGATCCGCAGCCGCTCCAATGCCTCGCCGCAACTCGAGCGCAACATCGACCGCTTCACGCAGTTCCTGACCCTGGTCGGCCTTGCCGCGCTTCTGGTCGGCGGTGTCGGCGTTGCCAATGCCGTGAAGAGCCATATCGACCGCCGGCTCGAGGTGATCGCGGCCCTCAAGGCCGTCGGTGCGACCGGACGCGACGTCTTCGGCATTTATCTTGCGCAGGTCATTCTGCTGGCCGCGATCGGATCCGTGATCGGCCTTGCGCTCGGCGCCGCCATGCCCTTCGCCATCGTCGGCCTGTTCGGCAAGCTCTTGCCGCTGCCGGTGGTGCCGGCCGTGCATGCCGACGAGCTCGCGCTGTCCTTCGTCTATGGCCTGCTCACGGCGCTCGCCTTCGGCCTGTGGCCGCTCGGGCGCGTGCACGACGTGCCGGTGGCCGCGCTGTTCCGCGACACCATCAGCTCGGAATGGCACCGGCCGCGCGCGAGTTATCTGGGGCTCATGGGCGTGGTGATCGCGCTGCTCATCGCAGTCGTGATCGGGCTCTCCTTCGACAGGCGCATCGCTGCGGTGTTCGTGGCCTCCTCCGTCATCGTGTTCGCCTTGCTGCGCGGCATCGCCGCCCTGCTGATGACAACCGCGCGCCGGCTGCCGCGGACGCGGCTGCCGATGCTGCGGCTTGCGATCGCCAACATCCACCGGCCGGGCGCGCTGACGCCCTCGGTGGTGCTGTCGCTGGGGCTCGGGCTCGCCGTGCTCGTCACCATCACGCAGATCGACGGCAATCTGCGGCGGCAGTTCCTCGCGGCCCTGCCTGATCGCGCACCGTCGTTCTTCTTCATCGACATCCCGAGCACGCAGGCCGAGCAGTTCGACGGTTATCTGCGGCAGATCGCGCCGGGTGCCAGGATTGAGGGCGTGCCGATGCTGCGGGGGCGCATCGTTGCCGCGCGCGGGGTGCGTGCCGAGGAGCTCAAGCCCACCACGGATTCCGAATGGGTGCTGCAGAGCGACCGCGGCCTGACCTACACGGCCGAGCTGCCGAAGGGTTCCAAGGTGGTCGAGGGCGAGTGGTGGAGCGCGGACTATTCCGGCCCGCCGCTGGTCTCGATGGAGAAGAAGATCGCCGACGGGTTAGGCCTCAAGCTCGGCGACGAGGTCGTGGTCAACGTGCTCGGCCGCGACATCCCGGCGAAGATCAGCAATTTGCGCAACATCGACTGGCAGGGGCTCGGCATCAATTTCGTCCTCGTCTTCTCGCCCAACGCCTTCAAGGGCGCGCCGCACACCCATATCGCGACGCTGACGGAAACCGGCGGCGATGCCGCGGGCGACGGCAAGATCATCAAGCAGGTGGCCGACGCCTATCCGATGGTGACCAGCGTGCGCGTGCGCGAGGTGATGGAGACGGTCGGCTCGGTCGTGACCAATCTGGCGCTGGCGATCCGCGGCGCCAGCGCCGTGACCCTGATCTCGGCGATCCTGGTGCTGGGCGGCGCGCTCGCCGCCGGCCACCGTCACCGGGTCTATGATGCGGTGATCCTGAAGACGCTGGGCGCGACGCGGCTGCGGCTGCTCGGCGCCTATGCCCTCGAATACCTCCTGATCGGGCTCGCCACCGCGGTGTTCGGCGTGATCGCCGGCAGCATCGCGGCCTGGATGATCGTGACGCGGCTGATGACGCTGAGCTTCGTCTGGCAGGCCGGCAGCGCGGCCGGCGTGGTCGCGGCCGCCCTGGTCGTCACCGTCGGGCTCGGGCTCGCCGGCACGCTCCTGGCGCTGAACAAAAAGCCCGCCACAGTGTTGCGGAATTTGTGACAAATGGTAGCGGCTATCCGGGCGGGAGCGAAATCGCACGATTCCTGCGATTAACCACGTCCGCTCGGCAGGATTGTGGGCGAGGGCGACATTCGGCCGCGCGTGGACGGTTGCAGCGAATGTGTTAGTTTCCCACATATCGAATGGGTTCGGAGTCCCGATTGTTAGCCAAAATTTAGTCGGCTGGTATCGGTATCCGAGATAGAATTTGACGAACCGGCGGTATGGCGACCCTCATGCCGGACCGGACCAACCAACGGGAATTCGACCATGTCGGACCTAGACCGTAACTACGCTTCTCCTTTCGGCAGGGCCGCCGGGCGCGTTGACGCCGCGACGGTCGATGCCGGCCTGCGCGCTTACATGCTGCGCATCTACAACTACATGAGCATTGGCCTCGCCATCACGGGCCTTGCCGCGCTCGGCGTCTACATGGCCGCCGTGACGGACGTCCCCACGGCGGACGCCGTTCGCGTCGGCAAGCTGTTCCTGACGCCGTTCGGCTACGCCATGTTCGTCAGCCCGCTGAAGTGGCTGTTCATGCTCGCGCCGCTGGCGATGGTGTTCGTGATCTCGGCGGGCATCAACCGTCTCGCTCCCTCGACCGCCCAGATCCTGTTCTGGGTGTTCTCGGCGCTGATGGGCATCTCGCTGTCGTCGATCTTCCTGGTGTTCACGCACACCTCGATCGTGCGGGTGTTCTTCATCACCGCGGCGACCTTCGGTGCACTCAGCCTCTACGGCTACACCACCAAGCGTGACCTGACCGGGATGGGCTCGTTCCTGTTCATGGGCCTGATCGGCATCATCATCGCGAGCCTGGTGAACCTGTTCCTGGCCAGCTCGATGCTGCAGTTCATCGTGTCGGTGGTGGGCGTGCTGGTGTTTGCGGGCCTCACCGCCTGGGACACCCAGCGGCTGAAGAACGATTACATTTACGGCTACGCCTCAGCCGGCGGTGACATCGCAGAGCGTGCGGCCATCACCGGCGCACTGTCGCTGTACCTGAACTTCATCAACCTGTTCACGCTGCTGCTGCAGCTCCTCGGCCAGCGCGATTAAGCGATAGATCCGAGAGAACGACACGAACCCCGGCCGAGAGGCCGGGGTTTTTGTTTTGGGCAGGTGGCGTCTACAAACGCCGTCATTGCGAGCGCAGCGAAGCAATCCAGGAGTGCCTCCGCGGAGGCAGTCTGGATTGCTTCGTCGCAAGGGCTCCTCGCAATGACGGGGGATGTGGGATGCGCCGTGGCCCCCTTCCAGCCACTGCGGGAACGCTCTAATCTTCCCCTCATGTCCGCACCTGAAATCAGGCCCACCACCGAGGCCGACCTTCCTGCCATCACCGCCATCTACCAGCAGGCCGTCCGCGAAGGCACCGCGACGTTCGAGCTGGAGCCGCCCGACCTCGCCGAGATGACACGCCGCTATCGTGCGCTGATCGACGGCGGCTACCCCTATTTCGTCGCCATGCTGGACGGGCGCGTGGCCGGCTATGCCTATGCCGGCGCCTACCGGCCGCGGCCGGCCTACCGCTTCACGGTCGAGAACTCGATCTATCTCGATCCCTCTTTCCACCGCCGCGGTGTCGGCTCTCTGCTGCTCGAGCGGCTGGTTGCCGAATGCGAGGCACGCGGCTTCCGCCAGATGATCGCGGTGATCGGCGATTCCGCCAATGCCGGATCGATCGGCGTGCACACCAGGGCCGGCTTCAAGATGATCGGCACCCATCCCAATGTCGGGCTGAAATTCGGCCGCTGGCTGGACACGGTGATGATGCAGCGCGACCTCGGCGAGGGGGCAAACACGGTGCCGGGGAAGTAGGTTCATCCGTCATTCCGGGGCGATGGCAGCATCGAACCCGGAATCCATTGAACGGCACAGAAGGTGGATGAATGGATTCTCTGGTGCGCAATTGCGCACCAAAGTTCGCGACTTCGTCGCGCCCCGGATGACGACCGAGGGTCGTCACACCACCGCCAGTTTCCGATCGATCACCAGCAACACCCGCTCCAGCTCATGGCCACGGCGCAGGATCAGGCCGGTCGCCGAGATCACGCTGTACATGCCCTGCTTGCGCGCGAGCCGCGGATCCTTCTCGATGCGATAGATCGGCACTTCGGAGGCGCGGCGATACACCGAGAACACGGCGCGATCCTTCAGGAAGTCGATGGCGTAGTCGCGCCACTCGCCGTCGGCGACCATGCGGCCGTAGAGATTGAGAATGCGGTGCAGCTCGAGCCGGTTGAACGTCACCCGGTTCGGCTGCGCATTCGTAGCGGCGGGTCGCGCCGCCGCGCGCTGCTCGCTCGGATCGGCATCCTCCGACATCAGACTCATGGGAAGCGCCTCCTCATAGCCGGCAAAGACCCGCGTCCGCGAAGACCGTCCCCGGAACCGCGTTCATGACAATTGCATGATCGCGCCAACCGTTCCCTACCGCAAGGGGTTCAACCGATTGATTCGGTTGCGAGTCAGGGCACACGCAATGGTGGAACTCTGTCGCGGCAAACCGTCACGGGATCGTGCTCAAGAATCTTAGTCTCGCCGCTTTTCCGCCCAGCGCCTGCCGCCCTGCATTGCGAAAAGACTCACGTGCGTTGACCCGGTCCTTTCGGTTCCGGATTCCTCAGCCCCCAGCCCCCCGGGGTCGGACAGGATCGGGTCTGTACGCACGGCAAGGAGGGACCGACGCGAGTTGGTCCTTTTTTGTTTGTGTCGGGATGTTTCCGGCGCGACCTCTCTCCGAACATCCGCGCGAAGACTCTCTCCCCTCATCCTGAGGGCCGCGCCCTTCGCGCGGCGTCTCGAAGGATGAAGGCTGAGCTGCATCAGCGGGGCCTTTCATGGTTCTCGCGGCGATGCGCAGGATCGTCCGCCCGCGCGCAAGGGCGCGCTCCTCACCATGAGGGTCGAGAGCAGAGTGCGACGCTAGAAAAATATCAGTGCAACGACGTGTACGCCGCGCCGAGCATCGGGCCCGGCTTCTCACGGCTGCCGTCCTGGATATAGACCACCGCGCCGTCGACGCCGTCGCGCGTGAGGTTCTCGATCGGCACCGTCCAGCTTTCCGGACGGCCGGTCCAGTCGCCGACCTTGAGCAGGTTGCGCACCACGTTGTGATAGGTGACCTGCTGTCCGCGATTCTCGCCCTTGGTGATCGCGATCGGCACCGACCTGGCGATCGAGCAGATCCAGACTTCGCCGTGCGAGGCCGCGGGCTCCTTGCTTGCGGCCACCGAGACGTTGATCTGCTTGCCCGAGAGTGACATCGTCACCGGCACGCTCATCACGCCGGTGCCCTTGTCGGTCTTGCCGATCGCACTCTCGATGCCGGCACGGTCGCTGCCGATGACATGTGTGGAGCCGTTGACGACGACCTGCGGTGTATAAACTTCGCGGTCGCCGCGCATGCGCGAATAGGCACGCTGCCGTGCAGAGAAGCGCGAATCCGCCAGCGTGTCCTTCCAGCCGAGATAGTCCCAATAGTCGATCGGCATGCTCAGCGCGATGACCGAAGGATCCTTGGAGAGATCGCCGATGATCTGGTCGGCGGGCGGGCAAGACGAGCAGCCCTGCGAGGTAAACAATTCGACAACGGCACGGGGATCAGCCTCGGCGGGGCGGATGACGGCGATGATCGCACAGATGCCGAGAGCTCCCGACCAGAGGGCACCAGACCAGCGCGAAATCGGATGAGTAGCCGTCATTGTTGTCATGTCGAACGCCGCACACCATTGCTCGTGAGAAGGGAAATCTTATCGCCTGATGGTCACCGTAGTCTTACGGGGTGCGGTACGTTCGTCCGTCCAGGCAACCATCCAAGGGAGGTTTTCCGCCGGGCGGGCCCATCTGAAGCGTACCGCAAACGCGTGAAGGCGGCCTTTGATAGGCCGCCTTCATTTAGGCTTCTACTCACTTCGCAGTGAGCCATCGTTCACAAATCCGCGCTTACGCAGCGAGCTTGCGCAGCACGTAGTGCAGGATACCGCCGTTGCGGTAGTAGTCGAGCTCGTCCAGCGTATCGATGCGGCAAAGCAGCGAAACGCGCCGCAGCGAACCGTCGCCGGAGACGATCTCCGCGGTCAGCTTCTGGCGCGGCTTGAGGTCGCCGACCAGGCCGCGCAGCGTGACCTTCTCGTCGCCCTTCAGGCCCAGCGACTGCCAGGAGGTGCCTTCCTCGAAGGTCAGCGGCAGCACGCCCATACCGACCAGGTTGGAGCGGTGGATGCGCTCGAAGCTCTGGCAGATCACGGCGCGGACGCCGAGCAGACGCGTGCCCTTGGCGGCCCAGTCGCGCGAGGAGCCGTTGCCGTATTCGGCACCGGCGAACACCACCAGCGGCACCTTCTCTTCCTGATACTTCATCGCGGCGTCGTAGATCGACATCTGCTCGCCGTCGGGCCAGTGCTTGGTCAGACCGCCCTCGGGGATGTTTCCATCCGCGCCCTTCAGCATGAAATTCTTGATGCGGATGTTGGCGAAGGTGCCGCGCATCATGACTTCATGGTTGCCGCGGCGCGTGCCGTATTGGTTGAAGTCGGCCGGACGCACCTGGTGCTCGCTGAGATACTTGCCGGCGGGCGAGGTGAGCTTGATCGAACCGGCCGGCGAGATGTGGTCGGTGGTGATCTTGTCGCCGAACATGGCGAGGATGCGCGCCTCGACGATGTCGGTGACGGGCTCCGGCTCCTTCTTCATGCCATCGAAGTAAGGCGGGTTCTGCACATAGGTCGAAGACATGTTCCAGCGATAGGTCTCGCTCTCGACCGTCTTGATCTTGCGCCAGTTGGTGTCGCCCTTGAACACGTCGGCATACTTCTTCTTGAAGATCGACGCGGTCACGAACTTCTTCATGAAGGCGTTGATCTCCTTGGCCGTCGGCCAGATGTCCTTGAGGTACACCGGCTTGCCGTCCTTGCCCTCGCCGAGCGGCTCGGTGGCGAGGTTCTTGGTGACGCTGCCGGCGAGCGCATAGGCGACGACCAGCGGCGGCGAGGCCAGGTAGTTCGCCTGCACGTCCGGCGAGACGCGGCCTTCGAAGTTGCGATTGCCGGAGAGCACGGCGGCCGCGACGACGCCATTGTCGTTGATCGCCTTCGAGATCTCCTCCGGCAGCGGACCGGAATTGCCGATGCAGGTGGTGCAGCCGAAGCCGACCAGGTTGAAGCCGACCTTGTCGAGATAGGGCTGGAGACCGGAATTGGCGAGATATTCCGCGACCACCTGGCTGCCCGGGGCGAGCGAGGTCTTGACCCACGGCTTGGCCTTGAGGCCCTTCGCAGCCGCGTTGCGCGCGAGCAGGCCGGCGCCGATCAAGACGCTCGGGTTCGAGGTGTTGGTGCAGGAGGTGATGGCGGCGATCACGACGTCGCCATGGCCGATGTCGAAGTTCTTGCCTTCGACGGCGAAGCGCTTGGCCGGCTCCTCGGCCTTCTTGTACTCGCTGGCGAGCGCGAGCGAGAAACCGTCCGCGACGGTGGGCAGCGCGATGCGGCCTTCGGGACGCTTCGGGCCGGCCATCGACGGCACGACGTCGCCGAGGTCGAGCGTCAGCGTTTCCGTGAACACCGGATCGGGCGACTTGGCGGTGCGGAACAGCCCTTGCGCCTTGGCATAGGCCTGCACCAGCGCGACGCGCGCCGAGGCGCGGCCGGAGGTCTTGAGATAATCGAGCGCGGCGGCATCGACCGGGAAGAAGCCGCAGGTCGCGCCGTATTCGGGCGCCATGTTGGCGATGGTCGCCTTGTCGGCGACCGAGAGGTGGTCGAGGCCGGGGCCGAAGAACTCGACGAACTTGCCGACCACGCCGAGCTTGCGCAGCATCTGCGTCACGGTCAGCACGAGGTCGGTCGCAGTGACGCCTTCCTTCAGCGCGCCCTTCAGCTTGAAGCCGACGACATTGGGCAGCAGCATCGACAACGGCTGGCCGAGCATGCAGGCTTCCGCCTCGATGCCGCCGACACCCCAGCCGAGCACGGCGAGACCGTTGACCATGGTGGTGTGGGAATCAGTTCCGACCAGCGAATCGGGATAGGCGACCTCGAAGGTGCCGGTCTTCTTGCCGACCGTCATCTTCTCCTTCCTGGTCCAGACCGTCTGGGCCAGATATTCGAGGTTGACCTGGTGGCAGATGCCGGTGCCGGGCGGCACGACGGAGAAGTTCGAGAACGCCTTCTGGCCCCACTTCAGGAACTCGTAGCGCTCCTGGTTCTGCTTGTATTCCTCGGTGACGTTCTTGCCGAAGGCCTTGTTGTCGCCGAAGAAGTTCACGATCACGGAGTGGTCGATGACGAGATCGACCGGCACCAGCGGGTTGATCTTCTCGGCATCGCCGCCGAGCTTCTGCATCGCGTTGCGCATCGCGGCGAGGTCGACCACCGCGGGCACGCCGGTGAAATCCTGCATCAGCACGCGCGCCGGGCGGAAGGCAATCTCGTGCTCCAACGACTTCTTGCGCAGCCATTTCGAGACGGCGACGATGTCCTCTTTCTTGACCGAACGCCCGTCCTCATTGCGCAGCAGGTTCTCGAGCAGGACCTTCATCGAATAGGGAAGTTTCGAAATTCCCTTCAGACCATTCTTCTCGGCCGTAGGCAGGCTGTAATACACATAGGTCTTGGCGCCGACCTTGAGGGTCTTTTTGCATTTGAAGCTGTCGAGCGAGGTCATGTAGGAGATCCCAATTGTTAGTTATACCCGGCAGGGTATTTTAACACCGTCAGCGTGTCAGGCTGGGCCGCTTGCAGGGGCAGGTTGAGTTGCTGCATCAAGTAGTTCCGGGCTTATAGAAGCTTTCTAACCGCGCCGCCACAGCCACAATCGTGCCGCAGCAATCGCTGAGCCAAAAATTCCCATGCGCTACCCCAAGATTTCCTGAGGCCTGGCTTTGAGCGGGTTGAAACGAGACGAGATGCGGCTGGCAGGTCACGGGCTCAGATGCGTGCGGGGCGGCCGCGAGGTGTTCGCCGGCCTCGATTTCGCGGCCAACTCGGGCGAAGCCCTGGCGGTGACGGGCCGCAACGGATCGGGCAAGACCTCGCTGCTGCGGCTGATCGCGGGCCTGCTGGTCCCCGCCGGCGGGACGATCGCGCTCGACGGCGGCGATGGCGAGCTGACCTTGGCGGAGCAGTGCCACTATCTCGGCCATCGCGATGCCCTGAAGCCGGCGCTCAGCGTGGCGGAAAATCTGTCATTTTGGGCTGATTTTCTCGGCGGCGAGCGTTTTGAGGCAACTGATAGCCTCGCCAAGGTCGGCCTCGACCATGCCATCCATCTGCCCGCGGCCTTCCTCTCCGCAGGCCAGCGCCGCAGGCTCTCGCTGGCCCGGCTGCTGACCGTGCGTCGCCCGGTCTGGCTCCTAGACGAGCCAACCACCGCGCTGGATGTGGCCGGCCAGGATATGTTCGGCAGCCTGATGCGTGAGCATCTGGCCGCCGGCGGCATCATCATCGCCGCCACCCACGCACCGCTGGGGATCGAATCGCGCGAGCTGCGGATCGGGGGTATGGCGTGACGCGGCCCCACCCTCAGCTTTCCGAGCGGCGGAGCTTCGCTCCACCCGTTGCCTCCCCTCTCTTCCCGCGGGCTCCCACGCCTCTCCCGCTTGCGCTTGCGGGAGAGGCCGGCATAGGCGGCCCTTGGCCGCCGTCCCTTAAAAGCGCCGATGCTTTGCATCGGTTATGGCGCCGGGTGAGGGTTCTCTCCTCCGGGGGAGTCTTCGTTGTCGAGACACCCTCTCCCCAACCCTCCCCCGCATCCGCCTTCGCCCAGGCTTCGGCGGACAAGAGCGGGGGAGGGAGCGCACCGCCCTTGCGGTCGGCAGTGGGGGTGTTCCCAATGAATGGAAGCACCTCATGACCGCCCTCTCCGCCCTCATCCGCCGGGACATCAGGATTGCGCTTCGCGTCGGCGGCGGGGCGTTGATCGGGGTGCTGTTCTTCCTGACCGTGGTGGTGCTGATGCCGTTCGCAGTCGGTCCGGATCTGGCGCTGCTGTCGCGGCTGGGACCGGCGATCCTCTGGCTTGGCGCGCTCTTGGCGAGCCTGCTGACCCTGGACCGGCTGTTCATGGCCGACCACGAGGACGGCTCGCTCGACCTGATCACGATGAGCCGCACGCCGCTGGAACTCGCCTGCGCCGCCAAGGCGCTGGCGCATTGGCTGGCCGCCGGCCTGCCGCTGATTGTCGCAACCCCCGTGCTCGGCCTGTTGCTCAACCTCGACATGGTCGCCACGGCTGCAGTGGCGCTGACGCTGCTGGCGGGCACGCCAGCCCTGACCTTCACCGGCATGATCGGCGCGGCGCTGGCCGTGACGCTGCATCGCGGCGGATTGCTGATGGCCGTTCTCGTGCTGCCGCTGTCGATTCCCGTGCTGATTTTCGGGGTTGCGGCCTCGCAGGCGGTGATCGTCGGTCCCATGACGTTCGGCGCGCCGTTCTCGATTCTGTGCGCGTTGTCGCTGGTCAGCCTCGTGATCGGCCCGTTCGCGGCGGCGGCGAGCCTACGGCATGGACTGGACTGACCTTGACCCCGATCAACTTTCGCGACGAACTTTCGTGCTGATTGCCTGAGCGGCCCCCGGTGATTATCAGGATACCATGACGCTGATCGACCTCGCCAATCCCACGCGGTTCCTCGCGCTGACAACGCGGGTGTTGCCGTGGCTCGCGGCCGCGACTGTCATCCTGCTGACCATCGGCCTCTATCAATCCGCCTATGCACCGGACGACTATCAGCAGGGCGCGACCGTCAAGATCATGTTCATCCATGTGCCCAATGCCTGGCTGTCGATGTTCGTGTGGGGCGTGATGAGCATCGCCTCGCTGGGCACGCTGGTGTGGCGGCATCCGCTCGCCGATGTCGCGGCGAAGGCGGCCGCGCCGATCGGCGCGGCCTTCACCTTCCTCGCGCTGCTCACGGGCTCGCTGTGGGGCCGGCCGATGTGGGGCACCTATTGGGAATGGGATGCGCGGCTGACCTCGGTGCTGATCCTGTTCCTGATGTATCTCGGCCTGATGGCGTTGTGGCGCGCGGTCGACGATCCCTCGCGCGCGGCGCGCGCCGCGGCGGTGCTGACCCTGGTCGGCGCGATCAACCTGCCCATCATCAAGTTCTCGGTCGACTGGTGGAACACGCTGCACCAGCCGGCCTCGGTGATGCGCATGGGCGGCTCGGCGCTCGACAAGTCGTTCCTGATTCCGCTGCTGGTGATGGCGATCGCCTTCACGCTGCTGTTCGTCACGCTGCACCTGGCTGCGATGCGCAACGAGATCCTGCGCCGCCGTGTCCGCTCGCTGCAGATGATGCAGGCGAGTCGCATAGAATTTTCGAGCGAAGTGGCCGCCGGTTCGCGTGAAGAAAACGCGTCAAAAGAAGCTGGGGCCGCATGACGATGTCACTTGGTCCTTACGCGTCCTTCATCGTGACGTCTTACGCCGCGGCCGCGCTCGTGGTCGTGATCCTCATCGGCTGGGTCATGCTCGACTATCGCAGCCAGACGCAGCGCCTGCGCGAGTTGGAGGAGCGCGGCATCACCCGCCGGTCAGGCCGCAGCGCGACGGAGCTGCGATGAGCGATCGATCGAGCTCCGCTCCGCCGCAGCGCCGCACCCTCCTGATGGCGCTGCCGCTGATCGCCTTTCTCGGTCTTGCGCTGCTGTTCTGGTTCAGGCTCGGCAGCGGCGACCCCTCGCGAATTCCTTCGGCGCTGATCGGTCGTCCGGCGCCGCAGACGACGCTGCCGCCGCTCGAGGGCTTGCAGGCCGACAACGCGCAGGTGCCGGGGCTTGATCCCGCCGCCTTCAAGGGCAAGGTCAGCCTGGTCAACGTCTGGGCCTCCTGGTGCGTGCCGTGCCATGACGAGGCGCCGCTCCTGACCGAGCTCGCCAAGGACAAGCGCTTCCAGCTGGTCGGCATCAATTACAAGGACGCAGCCGACAATGCCCGCCGCTTCCTCGGCCGCTACGGCAACCCGTTCGGCAGCGTCGGTGTCGACGCCAACGGCCGCGCCTCGATCGAATGGGGCGTCTACGGCGTGCCGGAAACCTTCGTCGTCGGTCGCGAGGGCACCATCGTCTACAAGCTGGTAGGACCCATCACGCCGGACAATCTGCGGACGGTATTGATGCCGCAGCTGGAGAAGGCGTTGAAGGCGGCGGGAAGCTAGACTCGCGCTCTCGTGCCCCGGACGCCATCAGCGCGTTTACGCGCATCTTCGACGCGCTATGGCAGCGATCCTTCATCGATGCGCTGCAGAGCCGGGGCCCATGTCACCACAGCGTCACTTCTGGAGAGAGGCCTGGGTCCCGGCTCGCGCTTCGCGCGTCCGGGACACGAGACCGACTACCCTTTCCTGACATCCCCCGCCTCGGCCTCGCTGGTCTCCAGCGAGACCGGCTCGAGGTGGTAGCGTTTGGTCAGCGGCATCTGGGCGATGGCGAAGATCATCGTGATCGGGGTGACGCCGAACACCTTGAAGTTCACCCAGAAATCCGTGCTCTGGGTGCGCCAGACGATCTCGTTCAGCACGGCCATGCCGGCGAAGAACAGCGCCCAGCGCAGCGTGAGGATGCGCCAGCCCTGCGGCGTCAGGTTGAACATCTGGTCGAACATCACGGCGATGAAGGAGCGGCCGAACAAGAGGCCGCCGCCGAGGATCGCGGCGAACAGACCGTAGATGATGGTCGGCTTGACCTTGATGAAGGTCTCGTCGTGCAGCACCAGCGTCAGCGTGCCGAACACCAGCACGATCACGCCCGTCACGATCGCCATGATCGGGATGTGGCGCGTCACCACATAGGAGGCGGCCATCGCCGCCACGATCGCAACCATGAAGGCGCCGGTGGCGGCGAACAGGTTGAACTTCGCGTTGACGAAGAAGAACACGAGCAGCGGACCGAGCTCGGTCGCAAGCTTGAACAGCGGATGCGGCTGGGTCTTGTCCATTCTCTAACCTTTGTTGTGGTCATCCCCCGCCTTGTGCGCAATTGCGCACTGGGGCGGGGATTCCAGTATTCCAGAGACAGCTCGGCTTGAACCGAGAAGGCGCGGCGTACTGGATGCCCCCGGTCAAGCCGGGGCATGACAAAAAACCTATGACTCGATTCCGGCGATGGCGCGGGCGAAGTCGCGCGCGGTGAAGGGGGCGAGATCGTCGACGCCTTCGCCGACGCCGATGAAATGCACCGGCAGTTTGAATTTTTCCGCGAGCGCCACCAGGATGCCGCCGCGCGCGGTGCCGTCGAGCTTGGTCATCACGAGGCCGGTGACACCGGCGGTGCGATGGAAGGCCTCGACCTGCGACAGCGCGTTCTGCCCGACGGTGGCATCGAGCACCAGCAGCACCGCATGCGGCGCGGTCGCATCCACCTTGCGGATGACACGCACGACCTTTTCGAGCTCGTTCATCAGCTCAGCCTTGTTCTGCAGGCGGCCGGCGGTGTCGATCAGCAGCACGTCGATGTTCTGCTCTTTCGCCGCGGTGAGTGCGCTGAAGGCGAGGCTCGCCGAATCCGAGCCCTGCGCGCCGGCGATGACCGGCGTCCTGGTCCGCTCGCCCCAGACCTTGAGCTGCTCGATCGCGGCGGCGCGAAACGTGTCACCGGCGGCCAGCATCACCTTGCGGCCTTCGGATGCGAATTTCTGCGAGAGCTTTCCGATGGTGGTGGTCTTGCCGGAGCCGTTGACGCCGACGACGAGAATGACGAACGGCTTCTTGGCCGTGTCGATCTCGAGCGGTTTTGCCACCGGCGCCAGCACCTTCTCGACCTCGGTCGCGACGACGTCCTTGACCTCGTCCGCCGAGATCGCCTTGTCGTAGCGGCCCGCGCCGACGGCGTCGGCAATGCGCACCGAGACCTGCGTGCCGAGGTCGGCGCGCAGGAGCACGTCTTCGATGTCGTCGAGCATGGCGCGGTCAAGCTTGCGCTTGGTGACGAGGTCCGCGACTGCGGTCCCCAGCGAGGACGAGGTGCGCTTCAGCCCGTTGGACAGGCGGCGCCACCAGCTCAGTTTGGGGGTGTCGGAGGTGGTATCGTTCATGGTGGCGTGTTAGCCGTTCCGGCCCGTAAACGAAAGTCTTGACCGAAAGTCGTTATCCTTGCTCGATGTTCCCGAATTGACATCAGACGAAATCCTGGCGCGCGTGCTCCATCGCGACGGGCTGATGCTCATCATCGACAAGCCGGCCGGCCTGCCGGTGCATCGCGGCCCCAAGGGCGGGCCGAACCTCGAGGATTCCTTCGATGCGCTCCGCTTCGGCCTGCCGCGGCCGCCGGTGCTGGCCCACCGGCTGGACAAGGACACCTCCGGCTGCCTCGTGCTCGGCCGCCACCGCAAGGCAACGGCTTCGCTCGGCCTGCTGTTCAAGCACGGCAAGATCGGCAAGACCTACTGGACCGTGGTCGAGGGCGGCCCCACTGAGGACGAAGGTACCATCGACATGCCGCTCGGGCGGCTCAATGCCGAGCGCGGCTGGTGGCAGAAGCCCGATCCGGAAGGGCAGAAGGCGATCACCCACTGGAAAGTGATGGGGCGGGGCGACGGTTTCACCTGGCTCGCCATGGAACCCGTCACCGGCCGGACCCATCAATTGCGGGTGCATTCGGCCGCGACCGGCTGGCCGATCTTCGGCGATAACATTTACGGCAACGGCCCCCGTTTCGGCGAGCCGCGCCTGCATTTGCATTCCCGCGAGATCGTGGTGCCGATCTCCCGGAACAAGGAGCCGGTCCGCGTGGTGGCCCCGGCCCCGCCGCATATGTACGAGAAGCTCGGGGCTTGCGGCTGGAACGGGGAGTAGGCGCCGTCTTTGCCCGATCCGAGCATGGTTTACGAAACCTTCAGCGCTCGCCTCTAATGATAACGGTTGCTTAGAAAAAGCTACCGTAACCGCTCAGGACGAGCCGCGCGTGATGACCAAGGCCGGGCTATCGATCATCGACGAGGTCGAATCCGCGATTCGAGCAGGCTCACCGGAAAAGGGGCTGGAGACCGCCCGGCGCGTCACCGACCTGTTCCTGTCTTCCGCCGGCCGCTTTGACGACGAGCAGATCGCGCTGTTCGACGACGTGCTCGAGCGCCTGATCGTCACCATCGAGCTGCGCGCGATCGCCGATGTGGCAGCACGCGTGGCGCTGGCCGAGATCAGCGCGCAGCTGGCGCCGATCGCGCAGGCGCCGCCCTCCGTGATCCGCCGCCTCGCCAGCAATGACGAGATCCGCATCGCCGGCCCCGTGCTGCAGGAATCCGCCCGCCTCGACGACGGCGAGCTGGTGAAGATCGCCTCGACCAAGGGCGAGCCGCATCTGCTCGCGGTCGCGGGCCGCTGGTGGCTGAAGGAGATCGTCACCGACGCGCTGCTGACGCGCCGCTATCCCAGCGTCAGCCGGCGGCTCGCCGCCAATCCCGGCGCGCGCGTCTCCGGAGGCGGATTTGCCATCATCGTCGCGCAGGCCGAAAGCGATCCCGAGCTCGCCGTGAGCGTCGGCGTCCGCGTCGATCTGCCGTCGGATCTGCGCCGCCAGCTGCTGCGCTCGGCGACGGACGCGGTGCGCACGCGCCTGTTATCGCGCGCGCCGCCGCATCTGTTCGAGGAAGTCCAGAGCGCAATCGCCGCCGTCACCATCGGTGTCGAGCGTGAGATGTCGGGCGTGCGCGATTTCGAAGGCGCCAAGCGCGCGATTGCGGCGCTCAAGGCGACCGGCCAGCTCGATGAGGCGATGCTGTTCGGCTTTGCCAAACAGCGGCGCTATGAGGAGACGGCGGCGGCGCTGGCGGTGCTGTCCGGGTCGACAGTCGAGGTGATTCGTCCGCTGATGCAGAGTCTGCGCGAGGACGGTCTGCTGGTGCCGTGCAAGGCCGCGCAGCTCAGCTGGGAGACGACCGTGGCCGTGCTCGAAAGCCGTTTTGCAACGGGTGCGATGAAGCCGGCGGACACCGCCAGGGCGCAGGGGAATTACGCGAGAATGACGGCGGAGAACGCAAAGCGGACGCTGCGATTCTGGCAAGTGCGGGCGTTGTAGGGGCGCGCCACCCGCGGTGTCATCCCTGCGTGCGCAGGGACGACATTGGGGATGCAACGCGCCGCAACTCCGACACCGACTACGTGGTGAGCCGCTCGCCATCAATGGCGGCAATCACCCGTGGCACGATGCTCCCGACACGCTCGCCCGTAATCGCCACCGGCAGATAGTGCTCGGTGCGCCCCTGCTCCTCGCTCTCGATCAGCACATCGCGCGTTGCGCCGACTTCGGCCTGCAGCCGCCGCCGCAATGCCGCTTCGCCAGCCGCCCGCAGCCGTTTCGCGCGGTCCTTGATGATCGGCCCCGCCACCTGTGGCATGCGTGCGGCCGGCGTACCGAGCCGTGGCGAATAGGGGAAGACGTGCAGGAATGTCAGGCCGCATTCTTCGACCAGATCGAGCGAGCGCGAAAACATCTCCTCCGTCTCGGTCGGGAAGCCCGCGATGATATCGGCGCCGAAGGCGATATCGGGGCGCAGGCGGCGAACCCGGTCGCAAAACGCGATCGCATCTTGCCGCGAATGCCGCCGCTTCATGCGCTTCAGGATCATGTCGTCGCCCGACTGCAGCGACAGGTGCAGATGCGGCATCAGCCGCGCGTCTTCGGCGATGGCATCGAGCAGATCGTCATCCGCCTCGATCGAATCGATCGAGGAGATGCGCAAGCGTTTCAAGTCCGGCACGTGCCGCAAGATCTGCCTGGTCAACATGCCGAGCTTCGGCGCGCCCGGCAGGTCCGTGCCGTAGCTGGTGAGATCGACGCCGGTCAGCACGATCTCGGCATGGCCGCGTTCGACCAGCGCCCGCACTTGATCGACCACTGCGCCCATCGGCACCGAGCGTGAATTGCCGCGGCCGAATGGGATGATGCAGAAGGTGCAGCGATGGTCGCAGCCGTTCTGCACCTGCACGAACACGCGCGGCAGACCGCTCGCATAGCCATCGACGAGATGCGGCGCCATCTCCTTCACCGCCATGATGTCGCTGACGGCGATCTTTTCGTTGGCACCGATGTCGAAGGCATCGCGTGCCTGGCGCCATGCTTCGTCGCGCATCTTGTCGTCATTGCCGACGACACGATCGACCTCGGCCATGTCGGCAAACATCGCGGCTTGCGTCTGCGCCGCGCAGCCGGTGACCACGATGCGCGCCTCGGGGCGCTCGCGCTTCAGCTTGCGGATCGACTGGCGCGCCTGCGCCACCGCCTCGTTGGTGACGGCGCAGCTGTTGATGACGATGGTGTCGGAAAGGCCCGCGCCCTCCGCTTTGGTGCGGATCACCTCGGCCTCGAAGGCGTTGAGGCGGCAGCCGAAGGTGACGATATCGACAGCCATCAAGCCACCGGCGCGAACAGCGCCGGATCGAAATGGCCCTCATATTCGAAGGTCGCCGTGCCCGTCATCAGCACGTGGTCGTCGCGCTCGCGCCATTCGATGCCGAGCTTGCCGCCGGGCAATGTGATCTCGACCTTGCGCTCGGCGCGCTTCAGCCGCGCCGCGGCGACCGCCGTGGCGCAGGCCGCCGACCCGCACGCCTTGGTCAGGCCTGCGCCGCGTTCCCAGGTGCGGATCGTGATGTGCTGGGGATCGACGACATGAGCGAGCGTGATGTTGGCACGCTCCGGAAAGATCGGATGGTTTTCCAGCAGCGGGCCGAAGCGCCCGAGATCATAGGCGTTGACGTCCTCGACCCAGAACACCGCATGAGGATTGCCCATGCTCACCACGGAGGGCGAATGCAGGATCGGATTGTCGATCGGCCCGATCTGCAATTCGATGTAGCGGGTGTCGCGAAACTCTTCCGCCAGCGGAATATCCTCCCAGCCGAATTTTGGCGCGCCCATATCGACGGTGTAGAGGTCGGCCGCGGGACCCTGCCAGGCATTGAGCAGGCCGGCGGCCGTCTCGAAGGTTGCGGTGGTCTGCCCGGTCTTCTCGAAGATGCGGCGCACGACGCAGCGCATGCCGTTGCCGCAGGCGCCGGCCTCCGAGCCGTCATTGTTGTAGATGCTGATGAAGGCTTCGGTGCCGTCGAGCCGCGGCTTCTGCAGCACCATGAGCTGGTCGTAGGCCACGCCGGCCTGCGCGGACGCCACGGCGCGGGCGTCGTCCGGCGTGACCCGGCCTGCGGAATCACGCATGTCGACAACGACGATCTCGTTGCCGATGCCGTTCATCTTGGCAAATGCGTGGTTGGCCAGCGCGCTCATGAAAATTCCCGAATTTCGCCTGCCTTATATGGCGATCCTCGGCCGCTTGGCCAGTGATTTGCCACCGCGAGCGGGACATCGGCCAAGGTGCCTGCCATGACGCATCTGTCATGGGACGAATTCGGCACTCGCGTGTTAGAACGGCGCGGTTCGCGCAAGCCGGGACGCGCGGCCGGGCTAAAAGCCGGATTAGGCCTTGGTGGGCAAGGTCTTGATGCCCAAGGTCTTGGGGAGAATAAGTCTTGGGGAGAATAAAATGATCAGGTTTCGTCGTCTCGCTCTGGCCGCGCTGATCCCGGCAGCGGTCTTGTCGCTTGGCTTGTCATTTGGCCTGCCCGAAGTTCTGGCGCAAACCCCGAGCCCGGCGCCCGCCGCGTCGGTTAGCCCCTCGCCAGCCCCCTCCGCCGCGCCCTCCCCGGCGGCAAGCGCCTCGCCCGCACCCGTGCCCGCCCCCTTGGCAACACCCTCGCCAGCGGCCAGCGCCTCACCCGCTCCTTCAGCATCGCCATCACCCGCGGCCAGTGCCTCGCCCAGCCCGACGGCCCCACCGCCCGCCGCGGCCGCCACTCCAGCCCCGGTGCAGACTGCGGATCCCTTCGGCCTCGAGACCACGCTCGAGCCGAAGAAGGTCGTGATGGTCAAGGGCACTGCCAATTGGGACTCGGCCTTCGACACGCTGATCAATGCCTTCAAGGCGTTGAACACGCTGCTGGACAAGCAGGGCATCAAGCCATCTGGCAATTCGATGATCGTCTACACCTCGACCGACGACACCGGCTTCACCTTCCTTGCCGAGATCCCGGTCGATCAGGATCCCAAGAACTTGCCCAAGGACATGAGCATCGGCAAATCGCCTGAAGGCAAGGCGCTGAAATTCGTCCATCGCGGCTCCTACGACAACATGGACAACACCTATGAGGCGATCACCAATCACCTCGACGACAAGAGGCTGGAAGCCAAGGACACCTTCATCGAGGAGTACCTCACCGATCCCCTGAAGACGGCCGAGGACAAGCTCGTGATCAACGTTTTCGTACCGCTGAAGTGAGACTGATGAAAAAGCCTGCCGTACTTGCCGCCGTTTTCGCCACCCTGCTGACCGTCCCCGCACGCGCCGACGATTTTCCGTCCGCCATCACGGTGAGCGGCGAGGCCATGATTTCCGCAGCGCCCGATCTCGCGCACATCGATGCCGGCGTCGCCACCGACGCCAAGACCGCCAAGGAAGCCTCCGACGCCAACAACGCAGCGATGGGCAAGGTGCTGCTGGCGCTGAAGGGCGCCGGGATCGCCGAGAAGGACTACCAGACCTCGCGGCTGTCGCTGCAGCCGCAATACGGCCAGAACAAATCCACCGGCGCCTCGCCCGTGGTCGGCTTCCGCGCGAGCAACCGCGTCACCGTAAAGATCCGCGACGTGACCAAGGTGGCCGGCATCATCGACACGCTGGTCAGCGCCGGTGCCAACGATATCGGCAACATCTCGTTCGAGGTGACGCAGGCGTCCAAGCTGCTCGACGATGCGCGTGAGCAGGCAGTGGCAGACGCGCGGCGCAAGGCGGAGATCTACGCCAAGGCCACCGGAGTGACGCTGGGGGCTCCGCTCAACGTGTCCGAGGGCGGTGGCCCGGTGCCGTTGTTCAAGGGCCGCATGGCGGCAGCGCCGATGGCTGCGCCGGCCGCCGTTGCGCCCGGCGAGGAGACGCTGACGGTGACGGTGAATGTGAGCTGGGCGATCAAGGCCAAAGAGCAATAGGTCTCGTGTCCCGGACGCGCTGCAGCGTGAAACGCTGCTGCGCAGAGTCGGGA
The DNA here is from genome assembly GCF_054060315.1 of Bradyrhizobium sp. USDA 4354. Classification (NCBI taxonomy): domain Bacteria; kingdom Pseudomonadati; phylum Pseudomonadota; class Alphaproteobacteria; order Hyphomicrobiales; family Nitrobacteraceae; genus Bradyrhizobium; species Bradyrhizobium sp. USDA 4354. Next base: position 1,786,313 of record NZ_JBSSDC010000001.1, on the reverse strand, counting down.
CCCAGAATATTGCACGGTACGATACGGCGAGATGGGCCCCGGCTCTGCAGCGCACCGTCGAAGGGACGCTGCGCTGCGTCCGGGGCACGAAGCGGCGTGTTTGGAAAAGGTTAAATCTCCACCACCTGCCCCGGCATCATCGCCACGAATCTTTCCTGCGGAATCTTCGCCGCATCGAGCGCTTCGACCAGCGCCTTGGCTGGCGCGTCGATCGCTTCGTCCGTCAGTTGGAACGTGCCGTGGTGATGCCCGAGCGCGGCCTCGGCGCCGCAATCGGCCAGCGCCTTCACCGCGTCCTCCGGGTTCATGTGCTGGTCGCGCATGAACCAGCGCGGCTCGTAGGCACCGATCGGGAGGATCGCCAGACGCAGCTTGCCGTGCTTCTCGGCGACGCGGCGGAAATGCCGGCCATCGCCATAGCCGGAATCGCAGACGACGTAGATTTTCCCGGCGGGCGTCTCCAGCACGAAGCTCGCCCACAACGCCTTGTTGCGGTCGAACAGGCCGCGCGCGGTCCAGTGCCGGGTCGGCACCAGGTGCACGGCGACGCCTTCGCCGAGTTCGATGCGGTCGTGCCAGTCGAACGCTTCGACCTTGATCGTGGGATCGGCGCCGCGCATCGTGACGTCATTGCCGAGCGGAGTGACCACGCGCGGAGCGAAATTCTTGGTGAGCCGCGACAGCGTCGCGATATCCAGATGATCGTAGTGCCCGTGCGAGACCAGCACGACATCGATCTTCGGCAGCTTCTCAAAGGCGATGCCTGGGTCGTTGTGCCGCTTCGGTCCGGCCCAGGCGACCGGCGAGACCCGCGAGGACCAGACGGGATCGATGAGGATGTTGAGACCGCCCGCCTGGATCAGCCAGCTGGCATGCCCGACGAAGGCGAGCCGCACCTTGTCGCCATCGACCCGCTCCGGTGGCGTGTCGGCATGGGGGCTGGGGGCCCAGTCCGGCCATACGGCGCGCTGCCGCTTGCCGCCGAACTGCCAGCGCAGCACCTCACGAAGCGATTTTGGCGGCGCCCCGTCCGGATCGAAGAAGTGCAGGCCGTCGAAATGGTCGGAGGCGGGGCCGTCATAGGTCTTCATGCTGGATATCCAGAGGGAGGGGACACCGACCAGAGCACCGGCTCCGGCGAGCAGTCCGAAAAGGCGGCGACGAGTGACCGGCACGGCGGGCTTCTAGGGATAGTCGGGATGGTAAGTCATCACCGGCTATATGGGCGGGGCTGGCGAAAAAGGAACCCGTCGCCAAAAGGATCACATTTTCAGTATCTTGCCCTACCAAAGGCACGCCGGCACCCTAACTTTCCTTGACTTTTGGGTGGGAGCGGCGTTTAACCCAGCCACTTTCTCGGAAAGGCTTTCTTTTCGACCCGCCGACTGGCCCTCGAGGCCGGAGGCCAACGCCCGACAGCGCTGTGCGCCCTCGGGCGCAAAGGTGTTTGGACTTTCTTCTCCCTCGCCCCGCTCTTGCGGGGAGAGGGTCGGGGTGAGGGGCTCTCTCCGCGCGTGGTGTGCGTAGATAGTCCCGTACCCCCTCACCCGGATCGCAAGGGCGATCCGACCTCTCCCCGCAGGCGGGGAGAGGTAAAAAAGGACAACGGCATTGTTCGACAATCTGTCGGAACGGCTTGGTGGCATTCTCGATCGTCTGACGGGGCGCGGTGCGCTGACCGAAAAGGACGTCGACGCCGCGATGCGCGAGGTGCGCCGGGCGCTGCTGGAGGCCGACGTCGCGCTCGAGGTGGTGCGCAGCTTCACCGAGCGCGTGCGCGAGCAGGCGATCGGCGCCACCGTCGTCAAGTCGGTCACCCCCGGCCAGATGGTGGTCAAGATCGTCCACGACGAGCTGATCAACACACTCGGCGCCGAAGGCCAGACCATCGACGTCAATTCCGTGCCGCCGGTGCCGATCATGATGGTCGGCCTGCAGGGCTCCGGTAAGACCACCACCACCGCCAAGCTCGCCCGCCGCCTGGTCCAGCGCGACAAGCGCAAGGTGCTGATGGCCTCGCTCGACGTCTACCGCCCGGCGGCGATGGAGCAGCTGGCCGTGCTCGGCCGCGACCTCGACATTCCGACCCTGCCGATCGTGGCGGGCCAGCAGCCGCCGCAGATCGCCAAGCGCGCGCTGGAAGCCGGCAAGCTCGGCGGCTACGACATCGTGCTGCTCGACACCGCCGGCCGCACCACGCTCGACGAAGAGATGATGGCGGAGGCGGCGGCGATCAAAGCGGCGGCCAATCCGCACGAAGTGCTGCTGGTTGCGGACTCGCTCACCGGCCAGGACGCGGTGAATCTTGCGCGCTCGTTCGATCAGCGCGTCGGCCTCACCGGCATCGTGCTGACCCGCGTCGACGGCGACGGCCGCGGCGGCGCCGCGCTGTCGATGCGCGCGGTCACCGGCAAGCCGATCAAGCTGATCGGCACCGGCGAAAAGACCGATGCGCTGGAGGATTTCCACCCCGACCGTATCGCCGGCCGCATCCTCGGCATGGGCGACGTGGTCTCGCTGGTCGAACGCGCCGCCGCCAATATCGACGCCGAGAAGGCCGCGCGCACCGCCGAGCGCATGCGCAAAGGTCAGTTCGACCTCAACGACATGCGCGAGCAGCTGCTGCAGATGTCCAACATGGGCGGCATCAGCGGTCTGATGGGCATGATGCCCGGCATCTCCAAGATGAAGAACCAGATCGCCGCAGCCGGCATCGACGACAAGATCCTGAAGCGCCAGGTCGCGATCATCGATTCCATGACGCGCGACGAGCGCCGTCATCCGGACCTGCTCAAGGCCAGCCGCAAGAAGCGCATCGCGGCCGGCAGCGGCCAGAGCGTCGAGCACGTCAACAAGCTGCTGAAGATGCACCGGAACATGGCCGACGTGATGAAGGCCATGGGCTCGGGCAAGCGCGGCCCGCTCGCCGGCATCGCGCAGGCGATGGGCTTTGGCGGCGGCATGAAGATGCCCTCGCCCGAAGAGATGAAGGCGCTGCAGGAGAAGATGCAGAGCGGCGGCGGACAAGGCCTGCCGAATTTGCCGAAGGATCTGCCGCCCGGTCTTCGCAGCGGCCTGCCCAACCTTCCTGGACTGACCGGGCTGAGCGGCAAGCCGACGCTGCCGGGTCTCGGCGGTTTCCCGGGCAAGAAGAAATGAGGAATTCGTTGCACGGGACCGCATCGGTCCCGCGCGACGCGAAAATACCAATCAACCGAACAAAACGTACTTTGCAAACCGTACTTCGAAGGAGAACTGAATGTCCGTCGTTATCCGCCTCGCCCGTGCAGGCACCAAGAAGCGTCCCGTCTATCACGTCGTCGTCGCCGATTCGCGCTTTCCGCGCGACGGCCGCTTCATCGAGCGTCTCGGCTATTTCAACCCGCTGCTGCCGAAGGACAACGAGGCGCGCCTCAAGCTCGACATGGAGAAGGTGAAGGCCTGGGTCGCCAAAGGCGCGCAGCCGTCCGACCGCGTGGCGCGTTTCCTCGATGCCGCCGGCGTCAAGAAGCGCGAAGCCCGCAACAACCCGCAGAAGGCCGTGCCGCGCAAGGAGCGCAAGGCGCAGGCCGAAGCCGCCAAGGCCTAAGGCTAGATCATGTCGGCGCTGGTCTGCGTCGCGCGGATCGGCGCCGCGCATGGTGTGCGCGGTGCGGTCAAGCTGTGGACCTTCACCGAAGATCCCTTTGCCATCAGACGCTACGGTCCGCTTCTCGCCAAGGACGGCACGCGCCACTTCGAGGTCGCAACGGCGCGCGAAGCGAAAGATCATCTGGTCGCGACGTTCAAGGGCGTCACGACGCGCGATGAGGCCGAGCGCCTCAACGGCATCGAGCTCTACGTTCCGCGCGACAAGCTGCCAGCGACTGAGGCGGACGAATATTACCACACCGATCTGATCGGGCTCGCCGCCGTCACCACGGATGGCGAGCCGCTCGGCCGCGTGCTCGCGATCCATAATTTCGGCGCCGGCGACATCATCGAGATCGCGCCGCCCAAGGGCACGACGATGCTGCTGCCGTTCTCCAATGCGGTGGTGCCGGAGGTCAATGTTGCGGGCGGCCGTGTCGTGATCGAATTGCCGCAGGAGATCGAGGGCAATCGGGACGAAGACCCCTCCGCGAGTCGTCCCCGCGAACGCGGGGACCCATAACCACAGGTCGGGATTTTTCGCTAAGCTGATGGCTCCAGCCATCGCCAATCTAACAACGGTGGTTATGGGTCCCGGATCTGCGCGCGCTTGAACCGCGTTTGTCCGGGACGACGAGAACTGAGATCGAATGACCAACCCCTCACCCTGGCGCGCGACGGTGCTGACGCTGTTTCCGGAGATGTTTCCGGGACCGCTCGGCGTGAGCCTGGCTGGACGTGCATTGACGTCCGGGCTGTGGCAGCTCGAGGCGCGGGATATCCGGGCCGCCGCCACAGACCGCCACCGCAGCGTCGACGACACCCCGGCCGGCGGCGGGCCCGGCATGGTGCTGCGGGCGGACGTGCTGGCCGCGGCCATCGATGCCGCGGAAGCCAGTCCGGAACGGCCCCGCCTGCTGATGAGCCCGCGCGGTCGGCCACTGACCCAGGCCCGTGTCGTCGAGCTCGCCAAGGGCCCCGGCCCCCTGATCGTCTGCGGACGGTTCGAGGGGGTGGACCAGCGGGTGATCGACGGACGCGGTCTGGAGGAGGTCTCGATCGGCGATTACGTGCTGTCCGGGGGCGAAATCGCGGCCCTGGCCCTGATCGACGCCTGCGTCCGGCTGCTTCCGGGGGTCATGGGCAAAGAGGCCTCGGGAACCGAGGAAAGCTTTTCGGACGGGCTGCTCGAATACCCCCAATACACCCGTCCGCAGCTGTTCGAGGGGGCTCCGATCCCTGAGATCCTGACCTCCGGCGACCACGCCAAGGTCGCCAGCTGGCGGCGGGCGCAATCCGAGGCCCTGACGGCAGCCCGGCGGCCGGATTTGTGGGAAAAGGCCACGAATCGGGGGGCGGGCCAAAAAACGCCAAAAAGCAAGACAGACGGGTGACAAACGCTCCGGCTTGCCTTATAGGAGCGGCCAAATCCGCAATGGCTGGATAGACGAATTTCGCGCAGCCCCCGTTTTAAAGGCTGGGCGCGCCGATGGAGATTTACCCATGAACCTGATCAAGCAGCTCGAACAAGAGCAATTCGACAAGCTGTCCGCCGGCAAGGACATCCCCGAATTCGGTCCCGGCGACACCGTGATCGTCAACGTGAAGGTCGTCGAAGGCGACCGCACCCGCGTGCAGGCCTATGAGGGCGTCTGCATCGGCCGCTCGGGCGGCGGCCTCAACGAGAGCTTCACCGTTCGCAAGATCTCCTATGGCGAGGGCGTGGAGCGCGTGTTCCCCGTGATGTCGCCGATGATCGACTCGATCAAGGTGGTGCGCCGCGGCAAGGTGCGTCGCGCCAAGCTCTATTACCTCCGCAATCTCCGCGGCAAGTCGGCCCGCATCGTCGAGAAGCAGGACCGCGCTGCTGCCGTCGGCGAGTAAGCTTCGCCACCAGGCAAGTCTTTCAAAAGCGCGGGGCTCGGCTCCGCGCTTTTTTGTTGCGTCTGCCGTGCGCTTCAAAGCTCTCGCGCTTCCAATTCGGCCTGCTATATATTCCTAGAATGTTTCCAGATCTGACCAGCTTCGCCCCCGTCAAGCGCATCGTCATCGACGATCGCTCGCGGCTGCCTGGCCGGTTCTTCGGACGCTTCGCGACCTCGGCAACGTCAGAGCTTATTCGCGCAGCCTGAAAAGCTGCGCTGACGATTTTGTTGCCCGCGCGCCAAGCGCGCATTCCGCTTACACACATTCTTCGGAGCTTAAGCTCATGTCCAAGCCCACCACCCTGTACGACAAGATCTGGAACGACCATCTGGTGCACGAAGCCGAGGACGGCACCTGCCTGCTCTACATCGATCGTCACCTGGTGCACGAGGTGACCTCGCCGCAGGCGTTCGAAGGTCTGCGTGCAACGGGACGCAAGGTTCATGCGCCCGAGAAGACGCTCGCCGTCGTCGACCACAACGTGCCGACCACCGACCGCACCAAGCCGAATCCCGACCCTGAGAGCATCGAGCAGATCAAGGCGCTGGCCGAGAACGCCAAGGAATTCGGCATCGAATATTACAACGAGTTCGACAAGCGCCAGGGCATCGTCCACGTCATCGGCCCCGAGCAGGGCTTCACCCTGCCGGGCACCACCATCGTCTGCGGTGACAGCCACACCTCGACGCATGGCGCGTTCGGTGCGCTCGCGCACGGCATCGGCACGTCGGAAGTCGAGCACGTGCTGGCGACGCAGACGCTGATCCAGAAGAAGGCCAAGAACATGCGCGTCACCGTCGACGGCAAATTGCCTGATGGCGTGACCGGCAAGGATATTATTCTGGCCATCATCGGCGAGATCGGCACCGCGGGCGGCACCGGTTACGTGCTGGAATATGCGGGCGACGCGATCCGTGCGCTCTCGATGGAAGGCCGCATGACGGTCTGCAACATGTCGATCGAGGGCGGTGCGCGCGCCGGCCTGGTTGCGCCCGACCAGAAGGCCTACGACTTCCTGCGCGACCGTCCGAAGGCGCCGAAAGGCGCGGCCTGGGATGCGGCCATGCGCTATTGGGAGAAGCTGCGCTCCGACGAAGGCGCGCATTTCGACCACGAGCTGCGCCTCGATGCGGCCAAGCTGCCGCCGATCGTGACCTGGGGCACCTCGCCCGAGGATGTGATCTCGGTCACCGGCATCGTGCCCGACCCCGACAAGATCGCGGACGAGGCCAAGCGCATCTCCAAGCACCGCGCGCTGAAATACATGGGCCTGACCGCGGGGACGAAGATCACCGACATCAAGCTCGACCGCGTCTTCATCGGCTCCTGCACCAACGGCCGCATCGAGGACTTACGTGCCGCAGCGAAGATTGCTGAAGGCAAGACCGTGTCAGCGAACGTCAACGCCATGGTCGTGCCGGGCTCCGGCATCGTGAAGGAGCAGGCGGAAGCCGAGGGTCTCGACAAGATCTTCATCAAGGCCGGCTTCGAATGGCGTGAGCCGGGCTGCTCGATGTGCCTTGCCATGAACCCGGACAAGCTGAAGCCGGAAGAGCGCTGCGCCTCGACCTCGAACCGCAATTTCGAGGGCCGCCAGGGTTTTAAGGGCCGCACGCATCTGGTGTCGCCGGCAATGGCGGCGGCGGCGGCGATCGCAGGTCACTTCGTCGACGTCAGGGACTGGCGCTAAGCCGGTTCCTGCAATTGTAGCGATCGCGGCAAAGCGCCGTTAAGCCGCGTCGCCGACATTCTCGTCCTCGCGACATCTTCGCGAGGACGCGCGCCATGGCCAACAAGCCGGAATATGTCGATCTGATCAGCGAGGCCACGCGCCAGCACCGGCGGCGCGCGACGCCGCTGCGCATTGTCGCCAAGCCGGAGGTCGAGGAGACCTTGAAGCTCAGCCGCTGGCCGCCGGCGATGTTCCGGCAGTGGAAGGTTGAGAACCTGATGCGGTGGAAAGCTTCGTCGTGGAAGCTGAGGGATTGGCTGTAGGCCACGCTGTCATTCCGGAGCGCCCGAAGGGCGAATCCGGAATCTCGAGATTCCGGGTCTGGCGCTTGCGCGCCATCCCGGAATGACGGTGCTCACTCACATCACCAATAATACCGGTACGGATAGTGCCAGCGGGGCCAGCGGCAGACGCGGCGCGGACCGTAATAGGTCCAAATGATCCGGCAGCGGCGCGGATAGTGGTAGTAGGGATAATAGCCGCCAACATAATAGCGGCGATGGAAGTGACGATAGCCGTAGTGGGGACGATGATGGCCCCAGTGACGGTGGTAGCCGCCATATCCGCCATAGCGAAAGCCGCCATAGCGATAGCCGCCGACATGTCTGTGGTGGAAGGCCGGCGCGGCGCGGAAGCCGCCGATATGGCCGCCGCGAAATCCACCGCCGCGGAAACCTCCGATGTGTCCTCCGCCATGGAAGCCACCGCCGCGGAAACCTCCGCCGTGGAAGCCGCCACCATGTCCGCCGTGCCCGCCGCCGTGACGAATCTGCGTGACGAGATCGTCGGCCGCAGCCTTCGTCGCGGGTGACGTCGCCGGATTGATCAAGGTCAGCGCTTCAGCGCGACGCGCGGTGCCGGCTGACAGCATCAGCGTTGCGGCGGCCGCGATCCCGAGCAAGCGCATCGGGCTTGTCCCGAGGCCCAACATCCTCAGCATGGAATCCTCCCTGAATCTGGACAGCAGAGTTGCGGCGCGACGTCTCGGCCGCGCCATTGCTGTTCAATTACAGTCGCTCCCAAGATTAAATTGCGGACACCGATGTGAACGCGCCATGAATGAACGACACTGGGCTCCGCGATGCGACGCAGTGCCGCTATGGGAAGGAATTTTGCAGATGACTGTCTACGCCATTGCGCAATTGAAGATGACGGACCGCGCGGCCTATGACCGCTACCAGGCGCGGTTCTTCGACGTGTTCAAGAAGCACAATGGACGGCTGCTCGCCGCCGACGAACATCCGCGCGTGCTCGAAGGCGCATGGCCGCATGACAAGCTTGTCATGATGTCGTTTCCCGACGAGGCCGCGTTCCTCTCCTTCTCGAACTCGCCCGACTACGAAGAGATCTCGCGTGATCGCAAAGCCGGCGCGCAGGCCACCGTGCTGCTGGTCAGGGGATTTGCGCCCGCGGGCTAACGCGTCCAGAACGGCCCGTAGCTGAACACGAATGGTGCCGGCACGCCGTAAGGATAGGGACGGTAGGTGACCGGCCGCGCGTAATAACGTGGATCACGGCGCGCAGCAGGCCGAACAATGTCATGGGTTCGCGCGTGTCGTCGCACATCGAAAACCGCGATCCCTGCCGACGCCTCCGGTATCGTCGCCCCATGCGCCGCGGAAGCGCAAGGCAGGCCGGCGGCAAGCGCGACGGCAACAGCTAGTGCAATCCATCTCGCCATCACGACCCTCACGAGGCCACCGCACTGTTCGCGAGCGCGGGCATTGAACAGGTCAGCCCCGGCGCCAGTAGCAGCTGACGCGCGGCACGATCACCGTGCCGCTCAGCCTGTACTCCTGCACATAGGTGGCGTTGCAGACGCGGAGGGCGTCGGGACCGGGATTGTAGCGGGGATAGACGCCATCCGGGCTGTAATAGGGCGTGACGCGCAGGCGCGCCGGCGGCCGCTTGCGCGGCGGGGGGACATCGTCCGGCGAGACCAATTGGGCCATCCGGATTCCGGAACTGGCGGTCTGCGCCTCGGCACCGACGCAAAACTGCGAAAACAACCCCATGCACAGTAGAGTCAGCGCTGTTTTCGCTCGCATTTTTCCGCCCACCTGAAACGTCCCATTGACGGCCCCACGCTCCCCGTTTTGCCGGCGCCCGTCAACCTCGCCGCGCTTATAATGCGGGATGCATCGCCGCGGAACCCGCGGTATGAGGGTCTCATGTGGACGGAATTGAAAGCGCCTTCGCTGGCCGAGATGGAAGCGATGGCTCACGACGTGTTCGAGCGCCTGCCGGCGGAATTTCGCAAGCTCTGCGAGGGCGTGATTGTCCGCGTCGACGACTTCCCGACCGAGGAGGTGCTCGACGAGATGGACTGCGAGAGCGAGTTCGACCTGCTCGGCCTGTTCCAAGGCGTCGGCCTGCCGCAGCAGAGTTTTGGCGACGTGGCGCGGCTGCCCAACATGGTCTGGCTCTACCGCCGGCCGATCCTGGATTACTGGGCCGAGCACGACGAGAGCCTCGGCCATATCGTCCGCCACGTCTTGATCCACGAGATCGGCCACCATTTTGGTCTGTCGGACGACGATATGGCGGCGATTGAGGCTAAGGCAGACTAGATCTGCCCAATTCGGCCTAGGATTCCCGCCCCGATCGCGATAAACACCTGTTCCCCTAGACCCATCCGGGAAAGCGCAACCATGGACAAGTTCACCACGCTGGAAGGCGTCGCGGCGCCGCTGAAGATCATCAATGTCGACACCGACATGATCATTCCGAAGCAGTACCTGAAGACCATCAAGCGCACCGGCCTTGGCAAGGGGCTCTTCTCCGAGCAGCGCTACAAGGACGATGGCAGCGAGAACCCGGATTTCGTCCTCAACCAGCCCGCCTATCGCAATGCGAAGGTGCTGGTTGCCGGCGACAATTTCGGCTGCGGCTCGAGCCGCGAGCACGCGCCGTGGGCCCTGCTCGACTTCGGCATCCGCTGCGTGATCTCGACCTCGTTCGGCGACATCTTCTACAACAACTGCTTCAAGAACGGCATTCTGCCGATCCGCGTTGCCCAAGAAGACCTCGACAAGCTGTTCGACGACGCCGAGCGCGGCGCCAACGCGACGCTGACGATCGACCTGCCGAACCAGGAGATCCGCGGTCCCGACGGCGGCAAGGTCAAGTTCGAGATCGATCCGTTCCGCAAGCACTGCCTGATCAACGGCCTCGACGACATCGGTCTCACCATGGAGAAGAAGGCCTCGATCGACTCCTATGAGGACAAGCTCAAGCGCGAACGCGCCTGGGCCTGAGATCACTCTCCGCTTCGAGCCCCGGTGCCACCTGCGCCGGGGCTTTTTCTTTGTTCTGACTATCGCTTTATATTTTTGAGCATGATCCTCTCGGAAAACCGCTGCACACTTTTCCGGATCATGCTCTAAGCTTCCGCGCATGCTCCCCGAGATCGTCACCTTCTGGCACGGCCCGATGGATGCGCTGCGCCAGACCTGTCTGCGCTCGCAGCTCGCGGCCGGCCACCAGGTCACGGTCTACAGCTTCGACCCCATTCCCGGCCTGCCCGCGGGAATCGCGAATGCCGAGGCCGAAGCGATCCTGCCGCACGCCTTCTCGGAACGCTTGCGGCCGCCGCAGCCTGACGGCAGCTGGCGCGACTGGACCACGTTGCAGTTCAGCGACTTCTTCCGCATGAAGCTGATGGCGAAGAATCTCGGCCTCTGGCTCGATGCCGACGTGCTGCTCTTGAAGCCCGTCGAGATCGATCCGGCAAAGCCGTATTTCGCCTGGGAGCGGCCGCGCCAGCTCGGCAATTCCGTGCTCTATTTGCCGGCTGAGCACGGCATCGTTGCCGCCTTCGAGGAGCTGATGGAGCAGGAGGAGCTGACGCCGAACTGGCTATCGCTGCGCCATCGCATCACCTTCATGGTGCGCCGCCTGCGCGGCGGCTCGAACCGCCTCTCGGACATTCGCGTCGCGATCTATGGCCCTGCCGCGCTCACCGCGCTGGCGCGCCGCACCGGCGAGCTGCAGAACGCATTGCCGAAGCAGTCGTTCTACGCGGTGCATGCCGAACCAAAACTGTTCTTCGATCCCTCGAGCTATCTCGGTCTCGTCACCGATCCCGAGATCATCGGCCTGCACATCTCGCCCAAGGGCCGCGGCGGCGAGAAGCCGATTCCCGGCAGCCTGTATGCCTGGGCGGCGGAAAGGTTTGCGTAGCTCTCGTGCCCCGGATGCAGCGCAGCGCTTCTTCAGCGCTGCGCTGCTAAGCCGGGGCCCAGCGATGCCGAAAGATGGATCCCGGCTCTGCGCAGCAGCGTACCGGACGATGCTTCGCATCGCCGGGAACGCTGCAGCGCGTCCGGGACACGAAAGCGATTTCCTTGCCCTCTTCCTGTTTGATCCAGCGCAACGCGCCCCTGCATCATTGTGCTTAATTCGCTCCAATTCCGCCGTCCGAATGGAGCTTTCCATGAGCACCGCAACCAGGCCCTATCCCATCGTCCAGGATCTCATCGAGTCCTTCGCGAACTGGCTGAAGCACCGCCGCGAGATCAACGAGATGCGGCAGCTCGATCGCGCCGATTTCGACCGGATCGCCAGCGACCTCAGGATCGCCCCCGACGATCTCGAGGAGCTGGTCCGTCACGGCCGGCACGCCGCCGATGAGTTGCCGAAGATGCTGGAGCAGCTCGGCATCAACGCAGAAGGCCTCGGCCGCGCACAGCCGCTGCTGCTGCGCGACATGGAGCGGGTCTGCTCGCTCTGCAATCACAAGGGACAGTGCGACCGCGATCTCACTGAGGGCACCGCCGCGGAGAACTATCACGGCTACTGTGCCAATGCCGCGACGCTGGAATCGCTCGACCGCGCCGACCTCGCGCCGCGCTGAGTCGCGGGCACTCGACCGACGAATGAGGTTTTCGGGGAGAACGGGCCGTCGGCCTGGCGCACGCCCGTGCGGGCGCAAACCTCGCACCGGACGTTGTAAGGGACTATGCTGGATAGGTATGGTGTCGCGTATACTGGCTCGAACGATACCGCATGACCAATTCCGCGAAGACCGGGACGAGGAAGCGACGGTGGCCTGTCGTGCTGGCCTTTGGTGTGCTCGTCTATCTAGCCCTCGCATATGTTCTGGTTCCTACCCTGTGGATTCACCACGAACACGAAGCAGGGCTCGCTTCTTTGCCGATGCTCACCAGGACATCGGACGATATCCCTGGTGACCCTCTAAACGTTGGACTTGTTGGCGATGGCGAAGATGTCGTCCGCGCCATGAATGCGGCCGGATGGTTTGCGGCCGACGCCGTGACGCTGCGATCGAGCATCGAGATCGTCGGAAGCGTGGTACTGGATCGGCCGTATCGCGACGCACCTGTCAGCCCGCTCTACTATCTGGGAAAGAAGGAGCAATACGCGTTCGAGAAGCCTGCAGGGAATAGTGCAGATCGGCGGAATCACGTTCGGTTCTGGAAGGCTCTCGAAAAGGGTGATGACGGTCGACCAGTCTGGCTCGGTTCGGCAACTTTCGACCGAGGCGTCGGGCTGAGCCACGATACGGGACAGGTCACCCATCACATCGCGGCCAACATTGATGCCGAGCGGGATCTCTTGATGGCCGACTTGCGAGCGGCCCGCGTCGTCAGCAATTTCTTTCAGATCTCCGGCGTAGGCCCGACCATGTTCGGCCGAAACGGTGGCGGCGACCCCTACCATACGGATGGCGAGATTCACGTCGCCGTCTTGGTGGTGGGAGCGGCGAGCGGACCTGCCGATCCGCCGACCATTCCGCCGCCCCCATTCATTGCTCTCAAAGATGCCATATGGCACCGCATCGCCCGCCAAGTCGAAACGACGCCCTAGCTCTTTGCTCATTCCTGCAGGCGCTTCCGTATCGTACGCGCCGGCGCGTTACAAACACCCTCAGCCCTTCCCCATCGCCGCGATCGCGTCCGCGATCTCGATCGTGCGGCGGGCCATGTCGGCGTGCAGGCGCTCCACCATGGCGCCGTCGAGGCGGATCGCGCCGCGCGAGGCGTTCTCCGGCAATTCGAACGCCGCGATGATCTTTCGGGCGCGCGCGACTTCCTCTTCAGGCGGCGTGAAGATCGCGTTGCAGGCGTCGATCTGGGAGGGGTGGATCAGCGTCTTGCCGTCGAAGCCGAGATCGCGGCCTTGCGCGCATTCGGTGGCGAAACCATCGGAATTGGCGATGTCGCTATAGGGGCCGTCGAGGATTTCGAGGCCGTGAGCGCGCGTCGCCAGGATGCAGTGGGTGATCATCGGGATCATCGCGGCGCGGCCCGGCAGCATCCTGATCCGCGTCTCGCGCGAGATGTCGTTCGGGCCGAACACGAAACCGGAGAGGCGGCTCGATGGATCGCGGCCGGCGGCGGCCAGTTCCTCGGCATGCAGCACGGCGCGCGCGGTCTCGATCATGGCCCAGACCTTCACGGTCGGCGCCGCGCCAAGCTCGGCCAGCTTCCGGCCGATCGCATCGAGATCTTCGATGCTTGAAACTTTTGGAACCAGAATGCCGTCCGGCGAGGCCTTGGCGGCCATCGCCACGTCATCGGCCCACCAGGACGTGTCGAGCCCGTTGGTGCGGATCAGGATCTCGCGTTTGCCAAAGCTCCTGGCCGCGATGGCGGCGGCGATGCCGTCGCGGGCCACCGCCTTGGCCTCGGGGGCGACGGAGTCTTCCAGATCGAGGATCAGGCCGTCGGCGGCCAGATTCCGCGCCTTTTCCAGCGCGCGGGGGTTGGAGCCGGGCATGAACAGATGACTGCGGCGCGGGCGGGTCATGCGATCGTTCCTTCCTGTTTCCTCGTCTGCCTTCTGACCGAAGCCGATAGCATCTGGCCTGCTCATTCGAAAGGCTTGTTCGCTCCCGGGCTCTATGGTTAGGCATAGGCCATGACGACATTCCCGAAGCATTTGCTGGAAGGCTACAAGGCCTTCGCCACCCAGCGGCTGCCGACCGAGCAGAACCGCTACCGCGAGCTATCGGTGAAGGGGCAGTCGCCGGAAGTGATGGTGATCGGCTGCTGCGATTCCCGCGTTTCACCCGAGGTGATCTTCGACGTCGGCCCGGGCGAGCTCTTCGTGGTCCGCAACATCGCCAATCTGGTGCCGACCTATCAGCCCGACGAGAACGCACATGGCGTCTCGGCCGCGCTGGAATATGCGGTGACCGTGCTGAAGGTGAAGCACATCGTGGTGCTCGGCCACGCACAATGCGGCGGCATCCGCGCCTTCGTCGACAAGATCGAACCGCTGACGCCCGGCGACTTCATCGGCAAATGGATGCAGATGTTCATCAAGCCCGGCGAAGTGGTCGAGCAGCGCGATCACGAGACCATGGCGCAGTTCGTCGAGCGCATCGAGAAGGCCGCGGTGTTCCGCAGCCTGGAAAACCTGATGACCTTCCCGTTCGTGCGCAAAGCCGTCGAGAGCGGCCAGATGCAGACCCACGGCGCCTATTTCGGCGTCGCGGAGGGATCGCTGTTCGTGCTGGACAAGACGACGAAGGAATTCAAGAACGCGCGGGGCGTGGCGTAGGCCACCGCTCTCGTAGGGTGGGCAAAGCGAAGCGTGCCCACCACTTCTATCGCAAGCTTGGAGAGATGGTGGGCACGGCGCGCGACGAGCGCGCCTTTGCCCACCCTACGGTAGTTCGCCTTACGCCGCCTTCTTCTTCGCGGTGATCAGCTTGCGGTTGATCAGCACTTCGGCGATCTGGATGGCGTTGAGCGCGGCGCCCTTGCGCAAATTGTCGGACACGCACCACAGCACGAGACCGTTCTCCACCGTCGCGTCCTCGCGGATGCGGCTGATGTAAGTCGCGTCCTCGCCGGCCGCTTCATACGGCGTCGCGTAGCCGCCGGGCTCTTGCTTGTCGATGACGAGGCAACCTGGCGCCTTGCGCAGGATCTCGCGGGCGTCGTCCGCGGTGATCGGATTCTCGAACTCGATGTTGACGGCCTCGGAGTGGCCGACGAAGACAGGCACGCGCACGCAGGTCGCGGAGAGCTTGATCTTGGGATCAAGGATCTTCTTGGTCTCCGCCATCATCTTCCACTCTTCCTTGGTGTAGCCGTCCTCCATGAAGACGTCGATGTGGGGAATGACGTTGAAGGCGATGCGCTTGGGGAATTTCTTCGCGACCAGCTCGTCATTGGTGTAGACGGCCTTGGTCTGCGAGAACAACTCGTCCATCGCGTCCTTGCCGGCGCCCGAGACCGATTGATAGGTCGAGACCACGACGCGCTTGATCGTCGCCTTGTCGTGCAGCGGCTTGAGCGCGACCACGAGCTGCGCGGTCGAGCAGTTCGGGTTGGCGATGATGTTCTTCTTCTTGAAGCCTTCGGTCGCGCCCGCGTTCACCTCGGGCACGATCAGCGGCACGTCCGGGTCCATGCGCCAGGCCGAGGAATTGTCGATCACCACAGTGCCGGCGGCGCCGATTTTCGGCGACCATTCCTTCGACACCGACCCGCCCGCCGACATCAGGCAGATATCGACGTCGGAGAAGTCGTAATGCTCGAGCGCTTTGACCTTCAGGGTGCGGTCGCCATAGGACACCTCGACGCCGACGCTGCGGCGCGACGCCAGGGCCACGACCTCGTCCGCGGGGAATTTGCGCTCGTCCAGGATGTTGAGCATTTCCCGACCGACATTGCCGGTCGCGCCGACGACTGCGACTTTGTAACCCATCGTTCACTCTCCGATGAAAAAGCCCGTTCCTGAAGCTGACGCTTAAACAGGAAGAGCAGCGCTTCTATGCGAGAACCGGCCGCAAGACAACGTGGGACCATGCCTTAGGGACGTGGATGCAGTCGCCTGAGGCCAGCACGGCCGTTAGCCCTACCCAGATCCAGCTGGCGCTCTTGGCTTTCGCCGACGAGGTCATCGGTACGCTGGCGCGCCTGGTCGCCTATGTGGGGGCGCTCGCCCTGTTTGCCATCCTCGCCCTCGCGGCGCTCGGCCAGCTGTCTGACTTGAACGACGATGAGCCGGCGGACAAGCCGGGCTGGAGCGTGGCCGACCGCTCGCACCCGGCCTTCGCAGTCAACCGGCTCGATTCCTCAGAGAAAACAGCATCTTACACCATCCTCAGGCACCCCGAGGGCGGCCGCAGGGACGTGCTGCGCCTGACCGACGCGGCGGACAAGCCTGTGGCCGAGCTCGAAATCTACCGCCAAGGCGCCGAATTCGACGTGACACGGCCGGCGGCCGCGGGCCTGGCGGCCCAGATGGGTTTGGGCGCGGCCACCCCGCTCGAGCAGGCCGGCCTGATCGACACCAAATTCGGCCCCGTTGCCCTGTTCCGGCCAACCGGCACGATGGAGGGCTGCCTCGGCTACCTCAAGCGCAGTGAGGAGCCGGGCTTGCAGATCTCCGGCTTCTCCTGCCAGGGCGGCAGCCTGCCCGCGACGCGCGCGGCGATCGCCTGCGCGCTGAACCGGCTGACGCTGCTGACGTCGGGCAACGACCCGAAGCTGGCGGAGTTGTTTCGCCCATGCCGAGCTGAAGCGCCGCGCCTGCGATCCCCAGGCATCGCCGGACTGGCTGCTGGGCGCCGCCAACGCGCAATTGCGCGGGGCGTTTTGATCGGCACCGCGCTCAAGTGGCTGGTTTGCATGCAACTTTTGTCCGCACGCCCGATTATTCCGAGCTGGTGTGACCCAATTGACCTAGCTGCGGTCACCCCGCCCGGGCTAGTATGGGGGTGAAATCGACTGGCGGCGTGCCGCCTGAAGGGGACGTGATGAGCTCGAAATTTGCTGGTGTAAACAAGTTGGCCGCGAACAAACTGGCGACATTGCTTGCGGCGGGCGCCGCAATTGCCATCGCGTTCGCGACGCCGGCTGCGGCCGACACCAAGATCAAGCGCTATGACGACCGCGGCCGCCCCTATTACGGACCGAGCGGCCCCAACGCGGTCTATCAGCAGGGCCGCACCCGCATCTATGTGAGCAAGCGCTCCTGGCTCGACGGCGGCACCGAGGTCAATCCGGGCGACCGCAAGTTCACCGACTACGCCTTCCCGCCGGCGGTGGGCTATCCGTCCTTCGCCCGCGAGAACCTCAACCGCCCGATCGACCGGCAGCCGCTCTCGCCGCCGCAGGATGTCGGCGGCTATCCGCAGAACTTCCCGCTGTACTGAGCGACGGATCGACCGAATCAAAAGGCCGGGCTCACGCCCGGCCTTTTTGTTTTTGGGGCGGTGCCGTTGGGCCCTCCTGCCTCTCCATCGTCATTGCGAGCGCAGCGAAGCAATCCAGAATCTCTCCGCTGAAAAATTCTGGATTGCTTCGTCGCTTCGCTCCTCGCAATGACGGCTGAGGCTACGCTTGAGCGGCAAAAGCCGGATCGTACCGACTGCAAAACTCCTCGATCGCCTCGGAGCGGAAATCACCGAGGCGCTCGAAGATGAGCGCATCCGGCCAATCCCACCAGGCGATGCGGCGCAGGCTCGCCGCGACGGCATCAGGGAATCGCTTGCGGATGGGGCGCGCGGGAACGCCGCCGACGATGGTGTAGGGCTCGACATCGCGGCTGACGACAGCGCCGGCGGCAATTACCGCGCCGTCGCCGACCGTGACGCCCGGCAGCAGGATGGCGGCGTGGCCGATCCAGACATCGTTGCCGACGATCACCCGGTCGCCGCGGCGACCCGCGAAGAAGTCGCGGTCGCGCGTCGCGCCCGCCTCGTAATATTCGGGGACATAGGTGAAGCGGTGCTGGGAGGGACGGCCCATTGGGTGGTTCGGCGCACCGATCCGCACCGAATTGGCGATTGCCGTGAACTTGCCGATCGCGGCATCGGCTATGTCGCAATTCTCGCCGAGATAGGAGTAGTCGCCGAGCGAAGCATATTCGATGCGCGTGCCCGCGAGCACCTCGCAGCGGCGCCCGATCTGCGCCTCGCACAGGCGCACCGTTTCATGGATGATGGTTTCCGCGATCTTGGGGCGGGGTGAGGCATCCATGACGCAGCTCCGAGAACAGGTGCGTAGGGTGGGTTAGCGCAGCGTAACCCACCACTCTAGTTTCCGCGGAGAACAGAAGAGGTGGGTTACGCCATGCAGTCTGCGCTTCGCGCAGTCTGCATGGCTAACCCACCCTACGATTCTGTGCCCGCCGCCTTACGCGTGCAGCTTCTGCAATTCCTTCAGGATCGCTTCGCCCATCTGCGTGGTCGAGGCGGCCGTGGTGCCTTCCGACTTAATGTCGGCGGTGCGCAGGCCGCTGGCGAGCACGGCGGCGATCGCGGCATCGACCTTGTCGGCGAGATCGCCCATGTCGAAGGAATAGCGCAGCGCCATGCCGAAGGACGAGATCATCGCGATCGGGTTGGCGAGGCCCTTGCCGGCGATATCAGGCGCCGAGCCGTGCACGGGCTCGTACAGCGCCTTGCGCTTCCTGGTCTTGACGTCGACCTCGCCGAGCGAGGCCGAGGGCAGCATGCCGAGCGAGCCCGTCAGCATCGCCGCAATGTCGGACAGCATGTCGCCGAACAGGTTGTCGGTGACGATGACGTCGAACTGCTTCGGCCATTTCACCAGCATCATGCCGCCGGAATCGGCGAGCTGATGCTCGAGCGTGACATCAGGATATTCGCGCTTGTGGACCTGGGTCATGACCTCGTTCCAGAGCACGCCCGACTTCATGACGTTGCGCTTCTCCATCGACGTCACCTTGTTCTTGCGCTTCCTCGCAAGCTCGAAGGCGACGCGGCCGATGCGCTCGATCTCATAGGTGTCGTAGACCTGGGTATCGATGGCGCGCTTCTGGCCGTTGCCGAGATCGGTGATGGTCTTGGGCTCGCCGAAATAGACGCCGCCGGTGAGCTCGCGCACGATCATGATGTCGAGGCCCTCGACCGCCTCGCGCTTGAGGCTGGAGGCATCGGCCAGCGCCGGGTAGCACATGGCCGGACGCAAATTGGCGAACAGCGCGAGATCCTTGCGCAGGCGGAGCAGGCCGGCTTCGGGGCGCACCTCATAGGGAACGGCATCCCACTTCGGTCCGCCGACCGCGCCGAAGATCACCGCATCGGCGTCCTTGGCCTTGACCATGTCGCCTTCGGAGATCGACACCTTGTGCGCGTCATAGGCGGAGCCGCCGACCAGGCCGGTGTCGGTCTCGAACTTGGCGATCCCGGCCGAATTGAGCCAGTCGATCAGCCGCTTCACCTCGCCCATTACCTCGGGGCCGATACCGTCGCCGGGGAGCAGCAGCAATTTGTGGGTCGCCATGGTCGTTCCTCTCAGGTCGAACTCGGCCGGAGTGCTAGAGCGGCGTTGCGCGCTTGGCAAGACACCATTGCCGCGCCGCGGCTGTGCAAGACGGGCAGGGCCTGCCACACTGCGCATGCCGGAGTACCCCTTGCACGCCCCTGACCGTCCCCCGAACCCGCATCCTGCGCGGCTGATCCTGACGCTGTCGCTGGCAGCGACGGTCGGGCTTGGCATCGGCCGCTTTGCCTATGCGCTGGTGCTGCCCGACATGCGGGAGGACCTCGGCTGGTCCTACTCGGCGGCCGGTTTCATGAACACCATCAACGCCGTCGGCTATCTCGTGGGCGCGCTTGTCGCGTCCCGGCTGATCCAGCGTATCGGCTGGTCGGCCGCGATCCGCGGCGGAACCCTGGCCTGCGTCGCCGCACTTGCAACATGCGCACTATCAGGCAATTTCGTCGCGCTGAGCCTGGCGCGCCTCGTGCTGGGCTTGGGCGCGGCGGCCGGCTTCGTCGCCGGCGGCGCGCTGGCTGCGACCATCGCGCAGTCGCGCCCGGAGCGGGCCAATTTCCTGCTGAGCCTGTTTTATGCCGGCCCCGGCATCGGCATTCTCGCCTCAGGGCTGATCGCCCCGTTCACGCTGCAATATTTCGGACCCGGCTCGTGGTGGATCGTCTGGTGGGCGCTGACGCTGCTGTCGGTCGCGATGACCATCCCGCTGTTCCTGATCCGCATCGAGAGCGGCGTCCGCTTCTCGGAAGGCGCTCACGGCTCGTTCGCGATCCAGCCGGTGCTGATCTATCTCGCCGGCTACTTCCTGTTCGGCGCGGGCTACATCGCCTACATGACCTTCATGATCGCTTATGTGCGCGACGGCGGCGGCGGGGCCGCGGCGCAGGCCGCGTTCTGGAGCCTGATCGGGCTATCCGCCTTCGTGACCCCCTGGGCTTGGCGCGGCGTGCTGGCGCTCGACCGCGGCGGGCTCGCCACGGCGATCATCCTCGGCACCAACGCGTTAGGGGCCGCCTTGCCGATCCTCGGGCATTCGCCGGCATGGCTCGCGGTCTCGGCCGTCGTGTTCGGCGTCGCCTTCTTCGCCGTGGTCGGCTCGACCACCGCCTTCGTCCGCTTCAATTATCCGCCGCAGGTGTGGCCGACGGCGATCGCGGCGATGACGATCTCGTTCGGCGTCGGCCAGACGCTGGGGCCGATCGCGGTGGGCGCGATCACGGATGCGCTGGGGAGCTTGAGCTACGCGCTGAATGTGTCGGCGGCATTGTTGGCGTTGGGCGCGGTGGCGGCGTTGTGTCAAAGGAAGGTGGGGCCGAAGAGCGCGGTCCAGTAGGGTGGGTTAGCCGCAGGCGTAACCCACCACTTCTGTCACTGCGGACATCAAAGAGGTGGATTACGCTGCGCTAATCCACCCTACAGCAGCTCGGCTAGCTTCCGCTGAACGAATTGTAGCCCTGGTCTTCCCAATAGCCGCCCTTGTAGTCGTTGGTCACTTCCATCGAGACCACGTATTTCGGGTTCTTGAAGCCGAGCTTTGTCGGCACGCGGATCTTCATCGGGAAGCCGTAGGCGCGTGGCAAAATCTCGTCCGCGTATTTGAACGTCATCTGGGTCTGCGGATGCAGCGCGCTGCGCATGTCGAGCGGCGAGTTGTAGCCGTCCTTGTCGGCACACTGGAACCAGACGTACTTCGCGCGGGTATCGGCGCCGATCAGCTTGAGGAAATCGCGCAAGGGCGTGCCGGTCCAGCTGCCGATCGCGCTCCAGCCCTCGACACAGATGTGGCGGGTGATCTGCGTGACCTGCGGCAGCTTATAGAGTTCGTCCAGCGTCCAGGACTTCTTGTTGTCGACGAGGCCGCGCACCTCGAGCTTCCAGTCCGCAGCCGAAACGTCGGGCGCGTCGTCGAGATCGTAATAGGCGTTGAACGGAAATGGCTTCGTGATCGCGCTTTCGGGAAACGTCGGTGCCAGCGCGTCGGGATTGAAGATGAAGGCTTGCACGGCGTCGTTGAATTTCGAGACCTGCTTCAGCATCTCCTCGGCCGAAGAGGAATCGACGACGTCGCAGCCGGTGAGCAGCGTCAGCGCACCGAGACTCGCGCCGCCCGCGATGAAGCGGCGGCGGGTCACGTCGGGCATCGTCTTGATGGAGTCCTTGATCAAGAGGCGCTTGTCGACGCCGGGGATCAGGAATGAGCGCTTGGCCATTGTTCTTCCTCCGCTCAACGACCGATGATCATCGCGCGCAGGCTCTTCGGCACCAGCAGCGCGAGCAAGACATGAATGACGAGGAACGCGCAGATCGCGGCCATGCAGAAGAAATGGACGTAGCGCGCGTTCGGATAGTCGCCGAACAGCATCACCAGGTAATAGAGCTGCACCGGCTTCCAGATCGCGAGACCCGACAGCACGATCAGCACGCCGACCACGATGATGCCGGCATAGAGCAGGCGTTGCACGTAATTGTACACGGTGAGATCGTCATGGCCGAGCTTGAAGGTCAGCGCCGCCTTGACATCGTGCAGCACGCCCGACGCCGTGATCGGCAACAGCTTCTTAGCGAAGCGGCCGGTGGCGAAGCCGGTGACGAGATAGGCGAGGCCGTTGATCATCAGCAGCCACATCGCGGCAAAGTGCCAGAGCAGGCCGCCGCCGAGCCAGCCGCCCAGCGTATACTCGCGTGGAAAGCTGAAACCGAACAGCGGCGAAGCGTTGTAGATCTGCCAGCCCGACAGGATCATCAGGATCATGGCGAGGGCGTTGATCCAGTGCATGACCCGCACCCAGGCTGGCTGGATCACTTTGGCCGGGGTGGCCCTGACCTGCTCGTCGGTGACTGTGAGGCTCGCCATGGTGGTTCCGTCCTGAAGGTCGCGTGACAACAATTATACGCCGGTGCGTCCAATTTCGTTACGCCCTGTCCGGCATCGAATCGATGCCGGCGGGCTATACCGGTCACAAAAAAGCGAGCCGGGCACCCCCGGCTCGCCGTCCCGAAGCACCCTGTTCGGGGGATGAAACAGGGGTGCGCGGTGTTACGTCGCCGGCATCAGCACGGTGTCGACCACATGGATGACGCCGTTCGACTGGTTGACGTTGGAGATCGTCACCATCGAGGTGCCGCCCTTGGCATCGACGATCCAGGTCTTGCCGTCCTGCTTCTTCACCATGAGTTCCTCGCCTTCCGCGGTCTTCAGCTTCTTGCCGTCAGTGAGGTCGGAGGTTGCGAGCTTGCCGGCCACGACATGGTAGGTGAGGATCTTGGTCAGCGTCGCCTTGTTCTCGGGCTTGACCAGATTGTCGACGGTGCCGGCCGGCAGCTTGCCGAAGGCGGCGTTGGTCGGCGCGAACACCGTGAACGGACCCTTGCTTTCCAGCGTCGGCACCAGGCCCGCCGCCTTCACCGCCGCCACCAGGGTGGTGTGGTCCTTCGAGTTGACGGCGTTCTGGACGATGTTCTTGGATGGGAACATCGTGGCGCCGCCGACCATGACGGTCTTTTCCTCGGCGCTCACAGGCGCGACGACGGTCGCGGTGATGGCGAGGGCGCTGAAGGCGGCGGCAGCGAGATAGGCAATGCGCTTCGACATGGAAAGTCTCCCGATTGAATTGTAGCCGGCGGGGCCGGCGTTGAGTTGGGGCAACAACGGCAGCTGCGAAAGGTGATGCAGCAGTGCCGTCGTTGGACCGAACTACGGGAGGGTTTGCGATGCGGTTTCGGAGAAAAATTCTTTGTGATGCGTGAAACTATGCGGGGGCGTGTTCGTGTGCTCGATCCGCCGTCATTGCGAGGAGCTCTTGCGACGAAGCAATCCAAACTGTCTCCGCGGGATAGATTTCTGGATTGCGTCGCTGCGCTCGCAATGACGAGTTCGCGGCCACGACCTTGGCTAATCCCTGTTCGTCGGCGTTTGAATAAACCCGCGATTATGCGTCGGGCTGATCAGCACTTCGTTGATGCAGACGCGCGCCGGCATGCTCGCAATGAACGCGATGGTGCGGCCGAGATCTTCGGATTGCAGCATCCTGGCCTGCTCTGCCTCGCTCGGCACCACCGGGCGCAGCTTCAGGATCGGCGTCGCCACCTCGCCCGGCATCAGGCAGCAGGCGCGCAGGCCGTTGACGCATTCGTCCATGTTGAAGGAGTGGGTCAGCGCCAGCACCGCATGCTTGGTCGTGGTGTAGGCCGGGCCCGGCATCTTGGAGACGTGGCGGCCGGCCCAGGACGAGACGTTGATGATCGAACCGTCCTGCTGCTTGCGCATCGTCGGCAGCACCGCGCGCATGCAATAGAGCACGCCGTTGAGATTGACCTGGACCAGCTTGTCCCAGCCCTCCAGTTCCATGTCCTTCCAGCTGCGTTTGGGGACATTGATACCGGCATTGTTCACCAGGAGATCGATGCGGCCGTGCTTCGCGACGATCTGATCGGCCGCCTTCTGGGCCTCGGCGGCGTTGGACACGTCCAACGCGATGGCTTCCGCTGCGCCGCCCGTCTTGGTGATCTTCGCGACCACGGCATCCAGGGCTGACTGGCGCCGGCCGGACACCACCACCGTCCAGCCGTCGGCAGCTAACGCCTCGGCGCCGGCCTCCCCGATCCCGCTGCCGCCGCCCGTGACCCAGGCCACGCGTTTCCCGTTTTTTGACATGCAAACTGTCTCCGTTGCTTCATCGGGGCGGTTTTTGCTAATCCAGCCCTCGGTTTTGACCGGCCTCTGCCGGCGAGGAATGTTGCATGAACCAAGCTGCCAACGCCAACCTGTTTTCCCGCCTGTTCGACGGCCTCGACGATCCGAAACGGCTCGCGATCGAGACGCATGACGGCGCCCATATCAGCTATGGCGATCTGATCGCGCGCGCCGGGCAAATGGCGAACGTGCTGGTCGCCCGCGGCGTGAAGCCCGGGGACCGCGTCGCGGTGCAGGTGGAGAAATCCGTCGCCAACATCGTGCTGTATCTCGGCACCGTGCGCGCCGGCGCAGTCTATCTGCCGCTCAACACCGCCTACACGCTGAACGAGCTCGACTACTTCATCGGCGATGCCGAGCCGTCGCTCGTGGTCTGCGATCCCTCCAAGGCGGAAGGGCTCGCCCCGATCGCCGCCAAGGTGAAGGCCAAGGTCGAGACGCTCGGACCCGACGGCAAGGGCTCGCTGACGGAGGCCGCTGAGAAGGCGAGCAGCGAGTTCACAACAGTGCCGCGCGAAAACGACGATCTTGCCGCGATCCTCTACACCTCGGGCACCACCGGCCGCTCCAAGGGCGCGATGCTGACGCATGACAATCTGGCGTCCAACTCGCTCTCGCTCGTCGACTACTGGCGCTTCACCGACAAGGACGTCTTGATCCACGCGCTGCCGATCTACCACACCCATGGCCTGTTCGTGGCGACCAATGTGACGCTGTTCGCCCGCGCCTCGATGATCTTCCTGCCCAAGCTCGATCCGGACCTGATCATCAAGCTGATGGCGCGCGCCACGGTGCTGATGGGCGTGCCGACCTTCTACACCCGCCTGCTGCAGAACCCCGCGCTGTCGCATGAGACGACCAGGCACATGCGCCTGTTCATCTCGGGCTCGGCGCCGCTCTTGGCCGAGACCCATCGCGAATGGTCGGCGCGCACGGGACATGCCGTGCTCGAGCGCTACGGCATGACCGAAACCAACATGAACACGTCGAACCCATACGATGGCGAGCGCGTACCCGGCGCAGTCGGTTTCCCGCTGCCGGGCGTCTCTGTGCGCGTGACCGATCCCGAAACCGGCAAGGAGTTGCCGCGCGAGGAGATCGGCATGATCGAGGTGAAGGGCCCGAACGTCTTCAAGGGCTATTGGCGCATGCCGGAGAAGACCAAGTCCGAATTCCGGCCCGACGGCTTCTTCATCACCGGCGACCTCGGCAAGATCGACGACAAGGGCTACGTCCACATCCTCGGCCGCGGCAAGGATCTCGTGATCTCCGGCGGCTTCAACGTCTACCCGAAGGAGATCGAGAGCGAGATCGACGCCATGCCCGGCGTGGTGGAGTCCGCCGTGATCGGCGTGCCGCACGCCGATTTCGGCGAGGGCGTCACGGCGGTGCTGGTGCGCCAGCCCGGCGCGAGCATCGATGAAGCAGCCGTGCTGAAGGGCCTGGACGGACGCCTCGCGAAATTCAAGATGCCGAAGCGCGTCTTCGTTGTCGACGAGCTGCCGCGCAACACCATGGGCAAGGTGCAGAAGAACATCTTGCGCGAGACCTATAAGGATATTTACGCGAAGAAGTGAGGTCGCCGCTGCTCTCTCGTCGTCATTGCGAGGAGCCCTTGCGACGAAGCAATCCAGACTGTCTCCGTGGAGAGATTCTGGATTGCTTCGCTGCGCTCGCAATGACGGTGGACGCGGCGACTACAAGCCGCCGACCAGGCTCATCACAAACCGGCTGCCGACTACGAACAGATAACACCCGAACGCGACTTCCAGCGTGCGCTTCGACATCGCATGCGCAGCTCTCACCCCTAACGGCGCCGTGACGAGGCTCATCGGCATCACCAACACGGCGCCGATCAGTGAGACGTAGCCGAGTGCGAACGGAATCTGCAGCGCTGCGACGGCGGGATAGTTCGCCGCCGCTGGCCAGCCGGCATAGATGTAGCCGAGTGCGCCGGGAATCGAGATCAGCACCGCGAGCGCCGACGAGGTCGCGACCGCCTGATGGATCGGACGGCTGTAGAAGGTCATCAGCAGATTCGAGAACAGGCCGCCGCCGATGCCCATCAGGGTCGAGAGGATGCCGACGCAAAAGCCGTAGACGCGCATCAATGGGCCCTTCGGCAGATCATCGCCGAGTTTCCAGGTCTCGCGCGCGAAGATCAGCCGGACCGCGGCTGACCAGGCCACGGCGACGAACACGATCTTGAACAGCCGCTCCGGCGCAAAGCGCGCGATCACACTGCCGGCGAGGACGCCGATCACAATCGGCAGCCACCAGACGCGCAGGATGGCGATGTCGACGGCGCCGCGCTTGTAATGCGCCCGGAACGAGCGGATCGAGGTGGGGATGATCACCGCGAGTGAGGTGCCGACGCAGAGCGGCATCCGCACCTCCAGCGGCACGCCGGCGATGCGGAAGCATTCGTAGAACACCGGCACGAGAATCGCGCCGCCGCCGATCCCGAACACGCCGGCCAGGAATCCCGAGAGCGCACCGGTTGCGATCAGCAGCAGCGCGAGCTCGACGATTTCCTTGATATCAAGTCCTGCAACCACCCCTGACCTGCCTCGGCGACTGGTCGCAGCTCCTCGGAGAGCTCGATTCGGAACCGGCTATGTAAAGCTGTAGGCGATCTGCCGGGTCTGGTCGACAACCGGGGCGACCCGGCTGGGGTGGAATGCGGGCGGTGCATATCGGTCGTCGGCGCGCATGGTGCCGCTGGGCTGCGCGCCGGGATTAGCCGTCCTGGGGAGTGCGCGGCAGGCTGCCGCGATGGTTTGGCCGGAATGAACGGCCGGTGACAGTGGGTGGGTTAGAGGCGTTCCAATAGTGATTTCAACGCGCCTCGCACGATCGTATCAAGAAATGAATGTATATTTCTATCTTCGTTGGCAGACCGACTTGCTGGTATACCAAGCCCCTGATTGGCCTTGTTTCATCAAGGCTGTAGAGCTGAACTCACGTTCGATTTATGGCCATTTGGTGATTGCGCAGGCCAGATCGACTCCGTAAATAGAGCCGACCTTTCGCGATCCCCGCGCGCCCCATGCTGGGCCGCAACAAACATCAAAGCCGCCCATGACCGCACGGATCGAACGACCGCTTTCGCCGCACATCCAAACCTATCGCTGGACCCTCACGATGGCGCTGTCCATCGTCCATCGCGCCACCGGTATCGCCCTCTACGTCGGAACCCTGCTGCTGGTCTGGTGGCTGGTTGCAGCGGCCTCCGGCCCGGCGGCCTATGCGCACGTCCAGGCCTTCTCTGGAAGCATCATCGGCCGTCTGATCGTGTTCGGCTACACCTGGGCGCTGATGCACCATATGTTGAGCGGCATCCGGCATTTCATCTGGGATCTCGGCTATGGCTTCAAGGCCAATGAGCGGGAAGCGCTGACCTGGGGCGCCCTGATCGGCGGCATCGCTTTGACGGTCCTTATCTGGATCATCGCCTATGCGATCGGAGGTGGACGATGAGCGCAACCGATACGCCGAAGCGCAGCATGCGCACCCCGCTCGGCCGCGTCCGCAATCTCGGCGCCGCGCATTCGGGCACGTCCGATTTCTGGCGCCAGCGCATCACTGGCGTCGCGATGACCCTGCTGATGATCCCGGTGCTGGTGATCATCATGATGTTGCTCGGCCGCAATCAGGTCGGCGCTGCGCAGATTCTCAGCTCAATTCCCGTTGCGGTGATCCTGCTCCTCTTCATCTTCGCCAGCGCTTGGCACATGAAGATCGGCATGCAGGTGGTGATCGAGGACTACGTCCATAACGAGAAGCTGAAGCTCACCGCGATCATGCTCAACAATTTCTTCTCGTTCGCCGTGGCGCTCGCCTCGACCTACGCGATTCTGAAGCTTTCTTCCGGAGTGTAAACCCATGGCCGCTGAGACGAATGGCAAGGGCAACGGCGCTCCCGCCACCAACGGAAAAGCCTATCCGATCGAAGACCACACCTATGACGTCGTCGTGGTCGGCGCCGGCGGCGCGGGCTTACGCGCCGTGGTCGGCTGCAGCGAGGCCGGTCTTCGCACCGCCTGCATCACCAAAGTGTTTCCGACCCGCTCGCACACGGTCGCGGCGCAGGGCGGCATCTCCGCCTCGCTCGGCAACATGCACAAGGACGACTGGCGCTGGCACATGTACGACACCGTGAAGGGGTCGGACTGGCTCGGCGACCAGGACGCGATCGAATACATGGTGCGCAACGCGCCCGAGGCGGTCTACGAGCTCGAGCATTGGGGCGTGCCGTTCTCGCGTACCGAGGACGGCAAGATCTACCAGCGTCCGTTCGGCGGCATGACCCTGGACTACGGCAAAGGCCAGGCGCAGCGCACCTGCGCCGCCGCCGACCGCACCGGTCACGCCATGCTGCACACGATGTACGGCCAGTCGCTGCGCCACGCGGCCGAGTTCTTCATCGAGTTCTTCGCCATCGACCTGATCATGGACGACCAGGGCACCTGCCGCGGCGTCATCGCGCTCAAGCTCGATGACGGAACGCTGCACCGCTTCCGCGCCCAGACCGTGATCCTCGCCACCGGCGGCTATGGCCGCGCCTACGCCTCCTGCACCTCGGCGCATACCTGCACCGGCGACGGCGGCGGCATGGTGCTGCGCGCCGGCCTGCCGCTGCAGGACATGGAATTCGTCCAGTTCCACCCGACCGGCATCTACGGTTCGGGCTGTCTCGTCACCGAGGGCGCGCGCGGCGAAGGCGGTTATCTCGTCAACGCCGAGGGCGAGCGCTTCATGGAGCGTTACGCGCCGTCGGCGAAGGACCTCGCCTCGCGCGACGTGGTCTCGCGCGCGATGACGATCGAGATCCGCGAAGGCCGCGGCGTCGGCAAGAAGAAGGACCACATCTTCCTGCACCTCGACCACCTCGATCCCGCCGTGCTGGCCGAGCGCCTGCCGGGCATCTCGGAATCGGCCAAGATCTTCGCCAATGTCGACGTGACGCGCGAGCCGATCCCGATCGTGCCGACCGTGCACTACAACATGGGCGGCATCCCCACCAACTATCACGGCGAAGTGCTGACCAAGAAGGACGGCGACGACAACGCAGTGATCCCCGGCCTGATGGCGATCGGCGAAGCCGCCTGCGTCTCCGTGCACGGCGCCAACCGCCTCGGCTCCAACTCGCTGATCGACCTCGTCGTGTTCGGCCGCGCTGCGGCGCTCCGCCTCGCCGAGAAGCTCACGCCCAACGGCAAGCAGCCCGAGCTGCCGGCGAACTCGGCCGAGATGGCGCTCGGCCGGCTCGACCATTACCGCTACGCATCCGGCGGCACTCCGACCGCGAAGCTGCGCGAGGGCATGCAGCACGTGATGCAGAACAATTGCGCCGTGTTCCGCACCGGCGAAGTGCTGAGCGAAGGCCAGAACCTGATCGCAAAGGTCCACAGCGGCATCACCGATATCGCCGTGTCCGACCGCTCGCTGGTGTGGAATTCGGACCTGGTCGAGACGCTGGAGTTCGACAATCTGATCTCGCAGGCGGTGGTGACGATGAACTCGGCCGCCAACCGCACCGAGAGCCGCGGCGCTCATGCCCGCGAGGACTTCTCCGAGCGCGACGACAAGAACTGGATGAAGCACACGCTGGCCTGGCTGGACGACGCCGGCAAGGTCAAGATCGAGTACCGCCCGGTTCACGACTACACCATGACCAACGACGTGCAGTACATCCCGCCGAAGGCGCGCGTGTATTGATCATTGCTCGTCATGCGCGGGCTTGACCCGCGCATCCATCTTCTCAGAAGGATGGATTGCCGGGTCAAGCCCGGCAGTGACGAGGGAAACCAGAGGCAGGACTTATGGTTGAATTCGCACTTCCGAAGAACTCGAAGATTTCCGGCGGCAAGACCTGGCCGAAGCCCGCGGGCGCGACCGAGCTCCGCGAGTTCAAGGTCTATCGCTGGAATCCGGACGACGGCAAAAATCCGAGCGTCGACACCTACTACGTCGACACCAATGATTGCGGTCCGATGGTGCTGGACGGCCTGATCTGGATCAAGAACCACATCGATCCGTCGCTGACCTTCCGCCGCTCCTGCCGTGAAGGCGTCTGCGGCTCCTGTGCCATGAACATCGACGGCCAGAACACGCTGGCCTGCACCCGCTCGATGCACGACGTGAAGGACGGCGCGGTGAAGATCAATCCGCTGCCGCACCAGCCGGTGGTGAAGGATCTCGTCCCCGACCTCACCAATTTCTACGCGCAGTACGCCTCGGTCGAACCGTGGCTGAAGACGACCTCGCCGACGCCGCAGAAGGAATGGCGCCAGAGCCACGAGGACCGCGAGAAGCTCGACGGCCTTTACGAGTGCATCCTGTGCGCCTGCTGTTCGACCTCCTGCCCGAGCTATTGGTGGAACAGCGAGCGCTATCTCGGCCCCGCCGCGCTGCTCCAGGCCAACCGCTGGGTGTCCGATTCGCGCGACGAGGCCACCGGCGAGCGCCTCGACAATCTCGAGGACCCGTTCCGCCTCTATCGCTGCCACACCATCATGAACTGCGCCAAGGCGTGCCCGAAGGGCCTGAACCCGGCCGAAGCCATCGCCGAGCTGAAGCTCAAGATGGTCGAACGCCAGATCTGAGACGAAGGCCATCCCTTCCACCCCGGCCAGATCGGCCGGGGTGTTCTGCAATTGCGTTCAATTCGAGCAGAATTTTTCTTCTCCCGCCCGGCGGGCAAAATTTCGTCCCACAACCAACAGTTCCAGCATAAGCTGCTTCCTTCCTTGCGCGGGTTTCAGTTAAGCTCCCGTCAGGGACGGAGCGACTGTGCAGAGGGCGCAACGCAACTCGCTGAGGCTGTTGCAGTGGATGATGGCGGCATCCCTGGCGCTGCCGATTGCGCTCTTCGTCGTTGCCGCCACGATCTCCTACACATCGACCAGGGATATCGCCGACCGGGAGATCGAGCGCACCGTCGATGTCGCTCATGAGCACGCGCTCAAGGTGTTCGAGACCATCGACCGCAGCCTCGCCGAGCTTAACGAGGTCGTGCGCGGCCTTTCCGACGAAACCATCCGCGCGCGAGAACCGACGCTGCATCGCCGCCTGAAGCGCCTGACCGATTCGCTGCCGCAGCTCAAATCGGCCTGGATCTTCGATGCGGACGGAAAAGCGCTGGTCAACAGCCTTGTCTCGCCACCGCCTGAGCTCGGCTTTGCCGACCGCGATTACTTCTATGCCCATATCGACCAGAGCATCGGCACTTTCATCGGCAAGGCCCTGACGCCACGGCCGCCCTATCAGGGCGCGCGCTTTTTCAGCATGAGCCACCGCCGCGATACCGACGACGGCAGCTTCATCGGCGTAATCCAGGCCTCCGTTCTGCCGGATTATTTCGAGAGCTTTTACGCCAGGATCGGCTCCGATCCCGGCAGCTTCTTCGCGATGGGCCGCACCGACGGCGTGGTACTGGCCCATTTCCCGCGGCTCGACCGTGACCTCCGCCTCGATCCGGGCGGACCTGTCGGCCGCGAGATCGCGGCTCACCCCGAGCACGGCCTCATCACCGCCGTCTGGCCCTCGGACGGCATCGAGCGGCGCATCGCCTACCGGCGTGTTGCCGAATATCCGATCTATGTCAGCGCCGGGCTCGAGACCTCGGCGATCCGCGCGCGCTGGTTCGCCACCATGGGCCAGCATCTGGTGTTCGGCATTCCCGCCACCGCGCTGCTGTTTCTGCTGCTGACGCTCGCCATGCGGCGCACCCAGCACCTTCAGGCCGAAGCTGCAAAGCGGCGCGAGGCCGAGGAGGCGCTCAAGCACAGCCAGCGCCTGGAGGCGCTCGGCCAGCTCACCGGAGGCGTCGCCCACGACTTCAACAACCTCCTGACGGTGATCCGCGCCTCGGTCGATTTGTTGAACCGCCCGCAGCTGACCGAGGAGCGGCGCCAGCGCTACATCACGGCCATTGCGGATTCAGTGGCGCGCGCGGCCAAGCTGACTTCCCAGCTGCTCGCCTTTGCGCGGCGCCAGACCCTCAAGCCGGAGGTGTTCGACGTCGGCGCGCGGGTGCAGTCGCTGCACGATATGCTCGCCACGCTGCTGGGTCCCGCGATCGAGATCGTCATGCAGCTGCCGGCGGAGCCGTGCCTCGTCAATGCCGATGCCAGCCAATTCGAGACCGCGCTGATCAACATGGCGACCAATGCGCGCGATGCCATGCAGGGCAAAGGCAGGATCGTCTTCAGGGTCGAGGCCACAACGACCGTTGCGGACACGCTGACGCAGCTTTCGGCCAGCCAGACCTCGGCAGACCATGGCTTTGTCCGCGTGACGGTCAGCGACACCGGCGTCGGCATTCCCGCCGCGCGGCTCGGACGAATCTTCGAGCCGTTCTTCACCACCAAGCAGGTCGGCCACGGCACCGGTCTCGGCCTGTCCCAGGTGTTCGGCTTCGCCCGGCAGTCCGGCGGCGAGGTGACTGTGACGAGCGAGGTGGGGCACGGCAGCACCTTCTCGCTCTATCTGCCGCGTGTGCCGCCGGACCTGCTGCCGGAGCGCCAAGCGCCCAACACTGCGCCGGCGGTGGCCGGAAGCGGCATGTCGGTGCTGGTGGTCGAGGACAATATCGCGCTTGCCAATTTCGCCGCTGATGGCCTCACCGAACTCGGCTACACCATCACTCTGGTCGATAATGCAACCGACGCACTCGCCGAGCTCATCGTGGACGCGGACCGTTTCGATGTCGTGTTCTCGGACGTGGTGATGCCCGGGATGACCGGGCTCGATTTGGCCCAGGCGATCCGCGATCGCGGCATCGGCGTGCCGGTCGTGCTGACCACCGGTTACAGCCAGGCCCTGTCACAGGACGGCGCTGCCGGCTTCGAGCTCGTGCAAAAGCCCTATTCGATCGAGGAGTTGTCGCGCGTTCTGCACCGGGCCGCGCGGCTGCGACGCGTGCGCGACGGCGCCGCCGAGTGATTCCGCGGCCGGAACCGAAGGGAACCGATTGATTTCCTTGTGCGTTGTTCGCTCATGCACAAGCCGGCCACAACGCGCGAACGGGGCAGGAAGGCGCCCATTGTGGAGATCAAAGGCGCGCACGGCGATGATGTGGCACCGCCGCCGCCCGAGCTGGTCGAACCCGACCCCGAGCTATCACCCGAGGAAGCCGAGCAGGCCCGCAAGGATTATCTGCTGACGCGGTTCTGGATCAGCGCGCGCGGTTTCTGGGGCCGCAACGGCGATCGCCTGGCCTGGCCGTTCTCGATCGGTCTCGGCGTGCTGATCGTGCTGATCGTCGTTTTTCAATACGGCATCAACGTCTGGAATCGGGCCATCTTCGATGCCATCGAGCAGCGCGACGCGACGAGCGTGTTCCGTCTCACCGTAATGTTCGTCCCGCTCGCGATCGGAAGCATCGTGCTCGGCGTGGCGCAGGTGTTCGCGCGGATGAGCATCCAGCGGCGCTGGCGGGCCTGGTTAACTGCGAGCGTACTGACGCGGTGGCTCAAGAATGGGCGCTACTACCAGCTCAACCTCGTCGGCGGCGATCACGGAAATCCCGAATACCGGATCGCGGAGGATCTGCGGATTGCGACCGACTCCCCGGTCGATTTCCTCGCCGGCGTCACATCCGCGCTGCTGTCGGCCATCACCTTCATCGTCGTGCTCTGGACCATCGGCGGCGCGCTCACCGTGACGCTCGGCGGCTCCGCCATCACCATTCCTGGCTTCCTGGTGATCGCCGCAATGTTATACGCCGCGATCGCCTCGGGCTCGATCACGATGATCGGCCGACGCTTCGTGCAGATCTCCGAGAACAAGAACCAGGCCGAGGCCGATTTCCGCTACACGCTGACGCGCGTGCGCGAGCACGGCGAGAGCATCGCATTGCTCGGCGGCGAGCAGGAGGAGCGTGACGGCATCGACCGCAATCTTGCCCGCGTGCTGCGGCAATGGGCGCGGCTCGCCGGCCAGCATATGCGCACCACGCTGGTGTCGCAGGGATCCAGCCTCGTTGCACCGGTCGTGCCACTGCTGCTCTGCGCGCCAAAATTCCTCGACGGCAGCATGACGCTCGGTCAGGTGATGCAGGCGGCCTCCGCCTTCACCATCGTGCAGAGCGCGTTCGGCTGGCTGGTCGACAATTATCCGCGGCTGGCCGACTGGAACGCCTGTGCGCGCCGCATCGCCTCGCTGATGATGTCGCTCGACGGCCTCGAACGCGCCGAGCAGGGCGACGGCCTCGGCCGCATCAAGCGCGGCGAGACGCGCAACGACGCCATGCTGGAGCTGCGCGATCTCTCGGTCACGTTAGATGACGGCACCGCGGTGGTCGGCGAGACCGAGGTGGTGATCGAGCCCGGGGAGCGGCTGCTGGTCGCCGGCGAATCCGGCACCGGCAAGAGCACACTGGTGCGCGCCATTGCGGGGCTATGGCCATGGGGCGACGGAAGCGTCAATTTCCATCCGGACCGGCGGCTGTTCATGCTGCCGCAACGGCCCTATGTGCCCTCCGGCTCCTTGCGGCGGGCGGTCGCCTATCCCGGCGCTGCCGACCACTGGACCGTCGACGAAATCGGTGAAGCCCTGCACAAGGTCGGCCTCGATCATCTCAAGGAGAAGATCGAAGAGGAAGGGCCGTGGGACCAGACGCTGTCGGGTGGCGAGAAGCAGCGCCTCGCCTTCGCGCGGCTGCTGCTGCACAATCCCGATATCGTCGTGCTCGATGAGGCGACCTCGGCGCTCGACGAGAAGAGCCAGGACAAGATGATGAATATGATCACCGACGAACTGCCGAAGGCGACCATCGTCAGCGTCGCGCATCGCGCCGAGCTGGAGGCTTTCCACAGCCGCAAGATCGTGCTGGAGCGGCGCAAGGACGGTGCCAAGCTCGTCAGCGACATCGACCTGATTCCGCGCAAGGGCAGGCGCAGGCTGCTCGGGCGATTCCTGAGGCAGCGGAAGGCGCCGAAGAAGGCGGCGTGAGGCGTTCTCCGTCGTCCCGGACAAGCGCGCCAAAAGCGCGCGCCGATCCGGGACCCATATGTGGACGGCCCCCGTGGCACAAGAGCTTTGTGAAGGTTTTGATCGGATCGCTTGCATCCATATGTCCGGCCTGTTGGTTCGGCGTGTGAGACCGCTGGCCAAGATGGTTTCCGCGACACGAGCTCGAATCAACCACGCGACCTTGATCGGCCAATGGGTCCCACGGATTTGCTCGCATCATCGGTCGATCGATCGCACCATCTCCTCTGCTCTTGCAGCTCCGGTTCGGCCGGTGGGTGAACCCGCCGGTCGGCCGAATCTCTCAACTACGCGGCGGCTGCCGTTTGGTCGGCTCGGGCATCCAGCCGCGCGCTGTCATATTCCTGTCCAGTCGTCATCAGCTTCCAGGCGATGCGGGCCATCTTGTTGGCGAGTGCCACCGCAGCAAGCTTCGGTGTCTTGCGCTTCAAGAGCTCGACGAGCCAATGCGGGCCAGAGCCTTTCGCTGTCGCTTGCTTGACCACCGAGGTCGCTCCGACCACCAGCAGCTGACGCAATCTCTCATCGCCGGCGCGGGTAATCTTGCCGAGCCTGGTCTTGCCGGCGGTGGAATGGTCCTTTGGGGTCAGACCGAGCCAGGCTGCGAACAGCCGGCCCGAGCGGAAGGCGTGCGGATCTGGCGCCTTCATGACCAGCGCTGCGGCGGTGACCGGACCAATCCCCGGGATCTGCGCTAGGCGCCGGCTCAAGGCATCGGCGCGATGCCAGGCCAGCAGCTTGGCCTCGACCGCCTTCAGCTCGACTTGCACCTGGTCATATTGGCGAGCGAGCAACGCAAACAGCTCGCGAGCCAGCGCTGGAACGCGATCGTCCTGTTTGATCGCCGCCAGGAACGCAGCGAGCTTGTCCAGCCCCTTGGCTGCGATCAAACCGAACTCCGCCGCATGACCGCGGATCGTATTGGAGAGCTGGGTGCGACGCGCGACCAATTGCTCGCGTACGCCCAGCAGCATCAGCGCTGCCTGCTGTTCGGCCGTCTTCACCGGAACATAGCGCATCCGCGGCCGGCTCGCCGCCTCACACAGTCCCTCCGCATCGCGCCCGTCGTTCTTGTTGCGCGGCACGTACGGCTTGACCAGTTGCGGCGCGATCAGCTTGACCGTGTGCCCGAGCCTGCCAAGCTCCCGCGCCAGGTAGTGCGCGGCCCCGCAAGCCTCGATCACAATCACCGTCGGCGGCAGCTTGGCAAAGAACTCCAGCATCGCCTTGCGGCTGAGCCGTTTGCGCAGCACCATCTGCTCTGACGCATCAACGCCATGGAGTTGAAAAATATACTTCGACGTATCCATCCCAATGCGGATAATCTGGCTCACGGACGGCTCCTGTGAATGAGTGTGTGACAACCTCATTCTGGCACAACTGATGCCGTAGGGGGCCGTCCACACCATCAGCCACAGGATTGAGTTTGGCGAAGACTCGGAGTGGGCGTCTCGCGTCACACTCCTCACTGTGGTTATGGGTCCCGGGCTCGCTTCGCGCCCCCGGACGACACTGACGTTGGAGTCGCCCGCAAAACCGGCTATGCATGCCTCGCCTGCAACGAGGACCTGCTGCTTGCCGACCGACAATGCCCCTTCGTCAGCGCCGTTCGGCGCGTTTGCGCCCAATGCGGCACAGGCTGCGCTCATCCGCCTGGCTCAACGGTCAGGGCTGAAGCGCGGCGCGTTCCGGCCGTGGCTGTCGCGGCTGGTCAATCTGCTGCGGAGCGGGCCGATCGACGTGCAGTATCAGGGCGCTTCGTTCCGCTTCCATCACCAGGGCAGCGCGACCGAGCGCGGCGCGCTGTTCAACCCCGACTACAATCTCGACGAGCTCGACTTCCTCCGCCAGCACACCCCTGCGGGCGGCACGTTCGTCGACGTCGGCGCCAATGTCGGCACCTTTGCACTGGTGATGGCGCGGCAGGTCGGGACCACGGGGAAGGTGGTTGCCATCGAGCCGCATCCGCTCACCTTCGGACGGCTCTCCTTCAATCACGCCGCGTCGAAGACGCCGCAGGTGCGCCTGGTGCAGGCGGCCGCGGGCGACAGCGACGGCGAGCTGATGATCGAGAGCGGTGGCGGCAATCTCGGCGCCACCCATGTCGTCACCGGCACGGCCAGTGCCGAGGCCATCAAGGTGCCGTCGCTGCGGTTGACACGCATTCTGGAGGAGGCCGGCGTCCGCCAAGTCGATTCGCTCAAGATCGACGTCGAGGGTTTTGAGGACCGCGTGCTGACCGGCTTCTTCCGCGACGCGCCGCAATCGCTATGGCCGCGCGCGGTGGTTATCGAACACCTGTCACAAAACGAATGGCAGCAGGATTGTATTGCCGACATGGTCGTGCGCGGCTTTACGATCGCACGCAAGACACGGAGCAATACGTTCCTGTCGCGCTGACGAGGACAAGCAACGGAGGTTATGATGATCGACCATTTGGGTTTCTCCGTCTCCGACTATGAGCGCGCGAAAGCGTTCTACGCTAGAGCGCTGGCGCCGCTCGGCTATGGCCTGATCATGGAAGTGACGGCAGAGCAGACCGGCCACGCGGCGGCCGCAGGCTTCGGCGCCGACGGCAAGCCGGACTTCTGGTTCGGCGCGGAAGGCGCCATGAACAAGCCGGTGCATATCGCGATCGCAGCCAAGGACCGCGCCACGGTCGACGCCTTCTACAAAGCGGCGATGGCGGCCGGTGGCCGCGACAACGGTCCGCCCGGCATCCGTCCGCATTATCACGCGAACTATTACGGCGCCTTCGTGCTCGATCCCGACGGCCACAATATCGAGGCCGTCTGTCACGCGCCGGAATAAGGCGGGCCTCGAAGCGATGTGACGAGGAACATCAGCGCTGCATCGTCGTTGTCGTTCTCCGGACAACGATCTCGATGATGCCGATGCCGATCGAACCGCCCGAGATTCCGCCGTCGACGCCCGGCACTCCGACCGAGCCGCCGCCCGGAATTCCGCCGGGCAATCCGCAGCCCGACATCACGCCGCCGGTGCGCGAGCCAGACGCGCCGGCGCCGCCGGACGAGTTGCCACCGCGCGCTCCCGAGGAGATTCCGCGACGCGGACCGAATGGACCGCGCACGCCCAATCCTGCAACGGACGCAAATCCGCCGCGCGATCAGCTATGAGGGGAAGCATCATATGTGAGGCGATTGCAAGCTGCGTCTGAATGCGCAATGAACGTCGCCGTAGTGAGATGATTTGCGTGCAGAAATAAATCGGACTGCGGTCGCATCGCCCGCCACAATGCGGCCTAACGCGTAGCTGTTCATCACAACACTTCGTCAAAGAACCTTCCGGGGAAGTTCACCACCATGACCAACCTTCGTTTCGTGCTGCTTGCGACGACGGCTCTGACCGCGATGCAATTGGCAAACACCGCATCGCATGCGCAAAGCGCTTCGCCGCTCGTGGTCGCACAGGCCCAGCCTCAAGAGACGGGCCCTGATGGAAAACCGAAGCAGCCGCCGAAGGGACCGCCCGCGGCCGCCCCACCCGCGCGCCCGGCGGCACCGCCGCCCGCGGCACCCCCGCCGGCAGCCGCACCGCCGCGCCCGGCAGCGCCGCCTCCACCTCCACCTGCAGCCCGTCCGGCGCCTCCGCCGCCCCCGCCGCCGTCGGCCGCTCCGAAGCAGCCTTCGCCGCCTCCACCGCCGGCCGCCCCGAAGCAGCCTTCGCCGCCTCCGGCTGCGGCGCCGCAGCAACACGCCCCGACACCACCTCCTCCGACGCCGCCTGCCGCGCGCCCGGCTCCCACGCCGCCGCCTGCGGCTCGCCCGACCCCGACCCCTCCGCCGCCGCCAGCGGCTCCGTCGGCCCGGCCGACGCCTGCGCCAACGGCGACACCGCCTGCGCCGACAGCAGCGCCTACGGCCCGCCCCGGCGCGCCTGCGCCGGCAGCCACGCCTGCTCCGACGGCGACACCCACGCCGACACCTGCGCCGACCGCAACGCCGG
This sequence comes from Bradyrhizobium sp. USDA 4354, assembly GCF_054060315.1. Taxonomy (NCBI): domain Bacteria; kingdom Pseudomonadati; phylum Pseudomonadota; class Alphaproteobacteria; order Hyphomicrobiales; family Nitrobacteraceae; genus Bradyrhizobium; species Bradyrhizobium sp. USDA 4354. The sequence continues at coordinate 1,747,144 of NZ_JBSSDC010000001.1, read as the reverse complement.
CGCCGGGCAGCACGCCTGGCGCGCCGCCGGCTGGCCGCCCCGGCGCGCCTCCGCCCGGTGCACGTCCCGGCTCGCCTCCGGCGGCAGGATCGCCGGCCCCCGGTGCCGCGCCCGCTCCAACGGCAACGCCGGCTCCCGGCAGCACTCCGACGCCGCCGGCCGGACGTCCGGGGGCGGCAACGCCCGCTCCCGGCGCGACCCCAGCCCCGACGGCGACGCCAACGCCCGGCCAACAGGGTGGAACGCCTCCTGCCGGCGCGCCCGCTGCCGGAACTCCGGCTGCGCCGCCCCAGGCCGGCACCCTCCCGCCCCGGCCCGCAGCTCCGGCCGGCGCCGCAGCACCGACGGTCGTCCCCGGCTCGCCCGCCGCAGCACCGCCGCCCAACAGGGCGCAATACGCGCCGCCGACGGTCGCACCGGCCTTCCGTGCCGCGCCGACAGTCGCTGCACCCTTGCCGCCCCCGCCGCGTCCGCAGCAGCGTGATCTGACGCCGCTCGCGGTTGGTGCAGGCGTGGTGGCAGGCGCCGTGATCGGTGCGACCATCGCCGACCTCCACAACCAACGACGCGAGGTCGTCGAGGGCGGCCGCACCGTCTATACCGAGCCGGACCGCATCATCATCCGCGATCCGGGCGGGCAGGCCTATGTCCGCGGCAACGATCTCTATCGCTTCCGCTATGGCGCCCGCGACATCCGCACCGACACCGTCGGCGGCGAAACCCGCACCGTCGTGATCCGTCCCGACGGCAGCGAGGTGATCACCGTGGTCGGCCCGGACGGCTCGCTGCTGCGGCGGATCCGCAGGGATCCCGGCGGGCGCGAGATCGTCATCATCGACAACAGCTACCGCGATCCGCGCGCGGTCGGCGGCTTCTATGTCGACGCGCCGCCGCCGGTCGTGAACATTCCCTACGATCGCTACATCGTCGACGCCCAGGAGGCGTCGCCGGACGTGATCTACGCGACCATGCAGGCACCGCCGGTGCAGCGGATCGAGCGGCGTTACTCGCTTGACGAGATCCGCTACAGCCCGAATGTCCGCATGCAGATGCCGAGCATCGACGTCAACACGATCAACTTCGAGACGGGATCGTGGACCATCCCGCCGGACCAGGCGGCCCGGCTGCAGGTGATCGCCGACGGCCTCAACCAGGCGATCCAGCGCAATCCGCGCGAAGTGTTCCTGATCGAGGGACACACCGATGCGGTCGGCAACGAGGTCGACAATCTGTCGCTGTCGGACCGCCGTGCGCAGTCCGCGGCCGAATTGCTGACGCAGCAGTTCAATGTGCCGGCGGAAAACCTGACGTCACAGGGCTATGGCGAGCAGTATCTGAAGGAGCAGACGCAGGGACCGAGCCTGATCAACCGGCGCGTCACGGTCCGCCGCATCACGCCGCTGCTCAATGGCGGCCAGGCCTCGCTGCCGCCGCCCCCGCCCGGCACCGCGCCGCCGCGCTGAGGCGAAGCACAAACGCAAATGGCCGGGAGCGATCCCGGCCATTTTGTTTGGAGCGTGTGCAGCCGCTACTGCCCGGCCGCGAGCCCGAGCGCGTCGGCCATGACACGGAACACTTCGGTATTGTCCATCGAGCCGTGCACGCGCTCGCTGCCCGGTCCGGTCGCGGTCAGGATGACGTCCTCGCCCGAATGCACGCTGGCGCCGACCAGCGCCGACAGATTGCCGGGGCGCAGCACCGCGCCCGGGACCTCCTTGTATTTGTCGTTGGCCTTGAAGGTGCCGTCGTCGCCGGCCTTGACGGTCGGCTCGTTGGGATTGTCCAGCTTCGGACGGAACGTCTCGTAGTGATCCGGCAGGCTGGCGGAGAAGATGGCTAGCCGCCGGCTCACGTCGACGCGTGCCGGATAACCTTCCGCATCCGGCGCCGGATAGTTAGGGAATCCGGCCTTATCGTAGACTGCGACGCGCTCGCGTAAGGGAACATTGGGCACGGTGCCCATGTCGTCATTCACCGTGCCGACAAGGCTGTTGGGATGATTGTGGTCCGCCGCCACCAGGATGAGGGTGTCGTCACCACGTGCGCGCGCCCATTCGCGCGTCTGGCGCACCGCGTTGTCGAGCATGATCGTGTCGTAGACGGCGCGCTCCATGTCGAGCAAATGCGCGTATTTGTCGATCATTCCGGACTCGACCATCAGGAAGAAACCGTTCTCGTTCCTCGAGAGGATGTTCAGCGCTCCCTGCACCTGCTCGGTCAGATCGGGCTGCTCGGGGAATTTCTTGACGCCGCCGCCCTTCAGGAATTTGCGGTCGAGCACACCGTCCATGTTGCCGGTGGCGAACAAGCCGAGCAGCTTATTCGTCTCTGGCCTCGCGGCGGACGCCCCGAGCTCGCTCGCGGTGGTCGCCACCTGATAGCCGGCATCGCGAAACTTCGCGATGTAGTCGGTCTCGTCCTTGCGCTTCGAGCCGGCGGCCGACTTCGGCAGAAAATTCGCGCTGCCGCCGCCCATCAGGACATCCGGCTTCGCCGTGAAGAATTGCTCGACGATGTCGTCATAGGCGGCGCGCCGGCGGGTGTGCGCAACCATCGCCGCCGGGGTCGCGTCTTCGATCTCGGTATTGGTGACGATGCCGATCGCCATGCCGAGCCGCCTTTTGGCGAGACTCGTGATGGTTTCGACCCGGGGATCGTCCAACGGGCTTGCGGTGCGGTCCGCATAGACGCCGAGGGCGTTGACGGCGCTCTTGTGCCCGGTCGCATAGGCGCTGGCCGAGTTCGCGGAATCAGTGATTATCGAGTCCGAGCCGGCGGTCGCGACCAGCGCCATATGGGGCATCTCGTCGATGGCGAGCTTGCCGCGGCTCTTGCCCTCCGAGATCCCCTTGGACAGGATTCGCGCGGCGACCCGATGCGCCGGCGACATGCCGTCACCGATGAACAGGATGACGTTCTTCGCCTTGCGCTGGCCCGTGTCGTAGACCGTCCACGTGACGCTGCGCTGGCGCGTGCCATCGCTCACGTCCACGGCAACGCTGCCCGGCGTGGTCAGCGTGACGTCGCGCAGGATCAGGGCCGACTGCTCCTTGCCGTCCTCGCGTTCAATGAAGGTCCCGGCACGTCCGAACGCGGTCGAATAATCTGCGCCATTCACCGTCACCTTCAACTTGGCGGGATCGACCGGCCCGGGAAGCTCGATCTTGAAGTCGAATTTGGCTCCCGCCAGGATCTCGGCACGATCGATCGGATAGATCGTCTGTGCCGACGACGATGATGTCCAACTGAGGACGATGAGAAAGACAAGGGCCGAATTCTTGATCATGCGCGATGCTCCGCAATCCCGTTCCGGTAGAAACAGCAAGCGTAGCGATCGAGAATGACACCGTCATTAAGTCACGTATCGCCCGGCCGGGTGGCGAAGGGCCTCACCCCAAAGCGTTGAACGCATGTCCGCCCATCATGGCACGGCCAAGCCGAGACGAGACCGGCAAAGGGAAAGGCCGGGAGCGCTCCCGGCCATTTTATTCGTATCACGCAGTCAACGCTTCTGACGGCAGGCATGCCTCGCAAACGGCGGCGACATGCCGGTGATCGGTGCCGCAACAGCCGCCCAGGATCCGCATGCCCGGGAACGCGCGCCGGAGCGAAAGGTAACGGCGGCCGAGATCGACGGGATCGCCGCTGTCGAGCGTCTCCGACTCGTCGAGCTCGGCATGGCTCTTGGTCGACGCATTGGCTCTGACGCCGTGAATGCGCTGGACCCATGCCTCGCCGCCCGCGAGTGCCCCCTCGAAATGGGCCGGATGCGCGCAATTGATCAGGAAATATTCACAAGCACGTTCCGTTGCATTGTCGACAGCTTCAATCGCTTCGCGCAGGGACTCTCCCCTGACCAGGCGACCATCCGTCTCGACCGTGAAGGAGATCGCGACCGGAATCTCCTGTCTCTTGGCCGCGCGCACCACACCTACGGCCTCGTTGATGCTGTTCAGCGTGAACGCGGTCACCATGTCGGCGCCTGCCTCGACGAAGGCCGCGATCTGAGCCGAGTGATAGGCTTCCGCCTCCGCCGCGTCCATGTTGCCGGCCTTGTAGCCGTCGCCTCGCGGCCCGATCGCGCCACTGATCACGCAGGGCGCGCCGGAGGTCTCCCATTGGCCGCGCAATTCTTCCAGAAAGCGGATGGAGCGCATATTGACGGCCTTGAGCGCAGCTGCATCGTAGCCGAGCTTGGCGGCCCAATCGGGGTTGGCGCGCCAGGTCGGGCTGTCGAGCACGAAGCCGAGCCCATGCTGCCGCGCAATACGAAGATAGGCTTCATAGTAACGTTTCAAATGCGCGCGACCATCCGCGCTGTCGAGCAGCACGAATGCCGCGAAATGAGGCAGCTCCAGCCCCTCGTGAAAGATCAGGGTGGTTTCCATGCCGCCATCGGTCAGGAAAATGCCGCCGCGGTGCTGCGGCAGGCCGTGTCTGTATCTGGCCATTGATCGCTCCATCATTTGCACGGGCCGCTCTCATCGTTCGGTCGCGTCGTGCCCGCCCTCGGTCTGGGGCCATTGGTGCCGCATAATGTCGCGCTGCTCTAGAAGCCTGATGGTGCGGCTGAACTTCTACCTGCAAACAGATGACAAATCAGAGGCTTGCGCGAGGCTCTCGGATTAGGCGTTTGCCGCGCGCGGCGGATTCCGCACCTTTGGTGTGGTTTTGGAGGAGCCGATGGGAAAGGGCGAAGCGACGCGGGGACGCATTCTCGAGATCGCGGAAGCGGCGGTGCTCGCAAAAGGCTTCGCCGCGACGTCGATCGACGAGGTCATCGCCGAGGCCGGCCTCACCAAGAGCGGTTTCTTCTATCACTTCAGGGACAAGAACGCGCTCGCGCGGAAGATGCTGCGTCGCTACGTCGAGACGAACGATCGGCTGTTCGACGAAATCTTCAGGCGGGGACGCGAGCTTTCGGACGACCCGCTTCAGTCCTTCCTGATCTCCCTGAAACTACTCGCCGAGACCATGGCCGATCTGCCCAACGGCCATCCCGGCTGCCTGATCGCCAGCATCTGTTATCAGGAGCGCTTGTTCGACCACGAGGTTCGCGACCTGACCGCGCAATCAGTCAGGAGCTGGAATGCGCATTTCCGCGCGATCCTCGATGGCATCGCCGCGGTCTATCCGCCGCGCGATGCCATCGACCTCGACGATCTCGCCGAGATGATCTCGTGCGTCGTGGACGGCGCCATCATCATGTCGAAGACGCTCAACGACCCCAAGCGGCTGGAGCGACAAATCCTGCTGTTCCGCAGCTGTGTGAAGCTGGTATTCACCCCGACATCGACAAGGCCGTCGATCGGTTCCTAAAGCGCGATGAGATCAGGATGAATCGTCATCGCGCTTTAGGTTATTGTTTGAGCATGATCTTTTCGGAAAACCGCTGCACGCTTTTCCGGATCATGCTCTAGCCCGATCGGGCCGACAAGCCATCAACCCTTGTCGCTTTCGAGCCGGAAGATCTGCGAGCCTTCGCTTCCCGAAAGCAGGCCCGTGTCGCTGTAGAGCTTCAGCTTGGTGCGGGTGTCGGCGATGTCGAGGTTGCGCATGGTGAGCTGGCCGATGCGGTCGGCCGGCGTGAAGGCAGCGTCCTCGACCTTCTCCATGCTGAGCCGCTCCGGCGCATAGGTGAGGTTGGGGCTTTCCGTGTTGAGGATCGAATAGTCGTTGCCGCGGCGCAGCTCGAGCGTGACCTCGCCGGTGACGGCGCGCGCGACCCAGCGCTGCGCAGTCTCGCGCAGCATCAGCGCCTGCGAATCGAACCAGCGGCCCTGATAGAGCAGGCGGCCGAGACGCATGCCGCTGATGCGGTACTGCTCGATAGTGTCCTCGTTATGGATGCCGGTGACGAGGCGCTCATAGGCGATGTGGAGGAGCGCCATACCGGGCGCCTCGTAGATGCCGCGGCTCTTGGCCTCGATGATGCGGTTCTCGATCTGGTCGCTCATGCCGAGGCCGTGACGGCCGCCGATCGCGTTGGCTTCGAGGAACAGCGCGACGGGATCGGAGAAGGTCTGCCCGTTCAGCGCCGTGGGCTGGCCTTCCTCGAACCGCACCACGACCTGCTCGGCCTTGACGTTGCAGTCGTCGCGCCAGAACGGCACGCCCATGATCGGGTTGACGATCTTGATGCCGCTGTCGAGGCTTTCGAGATCCTTCGCCTCATGCGTGGCGCCGAGCAGGTTGCTGTCGGTCGAATACGCCTTCTCGGCGCTCATCTTGTAGGCGAAGCCCTGCGCGGTCATGAACGCCGACATCTCGGCGCGGCCGCCGAGCTCGTCGATGAACTGCTGGTCGAGCCAGGGCTTGTAGATCTTCAGGCCGGGATTGGTGAGCAGGCCATAGCGGTAGAAGCGCTCGATGTCGTTGCCCTTGAAGGTCGAGCCGTCGCCCCAGATGTTGACGCCGTCTTCCTTCATGGCCGCAACCAGCATCGTGCCGGTGACGGCACGGCCGAGCGGCGTGGTGTTGAAATAGGTGATGCCGCCGGTGGAGATATGGAAGGCGCCGGACTGGATCGCGGCAATGCCTTCGTGAACGAGCTGCGTGCGGCAATCGACGAGGCGCGCCTTCTCGGCGCCGAACTCCGTCGCCTTGCGCGGAATCTCGTTGTAGTCGGCCTCGTCGGGCTGGCCGAGATTGGCGGTGTAGGCGTAGCAGCGCGCGCCCTTCTGCTTCATCCAGAGCAGCGCCGCAGAGGTGTCGAGACCGCCCGAAAAAGCGATGCCGACTTTCTCACCCTTGGGCAGGCTTTTCAGGATCGTGGTCATGGCGCGTCCAATCGGTCTCAAGTAGCTGATGTTGTTTGTGGCTCGAGGGCGGCGAATAACAAATTTCGCACGCCTCGGCACGCATTTAATGGCTCAAACCGACGGCTCGGGACCGGTCTTGCGGCCGAACAGGCGCTGGCGGAGCCGGTAGGCGGGCATGTTCAGCCGGGTCAGGGCGGCATCGACCGCTTCGTCCGAGAACCGCGTCCGCGGCCAGCGGTAAATCAGCGCGTAGGCGAACCAGATCACGACGAAGGTGACGAGGCCGGCGATGGAAACGTCGGTGAAGAAATGGCCACCAAAGGCCATGCGCAGCCCACTGGTCAAGGCGCCGAACACCACGGCGGCAGTATAGGCGAGCGGCCGCCACGGCGGCGGCGCCAGCGCGGCCGGCGCGAGCGTCCAGAATGCCGTCGCCCCTTCGCCGGAGAAGAACGAGCAGTTGCGTCCGCAGGCGCCGCGCGGATCCCACCACGGCACGAATTGCTGATCGCCGGCAAACTCGGTCACCACCACCGGACGCGGACGGCCCCAGTAGTTCTTGAACGTCAGGTTGGTCAGGATGCCGGCCGACATGGTCAGCGTCACCAACAGGAAGATGACGGTGCGCCCCGGCACCAGCAGCGGCCGGTCGGGCCGGATCATCTTGACCACGAGCGCGACGATCGAGGGCAGCGCGAATGCCCAGGCGATCCACATCGCCGCATCGCGCGCAAAGCCGGCCCACTCGTTCAGCTTGAGCGGGAACGTCTTGGTCGCGGGGTCGAAGAACAGCGCAGCGAGCTTGAGATCGAGCTCGGGGTAAACGCCGAAGACGACGCCGATCACGAGCCACAGCGCCAGGGCGATGAAGAGTCCAGTCCGGTTCATGGCGCGCGGTTTAGCGGAGTGGGGAGAAGATGAAAACCCCAACGGAGGTGCCATCCTCCCCTGGAGGGGGAGGATCGATCGCGCGAAGCGCGAGCGAGGTGGGGTGAAGCCGCGCAAATAGTCTCTCGACTGTCCGCAAACTTGAATCCTCAACACCGCCGTCGCCGATAGTCTGTCACCCCACCCCGGATCGCATCGATGATGCGATCCGACCCTCCCCCTCCAGGGGAGGGTCAGCAAGTCATCGCGCATCCGGCCTGGAGTTCGACGGCAGTGGCGGGGGCGGTTTGCGCGGAGGTAGCGGCTCGCGCCAGGCGCCGGCGTTGCGGCCGGCGATCAGCCAGTAGACGACGCCTGCGACGATGCCCGCGCCGGTCATGATCTCCAGGTGACGCCGCACGATACCCTCGAACTGAAACGTGTCGGCGTGAAAGGGAACGAGGCCGAGATAACAGGCGAGCCCGACAAGGCCGCCGCCGACGGCATAAGCGAGCGCGCTGCGAATGTAGAGCGCTTCGGTGATGGCGACGATCACCGCCGCCGGCACCAGTGCAAAGCCCGAGACGAAGATGAAGCCGAAGCCGAGCAGGATATCGATCGTCCCCTGATCGACGGGACCCGCACCAAGATCGGCGAATTCCGGAAACAGCAGCGCGACGACGACGATCATGCCGCCGACGAAACAGGCGGCGAGGAAGCCGATGAAGATGACGACGAGGCGGCCGATCAGGGACATGACAAAAATGTCAACTCAGTCGTCATTGCGAGGAGCGCAGCGACGAAGCAATCCAGACTGCCGCCGCGGAGATATTCTGGATTGCTTCGCTGCGCTCGCAATGACGAGGATGCGAGAGCGCGGGCATGACAAACTAATCCGTCATCGCCATGGCGCGCAGCGCCTGGCGCTCCCGGGCCGAGAGCTTTTCGGTCTCCGATTTCAGCTGGCCGCAGGCGGCGAGGATGTCGCGGCCGCGCGGGGTGCGCACGGGCGAGGAATAGCCGGCGTTGAAGATGTATTCGGAGAACTTTTCGATCTGGTCCCAGTCCGAGCATTCATAGGCGGTGCCGGGCCAGGGATTGAACGGGATCAGGTTGATCTTGGCGGGAATGCCCTTGAGCATCTTCACCAGCAGCTTTGCATCGTCGAGCGAATCGTTGACGCCCTTGAGCATCACATATTCGAAGGTGATGCGGCGCGCGTTGGAGGCGCCGGGATAATCGCGGCAGGCCTGCAGCAGCTCCTTGATCGGGTATTTGCGGTTGAGGGGCACCAGCTCGTTGCGCAATTCGTCGCGCACGGCGTGCAAGGAGATCGCGAGCATGACGCCGATCTCCTCGCCGGCGCGCACGATATTCGGCACCACGCCCGAGGTCGAGAGCGTGATGCGGCGGCGGGAGATGCCGATGCCTTCATTGTCGCCGACGATCAGCAGCGCGTCGCGCACCGCGTCGAAATTGTAGAGCGGCTCACCCATGCCCATCATCACGATGTTGGTGACGCGGCGCGTGCCGTCCTCGCGATCGGCCCAATCATTCAGGCGATCGCGCGCGACCATCACCTGCCCGACGATCTCGCCGGCGGTGAGATTGCGCACCAGGCGCTGCGTGCCGGTATGGCAGAAGGCGCAGTTCAAGGTGCAGCCGACCTGCGAGGAGACGCAGAGCGTGCCGCGATCGGTCTCGGGGATATAGACGCACTCGACCTCATGCGCCTTCTGAACATTGTCGCCGCTCGGCAGCCGCAGCAGCCATTTGCGGGTGCCGTCGTTGGAGATCTGCTCGGCCACGACTTCGGGCCGGTCGACGGTAAAGTGCTGGGCGAGATCGGCGCGAATGCCCTTCGAGATTGAAGTCATCTCGTCAAAGCTCTGGGCACCGCGGAAATAGATCCAATGCCAGAGCTGCTGCACGCGCATCTTGCGCTGGGCCGGCGCGACCCCGATCTCGCCGAGGCGGTCGGCAAGCTCGCTGCGCGACAGACCGATGAGCGACGGTTTTGCCGGCGGCACGTAGGTTTCGAGCGGAGTCTTCTCCACCAGGATTGCGTTGTGCGGCTCGGTCGTCGGTTGCATTCAATGGACCTAATGGCTTGGTTGTTCCGGGATGGTCCGAAGGGATCGCGAAGCGACCCTGGGGACCAGACCCGGAACCTCGAGATTCCGGGTTCGATGCTGCGCATCGCCCCGGAATGACGGAAAAACTTGGAACGGTCCCTATATAGCAAGCGGAACCGCCGATTGCGACCTTAACGCCCGCAGTCTTAACGTCGGCGGTCTTACCGCTTGCAGTCCTGCGCGATCTTGTCGAGCGCCTGGGCGAGGCCCTTCAGCGAGAACGTGTCGGTCGTCTCGGTGCCCTTGGCCGAGACGCCCTTGACCACGAGATCGGCGGATTTGCGCATGGCTTCGACCATCCGCTCCTCCTCGGCCGCGTTCTTGATCCAGAGGCCGTCGCCCTGCGTGTACATGGCATAGGAGGCGCCCCCGACCTCGACGGTCGATTCCGAGCCCGGCTTCAGCGCATAGCCGATCATGACCGAGACTTCGTTGTTCACCTTCTCGGCCGGCCGGGTCGAGACGAAGGCATAGGCGGGATCGCGCGGCCGATTCGGCGGATTGGTCTTCGACGAGGAGGGCTTTGCCAGCGCGAAGCAGACCTTCTTGCCGTTCGGCGCCGCCGAGTATGCCCCCCAGGTACCGAACTGCCCGATCAGGGTCGGCTCCGCGCCGCCGGCAACCGCCGGGGGCGGGGCCGCCGGTTTGCTCTCTGGCTTCGAGGCCGCCTTTGCGGTCGTGTTGGCCGGCGGCGCGGCCGGCTTCGGTGCAGTCTCTTTCGGTGCAGACTCTTTTGGAACGGACTTGGGCGCCGGCTGCGCCCACGCGGAATCGGCAATTCCCCCGGCCATGACGCCAGTCATCAAAGCTAAAATCAGCACCCGCCACATGCTGGACTGGTTCCCTCAATATTGTGACTGGAAGATGGCCCGGCCGCGCGTTGTCCCCGGGCAGGGATAGCCGGGAAAGTCCAATTTGGGAAGGCAGTTAGCGGTATCGGCGGCGGCTAGGCTTTGGATCGCTCAGCGCGTTGCTCGGCCCATTGCGTCTCGGTCCAGCCGAGCAAATCCTCGGCGCCGGAACTGCGCAAATGCGCGCCACCGTCGATCACCACCATCTCGCCATTGATATAGGCGGCGCGGTCCGAGACCAGGAAGCTGGCGAGGTCGGCAAGCTCGCCGTGCTCTCCGGTCCGGCCCAGCGGGTTGCGCGCGGTCCAGCCTTCGTCGCGGCCCTCGGGGCGGAGCTGCCCCGACGCGCCCGCGGTCGGGAACGGGCCCGGCGCAATGGCGACGGTGCGGATGCCTTTCGGCCCCCATTCCACCGCGAGGCTCTTGGTCATCGCCAGCAGCGCCGATTTCGCCATTGCCGACGGCACCGTGAAGGCGCGGCCGGTGATGGTGGAGGTCGAGAGGATCGACAGCACGACGCCACCATGCTTGTCCGCGATCCAGCGCCTGCCGGCGGCGAGCGTGCAATACATCGCGCCGTGCAGCGTCGGCGCCAGGATCGCATCCGCGGCGCGGAAGGAGAGATGCTCGCTCTGCGCAATGAAGGTGGCGGCGGCATTGTTGACGAGGATGTCGAGCGGCGCCTCGCGCCAGATCGCATCCATCATGCTGTCGACGGCCGCACCGTCGCGGATATCGCAGGCGATCGTCGCGACCTTGCCGCCGGTCTCTTCGCGCATGTCGCGCGCGGTTGCCTCAAGCCGGTCGAGCTTGCGGCCGCAGATCACGAGCTCGGCGCCGAGCGCAAGGAAGCGACGTCCCATCGCGGCGCCAAGGCCCGAGCCACCGCCGGTGACGAGGATGCGCTTGTGCTTGAGCAGGCTTGTTTCAAACATCGTTTGAATCCTTTCTCCGCGGATTTCGTCATTGCGAGCGCAGCGAAGCAATCCGGACTATTTCCGCAGGACGAATTCTGGATTGCTTCGCTGCGCTCGCAATGACGGGAGGATAGGTCTGTGCATCGCTTTGGGCAAAGAATCCGGATTGTCGCCACGGCCTAAATCCGGCAGAAACGACCCAACTATAATTCCACTCGAAACGCCTCAAGGTGCCGCCATGAAAGCCATCCTCTGCTCGCAATATTGCCAGCCCGACGATCTCGTGCTGACTGAGGTGCCGGATCCGGTGGCGGGTCCCGGCGAAGCCGTGATCGCGATCAAGGCGGCGGCGCTGAACTTCTTCGACATCCTGATGATCCAGGGCAAGTACCAGATCAAACCGCCGTTCCCGTTCTCGCCAGCGGCGGAGGTCGCGGGCGTGATCGAGAGTATCGGGCCCGGCGTCACCGACCTGAAGGTCGGCGACCGCGTGGTGGCATCCTGCGGCCACAACGGCGCACGCGAGAAGATCGCATTGCCAGCGGCATCGATCGTGAAGATTCCGGACAATCTCGACTATGACCGCGCGGCCGGCATCATCATCATCTACGGCACCGCGCTGCATGCGCTGGAAGATCGCGCCAGCCCCAAGCCGGGCGAGACGCTCGCGGTGCTAGGTGCGGCCGGCGGCACCGGCCTTGCCGCCTGCGAGCTCGGCAAGCTGATGGGCCTGAAGGTGATCGCCTGCGCTTCCTCGGACGAGAAGCTCGAATTCGCCAAGGCGCATGGCGCCGAGCTGACGCTGAACTACGCCAAGGAAGATTTGAAGGAAGGCCTGCGCAAGCTCACCGGCGGCAAGGGCGTCGACATCATCTTCGATCCGGTCGGTGGTGCTTACGCCGAACAGGCGCTGCGCTCGATCGCGTGGGAAGGCCGCTTCCTCGTGATCGGCTTTGCCGCGGGCGACATTCCCAAGATGCCGCTGAACCTCGCGCTGCTGAAGGGCTGCGACATCCGTGGCGTGTTCTGGGGCGCCTGGACGCGGCTGAACCCGGCGAAGAACCGCGCCAATCTCGAGAAGCTCGTGAAGTGGACCGCGGAAGGCAAGATCTCCTCGCATGTCGACCGCACCTTCCCGCTGGCGCAAACCGCCGATGCGCTGAAGGTGCTCGCGGGACGCCAGGCCATGGGCAAGGTGATCCTGCATCCGTGATCGCAACTTCATCGCGACGCCGCTTCAGCATACTCAACTGTCGTCGCCCGGCTTGACCGGGCGATCGAGCATTCCAGATAGCCCAGTGATTTAGCCGAGAAGCCGCGGCGTACTGGATGCCCCGGTCCCGGCTCCGCTAGGCTACGCCGGACCTACGACGGCGCTCGAGCCGGCGAAGCTTCAGCGAAGACGGCAAGCCGGGGCATGACAGCTGACTTTCATGACAGCTGACTTTCATGGCACGCCGCTCGCACGCCGTCATTTGGTAAAGTCTCATCAACCACTGCTGGCAAGTTTGCGGTGCATTCCGCAACCTCGCCCGAATCAAACCCAAAATTTTCCCGATTCGTCCCAACCGTCGTCGCTTTTTGGGCTGATTCAAATTGCGATTTACCGGCTCCAGTTTGCTGGGCGCTCCTGGACAACAACAAAAAAACTGAAACCGGTATGCCCCGCGTTGTGTCAGTCCAGGGGGAGCATCACCATGGAGACGACGGCGTACCGCCCGTCCAGGGAATCAAGGGCCTTCGATTCCGATCCAGCCGCATCACATACATCCACCGCATCCTACATCCGTGCGCGCGCCGCACGGATCGATCTGTCGCCGGACGATCCAATACCACTGTTCCTGTCCGATCCGCTCGGTGCGCCGAACCCGGATGAATATACCCCGCTGGAGTTGCGGCCCCGGGGCAGAATTGTCCCGCGCGTTCTTGCGAGCGTTCTCGCAGCCGTTCTGGTGGCATCCAGCCTGGCAATTCTGGCCGCGCTGTTTCAGTCCGACCTTCGCGGCATCTTCGCCGCCGTTGGCTCGGCGGGCATCGCGCTGGAGCAGGCGGCGGCCTCGGCCAGCGCGCCGGCCGTACCGCAGTCTCCGCGCAAGGATCCGGGGCGCGTGGCCGACGCAACGCTCGCGAGCGCTGACGCGCAGGATCTCCCTGCATCGTCACCGCCGAGCCGCGAAGCGATCGCGACCGCCTATCAGACCGCGCTGCAAGCCCAGACGCCTGTGCCTCAGCCCGCACCGGTGACCACACCGCCTGCGTCCCCTCCGCCCGCGAGGACGCTCGACGCCGACACGGTGGCCGGGCTGATGGCGCGCGCGAAGAGCCTCCTGACGGTCGGCGATATCGTTGCAGCGCGCCTGTTGCTCGAACGCGCGGCCAACGCTCAGGATGTGACAGCGGCGTTTCTGCTGGCCCAGACCTATGATCCGGCCGTGCTGGGCACCAGCGACGCGCGGCGCATCGCCGCCGATGCGACCGCTGCGCGCGACTGGTACGAGAAGGCCGCGGCACTCGGATCGACGGAGGCGCGGCAGCGCCTCGCCCAGCTTCAGAACTAGTACTTTTTTAGAGGATATCATGCATAACGCTTTGAAAATGGCGCTTGCCGCCATCATGACGATCTGTGCCTTCGCGGCACGTGCTGAGCAGCAGACCGAATACGATCCGGCCAAGGTCTCCGACAGTCTGAAGGCCATCTTCCAGTTCGGCTCGACCTCGACCAAGCAGGCGCTGAACGCCAACACCGTCACGCTGATCACGGGCACGATTGGTGGCACCTATGTGCAGTTCGGCGCCGACCTCGCCTCGGTGCTCGACGACGGCAACAAGATCCGCGTGCTGCCGATCGTCGGCCGCGGCTCGGTGCAGAGCGTCGCCGACATCCTGTTCCTGCAAGGCGTCGATCTCGGCATCGTCCGCGCCGACACGCTCGACTATCTCGAGCGCAAGGGCTTCGCCAAGGATATCAAGAAGCAGTTCACCTATGTGACGAAACTCTACAACGAGGAGATGCAGGTGATCGCGCCGAAATCGGTCGCGACCCTCAAAGATCTCGAAGGCAAGACGGTCAGCGTGGACCTGCCCAACGGCGGCACCTTCGTCACAGCGCTCACCGTGTTCGAGCGGCTCGGGATCAAGGCGAAATTCGCCTATGTCGAGCAGCGCATCGCGATGGAGAAGCTGAAGGCCGGAGAGATCGACGCCGTGATCGTGGTCGGGGGCAAGCCGTACAAATCGGTCTCGACCTTCGGCAATGACGGCCGTTTCCATCTTGCGAAGGTGGACTATGCAAAGCCGCTGCAGAGCGACTATCTGCCGGCAACCCTGACTGCGAAGGACTATCCGAACCTGATCAAGGAGGGCGAGAGCGTCGACACGATCGCGGTGCCTGCGGTGCTCGCGGCCTATAGTTGGGCGCCCAACACCGAGCGCTATCGCAAGCTCGCGCTGTTCGTGGACGCGTTCTTCACGAAATTCACGGCGCTGCAGAACCCGCCCTTCCATCCCAAGTGGAAGGAGGTCTCGCTGGCGGCGCCGCTATCCGGCTGGAATAGATTGCCGGTGGCGCAGCAATGGCTCGACAAGCACGGCATCGAGCCGGTGACACGGCAGCGCTTCGAGGCGTTCCTGAAGCAGAGCCCTGCGGCCGCGAAGGTGTCCGACGCGGACAAGGAGACGCTGTTCAGGCAATTCCAGGCGTGGGACGCGGAGAAGGCGCGGGCGGAGAAGAAGTAGCGAGCTTCATCCTCACATTCGCTGTCATCGCCCGGCTTGACCGGGCGATCCAGTACTCCGTGACGCAGTGATTGAATCGAGAAGCCGCGGCGTACTGGATGCCCGGTCAAGCCGGGGCATGACAGAATGGGGTGGCTACGGCGTGCCGCCGACGCCTCGCCTACTCCGCCGTCTCCTTCTCACCCACCCCGCGCTTCAGCGCAGCGCGGGCGGCTTCGCGATGCTCGTTCGTGATGTGGCCGGCAACCATGCGGATGGCGGTGGCGAGCACGGCGGCGTCATCGGCGAAGCCGAGGATCGGCATCACGTCCGCGACGAAGTCGAACGGCAGGATGAAATAGGCGATCGCACCTAGCAGCGAGGCCTGAACGTGGCGCGGCGTCTGCCGGTCGAACGCACAGTAATAGGCGGCAAGCAAATCTTCCGCGAACGGCAGCTGCGCGGCGACACGCTTCAGCTTGCGCCAGAAGCGGCGGCGCACGCTCTCGCGATCTTCCGCGAGCCGATCGGCCGGCTCGAAGCCGACGCTGTGCTCGGCGGCCATGCTCAAATGCTCCCGTTCTGCCGGAGGCGGCGGATCGCCCCATCCCGGCTGATCACAAGATGGGGATGCGGCCGGTCCCTGCAAGACGTCAGCTTGATGTCAGCCCGCGATGGCGTTCATCGCCCTGGCCAGCGCCATGTCGCGTGCGGTGACGCCGCCCGCGTCGTGGGTCGACAGCACCACCTCCACCGTCTTGTAGACGTTGCGCCATTCCGGGTGGTGGTCCATCTTCTCGGCGACCAGCGCGGCGCGGGTCATGAAGCCGAACGCCTCGTTGAAATCCTTGAAGACAAAGGTCTTCCCGATGGCGTCGCGGCCTTGGACTTCGGTCCAGCCCGGTAGTCCGCCCAGCGCCTGCTTGCGCGCCTCCGCCGAGAGCCGTTCTGCCATGGTCGTCTCCGTCCTCTAAGGGGAACTTTACTCTAACACCGCCCCGGCGCCCGGGTTCATACGGGATTTCCTGCATCCGCTAACCATGACGGAGATGTAACCCCGCCGGACAAGAAATTTGCTACAATTGCCGGCGTAAATCGCCGGCGAAGATGAAACTGAGCCTGAAGCGCCTGTTTGGGAGATCGATGACCGGGGGATTGGACCTGGCCGAAACGCCCCCTCCGCCTTCGCCGCGATCCGCGGCGCGGAAGACGGCGCTCGTGTCTCTGGCACTCGTGCTTGCGATCATCGGCGCACTGGCCGGCGGCTATTACTTCGCGATGCGCCCCGTGACCCTCAAGATCGCGGTCGGCCCCGCCAACAGCGACGACGTCAAGGTCGTGCAGACGCTGACGCAGGCCTTCACCCAGAGCAAGGGCCAGGTGCGGCTGCGGCCGATCCAGACTGACGGCGCCACGGCCAGCGCCAACGCGCTCGCGGAAGGCAAGGTCGATCTCGCCATCGTGCGCGGCGACCTCGACGTGCCGAAGAACGCGCAAGCGGTCGCGACCCTGCGCAAGAACGTCGTGGTGCTGTGGTCCGTGCCGGGCAAGGGTAAGAAGCGGGGCCCAAAAATCACCAAGGTGGCGCAGCTCGCTGGCCATCGCGTCGGCGTGGTCGGCCGCACCCAGGCCAACGTCAACCTGCTCAAGGTGATCCTCCAGCAATATGGCGTCGATCCCGCCAAGGTCGAGATCGTGCAATTCCCGGCGAACGAAGTGGCCGAGGCGATCAAGGCGCAGAAGGCCGATGTCTATCTCGCGGCCGGCCCCGTCAACAGCAAGATCACGGCGGACGCGATCGCCGCCTCCACCAAGGATTTCGGCGCGCCCACCTTCCTCGCGATCGATTCGGCGGACGCGATTGCGCAAAACCATCCGGTCTACGAGGCGTCCGAGATTCCCGCCGGCACCTATGGTGGCTCGCCCGCCCGCCCGGAGGACGAGGTCAAGACCATCAGCTTTTCGCACCACATCGTGGCGCGCAAAAGCGTGTCCGAAACCATCATTGCGGCGTTCACACGCCAGCTCTTCGCCGTGCGCCAGCAACTGGTTACGGAATTCCCGCTGGCGGCGAAGATCGAAACGCCCGATACCGACAAGGATGCGGTGATCCCGGTGCATCCGGGTGCGGCCGCCTTTGTCGACGGTGAAGAGAAGACCTTCCTCGACAAATACAGCGATTACATCTGGTGGGGCCTGATGGCGCTTTCCGCCATGGGTTCGATCGGCGCCTGGTTCGCCGGCTATCTGAAGAAGGACGAGCGCGACAGCAACAATCATCAGCGCGAGCGTCTGCTCGACATGATCTTGGCGGCGCGCAAGTGCGAGACGACCGAACAGCTCGACCAGATGCAGACCGAGGCTGACGACATCCTGCGCGATACGCTGCGCTGCTACGATCACGGCGCGATCGATGAAGGCGCGCTCACCGCCTTCAACATCGCACTCGACCAGTTCCACTCCGCAGTCGCCGACCGCAAGGCGGTGCTGATCAGCCTGCCGCAGAACCTGCAACGCGCAGGCGCGCAATTCCGGGCCGCCGGCAACGCGTGAGCGCTTGCGCGCGTTATTGCTGCGTCATATTGTCTCAATATAGCTTCCGCAGTCATTCCGGGATGGTCCGAAGGACCAGACCACAGGTGCGCAATTGCGCACCGGGGAATCTCGAGATTCCGGATTCGCGCTTCGCGCGCTCCGGAATGACAGCGAAAGACGCGCCAGCCAGCGAGCCAGCCATGAACATCAAATTCTCCCGCCGCCGTTTCCTCGCGACCGGCGCCGGCGCCCTCGGGGCCATCGCAATGCCCTATCTGTCGCGTGCCGCGGACCGGCCGGCGGTCACCCATGGCGTGCAGGCGGGCGACGTCACGGTCGACGGTGGCGTGGTCTGGGCGCGCGCCGACCGTCCATCGCAGATGCTGGTCGAGGTGGCGACGACTGATACGTTCAGGGATGCCCGCACGCTGCCGCCGATCGCCGCGCTGCCCGAGAGCGATTTCACGGCAAAGATGCTGGTTGAAAATCTTCCGGCCGGCCAGGACATTTTTTACCGCGTCCGCTTCCGCGACCTCTCGCACAGCGCGGTCGAGGGCGAGCCGGTGGTCGGCCGCTTCCGCACCGCGCCGGCCGACCGCCGCGACGTCAGCTTCGTCTGGGGCGGCGACGTCGCAGGGCAAGGCTGGGGCATCAACCCGGACGACGGCGGCATGTCCACCTTCTCCGCGATGCGCAAGCACCGGCCGGATTTCTTCCTGCATTCCGGCGACACCATCTATGCCGACGGTCCGATCCAATCCGAGGTGAAGCTTGCCGACGGCAAGATCTGGAAGAATCTGACCATCCCGGAGAAGGCCAAGGTTGCCGAGACGCTGGACGAGTTTCGCGCCGCGCACAAATACAATTTCACCGACGACAACCTCCGCGCCTTCAATGCGGAGGTGCCGGTCTTCGTGCAGTGGGACGACCACGAAGTCACCAACAACTGGTCGCCGTCGAAAGAGCTGCCGGCCGCCTACAAGGTGCGCGACATCTCGCTGCTCGCGGCCCGCGCGGGCCGCGCCTTTCACGAGATGTACCCGATGCGCGAGAGCATCATCGAGCCCGGCCGCGTCTATCGCCGGATCTGCTACGGCCCGCATCTCGACGTGTTCGTGCTCGACGAGCGCAGCTATCGCGGCCCGAACGGCGCCAATCTCGAAACCGCCTACGGTCCCGCCAGCTATTTCCTCGGCCCGGACCAGATTGCCTGGCTCAAGCGCGGCCTTTTGAATTCGCGCGCGACATGGAAGGTGATCGCGTCAGACATGCCGATCAGCCTGATCGTCCCGGACACGCCGAAGGGCGGCTCGGAGGCCGTCGCGCAAGGCGACGGCCCGGTGCGTGGCCGCGAGCTCGAGATCGCCGACATCCTCCGCTTCATCAAGATGGCGCCGATCAGCAACACGGTGTGGCTGACGGCGGACGTGCACTACGCCGCGGCGCATTACTACGATCCGAACAAGGCGCAATTTCAGGATTTCGAGCCGTTCTGGGAATTCGTCTCAGGTCCGCTACATGCCGGCACATTTGGTCCAAACGCGCTCGACAACACCTTTGGCCCCGAGGTGCGCTTCGTCAGGGCGCCTGGCAAGGACAGCCAGAATCTGCCGCCGTCCGCGGGCATGCAGTTCTTCGGTCACGTCAAGATCGACGGCGCCTCCGGTCAGATGACGGTGACCCTGCGCGACCGCGCCGACGTCGCGCTGTGGTCGACAACGCTCGATCCGAAGCAAGGCTGATCGCTAATTGGCGGCGCGCAGCTTAAGCGCCGCCTCCAGCGCGTCGCTCGAGCATGGCTTCTGCAGCCGCGGCCGGCCTACCAGTTCGGCCGGAATGCGCGCCTCAGCGCCGTAACCGGTGACGAAAACGAACGGAACCTTCAGCGCGATCAGCCGCTCGGCGATCGCAAAGCTCGTCTCGCGGATCAGCTCGACATCGAGCAGCGCGAAGTCGGGCGTACGCTTCGCGATGGCGTCCAGCGCCTGCGTCACCGAACCGACGGTCCGCACACCGGTCACACCGAATCCGAGCAGGCGGTCCTCGAAATCGATCGCGATGATCGGGTCATCCTCGACGATCAGAACATCGGCGGGCCAGCCTGAGCCATTGGAATGTGCGGGTGCCATAATCGCATCTTGGTTGGGATTTTCGGATCAGGGTCGCCGCGACACGATGCCTGCGCTCAGCGCGGAAGGTTCCCGGAACGAAACTCATCACATCATCGTTCTTCAGTCTGTCCACTTGTGCACAAAGGGGCTGGATGGAACTCGCTAAGGTGGGAGGAAGGACGGGAGTTCAAGATGGATGCGCTTATCGGCAAAGTCACCGAGGTCGAGAGCCGGCCGGCCAACAATCTGCTGCGGCGTTTGAGTCAGGCCGACTACGGTCTCCTGGCGCCGCACGTGACCATCGAGGACTCCGCAGCAGGCCAATTGCTCTACAATCCCGGCGATGACGTGCAGGTCGTCCACTTCCCCTGCGGACCGTCACTTGCGACTTTCCTCGTCCCCAACGAGGACGGCCGCGACGTCGAAACCATTCTGGTCGGCCGCGAAGGCGCGGTGGGCGGCATCGTCAGCGAGGGATTTCTGCCGGCCTATACCCGGATCTGCGTGAAATTCGGCGGGCCGTTTGCGCGCATTCACGTGGTCAAGCTGGAAGCCGCCAAGCTGCGCTCGGCGTCACTGCGCAACATCTTTGCCCGCTATGCCGATTGCATGCTGGCCCAGATCTTCCAGTCGACTGCCTGCAACGCGATCCACTCGATCGAACAGCGTACCGCCAAATGGATCTTGGCGGCGATGGAGCGGACCGGCAACGAGACCAGCGTGCCGCTGACCCACGAACAGCTCGCGACGCTGCTCGGCGTTGGCCGCAGCTATGCCAGCCGCGTGCTCCAGTCGTTCAGGGCCGACCGGATCCTCGACACGAGGCGCGGTTCGATCCTGGTTCGCAACCGCGATGGCCTGAGGCTGCGCGCATGCCTGTGCAATGACGCCGTGAAGATGCATTTCGAGGAGGTGCTGCGCGGTGTCTATCCGACGGAGGAGCGGGAGGCCGGGTAGCGGCCGGATCTTGATGCCCTCTCCCACAAGGGGAGAGGCGCAGTAATGCGCATCGCGCTTTTTTGAGCGTGACCGTGCTATACTCTCCCCGCATGGGCGGGGCTTTGCTTCACACTCTCTTCGACGTCGCAGCGTGGCTGGCGGCCGCGGCGGCCGTCTACTGGCTGACACGACAAGGCTTGCGGTTTCCGGCGCAATCCTTCGAGCTGCCCTATATCGCCGCGCTGGTTTTCGGTGCCGGTCTTGGCGCCTATCTGTTCGGCTCCGCCAATTTGTGGCTGTCGGGCCAGAGCGGCATTGCGCGCTCGGTCGAGGGCGCGCTGGCTGGCGGCATCGTGGCGATCGAGCTCTACAAATGGACCGCCGGGATCAGGGTGCGAACCGGCGCGCGGTTTGCGCTGCCGCTGGCGCTCGGCATCGCGATCGGCCGGGTCGGCTGCTACTTCGCGGGCCTCGACGATTTCACCTATGGCACGCCGACAGCGCTGCCCTTCGGCCATGATTTCGGCGACGGCGTTCTGCGACATCCCGTGCAACTCTACGAGAGCGCAGCCATGACCGCATTCGCGCTCATGTATGTGCTGGCGGTCTTGAACGGGAATACGTTCACGATCACCAATGGTTTCTACCTGGTGCTCGCCTATTACGGAGCGCAACGCTTCCTATGGGAATTCCTCAAGCCCTACGGCACGTTGATCGGCCCCCTCACCGTGTTTCACCTGCTGTCGCTGTCCATCCTGCTCTACGCCGCTTTCATGCTGGCGACGGCGCCCAAAGCGAGATCCCTGCATGAACGCGCCGTTGCGTAAGTCGCGTCCCTACATCTTCTGGGGCCAGACCCAATCCCTCTGCGAGACCTGCCTGAAGCTGGTGCCGACCAAGATCCAGATCCAGGGCAACGAGGTCTGGTACGAGAAGCGCTGCAGGGAACATGGCATGCAATCGACGCTGGTGTCGACGGATGCCACCTATTGGCGCCTGTGCAAGGATTTCATCAAGCCCGGCGACCGCCCGCTGCAATTCCAGCAGCGGACCGAATTCGGCTGCCCCTATGATTGCGGCCTCTGTCCCGACCACGAGCAGCATTCCTGCCTGGCGCTGATCGAGATCACCGAGCATTGCAATCTCACCTGCCCGGTCTGCTTCGCTGAATCTTCGCCGGCACGAACGAAATTCACTCCGCTTGCGACGGTGGAGAAGATGCTCGACGCGCTGGTTGCGAGCGAAGGCGAGCCCGATCTCGTGCAGATTTCCGGCGGCGGCGAGCCGACGCTGCATCCTGATTTCTTCGAGATCCTGGCGGCCGTGCGCGCCCGCCCGATCCGCCATGTCATGATCAACACCAACGGCCTGCGCATCGCCCGCGAGAAGGATTTTGCGGCGCGGCTCGCCGAGAACAGGCGCGGGCTGGAGGTCTATCTCCAGTTCGATTCGCTCCAGCGCGATGCGCTGATCGATCTGCGCGGCGCGGATTTGCGCAAGATCCGCCAACAGGCCCTCGAGAATCTCGAGCATCATGGCGTATCGACCACGCTGGTCGCGACCATCAAGCGCGGCGTCAACGACGCCGAGATCGGCGACATCGTACGCCACGCACTGACCTGGAAATGCGTGCGCGGCGTCACCTTGCAGCCGGTGCAGGATGCCGGCCGCAACGAGAATTTCGACAAGGCCACCGACCGCATCATGCTGTCGGAGATTCGCAAGCGCGTGGTCGAGACCGGCGTGTTCGGCGACAAGGACATGATCCCGCTGCCCTGCAATCCCGAGAGCATCTCGATCGGCTATGGCCTGCGCAACGGCGAGAAGGTGCTGCCGCTGACCTCTCTGATTCCGCAGGAGCAGCTGGTTGCGGTGATGCCCAACACCATCAGCCCGGAAAAATATCCGATGCTGCGGGAGAAATTCGTCGATCTGTTCTCGCTGTCGTCGGGGCCCCTCAACACCAGCGAGCGCGTCTGCGAACTCTTGTGCTGCCTGCCGAGCTTTCAGGTGCCGCAGGGTCTCACTTACGAGAACGTCTTCCGCGTCACCATCGTGCAGTTTCTCGACCGCTTCAATTTCTGCGTTGGCAACGTCAAGCGCAGCTGCATCCATTTCGTGACCGAGCAGGGCGCGATCATTCCGTTCGACACCTACAATTTGTTCTACCGGAACGGACAGATCGACGGCATCCGGGCCGGATTGGCGGCGCAGTCGAGCGAAGGAGTCTTGCAGGCATGAGCAGCAGCGACACACCTCCGCCGGCGCGCCCATCTCGGCCGCCTCCTCCGCCGATGCAAAAGCGCAGCGGCTGCCTGACCGCGCTGATGGCGATGTTCGGGATCTTCATGCTGCTGCCGGGCCTCTGCGCGCTGCTGTTCGGAGGAATGTCGGTGGTCGAGGACGGGCGGATCGGCGCCGACATGGCACCGTTGGTTTTTCTGGGCGTGGTCATCGGCATCGGAGGGGTCGTTCTGATCTGGGCGGCGATCAAGGGGCGAAAGGCCCCCGCCGATCCAGGAACCCAGCCTTAAGCCCCGGAAATTCCCGGACAAAATTCAGTCAACCAACGGCCAAAGAACACATTGTTTTTTGGCCGTTTTTGCATATATTGCGCCGCAACGCGCAGGGCGCCCGGTCTGATATGGCCGGGCTTCCTTTTTGGGCGCAAAGCGCCCTGTTTCCAGTCTTCCAGCGTTGTTTCGAGAAGAGGTCCCGGTCTGACCGGCGAGATCGCGCTTAACCCATTGTTCGACCGCAAAGAAGCTCACTCATGAACCTTCGTAACGTCGCCATCATCGCCCACGTCGACCACGGCAAGACGACCCTGGTCGACCGCCTCCTGCAGCAATCCGGCACGTTCCGCGAGAACCAGAAGGTGACCGAACGCGCCATGGACTCCAACGATCTGGAGCGCGAGCGCGGCATCACCATCCTGGCCAAGGCAGCCTCGGTGCAGTGGAAGGACACCCGGGTCAACATCGTCGATACCCCCGGCCACGCCGATTTCGGCGGCGAGGTCGAGCGCATCCTCAACATGGTGGACGGCGCCCTGGTGCTGGTCGACGCCGCCGAAGGCCCGCTGCCGCAGACCAAGTTCGTGGTCTCCAAGGCGCTCAAGGTCGGCCTGAAGCCGATCGTCGTCATCAACAAGGTCGACCGCCCCGACGCGCGCCCGACCGAGGTCATCAACGAGGTGTTCGACCTGTTCGCGGCGCTGGATGCCAGCGAGGAGCAGCTCGACTTCCCGATCCTCTACGGGTCGGCCAAGCAGGGCTGGATGGCCGAAAGCCCGGAGGGTCCGAAGGACAAGGGCATGGAGCCGCTGTTCGACCTGATCCTGCGCCACGTCGCGCCGCCGAAGGTCGAGGAAGGTCCGTTCAAGATGATCGGCACCATCCTGGAGGCCAATCCCTATCTCGGCCGCATCATCACCGGCCGTATCTCGTCCGGCGTGCTGAAGCCGAACCAGCAGGTCAAGGTGCTGAACGCCGACGGCAAGCTGGTCGAGTCCGGTCGTATCACCAAGATCCTGGCGTTCCGCGGCCTCGAGCGCACCCCGCTCGATGAAGCCGAAGCCGGCGACATCGTCGCCATCGCGGGCCTCACCAAGGGCACCGTCGCCGACACCTTCTGCGATCCGACCGTCGAAGTGCCGCTGCCGGCGCAGCCGATCGATCCGCCGACCGTCTCGATGTCGTTCATCGTCAACAACTCCCCGCTCGCCGGCACCGAAGGCGACAAGGTGACGAGCCGCATGATCCGCGACCGTCTCTTGCGCGAAGCCGAGGGCAATGTCGCGCTGCGCGTCGTCGAATCCGCCGACAAGGACGCGATGGAAGTGTCGGGCCGCGGCGAACTCCAGCTCGCGATCCTGATCGAGACCATGCGCCGCGAAGGCTTCGAGCTCTCGGTGTCGCGCCCGCGCGTCGTGTTCCAGAAGGACGAGGCCACCGGCGCCACCATGGAGCCGATCGAGGAAGTCGTGATCGACGTCGACGAGGAGCATTCCGGCGTCGTCGTGCAGAAGATGAGCGAGCGCAAGGCTGAGCTGATCGAGATGAAGCCGTCCGGCGGCAACCGCCAGCGCCTGGTGTTCTACGCGCCGACCCGGGGCCTGATCGGCTACCAGGGCGAATTGCTGACGGATACCCGCGGCACCGCGATCATGAACCGCCTGTTCCACGGCTATGCGCCGTACAAGGGCGAGATCCAGGGCCGCCGCAACGGCGTCCTGATCTCCAACGACCAGGGCGAAGCGGTGGCCTATGCCATGTTCAAGCTGGAAGACCGCGGCCCGATGATGATCGAGCCGGGCTGGAAGGTCTATCGCGGCATGATCGTCGGCGAGCACACCCGCGACAACGATCTCGAGATCAACGTGCTCAAGGGCAAGCAGCTCACCAACATCCGCACCACGTCGAAGGATGAAGCCGTGCGCCTGACCCCGCCGATCCGCATGACGCTGGAAAAGGCGCTCGCCTATATCGAGGACGACGAGCTCGTCGAGGTCACCCCGAAGTCGATCCGGCTGCGCAAGAAGCACCTCGACCCGAACGAGCGCAAGCGCGCGGAAAAGGCCAAGGAAGCGGTGGCGTAAGGCCGCCGCTGTCTCGTGCCCCGGACACAGCGCAGCACGATAGTGATGCGCTGCTGAGCCGGGGCCCAGATACTCTCAGCACCCACGCATCACCTTGGGTCCCGGCTGTGCGCCGCACCGCTGCGCGCTGCAGCGCGTCCGGGACACGAGAGCTGCATACCTGACTGGCTTCAGCACACCCCCCGAACGTGCTAGAGCCCGCCCATGACCTCCCTCCCCTCCTCCGTCAACGTCGCAATCATTGGCGCTGGCGCTGCCGGCCTCGGCGCCGCGCATGCGCTGGCGGGCTCCAGCCTCGCCGTGGTCGTGCTGGAGGCGCGTAACAGGCTCGGCGGCCGCGCCTGGACCGTGCAGGCTTCGCCAGAGGTGACGTTCGACGTCGGCTGCGGCTGGCTGCATTCGGCGGACAAGAATTCCTTCGTGCCGATCGCACGGCAGCTCGGTTTCGAGCTCAACAAGGACCTGCCGCCCTGGCGCGAGCGCGCCTATGGCAATGCCTTTCCGCAAGAAGAGCGCGACGATTTCATGCGCGCGATGGACGTGTTCTATGAGCGTCTGTGGGAAGCGGCGCAGAAGGGCAAGGACGAACCCGCAAGCTTGAGCCTCGAGCCCGGCAATCGCTGGAATCCGATGATCGACGCGATCTCGACCTATATCAATGGCTGCGAGCTGAAAGGACATGTCCACATTGGACTGGAACGCCTATGAGGACACGAACCTCAATTGGCGCGTCCGTCGCGGCTATGGCGCGCTAATTGCGGCCTATGGCGCGCCCTGCCCGATGACGCTGAACTGTAACGTCACGCTGATCGACCATTCCGACAAGCGCATCCGCATCGAGACGTCGCGAGGCACGCTGACTGCCGACAAGGTGATCGTCACCGTGCCGACCAATCTGATCGCCGCTGAGACGATCCGCTTCTCGCCGCCGCTCCCCGCCAAGGTCGACGCCGCCGCCGGCCTGCCGCTCGGCGTCAACGACAAGGTGACGCTGGCGCTTAGCGATGCCGAATCCTTCCCCAAAGAGGGCAACCTGCGCGGCGCCACCATGCGCACCGAGATGGGAACCTACCACATCCGCCCATTCGGCCAGCCCTGCATCGAAGGCTTCTTCGGCGGCAGCTTTGCCCGCGAGCTGGAAGACGCCGGCGACGGCGCCATTGCCGCGCACAGCATCGATGAGATCGCGGGCTTTCTCGGCAACGACATCAGGGGCAAGCTGAAGCCGCTCTGCGAGTCCGGCTGGGCGCGCGATCCTTTCGCGCGGGGTTCCTATTCGCACGCGCTGCCCGGCCACGCGGGGGATCGCGCGGTGCTGGCCGCGCCGGTGGATGGACGATTGTTCTTTGCTGGAGAGGCGACGTCGCCAACCTTCTTCACGACGGCGCATGGCGCGCGGGACAGTGGGGAGCGGGCGGCGGGGGAAGTACTGGCGGCCCTGGGCGAGCCGTAACCAGGAGCTCCGTCATTGCGAGCGCAGCGAAGCAATCCAGAATCTTCGCGCGGCGGTAGTCTGGATTGCTTCGCTACGCTCGCAATCACCAACTACTCGATCACCCGCGCTCGCAGATCTGCATCCGGCACGAAGCACGCATCGTACTTGCCGAAAATGCGATAGCGGTTGCGCGCGACAAGACTGTAGACGGAGTCCCGCAGCGGCTTCGGCACCGCGAATAGTACGCGCACCCAGCTCCAGCCGGGAAGCTGCGACAGCACGGTCAGCGCCGCATCGGACTTCATAAAGATCTCGCCGCCATGGACCACGGCGTTGGTGTCGGGGTCATCTGGGTCGATGCCGAACGTTCGCGCCAATCGCGCCCCATAGTCCGACTGAATTGGCGTGAACCGAAACTGTTTCGCGGTATCGCGCTTGGCGACGAAGCGTACCCAACGCGAGCAGAAGATGCAGACACCGTCGAACAGGATCACGTCGTCGTCGGGCCAATTGGGCATCAGCGATTGTCCAGCATCAGGAGCGCAACCAGCATCAGCACGATCGCCGGCGCGGTCTTCACCAGCGCACCAAGCGGTTCGATCCAGAGGTCGGGCGTCAGGATCGCCGCGCCGAACATGTAGCCGAGCGAGGCAATGATGCCCGCAGCCAGCCCGATCGCCGCGGTGCGGCGGAAGGCGATCAGCACGCCGATGCTCATGTCCATCAGGCTGGTGCCGATGGTAATGGGATCTACCAGCGCGGACGGGAAGTTGTGTGCAGTCAGAATTCCAGCGGCAGCGTGGTAAGATACGAACAAGGCGATGAAGCCCGAGACGATCCAGAATGCGACCAGGCTCGCGAGGATGAGCGCCTTGGTCAGAAACAGGCGCGCGAACCATTTGTCCTGGATGGTGGCGGGATGGCGACCGACCACATCGGCCAGCGTCTTCGGCGCGATGCCCGTCGCGGCGATCCACGCCGAGGGATCGCCTCGCACGCCACGGCGCAGCTCGGCGATGGCCGTCGAGCGCATCGGCGGCATCCAGCCAAGGTAACTGGCGACATCGCCGATTTTCGCGCCGAGATCGAGCAGGAAGGACGGCATCGAGATGCGCGGCCAACCTTCGGTGCCGAAGGCATAGCGAAACGGCTTGATGACACCGGCCATGGTGACCGGTTCGGCCTGCATCAGGTCCCAGCTCACCGCCTTCACGGAGGCGTCGTCGACGTCGCGTGCGGCGACCCAGGCGATGGTCGCCGAAATATCCTCGACCGCGACGGGTTGGAATGGCGTTGCCATTTCCTTGGCCGGCAAATCGACCGGGAAGGCAGCAAGCGCGCGGAGCATGGCGCTGCCACCATAGGCTGACGGTGCGACCACGAAGCCGGCACGGAGGATGGCATGGGGAATGCCGGAGGCCGCGATCAGGTGCTCGGCCTCGCGCTTGGTCGTGGCGAAGGCGGTGCGATCCGCCTCAGCGGTTCCAGGGATCGAGATATGCACCAGCCGGATTGTGCGACCGCTGCCGCCGATCGCCTGAAGCAGCCGCGCGACGAAATTGCGATGCACGGCACCGGTGTCACTGCCGGGACCATCCTGGAGCACGCCGCAGCAATTCACGACGACATCCACGGTGTGCTCGCTGAGGAGACGCGTCAGCGCAGCCACATCGAGCGAGAGGATCGGCCATTCGACGTCCAGGGCGCTCATCCTCTGCGCCGAGGACAGGCTGCGTGCCACGCCGACGACGCGAAAACCACGTGCACGCAGATCGTCGGTGACGAAGCGGCCGATCAGGCCGGAGGCGCCGAGCACCAGAATGGTTCGCTCACTCATGGATTCTCTCAGAACGGTTTTGCGATCATCAGCCAGAGGATCAGCATCGTCGTCCCGAAGCCGGGGAAGCCGAACGCAAACCAGCGGCGGAACAGGATAAAGTAGCGCTCCGGGAGCGCGCTGCGCTGCTCGGCCGCCTTGCGCGCGAGGTCACGCATCTCGATCTGCATGAAGACGACGGGGACCCAGAACAGGCCGGCGACGGCATAAAGAGCAAGTGAGACAAGCAGCCAGCGCTCGGTGATCGACGTCGCCGAGAGCATCATCAACAGGCCACCCGTGACCGGCTGCAGCAGCACGGCGGAGAGCGTGAAGATCGCATCCGCAATCACGACGACGGACGCCGTGCGCGCAATGAATTCCGCGTCATGCGTGCGATGGGCCATCAGCATGAAAAAGGCGATGCCGGTTCCGGTGCCGAGGATGACGATAGCGCCGAGCACATGGAAAAACTTGACCAGGAAATACAGCGTCATGGCTTCTTGGTCGCCACAGGCCTGGGCGGGTTCAGTGCGCGCGCGAGCTCGCCGCTTGCGGCTTTGACCCCGGCTTCGGTTTCGATCATCCAGTGGCCGTCGCTGCCGACGGCCGGCAGCGTGCGCAAGTCGGCCTTGCCGCCACTGCCGCGAAACGCATCAACGAGTTTCTGCGAAAACGCGGGCGCGAAATAGCTGTCATTGACTGCAACAAGCCACGTGACCGGAATGCGCGCCGCTTTGCCGAACTCCGCTGCCGCGGCAAGTAGCGTATGCGGCGCGCAGATTCGGTTCGGCTCATCATTGGCATGGCCACCGCGCCCCGGCGCGAACACTGTGATCGCGGAGATCACCTTCGGATCGGCATTGGCGAGCGCAAGCGCACCCCATCCGCCGGCGGAGTGGCCGATCACGATCGCGGCATCCTTTCGGATGAAATCCTGCTTTTGCAGATAGGCTAGCGCCAGTGAAATTGCGCCGGCCGTGGCGCGGCCCGAGCGTACGTAATCGGCTTCGTCACAGCCGCCTTGATCCTCGACATAGCGGCCGCCAGTCGCACCATGGCCGGGCCGCTCCGGCACCAGCACGGCAAACCCGCGCGCGACGAGATCGGCGGCAAGCGGGCGGTATTCCGGCTGCGGCATTTGCGCCCGACGCAACGCGTTCTGCGTCGAGGCGTGCGCGATCACCGCGAGCCGGAATGGACCTGCGCCGGCGGGGCGAAACAACAGGGCATGCGCAGCAAGGCCGGTATCCGGCGAGGGCACAAGCCACTCTTGCCGACGAAACGGTTCGCCCTCCTCTCCCGATGGGCCAAACGTGACCTGAGCGCACAGAGGCGGCGCAGTCAGCAAAAAAGCCAGCAGAGGCAAGAGCGCGATGGTGTTGAGGAGCCGCATGAATTGCCGAGCACGGACACGAACAGCGAGAGGCAGATTAGTAGGAACGAATCAATATCGGCCGACTTTCTGCGTTGCCACTGCCGTTCCCTGGTTGCCGCAACGTAGTTTTGCACCGACGCCTGGCCCTGCGGGTGCCGTTTGAAAAGGCGGCTTGTCCTCTTTCGGCACAACATGGCCGAAATACTGATGCAGAAAGTCCACAGGTTAACCGATAATTAACGATAGGTCTTGCCGCCGACGCGGCGACTTGGTTTGATCGCGTTCATGAGCACAACCCTGATCGAGGTCCGGCCGGCCAAAGCTGCAGATGCAACTGCGGTGGCATCGACCCATGACGAAGCCTGGCGTTCGGCCTATCAGGGCATCATTCCCGGCGCCGAGCTGGAGAAGCTGATCAACCGCCGCGGTCCGCAGTGGTGGGACAGCGCGATCCGCAAGGGCAGCCGCGTCAGCGTGCTGGTGTTCGGTGACAAGATTGCGGGCTATGCCAATTACGGCCGCAACCGTGCCCGCAGCCTGCATTTCGACGGCGAGATCTACGAGCTTTACCTGCGTCCGGAATTCCAGGGGCTCGGCTTCGGCCGCCGCCTGTTCGCTGCCGCCCGCCGCGACCTCATGCAGAGCGGGCTGAAGAGCATGGTGGTGTGGGCGCTCTCCGACAACGACCCGGCGACCGAGTTCTACCGGGCGTTGGGTGGGCGCATGGTCGCACGCTCGTCGGAGCGGTTCGGGCCGAAATCGCTCGACAAGGTTGCCTTCGCTTGGACCAATTGAGCTGCTGAAACCTGATTCGGCAGCGTTTCCCGTCCGTCGATACCGTTGCCTTTAGAGCCGGTGATCGCCGGATTCATTATTTCACAAAAACGCGATGGATCAGCGGGCCGAGCCCGCGTATGACAGCGCCAAAATCGCTGCCGGGCGCGATTTCACCTCGGCAACAACGGAGTCTTGAATGCGTATCGATGCGGTCTCGATCGGAAAAAACGTCCCCCACGATGTCAACGTCATCATCGAGGTCCCCGTGGGCGGCGAACCGATCAAGTACGAGATGGACAAGGAGGCCGGCACGCTGGTGGTCGACCGCTTCCTCTACACGCCGATGCGTTACCCCGGTAACTACGGCTTCATCCCGCATACGCTGTCGGATGACGGCGACCCTTGCGACGTTCTGATCATCAACACCCGCGCCATCATCCCCGGCGCCGTCATGAGCGTGCGCCCCGTCGGCGTGCTGTTCATGGAAGACGAAGCCGGCGGCGACGAGAAGATCCTGGCGGTGCCGTCGTCCAAGCTGACGCAGCGCTACGACAAGGTGAAGAGCTATTCCGACCTGCCGGACATCACGCTGCAGCAGATCCAGCACTTCTTCGAGCACTACAAGGATCTCGAAAAGGGCAAGTGGGTGAAGATTTTGCGCTGGGGCGGCCCGGAGGATGCGCACAAGCTGATCCTCGAAGGCATCGAGCGCGAGAAGAAGAAGAAGGGCTGAGGCATCGGCCCGGACAAAGGTTTGCTCCCTCGCCCCGTTCTTACGGGGAGAGGGTTGGGTTGAGGGGCCTTTCTCCGCAAGCTACGCCGCCGACGGACCTGTACCCCCTCACCCGAATTCGATCTGCGATCGAATTCGACCTCTCCCCGCAAGCGGGGCGAGGTGGACTACACCGCCGGCTTCGGCAGGCCGGCAATCGCACAAGCAGCCCGCAGCGTATTCACGAGCAGGCACGCCACCGTCATCTGGCCGACACCGCCCGGCACCGGCGTGATCGCGCCGGCGACGGCGAGTGCTTCCTGATAGGCGACGTCGCCGACGAGGCGCGTCTTGCCGTCCTGCTTCGGAATGCGGTTGATGCCGACATCGATCACGGTCGCACCCGGCTTCAGCCAGTCGCCGCGCACCATCTCTGGCCGTCCGACCGCGGCATAGACGAGATCGGCCTTCTTCACGAGGCCGGGCAGGTCGCGCGAGCGCGAATGCGCGATGGTCACCGTGGCGTTCTCGTTCAGCAGCAGCTGCACCAGCGGGCGCGCCGACCAGATTGGAGCGGCCGATCACGATGGCGTTCATGCCTTCGAGCGAGGCATGCACGCTTTTGGTCAAAATAATGCAGCCGAGCGGCGTGCAGGGCGACAGCGCCTCGAAGCCGCCGGCGAGCCGGCCGGCATTGTTCGGATGCAGGCCATCGACATCCTTGGCCGGATCGATGGCGTTGATGACGGCCTCGGTGTTCAGCCCCTTCGGCAGCGGCAATTGCACGAGAATGCCGTGCACGGCGGGATCGCGGTTGAGCTTTGCGACCAGCGCCAGCAGATCGCCTTGCGAGACGTCGGCCGGCAGCTTGTGCTCGAACGAGGCCATGCCGGCGGCCTGGGTCTGGGTATGCTTGGAACGGACATAGACCTCGCTGGCGGGGTCGTTGCCGACCAGCACCACCGCGAGGCCCGGCACCAGATTGTGCTCGCGCTTGACGCGGGCGACCTCCTCAGTGACGCGGGCCCGGAGGTCCGCGGCAATGACTTTTCCATCGATGATCTCAGCGGTCATATCCGTTCTCTCAGTCTATCGATTTGGCCGATGTGAGCTGGCGCAGGGTTTCTCCGAGCCGCGCCGGATCGCCATCGACCGCGATCTGCTTCAGCCGCGAGGTCGCTCCGGATAGCAGCTTTACACTGCTCTTGGGAACGCCGAGCGATTTCGCCAGTAGCACCAGAACGGCCTTGTTGGCCTCGCCGCCATCGGCAATGGCGCGCACCCGCACCTTGAGCACGCTCCGGCCATCCGAGAGTTGCTCGATCCCATCGATGTCGTCGCGGCCGCCGCGCGGCGTCACCCGTAGCGCGATGCTGATTCCTGCGGCCGAGTAACGCCAGGGTTCGCTAGAAGCTTCTTTCGCAACCAAGGCGCTCCCGCCTGCTCAGATCACGTTCGGGTAGATGTAGTACAGGATCACCCGCTCGATGAACATGATGATCAGGATCAGGATGATCGGCGAGATGTCGAGACCGCCGAGACTGGGCAGGAAATTGCGGATCGGCGCCAGCAGAGGCTCGGTGATCCGGTACAGGAACTCCGCCACCGCCGACACGAACTGGTTGCGGGTGTTCACCACGTTGAAGGCGATCAGCCAGGACAGGATCGCAGAGGCGATCAGCAGCCAGACGTAGAGGTCGAGCACGATGATGACGATGTCGAGAACGGCACGCATGGCTTTTGAGGCCTCTGGCTTTTTGAAAATTCTGGCTGCGGTCGGGATTGACGCCTGTTGCTAGATATCGGTTCCCCCCGGGCCAAACAAGGGAAGTCGGCGCCTCCATGGCTAAAACCGGGTTACACCCGTCCTTGACTTGACCTTGGCGGGGACTTAAATGGCGCCCGGTTGTCGGCCGCATTCACCAGAGCGGCCAGCAAAGGGGCCATAGCTCAGCTGGGAGAGCGCGTCGTTCGCAATGACGAGGTCGGCGGTTCGATCCCGCCTGGCTCCACCAGCCTTCGCTCGCTTCGCGAGCTACGGCTAGGCAAGCCTGGGGAAGTCCATCGTAGCGAAGTGAGCGAAGGCTGCCGCGCCATAGCCCGAAGGGCGACGGCGGGCTCCCTCCGCATCCCCCTACCTCCCCGTAAACCTCGGCGGCCGCTTCTCCATGAAGCTCGCCACGCCCTCCCTGAAGTCACTCCCGTTCAGCGCCACCATCATTTCCCGGTTGGCCTCGATCGTCGCCTCGGCCAGCGTCTGGAACGGCACCTCGTAGAGCTGCCGCTTGATCACGGCCATGGCGCTCGGCGAGACGAAGTCGGCGAGATCGCGCGCATAAGCATAAGTCTCCTCGCGCAGCTTCTCCGGCGGAGAGAGCCGGTTGACCAGCCCGATCCGCAGCGCCTCCTCGCTCGACACGCGCCTTGCCGAGAGCAACAGATCCAGCGCGTTGGCGTGGCCGACGATACGCGGCAGCATCCAGCTGATGCCATGCTCGGCGATCAGGCCGCGCCGCGCGAAGGCCGTCGTGAACACCGTGTTGTCGGCGGCAAAGCGCAGGTCGCAATAGAGCGCGTGCACGAGTCCAATGCCGGCAGTCGCGCCATTGAGCATGGCGATGACAGGCTTCTTGATCGAAGGGTAATAGCCGTAGCGCGTCTGCCAATCCGGCCGGCGGTTCATGTCGAACGGCGGCAGGTTCGATGCGCGCCTGACGTCATCGGGGTCGAGCCCCTTCAGTGCATCCATGTCGGCGCCGGCACAGAAGGCGCGGCCGGCGCCGGTGAGCACGATGACACGGACATTGTCGTCGGCGCTTGAGGCTTCCATCGCATGGCGCACGTCGCGCTCCATGATCGGCGTCCACGCATTCATGCGATCCGGGCGATTGAGCGTGATGGTCGCGATCTTGTCGCTCACCTCGTAGAGAATGTGTTCGTAGGCCATGGCTCTCTCCCTTGTTTGCCGGCACGCGTTGGTGCGCGCTCGTTAGGAACGAGCCTAGCATATTCGGGGAAGAGGCAAGGGCCGCCAAGGACCTGCGCCAACGACCTCGCGCGAAGGCGCGATCACTCGGCGGCTTGCGCCAGCACCGGCCGGCGCGCCAGCCAGCCGTCGATGAAATGATCGAGCCAGGCGCGCTCCGCGACGTCGTAGACGGCACGATCCGCGAAGTGATGATGCCGCTGCCGCGCACCGGGCGCGCTGAAGCCGTCATAGCCGCGCGTGGTCCAGCGATGCATCATCGCGTAGGTCACGTCAGGGTGAAACTGCACGCCGAAAGCACTGCCGGCACGGAACGCCTGCACCGGAAAATCATCGCCTTCGGCGAGCAGCTCGGTGCCTTCAGGCAGCTCAAATCCCTCGCGGTGCCAATGATAGACCTGCGCCGGCCAGTGCGGGCAGAGCGCGCGCCCAGCGGCGGTCGGCCTGATCGGGTAGTACCCGATCTGGGTCAGTGCCTCGGCATGCGGCGCGACGCGGGCCCCCAGCTGCATCGCCAGCATCTGCGCACCTAAGCAGATGCCGAGGAACGGCCGTTGCTCGCGGAGCGGAATTTCGATCCAGTCGATCTCGCGGCGAATGTAATCGTCGGGATCGTTGGCACTCATCGGGCCGCCGAAGATCACGGCGCCGGCATGCTGATCCAGCGTCTCGGGCAGGGGATCGCCGAAGCGGGGACGGCGGATGTCGAGGCGATGCCCGAGCGCGCGCAGCGCATTGCCGACGCGGCCCGGTGTCGAGCATTCCTGATGCAGGACGATCAGAACCGGGAGCCGGATTTCGGAGGCGGCGGCGCTCGGCGCCCTCTGCGGGAAGGCTACCACCTCTGCGCCACCAAACCTGTCCGTCCGGAACGACATGGCCTCTGCGAGTGCTATCGGTTCAGACCACCAGCATAGCTAAGCGATGGTTAACATCGTGTGAGTTCGCGCACACAGGTCCGATAAGCAAACCCCGGGCCACTACGGGAGCTCTGCGATTTCTCTATCGCCTGCGCCGCTGGAACCGACTGGTGGCTGCCAGGATGAAGCCGCGCGGGAAGAAACGCAGCGCGAACGGCACAATCTTGATGCCGAGACCCGGCAGCACTGCCCGTTTGTTGGCCATCAGGCCACGATACGCCTCCTGCGCAACTTCGGCGGCGGAGACGTTGAGAAGGGCCGTGTCATGTTGGGAGCCGACGCCGGCGCGGGCCTGGAATTCGGTCGGCACCGGGCCCGGACAAAGCACGGTGACGCGGACGCCGCGTGGTGCAAGCTCGGCCCGCAACGCCTCGGTGAAGGAAATCACATAGGCCTTGGACGCGTAGTACACGGCCATGCCGGGGCCGGGCAGGAAGCCGGCGACCGAGCCGACATTGAGAAGACCGCCCTTGTTCCTGATGAGCTGATCGGCAAAGCGCAGCGACAGATCCGTCACGGCCCGGACGTTGACATCGACGATGCCGAGCTGCTCGGCGCGATCGTGCTCGATGGCATCGCCGAACACACCGAAGCCAGCATTGTTGACGAGATGGTCGAGCTCGACACCTTCGGCGGCAAGCGCTGCCGCGATCGTCTCGCCGGCATCCGCGTCCTCGAGATCGCAGGCGATCACGATCGGCTTCTTGCCGCCCTTGGCAGCGAGCTCATTCGCGAGCGCTTCGAGCCGATCCGCCCGTCTCGCGGTCAATGCGAGGCGATGTCCATTGGCGGCAAACACACGCGCCAGCTCCATCCCGATGCCCGCCGAGGCACCAGTAATCAGCGTCACCCGCTCAGCCACGATCAACGTCTCTTGAATTCAAGTATTTTGGCCCCGCAACGGCGGAACGAGAGCATAGGCCGAGCGCAACAGGCAAGCGGCACTGCCATCATGGCCACCTGAGCAGAACGACAGGCCGCGCTGAAAGACCGTTGATTTACAGGCGAATTCGGCGCAGGTGCCAAATAAATTAAAGTTTCTTCATGTGCCCGCAGGCCGCGGCTCGCAGAGTCCAGAGCCGTCAGCCGCCGCTATCCTTGGCTTTCCATCGGCCCTCTCTGCAGCTGCGTGCTTCAGCTCGATCCGGTCGCGCTGGGAGACCCCGAGCAGGTCGGACGCGCGCCAGACGACGTTGTCCTCGAACTCGCTGACCTGGCCGTCGGCATAGACCAGTTCCCACATCATTTGCACGATGCGCTTGCGCCCCTCTTCGTCGAGCGAGCGCATGATGACGCTGGTGAAGCGATAGAGATCAACCGCCTCGCCCTCGACCTGGGTGGCGTCTGCGATCAGACGATCCGCGGTGCCGCGGTCCAGCTCGAAATGGCTTTCGATCAGGCCATGCAGCTTGCGTTGCTCGGTTGCTGTCGGCCGGCCGTCCAGCGAGACCACGTGAATCAGCAGCGCAGTGGCCGCGAGCCGATAATCGCTGTCGCCGAATGCACGGGCCTGGTGCTGAGGACCGACAATATCAGCGATGAATTGGCGCAAACCGTCGAGCATAAGGTCCTACCGAGATCGATGACGCCGCAAGGAGCGCGGCCGTTACCAGCATTATATGAGCGGGAAACCCAATCGGCGCAACGTGCGTCAGTTCCGCGCGCGTATTACGTTTCGGCAATCTGTTCGGGCGAGTGGCCGTCATGGCCGGGCTTGTCCAGCCAAGACAATGGAGATGTAATACCCATCTGCCTCCACCTCGTCATTTGCGAGCGCAGCGAAGCAATCCAGAATCATTCCGCGGAGGCAGCCTGGATTGCTTCGTCGCAAGGGCTCCTCGCAATGACGGAGAATGTGGCGATCTCGTTCCGCCCCTCACGGTATCTCGTACACCACCATCTTGTCGGCGATGCCACGGAGCGCGGCCTGCTTCTGGATCGGCTTGATCTCGCGCTGCTGAAGGATTTCGGCGACCGCCGGCGCATCCAGCACCGGCCCGGTGATGTGAATTTCCTGTGCGGTCGACAGGCTCTGCACGCGGGCGGCGATGTTGACGGTCTGGCCGAAATAATCCTGCCGCTCGTTGAGCATGACCGCAAGGCAGGGACCCTCATGGATGCCGATCTTGAGAATGAGGTCGTTGGAGCCGCGCTGCTTGTTCAGTTCGTGCATGGCTGCACGCATGTGCAGCCCCGCGGTGATGGCGTGCTCAGGTCTGACGAAGGTCGCCATGACGGCATCGCCGATCGTCTTCACAACTGCACCCTTCTCGGTAGCGATGATCTCCAGCAGCGCACGAAAATGCGCGCGCACAAGATCGAACGCAGTGAGATCGCCGACGCGCTCGTACAGGGCCGTCGATCCCTTCAGGTCGGTGAACAGGAAGGTTAGGGACGTGATCTTCAATCGCTGGTCGACATTGAGATTGTCGGCCTTGAAGACATCGCGGAACGTCTGATTGGACAGCATCCGCTTGGCGGTCAGAATTGGCTTGCGTTTGCCGATCATCTCATGCAGCGCGTCGGCAGCAATCCAGATCGAGGGCAACACGCGACCGCCCGATTGATTCTCAAGCGTGAGGCGCAACGGACCGGGGCGCATCACGGTGGTCCCCGTAGGCGCCTCCAGCTTGTTGAACATGATCGAAAGCTGCTGGCGTTCGCTCGTCGGCTCACCCTGGACGTCCAGGAAATGAGCAGAATGAGTGACCGGTTCGAACACGATAATGAACTGGCTGGGCAGGTTCAGCGATAGGATTGCCTTCTCGCCGGCAGGCAATTCGAGTGCCTCCAGCGTCACCTCGTTGATCAGGCGCGAAAATGTTTCATCGTTGATGTCGACGCCCGAACTCCAGAACATCTGCCGCACATATTCCCAGATCGGCAGCGTGTCGGGATCGTGAGCACCGATGCGGCGAACCCGCGGACTGACGGTGAAGGCCACCTCGACCATCTCATCGACAGATGCCTCGTATCCGGCTGCACAGAGCGCGCAGTTGTAGTCTTCGTGCTTCAACGATTTCAGCGTTGCGTGTGCGCCCAAAACCCCTCCGCAGCCAGGACACAGCACGTTCCAGCTCATGTCGAACAGGCCGAGCCGCGAGGCATGCAGGAATCCGGAAATGACCTTCTCCTGGTCGAGCCCCGTGCGATCGGCAAAATCCAGCACATTGATGCGGTTAAGGTCGCGATCTTGGCCTTGGGCGATCAGCTGCGCGATCGCATCGACCACCTTGGCGTCGGCGGTCTGCTTCAGAACGGAGAACTGGGCCTGGATGTCGCTCATGGCGGGGCTCTATCTAGGGTGTATCACGCCATCGACCAGACGAGCGCCTGTCACCGACGCGTGATGCGGAACATGGGTGAGTGGTCCGGCTGGGTCGTGACGACGCCATGCGGGATCACGGGCGTCGCCGGATCGGCGAGCGCGACACGGAACGCTCCGATCAGCCGCGCCAGGGCCAGCACGGATTCGGCTTGGGCAAACGGCGCACCGACGCAGACGCGCGGACCTGCGCCGAACGGCAGGTACGCAAAGCGGTCCGGCTCCTTCGACATGAAGCGCTTTGGAATGAACGCGTTCGGCTGATCCCACAGCTTCTCGTGCCGGTGCAGCAGCCAAGGCGCGATCATGATGATGTCGCCCTTGCCGATCTCGACGCCCGCCGCATTATCCTTCTCGCGCGCGGCCCGTGCGACCAGGAAGGCTGGAGGATAGAGCCGCATGGTCTCGTCGATCACGGCGCGGGTGAATTTCTGGCGGTCGATGTCGGCCATGCTGTCGAGATGTTCGCCGTGCGCTTCGGAGGCGACCTCCTCCTGCGTGTCGGGATCGAGCGCGAGCAGATAGAGCGCCCAGAACAGCGCTGTCGCGGTGGTCTCGTGTCCCGCGAGGATCATCGTCGCGACCTCGTCGACGAGCTGCTCGTCCGAGAAGCCCTTGCCCGATTCGGGATCGCGCGCCTCGTCCATGAGATCGAACAGGTCGCGCGGCGGCGCGCCGTCCTTCTTGCCGGCCGCGCGCCGTTCGGCGATCAGCATGGCAACGAACTCGGTCCAGCGCTTGCGGAAACGGGCGCGGGCAAAATCCATCGGGCTCGGCCAGGATACCGGCAGCACCATGTCGAGGAAATAGGGACGCCCCAGCCTCGCGGCATATTCCATGATGAAGTTGCGCAAGGTCGCGCCGTGGCGGTCCATGCCGAACGAGAACATCGTGCGCCCGGCGATCTCGAGCGTCATGCGCTGCATGACCTCGCGCAGGTCGACGTCTTCACTCGCGCGCGCGTCGAGCTTGGCGATGGTCTCGTCGAGCACCGCCGTCATGTGCGGGACGAGATTTGCGGTGGCGCGCGGCGTGAAGGCCGGCGCGAGCGTGCGGCGCTGAAAGGTCCAGGAATGACCTTCCGCGATCAGAAGGCCGTCGCCGAGCACGGGGCGCAGCATGCGGATGCCGGCCGGCGTGCGCGTGTAGTTCTCGTAATTGCTGAGCAGAACGTGCCGGATCGCATCCGGCTGGTTGAGGATGAAACTGTTGCGGAAAAAGAAGCGGCCCGGGATGACGTCTTCCTCATAGGCGCGCTGTCCCCAGGTCGCGATCATGTTCTGCCGGATCACCGCGAGACGGGCGAAGAACGACATGTCGTCGGGCGCACGCGGGGGAGCCGGAGGGATGATGGGCCGACGCACGCTGGCGATGTTCATGGCTCCCTCCCGAGAGATGTGACGCAGGCAAATAGCTAGTAAGTCAGCTCGGCAATCGCAATCCGCTTCTCGGAGGCCGGCCAGGCGCGTGCCACAATCCGTTCTTCGCCAAATTGGGCCACGATGTTACGCCCGACCTCGCTGGCCGGAAGCCGCAGGGTTGCTGTCGCATCCGTGGGCACGCCTGGCTTGACGTCGGCGGGCTGCTTGCCGTCGAACAGCACCACGTCCCGCGGCAGGCCGAAATAGCCGCGCGGACGCGACATGATCACGACGGCGCCGGCATCCTTGTCGGCCGGTCCGAGCGGGCGCGCAGGCCTCAGATGCACGACGTCGGACGAGCGTGGGAACGGCGAACGATAGATGTGCGTCGTCGGCGCATCCGGCGAGGTCAGAACAAATTCGAGCGACCAGGCGGGCTCGACCTGCGCCGGCCCCCAGCGGCCGTCGAAGCCGGTCTTTGAGCTGTGCAGCGCACCACCCTTGCGCTCACCGGTATCGGGGTCGACACGGAAGACATCGACCGTTGCACCCGCGACCGGGCGATTGGTCGACACACCGCCGGGCGTGCCAGTGACGAGTCCGCTCAGGCGGACACTCTGCTCCGGCACGATCGCAATTCGCTGGGGCTCACGCCCCGCGATGAACTTGTAGATCTCGCGGAAGGCGCGCGGATGGAACGCCACCTCGCGATGGTCGAGCGCGCCGAGCACGAGATTGGTGGCACCCTTCAGCTCCGGCCCCTCGGCAGTGACATTGATCGGCGTGCCGGGCTTGCCGATGAAGCGGCCGTCGGGTTGCGCATATTTGTCCATGCCGTCGCTGCGCAGCGTGAGGAATGCAACGCCCGGCGTTACCTCGCTCTCGCCTTCGTTCAAGCCGCGCAGGAACGCGCCGCGGCCGTTGAACTCATTGTTCGGCTGGTCGTCGGTCGCGAACACGCCGTGATTGGGCGTGCCGCACAGCACGGCATGGCTGACATCGCCGGCGCCGCCGTTCCTGATGACGTTGCGGATGGCATAGCCGCCGCGCGAGCTGCCGACCAGCGCCACGCGAGGCGCACCGGTGCGGCGCTTCAGTTCAGTGATGGCAGCGGCGAGCTCACGGCGCTGGTCCTCGGTCGAGGAACGGTTCGCCTGCTCGACCTTGTCGTCGCTGCGCGCCAAGGGGTCGGTGAAATTGATCGCCATCATGCGATCCCGTGCGATGCCGTTGGACTCCATCCGCCAAAGCGTCGTCATCCAGAGCGCGTCGTAGTCGCCATTGCCGTGGACGAACAGGATCGGCGGCACCTCAGGGCTCGGCGTGGCCGCAGGTGCGGTCTGCGCCATAGCCTCCGTCCGCAAGCTCGCAATTGCGAAAGGCAAGCTGCCAACGCCCTGCAAAATCGTCCGTCGCGACAGCTTCATCTGTTCCTCCCCGGCAAGACCCGCCTCTTTGCACCGCTTATAGCGGCCTAACCACTGGACAGCGAAGGACTTTCGCGGGCATCACTGAATCTGCCGGAATCGCCCAAGATCGCTCTAAGACCATTTTCTGCCAGACCGTTTGGAAGGGGATATGACCGAGCAGACGAACCGCCAGAAAAGTGCCGCCGACGGCATTGCCGCGCCCCTGCGGTACACCGTGTTCCGGCGGATCTGGCTCGCCAGCCTGCTCTCCAATCTCGGCCTCCTGATCCAGGGCGTGGGCGCGGCCTGGGCGATGACGCAAATGGCGGCCTCGGCCGACAAGGTGGCGCTGGTGCAGACCGCGCTCATGCTGCCGATCATGCTGATCTCGATGCCGGCCGGCGCCATCGCCGACATGTATGACCGCCGCATCGTCAGCGTGGTTTCGCTGTCGATCGCGCTGATCGGCGCGAGCGCGCTCACCGTGCTGGCCGGCTTCAACCTGATCACCCCCGAATTGCTGCTCGCCTTCTGCTTCGTCGTCGGCAGCGGCAATGCGCTGTTCGGCCCGGCCTGGCAATCCTCGGTCAGTGAGCAGGTGCCGCCCGGCGCATTGGCGTCCGCGGTGGCGCTGAACGGCATCAGCTACAACATCGCGCGTAGCTTCGGTCCTGCGGTTGGCGGTGTCATCGTCGCGACGCTCGGCGCCGTGGCTGCGTTCGCCTGCAATGCGATCCTCTATCTGCCGCTGCTGGTGGTGCTGCTGCTCTGGCGCCGCAGCACCGAGCCCTCGCGCCTGCCGCGCGAGAAGCTCAACCGCGCCATGGTCTCGGGCGTGCGTTACATCACCAATTCGCCGCCGATCAAGATCGTGCTGTTGCGCACGCTGGTGATGGGCCTGATCGGCGGCGCCGTGATGGCGCTGATGCCGCTGGTCGCGCGTGATCTCCTCCATGGCGACGCGCAAACCTATGGCATCATGCTCGGTGCCTTCGGCATGGGCGCGGTGATCGGCGCGCTCAACATCCACGAACTCCGCAAGCGCATGAGCGGCGAGGCGGCGATCCGCGCCTGCACCATCTCGATGGCTTTCGCGATGGCGGCCCTGGCCCTGAGCACCGAACCGGTGCTGACGGCAACCGCGCTGGTCTTGGCCGGCGCCGTCTGGATGGCTGCGATCGCGCTGTTCAACATCGGCGTGCAGCTCTCGGCGCCGCGCTGGGTCGCGGGCCGCTCGCTGGCAGCGTTCCAGGCCGCGATCGCCGGCGGCATCGCGATCGGCGCCTGGGGCTGGGGCCATCTCACCGACTATGCCGGCGTCGAGATGGCGTTACTGACGGCGGCCGGCCTGATGCTGATCTCGCCACTGCTCGGCATCTGGCTCACGATGCCGCGCGTCGGCGCGCGCAACGAGGATGCGGACATGCTGGCCGATCCCGAGGTGAAGCTGTCGCTGACGGGGCGTAGCGGCCCGCTGGTGGTCGAGATCGAATACCGGGTCGCCCAGGAGAACGCGCGCGCGTTCCACAATGTGATGCAGGACGTGCAGCTCTCCCGCCAACGCAACGGCGCCTATGGCTGGTCGATCGCGCGCGACATCGCCGACCCCGAGCTGTGGACCGAGCGCTATCACTGCCCGACCTGGTTCGATTACTTACGTCAGCGCAACCGCTCGACCCAGTCCGAACGCGCGCTGCATCAGCAGGCGATCGATTTCCACATCGGCCCCGAGCCGGTGCGGATCCGCCGCATGCTGGAACGTCCGTTCGGCTCGGTGCGCTGGAAGGACGAGACGCCGGACCGTGCGGGTGGCGAGGTGCTGCCGGTGGTCGCGACCGCGGCGGGGAGCAGTACGTAGGTCTCTCGTCATTCCGGGGCGCGCGAAGCGCGAGCCCGGAATCCATCGAACGGCATACATTTGGGGAAATGGATTCCGGGTTCGCGCTTCGCGCGCCCCGGAATGACGATCACTGCCCGTGATCCGTCAGCACCTTGTCGCAGCCCTTGCTGAGGCGGGCGCGGTGCTGCTTCAGGCAGGCGAGCACGGCGCCGTCGCCATTGTTCATCACGGCGCGGCAGAAGCGGCTGACATCGCGTGCGCAGGCATCGTGGCCGGGCTGCTGCTGCGCTGACGCGCCCGATGCGCACAGGAGCAAAGGGATGATGAAAAGAAATCTGGCCATCGCGTAATGCCTCGTAGCGCAAAAGAATGTGCGGGCGAAGCTAGTGCGATGATCCCGGAGCCGCAACGGCTTTGTTGCCGAACGGGACGAACGCCAACGTGCGGGCCCGGCTTGACGCCGGGGGCACATCGCGAGGGGAGCTGACCGACGCAACGATCTCGGTTGCGCGCTCTTACTGCTTGTCTTTTACTGCTTGTCCTGGGCGTCAGCGACCTTGCGCGAGGCGCCCTTGGCGAGGTTCTTGTCCATCACCGCGCGGCAGCCGGCGCTTAAGTCCGAGCGATGCTTGATCATGCACGCCGTGATCTTCGGGATGTTCGGGATCTCCGCCGAGCACAGGCGAAAGGCATCGCCGGTGCACATCTGCTGCGCCTCGGCCGAGAAGGCGAAGCTCGCGCTCGTCGAAGCGATCGAGACGATGGCGGCCAGACCGAGGGTCAGGCTGGTGTCGCGGATCTTGCTGGTTAGGGACTTGGCGGTAAACGACTTGGTCATTTGAAGCTCCCATTGGCACCGCGCAAAGCGGGCCCGTTGTCGGTGGGAGCTACGATGCTCCGGCAAAACCGTTTCCACTGTGATGATGCTCACGGGAGGCCCATCCTCTGTGACATCAGTCACTTTGGCGCACCTCGCTGAAATTCCTCCGCAACCGCCGTCGCGTTGGTGTCACGTTAACTCTTACTTCGCATTAATGGCTTGTCGCGCGGGAAATTCCGCCGGTTTGGTTGCGTAATTGGAAAGAGTTGCGATGCGTAATGCGTTGGGCCTGATGCTGGCCAGTGTAGTTGCCGCGGTCGTGATCGCCGCCGGCGGTTGGTTTTATTATTCCGCGCGCGCCGATCAGGGCGCTCCCAAGACAGTTGCCGCCCGCGCCCGCCGACCCATTGCCGGCACAGGCGAAGCTCGCCGCCAAGGACGACGTTGAGACCACCGCGGCGATCGCGGCCAAGCCGGCCGCAGCGGCTTCGGTACCTGCGCCCACGCCAGCCATGCCGATGCAGCCGAAACAAGCCTGCGCCAATCCGACCGCGTTGGGAGTGTCCCGCGTGGTCGAGATCGACACGACAGGCGGACCGGGCTTCGGCTTCGAACACTTCAAGCAGTTCGACTTCCTGACCGAGAAGGAGGT
Organism: Bradyrhizobium sp. USDA 4354; assembly: GCF_054060315.1. Taxonomy (NCBI): domain Bacteria; kingdom Pseudomonadati; phylum Pseudomonadota; class Alphaproteobacteria; order Hyphomicrobiales; family Nitrobacteraceae; genus Bradyrhizobium; species Bradyrhizobium sp. USDA 4354. The sequence continues at coordinate 1,702,283 of NZ_JBSSDC010000001.1, read as the reverse complement.
CGTGCTGACCTTCGACGACGGTCCATGGCCGGTCAACACGCCCGCCGTGCTGAAGGCGCTTGCGGACGAATGCACCAAGGGCCTGTTCTTCTCGGTCGGCAAGCACGCGACCTACCATCCGGAAATCCTGAAGCAGGTGTTGGCCCAGGGCCACACGGTCGGCACGCACACCTGGTCGCACGTCAACCTCAACAGCAAGAAGATGACGGAGCAACAGGTCAAGGACGAGGTCGAGAAGGGCTTTAGCGCGGTGAGATTCGCGCTCGGCACCAACCCGGCACCGTTCTTCCGCTTCCCGCAGCTTCAGCACAATCCGGCGATGGTGACCTATTTCGGCACCCGCAACGTCGCGATGTTCTCGACCGAAATCGACTCCTTCGACTTCAGGAAGGGGGCAACCCCGGAGAAGATCGTCGAGACCGTGATGACGAGGCTCGACAAGCTCGGCAAGGGCATCATCCTGATGCACGATTTCCAGAAGAACACCGGCATCGCCCTGCCGACATTGCTCGCGCGGCTCAAGGCCGGCGGCTACAAGGTCGTGCAGATGAAGGCCAAGACGACCTTCCAGACGCTGCCGGAATATGACGAAGCGCTGATGAAGGACATGAAGGTGCCGACCGCGGGCACGAACACGCGCCCGATCGGAAGCGTGGTGCAGACGGTCTCGCAGTAAGCGCGATTGAAACGCTTCCTCAAGACGTCATGGCCGGGCTCTCGCCCGGCCATTTGCTTTTCGAAACGGGGATGGTGCCTACCAATAGATGTCCGTGGCGGTGCCACTCGCTGATGATGCGGCGCTCAGTCCAGCTGTGCTTGTGCTTCGGCTTGTCCAGTCTTGCCGTGGTCCTGGTGGCGGGCTTGGTCGTTGTGACCGGCGCTGAGGCGGTGGTAGCCGTAGTGGGAGCGACCACCGCAGTAGGCGCAGGAGCCGAGATCGCCGGCGGGCGAGGCGCTGGTGCCGCAAGAGGGATTCGAACCCCCGACCCCGTCATTACGAATGACGTGCTCTACCGACTGAGCTATTGCGGCGAACCCTGCCGGGGCCCGGACGTGGCGGCCCCGATACGTGCGCTCCTGATATCGGGCATGGCCGGAATTGGCAAGGACAAGCCGGGCCTGAAATGCGGCGTTACGCGCCCCAGCGGGACCAGAATCCGCGCCAGCCGCCGGCCTGGGCCTTTGCTTGGGCCTTGGGCGTGCCGATTTGTTCCGTAAATTCATCGCTCGGGCCGTCGTCGTCGATTGCCGGGATCATCCGGTGCACGGACGATCGGGATGACGGGCTGGATCGGCGCCGATGCCGGCTTGCCGAGGTCGGCTCGGGTTCGGAACACCGGCGTTGCCGCCGGCGGCGATGATTCGGCGGGCGCCGGAGCCGGATTCGCCGGCTCGGAGGGCGTGACAGCCGGCTCGTCGTCCTTCGCAGCGTCCTTGGCGGTTCCCTTGGCAGCTTCCTTGGCAGCGTCCTTGGCGCTTTCCTCGGCAACTTCTTTGGCCTGAGGGGGCGAATTGTCCTGGGCGGCCGGTGCCGGCACCGAGGCCATCACCGGCGGTTCCACGGGGCCTTCGCTGGGAGCGGCGGTCACCCGCTTCGGCGGCGGGGCCGCCAGCATGGCTTCCTCGAAGGCCGAGGATTCGATCGTGGCGCCCTTGTCCGAGGGCAGGCTCGCGACCGGTGTCTGCCACTGGAACGCATCGAGGCGGCCGGTGACCGGGGAGACCGGGCGCCAGCGCTCGCTGACATAGCCGTCGGCAGTCCAGGCGGGATCGAGGCGGGCGCGCACCGCGCGCAAGGTCCAGGCGCGGGCGCGGCCGCCGTCACCATGCTCGGTGCGCTCGATCTCGGCCATCAGCAGCGCGACGCGCTGGGTCGGATCGTTGACGTAGGGCGCCAGCACCTCGCGGGCGCGGGCGAACTCGGAGGCGTCGATCGCGGCGCGCGCGATCGCAAGCTGGCCCTCGACATGGCCGGGCGCGTTCGCAGATGTCTTGGCGGCGAGCGTCTCGACCCGTTGCAGGCGCTGCCGCGCGGAGTCGCCGAGCTTCACATGCGCATAGGCATCGGCGAGATCGGGATGCGGATTGGCGAGCCAGGCGGCCTCCACCAGCTTCATGGCGCGGCGCACCTGATGCGCCTCGCTCTCGAATCTTGCCGCGAGCACCGCCGCCGGCACCAGGGTCGGCGCGAGCTTGACCGCCTCCATCACGCTCTCGCGCGCGACGTCGCGATCCATCTTTTCCAGTTCCAGCGCGCGCGCGGTGAGCAGGACGCCGCGTTGCCGGCGATAGGTCCGCTTGTCGATCAGGCCTGCAGACAGATTCGAATCGAGGATCGCGAGCGCGCCGCTCCAGTCGCCGCGCGCGCAGCGGAAGCCGAGCACCGCATGCGAGGCCCAGGTCGATGAAGGCGACAGCTTGATTGCCTCCTCCGCGATCATCACCGCCCCGACTGCATCGTCGGCGCGCTGCGCCTCGATGAACAGGCCGCGCAGGCCGAGCAGCCGCGTGTCCTCGCGCTCGGCCATGGCGCGGAAGATGCGCTGCGCCTCGTCGCGATTGCCTTCGAGCTGCGCCGACTGTGCGTGCAGGAGGAGCGCGAGCGGATCGTTCGGCGCATGCCGCCGCGCCGCCTCGGCGTGACGGCGGGCGAGCCCAGAATCGCCATGACCGATCGCGAGCAGGCCGTGGGTGATGGCGTGGCGTCCCCGCGCCTGGCGCTTTTCGTGGCGACGGCGGCGCAGACGCCCCGGCGTGCGCCAGATCATCGTCAGGATGCTCCAGACCAGCACGACGGCCGCGGCAAAGAGCCCGAGCAAGAACACGAACCTGGGAAGCGTGGTCGAGATGCGGAGGCTACCCGCGGTCAGGACGAGATCGCCGGGCTGGTCGGCAACCCAGGCCGCACCGGCCGCCGCCAGTGCGATCAGGACGAGAAACAGGACGATGCGAAGCATGGCGACCCCTATACGCGCCGATTGTTGCGCGAACCTTTACTGAAGAGGCTTGACCGGATCAGATTTGGCGAGATCCGCCATGGTGTCGTCGGCGAATTTGCGGGACGCGGCGAGCGCGGCGTCGCGGGCATCGGCCTTGTCGAGCCAGGCCTGCGCGGGGGCACGATCAGCCTCGGGCAGAGTCTTCAGCTCGCGCCGCGCCTCCACGAAATCGTTGCGGAGCGCAGCCGCCGTCACGCGCGCAACAATGGCACCGCGATCGTTGCCGACCCCGTCGGTGCGCTCGATGCGGACGAGTTTTGACGCGCCGGCCTGGAGCCGCTCGACAATGCCGGCGGCGCTCGACGGAGCTTCCGCCGGCGGCGACAGCTTCGGCACGATGTTGAGGAGCTCGCGGCTCAGCGCGGCCGCCGTCGGAATGCCGGACGATGCAAACGCATCCAGCGGCTTCAGCGTGTCCGGCTTGGCCGCCAGCGACCGTGCCGCGGCCAGTTGCGATTGATAGGGATCGCCGTGGCGAACGGCGACGTCGAGCAGGGATGCCGCCACCACATGGCGGAGCGGCTTGTCGTCCATCGTCCTGGCCTCCGCGATCTTCTCGCCCTGCTGCGCGAGCTCGGCGCGCTCCGTCTTGCTGGCGCGCTCGAGCTGAGCGATGCGGTCGAGGACAGCGGCAAGATCAGGCGCTGCAGCGGGCGAGGCCACTTTCGCGTCGTTCAAGGCATTGGCCGTCTTGTCGAGCTGCGCACGCAGATTGGCAACGTCGCTGCGCAGGCTGCTTGCGGATTTCTCCAGCGCGTCGAGCCGCGCCGCCATGGCCGGATCGACTGCGAGCTTGCCGGCCTTGGCTTCGACCGCGGCAACGCGTCCGCTCAGCGCATCGACTGTCGCACTAGTGACCTGCGGCGCCTGCACCGCGGGCCAGCCCAGCATCCAGCCGACCGCGATCACGACCGCCGCTGCGACAGCACCGGAGAACGGCGCAATGATCCAGGGGGAAATCGGCGCTGACAGAGGCGCGGATGCTGCGGACGCTTGCTGCTCCCCAGACTCGGACTGAGGCTCGGGCTTCACCTCTTCCGATCCCGTCTCTTCAAACCTGGCCTGCTCCTGCCCGGCATGCTCGGACGCCTCGGGCTCGCCCGCGACCTGCTGCGGTTGGGTGGAGACTTCCGTCGCCTCGATATCGATGGTGGGCGGCGTGCGCTTGGCGCGACCCGCGTCGGGCGCCAATCCGGCGTCTTCAGGCTTGTCATCGGCCATCGTGACGGTTCCTCACACTTCATACCAGGGTGGATTAGCTTGCGTCGGATTCGGCCCGACCTTTACGCCAAACGGGTGCGCAACGCACGCTCCAAGGTGTCGAATAAGGCAGTTTCGTCCGGCGTTGCGGCCACCAGAACCTGTGACGCGCCAGCATCGCGTAGTACGGCCGCAACCGCCTCGGACACGCAGCAATGCGGGATCGCCAGCGCCGAGATTTCGACGCCTTCGTCCCGCGCCGCATCCAGGAACGCACGTGCGCTGCGCCGGGAGTAGTGCAGCACCGCCTCTATCCCGTGGGCCGCAAAGCCCTCGCAGACCTCGCGCGGCAGATGCTTGACCGGCGCCATGCGATAGGTCGTCTGCGTCACCACGCGGAAACCCGCCGCACCGAGCTCGCCGCCGAGGTCGCGCGACAGATCCGCGCCCGCGAGATACAGCAGCGTGCTCTTCTTCTTCAGCACCTTGTCGCGCGCGCTCTGCATCACCTTGTCGCGCAAGGAAGCAGCGTCGCCGCCGGCAACGATCACCTCGCCAAAACCGGCCTCGCGCGCCGCGGCCGCCGTATGCTCGCCGACAGCAAACAAAGGCAGCTCCAACAGACCAAGGTCCGGCAATTGCGGCGCGACGGCGCGGATCGCGTTGGCTGAGGTGATGAGAACGGCACCGTAGGGCGCTTCACGCTCGCCATGGAAGGCGACCGGCTCGAACTTGAGCACCGGCGCAAGCAGCACCGCATGCCCGCGCGCGCGCAGATTTTCCGCCGTCGCCTCATTGTCGGGATGCGGCCGTGTGACAAGGATGGACATCGCTGGTGTTCCCGAACCACGTGGCGGTGACGCATTGACCTCGACGGCTGCGCGTGACGATTGCGCAAGCCGACCCGGGAATGCTACCGGACGTACCAGAACTCTGCTTTACGGATGAGCGCAAGGGCGCAAATTGGATAACGATTCGCCAATGCTGGTATTGGGCATCGAAACCACCTGCGACGAGACCGCCGCGGCCGTGATCGAGCGCGCGGGCGACGGCAGCGGCAAGATCCTGTCCAACATCGTGCGGTCGCAGGTCGAGGAGCATGCCCGTTTCGGCGGCGTGGTACCGGAGATCGCCGCGCGCGCGCATGTCGACGTGCTCGACGGGATCATCGACCGTGCCATGCACGAGGCCGGCATCGACTATGCCCAGCTCGACGGCGTCGCAGCGGCCGCGGGGCCCGGGCTGATCGGCGGCGTCATCGTCGGGCTCACCACCGCGAAGGCGATCGCAATGGTGCATGACACGCCGCTGGTCGCAGTGAACCATCTGGAGGCGCATGCGCTGACGCCGCGCCTCACCGACGGAATCGATTTTCCCTACTGCCTCTTCCTCGCCTCGGGCGGCCATACCCAGATCGTCGCAGTCACCGGCGTCGGCCAGTATGTGCGGCTCGGCACCACGGTCGACGACGCGATCGGCGAGGCCTTCGACAAGGTCGCGAAGATGCTGGGACTGTCCTATCCCGGCGGTCCGCAGGTTGAACGCGCGGCCGCAAGCGGCGATGCCACGCGCTTTGCATTTCCGCGGCCGATGCAGGGGCGCCCCGATGCCAATTTCTCGCTGTCCGGATTGAAGACGGCGGTCCGCACCGAAGCGAGCCGGCTGGCTGAGCTCACGCCGCAGGATATCAGCGATCTCTGCGCGAGCTTCCAGGACGCGGTGCTGGATTCGACCGCGGACCGGCTCAGCGTCGGCCTCAGGCTTTTCCGTGAAAGGTTCGGCGCGCCGCGCGCGCTGGTCGCTGCCGGCGGCGTCGCTGCCAATCAGGCGATCCGCGGCGCCCTCGATGACGTTGCGAGGCAGGCCGGGACGCAGCTGATCATGCCGCCGCCCGCGCTCTGCACCGACAACGGCGCCATGATCGCATGGGCCGGCGCCGAACGCCTCGCGCTCGGCCTGACCGACACGATGGACGCGCAGCCGCGCGCACGCTGGTTACTCGACGCCAACGCGACGGCGCCAGCAGGTTACGGCAACACGCGGGCGGGATTTTAGCCATGACCGCGCTGCAATCCGTCGCGGTGATCGGCGCGGGCGCCTGGGGGACGGCGCTGGCGACGGTGGCGGCACGGGCAGGGCGAAGCGTCACGCTCTGGGCCCGCAATGCGGAACATGCCGCGCGGATCGCGTCGACCCGCGATAATCCGCGACTGCCTGGCGTGCAGCTTGCTCCGGACATTGTCGTGACGAGCGATCTGGCGCTTGCCGCGCGTGCGGACATGCTGCTGATTGCAACACCGGCGCAACATATGCGCGGCACCGTCAACATCCTGGCATCGCATCTGGCAAAGGCGAAACCGATCGTCGCCTGCGCCAAGGGCATCGAGCACGGCACCCACAAGTTCATGACCGACGTGATCGCCGAGGCCGCGCCGCACGCGCAGCCGGCGATCCTGTCGGGCCCGAGCTTTGCCGACGACGTCGCGCGTGGCCTGCCGACGGCAGTGACGCTGGCGGCAAGCGATGAGGCGTTGGCCAGCAGCCTGGTGCAGGCGCTGGGCTCGCCGACATTCCGCCCCTATCACTCCACCGACATCCGCGGCGTCGAGATCGGCGGCGCTGCCAAGAACGTGCTGGCGATCGCGGTCGGCATCGCGGTCGGACGCAAGCTCGGCGCCTCCGCCCAGGCTGCGCTCACGACCCGCGGCTTTGCCGAGCTGACGCGCCTCGGCCGCGCGCTCGGCGCGCGCAGCGAGACGCTCACCGGCCTGTCCGGTCTCGGCGATCTCATTCTGACCTGCTCGAGCCCGCAATCGCGCAACTTCGCGCTCGGCCTCGCACTTGGCCGCGGCGAGCAGCCTCCCGCCGGCAAGCTCGCCGAGGGCGAGTTCACGGCACCTGTGCTGATCGAACTCGCCGCTTCGCAAGACATCGAGTTGCCGGTATCGGAAGCGGTCGCGTCGATCCTGAGCGGCCGAAGCACGATTGATGCCGCGATCTCGGGGCTGATGACGCGCCCCTTCAAGGCAGAGGAGTAAGCATGGCGTACTGGCTCGTGAAATCCGAACCGTCGGCGTGGTCCTGGGACCAGCAGGTTGCGAAGGGCGCCAAGGGCGAGGCCTGGACCGGCGTGCGCAATTTCACCGCGCGCCAGAACCTCGTGAACATGAAGAAGGGCGACAAGGCGTTCTTCTATCATTCCAACGAGGGCAAGGAGATCGTGGGGATCGCCGAGATCATCAAGGAGGCCTATCCCGATCCGACCGACAAGACCGGCAAATTCGTCTGCGTCGACATCAGGGCCGACAAGCCCTTGAAGACGCCGGTGACGATGGCCGCGGTCAAGGCCGAGAAGAAGCTCGCCGACATGGCCCTGGTGAAATATTCGCGCCTGTCGGTGCAGCCGGTGACAGCAGAGGAGTGGAAGCTCGTCTGCAAGATGGGCGGGGTTTAGGAGCAAGCTGCCGTAGTGCAGTAGTTTTGTAGGGTGGGCAAAGCGCAGCGTGCCCACCATTCAGGATGAAAGCTCGCGGTTTGAATGGTGGGCACGGCGCGCGAAGAGCGCGCCTTTGCCCACCCTACAGGTCCGGTAACGCAAACACCTCGCACGGGGCGGCAATGCCGCGCAGCGAATGTGATCCGAGCGCAACGAGCGGCATTTCCGTCTCGGCAGCGAGTGCGCCCGACACCAGCACCGTCCGGCCCAGCGGCTTGCACAATCCCTCGAGCCGGCTGGCGAGATTGACGGCGGGACCGATCGCGGTGAAGTCGAGCCGGTTGGCGGCGCCGATATTGCCCCACAGCATCTCACCGAGATGGAGTGCGGCACCAAACGACAATGGCGGCAGCCCCTGCGCGCTGCGCTCAGCATTGAGATACGCCATCCCGGCTTCGGCCGCGCTCGCCGCGCGCAGAGCAGCATCACAGGCGCGGCGCGGGGATGCCTCGACCACCGGAAAGATCGCGAGGACGCCGTCGCCGATGAATTTCAGCACCTCGCCGTCAAAGGCGTGAACCGCACCGGCGATGCGATCGAACCAGGCGTCGAGCGCCGCGATGACCTGGGCCGGTGGTGAGGTTTCCGACAAGCTCGTGAAATTGCGCAAATCCGCATAGAGCAGCGCGGCCTGGATGGTCTCGCCGATATCGCGCCGCAAGGGCGCCGCCAGCACCCGCTCCGCGCTGCGCTCGCCGAGATAAGCATCCAGCGTCGCCCGCAATGTGGCGCGCGCGGCGAGCGCGGCAAGAGGCGTCGCCACGAAGCGAGCAGCCTGGCGCAGTTGCTCGATGTCATGCGCGGTGAACGGACGCGGCCCGATCCAGCCGAGTTGCGGTCCATTGGGCCTGCCGACGATGTCTTCGTGCACCTCGCCGCGCGCGATGTCGCGCAGCCAGCGGCGGCCGGCATCGTTCGGCGGGTCTGGCGCCAGCCCGCCAGGCGCGAAGCCGAGCGCTTCGATCACCTGACCGCTGTCGGCACGCCATAGCCACGTCCGCTTCGCGATCAGCGGATGCGGTACCTCCAACGTCAGGGCGCCCGCGGCAAGCGGCACGCCGTCGGCGATCAGATGCGCGCCGAGTTCCGCGAGCAGGCGGTCGGCCCCGGGACAATCCGAGGCGGCATCGACGAGCCAGGCGAGGGTCGAGGAGAGCTGCATGGCCCGATGATGACGAAGCCGAGCCGTCTTTGTCACGGGCAATCCTTGACGGACGCAAGCGGTGCCGCCATGTCCCAGGGTCAATCCAGGGATGATCGCCAATGGCCGAGCCGTTCATCGTGCGACGCGAGACCCAGATCGCGGCCCCGCGCGCCACCGTCTTCGCTTACCTGACCGACCCGGAGAAAATCCTGAGCTGGATGGGCTCCGGCGCGACCACGGAACCACATCCAGGCGGGCTCTATCTGCTGAAGGGTGTCGGCCCGCGTGGCGGCGTCGCCCGCGGCGCGTTCCGCGAGGTCGTGCCTGTGCATCGCCTGGCCTACACGTTCGGTTGGGAGGGCGGCCAGGAAGTGCCGCCCGGCTCGAGCCTGATCGAGATCGACCTGATCGAGCGCGACGGCGGCACGCTGCTGCGCATGACCCATAGCGGCCTGCCGAGCGAGGCGCAGGCCGCCGCGCATGCGACGGGATGGGCGCATTATCTGGAGCGGCTCACGACCGCAGCCGCAGGCGGCGATCCCGGTCCCGACAGGGGCGTCTCGGACAAGACGTAGCTCTTGTAGGGTGGGCAAAGCGAAGCGTGCCCACCACTCAGAACGAAAGTTCGGATTAGATGGTGGGCACGGCGCTTCGCGCCTTGGCCTACCCTACGGCAGCACGACCGTTACACCGCTGCGGTCGCCACCACCTGCGCCAGCAGCTGCTCGCGCCTTGCCTGCGAGCGCTGGCCCTTCATGGTCGCGGCGAAGCGCTCGAGGATGCCGTCTTCGAACGCGGTGACGATGGTGTCGTGGACGTAGCTCTTGCGGCAGATCGCCGGCGTGTTGGAGAGCTTGTCGGCGGCGGCGCGGATTGCATCCAGCACCTGCTTCTTGCGGCCGCGCTGGGCTGGTCGCCGGCGTGATCCGCGACAGCGATTCCACCACGACGGCGGACGCCATCAGCGTACGAAAATCCTTCAGCGAGATCTTGATGCCGGCGATCTCGCGCAGAAACGCATTCACCTGCGTGGTGTTGACCGCGCGCACGATGTCGTAGGCATCGCGATACTGGAACATGCGTTTGCCGGGAACGCCCTGCAAAATGCCGATGGCGCGCACCAGCTTGGCCGCGTCGCACTCCTTACGCACCGCCTTGCCGCCCTTTGCCTTGAAGGTCAGCACGAAGCTGTCGTCTTCCAGCGTGACGTTGGATTTCAGCAGCGTGGTGGCGCCGCGGGTACCGTTGAGGCGGGCGTAGGATTCGTTGCCCGGACGGATCGCGGTGCGCGCGATCAGCTCGATCACCGCCGAGAGCGCGAACTCGCGCGTCGGCTCGTCCCCCGACAGGAACGCCGAGACCTTGCGCCGGATTTTTGGCAGCGCGCCGACGAGCTTCTCCAGGCGATGCGCCTTGCGGTGCTCGCGGACCTTCTCCCAATCGGCGTGATAGCGATATTGCAGCCGGCCCGCGGCATCGCGGCCCACGGCCTGAAGGTGCGAGTTGGGATCGGCGGAGTAGCGCACCTCGCGATAGGCCGGCGGCACCGCCATCGCGTGCAGCCGGCGGATGGTGCGGGCATCACGGATGTGCGCGCCATTGGGACGGACGAAGGAGTAGCCCTTGCCGCGCTTGATACGGCGGATGGTCAGCTCGTTCTGGTCGCCGATCCGCAGACCGAGCTCCTTAGCGAGCGCCTCGACCGTCGCGGGCGCCGTGTCGAACGTCCTTTTGGGGCTCAGACGCCTGAAAGGGGCCGGTTTCGGCCATTGTCCGAGGGCCTTGGCGAGGGCAATGGCTGCAGGATCGGCTGAAGCGGGCCGCATCGTCCCGAAATTCTGCTGATCCATCATAGTCTTATGCCTTTAGCCCTGTCTGTTATCGATCAATGCTGTTGTTCTGATTTTTGTTCCGAGGGGTCGCTTTGGACCCGGGTTGGCCATTTAGGGTGTTCCGAACCGTATTGCGAGTCCCGAATCAGTGAGAAGAGGTTTCTAAATACCTCCGTTGACGCATGAGGCTCTGCGCCGGGCTGTTCCGGGCAAGCGGGTACACAGCCCGAAAGGCGCCCGCGGGCCTGTTTCAGATCTGCGACAGTCGCAGCAGGTGGCCTTGATCCTCCGCATGGCCGGCAGCCCGCCGAAGGTCCAGCTTGTGCTCCTTGTCGGGTCCGGCTAGCCCGACGCATAATCAGTCAATGATCAAGTCGGCTCGCCGATCGCTGCCGTTCGGCCTGCCGTATGTGGAGGGAAGCATGTCCGAGAAGATCTACGACGTCCCCGCGGAGTGGGCGAAACGCGCCTGGGTCGACCAGGCCAAGTACAAGGAGATGTACGCCCGCTCGATCTCGGACCCGAACGGTTTCTGGGCGGAGCAGGCCAAGCGCATCGACTGGATGAAGGCGCCGACGAAAATCGAGAACGTCTCGTTCGCGCCCGGCAACATCTCGATCAAATGGTTCGAGGACGGCGTCCTCAACGTCGCGCATAACTGCATCGACCGGCATCTGCCTGCGCGCGCCAATCAGACCGCGATCATCTGGGAAAGCGACGATCCCTCGCAGTCAAAGCACATCACCTACAAGGAGTTGCACGACGAGGTCTGCCGGATGGCCAACATCCTGCGCACCCGCAACGTCAAGAAGGGCGACCGCGTCACCATCTACCTGCCGATGATTCCCGAAGCCGCCTATGCGATGCTGGCCTGCGCACGCATCGGCGCGATCCACTCCGTGGTGTTCGCGGGCTTCTCGCCGGACAGCCTCGCCCAGCGCATCAATGACTGCCAATCCAAGGTCATCATCACCGCGGACGAAGGCCTGCGCGGCGGCAAGAAGGTGCCGCTGAAAGCCAATGTCGACGCGGCGCTCGCCAAGACGGACGGCGTCGACTGGGTCGTCGTGGTCAAGCACACCGGCGGCAAGGTCGACATGAACCCGACGCGCGACCTCTGGTACCACGAGGCGGCGGCGATGGTGACGACCGAATGCCCGCTCGAGCACATGCACGCCGAGGATCCGCTGTTCATCCTCTACACCTCGGGCTCGACCGGCCAGCCCAAGGGCGTGCTGCACACCACGGGCGGCTATCTCGTCTATGCCGCGATGACGCATCAATACGTCTTCGACTATCACGACGGCGATATCTACTGGTGCACCGCCGACGTCGGCTGGGTCACCGGCCACAGCTACATCCTCTACGGGCCGCTGGCCAACGGGGCGACCACGCTGATGTTCGAAGGCGTGCCGAACTATCCTGACAATTCGCGCTTCTGGAACGTCATCGACAAGCACAAGGTCAACATCTTCTACACCGCGCCGACTGCGATCCGCGCACTGATGCAGGGCGGCGACGAGCCGGTGAAGAAGACCTCGCGTGCCTCGCTTCGCCTGCTCGGCTCGGTCGGCGAGCCCATCAATCCCGAAGCCTGGGAGTGGTATCACCGCGTCGTCGGCGACGACCGCTGCCCGATCGTCGACACCTGGTGGCAGACCGAGACCGGCGGCATCCTGATCACGCCGCTGCCGGGCGCGACCAAGCTGAAGCCGGGCTCGGCGACGCAGCCGTTCTTCGGCGTGGTGCCTGAAATCGTCGATGCCGACGGCAAGGTGCTGGAAGGCGAGACCACGGGCAATCTGTGCCTGACGCGGTCCTGGCCCGGCCAGATGCGCACGGTCTATGGCGATCACGCCCGCTTCGAGCAGACCTATTTCTCGACCTACAAGGGCAAGTATTTTACGGGCGACGGCTGCCGCCGCGATGCCGACGGCTATTACTGGATCACCGGCCGCGTCGACGACGTCATCAACGTCTCCGGCCACCGCATGGGTACGGCCGAAGTCGAGAGCGCGCTGGTCGCGCATGAGAAGGTGTCGGAGGCCGCCGTGGTCGGCTTCCCGCACGACATCAAGGGCCAGGGGATCTACGCCTATGTCACCCTGATGGCCGGCGTGCAGCCGACCGAGGATCTGCGCAAGGAGCTCGTCACCTGGGTGCGCAAGGAGATCGGCCCGATCGCCTCGCCGGACCAGATCCAGTTCGCACCCGGCCTACCCAAAACCCGCTCCGGCAAGATCATGCGCCGCATCCTGCGCAAGATCGCCGAAGACGAGCCGGGAAGCCTGGGCGACACGTCGACCCTCGCCGATCCCGCCGTGGTCGACGACCTCGTCAAGAACCGGCAGAACCGGAAGTCGGCGTAAGTCATCGGCGTCATTCCGGGACGATGCGTGAGCATCGAATCCGAACGTCGTAATTCTGAACTTCATGACGGGGCCACGCTTGCGTGGCCCCGTCGTCTTTGGCCCACCTCGTCACCAATCCTGCAATGTTGCTCGCGAAAGATTCCCGGATTAACCTGAAGTTGTTATTCCAGGACGATTATTCGAGGGCTGGGTGCTTGGCCGATATCTTTTTCAGCTATGCCAAGGTTGATCGCGCGCAGATCGAGCCCATCATTCACGCGCTCGAAGCCGAGTGGACGGTATGGTGGGACGACGATCTTCAGATCGCAAGATCCTTCAGCGAGGAGATCGAGGAAGAGCTGAATAGAGCGTCATGCACGATTGTCGCGTGGTCGAAAGCCTCGACGAAATCCAAATACGTTTTTGACGAAGTCGGACTCGCCAATGACGCGGGCAAGCTCGTTCCGATTTCCCTGGACGGCGCCAAGCCTCCGCTCGGTTTCCGCGGTATTCAGACAGGCGATTTTTCGAAATGGCAAGGCGATCGCAGCGCGCCGGAGTTCATGAAGCTTCGTCAAGCGATTCAACTGAAAGTGGGAGTTCAGCCAGCTCCAACCAGGTCGACGTCATCGGCTGCCAACGAACTTCCCGGTTCGACCAGCCCCGGACCTGTACAAGAGCGACAGCCTGGAGCTGAGCCTGAACCCTTAACGGGACCGGCCGGGGGAAAGCCAAGATCATTTCAGGGTTGGTTGATCGCGTTGGCAATGGCAATGGCAGCAAGTGTCGCAGTCATCATCGTCATGCTAAATTGGCCGCCAGCAGGCCGCCCCTCTCTACCTGACGCGACTCCGACGCCGAGTCCTACGGCCACAACGACGGCGACTGCTTTCAATGGAATCGCGATCTACCTGCACACCAAACGTCCTCAGCAGCAGATCGATGACCTTTCTGCGAAGCTGCGCGAGGCCGGCTTTGAGCAGGTCCGTCCTGATGGTGACGTCGACAACGACAACAAGCCGGACAGCGTATCGCCACGCTCGGGGGTTGATTACCGCGCGGGGGATGCGAAGAGTCTTGCTGCCGCCACCAAGGTCGCTCAGATCACCAACGAGTTGCTCGGTACCGGCATCAAGCCGCGGCCGCAGACGATGGAAGCCAACAAGCTCGGCATCTGGCTGCCATATCGGGGCGACTACACCGCCTCTCTCGTATTTGCCGGCGACTTCAACCGCGACCGCGACATCAGGCCGTTCGCGCGCGAGGTGGGCGCGCTAGGCTGGAAATGGCAGGAGCCGACGGCCGGCGGTGGCACCAGGAACGAGGCGGCGGCGCGGATGTGCGAGGTGCGGTATGGGTCCCCGTCCGACCGCCCGTTCGCCGAGCTGCTGGCCAAGGACATCACAGGCATCGCCGCTCCTGCCGGAGCCACACGCGTTGCGCCTGGTGGGGTGAGCGTCAAGGTCGATTCCAGCGTCGCCGCGAGCAGTCTGCAGATCTGGATCGGCTCCGGAATCTGCAAGTAGCAGCCGGCCGCGCGTCCTAAACCGGTCCTCTCCAGTATCTCGCCGCGCGGATGGGCAGGACCGGAAACACCTGCCCGGCATCTTTCCCGCCGAGTGTTGTTTTCAGGTTATTTACTTTATTTGGAACATTTCCTTTGTTCCCACCGCTGGCTGGCCCTCGGCGGCCGTGTGTGGAAACCATCCGGTTAACGGGCGCGGTTAAGATTGTCGGGACGAGCGGGCAATTGCCGGGTTTTGCGTAGATTTGGACGACCCGTTCGGGGCAAGGGAAAGATTGATGTCGATGAGGATTGCGGTGGCGCTGGCTGCCACCATCGGGGCAGGGATCTTGATGTCGACCGCGGCCGAGGCGCGGCCGGAAATGGTGGGGACGCGTCTGGCCGACTATTCGCCGGGCACCATCGTGGTCAAAACCAACGAGCGCAAACTCTATCTCATTCTCGATAACGGCCATGCCGTGCGTTATCCGGTCGGCGTCGGCAAGGCCGGCAAGCAGTGGGCCGGCACGACGAAGATCGACGGCAAGTATCTCAATCCGGCCTGGGCGCCGCCCGCCGAGGTGAAGCGCGACAAGCCGAATATCCCCGACGTCATTCCGGGCGGCTCGCCGCGCAACCCGATGGGCGTTGCGGCGATGACGCTCGCCGGCGGTGAATACGCCATCCACGGCACCAATGTGCCGGGCTCGATCGGCGGCTTCGTCTCCTATGGCTGCATCCGCATGCTCAACGACGATATCACCGATCTCTATGGCCGCGTCTCCGTCGGCACGACGGTGGTCGTGACGCGCTGATCGCCTGAACCAGTCGAGATGAAAAGCCGCGTCTTTCGACGCGGCTTTTTTGTTACCAGAAGCGCCAGCCGCGCGCGCACCAGCCGTCGCGATGGCCGCCATTGTAGCTGCGCACAAAGCCGCCGGAGAGCAACGCCGCCGAGACGTTCGCAGTCTGCCGGGTCGAGACGTCGGCGAGAACGCGGCCGTATTTGTCGGGGCCGAGATTGGTGATGGTCACGCCGCCCTGGCCGAGCAGGTCGTGCAATGCGCGGGCCGCAGCTTCGGCCTTGTCCAGCTCCGCCTGGCAGGACGCCTTCAGCTCGGGCGCATCGATGCCGCGCAGCCGGATGCGCACGACGGGATCGCGGCCCTCGCGCTGGCGAACACGCGCCAGAAAGGTGTCGCCGTCAACGGTGCGGATGACGTCGACCGGACGGCGGACGTCGGGATGGCCGGCCTGCTGCAAGATGATCTCGGCGTCCTGCGCGCGGTCGTCGGCCGCATGCGGCAGGGGCCAGTTCGTTCCGTGACGAAAGGCGAGCACGATCGCCGCCGCCACGCCGACCACGAACATCCACGGCAGGAGGCCCGAGAATTGGCGGCGGAACGGAGAACCGTTGAACGACGACTGATGAGGATTGATACGGCCGCGGGAACGCATCGTTCCACGCTAGAGCTGAGTCGGGCAGCCTCGCAAGCGCGGACGTGGGCGATCCAGGGAGGCAATGGTGGGGTCATTCAGGTTTCGTATTGGAGCCCAGCTCGGCATCGTAACGGGCGTTAGCGTCGTGCTGTTTGGCGGCATGCGGGCGACCAGATGCTCGAGATCGTGCAGGAGCTGATGGCATCGCGCACCTCCGAACGACAGGGGCGCATGATCGACCGGGACAGCTCCGCATCGATGGAGCGTGCGTCCCGGTCGTTGCGCCGACGACATCGTTGCCGCGAGCGCGCGGATGTCCTGGTACACGCTTCGCGCCTGCCTCTCCGGCAAGCAAGCGAGAGAGGTTAAGCAAGAGCGGGAGCGTCAGAAGTCGGAGGCGATGCCTTTAGTTTCCCAATCGCCGTAGCGGGTGGGCTCGGGTCCCTTCGGTCCCTGGAGCTCCTTCGGCCGCGCTTTGGCCTCCGCGGCCGCAGCCTGCCGACGCGCTTCGGCCTCGGCCAGCGCGCGCTGGGCAGCCGGCGATAGCGGCTTGCGGGCGGGAACGGGAGACTGGTCACTCATCGCCGGTCTTTCTAGCGCAGGACCGGGCGCAACGCGATGCCCAATCACGCATTGCTGAAATCGGCCCAAAGGGCTGAAAAACCCGCAAGCGATTCTTACATTTGGCATATTCGCGTGCCAGAGATCGCCTTCTCAAGGCATGCGCCCTTTGCGGCGGAACTGCCGCTCGCTCAGAACCTTGCTTCCGCATGCCTTCTCAACGTTTCGTCCCTCCATCCGAAGTGCCTGGTCTTGCGGCACGGCGGATTGCCGCCGACATCGTCGACGGCGTGCTGCACAAGCACCGCACGCTTGACGACCAGCTCGACGGCAGCGGCGCTCATCCCGGACTGAAGACGCTGGCCGACCGCGACCGCGCGCTGATGCGACGCCTCGTCGCCACGGTGCTGCGCCGGCTCGGCACGCTTGGCCATGTGCTGTCCCGTCTGCTCGACAAGGGCATTCCCTCCGATGCGCCGCGCGCGCAGAGCGCGCTCCTGATCGGCGCCGCCCAGATCCTTTGGATGGACGTGCCGGATCACGCCGCGGTCGATCTCTCCGTCCGCCTCGTGCAATCCGACCGCCGCGCCGCGCGCTATGCCGGCCTCGTCAACGCCGTGCTGCGCCGCTGTGCGCGCGAGGGCAAGGCGCTGGTCGAGGAAGTTGCGACGCAATCGCTGGATCTGCCGCCATGGCTGCTCGCGCGCTGGAGCGCGCATTATGGCGAGGCGACCGCACGAGACATGGCACTGGCGCTCGGCCACGAGCCCTCGCTCGATCTGACGGTGAAGTCGGATCCCGCACAATGGGCGAGCCGCCTGCACGGCGAGACACTGCCGACGGGAACGGTGCGGATGCTGCTGCATGGTTCGGTGACCATGCTGCCCGGCTTCGCCGAAGGACAATGGTGGGTACAGGACGCCGCCGCCGCGTTGCCCGCCCGGCTGTTCGGCGACGTCAAAGGCAAGTCCATTGCCGATCTCTGCGCCGCCCCCGGCGGCAAGACCGCGCAGCTGGCGCTATCAGGCGCGCGTGTCACGGCCATCGACCGCTCGCCCGCGCGGGTGGCGCGTTTGCGCGAAAACCTGGCGCGACTGTCGCTCCAGGCCGAGACTGTCGTCGCTGACGCCGTGGAATGGGCCGGCCCGGCCGAGGCCTTCGACGGTATCCTGATCGACGCGCCCTGTACCTCGACCGGCACGATCCGCCGTCATCCCGACGTGGCATGGCTGCGGCAGGAATCCGACATCGCCGCCCTGGCCGCGCTCCAGCAGCGATTGCTGCGAAAATCGGTGTCGCTGCTCAAGCCGCGCGGAACGCTGGTCTATTGCACCTGTTCGCTGGAACCTGAGGAGGGCGAGCAGGCCGTGGCTGCACTGCTCGCCGACGAGCCTGCGCTTCGCCGCGTTCCGATCAAGCCATCGGAGGTCGCGGGCCTCGACGAAATCCTCAACCGGGACGGCGACCTTCGCACCCTGCCCTGCCATCTGCCGAATGCCGATCCCAAGCTCGGCGGCCTCGACGGATTTTTCGCAGCCCGGCTCGTTAAATCCTGATTTTGCACTGGATTTTGCGACCACGACGCTGATTCGCGCCGTTCAAGGTGGTGTCAGACGTCCGATTTTGGGATTAATAAGGATTCGTCACTGATCCTCTCCCCCATCAAGGCAAGGCGTGTCGGTCGCTCAACGCAGACGTATCTCGACGCTGGTCATGAACCGCTTCGCGCGGAACATGCTCGCGCGCGCGAGCGGCGGTTCCGTTGCGTTGTCGCGGGTCTGGCCCGGCCGCACCGACCGGCTGATCATCGCGCCGCATGACCTGCGCACGGCAGATGCGACCCGCGCCGCCGAGATCTATGCCGGCCGCTTCGTCTTCGCCGGCAAGATCGTCAATTGCCACGGCCGTTCGATCTTCGATCTCGAGCCGCCGTCGGAGGATTGGGAGGTTGCGTTGCTCGGCTTCGGCTGGCTGCGTCATCTGCGCGCCGCCGACACTGCGCTGACGCGGGCGAATGCGCGCGCGCTGATCGAGGACTGGATCTCGAATCCCGCCAACAAGCGCCGTCCTGTCGCGCGCCGCGCTGACGTGCTGGCGAGGCGCGTGATCTCGCTGCTCTCGCAAGCGCCGCTGGTGCTGGGCGAGACCGACAACAAGTTCTACCGCCGCTACCTGCGCGCGCTCGCACGCGAGATCCGCTTCCTGCGCTACACCATGGTCGACATTCCGGACGGCGTGCCGAAGCTCCAGGTGCTGATCGCGCTGTGCTATGCCTCCCTGTGTCTCGCCAACCAGACGCGTCACATCCGCAGCGCCTCGAAGAAGCTGTCCGACGAATTGCAGCGGCAGATCCTGCCCGACGGTGGACACATCTCCCGCAACCCGGGCGCGCTGATCGAACTCCTGATCGACCTGCTGCCGCTGCGGCAGACCTTTGCCGCGCGCAACATCGCGCCGCCGCCGGCGCTGCTCAATGCGATCGATCGCATGATGCCGATGCTGCGCTTCTTCCGGCACGGCGACGGCAATTTCGCGCTGTTCAACGGCATGAGCGCGACATCTTCGGACCTGCTCGCCACGCTGCTCGCCTATGATGACACCCACGGCGCGCCGATGGCCAACATGCCGCATACCGGCTTCCAGCGCCTCGATGCCGGCCAGACCACTGTGATCATCGACACCGGCCCGCCGCCGCCGGCCGGGGTCAGCCACGACGCCCATGCCGGCTGCCTGTCGTTCGAACTGTCTTCAGGCATCAGCCGCATCGTCACCAATTGCGGCATGCCGACCACGGGCCGCGACAATTGGCGGCCGTTCGCGCGCAGCACGGCGGCGCATTCGACGCTGACCTATCACGACACCTCCTCATGCCAGTTCGTCGAGATGTCGGCGATGAAACGGCTCCTGCACGGCGCGCCGGTCACCAGCGGTCCCGTCGAGGTCGAGAGTTATCGCGAGGTCGTGCAGAACGGCACGCTGCTCACGACCTCGCATGACGGCTATCTCTCTAAATTCGGCGCGATCCACCGCCGCGTGCTGATGATCGCCAATGACGGCGCGCGCATCGATGGCGAGGACACGCTGTCGCCGCCGCAGGGCGGACGCTTCAAGGGCGCCGATGCCGATTTCGTGCTGCGCTTCCATCTGCATCCAGCGGTGAAGGCGAGCCGGCTGTCGGATGCCCGCGGCGTCATGCTGGTGCTACCGAACCGCGACGTCTGGACCTTTGAAGCATTGGACGACAAGGTCGACCTCGAGGACAGCGTGTTCCTGGCCGGCAATGACGGCCCGCGCCGCACCGCCCAGATCGTGATCCGCCAGGATGCGCGGCAGGCTCCTTCGATCCGCTGGAGCTTTATCCGTTCCACTGCATCGCCGGCGGTGACCAATGCCCGAAGAAACGCGCGGCGCGAGCCGGAACTTCCGCTGTAAGCGCACGAATTCGGCCCCATCTCGTCGTTGTGAAAACGGCCAAAAGCTGCTATCGAGCCCTCGCTCGCGCGACTGGCGACCTTGGATGGAGCACCATCGGGAAGCGCGGGACATAGAAGCCGCGCGCCTGGGCATAGACACTCCCTTAGCAGAGGATCTTGCTCATGACTGACCATCCCCGCCGCGTCACCCGCGCCCTTCTCTCGGTCTCCGACAAGACCGGCCTGATCGAGTTCGCCAAGGCGCTCGCCGCGCATGATGTCGAGCTGGTCTCGACCGGCGGCACCGCGAAAGCGATCGCCGCGGCCGGCCTCAAGGTGAAGGACGTCTCAGACCTCACCGGCTTCCCCGAGATGATGGACGGCCGGGTCAAGACGCTGCATCCGAAGGTCCACGGCGGCCTGCTCGCGATCCGCGACAACAAGGACCATGCCGACGCGATGAAGGCGCACGGCATCGCGCCGATCGATCTGCTCGTCGTCAATCTCTATCCGTTTGAGGCCACCGTCGAGAAGGGCGCCGGCTTCGAAGATTGCATCGAGAACATCGACATCGGCGGACCCGCGATGATCCGCGCCGCCGCAAAGAACCATGACGACGTCGCCGTGGTGGTGGAGGCGCAGGACTACAAGGCCGTGCTCGACGAGCTCGCCGCCAACAACGGCGCGACCACGCTGAAGCTGCGCCGGCGGCTCGCCGCAAAGGCCTATGCGCGCACCGCGGCCTATGACGCCGCGATCTCGAACTGGTTCAACCGCCAGCTCGAGATCGACGCGCCCGACTTCCGCGCTTTCGGCGGCAGACTGATCCAGTCGCTGCGCTACGGCGAGAACCCGCACCAGACCGCGGCGTTCTACGCCACTCCGGACAAGCGTCCGGGCGTCTCGACCGCGCGGCAGCTCCAGGGCAAGGAGCTCTCCTACAACAACATCAACGACACCGATGCGGCCTATGAGTGCATCGGCGAGTTCGACGCCAAGCGCACCGCGGCCTGCGTCATCGTCAAGCACGCCAATCCCTGCGGCGTCGCGGAAGGCTCCAACCTCGTCGAGGCCTATCGCAGGGCGCTGGCCTGCGATTCCACCTCGGCGTTCGGCGGCATCATTGCGATGAACCGTCCGCTCGATGCCGATACCGCGCGCGAGATCACGAAGATCTTCACCGAGGTGATCATCGCACCCGATGCCAGCGAAGAGGCGATCGCCATCATCGGCGGCAAGAAGAACCTGCGCCTGTTGCTCGCCGGCAGCCTGCCCGACCCGCGCGCGCCAGGCCTCACCGCCAAGACGGTCGCCGGCGGCCTGCTGGTGCAGAGTCGCGACAACGCCGTGGTCGATGACATGACCTTCAAGGTCGTGACCAAGCGCGCACCGACCGATGCCGAGATGCGCGACCTGAAATTCGCGTTCCGGGTGGCAAAACACGTCAAGTCCAACACCATCATCTACGCCAAGGATCTCGCCACCGTCGGCATCGGCGCGGGCCAGATGAGCCGGGTGGATTCAGCGCGGATCGCGGCGCGCAAGGCGCAGGATGCAGCCGCCGAGCTGAAGCTCGCCGAGCCGCTCACCAAGGGCTCGGTCGTGGCCTCGGATGCGTTCTTCCCGTTCGCCGACGGCATGCTCGCCTGTATCGAGGCCGGCGCCACCGCCGTGGTACAGCCCGGCGGCTCCATGCGTGACGACGAGGTGATCAAGGCCGCCGACGAGCACGGCATCGCCATGGTGTTCACGGGAACGCGGCACTTCAGGCACTGAGCCAATCAGCGCGCTGCAAGAGCAGCGACGATCCCATCGACTTCGTCATTGCGAGCGTAGCGAAGCAATCCAGAGATATCTCCGCGGGTTGCAATCTGGATTGCTTCGTCGCTTCGCTCCTCGCAATGACGGAGGTGAAATCGCGTAATGCGGCTACTCCCGCACCCGCATCAACAGGCCCAGTCCCGCAACGAAGAACACCACCAGCACGGCCATGCCGGCCTTCTGGCTCGCGGTCACCGCGGTGATCATGCCGATCAGGAGCGGGCCCATGAAGGACGTCACCTTCCCGGTCAATGCGAACAGGCCAAAATACTGCGCGATGCGATCGTTCGGTGCGAGGTGGATCAGCAGCGTGCGGGAGGCGGCCTGCAGCGGGCCACCGGCTGCACCGATCAAGCAGCCCAGCACCAGATAGGCGCGCTCCGCCGCGCTCGAGAACAGGGGAGCGCCTGCTTGCGGCGGCGCGACCTTGACGAACAGGACACTATCCTTGTCGACCAGAAGGATCGCGGCCACCGCCAGCAGCAGGATCAGCAAGCTGCCGGCGATGACGCGCTTCGGTCCGAGACGATCGTCGAGCTTGCCGCCGAGCCACGCGCCGAACGCGCCGGCAACCGCGAGCATGATGCCGAACGTGCCGATCTGGATCGTGTGCCAGCCGAAGGTGCCCGCGGCATAGATGCCGCCGAAGGCGAACAGCGACACCAGACCGTCGGTGTAGATCATGTTGGCGAGCAGGAACGCTGCAAGCGACTTCTGCTTGGGCAAACCTTTGATCGACTGCTTGAGCTCCGACAGGCCCTCGCGCAGCGCCTCGCGCAACGGACGCCTCGCCGGATAATCCGGCGTGAACAGGAACATTGGCGTCACGAAGATGATGAACCACAGCCCGGTCAGCGGCCCGGCGGCCCGGTCGCCCTGATGAGTGACGGGATCGAGCCCGAACAATGGCGTCAAGCCGAGCAGCGTGCGGCCGGTCTCGGGATTGGCGGCGAGCAAGCCGAGCACGATGATCAGGCTGACGATGCCGCCAATGTAGCCCGTGGCCCAGCCGGTGCCGGAGAGCCGGCCGATCCGTTCCGGCGGCACCAGGGTCGGCATCATCGCATTGTTGAAGACGGTGGCGAACTCGGCGCCGACGCTGGCAAGCGCCACCGCGGTGAGCAGCGACGGAATGACGGCGTAATCGCCGGGCTTGCCGATCCATAGCGTGCAGGACGCCAGCACCAGCACCGCGCCGAAGCCTGCGATCCATGGCTTCCTGCGGCCGGCCGCGTCGGCGACGGCCCCCAGCACCGGCGACAGCAGCGCGATCGCAAGGCCCGCCGCGGCCATCGCAAAGGCCCACAGCGACTGGCCGGTGGCGGGATTTGGCGCAACGCTGGTCGCGAAATAGGGCGCGAACACGAAGGTCGTGATCAGCGTGAAATAGGGCTGCGCGGCCCAGTCGAAGAAGATCCAGCTGACGACGGCGGCGCGCGGCGGGTAGATCCGCTGCGCGCTGGCCATGCGCACATCCGGGGCGATCGTCGTCATCACGCAGTCCTCATCACGAACAGTTTTGCCTCTCCTGGAGCAAACCGTATAGCATTGCCGCGAGGCGTGTGAACTGGCCCGAGGCCGCGGCGGAAGTTTGATGATGTCATCATATTCGACACGGCGGACATTCTTCGCCTTCATGGCCACTCTGGCGCTTGGTCTCGCGCCTGCGGCCGCTCAGGATGCGCGGAGGGGTTATGTCCCGCCCGCACGCGACATGGTGCGCGCCGTCGCCGCCGAGCACGGCATGGTGGTGGCGCAGGAGAAGATCTCCGCGCAGATCGGCGCCGACATCCTGCGGCGCGGCGGCAACGCGGTCGATGCTGCGGTCGCGACCGGCTTTGCGATGGCGGTGACCTACCCGCGTGCCGGCAATATCGGCGGCGGCGGCTTCATGGTGATTCATTCCGCCGATCGCAATGAAGACATCACGATCGACTATCGCGAGACCGCGCCAGCCGCGACCACGCCGCAGATCTTCCTCGGCGCCGACGGCAAGCCTGACGCGACGAAGTCGCGGGATTCCGCGCTTGGCGTCGGCGTGCCCGGCACCGTCGCGGGCCTGGCGCTGGCTCTGGACAAATACGGCTCGGGCCAGTTCACGCTGGCGCAACTGCTCGCGCCCGCGACCGCGCTCGCACGCGATGGCTTCATCGTCAGCGACGACATTGCCGATACGCTGCCCACCTGGCACCGGCGGCTGGCACGCTGGCCTTCCTCGGCCAAGATCTTCTCGCGATCCGATGGCACGCCGCTGGGCGAAGGCGACCGGCTGGTGCAGGGCGATCTCGCCGAAACACTGTCCGCCGTCGCCGCGCTGGGGCCGCGCGGCTTCTATGAGGGGCCGGTCGCGGAGAAACTCGCCAAGGCCGTGACCGACGCCGGCGGGATCATGACGCCAGCCGACCTCAAGGCCTATCAGCCGGTCATCCGCGCGCCGGTGCGCGGCACCTATCGCGGCTATGACATCGTCTCGATGCCGTTGCCATCGTCCGGCGGGGTGGTGCTGATCGAGACGCTCAACATCCTCGAAGGCTTTCCTCTTGCCGATTTGAACCAGGGATCGGCGGCGTCGCTGCATCTCTTGATCGAGGCCATGAAGCGCGCCTACGCCGACCGCGCCCGCTATCTCGGTGATCCCGCCTTCGTCAATGCACCGATCGAGACCCTCATCGCGAAGGACTATGCCGCCAAGCTGCGCGCGGGCATTTCTGCCGAACGCGCCACGCCCTCGAAGGAACTCGTGTCTGCTTCTGCCGCGCCGCGTGAGGGCAGCAACACCACGCATTTTTCCGTGGTCGATGCCCGCGGCAATGCCGTCAGCAACACTTACACGCTGAACTTCAGCTATGGCGTCGGTCTCGTTGCCGACGGCACCGGCGTGCTGCTCAACAACGAACTCGACGATTTCACCGCGGCAGTCGGCGCTTCCAATGCCTATGGCCTCGTCGGCTTCGAGGCAAACCTGCCCGGACCCGGCAAACGGCCACTCTCGTCGATGTCGCCGACCATCGTGCTGAGGGACGGCAAGCCGGTGCTGGTGACGGGCTCGCCCGGGGGCAGCCGCATCATCTCGACGGTGCTTCAGGTGATCGTGAACGTTCTCGACTACAAGATGGATGTTGCGGCCGCCGTCGCGACACCGCGGCTGCATCATCAATGGCTGCCGGATGAGGTGCGCGTCGAGCGCGGCTTCCCCGACGACGTGCTGCTCGAGCTGAAGGCGATGGGCCACCCCATCGTCGAGCCGATGGGACAGACGTCGGCCAACTCGATTCTCGTGACGCCAACCGGCCCCCTCGGCGCGCCCGATCCGCGCACGCGCGGCGCGGAGGCGGCGGGGCAGTAACCTGCTCCCGGAATGATGGGGTAGAAACTTTACCGCCCGACCTGATACGGCCCGCCCTTCTCCAGCGCGCGCGCATACGCAGGCCGGGCGTGAATGCGCTCCAGGAACGCCATGGCCTTGGGGTGGCCCTGCTCCAATCCACCGCGGGCTTGAGCCGCTTCGAGTGGAAAGCTCATCTGGATATCGGCCGCGGTGAATTCGCTGCCGGCGAACCATTCGCTCTTGGCAAGCTCGCCTTCCCAATAGTCCATGTGCTGCTTGAGCTGCGGATTGACCAGCGCGGTCAGCGCCTGGTTGCAGACCTTGCGCACCAGCGGGCGCAGCAGTGCCGGCGCGCGCTTCGGCATCAGCGTGAACAGCAGCTTGAGCAGCAGCGGCTGCATCGCGGATCCTTCCGCATAGTGCAGCCAATAGGTGTAGCGCAGCCGCTCCGGCGTGTTCGGCGGCGGGATCAGCCGGCCGTTGCCATAGGTGGCGATGAGATATTCGATGATCGCGCCTGACTCGGCGATGGTGTTGCCGTTGTCGGTGATGACGGGCGACTTGCCGAGCGGATGGATGGCGCGCAGCTCCTTCGGCGCGCGCATGTCCGGCTGGCGCTGATAGCGCACGATCTCGTAAGGAACGCCCAGCTCCTCGAGCAGCCACAGCACGCGCTGCGAGCGGGAATTGTTGAGGTGGTGAACGGTCAGCATCGCGGGGTCCTCAAGGCTTGGGCGTGGTCGATCAAGCGCGCCGTTCGTGCCAGCCCGGAAACACATTGTCGAGCCGTCGGTGCAGATATTTTCACCCGGGTATATTGACGCGGATAATTTACCCGGGTATTAAGCTGTCAACGCGATCAATATGGTAATGATTCCAATGCAAGGGACCTACACTGCCTTCGTCGGCCAGCGCCGGCTGGCCTCCGGCACCGCGGGCGATGTCGCGCTCGCGGTCAAGCGTGCCACGCAGCCGCTGGACCTGCCGATCATCATCTTCGACGATGGGACGGGCCGGTCGATCGATTTCGATCTGCGGGGCGACTTCCGCGAGGTGCTGGCGCGGCTGGCGAAGCTTGCCCCGCCGCCGACTGTGACCGAAGCACCCGCAGAGTCGCGCGGACGCGGCCGGCCGAAACTCGGCGTGGTCGCGCGCGAGGTGACCTTGCTGCCGCGGCACTGGGAGTGGCTCAACGCGCAAGCCGGCGGCGCCTCGGTCGCGCTGCGCAAGCTCGTCGACGAAGCCAGGCGCGCCAGCGGCGACAAGGACCGCGAGCGCCAGGCGCGCGATGCGGCCTATCACTTCATGTCGACCATGGCCGGCGACCTGCCGCAGTTCGAGGAAGCTTCGCGCGCGCTGTTCGCAGACGACCGGCGACGTTTCACCGGGCTGATCGCCGACTGGCCCGCCGACATCCGCGACCACATCGTCAAGCTCGCCTACAGCGACCGCGCTTAAACCGCGCGCCGCTCTTCACAACCCATCGACGGCCGAGCCGCGCATTGCGCGGCAACGGCTTCGCGCGCCCTCATGAAAGGCCAATGCCATGTCTGCCGCAAAACCGCTCTGGTCCACATTCCTCCGCTTCCTCGCACCCCTGATGCTGAGCAACGCGCTCCAATCGCTGTTCGGCACCGTCAGCAACGTGTATCTCGGCCAGATGATCGGCGTCGGCGCGCTCGCCGCGGTCTCGGCATTCTTCCCGGTGATGTTCTTCCTGTTCGCCTTCGTCATGGGCCTGAGCACCGGCGCCACCGTGCTGATCGGCCAGGCCTTTGGCGCGGGCGAACATGGCCGGATCAAGATCATCGTCGGCACGACGCTCGCGGTCGGCCTGCTGCTCTCGGTTGCGATTGCACTCGTCGGCGGACTCTTCAGCCGGCACCTGATGATCATGCTCGCCACGCCCGCGGACATTCTCGATGAAGCCAGCGCCTATGCACGCATTATGCTGTTGACCATGCCGCTCGGCTTTGTCTTCCTGCTGATGACGGCAATGATCCGCGGCGTCGGCGATGGACTGACGCCGCTGCTGGCGCTGGCCTTGTCGACAGCGATCGGCCTGATCCTGACGCCGATGCTGATCCGCGGCACGTTCGGATTGCCGGCCGCCGGCATCACCAGTCCTGCCTGGGCGGCTACGATCGCCAACGCGCTGACGCTGATCGTGCTGGCCGTCTATCTGCTGCGGCGAAAGCACGCGCTCGCACCGGACGCGACGCTGCTGCGTCACCTGCGGCTGAACGGCGCCGTGCTCGGCAAAGTCCTCGGCATCGGCCTGCCGAGCGCGATCGGCATGGTGGTGATGGCGATCGCGGAGCTTGTGCTGCTCGGCCTTGTCAACGACTTCGGCTCGAATGCCACCGCCGCCTATGGCGCCGTCAACCAGGTGATGGGCTACACGCAGTTCACGGCGATGTCGATCTCGATCGCCGTCTCAATCCTCAGTGCCCAGGCCGTCGGCGGCGGCGACCGAGCCCGGCTCGACGGCATCGTGCGGACGGGCCTTGCGCTCAACATCGTGCTGACCGGCGGACTGGTGGCGCTGATCTATCTCGCGCCGCGCGCGGTGCTCGGTATCTTCATCACCGACGGCGCCGTGCTGGATCTGGCGAAGGGATTGCTCAACATCGCCTTGTGGAGCTCGGTGCCGTTCGGGCTCGCCACCGTGTTCTCGGGCGCGATGCGCGGCGCCGGCGTCGCGTTGACGCCGATGCTGCTGTCGATCTTCGCGATCGTCGCGATCGAGCTGCCGGCGGCGGTGATCCTGAGCCGCACGGTCGGTCTTGAGGGCGTGTGGGCTGCCTACCCGATCGTGTTCTGCGCCATGTTCGTTTTGCAGATGGGCTATTACCTCCTGGTGTGGCGCAAGCAGGCGGTGCGACGCCTGATCTGACCCTCAAAGTATTATGACCATCATTAAACGGTGGACCTGTGGCGCGGCCTGCGCCACAATGAGCAAAAAGCGACGTCAGGGAGAATGATATTGACCCGCACCGCCCCGCAATTCCTGTTCGACTTCGGCAGCCCCAACGCCTATCTCAGCCATCTGGCGATTCCGGCGATCGAGCAACGGATCGGCGTCAAGTTCGAATATGTGCCGATCCTGCTCGGCGGCATCTTCAAGTCGACCAACAACAGGTCGCCGGCCGAGACGCTGGCCGGCATCAAGAACAAGCGCGAATTCCAGGCGGTCGAGACCGAGCGCTTCATCAAGCGCTTCCATGTCCAGCCCTATGTCTGGAATCCGCATTTTCCCGTCAACACGCTGAACCTGATGCGCGCGGCGATCGCGGCGCAGCTCGAGGGCGTGTTCGAGAAATATGTCGAGGCCGCCTTCCACCACATGTGGCGCGAGCCGAAGAAGATGGACGATCCTGAAGTCGCGGCGAAGGCGCTGGCGTCCTCCGGCCTCGATGCGCAAAAACTGTTCGCCCGTGCCGGGGAACCCGAGGTGAAGGGCAGGCTGATCAAGAACACCGAGGAGGCGGTTGCCCGGGGCGCGTTCGGCTCGCCGACCTTCTTCGTCGGCAACGAGATGTTCTTCGGCAAGGAGCAGCTCCGCGAGGTCGAGGAGATGGTGTCGGGAAAGTGAAGCGCGCGAATGGCGAGTAGCGAATAGCGAGTGGAAATCGGGCCTACTATTCGTTACTCCCTATTCGCCATTCGCCAGAAATAGAACGGAGCTCTCGCATGCGTATTCTCGTGGTCGGCGCCGGCGCCATCGGCGGCTATTTTGGTGGCAGGCTGTTGCAGGCCGGCCGCGACGTCACTTTCCTGGTCCGGCCACGACGCGCCAGCGAGCTTGCGAGCGCCGGTCTCGTCATCAAGAGCCCGAATGGCGACGTGACCTTGAAAAATCCGCCGACCGTGCCGGCGGACGGGCTCAAGGACAAGTTCGACGTCGTGCTGTTGAGCTGCAAGGCGTTCGACCTCGACGATGCCATCAAGTCGTTCGCGCCGGCGGTCGGGCCTAACACCGCCGTCATCCCGATGCTCAATGGCATGAAGCACCTGGACACGCTGGATGCCAAGTTCGGCAAGGAGCGCGTGCTCGGCGGCCTCTGCGCCATCGCCGCGACACTCAACGAGAAGCGCGAGGTGGTGCAGCTCCAACCGATGCAGTCGATCAATTACGGCGAGCGCGACGGCAACATGTCGGACCGGGTGAAGGCGATCGATGAGGCCTTCAAGAGCGGCATCACTGGCGCTGCCGCCAGCCAGAACATCATGCAAGATATGTGGGAGAAGTGGGTGTTCCTCTCCTCGCTCGCGGCATCCACCAGCCTGATGCGCGCCTCGGTCGGCAACATTCTTGCGGCTCCCGGCGGCCGGGATTTCCTGCTCGGCATGCTGGACGAGACCAGCGCGATCGCCGCCGCGTCGGGCTATCCGCCGGGCGGGCCGTTCTTCGAGCGGGTGAAGGGCAATCTCACCACCGAGGGCTCGCCGTTGACCGCGTCGATGTTCCGCGACATCAAGGCGGGCCTGCCGGTCGAGGCCGATCACGTCATCGGCGATCTCATCGCGCGCGCCGACGCCGCCAAGGTGCCGGTGCCGAAGCTGCGCATCGCCTACACGCATCTGAAGGCGTATGAGAAGCAGCGGGCGGGGTAGCTGCAGCTACAATCTCGGCTGTCGTCCCGGATCTACGCGCGCTTTGGGCGCGCTTGTCCGGGACGACGGCGGAGTTTGTGGCTACACCTTCCGCTACTGCAAATGCGCGAGATAGTGCGAGACCGCCGTGATTTCCTCATCGCTCATGTGATAGGCGACATCGGCCATTGCGGCGACGCCGCCGCCGACGCGCTGGCCGGCCTTGTAGTCGTGCAGCGCCTTGGCGAGATATTCCTCGCGCTGGCCTGCGAGCCGCGCCACCGCCTTGGTGCCGGCATAGGTGTCCGTATGACATGAGGCGCAGCGGCGGCCGGCGGCAACCTGCGCGCCCTTTTTCGACAGGTCCGGATCCTTGTCCTCGGGTCCCTTCGGCGGCGTCAAGGAGGCGAAGTAGGCGCCGAGATTGCGAATGTCCTCGTTGCTGATTTCCTCGACGATCGGCTGCATCTGGTCGTTCTTGCGCGAGCCGGCACGGAAGAACACGAGCTGCCATTGCAGGAATTGATCGGGCTGGCCGGCGAGCGAGGGGATGTTCTCGGTCTGCGAGATGCCATTCTCGCCGTGACAGCCGGCGCAGACGGAGGCTTTTTCCTTGATCGCGGTGTTGTCGGCGGCTCGGGCCAGGATAGATGAAAGCAGAAGCGTCGCACACAGAATTCCGAACCGAACGACCCGCATCGCTGATTTCTCCGGCTGTCATTGCCGGGCCAGACCCGACAATCCATCCATATTGAAAAATTTGTCGTTTGATGGATGCCCGGATCAAGTCCGGGCATGACGAAGGCGTTCCATTGCAACTCTGTCACAAGCAAAAGAGGCTGCGGCCGGCGCGCGGTCGCAGCCTCTTCTCGTGTCAGCGCTACTTCTTGCTGTAGCTGATGCGGTAGATCGCGCCGGCCCAGTCGTCGGCAACGAGGATCGATCCGTCCTTGGCGAGGATGATGTCGGCGGGACGGCCGAGATAACCCTGGTCGCCTTCGAGCCAGCCGGAGGCGAAGATCTCCTGCTTGGGGTTCTTGCCGTCGGGCCCGACGATCACGCGCACGATGCGCGCGCCCTGGTACTTGTGGCGATTCCAGGAGCCGTGCTCGGCGATCAGGATGTTGTTCTTGTAGTCGGCGGGGAATTGGTCGCCGGTGTAGAACTTCATGCCGAGCGGAGCGACATGGGCGCCGAGATTCAGCACGGGAGGCGTGAACTCGGAGCATTTGTGGCCCATCGCGAACTTGTCGTCAGGCAGATTGCCCTGGTGGCAATAGGGATAGCCGAAATGCTCGCCGATCCGGCTGATCATGTTCAGCTTGTCTGAGGGCAGATCATCGCTGATCCAGTCGCGGGCATTCTCGGTGAACCAGAGCTTGCCGGTACGCGGATCGACGTCGCCGCCGACCGAGTTGCGGACGCCGAGCGCCCAGATTTCGGCGTTGCCGGTCTTGGGATCGACGCGACGGATCTGCGACACGCTGGTCGGCGGGATGCCGATGTTGAAGGGTGGTCCGAACGGCAGGAAGAACCAGCCCTCCTTGTCGACCGCGATGTACTTCCAGCCATGCGCGGCATAGGACGGCATGTCGTCATAGACGACCTTGCCCTGGCCGAGATTGTCCAGATTGGCTTCGGCGTTGTCGTAGCGGATCAGCTTGTCGACGGCGATGACGTAGAGCGCGCCGTCCTTGAAGGCGAGACCGGTGGGCATGTTCAGCCCCTTGAGCACGGTCTTGACCTCTTTCTTTCCGTTGTTGTCCTTGATGGCATAGACGTTGCCGAGGCCGAACGAGCCGACGAACAACGTGCCCTTGTCACCCCAGGCCATCTGCCGCGCGGCCAGCACGCCGGAGGCGTAGACCTCGATCTTGAAGCCCGGCGGCAGCTTGATCTTCTTGACGATGTTGGCGAGCTCGGCATCGGAGGCGCCGGTCGGCGGACCCGATGGCGGCGCAAGGCCCTTCTGCGCCTCGGTCTCGTCGCCGAGGAACCAGTCGTCCGGCGGATGGGTCCAGAATTCCTTGGTGCCGGATTCGTATTTCTTCAGCGGCTTGCTCTTGTCCTGCTGTTGCGCATTGCCGGCGCCGGTCCCCGCGAGAAGGGCCACGGCCGCAAGCGCCAACACGGATCGATGGAACATCGATATCATCGCATCACTCCCCTAAGGCAGCCGTCAGGGCTGCGCGTTATTTTGTTTTGCTAGTCGAGAGGCGAAGTTTTGAGCCCGTCGGGACGACAGACGCAAAAAAAGGTTAGCACATCTGCCAATAGTGAGAAGCGCGCCGGATGCAGCGCGGCTGCGCGCGTTAGAAATTGAGACGGAATGTCAATGGAGGGACGAACGCTGCGACGAACGCACTCTCGCTGCAATGCGAAATCAAATGCGCGCGTGGATCGTCTTCAGACGGCCGGAGGGCATGGACTTAAAAAAATGCGAAAACAACCCCATGCACAGTAGAACGGCTTAAGCTGACCCACTCCCGGTGACACCGGACAGACATTTGAAGCGTCGAGCAAAATAGCAATGACGGCGCTCACGAGGCGACGGGGTAGGGTCCGTCGTCGAACTGCGTGTCGTGATAGCCTTTCGAACCAACCTCGCGCGCGATCGAGCTGCGAAAATCGCGGTCATCTCGCAGGCTGCGCAGCACATGCGCGAAGTCGAATTCGGGCCTCCAGCCGAGCTCACGCCGTGCATGCTCATTGACATAGACGCGGTCGATCGCGGGCAAGAGCCGCCAACCGCGCGCCGCATAGAGCTGCGCACACTGCGGATAGAGCTCGCGCACGACACTGGCGGCATCGCGCGCCAGCGCGGCGAGATGACGTTGCTCGAACGGACTCGTGGCCGAGACGATGTAGCGGGCGAATCCGATTCTGGGCGCGCGCTCGGCGGCGAGCAGATGGGCGCTCACCGCGTCCGCGATATCCAGCCGGCGATAGAGCAACTCGTTGGCCTGCGCGTTGTCCAGCGGATAAGCCGACCGCATCGCCGGATCGTCATCGTCCTCCGGAAAGAAGCGCGAGGTCCGCAGGACGACGACCGGCAGGGCGCGCTCGCGAAAGAACAGCTCGCAGAGGTGCTCGGCCATCAGCTTGGTGGTGCCGTAGATGTTCTTCGGCACCGACGGCAGCTCCTCGGTGACCCACACGGCCGGCTCCCCCGCCTCGGGACGGAGCTGCGAGCCGAACGCGCTGGTGGTGCTGGTGAAGACAAAACTCTTCACACCAGCCGCCGCGGCCGCCTCGAGCAGGTTGAGCGTGCCGGTGACATTGGTGTCGACAAAGTCCTGCCTGGAGTGGGTCGCCACATGCGGCTTGTGCAGCGTCGCGGTGTGGATCACCGCAGTGACGCCGTCCATCTGGCGCCGCACGAAGTCGGCATCGACGATCGAGCCGACCGCATCGGTGAAGGGGGAGGGCTTGAGATCAAGCCCGCGCACGGGCAGACCGCGCCCCCGGAGCGTCCGCAGAATGGCCTCCCCGAGGTGACCCGCGCTGCCCGTGACCAGAATTGTCATATCAGATCCAATACAGCCGTCAGCGGCGTGGAAAACCACGGCCCGACCCGGTTTGGCTGGATGCTCTGGGAAAAATTGGAGCGGGCGAAGGGGCTCGAACCCTCGACCCCGACCTTGGCAAGGTCGTGCTCTACCACTGAGCTACACCCGCATCCTGTGTCGGTCGCATGACGCGCCGGCAACGGCTGTCGTATGCCAAAAGCGGGAGGGGAATGCAACAGCTACCGGCGGCATCAATTCGCAATTGAGGGCCCCATATGGACCCCGAACGTGGCCAAATCGACCGGAAAAGCCCAGGAACCGGCGAATCGGGGTGCCTGGATTGAAATTCGGCCCATTCGGCCCAATTTAGGAGCCGACAACAAGCATATGATGTGGCGGCGTGCTAAAGAGCGGCCATTCCAGACATGACGAGGGGATCCCGTGACGATCATCGACCAGGGTAACGGAGCGGCGGGCCCGGCTGCGGCCGACCTGATCAAGGACACCACCACCCAGACCTTCGTGAAGGACGTCATCGAGGAATCGAAGCGCCAGCCGGTGCTGATCGATTTCTGGGCGGAGTGGTGCGGCCCCTGCAAGCAGCTCACCCCCGTGCTGGAGAAGGCGGTGAAGGCGGCCAAGGGCAAGGTCAAGCTGGTCAAGATGAACATCGACCAGCATCCGGCGATCCCGGGCCAGATGGGCATCCAGTCGATCCCGGCCGTGATCGCTTTCGTCAACGGCCAGCCGGCCGACGGTTTCATGGGCGCGGTGCCGGAGAGCCAGGTCAACGCCTTCATCGAGCGGCTGACCAAGGGCGTCACCGCGCCGGGCGAGGTCAACGTCGCCGAGATCGTGCAGGAGGCCGAAGCGGTGCTCGCGGAGGGCGACGCCGCGGCGGCGGCGCAGATCTATGCCGAGGCGCTCCAGCATGATTCGACCAATATCGCGGCGCTTGCGGGCCTTGCGAAGTGCTACGCCGTCTCCGGCGCGATGGAGCAGGCCAAGCAGACACTGGCCATGGTGCCGGAATCCAAGCGCAACGACCCGGCCGTGAAGGCCGTGCAGACCGCGATCGATCTCGCCGAGCAGGCGAAATCGCTCGGACCGGTCGCCGAGCTGGAACAGAAAGTCGCCGCAAACCCGCTCGATCATCAGGCCCGGTTCGACCTCGCCACCGCGCTCAACGCACAAGGCAATCGCGCGGCTGCGACCGAGCAGTTGCTCGAGATCGTCAAGCGCGACCGCAAATGGAACGACGACGGCGCCCGCAAGCAGCTGGTGCAGTTCTTCGAGGCCTGGGGCGGCACGGATGATGCAACCGTCGAGGGACGCAAGCGTTTGTCGACGGTCCTGTTTTCGTAGGCCCTCTTTTGAGCATGATCTGTTCGGAAAACCGCTCCACACTTTTCCGGATCATGCGCTAGCAACGCCAGGGGACCGGGCAGATGCCGATCAACATCGAATATCGCGGGCCCGCCGACCTCCCGGAGATCATCCCGGTCTTTCCGCTGCCGGGCGCGCTGCTGCTGCCCCGCGGCCAGATGCCGCTCAACATCTTCGAGCCGCGCTATCTCGCGATGGTCGACGATTCCTTCCGCGATGGCCATCGCCTGATCGGCATGATCCAGCCCGACATCGCGCACTCGCCGAGGAATTCCGACAAGCCGGCGCTGTTCCGCGTCGGCTGCGTCGGCCGCATCACCCAGCTCGCCGAATCCGGCGACGGCCGCTACATCCTCGAGCTCACCGGCGTTTCGCGCTTCAAGGTGGTCGAGGAGCTTGAGGTGCTCACCGCCTATCGGCAGTGCAAGGTGGACTTCTTCGCTTTCGTCGACGACTTCACCGCGCGCATGGGCGAGGAGGAGGTCGATCGCGAGGCGCTGCTATCGGTGCTCGCGGACTTCCTGAAGGCCAATAATCTCAAGGTCGACTGGGAAGGCGTCGAGAGCGCGCCCAATGAGGCGCTCGTCAACGCGCTGGCGATGATGTCGCCCTATGGTCCCGCGGAGAAGCAAGCGATGCTGGAGGCGCCCGACTTGAAGACCCGCGCCGAAATCCTGATCGCCGTCACCGAGATGGACCTCGCCAAGAAGCGCACCAGCGGCGATCCGCCGCTGCAGTGAGGCTCTGAAGGCTCAGGCAGCGCGGATGGCTGCTTCGTCTCGTCGCAACATTCTGGCGGTGTCCGATGCAGGCATCGGCCGGCTGAAATAATAGCCTTGCGTTTCAACGCACCCCTCTTCGCGGAGGATGTCGAGCTGCTCCTTCGTCTCGACGCCTTCGGCAGTCGTCGTCTTGCCAAGGCTGACTGCGAAACGCACCACTGCGCGCGAGAGATGGCGCGCCTCTGCCCGGGCGCTGGAGAGCTCGGCGACGAAACTGCGGTCGATCTTGACCTTGTCGAACGGGAATCTCTGCAGAAAGCTCAGGGATGAATAGCCGGTGCCGAAATCGTCCAGGGCGATTCGCACGCCGAGATCGCGCAGCTGAGCGAGCACCGCGAAAACGGCCTCGCTGTCATGCATGATCACCGTCTCGGTGACCTCGAGCTCGAGCCTGTGCGGTGCAAGTCCTGAACTCGCCAGCGCGCCGACGATGACCGGAACAAGCTCCTTGCTCCTGAATTGAGCGGGCGACAGGTTGATTGCGATCCTGACATGTGCAGGCCATTTGGCGGCTTCGGCGCAGGCGGTCCTCAAGACCCATTCTCCCAACGGCACGATCAAGCCGGTCTCCTCCGCAAGCGGGATGAATTCGCCGGGCAAGACCAGGCCTCGCTGCGGGTGATGCCAGCGCAGCAACGCCTCGAAGCCGCAGGTCTTGCCGGTCGCGGCGCCGACGAACGGCTGGTAGTGAAGTTCGAATTGACGGCCGGCAAGCGCATCTCGCATGTCGCGCTCCAGGTTGCGTCGCGCATGCATGAGCTCGTCGAGCTCCGGCTCGAAGAAGCGGAATGCACCACGTCCACCGCTCTTGGCCGAGTAGAGGGCGAGATCCGCGCTCTTCAAGATCACGTCGGAATCGTTGCCGTCGCGCGGCGCGATGGCAATGCCGATGCTGGTGCCCACCGTGACCCGGTGATCGCCGAGATCGAAGGGTTCGCAAAGCGCCTTTCTGATGTTCTCGGCGAGTGCGGCGGCCTCCACGGCCGGGCTGGTCACGTAGTCGATGACCGCGAACTCGTCGCCGCCCAGCCGGGCAATCAATGCGGTTTCCGTGACGCATTCGCGCAGACGCGCGGCGACGGCGCGCAGCAGGGCATCGCCCGCCGGATGTCCAAGCGTGTCGTTGACTTCCTTGAAGCGATCGAGGTCGAGCATGAGCACGGCCAGATCGAGGCCGCCGCTGCGCGTCACCGCAATCGCATGCTCCATCCGTTCCCTGAGCAGCACGCGATTTGGCAGATCGGTCAGCGCGTCGTGTTGTGCCATATGGATGATCTTGGCCTCGGACCGGCGTTGCTCGGTCACATCGAGATGCGTGGCCACCCATCCGCCACCGGCCATTGGCTGTCGCGTCACGCAGATCAACCGGCCATCCGCAAACTCATCGATCCTGCTCGAGACGGCATCGAACGGCAAGGCCGCCAGTTTCGAGATGAATTGCTCGGCGGCACCCTCGCTGGGATCGCCCTTGAGAATTCCCTTCACGATACGATGCCTGATGATGTCCGAGTGCGACGTCCCCGTCCTCAGCAGTTCCGGCGGCAGCCGATAGAGCCGGGCATAACGCTCGTTGCAGACTACAAGCCGCTTATCGGCATCGAACATGCAAAGGCCTTCGACCATGTAGTTGATGGCGGTGTCCAGCCTGAGCTTCTGTTCCTGCAATTCCTTTTGCGAGTCTTCGAGTTGCAGCCGGGCGACCGAAAGCTGGGTGATGATCTCCTCGAACTTGGCGGTTCGGGTTGCCAGACGACGATCGGCCAGCACGCCGATCAAGCTCATCCCGAGCACGGACAATGCCACACCGGCGATGGCGAGCGCGAGGAAGGCCGGAGAAAGCGAAAGGGTATCGGTCGCGAGCGTGGGATCTGGCGTGATCTGCACGGCACCCATGGCCGTGAAGTGATGCGACACGATGGCGAGCGTCAGCAGGACTGCCGCTGCGAGCGTGCCCCGATAGCCCTGATAGGTAAGCGCGACCGCCAGCGCGGCGTAGCCGAGACACATGCCCAGGATGATCGAGACAAGCACGAGATCCACGGACCAAGAGATTCGACCCGGCACTTCAAGGGCCCACATCCCGAGATAGTGCATGCTGGCAATGCCGCCGCCGATGATGACACCCCCTGCCGCCGCGCGCCAGCGGCCGGAGGTGCCGACCGCAACGCCGAAACCGATCGATGTCAGGAGCATTGCCGCAGCGAGAGAAGATGCCGTCAGCACGATGCCGTAGCCCGTCGTAACGCCAGGCTCGTAGGCGAGCATCGCGACGAAATGCGTCGCCCAGATGCCGTATCCGATGGCCGCGCCGGCAATCGTGATCCAGATCCAGCGCGTTCTCGCGCGCGTCGCGATCGCACGATGAAAGATGCTGACCGCGCCAATACTGGCAACGAAGCAGACCAGGCCAGCAAGCACGACGAGGCGCCAATCGTGCTGGGTCGCAAGGCAGGAGAAAACGCGGAACATCCAATATCGCTCCATCGTCAATACTGTCGATGGTGGATGGGCTAAACGTGCTTCGCGTTAATTTTGTGCAACGCCTGATTGCATGCTTACCGGCGGGTTAACGTCGGCCACACGATTTGATCTGCCGCGCATTTGCGCATGAGGCCGCAGCGCGATCGCGCCCGACCCGAGCGACGAAAGGCGCGCAACGATCGCAACGAACTTAGAGATGGCCGCGGATGCGCTTGCGTCCGGTGATCATCGCGCGGATCAGATTCTCGCGCTGCAAAACTCCCATCAGCACCACGCCCGCGACGTGGAGCACGACCAGGACGATGACAGCATCCGATGAATAGTGGTGGGCGTCTTCGACCCACCACACGCCGAAGAACGTGACGGTGACCGACATCGCTCCCGTGATCGTCGAGACGGCGAGCGAGACCAGGAGCGCGACCAGCATCAACGTGCCGGCCGGATTGAGCCCGATATAGCGGCCGGTGATGCCGCGACGCAGATTCCAGAGATAGCGAGGCGACGCGCGCAGCCTGACGCCGACCATCCTGAAGCGCGAATAGCGGCTTCCCCAGAAGCCCCAGACCAGCCGAAAAGCGAGAAGCCCCAGCACGGCATAGCCGACCACGCGGTGAAGGCCGTCATAAACGGTCGGCGTGAACCACGCGGCCAGAACGCCGGCCGCGAGAGCCCAGTGCCAGAGGCGCAGCGGAAGGTCCCAGACCGCGACCGTCCGCGGAGCGGTTCGCTCGGCGGGGGTCCGGTCGGACACCCCGCGCGCGTCTGGCGCTTGTTCGATCAAGCGAAGACCCACCCTCAAGCCTTGCTTTGCGCAGATTGCGTCGTGCGATCGACGTCGCAGCCTACTTGGCGATCGTGTGCTTCAGGCTGAGATCCTCGGGGCTGTAGAACAGCTCGTAGAGCTTGCCTTCCTTGACGCCGTAGACCTCGTAGCACGAGCCTTCGACCTTGGAGCGCCGTACCTCATAGCCCAGTGCCTTGGCCTTGGCTTCGGCTTCGCTGGCCGGCTTCCACGACGCCTTGTCGAGCTTGGTGCAGTCCTTGAAACCGTCGGCCATGGCCGTCGATCCCGCGC
Source organism: Bradyrhizobium sp. USDA 4354 (assembly GCF_054060315.1). Lineage (NCBI taxonomy): Bacteria > Pseudomonadati > Pseudomonadota > Alphaproteobacteria > Hyphomicrobiales > Nitrobacteraceae > Bradyrhizobium > Bradyrhizobium sp. USDA 4354. Next base: position 1,663,365 of record NZ_JBSSDC010000001.1, on the reverse strand, counting down.
CAATCCCGATCGTCAGTGCAATGGCAACAACACGAAAGACCTTCACGAACCTCTCCTCCTCTGTCGTGGGCGCACCGCGGAGCCGCGGAGCCGCGGAGCGCACCGAAGGAAGCAAAGGAGGTGGTGAAGTCAATCGGGTACGGGCCTGGTTCGCTTTAGATAACTTCTAACATGTGCGAAAACGCGAGCACTCTCTGCGCACAATGCGGAGTTGCCCCGCCGGCGAGCGTGGCGACGATCCAGTGCCGGCCGCTGCCGGCGACGCGGCTTCAGGCCCTGCTCGACGAGCTCCTGGGCATGCTCGCCGCTTAGGCCCGTGATGGCGGGCGCGCGTTTCTGTGCTAAAGGCAACCGACTGCCGGAGACCCCAATGAACGCGCCCACCGAACGTCCCGAAGCCAGCGTCGATCCCAAATTGCTGGAGATTCTGGTCTGCCCGCTGACCAAGGGTCCGCTGGAGTTCGATTCTGCAAAGCAGGAGCTGATCTCGCGCAGCGCCAAGCTCGCCTATCCCATTCGCGACGGCATCCCGATCATGCTGCCGGAAGAGGCGCGCAAGATCGATTAGCGGCCGCGAATAGGGAATGGCGAATAGCGAATGGATCCACTCGCTATTGGCTACTCACCATTCGCCCTCACAACGCCTCGCCCTTCAACAGCCGCGGCACCTCGCCGGTGAGCCCTGCGGCCTGACGGATGAAGAGGTTCTTCAGCGGCGGGGCGCGGTCGACGAGGCCGAGGCCAATGTCGCGCACCGTGCGCAACAGCGTCGACTGGTTGGAGAACAGGAAGTTCAGCGAGTTGGTGGCAACGCCCATCGCCATGGTATCGAAGCGGCGCCAGCGCTGGTAGCGCTCGAGCACGTCGGCGCCGCCGATATCCATGCCGAGCCGCGCGGCATCGACTACGACCTCGGCCAGCGCGGCGACGTCCTTCAGGCCCATGTTCAGGCCCTGACCCGCGATCGGGTGGATGACGTGGGCGGCATCGCCGACCAGCGCGAGGCGTTCGGCGATGAAGGACCGCGCGACGAAATACGACAGCGGAAACGCACGCGGCTTGTCGAGCGCCTTCACCTCGCCGAGATGCAGGCCGAAGCGCTGCTCGAGCTCGCTGTGAAATTCCTCGTCGCTGAGCGCAATGATGCGCGCGGCCTCAGCTCGGCGCTCGGTCCATACCAGCGAGGAGCGTTTTCCCGACAGCGGCAGGATCGCGAACGGGCCCGCCGGCAGGAAATGCTCTTCGGCGCGGCCTTCGTGATCGCGCTCATGGCCGACGGTGACGATGATGCCGGACTGATCGTACTCCCAGCCATGGGTGACGATGCCGGCGCGCTCGCGCAGCTTCGACCGCGCGCCATCGGCAGCGACCAGCAGGCTGGCTGCGATCACGCTGCCGTCGCCGAGCGTCACGTCGATGCCGTCGGAACGTGCGTCGTAGGATGCGACCGGGGTGGCGCGGAGATCGATGCCCTCGGCCTCGGCACGCACCACCAGCGCATCGATCAGGTGGCGGTTCTCGACCATATGCGCGAAGGGCTCGCCCGGCGCGACATCGCCGGCAAAGTTGAGGAACACCGGACGGGTGGCGTCCTCGAGCTTGGAATCGGTGACGACCATGTCGAGGATCGGCTGCGCCTCGCTCCTGACGTCGTCCCAGGCGCCGATCGTCTCGAACAGGCGGCGGCAGGCGGCCACGATCGCGGTGGCGCGGGGGTCGCGGCTCGGCCGCATGCTGAGCGCGGGATCGGCGACGATGACGGGAATCTCGGGACCCAGCCCCTGGCGCAGCGCCAGGGCCAGCGCGAGCCCCGCAAACGCGCCGCCACCGATGACAATGCTACCCTGTACCGACATACCAAGCTTCCCGGTCAATTCTCGGTCTTGCTAGCAGACTTGAGCTGGGCGAAACAGTGCGGTGAAACGAGGGCGGAACGGCCTCTTTCGGTCATTCCGGGGGCGCGCAACGCGCGAACCCGGAATCCAGAGGATATCAGCTCGAGATTCTCAGGTGCGCACTTGCGCACCAGGGTTCGCACTGCGTGCGCCCCGGAATGACGCGGCATTAGAAAGCACCATCATGTCCAAAGGCCTGATTGACCTCATTGCGATCCTCGATCTCGAACAGCTCGAGGTGAACCTGTTCCGCGGCAACAGCCCGAAGACGAGCTGGCAGCGGGTCTTTGGAGGCCAGGTGATCGGGCAGGCCATGGTGGCGGCCTGCCGCACGGTCGAAGGACGGCTGCCGCATTCGCTGCATTGTTATTTCATCCTGCCGGGTGATCCGCAGATCCCGATCATCTACCAGGTCGAGCGCCTGCGCGACGGCAAGAGCTATTCGACCCGCCGCGTCACCGCGATCCAGCACGGCAACGCGATCTTCTCGATCATGGTGTCGTTCCACGCCGAGGAGGAGAGTGCGTTCGACCACCAGGACAAGATGCCCGATGTGCCGCCGCCGGAAAAACTCACGGCGGAGGAGGTGGCGAAGCAGCCGATGTTCAAGGAGATGCCGGAGTTCATCCGCCGCTACTATGAATCCGATCGTCCGATCGAGCTGCGCCCGGTCGAGCTCGGCCGTTATTTCGGCCAGAAGATCGACGACGGCCGCATTCACGTCTGGATCAAGACCGCGGCGAAGTTGCCGGACGATCCGGCGCTGCATATGTGCGCGCTCGCCTACGCCTCCGATTTCTCGCTGCTCGATGCGGTCATGGCGCGCTACGGCCGCACGCTGTTCGACAAGCGCATGATGCCGGCGAGCCTCGATCACGCGATGTGGTTTCACCGCCCGTTCCGCGCCGACGAATGGCTGCTTTACGCGCAGGATTCGCCGAGCGCGCAATCGGGCCGCGGCCTGACCCGCGGCTCCATCTTCAAGCCGGACGGGACACTGGTCGCCTCCGTCGCGCAGGAAGGTTCTGTGCGCGAGCGGAAGTCCTAAATTGTCGCCCTCGTGCGCTCGACGAGCACGAACTGTGTCGTGCCCCAGGCAAAATACCAGCGCAGCAGCCATGGGATCGGAATGATGAAAAGGCATCCGAGACAAAACGCGATGGTGCGCCAAAGCAGTTGAAGACCGGTGGCGGTAAAGATCATCTCGCGGCGCGTTCCGCTGACGTGACGGCAAATCCATCGCGTCCACGCGGCCATGACCCAGGCCCAGCCGATGATCGTGAACACGGCGAGGAGCATGAGGATCTGCCAGCCGATGAAACCCCAGACGCTGCCGGTGAACGTCATCGGCAGCGGCTGACCATTCGAGCTGATATTGGCGACCACCCAGCGTATGAGCACCCAAGACAAGATCGCCTGAATCGGTATCGTCAGGATCTGAAGGGTGCTGTCGATATGGCCCAAATAGCCCGCCAGCGCCATCCCGATAAAGACGTACCAGAGGTCCCCAACCTGGCCGGTAAAGGTGAGGTTCGGCCGCTGCGGAATGTGCATGCGCGGGAAGAGCCAGCGATAATAGCCTGTCCCGGTCCAGGGCGACGGGATCACCAGGAGACTGCCGATTATCAGCAGAATCCACCATCCCAGGAACGACCAGACGGGCAGGTCCACCGATAGCGGGCCGCTGGTGCCGCCCGAGCCGCCATCGACTGGCAAGGACGACGGCGCGGCGCCGGGAACGAGACCCGGCACGTCACCGGCCTTCTGCCAGCCCGCCAACCCTTCAGCCCAGACCAACGTCGCGGCGGTCACCGTGCCCTGGACGACGAGATCGCGGAACTGCGCCTCCGGAAACGGACCTTTCTGCTGGCCGCCAGATGCGTGAAACCAGATGCGATTCGACATCTCGTCTTCTCGCTAGCGAAAGCCAGCGGCCGTCACATGGCCGCCTGCGAGCCGCGCGGCGCGAGCTCGGTCTGCGAGGCGAACCAATTCATGATCCAGCGATACACCCACGGGATCGGGATGATGAGGCTGCACAGGATCGCAGCCACGATGCCGCGCCAGAGGATGTCGAGACCCGAGCCCTTGAAAACGATCTCGCGCCGCGTGCCCTCGATGCTGCGGCAGAACCAGCGCATCTGGGCCGCGGCCACCCAGGCCCAGCCGATGATGGTGATGATGGAAATCGCGAACAGCAGATTCCAGCCGATATAGGCCCAGACCGAACCGGTGAAGCTCAAGCCCAGCTGCTGCCCGTTGGAGGCGAGGTTCGCGACCATCCATTTGATCAGCAGCCAGTAAAGAACGATCTGCACGATGAACAGCAGATTGCTCAGGATCTCGCTGCCGACGAAGGCGAGCGCGATGGCGAGAACGATGAAGCCGAAATACCACGGCACCAACGTCATCGCATTGCCGGTGAAGCTGAGGTTCGGCCGCCCAGGGACCTTCACGCAGGAGACGATCCATCTGGTGTACCAGACGAAGACCCACGGCGCCGGAATGACCAAGATCATTCCGATCAGCAGGACGATGCTGCGCCAGGTGAATTCGAGGATGCCGAAATCGACCGAGAGTGATCCGCCGCTTGCGGTAGCAGCGTAGCCGCCAGCGCCGCCATAGCCACTTCCGCCCATCATCGGCGGGCCGCCCGCCGGGACCATCGGAGGTGCACCGCCGCCGAGCAGGCCGGGAATCTCGGCGGCCTTCTGCCAGCCGGCCATGCCCTCGGTCCATACCAGCGTGTCCGGACGAACAACGCCCTGGGCGATCAGATCGCGGAACTGCCCTTCCGGAAAGGGCCCCTGCTGCTTGCCCTCGGATGCGTAGAACCAACTCGTCATGAAGCGTCCCCCTCAAACATACTTATGTGCCGGCCGGGACGCTTCGGTTCACCGCATCCATGCCAAAAATGCATTGTGAAGGATGAACGGATGCCCTGTACAGAGGCGGCCGTTCACATGACCGCCCTTGGCCAAACGTTTTTCCGCTTCAACCTGCAACTTTTTTGTGCCATTTGCCCGGAAAGATGCCAGATTGACGCGGCGCCGGGGACATACGGCGCGGCGCATCCCGGGGAATAGGCCTGACCATGAAACTCGTCGTCGCGATCATCAAACCCTTCAAGCTCGATGAGGTCCGTCAGGCCCTGACCGCGATTGGCGTCCACGGCATGACCGTGACCGAGGTGAAGGGTTACGGCCGGCAGAAGGGCCACACCGAGATCTATCGCGGCGCCGAATATGTCGTGAACTTCCTGCCGAAGCTGCGTATCGAGATCGCGGTCGCCTCCGACGTGGCCGATAAGGCGGTCGCCGTGATCACCTCGACCGCGCGCACTGGGCAGATCGGCGACGGCAAGATCTTCGTCACGCCGATCGACCACGCACTGCGCATCCGCACCGGCGAGACCGACAGCGACGCGCTCTGAATTCTGTTTGACGCGTTTTCTTCACGCGAACCGGTATCCACTTCGCTTGAAAACGCTTTGATCTGCTTCGATCGCACCGGGCAACGACGCCGCAACGTGCGACGCCAATTAATGCCGGGGGGGGGGGAACGATATGGCGGGATTGTTGCGCCGCGCAGCTGCTATGGCTGCGCCAATCGGATTTGTGTCCATCGTAGCTTCGCCGGCGCACGCAGCTGCCTCCGAGATCAACACCGCCGACACCGCCTGGATGATCGTCGCTACCGCGCTGGTGCTGATGATGACGGTTCCGGGGCTCGCGCTGTTCTATTCCGGCATGGTGCGCAAGAAGAACGTGCTCGCCACCATGGCGCAGAGCCTCGCCGCGGTGACGCTGATCTCCATTCTCTGGGTCGCGTTCGGCTATTCGCTGTGCTTCGTCGGCGACGGCCCGTGGATCGGCACGCTCGACCGCTGGTTTCTCGCCGGCATGACCATGGACAGCGTCAACCCTGCGGCGAAGACCATCCCGGAATCGCTGTTCATGCTGTACCAGATGACGTTCGCGATCATCACGGTGGCACTGGTCGCGGGCTCGGTCGCCGACCGCATGCGGTTCTCCGCCTACCTCCTGTTCTCGGTCGCCTGGTTCATCTTCGTCTACATTCCGCTAGCGCATTGGGTTTGGGGCGGCGGCTTCCTCGCCAGCATGGGCGTCTTGGATTTCGCCGGCGGCCTCGTCGTGCATCTGTCGGCCGGCACCGGCGGCCTCGTTGCGGCCAAGGTGATGGGGCGCGGTCACGGCTACGGCACCGAGAATCTCTCGCCGTTCGATCTGTCGCTCGCGGTGATGGGCACCGGCCTGCTGTGGGTCGGCTGGTTCGGCTTCAACGGCGGCTCGGCGCTGGCGGCGAACTCACGCGCGGTGATGGCGATCACCGCCACCCATCTTGCCGCCTGCGCCGGCGCGCTGACCTGGGGCGCGATCGAATGGTCGACGCGGCGCAAGCCCTCCGTGCTCGGCATGATCTCCGGCGCGGTGGCCGGGCTCGGCACCATCACGCCGGCCTCGGGCTTCGTCGCGCCCTGGCATGGCATCGTCATCGGCATCATCGCCGGTGCGGTCTGCTACTGGGCCTGTACCTGGCTGAAGCACCGCTTCAACTATGACGACTCGCTCGACGTCTTCGGCGTCCACGGCATCGGCGGCCTGACCGGCACCCTGCTCGGCGGCGTGTTCGCGACCAGCGCCATCGGCGGCACCGCCGGCCTGCTGGAGGGCCATCCGCAGCAGCTCCTGATCCAGTTCTACGGGGTCGCCGTCACCTTCGTCTGGTCGGCGGGCGTGAGCTTCATCCTGCTCAAGCTGGTCGGACTGTTCGTGCCCTTGCGCGTATCCCGTGAGCACGAGCTCGAGGGACTGGATATTTCGCAGCACGGTGAAGCCCTGCAATAGGCGCCGACACTACTTAAATACCCTCTCGCTGCACGACACGTGAGCAACATTGTGTCGGCAGCCTGTCATGCCCTCGTTTTGAGCAGGCGTGACCACGTTTTGAGCGCGACGTAATAGCGCACTGCACCGCAATACCCATCGAACGCGAAAACACCCGTTTTCATAGTCCGTTAGGCAATACGCCCGATCTGGCACGGCATTTGATTCTAGGGGTCCGGCTGTGCCCGCGTAGTGAAACGTCTCCCTCGTGGCGAACCAGTCGAGAAACGCCCGGCCACGTCCGGACCGGGCCCAAGCGGGGATAGGACCCATGAAAATTGTTATGGCGATTATCAAGCCATTCAAGCTTGAAGAAGTCCGTGACGCCCTGACCGCCATCGGCGTTCACGGTCTCACGGTGACGGAAGTCAAGGGATATGGCCGCCAGAAGGGCCATACGGAAATCTATCGCGGCGCCGAATATGCCGTGAGCTTCCTGCCCAAGATCAAGATCGAGGTCGCTGTCGCCTCCGACCAGGTCGACAAGACCATCGACGCCATCACGTCCGCTGCGAAAACCGGACAGATCGGCGACGGCAAGATCTTCGTCATCAATCTCGACCATGCGGTTCGCATCCGCACCGGCGAGGCCGATGCCGCGGCCCTCTGATTTCGCGCTCAACCTTATCCAAGCAGGAGTAAATAATATGACGTTCAAGCGTCCCTATGGCGCGGGATTGGCGGCTCTCGCAGTCGGCCTGTTCGCTGCGACCGCAGCCTATGCCGAGCCAACGGTCAACAAGGGAGACAACGCCTGGATGCTGACATCGACAGTGCTGGTGCTGTTGATGACGATCCCCGGCCTCGCGCTGTTCTACGGCGGCCTCGTCCGCTCCAAGAACATGCTCTCGGTCCTGATGCAGGTGTTCTACACCGTCTGCGTCGTCACCGTGATCTGGGCCGTGTACGGCTACAGCCTCGCCTTCACCGGCGGCTCCGACTTCATCGGCGGCTTCTCCAAGGCCTTCATGATGGGCGTCACCACCGACTCGAAGGCCGCGACCTTCTCGGTCGATGCCAACATCTCGGAGCTCATCTATATGTGCTTCCAGATGACCTTCGCGGCGATCACGCCCGCCCTCATCGTCGGCGCCTTCGCCGAGCGCATGAAGTTCTCGGCGATCGCTCTCTTCATTCCGCTCTGGGTCACGCTGATCTACTTCCCGATCGCGCACATGGTCTGGTACTGGCCGGGCCCGGACCTGATCCAGGACGCGGCCAAGGCTCTGGCTGCGGCGGGTGATGCGGCGGCGAAGACCGCGGCGCAGGCCAAGCTCGACGAAATCAACGCCGACGCCGGCTGGATCTTCAAGATGGGCGCGATCGACTTCGCGGGCGGCACCGTGGTGCACATCAACGCCGGCATCGCAGGTCTCGTCGGCGCCCTTCTGATCGGCAAGCGCGTCGGCTACGGCAAGGAGCTGATGGCTCCGCACTCGCTGACCATGTCGATGATCGGCGCCTCGCTGCTCTGGGTCGGCTGGTTCGGCTTCAACGCCGGCTCCAACCTGGAGGCCAGCGGCGGCGCTGCGCTCGCCATGACCAACTCCTTCGTCGCCACCGCAGCCGCTGCGCTGTCGTGGATGTTCGCGGAGTGGATCATCAAGGGCCATCCGTCGGTCCTCGGCGTCATCTCCGGCGCCGTCGCGGGCCTCGTGGCCGTCACGCCTGCGGCCGGCTTCGCCGGCGTGATGGGCGCGATCGTCCTCGGCCTGATCGTCGGCGTGGTCTGCCTGTTCTTCTGCACCGTCGTGAAGAACGCGCTCGGCTATGACGACTCCCTCGACGTGTTCGGCGTGCACTGCATCGGCGGCATCGTCGGCGCCATCGGCACCGGCATTCTCGTCAACCCCGCGCTCGGCGGCGCCGGCATCATCGACTACACCGCGATCCCGCCGAAGGTTGCCGATTACGACTTCGCCACGCAGATCCTCGCCCAGATCAAGGCCGTCTGCACCACGCTGGTGTGGTCGGGCGTCGGTTCGGCGATCCTCTACAAGGTCGTCGACGTGATCGTTGGCCTCCGCGCCAATGTCGAGACCGAGCGTGAAGGCCTCGACATCACCGAGCACACCGAGCGCGCCTACAACATGTAACCTATCCTCCCGGGCGCGGTCTCTTCGGAGACCGCGTCCACAACTACGGTTCGGGCACATACCCGGCAATGCCCTGACCGTTGAGGGGCTCCAGCGCAAGCTGGAGCCCCTTTCTTTTGACCTGCGCGCTGAAGAAAGGGATTGCCATTCCGCGCCGCCGGCGCAGAAATATCGACCACAAAGACAACAATCGGGAGGTCGTCATGCGTTTGGAAGGCGGATGCTATTGCGGTGAGGTGCGCTACGTGGCCGAAGGCGATCCGATGATGCAGGCGCAGTGCCATTGCCGCGAGTGCCAGTACATCTCGGGCGGCGCGCCCAACACCTTCATCGCGATGCCGGCGGCCGGCTTCTCCTACATCACCGGCCAGCCCAAGCAGTTCACCCGCAAGGACCTCGAACGCGCCGTGACGCGCGAGTTCTGCGCCGAATGCGGCACCCATCTGGTGACCAAGGTTCCGGGCCTGCCCGCCGCGATCCTGAAGGTCGGCACGCTGGACGAGCCAAAACAGTTCCAGCCGCAGATGGCGATCTACACCTGCGACATGCAGGAGTTCCACGCGATCCCCGCGGGCATGAAGACATTCGAGAAGCTGCCGGGGCACTGAAACCGCGATCACGGTGCGCTCCCTCAACCGCACGCGAGGTGTAAGAACCTGCCCCGCCCTGTAGCCCCGCATCCCGTTGTTATCCGGTCCCATTATTCCCGCTCTGGACGGAGGCGGCGGCCGATGGTTAATCGCGTCTTAACCTCGCCCTATCTATGGTGAACTGAACCGCTTCCCGCCGGCGCCTTGGTGCGACCGGCCGTTCCAAGAGTACTGGCGCCCAGAATGGTCATGACCGCTTCATCCCGTGCGCCGCAGGCCAGTGGAAGCTCCGATTCCGAGCGCTCGCCCTTCGTCCGGCTGAACGAGCTGCTGGCCCCGCATCAGCCTGGCAAGCCGTTGATTTCGCTTGCAGTCGGCGAGCCCCAGCATCCCGTGCCCGACTTCGTCGGCCCGGTGCTGGCGAAGCACATCGCCGAATTCGGCCGTTACCCCGCGAACAAAGGCACCGATCCATTCCGCCACGCTGCCGGCGCCTGGCTGTCGTCGCGCTTCAGGCTGCCGCGGCCGCTCGATCCCGAGAGCGAGATTCTCGTCCTCAATGGCAGCCGCGAAGGGCTGTTCCTCGCCGCGATCGCGGCTGCGCGATATGTCGGCCCGCGTCCCGGCAAGCCCGCGATCCTGATGCCGAACCCGTTCTATCCGGTCTATGGCGCGGGCGCCCTCGCGGCCGCCTGCGAGCCGGTGCATCTGCCGACAACGGTCGAGAACGGCTTCCTGCCCGACCTCGACGCCATCGACGAGGCGACGCTGGCGCGCACGGTGGCGTTCTACCTGGCCTCGCCCGCCAATCCGCAAGGATCGGTCGCCAAGCCCGATTATTTCAAACGATTGAAACAGCTCGCCGACCGCTACGGATTCGTGATCCTCAGCGACGAGTGCTATTCCGAGATCTACACCCGCGAAGCCCCGGGCAGCGCGCTGGAATGCGCAGGGCCCGACTTCACCCGCGTGGTCGCGTTCCAGTCGCTGTCCAAGCGCTCCAACCTGCCGGGCCTGCGCGTCGGCTTCGCCGCCGGCGACAAGAAGTTCATCGGCATGTTCCTCGAGCTGCGCAACATCGCGGCGCCCCAGGTGCCGGTGCCGCTGCAGCATGTCGCGACGGTCGCCTATGGCGACGAGGCGCATGTCGAGGAGAACCGCAGGCTCTACCGGATCAAGTTCGATCTCGCCGACCAGATCATCGGCAATCGCTATGGCTATCGCCGGCCCGATGCCGGCTTCTGCGTCTGGCTCAACACGTCGGAGATCGGCGACGACGTGTCGGTGACGCTGAGACTCTTCAAGGAAGCAGGCGTGCGCGTGGTGCCCGGCAGCTATCTCGCGCGGCTGCAGCCTGACGGATTCAATCCCGGCGCGGGCTACATCCGCCTCGCGCTGGTGCAGGATGGCGAGACCACGGCGCAGGCGCTGCATCGCCTGGTCGAGACTCTGGGTTAGGCGGGGCCCGTGAGCATGTCGGCAATCGAACGTGTCATTCCACTGGTCGGCCATCTGCCGCCCTCGATCCGCGAGGGGCTGGCACGGCGCATGCGCGAGCTGACCGGCCTCGGCCTGATCGCGCTGGCGGGCGTCGCCTCGGCAGCGCTGATGACGTGGTCGGTGCAGGATCCCAGCCTCAGCCATGCGACCTCGCGGCCGATCCACAACATCCTCGGCTATGCCGGCGCGATCGGCGCCGACCTCGCGATGCAGATCCTCGGGCTCGGCGCGATCATGCTGGTGCTGACGGTTGCGGTCTGGGGCTGGCGTATGATGACGCACCGCCCGTTCGACCGTGAGGCGCTGCGGCTCGGCTCCTGGATTCTCTGCACGGTGATCGCGGCGGGCTTCGTCAGCTGCTGGCGGCATGGCGGCGCCTGGCCGCTGCCGACCGGACTCGGCGGCGTGGTCGGCGACGCGCTGGTGCGCGCGCCCGCCGTCATCTTCGGGCCGGCGGGCACGATCTATCGCATCGTGCTGGGCACGATCCTGTTCGCCGCGATGACCGCGACCTTCCTGATCGCCTGCGGCTTCGGCGCGCGCGAACATGATGACGAGCTCGCGGAGATCGAGGATGACGACAAGCCGCTCGACGAGCACGAGGAGAGCGATCGCGGCTCGGTGTCGCTAGGCTGGCTGTTCCATGCGCTGATGAGCACCAAGGCGCGGCTGATCTGGCTGCTTGGTGCCGCTTACCGTTCGCTGGTCTCGAGCGGACCCAAGACCAAGGCCGCTCAGTTCAGCCGGCAGGAGCCGAATCTGGGCGGTGGCCGCGCCGCGCCCTCGATCTCGCCGCAGGCCGAAGACGAGGACCACGAGGACGAGCACCACGAGGAGGAAGGCGAGGAGGAGGAGGAAGAAGAGGAGCCGGCCGCACGTGCCCCGCGCAAGAAGGCTGCACCGAAGGCCGCGGTCAAGAAATCCTCCGACAGGTTCGACCTTCCGTCCGTCTCCATGCTGGCCGCCCCGAAGGCCGGCGATCGCCAGCCGCTCAGCAAGGCCGAGCTGGAGAACAATTCCCGTGCGCTCGAAGGCGTGCTGCAGGATTTCGGCGTGCGCGGCGAGATCGTGAAGGCCAATCCGGGCCCCGTGGTCACGCTGTACGAACTGGAGCCGGCGCCCGGCATCAAATCGTCGCGCGTGATCGGACTTGCCGACGACATCGCCCGCTCGATGAGCGCGCTGTCGGCGCGCGTCGCCGTCGTGCCCGGCCGCAATGCGATCGGCATCGAGCTGCCGAACGCACACCGCGAGAAAGTCTACTTGCGCGAATTGCTGGTGGCGAAGGAGGCGACCGACACGGTGGCAAAGCTGCCGCTGTGCCTCGGCAAGACCATCGGCGGCGAGCCCGTCATCATCGACCTCGCCCGCACGCCGCACATGCTGATCGCCGGTACCACCGGCTCGGGCAAGTCGGTCGCGATCAACACCATGATCCTCAGCCTGGTCTACCGGCTGCGGCCCGATCAGTGCCGGCTGATCATGGTCGATCCGAAGATGCTCGAACTCTCCGTCTATGACGGCATTCCCCATCTGCTGACGCCCGTCGTGACCGACCCGAAGAAGGCGGTGGTCGCGCTGAAATGGGCCGTGCGCGAGATGGAGGAGCGCTACAAGAACATGGCCAAGCTCGGTGTGCGCAACATCGACGGCTACAACACGCGCCTGCTCGAGTTGAAGGCCAAGGGCGAGGAGCCGACGCGCACCGTGCATACCGGCTTCGACAAGGAGACCGGCAAGGCGATCTACGAGGAAGAGAAGCTCTCGCTCGACCCGCTGCCCTACATCGTCATCATCGTCGACGAAATGGCCGACCTGATGATGGTCGCCGGCAAGGACATCGAAGGCGCGGTGCAGCGTCTCGCGCAAATGGCGCGCGCCGCCGGCCTCCACGTGATCCTCGCCACGCAGCGTCCGTCGGTCGACGTCATCACCGGCACCATCAAGGCGAACTTCCCGACCCGCATCGCCTTCCAGGTGACGTCCAAGATCGACAGCCGCACCATTCTGGGTGAGATGGGCGCCGAACAGCTGCTCGGCCAGGGCGACATGCTCTACATGGCCGGCGGTGGCCGCATCAGCCGCGTGCACGGACCTTTCGCGTCCGACGAGGAAGTCGAGAAGGTGGTGCGTCACCTCAAGACGCAAGGACAGCCGGAATATCTCGAAGCCGTCACCGCAGAAGAGCCGACCGAGGACGAGGACGGCGCCGTGTTCGACGCGACCGGCATGGGCGGGGATGGCGGCGGCGATCTATTCCAGCAGGCGGTTGCGATCGTCAAACGCGATCGCAAGGCCTCGACCAGCTACATCCAGCGCCGCCTGCAAATCGGCTATAACCGCGCCGCATCGCTGATGGAGCGCATGGAACTGGAGGGCATCGTCGGTCCCGCCAACCACGCCGGCAAGCGCGAGATTCTGGTCGAGGAAGAAGACAGCCACATGTGAGGCGAGGAGCCTCTGAACATAATTTCACGCAAAATCGATATCTGCTTTTGCCCGAAATCACGCTAAAAGGGCGCCCAGCCATACAGGACGACGCGTTGATCAGACATCCGGACATTCGATTCGCTGCCACCATCGCCGCGCGAAGCGCGCGCGTGGCCGGCGTGCTTCTCGTCACTGCCGCGATGGTAACCGGTGCGTCGCTCGCGCAGACCGTGCCGGTGCCGAAGCCCGCACCGAAGGGCCGCGATAGCGCTCCTGCCGGCGGTGGCCCGGCTGTCACCGGCGCGACGCAGACGCCGCCGAATCCGGTGATCCCGGACCCGCGCCGTAACGTGCCAAGCAGCATCTTCCAGACCTTCGACGCCAACCAGAAAGCACAGGCCGCCAAGGTCAGCGCCTATCTGTCGTCGCTTCAGACACTGGTCGGGAATTTCGTCCAGGTCGGTCCCGACGGCAGCAAGACGCAAGGCGATTTCTACATCCAGAAGCCGGGCAAGGTGCGCTTCGAGTATGACGCGCCGAGCCCGATCGACATCGTCGCGGACGGATCCTCGCTGGTGGTGCGCGACCGCAAGCTCGCGACCCAGGACGTCTATCCGCTGTCGCAGACGCCGCTGCGTTTCCTGCTGTCCGACCGCATCGACCTGATGAAGGACACCAACGTCGTCAGCGTCTCGGCCGACGACGTCTATGTCAGCGTCACCATCGAGGAGAAGCAGGCGCTGGTCGGCACCAGCCGGCTGCTCCTGATGTTCGGCGCCAAGGACGGCCAGCTCAAGCAGTGGACCGTCACCGACCCGCAGGGCTACGACACCACGATCGCGGTCTACAATCTGGATTCGAGCAAGAGGCTCGATCCCAGCATGTTCAAGATCGATTTTACCAATTACGGTCAGTCGCCGGGTTGAACACTCTGCTCTCGTAGGGTGGGCAAAGGCGCACTTGCGCCGTGCCCACCATCTCTTCCTCATGGCAGGCATCGTGGGCACGCTCCACTTTGCCCCACCCTACGAGAGCACGCCCAGACCCTCACATCTCGAACCCGAAAAGACGGTGGGCACGGCGCTTTGCGCCTTTGCCCACCCTACGAGAGCTTGCTAAGACGCATTTCCCATGCGTCTTTCCCTGACCACCTGGAACATCAATTCGGTGCGGCTGCGCATCGATCTGGTCGCGAAGTTTCTCAAGAGCGCGCGGCCGGAGGTGCTGTGCCTGCAGGAGACCAAGTGCATCGACGACGCCTTTCCGCTGAAGCGCTTCAAGCGGCTCGGCTATGAGCACGTCGCGCTGAACGGTCAGAAGGGCTATCACGGCGTCGCCATCGTCTCGAAGATCCCGTTCGAATCGAAAGACATCCGCACCTTCTGCGACAAGATCGATTCACGCCACATCTCGGTGTCGTTCGGCGAGAAGGCGGGCATCGCAAGGCCGCTGGTGCTGCATAATTTCTACGTGCCGGCGGGCGGCGACATTCCCGATCCCGCGCTGAACGAGAAATTCGATCACAAGCTTCGTTTCCTCGACGAGATGACCGCGTGCGAGCCGCTGCATCCGCGCGGTGAGGACCGCCACATCCTGGTCGGCGATCTCAACGTCGCCCCGCACGAGAACGACGTCTGGTCGCACAAGCAGCTTCTGAAAGTCGTCTCGCACACGCCTGTCGAAACCGAAAAGCTGAAGGCGGCACTCGCCGCCGGCGAATGGGTCGACGTCGCGCGCGAGCGCATCCCGATGTCGGAGAAGGTCTATACGTGGTGGAGCTACCGCTCCGCCGACTGGACCGTCGGCGATCGCGGCCGCAGGCTCGATCACATCTGGGTCTCGCGCGCGCTGAGGGACACGGTCAGCGATTTCAAGATTCTGCGCGATGCGCGCAGCTGGGAGCGGCCGTCGGACCATGTGCCGGTGACGGTGACGCTGGAGGTTTAGTCCGCGCCGTCATTCCGGGGCGCGCATAGCGCGAGCCTGGAATCCATTCATCCACCGTCTCTGCCGCTGGATGGATTCTCAGGTGCGCACTTGCGCACCATAGTTCGCGCTGCGCGCGCCCCGGAATGACGCGTGGAGAGAGCTACGACGTCAGCTTCGCGCCGGCCATCAAGATATCGCTGGCGATCTGGCTGGAGCGCACCGCGAATTCGTCGCGCAGGCGCACCGCGGCGGCGGGATCGCTTTCGAGCACGCGCTGGAACAGGCTGCGTGCGACGCGGATGACGGAGGAATGCTCCAGCGCGATCGCACTCGACGGCCGTTTCATCGGCACCACCAGCGCGAGCTCGCCGATCAGCGCGCCGGGGCCGGCGATCATCTCGGCGCCGGCGCCGTCCTCGACCCGGAAGGCGCCGCGCTGGACCACGAAGCCGGCATCGGCATCGTCGCCGAGATTGAACAGGACGTCGCCGCGGACGAAGTCACGCTGCTCGGAGCCGATCGCCAGCATGCGCAACGAGGCGTCTCCCAACAGGCGCAGTGTCGGGACACGCTCGAGAAGCGCTACGTCATCGTCGATTGACATTCAGGTCCGGAGCTCAAGGGCACGCGATCTAAATCGATTCGCGCGCCCCTGAAGCGTATCACGGCACCAGCTTGTAGCCACCGGCTTCCGTGACCAGGATTTCGGGGTTAGCCGCGTCCTTCTCGATCTTCTGGCGAAGGCGATAGATGTGGGTTTCCAGCGTGTGGGTGGTGACGCCGGAATTATAGCCCCAGACCTCCTGGAGCAGGGTCTCGCGCGACACCGGCATCTGGCCGGCACGGTAGAGAAAGCGGAGAATCGCCGTTTCCTTCTCGGTGAGGCGGACCTTGCGGGCGTTGGCCGCGGTCAGCATCTTCGAGCCGGGACGGAAGGAGTAGGGGCCGACCGAGAACACCGCGTCCTCGCTGGCCTCGTGCTGGCGCAGCTGGGCGCGGATGCGGGCCAGCAGGACAGCGAAGCGGAAGGGTTTTGCCACATAGTCATTGGCGCCGGATTCCAGGCCCAGAATCGTATCGGAATCGGTGTCGTGCCCGGTCAGCATGATGATCGGGGCCTTGAAGCCGCCCTTGCGCAAGGAGCGGACAACCTCGCGGCCGTCGGTGTCGGGCAGGCCGACATCCATCAGAACCAGATCGGGGGAGTTGGCCTTGGCGGCGCTCGCGCCCTTCGCGCCGGTATCGACGGCGGAGGCTTCGAATTCTTCGTGTAGCGATAATTGCTCCACCAGCGTGTCGCGCAGATCGGTATCGTCATCCACGATCAGGATCTTGCGGGCGTTGGGCATGGGAGGTCATCCTTTTAGGGTCCGGCTCGGCGCGCATCCATGCCGCACCCAGCCGCGAGGGGAAGTTTAGGGTCGCCGTTGTTATTGTTGTTCGTGTTGAAGTAGTGGGCTGTTACCGATTCACAAGCCAGAAGCACTCTAACTCAGAATAGCCGGGCGTTTTGATGAATGTCCTGTAATGAATCCGACATTGCACGTTCACATGAAAAATAAAGCAGCTTCAGTTGGTTACGGCAGGAATCGAAGCGCTGGGCCGCTCTCCGCGATCCGCGTTAAGCCTGCCGCCGGTAATCCGCGCCGGGGTTGGTTGATGGCCGGAGCGCTGACCATCCCGGTTGCGCTGGGGCGGGGCGGCATACTCGCCAACAAGCGCGAAGGCGACGGCGGCACCCCCAGGGGCAGCTTCCGTCCCAGACGGTTATGGTGGCGGGGTGACCGGCACAGTCGCCCCCGGACCTTCTTGCCGACCCGGATGATCACCGGCGTGGACGCCTGGTGCGAGGATCCACGGGACCGTCATTACAACCAGAGCATGCGGCTCGGCGAGGGGCAGGGCGGTGACCGGCTCAAGCGGGCGGATCATCTCTACGACTTCATCATCGAGATCGACCACAACACGCGACCGCGCATCGCCGGCCGCGGCAGCGCGGTGTTCCTGCACCTCGCCCGCGACAATTTCGGCCCGACCGCGGGCTGCGTCTCCATGACGAAATCTGCGATGCTGCAATTGCTGCGGCGCCTGGGCCCGCGAACAAAAATCATCATCGGGTGAGGGTGCATGCTCGACAAGGATCAGATCGCCGCCGCTTCGCATGTGGGCTCGCACGCCGCGGTCATTGCGAGCGTCACGCTTCGCGCTCGTGCCCCGGACGCAGCGCAGCGCTTCTTCAGCGGTGCGCTGCAGAGCCGGGGCCCATTCCGTCGCACTGCACCGCGTTGCCCTGGGTCCCGGCTCTGCGCCGCAACGCTTTAAGCGTTGCGGCTTGTCCGGGACACGAGAGTAAGCCCCGACGATGCGCGCGCTTCGTTGCCGGGTACGACCTTCCTACCTGTGCCCGAAGATGGCACTCCCCACGCGCACATGGGTGGCACCGAGCATGATCGCCGTGGCGAAATCCGCGCTCATGCCCATCGAGAGATTCTTCAAGCCGTTGCGCGCGGCGATCTTGGCGGTGAGAGCAAAGTGCGCCGCCGGCGGTTCGTCGACTGGCGGGATGCACATCAGTCCGGCGATCGTCAGCCCATAAGTGTCGCGGCAACTCGCGAGGAAGGCGTCGGCCTCGCCGGGCGCGACGCCGGCCTTCTGCGGCTCCTCGCCGGTGTTGATTTGGACGAACAGCTGCGGGTGCTTGTTCTGGGATTCGATTTCTTTGGCTAACGCTTGGCAAATGCTCGGGCGGTCGATCGAATGGATGGCGTCGAACAGCGCGACCGCATCTTTCGCCTTGTTGGATTGCAGCGGGCCAATCAGATGCAGCGCGATATCGGGGTAAGCAGACGTTAACGCCGGCCACTTGCCTTTGGCCTCCTGCACCCGATTCTCGCCGAATGCGCGCTGTCCGGCGGCGATAACCGGGGTAATTGCATCCGCCGCGAAAGTCTTGGACACCGCGATCAGCGTCACGGAGGCGCGATCACGCCGCGCATCCTTGCAGGCGCGTGCAATTTCGGCTTCGACCGCGGCGAGCGCGTTTGGTGAATGGCCGGTTACCGGCGCGGTGTTGGCTTTTGTCATGACGTCTCTTGGCTGTGGTCGTAGCCCGAGTTAAGTCCAATTTTACCGAATTCAAGAAACAGTTTTTGAACCCTTCGCTTTACCTTAGCCCATGGGGTGGGTAGCGAAGATGGCAAGCGTCAGTCTCAACCGCAAACGAGCGAAACTCAAGCAGGTTCTCGGAATCCGGGCGCGGCTTGCGTTGCTCGCGGTGATTCTTGTGACGCCCCTGATGCTCGAGCGCATCCGGTCGCTCGAAAACACACGCGCGCGGCAGATCGCGCAAGCTGCGGCCGAATTCACCACCGTGGCAAGGCACAGCGCCGATGCGCAGCGTGAGGTGATCTCGTCGGTCGAGACCATCCTGAAATCGGAGGCCTTCATCCGCGCTTCCGCCGGCGGCATCAGCAAGAGCTGCGACGTGCTGCGCGCAAGTCTGCCGTCGAGCCTTCCCTGGATCCGCACGCTTCTGATCGCCGGCCAAGACGGGCGCATCCAATGCGCCACCAACAACATATATGTCGGCCTCGATCTCAGTGACCGGCCGTACTTCCAGCAGGCACAGGAAACCGGCCGCTTCATACTGAGCGACTTCATCATGTCGCGGCCGGTGCCGTCGCCGACGGTGATGGCGGTTTATCCGGTCTCCGCCTTCAGCGGGGAGCCCGATGCCGTCGTGCTCGCCACCGTCAATCTCGACTGGATGTCGAAAGTCATGAGCAATCTCGGCGGTCGCGCCGGCATCACCGCGGTGCTGGTCGACAGCGCGGGCACCGTGCTGGCGGCCCCGGCCGATCAGCACAGCGCAGTCGGCCGTCCGCTCGACAACATGCCGCTGATGTCCGCGATCGCCGACAAGGCGCTGCGGTCCGACCAGGATGAGGGTTCACTGTCTTTCCTCGCGGCCGACGGCTCCCGCCGCGCGGTCAGCTATATCCGCATCGTCGGCACCAATGCTCGCCTGATCGCCAGCATCGATGAAGACAAGGTATCCGCAGCGGTCAGCCGCGACATCCGCACCGCTTATTTGCAGCTCGCTTTCGTCCTCATGTTCGTCCTGCTCGGCGCGCTGATCGCCGCCGAGAAGCTGGTGATCAAGCCGATCGAGATGCTCGCCGATATGGCCAAGCGTCTTGGCGAGGGCGATCTGTCGGCCCGCGCGGCACGCAATCGACTGCCGGCCGAGTTCGTGCCTCTGGCCCGCGCGTTCAACGCGATGGCCGCGCAGCTGAGCCAGCGCGAGCGCGAGCTGATCGCAAGCAACGACCGCCTGACGGTGATGGCTTCGATCGACATGCTGTCCGGTCTCGCCAATCGCCGCGGCTTCCAGAGCCGGCTCGACTTCGAGTGGATGCGCGCGCAGCAATATGGCAGCGAGCTCGCGCTGCTGATGATCGACGTCGACCATTTCAAGCTCTTCAACGATACCTACGGCCATCTCGAAGGCGATTCCTGCCTGACGCGGCTTGGCGAATCGCTGTCCGGCATCGCCGCCGACACGATGGGCTTTGCGGCACGCTATGGCGGCGAGGAGTTCTGCCTGCTGCTGCCGAATACCGACGTGATGCGTGCCGTTGAAATCGGCGAGCAGGTGCGCGCGGCCGTGCTGAAGCTGTGCCTGCCGCACATCACCTCCAGCCACATGATCGTCACGGTCTCGATCGGCGTCGCCGCGACAAAGCCGAACGAGTCCTTGCGTCCCGGCGACCTGATCGAAGCCGCCGACGCCGCGCTCTATGCCGCCAAGCATCGGGGCCGCAACAATGTCGTCGAGCACGGCGTGCAGGCGATCGCGGCCGGCGCGGCCGAGATGATGATGGTGGCGAGCGCGTAACCCGCGCGGCTAACGCTCTTCACCTCGCCCCGCTTGCGGGGAGAGGTCGGATTGCATCGGAGATGCAATCCGGGTGAGGGGACTCTCCGCGAGTCCGACTGTCACCGTCTTTGCGGAAGCAGCCCCTCACCCCAACCCTCTCCCCGTAAGAACGGGGCGAGGGAGCACACCTTCGCTGATCGCTAACCCGCAGCCCCGGCACGATCGAGCTCGATCTCCGTCACCACGCGATTGCGGCCGCCGCCCTTGGCGAGATAGAGCGCGCGGTCGCAACGCTCGATCAGATCGGTGATCGCCTCGCCGGTCCGGTACTGCGCCACGCCGATCGACACGCTGATGTTGGGCAGGGTCTCGCCGGTCGAGCGACGCGTGATCGTGCATTCGGCGATCGCGCGCCTGATGCGTTCGGCGAGCTCGGCGCAAGTGGCGAGATCGGCGTCCGGCAGCACCGCAATCAGCTCCTCGCCGCCATAGCGGGCCGGCAGATCCTGCGCGCGAACCTTTTCGCGCAGCACCTTGGCCATCAGGCGCAGCACCTGGTCGCCGACGCCATGGCCGAAATTGTCGTTGAAGGACTTGAAGTGGTCGATGTCGAGCAAGAGCACGCTGAGCGGCTCGCCCCATTCCGCAGTCGCCTGCGCCTTGCGCAGGAATTCATCGAGTGCCCGCCGGTTCGCCAGGCCCGTCAGCGTGTCGGTCCGGGCGCGCTGCTCGGACCGCGACAGCGAATCGCGGATGACGTCGAGCTCGCGGGTCTTTTCCGCAAAGCCTGCTTCCAGCCGCGTCGCCCTTGTGGCGGCCCGCGCCAGCTCGTTCATGAGCTGGGCGACCAGCAGTTTTGAATCGACGCCGGCCCTGCCCTGGTCGGCCACCTGGCTGATGACCTGCATCTGCGAATGATTGTCGGCGATCGCAGTCGCCAGAAACTCCTTGGCGGCCCCCATGAGCGCCTGCAGCCGCTCGGAGGTGTCGACCGCGACGGCACTCACCTGGGGCGCAACATAGGTCTCGAACAGGTCCTGATTGGTGCGGGCGTCGAAGGAACGATTGTGGTCGATGAGGAGATCGATCGCGTTGCGCAGATCGTCATGGCTGCCTGCGAAATACTGGAACCAGACGGCGAAATTGGCCGGGGTCGGCGCAATCCGCTGTTCGGCCATGCTCCGCATCGCCCGTCCGGCGATGGACGCGGCATAGTCGTAATCGGGATCGTCGAAGCTGGAATCCATTGCGCTCATGCGGTGTTGTCGGGCCGCAAATTGGCATTGACCCCTTAATCACACCCCAACGCGGGCCCTCGTAGTTATGCGGAGGCGCGGCCGAAGTTCCCAAGCGCGGCAACCCATTGACCCCCCGAGGTCTTCTATGGCCTAGTCCGCCGTCTTGAGACGGCCGAACCCACAAAAACCCAACGATTCCATGACCTCTGAACGCTATAACGCCCGCGACGCCGAACCGCGCTGGCAACGCCTCTGGGACCAGCAGGCGATCTTCGTCTCCAAGAACGACGATCCGCGGCCGAAATACTATGTGCTCGAGATGTTCCCCTATCCGTCCGGGCGCATCCATATCGGCCATGTCCGAAATTACACGCTCGGCGACGTGCTGGCCCGCTTCATGCGCGCCAAGGGCTTCAACGTGCTGCATCCGATGGGTTGGGATGCCTTCGGCCTGCCGGCCGAGAACGCCGCGATCGAGCGCAAGGTCGCCCCGAAGGCCTGGACCTACGACAACATCGCCGCGATGAAGAAGCAGCTTCGCTCGATCGGGCTGTCGCTGGACTGGTCCAGGGAGATCGCGACCTGCGATCCCAGCTATTACAAGCACCAGCAGAAGATGTTCCTGGACTTCCTGCGCGCAGGGCTTGCCGAGCGCGAGAAGCGGAAGGTGAACTGGGACCCCGTCGACATGACCGTGCTCGCCAACGAGCAGGTGATCGACGGCCGTGGCTGGCGTTCCGGTGCTGTGGTCGAGCAGCGCGAGATGAACCAGTGGGTCTTCAAGATCACGGAGTACTCGCAGGAGCTGTTGAGCGCACTGGACGGGCTGGACCGCTGGCCCGACAAGGTGCGGCTGATGCAGCGCAACTGGATCGGCCGCTCCGAGGGCCTCTTGATCCGCTTCGCGCTGGATGCGGCGACGACGCCGGCTGGCGAGAGCGAGCTGAAGATTTTCACCACGCGCCCGGACACGCTGTTCGGCGCAAAGTTCATGGCGATCTCGGCGGATCATCCGCTGGCGCAGGCCGCCGCTGCCAAGAATCCTGAGCTTGCCGAGTTCATCGCCGAGATCAAGAAGATCGGCACCGCGCAGGAGATCATCGACACCGCGGAGAAGCAGGGCTTTGACACCGGCATCCGCGCGGTGCACCCGTTCGATCCGTCCTGGAAGCTGCCGGTCTATGTCGCCAATTTCGTGCTGATGGAATACGGCACCGGCGCGATCTTCGGCTGCCCGGCGCACGATCAGCGCGACCTCGACTTCGTCAACAAGTACAGTCTCGGCAACACACCGGTGGTGTGCCCGGAAGGCCAGGATCCCAAGAGCTTCGTCATCACCGACACCGCCTATGACGGTGACGGTCGCATGATCAATTCGCGCTTCCTCGACGGCATGACCATTGAGCAGGCCAAGGAAGACGTGGCGAAGCGGCTCGAGACCGAGCTGCGCGGCAATGCGCCGGTCGGCGAGCGGCAGGTCAATTTCCGCCTGCGCGACTGGGGCATTTCGCGCCAGCGCTATTGGGGCTGCCCGATTCCCGTCATTCACTGTCCGAAGTGCGATGTGGTGCCGGTGCCGGATGCCGACCTCCCCGTGAAGCTGCCTGACGATGCGACCTTCGACAGGCCGGGCAACGCGCTCGATCATCATCCGACCTGGAAGCACGTCACCTGCCCGCAATGCGGGGCTAAGGCCCAGCGCGAAACCGATACCATGGACACTTTCGTGGACTCGTCCTGGTACTTCGCGCGCTTCACCGATCCCTGGAACGAGGCCGCGCCGACGACGCCAGGTGTCGCCAACCGGATGCTGCCGGTCGACCAATATATCGGCGGTGTCGAGCACGCGATCCTGCATCTGCTCTACAGCCGCTTCTTCACCCGCGCGATGAAGGCGACCGGGCACATTGCATTGGACGAGCCGTTCGCCGGCATGTTCACGCAAGGCATGGTGGTGCACGAGACCTACCAGAAGGCCGACGGCAGCTATGTGCAGCCGGCCGAGGTGAAGATCGAGGTCGGCGGCAACGGACGCCGCGCAACGTTGCTGACGACAGGCGAAGACATCCAGATCGGCCCGATCGAGAAGATGTCCAAGTCGAAGAAGAACACGGTTGACCCCGACGACATCATCGAGACCTACGGCGCCGACGTCGCCCGCTGGTTCATGCTGTCGGACTCCCCGCCCGACCGCGACGTGATCTGGAGCGACGAGCGCGTCCAGGGCGCATCCCGCTTCGTGCAGCGGCTGTGGCGGCTGGTGAACGATGCCGTCGAACTCGGCAAGGGTGCGCCGGCAGCTCGGCCGGCCAGCTTCGGCCCGGACGCCACCGCCTTGCGCAAGGCCGCCCACGGCGCGCTGGACAAGGTCACCACCGGCATCGAGCGGCTGCACTTCAACGTCTGCCTCGCCCATATCCGCGAATTCACCAATGCATTCTCGGAGGTGCTCCAGCGCCCCGGCCAGCCCGCTGCCGATCTTGCTCCAGATTTGGCTTGGGCGGTCCGGGAGGCCGGCCAGATCCTGGTCCAGCTGTTCTCGCCGATGATGCCGCATCTGGCCGAGGAGTGCTGGCAGGTTCTGGGCCAGACAGGGCTGGTTTCGGAGGCCAATTGGCCCCAAATCGAACGCGATCTGCTGGTTGAAGACAGCGTGACCCTGGTGGTCCAGGTCAACGGCAAAAAGCGGGGTGAGGTCACAGTTGCAACAGCGGCCCAGAATCCGGAAATCGAGGCTGCCGTTTTGGCCCTCGATGCGGTAAAGCTGGCCCTGGATGGCAAGCCCGTCCGCAAGGTGATCATCGTCCCCAAGAGGATCGTGAATGTTGTCGGCTAGGATCCGTATCGCCGCCCGCTTGCTGGCAGTGGCCGCGCTGGCGGCGCTGACGGCCGGCTGCTTCCAGCCGATGTATGCCGAGCGTACCGACGGCACCCCCGGCCTGCGCGAGAAGCTGATGGGGGTCGAGCTGCCGCCGATCAGCAAGCCCAATGCCTCCCGCGAGGCCCGCGTCGGCGTCGAAATCCGCAATGCGCTGGCCTTCAAGCTTTACGGCACCGCGACGGGCATGCCACCGACCCACCGGCTGGACATCCGCTTCATCACCAGCCGCTCCTCGCTGATCGTCAGCGCCACGACGGGACTGCCGACCAGCGAAAATCTCGGCATCGACGCCCAGTACAACCTGATCGAGGTCGCGACCGGCAGGTCGGTCATGACCGGCTCGACCTTCTCACGCGTGTCCTATGACATGCCGGGCTCCTATCAGCGCTTCTCGCGCACCCGCGCTGTGCGCGATGCCGAGGATCGCGCCGCCAACGAGATCGCCGAGAACATCACCACCCGGCTCGCCTCGTTCTTCACCGCGGGCACGTAGTAACCCTTCCGTCATTCCGGGGCATGCGAAGCATGAACCCGGAATCCAGAGATTGTGTATCGAGATTCTCAGGCGCGCAATTGCGCGCCGTAGTTCGGCTCTTCGAGCCGCCCCGGAATGACGCCGTTGGGGCAACATGGTCGCACTACGCGGAAAAGAGATCGACGCTTTCCTCGCCCGCCCCGATGCGGGCCGCCCGATCATCCTGCTCTACGGTCCCGACGCCGGTCTCGTCCGCGAGCGCGCCGATGCGCTGATCGCTTCCGCCGTCGACGATCCCAACGATCCGTTCTCGCTGGTGAAGCTCGACGGCGACGAGCTTTCCGCCGAGCCGTCGCGCCTCGTCGATGAGGCCATGACCGTGCCGCTGTTCGGCGGCCGCCGCGCCATCCGGGTCCGCGCCGGCTCGCGCAGCTTTGCCAGCGGCATCGACACGCTCGCCGAGATGAGCGTGAAGGATTGCCGCATCGTGATCGAGGCCGGTGAGCTTCGCCCGGAATCGCCGCTGCGCAAGGCCTGCGAGAAGGCCAAGACGGCGGTCGCGATCGGCTGTTATCCCGACACCGAGCGGGACCTCGCCAGGCTGATGGAGGACGAGTTCCGCATCGCGAATTTGCGCATCACGCAGGACGCCCGCGCGGCGCTGATGTCGTTCCTCGGCGGCGACCGCCAGGCCTCGCGCAACGAGCTGCGCAAGCTGACGCTCTACGCCCATGGCAAGGGCGAGGTCACGTTGGATGACGTCATGGCCGTGGTCGCCGATGCGTCGGAGCTGAAGCTCGATCCGATCGTCGACGGCGCTTTCGCCGGGCGCCCCGACATCGTCGAGAGCGAATTCGCAAAGGCCATGATCGCCGGCACCTATCCCGGCGTGATCATCTCCGCCGCGCAGCGCCAGGCGGCGTGGCTGCACAAATCCGCGCTCGCCATCGCCGACGGCACGCCGGCCTCCGCCGTGCTCGACGGCGGCTATCCGCGCCTGCATTTTTCACGAAAGCCCGCGGTCGAAGCCGCGCTGCGCAATTTCAGTCCGGCGCGGCTCGCCGCCATCATCGAGCAGCTCGCGACCGCCGCGCTCGACACCCGCAAACACTCCACCCTCGCCGCCGCCATCGCCCAGCGCACGCTGATGGCGATTGCGGCGAACGCAAAGCGGCGGGGTTGAGCTCAACTCTTTCAACGTCATTGCGAGGAGCCCTTGCAACGAAGCAATTCAGAATCCTTCCGCGGACGGATTCTGGATTGCTTCGCTTCGCTCGCAATGACGATGTTGAGGCAGACGCGTACGAAAATGCTCAGCGTCATTCCGGGATAATCGCTCCGGAACGACACGCGAGCTACAGCGCGCCCTTGGCTAGCCGCTTCATCACCTCATCGAGCTGATCGAGGTTGCGGTAGTTGATCTGCACGGAGCCGCCGGGATCGCGGTGATTGACGGTGACCTTGAGGCCGAGCGCGTCGCTGACGCGCCTCTCGAGATCGATCGTATCGGGGTCCTTTTCCTTGCCCCCGGTGCTGCGCGCCTTCTGCGGCTTGCGCTCCGGCACACCTTCCTCGTGTGCAAGCGCCTCGGCCTGGCGGACGTTGAGGCCTTCCTCGACGATGCGCTTGGCGGCGGCGAGCGGATCGGGCACGCCGATCAGCGCGCGGGCGTGACCCGCCGTCAATTCGCCGGTCGCGATGAAGGCCTGCACCTCGGCCGGCAGCTTCGTCAGCCGCATCATGTTGGCGACGTGGCTGCGGCTCTTGCCGACGACCTTTGCGATGTCGTCCTGGCTGCGTTTGAACTCGTTGGCAAGCGCGTGATAGCCCTGCGCCTCCTCCATCGGATTGAGGTCTTCGCGCTGCACGTTCTCGACGATCGCGAATTCCAGCGCGTCGCTGTCGCTGATGTCGACCGGCACGATCGGCACCTCGTGCAGGCCGGCCATTTGCGACGCGCGCCAGCGTCGTTCGCCGGCGATGATCTCGTAGCGATCCTGGGCGCCCTTCACCGGACGCACCACGATCGGCTGGATCACACCGTGTTGCTTGATCGAATCGCTGAGCTCCTTCAGCTCCGCGTCCGAAAACGTGCGGCGCGGATTGCGCGGATTGGCCTTGATGAACTCGATCGGCACCTTGCGCTGCGCGCGCGGACGATCGACATGCTGAGCCTCGCCGCCGACATCGCCGATCAGACTCGCAAGACCTCGGCCCAGTCGCGAACGCGCTTCGTCGGCCATCGCCAGCTCCCTTGGATTCACGGTGCAGCACTCCAGAACTGAATTATCGTAGGGTGGGCAAAGCGAAGCGTGCCCACCGATTGTGTGCGGAAGACGGTGGGCACGGCGAAGACGCCTTTGCCCACCCTACGGCATCGTCAATGCGTCGTGCGCAGCTCGCGCTCGCGCTGGATCACTTCGGTGGCGAGACGCAAGTAAGCTTCGCTGCCGACGCATTTGAGATCGTAGACCAGCACCGGCTTGCCGTAAGACGGCGCCTCGGAGATGCGCACGTTGCGCGGGATCATGGTCTTGTAGACCTTCTCGCCCATGAACTGCCGGACATCGGCGACGACCTGGTTCGAGAGATTGTTGCGCGAGTCGAACATGGTCAGCACGATGCCGTGGATCGACAGGTTGGGATTGAGCGTCGAGCGCACCTGCTCAACGGTCTGGAGCAATTGCGACAGACCTTCGAGCGCGAAGAACTCGCACTGCAGCGGCACCAGGATCGCGTCGGACGCCGCCATCGCGTTCACCGTGAGCAGGTTGAGCGAGGGCGGGCAGTCGATCAGCACATAAGTGTAGTCGGCGTCCGGCGAGACGTTGTTGTTGAGCGCGCCGATCGCGTCGCGCAGCTTGAAGGCGCGGCCGGGCGTGGTGCCGAGCTCGAGCTCGAGACCGGAGAGATCCATGGTCGAGGGCGCGATGTGCAGCCGCGGCACCGCGGTCGAGACCACCGCTTCGCGCAAGGCCGCTTCGCCGACCAGCACGTCATAGGTCGAGCAGGAGCGGTTGCGGCGATCGATGCCGAGGCCGGTCGAGGCGTTGCCCTGCGGATCGAGATCGACGATCAGGACGCGCTCGCCGATCGCCGCGAGCGCCGTGCCCAAGTTGATCGCTGTGGTTGTTTTTCCCACGCCGCCCTTTTGATTCGCCAGCGCGAGAATGCGCGGATGGCCCTGCGGCACTTCGGCTGCTTGGTCTTGGGCAGCTTGGTCTTGGGCTACCTGCTCTTGGGCGGTCTGGTCTTGGGAGGTCTGGTCTTGGGAGGTCTGGTCTTGCTGCGGCTCGTCAGTCACGCTCATCGAAATTCCCCACTCACCCCTGAACGCCTCACCCGCGCCGTTCGGCGGAAGTCAGCTCGACGATCCAACCGTCCCCTGTACGGCTTGAGTGGAGCTGCGGCTGAATATTCCAATATTTAGCGGCTTCGGTCAATTCAGCCTCTACATCTTGACCCTTGAGAAATAGCGCCTTTGCGCCCTGGCGCATCAGCGGCTCCGCAAAGCCGATGAGTTGATGTAGCGGAGCCAGTGCACGCGCGGTGACGCAATCGACGGGGCCGGTGATTCTATCCACATTATCCCCGATCTCAGCGAGATGTACGACTCCCGGAGATGTAGTGACGCGAATTGCCTCGCGCAGGAACGCCGCCTTCTTGGCGATTCGCTCGACGAGGTGGACGCTCGCGCCCGGCCTCCCCGCCATGGCGCAGGCGAGCACGACGCCGGGAAAGCCGCCGCCGCTGCCGAGGTCGGCCCAACGATTTGCTGTCGGCGCGAGATCGACGAGCTGGAGCGAATCAGCGATGTGCCGAGTCCAAAGCTGCGGCAATGTCGAGGGTGCGACGAGATTGGTCTTAGCCTGCCACTCCCGGAGCAGTGCGATGTACCGATCGAGCCGGGCTTCCGTTTCATGTGAAACAGGAGCGAGCTTGAGGGCTGCGGTCTTGTCGGCGGCGATGACCGCGTCGAGCGATTGATCGTTGGCCTTGTCGATCCTTGGTCCGGCCGGCGCTTTGGTTCGCCGGCCAACGGCGCCGCCCTCACCCACCGTGTTTTTCCCTGATGACGATCTGCCGCCGCCCGGCCCGCGTTGTTTCACGTGGAACGCCTATGCGATCGCCTTCGAGGTCTTCCGTGCCTCGCGGCGCAGATAAGCCGCAAGGATGCCGAGCGCCGCCGGCGTCATGCCGTCAATCCGACCCGCCTGGCCGACGGTGAACGGCCGTGCCTTCTCAAGCTTGGCGCGGACCTCATTGGAGAGACCGGGCACCAGCTGGTAGTCGACCTCCGACAGCACCAGCCCCTCGTCGCGTCGGAAGGCTTCGACGTCGGCGCTCTGGCGCTCCAGATAGACGTCATACTTGGCGTCGATCTCGAGATGGGTGGCGATGACGGGGTCGATGGCCGACAGCTCCGGCCAGATTGCACGGACTTGGCTCCAGCCGATCTCCGGATAGGCCATCAGCTCGAAGGCCGAGCGGCGCTGGCCATCCCGGTTCAGCGACAGCCCGTGCTTGATCGCTTCGTTCGGGGTGATGGTCAGGGACTTCGAGAGCGTCCTGGCGGCGTTCAGGGCCTCGATCTTGGCGCGGTGATGCCTGATACGGGCGCTGCCGACGCACCCGAGCGCGATCCCCTTCTCGGTCAGGCGCTGATCCGCATTGTCGGCCCGCAGCGTCAGCCGGTACTCGGCTCGGGAGGTGAACATCCGATAGGGCTCGCTGATCCCACGGGTGACGAGGTCGTCGATCATCACACCGAGATAACCGTCCGCCCGGTCGAACACGGTCAGCACGGCACCACTGGCCGAGAGCGCGGCGTTCAGACCAGCCACGATGCCTTGCCCGGCGGCTTCCTCATATCCTGTGGTGCCGTTGATCTGTCCGGCCAGGAAAAGGCCGCGCAGTCGCTTGGTCTGCAGGGTCGGATCGAGCTCGCGGGGATCGATGTGGTCGTATTCGATGGCATAGCCTGGGCGGACCATCTTCACCCGCTCCAGGCCGGGAATGCTGGCGACGATCGCAAGCTGAACCTCCTCGGGAAGCGAGGTCGAGATGCCGTTGGGATAGACGGTGCTGTCGTCGAGACCCTCTGGCTCCAGGAAGATCTGGTGGCCGTCTCGGTCGCCAAAGCGGACGATCTTGTCCTCGATCGAGGGGCAATAGCGCGGTCCGGAGCTCTTGATCTGTCCAGAGTACATCGGGGAGCGATGGACATTGGCCCTGATCACCTCGTGCGTCGCGGGCGTGGTCCGGGTGATCCCGCACTGGATCTGCGGGGTCGTGATCCGCTCCGTCATCACCGAGAATGGCTCTGGTGGTTCATCGCCGGGCTGCATCTCGACCGCGGACCAGTCGATCGTGGTGCCATCGAGACGCGGCGGCGTGCCCGTCTTGAGCCGACCGAGGGTGAAGCCGGCACGCTCGAAGGAGCTGGAAAGGCCCATCGCAGGCGCTTCGCCGACCCGGCCGGCGGGCCAGTTCTTCTCACCGAGATGGATCAGGCCGCGCAAGAAGGTCCCCGTGGTGACGACCACGGCCCCCGCCCGAAGCTCCCGGCCGTCCGCCAGGCGGAGCCCGGTCACCCGACCATCGGCCACCATGAGCTGGTCGGCCTCGCCTTCGACAACGGAGAGGCCCTCAGTGTCCCGGATCGCGGCCTGCATGGCGGCCGCATAGAGCTTCCGGTCCGCCTGGGCGCGTGGCCCCCGGACTGCGGGGCCCTTGCGGCGATTAAGGACGCGAAATTGGATGCCGCCGGCATCCGCCACCCGGCCCATCAGGCCATCGAGCGCGTCAACTTCGCGAACCAAATGACCCTTGCCGAGTCCGCCGATTGCCGGATTACAGGACATCGCGCCGACGGTGGCGAAGCGATGCGTCACCAGAGCGGTCGTTGCACCCATCCGCGCGGCCGCAGCAGCGGCCTCACAGCCGGCGTGGCCGCCGCCAATCACGATGACGTCGAAGCTTGCTCGTTCTGTTCGCATGGGGGGATTTCTAGCTCAGAGGCAGGAAAGCCGGAAGTGGAAACTCGGGGGCGCCCTGTTTCACGTGAAACGGGAGTCGATCTAGGGGAGAAGGCATCTTTTGCGAAAACAACCCCATGCACAGTAGGAAGAGCGTTGGAAGATGCTTCTGTTTCACGTGAAACGAGATCGAGGCTCCCTACCACGATGGGGTCAGACGCGTTCTACTAAGCCATTGCCTCGTTACCGGGAGGTGCCGATCAGATGCGAGACAGTCGCGTCACGTTCCGTCATTGCGAGCGCAGCGAAGCAATCCAGAATCCCTCCGCGGAAACAGTCTGGATTGCTTCGTCGCAAGGGCTCCTCGCAATGACGGAAATTGAGGCTCGGCCCCAGCCCCGATCGTGCCGACGGGCGAGGAGACTTTACGACGCTCGCGAGCCGCCCACCGAAGCGGACCAGATCAGTCCGCTTTTCGATTGTTTCACGTGAAACAGACCGGGCGTTTCACGTGAAACAAAGGAACGGAACAAAGGCTAGTTCTACAATGAAGAACTAGCGTTACTTTCCGATGCAAAACTTCTGAAAGATGGCCCCAAGGACGTCCTCGACGTCTACCTGGCCCAAGAGCCGCCCCAGCGCGAAAGCGGCGGCACGCAACTCTTCGGCTGCCAGCTCCTCGCCCTCTTCTAGGAGTCCCAGACTCCGACGCAAGCTGTCACACGCCTGGCGCAGCAGGTCGCGCTGGCGCGCACGGGTCACCAAAGCGCCCTCGCCGGTTCCGAAGAATTCGGCGGCAAACTTCACGAGGGCGTCAACCAGTTCCGGAATGCCGTCGCCCCGGCTCGCCGAGATCCCGAACTCACCCTGCAGCCCGGCACCCCCGACCCCGCCCAGATCAATCTTGTTGCGCACAATCCAGACCGAGGAAGCAACACCATCGCCGGATTTCCAGAGCGAGCGCATCGCTTCCGGATCGACGGCTTGCCCGCCTTCGACCAGCCACAAGACCAAATCGGCATCCTCGGCTCGGGCCCGCGCCCGACGCACGCCCTCCTGCTCGACGGGATCGTCGGTCTCACGGATGCCGGCGGTGTCGATGACAGTGACGGGATAGCCGTCGAGATCGAGCTGCACCTCGATCACGTCACGGGTGGTCCCGGCATGCGGCGAGACGATCGCGACCTCGCGGCGCGCGAGCTGGTTCATCAATGTCGACTTGCCGACATTCGGCTCGCCTGCGATCGCGACCACGAGGCCGTCGCGCAGACGTTCAGCTTGTCCCTGTGCCGCAAGGACTTTTGCGATTTCGTCGTGCAGTGCCTTGATCGCTTTCACCGCCGGCGCCCTCAGCTCCGCCGGCACGTCGCCTTCATCGGAAAAATCGATGCCGGCCTCGATCAGTGCGGAAGCCTCGATGATGCGCTCGCGCCAGTCGCGCGCGCGATCGCCGAGCAGGCCCCGCAATTGACGCAGCGCCTGGCGTCGTTGCCGGTCGGTGTCTGCGTGGATGAGATCGTCGAGCCCCTCGGCCTCGGTGAGGTCGAGTTTGCCGTTCTCGAAGGCGCGCCGGGTGAATTCGCCGGGCTCGGCGGCGCGAATATTCGGAATATTAGAAATTTCAGCGAAGAGCGCCGCCAGCACCGCCCGGCCGCCATGGACGTGAAATTCGGCGATGTCCTCGCCGGTCGCACTGGCGGGCCCTGGAAACCAGAGCACGACCGCGTCGTCGATCGGCTGGCCCGCACCGTCCCGGAGCAGCCGGCGGCTCGCCTGCCGCGGCCCCGGGAGCTTACCCGCAAGCGTCGTCAGCACCAGTCCGGCTTGCGAGCCAGAGACGCGTACCACGGCGATCGCGCTGGGCGCCCGCCCGGATGACAGCGCAAAGATGGTTTGGTCTCGCGGATGCATGGCCTATTTGTCCGGCTGGCGGGGAAAAGGCAAACGTCCGTTTCATTCAGTCAGCGGCGGGATTTTGCTGCAACCGAACTCGCAGCAACTACCATATTGCATCGCAATATAATAATCGGAGAATTTTTGCTGCAATAATGACTGCTCGCACGGTGGCCAGGCCGATCAAACTCAAGTATTATTTAGAAATATCAACAGATTATAGGAGGTCGAGGCGAGGTGGTTGGCCGCGCTCCCCTCATGCTGCACCTCTGCTGCAGCAAAGCTGCACAACAAAAAGGGCGCCCGAAGGCGCCCCCTGATCCTTTGCTGCAGTGCACTCAGGTATTCATGGAGTCGAAGAACTCCGAATTGCTTTTGGTCGAGCGCAGCTTGTCGAGCAGGAAGTCGATCGCGTCCATCGTGCCCATCGGATTGAGGATGCGGCGGAGCACGTACATCTTCTTGAGCACCTGCGGATCGGTGATGAGCTCCTCCTTGCGCGTGCCGGAGCGAGAGATGTCGATCGCCGGGAAAGTGCGCTTGTCCGAGACCTTGCGGTCCAGAATCAGTTCCGAGTTACCGGTGCCCTTGAACTCTTCGAAAATGACTTCGTCCATGCGGCTGCCGGTATCGACCAGCGCGGTCGCGATGATCGTCAGCGAGCCGCCCTCCTCGATGTTGCGCGCGGCACCGAAGAAGCGCTTCGGGCGCTGCAGCGCGTTGGCGTCGACACCGCCGGTCAGCACCTTGCCGGATGACGGCACGACGGTGTTGTAGGCGCGGCCGAGGCGGGTGATCGAATCGAGCAGGATTACGACGTCGCGGCCGTGCTCGACCAGCCGTTTTGCTTTCTCGATCACCATCTCGGCGACCTGGACGTGGCGCACCGCCGGCTCGTCGAAGGTCGAGGACACGACCTCACCCTTCACCGAGCGCTGCATGTCCGTGACTTCTTCCGGACGCTCGTCGATCAGCAGCACGATCAGGTAGCATTCGGGATGATTATGCGTGATCGAATGCGCGATGTTCTGCATCAGCACGGTTTTACCGGTGCGCGGCGGCGCCACGATCAAGGCGCGCTGGCCCTTGCCGATCGGCGCGACGATATCGATCACCCTTGCAGACAGGTCTTTCCGCGTCGGATCGTCGATCTCCATGCGGAAACGCTGGTTTGGAAACAGCGGCGTGAGGTTGTCGAAATTGACCTTGTGCTTGGCCTTTTCCGGGTCCTCGAAATTGAGCGTGTTGACCTTCAGCAGCGCAAAGTAGCGCTCGCCCTCTTTCGGACTGCGGATATGGCCTTCGATGGTGTCGCCGGTCCGCAGGCCAAAACGGCGGATCTGCGAGGGCGAAACGTAGATGTCGTCCGGGCCCGGCAGATAATTCGCATCGGGCGAGCGGAGAAAACCGAAGCCGTCCGAGAGCACCTCGACGACGCCTTCGCCGACGATGTCGGTCTCGGCTATCGCAAGCTGCTTGAGGATGGCAAACAGCAGCTCCTGCTTGCGCATGGTGCTGGCATTCTCGACCCCATGCTCTTCCGCGAACGAGACGAGCTCGGCCGGGGTTTTCGACTTGAGGTCCTGAAGTTTAATTTCCCGCATTGGGGTGGTCCTGTGGGGTAACCTGAAAAAGAGGGGGTGCGAGGAGGCTCTGAAATGCGGACGCGAGCAGGTGCAGGTAAGGTCCGCAGGTCTGGCAAGGTGAGTGCCGGTGGAGGCTTCAAACCTGATGCGGTGTCCAGCCTCTGGAAGGCTCGGACACAACCACATCCGCCTGCGTTGGGTGGGATATCGATAATATAGAAAATCGCTCCCCACTCCGCAAGCCGAAGCGCTGAACTAATCGTCGCGCGCCTGCCTAGAACGGCTTCACGATCACCATGATGACGATGAAAATCATCAGGACGGTCGGCACCTCATTGATAATCCGATAGAATTTCTGGCTGCGGGGGCGTCGGTCGGCGGCGAAATCCTTGAGCCAGCGCGAAAAAAAGCCGTGGACCGCGGACAGCACCAGGACCAGTGCCAGTTTTACGTGCAGCCAGCCGAATGTGAACCAATGGCCGGACCAGGCGAGATAGAGCCCGGCGAGCCAGGTGATGATCATGGCGGGATTGATGATCGCCTTGAGCAGCCGACGCTCCATGATCTTGAACGTCTCCGATTGCTTCGAGCCGATTTCAGCCTCGCAATGATAGACGAACAGCCGTGGCAGATAGAGCATGCCGGCCATCCAGGAGATGACGGCGATCACGTGCAGCGCCTTGATCCAGAGATAGACGTCTTCAAACATTTTCGCGGTCCGGATTCACGCCCAGCTCAGGGAACGTTGGGGATAGTAAGAACTCGTTAAGGTCTTACACCGCACACATATCCGTCCGTAGCGCCTTCCTCAAATCTAGAATCTTAGATTCTTAAGGTTTGAGTCTTTATGACCGTGGATTGGACTCACGCAATTCCATCCGCGAGTTCACGCGCGCTTGTTCACATCCATCCACATATCCCGGATAGCTTCTCGCGACTTCCGATAAGTCAGTCGGCTTCAAAGGCTTGCGCGTTTCTATCGGCAGCTTATCAAGGGGGTTGTCCGCGCAATCCCGTTTCCGTCTCGGCAAGGTGCCGGACTTGTTCTGACGGGCAGCGGTGTGAAGAAAATCGCTCCTTGTCCCGCCCTTGGTGTCGCACATCCCTTTCCGAGGGGTTAAGCTCCACAGAAATCCACAAACCGCCCCACCGAAATTCAAAGGGTTTTTGTGCCGACCTCGAACAATTATTTCCACCTGCACCTGGTCTCGGACTCCACGGGTGAGACGCTCATCACCGTGGCGCGTGCGGTCGCGGCCCAGTACGCCAACGTGACGCCGGTCGAGCACGTCTATCCGCTGGTGCGCAGCCAGAAGCAGCTCGATCGCGTGCTCGACGAGATCGAGGAAGCGCCGGGGATCGTGCTCTTCACGCTGCTCGAGAAGGATCTGGTCGCGAGACTCGAGGACAAGTGCAAGCAGATCAACGTTCCGAGCCTGTCGATCATCGGTCCGGTGATGCAGCTGTTCGAAGCCTATCTGGGAGCAGCCACCACCGGCCGGGTCGGCGCCCAGCACGTCCTCAACGCGGAATATTTCAAGCGCATCGACGCGTTGAACTACACGATGATCCATGACGATGGTCAGCACGTCGAAGGTCTCGACGAGGCCGACGTGGTCCTGGTCGGCGTGTCCCGCACCTCGAAGACGCCGACATCGATCTATCTCGCCAATCGCGGCATCCGCACCGCCAACGTGCCGCTGGTGCCGGGCATTCCGGTGCCCTCGCAATTGGAGACGCTGACGCGGCCGCTGGTGGTCAGCCTGCACGCGACGCCGGAACGGCTGATTCAGATTCGTCAGAATCGCCTGCTTTCCATGGGCGCCGAGTCCGGCAGCGACACCTATACCGACAAACAGTCGGTCACCGAGGAGGTTGCGTTTGCGCGCAAGCTGAGTGCCAAGCATGACTGGCCGTTGCTGGACGTCACGCGCCGCTCGATCGAGGAAACCGCGGCGGCGATCATGAAGCTCTATAGCGATCGCCAGCGCAACCGGCCCTCGGAATAGTTGCCGCCATGGCTCTGTGGCGCGGCACATCCCCGTTGATCCTGGCCTCGCAAAGCAGCGCGCGCAAAATGCTGCTGGCCAATGCGGGACTCGAATTCAAGGCCGTGACGGCCGATATCGACGAGCGCGGCATTCAGGCTGTCTCAAGACTCTCAAATCCGCGCGAGATCGCCCTGTTGTTGGCGCGAGAAAAGGCCAAGGCCGTCTCGGCGCTTCATCCTGGAAGCTTTGTGATCGGGGCCGACCAGACGCTGGCCCTGGGCGAGCGCCTCTTCAACAAGCCTGCCGGCCGTCCCCAGGCGCTGGCGCAATTGCGCGATCTCGCCGGCAACAGCCACGAGCTGAATTCCGCCGTGGCCATGGCCCGTGACGGTAAGATCGTTTTCGAGGACGTCTCCGTGGCCCGCATGACAATGCGGCAAATGACCGAGGCGGAGCTCT
Organism: Bradyrhizobium sp. USDA 4354; assembly: GCF_054060315.1. NCBI lineage: Bacteria > Pseudomonadati > Pseudomonadota > Alphaproteobacteria > Hyphomicrobiales > Nitrobacteraceae > Bradyrhizobium > Bradyrhizobium sp. USDA 4354. Next base: position 1,626,638 of record NZ_JBSSDC010000001.1, on the reverse strand, counting down.
CGGCCTATCTCGACGCTGCCGGCGAGGCCGTCACGACCAGCGTCGGCGCCTATCAGCTCGAAGGCCTCGGCATCCACCTGTTCGAACGGATCGATGGCGATCATTTCACCATTCTCGGCCTGCCGCTGCTGCCGCTGCTTGCGTTCCTGCGCCGCGAGCGGCTAGTTGCGGTGTGAACCACAGAGATGGCTTTGGCTTGATGCGGATCCTCGGACTGACCGGCTCGATCGGGATGGGCAAATCGACCACCGCGAAATTATTCACGGAGGCCGGCGTTCCTGTCTACGATGCCGATGCCGCCGTGCATCAGCTCTATGAGGGCGAAGCAGCCCCGGCGATCGAGGCCGCGTTCCCCGGCACCACCGTGAACGGCAAGGTCGACCGGCAAAAACTGTCGGCGCGCGTCGTGCATGATCCTGCCGCGATCAAGCAGCTCGAGCAGATCGTTCATCCGATGCTTGGCGCCTCCCGGCAGAAATTCTTCGCCGATGCCGAGGCCGCCAAGGCGCCGGTGGTGGTGTTGGACATTCCGCTGCTGTTCGAAACCGGCGGCGAGAAGCGGGTCGATGCCGTGGTCGTGGTGTCGACCTCGCCGGAACTCCAGCGCCAGCGGGTGCTGGCGCGCGGCACGATGGACGAGGCCAAGCTCGATGCGATCATCGCCAAGCAGACGCCGGATGCCGAGAAGCGCAAGCGGGCCGATTTCGTGGTGGATACCTCACACGGACTTGAACCGGTGCGCGCCCAAATCAAGCACATCCTGGCCGAGGTCGTTAAGATGCCGCGGCGGCGAGCCTGATTCGCCGTCTCACACGGCTTCTTAAAGACATGCGTGAAATCGTTCTCGACACCGAAACCACTGGCCTCGATCCGCTTCGGGGCGACCGACTGGTCGAAATCGGCTGCGTCGAGATTTTGAACCGTATGCCGACGGGGCAGAGCTTTCACGTCTACATCAACCCTGAACGGGACATGCCGGCGGAAGCGTTCGCGGTGCACGGACTGTCGTCCGAATTCCTGGCGACGAAGCCATTGTTCCACGAGGTCGCCGACGAGTTTCTGGAGTTCATCGGCGACGCCCCGCTGGTGATCCACAACGCCTCGTTCGACATCGGCTTCATCAATGCCGAGCTTGACCGCATCAAGCGCGACGCGATTCCGCGCGAGCGGCTGGTGGACACGCTGCTGCTGGCACGCCGCAAGCATCCCGGCGTGTCCAACCGGCTCGACGATCTCTGCTCGCGCTATGCGATCGACAACTCACACCGCACCAAGCACGGCGCGCTGCTCGACGCCGAGCTGCTGGCTGAGGTCTATGTCGATCTGGTCGGGGCACGGCAGTCGCAGCTGCTGCTGGCTTCTGAGCGCGAAGAGATTCGCGTCAGTTCCGCCGGGGATGCGCCGCGGCGGCAGCGCCTGGTGCCGCTCGCGCCGCGGGTTTCGGAGGCCGAGCGCGAGGCCCATCGGGCCTTCATCGCAACGATGGGCGACAAGGCGCTCTGGAACGAGTACCTGCCCGCTCCAGCCGCCGTGGCGGCCGCTCAGGCCTGACCGGCTTGACCCTGAGCGGCCATTTGCCGCTCCATGTTCTGGCGATAGAGACCGACGAAATCGACCGGATCCAGCATCAGCGGCGGGAACCCGCCGTCGCGCACCGCGGTCGCGATAATCTCGCGGGCAAAGGGGAACAAGAGACGCGGGCACTCGATCATGACCAGCGGGTGCAGGTTCTCCTTGGGCACGTTGGCGATCCGGAACACGCCGGCATAGGCGAGCTCGAACGAGAACATCACCTTGCTCGCGGCCTCGGCCTTGCCCTCGACCGACAACGTCACCTCGAACTCCTGTTCGCTGAGATTGTTGGCGCTGACGTTGATCTGGATGTTGATCTGCGGCGGCTGGCTCTGCTGCTGCAGCGAGCTCGGCGCGTTGGGATTTTCGAACGAGAGGTCCTTGGTATATTGCGCCAGCACGTTGAGCTGGGGAGCCTGCGCCGCCTCGGGAGGGGTGCCGTTACCGTTGGTCATGAAAGTCTCTCCTTACCCGATTGGGGCTGAATTTCGCGGCGGTTGGCTAACATAGGGCCGCCTCGTTCCACAAGGACGAACGGTCCCGGATCGGGATTCGGGCCGCGCCCGTGGCATTGACGTTCATCCTGCCTTTTCCGCGAAACTGCGCCTTAAACGATTGAAGATGCGCGATTTCCGGGCAGGATCGGGTTTCCCCTTAAGCATAAAACGCGCTACACTCGGCGCTGTGCCAAAAGGCGCCATTGGCCGGGCAAGATTTCGTGCCTACATCCCGAGGACCTGATGTGGATCCAAAATGGTGATGTAGACTTGCCGTTTCCGCGAGGAACGGTCTACTGGCCGGATTGATTTTCCCGGCAACGACCCCTGAAAAGACCAGAAAGCGAATACGACGTGGACATCTACACCATCATATTCCTGGCACTGGCAGTCTTCATCTTCTTGAGACTGCGTAGCGTGCTGGGGCAGCGCACGGGCAACGAGCGACCGCCGTTCGATCGCACCGCCGCCCGCAATGCACTGGGGGGTGCCCAGGACAACAATGTCGTGACCATGCCGGGCAAGGTGATCGACCAGGCCCCGCTGGCGCCGACAGCCGAGCCGACCCCGCCCTCCGATCGCTGGAAGGGCCTGGCCGAGCCGGGCACTGCGTTGGCGCAGGGCCTCGATGCCATCGTCGAGAAGGATTCCAGCTTCGACCCGCGCCATTTCCTCTCGGGCGCCCGCGGCGCCTACGAGATGATCGTGCTGGCCTTCGCCAATGGCGACCGCCGCGCGCTACGCGACCTGTTGTCGTCGGAGGTCTATGAGAGCTTCGACGCCGCGATCAAGGAGCGTGAAAAGAACGAGCAGAAGACCGAGACGCGCTTCGTCTCGATCGACAAGGCCGAGCTCGTCGGCGCCGAGCTGCGCGACCGCGCCGCCCAGCTCACCGTGCGCTTCGTCTCGCAGATGATCTCGGCCACCCGCGACAAGGCCGGCAACATCGTCGACGGCAGCGCCGACACGGTCGCCGACATCACCGATATCTGGACTTTCGCCCGCGACACCTCCTCTCGCGATCCGAACTGGAAGCTGGTTGGCACCGGAAGCGCGAATTAAGACTTTCCTGAAGACCGGCGCGACGGCACTTTGCGCAGCTGCCGTCGCGCTGTCGTCGTTTTCACTCGGAGCCGAGGCCGCGCGGCGTCACCATCGCAGCCATCACCACCATCTGCCGCAAAAGCCTGCCGCTCCGGTGCGGGCCCTGCCCTACCCGCAGCTCCCCCTGCCGTTCGAAATTCCCGGCGCGCAATATCTGCCGCTGGCCTGGGCGGACGTGAAGGGGTGGGGCGACGACAATCATCTCGCCGCCTACAGGACCTTCCGCGCCAGCTGCCGCTCGATCAATGCGCAGAACGGCGCGGCCGAGGCCAAGGCTTTGGCCGGCTCTCTCAACGAGCCTTGCCGGGCTGCCAAAACGCTCGATCTCACCGACGATGCCAAAGCCAAGGCCTTCTTCGAGGAGAACTTTGCGCCGCTGCGGATCTCGCGCCTCGGCGAGCCCGATGGTTTCGTCACCGGCTATTACGAGCCGGTGCTGGAGGGATCGCGCACGCAGACCGAGGTCTACAACGTGCCGGTCTATCGCCGTCCCTCGAATCTGTTCGTGCGCGGCTACAAGCAGGATTCGGTCAGCCTGCCGAACAAGGGCCCGGTCTATCGCAAGATCGGCCGCCGCAAGCTGGTGCCCTATTACGACCGTGGCGAGATCGAGGACGGCAAGATCGCCGGCCGCGGGCTGGAAATCGCCTGGTTGAAGGATCCGACCGATCTGTTGTTCGCCCAGATCCAGGGCTCGGCGCGGATCAAGTTCGAGGACGGCAGCTCGGTTCGGCTCAATTACGACGCCTATAACGGCTATCCCTACACTGCCGTCGGGCGCATCCTGATCGAGCGCGGCATCATCCCGAAAGAGGAGATGTCGATGCAGAAGATCAGGGAGTGGATGGCGCAGAACCCCGAGGGTGCCAAGGAGCTGCGCCGCGCGAACCGTGCCTACATCTTCTTCCGCGAGGTCAATCTCTCCGACAAGGACGAGGCGGTGGGCGCGCAGGGTATTCCGCTGACGGCGGGACGCTCGATCGCGGTAGACAAATCGCTGCATGTCTACGGCACCCCGTTCTTCATCGGGGGCGAGCTGCCGATCGAGTCCGAACGCGCCAGGACGCCGTTCCACCGGCTGATGATCGCGCAGGACACCGGCTCGGCCATCATCGGGCCTGCGCGCGCCGATCTGTTTTTCGGCGCTGGCCAGGAAGCAGGCCGTATTTCCGGGCGGCTGCGCCATCCCATGCATTTCGTGATGCTGGTGCCGAAGAGCCTCGATCCGGCCCCGCGCGCCGCGAAGCTGCCGATCCCGGACCCCAGGCCCTCGGAGAAGATCGCAAGACTGTTTCCGCAAACCGACCCGGCCAAGACAGGCACGTCTGCTGCCGCCGCGGCGCAAGGCAAGAACGAGACGGTTGCCATCGCCGGCCCCGTTCCGTTACCGGTGCCGCGTCCCGCGATCGACCCTGCCTCCGAGCCGCGTCGACCGGTGAAGAATCGTCCTCATCGGCAGCAATGAAACGATCGTCCCGTCCGCCCGTGCTGGAGCCTCGCCCCTCGCCGCGCCGCCGCGCGCTGAGCGAGGAGGAGCGCGAGCTGTGGGATACGGTCGCAAGACAGGTCAAGCCGCTGCGCAAGCATCGCGTGGCGAAGGCGAATGCCGCGCCGCGCGCTGACTCGACACCCGCCGGTCCTGCCATGCGATCCGCGCCATCGCCGCGGCCTGTCGCCGCCGCGCCGTTGCCGCGCGTGACGAAGCCGACCGTTCCGCCCCTGGCGCCGCTTGGCAAGCGCGAGCGGACAAAGCTCTCGCGCGGCCGCAGCGAGATCGAGGCGCGGCTGGATCTGCACGGCATGACCCAGACGCGCGCCCATCGCGCGCTGGCCGGCTTCCTGCACCGCGCCCATCGGGACGGCCTGACCTTCGTGCTCGTCATTACCGGCAAGGGCCGCAGCGGCGGCGAGAGCGGCGTGCTTCGCCGCCAGGTGCCGGAATGGCTGAGCCTGCCGGAATTCCGCGCCTTCGTCGTCGGCTTCGAGACCGCGCATATCGGCCACGGCGGCGAGGGCGCACTGTATGTGCGGATCAGGCGGGCGAGGTTTTAGAACGGCCGCACGATTCCGACGCGCGGGATCAGGGTGATGATCAAGCCGAAGATGTTCGTCGTCCGATCCTCCGCCGCGATCAGCGCTGTCTCACGCGCGGCCGGCAGCATCTTCACGGCGTGCAGGATCAGGAACATGCAAACTGCCCAGTTCGAGATCCAGCGCGAATAGTCGAACACCATCGCGAACATCACGACATAAGCGAGGCTGATGCCGACCAGTGCCGCGACCATGAGGCGGCGGTGCGTCTTGCTCGCGAGCGCGCCGATCAGGTTCGCAAGATAGCGCCACAGCGGCGTGTGCAGCCAGATCAGCAGTGCGAACACGGGCACGCCGAGAATGTTGTGCGGCAGGCGGCCCCAGGTGTCGGCCACCTCCTTCGCCAGCGGCTGGTACCAGATGTAGGCGAATTGCAGCAGGTCGGTCCGCGACGGATCGGCCATCCGGCCTTTCAGATACGCGACGAAATCCGCCTCAGTGATCGGCATCGTTCCCAGAAATTGCGCGGCGAAGAACAGCGCCGAGACGATGAGCAAGGCAACGGCGCCGAAAGCGACGTTGCTGCGGCTGCTGCCGTAGGTCAGGTAATGCCTGATCGCGACGATGGTGATGATCGTCGGCACATACATCAAGAGATGAATGTGATGAATCAGCACCAGCACGATCGAGAACAGCGCGGCCGTGGCAACGAACAGCAGCGAGCGCGCCGGCATCAGCAGCAGCACGATCGCCAACGCGCAGCCATAGATGTCGAAATGGCCGAGCGTGTGCATGAAGTTCTTCAGGAAGAACGGCGAGCCTGCGGTGAAGACGAACAGCGGCAGCGTTCTTGTGGTGAAGCCGAACGTCTTCTGAAACAGCTTTGCATACAGGGCGAGCGTCACCAGCCAGGTCGCCCCGCCGAGCGCGAACACCAGCCAGACCGGCACGTTGTTCGTGAACAGTGCGACGAGCGCCCCGATCAGCGCGCGCTTGATGAAGCCGAAATGATAGTCGACCAGAAGATGGATATAGGGGACGTAAGGCGGCAGCTGGATCTTGTGGATGAAGACGCCAACGATGACCGCCGCGTTGATCGCGAGCAGCAGGCGCCAGGGGTTCTTCTGGATCCGCGCGATCACGCCGCACCTGAGACGGCGCGATCTATCTCCGCCGTCGTCCCGGACAAGCGAGCTCCTGGCAACGCGCAGCGTTGTCCAGAGCGAGCGCAGATCCGGGACTCATAACCACAGGAAGTCGTTTGAGCCAGGATCGGAATTGCCATCTGCTTCAACAAGAGCCGCCGGGGGTCCCTGCTCCCGTGCGCAATTGCGCACTAGGCGGGGACGACAGCGGCATCAATAGCGCGGTAGCCAAGAATTACAAAATGAACCGGCTCAGATCTGCGTTCTTGGCGAGGTCGCCGATGTGCGCTTGCACGTAATCCGCGTCGAGCCGGACGGTCTCGCCGTTGCGGTCCGGGGCGGTGAAGGAGATCTCGTCCAGCACCCGCTCCATCACGGTCTGCAGCCGCCGGGCGCCGATGTTCTCGACGGTGGAATTGACGGCCACCGCAATGTCGGCGAGCGCATCGATCGCGCCGTCGGTGATGTCGAGCGTCACGCCCTCGGTCTGCATCAGCGCGACATATTGCTTGATCAGCGAAGCCTCGGGCTCGGTCAGGATGCGGCGCATGTCGTCGCGAGTGAGGGCCTGCAGCTCGACGCGGATCGGCAGGCGGCCCTGCAATTCCGGCAACAGGTCGGACGGCTTGGCGACGTGGAAGGCGCCCGAGGCGATGAACAGGATGTGGTCGGTCTTGACCGCGCCGTGCTTGGTCGAGACCGTGGTGCCCTCGATCAGCGGCAGGAGGTCGCGCTGCACGCCTTCGCGCGAGACGTCGCCGCCGACGCGGCCGTCGCGGGCGCAGATCTTGTCGATCTCGTCGAGGAAGACGATGCCGTTGTTCTCGACCGCGCTGATCGCCTCCAGCGTCAGCTGCTCGGTATCCAGGAGCTTGTCGGATTCCTCGTTGACGAGGATCTCGTGCGAGCCCTCGACCGTCAGCCGGCGCGTCTTGCTGCGGCCCCCGAGCTTGCCGAAGATGTCGCCGATCGAGATCGCCCCCATCTGCGCGCCCGGCATGCCCGGGATCTCGAACATCGGCATGCCGCCGCCGGACGACTGCGTCTCGATCTCGATTTCCTTGTCATTGAGCTCGCCGGCGCGCAGCTTCTTGCGGAAGGATTCTCGCGTCGCCGAGCTGGAATTGGCGCCGACCAGCGCATCGAGCACGCGCTCCTCGGCGGCGAGCTGCGCGCGCGCCTGCACGTCCTTGCGCTTCCTCTCGCGCACCTGGGCAATCGCGACCTCGACGAGATCGCGCACGATCTGCTCGACGTCGCGGCCGACATAGCCGACCTCGGTGAATTTCGTCGCTTCCACCTTCAGGAACGGCGCATTCGCAAGCTTGGCTAGACGTCGCGCGATTTCCGTCTTGCCGACGCCGGTGGGGCCGATCATCAAGATGTTCTTCGGCAGCACCTCTTCGCGCAGGGAGCCTTCGAGCTGCTGCCGGCGCCAGCGGTTGCGCAGCGCGATCGAGACGGCGCGCTTGGCGTCGCCCTGGCCGACGATGAAACGATCGAGTTCGGAAACGATTTCGCGGGGGGAGAAGTCTGTCATGTCTGATTAGCTAGGGCGGGAAGCGGTCAAGAACAAGCCGCATTTTAGGTCAGATGATCGGCGGGCCGGATTGCCATTGTTTCACGGCCTCGATCGGATGGATCAGCATCAGGATATTGAGCGTCAGATTGTCGCGAATGTGGAGCGCCAGCATGATCTCGAAGGCGAGCCCGAGCAGGACGGTCGCGGTGACAGGCAGCATGCGAGCGGCAAGGAACCCCAGAATCATGGCCAGATTGTCCGAGACCGAATTGACGATGCTGTCGCCGTAATAATCCAGCGAGATCGTGCCGGCGCGGTAGCGCTCGATGACGAAGGGCGAGTTCTCGACGATCTCCCAGGTGCCTTCGATCAGCATCGCAATGATCAGCCGGGCCGGCCAGGACAAAGGCAGGAACGGCAGCCGTGCGAACAGCAACCAGGTCAAGCCGTAGAACAGGAAGCCGTGCAGCACGTGCGAGAAGCTGTACCAGTCGGCGATCTGCTGCGAATTCTCCGAGCTGTTCACCACACCATGCCAGAGCTTGATGGTGCCGCAGCTGCAGATTGGCACCCGCCCCATCGCAAGCAGGATCGAAGCCTGCAACGCCAGCAGCAACAGCGCGACGCCGACCCAGGCGAGCGGCGGAAATGCGACCTTGCTCTCGCTCGTCTGCACCAGCGTCACGGTTCGCGCACCATCAGCAGTGCCGGACCGTCCGGCGTCTCGACCATGCGGTCGCGGATGAACCCTGCGTTCTCGTAAGCGCGTATCGCGCGCGCGTTGAGCGGATCCGGATCGGTGACCATGCGCGGCAGGCCCTGCCGCAATTGCTCGTCGACGAACGCGCGGATGAACGCCGAACCATGGCCGCGCGCGATCATGTTGCCGTCGCCGATGAACAGGTCGATCCCACGCGTGCCCTCCGGTTGCGGCCCGAAGCCCGTATTCCAGGCGGTCAGGCGGTAGCACTGAAGATAGCCGAAAGGCTTGTCGCCGGCCAACACGATGAACTGGTCCATTGCCGGCTCAGTGAGGTCGCCGCTCACCAGCGCAAACTGCTCGTCCGGATCGCCCCACCATTCCCGCACATGCGCCTGGCCCAGCCAGCGCCGGATCAGCGGCAGGTCGGCCACGGTCATCGGATGGAAGGTGCAAGTGGTGGTCATTCAGTTACCACGGCGGCACTGCGCCCCTCTCCCGCAGGCAGGCGGGAGAGGCAACAGCCAGTCCGGAGCTCCGCTGTGCAGCCACAGCTCCTACCCGCTCGCCAGGCTCTCGATGGTCACGTTCCGGTTGGTGTAGACGCAGATGTCGGCGGCGATGTCGAGGGAGCGGCGGACGATGGTCTCGGCGTCCTTGTCGGTGTCGAGCAGGGCGCGCGCCGCGGCCAAAGCGTAGTTGCCGCCGGAGCCGATCGCCATCACGCCGGCCTCGGGCTCGAGCACGTCGCCGGTGCCGGTCAGGACGAGCGAGACGTCCTTGTCGGCCACGATCATCATCGCCTCCAGCCGCCGCAAGTACCGGTCGGTGCGCCAGTCCTTGGCGAGCTCCACGGCCGCCCGGGTCAGCTGTCCCGGATATTGCTCGAGCTTGGATTCCAGCCGCTCAAACAGGGTGAAAGCGTCGGCGGTGGCACCGGCAAAGCCGCCGATCACGTCGCCCTTGCCGAGCTTGCGGACCTTCTTGGCGTTGGACTTGATCACGGTCTGGCCGATCGAGACCTGGCCGTCGCCGCCGACCACCACCTTGCCGCCCTTGCGGACCGTCAAGATCGTGGTGCCGTGCCAGTGAGGTGAGCTGTTCTGGGAATCCCGCATGAGTGACCCTCGTTGTCCGGCCTGATTTAGGCGGTCAGGGCTGGGCGCACAACGGGCCGCTCCGGGCCTAATTTCGCTCACCATAGGCAGAAGTAGAGGCCCGGCCAGCCGTTCCCGCAGTAGCGAAGGCGTCATTTGGCTGTTAAAAGACCGCCGTTTTCGGCCCGAACGGGCATGATCCGGAAAAGTGGGCACCGGTTTTCCGAGAAGATCATGCCCAACCAAATGCGAAAGCTCTCAATGCGCACCGCGACGATCAAGCGCAAGACCAAGGAGACCGACATCGAGGTTACCGTGAACCTCGATGGCACCGGCGTGGCCAATATCGCGACCGGAATCGGCTTTTTCGACCATATGCTCGATCTTCTCGCCCGCCATTCCCGCATCGACCTCACGGTCAAGGCGGTGGGCGATCTGCACATTGATTATCACCATACCACCGAAGACACCGGCATTGCGCTTGGCCAGGCGGTCAAGCAGGCGCTCGGCAACATGGCGGGCATCACCCGCTATGCCGGCGTGCACATGCCCATGGACGAGACGCTGTCGCGCGTGGTCATCGACATCTCGGGCCGCCCCTTCCTGGTGTTCAGGGCCGACTTCCCACGCGACAAGATCGGCGAGTTCGACACCGAGCTGGTGCGGGAGTGGTTCCAGGCCTTCGCCATCAACGCCGGCGTGACTCTCCACGTCGAGACCCTATATGGCGATAACAGCCATCATATCGCCGAGTCCTGCTTCAAGGGCCTGGCGCGGGCGCTGCGCACCGCCGTTGCGATCGATCCGAAGGCGGCGGGCGAAATCCCGTCCACCAAGGGCTCGCTCGGCGGCTGACATCTCCGTCTCGCGGCGAACGCCGCCGGCGGCATCACTGAATTTAGCGAACGGGGCATCACCATGCCTGTCTACACAGTTCACGCTCCCTTCCCTGGCGGAGCCGATCTGCGCGCGGCCGACAAGTTCGTGTTCGTGCGCGACGGCTTCCATTTCTGGGCGATGATCTTCGGCCCGATCTGGCTGCTGTGGAATCGGCTGTGGCTGGTGCTGATCGGCTGGTTGGTCTTCATGGCGGCATTCCATGCCGGGCTCTCCAGCCTGGGTCTCGGCCGCAGCTCGATCTTCTTCGCCGATATCGTCGTCGCGTTGCTGATGGGACTTGAGGCCTCCAGCCTGCGGCGCTGGACGCTGTCGCGCGGCAAGTGGCGGCAGCTCGACATCGTCGTCGCCGACGACCGGGACACGGCCGAGCGCCGCTTCTTCGAGCGCTGGAGCCAGAAGCAGCACGGCATCGCTGGCGACCAATGGGCCGTCGATCGCGGCGGCCCGCCCCCGACCCGGGGCGTGCCGGGCCAGCAGTTTTCGAGCCCGCCGCCGCTTCCGGCCGGCGGCATCATTGGATTGTTTCCAGAACCGGGAGGGTCAAGATGAGCGTCGCCATCATCGATTACGGTTCCGGCAATCTGCATTCCGCCGCCAAGGCGTTCGAGCGCGCCGCGCGCAGCCTGGAGAGCCCGCAGAAGGTCTTCGTCACCAGCGATCCGGACCAGGCCTACAGCGCCGATCGCCTGGTGTTGCCGGGCGTCGGCGCCTTCGCCGATTGCCGGCGCGGCCTCGATGCCGTCAACGGCATGGTCGAGGCGATCACCGAAGCGGTGCGCGTCAAGGCACGGCCGTTCTTCGGCATCTGCGTCGGCATGCAGCTGATGGCGAGCCGCGGCAAGGAGCACGTCATCACCGAAGGCCTGAACTGGATCGGCGGCGACGTCGAGAAGATCACGCCGCGCGATGAAAGCCTGAAGATCCCGCACATGGGCTGGAATACGCTCGAGGTGCTCAGGGAGCATCCGGTGCTGAACAAGCTGCCGCTCGGCCCCAAGGGCCAGCACGCTTATTTCGTGCACTCCTATCACCTCAACCCCGCCAGCGAGGCGGACGTGCTCGCCCGCGCCGACTACGGCGGGCCCGTCACAGCGATCGTCGCCAAGGACACCGCCATCGGCACGCAGTTTCACCCCGAGAAGAGCCAGCGTTTCGGCCTGGCCCTGATCTCGAACTTCTTGCGATGGAAACCGTGATCCTCTTCCCCGCGATCGACCTCAAGAACGGCCAGTGCGTGCGCCTCGAGCAAGGCGATATGGCGCGCGCGACCGTGTTCAATCTCAATCCGGCCGCGCAGGCGCAGAGCTTTGCCGAGCAGGGCTTTGAGTATCTCCACGTCGTCGACCTCGACGGGGCCTTTGCCGGCAAGCCGGTGAATGCTGAGGCCGTCGAGGCGATGCTGAAGACGATCAGGATCCCGGTGCAGCTCGGCGGCGGCATCCGCGATCTCGCCACCGTCGAGGCCTGGCTCGACAAGGGCATCACCCGCGTCATCATCGGCACCGCCGCGGTGCGCGATCCGGAGCTGGTGAAGGCTGCGGCGAAGAAATTCCCCGGCCGTGTTGCGGTCGGGCTCGACGCCCGCGACGGCAAGGTCGCGGTCGAAGGTTGGGCCGAGACCTCGCAGGTGACCGTGCTCGAGATCGCGCAGCGTTTCGAGGATGCCGGCGTTGCTGCCATCATCTTCACCGACATCGCGCGCGACGGCTTGCTCAAGGGTTTGAACCTGGATGCGACCATCGCGCTGGCGGACAGCATCTCCATTCCCGTGATCGCCTCCGGCGGTCTTGCTTCGATCGAGGACGTCAAGGCGATGCTGACGCCACGCGCCAAGCAGCTCGCCGGCGCGATCGCCGGCCGTGCGCTCTACGACGGCCGGCTCGATCCCGCCGCCGCCCTCACCTTGATCCGCAACGCGCGCAGCTAGGAGCCGACCCATGTTCAAGGTGCGCGTGATACCCTGCCTCGACGTCAAGGACGGCCGCGTCGTCAAGGGCGTCAACTTCGTCGATCTGCGCGATGCCGGCGATCCCGTCGAGGCCGCGATCGCTTATGACGCCGCCGGTGCCGACGAGCTCACCTTCCTCGACATCACCGCGACCCATGAGAACCGCGGCATCATGCTGGACGTGGTCCGGCGCACGGCGGAGGCCTGCTTCATGCCGGTTACCGTCGGCGGCGGCGTGCGCGAGGTCAACGACATCAAGACGCTGCTGCGCGCCGGCGCCGACAAGGTCTCGATCAACAGCGCCGCGGTGGCGCGGCGCGAGTTCGTCAAGGAAGCCGCCGAAAAATTCGGCGAGCAGTGCGTGGTGGTTGCGATCGATGCCAAGCGCGTCAACCGCCCTGGCGGCGACCGCTGGGAGATCTTCACCCATGGTGGCCGCAACTCCACCGGTATCGATGCCATCGAATATGCCCAGGAGGTGGTCGCGCTCGGCGCCGGCGAAATCCTGCTCACCTCGATGGACCGCGACGGCACCAGGCAAGGTTTCGACATTCCGCTGACCCGGGCGATCGCCGACAGCATTCCCGTCCCCGTGATCGCCTCCGGCGGCGTCGGCAATCTCGACCATCTCGTCGACGGTATCCGCGACGGGCACGCCACCGCCGTGCTGGCCGCCTCGATCTTCCATTTCGGGGAATTCACCATTCGCGAAGCCAAGGAGCACATGGCGCGGCGCGGGCTGCCGATGCGCCTGGATGCCTGACGACTCCGGTTGATAACAATGCTACATTGGCGGACGGGAATGGCCGTCCGTGGCCAAATGTGTTGCCAAGCGTGTTTCTGAGTAAGTCCGATGCCGCGTTTCACGATCCATGATCTGGCCGAGACCATCGACGCCCGCGCGGCCTCCGGGGGCGAAGCGTCCTATACCCGCAAGCTTCTCGACAAGGGCGCCGAACATTGCGCCAAGAAGTTCGGCGAGGAAGCAGTCGAAACCGTAATCGCTGCAGTCGAAAACGATCGCGCGCATCTGATCGCTGAAAGCGCCGATCTGCTCTATCATTTCCTTGTGCTGCTCAAGGCCCGCGGCGTAAAGCTGGAAGAGGTCGAAGCCGCGCTGGACAAGCGGACGAACATGTCAGGGTTGGAAGAGAAGGCGTCGCGCAAGGGCGGCTAGGCAAGGGCGAACAGATCGCAACGGAAAGACGGCGTCATGGATATCCGCGCACCCGAGCAGCAGTATAATCCGTACCGCGTCTACACGCGCGAACAGTGGGCGCGGCTGCGCGACGATACGCCGATGACGCTGGAGCCGGGCGAGTTCGACCGGCTGCGCTCGCTGCACGATCGCCTCGACCTGCAGGAGGTCGAGGACATTTATCTTCCGCTGTCGCGCCTGTTGTCGATCTATGTCGATGCGATGCAGCGGCTGTATTACGCGGAGCGCCAGTTCCTCAACATCCGCGACCGCAAGGTGCCCTACATCATCGGCGTCGCCGGTTCCGTTGCGGTCGGGAAATCCACCACCGCTCGCGTGCTGCAGGCGCTGCTGGCGCGCTGGTCGCCGCGCCCGAAGGTCGAGCTGATCACCACTGACGGATTTCTCTATCCCAACGCGGTGCTCGAGCGCCACGGCATGATGCAGAAGAAGGGTTTTCCGGAGAGCTACGATCTGCCGCTGCTGCTCAGCTTCCTCTCCGACATCAAGGCCGGCCGCCGCCACGTGCGCGCGCCGGTCTATTCGCATCTGACCTACGACATCGTGCCGAACCAGTGGGCCGAGATCGACCAGCCCGACATCCTGATCGTCGAGGGCGTCAACGTGCTGCAAACCGGCAAGCTGCCGCGCGACGGCAAGGCGGTGCCCGTGGTCTCCGACTTCTTCGATTTCTCGGTCTACATCGACGCCGAAGAAGCAGCGCTGCGGCAATGGTACATCAAGCGCTTCCTGGCGCTGCGCGACACCGCATTCACCGATCCCAAATCCTACTTCAACCGCTACGCGCTGCTGTCGGACGAGGAAGCCACCGCCACCGCGATCGCGATCTGGGAACGCACCAACCTCGCCAATCTCGAGGACAACATCCTGCCGACCCGCCCCCGCGCGACGCTGATCCTCAAGAAGGGCGCCGACCACACGGTGGAGAGCGTGGCGCTCAGGCGGCTGTAATCGCGCCGGCGAGCGTGGCCCATGGCCGTTCGGGCGGCGTATCTTTTGTTGCAGACGGACCATGGGTATTCCGCTATGCCTTCGAAAAACGGCGGAAGACACCATGGTTGATCGTCTCAGAAGCGCTGCGGAGCAGCTGGAAGCACCGACCTGCCCGGATTGCCATATCGAGATGAAGTGGTTCCGCTCGGAACTGCTCGCGGACGAGCCGACCCCGATCATCGCGCATCTCTTCGTCTGCCCGCACTGCAAGCGCGCGGCCAAGACAGACACCATATTCAAGGGCACGCAAGCGCCGCCTGATAAGCTCGCTGCGCCACGTTTTCTTGCCCCCCGGGGCGGCGCGGGGCATGCGCGGCTCCCGACCTGCGCGGCACCATCGCTGGCGCGCGCCAGCGACGCGTGACTCACTTGCCGGCTTTGTCGATCCAATCCGCAGGCTTGATGCGCCCCGCAAGGCCGGCGGGGCCGGGGCCGTGGGCTTTGTAGACGAAGGCCTCGCCTTCCTGGACGTCGCCGGCGTCCTTGCCAAAGGCATCGGCGATGTTGGTCTTGTGAGTGACCAGGAACGTGTTGGTGCCTGCCGTCGGCGGCGCATCGACGAGCTGACGCACGGCCTGTCCGGCCTTTGCGTTGGCGCCGGTCGGATTTGCCATCCCTGATGCACTGGCGTTGCTGCTGTCGGTCAGCGCGTCGACCGGCTTGACCTCGCGGCCGGAGATCAGCTTGCCGGCCTCGATCGCGCGGTTCAGCCGGCTGGCGTAGACATCGCCGATCGGGATCGCGAGGTCCTTGATCGCCGTCCCGATCTGGCGCGCCGCCTCCCTGCCCTTTTCACTGAGCTGGCGCTGGGCGCTCATGTCGTCGAACTTGAAGGGATAGACATCCTTTTGGCGGTCGTCGGTTGCGGTGTGCCGAAAGACCAGCACGTAACCGCCCTGCTTGAGCGATGTGATGAGGTCCGGTGTATCGGCTGCGGCGTGCCGGGAAATTCCGGCGAGGAGGGCAATGAGCGCGAGGCGGCACGGCACGTTCATGCGCAAAATCCTCTCCTGCAAATGCCCCCGGAGGATGGTGACGCGCAAATTGATCGATTTCAACTCGTGATTGACGGCCGAGATCAGGTTCCCGTGAGATCCGAGACTGTCAGATGCCGGGACGCGGCCAGCCCCGCCAGCGCCTCCTCGAGCCTCTCGCGATCGAGCGGCTTGATGAGAAATCCATTCATGCCCGCCTCGAAGCAGGCATAGCGATCCTCCGCCAGCGTGTTGGCAGTGAGCGCCAGGATCGGCGTGTGATGGCTGCCGCTGGTCGCCTCATATGCGCGGATGCGCTTGGTAGCCTCGATGCCGTCGAGCTGCGGCATCTGGATGTCCATCAGGACGAGATCGTAGGGCGTGCCCGCCGATGCCGCGGCGAGCCAGGATTCCAGCGCAGCCTCGCCATGGACGGCGATGACGACGCGGTGGCCGAGCTTGGTCAGCAGCGAGCGCATCAACAAGGCGTTGATCTCGTTGTCTTCGGCGACGAGGATCGACAGGCCTTTCGCCGGCGCTGAGCCGGTGGATGCAGCCGGCGGCTCCGGCGCGAGATCGGGCGAGGCGACCTCCGGCGTCAGGGCGAGGCGCGCGGCGAGCGAGGCCGCCCGCAGCGGCTTCATCAGAAAGCCGGTGAACGCCGGCGACAGCTTCTCGTGGCGCGAGCTCGACGTCAGCAGCACGAGGCGCTGCAATGCATGCGCGCGGGCCGCGTCACCCAGATGGTCGGCAATGGCAGGCCCGATCGCACGATCGATCAGCACAGCGTGCCACGAGCGTTCCGGCAGCAGTGCTTCGGCGACCGCCGCGTCCGCAACCATGCAGGTCTGGCCGCCCCAGCGCTCGAGGCGCCGCGCGATCAACGAGGCCTCGATGCCGTCGGCGACGAGAAGCATCGACTTGCCGGTGAGGTCGGGGCTCGGAAATGCGGTTTGTCCAGCGCCGGTCTGTGACGGCGGAAGCGGCACCGCAACCTCGAAGGTCGAGCCCTTGCCCGGCTCGCTCGTGAGCGTGATCCGGCCGCTCATGCGCTTGACGATGCGCTCGCTGATGGCCAGCCCAAGCCCGGTGCCGCCATAGGTGCGGGCGACGCGCTCGTCGGCCTGCTCGAACTCGCGGAAGATGCGCTGCTGCGCCTCGGCTGCGATGCCGATGCCGGTATCGCGGACCAGGAAGCTGATCTCGTTCGGCCAGATGCCGGGCTCGACGATCAGCGCGACACCGCCGCTTCCCGTGAACTTGATGGCGTTGCCGGCGAGGTTGAGCAGCACCTGGCGCAGCCGCGCGGCGTCGCCGACCACCTCGAGCGGCAGGCGCTCGTCGACATAGGCGGCGATCTCGAGCGACTTCGCTTGCGCGCGCGGCGCCAGCAGCTCGGTGATCTCCTCGACCAGGGTCGAGAGCGCGAAGGGACGCTGATCGAGGTCGAGCTTGCCGGCCTCGATCTTGGAATAGTCGAGCAGTTCCTCGATCAGCGCCATCAAGGCTTCGCCGGAAGTTTTCACCGCCCTGGCATAGGTCGCCTGCTCCGGCGTCAGCGTGGTGTCGAGCAACAGGCCGCCCATGCCGATGATGCCGTTCAGCGGCGTGCGGATCTCGTGCGAGGCCATCGCGAGGAAGCGCGATTTGGCGCGATTGGCGGCGTCGGCCTGGTCGCGGGCGTCGGACAATGCGCGTTCGCTCTCGGTCCGGTCGGTGACGTCGCGTCCCACGCTCTGCAATTCGGCGGGCTGCCCGGCATCGAGGCGGACATAGCCCTCGCGCCAGGCGATCCAGCGCGCGCCGAGCGGGGTTGCGATCTTCTGGTCATGGATGCGCGTGCCGTTGCTCTCGCGGGCGCTGTCACCCTGCTCCAGCACGTCGAAGTCGAAACGCGTGCCGACCAGCGCGGTGCGCGCCTGTCCTGCGAGTGCGCAATAGGCCTCGTTGGCAAATGTGATGCGGCCGCTTGTGTCGCGCAGCACGATGAGGTCGCCCTGCTGTTCGAACAGGCTGCGGGCACGTTCTTCCGCTTCCTTCAGCTCCCAATTGCGGTCGATCAACGCCTCATTGTGGGCGGCGAGCGTCCGCAGCCGCTTGCCCACGAAGCGCAGGCGTATGCTCAGCGTCGCAAGGCCGAGGCAGGCGAGCGCGAACAGGAAGCTCGCGCCGATCGCAAAGGTGTGGGGATCGTAGCCGGAGTTCTCGGACCGGCTGCCGGACACGAAACCATAGGCGCCGCCGAAGGTCGCCGAGAAGATCATGAAGGAGCGGATCGCGAAGGCAATTCTGGGATGCTGCCGCCTGAAGCGGCGCATGCGCACCTTGATCCGGAACGTCCGACCCATCGCCACCGACCCTTGCCTGAAACCCCGCCGCCGTGTGCGACGATGGCCCGCCGACCTTGCGAACAGCTTGAGGCTTTGGCTCCGCCTCCAAACAGGGTTGACGAAGTGTTAACGGCTCAGAGCGAGGCGGCCTGGAGATGGCGTTGGCCGCCGCGGGCGCCGACGATCAGCGCCGCCGCCTCGCGCGGCGAGAAGGTCTTCGAGCGCACATAGATGCGGTAATCGGCCGGTCCTTCGCTGGAGAGATAGATCACCTGGCCCCCGTCGACCGGCTGCGCGGCAATCGAGACCAGGCGCGTCGACGGATTGGCCTGGCAGGAGTCCGGCTCGGAGCCTAAGCCGTCGTCGACCACGGCGAAGTCCGCAGCGTCAGCATCCTCGGTGATCTGGACCCGCACCGTGGCCCGCGCGGGGTCATCGGTGAAGGCGACATGCACGCCGGCGGTCCAGAACAGGGAGGTGAGCTCGACCGATGTTTCGCCCAGCACGATGCAGGGATGTGAGACCGATCCGATTTCGGCGCGGGCGAACACCGCAGCCGCCAACACCGGAACAACCGAGGCCAGGAACTTGAAACGCAACATGACGCTCTACTCGCCGGGCCCGTGGGGAAACTCACAACCGAAACGCGTCGGGCCTTATGGTTTGCAGAGCGTAAAGGAAAGTCGTTACCGCCGGGTTGATGCGAGGGCGCGCTTACGCCATCTGGCGCACATCCTCCGCGAGTGCGCGGTAGGACAGAGCTTCGGCGAGGTGCAGCCGGCCGATCTTGTCGGCGTGATCGAGGTCGGCCAGCGTCCGCGCCACCCGCAGCACGCGGTGGTAGCCGCGCGCCGACAGCCGCATGGTCTCGGCGGCATCGCGCAGCAGCTTTTGGCCTTGCGCATCCGGCTTTGCGATCTCCTCCAATACGGAAGCGGGCGCTTCGGCATTGGTGCGGACATGAGGCAAGCCTGCATCCGCATAGCGCGCGAGCTGGATGTCGCGCGCCGCCGCCACGCGTGCGGCGACCTCGGCCGAGCCCTCCGCCGGAGGCGGCAGGATCAGGTCGGCCGCGGTCACCGCGGGCACCTCGATGCGCAGATCGATGCGGTCCATCAGGGGACCGGAGATGCGCGCCTGGTAATCGCCGGTGCAGCGGTCGATGCGGCCGCGCTTGCAGGCATAGCCGGGCTCGAACGCATTGCCGCAGCGGCAGGGATTCATCGCCGCGACCAGCATGAAGCGGGCAGGGTAGGTGACGCGGTGATTGGCACGCGACACCGCGACCTCGCCGTTCTCCAGCGGCTGGCGCAGCGAATCCAGCACGCGCGGATCGAACTCCGGCAGCTCGTCGAGGAACAGCACGCCCTGATGCGCCAGCGAGATCTCGCCGGGCTTGGCGCGCATGCCGCCGCCGGTGAGCGCGGCCATGCTGGCGGAATGATGCGGCGAGCGGAACGGGCGCCGCGCCGTCAGCGCGCCGCCTTCGATCTCGCCGGCGACGGACGCGATCATCGAGACCTCGAGCAGCTCGCCCGGCGACAGCGGCGGCAGGATCGAGGGCAGGCGCGCCGCCAGCATCGATTTGCCGGCGCCGGGCGCGCCGATCATGAGCAAATGATGCCCGCCGGCGGCTGCGATCTCCAGCGCGCGCTTGGCGCTTTCCTGGCCCTTGATGTCGCGCAGGTCGAGCGTGGAGGCGGCGGCCTCGTGCACCCTAGGCGAGGGCCGCGACAGCACCTGCGTGCCCTTGAAATGGTTGGCGATCTGGATCAGCGAGTGTGCGGCGATGATCTGGATGTCCGGGCTCGCCCACGCCGCTTCGGAGCCGCAAGACGCGGGGCAGATCAGCCCTTCCTCGCGCATATTGGCGCCGATGGCGGCGGGAAGGACGCCGGCCACGGGTGCGGTCGAGCCGTCGAGGCCGAGCTCGCCGAGCACAGTGAAGCCGGTCAGCGCATCCGGCGGGATCGCCCCGATCGCCGCCATCAGCCCGAGCGCGATCGGCAGGTCGTAATGACTGCCTTCCTTGGGCAGGTCGGCCGGTGCCAGATTGACGATGATCCGCCGCGCCGGCAGCGCCAGCCCCGAGGCGATCAGCGCCGAGCGCACCCGCTCGCGCGCCTCCGACACCGCCTTGTCCGGCAGGCCGACGATGGCAAAGGCTGGCAGGCCGGGCGCGACCTGCACCTGCACGTCGACCGCGCGGGCCTCGATCCCCTCAAAGGCGACGGTAGAAACCCGCTGAACCATGCCCGAACCAGCCTGCCCTGTCCTGCAATTAGGGGTAGCAGAGAGCGGCCGTTTTCGCAAGAACAATACGGGAACGACCCTCGGGGGCAGCGCAAATCCTAACCAGGCGTAAACGCGACGCGGAGACTACGTCTCGAATGCGGTCGGCTGTCCTCAGCACATCCCAACGAATGTCCGCTACTCCTGGGCTCGCGGGATGGGCCGTGGTCTAACGGGTGAAAAGTTCAAATGCTTGCAAATCGCCGGAGAAGCGAACGTCGGGTGTGCAGCCGGCTCGCCAAGATCCATTTTGGGGCGGGTTCGCTGCCGCGGGATTGCACGATCACGGATATTTCGGATGGCGGCGTGAAAGTGGTGGCGGAATTCCTGGAAGTGCCGCCGCAATTCACCATCATCTTCGCACCTGATTATTCCCGCCAGTGCCGCCTGCGCTGGCGCATCGGCTGCGAATTCGGTGCCGAGTTCACCGACTAAAGCGCGATGCGATGAGGATGAATCGTCATCGCGCTTTAGGTTGTCGTTTAAGCATGATCTTTTCGGAAAACCGCTGCGCACTTTTCCGGATCATGCTTTAAGGTCTCACAGGCCGCGTCCTTAACGGGACTTTAGCGTTAATCGGTAAGCATCTCTGATCAGTTGCCGAGTGATCAGAGTATGTCCAAGCGTTCGTTCCTCGCCTTTCCCCCGGCGGGATATCTGTGTTCCGCCGTCCTGATCCTCGCCCTCGGCGGCTGTCAGACGGCAGGCATCGAGGACGTGACCGGTGCGCTCGGCGGCAAGCAGGACTCGGTCGCCAAGTCCGACATCAAGGCCGACAACAAGGCCGACGCCAGGCCGGAGATGGATGCACTTCGCGAGCGTTATCGCGCCAAGCCCAGCGACCCCGCAATTGCCATCGAATATGGCAAGGCGCTGCGCGACAGCGGCCAGCGCGCGCAGGCGGTCGCAGTGCTCGAGCAGGCCGTGCTCGCCCATCCCCGCAACAAGGCGCTGCTCGCCGGCTATGGCCGCGCACTCGCCGACAACGGCAATTTCCAGCAGGCCTTCGACGTCCTCGGCCGCGCGCATTCGCCCGAGGATCCCGATTGGCGCATCCTGTCGGCGCAGGGCGCGGCGCTCGATCAGCTCGGCCGCAATGAGGAAGCGCAGCAATATTACGCCGCAGCGTTGAAGATCGTGCCGAACGAGCCGACCGTGCTGTCCAATCTCGGCCTGTCCTATATGCTGCAAAACAACCTGCCGAAGGCCGAACAGGTGCTCGGCCGCGCTTATCAGCGCAATCAAAACGATGCGCGGGTCCGCGCCAATCTGGCGCTCGTGCTGGGATTGCAGGATCGCGAGGCCGAGGCCGAAATCCTCGTCAAGGCAGATTTGCCGCCGGACCAGGCAGCGGCCAAGGTCACCGCGCTGCGACAGCTGCTGGCGAAGAAGCAGCAGCGGGCGGACAAGTAATCCGCCCCTTCTGGTGTACGCTTACGACGCCTTGCGATGTGGGGCTGAGCCGCGCCCCGACCTGCCCTTCAGCTTTTTCAGGAGCGGCTCCAGCAGCGAGCGCTTCGGCTTCTTCACCTCGCCGCGGCCGGCGAGGCGGTTCGCCATGTTCTGAAACAGAAGGGTGGTGCGATGGGTCTTGGAGACCTCCGCGATCATCTGGCCGTTGTTGGCCGCGGTCGAGAACAGTTTCGAATCGAACGGGATCACCGCGATCGGCTGGCTCTCCATGGTCTTGGCGAAGGCCTTGACCTCGATCTCCGCGCGCTTGTGCATGCCGACCTGGTTGAGGCAGTACAGCGGTGGCCGGTCGTTCGGTCGCGCTGCCTTCAGCACGCTCAGCATGTTCTTGGTGTTGCGCAAGTTGGCGAGATCGGGTTCGGCCACGATCACGATGTCATCGGCGTTCACCAGCGCGCGCCGCGTCCAGCCGGACCATTGATGGGGAACGTCGAGCACGATGCAGGGCGTGGTCATGCGCAGCGTGTCGAACACTGCGTCAAAAGCTTCGGCACCGAAATCGTAGACGCGGTCGAGCGTGGCAGGCGCAGCGAGGAGGCTGAGGCGGTCGGTGCACTTGGAGAGCAGCCGCTCCATCAGCGCCGTGTCGGGGCGGTCCTGCGACAGCACCGCATTGGCAATGCCCTGCACCGGGTCCTGGTTGTAGTCGAGGCCCGCCGTGCCGAAGGCGAGGTCGAGATCGATCACGACGGAATCGAGCGAAAGGTCGCGGGCGATGGTCCAGGCCACATTGTGCGCGACGGTGGAGGCACCGACGCCGCCCTTGGCGCCAACCACCGCGATGACGCGGCCGGTGATGATGGCCTCGGAGGCCGAGAACAGGCTGCAGATCGAGCGGACGACGTCGAGGGTTTCGACCGGTCCGACCACGTAGTCGTTGACGCCGCGGCGCACCAGCTCGCGATAGGGCGCGGTGTCGTTGGGATTGCCGATCACGACCACGCGGGTGCCGGGATCGCAGACGCCGGCGAGGTCGTCGAGTCCTTCGAGGATGTCGCGCGTGCCGTCGGACTCGATGACGATCACGTTCGGCGTCGGCATCGATTCATAGGCTTCGATCGCTGCGGCGAGGCCGCCGTCCTTGGCGGTGAGATGCGCCTTGGCGAGACGGCGATCCTGGCCAGCCGCGGTCAACGCCTTGAGCGTCTGCTCGGTCTCGCAAAAGGCCTGCACCGAAATGCGAGGAACCGGCGCGATGTGTTCCTCGGGGTGCCCTGGGTCGTCCGCGTCTTCGTCGTGGATGGCTGTCATTTGCCGGTGTCGCTGAGTTTGGCCCTGTCGGATTCGGGATAGGTGGTCGCAGTCGTCGTGCCCTTGCGGTAACGGTCGAAGGCGATGTTGCGCCGTGCGGTATAGGCGGGCGTCTCGGCGCGCGGCTGCTCGAGGTCGGCCGGGTTGTCGATCATTGCCGCGAGATTGCGCTGGCTGGCGCAGCCCAGATTGAAATAGGGCCGGTTCTCGTTGTAGCCGGGATTGAGGATGGAGGGGCCGACGTCTTCCGGCCACAGCCCGCAGGGGCCGGCGACGGCCGCGATCTTCGAATAGCTCAGGCGGATGGTCGGCAGCAGCCCGGGATCTTCAGGGCGATAGGGATGCCGGACGATGGCACGCGACGGCACGCCGCCGGACGTGAGCACCGAGCGGATCTCGTGATAGGTCGCAGCGGCCGCGCGCGAATTGCCGGTGTCGACGGGTACGTCGACGACGACGGAGCCGGTGCCTTCGCGCACCCAGTCCCGCGCGATGCCCGCGACGTCCGCATGCTGCGCAGCCGAGAGGCCGCCTCTGCTCTTGCCGACGAAGATCACGATCGACTTCTTGCCCTCCTGCACCGCGATCGGGTGGCGCTGGCGATAATCGGTCGGCACCGTCTGGGTGACGATCTCGGTGGTGTTGCAGGCGCCGAGCACGACGGACAGCCCTGTCAATGCCAGCGCGATCCTGATGTTGCGGCGTCGATCGGCACTCGTCTTCGTCATCGCCTGATCCCCTCTTGCCTCGTGTCTTGCCCCGGTCCCCAAACCGTTCGTTTCAGTCGATGATGAAGCCGAAATCACCGGGCGTGCCGGCGACCGGATCGACACGGGTCGCGATGCCGTAGAGGCGGTTGACCCGGCCGAGCAGCGCCCTCTGCGCGTCCGAGGCCGGCGCAAAGCCGTCGTCGGGCCGCGACAATTCTTTCTGGGCGACCGCGCGCACCACATAGGGCGTCACGATCACCATCAGCTCGGTCTCGTTGTTGACGAAGTCCTGGCTGCGGAACAGCGCGCCGATGATCGGCACCTGGTCGACACCAGGCAGTCCGTTGATCGCCTGCTTGGTCTGCTGCTGGATCAGGCCGGCCATGGCCATCGAGCCGCCCGAGGGAATTTCGAGCGTGGTCTCGGCGCGGCGGGTTTGGATCGATGGAATCGTGATCGAGTTGTTCGTGAACGAGGACACGGCCTGCGTCAACGTGATCGAGTTGGTGTTCGACAGCTCCGAGACCTCGGTCATCACGCGCAGGCTGATGCGGCCTTCGCTGAGCACGACCGGGGTGAAGTTCAGGGAGATGCCGAACTTCTTGTAGGTGACCTGGGTGGTGCAGACGTGAGTGACCGGATCGCAGGCATAGCCCCCGGGAATCGGGAATTCGCCGCCGGCGACGAAGGTGGCGGATTCGCCCGAGATCGCGGTCAGGCTCGGTTCGGCGAGCGTGCGCATGACACCGGCGCTCTCCATCGCGCGCATGGTGGCGTTGACGGTGGCGACGCCCTTGGCGAGCCCGGTGACGCCGAGCCCATTGCTGCCGACGATTGGCCCGCCGGAGACCGAGAACGGGTTGGAATTGTTGAAATTCACCACGGCGGTGCCGGCGTTCAGGCTGGCGCTGAGATCGACGCCCAGCTGCTTGACGATGTCGCGGCGCACTTCGCCGACGACGACCTTGAGCATCACCTGGTCGCGGCCGCGAACGACGATGTTGTTGACGACCTTGTCCGAGCCGCCGACGAGCTTTGCGGCGACGTCGCCGGCCTGCTGGGCCTCGACCGGGCTCGACACCGAGCCGGTCAGCATCACGCTGTCGCCGACGCCTTCGATCTGCACGCCCGGCAGGGATTGGCGCAGCGCTGCACGCATGCCGTTGAGGTCGCGCTTCACCGCGATGTCGTAGGAGGCGACCTGCTGACCGTCGGCGGAGAAGAACACCACGTTGGTCTGGCCGACCTGGCCGCCGATGATATAGGCGCGCTGGGCCGAGCGGATCACTGCATTGGCGATCTTGGGATCGGCCACCAGCACGTCCTTGACCTCGCGCGGCAGGTCGATGACGACGGATTTGCCGATACCGAGCGAGAGAAAACGCGTCCGCGCCGGTGCGATCGTCGCAACCGGCGACACACCGAGATCGGGCGCCTGCATCGGTGCCTGGTCGCCGACCGGCGCCTCCGCGGCGCTGACCGGGTCGGGGGCTGCGAGCAGCCCCAGCATCAGCATCGTCCCCATCCAGAACGAGCGCGCGCGCTTCCCCCGAATGCGCAGGCCCGTCCGATCATCCCCGTCCTTCATGCTATCCCCATCATCACTTCTGTGACGTCAGCTGCCGCGCCTGCACCCCGTAGCGGATCACGTTGACGCCGTCGGAACGCTTGGCCGCCTGATCCTCGACCGGGCCTTCCATGGCCTTGGCATCGGCGATGCTCCGCAGTGCGAGCTGGAGCGTGCCGCCCTGACGCGCGGCCGAGAGCGTGGCGACCTGGTCGGGCTTGAGCTCGAGCGTGACGGTCTTGCCGATCACGGCGGTCTGGCCGTCCTTTTCCTTCGGCGCCTGGTCGATCGCGAGCACGCGGATGTTGGTCAGGATGACCTCGGACAGGATGAGATCGTTGCCGCCGGTCGCGCCGCTGGTGTCGGGATTCTTCAGGCGGCGGGTCAGAACGATGTCGACGCGGTCGTTCGGCAGGATGAAGCCGCCGGCACCGGTCTCGGCTGAAATTTCGGTGGAGACGGCTCGCATGCCGGAGGGCAGGATCGCGGCCATGAAGCCGGAGCCTTCGGCCCTGACCAGCTTCTGCTCGCGGATCGGCTCGCCCTGCATCAACGGCACGCGCGCGATCGAGCCGGCGATCTGGATCTGCGCTTCGGGCCTGCTGTCGCGGCGGATGAAGGCGTTGCTCGCGGTCGCGGCCGGCCAGACCTGCCATTGCAGGTCCTCGGGCTTCAAGGCCTGGCCGAGCCCGATGTCGTTCTTCGCGACCAGCACCTCGACCGTCGGCAGCTTCTCGGCGACGGGCAGAACGGGCGCGGGTTCATTCTGGTAGCCGCTCGCCAGATACGCAGCGACGCCGCCGGCGCCGAGAGCGATGACGAGAACGACAATGCGTGCGGTATTCATACGCTTCTACTCTTACGCGGGGACTCGAACCGCACCTGGCGTGTTCCCTCGCGTCGATGAGTAGGGAGTAAAAGTATAAGGGGTATTGCGAGGCCGAGCGCGATGGCCGGTGACGGCGCTGGTTCTCGGCGGATGGTGAACGCGGCGTTATTCAGTCGGCCGGCGGCTCCGTAGATTCACTAAGGCGGCACCTACGTTTGGGTGAGGCGCGGGGGCTTCATGGTGAACGGGTGGTTAGTGAAGGGGCCCGCTCGAAGTCTCTTCGCATCCGCGACAACACTCGCGGTCCGTCATCCTGAGGTGCGAGGCACGCGATGCGAATGCATCGCGTGCGGAGCCTCGAAGGATGCACGCCCCCGGTGCAGCAGCCGGGCCGTCGCCCTTCGAGGGCCGCTGAAGAAGCGGCCACCTCAGGGTGACGGTGATAGATTAAGTATCCCGACTACGAAACGACAGGCGCCTACTTCTTCCGCTTCTGCTCGATCGCGTCCCAGATCTTCGCGGCCACATCCGGGCCGCCGAGCCGCGAGATGGCGCGGATACCGGTCGGCGAGGTGACGTTGATCTCGGTGAGGTTGCCGTTGATGACGTCGATGCCGACGAACAAAAGACCGCGCGCGCGCAGCGCCGGGCCGACGGTGGTGCAGATCTCGCGCTCGCGCGGGGTGAGCTCGGTCTCCTGCGCTGCGCCGCCGCGCACCATGTTGGAGCGGAGATCGTCGGCGGCCGGCACGCGGTTCACCGCACCGGCGAACTCGCCGTCGACCAGGATGATGCGCTTGTCGCCGTGCTTCACCTCGGGAATGAATTGCTGGATCACCCAGGGCTCCCGGAACGTCACCGAGAACATGTCGAACAGCGAGCCGAAATTCATGTCCTGCGGCATCACGCGGAACACCGCTGCGCCGCCATGGCCGTGCAGCGGCTTCATGACGACGGCGCCGTGCTTGTCGCGAAACGCGTTGATCTCATCCAAGTCGCGCGAGATCAGCGTCGGCGGCATCAGCTGCGGAAAGTTCATCACGAACAGCTTTTCCGGCGCGTTGCGCACGGAGGCGGGATCGTTGACGACGAGCGTCTTCGGATGGATGCGCTCCAGGAAATGCGTCGAGGTGATGTAGGCGAGGTCGAACGGCGGGTCCTGGCGCAAGAGCACCACGTCAAAGCCGTTCAGCGCCTCGCGCCTGGGCTCGCCGAGGGTGAAATGGTCGCCGGGCTCGTCGCGCACGGTCAGGAGCTGAACCGGTGCGACCAGCTCGTCGCCGACCATCGAGAGCTTGTCGGGCGTGTAATAGGACAGGCCATGGCCGCGCTTCTGCGCTTCCAGAAGCAGCGCAAAGGTGGAATCGCCCTTGATGTTGATGCGGGCGATGGGATCCATCTGGACGGCGACGTTCAGTTTCATGGGCTGCCTTTCAGATCGAGGCGTCGAATGCCGCCAACACATGGCGCGGAAGTGAGCGCGGCGCAATCAGCATGGCGTCGAATCGCAATTCGAATTCGGCATGCTCGGGATGCGCTACGAGCCAGCCTTGCGCCGCATTGATGATGCGCTGCTGCTGGCGCGGCGTCACGGCGAAAGCGGCGTCGTCCAGTGTCGCCCGCGCCTTGACCTCGACGAAGGCAATCAGATTGCAGCGGCGCGCCACGATGTCGATCTCGCCGTGCGGGGTGCGGTAGCGTTTGGCGAGAATGCGGTAGCCCTTGGCCATCAGATAGGCCGCGGCGCGGCTCTCCGCGGAAATGCCGGTGCGGAACGCGGCGACGCGCTCGGGCGAGGCGACCTTCGGTTCCGCCGGGATCTCAGTCTTCGCCATCGCCGCCTCGCAGATCCCCGTGCAAGTCCTTGTGCAAGTGCTTGTGCAAGTCCTTGGCGAGCTCGAGCGCGCGGGCATAGACCTCGCGGCGCGGCCGGCCCGACAGTGCGACCGCATGCGCCACGGCATCCTTGACGCTGTTGGCGGCAAGCTGCTCGCGCAAGAGACCGTCGAGCGCATCCGATGCCAGCACGTCGGCGCCCGCTGCAGGCGGACCGATCACCAGAACGAATTCACCGCGCGTCTCCGGCGCGTCGGCTTGCCGCGCGAACTCGGCGACGGGCGCGCGCCTGACCTCCTCATGCAACTTCGTCAGCTCGCGGCAGACCGCGGCCTCTCGTTCACCCATGATCTCTGCGAGATCGGTCAAGGTGGCCTGCATTCGATTGCCGGATTCGAACATCACCAGCGTCGCGTCGATGCGCGCGAGCTCGGCCAGGCGTGCGCGGCGCGCCGCCGATTTCGCCGGCAGGAAACCCTCGAAGAAGAAGCGGTCGGTCGGCAGCGCTGCGACCGACAGAGCTGCCAGCACCGAGGAAGGGCCCGGCAGCGCGTGGACCGGATGGCCGGCGGCGCAGACCTCGCGCACCAGCTTGAAGCCGGGGTCGGAGATCAGCGGCGTGCCGGCGTCCGACACCAGCGCGACCGAGCCGCCTTGCGCCAGCGCTTCCAGAATCTTCGGGCGCGCCGCTTCCGCATTGTGCTCGTGATAGGGCTTGAGCGTTGCTGCGATCGCATAACGCTCGGTCAGGCGGCGCGTGATGCGGGTGTCCTCGCAGGCGATGACGTCGACGCCGGCGAGCGTCTGAAGCGCCCGCAGGGTGATGTCGCCGAGATTGCCGATGGGTGTCGCCACCAGATGGAGGCCCGGCGCGGCCTTCGGCGCGACGAGCCGATGGGCATCGATGGAGAAACCGCGCGAGGCGGCGTCTTGAGCTTCAGGCGTATTTATCGGGGCCGGCTTTGCGCGCATAATGAAAGTCAACTTAGGCACGATCCGCAGGGCTGGGAACCGGCTGGCCGAAAAAGATCGCGCCGAGGTGAGGGCGGGGAACGGACGGGAATGTGATCGATCCAGGATCACGTCGAGAGGGAATGGGGGCCCTCGCGCCATATTCACGACGGAAACGCCGCCTTGATGCTGAACGAGTGACGGCGAACAGCTGCCGGGACGGGGAACGCGGCCGCGTTAAGAGGTTGTTATCCTTTTGTTTTGGTTAACTATTTGCCGACAATATGCCTGAATCCGCGGCTTGGGTCGTGGAAGGAATGTCATGACCGGCCGGCGACGGCCGGTCAGAAGAGAAGCTGCCATGGTGGGCCCGCATCATCCAAAGTCTCCCGTTCCGGGGTCCCGATCGTCGGGGGCGACCCGCCGGAGTGCGCTCGGCCTGTTGCTCGGTGCGCCCGTGCTGTCGGCCTGCGCCGGCGTGCAGCAAAGCCTCAGCCAGTTCTCCAACCCGTTCTCGAGCTCCGCACCGCCGGCCCAGCCGGCAGGTCCGCAGCAGCAGGCCACGACCGCCGGCACCGGCGGCGTCAAGGTCGGTCTGATCCTGCCGCTCTCGGCCGCCGGCAATGCGGGCCTCGCCGCGCAATCGATGCGCAACGCCGCCGAGATGGCGCTGGCCGAGTTCCAGAACCCGAACATTCAGCTGCTGATCAAGGACGACAATGGCAGCCCGCAAGGCGCCCAAGCCGGCGCGCAGCAGGCGGTCGACGAGGGCGCCGAGATCATCCTCGGGCCGCTGTTCGCGCAGTCGGTGCCGGCGGTGGCGCAGGTCGCGCGCACGCGCGGCATCTCCGTCATCGCCTTCTCGACCGATTCCAGCATCGCCGGCCGCGGCGTCTATCTGCTCTCGTTCCTGCCGGAGTCCGACGTCAACCGCATCGTCGAATATTCCGCCAGCATCGGAAAGCGCTCCGTGGCCGTGCTCGTGCCCGACAATGCCTATGGCAATGTCGTCGAGGCCGCGGTGAAGGCGGCCGTGCCGCGGCGTGGCGGGCGCATCGTCGCGTTCGAGAAATACGGCGCCGACCGCGCCACGCCGGCGCGCACCGTGGCGCAGCAGCTCGGCAGCGCGGACGCGCTGTTCATTGCCGATGACGGCGATGCCGTGGTGTCGGTGGCGGATGCGATGACGGCGGCAGGGGCGAATTTGCGCAACATCCAGCTGCTCGGCACCGGCTTGTGGGACAATCCGCGCGTCTATGCCAGCGCGGTGCTCCAGGGCGGACTTTACGCCGCGCCCGATCCGGCGGGCTTCCGCGCCTTCTCCGGCCGCTACCGCACCAAATACGGCGGCGAGCCGGTGCGGACCGCCACGCTCGCCTATGACGCGGTCGCCCTCGTCGCCGCGCTCGCGCGCACCCAGGGCACCACGCGCTTCTCCTCTGATGTCCTCACCAACCCTTCGGGATTCGCCGGCATCGACGGCCTGTTCCGATTCCGCGCGGATGGCACGAACGAGCGTGGGCTTGCGGTGATGAAGGTGACGCAGGGTGGCGGCGTTGCGGTTGCGGGCTCGCCGAAGAGTTTTGGGGCGTAGCTTCAGACGGTGCCGTAGGGTGGGTTAGCCCTGCAGATGCGCGAAGCGCATCTGCTCGGCGTAACCCACCAACTTCGTCCGGCGAATGCGGAAGCATGGTGGGTTACGCTTCGCTAACCCACCCTACGAGAGCTCCTTACGCCGCGAGATCCGCGACCACGGCATCCAGCACCGGGAATCCGCTGCTGGTCACGCGCAGGCGTCCCGTCGGGTCTACAGTGATCGCGCCTTCCTCGCGGAGCAGCGCGATGCGGCGCGGGTCGAGCGGGCGGCCCGAGAGGGCCTTGTAACGCTCGGGGTCGATGCCCTCGGCGAGACGCAATCCCATCAGCAGGAATTCGTCGGCGCGCTCTTCGCTGTTGAGGAGCTCGTCGGTGACGATTCCGTCGCCGTTGGTCTCGACCCGCATCAGCCAGGCTTCGGGACGCTTCTCGGTGGCGGTGGCGTGGCGCACGCCGTCAATGTCGAGGCGGCCATGCGCGCCCGGCCCGATGCCGGCATATTCCTCGCCGCGCCAGTACACCAGATTGTGCCGGCACTCGGCACCGCGCCGCGCGTGATTGGAGATCTCGTAGGCGGGCAGGCCGAGCTTGTCGCAGGTTTCCTGCGTGACGTCATAGAGCGCGCGTGCGACCGCTTCGTCCGGCGTCTTCAATTTGCCGGCCTGGTGCAGGCCGAAGAACGGCGTGCCTTCCTCGATGGTCAATTGATAGAGCGACAGATGCTCGGCCGCTTCATCAATGGCGTGTCGCAGCTCATCGGCCCACATCGCCGGCGTCTGGTCGGGGCGGGCGTAGATCAGGTCGAATGAATAGCGGTCGAACGAGCGGCGTGCGATGGCGACGGCGTCGAGCGCCTCGCGCGCGCTGTGCATGCGGCCGAGCGCCTTCAACGAGGCGTCATCGAGCGCCTGCACGCCGAGCGAGACGCGGTTGACGCCGGCGGCGCGATAGCCGGCAAAGCGCGTGGCTTCGACGCTGGTCGGGTTTGCTTCCAGCGTGACTTCGACATCGCCTGCGACGGTCCAGTGCTTGCCGATCGCATCGAGCACCGCGCCGACGGTTGCAGGCTGCATCAAGGACGGCGTGCCGCCGCCGAGGAAGATCGAGGTGATCTCGCGGCCAGGCGCGCGCTGTGCGGTCGTTGCGATCTCGCGCGCGAAGGCGGCCGCAAACCGCGCCTCGTCGATCGCGGCGTGGCGGACGTGGCTGTTGAAGTCGCAATAGGGACACTTCGACAGGCAGAACGGCCAGTGCACGTAGACGCCAAAGGCTTCCTTAGCGCGGCTCAAGGCAGATCTCCGCCAGTTTCACGAAGGCGCGGGCGCGGTGCGACAGGCCGAGCCCGATCGGCGGCAGGCCGTGCTTCTCGATGCTGGTCATCTCGCCGAAGGTGCGCGTGTGTCCGTCCGGCAAGAACATGGGATCGTAACCGAAGCCCGCATTCCCGCGCGGTGGCCAAACCAGCGTGCCGTCGACGCGCGCCTCGACCTCTTCGAGATGATCGTCGGGCCAGGCAACGCAAAGCGCGGAGACGAAATGCGCTCTGCGGCGGTCGGGCGTGGTGGCGCCGCGTTCCTGCAACAGCCGCTCGATCTGCGCCATCGCCGCTGCGAAGTCCTTGTTTGGACCGGCCCAGCGCGCGGAGAGAATGCCGGGCGCGCCGTTGAGCGCGTCGACCACGATGCCGGAATCGTCGGCGAAGGCGGGAAGCTTGGTCGCCCGCGCCGCCGCGATCGCCTTGATCGCGGCGTTGCTGCGGAAGTCGTGGCCGGTCTCGTCCGGCTCGGATAGGCCGAGCTCGCCGGCCGACACCGCCTCGATGCCGTACGGCGCAAGCAGCTCCCGCATCTCGGCGAGCTTGCCGGGATTGTGGGTCGCGATGACGAGCTTGTCCGTGATTCGGCGGTGCATGGCCTATTGACTACGCCACAGCCAGTTTCTGCAAGTCCACCAGACGCGCGACGCCCTTGCGCGCCAGCGCCATCAACGCCAGGAACTCGGCTTCCGTGAACGGCTCGCGTTCCGCGGTGCCCTGCACCTCGATGATGCGGCCATCGCCGGTCATGACGAAATTGGCATCGGTCTCGGCTTCGGAATCCTCGGCATAGTCGAGATCGAGCACCGGCGTGCCGTTGTAGATGCCGCAGGAGATCGCGGCGACGTTGTCGCGCAGCACATTGGCCTTGACCATGTTGCGCGCCTTCATCCAGGTGACGCAATCGGCGAGGGCAACCCAGGCGCCGGTGATCGAGGCCGTGCGCGTGCCGCCGTCGGCCTGAAGCACGTCGCAATCGACCGTGATCTGGCGTTCGCCGAGCGCTTCGAGATTGATGATGGTGCGAAGCGAGCGGCCGATCAGGCGCTGGATCTCGACGGTGCGGCCGCTCTGCTTTCCGGCGGAGGCCTCGCGGCGGGTCCGTTCCGAGGTCGCGCGCGGTAGCATGCCGTATTCGGCGGTGACCCAGCCGCGGCCCTGGCCCTTCAGCCACGGCGGCAGGCGGTCCTCGAGCGTGGCGGTGACCAGCACGTGGGTGTCGCCGAATTTCACCAGGCACGAGCCTTCCGCATATTTGACCACGCCGCGCTCCAGCGTCACGGGGCGCAATTCGTCGGGCGCACGGCGGCTTGGCCGCATGGGAAATCCTCCAAAACTCACGGGAAAAGGCTGTTCGCGGTGCTTGTAGGTGGGGCGGGGGTGGGCGGCAAGGTTTTTTCACCCCCTGATGGCGAGGCCGCAAACGCCACGCTTGTCAGAACCGCCCGGGATGGACAAATTATGAGCATCTGAGAGGAGTTACCGTCTGTGGCCCATCACGATCCGATCCATCTGATCGCGCCGCGCGCAGGCCTTGCCCAGCTCAACGAGCGTTCCCGCGACATCTTTCGTCAAATTGTCGAAAGCTATCTCGCGACCGGCGAGCCGGTGGGCTCGCGCAATATCTCGCGCCTGATCGCGATGCCGCTGTCGCCGGCCTCGGTCCGCAACGTCATGGCGGATCTGGAACAGCTCGGCCTGATCTATGCCCCGCACACCTCGGCGGGCCGGCTGCCGACGGAACTCGGGCTGCGCTTCTTCGTCGATGCCCTGATGCAGGTCGGCGACCTCAACGAGGCCGAACGCCAGTCGATCCAGAGCCAGCTCTCCTCGGTCGGCGAAGCGCAGTCGGTCGAGGCGGCGCTGGACCAGGCCTTGATGCGGCTCTCCGGCCTCACCCGGGCCGCCGCCGTCGTGTTGACACCAAAATCCAATGCGCGGCTGAAGCACATCGAATTCGTCCGCCTGGAACCGGAGAAAGCGCTGGTGATCCTGGTCGGCGAGGACGGCCAGGTCGAGAACCGCGTGCTGACGCTGCCGCCGGGGGTTCCTTCCTCGGCGATCACCGAGGCCGGCAATTTCCTCAATGCGCGCATTCGCGGCCGCACGCTGGCCGAGGCGCGGCTCGAGCTCGAGACTGCGCTCGCCGAGGCCCGTGCCGAGCTCGATCAGCTCACGCAGAAGGTGATCTCGGCCGGCATCGCCAGCTGGTCCGGCGGCGAGCACGAGGACCGCCAGCTCATCGTTCGAGGCCATGCCAATCTGCTCGAAGATCTGCATGCGCTGGAGGATCTGGAGCGGGTGCGCCTGTTGTTCGACGATCTCGAGACCAAGCGCGGCGTGATCGACCTGCTCGGCCGGGCCGAGACCGCCGAGGGCGTGCGCATCTTCATCGGCAGTGAGAACAAGCTGTTCTCGCTGTCGGGGTCCTCCACCATCATCTCGCCCTATCGGGATGCCGCCGGCCACATCGTCGGCGTTCTCGGCGTGATCGGCCCGACGCGGCTGAATTACGCCCGCGTGATCCCGACCGTGGACTACGCCGCCCGCATCGTCAGCCGCCTGCTGGGGGGCTGACCGGCGTTTCCGCCGATCACGGGCGCTTGATTTTCGTGGGCTTAAGCACGATATCCGAGCCAACAATCCCTGGAAACGAGTTCGAGATTAGAGCCGATGACCGAGCAAGACCGGCAACCCGAAGACACGACTGCAGCGACCGGCGAGCCCGTGGTGTCAAAACCCTACATCATGCCCGACGATCCCGAGCCCGGTTCGGTCGAGACGTTGCAGAAGGAAGCCGCCGAAGCGCGCGACCGCATGTTGCGGACGCTGGCCGAGATGGAGAATCTGCGCAAGCGCACCACCAAGGAGGTCGCTGACGCCCGCCTTTACGGCATCACCGGCTTTGCCCGCGACGTGCTCGACATCGCCGACAATCTCCAGCGCGCGCTCGATGCCGTTCCGGCCGAAGCGCGTGCCGCGGCCGATCCCGGCCTGATCTCGCTGATCGAGGGCGTCGAGCTCACCGAACGTTCGCTGCTCAACGCGCTGGAGAAGCACGGCGTAAAGAAGTTCGATCCGCAGGGCCAGAAATTCGATCCGAACTTCCAGCAGGCGATGTTCGAAGTTCCCGATGCGTCGGTGCCGTCCGGCACCGTGGTGCAGGTCGTGCAGGCCGGCTACACCATCGGCGAGCGCGTGCTGCGCCCGGCGCTGGTCGGTGTCGCCAAAGGCGGCGCGAAGGCCGCGCCGGCGGCGAACAACAACAATGAGTCGAGCGGCGCGCCGAATTGAGTTTCGGTGTCATTCCGGGTTCGGCTCTTCGAGCCGCCCCGGAATGACTGCGCGAAACACCTACGCGCTAACCGCGATGTCCGCGGACTGAATCCGCTTCACGCCGGCCTTGGCCATGTCGGCCCAGGCCTTGGCCAACGAGCCCTGCGTGTCGATGCCGCGGCAGGCGTCCTCCACCACATAGACCTCGAAGCCCGCCTTGCGCGCGTCGAGCGCGGTCCAGGCGACGCAGAAATCTGTTGCGAGCCCTGCAACGAAGACGCGCTTGATCTTGCGCCCCTTCAGATAGCCGGCAAGCCCCGTCGAGGTCTTGCCGTCGGCTTCGAGGAAGGCCGAGTAGCTGTCGACATCCTTGTGAAAACCCTTGCGGATGATGAGCTCGGCGTGCGGGATCGCAAGGTCCTTCGATAGCGCGGCGCCATCGGTGCCCTGCACGCAATGATCGGGCCACAGCACCTGCTTGCCGTAGGGCAGGTCGATGGTCTCGAACGGCTTCTTGCCGGAGTGGACTGACGCAAACGAAACATGGCCGGGCGTGTGCCAGTCCTGCGTCAGCACCACGTTGGCGAACGCTTTCGAAACTCTGTTTATGACGGGCACCACCTGCTCGCCTTCCTTCACCGCGAGGCTGCCGCCGGGCAGGAAGCAATTCTGCACGTCGATCACCAGCAGCGCGGATGCATCGTCCGGCTTGATCGATGCGGCCGCGAACAGCGCGGTTGGCGCCAGCGTCGCCAGCGCCGTCGTTCCAAGCATTGCCAAGACGTATCGCCGATCCAGCATCGTTCGCCTCCCTGGGATGATCCAACGGGAGGGAAGCCTAGTTCCGTTCGTATACGAACAGAAGCCCGAAAATGCGGCCGGTTCTGGTGAGCGGTTGGGCTCGCCGCCCCAACATCGCTGTCGTCCCGGGCAAGCGAAGCGCAGACCCGGGACCCCCATACCCCCAAGGGAGATGTTTGGCGAAGACCAGGGGTGGGTACTTCCCCATCGGGAGATCACGCGGTATGGGTCCCTTGCTTTCGCAGGGTCGACACCGAGTATGCCGAACGGCTCAGCCCTTCGGCTGGATGCCGTCGCGCACGGCGCGGAAGCGGGTGAAGGCGGCTTGCCATTTGTCGCGCGGGGCACTGGCGATGATGCGCAATGATGCGCCGCCAGTCGAGAAGCGAATCCACTGCACCACGGTCACCGGGACCTTGTCCTTGCCGCTGACGCCGTCGATCCGGGTCTCGAAACCCTGCTGGCCGTTGATGCGGATCGGCTCGGACATGGTGATGCGCGACTCGCGCACGCCGGGAATCTGGAGGGCCGCCTCCTGGGCGAAGCGGGCGCGGTCGTCGGCCTGCTGCGGGGTGGCGCCGATCAGGCCGAGGATCATGAACGGCCTCGACTCGTAGCCCGTGCTCTCATCGCCGTCGGCCAGGATGATGCTCGAGCCCGGCGCCAGGGTCCGGATGTCCTTGAAGTCGGCGAGATCGGTGATCTTGAACGGCATCAGCGCGATCTGCTCTTCGGCCGAGACCTGCCTGCGGGTGGTGGCGCTCGCGAACATCTGCCGCACCGCTTCATCCGTGTAGATCTTGGTCGCATTCTCCGGGATCTGCACCGCGACATAGCCGGAGAAGCCGGCGCCGGGCACGATCATCGAATAGCGCTTCACCGGGGTCTCGCCGGCCTTGCCGCTTTCGCTGGTGAAATAGGCAAGGCCCGCGGGTGTCTCGATCTTGTCCTGCTTGACGCCATTGGCCCCGGCGGGATTGGAATTGAAGGCGCTCACGACCTCGCCATAGGCCGCCGGCGGCAACTCGGTGATCAGCACCTTGACGCTGCCGTCCTCGCTCTCGAAGCCCGGGAAGGTCTTGGCCGTGCTGAGGCCGATCAACGGCACCATGCCGAGACGCAAGCCAGGTGGGAAAACGGCGTCGGCGGCGAACGCCGGACACGCGGAGGCGGCGAGGAGGGCGAGCGCGGCGAGGGGGCGGATCAGCTTCATGGGCACTCTGATTGGTTCACATTGAGGCCGTTCGATGGTCGGCCAGCGGGCCGCATTGTCGCGCGAAGCAGCTGCGCCGGCTGTCCGACCCGGTCCGTCTTTTAGCGGGTTTGGCCTTGCCGCAACAGGGCGGGGCCGGTTGCGGTAGCGGGGGCTTGCCGAAGCCCGAACCTGTTAATAATTCCTCACCCGCAAGGGCGGTGGAGCCCGGACATCATCTTCCAAAACCCAATGTTTTCGCGGCAGAAACGTAGCTTCGGTCCTTGCGGGCCCCTCCCCCCCTCCTATATGAGCCTCAATCATCGCAATATCGCGGATGTTTGATCTTAGGGGGTTTCGGTTCGGGTGCCTTCTGGGCCCAGCCAACCTGCCGCAAAAAGAAGGATATCAGGACCATGGGAAAGGTCATTGGGATCGACCTCGGCACCACGAATTCGTGCGTCGCCGTGATGGATGGCAAGAACGCCAAAGTCATCGAGAATTCCGAAGGCATGCGCACGACGCCTTCGATCGTCGCCGTCACGGATGACGGTGAGCGCCTCGTCGGCCAGCCGGCCAAGCGCCAGGCCGTCACCAATCCCGAGCGTACCTTCTTCGCAGTGAAGCGCCTCATCGGCCGCCGCTACGACGACCCGATGGTCGAGAAGGACAAGAAGCTCGTCCCCTACAAGATCGTAAAGGCTTCCAACGGCGACGCCTGGGTCGAGGCCGACGGCCAGACCTACTCGCCCTCGCAGGTCTCGGCGTTCATCTTGCAGAAGATGAAGGAGACCGCGGAAGCCCATCTCGGCCAGAAGGTCGACCAGGCCGTCATCACTGTTCCCGCCTACTTCAACGACGCCCAGCGCCAGGCGACCAAGGACGCCGGCAAGATCGCGGGCCTCGAAGTGCTGCGCATCATCAACGAGCCGACCGCGGCCGCGCTCGCCTACGGCCTCGACAAGACCAAGGCCGGCACCATCGCCGTGTACGATCTCGGCGGCGGCACGTTCGATATCTCCATTCTCGAGATCGGCGACGGCGTGTTCGAGGTGAAGTCGACCAACGGCGACACCTTCCTCGGCGGCGAAGATTTCGACATGCGCCTGGTCGGCTATCTCGCTGACGAGTTCCAGAAGGAGCAGGGCATCAACCTGCGCAATGACAAGCTCGCCCTGCAGCGCCTGAAGGAAGCCGCTGAAAAGGCCAAGATCGAGCTGTCGTCGACGACGCAGACCGAGATCAACCTGCCCTTCATCACCGCGGACCAGACCGGCCCGAAGCATCTGACGATGAAGCTCACCCGCGCCAAGTTCGAGGCGCTGGTCGACGACCTCATCCAGAAGACCGTCGAGCCCTGCCGCAAGGCGCTGAAGGATGCCGGCGTCACCGCCGGTGAGATCGGCGAAGTCGTGCTGGTCGGCGGCATGTCGCGCATGCCGAAGGTCCAGGAAGTCGTGAAGCAGCTGTTCGGCAAGGAGCCGCACAAGGGCGTCAACCCGGACGAAGTCGTGGCGATCGGCGCCGCGATCCAGGCCGGCGTGCTCCAGGGCGACGTCAAGGACGTGCTGCTGCTCGACGTGACCCCGCTGTCGCTGGGCATCGAGACGCTGGGCGGCGTGTTCACCCGTATCATCGACCGCAACACCACGATCCCGACCAAGAAGAGCCAGGTGTTCTCGACGGCTGAAGACAATCAGAATGCCGTCACCATCCGCGTCTTCCAGGGCGAACGTGAAATGGCGGCCGACAACAAGATGCTCGGCCAGTTCGACCTGATGGGCATTCCGCCGGCTCCGCGCGGCATGCCGCAGATCGAGGTGACCTTCGACATCGACGCCAACGGCATCGTCAACGTCTCGGCCAAGGACAAGGCCACGGGCAAGGAGCAGCAGATTCGCATCCAGGCCTCGGGCGGTCTGTCGGAAGCCGACATCGAGAAGATGGTCAAGGACGCCGAGGCCAATGCCGAGGCGGACAAGAAGCGCCGCGAAGCCGTGACCGCCAAGAACGAGGCCGATGGCCTGGTGCATTCGACCGAGAAGGCGCTGGCCGAGCACGGTTCGAAGGTCGCCGAGAGCGAGCGCCGCGCCATCGAGGATGCCGTCAGCGACCTCAAGGAAGCGCTGAAGGGCGACGATGCCGAGGCGATCAAGGCCAAGACCCAGACGCTGGCGCAAGCTTCGATGAAGCTCGGCGAGGCCATGTACAAGCAGCAGGCCGAGGCCGACGCCAAGAAGGATGCGGCCAAGGACGACGTCGTCGACGCGGAATTCACCGAGGTCGACGACGACAAGAACAACAAGAAGTCTGCATAAGCCCGAGAGGGTGACGATGCGGACGGCTTGGACCCCACACGCGCTACCGGCCTCCTCCCTCGCGGGGGAGGCCGTCGTGTCGGGCAGGACGGGCCAAGACTCTTCTAAAGTAGGCCCCGTTACGATCGATCAATTCCCTATCGTTATGCTGGACGCCGCCATGCGGTCCTCTGCCGCAAGGCGGAAGGCTGCCTATATTGTTTCGTGGCGACGTCGTTTCGCTCCGACTTGAATCGCGATTGGATAGACCGAGCTCAACATGTCCACGTCCACCAAGCGCTGCTACTACGAGACCCTGGAAGTCGAACGCGACGCCGACGAAGGCAAGCTGAAGTCGTCCTTCCGCAAGCTGGCGATGAAATTCCATCCTGACCGTAACCCGGGGGATGAGACCAGCGAGGTCAAGTTCAAGGAAATCAACGAGGCTTACGAGGTCCTGAAGGACAAGGACAAGCGCGCCGCCTACGACCGTTATGGCCACGCCGCGTTCGAGCAGGGCGGCGGCTTCGGCGGCGCTGCCGGTTTCGGCGCAGGCTTCGCCTCCTCGTTCTCCGACATTTTCGAGGATTTGTTCGGCATGGCCGGACAGCGCAGCCGCGGCGGCCGCGAGCGCGGGGCGGACCTGCGCTACAATATGGAAATCACGCTCGAGGAAGCCTTTGGCGGCAAGACCGCGCAGATCGAGATCCCGGTCTCGGTCACTTGCGAGGCCTGCTCGGGCATCGGTGCCAAGGCCGGTACCAAGCCGAAGACCTGCTCGACCTGCGGCGGCGCCGGCCGCGTGCGCCAGTCGCAGGGCTTCTTCACGCTCGAGCGCACCTGTCCCGGCTGTCAGGGACGCGGCCAGATGATCGAGGACGCTTGCCCGTCCTGCGCGGGACAAGGACGCGTCACGCGCGAGCGCACGCTGTCGGTCAACATTCCGCAAGGCGTCGAGGATGGCACACGGATCAGGCTCGCCGGCGAGGGTGAAGCCGGGGTCCGTGGCGGTCCGCCCGGCGACCTCTACATCTTCCTGTCGCTGGCCCAGCACCAGTTTTTCCAGCGCGACGGCGCCGATCTGCATTGCCGCGTGCCGATCTCGATGGTGACGGCCGCGCTCGGCGGCGAATTCGAGGTGCCGACCATCGACAAGGGCAAGACCAAGGTGAAGGTACCGGCCGGAACCCAGTCGGGCCGCCGATTCCGCATTGCATCAAAAGGCATGCCGGTGCTGCGGTCGCGTCAGATGGGCGACATGTACGTCCAGGTCATGGTCGAGACCCCGCAGAACCTCACCAAGAAGCAGCAGGAATTGCTGGCCGAGTTCGAAAAACTCTCCTCCGGCAACACCCAGCCGGAATCAGAGGGTTTCTTCGCCAAGGTCAAGGATTTCTTCGGTAATCGGGCGAATTGACTCGTCTTGACCGTGCCGCCTTCGGCCTATACGTCTTTATGACCATTTTCTGACACGCCGCGGTCCCGCGGTCCCGTCCGGTCCCGACATGCCATTGCCATCGTCCGCGCGTGCGTTGAAGAAGCCTCGTCTCGACGACGAGGTGCGCTTTCTCAGGTCGTGGATCGAAAAGCCACTGCACATGGGCGCGGTGATGCCGTCAGGCAAGCTGCTGGCCCGGACCATGGCTCATTATGTCGATCCCGATTCCGACGCACCGGTGGTGGAGCTCGGCCCCGGCACCGGCGCCATCACCTCGGCGCTGATCGAGCGCGGCGTCGACCAGAAGCGTCTCGTGCTCGTCGAATACAATCCCGGCTTCTGCGCGCTGCTGCGCGACCGCTACCCGCAGGCCAAGGTGGTGCAGGGCGATGCCTATCGCCTGCGCGACACGCTCTGGAATGTCTTGAGCGCGCCGGCTAGCGCGGTCGTCTCCGGCCTGCCGCTCGTCACAAAACCGATGCTGACGCGGCTGCGGCTCATCCGCGATGCCTTCACGGCGCTCGCGCCCGGTGCGCCCTTCATCCAGTTCACCTATGCGGTGGTGCCGCCGATCCCGAAATCGCTGCCCGGCGTGTCCACAGAGGCCTCGGAACGGATCTGGATGAACCTTCCGCCGGCCCGCGTCTGGGTGTATCGCAAGGACTAATTCCGCCGGCTCTTCCTCTTGCGCGGCGGGCTCGTTTCGCCGAACGCATGGGATCGGATGTCCGCACCCAAAATCCTGATCATTCCCGGCTCACTGCGCACCGGCTCGCACAATGTGAAGCTGGCGGCGCTGGCTGCCCATGAATTCGCTCAGGCCGGCGTGGACGTCACCCGCATCTCGCTGGCCGATTTTCCGCTGCCGATCTACGACGGCGATCTCCAGGCCAAGTCCGGCGTGCCCAAGCACGCCATCAATCTCAAGCGCATGATCGGCGCCCACCACGGCGTCCTCATCGTCTCGCCCGAATACAACGCCTCGGTGCCGCCGCTACTGAAGAACGCGATCGACTGGGTCAGCCGTGTGCACGAGCTGCACGAGGCGCGCGGCGAGGTGTTCCGCAACCGCGTCTTCGCGCTCGCCGGGGCCTCGCAGAGCCGGCTTGGCGCCGCCCGCGCGCTCCAGGCCTTGCGGCTGATCCTCTCCTCCTGCCACGCCAATGTGATTGCCAGCCAGCTCACGCTCGCCTTTGCCGACCAGGCCTATGACGATATGGACAGGCTGAAGCACGAGGGCGATATCGCCGCGTTGAAGGAGCTGGTAGCGCAGTTGATCGACATTTCCCAACGCATGATGTGAGGTGACATGACGCCAGCCGAGATCGCCCCGAAAGACCGCCTGATCGTTGCGCTCGATTTGCCGAGCGTTGATGCCGCGGAGGCGATGATCGCGATGCTCGGCGACAGCGTCTCGTTCTACAAGATCGGCTATCAGCTCGCTTATGCCGGCGGCCTGCCACTGATCGGCAAGCTCGCCGACAAGGGCAAGAAGGTGTTCGCCGATCTCAAGATGCACGACATCGGCAATACGGTGACGCGTGGTGTGGAGAGCGTGGCCAAGCTGGGTGCGACCTTCGTCACCGTGCACGCCTATCCGCAGACCATGAAGGGCGCCGTCGAAGGCCGCGGCAGTGCCAGCCTCAAGATCCTCGCCGTCACGGTTCTGACCTCCTACAACGACGACGATCT
This sequence comes from Bradyrhizobium sp. USDA 4354, assembly GCF_054060315.1. NCBI lineage: Bacteria > Pseudomonadati > Pseudomonadota > Alphaproteobacteria > Hyphomicrobiales > Nitrobacteraceae > Bradyrhizobium > Bradyrhizobium sp. USDA 4354. The sequence continues at coordinate 1,584,090 of NZ_JBSSDC010000001.1, read as the reverse complement.
GCATGCGGCAGGCTATCGGCTCAGCGTCTCCGAGCTGGTCGAGGCGCGCGCGCAGCAGGCGCAGGTACTCGGCGTCGATGGCCTGGTGTCCTCGCCGGAGGAAGTCGGTGCATTGCGCAAGATCGTCGGCCACCAGATGAGCCTCGTCACGCCCGGCATTCGTCCGGCGGGTGCCGCCAGTGGTGACCAGAGGCGCATAATGACCCCGGGCCGTGCGATCACCGCGGGCGCGGACTATCTCGTCGTCGGGCGCCCGGTGGTGGAAGCCGCCGATCCAAAGGCGGTCGCCGACGCCATTCACGCTGAGATCGCGCAGGCTCTCAGCTAACCACCACCAACAGGGAGAACAACAATGGCAAAGGGCTACTGGATCGGGCGTGTCGACGTGAGCAATGACGAGGGCTACAAGCCCTACGCCGTCGCCAACGGTCCGATCTTCAAGAAATGGGGCGGCCGTTTTGTCGTCCGCGCCGGCAGGTTCACCACGGTCGAAGGCGCCAGCCGCAACCGCAACGTCGTGATCGAATTCCCGGACTACGAAACGGCGCTCGCCTGCTACAACTCGCCGGAATACCAGGCCAACATCAAGGTGCGCCAGCCGCACTCGATCGCCGACCTCATCATCATCGAAGGCTATGACGGCCCGCAGCCGCAGGACGGCTGAGGCTCTCTTTCTTACCCTCCCCTGGAGGGTAGGGCTATCGCATATGGGCGAGAGTGGAGAGAAGGAAGTCGTTATTCCATCTGGCCTGGAGCATTTTGTGGCTGATGCGCGCGGGACCGGGCGTTGCCTGCAGGGCATTGATGGCCAGCTTGCGAATAAGAGCGAGATTTTCCGCAGCGTGATCCTTGCGGCTGCGGCAGGCGTCCTCGTCGAACAGAACGTCGAGAACCCAGTGCAGGTTGTTCTCGATGCTCCAGTGGGCGCGCACGGCCTCGAGCAGCTTTTTGGCCGACAGCAGGCGCGAGGCCAGGAAATATCGGACCGTATGCTTGGCGGTCTTGCCCGAGTTGGCGCGCCAACTGTCGATGCGGCCGACGGCGGCGATAGCAGGGAAGTCGTATTGCTTCGCCAACTGTGGCGCCGGCGCGATGATGGCCTGCCGGCGTTCGATGCGGCCGTGGGCGGTGGCCCTTCGTTGACTCGCTCGCGCAGCCTTTCGGGCTGTGTCGACCAGCGTCTTGGCGGCCTTGAAGAGCCGGCCACGATTGCTCTTGATGGCCAACACGTAGTGCCCCTTCCGGTCGCGGATGGCTTGCGCGGTATCGGGCCGGCAATGCAAGGCGTCGGCGGTGACAAGAGCTCCGTCCAGATCGAGCAGCGCGAGGACTTCGAGAGCTCCAGCAACCTCGTTGCGATTGGGGGCCTTCCGCTGAGCCAACGCCATACGCGTGCCGGCCGCCCAGACGTTGACCATATGCAGCGGCGTGGCCTGCCGGCCACGCGCGAAGGCTCCGCGCAGAGCCTTGCCGTCGATGCTGACCACGCCCTCGATGCCGAAGCTCTTGCTGAACTTGCGCAAAACCGCTTCCAGACCTTTCGGGTCCAGCGCACGGAAGACGTTGCTGAACGTATCGTGGCTCGGAATACCGTGCCTAAGCTCCAGGAATCGCCGCAACAGTTCCTCGCGGCCTTGGCCGAAGAACTCGAACTCGGTGCAGGTCTTGGCGCCAGCCAGCGTAGCCGCCAATGCAATGACAAGGATATCCACCAGATCGTGTCGGCTGTTGCTGGCGCGCGGATCCTTGAGCGGTCGAAACAGGCGCTTGAGCTTGCGCATTTAGGGCTCCCTCGGGAATCGAGAGACACCCAAAGAATCCAGTTCCAGCCGCTTGGCAACACCCCGCCAACGCCATATGCGATTCCCCTACCCTGGAGGGGGAGGGTCGCTGAGCATGTAGCGAAGCGGAATGCGCAGCGGGGTGGGGTGATCTCTCCACACGTGCACTGTTCGTCTGGGAGAGACTGTCACCCCACCCCGCTCGCGCTACGCGCGATCGACCCTCCCCCTCCAGGGGAGGGTGGCTGCGCGCGCTTGGCCCACCCCCTCGGTTGCCGGAACTGCATCCCCCCGCTACAACGGCAGCGAAGAGGATCACACCATGTCCGACATGCGCTTGATTGTTGCTGGGGCCGGCGGCCGGATGGGCCGGGCGCTGACGCGGGCGATTGCCGAGAGCGAAGGCGCGGTGCTGGCGGGCGCGCTGGAGGCGCCGGGCTCCGAGCTGCTCGGCAAGGATGCCGGCGTGCTCGCGGGCTTGCCGGCCAACGGGATCAAGCTATCCGCCGATCTCTGGGCGATGTCCAAGGATGCCGACGGCATTCTCGACTTCACCGTGCCGGCGGCAACCATCGCCAATGTCGCGATCGCCGCCGAGCGCGGCCTCGTGCATGTCATCGGCACCACCGGGTTGTCCGGCTCGGACAATGCCGTGATCAAGAGCGTCACCAACCGCGCGGTGGTGGTGCAATCCGGAAACATGAGCCTCGGCGTCAACCTGCTCGCCGCCGTGGTCAAGCGCGTCGCCAAGGCGCTCGACCAGACTTTCGACATCGAGATCGTCGAAACCCATCATCGCATGAAGGTCGATGCGCCATCCGGCACGGCTCTGATGTTGGGCCAGGCCGCAGCTAGCGGCCGCGGCGTCACCCTCGATGACCATTCCGAGCGTGGGCGTGACGGCATCACCGGCGCGCGCAGGCCGGGCAATATCGGTTTCGCCTCCTTGCGCGGCGGCACCGTGGCCGGCGATCACAGCGTCGCCTTTCTCGGTCCGTTCGAGCGCCTGACGCTGTCGCATCAGGCCGAGGATCGCATGCTGTTCGCCCATGGCGCGCTCAAGGCGGCGCTGTGGGCGCACGGCAAGGCGCCGGGGCACTACTCCATGGCCGACGTGCTCGGCCTATCCGACATCTGAACGAGAGCATGATCCGGAAAAGTGTGAAGCGCTTTTCCGACCAGATCATGCGCGAAACAATAAACTAGATGGAAAGCAGTTGATGAGTGAACGTCTCCTCGTGCTCGTGCGCCATGGCCAGAGCGAATGGAATCTGAAGAACCTGTTCACGGGCTGGAAGGACCCTGATCTCACCGAGCTCGGCGTGAACGAAGCCAAGGAAGCCGGCCGCAAGCTGAAGGCGCAGGGCCTCGTGTTCGACGTCGCCTACACCTCGGTGCTGACGCGCGCGCAGCACACGCTCGATCTCATCCTCGCCGAGCTCGGCCAGGACGGCCTGCCGACGTCGAAGAACCTCGCGCTCAACGAGCGCGACTATGGCGATCTCTCCGGCCTCAACAAGGACGATGCCCGCAAGAAATGGGGCGAGGACCAGGTGCTGATCTGGCGCCGCTCTTATGACGTGCCGCCGCCCGGCGGCGAAAGCCTGAAGGACACGCTCGCGCGCGCGCTGCCGTATTACGTGCAGGAGATCCTGCCCGCCGTGCTCAACGGCAAGCGCACGCTGGTTGCCGCCCACGGCAACTCGCTGCGCGCGCTGATCATGGTGCTGGAGAAGCTCTCGCCGGAGGGCATTCTGAAGCGCGAGCTCGCCACCGGCGTGCCGATCATCTACCGGCTCAACGCGGATTCGACGGTGGCCTCGAAGCTCGATCTGGCGGGTTGATCTCTTCGCCTCTCCCCGCGTGCGGGGAGAGGCCGGAATCCGCGCGTAGCGCGAATTCCGGGTGAGGGGAACTCTCCGCGAGTCCGGCTGTCACCGCCCCTGTGGAGAGTCCCCCTCTCCCTGCAGGCGGGGCGAGGGAGAAGACCTACTGCACCCCCAGGCGTCCCGCTTCCCAGCCCAGCATCGCCTGCTTGCGGGTGATGCCCCAATGGTAGCCGGTGAGCGTGCCGCTCTTGCCGAGCGCGCGGTGGCATGGCACGACGAAGGAGACCGGGTTCTTGCCGACGGCAGCACCGACGGCGCGTGAGGCCTTCGGATTGTTGATGTTGCAGGCGATGTCGGAGTAGGACACCGCGCGCCCCATCGGAATTTTCAGCAGCGTCTCCCACACCCGCACCTCGAAATCGGTGCCGATCAGGACCACGCGCAGCGGCTGGTCCGGCCGCCACAGCTTTGGGTCGAAGATGCGCGCGGCGAGCGGCGCGGTGCCTTCGTGATCTTCCACATAAGTGGCGTTCGGCCAGCGCCGCGTCATGTCGGCGAGTGCGATCTTCTCCTCGCCGTGATCGGCGAAGGCAAGCCCGGACAGGCCGCGATCGGTGGCGATCACGATCGCGGTGCCGAACGGCGAGGGATGGAAGCCGTAGCGCAGGGTGAGGCCGGCACCGCCGTTCTTCCACTCGCCCGGCGACATCGCTTCGTGGGTGACGAAGAGATCGTGCAGCCGGCCCGGTCCCGACAGGCCGGAGTCGAGCGCTGCGTCAAGGATGCTGGCGGAATCCCTGAGCAGGTTCTTGGCGTGGTCGAGGGTAAGCGCCTGCATGAAAGCCTTCGGTGTGATCGAAGCCCAGCGGCGGAACAGATGGTGCAGCTCATCCGGTGTGACGCCGGCAGCATCCGCCATCGCCTCGATGGTCGGCTGCGCGCGCCAGTTCGCCGAGATGAAGGCGATCGCCCGCCGCACCGAATCATAGTCGCGCAACGCGGCGTTCTGGGTGCCCGGCCTGGCCAGGCGCTGGTCATGTATCGCGAGGGTCATCATGTCCGGAAATGTAGGAGAGGGGGTGGCTTGAAGCCACCCGATTTCCGACTGTGCTCAGGTCACCGGATTATAGGTCGGGCCGCGCCGCGCGGCGTTGAGGGCTCCAACCAAGGCATTGTAAAAACTAGCTTTTTCTTCCGGCCCGAGAAAGCCGGCGATGAGCAGCCGGCGGCCGCGCGAGATCAAATAGAGATGCTCGATGCCGTATTCCTCGTCGACCTCCTGGTCGAGCCGGACCCAGAGCGGGTTGAAGGTCCATTCGGCGACCTGGCCACGATCGCTGACGCGCCGCACGCGCAGTTCCGACGGCGTCACCACGATTTCCTCGCTGGCCCGTGCCGCCCGGAAATTGACCTTGAAGGCCCACCAGATCACCAGCACGTCGAGACCGAAGAAGCCGAACACCGGCCAGGCGCCCATCATCAGGAAAGCGAGGCCCGTGACGAAGCTGACGGCGCTCAGGAACAGCATCACGGCGAGGAAACCGGTGCGGTTCAGCGAGCGGTGCGGCGTCAGCAGCGCGGAGAAAATCTGAGGCTCGATCTCGCTTTCAGATTGCGCGCGCTCAATTTCGTTGCCTGTGCTCATCGTCCATCAGTATATCCCGATCATGGCGAAAATCACCCGCAAGCCGGTCCCGCGCAAAGCGGCGGTGCCGAAGAAGAAGGCAAAGCCGATCGCGGCAAAGCCGAAATCCTCCGCGAAAAAACCACTCAAGGCGACGAGACCCTGGACGCCGGCCGAGATCCGCGAGGTCTTCAGCCGTTTCCGCAAGGCCAATCCGGAGCCGAAGGGCGAGCTCGAGCACGTCAACCCGTTCACGCTGTTGGTCGCCGTGGTGCTGTCGGCGCAGGCGACCGACGCCGGCGTCAACAAGGCGACGCGCGCGTTGTTCGAGGTCGCGGACACCCCGCAGAAGATGCTCGACCTCGGCGAGGAGTCCTTACGCGAATACATCAAGACGATCGGTCTCTATCGTACCAAGGCCAAGAACGTGATCGCGCTGTCGGCAAAGCTGCTCAGTGAATTCGGCGGCCAAGTGCCGCGCACGCGCGCCGAGATCGAGTCGTTGCCCGGCGCAGGGCGCAAGACGGCCAACGTCGTGCTCAACATGGCGTTCGGCGAGCACACCATGGCGGTCGACACGCACGTGTTCCGCGTCGGTAACCGCACCGGGCTTGCGCCCGGCAAGACGCCGCTGGAGGTCGAACTCGGTCTCGAAAAGGTGATCCCGGCCGAGTTCATGCTGCATGCCCATCATTGGTTGATCCTGCACGGCCGCTATACTTGCCTCGCCCGCAAGCCGCGCTGCGAGGTCTGCCTGATCAACGATCTCTGCCGGTGGCCGGAGAAGACGGTGTGAGATAGCAACTCGTCATTCCGGGGCGCCTCGAAGAAGCGACCCCGGAATCACCGCGGTGAGATTCGCGTTCGAACAAGTGGGTGTGGGGTCATCGGTGAATCAACAAGAACAAGTTCCGTCATCGCCGTCCCGCGCCGCGCCTGCCCCATCGCCGAAGCCGACGCAGCGGCCGGCCACACCGCTCTGGAGCCGGCTCGCGATCCCGCTGTTCGCGGTCATCCTCGCGCTCGCCTTCGTTGCGCTGGCGACGCTGCGCTTCGACGAATGGGTCGGCAATGCCGTGGTCCAGACCACCAATGACGCCTATGTGCGCGCCGAGCTGACGCGACTTTCGAGCCGCGTCTCGGGCGAAGTGCTCACCGTAGGGATCACCGATTTCCAGCGCGTCAAGGCGGGCGACCTCCTGATCCAGATCGATCCCGCCGACTACGAGGCGCAAGTCGCGCAGGCCGAAGCCGCGGTCGCCGCGGCGCAAGCCGCGCTCGACAATCTCGCCAATCAGATCGAGCTGCAATATGCGACGATCGCGCAAGCCCAGGCCGCGCGGCTGTCGGCGGAGGCGATGGAGGTCGAGGCGCGGCAGGAGCAGGAGCGCCAGCAGTCGCTGTCGCAGACCGAAGCCGGCACCCGCCAGCGGCTCGAGCAAGCGGTGGCCGCTTACGCCAAGGCGCAGGCCGACGTGCGCGCGAGTCGCGCCGTGATTGCGGCCCAGCAGCACCAACTCGAGGTCCTGCAAGGCACCAGGAAGCAGCGCGCTGCCGATGTCGAGGCGGCCAAGGCGACGCTGGCGGGTGCGAAGCTCAAGCTTGGTTACACGAAGATCACCGCGCCGTTTGACGGTGTGGTCGGCGAGCGTCAGGTGCAGCCCGGCGACTACGTCAATATCGGCGCCAACCTCATCAATGTGGTGCCGCTGCCCAAGGTCTATGTGATCGCGAACTACAAGGAGACCCAGCTCACGCACGTGGCACCGGGCCAGCCGGTCGAGATCACCGTCGACAGTTTTCCGCGTGAGAGGCTGCACGGCAAGGTCGAGCGCATTGCACCGGCGACGGGCGCACAGGTGGCGCTGCTGCCGCCCGACAACGCAACAGGCAACTTCACAAAGGTGGTGCAGCGCATTCCCGTGCGCATTCAGTTCGACGACGATCAACCGCTGCTGGCGCGGTTGGTGCCGGGCATGTCGGTGGTCACCAGCATCGACACCAAGGCTGCGAATGGCGGAAAATGATGATTCGAGCCGCGAGCCGCTCTCGCGCGGCGGTGTCGCGCCGCAGCCGCTGTTCGCCGTCGCGGCGGTGTTGCTCGGCTCGTTCCTGGCCAATTTCGATAGCCGGCTGACCACGGTCGGTCTGCCCGACCTCCGCGGCGCGTTCTCACTCGGCTTCGACGAGGGCGCCTGGCTCTCCACGGCCGGGATCGGCTCGCAGATCTTCATCGCGCCCGCGGTCGCCTGGCTTGCCACCGTGTTCGGCCTGCGTCGCGTGCTCGGCATCCCCAGTATCATCTATGCCGCCGTCTCGTTCATCATCCCGTTCGTGCACGACTATCCGACATTGCTTGCGCTCAGCGTCGTGCATGGCCTGTTGCTCGGTACCTTCGTGCCGGCGACGCTCATGATCGTCTTTCGCAATCTGCCGATCCGCTGGTGGCTGCCGGCGATCTCGATCTATGCGATCCGCGTCGGCTTCGCCTTGGACACCTCGACCTCGCTGGTTGGCTTCTATGTCGACCATCTCGGCTGGCAATGGCTGTACTGGCAAGGCGTGGTGATCGCACCCTTAATGGGCCTGATGGTCTATCTGGGCACGCCGAACGAGCCGGTGAACGGTGCGCTGCTGCGCGAGGCTGATTGGGGCGGCATGCTGCTGCTCGGCGCCTCCGTGTCGATGATCTATGCCGGGCTCGACCAGGGCAACCGTCTGGACTGGCTCGGCTCCGGCACGGTGATGGCGCTGCTCGCCAGTGGCGCGGTGCTGTTTCTGGCCTTCCTCGTCAACGAGTCCCTGGTGCGACAGCCCTGGGCACATGTGAATGTGCTGTTCTCGCGCAACATCGGCCTGGGACTGGTCCTGATCCTGCTCTACACGCTGGCCAGCCTGTCCAATGCGTCGCTGGTGCCGAACTTCCTCGCCACCATCGCCCTGCTGAGACCGGAGCAGAGCGGCATGCTGCTGCTCACCTATGGCGCGTTGCCGATGTTCGTGCTGGTGCCGCTCTCGATCTGGCTGCTCAGGCATTTCGATACGCGGACGGTGCTGGTCGCAGGATTTTCCTGCTTCGCCGCGGCCAATCTCTGGGGCACGCAGCTCACCCACGTCTGGGCGCGCGAGGAGTTCATCGGCATCGTGCTGCTGCAGGCGATCGGGCAATCGCTGACACTGCTGCCGCTGATCATCACGCTGCTCTCCAACTCCGATCCGAGCCGCGCCACCTCCTTTGCGGCCTATATCCAGATCATGCGTCTTGGCGGCGCCGAGATCGGCGTGGCGCTGATGGGCACCTGGCTGCGCGTCCGCGAGCAGGTCCATTCCTTCTATCTCGGCCAGAACCTCAGCGTCGGCGATGCCGATGTGGTGCAGCGGCTGAAGCAGCTCGCCGATCATTTCGCCGCCCACGGCACAGGGTCGGCGCAGGCGCGCGCGGTCGGCACGCTGGCGGGTATTGTTCAGCGCGAGGCCAATGTGCTCGCCTATATCGACGGTTTCTGGCTGTGCTTCTGGCTCGCGATGGCCGCACTCGGCGTCATTGCGCTGGTCACCCGCGCGCCGACAGGTCCGTTCACGCCGGCGCCGTTCGGCTTCGCGAGAACGGTGCTGCGAAGATGCGGGGTGACGGTGACGTGAATGCGATGGAGATGAGCTCGTTCGATCGCGCCGTGGAGTCGGTCACCTCTCCCGCCTGCAAGCAAGCGGGAGAGGGAGAGGACCGTCTACGCGGATCGTACCGTCACCGCACCTGCCGCGCCGGCTCGATCAGCTCGGGCCGCGGCCCTGACAGGCGCTTGTGCATGTGGACCATGAAGGCCATGCCGAAGATCGGCGTCGCCAGGTTGACGATCGGGATCGAGACGAAGGCGGCGATGAACAGGCCGGCGGTGAAGATGGTCGCGGCATTGTCGCGCCGCATCGCCTTGGCTTCCTCCGGGGTACGGAATCGCATCGCGGCGAGCTCGAAATATTCACGGCCCAGCAGCCAGGCGGCGGCGAGGAAGAAGATCAGGAAGCCGGCACCGGCCAACAGCACCAGCGGCAGCGCTGCAAGGTAAACCAAGATCGTCAGCAGCGCGGTCTTGATGCCCTCGAAGATCGCCTGGCTGAATGGCAGCGCGACGCCCGGCCGTTCGGCGGGATAGTGCTCGCGTTCGACGATGTCGGCGACATCGTCGACGAACAGGCTCGCCACCAGCGAGGTGATCGCGGGCATCAGGAAGATGCCACCGAACACAACGCCGAGGCCAGCCGCGATCGATACGATCCAGGACAGGATTTCGACCGACGAATGCCAGCCCGGTCCGAGCAGGTCCTCCAGCCAGATCGCCCCGGAGGTCGCAAACCAGCTGAGCAGCCGCTGCAAGCCGATCGCCAGCACGGTGATCAGGACCAGCGCCAACCCGATCGATCGCCACAGGATCGAGCGCATCGGCGGCGAGATCATTTGCGACAGCGCCTTGATGGCGGCATCCAGCATGGAGGGCCCTCTGAAATAAACACTTCGCGAGAGGTAGACACCCAACGTGGCTTCGGCAAGGGAGGTGGCCCGAAGGCGGCGCGATCTCTTGCTTACCCTCCCCTGGAGGGGAAGTCGATCGCGCGTAGCGCGAGCGGGGTGGGGTGACGGTCCCTCCGCGACGAAAGGTGCCCGAGTGGAGAGATCACCCTACCCCGTCACGCGATCTCGCTTCGCTCGATCACGTGCCGACCCACGAGCGAGCTTCGCTCGTCTCGGACCCCTCCAGGGAGGGTAAGATCCAGTCTAGTCGTGCCGGTGGCCTTGCTTCCTTGCCTTTGCCGCCTTCCCTTCCCCCGTCGGGATCATCACCACGCGGCCGTAGCGTACGCCCCGTTCGGCGATGATGTGGTCGGCGAAATGCCTGACCTCATCGGCCGCGCCGCGCAGCGCCGTCATCTCCATGCAATTGTTATCGTCGAGATGGACATGCAGGGTCGCCAGCGCGAGGTCGTGGTGGCCGTGGAATTCCTGCACCAGCCGTTTCGACAAATCGCGCGCGGCGTGGTCGTAGACATAGACGAGGCCGGCGACGCATTGACCGGTCTGTGCCGTATCCTCGGTGCTCTGTTGCAGGCCGGCGCGGGCGAGATCGCGGATGATCTCGGAGCGGTTCTGGTAGCCGCGCGCTTCCGCCGCCGCGTCGATTTCCGCCAAGAGATCGTCCTCGATCGTGATCGTAATTCGCTGCATCAGGTCCTCTCCGCGCGTCTCGCTCTCCTTACCTCGCCCCGCTTGCGGGGAGAGGTCGGAATTCAAGCATAGCTTGAATCCCGGGTGAGGGGGACTCTCCGCGAGTCCAATTCTCACCGTGATTGCGGAGACGGCCCCTCACCCCAACCCTCTCCCCGTAAGCACGGGGCGAGGGAGCGCACCTTCGTTGCCGCTGACACCTCACAGCCGCGTCGCGCGAAGCCGTAGCGCATTGCCGACCACGCTCACCGAGGACAGCGCCATTGCCGCAGCGGCGATGATCGGGGAGAGCAACAGACCGAACGCCGGATAGAGGATGCCGGCTGCGATCGGAATGCCGGCGGCGTTGTAGATGAAGGCGAAGAACAGGTTCTGGCGGATGTTGCTCATGGTCGCCTGCGACAGCTTTCGCGCCCGCACGATGCCGACGAGGTCGCCCTTGAGAAGGGTGATGCCGGCGCTCTCCATCGCCACGTCAGTGCCGGTGCCCATGGCGATGCCGACCTCGGCCGCCGCCAGCGCCGGTGCGTCGTTGACGCCGTCGCCGGCCATCGCGACGCTGCGGCCTGCCTTCTGCAGCTTGGTCACCACCGCGCTCTTCTGGTCCGGCAGCACTTCGGCCTCGACCTCGGCGATGCCGAGCCGACGCGCCACGGCCTCGGCCGTCGTGCGGTTGTCGCCGGTCAGCATGATCACCTTGATGCCTTCGCCGGCCAGCGCCGTCAGCGCCTCCGGGGTCGAGGCCTTGACTGGATCGGCGATCGCGAACAGGCCGGCAAGCCGGCCATCGACGGCCATGTTGATCACGGTGGCGCCGTCGCCGCGCAGGCGTTCGGCCTCCGCGTCGAGCGTCTTGGTATCGATGCCGATCGACATCATGTATCTTGCATTGCCGAGCACGACGGTCTTGCCGTCGACCCTGCCGGTCGCGCCCTTGCCCGTCGGCGAATCGAATTGCTCAACCTGGCCAAGGGCGAGCTGCCTCTCCTTGGCCGCGCGCACGATGGCGTCAGCCAGGGGATGCTCGCTGGCGCGTTCGACGCTGGCCGCAAGCCGGAGGATGTCGTCTTCCGCAAAGCCGGAAGCCGGCACGATCGCGACCACCTTGGGCTTGCCCTCGGTCAGCGTACCGGTCTTGTCGACCACCAGCGTGTCGATCTTCTCCATCCGCTCCAGCGCCTCGGCGTTCTTGATCAGGACGCCGCCTTGCGCGCCGCGGCCGACGCCGACCATGATCGACATCGGGGTCGCCAGGCCCAGCGCACAGGGGCAGGCGATGATCAGCACGCTGACGGCGGCGACCAGGCCGAAGGCGAGCCGCGGCTCCGGCCCGAACCAGGCCCAGGCGGCAAAGGCCGCGACCGCGACGATGATGACGGCCGGCACGAACCAGCCGGCGACCTGGTCGGCCAGGCGCTGGATCGGTGCGCGCGAGCGCTGCGCGTCCGCGACCATCTGCACGATCTGCGACAGCAGCGTCTCGCGCCCGACCTTGTCGGCGCGCATCACGAAGCTGCCGGACTGGTTCAGCGTGCCGGCAATGACCTTGGCGCCGGTTTCCTTGGTGACCGGCATGGATTCGCCTGTCACGAGCGACTCATCGAGCGAGGAGCGTCCCTCCAGGATGATGCCGTCCACCGGCACCTTCTCGCCGGGACGAACGCGCAAGCGGTCGCCGGTATGGAGCGTGTCGATCTCGACCTCATGCTCGCTGCCGTCGGCGTCAACGCGGCGCGCGGTCTTCGGGGCGAGCTGCAACAGCGCCTTGATTGCGCCCGAGGTCGCGTCGCGGGCACGCAGCTCCAGCACCTGGCCGAGCAGCACCAGCACGGTGATGACGGCCGCCGCCTCGAAATAGACCGCAACCGCGCCTTCATGGCCGCGGAAGGTAGCGGGGAAGATCTGTGGCGTGACGGTGCCGAGGACGCTGTAGACATAGGCAACGCCGGTGCCCATCGCGATCAGCGTGAACATGTTGAGGTTGCGCGTCAGCAGCGACTGCCAGCCGCGGACGAAGAACGGCCAGCCCGCCCACAGCACCACGGGCGTGGCGAAGACGAGCTGGATCCAGTTCGACAGCGTCGGATCGATCCAGCCATGGGGGCCTGCGAGATGGCCGCCCATCTCCAGCACCACCGGCGGCAGCGACAGCACGCCGCCGATCCAGAACCGGCGCGTCATGTCGGCGAGCTCCGGATTGGGACCGGTCTCAAGGCTTGCGACCTCCGGCTCCAGCGCCATGCCGCAGATCGGGCACGTGCCCGGGCCAACCTGGCGGATCTCGGGATGCATCGGGCAGGTGTAGATCGTGCCCGCGGGCATCTCGGGCTCGGGCGCCTTCTCCTTCGCAAGATACTTGGCGGGATCGGCGACGAATTTGGTGCGGCAGCCAGCGGAGCAGAAATGGAAGGTCTCGCCGTGAAGTTCGAAGCGATGCTTCGAGGTCGCGGGATCGACCGTCATGCCGCAGACGGGGTCCTTGACCTTGGTTGCGGCATCGCCGTCGCCATGGCCGTGATGATGGGTGTGGCCGGCCTGACCGCCGTGGCCGCCGCAGCACGAGGAGGTCTTCGCCGTCGGCGGTGCAGCCTTCGTGGAACAGCCGCATCCGGAATGCGTTTCCGCCTCGTGATGATGCCCGTGCTCGTTGTTGTTCATTGCCATGCTCCGGCCCTTGTGCCTGGTCTTGGACTTGGTCCTTGCAACCCATACCCGGTAGGGGTATATAGCCCCCATGCGCAAGGACATCAAGGCATCAGTCGGAAAACGTCTCGGCCGGATCGAGGGCCAGGTTCGTGGCCTGTCGAAAATGGTAGAGGAAGACCGCTACTGCATCGACATTGTCACGCAGATCTCGGCGGTGCGCGCCGCGCTGCGCCGCGTCGAGGAGGAGGTCCTGAAGGACCACGTCGCCCATTGCGTCGAGCACGCCATTGCGAGCGGCGACAAGGCCGACCAGCGCGCAAAGATCGCGGAGCTGATGGCGGTGATCGGGCGGGCGGAGCGGTAGCGCGCTCTCTCCATCGTCATTGCGAGCGCAGCGAAGCAATCCAGACGGTCTCCGTGGAAGCAGTCTGGATTGCTTCGTCGCAAGAGCTCCTCGCAATGACGGGGGTGATACCTACGCGGCTCTCTCGCGTGCGCGACCTCGCCGTCGCGGGCGGTACATCGCAAGCCTCTTCAGCAACGGGATCTGGTCGGAGACGGTGACGCGTTCAGCTGCGTTTGCGGACACATCGCCCGCGCTCACTTCTTCAGCCGGAATCTCAGCCGGCGCTTCTTCGTCAATCGCCTCAGGAACGAGCGGCGGCGCACTGATCGTTTCTGGAAACACACTGAATGTGCCCGCTACCTCCTCGAGCGGCTTCTGCTTGTCGGCCCAGTGCAGGGCGGTGTAGTCGAACCCGTGCACGATGGTGGGTTTGACGACTTCGAAATAGGGCGAGATGTCGAAGTCGCGGGGCATGTAGAGCGAGGAATCGCGGATGTGCAGGATCTCGCGGCGGGCGGCGCGGCTGCCGGCCTTGGTGATCTTCGGCAGGATCGGATAGCGCACGGCGTCGAAGGCCTGCGCGATCAGCGCCGAGCAAATGATCTTGGTCGGATCGCCCGAACCGATCGCGATCATGCGGCGCCGCCAACGCTGCGGTATCGGCAGCGGGAACAGGTAGCGCATGAGGTCGACGATGTTCTTGGTGTCGTAGCCGAAGCCGATGCGGTTGATCGCATAGCGGCAGACCGTGGTGCGGTCCTCATAGGACAGCCCGACCGGGCGGCAGACGCGGGTGTGATAGGGGAAATATTTCGACAGCGGCGCGGAGGTGACGCCTTCGCCGATATTGGCCTCGATCAGCACATGCGGCTCGCCGTTGGGCTCCTCTGCCCCCTCGATCGGACCAACATAGAGCGCGGCATGCGACCAGGTCGACTGCGTCAGATATTTGATGATGCCGGAGATGCGGTTGTTGCCTTCGACCAGCAGCACGTCGCCGGGCTCGATGACGCCGAGCAGATGCTCGGGGTCGCTCGGCGTGAACGGCTCATAGCCCGGCACCTCCTTCGAGAGGTACGCGGCAATCAGCTTGCCGACTGAATCCAGGACCGTCCCCATTTCGAACTCCCCCCACGGCCTTTTCCGGCCGTCTTTTTCCCCTTCTCTATCATGGTCGAAACGTGTTGCAATTCGGTTCATCACTCTGTGAGATCAAGCACGATTGATTCACCATGATGGTTGCCGCGCAACATCAGATACGGCAAGGTTCGCGGGCTGTTCCCGTTCGCCGCAAGTCCCCGGAAACCATGACATGACAATCACGCGCCGCGGGTTCCTTTCGGCGTCGGCGGCTCTTGCGGCGATGCCGGCTCTGCGCGCAACCGCCGCACCCCTGCCACGCGAGGCCGACATCGTCGTGATCGGTGCGGGGGCTGCGGGAATTGCCGCGGCGCGGCGCATCATGGCGATGGGTCGCAGGGTCGTCGTGGTGGAAGCGGCATCCCAGATCGGTGGCCGCTGCATCACGGATACCACGACCTTCGACACGCCGTTCGATCGCGGCGCACGCTGGATGCACAATCCCGACACCAATCCGATGATCCGGCTGGCGCGCAGTGTCGGGCTCGACGTGCTGCCGGCGCCATCGGGCCAGAAGATGCGCATCGGCCGCCGTAACGCGCGCGCGGGCGAGACCGAGCAATTCCTGGCGGCGCTGGTGCGCGCCAACCGCGCCATCGACGATGCCTCGCGGGCTAAGCTGGATACCTCTTGCGCGTCCGTGCTGCCGAAGGATCTCGGCGACTGGGCCGGCGCGGCCGAGTTCATGCTGGGCCCGAGCTTCGCCGGCAAGGACCTCAAGGAGCTGTCCGCGATCGACAAGGGACGCGCGCAGGACCGCAACGCGGCGATCGCCTGCCGTCAGGGCCTCGGCACGCTGATCGCCAAGCTCGCCGAGCAGGCGCCGGTGACGCTGTCGACGCCGGCGAGCCGCATCGCCTGGAGCAACCGCGACGTCAGCGTGGAGACGCAAGCCGGCAAGATCGCCGCGCGCGCCGCCATCGTCACGGTCTCAACCAATGTGCTGACAGCGGGCGCGATCAAGTTCGCACCCGATATCCCCAAGCGCACGCTGGATGCGGCATCCAAGCTCAGTCTCGGCAGCTACGATCACATCGTGCTGCAACTGCCGGGCAATCCGCTCGGCCTGTCGCGCGACGATATCCTCATCGAGCAGAGCAATTCGACGCGCACGGCGCTGATGTTCGCCAATATCGGCGGCTCCTCGCTGTGCTCAATCGATGTCGGCGGCTCCTTCGGCCGCGATCTCTCCGAGCAGGGCGAGAAGGCCATGGTCGCCTTCGCCAGGGAATGGATCACCAAACTGTTCGGCAGCGAGGCGGCGGCCACCGTGCAAAAGACCAGCGTAACGCGCTGGAATGCCTCGCCTTACGTGATGGGCGCGATGTCGGCGTCCTCGCCCGGCGGCCAGCTCTCGCGAAAGATCCTGAGCGAGCCGATCGGCAACATGTTCCTTGCCGGCGAAGCCACGCACGAGACGCTCTGGGGCACCGTCGACGGCGCCTGGGAAAGCGGCGAGCGCGCTGCGGATGCCGCGCTGCGCAAGATCGGCGCGCTGAAGGACGAGCCCGCCGATGTCCCAACGCAGTCGACGAAGAAGCGGCGCGTGCCGCGGCAGTAGGGCAACCAAGCGGCAACAAACTCCACTGTCGTCCCGGACCAGCGCGCCCAAAGGCGCGCGCCGATCCGGGACCCATCACCACAGGGCCTGGTTTAGCGAAGACTCGGAGTTACCACCTTGCCCGACAACTTCTCCCTGGGGTTATGGGTCCCGCGGTCACGGGGACGGCCCGTGGAGAGAGCTACCGCAACATCCCGTCCAACGCGGGCAACCCAAAAATCACCGCCATCGCAATCAGCGCATAGCAGATCCCGCGAAACACCTTTTCACTCGCGCGCCCGAACAGGGATGCGCCGAACGCAACGCCAGCCGCGTAGACCGGACCGACGATCAGCGAGAGCACCAGCGACTCGCGGCTGATCAGGCCGGTCGTCGTATAGCTAACCATCGAGAAGACATCCGAGGCGCCGAAGAACAGCACGATGTTGGCACGCGCGACGATCGGCGCGACCGGGCGGCCGAGCCAATAGCCGACGATCGGCGGGCCGCCGGTCTGCGCCAGCCCGCTGCAGAAGCCGGAGAGGCCGCCGATGCCGACCGAGAGCCAGGCGTGGTCCTTGCCGCGATAGCGCCAGCCCGACAGCAGCAGAAGCAGCAGTGCAGCGACGAAGCAGGAGATGATCCAGCGCGTGGTGACGGGCTCGAGCACGCTGAGAAAGTATGTGCCGGCGGGCACGCCGATCAGCGCGCCCAGCACGATCACGGCGGTGGCCTTGCGGTCAACCTTCCGCCATGCGTCGGGAAGAAGCGGCGCAGCCGCGACCAAATCGATCACGAGCAGAAGAGCGGCGACGAGTCGCGGCGCAGCGATGCTGCTCGCCAACGGCATGAAGATCAGCGCCGAGCCGAAGCCGGAGAAGCCGCGTGCGGTGCCCGAAACGAAAGCGACGGCGCAGAGCGCCGCCGCGATGGTGAGGCTGACGTCCTTCGGGAGGAAGTCAGCGAGCGTCATGCTCTATGTCTCCTGAGCATGATGTCGTCCGAAAACCGCTTCACGCTTTTCGGCATCATGCTCGAAGAGTGCCGCCGGTCTTCTTCGTCACCTCGGCCACGATCTTGGCGCCAACAGCCTCGATCTCCTGGTCGGTCAGGGTCTTCTCACGCGGCTGGATCGTCACCGCGATCGCGATCGACTTCTTGCCGTCCTCGATGCCTATGCCCTCGTAGACGTCGAAAACGTTGACGCCGGTGATCAGCTTCTTGTCGATGCCTTGCGCGGCACGGACGATGTCGCCTGCCTTCACGGCACGGTCGACGATGAAGGCGAAGTCGCGCGAGACGGGCTGGAACGCCGACAGCTCGATGAACGGCTTGGCGCGGGTCGGCTTTTTCTTCGCCTCGGGGATGCGGTCGAGGATCACCTCGAACACCATCAACGGGCCATCCGCACCGAGCGCTTCGAGCGCGCGCGGATGCACCTCGCCGAAATAGCCCAGCACGTTCTGCGGGCCGATCTGGATCGTGCCGGAGCGCCCCGGATGCAGCCAGCCGGGACCACCGGCGACGATCTGCAGCGCCTGCATCGGCGCACCGGCAGCCGCCAGCACCGCCAGCGCATCGGCCTTGGCATCGAACACGTCAGCCTGCGCCGAACCGGTCCAGTGCCGGCCGAGACCGTCAGAGGAGGCAAAGCCGCGGCGCACGCCGCTCGCCGCCATGAACTGGTCCTGCGGGCGATCGCCCCTGAAGATCTGACCGACCTCGAACAGTGCGACATCGCCAAAGCCGCGATCGGCATTGGCCTGCGCCGCCGCGGTCAGGCCCGCGAGCAGGGTCGGGCGCATGTCGGAGAGATCGGAGGCGATCGGGTTGGCCACTTCGAGCTCGCGCTGACCGCCGCCGAACAATTTTGCCGCGGGTTTTGCGATGAACGACCAGGTGACGGCTTCGACCATGCCGCGGCCCGCCAGCGCGCGCCGCGCGCGGCGGGTGCGCAGCTGAAGCGGGGTCAACACGGACTTGCGCGCGTCCTCACCGCGCTCGAACGGCGTCTCCGGCACCTTGTCCACGCCGAAGATGCGCACGATCTCCTCGACGATGTCGGCCTTGCCGTGCACGTCGGTGCGCCATGATGGGACTGCAACCTTCACCACAGGGCCCGGCCCTGCCATCATGAAGCCGAGATGGGTCAGGATACGCTTCATCTCGGCTTGCGGCACCTCGATGCCGGAGAGCCGCTTGACCTCGGTGACGGGGAAATCGATGACGCGGTCGTCGCCGAAGGCCTTGCCGACCACGACGGTCTCGGACGGCGTGCCGCCGCACATCTCCATCACCAGCTTGGTCGCGAGCTCCAGTCCGGGCACCATGAAGGCCGGATCGACGCCGCGCTCGAAGCGGTAGCGCGCATCGGAATTGATGCCGAGCTTGCGGCCGGTCTGGGCGATGTTGATCTCGTTCCACAGCGCCGATTCGATCAGCACGTCGGTCGTGGTCTCGTCGCAGCCAGAGGTCTCGCCGCCCATGATGCCGGCGAGCGATTCGACGCCGTGCTCGTCCGCGATCACGCAGATGGCGGGATCGAGATTGTAGGTGCGGCCGTCGAGCGCGAGCAGGCTCTCGCCGTCACGCGCGCGGCGGACGGCGAGATTGCCCTTGACCTTCTTGGCGTCGAACACGTGCAGCGGCCGCGCACGGTCGAAGGTCATGAAATTGGTGATGTCGACCAGCGCGTTGATCGGGCGCAGCCCGATCGCGGTCAGCCGTTTCTGCAGCCATTCCGGCGACGGTCCGTTCTTGACTCCGCGCACGAGGCGGAGCGCGAAGCCCGGACACAGCGTGGCGTCCTCGACCGTGACCTTCACGGGACAAGGGAATTCACCCTTGATCGGCTTGATCGTGGGATCCCTAAACTTGCCCATATCGGCAGCGGCGAGGTCGCGCGCGATGCCGTGCACGCCGGTGCAGTCCTGCCGGTTAGGCGTCAAATTGATTTCGACCACGGGATCGCCGAGCGCAGCCCATTCGGCATAGCCGGTGCCAACAGGTGCATCCGGCGGCAATTCCATGATGCCGTCATGGTCGTTGGAAATCTGCAGCTCGGCTGCCGAGCACAACATGCCGCGGCTCTCGAGGCCGCGGATGGTGCCGACGCCCAAGGTGATGTCCTTGCCGGGAATGTAGGTGCCGGGCGGCGAGAACACGCTGACGAGACCCGCGCGCGCATTCGGCGCACCGCACACGACCTGCACCGGCGCGCCACCGTCGCCGGTGTCGACCATGCAGACCCGTAAGCGATCCGCGTTCGGATGCTGCTCGGCCGAGATCACCTTGGCAATGGTGAAGGGCTTGAGCGCCTTCGCCTTGTCCTCGATGTTCTCGACCTCGAGCCCGATCATGGTGAGCTTGTCGGCGAGCTTTTCGAGCGGCTCGTCGGTCTCGAGGTGGTCTTTCAGCCAGGACAGGGTGAATTTCATGGCTGCTTTTTCTCCACAGAGGCGGTCTGCTCCCTCCCCCGCTTGCGGGGGAGGGTTGGGGAGAGGGTTCTCTCCGCAATGGCAGCAACTATTGTTTCAAGAACACTGGAACGGTTTGTCATCACGTCGTGATTGTTGAAGCGCAGAACCTTGAAGCCCTTAGCTTCGATCGCGGCAGATCGGTGCGCGTCGGCGCGCTCGCCTGCATCCGAGAAGTGTTGGCCACCGTCGAGTTCGATGACGAGCTTGGCCGCGTGGCAGATGAAGTCGGCAACGTAGCGGTCAATCGGCACTTGGCGGCGAAAGCTCGCGCCGTTCAATCGGCCGGCGCGCAGCTCCGACCAGAGGATACGCTCCGCATCAGTCGAGTTGCGCCTGAGCGCGCGCGCATTGGCCCGCAGCTTGGGCGATACTTTCCAGTCCGGATGCTCGGGATCGACCATTGGCAGCCCCATCGCGGAGAAACCCTCTCCCCAACCCTCCCCCGCAAGCGGGGGAGGGGGTTCGACCTGTCGAGCGGACAGGGAATGCGTACCCGAGAGACGAACGCCACGTACTCGCTCTATCCATTCCCTCCCCCGCTTGCGGGGGAAGGGCAGGGTTGTCTCCGCAACGGGAACGGAGAGAGACTTCGTATCGCCGAGCAGCGCCATCACGTGCTCAGCCCTCCGGCAAGCGTTGGCACTTCGAGCGGCTTGAAGCCGTAATGGGACAGCCAGCGGACGTCGCTGTCGAACAGCTGGCGCAGGTCGGCGATGCCGTATTTCAGCATGGCGATGCGGTCGATGCCCATGCCCCAGGCGAAGCCCTGGTACTCGTCGGGATCGATGCCGCAAGCACGCAGCACGTTCGGATGCACCATGCCGCAGCCGAGAATCTCCAGCCAGTCCTCGCCTTCGCCGAAGCGGATCTCGCCCTTATCGCGGCGGCACTGGATGTCGACTTCCAGCGACGGCTCGGTGAACGGGAAGAACGAGGGCCGGAAGCGCATGTTGATGTGGTCGACCTCGAAGAACGCCTTGCAGAACTCGTGCAGGATCCATTTGAGGTGGCCGAGATGCGAAGTCTTGTCGATGACGAGGCCTTCGACCTGGTGGAATTGCGGCGTGTGGGTCGCGTCCGAATCGATGCGATAGGTGCGGCCCGGGCAGATCACCCGGATCGGCGGCTTCTGGCTCAGCATGGTGCGCACCTGCACCGGCGAGGTGTGGGTTCTGAGCAGCATGCGCGAGCCGTCCTCCTTCGGATGAAAGAAGAACGTGTCGTGCATCTCGCGCGCGGGATGGCCTTCCGGGAAATTCAGCTTGGTGAAGTTGTAATCGTCGGTCTCGATATCGGGACCTTCGGCGACCGAGAAGCCCATGTCGGCGAAGATCGTGGTCAGCTCGTCCCAGACCTGGCTCAGCGGATGGATGCGGCCGGCTTCCGCCGGCGCATCGCGCAGCGGCAGGGTGACGTCGACGGTCTCGGAGGCGAGCCGCGCATCGAGCGCCGCCGACTTCAGCACGTCGCGTCGCGCAGCAAGCGCCTGGCTGACTTCGTCCTTGGCCTGGTTGATCGCGGCGCCCTGCGTCTTGCGCTCGTCCGGCGACATCTTGCCGAGCGTGGCGAGCAGCGCCGAGATCGAGCCCTTCTTGCCGAGGGCTGCAACACGCACGGCTTCCAACGCAGCCTCGTCGGAAGCGGCGGCGATGTCGGCGATGATCTGGGCTTGAAGCTGGGCAAGATCGGTCATGGCAATCCCTTTTGGCCAGGATGCTGAGCCGATGATCCTAGCCCGTCACACCCGGCACTCTGCCGGGCATCCACGTCGGAGAAGTGTGTTCGCGCGACAGTGACGGCCCGAGGCAGCAAAGCGCGAGACGCGCCCCTGCCCGGACCATCACAAGCTGAATGCTGCGCAGAGCACGGTGGAAGACGGCTTATGCCGCCAGCGCAGCTTTGGCCTTCTCGGCGATCGCCTGGAACGCCGCAGGCTCGCTGATCGCGAGATCCGACAGCACCTTGCGGTCCACGGTGATCCCGGACTTGGCCATGCCGTCGATAAATCGGCTGTAGGTCAGGCCGAACGGACGGACGGCAGCGTTGATGCGCTGGATCCAGAGCGCGCGGAACGTCCGCTTCTTACGCTTGCGGTCGCGGAAGGCGTATTGCTGGGCTTTCTCCACGGCCGGCTTGGCGGCGCGGATGGTGTTCTTGCGGCGGCCGTAGAAACCCTTGGCGGCCTTGTAGACTTTCTTGTGCTTGGCGTGGGCGGTCACACCGCGTTTGACGCGAGACATGACAAAAATCCTTCAGAGATGACTTCGGTTTCGGATCGCCGCGGAAGCTGCGGCGCGTGGTGGCGTGATCGTGGACGCGATCAGGCGTTCGGCAAGAAGTACTTCTTGACGTTGTCGCCGTCGGTCTTGAACAGCACGCGGGTGCCGCGGAGCTGACGGATCTGCTTCTTCGTCCGCTTGATCATGCCGTGACGCTTGCCGCGCTGGGCGTGCATCACTTTGCCGGTGGCAGTCACCTTGAAGCGCTTTTTAGCGCCCGATTTGGTCTTCAGCTTGGGCATTTGGCTCTCCTAATGGCCATAGAGATCCGCCCGCGAAGGCGGCTGGCCGTCAAAAATGCTCGTTAGAGCGTTGATTGTGCTCAGGTTTTGCGAACAAGCGCGAAACCCGCACGAGACACCGCCACGGCAGCCCGTAAATCAGCCGGGCGATGAAGGCTGGGCTTATGACAGAGGACAAGCCAATTGGCAACGATGAACCGCCGAAACCTGCCCGCCGACTATTGGAGGTTGCCACCCTCATGTCCAAGCCTTGTCGCCTGAAGCAGGACCAAAATGGCCCATTTCCCGCAATTTCTCTCTTCGCTGACGAATTTCGCCCGTCCGCGCCATCTGGCGCTGTTCGCCGCGCTCGCGACGGCTGCGCTGCCGTCAACCGCCGACGCCCGCGCCGGCGGCTACGACGGCATCTGGAACGTCACCTTCGCCACCACCCGCGGCAATTGCAGCTCGGGCTACAGCGTTCCCTTCACCGTAACAGGCAGCCGCGTCTCGTCCGCCGGCGGTGGCCGGGTTTCGGGCCGGATCAACCGCTCCGGCGCCGTCGCCGTCCAGGTCTCGGTCGGCGCCTCCCACGCCAGCGGCGGCGGCCGGCTCGCCGGCGTGAACGGCGTCGGCTCTTGGAAGGGCATCATTTCCGGCGACCAGTGCAGCGGCACCTGGCAGGCGACAAGGACGTAAGACGCGGAGCGCTCGATGTGCTCCCTCCCCCGCCTGCTTGCGGGGGGGTCGGGGAGAGGGTGTCTCCGCAAGCGAGAACCCCCAAGAGGCGAGAGCCCTCACCCGCATCGCTTCGCGCCGCGACCTCTTCCGCGAGCAAGCGGGAGAGGTGAACAACAAAACGGCCCGCCGGAGATCCGGACGGGCCGTTGAATTCTCAGTCCCAAAGCGCTTCGCGTCAGCGCGGCGCCAGCACCATGACGACCTGGCGACCCTCGAACCGCGCGTCCTGCTCGACCTTGGCGAGCTCGGCGACGTCGGTCTTGATCTTGTCCAAAAGCTTGGTGCCGATCTCCTGGTGCGCCATTTCGCGGCCGCGATAGCGCAGCGTGATCTTGACCTTGTCGCCCTCTTCGAAGAACCGCTGCATCGCGCGCATCTTCACGTCGTAATCGTGGTCATCGATCATCGGGCGGAGCTTGATCTCCTTGATCTCGACGGTCTTCTGCCGCTTACGGGCTTCCGCGGCTTTTTTCTGAGCGGAATACTTGTACTTCCCGTAGTCCATGATCTTGCAGACGGGAGGGCTGGTATTCGGCGAAATCTCGACCAGATCCATGCCGACTTCCTGAGCCATCCGGATGGCGACGACGGTCTCGACCGTGCCTTTGTTGTCACCGGTTTGGTCGATCAGCTGGATCTGCGCATTGCGGATATCATCATTGATGCGCGGCCCGTCTTTGCTGGCAGCGGGCGGAGCTTTATTAGGACGGCGAATGGGTGGTTCTCCAAAGTTGTGAAGGAAGCGGCTATTTTGAAGGAAGATGCGTTTGCCGGCAAGCAAGTCGCTCGTGCGAAACGTGAAAAACCCTCAAATGCGAGGCATTTCGGTCACGCCTGGGCACGCTGACGACATAGACACCTTGCTTCTGTTCCGCAAGCGTCCCAAACGGCCCATGCCGACACCGAATTGAGCTGCGGGACGCGTCCAAACAGCTCAAACCGCACAGCCAGAGTAAACGTTCCATGACCGATATAATTCCTGATGCCATGCTCGACTTCATCGATGTGGGCGAGGGGCCGTCCGTACGCAGGATCGCGGTCCGCAGCCGGCGTGGACAGGGGCCCGGACTGGTCTGGCTCGGCGGATTCAAATCGGACATGCAGGGCAGCAAGGCCATGGCGTTGGACGCCTGGGCCCGGGATCACGGCCGCGCCATGGTCCGGTTCGACTATTCCGGCCACGGCGAGTCCGGCGGCGACTTCGCTGACGGAACCATCGGACGCTGGCTGCAGGAGAGCGTCGCGGTGTTCGAGCGATTTTGCGACGGCCCGCAAGTCCTCATTGGCTCATCCATGGGCGGCTGGATGGCGCTGCTGCTCGCGCGCGAGATCAAAAGGCGTTCTGGCAAGGCGTCGCTGGCCGGTCTGGTCCTGATCGCGCCGGCGCCCGACTTCACCGAGGAGCTGATGTGGAAGAATTTCTCGCCCGGGGTGAAGAAAGAGATCGAGACCAAGGGCGTCTGGCTTCGACCGTCCGAGTATGGCGATGGCACGCCCTATCCGATCACGCGGAACCTGATCGAGGAAGGCCGCAACCACCTCGTGCTCGGCAGCGCCATCGATCTCGGCTGCCCCGTCCGCATCCTGCAAGGCGCGCAGGATCCTGACGTGCCCTGGCAGCACGCGTTCGCGCTCACGCATCGCCTGCCGGCCGACGACGTCGTGCTGACCATGATCCACGACGGCGATCACCGCCTGTCGCGTCCGCAGGACATCGCGCGCATTCTTGCCGCGGTCGCGGAGATCGGGTGAAGCTGTAGCTCAGCACTCGCTGTCGTCGCCCGGGTTGTCCGGGCGATCCAGTATTCCAGAGGCAGTAGTGATTGAATCGTGAGGCTGCGGCGTACTGGATGCCCCGGTCGAGCCAGGCTTGTCCCGGGCATCCACGTTCTTGGCGCAACGAGCAAGATCATGGAATGGCCCGGACAAGCCCGGCCATGACGATCCGGGAGCATCCGACGCGCGAGCGGCCCATCCACAGCCTCCGGCTACGTCCTTGAACGCACACGGGAACATGCCCATATTGCTGACCAAGGGGTGCCACTACGGGCCCTGAAACACCAAAGTCGCTTCTGCGAGGGCTTTGTAAACTATGTCTCGTGTTCCAACGCTCTCCAGTCCCTTTCTGCTGGGCTTCGACGAGATCGAGCGCGTGCTCGACCGCGTCGTCAAAGGCGCCGACGGCTACCCTCCCTACAATATCGAGAGGTGCGACCGCACGGACGGCCAGCCCGAGCGTTTGCGCATCACACTGGCGGTTGCCGGATTCACCCGCGACCAACTCGATGTAACCATTGAGGAAAACCAGCTCGTGATCCGCGGGCGGCAGCAGGACGACAAGACCCGGCAATACATCCATCGCGGCATCGCCGCGCGCCACTTCCAGCGCACCTTCGTGCTGGCGGAGGGGATGCTGGTGCTGGGTGCGGATCTGAAGAACGGGCTGTTGTCGATCGATCTGGCCCGGCCTGAACCGGAGAGGATCGTTAAGACAATCGCTATCAATGAGCACGAATAATGGAACGAGTAGCGGACTCGACCGCTTAGTGTTCCAGAGGAGTCGAGACCATGAGTGAAGGTCACGTTGCGTTCGAATACGAAGCCAAGAACGTCTCTCCGGAGACGCTGGCAACCCTGGGCGAAGGCCATATCGCCTATGTGAAGCAGATCCGTTCCGAGGACGTGCCGGACCTGTTCCCCGAGGCGCCGAAGATTGCGCCTGGCCTCAAGCTCTTCGCCCTCCATGCCGCCGACGGCACGCCGATCATGCTGACCGACAGCCGCGAAGCCGCGGTCGCTAACGCCTGGAGCAACGAGCTGCAAGCGGTGAGCGTGCACTGAGCACGCGCGCGTCGCACGAATAGGGTTTCAAGCGGGCATGCCTTTGCAAGAAGGCGTGCCCGTTTTCATTTGAGAGGTGATGTTTTCGCGTCGCCATCGCCAGCCAACGGGAATTCGGCGATGTCCCCGCCCGCGTGCGGGGCGGCCTTGGCTCCTGCGCGCAGGAGACCGTCATCAATCCGTGATTTGACATTTCGTTCGTATTTGTCAAATCCGACAAAATGCAGGCCAAGACCCCTCCCCAGGACCGGATCCTCGACGCCGCCATGCGCGTGTTCCGGCGCCACGGCTTCCGCCGCTCCTCGATCGAGCAGGCGGCGGAGGAAGCCGGACTGACGCGGCAGGCGCTCTATCATCACTTCGCCTCCAAGGAGGCGCTGTTTCGCGCCGTGCTCGAGCGGCTCTACGAGCAGGGGCTCGCTGCCGAAATCGCGGCAGCGAAGGCGGCGGAAGAAGCGGGCCTTGAGCTTGCCGACATCCTGGTCGCCGAGATCGGCGCGCGAATGCAGTCGCTGCTCGCTTCGCTCAAGGACTCGCCCCATACCGAGGAGCTGTTTTCCGAGCACCTCGCGCAGGCGCGCGACCTCTACCAAAGCTATTCCAATCGTTTCGCCGACGAGATCGCAACCACGATCGCGCGGGTATGCCGCAAGCGAAAGCTTAACCTCGAAAGCGGCGTCAGCGTGCGCGAGCTCGCGCGCTGCGTCGAGATGGCGATCCACGGCACCAAATCCGCCTTCCCTTCCATGCAGCCGGTCGACGCGTTCCTGAAACAGCTCGAGACCATGCTGCGCATGCTGATCGCCGGCGCGATGGCGCCGTCCGGAAAGAAGTCCCTACGCAAAACGGGAGTTCGAAAATGACCACCACGACCATCAATGGACGGCCTCTGGTGCTACCCGACGATCCGGATGCGCTCTTGATCGACGTGATCCGCGATGGCGGCCTCACCGGCACCAAACTCGTCTGCGGCTCCGGCGTCTGCGGCGCCTGCACCGTGCTGCTCGACGGCACGCCCGTCGTGAGCTGCCTGTTGCCGGCGCAGGCGGCCGCCGACAAATCGCTGACGACCATCGAGGGCGTCGGAGCAGCCGGATTGCATCCGGTGCAGAAGGCGTTCATGGCGCACGACGCCCTGCAATGCGGCTTCTGCACGCCCGGCTTTGTCGTCGAAGCCACCGCCTTCCATGACAGCTGGCGCGCGACCAAGGGCGCGGCGACACCCTCGCGCGAGGAGATCGCCGCCGCGCTATCGGGACATCTCTGCCGCTGCGGCGCCTATGAAGGCATCTATCGCGCCGTCGCCGAAGCATGCTCGGGCCGCTTCGATGGCATCGATCCCATCGCGCCGCGGCTGGAAGCCCGCGACAAGGTGACGGGACTGGCCCGCTACACAGTCGACATCCACCATGACGGCCAGCTCGAAGGCGTCATCCTGCGCGCGTACCTCGCGCATGCGAGGATCACCGGGCTTGATCTGGCGCCGGCGCGCGCCATTGCCGGTGTTGCTGCGGTCGTTCCGCTGCTTGACGAAGACAACATGGTCCGTTTCGTCGGTGCGCCGATTGCAGCCGTCGCGGCCAAGGATCGCCGCACCGCACTGAAGGCAATTGCCGCGATCAGCTTCAAGCCCGAGCCTTTGCCCGCGGTGATCGGGCTCGATGCAGCGCGACGCGACGATGCGCCAGTCGTGTTCGAAAAGAAGGACCGCAAGCGTGCCGGCAACGTGTCCGAGGGCGCCGGTGGCGCTCCGGTGTCGTGGAAGGGCAATGTGCGCGGGCCTTCGGCGCCGTTCTCGCAAAAAGCCAGGCAGGCCAAGAGCTGGCTTGACGAAGCGCGCCAGCAACGCAATCCGCTGCTGGTAGAGGAGACCTTTCGCGTTTCGACGCAACAGCACGCAAGCCTCGAACCACATGCCGCCGTGGCCAAGTTCGATGGCGATCAGCTCACAGTGCACATCTCGACCCAGGCCATTCACGAGAGCATGGAGAAGATCGCCAAGCGTTATGGCCTTCCGCACGACAAGGTGCGTGTGATCGCCGATCACGTCGGCGGCGGGTTCGGCTCCAAGGGCAGCCTTGGGCTGGAGACCATCGCCGCGATCGAGCTTGCGCGCGCCGCGAAGGTGCCGGTGCGCGTCGCCTTCGATCGTGAAGAGGAGCTTTCCGTCGCCGGCTATCGTCCGGCCGCCGAGCTGAAGCTATCCTTGCTGCCTTCGACGGAAGGCCGCCTCAAGGCGCTGTCGCTCACCGCGTATGCCGACACCGGCGCCGCCGTGAACTCGCTGATCGCGGGCCTGGCGCGGCTGATCTATCCGGCCGAAGCAAAGGAGCTCGTCGACTTCGACGTGCTCAGCAATTTGCCGCCCGGCGCGCCGTTCCGCGGCCCCGGCGGTCCGCCGATGTCGTTTGCGCTGGAGCAGGCGGTCGACGAAGCGGCGCTGCGCATGAAGGTCGATCCGATTCACTTGCGCAGGCTCTGGGACCCAGATCCCAACCGCCAGCGATTGTACGACTGGGCTGCCGGCCTCGACGTCTGGAAGAACCGCAAGCCGGCCGCCTCGCAAACTGGCCGCTACCGGCGCGGCGTCGGCGTCGCCACCGGCTACTGGCTCTATCTCTGGCAGACCGGCTCCTCGGTCGAACTCGCGATCAAGGGCGGCCGCATCGTCGCAAGTTGCGCGGTACAGGATATCGGCACGGGCACGCGCAGCGTGATCGCTAACACCGTCGCGAAGGCGTTCGATCTCGAGCCGCAGGATGTGGAAGTTCGCATCGGCCGCTCCAACCTGCCCCTCGGACCGGGCTCCGGCGGCAGCCGCGTCACCGCCTCGGTGGTGCCGCCGACCTTGCTCGCCATCGACAAGCTGAAAGCGGAAATCAAGCGCACCGCGTCTCGCACACCCGCTCCGGGCTCGAACGCGCCGTGGCGCGAGATGATCGCGGCTTCTCCCGACATCGCCGTGTCGGCGAGACGCCAGGAGGACGGCAAGCCGCCGCCCGGCGTCAGGCCCGCGCTGCACGAGGCGGGCATCATGGGCCGGGTGTTCGGATGGGTGCTGCGTCTGATGAACCACATGGTGGTCGGCGCCGGCGTGCCGAGCTCGGTGCAGGTGATGGAAGTCGAGGTCGATACCTGGCTCGGCCATGTGCGCGTGCTCAACGCCTATACGGGCCTCGCGATCGGCAAGCTCGCCGCGCCGACGCTGGCGCGAAGCCAGGCCGCGGGCGCGGTGATCCAGGGCATCGGCTACGCACTCTATGAGTCGCGGGAGACCGATCCTTTGAGCGGCCACATCCTGAGCGGCAGCATGGAGGATTACCGCATTCCGGGGATTGGCGACATGCCGAAACTGGAAGTGCATTTCGACGAGGCCGGTTTCGAGCATGTGCCGGGCGGCAGCGTCGGCATCGGCGAAGTCGCCACCGTGCCTACCTCGCCCGCGATCGCCAACGCCATCCGCGATGCGATCGGCGTGAGACTGACCGAAATTCCATTCCGGCCTGATCGTCTGGTGGCCGCGCTGAAAGGGAGGGATGCAGCATGAGTGTCGCCGTCATGACCGCCAAGCCCACGCCTGAATTCCGCGCCGGAGGCACCGACTTCAGCGAACGCCGCCGCAGCGGCGTGTCGCAGGGAATGCTGATCGATATATCGGCCACCGGCGACAAGACGATCACCTGGGACGCCGACGGAGCAGCCCAGATCGGCGCGCTTACCACCATCGCCACGATCGCGACGGACGCTCGCATCGCCGCTGTCTATCCCGGTATTGCGGCGAGCGCGCATGGCCTCGCGACGCCACAGGTGCGCCAGGTTGCAACGCTCGGCGGCAATCTCGCGCAACGTTCGCGCTGCTGGTATTTCCGCCGGGCCGACATCGATTGCCTGAAGAAAAGCGGCAGCACCTGCCCTGCCCGGTCAGGCAATCATCTCTATGGCGTTGCCTTCGATCTCGGCGACTGCGTCGCGCCGCATCCCTCGACGATGGCGGCGGCTCTGCTCGCCTATGATGCGACCATCACCACGGACCGGCGCAGCGGATTGACGATTGCAGGCCTGCTCGGCGACGGCTCGGTCTCGCACGCCGATCATACACTCGCAGCAGGCGAGATGATCAAGAGCATTGCGCTTCCCGCTCCGCTTGAGGGCGAGCGCGCTTCCTACAAGCGGGCGATCAGCCGGACCTATGCGGAATGGCCGCTCGTGGAACTCTGCGCCCGCAGTGTGATTGCCGGCGGCAAGTTCCAGCTCGTGCGTCTCGCTGCAGGCGGCGTCGCGCCCGTGCCTCTTCGCCTCACCGCCGTGGAAGTCCAGCTCAGTGGCAAGATTGCCAATGCGGCATCGATCGCAGAAGCGGCGAAAGCGGCGAGCTCGGGTGCCAAACCATTGCCGATGACGGCCTACAAGCTCGATCTTCTACAAGGGCTGGTGCGCGACGTGCTGGAGCGGCTTTCGGACTAGCTGGTCGCGCACGCGACGAAGACCTCGGCACCGATTTTGCCACTGGCCGCCTTAGTGGTTTCGTAGCCGGCGCGAGCGCGGGCATCGTTCTTGCGGGGCATGCCGCCCCCACAAGGGGAAGGGAACGGAGAGAGCGGCCGAACTCGATTTAACCTACACCCATCACGCTCTAGTCGCCTGAGCGACCTGCCAGCCGCGCACGGATATCCGGCTTCAGCACCTTGCCGACCTTGGAGCGCGGCAGATCGTCCCAGACTTCGATCTGCTTCGGCGTCTTGACGCTGCCGATCCGCTGCTTGACGAACGCCGCCAGCGCCGTCGCATCGACGCTCTGGCCGGCACGGGGCTGCACCACGGCGACGATCCGCTCACCCCATTTCTCGTCCGCCAGCCCGATCACGGCGCAATCCTGTACCGCCTCATGCGCCCGCAGCGCGTTCTCGACCTCGATCGAGTAGACGTTGAACCCGCCGGTGATGATCATGTCCTTGGCGCGATCGACGATATAGAGGTAGCCACCGACGTCGATGTAGCCGATGTCTCCAGTGTGGTGCCAGCCATGCGCGGAGGCCTCTGCCGTGGCCTCGGGATTTTTGTAGTAGCCTTCCATCACCAGCGAGCCGCGAACCACGATCTCGCCGCGTGAACCGGTCGGCAGCAAATTGCCGTCGCCATCCATGATGCCGGCCTGCACCAACGGGCTGATCCGCCCCGCCGAGGCGAGGCGTTCCATCGCGATAGTGCCATCAGCATTGTAATGCTCGCTAGGTGCCATCATCGAAATCATCATCGGCGCTTCAGTCTGACCGAACAACTGCGCCATAGGCCCGATGCGCTGGAGCGCCTCCGCAAGCCGTGCGGCCGAGATCGGCGCCGCGCCGTACCAGAAGCATTGCAGAGACCCGAGCTTCGCGGAGTCGAGCTTGGGATGATCGAGCAGCATGTAGATCACGGTCGGCGGCAGGAAGGTGTGCGTGACATGGTAGCGCTCGATCAGATCGAGGAATTCGGCGATGTCGGGGCGATGCATGATCACGATGCGACCGCCGAGCGCCATGATCGGGAAACACAGCACACCGGCCGCATGGGTCAACGGCGCGAGCGCGAGATAGACCGGACGACCCTTGAAGGGATAGCCCATCAGCGTCAGTGCCGTCATGGCCTCGATGTTGCGGCCCGACAGCATGACTCCTTTCGGCTTTCCGGTGGTGCCGCCGGTGCCGGGAATCATCGCGAGATCGTCGACCGTCTCGCGTTGATATTGGTCGGCGGCAAGGCCAGCGAGCCAGCTGTCGAACGAGGGCGCGAAGGGCAACTCGGCATCGAGGCAGACGAGGACGCGCAGCTTCGGCAGCTCTGCACGCACCGCCTCGATCATCGGCGCGAAGCTTGAATGAAACAGCAGCAGGCTGCAGTCGAATTGGTCGAGGATGAGCCGGTTTTCGGCCGCCTCGTTGCGCGGATTGATCGGGCACCAAACCGAGCCCGCGCGGGAAATGCCGAACACGCATGCAAACGCGACCGGATCGTTGCCGGAAAGGATTGCGACCTTCTCGCCAGCAGCAATACCCGATCGCGCGAGCCCGCGCGCGACGCGGTAGCTCAGCAACTGCACCTCGCGATAGCTGAGATCGCGCCCGTCCATGGTCAGGCACGGCGCATCAGCGCCGAGCGAGGCACCTTTGTCGAGGTAATCGATAAAGCGCATGATCAATCCCCGAAACAGCTGGCGGGTGGCGCGCGACCGCGCCACCCGCGATCTTGCTCAGTCGTGCACGGTGAGGATCGGTCTGCTGACCAGCCCGAAGCTACGCAGCTGGCCGAGTAGTTCGTGGTGACCGAACGCTTGGCAACCGGAGGCGAAGCCCACGCGCTTGGGCGGCTGCTGCAGCAGGTGCGCCGCGGCATAGGCCTGCAGCAAGCCGGTCTGCTTGTAATTGCTGTTGCCGTTGATGACGCAGTGCGCGCGCCCCAATGGGCCGGAGGCATGCACCGAATCCATCGACTTGTTGACGCGCGGGTTCTCGCGCGGCGGCATGGTGTTCATCACGCCGGCGGCAGTCTGCGCCAGCGCGGCGTAGCGGTCGTCGGGGTTCATATCCTTGGTCGCCTCCAGCGCAGCGGCGACGATCTGCGGCACGCCCAGCATCAGCGCGCGGTTGAACACGCCGCCCAGCACCTTCACGTTGGCCACGCGCGGATCGCGCTTGAACCACACCGGGTGCGAGGTGCCGCCCCAGGGCAGCGCCAGCGCCAACTCATGCTGGCCGGGGATGGCGAGGTTGTAGAGACCGGCATCGGGCTGATGCTCGACATACCTGTTCTGTTCCAAATAGTAGGCCTTTGCCATCGCGGCGTTGACCAGGATGGTCTGCGTCGAGGCGATGGTCGGGCTGCCGCCCCAGAACACGGCGATATCCAGTGTGTCGAGGCCGGGCGTCTCCAGGCACAGCTGCGCGGCGATCTCGCCGGTGGTGTACATCTGCGCGATGCCCGGCGCGAGCAGCAAGCCGGCGTTGGCGAACTTCGTGCCCCACTCCTGCTCGAGCGTGATCAGCCAGTCCTGCTCGCCGGTGGTGTCGGTGTAGTGGCATCGGGAAGCCCAACACGCCTGCACCACCTCGGTGCCGAACTTGGCGAAGGGGCCCACGGTGTTGAGCACCACCGAGGCACCGTTGAACAACTCCGTCAGTGCGCTCGCGGTGTGCGGCACTTCCACCACCTCGTAGTCGGCGGTCTCGATACCGGCCACGTTCGCCTTCATTGCGGCGTTGAGCTTCTCCGCGCTGCGGCCGGCGGCGATGAAGGGGATGCTGTACTCGCGCAGATATTCGCAGACCAGCCGGCCGGTGTAGCCGGACGCGCCATAGACGATGACGGGCTTCTTCGCGCTCATTCTCGTTCCTCCGAAATGTTCGTTATCGGGTTCTCTGCTACATTCCCATGCCGCCATCGACCGGCAGTCCGATGCCGGTGATGAAGCGCGCCTCGTTCGAGCACAGGAACACCGCGGCGTCGGCGATGTCGGCGACCTCCGCGAGCTTGCCGAGAGGCGTCTGCTCCACCACTGAGCCGACCGCGGCGTTGACGTCGGGCGCGAGGCCGATCTTCACGATGTCGTTGGCCAGCTGCAGGCCCATGTCGGTCGGGATCAAGCCGGGATAGATGCAGTTGACGCGCACGCCATAACCGAGCTTGCCGGCCTCCATCGCAGCGACCCGTGTCATGCGATCGACCGCAGATTTCGTGCCGGAATAGACCGCGATGCTCGGGAAGGCGATCGTCGCCGCGACAGAAGCGATGTTGACGACCGCGCCACCTTTGCCCGCCGGTCCGCCCGGCCGCATCGCGCGGAAGGCGTGCTTCATGCCGAGCACGGTGCCGACGATGTTGACGTCGCACATCCGCCGCGCATCCTCGGCTCTGATCTCGCTGACCAGCGACGTGATCTCAATGCCGGCATTGTTGATGAGGATGTCGTAGCCGCCGAGGGTGGCGACAGTCTTGGCCACCGCCCGCTCCCATTGCGCGTCGTCGGTGACGTCGAGCTGGACGAAGCCCGTCGCGACATCTTCCTTCGCGATTCCCGCCGCGCTGGCGCGGCCGGTCTCCTCCAGAATGTCGGCGATCATGATCGAGGCGCCGGCGCGCGCCAACGCCTGCGCGATGGCCGCGCCGATTCCCCGGGCACCGCCGGTGACCAGGGCTTTCCTGCCTGCAAGGCTCTTTCCACTCATGACGCACTCCTCCGTTGCTGGTGATTGATTCGTGCTGCGCCAATCGGCGCGCGCGCCAGGTCGCTGGACGCAGGCCTTTCGACCGCACCCAGCGAAGCGTTCCTCCATGGTCGGACGTCTTGACGGCTGTCCAAAAATATTGGGCCGAACCTCCGCCAGAATCTTGACACTTGTCAAGTTCGAATTTGACAGTTGTCTAAGGAAGTGGTTGTGAGGGGATGGAGCTATTCCGCGGTCGACGCGGTATAAGTCCTTGAAAGAACGGTACTGAGGAAGGGACGACATGGCGCGGCAGGTGACGGGGGCGGCCCGGCGTGTGGCCGATGCGGCCGAGGCGCTGCGCGACGAGAAGTTCAACGCGCGACGCATCGAGCTTGCCGAGGCCGCGCTCGAAACGCTTGGAGAGCTTGGCTTCGCCCGGACCAGCCTGCGGGAGATCGCGCAGAACTCGGCGTTCACGCACGGCGTGTTTCACTATTATTTCAGCGACAAGCTCGACCTGATCTGCTGCTGCGTTCGCCACTACAAGGCGAAGTGCGTGACGCGCTATGACGAGGTCGTCGCGACAGCAACGAGCCGCGACGAATTGACGGAGGGCTTCCTCGCCAAGCTCGCAGCAACGCTGCAGAACGAAGCCCGCATGCACCGGCTTTGGTACGACCTGCGCTCGCAGGCGATGTTCGAGGCGGCGTTTCGCAAGGATGTACTCGAGATCGACAAGAGCCTGGAAGCGATGATCTGGCGCATTGCCTCTCGCTATGCCGAGCTCGGCGGCAAGCGGCCGGCGTCGTCGCCAGGCGCGCTCTATGCGCTGTTCGACGGTCTATTCCAGAGTGCGCTGCTCAAGCACCTCGCGGGTGACAAGATGGCGGTTCCCGAGCTGCTCGACGAAGTCCGGCGCCTGCTGCCGACGGTCTGCTGAAGCGCACCCACGAAGGCGTCTCGCCGATCATGCTGACCGACAGCCGCGAAGCCGCGATCGCCAACGCCTGGAGCGACGAGCTGCAAGCGGTGAGCGTGCACTGAGCGTACGCGCGTCGCAGGAATAGAGTTTCAAGCGGGCATGCCTTCGCGCGAAGGCGTGCCCGTTTTGCTTTTGAACAGATGGAGCCAGCCATTCGAGACCTGCACGTTGCGCCATACAAATTGATCGTCCGACTCGAAGCTGCTTAGATGCGGCATGCCGCCGAAAATGGAACGTCTCGCCAAGCAACAATTGTGGTTTCCGGCCGGGCGCTATTTCCTGCGCACCATCAAGCGCGACGATGCCTCGCAGCGCTGGGCGGACTGGTTGTCCGATCCCTGGACGGTCCACGTCCTCAACACCTCACCGCGCGCGATGACCAAGGCTGATATCGCCGAATACATCAAATCCTTCGATCAGCGCGAACGGCTTCTGCTCGGGATTTTCGAGCGCGGCAGCCGCGCGCATGTCGGCTTCATCCGCCTCGACATCAACGCGGCGGCGAGCGAGGCGCTCGTCAGCGCCGTGATCGGAGAAAAGGAGCACCGCAATGCCGGAGCAACGGTGAACAGTTTCATCCCGCTGCTCAAGTTCGTGTTCGACGATCTCAAGCTGAACCGCATCCGCGCTTTCGTGCTGGAACGAAACCAGACGACCATTGAATATCTGTCGAAGCTCGGCTGGACGCTCGAGCCAGAACCCGACAATCCGGTGCGGTCGCACACGGATGGATCGCTGCTGGTGCTGCGCCGGATGAGCTGGGACAGGCCGGGTTTCCAGGCCTGGCTAAAGAGCCCGATCGGGCGGCGGATCGTGAACCGCATGGAAGCGGCGCGGGGTTGAGCCCGGCCGCTTCACGTCGGCCGATCGATCAGTACTTCGCGACGACGGGTGATCCGCCGAACCGATAGTTGATGCCGACCTTCACGATGTCGATGTCCTGACGAATATCGATCAACGCGGTGGTGGCGGCGACTGGATTGGTGAACCCCACGCGCTTGCTGTCGAAGCCGTAGTGAGTGTACTCGATCAGGGCCGACCAGTTGGGGGCGAAGGCCCATTCGACACCGGCACCTGCCACCCAGCCGACACGATCGGTGCTGGCGCTTGAATTACAGGGCTCAAAAACGAGGAATCCCACGCCGGGACAAACGAAGCCGCCAATCGTCGTGAAATTGTTCAGATTGTACCGGTCATGCGCAAACCCGACGCCGCCCTTGCCATAAACGAGGAAGCGATCCCATGTGTAGCCGATCCGACCCGTGACGCTGGCGACCCAGTCGGTGCGGCTCGATAGAGTGGCGGGCGCGCCGGTCTTTCCGGCGAAGAAGGGATCGTTGGCGGTGCCGTGAAGATCGGTGGCCGTGAAATCGCCGGCAATCCCGAGCACCCAGTTGCTGGCAAATTGGTAGTCGCAACCAGCCTGAATGCCCCCTACAACTCCGACGTCTCCGTTTACCCCAATGCGATCACCAGGCACATTGCCTATGGTCATTGCAGGCGCGATAAGCGCCCCCGTTCCGATGCCGGGATCCGTGAAGCCCGTCCGGCTCGCACCGCCGCCGACATGGCCGCCGACATAGCAGCCGGTCCAGCTGAAAGGCACCGCTGCCGCGATCGGGGCTTTCGTGTAGGAACGCGCCCCCAGATCTGCGGCCTGAGCGGAGCCTGCGACAATCAGAGCCGACGTCGCCAGTAGCAGTCGCTTCATCGTGATTCCCTCGACAATCAGCAATAGAAAACACTGGCAAGATACACCGCCTGACTCAGGCACGCTGTACTCAGTCAGCAACACCCAGATACTTTTGGAAATGCAGCTTGCGTGAATTGGACGCAGAGCGCTGCCGTATGGCGCCTTGAGCGTGACGACGACGCTGTGAGCTTAGTTTTCGACAAAGGCAGACGAGCGCGAAGCGGTGCGGCGCAGAGCCGGGACCCAATGCAAACACCGATTCTCCTCGGCGAAATGGGCCCCAGCTCTGCAGCGCACCGAACCGGAGAATGCTTCACGCCGGCGCGGCAGAGTTCAAGTCGCGCCCCCGCTTCAGCGCCCCGCTGGAATCAGCGCCCGCATGATGTCTGGCTTCCAGGTTTGGCGCGCGCTGTCGAAGGCAGCGAAATCATGGTCGAACTGCCAGTAGGCCCATGCCCAGCCAAGCCGCTCCGCACTTCGCGCCACGAACGACAGATATCTCGTCCGAGCTTCGGCCGGAGCGGCCTCGTACACTCCGAACTCGCCGAGATAGATCGGGCGCTTTTCCCGTTCGGACCAGAACCGAATCTTATCGAAATCGGCGCGAGCCCTCTCTTCGTCCTCCGGAGTGCCCCAATCAAGCGGGCCGATTCGCGAGAACGTCGGCGACCACGGTGCGCCCTGATGGGTGAAACGGATCGGCGCGTAATAGTGAAACGTCACGATGAGGTTTCGGTCATCTGACGGCAGGACCAGGTCCTCGACAGGCATGTCATCGACGTTGAGAACCGCAGCGATGATCGTCCGCCGGGGGTTGGTGGCGCGGATGATGCCGAGACACTCGTTCAGAAGGGCATTCCAGGCGGCGGACGTCATCTGCCCGCCCGGCTCATTGAGCACCTCGAAGACAAGCTTCGGATTTTTTCCGGCATAGCGCGCGGCGATTTGCGTCCAGAACGCTTTCAGCTTCTCGGCGCACTCTGAGACGTCGCGCTGACAGACCTGGGTATCGTGCTCGTCCAGGATCGGGATGAGATCCCGGGCGAGCACTTCCTCGATAGCGGCATCAAGCCGCCTCAAGACGATTTCATCTAGCAGATTCCCGGGGCCCATGAACTTGAAGGCAAAGAAATTGATCCGAACGTGCGAGAACCCGGCCTTTCTGATCGCAATGAGGTTGTCCAGACGAAAAGGGGCGTTCCGGCCACCCTCCCAGATGCCATCGTAGCCAAGGATGTTGATGCCGCGTCCCAATTTTGGGAGAGCGGGCGCGGTGGCCTTCCTGGC
The DNA here is from genome assembly GCF_054060315.1 of Bradyrhizobium sp. USDA 4354. NCBI lineage: Bacteria > Pseudomonadati > Pseudomonadota > Alphaproteobacteria > Hyphomicrobiales > Nitrobacteraceae > Bradyrhizobium > Bradyrhizobium sp. USDA 4354. Next base: position 1,546,260 of record NZ_JBSSDC010000001.1, on the reverse strand, counting down.
TGCCTCGGCCTGGGAGAAGATCGCAAGCACGGATATTGCCAAGGCGAGACCGAACGCTACCGACCAGCGGGCGCAGATGGCATTCATCGCTTGCTCCATCACGGCTGCAGGGGTTGCTGCGGCACCGGCCTGCACACTGCGAAGAAGAATGCGACGAGCAGCACCGACGTGAACATTGTCGAGCGAAGGAACATCGTCTCCGTGAAATTCGATTGAAAGCTGAGGACGACAAATCCGATGATGAGAGCGCAGTGACAACGATCGATCGACCGAGTGGCGATCAAATACAGCACCTTTCCCGAGAACAGATAAACGCTCGCGACGAACAGCACGTATCCCAGAAATCCCGTTTCCATGGCCACGGCGATGTAGCCGCTATGATAATTGTCGAGCACCCAGCCATGGTTCTGGTTGAAGTAATCGTAGATCGCAGGCCGCGTCCAGAATCCGTTGATGCCAAAGCCCAGCAGCGGCGCATCGTTGAAATGGCTGATGGCGTACTGCCAAATGAAGGTCCGCTCGGTCAGATTGATGGTCGATTCGCCGAGATGAATGGAATCGTACCCCGTGACATAGAAATACAGGATCAGCAGCGCGGCCAGGATGCACATGACGAACGGCAGCACCGCGTAGACTCTCATGCAGCGGATCGACCACATCGAGGTCACGAGCAGCCCGCCCGCGGCAATTGCAACGGCACCGGCACCGCGTGATTCCGAGGCGATGACGCAGGTCGATGCCAGGAGAAACGTTGCGAGAAAAGCGGTCCACCCCTGGCCCGTCATCTTCTGATAGCAGGCAAAGAACATCAGATAGGCGCTGATGAAGCCGAGCGTCTGCTTCGATTCATAGATCCCTTGCCACTGGCCATTGTGCATCCAGCTCTGGTCGACGCCGATCTCGGGCACGAAGACCGCACACAAGGCCGAGGCGGCGACCAGGATGAGGAGCCCCAGCGCCGCCGATCCGACGATCTCGTCGATGTCGATACGCGTGATGAGGCAGTACGCACCGAAAGTCGTCACCACAAGGGCCGCGCTCTTCATGATCGCTGCGGCGGCGAGGCTGGTCCAGAGAACGGAAACGGCGGCGAGAGCATAGAATGCGACCAGCGCGATGAGATCGGGATTGGGCTGCACGCGCACGCATGGACGCACGAAGGCACTGGCGTAGATCAGGACGATCCACATCAAGAGCGCGACGGCCTGTTGCAGATAGCTCAACTCTGCGGGAAGCAGCGCAGGATTGAAGACCCCCATCGACGCGACAACGTTGACGGTGATCGAGCCGCGGATCACGGTTCTGGCAAGCGTTTCCACGCCGACGCCGGGCGCTTTCCGGATCGCGCTGTCGTATGCCTCGGAATCCGCGACGGTGTGCAGGCTGGCCATGAGCTGACCTTCCTGAAGCACGGTTAATATTTTCTTTAGTACCCGTCGCGACCGCCTTCGCGCGGTCGGCGTTCCCAAGGCTCGAGGCCCCCGGCGATATCGACGAGTGGCTACGCCGCAGTCGCCGGCGGCAGGGCCAGCACCGAATAGATCGCTTGGGCATCGCGCGAGGCGCGGAGCTTCTTGGCGATGTCCTGATCGCGCAGCAGGCGGGCGATGCGGGCGAGGGCTTTGAGGTGATCGGCGCCGGCGCCTTCGGGGGCGAGCAGCAGGAAGACGAGATCGACCGGCTGGCCGTCCATGGCCTCGAAATCGATCGGGCGATCGAGCCGCGCGAACAGGCCAAAAATCTTTTCCAGCTTGGGCAGCTTGCCGTGCGGAATGGCGACGCCATAGCCGACCGCGGTGGTGCCGAGCTTCTCCCGTTGCAGCAGCACCTCGAACACCGAGCGCTCGTTCTGCCCGGTCAGCTCGGCGGCCTTGGCCGCGAGTTCCTGCAAGGCCTGCTTCTTGCTGTTGACTTTCAATGCCGGGAGAATCGCCTCGGGTGCGACCAGATCGGTAATCGGCATGGAAGCTTTCCGAGGTGAATTAAACCGTCAGGTTCCGATTTGGCCAGCTTGATAGACCAAGCTGGGCCGGCGTCAATAACATGAAGCAGGAGGCGGACTTAGCCCAAGTCCTACCAAGTCCAGATGTGGGGGGGCTTCTACTCCAACGCAATCCCGGTGCCAACTCCCGCATGCAGCTTTGCCCCCGTCATTGTTAAGGGCCGGGATGGTACGGGCCCGGGTCCCGGGCCTAACCGTCCGACTGGCCGTTCACATTCGCCCCCGGCGGGTCAATCCAGCCCACATTGCCGTCCGCCCGGCGGTAAATGATGTTCACCCGGCCGGACGAACCGTGCTGGAACACCAGACAGGGTGCCCCGCTGAGGTCGAGTTCCATGACCGCTTCGCTGACCGAGAGCCGCTTCAGCGACGTGGTTTGCTCCGCAATGATGACGGGACTGTAGCCGGTGATTTCCTCTTCGCCCTCTCCAGGCGCTTCCAGCACATAGCTGGTGGCGTCAAGCGCGGCCATCGCTTCGGAGGCGGCATGGGCCTTGCGCGCGGAGCGGTCCTTCAGCCGGTTCTTGTAGCGACGCAGCCGCTTCTCGATCATCAGCAGCGCCTGGTCGGCGCTGGCATAGGCATCCGGCGCGTTCGAATCGGCCTCCAGCGTGATTCCCGAATCGAGATGCAGGGCGCAATCGGTACGAAAGCCGAAGCCGTCCTTGCTGAGCGTGATGTGGCCGGAATAGTTGCCGTCGAAATATTTGCGCAGCACCTCGTCGGTGCGGTCGGCAACGCGACCGCGCAGGGCCTCGCCGACGCTGATGCTCTTTCCCGAGATTCTGAGAGTCATGTGATGCCTCGCTTGGTTGGTGCCCAGCTTGGATCGGTCTCGATGGGAAATCGAGAGTAGCGCGATTTGCTGCCAGCGCAATCAGGCCGGTTCGGGATTGCGGGAGCGATCGGACAAGGCGGTAGAGAGGACGTTACCAAGAGCGCTCTGCTTGTCGCGGCGGCGTTGCACCGAGGAGGGTATGCGCATGGCTTCGCGGTACTTCGCGACCGTGCGGCGGGCAATATCAATGCCCGAGGCGCGCAAGCGTTCCACGATGGTGTCATCCGACAGGATCGCGGAGGGCTCCTCCGAATCGATCAGCTGCTTGATGTGGTGACGCACGGCTTCCGCCGAATGGGCCTCGCCGCCGTCGGCCGAGGCGATCGAGGCCGTGAAGAAATATTTCAGCTCGAACGTGCCGCGGTTGGTCGCCATATATTTGTTGGCGGTGACGCGCGACACCGTGGATTCATGCATCTGAATGGCATCGGCGACGGCCTTCAGATTGAGCGGCCGCAGATGCGCGACGCCATGGGTGAAGAAGCCGTCCTGCTGGCGCACGATCTCGGTTGCAACCTTCAGGATGGTGCGGGCGCGCTGGTCGAGCGCGCGCACGAGCCAGGTCGCGTTCTGGAGCGCGTCGGTGAAATACGACTTGTCGCCGTCCTTGCCGATCTTCTTCGACAGCTCGGAATAATAGGTCTGATTCACCAGCACGCGCGGCAAGGTGTCGCTATTGAGCTCGACATGCCAGCCGCCGTCGGGGCCCGGACGGACATAGACATCGGGCACCATGGTCTGCAAGCGCGCCGAGCCGAACTTCATGCCCGGCTTGGGATTGAGGCGGCGGATCTCGCCGATCATGTCGGCGATGTCCTCGTCGTCGACGCCGCAGATCTTGCGCAAGGCAACGATGTCGCGTTTGGCGAGCAGGTCGAGATGCTCGACCAGGGCCTGCATCGCGGGGTCGTAGCGGTCGAGCTCGCGCAGCTGGATCGCCAGGCACTCGCTTAAAGAGCGCGCGCAGACGCCGGGCGGGTCGAATTTTTGCAGCACGGCGAGGACGTCCTCGACCTCGGCTTGCGATGCGCCAAGACGCTCGGCGGCCTGGCCGAGATCGGGCGGCAGATAGCCGGCCTCGTCGACGAGATCGATCAGGTACTGGCCGATCATGCGCTGGGCGGGTGCGGTGAAGGCGACCGAGAGCTGCTCGGCGAGGTGGTCCGACAACGTTGTCTCGGCCGCGACAAAAGCTTCGAGATTGTAGTCTTCGTCACCAGAGGCGCCGCCGCCCCATTCGGTATAGGTGGTCGGAACGGCATCCTGGGCGTTGCGCGCCGCGGTCTCGGCCGGCTCCTCGGAGAAGACGTTGTCGAGGCCGGTGTCCAGGGTCTGCTCGATCTCGGCGCGGGTGCCGAGATCCTTGCTCATCCATTCTTCCTGGCCCGGCTCGAAGGCCTCGCCCGGACCGCCGCCCGGTTCGTCGCTGCTTCCGCCGCCGAAATCGTCGTTATCGCTGTACTGGCTGGCTTCGGCCCGAGCTTCGCCCGCGGGGGCCTCGTCACTGGCCCGTTCCAGCAGCGGGTTTCGCTCGAGCTCCTCCTCCACGAAGGTCGTGAGATCGAGGTTGGACAATTGCAGCAGCTTGATCGCCTGCATCAGCTGCGGCGTCATGACCAGCGACTGCGATTGCCGGAACTCTAATCTCTGCGTGAGCGCCATGAAGCAAGAACCGTTCCCAAAAATTGGTCCGATTTTTGCTTATCCTAGTCTTGGCACGATGTACACGGCTTGACGTATTGGAAAAAAGGGCTAGAGGCGGAATTCCTCGCCAAGGTAGAGGCGGCGCACGTCCGGATCCGCAACGATCTCATCCGGAGTTCCCTCGGTCAAGATTTCTCCGGCATAGACGATGTAGGCACGGTCGGTGAGGCCGAGTGTCTCGCGGACATTGTGATCGGTGATGAGCACGCCGATGCCGCGATTGGTGAGATGGCGGACGAGGTCCTGGATGTCGCCGACCGCGATCGGGTCGATGCCGGCGAAGGGCTCGTCGAGCAGCATGTAGTTCGGCCGCGTGGCCAGCGCGCGCGCGATCTCGACGCGGCGCCGCTCGCCGCCGGACAGCGCGATCGACGGTGATTTCCTGAGGCGCGTGATGTTGAACTCGTCGAGCAGCGAGTCGAGCTGCTGCTCGCGCTTCTTGCGCGAGGGCTCGACCACTTCGAGCACGGCGCGGATGTTCTGCTCCACGGTGAGGCCGCGGAAGATCGAGGCTTCCTGCGGCAGATAGCCGATGCCGAGCCGCGCGCGCTGATACATCGGCAGCTTCGTGACGTCGTGGCCGTCGAGCTCGATCGCACCGCGATCGGCCTTGATCAGGCCGGTGATCATGTAGAACACGGTGGTCTTGCCGGCGCCGTTCGGGCCGAGCAGGCCAACCGCCTCGCCGCGGCGGACATAGATGCTGACGCCGCGCACCACCTGACGGCTGCCAAAGGCCTTTTCCACGCTATGCACAGCCAGGAAGCCGGGCCGCTTCAGCAGCTGCGGCCCGCCGGCACCGTTGGACCTGGCGGCGCTCCTGACGGGATGAACCGCCTGCGGACGGGGCTCGGCTTGATAGTCGGCCTCATAGCCTCCCTGGAACTGGTCGGGCGCGCGCGGCTGGTCGCGGGCGATCGGCGGCGCGTCCCTGATAGGACTGGGTACGAGGCCGCCGACGCTGTCACCGAGCGCGGTGATGTCCTGACGCGCAAATCCTGGCCGGCCGCGCTTGGCGGGGCGCCGACGGAACATGCTGAAGAGATCGACCATCCCCGCCTTCTAGCCTTTCGCGTCGTCTTGCGCGAAATCCGCGCGATCTGCCGCGCCAGCCCGATTCGCCGACGCAGCATGAGTGAAGGGATGTCTCATGCCCAGTGAAACACGCCCGAAAAGCGGCGGACCCCGCTTCGAAAGCCCCGCGCGCTAGATACAGTCTCGCCGGGCAGGCTTCAACCTCGGATCGGGAGCAACCGAAGCAAGCTGTTGAATTTACTTTTGTTTACTTGCGCCGGGCAGTTGCAAGGGCGGCGCCGCACCGGGTTTGCTCCCTTGGCCGCAATCATTGCTGCCGCCCTGCGGCAGCAGCGCCTGCACGCGGCCGTTGTCGGATTCCACACGTGACACGCCGGTCGTCATGTCGACCATCAGGCGGTCACCGCGCAGCACGTTCTTGCACTGGGTCAGGACCACCTGGCCCGAGCCGCCGAGCATGGTGATGAGGTTGGTCTTGGTGTCGAACACCGCGGTCTCGCCCGTCACCACCTGGTCCTTCTGGGTGACCACGACATTGCCGCGCGCCTCCAGCCGCTTGATCGAGGAGCTGCCGCCCGGCCCGGGCGTCGCCGACTGCATCGGCGCCGATTTCGTCCCCTTCGCCGCGGGCTGCGGCGCAGCCGGCTTGTTGTCGCCGCCTGACTCGTAAAACACCACCAGCGTCTTCGAGGTCATGGTGGTGTCGCCCTGCACGACCTTCACATTGCCGGCGAAGGTCGCCTCCTTCTTCTTGTCGCGCATCTCGAGCGAGGCGGCTTCGATCTGGATCGGCTGATCGCGGTTCTGCGAAAAACCCTGCATCGCATTGGGCACGCCCTGCATCGTGCTCTGCGCAAGGGCCGCACCGGTGACGAGCAGCGCGAGGCCTACGGCGAGCGCGGCCTTGCTGACAACAGCGTCACGCGGAAAACAGTTCATCATGGAAATCACTTCGAATTGGCAGACTTGTTTTGAGGCGTGCGTGTCTTCGTCGGCGCAGGCTCGGGCGGTGCAGGCTGAACAGCAGCGGGCTCATCCAGCTTGTCCAGATGCATCACCACATTGCCCTCGAAGCGGATGACGTCACCGCCTTCGGTAATTCGCAGGCGATCCGCGCTCACCGTGCCATTGGTCAGCTTGACGTCGACGCGCTCGTCCGAGGTGACCGTGCCCTTGCCCATGTCGACGAAGGCGGAGTTCAGCCGCGCCTCATAGCCGGTCGAGGTGCGCAGGAAGATGTCCTTGCGCAGATCGAGCTGCTGCTGCTTGTTGTCGAAGCGGCCGGTGCGGGCATCGAGGAACAGCGTCGATTGATCCTCCATCAGCACCTTCGCGCGCAAATCCGATAGATCGACATGATCGGGGTCGGTGATGTCCTGCGTCGCGGTCTTGGCCCAGAGCTCGTAGGGCCGCTGGTCCGGCGTGTAACCGGCGAGGTGCGGCGATTCCATCGTGATCTTGGTGCCCGACACCACCAGATTTCCGGAATCGAGCGGCAGCTTCGGCATCAGCATGCGGAACGGATTGAAGATCGAGACGCCGACGATGGCGGCCATGGACAACAGCACCGCACCCGGCACAGCGATGCGCAAAATCCGCACCAGGCGGCTGTGGCGCGCCGCGCTGGCGAACTTCGCCGCAAGCGCGGCGTCGTAGGTGGGATTCTGGGCCGAATTCACCTGGGTTCCTACTTGCCTGGGCTCCTGAACTGTCGCTCGCCTTGTCCGGTTGAGGGGCACCCCATTCTATCCCGCGCCGCCCAAATATGCAGCCGGCGACAGGCCGTTACGAAAGTGTCCGAAACGGGGCGGCAACCTCAGGCTAATCGCCGCGCAAAGCCTTCAGGAATGCGCGAAAATGTCCTCTTCCGCCCAGCCTTGGAGATCGAGCAGGGCGCGGGTCGGCAGGAAGTCGAAACAGGCCTGCGCCAGCTGGCTGCGGCCTTCCCGCACCAGCATGGCATCGAGCCGCTCGCGCAAGGCATGCAGATGCAGCACGTCGGAGGCGGCGTAGGCGAGCTGCGGCTCGGTCAGGCTGTCGGAACCCCAGTCGCTGGACTGCTGCTGCTTGGAGAGGTCGATGTTGAGCACCTCGCGCACGAGGTCCTTGAGGCCGTGGCGGTCGGTGTAGGTGCGGGTCAGGCGGGAGGCAATCTTGGTGCAATAAATCGGTCCGGTCATGACGCCGAAGGTCTGGTACAGCACCGCGATATCGAACCGCGCGAAGTGGAAGATTTTCGTGACGGCCGGGTTGGCCAGGAGCGCCTTCAGGTTCGGCGCGTCGGTGTGGCCCTTGGGGATCTGCACCACGTCGGCGCTGCCGTCGCCGGGCGAAAGCTGCACCACGCAGAGCCGGTCACGGTGCGGATTCAGCCCCATGGTCTCGGTATCGATCGCCACCGCTCCGGTGTAGCGGGACAGGTCGGGCAGGTCGCCGCGGTGCAGGCGTACGGTCATGGCGGGTCAAAACCTCGGGTCGAATCGGTGCGTCGATATCATAGGCTAATTGGATGGATCGCGATGTAGCCACTGGCGACAGCTCACGCAAGCGGCGGCGTGACCTTACGGGCCGGTCAGATCGCGGCGAGCATGATGCAGATCATCGCCGCGACCGCGATGCGGCTGGGGCCGTCCCGGAAGGCGTACAAAATCGGATCGTCCGGCATCTCGCGGCGATGCGCCATCATCAAAGCGCGGCCGAACCAGTACAGCAGCAGCGGAGTGAGCAGCCACAGCATCCAGGGACGGCTGTAGAGCGGCGTCACCGCGGAGGACGAGACGTAGAGCGAGAACACGGTCACCGCGTTCATCGCGCTCGCCGCCGCCATCGCGGCGATGACGTGCAGGTCGGTGACGCGATAGTCGCGGTTGGAGGGATCGGCGAGCCCCGCACTCTCGCGCATGCTGAGCTCGCTGAAGCGCTTGATCAGCGCCAGCGAGGTGAACACGAACAGCGAGAAGATCAAGAGCCATTCCGACAACACCACGCCGACGCCAACCGCACCGGCGACGATGCGAAGCGTGTACAGACCGGCGAGCGTGACGATGTCGACCAGCATCTTGCGCTTGAGCACGAGCGAATAGGCGATCGTGGTGGCGAGATAGACGCCCAGCACGCCGAGGAACAGCGGCGAGATCCAGAGGCTGGCTGCGACCGCGAACAACCAGAACGCGGGGATCGCCGACAGCGCGGAGGAGATCGGCAGATCGCCGGCCGCGAGCGCGCGATGGCGCTTGGTCGGATGCTGCCGGTCCGCGGCGAGATCGAGCAGATCGTTCATCAGATAGGCGCCCGACGCGCAGGCCGAGAACGCCAGGAACGCCAGCAGCGCATGGCCTAGCGTCGGCAGATTCAGCTGATGCGCGGTGATCACCGGCACGAACACCAGCGTGTTCTTGGCGTATTGATAGACGCGCAGCGCCTTGGCCCAGGTCTTGAGACTGGCTTTGCGCACGCCGCGATTTTCGATGCGCGCGATCGAGGCAGGATCGTACGGCAGGCTGCCCGCAGCGAGGTCGGCCGGCGTGACCACGCCATCGAAGCCGAGATGCGCCGCGATGGCAGCGGCATGATCGGCAAAGCGTCCCGCGACGAGATAGATCTTCTCACCCCGCGCCCGCGCCGCCAGCGCCCGGTTCAGCACGTCGGAATCGTAGGGCAGATGGGCGTAGTCGATCTCGGCCCGCGCCAGGATCTCCGTGAGCGCCGCCATGCCCGCCCGTCCGCCCGCGCCGAAGCGCGCCAGCATGCGACCGGGGCTGGAGAACAGCGCCTCCATCAGCAGCTCGGAGCGCAGCAGCGCGCCTTCGAGATCGATGACGAGCGTCCGGGCGGCTACCGGGGTTGCCGGCGGCTCGGAGACGCCAGGATCATACTGGGAGGCACGCTGCTCCATTCGAAAACGCTCTGACTTGCCGCGACATGGCCGGTATTCGGCCGGGGAGCAGGAAATGGACGGCCAACCCTATGGGATCATTCGCTAAAGGCGGCTTAATTCGCCTGGAAAGGTGGGGACGGCTTCCGCCCCAGGCGCTGTTGCCCGGACCCCACAATCCGGCGCGAGCTTCCTGTTCCGGCAGAACTTTTGCTTCGCGCGCCGTGGACATCGTCCCGGCCCACCCTATCTGCCAATTTCCCTCGCCAGGGCTCCCACTCCTGAATCAGGTGCCATGACCGAACAGACGCTCGCCGCGCCGATCGACGACCAAAGCCAGCGCGGCTTCTCGCGCTACCAGGCGCTTCTCATCGCGCTGCTCGCGTTCACGCAGTTCACGATCATCCTCGATTTCATCATCATGTCGCCGCTCGGCGCCATCCTGATGCCCGCGCTCGACATCACGGCCGGGCAGTTCGGCGTCGCGGTGTCCGCCTACGCGTTCAGTGCGGGACTATCGGGCATCCTCGCCGCCGGCTTTGCCGATCGCTTCGATCGCAAGCGCCTGCTGCTGTTCTTCTATGTCGGCTTCGCGCTCGGCACCCTGCTCTGCGCCGCCGCGCAGAATTACCATGTGCTGCTGATCGGCCGGATCGTGACCGGATTGTTCGGCGGCGTGATCGGTTCGGTCGTGCTCGCCATCATTACCGACCTGTTTCCGCTGCAGATGCGCGGCCGCGTGATGGGCTTCATTCAGACGGCGTTCGCCGCGAGCCAGGTGCTCGGCATTCCCGCCGGCCTGTTTCTCGCCAATCACTGGAACTGGCATGTCTGCTTCGTTGCGATCGTCGTCCTGTCGATCGCGGCAATCGCGATCATCGCCTTCGTCATGGAGCCGGTCGATGCGCATCTGAAACTGAAGCAGGACAGAAACCCGTTCCATCATCTGATCGCGACGATTGGTCAGCCGCGCTACACGCTGGCCTTCGCCGTCACGACGCTGCTGGCGACCGGCGGCTACATGCTGATGCCGTTCTCCAGCGCCTATACCGTGCACAATCTCGGCATCGACATCACGCATCTGCCGACGATCTACCTCGTTTCCGGCCTGTTCAGCATCGTCACCGGACCGCTGGTCGGCCGGGCCAGCGACGCGTTCGGCAAATATCCGACCTTCGTGTTCGGCTGCGCGATGACCGTCGTCATGGTGCTGATCTACACCCATCTCGGCCACGTCTCGCTCGCGACCGCGATTCTGGTCAACGTGCTGATGTTCGTCGGCATCTTCTCGCGGATGATCCCGTCGCAGGCGATGATGTCCGCGATCCCCGATGCGAGGCAGCGCGGCTCGTTCAGCGCGGTCAGCGCCTCGTTGCAACAGCTTTCCGGCGGGCTCGGCTCGGTGCTCGCCGGCGCGATCATCGCGCAAGCACCCGATGGCGCGCTGCTCCATTTCGACCGGATCGGCTACGTCGTCGTGACCACGACGATCGTCACGCTAGTGATGATGTATTTTGTGCAGAAGGCGGTCGCGGAGCGGACGGGGTCGCGGGTGGTGTGAGGGAGCGGCTCCTGCTCCACATTCGGGTGAACCCACGCCGGGCCTTCGGTGACCAAGGTTGCATCGATGCGCCGAACGGAGATCTCCAGTGAAATTCAAACTTGCCGCCGCGATCCTCGCCGCAGGCCTCCCGCTGGCATCGATGGCTTTCGCCCAAGACACCACCCAAAGCACCGCGCCAGCCGACCTTGCCGTGATCGATGCCTGCCTGAAGAAGGTGGAGAAAACCGGCGGTTTCGGCGGCGCCTGCGTCGGGCTCGTCGCCGACCCCTGCATCAAGGCGGCAGAGGGCGCGAATGACGATGTCGCCAGATGGAAGGCCTGCGCGGCGCGCGAACTCGCCGTCTGGACGCAGAAAACCAGTGAGGCGCTGAAGAAGGTTCAGGTCGGCGGGTTCGCCGACGCGATCAAGGCGGTCAATGACTCGCAGAAAATTTTCGCCGCGTCGCGTGATCGCCTCTGCGCGGTCTTCGACAACGTCGACCCCGGCATGTACCGGGGCGGCGCGAGCTACTGCCGCCTGCGCGAGACCGCGAACCGCTCGCTGAGCCTGATGAAGCTCGGCGCTGCGGTCAACGAGCACTGAGGCCTCCTAGGGGGCTCGGGGGCACCGGCCTTGCCGGCATCTTCCGACGTGGCGACGACGGCCATTCGGCGCGCCATGAGCGCTGTGCTTCCGTGTCGTGGACCGGTCAGCAGCTCGGTGTCCTGCGGATGAGCGATTTCAATCGCTTGAGCAGGGGATGGTGCCCAGGAAAGGACTCGAACCTTCACGGCCGTTAAGCCACTGGCACCTGAAGCCAGCGCGTCTACCAATTCCACCACCTGGGCATGCCGTTTGGGGCACGGAGGCGGTTACTACGGTTCGGTGACGCCGTTGTCAATTCATGCTTGAGGCCCGGTTCGGGATGCCGATTGCGCATCGCAAACCGGCCCGATAAAAGCCTGACAAGACGCACTCTTTTCCGCAGGAATGGACCCCCCGATGGCATCGAATCTGGACACGCTCGTCACGGTTTTCGGCGGATCGGGCTTTTTGGGCCGCAGCGTCGTCCGCGCCCTGTGCAAGCGCGATTACCGGGTCCGGGTCGCGGTGCGGCGGCCGGAACTCGCCGGATACCTCCAGCCGCTCGGCCGGGTCGGGCAGGTCCACACCGTGCAGGCGAATCTGCGCTATCCGGCCTCGGTCGAGGCGGCGCTGCGTGATTCGCATGTCGTGATCAACCTCGTGGGCGTCCTCACCGAGAGCGGTGCGCAGACCTTTGACGCCGTCCAGGCCAAGGGCGCCGAAACCGTCGCCAAGGCGGCGGCCGCCGGCGGGGCCCAGCTGGTGCATGTCTCCGCGATCGGCGCCGACGCCGAATCGCCCTCGCGCTATGCCAGGGCCAAGGCGGCCGGCGAAGCCGCTGTCCTGGCCGCGGTTCCCTCCGCCACGATCTTCCGCCCCTCCGTGATGTTCGGCCCCGAGGACCAGTTCACCAACCGCTTTGCCGCGCTGGCCCGGATGTCGCCGGTGCTGCCGCTGATCGGCGGGACGACCCGGATGCAGCCGGTCTATGTCGGCGACGTCGCCACCGCGATCGCGGATGCTGCCGACGGCAAGGCCAAGGCGGGGGCCACCTACGAGCTCGGCGGGCCGGAGGTGCTGACCATGCGCGAGATCATCCAGACCATCCTCGGCATCACCGACCGCAAACGGATGCTGGTGCCGCTGTCGTTCGGCCTCGCCCGCTTCCAGGCCAATTTCCTGCAATTCGCGCCAGGCGCGTTCAAGCTGACGCCCGATCAGGTCACGCTGCTCGAGCGCGACAATGTCGTGTCCGATGCGGCGAAGGCAGCCGGCCTGACGCTGGAAGGCCTCGGCATCACGCCCGATTCGCTGGAGGCGATCGCCCCGCAATATCTCTGGCGCTTCCGCTCGGCCGGTCAGTTCCAGCGCATGAGCGTGTGAGGGGTCTTCTTTACCTCGCCCCGCTTGCGGGGAGAGGTCGATCGCGAAGCGATCGGGTGAGGGGGTACAGGTCTCACGAAGACCCCACGTGTGGAGAGAGGCCCCTCACCCCAACCCTCTCAGCGCGAGCGAAGCTCGTCGCGGCCCCGTAAGAACGGGGCGAGGGGGCGCACTGCCGCTGGCATGAGGGCTGATCCGTCCCACAGCTTTCAAAACTTCAGCTTCTTGAACACCGCTTCCGGCAGCGTCTTGATGATCAGCATCACGAGGCGCCATTTGCCGCTGACATAGACGACGTCGGTTTTCCTCTCGACCGCCTGAAGGATCGCGTCGCCCACCACGCCCGCCTCGACGGTGAGCGGGCCGATCAGCTTCATGCCTTCCGTCATCTTGGTGCGGACGAAGCCGGGCTTCACCGTGACCACGTGAACGCCACTGCTGCTGGCGCGGGCGCGCAGGCCGGACAGGAAGGCGGAGAAGCCGGCCTTGGCCGAACCATAGACATAGTTCGAAGCGCGGCCGCGATCGCCGGCAACCGACGACACGCCGACGAGCGTGCCGCTGCCGCGCGCCAGAAATTTCTCCGCGAACAGTCCGAGGATCAGCGACGGTCCCTCGTAGTTCGAGCGCATGATCGTGGTGGCGTGGGCGAGATCGCTCTCGGCATTTTGCTGCACACCGAGCAGGCCGACGATCGAGACGACGACATCAGGCAACGCCGGGAGGCCGCCGACGAAGCTCTCGAACGACGCGGGTGTCGAGCACGTCGAATTTATGGAGACCGACATCGACATTGTAGCGCGCGCGCAGATCGGCGGCATCAGGCTCGAGCACGCCGACGTCCCGGCCGGCGAGGCCGACATCGTATCCCGCTTTGGCAAAGGCGCGGGCGGCGGCGCGGCCGATATCGGAGGAGCCACCCAGCACCAAAACGGACTTGCGCGACGTCACGGCCTAGACCTCATCAAACAGACGTTGTGAAAGCTTCGAGCGGATGTTGCCGGCGGGATCGAGCGATTTGCGGATCGCGTTGAAGCGCGACAGAGCGGGATAGCCGGCTCTGAGCGTCGCACGCGACTGTCGCGCATCCTTGGCGAGATAAAGACGCCCGCCGGCCGCGACGATGAGACCGTCGATCTCGTCGAGGAAGCTCAGGATGTCGCCCTTCACAGGGAAATCCAGCGCCAGCGTGTAGCCGGGCAGCGGAAACGACAGGATGCCGTCGCCCTGGCCGAGCTTCTTCAGCACCGCGAGGAAGGAAGCATCGCCGCGCCGCGCCACGCGATCGAGGATCTCGCCGAGCACGGCGCGCGCGCCGTTTTCAGGAATCACGCATTGGTGCTGCAGGAAGCCGCGCTTGCCATAGATGCGATTCCAGTTGGCAACGCTGTCGAGCGGAAAGAAATAGGGATAGAGCGAGACCACATGGCTGCCGCCGGCGCGCCGCGCGCCCATGCGATAATACAGCTCGTTGAAGGCGCGGATGCTGAAGCGGTTCAGCGTCAGCGAGGGCAGATCGATCGGCACCGCGAGGTCGGGATCCTTCCCCGTGGGAAACGCGGCGGCGCCGGCAGGGAGCTCGTCCTTGCCGGCGTGCTCGCCAAGATAGATCAGCGAGCGGCCGAGATCCCGCCCTCGCGCCGCGCAATCGATCCATGCCACCGAATAGGTCGCGGCATCGCCCGCGTCGAGCGCGCGCATCGCGGCATCGAGATCGGATGCCGAGATCACGCGCTCGCGGATCCATCCCGTTTCGACCTTGCGCAACCGCATCGTCGCCTCAAGGATGATTCCGGTCAGACCCATGCCGCCGACGGTTGCAAAGAACGCATCGGAGTTCTGCTCGCGCGAGGCTTCGATCACCTCGCCCTGGCCCGTGCGCAGCAGGATGCTGTCGACATAGCGGCCGAAGCCGCCTTCACAATGATGGTTCTTGCCGTGCACATCGGCCGCGATGGCGCCGCCGATCGAGACGAAGCGCGTGCCGGGCACGACGAAGGGCAGGAAACCGCGCGGGCCAAATGTCTCGATCAGGTCCGAGAGCAGCATGCCGGCCTCGAGGCGAATGCGCCCGGTCGTCGGATCGAACGACCTGACCCGGTCGAACCCCGTCATCGCGACGGTCCTGGCGGCGCCGATCGCGGCATCGCCATAGGCGCGGCCATTGCCGCGCGCCACCGTGCCGGACACCATGGCTTCACCTACGGCCTCGAACGACCGCGGCCGCAGCATCTCGGTATCGACAACCGGGAAACGCCCCCAGCCGCTGACGAGGGTCATGGCTCAGCTCCTGGGCCGGGCGCGCCGCCCGGCATTGGAAACTGACTACCGATCAAAACCTTATTTTGCGTTGAGGCGTGGTAGTGGCGTAGCCCGGATGGAGCGCCAGCGTAATCCGGGATCGTGCCCCAAGTGATACCGGCCCCGGATTACGCTGCGCTCCATCCGGGCTACAGACCTTAAGGTCTATCGCCCCAGCGCCAGCGCGATCAGGCCGAGCGTGCCGACGATGACGCGCCACCAGGCGAACAGCACGAAGCCGTGGCGGGTGACGTATGTCAAAAACGTCTTCACCACGATGACAGCGGTGATGAACGAGACCACGAAGCCGATCGCGACGATGTTCATGTGGTCCATCGTCATCTCAGCGCGGCTTTTGTAGAAGTCGTAAGCGAACGCGCCGATCATGGTGGGGATGGCGAGAAAGAACGAGAACTCCGCCGACGCGCGCTTGTCTGCCCCCAGGAGCATCGCAGCGACGATGCTGGCGCCGGAGCGCGACACGCCCGGGATCATCGCCACGCACTGCGCGATGCCGATATAGAGATACATCAGCAGCGGAAACTTGGTGGCGTCGTACTCGCGCGGCTTGAGCTCGAGCTTGTCGACCCAGAGCAGGACGGCACCGCCGACGATCAGCGTGAAGCAGACGACCCACGGATTGAACAGCACAAGCTTGATGTATTTGCCGGCTACGAGGCCGACGATGACGGCCGGCAGGAACGCCACCAGCACGCCGATCACGAAGCGGCGCGCATAGGCATCGCCCGTGAACAGGCCGATCACCACGTCCCACAACTTCCTGAAATACAGCCAGACGATCGCGAGGATCGCACCCAGCTGGATCAGAACCGTAAACGAATCCCAGAACGCGCCTTCGCCGAGATGGAAGAAGCGCTCGGCGATCAAGAGGTGGCCGGTCGAGGATACGGGAAGGAACTCGGTCACGCCCTCGATGATGCCGAGGATCACTGCCCGTATTGCGTCTGACATATTTACGGTCCATTTCGGCTGGAAAAGCGGGGCTCTTCTCGCCTATTCCCCCCAATGCTGCAATCGCTAAATGAGACATCACACTCTTGCTTCGCGGTTTTGAAGGACTAGTGTGGCGCCGCACAAACATTGATGGATTCTTAAGCACCATCAAATAGTCAAAGGCTTCATGTTTACGCTGTTTCATCATCCGTTCTGTCCGCATTCGCGCTTCATCCGCCTGATCGCGGGCGAATACGGGCTCGACCTCAAGCTGGTCGAAGAGCGCAGCTGGGAACGGCGCGAGGCATTTCTGCTGCTCAACGCGGCCGGCACCACGCCTGTCATGGTGGACGAGGAGCAGCCGCCGATCCCGGGCGCGGCCATCATCGCCGAATATCTCGACGAGGCCTACGGCGGCGGGATGGGCGTGAAGCGCCTGATGCCGGAGACGCTTGCCGAGCGCGTCGAGGTGCGCCGGCTGATGGCCTGGTTCAACGAGAGAATTCTTCGAGGAGGTCTCGCATCCCCTCGTCACCGAACGCATCTACAAGCGTTTCATGAGCGAGGAGAACGGCGGCGGTCCGCCCTCGGCCGACGTGATGCGCGCAGCGAAAGCCAATGTGCGCTATCATCTGGCCTATATCGGCTGGCTGGCGCAGACGCGCAATTTCCTCGCCGGCGACCGGCTCACTTACGCGGATCTCGCCGCCGCGGCGCATCTCTCGGCGATCGACTATCTGGGCGACGTGCCATGGAGCGAGGACGACGCAGCAAAGGCGTGGTACGCGCGGGTGAAATCCCGCCCGTCGTTCCGCCCGCTGCTGAGCGAATGGCTGGCCGGCGTGCCGGCGTCGCGGACCTACGTGGACCTGGATTTCTGAGCTCTGATCCGACTGAACTGAAGGCGGCGCTTGTGCGCGAAGCGCGCGCGCTCGGCTTCGACTGCATCGGCGTCACCGCGCCGGACACGATCGAAGCTGCGGGAAAGCACTTCCTCGAGTTCATCGCCTCGGGCGGCCATGGCGATATGGACTGGCTCGCGGCGCAGCCGGAGCGCCGGGTCGATCCGCGCGGACTGTGGCAGGACGTGCGCTCGGTGATCATGCTCGGCGTCAATTACGGCCCGGACTCTGATCCGCTGGCGATCCTGAAGCAGCGCACGCGCGCGGCGATCTCGGTCTATGCGCAGGGCGACGACTATCACGATCTCGTCAAGAAGCGGCTGAAGGTGCTGGCGCGCTGGCTGGTCGCGACCGCGCCCTCTGACGTGAAAGTGTTCGTCGACACCGCCGCCGTGATGGAGAAGCCGCTGGCGCAGGCCGCGCATCTGGGCTGGCAGGGCAAGCACACCAATCTGGTGTCGCGCGAATTCGGCTCGTGGCTGTTTCTCGGCGCGATCTACACCACGCTCGATCTGCCGCGCGATGCTGCCGAGATCGATCATTGCGGCTCGTGCCGGGCCTGTCTCGACATCTGTCCGACCGCGGCCTTTCCAGCACCCTACAAGCTCGATGCGCGGCGCTGCATCTCGTATCTCACCATCGAGAACAAGGGACCGATCCCGCACGAGTTCCGCAAGAGCATCGGCAACCGCATCTATGGCTGCGACGATTGCCTCGCCGCGTGTCCCTGGAACAAGTTCGCGCAGGAGGGGCGCGAGGCCAAGCTCGCGGCGCGTGACGAACTGCGCGCGCCTGCGCTCGGCGAGCTGGCGCGGCTCGACGATGCGGCGTTCCGCGCGCTGTTCACGAAGTCCCCGGTCAAGCGCATCGGCCGCGACCGGTTCGTGCGGAATGTGCTGCTTGCGATCGGCAATTCGGGTGAGATGGCGCTGGCGGACGAGGCGCGGAAATTGCTCGATGATGCGAGCCCGCTGGTGCGGGGGGCTGCGGTGTGGGCGTTGGGGCAGCTGGTGGAGCCGGATGAGTTTGCGGCGATGAGGAGCGCTGCGTTGGGCGCAGAGTCCGACGAGAGCGTGCGTGAGGAGTGGCGCGCCGCCTCCTAACTCTTGGTGTCATTTCCCGCGACCCGGCTACGCCAAGGCTTCGCCGGGGTTGACGTCTAGGGGCGCCGAAGCTTTAGCGAAGGCGGCAGGCGGTGAATCCAGTACGCCGCGGCTTCTTGATTCTATCATTGCCGTCATTCCGGGGCACGCGCCAAGTGGCGCGCCCCGGAATGACGAGTGGGGAAAGCAGCGCTCAACCCAAATGCCGCTGCATCTCCGGCCGCGCCTTCAGCTCAGCGCCCTGCTTGGCGACGATCTTCGCGATGCGCTCGGGTGCGAACTTCAAATCGACGAACGCCGGCGCGGTGTTGGCGACCTCGTGATAGCTCGCGATCTTGCCGCCCTTCAGCGTCATGATCGCCACGCCCTCGAACATCGCCCGCGCGCCGTTCGCTTCCGGCAGGGTTGATTTGTAGCTGAATGTGTAGCGCGCATAGAGTGTGGTGCCGTCGGTGACAGGGTCGTGCATGTCCCAGCGAAAATCGGTCGCCGTGCGATAGAACCAGTCGTCGATCATCGCAGCGATCTTCTCGCGGCCGGCGAAGGCGCCGTAGAACACGTCGTGATAGATGCCGTCCTCGGTGAACAGCTCGGCGAAGGCACGGCCTTTGCGCTGCTCGACGGCGTCGCAGAAGGCGCGCAGCATGGCGGTGGTGGTCATCGGCCTTCTCCCGTTCTCCGTCATGCCCGGGCTTGACCGGGACAAGCCCGGGCATCACGAATCTGTGGACGGATTTTTCCCAACGAAAACAACGCCCCTTCTACTGTGCATGGGGTTGTTTTCGCGGTTTTGATCGAACGCCTCCCGGAACCGGTCAGGCCTCGATCCGCTTTCGCCCGTCGCCGCCGAACAAATGCAGCTTCGCCCGCGCCGCGGCGACACGGATTTTCGCGCCGATGGCGGGGGCGTCAGTTCCGGGAATGCGGACGATGACCTCGCCGGGCGGCAGCTCGCCGGGCGTGGCGGCGACGCGCTGGTCTTCCTGCTCGCGGGAGCCGTAGACGAAGGTTTCGGCGCCGACGCGCTCGATGGCCTCCACAGTGAGCGGCAGCGCGACGCCGCCGGCGGGCGTCTGGTCGGTGATCACGAAATCCTCCGGGCGGATGCCGAGGATGCCGGCGTTGGCCGCCGCGCTGCCGGCGAGCTGCGAGCGGATCTCCTCGGGCCGCGTCGACATCAAATTCATCGGCGGCGCGCCGATGAAGGAGGCAACGAAGGTGGTTGCCGGCTTCTCGTAGATCGCGAGGGGATTGCCGACCTGCTCGACCTGGCCGCCGTTCATCACGACGAGAATGTCGGCGAGCGTCATCGCCTCGAGCTGGTCGTGGGTGACGTAGATCGAGGTCGTGTTGAGGCGGCGCTGCAATTTGCGAATCTCGACGCGCATCGCGATGCGCAGTTTTGCGTCGAGATTGGAGAGCGGCTCGTCGAACAAAAACACCTTTGGTTGGCGCACGATGGCGCGGCCCATGGCGACGCGCTGGCGCTGGCCGCCGGAGAGCTGGCGCGGCTTGCGCTCCAGCATCGCGGACAGCTCGAGCACGCGCGCGGCTTCCTCGACGCGGGTCTTGATCTCGGCTTCGGCCATGCCGCGGTTGCGCAGGCCATAGGCCATGTTGTTGTAGACGCTCATATGCGGATAGAGCGCGTAGTTCTGGAACACCATCGCGATGTCGCGGTCGGCGGGCTCGATCTGGTTGACGATTCGGCCGCCGATGTCGATCTCGCCGCCGGTGACCGTCTCCAGCCCCGCGACCATGCGCAGCAGCGTGGACTTGCCGCAGCCGCTTGGTCCGACCAGCACGCAGAACTGTCCGTCGCCGACATCGACATCGACGCCTTTGATGGCCTCGAAGCCGCCGGGATAGGTCTTGCGGACGTTGCGCAGGGTGACGTTAGCCATGGGTTGCACCGGCGAGTAGCGAATAGGGACTGGCGAATGGGGAAGGTGTAATGAGCAAGGCGGACGCAGCGACCCCATTCGCCACTCGCCACTCGCTATTCGCCATCTTCACTTTTCCGTCTCGACCAGGCCGCGCACGAACAGTTTCTGCATGGCAACGACGACGAACACCGGCGGCAGCATCGCCAGCACGGCGGTTGCCATCACGATCGGCCATTCGGTCAGCGCGTCGGTGGTGGTGATCATCTTGCGGATGCCGATCTGGATGGTCTGCATGTCGTCGCGCGTGGTGATCAGCAGCGGCCAGAGATATTGATTCCAGCCGAGGATGAACAGTATCACGAACAGCGCGGCCATGTTGGTGCGCGACAGCGGCAAGAGCGTATCCCAGAAGAAGCGCAAGGGGCCGGCGCCGTCGATGCGCGAGGCCTCCAGCAATTCGTCCGGCACGGTCATGAAGAACTGGCGGAACAGCAGGGTCGCGGTAGCCGAGGCGATCAGCGGCAGCGACAGGCCGGCATAGCTGTCGAGCATGTGCAGGTCGGCGACGATCTTGTAGGTCGGATAGATGCGCACCTCGACCGGCAGCATCAACGTGATGAAGATGAGCCAGAAGATCGGCATCCGGAACGGAAAGCGGAAATACACGATCGCATAGGCCGAGATGATCGAGATCGCGATCTTGCCGACCGCGATCAGCAGCGCCATCACCAGCGAGTTCAGCATCATGTTGCCGACCGGCTCGCGGGTCGAGCCGCTCGTGCCGACGAAGATGGTCTGGTAGTAGGTCTCGAAGAAATGACCGCCGGGCAGCAGCGACATCTGCCCGTTGGCGATCACCGCGTTGTCCTGGGTCGACGCCACGAAGGCGAGATAGACCGGGAAGGCGACGATCGCGATCCCGATCCAGAGGATGATATGGGCAATGTAGCGCCGAAAGCCTTCTTCCTCGACCATCAGTAGGTCACCTTGCGTTCGACGAAGCGGAACTGGATGCCCGTCAGCACGATCACCATGATCATAAGGATCACCGATTGCGCCGCCGAGCTGCCAAGGTTTCCGCCGAGCAGGCCGTCGGTATAGACCTTGTAGACCAGCGTCTCTGTCGACTTGCCCGGACCGCCGCGGGTCATGGTGTCGATGATGCCGAACGTGTCGAAGAAGGCGTAGACGATGTTGACGACCAGGAGAAAGAAGATGGTCGGCGACAGCAGCGGGAAGATCACGGTCCAGAACCGCCGCATCGGGCGGGCGCCGTCGATCGCGGCCGCCTCGATCACGCTTCTGGGGATGCTCTGCAGGCCGGCGAGGAAGAACAGGAAGTTGTAGGAGATCTGCTTCCAGGCGGCGGCCATGATGATCAGCGCTGCGGCCTGATCGCCGTCGAGCAGCGGATTCCAGTCGATGCCCAGCGCCCGCAGGTACCGCGAGAGCACGCCGAGCGAGGGATGCAGCATGAAGATCCAGAGCACGCCGACGACCGGCGGCGCCACCGCATAGGGCCAGATCAGCAGCGTGCGGTACAGCATCGAGCCACGCAGCGGCTTGTCCGCCATCACGGCGAGCAGCAGCGCGAACGACAACGACGACACCGCGATCGCGAACGAGAAGAAGAAGGTGCGCAGGATCGCCTCGAAATAGGCGCGCTCCTTGAACAGCTCGAGATAGTTCTCGAACCAGACGAAGCTGGTCGACAGGCCGAAGGCGTCCTGGAGCAGGAAGGACTGGATCACGGCCTGCAAGGCCGGCCAGTAGAAGAAAATCAGGACGATCGCGAGCTGCGGCGCAACCAGCGCATAGGGCAATAGCTTCGACTGGAAAATGGCTTGCTTTTGCATGATGCCCGCAGGGGCGGCAGGCCGGCTGACCGGCCTGCCGCTTGTCGCCTTACTTCACGGCGGTCTTTTCGAACTGGCGCAGCATGGTGTTGCCGCGCTCGACGGCCGCGTCCAGCGCCTGCTTGGCGGTCTTCTTGCCGGCCAGCGCCTGCTCGATCTCTTCCGCCCAGACGTCACGGAGCTGCACCATGTTGCCGAGGCGCAGGCCGCGCGAGTTCTCGGTCGGCTCCTTGTTGGTCAGCTCGAGCAGCGGCGTCTCGAGATACGGCTGGTCCTTGTAGAAGCCCTCGGCCTTGGCCTTCTCATACGCCGCCTTGGTGATCGGCAGATAGCCGGAGGCCTTGTGGATGTAGACCTGACGATCGGTGTCCGAGAGGAAGGTCAGGAATTTTGCGACGCCCTTGTACTCCTCGGCCGACTTGCCGCCCATCACCCAGAGCGAGGCGCCGCCGATGATCGAATTCTGCGGCGCGCCCTTGGCGTCCGGATAATAGGGCATCGGCACCGCGGTGAAGGCGAACTTGGCCTGCGCCTTGACGTTGCCGAAGAACGCCGACGAGGTCAGGTAGAGCGGGCATTCGCCCGACGTGAAGCGGCCTTCGCCGGTGTTGGTGCGGCCGGCATAGTCGTAGGTCTTGTCCTTCTGGAGCTCGACCAGGTTTTCAAGATGCTTGACCTGGAGCGGTCCGTTGAACGAGAGCACGGTGTCGAAGCCGTCGAGGCCGTTGGCCTTCGTCGACAGCGGCACGTTGTGCCAGGCGGAGAGCTGCTCGAGATTGACCCAGGTGACCCAGGAGTTGGAAAAGCCGCAGGTGGCGTGCCCGGCCGCCTTCAGCTTCTTGGCGGCTTCGAATACTTCAGGCCAGGTCTTCGGGATCTCGACATTGGCCTTCTTCAGCTCATCGAGGTTGACCCACATCACGGTCGACGACGAGTTGAAGGGGAAGGACAGCATCTCGCCCTTCGAGGTCGAATAGTAGCCGGTGATTGCGGGTAGATAGGCCTTCGGATCGAACTTCTCGCCGGTCTCGGCCATCAGCTTGTAGACCGGCTTCACGGCGCCGGTCGCGGCCATCATGGTGGCGGTGCCGACCTCGAACACCTGCATGATGTGCGGCGCGTTGCCGGCACGGAACGCGGCGATGCCGGCATTCATCGTGTCGGCATAGTTGCCCTTGTAGGTCGGGATCACCTTGTAGTCGCTCTGCGCGCCGTTGAAGTCGTTGGCGAGCTTGACGATGACCTCGTTGTTGGCGCCGGTCATCGCGTGCCACCACTGGATTTCGGTCACGGCGAGCGCCGGCGAGGAGCCGAGACCAACCGTGAGTGCAACAGCAGCAGCAGCGCCAAAATGTCGAAGAGCCATCAAGAAAACCTCCCTTGCCCGTCACTAAAGAAGCGCTTGCGCTAGCAGCGCCATATGACGTTCACATGACTGTGTAAGCGGCCGAAACGAAAGCGGCAAGCGCTGGAAAAGGAAAGCCCGAAAATAGGCGAAGATGCGCGCGGACAGCCGCAGCCGTTCGCGGTGCACAGGCGTGCGCGCGCCGCAGTGCGGCATTGGAGGCTGTGAAGGTGTGGCGCCCTAGCGCTTGCGCTCGGGACCGCAGACCGTGCCCTTTTCGACCATCGCGTCGATCTCGGCCTTGGAATACCCGAACTCGCCCAGCACCTCCGCGGCGTGCTGGCTGAATTTCGGCGGCACGCGGCGCAGGCTCGGCTTGCTGCGGTCGAGCCGGATCGGCGAGGCGACGCCCTTGTACCAGTCCTTCTCGATAATATCGCCGCGGTAGATCGTGTGCGGATTGGTCAACGCCTGGTCGATCTTCTGCACGGGCCCTGCGGGCAGGCCCGCCGCGAGCAGGCGGTTGCACAGCGGCTCGGCCTCGTGCTGGCTGAACACCGCGGCCAGCTCGGCGCGCAGCGCCTCGCGATTGGCGATGCGGTCCTTGTTGCGGGCAAAGCGCGGATCGGTGCCGAGCTCGGGCTTGCCGATCTCCTTGGCGAGCTTGCGGAAGGTGCCGTCATTGCCGACGCCGATGAAGATGTTGTCGGTCTTGGTCGGAAAGATCGCGTAAGGCACGAGGTTGGGGTGCTCGTTGCCGGTGAGGCTCGGCGGCTTGCCATGCATGAAATAATTCGCGGTGTGCGGATGCATGATGGCGAGACCGGTCTCGTACAGCGTGGTTTCCAGGAACTGGCCCTTGCCCGAACGCTGCCGCTCCGACAGCGCCATCAGGATGCCGATCGCCGCATAGAGGCCGGTGGTGATGTCGACCAAGGGCACGCCGATCCGCATCGGCCCGCTCTCGGGCGAGCCGGTCGCCGCAATCATGCCGGTCATGGCCTGGATGATGGCGTCATAGCCGGGATTGCCGCCGCGCGGCCCGTCGGCGCCGAAGCCGCAGATCCGGCAATGCACGAGGCGCGGGAATTTTTCGCGCAACACCGCGTTGCCGATGCCCCATTTCTCCAGCGTGCCCGGCTTGAAATTCTCGATCAGGACGTCCGCAGTCTCCAGCATCTTGAGCAGCACGACGCGGCCGCCCTCGGAGGCGAGGTCGAGGCCGATTGAGCGCTTGTTGCGGTTGATGCCGACGAAATAGGCCGCATCCTCCTCATGGAAGGGAGGGCCCCATTCGCGCACCTCGTCGCCAGCGGGCGGCTCGACCTTGATCACGTCGGCGCCATGGTCGGCGAGGATCTGGGTGCAGTAAGGACCGCCGAGCACGCGCGTGAGATCGATGACGCGCAGTCCGCTCATTGCGCCCAAAACGGCTTCAGTCATGCCTTCGCTTCCCCTGTGTCGATCTTTGGATTACAGGCCTAGCGAGGTTTGTTTGCGCCAGCAATGGCGCCGGGCGTGGGGCCGTATGCGCCGCTGTGCGGCCATCCCGCGCGGTGGGAAATCAACGGTAGCGGCCGGCCCGAGGGGGATCCCGGGCCAGCCCATCCGCCTTTCCGTCAGACGACCGTCAGGCGAACGTCGACATTGCCCCGCGTGGCATTGGAGTACGGGCACACCTGGTGCGCCTTCGCGACCAGCGCCTCGGCCTCCGCACGGGCGAGGCCCGGCAGCGAGACGGCGAGGTCGATGTCGAGACCGAAGCCGCCCTCGGAACGCGGGCCGATGCCGACGGTCGAGGTGACGGAGGCATCAGTGGGCACCTTCGGGCCGCCCTGCGAGGCCACGAACTTCATCGCGCCGATGAAGCAGGCGGCATAGCCGGCCGCGAACAGCTGCTCGGGATTGTTGCCGGCGCCGCCGCCGCCGCCGAGCTCCTTCGGCGTGGTGAGCTTGACGTCGAGCGCGCCGTCGATGGTCGCGGCATGGCCGTCGCGGCCGCCGGTGGCTTTTGCGCTGGTCTTGTAGAGGACGTTCACGGACATTGGGGTCTCCCTGAGGTCTTGGGGTGGGTGGGGTGCAATCTTTATTGCAGGCAATTAGATAGCGCGCAATCGAAATTGCGAGGCTTCACATTTAATTGTTCGCAATTGAATGTGCCGCCGGCCGGCCCCAGAATGGAAAGAAACCCGTGAGATTCTCTATGGCCCGGAAATCATCGGCGGTGGACGCACCGCTTCGGCTCGACAACCAGATCTGCTTCGCGGTCTATTCCGCCGCGCACGCCTTCAACCGCGTCTACAAGCCGCTGCTCGATCGGCTCGGCCTGACCTATCCGCAATATCTGGTGATGCTGGTGCTGTGGGAACGCGACGACGTGCCGGTCAAGGAAATCGGCGAGAAGCTGTTTCCTGGATTCGGGCACGCTGACGCCGTTGCTCAAGCGCCTCGAGGCTGCCCATCTGGTCAAGCGCACCCGCTCGCGCGAGGACGAGCGCCAGGTGCTGATCGCGCTGACGCCGCAAGGCCATGCACTGAAGGAAAAGGCACGCAGCGTGCCGCAGTCGATCCTGGCGGCGTCGGATTGCTCGGTGTCGGAATTGGTCGGGATGAAGGACGAGATCGTCGCGCTGCGGGATAGGTTGAATGCGGTGATCGGGGAGTAGGTTTCCCGGGCGCGCGGTCAGAAATGCTTCTTCGCGAACGCGCGGCCAGAGCCAGATTTCAGATATTGCTCGAATGCGACAGCGCGTGCGGCGTCATCGAACGCGAAATAAGTCCGAATTCGCCAAGGCCCGTATTTCGAGGTGTGCGGTACCTCGCCGGCGTTGTGCTTCTCCAAGCGGGCCCGCAGGTCGTCCGTGATGCCGACGTAGAAGTGCTCGGAATCGAGACTTTCGAGAATATAGACGTATTTCATTCTGCTTCCTCCCAGAGGGCAGGATAGCAGGCTGGAGCCAGTACGGGGCTTTGTTTGCGATCGTGGATAGAGTCGCCCTTCGGGCTATGGCGGGACAGCATTCGCTCACTTCGCTACGAGGGACTTCCCTAGGCTTGCCCAGCCGAAGCTCGCGAAGCGAGCGAAGGCTGGTGGAGCCAGGCGGGATCGAACCGCCGACCTCTTGCATGCCATGCAAGCGCTCTCCCAGCTGAGCTATGGCCCCTTAGTCCTTAAATGGGACGATCCTGGTGGATCCCCCACAGACCGGCGAGCCTGGTGACTCGCGCGGTGCACCCTTTTTCACAGATCAGGACTGATCTCAAGTCTCTTCATCACCTCCGACATCACCAATGATGTCGGTCACGTCCTCATCGCCCTCTTCCTCGTCGGCAATGAAGGTCGAATCATCGTCATCATCGTCGTCGAGGGTCTCATCGACCTCGATATCGTCCTCGGATTCGGGCACGACCGCCTTGACCTTGCCGGTGTTCTCCTCGGCATCAGCCTCCTCGAGCGAGACCAACTCCTCGGCCTCCGCCGGCTCCGGCGTGGTGTCCTGAGCCATGCTGCGGGCCTCGGCGCCGCGGGGAGCACGTGCGGGCGCCACGGGCGCGATCGGCACCACCTCGCCGGTATAGGGCGAGATCACCGGATTCTTGTTGAGGTCATAGAATTTCTTGCCCGTGGTCGGGCAAATACGTTTGGTTCCGAGTTCGGACTTGGCCACGGCAGGAATCCTGGGAATGTCTGAAAAGCGGTGCTTCACTTGGCTAGTTGGCGGCCCGCTGTCAATAGCGCATTACGAGAGAACGACATGCCCGTGACGGGGCGCGGACCATGTGGTACCTGCGCGCTAGCCCCAAGGATGCATCCAAGGGCCTATTCAAGGACACAATCTTGACCCATTCCGACCAACCGAGGCCGCTCCAGTCTCGCGCCAGCGGGCCCCTGACCGGGAAAGTACGGGTGCCCGGGGACAAGTCGATCTCCCACCGCGCGCTGATCCTGGGCGCGCTCGCGGTCGGCGAGACCAAGGTTTCGGGTCTGCTGGAGGGCGAGGACGTCCTCAACACCGCCAAATCCATGCAGGCGCTGGGCGCCAGGGTCGAGCGCACCGGCGATTTCGCCTGGAAGGTAAACGGGGTCGGTGTCGGCGGCTTCGCCCAGCCCAAGGCGCCGCTGGATTTCGGCAATTCCGGCACCGGCTGCCGGCTGGTCATGGGCGCCGTCGCCGGCTGCCCGATCTCGGCAGTGTTCGACGGCGACGCCTCGCTGCGCAGCCGTCCCATGCGCCGGATCCTCGATCCGCTCGAAAAGATGGGCGCGAAGGTCACCTCCGGCGGCGACGGCGGGCGTCTGCCGCTGACCATCCAGGGCGCGCGCGACCCACTGCCGATCACCTACAAGACCCCGGTCGCCTCGGCCCAGATCAAATCGGCCGTGCTGCTGGCGGGCCTGGCTGCGCCGGGTACCACCACCGTGATCGAGGCCGAGGCCAGCCGCGACCACACCGAGCTGATGCTGAAGCATTTTGGCGCCGACATCACCTCGGTGCAGGAAGGTCAGCACGGACGCCGCATCACGCTGGTGGGCCAGCCCGAGCTGCATGGCGCCAATGTCGTGGTCCCCGCTGATCCCTCGTCGGCGGCATTCCCCGTCGTCGCAGCGCTGATCGTCGAGGGCTCCGATGTCGTGCTGTCCGACGTCATGACCAATCCGCTGCGCACCGGCCTGTTCACCACGCTGCGCGAAATGGGCGCTTCGATCGAGGAGAGCGAAAAGCGGGGCGATGCCGGCGAGCCGATGGCGCGCTTGCGCGTGCGCGCGTCAAGGCTGCGCGGCGTCGAGGTGCCGGCGGAGCGCGCGCCCTCCATGATCGACGAATATCTGGTGCTGGCGGTGGCGGCGTCGTTCGCCGAAGGCACCACCATCATGCGCGGCCTGCAGGAGCTGCGCGTCAAGGAATCCGACCGGCTTGAAGCCACTGCCGACATGCTTCGCGTCAACGGCGTCAGGGTCGAGGTGTCCGGAGACGATCTGATCGTCGAGGGCCGCGGCCATGTCCCCGGCGGCGGCACCGTCGCCACCCATATGGACCATCGCATCGCGATGTCCGCGCTGGTGATGGGCTGCGCCTCCGACCAGCCGGTAACCGTCGACGACACCGCCTTCATCGCCACCAGTTTTCCGGATTTCATTCCGATGATGCGTTCGCTAGGGGCCGAGCTTTCATGAGGCCGTGGCGATGAGCGCAGCCTTCGACCGCGACGCCTTGCTGGAGGCTTTCGATTCGATCGGCCGTGCTGCGGCCGACGCCGGAACAAAGCTTCAGATCGCGGTCTATGGCGGCTCGGCCCTCATGCTGGCCAGCAATTTCCGCTTCGCGACCGAAGATGTCGACGTCTCGAAGCTCGAGCGCCCGCTGCCGGATTGGCTGGAAAGAACGACGGCCGATATTGCCGCAAGGAATGGATGGGGTGCCGACTGGTTCAACGGCCATGTCGTATTTCATCTCAGTCCACTCGCCGACCGCGCCGCGGATCATCTGGAATTTGGGACCTTCCCGCGCGATGGCACGCCGCCGGGGCTCGAGGTTTGGGTGCCGTCCGCTGAATATCTTCTGGCACTGAAATTGAAGGCGTTCCGCATTACGGATCCCGTTCGCGGGGAGACGGAACGGCTGGATATTTTGAACTTGATGAAAGTGGTTGGAATCTCGACCGTAGAGGAAGCCATCGCTCTGCTTGGCCGGTATTTTCCCGTCAGCGCGGCATCCTCGGAGAAGCAACGCTTCTTGCTGAAGAACATGGATCTCGGGGGAGGAGCGGATGCGCCCGAATACCCTCGCTGAAGCTGTCGATCGCATTCGGGCCGGCGCGCCGCGGGACGCGGTCCTGGCCGAATTCGTGGACACGTTCGATCTGGCAGGGACCGCCCGCGCTCAATACGAGACGATCGAGGATGAGCCGGCGCTGACGCAGGACGATCGGCTCGACGCTCTGGTCGGTGCGATCGCCGAGTATCTGGCCAAGCAACGTCGTCTTGGTCGGGTGCCAGCGTGGGTCTGCGATCCGGCGCGGCGCCTTGCCGAGCCATGGTTCACGACGTCATCGCCGTCCGACGCGATGCGCGAATATCTCACTTTTGCGAGCCCCGCGGAGTTCGCGTCTCGCAACATTTTTACGGAAGAGCGGCCATTGCGACGAGCGCGCGGGCCACAGACAGCCAAGGTTTGAGTAACATGATCATCGCCATCGACGGGCCCGCGGCCTCGGGCAAGGGCACGCTCGGCAAGCGTCTCGCCCACCATTACGGCTATCGTCATCTTGATACCGGCGTGATCTATCGCGCGGTGGCCTATGCCCTCATGCAGTCCGGCCATGATCTCCGGGACGAGGCGGCTGCTGTCGCGGCGGCGCTGGAGCTCGATCCCGAAAAATTCGGCAATCCCGTCCTAAAGACACAGACGGTCGGCGAGGGGGCCTCCATCGTCTCGGCAATCCCGGGAGTCCGCGAAGCCCTGGTCAATTTCCAGCGGCAATTCGCCGCCGATCCGCCCGGCGCCGTGCTCGACGGCCGGGATATTGGAACCGTGATCTGCCCCCATGCCGACGTCAAAATCTTCGTGGTTGCCGACCCCAAGGTCCGCGCCCATCGTCGGACCATGGAGGCCAGGGCGAGAGGCGAGGAGGCCGACGAGGCGGCCGTGCTCGCCGACATCATCCAGCGCGACGAACGCGACAAGAACCGGCCGATTGCGCCTTTAAAACCGGCCCCGGATGCTTACTTGCTAGATAACTCCCAACTCGATATAGAAGGCGGCGTCCGGGCCGCCATCGACATTATCGAGGCCGTCCGAGCGGGCCGGTCGCGGGGTTAAGCCGCAGCCGTCATTGGAGGAAGCGCCCGCTCCCGCCGCTTTGATGTCGATACCTTCGGCCCCCTTGTTTCGGGGCCGGCGCGATCCAGGCTCCGGACATAAGATTTCCACGTATCGAACGCGCGGGCCTCAGCCGGCCCGCTTCCGCTGTTCCGCCTTCGGGCCGGAGCAACGAGCGGTCGCTCGAAGGTTTTGCGGACCTTCCGACACTGCGTGTGCGATGCGCCCATGAACCCAACGGCCGGCAAGACATCCGCAACTGGAGAACAAATGGCTTCGATTTCTGCTGATACCTACAGCCCTTCGCGCGACGATTTCGCCGCGATGCTCGACGAGTCCTTCGCAGGCGGCAACCTGCAGGAAAGCTCCGTCGTCAAGGGCAAGGTGGTTGCAATTGAAAAGGACATGGCCGTCATCGACGTCGGCCTGAAGACCGAGGGCCGCGTTGCCCTGCGCGAATTTTCCGGCCCCGGCCGTGACAGCGACCTCAAGGTCGGCGACGAGGTGGAAGTGTTCCTCGATCGCATCGAAAACGCCCTCGGCGAAGCCGTGCTGTCGCGCGACAAGGCGCGCCGCGAAGAGAGCTGGGGCAAGCTCGAGAAGGCCTTCCAGAACAACGAGAAGGTCAACGGCGTCATCTTCAACCAGGTCAAGGGCGGCTTCACCGTCGACCTCGACGGTGCCGTGGCCTTCCTGCCGCGCTCGCAGGTCGACATCCGTCCGATCCGCGACGTTGCGCCGCTGATGAACAACTCGCAGCCGTTCCAGATCCTCAAGATGGACCGCCGTCGCGGCAACATCGTGGTGTCGCGCCGCACCGTGCTGGAAGAGACCCGCGCCGAGCAGCGCCAGGAGCTGGTGCAGAACCTCGAAGAGGGTCAGGTCATCGACGGCGTGGTCAAGAACATCACCGATTACGGTGCGTTCGTTGACCTCGGCGGCATCGACGGCCTCTTGCACGTCACCGACATTGCGTGGCGCCGCGTCAACCACCCGACCGAGGTGCTCTCGATCGGCCAGACCGTGAAGGTCAAGATCATCAAGATCAACCACGAGACGCACCGCATCTCGCTGGGCATGAAGCAGCTGCTGGACGATCCGTGGCAGGGCATCGAAGCCAAGTACCCGCTGGGTGCCCGCTTCACCGGCCGCGTCACCAACATCACCGACTACGGTGCATTCGTCGAGCTCGAGCCGGGCATCGAAGGCCTGATCCACGTCTCCGAGATGTCGTGGACCAAGAAGAACATGCACCCCGGCAAGATCGTGTCGACCTCGCAGGAAGTCGACGTGCAGGTGCTGGAAGTCGATTCCGTCAAGCGCCGCATCTCGCTCGGCCTCAAGCAGACCATGCGCAACCCCTGGGAGGTCTTCGTCGAAGGTCACCCGACCGGTTCGGTGGTCGAGGGCGAGGTCAAGAACAAGACCGAGTTCGGTCTGTTCCTGGGTCTCGAAGGCGACGTCGACGGCATGGTCCACCTTTCCGACCTCGACTGGAAGCTTCCGGGCGAGCAGGTGATCGACAACTACAAGAAGGGCGACATGGTGAAGGCCGTGGTGCTCGATGTGGACGTCGAGAAGGAGCGCATCTCGCTTGGCATCAAGCAGCTCGAAGGCGACCCCTTCGCCGAGCCGGGCGATGTCAAGAAGGGCGCGGTCGTGACCTGCGAAGTGCTCGAAGTGAAGGAGAGCGGTATCGAGGTGAAGATCGCCGGTACCGACTTCACCACCTTCATCAAGCGCTCCGAGCTCGCCCGTGACCGCAACGACCAGCGCGCCGAACGCTTCGCCGTCGGCGAGAAGGTCGATGCCCGTGTGATCCAGTTCGACAAGAAGGCCCGCAAGGTCCAGGTGTCGATCAAGGCGCTCGAAGTTGCCGAAGAGAAGGAAGCCATCGCGCAGTACGGCTCCTCCGATTCGGGTGCGACGCTCGGCGACATCCTGGGCACCGCGCTGAAGAACCGCGACAACAAGTAAGCGAAACGCATTTTTTCGCTGCATCAAGGCCCCGGCGCGAGCCGGGGCTTTTTTGTTTGGCGCCTCATACTCCGCTGTCGTCCCTGACAAGCGCAGCTCTGGACGACGCGCAGCGTTGTCCAGAGCGGAGCGCAGATCAGGGACCCATAACCACAGGCAGCGGTTTGGCGGAGACTTCGGAGTTGCCAGTCTCGCGCGACAACCCCTGGGGTCATGGGTCCCCGCTGCGGGGACGACACCTGAGTGTGTGGCAGCGTCCGGCCTCCACCAAGCCCAACCTTCATTTCTTCAAATTGCGCCGCAATTGGTGTATCCAGATAAGCCAATGGTCACGCTGTGACGGCACAACGCGCCCAGCCTTTCATTTGGAGATACTCCGATGTCGCTCGATTCGGACATCATCGTCGATCGCCGCAGGATTCGCCGCAAGCTGACGTTCTGGCGTGTGATGGCCGCGCTGATCGCGATCGCGGCGATTGCGAGCTTCGCGCTGATTGCGACGCCCGGAGCACGCGGCACCTTCGCATCCGCCGGCTCGATCGCGCGCGTTCATATCGAGGGATTGATCCGCAGCGATTCCGATCGCACGCAGGCACTGGAGCGGCTCGAGAATTCGCAGGCCGCCGCCGTCATCGTTCATATCAACTCGCCGGGCGGCACCACCGCCGGCTCCGAGCAGCTCTACGATTCGCTCGTCCGGCTGAAGGCGAAGAAGCCGCTCGTCGTCGTGGTCGAGGGTCTTGCTGCCTCCGGCGGCTACATCACGGCGATCGCAAGCGATCACATTGTCGCCCAGCAGAGCTCGCTGGTCGGCTCGATCGGCGTGCTGTTCCAGTATCCCAACGTCACCGAGCTCTTGAAGACTATCGGCGTCAGGGTCGAGGAGGTGAAATCCTCGCCGCTGAAGGCTGCGCCCAATGGTTTCGAGCCAACCAGCCCCGAAGCGCGCGCCGCGCTCGATGCGCTGGTGAAGGATTCCTATGCCTGGTTCAAGGGAATGGTGAAGGAGCGGCGTGGCATGGATGACACGCAGCTCGAAAAAGTCGCCGATGGCCGCGTCTTCACCGGGCGCCAGGCGATCGATCTCAAGCTGATCGACCAGATCGGCGACGAGAAGACGGCGGTGACCTGGCTGGTCGAGCAGAAGGGTGTCAAGAAGGGGCTTCCCGTGCGCGATTACAAGCTCCAGCCGCGCTTCGGCGACCTGCCGTTCCTCAAGACCGCCGCCGCCGTCACGTTGGAAGCGCTCGGTTTGGGCGCAATTGCGCATCAGATCGGGCAAACCGGCGTCGCGCAGGCGGTCGATCGGCTCGGAATGGATGGAATGCTGGCCTTGTGGCAGCCGGCTGCGTCAAACTGACCGGAGACGGGCGAGTTTCGAAGGTTTTTCCCGTCCGGCGCGTGCCGGCGCAGCCCGCTTTTTCGGCATTTGTCACGCATTTTCACGACGCTCAACCTTGATTTAGCGTCTTGACAGATCACGGTATTTTCACGGAAATGGTCATCCGCACGCTTCCGGGTCCTATCTCTCGATGATCAAATCCGAACTTGTTCAGCGTATCGCCGAGCACAACCCGCATCTGTACCAGCGGGATGTCGAGAACATTGTGAATGCGATTCTCGAAGAGATCGTAGCGGCGCTTGCACGCGGCGATCGCGTCGAGCTGCGCGGCTTCGGTGCCTTCTCGGTCAAGCACCGCCCTGCGCGCGCAGGGCGCAATCCACGCACCGGCGCCCACGTGCCCGTCGATCAGAAGAGCGTTCCGTTCTTCAAGACCGGCAAGGAAATGCGCGAGCGGCTGAACCGCGACCATCCCGATCCCGGCGCGGCAGACTAAAGCGCGATGTGATCGCGCTTTGGGTTATTGTTTGAGCATGATCTTTTCGGAAAACCGCTGCACACCTTTCCGGATCATGCTCTAGGGCTGGCATCAGGGTTTTTCGCGGTCGCGCATGACGCGGTCGCAAGCTTGATTCAAGGCGAGCGAAACGAGATGCGAAAGTTCCTGACCGCGCTGATCGTGATTCCGCTGGGCCTGATCCTGGTGGCGTTTGCCGTCGCCAACCGGCATTTCGTCACGGTATCCTTCGACCCCTTCATTTCCGACGACCCGTCACTGTCGTTGACGTTGCCGCTGTTCCTGCTGCTGATCCTGGTGGCGGCCCTCGGGGTCTTCGCAGGCGGCTGTGCCGTCTGGTTCGGCCAGCGGCGCTGGCGGCGCGCGGCGCGCCGGAACGATGCGGAGGCCCGGGCTGCCAGGGCCGAACTGGCCGATCTGCGCGCCCAGGCGACCGCAGCGAAACCCGAGTCCCAGCGCCTTCCCGTTCCCTCCGGTGTGGGCCTGTACGGGCCCATCGGGCGAGACAAGCAGCGCGCGACGTTGTAGAAGCGGCCCCGACCGAAAAACCCTGCTTTCCGGCCGGCTTGCGGCCTCCATTTGCTTTGAGACCATGTCCCTGCTCGTCAAGATCTGCGGCCTGTCCACGCCCGAGACGCTCGAAACGGCGCTCGAGGCGGGTGCCGACATGGTGGGGTTCGTGTTCTTTCCGCCGTCGCCGCGGCATCTCTCCCTGGAGCTCGGCCGTAACCTCGGCAGTCAGGTGAAGCAGCGCGCGCTCAAGGTCGCGCTCACCGTCGACGCGGACGATGCCACGCTCGACAACATCATGGACGCGCTGTCGCCGGACATGCTGCAGCTCCATGGCAAGGAGAGCGTGGCGCGGCTGCGCGACATCAAGCAACGCTTTGGCCGCCCGGTGATGAAGGCGGTGCCGGTTGCAACAGCAGCCGATCTCGCCGTGCTGCCCGGCTACGCCGCGGTCGCCGACCGCATCCTGTTCGATGCGCGTGCGCCGAAGGACGCGACGCGGCCCGGCGGCTTAGGGGAACCGTTCGACTGGCACCTGCTGGAAAATCTCGATCTGAAGCTGCCCTACATGGTCTCGGGTGGGTTGCACGCCGATAACCTGGCCGAAGCCCTCCGCGTCACACGCGCCGGCGGTGTCGATGTGTCCTCGGGTGTCGAGAGCGTCCCGGGCTTCAAGAATCCCGAAATGATCAAGGCCTTCATCCGCGCCGCGCGCGCCACCCAAGAGTTGAGCGTCAGAGAGTTGAGCGTCCGATGAACATCGCCAAACCCAATTCCTATCGCAGCGGCCCCGACGAGCGCGGCCATTTCGGCATTTTCGGCGGCCGCTTCGTCGCCGAAACCCTGATGCCGCTGATCCTCGATCTGGAGGAGGCTTACACCGCGGCCAAGGCCGATCCGGCCTTCCAGGCCGAGATGAACGGCTATCTCAAGAACTATGTCGGCCGGCCCTCGCCGCTTTATTTCGCCGAACGCCTCACCTCACATCTCGGCGGCGCAAAAATCTACCTGAAGCGCGAGGAGCTCAACCACACCGGCTCACACAAGGTGAACAACGTGCTCGGCCAGATCATGCTGGCACGGCGCATGGGCAAGAAGCGCATCATCGCCGAGACCGGCGCGGGCCAGCACGGCGTCGCCACCGCGACGCTATGTGCGCGCTTTGGCCTGGAATGCGTGGTCTATATGGGCGCCGTTGATGTCGAGCGGCAGCAGCCCAACGTCATCCGCATGGAGATGCTGGGCGCCAAGGTGTTTCCGGTGCAGTCGGGCACGCGCACGCTGAAGGACGCCATGAACGAGGCGCTGCGCGACTGGGTCACCAACGTGCACAACACGTTCTATTGCATCGGCACGGTGGCGGGCCCGCATCCTTATCCGACGCTGGTGCGCGACTTCCAGTCGATCATCGGCAACGAGACCAAGGCGCAGATGCAGGAGGTCGAGGGCCGCCTGCCGGATTCGCTGGTCGCCTGCATCGGCGGCGGCTCCAACGCAATGGGCCTGTTCCATCCGTTCCTGGATGATCCCTCCGTCGAGATCTTTGGCGTCGAAGCTGCTGGCCATGGCCTCACGCAGCTTCATGCCGCCTCGATCGCAGGCGGCCGTCCCGGCGTGCTGCATGGCAACCGCACCTATCTCCTGATGGACGCCGACGGCCAGATTCAGGACGCGCATTCGATCTCGGCCGGCCTCGATTATCCCGGCATCGGCCCCGAGCATTCCTGGCTGCACGAGGTCGGTCGCGTGAACTATCTCTCCGCGACCGACGACGAGGCCCTCGCCGCATTCCAGCTGCTGTCGAAGCTCGAAGGTATCATCCCCGCGCTCGAGCCCGCGCACGCCATCGCCAAGGTGATGGAGCTCGCGCCGAAGCGGCCGAAAGACCACCTGATGGTCGTCAACCTCTCCGGCCGCGGCGACAAGGACGTTCCGCAGGTCGGCGACATCCTGAGGGGCAAGAAGTGACCACGCGTATCGACACCCGGTTTGCCGAGCTGAAAAAGCAGGGCCGCGCTGCCTTTGTCACCTATGTAATGGCCGGCGATCCCGATCTCACGACCTCGCTCGAGATCGTCAAGGCGCTGCCCAAGTCCGGCGCCGACGTCATCGAGCTCGGCATTCCCTTCACCGATCCGATGGCGGATGGTCCCTCGATTCAGGCTGCAGGCCTGCGTGCGCTCAAGATCGGCATGACCTTGAAGAAGACGCTGGAGCTGGTGCGCGACTTCCGCAACGACGACAACGTCACGCCGCTAGTACTGATGGGCTATTACAATCCGATCTACATCTACGGCGTCGACAAGTTTTTGGCGGATGCCAAGACGGCCGGCGTTGACGGCCTGATCATCGTCGATTTGCCGCCTGAGGAAGACGACGAGCTCTGCCTGCCCGCGCTGAAGGCGGGCCTGAACTTCATTCGCCTCGCGACCCCGACCACCGACGACAAGCGCCTGCCCGCGGTGCTCGCGAACACATCAGGCTTTGTCTATTACGTCTCTATTGCCGGCATTACCGGCGCAGCGGCGGCGGACGCCAATGCCGTTGGCGAAGCTGTCGCGCGCATCAAGCGGCATACCAAGCTGCCGATCTGCGTTGGTTTCGGCATCCGCACGCCGGAGGCGGCGCGCGCCATTGCCGAGAAGGCCGATGGTTCGGTGGTCGGCACCGCGCTGGTCGATGCGCTCAAGAACAGCCTCGATGCCGAGGGGCGGGCGACCGCCAAAACCGTTAACGCCGTCGCCGAATTGACGGCCGCCCTCGCCCAGGGCGTCAAGGGCGCACAGCAGGCGGCGGAATAGGCCATAATTCCGCTTTTGGGACGGGCGACACGGCGGCTTGCCGGGCAGGTGTCCGGCCGCCATATATCCTTCAGGCGATTCCCAGCGGGATCGCACATCGGAGCAAACCATGAACTGGCTTACCAATGTGGTCCGGCCGAAGATCCGCAACATGTTGCGGCGGGAGACGCCGGAGAATCTTTGGATCAAGTGCCCGGATTCCGGACAGCTCGTGTTCTACAAGGACGTCGAGGCCAACCAGTTCGT
Source organism: Bradyrhizobium sp. USDA 4354 (assembly GCF_054060315.1). Taxonomy (NCBI): domain Bacteria; kingdom Pseudomonadati; phylum Pseudomonadota; class Alphaproteobacteria; order Hyphomicrobiales; family Nitrobacteraceae; genus Bradyrhizobium; species Bradyrhizobium sp. USDA 4354. Next base: position 1,508,734 of record NZ_JBSSDC010000001.1, on the reverse strand, counting down.
CATTCCCGGCTCGAACTACCACATGCGCATGGGCGCGGTGGCGCGGTTGAAGTCGATCTTCGACAACGAGACATGGTTCGACGTCGCGCTGCCCGAGGTCACGCCTGACCCGCTCAAGTTCCGTGACGAGAAGAAATACGTCGACCGCATCAAGGATGCGCGGGCGCGGACCAATCTGAACGACGCGGTCAAGGTCGGCTACGGCAAGCTCGAAGGCTCCGCCGTCGTCGTCGCCGTGCAGGATTTCGACTTCATGGGTGGCTCGCTCGGCATGGCCGCGGGCGAAGCCATCGTGCGCGGCATGGAGCTCGCGGTCGAGAAGAAGTCGCCGTTCATCGTGTTCGCCGCCTCGGGCGGCGCGCGCATGCAGGAGGGCATCCTGTCGCTGATGCAGATGCCGCGCACCACCGTGGCGGTGCAGATGTTGCGCGAGGCCAAGCTGCCCTACATCGTCGTGCTGACCAATCCGACCACCGGCGGCGTCACTGCGTCCTACGCGATGCTCGGCGACGTCCAGATCGCCGAGCCGGGCGCGCTGATCGGCTTCGCCGGCGCGCGCGTGATCGAGCAGACCATCCGCGAGAAACTGCCCGAGGGCTTCCAGCGCGCCGAGTACCTCAAGGAGCACGGCATGGTCGACATGGTCGTGCACCGGCATGAGCTGCGTCCGACGCTGGCGCGGCTCTGCCGCCTGCTGACCAAGGCGCCGGCGCAGGAAGGCGCTTCGAAGCCGGCGCTGCCGGTGACGAGCCCGGCGCAGATCGTATCGGCCGCCGAGACGGCGCCGGCCGCGCCGCACGCGTGAACGCGTCCCCTGACACTGCAAAGACCCCGCTCGGCGAATTGATCGGGCGGCTGTCGGCCCTGCACCAGAAACGCATCGATCTCGGGCTCGAGCGGATGCACCGTCTGCTCGAACGGCTCGGTCACCCCGAACGCAAGCTGCCGCCGGTGATCCACATCGCCGGCACCAACGGCAAGGGCTCGACGGTTGCTTATCTGCGCGCGACGCTGGAAGCCGCCGGCCTGCGCGTGCACACCTACACCTCGCCCTATCTGGTCCGCATCAACGAATGTTTTCGCCTTGGTCGCGTCGGTGGCGGCATGCTCGTCGGCGACGACGAATTGTGCGCCGCGCTGGAGGAGGTCGAGCGCGTTAATGCCGGCGAGGCCGCGACATTGTTCGAGCTGAAGACCGCCGCGGCGTTTCATCTGTTCGCGCAGAATCCGGCTGAGGTCGTGCTGCTCGAAGTCGGCCTCGGCGGCCGGCTCGATTCGACCAACGTGATCGATGCGCCGGCGGCCTGCGTGATCACGCCGGTCAGCATGGATCACATGGATTTTCTCGGCGAGACGTTGGCGTCGATTGCCGGCGAGAAGGCCGCGATCATCAAGCGCGGCGTGCCCGTGATCTGCGCCGAGCAAATGCCGGAGGCAATGGGCGCGATCGAAGCGCAGGCGAGGCGCATGCGTGCGCCGCTGTTTGCCGCAAACGAGAGCTGGCACGTCAATGTCGAGCGCGGGCGTCTGGTCTATTCCGACGATCGCGGCTTGATGGATCTGCCAGCGCCGCGTCTGTTCGGCCGCCATCAATTCGCCAACGCCGGGCTCGCGATCGCCACGTTGCGCGCGATTCCGACCTTCAAGATCCCTCACGCCGCGTTCGAGGCGGGCATTGTCGGCGCCGAATGGCCGGCGCGGATGCAGCGCCTCACCTCGGGTGAGCTGCTGTCCTGGGGGCCGAAAGGCTCGGAGATCTGGCTCGACGGCGGCCACAATGCCGAGGGTGGCCGCGTTGCGGCCGCCGCGCTCGGCGATCTCGAAGAGCGGGTGTCGCGGCCGCTGGTGGTCATCACCGGCATGATGGCCAACAAGGACGCGCAGGGTTTTCTCGCCAATTTCGCTGGCCTCACCCGTCACATCATCGCAGTGCCAATTCCAGACACCGAGAACGCGATGCCGGTCGATCGCCTCGCCGATGCCGCGCGCAGCCTCGGCATGCGCGTCGAGCCCGCACCCGGCGTCGAAGCCGCCCTGCGTGCGCTTGCTCAGCTCGCCTACGAGCTGCCGCCGCGCATCCTGATCACCGGCTCGCTGTATCTCGCCGGCCACGTGCTGGCGATCAACGGCACGCCTCCTGCATAGTCTCGTGTCCCGGACAAGCGCACCGCGGAAGACGCGCTGCGCTGCGTCCGAGGCACGAAAGCGAGAATGCCAATGCGCTTTGCTGCGATTGCCGACATCCACGGAAACTACCTCGCGCTGGAAGCTGTGCTCGCCGATATCCGCGCGCAGGGCATCGTCGACATCGTCAATCTCGGCGACATGCTGAGTGGCCCGCTCGATGCGCGCCGAACGATCGAGATCTTGATGTCGCTCGATGCCGTCCACGTGCTCGGCAATCACGACCGCTATTTGCTCGACCGTCCGCCGGAGAAAATGGGCTCGTGGGATCGTCCGGCTTACGCGCAGCTCGACCTCGCGCAACTCGACTGGCTGCGCGCGCAACCGATGACGCGCGTCTTCCGTGACGAGGTCTTCCTCTGTCACGCAACACCCGGCAGTGACGAGGTGTACTGGCTCGATACCGTGCATCCCGACGGCGCGGTGGCGCTGTCGCCGCTGGACCGGATCGAGCAATTTGCGCAAGGCATCGCTCAACCGCTGATCCTCTGCGCCCACACCCACCTCGCCCGCGCCGTGCGCCTGCGTGACGGCCGGCTGATCGTCAATCCCGGCAGCGTCGGCAGTCCCGGCTTCCGGGACAAGCATCCATTCCCGCATGTCGTCGAAGCCGGCACGCCGCACGCGCGTTATGCGGTCCTCGAACGCGTCGATGGTGCCTGGCAGGTGACGTTCCGTCATGTCGCGTATGATCACGACGCGATGGCGGAGCTTGCGCGCCGCAACGGTCAGGCGGAGCTGGCGAACGCGCTTGCCACGGGGTGGATCAAGTAGAACCTCTCGTGTCCCGGACAAGGCGCATCGCGCAGCGAGCCGCAGAGCCGGGACCCAGAATGCCGTCACCTGGGCCCCGGCTCTGCAGCGCAACGCTGAAGAAGCGCTGCGCTGCGTCCGGGGCACGAGCGCGCGTCACTTCAGCAGCTTCATCGGATCGGCCGCCTTCTGCTTCAACTGCTCGAAGCGGCATTGCCGCGGTGCCTTGTCCGGACGCCAGCGCAGGATCGAGGTGCCGTGCCGGAAGCGCTCGCCGCTAAAGTGGTCGTAGCAGACCTCGATCACCAGCCTCGGCTTGAGCGGACACCATTTCGCCGAGCGCTCGGTCGACCAGCGGCTCGGCCCGCCCGGCGCGTTGCCGGTGAAGCCGGGCTCGCCAATCAATGCTTCGAGCCGATCGGTCAAGGCTGGCTTCTCCTCCGCCTTGATCGCCGAGGTGAAGCCGACATGATGCAGCAGACCCTTGTCGTTATAGAGCCCGAGCAGCAGCGAGCCGACGACTTTCCGGCCGGCGATCTTGTTGGTGGCGTAGCGGAAGCCGCCGACCACGCAATCGGCGCTGCGGAATTTCTTGATCTTCTGCATGCCGTCGCGATTTCCCGCCTGGTAGGGCAGGTCGATGCGCTTGGCGATGACGCCGTCCGAGCCGCCGCCGGATTGCGCCAGCCATTTCTCGGCGGTCGCGTAGCTGGCCGTTGTCGGTGAAAGACGGAAGATGCTGCCCTTGAGGTTGGCTTTCGCGAACGCATCCAGCGCCGGCCGGCGCTCGCGCAGCGTCTTCTCGGCCAGATCTTTCTCCCGGGACGTCGCGAGCAGATCGAAAACAAGATAGAGCGCCGGTGTCTCCACCGAGAGCTTCTTCACGCGGCTCGCCGCCGGATGAATGCGTTGCAGCAGCGCGTCGAAGGAAAAGCTCCTGCCGTGCGGCACCACAATCTCGCCGTCGAGCGTGAAGCGATCAGCTTTCAACTTCAGCGCAGCGGCGACGATCTCGGGAAAATAGCGCGCGAGATCCTCGCCGGATTTGGAGCGCAGGTCGACGCTGCTGCCGTCGCGCGACAGCAGACAGCGGAAGCCGTCCCACTTGGGTTCATATTGCCATTCCTTGCCGCGCGGGATCTCGTCGACCGAACGCGCCTCCATCGCGACGAGAGGGCTCGATCTTCGGGCGCGTTTCGCGGGAGGGGCTGGCAAGGGCGGGACTCGTCATACGCTGAACACGTCCCATCAACGCAAAACGGCCGGCTTTCGCCGGCCGTTGTCGAAAATAAATGGATGCAGCGCAGATCAGACCGCCGACGTGATCCACTGCTGCAGCTTCGCCTTCGGCGCCGCGCCGACCTGGCGCGAGGCCATCTCGCCGCCCTTGAAGATCATCAGGGTCGGGATCGACATCACGCCGTACTTCGACGCGGTCTTCGGGCTCTCGTCGACGTTGAGCTTGACGATCTTGACCTTGTCGCCCATCGCACCGGCGATCTCGTCGAGGGCGGGCGCGATCATGCGGCAGGGGCCGCACCATTCGGCCCAGAAATCGACGACCACGGGGCCGTTCGCCTTGAGCACTTCGGCTTCGAAATCGGCGTCGGAAACCTTGCTAACGGCCATTGGGAGTACCTCACTCGGTTGAAAGAGAATCGGCGCGACCTGGAATCGCGCCCGGGATCATGGGGTGAACCTATGAACGGCTCCTTGCCGGGTCAAGGACGCTCACACCGAGATGAAGGGATGCCAGCGCCGCGTCCAGCGCGGGGGCCGAAATCTCCATATATTCAAGGGCCTCGGTCCAGAGCAGGACGGTCCTGATCGGCTTTTGGGGATAAAGCCGCGCCAGCACCGCCCGGTACAGCGCAAGCTGCCGGACATAGGCGGCGGGCGCCTCAGCCGCGCTTTTGGGAGCCGTCTGGTTGGTCTTGAAATCGACGATCAGGACCTCTTCGGGACGAACGACCAGCCGGTCGATCTGCCCCGACACCAAGGCCGGGGTGCGGCCCGGCCGCTCCAGCCGGCCGACGATCGAAGCCTCCGCCCGGCTGCCGGCGGCAAAGACCGGGGCGAAACGCGGTTCGTTGATCAAGGCGAGTACCTTGTCGGCCAGTGCGGTGCGGTCGGCCTCCGGCCAGTCAGAGGCGTTGCGCGCCATGAAGCCGAGCGCGGCCTCGCGCCGGCGCTCGCTGGCGATGTCGGGCAGGGATTGCAGCAGACGGTGCACCAGCGTGCCGCGTTGCAGCGCCAGCGCGCGCGACCGGATTGATTCGCCTGACCGTATGCTGCGGCCCTCCTCGGCAGACTGGCCCGAGGGACGCACGGGATCGTTATCACTGGTCTCGCGCGGAGCCGGTGTCCGCAGCCAATCCGGCAGCGCGATGGTCTGGTGCACTGACGTCGCGGGCGTGCCGAGCGCCGCGACATCCTCCGGCCGGGCGAATCGGGTCACCTTGCCGAGCGGCGTCTCGATCACCTGCTTGTCGAGGCCCGAGCCGGCGAGCCCGGTATCGACGAGGTCGTACCAGCTCAGCTTGCGCACCGTCTTCATGTTGCCGGGCATGCAGCCGCCGACGATCAGCCGGTCGGCCGCGCGCGTCATCGCGACGTAGAGCAGGCGGCGATACTCGTCCTCGGTCTCCTCGAGCATCACCTTGCGTGCCTCGGCGACGGGCTTGGGATCATCCGCCTTGCGCCCGGCCCAGACCACGACCTCGCCGCCATTGCCGCGCGGCACATGGATCAGCCGCAGCCGCTGCGAGTCTGCGGGCGACGACGTGGTGTCGACCATGAACACGACCGAGGCCTCCAGGCCCTTGGCGCCGTGCACGGTCATCACCCGCACCTCATCGCGCGAGATCTCCATGTCGCGCTTCACCTCGGTGTCGGCCGAGCGCAACCAGGCCATAAAACCCTGCAGCGAGGCCGGCGCCTTGCGCTCGTAGTTCAGCGCAAGCTCCAGAAATTCGTCGAGCGCGTCATTGGCCTCGTGACCGAGACGGCGCAGGATGCGGGCACGGTCGCCGTCGCCCCCTAGCAGCCAGGCGTAGAAGGCGAACGGTGTCTCCTCGCGGGCGCGGATCTCGCAGGTCTCCAGGCGCTGCAACGCTGTCGTGAACTTCTCGCTTCCGACTGCATGCTCGCCGAGCGAGCGGCGTAGCGACCCCTTGCGATCATGGGCAAGCTGAAACAAATCGTCGTCGTCGAGCCCGAACAGCGGGCTCTTCAGTGCCACCGCAAGCGCAAGATCGTCCTGCGGCAGCAGCAGCGCGTCCGCAAGGTTCATCAGGTCGATAATCGCGATATGCTCGGTGAGCTTGAGCCGGTCGGCACCGGCGACCGGAATGCCGGCGTGCTTCAGCGCCTGGATCACGGCGTCGAACGCGTTGCCGCGCCGGCGCACCAGGATCAGCATGTCGCCATAGCGCAGGGGACGACGCTCGCCTTCGTGCCCGGTCAGCGTGCCGCTCTCGACCAGCCGCTTGATCTCGGCCTGGATGCGTCGGGCAAGCTTGACCTCGGGGCTGGTGACGGCGACGCCATCGAACGGCGCGCGCCAGCCCTCGATGTCCTGCCGATCGTCGGCCTCCGCGAGATCCCACAGCTCGATCACGCTCGGCCCGGCATCGGCGAGCGCATTGTGCAGGGGATGGCCGATCTCGACCGAATGGATGCTCTTGTAGATCGCGGGATCGCGGAAGACGTGATCGACCGAATGCAGGATCGCGGCGCCCGAGCGGAACGAATAGGTGAAGGCGACCGGATCGAACTTCAGCCCGGCGGCCGTGAACTTGCGGTGCAACTCGCGCCGGCGCGCATCGAATTCATGCGGAGCCGCGCCCTGGAACGAGAAGATCGACTGCTTCTCGTCGCCGACAGCAAAGACCGTGCGGTTCAGCCCCTCGCGCGCACCTTCGCCTGCGGTGAACTCGGAGATGATGTGCGCGACGATGTCCCATTGCCGCGGGCTGGTGTCCTGCGCCTCGTCGATCAACACGTGGTCGACGCCGCGATCGAGCTTGTAATGCACCCAGCCCGAGGCGACGCGATCCAGCATCGCCAGCGTCTTGTCGATGAGGTCGTCATAGTCGAGCAGGCCGCGCTCCTGCTTCTCGCGGCGGTAATTTGCGGCAGCTGCGGTCGCGATGTGCAGCAGGGCGGCGGTTCGGTCGCGTACGATCACCGCACGGCGCTTATCTATCAGAGCCTCGAGACGCTGCGCCTCTCTCTCCAGAAGATCAGCGACGGATGGATGGTCCTTGCAAAACTGCTTGGTAAATAGCGCCTTGCGCGGTTGCTTCTTATCATCGGTCAGGAACACTCCGAGATAGATATCGACTTGTTCACTTCCCGAGGAGCCTTTCGCACTTCGCAAGCAATCGGAATGGGCCTTTTCGGTCTTGTTCCCGTTGTCAAGCACAAGGGCTATCTCGTCCCAGCGCGATCGTGGCAGGAACGGTCCATCAAGGATCTCCGTCTCGACGTCCTCGATGCGATCGCTCGCGCCGACGCCCAGTACCGCGGCCATCTGGGCCGCCGCGGCCTCCGCGTTGCCGGCCTCATCGGTCCAAGCCATGAAATGATCGCGGCTGAGACACGCTTCCCGCACGACCTCCTTGAAGGTGACATCGGCGGCGTTCGCCATCGCCGTCAGCAGCGCGCGGCCGGTGACGCTGTCGGGATCTCGCGCGGCTTCCAGCAGCACCTTCAGATTGGCGCGCTCCATCATGTCGGTCTGGTCGCGCTCGTCGATGACCGAGAAGCGCGCGGGCACATTGGCCTCGAATGGAAACTGCTGAAGCAGGCGCGTGCACAGCGCGTGGATGGTCTGCACCTTCAGCCCGCCGGGCGTCTCCAGCGCGCAGGCGAACAGTTTTCGCGCTTCGCGCCGCAATTTTCGATCAGGATGCGGGATGCCGACGGCGCGGATCGCGGCGTCCAGCCCGGCATCATCCAGCGTTACCCAATGCCCGAGCGTGGTGAACACGCGCTCGGCCATGTTGGCGGCAGCGGCCTTGGTGAAGGTGATGCAGAGGATCTTCTCCGGCGGCACGCCCGACAGGAGCAGGCGGATCACCCGCTGCACCAGCACATGGGTCTTGCCGGAGCCGGCATTGGCCGACACGAAGGCCGACGCGGTCGGATCCGACGCACGCGCCTGCCGCGCGCGCACCTCGTCGGGGATCGGGCGCGGCAGCTTCACCATTCCTCGATCCCCAAACCGCCGGCCGCGGACCATTCCTTGATCCGGGCGAGATCGTCATAGGTGCCGTAGCGGTTCGCCCACATCGGCAGGTTCAGCGAGGTATAAGCCTGGTTCTCGTCGTCGAAGGCGCGGATCAGCGCCTCCAGCTTGGCTCTTGCGTCGGCGGCTGTGGTGTCCGGCGGAATCGGCTCGTCGCCCTTATTTATCTTGAGCTGGAGGACATGCTCTTCTCCCGCCGGATTGTTGCCGCTCAGGCGGACATAGACGAGCTGGCTCACCGAAGAACCGGCGTCGATGTCACTAAAACCGCCTTCACGCAGGATCGCTGCTTCTAGCGTGAGCTGCGGGGACAATCCCATGCGGACCTGCTTGTCGCTTGGCGGCTGGCCGGTCTTGTAGTCGAGGATGGCATAGCCGCCGCCCTGGCGCCGCTCGATGCGGTCGGCGCGGGCCGAGAGCTTAAAGCTGCGCTGATGATCGAGCATGATCGAGATCTCGCCATGGGTCTCCGCGACGATCGCCTCGATTGCGTCGCGACGCGCCGTCTCCCATTCGCCGAACCAGCGCGCGATGCGCTGGAAGCGTGGCCACCACAGCGCCCGCGCCTCGGGTCGTTCCATCAGCGGCGCGAAATGCTTCTCGCCGATCGCGCGCAGCACGCGCGCGGGATCGTCAGGCAGACGCGTCGCATAGCTTTCAGTGAATTCGCCGATCGCTTCGTGAATCGCCGAGCCGCGGTCTGCGGCCGATAGCGGCATGTCGACGGGATCGAGCGCATCGAGCCGCAGAATGTACCTGGCATAGATCGTGTAGGGATCGCGCAGCCAGTCCTCGATCGCGGTCACGGACATCTTTAGAGGCCGCGTCGCACGCGGCGGGCGCGGCTCCGGCTGCTTGATCGGCCTGACCTCGTCGGGCTGGTCCAGTGCAGCCGCGAACTGCACATATTTCTCGCCGGCGCGAATGGCCGTCTTCCAGAGCTCGTCGCCTGCCACCGCCTCCAACCGATGCAGGAAGCGCGAAGCGACGGCTGGCGCGCCGCCGGCCTTCGCGGAATGCGTGAGGATCACTTCATCCCCGCCGAGCAGCTGCGCGAAGTCATGGGCGGAAAGGCCGATGCGGCGCTCCGGCAGATCGAGACCGAGCTCGTGCCGCATCGGCCGGCTGAGCCAGGGATCGATGCGCGGCGCCGGCGGCCAGACGCCTTCGATCAGGCCGCCCACGATGATGCGATCGGCCTGCATCAGGCGCGATTCCAGCGGACCGTAGATCTGCAGCCGCGCGCCCGGCCTGTCGCGCCGCCGCACCGCACGATCGCCGAACGCCGTCTGGTAGACGTCGGGGTAATCAGGCAGCGGCACCATCAGTCCGCTGGTCGTGCCACCGCGCAGCAGGTCGTCGAACGCGCCGGCGAGCGAAAGACCATCGCGCTCCTCGAAGGCGAGCGGGATGCCCTGCTCGTCGCGCGACAGCTCGATCATGATCTCGCGATGCCGATGCGCGAGCTCGGCGAAGTCATATGGCTTCGACGGCGGCAGGCGCTCGATCGGCGCCAATGCCTTTTGCAGGGCATCGATCAGAGCTTGGATGCGATCGATATCCTCGGCCTTGAGACGCGCGCGCGGCTCGGCTTTGTGGAGCGCGGAGATCTCGCCGCGCCACAGCTTTGCCAGCTCCTCGCGAAAGCGGTTGAATTCGCGCAGGAGGCCCGCGGTGCCCGCAGGCGGCCGTGTGCCCCGCAGCACCGCCAGCTCCAGGCCCTCGATTGCCATCTTCCACCCGCCCGCCGCGCGGCCGAGCCGGCACAGCGGATGCTTCAGCATCGCCAGCAGCGTCGGCGGCTCCAGGCCCTTGGTCGCCGCCTCGGCTGCAAGGCGTGCAAAGACGCCAGCGGAGGTTTCCATCAGCACGTCGCCGCCGGAATCGTCGAAGGCGAGATCCCATCGGGTCAGCGCCGCCATCACCCGCCGCGCCAGCGCGCGGTCGGGCGTGACCAGAGCCGCGGATTTGTCGATGTGCCTGGCCTCGCGCATCGCGATGGCGATGGCGAGCGCTTCCATCTCGGGATTGGGCGCCTCGACCACCGCGAGGTTCTTCATGCCGCCCGCGATCTTCGCGGCGACGTCTGGCTGCTTCAGCCGGTCGTGCCAGACTTCGGTCTTGGCGGATGGCCGCATCGATTCGGACGCCAGCAGGTCCCGACCGCCTTCCGCCGGCGGCTGAAGAATCTCGACATCGCTGCGCTTGATGCCGAAGCGTTGCAGCAGCGCGTGCATGGCGTATTGCGGATGGTTCGAGGCCGGATGCTCCGCGAACTTGCCGAGCGAATCGCGCACGCCGCCGATGCTGCGCCAGGCGTCGTCGTCGAGATCGGTGTCGAGGCCCGGCAGCACCACCGCGCCATGCGGCAGCGCGGCGACCGCGCGCAGGAATTTTGCGGTCGCTGGCATCGAGCCGGTCGAGCCGGTCGCGATGACGGGGCCGTGCGGATCCGCGGTCAGCCGCCTAGCTTCGGCTGCGATGAGGAGATCGCGCCGCGCGGCCGGCTCGATGCGGTTGATCTCAGCGAGATGATTGGGCCAGGCGATGCGGGCGATGCGCAGGAATTCGAGCGAGTGCTGCCAGTAGCGGTCGAGGTTGTCAGGCACGAGCCCATCAAGGGCGCTCCAGTCGACGCCGCGCGTCACCATGTCGTCGATCAGGCGCGCGAGATCGGAAGCCAGCGCCAGCGTCGATGCGGGGCCGCCGACCACGAGCGGCGCCAGCACCGGGCCCTTGGCCCAGGCGGCGACGAGCTGCGCCAGCGTCAGCCGCCGTTCGAGCTCGCCCAGCCGCGGCGGAATGTCGAGCGGCGTTGCGCCGGAAAACTGTTCGCTCTCCTCAGTGAAAGCGAGCTCGTCCTCGTCGATGTCGCCGAGTGCGACGATGCGCGGCAGCACGACAGCGTCCGATTTCATCTCGTCGAGGAAGATCTCGCGCACGACGCGCATCGCGCGCCTGGTCGGCAGATACAGCGTGGCGTCGGCCAGCCGCGCCGGTTCCCTGCGCGCCTCGAATCCCTCGACCAGCCGGCCGTCGAGCAGGGCCGAGACGACCGTGCGCAGGAACGGAACTGAGATGGGAACGCTGAAAACGCGCATGAGCTGCCTGATTCGGGAATCAGGGCAATATAGGGAGGCGAAGCCGAATGGTCATGGGCGGGAGTGAGTCATCCCCGCTGTTCGCGGGCATCACGTCTCGTGCCCCGGACGCAGCGCAGCACGTAGTGATGCGCTGCTGGGCCGGGGCCCAGATTACGTCATTCCGCAAGTGAGGATGGGCTGGGTCCCGGCTCTGCGGAGCGGCACTTTGTGCCGCACCGCGTCCGGGACACAAGAGCGGCCTTACGCCACGCTCTCCAGGAACGCCTCTTCCGCGGCGTGCACGGCATCAGGCGTGCCGACATGCATCCAGACGCCGTCGAGGCGCAGGCCGAACAGCCGCTCCTGCTCGTTGGCGCGGTCGAACATCTTGGTCAGCGAGAATTCGCCCTTGGGCGCGCCCGCAAAGATCGACGGCGACATGATCGCGGCGCCGGCATAGACGAACGGGACGACCTCCTTCTCCTTGCGCTTGCGCAAGGCGCCGTCGGGCAGCATGCCGTAATCGCCGCGGCCGCTATAGCCGATGCTGGTTGCGGTCGGCGCCATCAGCAGCAGGATATCCATGCGCGCCGGGTCGAAATTCTCTGCGAGCCGCGTCAGGTTCGAGCGCACGCCGTCGATCCACAGCGTGTCGGAATTGACGTGGAAGAACGGCGCGTCGCCGAGCAGCGGCAGCGCCTTGACCACGCCGCCGCCGGTGCCGAGCACCTGGTCGCGTTCGTCCGAGATGGTCACGCGCGGAAGCTGGCGCGATGCGACGTGGTTGATGATCTGGTCCGGCAGGTAGTGGACGTTGACCACTGCTTCGGTCACGCCGGCGTGGCCGAGCTTGTCGAGCACGTGGTCGAGCAGCGGCTGGCCGGCGACCGGCACCATCGGCTTCGGCATCCTGTCCGTCAGGGGGCGCATGCGCAGGCCGAACCCTGCGGCGAGCACCATGGCTTTGGTCGGTTTGACGGACATCCTTTGCTTTCTCAGACCTTTCGCGTTCGCAGCAAATCCTAGCACGGGACTTCATCAGCCGCACCGCGTCTCAACCGCCTTAACCACCCGCCGTGACGGTTGTACGACGGGTGTGGCCGTCACGCCCCAACGGCTGTGGAACGTGCCTTTTTCTTCTTGTCGCCAACCTTGAGGAAATTGACGCCGATCTGGTCGCCATTGACCCAGGCCAGTTCGCAACGCCGGTAGGCGAGCCCGGTGGACGACAGCAGGAGAAAGAATTCCTTCAAATGCAGGCCTTCCACTGAGCCGTCGATGGTCAGCTTGGCGCCGCTCTCGGAGACGTCCTCCATGGCGCAGTCGCGCCGCCAGGTGCCGTCGATTCCCATCATCTGGGCCGGTATCCCGCGTTCGAAAACAATCCGGCTGTTGCCGCGCTGGTCCGTCCTTACCGCCATCTACTCCGCTCCAGCCCCGTAATTATCCGGCTGCCTCGCCGTCAGAATAGCGAGTCTTGGCTAACAGCCGGTAAATCGGGCCCAAATCAGGCTTGAGACGCCGCTGCTATGGTTCTTCGGGCGGCGGGACGTTGGCGAGATACCAATCGCGCAAATGGCTGAGCGTGGGATGCGCCAGCGAGCGCTGGAGATAGGTCCAGATCCGCGGCTGATGGCGCAGATAATGCGGCTTGCCGTCGCGGCGATTGAGGCGGGCGAAGGTGCCGAGCAGGCGCGTGTTCCGCTGCGCCGACATGATAGCGTAGCTCTCGGCGAAACCGGCTGCATCGAAGCTCGCATCGCTTACGCGGCGCGTCTTGATGTAGCTCGACAGCAGCGCCAGCTCGAGGGTTTCAGGGACGTCGACACGCGCATCCTGCAGCAGCGACACCACGTCATAAGAGTGCGGCCCGAGCACGGCGTCCTGGAAGTCGATCACGCCGACGCGTTTGATGGCGTCGCGGTCAGCGAGCCAGATCAAGTTCGGCGAGTGATAATCGCGGATGACCCACGTCTTCGGCCCGGCCAACGGCTTTTTCAGCAACTCGCGCCACATCGCGAAGAACTCTGCGTGCTTCTCATCGCTCAGCGGTGCGTTGCGATCGGGCAGATACCATTCCGGCATCAACCCGATCTCGATCAGTAGCGCCTCGGTGTCGAAGGCAGGAATGGTGTAGGTCTGATCCGGCAGCTGCAGCGTCTGCGGCAATGTCCTTCTGTGCAGCACGGCCAGCACGTCGGTCGCAGCTTCGTAACGTTCGGCGATCGGGCGCGGCGGATCACCTTCGACCACGCCTTCACTGCCGAAATCCTCTGAGATCAGGAAGCCGTGGTCGAGATCGTAATGGTGGATCGCGGGCGCCGAGATCCCCACCACGCGCAAGCCTGCGTCCATGGCAACGAAAGGCCTGATGTTCTCGGCAAGATGCACCGCGGCGCTGTAGGATTTTCCGTTGTACAGCGCCGCACCATCGGGCCGTTGCGGGAAGTTCATGAGGATGACGATCTCATCGTCGCGCAGCAGCCGCGCATAGGAGCGCGTCGAGGCGTCGCCATTCATACGCCGTCGCGTCGCATCGATGTAACCGGATGCGTCGAGGAATTCGCGCAGCGCCTTCAGCCGCGCGACTTGCGCGGCGCCCTTGCCATGGCCGGTGATGTCGGCGGCACGTGCGTTCGAGCCCAGCGCCGGCCGGTGCGTCAGTGCGATGTCGATACGGTCTTCAGGCATCGCCGACGGAGCGCGCTCCGGCCATTCGATCAGCACCAGCGTGGCATCGGGCAGCGGCGACAGCCCGATCTCCTCGAGTTCGCCCTCGTCCTCGACGCGGTAGAGATCGGCATGCAGCACCGGGAAGGGCGGCAGCTCGTAGCCCTGCACCAGCGTGAAGGTCGGGCTCGGAACTTCCAGCGCCTCGTCGCCGGCGAGGTAGCGGATCAGGCTGCGCGCCGCCGCGGTCTTGCCGGCGCCGAGATCGCCGGTGAGGGTGATGACGTCACCGGGACCGACCAGCAACGCAAGGTCGGCCATCAGCTGCGCGGTGGCCGTCTCGTTGTGAAGCGCGACGGAGAATGTGACGGGTACGGTCATTCGGCGGCGTCGCGATGCGCCGCCTGGTCGGTCGGGAAGTCGCAGATCACGACCGTGCCCCGGCCGACGATCGAATCCACCCGCACCTTGCCGCCATGCAGCTCGACGAAGGAGCGCACCAGCGACAGGCCGAGCCCGGCGCCGCGGTGACGCGAGCCCTGCGAGCGGCTTTCGAACCAGTTGAACACCTTGTCCCTCATGTCGGCGGGTATTCCAGGTCCCGAATCTGTCACGGTGAAGACCACGCTGCGTTCGGTGCGGCGCGCGCTGATCCCGACGGTGGAATCCTGTGGAGAAAACCCGACGGCGTTGGCGAGGAGGTTATAGAGCACCTGCACCACGCGCTTTTCGTCGCCGGTGAAGCTGCCGACATCGGGCGCGATCTCGACCTTGAGGCGGATGCGGTCGGTGGCGAGCCGGTCCTGGATGCCCTCGGCGGCGAGCTCGATGGCCTTGCTGACGTCGACTTGCCCGAGTTCCAGCTTCATCGCGCCGGCGTCGATGGTGGCGAGATCCAGGATGTTGTTGGTGAGCGCGAGCAGCGCGTTGGTCGATTTGGTGACGTAGTCGAGATATTCGGCCTGCTTCGGCGTCAGCGGCCCGGTCGAGGGATCGCTGAGGAAATGTGCAAAGCCGATGATGGTGGTGAGCGGCGAGCGCAACTCGTAGGAAACGTGGTGGACGAAATCCACCTTCATCTGGTCGGCGGCCTCCAGCGCCTCGTTGCGCTCGCGCAGCGCGCGCTCGACATTCTCGGTATCGGTAATGTCCTGGAACGTCAGCATGGTGGCGCCGTCGGGCAGCGGCCGGATCATGCCGTCGAGCACGCTGCCGTCCTTGCGCTCCAACTTCAGCGGCACGTCGGCGCGGTTCTCGATCGAGGTGATGGCCTCGCGGATCTGGCGCCAGACTGCGGGGTCGTCGAACAGCTGATGGCACCAGCCTTCCACCGTCTGGATATGCGGCTCGTCGCGCATGGCGTCGCTCGACAGCTTCCACATCCGGACGAAGGCCGGATTGAACAGCTGCGCCTTGCCGTTGCTGCCGAACACCGCAACGCCCTCGGCGAGGCTGTCCAGCGTCTCGCGCTGAACCCGGATCAGGCCGTCGAAGCGGCGGGCGAGGTCGAGGCTCTCGGTGACGTCATCGAACAGATAAGTGACGCCGCCTTCGGGGTTCGGCGTGGTGACGACCGAGAGCGCGCGGCCGTCGGGCAGGAACCAGGTGTCCTTGGCGGTCTCGACCGCGCGGTAAGCTTCGTGCAGCTTGGCTTTCCAGGCGCGGAAGTCCGGCTGCTCCGGCAATTTGCGCGCGGCGCGGAGCTGGTCGAGTATGCTGGAATCGTCCGGATTGGCGTCGAGGAAGTTGCGGTCGAGGTCCCACAGCCGCCGATAGGAATCGTTGTAGAAGGCAAGGCGCCGGTGGCCGTCGAACACGGCAACGCCGGAGGAGAGCTGGTCGAGCGTGCGGCGGTGCGCCTCCGCCATGCGTACCAGCGCCGAGCTCAGCGCATCCGCCTCACTGGCATCGATGGCAACGCCGACGCTGCCGCTGCCAACATTGACGGCGCGTACGTCGTAGATGCGCCGCTCGCCGCCGATCACGATCGGCAGCCGCGAGTTGAAATTGGCCGCGTCCTTCAGCCCCCGCTCCATCGCGGTGCGGTCGGCGCTGTCGAGCAGCTCGAGCTTGCGCTCCTGGGCTTCGGTGACGCTGTTCGCCTCGGTGGCGCGGACATAGGCCGGGTTGGCGTAGGTCAGCGCGCCGTTCTCGCCCTTGGCCCAGATCGGCCAGGGTGCGGCGGCGGCAAAGCCGCGCAGCATCTCGGTCTCGTCGGAGAGCGCCTTGTAGCGCAGATTGGTCTCGGCCAGATCGCGGCGTAGTCCTGAGAGTTCGCGAATCCGGACAATGGCCTGGCCGCCGATGGCGCGGCCGATCGCTTCCAGCGTGTGGCCATACGCCGTGGTCAGCGTCAGCTGGAACCCGTCGCCGCGATCGCGCAGCGCATCGACCGCATGGTCCATCCGCAGCGCGGGTTCCGGCGGCAGCCAGGTTCCGAACGCCAGCACGCGCTGCGGCGAGGAGTCGCGCGGCAGCACCATGGAGATGTCGCCGGAAATCTGCGCGCGATTGTCGCCGGCCGGCCAGGAGATCAGGATCTGCGGCTCGGCGAACAACAGCGCGCCGAAACGGTCGGCCTGGAGTTGCAGTTCCCCGATCCGGGCACGCAGCCGCGCCTCGTTCTTTGCCGTGCGCACCCGCGTGCGCATCAACAGGATCGCGGCCATGACCGAGAAGCCGAGCAAGGCCAGCGCGGTGGCGAGCACCGCGAGTTCCTGCCGGTTGAAATCCAGCATGATGGAGAGGGTGTCGACGAGATCGGCGGCCTTGGCCGGCGCAGCCGGCAGCAGCGCTGCGAGAGCGCCTCCCACCAAGCCGTTGCGCGCCAGCGATGTGCACGACAACAGCGTCCGACGCATCGACACGATCACGCCTGACATAGTTGCCCCAAGACCGCACGAATCTACGCGCGGCGACCCCCGTCGCGCGCGAATCAAAAGACAATACCCTCACCGCGACTCCGCCGGTAAGAGTCCAGATCGTGAACGCAAAGGCGGCCCCACAAAAATGCCGGGCGCGGTTCCGGAGTCACGTAATGCTTCGGATGATTCGGCTGGAGCTGCCGTGCGTTAGCGGGGCTGAAGATTTGGGCGAGATCGCCGCCGCGGAGCAGGTGCGCTCCCTCCGCCGCTTTGCAAGCGGGAGAGGTAAGAAGCTAGCGGCCGGTCGAGCCGAAGCCGCCGGCGCCGCGATCGGTCGTTGACAACGTGGCCACGGGAACCAGCGCGGCCTGCACCACGGGCGCGATCACCATCTGGGCGATGCGCTCGCCACGGTTGATCACGAACGGTGCCGCGCCGTGGTTGATCAGGATCACCTTGATCTCGCCGCGGTAGTCAGCGTCGATCGTGCCCGGGGAGTTCAGCACGGTGACGCCGTGCTTGGCGGCCAGCCCCGAGCGCGGCCGCACCTGCGCCTCGTGCCCGGGCGGTAAGGCGATGGCGAGGCCCGTCGGCACCAGCGCATATTGGCCGGGCGCGAGCGTCATCGGCTCGGCCTCCGGCACCGCGGCCATCAGGTCGAGGCCGGCGGCCTCCGCCGTCTGATAGGCCGGCAGCGGCAGGCCTTCGGCATGGGCGAGGCGTTGCAGTTCGACGGTGACCTTCGTGCTCAAGATGCCGGCTCCCGGGATTTCTCAGTCACGCTTCTGGCGATGTGCGCGACCAGTTCGATGGCGACCTGTTCCTTGGTCATCACCGGCCAGGAATCAACTGCAATCTCGCCGTCCTTCGCACCGTCCTTGCGGCTGAGGAGGTGGACCGTGTTGCGGTCACCGCCCATCACGCCGGTGGCGGGCGAGACGTCGTTGGCGACGATCCAGTCGCAGCCCTTGCGCGCGAATTTTGCTTTGGCGTTCTCGATGAGATGTTCTGTCTCGGCGGCGAAACCGATCACCAGCGGCGGGCGCTTGTCGGTCAGCTTCGAGATCGTGGCGAGGATGTCGGGGTTTTCAACCAGCTGAAGCGGGGGCATGCCGGCTGAAGTCTTCTTCAGCTTCTGCTCGCCCTCGTTGGCGACGCGCCAGTCGGCGACCGCGGCGGCGAAGATCGCGACATCGGCGGGAAGCGCGGCCTGCACCTGCTCCAGCATCTGCCGCGCCGATTCGACATGCTTCACGGTGACGCCAGCGGGATCGTCGAGATCGACCGGGCCGCTCACCAGAATCACCTCGGCGCCGGCCGCCTGCGCGGCGGCGGCGATGGCAAAGCCCTGCTTGCCGGAGGAGCGATTGGCGATGTAGCGCACCGGATCGATCGCCTCATGGGTGGGACCTGCGGTGATCAGCACGCGCTTGCCGGCGAGCGGCTTCGGCACCGGCGGCCGCAGCAGCCGTTCGGCGGCGTTGGCGATTTCGATGGCTTCCGACATGCGGCCGACACCGGCTTCACCCGCCTCCGCCATCTCGCCCGAGTTCGGGCCGATCAGCACCACGCCGTCGCGCTGCAGCTGCGCGACGTTGCGACGCGTCGCCGCGTTGCTCCACATCAAGGGGTTCATCGCCGGCGCCAGCAGCACCTTGCGATTGGTGGCGAGCAGGATGGCGCTGGCGAGATCGTCGGCATGGCCGTTCGCCATCTTTGCCAACAGGTCGGCTGTTGCGGGCGCCACCACGATCAGGTCGCAGTCGCGCGCCAAGCGGATGTGCCCGGCGTCGAACTCGCTCTGCGGGTCGAACAGGTCGGTATAGACGCGCTCATGGGAGAGTGCGCTCACCGCCAGCGGCGTGACGAATTGCTGTGCCGCCTTGGTCAGCACGCAGCGGACCTCGATGCGGCGCTCCTTCAGCCTTCGGATCAGGTCGAGCGATTTGTAGGCCGCGATCCCGCCGCCGATGATCAGGGTGACGTTGGCCTCAGGGACGGCGCCGGTGCGCTGGGGCGTTGGGGCGATGGATAGAGCCGGCGGCGCCGAAAACGGCGTCAGCGGCTCCTCGCGGCCCTCGATCAGCTCCCGCAGGATGACCCTGACCTCTTCCTCGACCGACCTGTGGTTTCTGGCCGAGCGCAGCCGCAGATAGGTTTTGACGGCATCGTCGAGCTTGCGGATGGTCAGGCTTGCCATGACGCCCCTCCAGCACGGAATGATAGCGATGCTATCATTCACATGATTGCAGTGCAATCATAGATTCCGGACGGCGATCAGGATGCCGATGAAGGTCGCGGCGATGATCCAGAGCGCCACGGTGCGCCAGCGGTTCTTGCGGCCCTCGCTGCGCCCCATCGCGGCGATGCTCTCCGGCGACAGCCTGATGCCCTCGCGAGTCATAGTCTCGAGCTGCTCGATGACCTTGACCGAACGCTCGGCGATCTCCGGCAGGCGCATCAGTACGCGCGCGATGTCGCCGGTCCCGGCAAGTGCGCCCTGCACCCGGCCTACGGGTCCGAGATTGCGCTCGATCCATTCGCGCACCACGGGATCGGCGATCTTCCAGATGTCGAGCTTGGGATCGAAGCCGCGTGCCACGCCTTCGACCACCACCATGGTCTTCTGCAGCAGGATCAGCTCGGGCCGCGTCCTCATGTCGAACAGGCCGGTGACCTCGAGCAGCAGCGTCAACAGCCGCGCCATCGAGATTTCCTCGGCGGTGCGGTTGTGAATCGGCTCGCCGATGGCACGGATGGCCTGCGCGAAATTCTCCACCGAATGGTGCGCGGGCACATAGCCCGCTTCGAAATGCACCTCGGCGACGCGGCGATAATCCCGGGTGATGAAGCCGAGCAGGATCTCGGCAAGGAAGCGCCGCTCCTTCATGCCGAGCCGGCCCATGATGCCGAAATCGACCGCGACGAGACGGCCGGTATCATCCAGGAACAGGTTGCCCGGATGCATGTCGGCGTGGAAGAAGCCGTCGCGCAGCGCATGACGCAGAAAGCTCTGGATCACCTTGCGGCCGAGATCGGGCAAATCGACCTGCGCCTCTGCGAGGCGCTTGTGATCGTTGAGCGCGATGCCGTCGATCCACTCCAACGTCAGCACGTTGTGCGTGGTGCGATCCCAGTCGACTTCAGGCACGCGGAAATCGGGATCACCTTCCGTGTTCTCCGCCATCTCGGACAGCGCGGCTGCTTCCAGCCTCAGGTCCATCTCCATCGCCACCGAGCGCGACATGGTGTTGATGACTTCGACGAGGCGCAGGCGCCGCGCCTCGGCCGAATAGGTTTCGGCCCTATGCGCGACGAAGAAGAAATCGGAGAGATCGCGGCGGAACCGTGCGGCGACGTTGGGCCTGAGCACCTTGATCGCGACCGGCTTGCGGATGCCGTCGCGCAAAACTTCGCCGCGATGCACCTGCGCGATCGAGGCGGCGGCGACCGGCGGGCCGAAGCTCGCGAAGATGTCCTTCAGCGGCCGCTCCAGCGAGGTGGTGATCGCGGCTTCCGCCTCGGCTTGCGAGAACGGCGGCAGGCGGTCCTGGAGGCTTTCGAGGTCGCGCGCCATGACGACGCCGACCACGTCGGGGCGCGTGGCCAGGAATTGACCGAGCTTGAGATAGGCCGGGCCCATCCGTGTCAGCGCGCGCGAGATTCGCGGGCCGTGTTTGGTGCCGCGCCGTTCGACGATGCGCGCAAGCTTCAGCGCAAGTTGTCCTGGTGGCGGCACCAGGCTCGGGTCGACCGAGCCGAACACGCCTTCGCGCGCAAACACGAACGCGGCGCGGATCAGGCGCGCAATGTGGGTGAAAGCAGAGATCACAAACGCCAGCCCGAATGCAGTGCGACGATGCCGCCGGAGAGTGTCTGCCAGCTCACACGGGAAAAGCCGGCCTCGCGGATCATGTCGGCGAAGGCGGCAGGCTTCGGAAACTTGCGGATCGATTCGACGAGATATTGGTAGGATTCGGCGTCGCCCGTGACCACGCGGCCGAGCGGTGGGATCACCCTGAACGAGAACAGATCATAGAGCTTGTCGAGGCCGGGCATCTCGACGGTGGAGAATTCCAGGCACAGGAAGCGGCTGCCGGGCCTCAGCACGCGGTAGGCCTCGCGTAGCGCAAGGTCGATCCGCGGCACGTTGCGAATGCCGAAAGCGATCGTATAGGCATCGAAGCTGCGGTCGGCGAAGGCGAGTGCTTCGGCATTGCCCTCGACGAAATCGACCTGGGTCTCGAGATGGC
The DNA here is from genome assembly GCF_054060315.1 of Bradyrhizobium sp. USDA 4354. Classification (NCBI taxonomy): domain Bacteria; kingdom Pseudomonadati; phylum Pseudomonadota; class Alphaproteobacteria; order Hyphomicrobiales; family Nitrobacteraceae; genus Bradyrhizobium; species Bradyrhizobium sp. USDA 4354. Next base: position 1,487,676 of record NZ_JBSSDC010000001.1, on the reverse strand, counting down.
GCTTGGCGGCGCGCTCGCGGCCGACGGCCAGCATGTCGGAATTGATGTCGCAGACCGTGGCATGGAAGCCGGGGCCGGCGGCCTTGGCGGCGCGGAACGAGATGTCGCCGGTGCCGCCGGCGACGTCGAGCAAGGCAAACGGCCGGTCGCTCCGAGGCGGGTCGAGCGCGGTGATCATGATGTCCTTCCAGACCCGGTGCAGGCCGCCGGACATCAAATCGTTCATCAAATCATAGCGTGACGCCACGCTGTGAAACACGTCGTTCACCAGCGTCTGCTTGTCCCCCAGGGGAACGTCTTTGTAGCCAAAATGCGTGGTTTCGCCCGGCCGATCCATTACTCTACTCCACTGGGCGGACCATAGCCTGCCCGCCGCAATGGCGCTATCACACCGCCCTCATAAGGTGAATGCCTGACCATGCCTGAATTGCCCGAAGTCGAGACCGTCCGCCGCGGCCTTCAGCCCGTCATGGAGGGTGCGAAAATCCTCAATGCGGAGGCTCGCCGGCCGGATTTGCGCTTTCCATTCCAGCCTGATTTCGTGGCCCGACTCAGGGGGCAGGTCGTCACCGGCCTCGGCCGCCGTGCAAAATATCTCCTGGCCGATCTCGCCTCCGGCGACGTGCTGCTGATGCATCTCGGCATGTCGGGCTCGTTCCGCGTCATCAAGCCGGACAACGACGCGCAGCCCGGCGAGTTTCACTATCCGAAGGGCAAGGATTCCGCGCACGACCACGTGCTGTTTCGGATGTCCTCAGGCGCCGACATCGTGTTCAACGATCCGCGCCGCTTCGGTTACATGAAAGTGATTGCACGCCATGCGCTTGAAGACGAGCCACTGCTGCGCGGGCTCGGACCCGAGCCGCTCGGCAACGAATTCGACGCCGCGATGCTGGCGCGCTCCTGCGCCGGCAAGACGACGAGTCTGAAGGCCGCGCTGCTCGACCAGCGCGTGGTGGCTGGCCTCGGCAACATCTATGTCTGCGAGGCGCTGCACCGCTCGCATCTGTCGCCGCGCCGGATCGCCGCGACACTGTCGACCAAGGCCGGACAACGCAAAGGCGTCGCCGGGGGCGAGCCGACGGATCATGCAACGCGACTGGTCGGCGCGATCCACACCGTGCTGAACGACGCGATCAAGGCCGGCGGCTCCAGCTTGCGCGATCACCGACAGACCTCGGGTGAGCTCGGCTATTTCCAGCACTCGTTCAAGGTCTACGACCGCGAAGGCGAAAAATGCACGACGCCGCGTTGTGGCGGTATCGTGAAGCGCTTCACCCAGAACGGCCGCTCGACTTTCTGGTGTCCGAAATGTCAGAAGTGACCTCAGGCTTGTCACCGAGAGGCCCTGAGTCTCGGCGAAGGTGATAACCCCACCACGCCGTCATTGCGAGCGCAGCGAAGCAATCCAGAATCCCTCCGCAGCAGCAGTCTGGATTGCTTCGTCGCAAGGGCTCCTCGCAATGACGGGAGGATAGAGCCTTCACTACAACGCGCGCAGCGAAGCAAGCCGGCCGGGCTGGTGGCCGGACTGCTTCGTCGCTTGGGCTCTCACCGGATGGCGAAGAGCCCGACTGTCGCCCGAGCGATCGCCCCGCTCAGGACGCCAGACTCGTGGTCTCGTCTGCCGCACGCTCGGTGGTGATGTGCGGCATGCCATCCGTAGCCGACATGACCTGGTCGATCAGGACATTGCTCGGGGCTTCGAGCTCGAGCCGGGTCGCGATCCAGCGCCAGAGGCCGCGGATCTCGTCCGCCGACTTGCCGTTCGGTGCGAATTCGCTCACCGCGAGGCCGTTCGCAAGCGAGTCCTGGTGGTCGTTGCGCATCACGATCAGCGGACGCGCCAGCACGTCAGCAAGATCGATCGACGCTTCCTCGGCGAGCGCGCCCGCGGCGTTATCGATGCGCTGGCCGCGGATCGGGGTCTGATTCAGCACGAAGCTGTAGGGCCGCTTCCAGGCGCGCGCGACGCTCAGCGTCGAGACGGTCGCCTCGATGTCGGCGACGCTCGGGCGGGCCGGGATCAGGCAGAGATCGGAATGGCGGATCGCAGCAGTGGTGGCGGCGCTGAGGCCGGCCGCAGTATCGACGATCGCGAGCTGGAGGCCGCTGTCGGCGAGCATGTTCAGGCGCGGCGCGATGTCGGCGGCATGGTAGATCGGCTCGACCACGAGATCATCGGCGGCGCGGCGCCGCTGCCAGCTGGACAGGGTGCCCTGCGGGTCGGTCTCGATCAGGCGGACGGTGAAGCCGGCCTGCTTGGCCGCCAGCGCGAGGCCGATGGCGAGCGTGCTCTTGCCGCTGCCCCCCTTTTGGGTGGCCAGTACGATCGTGTGCATTGAAGATCAATCCTTTGGAGTGCTCGGGTCAGGAATACGCCACGCGAACGTGCATCGATCTCGATGCTGAGCTCTTCTCGCTCAGGACGTGCCGGCCCGATCCAAAGGGATCGCGGAGGTCCGAATCAGCCGTAACGATAATGGCGGAATAGCGAATGCCAGCGAATCCGTACCATTACCGGCCCCGTAGTCGTACGTGTGATGGTGCGCAACCGTGCCCCGGACAAAGCGCAGCGCATAGCAATGCGCTGCAGAGCCGGGGCCCAGAAAGCCACTTGCACGGAATTTGAGGAAGCATGGGTCCCGGCTCTGCGGAGCGTCACTTCGTGCCGCGCCGCGTCCGGGACACGGGAGAGTGGAGCTCTCGCGCGGCCTATTTCCGTACGCAGATCACGCGAACGACGGCGGCTTTCGCGTCCGTCGAGGTGCCATTCGGCGTGGCACCGTGCGCCTTCAGGAATCCGCGCACCGCCTCGGCGGAGACCATCACCGCCTGCGACGCCGGTACTGATGTCGCAGGTCCCGCAACCATTGCCGGTTTCAACAGCGCAATGCCGGCGAACTTGCCGTCGCCGTCGATCGCCGGGCCACCGGAAAATCCCACCGCCGGCGGTGGAGACAGTGCGGAATTGCTTGATGTGACCGGCGCCAGCGCCCCCTTGAGGCTCGACACGCCGGCCGCGCCGCCCTGGCTTTGCGGATCGGCGATGCCGACGACATCGACATTCGTCTTCGCTGCACCGCCGGCGAGGTTGAGCGGCTTCAGGCCGCGTGCGCCGTAGATGTGCAGCAGCGCGAGATCGCGCCCCTTGTCCTCGGCGAGACGGTCGGCGCTGCCATAACCGGCGATCGTGATCGCGAGGCAGCCATCGGTGACGAGGCGGTCGGTGACAATCGCGCCGTCGTCGCTGACGACGATTCCGGTGCCGTATTCGACGGTCTTGCGCGGCGGCGGCCCGGCCAGCGGTCCGGACGGAAATGCATTGAACGCGCTCGACATCGCGATCACGACCGGATCGATCGTGTTCTCGGTCGCCTGGTCGTAGAGGATCGTCATGGTGCGGACCTCGTCGCCCCTAAAGGTGCCGCGTACGTAGAATTTCTTCAGGCCCTGCAATCCCGACAACACGAAGAAGTCGGGCTTCACCACGGTGTAGTCGATCTTGCGTCCCGACGGCTCCTTCTCGAGATCGGCGAGCTTCGCCGAGGTCGGGTTCACCTCCTCACGGCGGCTGAGAACCACCTGCACCGTCCCTGTCGGCGACGTCCATTTCGAGCCGTTGGCGTCGCTTGCCTGCTGCGGCACCAGCTTGCCGGGGATGCCGAGCCGGGCGCCGCTGGTCGGCTCCGTCACGATCTTCCAGCCGACGCTCTCCTGCTTCTTTCGCGCCGTCTCGGCGAGCGCGGCGCGCTCCTGCGGATTGAGCACGCCGGTCGGCTTGCCGCCCTTGGCCTTCTGGTACTCCTTGATGGCGTTGACCATGCGCTCGCTGATGTCGCCGGTGATGGCGCCGTTGTACTGGCCGACCCAGGCGAGGTCGGACTGGAGCGCCAGCCGCTCCGCTTTTGCCATGGCATCCGCCGTCGCCGACGGCGTCTGCATTGCGGGAGGCTGGACCGGGACGGTCTGGACCGTTTTCGGCTTGGTGCCGGCGACTTGCGATGTCGTCATCTGGGCGTGCGCACCCGTGGCGGCCGCAAACATCAAGGTTGCCGCAAGCATCGATCTCATGACAAATCCAGCCAGCCCATTGAACGCCGAAACATTGAAAAACATGCCATTGAAGCACATCTCGTTGGTCGCGAACAATGTCGCGGTGGTTCAGGTGGCGTAGAGGCCACGGACTCAGGCCCTCATCCTGAGGAGCGGCCGAAGGCCGCGTCTCGAAGGATGGCTGCAGGCGAGATCGGGGCCTTCATGGGTCGAGACGGCGCGGAGCCTGTCATCGGGCCGCCCTTTGGGCGGACCCGGTGGCGCCTCCTCACCATGAGGGTTGAGAGGAACGAAAGACCATGCTGAACCCGGACGAACTCGAACGCTATGCCCGCCATATCGTGCTGCGCGATGTCGGCGGGCCCGGCCAGGCTGCGCTGAAACGGGCCTCCGTGCTGGTGGTCGGTGCCGGCGGGCTCGGCGCGCCCGCTTTGATGTATCTGGCGGCTGCCGGCGTCGGCACGCTCGGCGTGGTCGACGATGACGTGGTGTCGCTGTCCAACCTGCAGCGCCAGGTGATCCATACGACGCCCGATATCGGCCGCCACAAGGTCGAGAGCGCCGCCGAGCGGATTGCCGCGCTCAATCCGCATGTCCGCTTCGTGGGTCATGCCACCTGGCTCAACGCCGACAATGCGCTCAGCCTGATCGGCAACTACGACCTCGTGCTCGACGGCTCCGACAATTTCTCGACGCGCTATCTCGTCTCTGACGCCTGCTTCTTCGCAAAGCGGCCGCTGATCACGGCGGCGCTCGGCACTTTCGACGGCTCGCTCACCACCATCCGCGCGCATGAGACGAACGAGCAGGGCGAGTTCAATCCGACCTACCGCTGCCTGTTTCCGGAAGCGCCGCCGCCCGGAACCGTTCCGGCCTGCGCGGAAGCTGGCGTCATGGGCGCACTGGCGGGTGTGCTCGGCTCGATGATGGCGCTGGAAGCGATCCGGGAGATCGTAGGCTTCGGCGACGGCCTCGTTGGCCGCCTCCTGATGATCGATGCGCGCGCGATGCGCTTCGAGACGCTGCGCTACGCGCGCGACCCCGCCAATCCGCTCAACGGCGATGGGCCTGTGATTACCGACCTCAGCGCCCATCGCACCTGATCGCGGCCGTTACCTGGTGGCCGGCTTCTCGCTGTCGAGATGCGCCATCTGCTCGGCAGCATAGCGCGTGCCGGCTGCAACGTTTGGCGGGAAGGCTTTTGCCAGCGCCGCCAGATGAGCCTGTGTCAGCGTGACCCTGGTCGCGCCGAGCGCTTCGGTGAGGCGGATGCGGGTTCTTGCGCCGACCAGCGGCACGATCTCCTTGCCTTGCGCCGCGACCCAGGCAATCGCGACCTGCGCCGGCGTTGCGCCGATCTCGGTGGCGATCGTACGCAGGGAGTCCGCCAGCGCGAGATTGGCGTCGAGATTTGCGCCCTGGAAGCGAGGCGTCATCAGCCGGTAGTCCCTGCCGGCCTTGCCGCTGTCCTTGGTCCAATGGCCGCTGATCAGCCCGCGCGCGAGCACGCCATAGGCCGTGATGCCGATGCCGAGCTCGCGGCAGGTCTTGAGGATGTCGCGCTCGATGCCGCGCTCTATCAGCGAATATTCGATCTGGAGATCGGCGATCGGATGCACTGCGTGCGCGCGGCGGATGGTGTCGGAGCCCACCTCCGACAGGCCGATATGCCTGATGTAGCCGGCCTTCACGAGATCGGCGAGGCCGCCGAGGGTCTCCTCGATCGGCACGCTCGGATCGAGCCGCGCCGGGCGGTAGATGTCGATGTAGTCAGTGCCGAGCCGTTGCAGCGAATAGGCAAGGAAGTTCCTGGTCGCAGCCGGCCTGGTGTCCATTCCCGCGAACTCGCCGGCGGGCCCGCGCAGGGCGCCGAACTTCACGCTGATCTGCACCTTGTCGCGCGCGACGTCCTTCAGCGCCTCGCGGAGCAGCATCTCATTGTGGCCCATGGCGTAGAAGTCGCCGGTGTCGAGCAGCGTGATGCCGGCATCAAGCGCCGCATGCACCGTGGCGATGGCCTCGCCGCGATCGGCCGGGCCGTAGACCTCCGACATGCCCATGCAGCCGAGCCCGAGGGCGGAGACGGTGGGGCCGGACGAACCGAGTTGACGCTGTTCCATGATGGCTCTCCTCGAAAGGCGGCTGACTGCGCCGCGCGACGAGGCCAGATATGCGTCCGCTCCATTGCGCCGATAAGCTGGACAATCGAGAATACCTTGTTCATTGTACCGAACAATGGCCGAGCCTGACCTACGCGATCTCGATGTCTTCGTGGCGGTTGCCCGCACCCGCAATTTCCGGCGCGCGGCGGTCGAAATTCGCGTGTCGGTATCGAGTCTTAGCCAGCGCCTGCGCGACCTGGAGGAGCGTCTCGGCGTCCGCCTGATGAACCGTACCACCCGCAGCGTCGCGCTGACCGAGGCAGGCGAGCTGCTGCTGTCGCGGGTGGCGCCGGCGCTACGCGATGTCGGCGATGCGCTGGACCAGGTGCGGGGCCTGCGCGAGGTCGCCTCGGGCCGCCTGCGCATCAACGCACCGCCGCCGGCGGTCGATCTCGTGCTGGCGCCGATGGTCGGGCCGTTCCTGCAAGCGCATCCGCAAGTCGATCTCGACATCGTCTCCGAGAGCGGGTTCGTCGACATCGTCAGCGCCGGTTACGATGCCGGCGTGCGCTATGGCGAGCATCTCGCGCAGGACATGGTGGCGATTCCGCTGAGCGGCCCGCAGAGCTACGTCGTCGTCGCATCGCCCGATTACATCGCGCGCCGCGGCAGGCCGCTTCATCCGAAGGATCTGCTGGAACACGATTGCATCCGCGCCCGCTACTCGAGCGGTGTCATGCATGATTGGGAGTTCGAGAAGACCGGTCAGATCATGAAGGTGGATCCGCCGGCCAAGCTGATCTCGACCAATATGGGTCTTGCCATGCGCGCTGCGCTGGACGGCGTCGGCATCTGGGCGACGCTCGACGGCTACGTCGGCGACGCCGTGAAATCCGGCGCGCTGGTCAGCTTGATGAAAGATTGGTGCGAGCCGTTTCCCGGACCGTTCCTGTACTATCCGAGCCGCCGCCAGGTGCCGCCGGCGCTACGCGCCTTCATCGATTTTGTCGCGGATTGGCGCAAGCGCGAGACGCGCAGACAGTAGACCCTCATGGTGAGGAGCGCGCTTTTGCGCGCGTCTCGAACCATGCAGGTCCGCACTGACGCAGCCGGGCCATTCATCCTTCGAGACGCGCGTACCGCGCTCCTCGGGATGAGGAGTGAGAGCTTGTCGCGCAGAAACTCAGAGCATGCTCGGCAGCACGCGATCCGGCGGCTTGTGGGCGTCGAGGAAGGTGCGGATGTTGATGATCACCTTCTCGCCCATCTCGACGCGGCCTTCGATCGTGGCCGAGCCCATATGCGGCAGCAGCGTCACCTTGCCCGCCTTGGCGAGCCGTACCAGCTTCGGGTTGACCGCGGGCTCGTGCTCGTAGACGTCGAGGCCGGCGCCGCCGATCTCGCCGCCTTCGATCAGCTTGATCAGCGTGTCCTCGTCGGTCACCTCGCCGCGCGCGGTGTTGACGATGTAGGCGTCCTTGCGGATCAGCTTCAGCCGCCGCGCCGAGAGCAGATGGTAGGTCGCGGGCGTGTGCGGACAGTTCACCGAGATGATGTCCATCCGCGCCAGCATCTGGTCGAGGCTTTCCCAATAGGTCGCGCCAAGCTCTTCGGCGATGATAGGGGCAACGGGACGGCGATTGTGGTAGTGGATCTGCAGGCCGAACGCGCGGGCACGGCGCGCAACGGCCTGGCCGATGCGGCCCATGCCGACGATGCCGAGACGTTTTCCCCCGATGCGGTGGCCGAGCATCCAGGTCGGCGACCAGCCGGCCCAGGGCTTTCCTTCGGTCAGGATCGAGGCGCCTTCGATCATTCGCCTGGGCACGGCGAGGATCAGCGCCATGGTCATGTCGGCGGTATCTTCGGTCAGAACCTTCGGCGTATTGGTGACGGTGATGCCGCGGGCGTGTGCGGCCTCGACATCGATATTGTCGACGCCGTTGCCGAAATTGGCGATCAGGCGCAGCTTGCAGTCGGGCTGGTTCACGACATCGGCGCTGATGTGGTCGGTCACGGTCGGGACCAGCACGTCGGCGGTGCGCGCGGCTTCCGCGATCTGATCGGCCGACATCGGCGTGTCGTCGAGATTGATCCGCGCGTCGAACAGCTCGCGCATCCGCGTCTCGATCGAATCCGGCAGCTTGCGCGTCACCACGACGAGGGGCTTTTTCTTCACCGACATGTCCTGCTCTCATGAGGCGTCGCAGGCCGCCTCTGTCGCCAAAGGCCGGTCGTTGAGGCCTCATTAACCCGGTTGTTCGACACTGCCCTTGCCGTGTCCGTCCCCGGCGTTTCCTCCAAGCTCTCCCGACATTTCCGGCCGGAAAATCGGGGCAAACTGGTTGTTCAAGTGCTCGTCCTCTCTAGCAGAAGGCCGGGCCAAGACAAGAACCACGGGCCAGGCTTCGGGAACACCCGCGTGGGGCGGGTCGGGATTGACGCGGCAGGTTTGGAATTTTGGGGTGAGGATCCGGCCTGGCCGGGTCTTCGACAGGAGACGGGTTGATGGCGTTGAGGCGTTTTTGTTCGGTGATGGCGCTTGTTTGCGCTTGGTTGAGCGCCTCGGTCGGCCCCTCGCATTCGGCGAAGGATAATACCCCGCAGACCGCCAGCGGTTTGCCGGTGCCGCGCTATGTCAGCCTCAAATCGGATCACGTCAACGTCCGCGCCGGCCCGACCAAGGACAATGACGTCGCCTGGGTCTACACCCGCGCCGGCCTGCCGGTCGAAATCACCGCCGAATTCGAGAACTGGCGCCGGGTGCGCGATTCCGAAGGCGCCGAGGGCTGGGTCTATCACTCGCTGCTGTCGGGCCGCCGCACCGCGGTCGTTACCATGAAGCACAAGGACGACCTCGCCCCGATCTATGACCGGCCCGATCCCGACAGTGCTGTTGCGGCAAAGCTCCAGGCCGGCGTCGTCACGCAGGTCAAGAAGTGCACCGCAAGCTGGTGCCGCGTCATCGGCAACGGCTTTGACGGCTGGATCCAGCAGGAGCGCCTCTGGGGCGTTTATTCGGACGAGCAGGTGAACTGACGCCCATAGCCGTCATCCCGGGATGGTGCGAAGCACCAGACCCGGGATCTCGAGATTCTCAGGTGCGCCAGCGCGCACCATAGTTCGGTGCTGCGCACCGCCCATGACGGGCTAAAGAAAAATGGCCGAGACGAGCCCGGCCATGACGACGATCTCAGCAGTTTAAGACGATCTCAGCGCTTCTTGCGCAGGCGCACGACCATGTCGATGCGGGAGATCTCGTAGCCCTCGGGCACCTCCGGCATCTTCGACAACGCCAGATGCGGATCCTCGATGTCGACCAGCTCGTGGCTGTTCTCGAGGTAATAGTGATGGTGGGTGGTGACGTTGGTGTCGAAATAAGTTTTTGTGCCGTCGACACTGACCTGGCGGAGCAGCCCGGCATCGGTGAGCTGGTTCAGCGTGTTGTAGACAGTCGCCAGCGACACCGGAACCTTGGCCAGCGTGGCTTCCTCGTAGAGCATTTCAGCCGTGAGGTGCCGCGCGCCCTTGCCGAACAGGAGCCAGCCCAGCGCCATGCGTTGGCGCGTCGGGCGCAGCCCCGCGGACTGGAGCATTTCGTTAACGTCGTGCCAGGGACAGCCGGTCAAGGCCGGCTGGCGGCCCGACAGGAGGGCCGCGGCATGGACGTCATCGTCGTGATGGGACGCGGTATTCTCGCTCATTTCCAGATTTCGGGCACGCGTGAACAATATCTCTCTGTAATATAAGAACAGAAAGATGCAGATGCAAGTTTCTCGCAACTAGAGAGGTTCTAATCAGGCTTGGAACCGCCCTGGGGAGCGCGTCATTTTACTTTCATGGATGCGCTTTGCCACCCGAAATAGCCTGTGTTAGAGAGCGCGCGGTTCCGCTTAGCCGATTTTGGCGCAGCCGGGCATGAAAGCTTGGGGCGCAGTCCATTCGGGGCTTGCGCGAGTCGCGGCCGGCGATGGCAATTGGCGTTGCTCTCCGATCGAGACGGGGCCCATTTTTGGCCAAAAAACGCCGCTCAACCGGGATTTGAACAGAGGCTCGTGAATGCTGAACAGGCGCAACGGTTACGACTATGAAGATCTGCTGGCCTGTGCCCGCGGCGAGATGTTCGGTCCGGGCAATGCCCAGCTGCCGCTGCCGCCGATGCTGATGTTCGACCGCATCACGGAAATCACCAACAATGGCGGTGAGTTCGGCAAGGGCCTGGTACGCGCCGAGCTCGACGTGAAGCCCGACCTCTGGTTCTTCGGCTGCCACTTCAAGAACGATCCGGTCATGCCCGGGTGCCTCGGCCTGGATGCGCTGTGGCAAATGGTCGGCTTTTACCTCGGCTGGATCGGCGGCGAAGGTCATGGTCGCGCGCTCGGCCTGAACGAGCTGAAGTTCAGCGGCCAGGTGCTGCCCGAGGCCCGCAAGGTTGTGTACAACGTCGACATCAAGCGCGTGATGCGGTCAAAGCTGGTGCTCGGGATCGCCGACGGGTGGCTTTCGGTCGATGACCAGATTATTTATCGCGCCAAGGATCTGAAGGTTGGCCTGTTCAAGCAGGGCACGAGCCTGGGCTGAGCGCATCACGAAGAAGACAACGATTTAAGGCGAGGCTGTCATGAGACGGGTTGTGGTCACCGGGATGGGCATCGTCTCGTCGATCGGAAACAACACCCAGGAAGTGCTTGCGAGCCTTCACGAGGCGAAGTCGGGCATTTCGCGGGCTGAGAAATATGCCGAGCTCGGCTTCCGTTCGCAGGTGCAAGGCGAACCCACACTGGATCCTTCGACGGTGGTCGACCGCCGCGCGATGCGTTTCCTCGGTCAGGGCGCGGCGTGGAATCACATCGCGATGGAGCAGGCGATCCAGGACTCCGGCCTGTCTCCCGAGGAAGTCTCCAACATCCGCACCGGCATCATCATGGGCTCTGGCGGCCCCTCGGCGCGCACCATCGTCGAAGCCGCCGACATCACCCGCTCGAAGGGACCGAAGCGCGTCGGCCCGTTTGCGGTGCCAAAGGCGATGTCGTCGACCGCCTCCGCAACGCTTGCGACCTGGTTCAAGATCAAGGGCGTGAACTATTCGATCTCCTCGGCCTGTGCGACCTCGAACCATTGCGTCGGCAATGCCTATGAGACCATCCAGATCGGCAAGCAGGACATCATCTTTGCCGGCGGTTGCGAGGAGCTGGACTGGTCGCTCTCGGTGCTGTTCGACGCCATGGGCGCGATGTCCTCGAAGTACAACGACACGCCGGCCACGGCGTCGCGTCCCTACGACCTCAATCGCGATGGCTTCGTCATCGCCGGCGGCGCCGGCGTGCTGGTGCTGGAAGAGCTCGAGCATGCCAAGGCGCGCGGCGCGCGCATTTACGGCGAGATCGTCGGCTACGGCGCGACGTCGGACGGCTACGATATGGTCGCGCCGTCAGGTGAAGGTGCCGAGCGCTGCATGCGCATGGCGATGTCGACGGTGAAGACCAAGGTGGACTACATCAATCCGCATGCGACTTCGACGCCGGCCGGCGATCCGCCGGAGATCGAGGCGATCCGAAAAGTGTTCGGCGTTGGCGAGAAGTGCCCGCCGATCTCCGCGACCAAGGCGCTGACCGGCCACTCGCTGGGCGCCACCGGCGTGCAGGAAGCGATCTATTCGCTGCTGATGATGAACAACGGCTTCATCTGCGAGAGCGCGCACATTCAGGAGCTCGATCCTGTGTTCGCCGACATGCCGATCGTGCGTAAGCGCATCGACAACGTCAAGATCGGCACCGTTCTGTCGAACTCCTTCGGCTTCGGCGGCACCAACGCCACGCTGGTGTTCAGCCGGCTGGACGTGTGAGCCCAGCACGCTGTCATGCCCGCCTAGTGCGCAATTGCGCACGGGGGGGCGGGGCATCCAGTACGCCGCGGCCTCGCGGTTACCACGACTGTTGCGGAATACTGGATCGCCCGCCTGCGCGGATGCGGAACGATAGGAGCGGTGAGGCAATGGAAGGTTTGATGAAAGGCAAGCGCGGTCTGATCATGGGCATCGCCAATGATCATTCCATCGCGTGGGGCATGGCGAAGACGCTGCATGCCCACGGCGCCGAGCTTGCCTTCACCTTCCAGGGCGAGGCGCTCGGCAAGCGCGTCAAGCCGCTGGCCGAGCAGCTTGGCGTGAATCTGGTGCTGCCTTGCGATGTCGAGGACATCGCAAGCGTCGATGCCACCTTCGCGGTGCTCCGCGAGAAATGGGGCCGGCTCGATTTCGTCATCCACGCGATCGGCTTCGCCGACAAGAACGAGCTGAAGGGCCGCTACGCCGACACCAGCCGCGAGAATTTTTCGCGCACCATGGTGATCTCCTGCTTCTCGTTCACTGAGGTCGCAAAGCGCGCCGCCGAGCTGATGACGGAAGGCGGCAGCATGATCACGCTGACCTTCGGTGCATCGGAGCGCGCGATGCCGAATTACAACGTGATGGGCGTCGCCAAGGCGGCGCTGGAAGCCTCCGTGCGCTATCTCGCCGCCGATTTCGGACCCCGCGGCATCCGCGTCAATGCGATCTCCGCGGGGCCCATCCGCACACTCGCCGGCTCGGGCATCGGCGAGGCGCGGGCGATGTTCGCCTTCATGCAGAAGCATTCGCCGCTCCGCCGCGGCGTCACGCTCGACGACCTAGGCGGCTCGGCGCTGTATCTGTTGTCGGATCTCTCCGGCGGCGTGACCGGCGAAATCCATTATGTGGATTCCGGCTATAACATCGTGCTGATGCCGAGGCCGGATGACTTGAAGCCGGAAGGCTAACCCGCCGCGATCTTCTCCGCGCGCTGAAACGCCGGCCGCGCCGTGCAGCGCGCCAGATAAGCATCGAAGGCCGGGCGCGACGGCACCATCTTGAACAGGCGCACCGCGAAGTTCAGGCCCGAGCCGATGACGATGTCGGCGGCGGAAAATTCCTCGCCGAGAATCCACGGACCCTTGGCGAGCGCGGCCTCCAGCACGTCGAACACCTGCGTCGCGCTGCCCCAGGCCGCGGTCGAGGTCGGGATCTCGATCTTGGTGAAGATCTGGATGATGGCGGGCTCGATGCAGGCCGGCGAGAAGAACAGCCATTGCAGATAGCGCGCGCGGCGCGGATCGGTCACAGCGGGCGCGAGCTTGGTCTCGGGATAGCGATCGGCAATATAAGCGCAGATCGCGGCGGCTTCGCCGAGCGCGGCATCGCCGTCAGTCAGCGCCGGCACCTTGCCCATCGGATTGATCTTGAGATAGTCCGGCGCCTTCTGCGCTCCGGTCGAAATATCGGTCAGCACGCGCTCATAGGCGAGGCCGCTCTCTTCCATCAGCCAGAGCGTCGTGAACGAGCGCGAGCGGGGCGACCAATAGAGCTTGATCATGGTGCGGAACCTTTCATCGGCGAGAGGCGAACGGCGCGCAATTCATGGCGCGTTTGCCGCGCATTCGCAACGCACTACGTCTAGAGGGAGGAATCGTTCGGCGAGCGATATCTTCGTCAACGCGACGAAGGCGATGTCGGACGTTGCAACAGAGTCACGGCGCGAAATAGGGCGGCAAGGTCTTGTCCAGCCGCTCCGTCAGGAAATCGCGCATGTTGTCGCGCAGGGTCGTGTTGCTGGCGGCGTCGGCCGCCGCGACTGGAAACAGGGAATTGTCCACTTTGCGCAGATGTTCGTCTAGCCCAAAGCTGTCAGCCATACGCTTCACGACGGCTTCCAATGTCACGCCAGGCCCCTTCCTGATTTCAAAGCTCTGGCCGTCGAACACGGTGACGCCGAGATAGACGTAAAGAAACGAATGGCTGATGATGCCGACACCGCGATTAAGAATGCCGAGTCCCCTGAGTGGTTGATTGGTCCCAGGCAGCATACCCTCGCCGCGCGTGACGACGACATATCGTTCGCAGCCAGCATTGCCCGCGATCTGACGGACCAGGTTCGTCAGCTCTTCGCGCTCGTTGCGAAACAGGCTGGGCTTCGGGTGATAGTAGGCGTCGAACGCGCCTTTGGCGTAGGTGATTCGCCGGAGCGGCGTGGCGCCAGCAGCCGCACGCACGCGGGCGAAAACGAGATCGTCCAGGCCCCAGGAAACCGGCACTTCCGCATATTCGTTGCCAAACACCGTGAGGCCGATCTTTTCGACGATGAAAGGATCCTGCGTCGCTGCGATCACGCCGATGCCGCAGGGACCAGCGGCCGCCTGCTCCGCGGGTTGGGCTGGCTGTGCTTTAGGCTTTGCTGCCTTCTTGGTCGCCGGCTTTGCCGGCGTTGCAGTCTGAGCAGGAGGCGCGGTGGATGCGGGCGGAGTTTGCGCGGCGGCGGGAGGCAGAAGGGACAGGAGCGCGATCAGCGAGACAGCAATTCGAACCATGGATTCCTGGATGTCAGAGGCAGAAGGTCATCGGTCGCCACACTAGGTCGGGCTCGTGACAACCGCAAGCTGCACCCGAAGATCACCGTCTATCCGGGTCGCGGCCGCTTCCACCGGTAGTACTTCATCACGAACCCGTTCGACGGCTCGATCTCCTCCTTCTCGAACACAAACCCCTCGCGCTCGTACCAGCGCCAGGCCTTTTCGTTCTCGCGCATACAGCGCAGGTACATCTCGTCCGGCATTTGCGTGCGGGTGAAGGCGAGCAGCTGCCGGCCGAGCGATTGGCCCTGATAGGCGGGCGCGACGAACAGCATGTCGAGATAGAGCTTGGGCAGATGCAGCGCCAGCATCGCAGCGATCGTGCCGCGATCGTCGGCGACGAACAGGCTCCAGCCGTCCTCGATCTCGCGCCGGACGCGCGCCCTGAGGTTCGCGAGCAGGAAGTCGCTGGCTTCGGCGAGCCCTGTCGAGACCCAGCTCTCCATCCAGACGCGGCCGATCTCGTCGTACTCGTCCGGGCGGGCGGAGCGGATGATCGGATGCGACATCCGCCGCTCAAGCCTTCTGGCGCATGGATTGCCGCGCGCGCACCTTGCCGGCCGACAGGCACACCACCTCGGAAATCTGCAGCAGCTGCCGCGCCAGCGGGCTGGTCTTGCGCCAGACCATGCCGATGGTGCGCGACGGCTCGGGGGCGCGGAAGCGCGCCAGCGAGACCGAGGCCGACCGCGTCTCCACCGGGACCGCCATCTCCGGGATCAAGGTGACGCCGATGCCGGCGCTCACCATCTGCACCAGCGTCGACAGCGAATTGGCATCCAGCATCTCGCGCGGCGGCGCCGATTGCATGTTGCAGAAGGAGAGCGCCTGGTCACGGAAGCAGTGTCCTTCCTCGAGCAGCAGAAGCCGCATCTCGCGCATCATCTCGCGTGACGGCACCGGTGTGCCTTCATCGGCGCCCGGCCGCACCAGCAAGAATTTCTCCTCGAACAGCGCGACTTCGGTGAGAGAGGGCTCCGAGACCGGCAGCGCCACGATGGCGGTGTCGAGCCGGCCCTCCACCAGCTCCTGGATCAGCCGCGGCGTCATGGTCTCGCGCACGCGGATGTCGAGCTCCGGATGCATGCGCGTGAGGTTCTTGGTGATCTTGGGCAGCAGGTAGGGCGCGATGGTCGGGATCATGCCGATGCGCAGGCGGCCGGCGAAGCGGTCCTGCGACGCCCGCGCGAAATCGCCGAGCTCGTCGACCGAGCGCAGGATGTCGCGGACCCGCTGAGCGAGCTCCTCGCCGAATCGGGTCAGCGCGACCTGCCGCGCGCTCCGCTCCAGCAGCAGGCCCCCGAGCGTCTCCTCCAATTCCTTGATCTGCATCGACAGGGCCGGCTGCGAGATCGAACACGATTCAGCCGCGCGGCCGAAATGGCCGTGACGCGCCAGCGCGTCGAAATACCGGAGCTGGCGCAGCGTCAGATTTATCATAAGAAAATCCTATCGCAGCGATCATTAAAGTCAACTTCACCTGATAGGAGGCGGCGCTTAGAGTGGTTCTACCTGGTCAATGGCGCCGTCGGACGCCACCAGAGGAGGTAATCATGGATGACACTTCGAAGTGCCCGTTTTCGGGCGGAAAACCCAGGCGCGTGAACCGCGACTGGTGGCCAACCCAGCTCAGCATCGAGATGCTGCACAAGAATTCCGACCTGTCCGACCCGATGGGCAAGGAGTTCGACTACGCCAAGGAATTCAAGTCGCTCGACCTGGACGCGGTCATCAAGGACCTGACCGCCCTGATGACGGATTCGCAGGAATGGTGGCCTGCCGACTTCGGTCACTACGGCGGTCTCATGATCCGCATGGCCTGGCACAGCGCGGGCACCTACCGCATCACTGACGGCCGCGGTGGCGCCGGCGCCGGGCAGCAGCGCTTCGCGCCGCTCAACAGCTGGCCCGACAACGCCAACCTCGACAAGGCCCGCCGCCTGCTGTGGCCGATCAAGCAGAAATACGGCCGCAAGATCTCCTGGGCCGATCTGATGGTGCTCGCCGGCAACGTCGCGCTGGAATCGATGGGCTTCAAGACGTTTGGTTTTGCGGGTGGCCGCGCCGATGTCTGGGAGCCGGAGGAGCTCTATTGGGGGCCCGAAGGCACCTGGCTCGGCGATGAGCGCTACAGCGGTGAGCGCCAGCTTGCCGAGCCGCTCGGCGCGGTGCAGATGGGCCTCATCTACGTCAATCCGGAAGGCCCGAACGGCAAACCGGATCCGCTCGCTGCGGCCAAGGACATCCGCGAGACCTTCTTCCGCATGGCGATGAACGACGAGGAAACCGTCGCGCTGATCGCCGGCGGTCATAGCTTCGGCAAGACCCATGGCGCGGGCGATCCCTCGCTGGTCGGCCCGGAGCCGGAAGCCGGTGCGCTGGAAGATCAGGGCCTCGGCTGGAAGAGCAAGCACGCTTCGGGCCTCGCGGGTGATTCCATCACCAGTGGTCTCGAGGTGACCTGGACGACGACGCCGACGAAGTGGAGCAACAACTTCTTCGAGAACCTGTTCAAGTACGAATGGGAGCTGACCAAGAGCCCGGGCGGTGCGAACCAGTGGACGGCCAAGGGCGCCGACGCGATCATTCCTGATGCCTTCGACAAGTCGAAGAAGCATCGGCCGACGATGCTGACGACGGACCTCTCGCTGCGCTTCGATCCTGTCTACGAGAAGATCTCGCGGCGCTTCCTGGAGAACCCGGATCAGTTCGCGGACGCCTTCGCCCGCGCCTGGTTCAAGCTCACCCACCGCGACATGGGTCCGATCCAGCGCTATCTCGGCCCGCTGGTGCCGAAGGAGACGCTGATTTGGCAGGACCCGATTCCGGCTGTGAACCATGAGCTGGTCAGCGAGCAGGATATCGCTGCGCTGAAGACCAAGCTCCTGGCTTCGGGTCTGTCGCTCTCCGAGCTGGTCTCGACGGCCTGGGCGTCGGCCTCGACGTTCCGCGGCTCGGACAAGCGCGGTGGCGCCAACGGCGCACGCATCCGCCTTGCTCCGCAGAAGGACTGGGAGGTAAACGAGCCGGCCCAGCTCGCCAAGGTGCTCGGCAAGCTCGAAGCGATCCAGAAGGACTTCAACGCATCATCCGGCGCGAAGAAGGTCTCGCTCGCAGACCTGATCGTGCTCGGCGGCACCGCCGCGGTCGAGAAGGCCGCCAAGGATGCCGGCGTCGACGTCAAGGTCGGCTTCACGCCAGGCCGCATGGATGCTTCACAGGAGCAGACGGATGCGGCCTCGTTCGCTCCGCTGGAGCCCCGCGCCGATGGTTTCCGCAACTACATCGGCAAGCGGCACCAGTTCCTGCAGCAGGAAGAAGCCCTGGTCGATCGCGCGCAGCTGCTGAAGCTGACCGGCCCCGAGATGACGGTGCTGGTCGGCGGCCTGCGAGTGCTCGGCGCCAACGCGAACGGCTCGAAGCACGGCGTGTTCACCGCCAAGGTGGGAACGCTGAGCAACGACTTCTTCGTCAACCTGCTCGACATGAGCACGCAGTGGACACCGGCGGCTGACGGCACCTACGAGGCACGCGACCGCAAGACCAATGCGGTGAAGTGGACCGGCACGCGCGCCGATCTCATCTTCGGCGCACACTCGCAGCTCCGTGCCTTCGCCGAGGTCTATGCGACCTCGGATTCGAAGGAGAAGTTCGTCAAGGACTTCGCCAAGGCTTGGACCAAGGTGATGAACCTCGACCGCTACGACATCGCGGCGTGAGGCTGGTTCACCTCTCCCATAGGGAGAGGTCGGCGCGCAGCGCCGGGTGAGGGCTCTCTCCTCTTGGGAGTCTTTCTGCGGAAGCAGCCCTCTCCCCGACCCTCTCCCGCAAGCGGGAGAGGGGGCGCATATCGCCCGGAGCGAACACAAACAAAAAGGGCGGCCTCTCGGCCGCCCTTCGTTTGTCTGGACTATCGCGAGACCCTACTCGCCGGCCGCTTCGCGCGGGGGCTTCTCGCCCTCGGCGGCCTTGTCCTTGGCCTCGAGGTCCTCGCCGGTGGTCTGGTCGACCACCTTCATCGACAGGCGGGTCTTACCGCGGTCGTCGAAGCCGAGCAGCTTGACCTTGACCTTGTCGCCTTCCTTGACGACGTCGGAGGTCTTCTGCACGCGGCTAGCCGCGAGCTGGCTGATGTGGACGAGGCCGTCCTTGGAGCCGAAGAAGTTCACGAAAGCGCCGAACTCCATCACCTTGACGACGGTGCCGTCATAGATCTGGCCGACTTCCGGCTCGGACGCGATCGACTTGATCCACTTGATCGCGGCCTTCATTGCCTCGCCGTCGCTGGAGGCCACCTTCACGGTGCCGTCGTCCTCGATGTTGACCTTGGCGCCGGTCTTCTCGACGATCTCGCGGATCACCTTGCCGCCGGTGCCGATCACTTCGCGGATCTTGTCGGTCGGGATCTTGAAGGTCTCGATCCGCGGCGCGTATTCGCCGAGCTCGGCGCGGGCCGCGGTGAGGGCCTTCGCCATCTCGCCGAGGATATGGATGCGGCCTTCCTTGGCCTGGCCAAGGGCGACGCGCATGATCTCTTCGGTGATGCCCTCGATCTTGATGTCCATCTGGAGCGAGGTGATGCCCTGCTCGGTGCCGGCCACCTTGAAATCCATGTCGCCGAGATGGTCCTCGTCACCGAGAATGTCCGACAGAACCGCGAAGCGCTTGTCTTCGAGGATCAGGCCCATCGCGATACCCGCGGTCGGCCGCTTCAACGGCACGCCCGCATCCATCAGCGCCAGCGAGGCGCCGCAGACCGAGGCCATCGAGGAGGAGCCGTTGGACTCGGTGATCTCCGACACCACGCGCACGGTGTAGGGGAACTCGTGGTGCGGCGGCAGCACCGGATGGATCGCGCGCCAGGCCAGCTTGCCATGGCCGATCTCGCGGCGCTTGGTGCCGCCGAGGCGGCCGGTCTCGCCGACCGAATAGGGCGGGAAGTTGTAGTGCAGCAGGAACGTCTCCTTGTACGTCCCCGACAGCGCGTCGATGTACTGCTCGTCCTCGCCGGTGCCGAGCGTAGTCACGACCATCGCCTGGGTTTCGCCGCGGGTGAACAGCGCCGAGCCGTGGGCGCGGGGCAGCACGCCGACTTCGGCGACGATGTTGCGCACGGTCTTGACGTCGCGGCCGTCGATGCGCTTGCCGGTATCGAGGATGTTCCAGCGAACGATCTTGGCTTCGAGCTCCTTGAACACGCCGGCGACACGGAGCTTGTCATATTTCGGCTCCTGGCCCTCCGGGAAGTAGTGGGCCATCACCTTTTCCTTGGCGGCGCCTACGGCAGCATAACGCTCCTGCTTGATCGGAATCGCATAGGCAGCGCGCAGCTCCTGCTCGATCAGGCCGAGCATTTCGTTCTCGAGCGCCGCATTGTCGATCGCAGTGACTTCGCGCGGCTCCTTCGCAGCCTTCTCGGCGAGCTCGATGATCGCGTTGATGACCGGCTGGAAGTGGCGGTGACCGAACATCACGGCGCCGAGCATCACGTCTTCATTGAGCTCCTTGGCTTCCGATTCGACCATCAGCACGGCGTCGGCGGTGCCGGCGACGACGAGGTCGAGTTGGGTGTCGACCATCTCGTCGAGTGTCGGGTTGAGGACGAATTCGTCATTGGCAAAGCCGACACGGGCCGCGCCGATCGGACCCTTGAAGGGCACGCCGGACAGCGTCAGGGCGGCGGAGGCCGCGACCATCGCCACGATGTCGGGGTCGTTCTCCATATCGTGCGACAGCACGGTGACGATCACCTGGGTCTCGTTGCGCCAGCCGTCGACGAATAGTGGGCGGATCGGACGGTCGATCAGGCGGGAGACCAGCGTCTCCTTCTCGGTCGGACGGCCCTCGCGCTTGAAATAGCCGCCGGGAATGCGTCCCGCAGCGTAGGTCTTTTCCTGGTAGTCGACCGTCAGCGGCAGGAAGTCGACGCCTTCGCGCGGCGCCTTCGCCGCAACGACGGTGGCAAGTACCACGGTCTCGCCATAGGTGGCGATGACGGCACCGTCGGCCTGACGGGCGATCTTGCCGGTTTCGAGCTTGAGAGGGCGTCCGCCCCAGTCGATCTCGACTGAATGCTTATTGAACATAGAGGTCTTCTTTCATGGGTTCTCGAAAGAAGGGACGGCTTTCGAAAAACAAAAACCATGCGCAAGATTGCGGGGCGCTGATCGGAGCGGATGATCAGCGTCCTGCGATCCTGCCATGGTTTTTGGATGTCGGATGGCGTCCATCCTTTCGGGTCATACGGGCGCCTTGCCCGTTGTGCCCAGCCGCCGGATTGCTGCTGGACTGTCAGTCGGCACCAACGCGAACACCGGACCGCGGTCTTCGCTGTTCATGCCCGGATGCGAATCGTCGCTCAAGCATGATCCGGAAAAGTGCGAAGCGGTTTTCCGAAAAGATCATGCTCAAACAACAATCCAAAGTGCGATTCTTATCGCGCTTTGGGCCCGCATCCGACGCGCACGCAGCCTCGATCAAAAACCTTTAAAGAAGCGCTTTCGTTCGAAACCACGCGCGAAAACGCGCGCCAGTGGCGCGCGCAGGAACTTAACGACGAATGTTGTGCTTCTCGAGCAGCGCCTTGTACCGCGCCTCGTCCCTCTTCTTGAGGTAGTCGAGGAGCGAGCGGCGGGTCGAGACCAGCTTCAAGAGGCCGCGACGCGAATGATTGTCCTTCACGTGGGTCTTGAAATGGTTGGTGAGGTTGTTGATGCGTTCCGACAGGATCGCAACCTGAACCTCGGGCGAGCCGGTGTCGCCGGCCTTGGTGGCATTCGTCTTGATGACTTCCGCTTTGCGTTCTGCGGCAATCGACATCGTCAATTTCTCTCGTTGCGACCGGTGCTGGCAGTCAGGCCGGTCAGGTTGAACACACGCTTGGGGATGATTTCGCCATTGCCGACTTCGGCAAGCGCCAAAAGACGGCCTGCCACCGTGACATAGACTGTGCCGCTACAAGTGGGCGCATCCCGTCCGCGCAACAAAACGGCCTGACCCCGATGGAGCCTTGCCGCATCAGCCCGAGTGACGGCCAGTGCCGGGATGTCGTCCAGCGCGGTCTCAACGGGCAAAAGCGCGTCGGCGAGGCTGCCCTCGCCGGACGCGGCTCTATCGCACAAAGCCTCCAACTGATCCAGCGGAATCATGTCGTTTTCGCCAAATGGGCCGACCAAGGTCCGCCTGAGCGCACAGATATGGCCATAAGTGCCGAGAATCCGGCCCATATCGCGGGCGAGCGCGCGGACATAGGTGCCCTTGCCGCATTCGGCCTCGAACACGGCCCGATCGTTATCCGGTTGATCCACAAGGGTTAAATGGTGAATTTCGACCGGGCGGGGGGCCAGCTCCACGACCTCGCCGTCGCGGGCAAGGTCATAGGCGCGCTCGCCCTGGACCTTGATCGCGGAATAGCGCGGCGGGATCTGCTCGATCACCCCGGTGAAGCGGGGCAGGAGGGCCAGGATCGCCTCCGGGGTCGGGCGCTGGTCGGAGGTCGCGGTCACCCGGCCCTCGATGTCGTCGGTGTCGCGCTCCTCGCCCCAGCATACGGTGAACCGGTAGCGCTTGCGGCCGTCCATCACGAAGGGAACGGTCTTGGTGGCTTCGCCGAGTGCAATCGGCAGTCCGCCCGAGGCGAGCGGATCGAGCGTGCCGGCGTGTCCGGCGCGCTTGGCGTTGAACAGGCGCTTGAGCACGGCAACGGCCTGCGTGGAGGTCATGCCGATCGGCTTGTCGAGCACGACCCAGCCATGGACGTCGCGTCGGTCACGGCGAACCTGATTGCCCTTCTGCTGCTTGGCGCGCGGATCGTTGTTGACGCGGCGCGGCTCCTGATGCGGCCGGGCATCGCTGCCTGCGTCCGCAAAATTATTTTTCTGCACGTCGCGCTGATCGGCATCGTTGCCGCCGATCGGGCCGTGAGCCGGGTCCATCGTCATTGCTCTTCTTCCCGATCCGAAGCCGGATTCTGTTCCAGGTCCTTCTGCACCGCAGGTGTTCGCAAAAGCTTCTCGATCCGTTCCGCTTCGTCGAATCGCTCGTCGACGCGGAAGCGAATGTCAGGTGCAAATTTCAGGTTAACGCGCCGCGCGACCTCGCCGCGCAGGAATTTCTTGTTGCGCTCGAGCGCCGCGATCACGATCTCGGTGTCGCGGCCGCCGAGCGGCATCACGTAGACCGTCGCGAGCTTCAGATCGGGCGACATCCGCACCTCCGGCACGGTGATGATGTGACCTTCGAGATCCGCATCATGCACATTGCCTTGCGCCAGAATATCGGCCATCGCGTGGCGAACCTGCTCGCCGACGCGCAACTGGCGTTGCGAGCCGCCGGGCGCGGAACTCTTCTTCTGATGATGGCGTGGCATTTTCTCGAAAATCACCTCGTCATGCCCGTGCCTGGGACACGGGCATTGTCATTTGTCCTGTTGAAACGAACTGGGGTGGATGGCCGGACAAATCCGGCCATCGCACTCCCGCAATTTCAGTTCAAAAAGATCCGAACGCTTCGGTAAGATTTGGACTTACAGGGAGCGCTGGATCGTCTCCACGCGATAACACTCGATCACGTCACCGGCACGCATGTCGTGATAGTTCTCGAAGGCCATGCCGCATTCCTGGCCGGACTGGACCTCCTTCACTTCGTCCTTGAAGCGCTTGAGCGTCGACAGCTTGCCTTCGTGCACGACGACGTTGTCGCGGATCAGGCGCACATTGGCGCCGCGTTCCACGGTGCCGTCGGTGACGCGGCAGCCGGCGACCTTGCCGACCTTGGAGATGTTGAAGATCTCCAGGATCTCGGCATTGCCCAGCATGGTTTCGCGCAAGGTCGGCGCGAGCAGACCGCTCATCGCCTTCTTCACGTCGTCCACGAGGTCGTAGATGATGTTGTAGTAGCGGATCTCGATGCCGTTGCGCTTGGCGGCCGCAGCGGCTTCCTTGTTGGCACGAACCGAGAAGCCGATGATCGCGGCGTTGAAGCCTTCGGCCAGCGTCACGTCGGACTCCGAGATGCCGCCGACGCCGGCATGCAGGATGCGGGCAGCGACCTCGTCGGTGCCGAGCTTCTCCAGCGAGCCGAGGATCGCTTCCAGCGAGCCCTGCACGTCGGCCTTGACGATCAGCGGGAATTCCTTGCGGCCCGCCGTCTTCAATTGCGACATCATCTGCTCGAGCGAGCCGCGCATGCCGGAGATCGAGGCTGCCGCATTCTCGCGCTTCTGGTGCGCACGGTAGCTGGTGACCTGACGGGCGCGGGCTTCGTTCTCGACCACCGCGAGACGATCGCCGGCCTCCGGCGGACCGTTGAAGCCAAGCACTTCGACCGGCACCGAGGGACCGGCCTCCTGCACCGTCTCGCCCTGATCGGAGATCAGCGCGCGGACACGGCCCATTTCGGCGCCGGCGACGATGATGTCTCCGACACGGAGCGTGCCGCGCTGCACCAGCACGGTCGCGACCGGGCCGCGGCCGCGATCGAGCTTGGCCTCGATCACGGTGCCTTCGGCCGGACGCTGCGAATTGGTCTTCAGGTCGAGGATTTCGGCCTGCAGCGCGATCATCTCGAGCAGCTTGTCGAGATTGGTCTTGTTCTTGGCGGACACCTCGACGTCGACGACCTCGCCGCCGAAGGACTCCACCTGCACCTCGTGCTGGAGCAGCTCGGTGCGCACGCGCTCGGGCTTGGCGTCGGGCTTGTCGATCTTGTTGATGGCAACGATGATCGGCACCCGCGCCGCCTTGGCGTGGTTGATGGCTTCGACCGTCTGCGGCATCACGCCGTCATCGGCCGCGACCACCAGCACGACGATGTCGGTGACCTTGGCGCCGCGGGCGCGCATCGCGGTGAACGCGGCGTGGCCGGGCGTGTCGATGAAGGTGATCTTCTTGCCGCTTTCGGGCGACACCACCTGATAGGCGCCGATGTGCTGGGTGATGCCGCCGGCCTCGCCGGAGACGACGTTGGCGTGGCGGAGCGCATCGAGCAGCGACGTCTTGCCGTGATCGACGTGACCCATCACGGTCACGACCGGCGAGCGCGTCTCGGTATCGGTGGAATCGTCGACGGTGTCGAACAGGCCTTCCTCGACGTCCGAGGCGGCGACGCGCTTGACGGTGTGGCCCAGCTCTTCGGCGATCAGCTGCGCGGTGTCAGCGTCGATCACGTCGGTGATCTTGTGCATCGCGCCCTGCTTCATCAGCATGCGGATGACGTCGACCGCGCGCTCGGACATGCGGTTGGCGAGTTCCTGGATGGTGATCGCTTCTGGAATCGTCACCTCGCGGATGAGCTTTTCCTTCGGCTCGTTCGCGGCATGGCCCTTCAGGCGCTGGGTGCGGCGGCGGAATGAGGCGATCGAGCGCTCGCGGACCTCGTCGGCATTGAGCGCGGTCACGACCGTCAGGCGGCCGCGCTCCTTCTGCGGGCCGGGCTTGTGGGTGGGCTTGGGAGCTACCACGGGACGCGCGGCGCCGCCGGGACCGCGACGGATCTGGCGCGGCGCCTCGTCCTCATCGGCTTCGGCCGCAACTGCGGGGCCGCGACCTGCCGGTGCACCCGGACGCTGCGCGGTCGTGGTCGCCGGGCGGGCCGTCGAGGTTCCCGTACGTGCGGTCGTGGTTCCAGGCCGGGGCGCCGGGGCGCCAGGGCGCGGCGCAGGAGCGGACGGCGCAGCGGTTGCGGGACGCGCGGCGGCCGGCTGCTCGCCTTCCCCAAAACGCTTCTTGGCCTCGGTCTCGGCCTTCCGCTTGGCTTCGTCCTCATGGCGATGGCGCTCTTCCTCGGCCTTGCGACGGGCTTCGGCGGCTTCGCGCTCGGCGCGTTCGGCGGCCTCGCGGACAGCGCGGCGCTGGGCCTCTTCCTCGGCCTGGCGGCGTTCCTCGACTTCACGCAGCTTGGCATCGGCCAGCGCGCTGGCGCGGGCCGAACGCTCGTCCTCTGTCAGGGTGCGCAACACCACGCCGGAACCGGCGTTGCGAGGCGGGGCGGGCGGCGCAGGACGCGACGGCGCCGCGGGTGCGGCCGGCGCGGGCTTTGCAGTCACCTCGGGCGCGTGCGGCTCGGGCCCGTCGCCAATGCGGCGCTTGCCGCGCTTCTCGACCACGACCTGCTTGCTGCGGCCATGGCTGAAGCTCTGGCGCACGGTGCCCGTTTCGACGCGCGGCTTGAGCGATAGCGTCTTGCTCGGAACGCTCAGCTTCTTGTCGCCAGGGGTCTTGGTATCAACCATTCAGCAGTCCTAATCCTGATTTATCAGTGTTGTGCGTTGCCGCACCGTCCAATTGGGTCGTCGTTGTCTCTCAGAAATCCTGGCCGGGTTTTTCGGCAGTCTTGTCATCGTCCGCCATCCGGTATCGGACCAGCATCTGGCTACGTGACAGGAATGACTTGCTCGCCGGGCCCGCGAGCAGGGCAGCATGTATCACATTTGACCGGGTCAGTGCCAAATCCAATTCTACCGATTTCAGTGCGGTGACGACGGGAATCTGCGGCTTGGCGCCGCGATTTCCGGCATTTTGACGCGCCAGCATGTCCAATTTGCGGATTCCGTCCGCGGCCCCGTCGCTGGCATGGATCAGGACCTCGACCGTTCCTTCCCGAAGGGCGCTTTCGACCTTGCCGAAGCCGGCCACGACCTGGCCCGCCTTGGCGGCGATCCCAAGGGCTTCGGTCACGCTCCGAACCAGGAGCGCCTCGATGTCGGTGGGAAGCGTCTGAGGAATGCGCAGGTCGCGCTTGAAGGCCTTGCTGAATTGGTGACGCCGCACGGCTTCCGCAACCACCTTGCGTGAGGCGGTGAGCCACATGCCGCGTCCGGGCAGCTTGCGCTTGAGATCGGGAACTGCGTGCCCGTCCGGCGAGACGACGAAGCGGATCAGCTCGTCGATCGGGCGGACCTCGCGACTGACCGCGCACATGCGCATGGTCGCGGACCTTTCGGTCCGCGGCCCATGGTCGAGTTCGCTGTCAGTGCTGGCGAGCATCCGGGCGACATCCTCCTTCGCCTTCTAAGTCGCGTGTTCTTTACGCAAAACCGGTCTCCACTCTTGCTGAACAGGCCTTAAGCCGGCTGGTCTTCGGTCGCCGCGGCCTCTTCAGCAGGCTTGGCGAGATCGGCCTCGGTGATCCAGCCGGCCTTGACGCGGGCCTGCATGATCATCGCTTCGGCGTCGTCACGGGAGATGTCGATGCCGTCGAGCGCACCGGTGTGCTTGGTCGGCTCGCTGCCTTCCTTGCGCTCGGTCCAGCCGACCAGATCGTCGGTGGCGCAGCCGGCGAGATCGTCGACGGTCTTGATGTCGTTCTCGCCGAACTTCACCAGCATCTTCGAGGTGACGCCGGGCACGTCCTTGAGCGCGTCCTCGACGCCAAGCTCCTTGCGCCTGGCCTCGAGCTCGGCTTCCTGTTGCTCCAGATATTCGCGGGCGCGGTTCTGCAGCTCTTGCGCGGTCTCCTCGTCGAAACCCTCGATGCTGGCGAGTTCCTTGACGTCCACCATCGCGAGCTCCTCGACCGAGGTGAAGCCTTCGGACGCCAGCAGCTGGCCGACCACTTCGTCGACGTTGAGCGATTCCATGAAGACACGGGTGGAGTTCTCGAAGTCGGCCTGGCGGCGCTCCGATTCCTCCTGCTCGGTCAGGATGTCGATGTCCCAGCCGGTGAGCTGCGAGGCGAGACGCACGTTCTGGCCGCGGCGGCCGATCGCCAGCGAAAGCTGGTTGTTGGTGTCGGGCACCACGACCTCGATGCGCTCGCGGTCCTCGTCGATGACGACCTTGGAGACTTCCGCCGGGGCCAGCGCGTTGACCACGAAGGTCGCGATGTCGGGCGACCAGGGAATGATGTCGATCTTCTCGCCCTGCAGCTCGTTCACCACCGCCTGCACGCGCGAGCCGCGCATGCCGACGCAGGCGCCGACCGGATCGACCGAGGAATCGCGGGAAATCACGCCGATTTTCGCGCGCGAGCCGGGATCGCGGGCCACCGCCTTGATCTCGACGATGCCGTCATAGATCTCCGGCACTTCCTGTGCGAACAGCTTCGCCATGAACTGCGGATGGGTGCGGGAGAGGAAGATCTGCGGGCCGCGGGTTTCGCGACGGACGTCGAAGATGTAGGCGCGGACGCGGTCGCCGTTGCGGAACACTTCGCGCGGCAGCATCTCGTCGCGGCGGATGATGGCTTCGCCACGGCCGAGATCGACGATCACGCTGCCATATTCGACGCGCTTGACGACGCCGTTGACGATGTCGCCGATGCGGTCCTTGAATTCCTGATACTGCCGGTCGCGCTCGGCCTCGCGCACCTTCTGCACGATCACCTGCTTGGCCGATTGCGCGGCGATGCGGCCATATTCCAGCGGCGGCAGGGTGTCGGCGATGGTGTCGCCGACCTGGGCACCGGGATTGGCGCGCTGCGCGTCCACCAGCGAGATCTGGTTGGAGTGGTTCTCGACCTTGTCGACCACCAGCATGTGGCGCGACAGCCGCAGCTCGCCCTTCTTCGGGTCGATCTCGGCATGCACGTCAGTCTCGCTGCCGTAACGGGCCCTGGCGGCCTTGGCGATGGCGTCCTCCATCGCCGCGATGACGATGCCGCGGTCGATCGATTTTTCGCGTGCGACGGCGTCCGCGATCTGAAGCAATTCAAGTCGGTTGGCGCTGACTGCCATGGCTAGTCTCCTTGGTCAGGCTCGGTCTCGCCGCGCCGCGCGCGTTCGGCGGCAAGGCGATGTTTCTTCGTGTTGGTCGGGGCCGGCTTCTTCTTCGGCTTGGTGCTTTTGGTGGTCTTCTCGCTGATCTTGGCGTGCGGCGCCTGCGGCGGCTCGAGACCGAGATTGCGGCGCATCTCGCGCGCCTCGGCCTTGCCGCGGCGCATGGATTCGGCGATCAGCTCGTCGGTCAGCACCAGCCGGGCCTCGCTGATATCCTCCATTGTCAGGAGAACGTCGGCATCATCGCCCGCCTTGACGTCGTCGCGATGCAGATGCACGCGGTCGCCTTCGACCGCACCGAGCGTGCCGCGGAAGCGCTTCCGCCCCTCATGCGCGACCGCCATCTCGATCTTCACCAGATGCCCGGCATAGCGCTGGAAATCGGAGCGACGCACCAGCGGGCGGTCGATGCCCGGCGAAGAAATCTCCAGCCGGTAGGCCCGATCGATGGGATCGGCGACGTCGAGCACGGGCGAGAGCGCCCGCGAGATCGCCTCGCAGTCCTCGATCTGCATCGAGCCGTCCGGCCGCTCGGCCATGATCTGCACGGTGCAGCCGGCTTCCCCGGAAATGCGGATCCGCACCAGGCGGTAGCCCATCCCCTGGAGCACGGGAGCAGCGACCGCCGACACCCGTGCCGCGACGCCCGGCTCGACCACGAGCCGCGGCTCGGCCAGCAATTCGGCATCCGTGGAACCAGGGTTCGGTTCGGTCATGTCCAGGGTCAGGGCGCTCGTTGGTTAAGGCTTGGGTTAAGGCTTGGTTACGACTTCAAAGCCCGTTTCGGAACTTTCCCGACACGTGTCGGGCCGCATCTTCCGCCAAGCCGCGTTCAGGTAATAAAAAAGAGCGGGTCCTTGCGGGCCCACTCTCACTACGCGGATCGTATGAGAAGATGAATTGGCGCTGATATAGCGCTTTCCCTCTTTCCGGACAAGGCCCATTGCAGCGGGAACGGGGCCTTTTTGTGCCGATCCGCAGACCCTGCGCAACGCTTCCTTCATCAAGCAGGTCTACATTCCCGGCTTGTGGGGCGGCTTGAACCAAGGGCGCACCCGCGGCGTGCCCCGTTCGAGTTGCGTTTCATGACCGTTGCCACGTCGCTCATTCCCGGACTGGACGATATCGTCAGACGCGGCGATCCGCGCCGACGCGGCGAGATCGCGCGTGCCATCGCCCAGCTGTTCTTCCAGGATGCGGAGAAGCTCCGCCCCGAGCTGGTCGATCTCTTCGACAATCTCCTGATCGATCTCGTCCCGCATGCCGAGCTTGCCTCGCGCGTCGATCTCGCCGAGCGCTTCTCGCGCCTGAACAACGCACCGCCGCACCTGGTCAATCAGCTCGCGCGCGAAAACGAGATCATGGTGGCCGGCCCCGTGCTGCGCCGCTCGCCCGTGCTCGACGACGCGGCTCTCGTCGAGATCGCGC
Organism: Bradyrhizobium sp. USDA 4354; assembly: GCF_054060315.1. NCBI lineage: Bacteria > Pseudomonadati > Pseudomonadota > Alphaproteobacteria > Hyphomicrobiales > Nitrobacteraceae > Bradyrhizobium > Bradyrhizobium sp. USDA 4354. Next base: position 1,457,955 of record NZ_JBSSDC010000001.1, on the reverse strand, counting down.
GCTTGAAGGGCCAGGGCCATCTCCTGGCGATGACGGAGCGCCCCGCTTTGTCTCCCGTCGTCACCGACGTGCTGGTCGAGCGCGGCGATCGCGACGTGGTGCGCCGCGCCGCAGCCAATGCCGGTGCGGTGTTCTCGCCAGGCAGCTATTCCGAGATGATCAAGCGCGCGGCGCAGGACGGCGTGCTGACGCTCAAGATCGGCCAGCGTAACGACCTTTCCGGCGAGCACCTGAAACAGCTGCTCGACGGGACGCTCGACGTCATCCGCCGCCGCCTCTCCACCGTGGCCAATCCCGCGCGCCAGGCCGAGATCAAGCGCGCCATGGCGGCGATCGAGGAGGCCGCGCTGCCGCCGGGGCCGCGCCGCGATTTTTCGGGCGCGCAGCGCACGGTGCTCGCCCTGCATCGCGAGGGCCATCTCGGCGAGAGTGCGCTGCTCGGCTTCGCCAAGGCGCACAAATACGAGGAATCGATCGCCGCGCTCTCGGCGATATCAGGCGTTCGCCTCCCGATCCTCGATCGCCTGATCGCGGGCGATCGCTACGATCCGCTGCTGATCCTGGGCCGCGTGCTGAACCTGGGCTGGCCCACGGTGCGCGCGCTCATCCTGCTCTGGTACGGTCCGCACCGCACGCCGGCCGATGCCGATATCGAGGCCGCGCGCCTGAACTTCGCGCGCCTGATGCCGGCGACCGCCGAACGCGTCGTGAATTTCTGGCGCAACCGGCGGACGATTTGAGTCTCTCTATTTTGTCATTCCGGGGCGATGCGTAGCATCGAACCCGGAATCTCGAGATTCTCAGGTGCGCAATTGCGCACCATAGTTCGCGCTTTCGCGCGCCCCGGAATGACAGTCATTTCCGCCTGAACCGCAGATAAGCCGCCTTGCGTCCCTCGCGCGCGGCCTTACGGCCGGTGTAGCGCGTCATGGTGTAGCCCGGCCATGGCTGCCTGAAATCGTCGGCGCGTTCGGCGAGCCAGACGAAGTCTTGTGAGCGCGCAAGATGCGACAGCGTCCAGGCGCAGTAATCGTCGATGTCGCAGACGAAGCGGAACTCGCCGCCGCTCCTGAGCACGCGTGCCATCGCGGCGATCGTCCGGTCCTGGACGAAGCGCCGTTTCCAGTGTCGCCGCTTCGGCCAGGGGTCGGGATGGATCAGGTCGATCCGCGACAGCGAATCCTTCGGCAGCCAGGCCAAGAGCTCGGCGGCATCGCCCGCGAACAGGCGGATGTTGCCGATGTTGGCCGCCTCGATCTGCGCGAGGATCTTTGCCATGCCGTTGACATAGGGCTCGCAGCCGATGAAGCCGGTCGTGGGAAAGTTCTTCGCCTCGGCCGCAAGATGCTCGCCCCCGCCGAAGCCGATCTCGAGTCGTACGTCGTCGGCTTTGGGATCGAAGATTTCGCGGGCGTCCGCCGGCGCCTCACCGTCGATATCGAGCGCAAGATGCGGCAGCAGCTGCTCGATCAACCCGGCCTGGTGCTGCCTGAGCTTGTGGCCCTTGCGGCGTCCGAAGAAGGCGCGCTCGCTGTCGTCGCGATCGGGGTCTGATTTACGTTCGCTCATCGCAGCGTCTGATACAGGCGGTGGAGTAGCCGCGCGCGCGGTGCGAGCGAGGAGACATAGAGCTGCTCATAATGGGTGTGTGCGCCCTTGCCGTCGACGCCGAGCCCGTCGAGCGTCGCGGTGTGCGCGGCGGTGAAATTGCCGTCCGAGCCGCCGCCGGTATGGGTGTCGATCAGCTCGAAGCCGATCTCGCTGGCGAGCGTCTTGGCATGCTCGTACAGCGAGGCGCCTGCATTGCTCTTCTCGTAAGGCGGTCGATTGAGCTCGCCGGTGACCGTGACGGTGACGCCGTCCGTCTTCGATGTCAGGGCGAGAATCTTGCCGACGAACTCGTCTGCATCCTTGAAGCTCAGCACGCGCAGATCGACTTCGGCATAAGCCTCTTCCGGCGTGACGTTGGGGCGCGTGCCCCCGCGCACCACGCCGACATTGACGGTGACGCCACGTGTCGGATCGTTCATCCCTTCCAGCGCCAGGATGATGTTGCCGAGCTCGCGGACGGCGCTGCGGCCGTCTTCGGGCCGGGAGCCGGCATGCGCGGGCACGCCCTTGATGAATACCTGGAAGCGTCCCACGCCCTTGCGTCCGGTGACGATCTTGCCGCCGTCACGCGCCGGTTCGGTCACCAGCACGTATTTGGCCTTGCGTCCCTCCCGCTCGATCAGCGCCCGAGAGGTGGGGCTGCCGATCTCCTCGTCGGAGGTGAACAGGTGCGTGATGCCGAGCGGCGAGCGATCGGCCGTCGCACAAAGCGCGCGAAAGGCATGATGGGCGATGTAGGCGCCGCCCTTCATGTCGTAGATGCCAGGGCCGAACGCGACATCGCCTTCGACCTTGAACGGCAGGCGCTCGATGAAGCCGACGGGATGAACGGTGTCGAGGTGGCTCAGCACCAGGATGCCCGGCCGGTCCTGCCCCCAATTCGTGCGCGCCACGAGATGATCGCCGCAGCCATCCACGCCGGCGATGCGCTCGAGCGTGACAGGCAGGCCGCGGTATTGCTCCGCGACCACAGAGACCAGCTTGTTGATCTGTTCAGGTGTTTCCGTCGGCGTCTCGATCTCCACCCAGCGGCGGATGCCATCGAGAATAGTTTGTGAATCGAACCAATTGGAGCCGGTCATGGACGCATCTGTGCCTGTGAATCGCATCATCGAAGCGGACGCGCATCAAAGCGCGGTCGTAAATGACGACATAGGCCAGATTTGACTCAGTCTCAAATCGCCATGGACATGGCGCTCAGCGCTTGTCGGGGCCTTCGCGAGCCGCAATCTGCTCGACGAGATCGACGATCGAGCGGCGCATCTTCGAATCGGTGATTCGCGTGAATGCCTTGGTCAAGGCGAGCCCTTCGGAGGTCGCGAGAAAGTCCGAGACGTAAGAGGGCGAGGCGCCTTCGCTGAAGCCATTCGGACCCGGCACGCCGCTCGGGCCGCCTTCGAACAGGAAGGACACCGGCACCTGGAGAATCTCGGCGATCTGCTGGATGCGGCTGGCGCCGACCCGGTTGGTGCCCTTCTCGTATTTCTGGATCTGCTGGAAAGTCAGGCCCAAAGCTTCACCGAGCTTTTCCTGGCTCATGCCCAACATGATGCGGCGCATGCGCACGCGGCTGCCGACATATTTGTCAACAGGGTTGGGCGCTTTCGACATTTCCTCAGCCCTCCAAACATCACCTTCGGCGTAATCATCAAGCATGCCTCGGGTGCAGCATCGTCAAAATCAAACCCTGTTATTGGGAAACATTGCGGAGAAATTTAGCAATGCACCGCTGTCTTTCGCAGCCGGTGCAGAATGGGGAGCCCGCGTGCAGTCTGTCAACCGTGGGACTACGGTTGTCAAAGGATTCCGGCCGCTTCGGCGGCGGCGCGATCAGGGCTGATGCTTGCCGACGCGTCGGCGGACCGCCAGGAGCACGGCCACCGCAACGAGCATGGCTGCGGGCGCATCACCCACCCGTGCATAGATGGTCGGTGGAATCGCGGCCGGCAGGTTTGCATCCAAAATGCCTTCGATTCCGAGACCGAGGCTCGCGACCGTGCGCCCGACCGGATCGATCACTGCGGAGACGCCGGTATTGGCGGAGCGGACCAGCGGCAATCCGAGCTCGATCGCGCGCATTCGCGACTGCTCCAGATGCTGATAGGGGCCGGTCGAGATGCCGAACCAGCCGTCGTTGGTGAGGTTCACGATCCAGCCCGGACGTTCGTTGCGTCCAGCCACTTCGCCGGGAAAGATGGCCTCGTAACAGATCAGCGGCAGCGCAGGCGGTGCGCTGGCGACCGGCAGCGCATGCCGCACGGTGCCGGGAATGAAGCCGCCGCGCACACGCGTCAGTTGCTCGAAACCGAACTTCTCCATCAGCGCCTGGTAGGGAAGAAATTCTCCGAACGGTACCAGGTGCAGCTTGTCGTACACTGCGAGCACGCTGCCGTCGTGATCGATCACGTAGATCGAGTTGTAGGCGCGCGTGATCGGCGTGCCCCGCGGCAGGTCGGGCGCGCGGACCGATCCCGTGATCAGCACGGTGCCCTTGGGCAGGAGGTCCGCGATTTGCGCCATCGCGTCGGCTTCGCGGGTCAGGAAGAACGGAAAGGCGGATTCCGGCCAGATCAGGATGGTGGCATCACGCACGCCGGTCGATTGCGGGCCGGAGGCTCGGTCCGACAGCGCGAGGTATTTCTTCATCACCTCCGCCTTGGCGGCGTAGTTGAATTTCGCGTCCTGCTGCAGGTTCGGCTGCATGAGGCGCAGCTTGGCGCCTGATACAATCGCGGTCGGATGCAGCGACAGCCGGATCGCGCCGAAGATGCTCATGACAACCAGGAGCGCGGCGGCGGCGGCCGGCACACGCCATTGCAGGCGGCTATCGGGCGTGTGGTCGATCAGCGTCGCCGGGCTTGCGAAGATCGCAACCGTCAGGAACGTCATGCCCCACAGGCCGATCAGCGAGGCCGTCTGCGCCAGCGGCAGTGGCTCGGAGAGCGCATAGCCGAACGCGTTCCAGGGAAAGCCGGTCAGCGCGTGACCGCGCAGCCATTCGCTGATGGTGAGGCTCGCTGCGAGCGCCAGCACGCGGGTGGCGTTCTTGGTCCAGAGCAGGCGCGCCAACGCAAAGCCGATCGCCGTGAAGATCGCAAGATAGGCCGGCAGGCCCAGCACGGCGAACGGCGTCAGCCAGGCGAACATGTCGGCGTCGACGAAGAAGGCGTAGCCGATCCAATAGAGGCCGGGCACGAAATAGCCGAGCCCGAACCAGTAGCCGGTCAGCGCGGCGGCGGGGACGCCGCCATAGCGGCCGCCCCCGGCGCCGTCGATCAGCCAGACCAGCACCGGGAAGGTGACGAACAGCACCGGGAACAGGTTGAACGGCGCCAGCGCCAGCACCGACAGGGCCCCCGCCGCCAGGGCGATGACGGCGCGCTGCCATCCCCAGCTGAGGATGACGGCAAGCGCGATCTGCCGAAGTCGCTGCGATGGGCTCACTGCGGGCCGGCCCCCTCGCTCGGCGGCGGCGTGGGCGTGTCGCTGGCCGGCGGTTGGCCGCTCTCCGGCGTGGCTTCACGGCGCCGGCTCTCGCGCTGGGTGCGCGGCGCCGGACGCTCCTTCCGTGTCGAGATGCGCAGCCGCTTGACGCGGCGCGGATCGGCATCGAGCACCTCGACCTCGTAGGTGCCGGGCCCGGAGATCACCTCGCCGCGCACCGGCAGACGTCCGACGAAGCTGACGAGATAGCCGCCCAGGGTCTCCACATCCTCGCCGGCGTCGCCGGTGATGAAATCTTCGCCGATCACCGAGCGGACGTCGTCAAGGCTGGCGCGGGCGTCGGCGATGAAGGCGTTGTCGGGCAGGCGCACGATCGAGGGCGGCTCGTCGCTGTCGTGCTCGTCATCGATCTCGCCGACGATCTGCTCGACGATGTCCTCGATCGAGACCAGCCCGTCGCTGCCGCCATATTCGTCGACCACCAGCGCCAGATGGATGCGCGAGGCCTGCATCTGCGCGAGCAGGTCGATCGCCCGCATCGACGGCGGCACGTAGAGCAGCTTGCGGATGATGTGCGCGTCATGAAGCGGCAGCGCGAGATCGACGGCACGCAGGTCGAGCCCGGCCGGCAGCGGCTTCTTGCGCTTGGTCTTGGTGGTTTCCGACACGCGGGCGCGTGCGGTCATGAAGGCGAGCAGGTCGCGGATGTGGACGATGCCGACGGGATCGTCGAGCGTCTCGTTGAAGACCACGAGGCGGGAATGGCCGGCGCCCTCGAAGCGGTCCATCAGTTCCCCGAGCGGGATGTCGCGCTTCACCGCGACGATGTCGGCGCGATGCACCATCACGTCGGCGATACGGCGCTCGTGCAGGCCGAGGATGTTGCGCAGCATGGTGCGCTCGACCGCGGAGAAGCCGGTGTCGTCGGGTGTCGTCGCGTCCAGCACGACCTGCAGGTCGTCGCGGACCGATCCCGCCTTCCAGCCGAACAGCGTCCGGATGGCGCGCAGCAGCCAGTTGTCCGCCGTCGGGCGCATCACCTCGCCTTGTGTCACCACGGCCGGCAAATTTGGCGTGTTGCGCGGATTGTCTTGGATCGGATCGGAATCCGGCATCTCAATGCGTCCCCGGGCGGTCTGCATAGGGATCGGGTATGCCGAGGTGAGCCAGGATCTCACGTTCGAGCGCTTCCATCTCCTCGGCGTCGCCGTCGTTCTCGTGGTCGTAACCGATCAGGTGCAGGAACCCATGCACGGCGAGATGGCTCAAATGGTGGTCGAACGGCTTTTGTTCCTCGTCCGCCTCGCGCCGCATGGTCTCGTAGGCGATCGCGATGTCGCCGAGCATGCGCGGCGCATCGCCCGGCTTCCACGCGCCCTCCGGCTGCAGCGCGGGGAACGAGAGCACGTTGGTCGGCTTGTCGATACCGCGCCAGTTGCTGTTGAGGGCACGGATGCCGGCGTCATCGGTCAGCATCACAGCCACTTCGGCGTCGGCAACGTCTTCGTCAACGCTCTCGGCGGCGGCCGCCACCGCGCGCTGGATCACGTCTTCGGAACTAGGCTCGCGCTGCCAGCAATCGGCGACGACGAGGACCTCGGTCATGGGAAGGTTGGGATGGGACATTGTGTTGTCTCGGACGAAAGGCGCCGTCTTCGCGCCCTCTGGGTCCGGTGTTGCCTCGTCAGGATTGACCGGTGGCCGGCCGCTGCGGCGGCCCTTCGTAGGCGGCGACGATCCGCGCCACGAGTTCGTGGCGGATCACGTCCTCGGCCTTGAAATGAACCTGGGCAATTCCCTCGACGCCGTTCAAGAGGCGGGTCGCCTCGGCCAGGCCCGAAGTCTGGCCGTTGGGCAGGTCGATCTGCGAGGGATCGCCTGTCACGATCATGCGGCTGTTCTCGCCGAGACGCGTCAGGAACATCTTCATCTGCATCGACGTGGTGTTCTGGGCCTCGTCCAGGATGATGGCGGCGTTGGTGAGCGTGCGGCCGCGCATGAAGGCGAGCGGCGCGATCTCGATCTCGCCGGTCTGGAGCGCACGCTCGACGATGCGCGCATCCATGAGGTCGTAGAGCGCATCATAGATCGGCCGCAGATAAGGATCGACCTTCTCGCGGAGATCGCCGGGCAAGAAGCCGAGCCGCTCGCCGGCCTCCACCGCCGGACGCGACAGGATGATGCGATCGACCTCCTTGCGCTCGAACAGCTGCGCGGCATGGGCGACGGCGAGCCAGGTCTTGCCGGTGCCGGCGGGGCCGATGCCGAACACCAGCTCGTGGCGCTTCAGCGCGCGGATGTAGGAATCCTGCGCCGCCGTGCGCGCGCGCACCGGGCGCTTGCGCAGGTTGATGCTGTCGAAGGTGGACTTGGCTGACTTGGCGTCGAACTCGAATAGCGAGCCCTGCGCGATCACGGCGCGGATGGCGCCCTCGACCTCGCCCTGGTCGAGGTCCTGTCCCTTTACTGCCTGCGCGTAGAGCATCTCCAGCACCCGGCGCGCGGCGTCGCAGCCGTCGCGGGTGCCGCCGATCGTGATGTGGTTGCCCTTGGAATCGACCACCACGCCGAGCCGCCGCTCGATCTGCGCCAGGTGCTGGCCGTACGGGCCGACCAGCGCGGAAGCGGCGCGGTTGTCGTCGAAGTCAATGACGACCTGGGTCTCGGGCGGAACTTGCATGTCGCGGTCAAATTTGCGGCTGGGAGCGAACGAAGACGAATCCGATGCGCTTTTTGGCAAGGGTTCAGGCTCCAGTGGCTTGCGATAAAGCGGGCTCGCGCGCGCCACGCGGCGTCACGAGCTCGCCGAGAAAACTGTAGCGCTCGAGGCTGTCGATGCGGACCGGCAGGATTTGTCCGATGATGTCGGGCGAGGCCATCACATGGGCGGGCTGGAGGTATGCGGTGCGGCCCACGATCTGGCCATCCTTGCGGGCCGGACGCTCGAACAGCACATCGACCGTTGAGCCAATCGCAGCCTTGTTAAAGGCCGATTGCTGGCTGTCGATCAGTTCCTGGAGTCGCTCCAATCGCTGGTCCATCTCGGCGGGGGACACCGTCTCCTGCATGTCCGCGGCCGGCGTTCCCGGCCGGGCGGAGTATTTGAACGAATAAGCCGCAGCGTAGCCGATTTGCGTGACAAGCGCGAGGGTGGCGAGAAAATCTTGCTCGCTCTCGCCGGGGAAGCCGACGATAAAATCTGATGAAAAAGCAATGTCTTGGCGGGCACTGCGGAAACGGTCGATGACACGGCGGTAATCATCGGCGGTATGTTTGCGATTCATGGTCGCCAGAATCCGGTCCGAGCCCGATTGCACCGGCAGGTGCACGAACGGCATCAGGGCACCGAGATCGCGATGGGCCGCGATCAGGCTGTCGTCGACATCGCGGGGGTGGCTGGTCGAATAACGCAGCCGCGCGATGCCGGGAATCGTCGCCAGATGTTCGAGCAAGCGGCCGAGCGGCCAGGCTTTCCCGTCCGGCCCCTCGCCGTGATAGGCATTGACGTTCTGCCCGATCAGCGTGAGCTCGCGCACGCCGTTGTCGGCGAGCCGCTTCACGTCGTCGACGATCTTCGCGACCGGCCGCGAGACTTCGGCGCCCCGCGTATACGGCACGACGCAGAAGGTGCAGAACTTGTCGCAGCCTTCCTGCACCGTGACGAAAGCGGAAATGCCGCGCGCGCGGATTGCATCGGGTTTGGGCTGCGCCAGAAGACCGAACTTATCCTCAGCCGGAAATTCGGTCTCGATCGCGCGGCCTTCGATGCCGGCGCGCTTCAACAGCTCCGGCAGATGATGATAGCTCTGCGGTCCGACCACGACGTCGACGACAGGCGCCCGGCGCACGATCTCCTCGCCCTCGGCCTGCGCCACGCAGCCCGCGACCGCGATTTGCATCGCGCGGCCCGCGCGCGCCGCCTCGTCCTTGGCGACGCGCAGGCGGCCGAGCTCGGAATAGACCTTCTCGGAGGCCTTTTCGCGGATATGGCAGGTGTTGAGGATGACGAGGTCGGCGTCATCAGCGCTGGCCGTCTCCACGAATCCTTCCGGAGCCAGCGTGTCCACCATGCGCTGGGCATCGTAGACGTTCATCTGGCAGCCATATGATTTGATGTGCAGCTTGCGCGGCGGCGTCATGGAACCCGAAAATGGAGGTGGAGGACGGCCTTCAGATATAGGTTGGAGGGGCGAAAATCCAGCGAATGAGGCCCTCAGACTGTGTCATTCCGGGGCGCGACGCAGTCGCGAACCCGGAATCTCGCGCCAAAACCTCTGGATTCCGGGTTCACGCGCGTCGCGCGTGTCCCGGAATGACGTCAAGCGGACGAGATCAGCCCGCCAGGGCGTCCGTTTCGACCCGCCGGAGCAGCTCCGGCAGCTGATGCATGTCGGCAAAGGTCAGATTGGCGCCGGCCTGGCGCAGGGCCTCGGCATGGCCGTCTCCGCAATGGCTGCCCCCGTAAAAGCCGAACACGGTCATTCCCGCCGCCCGCGCGCCGGCAATCCCGGCCAGGCTGTCCTCGATGACGACGCAGCGCTCGGGCGGCACGCCCATTTCGCTCGCCGCGAACAGGAACAGGTCCGGCGCGGGCTTGCCGTCCTTGACCTGCGAAGCCGAGAAGATATTTGGCGCGAGGCGCTCGTAGAGCCCGGTGCTCCCCAGGCTCACGCTCATGCGCTGATGCGAGCCGCTCGAGGCGACGCAGACGCGCTGGGTGACGACATCGAGCACATCATGGATGCCGCGGATCGCTTCGAGGTCGGCCTCGAACGAGCGGAACAGCTCGTCCTGCAGATCGCCGTGGTAGGCTTCGGGAAGCTTGCGGCCAAGCTCGGTCTCGATTTCGAAATTGGCCTGCCGCGTCGAGCGGCCGAGGAAGCGCTCGAACACCTGCTCCGACGTGATCGGATAGCCGTGTTTGGTCAGCACGTCCGCATGCGCGCGACAGGAGATCACCTCGCTGTCCACGAGCACGCCGTCGCAATCGAAGATGATGAGATCGATGGGCACTAAGGCATGATCCGGAAAAGTGTGGAGCGGTTTTCCGACAAGATCATGCCACTTAAGACGTCGGCTTGTCGTCGTCGAGCGGGACGCAATAGAGCTCGAGTCGGTGATCCACCAGCTTGTAGCCGAGCTTGCGGGCGATCTCCGCCTGGAGCTTCTCGATCTCTTCGGAAGTGAACTCGATCACCTTGCCGTCGCGCAGATTGATGAGGTGGTCGTGATGGCTGTCGCGCATCTGCTCGTAGCGCGCGCGGCCCTCGCGGAAATCGTGGCGCTCGATGATGCCGGCATCCTCGAACAGCTTCACGGTGCGATAGACGGTCGAGATCGAGATCTTGTCGTCGACCGCAACGCAGCGCCGGTACAGTTCCTCGACATCGGGATGATCGACCGCTTCCGCGAGCACGCGGGCGATGACGCGGCGCTGCTCGGTCATGCGCATGCCCGTGGCGGCACAGCGCGACTCGATACCGGACGCCGTGGATGCAGAAGAAGATTTCAGTGTGGTCATAGCGTTGTCTGCCTGGCGGGCGCTTTCTGCCACCAATGTTACGACAAGTCACGTCGCATCAGAAGGGCGTTCAACTGTTCCCCGTTCGGCTGCTTATAGTAGCGTTCGCGGCGTCCGACCACCGTAAATCCGGCCCGATCATACAGCCGCCGCGCCGGCTGGTTATTTTCCTCGACTTCGAGAAATATCGTGCGCACGCCGCGCCCGGCGAGATGGCCAAGATGGGTCATCAGCAGCGTGCGGGAGAGGCCGCGGCCGCGATGACCCCCGTCCACCGCAATCGAGAGAATTTCCGCTTCGTCCGCGCCGATCCGCGACACCGCAAATCCGATTGTCTTGCGGCCGAGACGCAAGCGGTGCACCAGCGTGTTGCGCTCGCTCATCATGCTCTCGAACTCGCCTTCGCCCCAGCCGCGCGCGAAGGAGGCGCCGTGCAGTTGCGCCAGCCGCGTGGCGTCGCGCAAGGTCGCAGGCTCGACGACGGCCGTGCCGCCGCGCCACCATTCCGACAGCCATCCCATCATGAGGTTGCGGCTTGCGCTGCGAGCGGCTTCTGTGCCGCCGGCTTGGCGTCTGGCGCCTTCAGATAGAACGGCCGCGCCGGCGTGGTCTCGGGATTGGCCGCCGCACCGAGCCAGGCGACCCAGCCGATGTCGGGCGCAGGCTGCGCGTCGACCGCAACAGGTTGCGGTCCATCCTTCGGCCAGCGATCGGCGAGGAGCTCGGCGGCATTGCCGACCAGATGCGGCGAGCCGAATTGCGAGGCCGCGATCGCCTCGTCGATGGGGGCGACACCCGGCCGCACCAGCTGGCTGCCGTCGCCGGCGACGATCTGGAAGTAGACGTGATCGTGCCGCGCATCGATCGCAGAGATCACCGGCGCCGTTCCGCTCTGGCCGACAACGGTCGCGGCATAGGCCGACAGCGTCGTCAGCCCGACTGCCGGCCGTTTCGCCGCAAGCGCAAGGCCCCGAGCCGCCGAGATGCCGACGCGCAGGCCGGTGAAACTGCCCGGGCCGACGGTGACGGCGATGCGGTCGAGCGAGGTGAAGGCGAGGCTGGCGGATTGCATCACGCGCGCGATCATCGGCATCAGCGCCTCGGCATGGCCGCGCTTCATCAGCAGCGATTCCTGCGCAAGAAACTCGCCGGCATCGGTGTCCAGCACGGCCGCCGCGCAGGCCTCCAGCGCAGTATCGATGGCAAGGATCAGCATGAAAAAGCGAATGGCGAGTGGCGAATAGCGAACAGTCTAGCCGATCGGAATGCCATTCGCCATTCGCACCTAGCCATTCGCTGGCCGATCACATCGGCCGGACTTCGACCACGTCGGGCACGAAGTGCTTGAGCAGATTCTGAATGCCGTGCTGGAGCGTCGCGGTCGATGACGGGCAGCCGGAGCAGGCGCCCTTCATGTTGAGATAGACGATGCCGTCCTTGAAGCCGCGGAAGGTGATGTCGCCGCCGTCATTGGCGACCGCCGGCCGCACCCGGGTCTCGATCAGGTCCTTGATCATGTCGACCGTCTCGGCGTCGGCTTCGTCGAAGAACTCGTCCTCGTCGTCGAGATCGGCATCGCTTTGCGCCGTGCCGTCGGCAAGCAGCGGCGCACCCGACATGTAGTGCTCCATGATCGCACCCAGGATCGCGGGCTTGAGCTGCTGCCATTCACCGCTCGCCTTGGTCACGGTGATGAAGTCCGATCCGTAGAACACGCCGGTGACGCCGGGCACGTCGAACAGCTTTTCGGCGAGCGGCGAACGGCCTGCGGCTTCGCGACTCGAAAACTCCACGGGGCTGCCATCGACCACCACGCGGCCGGGAATGAACTTGAGCGTGGCAGGATTAGGCGTGGCTTCGGTTTGAATGAACATGGTTTTCTCCAGACGTCGCCGGTTCAAGGCCGGCGCGTGCTCTATCCCCTAGCAGATGGCGACGGCGAACGCACGATCAAGGGGTGACGGGATATTAGTCCATAAAAATCAGAGGGTTGGCCTTTACCCTCCCCTGCCCTCCAGGGGAGGGTAAGAGCGGCTACGACAGCGAATCCACGCTTTGGTCGCTCAGGGCGCCGGAGATGATCGTTACTGGCACCGGGAAGGTGCCCAGCGCATGCGCGAGCAGCGTGACCAAAGGCCCGGGGCCCTCCGCGCCGGGATTGGCGGCGAGCACCAGCATGGCGATGTCGGGGTCCTCGTCGATCACGGCGAGCAGCTGTTCCATCGCGGCGCCTTCCCGGATCACCCGTTCCGGCGTGATCGCGGCGATGCCGTTGGCGCGGCCCGCGGCACGGTCGAGCGCGGCTTCGGCTGCTTCCTGGGCCTCGGCGCGCATGATGTCGGCGACCCCCAGCCATTCCTGCGTCTGCTCCTCGGGCTCGATGATGCGCAGCATCACGACGCCGCCGCCTGCGCGGATCGCCCAGCGGCTGGCGTAATAGACCGCGCGATCCCATTCGGCGCTGTCGTCGACGATGACGAGGCATTTGGGCTTGTGACCCGGCTCGTAGCAAAGTCGTCTGCTGGTCATGCATGTCCCGGAATGTGCATGGGCGCATGCTGCCACACTCCCTCCCGCTTGGGGAGAGGAGACGCGGCCGGCGCCTTGGCGCCTAGCGCCGGCGGATGAAGCCGACGATGTCCTTGGAGCGCTTCATGGTCTCGTCGGCGATCGCGCGCGCCCGGTCGGATCCCTCGTTCAGGATCGCGTCGATATGGCCGGGATCGGCGACGAGGCGCTTCATCTCGCCGGCGATCGGCGCGAGCTTGGTGACGCACAGCTCCGCCAGGGCGTTCTTGAAGCTGGAGAACTGGCCGCCGCCGAATTCGCGCAGCACGTCGGCCTTGGAGCGGGCGGACAACGCGGCGAAGATGCCGACGAGATTGTCGGCCTCGGGGCGCGCTTCCAGGCCGTTTTCCTCCGTCGGCAGCGGCTCCGGATCGGTCTTCGCCTTGCGGATCTTCTGCGCGATGGTGTCGGCGTCGTCGGTGAGGTTGATGCGCGAATTGTCCGAGGCATCCGACTTCGACATCTTCTTGGTGCCGTCGCGCAAGCTCATCACACGCGTCGCCGGGCCCGTGATCAAGGGTTCCGGCAGCGGGAAGAACAGGCCGTCATTGTGCCCCTGGGCGCGAATGGAATCGCCGAAATCATTGTTGAACTTCTGCGCGATGTCGCGCGAGAGTTCGAGATGCTGCTTCTGGTCCTCGCCGACCGGCACGTGGGTGGCGCGATAGAGCAGGATGTCCGCCGCCATCAGCACGGGATAGTCGAACAGCCCGACGGAGGCGTTCTCGCGGTCCTTGCCGGCCTTCTCCTTGAACTGGGTCATGCGGCCGAGCCAGCCCATGCGGGCGACGCAGTTGAAGATCCAGGCGAGCTCGGCATGGCCCGAGACCTGGCTCTGGTTGAACACGATGTGCTTCTTGGGGTCGATGCCGGCCGCGATGAACGCCGCTGTGACCTCGCGGGTGTTGCGCGTGAGCTCGGCCGGTCCGCCCCAGACGTCCAACCCTTGCGTGATCGCGTGCATGTCGACCACGCAATAGATGCAATTGTGGGTTTCCTGCATCTTCACGAAGTTGACGATCGCGCCGAGATAATTGCCGAGGTGCAGATTGCCCGTCGGCTGGACGCCCGAAAAGACCCGTTCAACGAATGGCATGGTCAGCCTTCCCATAGGTATTCGCGCCGTCGTTTCCAACAGCGGCGCTGCTCCGTCAAGGGTATTTCGCTGGGCTCGTGGTTCAGCCGGGCCGTTTCAGCGCGTTAACCGCCTCGCGCCAGGAGGCGGCGCCGAGGATCTGCAGCAGCAGGCCGTAGACGGCGATCCCGGCCGCGATCTGCACGCCCAGCGCGACGAATTTGATGAAGCCATGGATCTTGAAGTCATGGGTCTCGGCAGGCACTAGACCTGCAGTCAGCCAGAGCAGGGCGCCCATGGCGACCGCGGCCAGCACGATCCGCGGCAGTCGCTTGCGGGCGGCTACATCGACCGAGAAGCCGAACTCGGCCGTACCTTTGTGGAGCAGCGAGAGCGCGCTGCTCCAGGCGCCGGCCGCGATGCTCGCCGCAATCCCGCTCGCGCCGAAGACATGGCCGAGCAGGACGGCCAGCACGACAGCGACCACGAAACCTATCGCGGTGGCCAGCAGCGGCGTCATCGTGTCGCTGCGGGCATAGAAGGCCGGCGATAGCGCCTTGATCAGCACATGCGCCGGCAGCCCCAGCGCCAGCCACATCAACGCATGTGCCGTCGCCGCGCTGTCCTCCGCGCCGAACGCGCCATGCTCGAACAGCAGTCGCACGATCGGCTCGGCCAATACGATCAGGCCGAGGGTCGCCGGCAGCGTCAGCCCGGTCGCAAGCTCCAGTGCGCGGGATTCGGCATGTGCCACGGCGTCGCGATCGCCGCTACTCACGGCGCGCGTCAGCTCCGGCACCAGCACCGTGCCCATGGCGACGCCGACGATGCCGAGCGGCAGCTCGATCAAGCGGTTGGCGAAATAGAGCCAGGACACCGCGGACGGCGTCGCGGATGCGATGATCGCGCCGGCCACCATCAGCCATTGCGGGCCCGAGCTTGCAATCATGCCGGGGACCGCCTTGGCGAAGAAGCCGCGCATCTCCTTGTCGAAACTGGCGCGCAGCGGCGCCGCAAGATGCGCGCTTTGCTGCGACAGCAGCATCAGGAGCTGCAGCAGGCCGGCGAGGCCGACGGTAGCCGCCAAGATCCAAGCAGCGAAGCTGGCGTCTGCGCGCTCGACGAGCAGCACCGCGATCGCGGCGATCAGCGCGATGTTGAACAGCAGCGGCGAGAACGCCGTCAGCGCGAAGCGGCCCTGCGCATTGAGCAACCCCATCAGCACGGTGACGGGACCGGCGAAGGCGAGATAGGGCAGCATCAGCCGCGCGTTCTCGACCGCGCGATCGAGCGTGCCGCTGCCGACGAATCCCGGCGCGATGACCGTGATGATCAGCGGCATCAACAATGCGATCAGGATCGAGATCGCGATCAGGGCGGCGCTGACCGTGCCGAGCACGCGTCCGGCGAATGCTGCTGCGGCCGCCGCCCCGCCGCGATCCCGGGCGCGCAGCCAGGCCGGGATCAGCGCCGCGTTCAGCGCGCCTTCGCTAAGCAGCCGGCGCACCACGTTGACGAGCTGAAACGCCGCCAGGAACGCGTCCGCCACGGCACCGGTGCCGAGCAGCGCCGCAATCAGGGAATCGCGCGCAAAACCCAGCAGCCGCGAGGCCAGCGTTCCCGTCGAGACGGTCAGGAAGGAGCGGATCATTGCTCTCGAAAATACCGTTGCTTGCCCGCCAAGGCCCGGTCGTGATAGGCCGCGAGCTTGGATTTCAGGCCGACAGGAAGCGGATTTCCGTAAGGTCCGCAATCCGGCAAACAGGATCAAGGTGAATGGCTGACGTGAAATATGACGTTCTCGGCATCGGCAACGCGCTGTTCGACGTGCTGGTCAGGACCGACGAGGCCTTTCTGGCCAAACATGGCATGACCAAGGGCAGCATGTCGCTGATCGACGAGGCGCGCGCGGCCGCCATCTACAAGGACATGGGTCCGGCGACCGAGGTCTCGGGCGGCTCGGCCGCCAACACCATCGTCGGCATCGGCAGCCTGGGGGCACGCGCCGCCTATGTCGGCAAGGTCAAGGACGACCAGATCGGCAAGCTCTACGTTCACGACATCCGCGCCGCCGGCGTCGCCTTCAACACGCCCGCCGCCAAGGACGGCCCCGCCACCGGCTGCTCCTACATCCTGGTCACCGGCGATGGCGAGCGCACCATGAACACATATCTCGGTGCAGCGCAGGACCTGTCGCCCGCCGACATCGATCCGGCCGAGATTGCCGGCGCTGGCATCGTCTATCTCGAAGGCTATCTCTGGGACCCCAAGAACGCCAAGGAGGCCTTCGTCAAGGCGGCCAAGATCGCCCATGAGGCCAAGCGCAAGGTGGCGCTGACGCTGTCGGATTCCTTCTGCGTCGACCGCTATCGGGACGAATTTCTCGGGTTGATGCGTAGCGGCACCGTCGACATCGTGTTCGCCAACGAGTCCGAGCTGCATTCGCTCTACATGACCTCGGACTTCGACACCGCGCTGAAGCAGCTGCGCAATGACGTCAATCTCGGCGTCGTCACCCGCAGCGAGAAGGGCTGCATGGTGGTCTCGGTGGAAGACGCCGTCGCAGCGCCGGCCTTCCCGGTCGACAAGGTGGTCGATACCACCGGCGCCGGCGATCTGTTCGCCGCAGGCTTCCTCTACGGGCTCGCGCGCAACCTTGCGTACAAGCAGTGCGGCGAGCTCGGCGCGCTCGCCGCCGCCGAAGTGATCCAGCACATCGGCGCCCGCCCGCTTGTGTCGCTGAAGGAGCTGGCACAGCAGCGCGGGTTGACGGTTTAGCTCTTACCCTCCCTGGAGGGGGAGGGTCGATCGCGCGCAGCGCGAGCGGGGTGGGGTGACGGTCTTTCAGCACGTTCGGTGGTGCGTTCCGGCCCGTGTGCATTCGCGGCTGTTGCGTGGCCTTCTATGTTGAGATCTTCGCCGCGGCTTCACCCCACCTCGGTTCGCATGCAGCTTCGCTACATGCGAACCGATCCTCCCCCTCCAGGGGAGGATGGGAGTTCATGTCTCGGCCGCGGTCTCACTTCGACACGGCCGATGCGTCGCGAGTGGTGAGAGTCTCAGCTCCTCACGCCGCCTTCTGCCCGCTTCCAGCAGCATCGAGCCCGGCATAGACCCCGCGCTCGAATCCCGCGAACGCCTCCAGGCATTTCGCATCGGCGAACGGCAACAGCTGCATCAGGATCACGCCGGTGATGTCGCGCGCCGGATCGATCCAGTAATAGGTGTTGGCGAGGCCTGCCCAGGCGAGGCTGCCGGCGCTGCGCCCTTCGGCGGTCTTGGCGGTGTTGATCATGAAGCTGAGGCCCCATTTCTTCACCTGCTCCGGATAGAGATCGACGTCGTTGGTGTACATCGGCGCCGCCGTGGTCATCTTGCCCATGGCGAGATCACCGATGTGGTTCTGCCCCATCGTCGCGACCGTCTCGGCCTTCAGCACCTGGTTGCCATTGCCGCGGCCCTTGTTGAGGATCATCTGGGTGAACTTGATGTAGTCGGCCGCGGTCGAATACAGGCCGCCGCCGCCCATGTGGAATTCCGGCTCCTGCTCGAGTTCGAACGGGATCGATGCGAGCTGGCCGTCCTCGCCGCGCGCATGCATGCCAACGAGGCGTTTGCGCATGTCGTCGGTGATCTTGAATGCGGTGTCGCTCATGCCGAGCGGGGTGAACAGATTGTCGCGCAAATAGGCATCGAGCCGCTTGCCGCTGACGGCCTCTACCGCCTTGCCGACGAAATCGATGTTGGTGCCGTATTCCCAGCGCGTGCCGGGATCGGTCATGATCGGGGTCTTCAGTGCCGCGTTCTGACAGGTGGTGATGGCGGGAATACCGTTCTTGTCCAGATAGACCGCGAGATCGCCGTTCCACATATTGTAGCAGAAGCCGGCGGTGTGGGTCATGAGTTGGCGTAGCGTGATCGGTCCCTTTGCCGGGCGCAGCTTCGCCTCGCCCTTGGCATCAAAACCCTCGAGCACCTGCGGCTCGGCGAGATCGGGCAGCACATCGCCGATCGGCGCATCCAGCGACAGCCTGCCCTGCTCGACCAGCTGCATCGCGCCCGCTGATGTCACCGCCTTCGTCATTGACGCGATCCAGAACACGCTGTCGATTGTCATCGCATCGGGCTTGGACAGGTCGCGCTTGCCGAATGCGCCCTGGTACAGGACGTCGCTGCCGCTGGCGGCGATGGCGACGACGCCCGGAATCTCCTTGGTCTCGCTCTTCTGACGCAGAATCTCATCGATCTGTGCTTGGCTTTGCATGGCGTTTCCTCGGGTTTGATTATTGTTGGAAGGGATCGATTGTCCTCCCGCATGTCCGGCGCGGCAAGCGCATCTATGTACCTGCGCCGGTCGCGATGTCGTGACTTGACGGGTTTGGTCCCACGCAGGACGACAACGGGGCTGAACGGCGATGCTGTCTCACAATCTGTGGTGGATGGCCGAACTTCGCCCTCACTCGAGGCGGGCTGCAGGCGATATGTTTCGTGAGTTTTCGGACCTGAAACATTTCGTGAGCTGTCGGGTTCAGCACCCGGTCCGATCCATGGGCCGATTAAGACTTGATGCAAATGTTGCCGGCCGTGGTTGGGCGGCGAGGGGGACCTCAGATGATTTCGACCTGGAGCGAATGGAAGCGCTATCCCCGTCCGGGACGCGGCGAGAACCTGGAGGCGCCGATTTCGCCCGGCATTTACGAGGTCCGCATCGCCGGCACCGGCGCACTCCATTCCTTCGGCGCCGTCGACAATCTGGCGCAGGCACTGGCGCTGCTGCCGGTCGGGTCGAAATCCTGGTTCGGCCGTCGCGACACCTCTCATGTCCCCGATCTCGAATACCGCACATGCGCGACATCCTCGAAGGCGGACGCCAAGGCCGCGGCCGAGCGCATGATCGGCCGGCGAGAGACCTATATGAGCGGCGCGGCGTAACCAGCCTCAAGACCGCGCAGAGCTGTTTCCGCGCTCACGGTGTCCAGCGGATGGATGGGTACCGACCTCTCCCCATCGGGGAGAGGTGAAGGACCGATCGCCCCGAATAGAAGTCCCATCAGATGTGCGTGGCGGGGCGGTGCATTGCGCGCCGTCTGTCCCTATATTCCGGCCCGATCCGATCGCCAGGGAGAAACGCCATGACCCAGACCGCCGCCGCACGCGCCCCGCAAGCCACCGCCACCCTGCGCGGCCGATTGAAGGATCCCTCGCTCTTGAAGGAGGCCTGCTATATCAACGGCGCCTGGGTCGGCACGCCGGTCTTTGCCGTCAACAATCCCGCCACCGGCGTCGAGCTCGCGAAGGTTCCGCAGCTTGGTGCTGACGACACCACCAGGGCGGTCGAAGCCGCCGAGCGCGCCTTTCCGGGCTGGGCCAAGCACACCGCCAAGCAGCGCTCCAACATCTTGCGCAAATGGTTCGAGCTGATCGTCGCCAACCGCGAGGATCTCGCGCTGATCCTCACCTCCGAGCAGGGCAAGCCGCTCACCGAGGCGCTCGGCGAGGTCGATATCGGCGCCGCCTATATCGAGTTCTTCGCGGAAGAGGCGAGGCGCGTCTATGGCGAGACCATCCCGAGCCAGCGGCCCGATGCGCGCCTGCTCGCGATCAAGCAGCCGATCGGCGTTTGCGGCGCGATCACGCCGTGGAATTTCCCGAACTCGATGATCACGCGCAAGGTCTCGCCGGCGCTGGCCGCCGGCTGCACCGTGGTGCTCAAGCCCGCCAACGAGACGCCGCTGTCGGCGCTGGCGCTCGCCGTGCTCGCCGAGAAGGCCGGCATCCCCAAGGGCGTGCTCAACATCATCACGGGTGACGCACCGCCGATCGGCAAGGTGCTGTGCGAGCATCCGGCGGTGCGCTTCGTCGGCTTCACCGGCTCGACCGCGGTCGGAAAGATCCTCTACCAGCAGGCCTCGGTTGGTGTGAAGCGGCTCGGCCTCGAGCTCGGCGGCAACGCGCCGTTCATCGTGTTCGACGACGCCGACATCGACGCCGCGGTCGAAGGCGCGATCGTCTCCAAGTATCGCAACATGGGCCAGACCTGCGTCTGCGCCAACCGCATCTACGCCCAGGACAAGATCTACGACGAGTTCGTGCAGAAACTGTCGAAGAAGGTCGCGGCAATGAAGATCGGCGACGGCACCGAGAGTGGCGTCACCCAAGGACCCCTGATCAACATGAAGGCGGTCGACAAGGTCGAGCGCCACATTGCAGATGCCATCAAGCGCGGCGCCAAGGTCGTGACCGGCGGCAAGCGCAGCGAGCTCGGACGCTCGTTCTTCGAGCCGACGGTGCTCGCCGACGTCAAGCCGGACTCGCTGGTGTCGCAGGAAGAGACCTTCGGTCCGCTCGCACCGGTGATCCGCTTCAAGGACGAGGCTGACGTCATCGCGATGTGCAACGCCTCGCCGTTCGGTCTCGCCTCTTATTTCTATTCCCGCGATCTCGGCCGGGTCTGGCGCGTCGCCGAAGCGCTGGAATCGGGCATGGTCGGCGTCAACACCGGTCTCATCACCACCGAGGTCGCGCCCTTCGGCGGCGTCAAGGAAAGCGGCCTGGGACGCGAAGGCTCGCATCACGGCATGGACGAATATGTCGAGATCAAATACGTGATGATGGCGGGGGTCTAGGCCACCATCATCTCTCCACGTCATTGCGAGCGAAGCGAAGCAATCCAGAAATGTATCCGCGGAGGCAGTCTGGATTGCTTCGTCGCTTCGCTCCTCGTAATGACAGAACGCGCGGGGGCAACGAGTCCTAAATCTTCAGCTCTTTCCCCGTCACGCGCCGATACGCTTCCAGATACCTCTTGCTGGTCGCGTCCACCACGCTGGCCGGCAGCGGCGGCGGCGGGGCGTCGCCGTTCCAGCGGCCGGCGCGGCGTTCGACGTCGAGATAGTCGCGCAAGGGTTGCTTGTCGAAGCTCGCCTGCGGCTGGCCGGGCTTGTAGGCATCCACCGCCCAGAAGCGCGAGGAATCCGGCGTCATCACCTCGTCGATCAGGATGATGCGGCCGTCCTTGTCGCGCCCGAACTCGAACTTGGTGTCGGCGATGATGATGCCCTGCTCGCGGGCGAGCTCCTCGCCGAGCGTGTAGATCGCGCGCGTCATGCTCTCCAGCGTGTAGGCGACCTCGTTGCCGACCACAGTGCGCATCTTCGCGATCGTGATGTTCTCGTCATGGCCGCTCTCGGCCTTGGTCGCCGGGCTGAAGATCGCCGGCTCGAGCTTCTCGCTCTCGACGAGGCCGGCCTTCAGCTTCTCGCCGGCGAGCGTGCCGCTCGCGGCGTATTCCTTCCAGGCCGAGCCCGAGAGATAGCCGCGGATCACGCATTCGATCGGGAAGACGGTGGTGCGCTTGCATAGCATGGCGCGGCCGAGGATCTCCGTGCGGTGAGGTTTCAAAGCCGGCACAGCCGCGACGATCGCGTCGGTGTCGGCGCTGATCATGTGATGCGGCACCACGCCTTCGAGCTCACCGAACCACCACGCGCTGATCTGAGTCAGCACCGCGCCCTTCATCGGAATGGTCTCGCCCATCACCACGTCGAAGGCGCTGATGCGGTCGGTGGTGACGAGTAGCAGGCGGTCATCGTCGATGGCGTAGATGTCGCGCACCTTGCCGCGTCCGATCTTGGGCAGGGGCAGGTCGCTGGAGAGCATGGTGGTCATCGGCAAAGCCTTCGTGCAGGGAATCCAGCCGCGCCTGTTCGCGCGGCCGGAAACCGGATTAGCCTATTCCGGCAGCGGAATGAACTCGTGTTCCTGCGGAACTGCCGCGAAGCGGCCGGTTTTCCAGTCCTGCTTGGCCTGCTCGATCCGCTCCTTGCTGGAGGAGACGAAATTCCACCAGATGTGGCGCGGTCCCTCCAGTGCATCGCCGCCGAGAAACATCATCCGCGTCGCCTTGAGCGCCTTCACGGTGATGCGGTCGCCGGGGCGGAAGATCAGCAGCCGCGGACCCTCGTAACGCTCGTTTGCGATTTCGACCTCGCCGTCGACCAGGTAAATCGCGCGCTCCTCATGATCAGGATCGAGCGGCACCGTCGCGCCCGCGACCGCCGTGACCTCGGTGTAGAACCAGGGCGAGACCATCGCGACAGGCGAGGCGATGCCGAACGTCGAGCCCGCGATCACCCGTGCGGTAAAATCGCGCTCGGAGATCATCGGCAAGTCGCCCGCCGCATAATGCTGGAACGACGGCGCGATCTCTTCCGATCCGGCCGGCAGCGCGATCCAGCTTTGCAGGCCCAGCATCTTCTGGCCCGAGGCGCGCTGCGCATCCGGCGTGCGTTCGGAATGCGCGATGCCGCGTCCGGCCGTCATCAGGTTCATCGCGCCCGGCGCAATCTCCTGGACGTTGCCCTCGCTGTCGCGATGCATGATCGCGCCGTCGAACAGATAGGTGACGGTGGCGAGTCCGATATGCGGATGCGGCCGCACGTCCATGCCCTTGCCGGAGACGAACTGCACCGGTCCGAAATGATCGAAGAAGATGAAGGGCCCGACCATCTGCCGCTTGCCATGCGGCAATGCGCGGCGAACCGCGAACCCATCGCCGAGATCGCGCGTTCGCGGCACGATGACGAGATCGAGCGCATCGCAGGACATGGGATCGCCGAGCACGGGATCGTTGGAGGGCTGCCAGCTCATGGTGGACTCCTTCTTTGGCTTTGTTGAGCGGGAGCCTAGCAGGATTTCACATCGTCGTCGCGACAAAGGCCGCCACAGACTTCACTGTCATGCCCCGGCTGCTCAGGTCGCGCAAAATGCCATATGCGATTGCCCTGCCCCTCCAGGGGAGGGTAAGCGGAGGGCTGCGGGCGAGTCCTACCTCCCCAACTCCGTCGCCTTCGCCACGCGGTCGAACCGCTCCAGCGTCATGATCGCATCGGCGAATTTCTCCGCGCGCGCGTTCAGCACCGGGCGCGCCAGCGTCAGGAATTTCTGCTGCATCGCCTGCGTGTCCGGGAACGAGGTCGGCTCGCCGGAGGGATCGGCATAGAGCCGCTCATGCACGCCGTCGTCGGTGGTGATGCTGACGCGCGCGCCAAAGGGATGGGTGCGGCCGATCTCGAGCCGATCGTCCTGCACCACGTCGAACTTGTCGGCGAGCGCGTCGATCGCGGCATCGCCGAGCCGGTTGTAGTCGTCCCAGCCGAACGAGCCCTGGTCGAGCGCGAGCGCGCCGGTGAAGAACATCGAGAACTGGCCGCCGACGATCGAGCGCGGGTGGCGCTTGGTCGCGGCGTCGCCGGTGAGCGTGATGCCGTTGCGATGCAGGCCGATCTCGACGCGCTTGACCTGGTCGGGTGTCAGATTGTGCTCGCGCCGCATCGCGATCAGGGCATCGATCGCGGCATGGGTGTAGCGGCAGCTCGGATACGGCTTCACGCCGATCTTCATCGTTTCATAAGTCTTGCCAAGCTCGGCGACGGCCTTGTCAGGATGCGCGTCGTCGGTATAGCCGGCGAGCAATCCGTGCTTGCCCTCGACCGATTCAGTCGCGCCGACGAAATCGTTGCGCGCCAGCGTTGCGGCGATCACGCCGTTCATCGCGGCGGCACCGACCTGGTAGCGCTTGTTCCAGGCGCCGTTGACCAGAAATTGCAGCGAGCCCGCGGCCTGGCTGCCGGAGACGCCGAACGCGGCGATCAGCTGCTTCTCGCTCAACCCGAACAGCTTGCCGGCCGCCGCGGCCGCGCCATAGGTGCCGGCGGTCGCGGTCGGATGAAAACCGCGCGCATAATGCGAGGTCGGATCGAGCGCGTTGCCGAGCCGGCAGCAGACCTCGTAGCCCGCGACGATCGCGGTCAGCACGTCGCGGCCCGACGCGGCGACCATCTCGCCGACGGCGAAGGCGGCCGGAACCACCGGCGCGCTCGGATGCAGCGAGGAATCGGCGTGGGTGTCATCGAAATCGAGGGAATGGCCGAGCGCGCCGTTGAGCAGCGCCGCGATTGCCGGCGTCCAGGTCTTGGTGTCGCCGAACACGGTGGACTCGCCCTTGGTGTCGAGCGCCAGCGCCTCCAGCATCTTCAGCATCGACGGGGTCGATTCCGCCTCGCGCCGTGCCCGGATCGCGCTGCCGAGGAAGTCCAGCGTCAGCACCTTGGCGCGCTCCAGCACCTCTGCCGGAATATCCTGGTATTTCAGGTTGAAGACATAGGCAGCGAGCGTTGCGGTTTCGTGGGCCATCGTGTTTCCTCGTTTGGCGCGCAAGTTAGGCGGGCTGATTTGGCCTTTCAAGCGGCCTTGCGGCCGTGGGCATCAGCCATGCTTTTGCTTGGCTTCAAGAGGATCGGGACTTCCGCCGATGGCACTCGCAAAAGCGCTGTTCGACCGCATCAGGTCGCGGCGGACCCAGCTGGGATTGGCGATCCGGGTCACCGTGGCCGCCACTGCGGCCTATGCGATCGCGACCGCCCTGCATCTGTTGCTGCCGCTCTGGGCGGTGCTGACCTCGCTGATCGTGACCCAGATGAGCGTCGGCCGCTCGCTGAAGGCGACGCGCGACTACATGCTCGGCACCATCGGCGGCGCCATCTATGGCGGCGCCATTGCGATCCTGATCCCCTATTCCAGCGAGGCCGGCCTGCTGGGGCTTCTGGTCCTCTCCGTCGCCCCGCTCGCCTTCATCGCCGCGATCAATCCGAGCCTCAGCGCCGCCACCGTGACCGCGGTGATCGTGCTCCTGGTTCCGACCATGCATCACTCCGATCCCATGACCTCGGCGATCGATCGGGTCAGCGAAGTCGCGGTCGGCGCCGTCACGGGATTGCTGGTCTCGTTCCTGGTGCTGCCCTCGCGCGCGGTGCGGCAGATCCGCGCCAGCGCGGCGAAGCTGCTCGAATTGATCGCCGATGCCTTCACCGAGCTGCTTGCAGGCCTCACGCGCGGCCGCGACACCGATGCGCTGCACCGGATCCAGGACGGCATCGGCACGGCCATGGTCAACCTCGACGCGATCGGCTCCGAAGCCGAGCGCGAGCGCGCCGCGCGCTTGTCGAGCGGCCCGGATACCGGCCCGTTGCTTCGAACCATCCTGCGGCTGCGCCATGACGTCGTGATGATCGGCCGGGCGACGGTCGTGCCACTGCCGATCGAGGTGCAGACGCGACTATCGGGCCCGTTGACGGAGGTCTCGACGGTGATCGCGCGCTTTCTCCGCTCCGCCGCCGCGGCCTTGCGCGAGGGCGCAGGCGCGCCGCCGATCCATCCCGTCCACGTCGCGCTCCAGCATTACGCCGAAGCGGTTGCCGCCGTCCGCCAGGACGGCCTGATTCGCGGCCAGCCCGGCGACACCGCCGAGCGCTTCTTCGCGCTCGGCTTCTCCCTGGAGCAGATGCACCAGAATCTGTGCGATCTCGATCGCGTCGTCGGCGAATGGTCGGAGGTGTCGAGCGACAAGTCCGCGCGGGTGGCGGAATGAGTTAGCGCACCGGCTCCACGATCCGTCCCATCATGTTGCGGACCACGAGCTTGTGGAAGGGCATGATGATGGTGAGATAGGTGCTGCCGAGCAGGTTATGCGTCCGCACCAGCGTGGTCGAGGTCACGTGACGGCTCGCGGCATTGCCTGAAACGTCGACCACGACGCGAAAGTCGAGGTGAGAATCGTCGAAGCCGGCAACCAGCCGCTCGGGCGTCTCGCTCAGCACCGGAAACAGCCCAATCATGCCGCCCGGCGCCGGCACGCCTTCACCGGATGTCTTCAGCCCGAACGGCCTCACCAGAACGTTGCGCAGGCGCAGCAGCGCGTCGATCCAGCGCGGCCCGTTCAGCACCATCCTGGTGCAGGCCTCGCGGGCGTTCACCGCCGCCGCACCGATGTCCACGCGAAAGGCGTCGATGAATTGCGCGCCGGCCAGCAGCGCATTGGCATCGACCTCAGGCGTGACCTCGTGGACCGTTCCCTTCATCCCGCCAATCTGCGCGTCAGCATCCGGAAGCGCAAGATCAAGAGCCCGGCATAGACGAATGTGCCGGTCGAGAATCCGATCCAGACGCCGACCGCGCCCAGCCCTGTGTGGAACGCCAGCATCCAGCCGATGGGAAAGGCGACGCCCCAATAGCCGATCGCCGCGAACAGCAGCGTCATCCTGGTGTCGTTGATGCCGCGCAGCGCGCCGCCCATGATGGTCTGCAGGCCGTCGGCGATGAAGAAGGTGGCGCCGACCAGGAGCAGCGTCCCGGTCAGTTCGACGGTGGCCGCGCTATCGCTGCCGCCGCCGAAGAACAGCCGGCCGAGCTGGTAGCGCCCGATGACGATGGCGATCGTCAGGGCGGAGACCAGCCCGACGCCGAGCACGGCTGCGGCGAGCCCTGCGCGCTTCACCGCCGCCGGATCGCCGCGGCCGAACGCATGACCGACCCGCACCGTCGCCGCCATGCCGATGCCGAGCGGCACCATGAACAGCACGGCGGTGACCTGGAGCGCGATCTGATGCGCGGCAATCGCGGCGGTCGAGATCAGTCCCATCAGCAGCGCCGCGGAGGAGAACAGGCCATACTCCAGCAGCAGCGAGAACGAGATCGGCGCACCGACCGCGACGAGCTGACGCATCAAGGGCCAGTCGATCCGCCAGAGATGGGCGAGCGGATGGTAGTCCGCGAACGGCTTTCGCCATGCGGCAATAGCGAGTGCGGCGAGGAAGGTGCCGAGATTGACCAGCGTGGTCGCAAGCCCAGCACCGAACAGGCCGAGTTCCGGCAGGCCGAACAGGCCGTGGATCAGGGCGTAGACGAGGACGGCGTTGATCGGGATCGCCGCGACCGTGATCCACAGCGGGGCCTGCGGCCGGTTCACCGCGCTCATCATGCTGCGCAGCGCGATGAAGCCGAGCGCCGGCGCGATGCCCCAGGCGAGGCCGTTCAGATAGTGCTGCGCCAGCGCGGCCGATTGCGGCGCCTGTCCGAGCGCGAGCAGGATCTGCTCGCCATAGAGCGGCGAGGCCATCATCGGCAGCGATATCAGGAGCGCGGCCCATAGCCCGACGCGCAAGGAGCGGCGGATCAGTCTGACATCGCCGGCGCCGAACGCCTGCGCCGCCAGCGGCGACACTGCGGACGTCAATCCGAGCCCGAAGGTGAAGCTGACGAAATAGACCGTGTGGGCCAGCGCCGCCGCGGCCACCGCGTCCTCGCCGAGCCGGCCGATCATCGCGAGATCGGTGGTGATCATCGCGATCTGCCCGAGCTGGGTCAGCATCAACGGCACGGCGAGACGCAGCGTCTCGACGAACTCCTCGGCGAGATGGTTCGGCGGTGCATCCGAGCGTGCGTGGCCCGGCTGCTTGGTGTCCACAAGTTCAGTCATGGCAAGGCCATAGCAGCCTCGATCGGCGAAGTAACGGCAAAGAAACGTGAGGGCCGGTCTCGCTGAAAAAAGCGCGTGCTCAGGCGAAGGAAAGTTCGACTTGGGCCGTATTCCTCATGTGGGCGTCCCGGCGCCGGTCTCACATTGGGAAGTTGAGCATGACAACGAGATTCAGACTGACGTTCGCCGCGCTGCTCATCGGTTCTGTCCTCATAGGTGCTGGCGCCGCTGCAGCGGCCGACCTGAGGCTGCCCGCATCGCCGCCCGCGCAAGCCCAGGCGGCATCAGCGGCCCTCTTGAGCTGGGCGGGGCCCTATCTCGGCGTGCAGGCCGGCTACCTGTCGGGCCGCACTGAGACCTCGTTTCCCGCCACCGGTGAATTTCACTTCGTCGATCCCAAGGGCGCGACGGTAGGTGCAACGGCGGGCTTCTCCGCGCAATGGGGCCGTATCGTCGCCGGTATCGAGGGCGATGTGAACTTTGTCGATGCGCGCGCGACGATCGACACCGGCTTTGCCCCGACCCCCTCCGTCACGCAGCTTCAATCCGCGGTCAATTGGAATAGCCATCTGCGTGGACGCATCGGCTACGCCTTCGGCCGGGCGATGCTGTTTGCCAGCGGGGGCCTCGCCATTGCGGGCGTCGAGAGCAAGGCGTTCGACAATGCGAGCGGGGCGGTCGCCAGCTGGACCGATACCCGTGTCGGCTGGTCGATCGGAGCAGGCAGTGAATTCCGCTTTGCACCGAGCGCCTCCGTCCGGCTCGAATATCTTTATGACAATTACGGCTCAAAAACCCTTGGAAGCCAGACGGTTGGCGCCGTCACTTTCGCCGAACGCGCGTCCAAGCTCGATACGCACACCGTTCGAGCAGGCGTTTACTGGCGCTTTTGACCGATTGTCGCGACTTGTTGCCGCAGATGATGCAATTGAGGCGGTGCCTCATTCCGGCGATGCGGCATATCCTCATGACCGGGACGGGCTCGCATCGCAAAGCCATTATGGCCGCAGTCCAAGGCAACAGATCGAGATGATGGAAGAACCATCGGACGAGGCCTTGATGTCGGAGGTTTCGGCGCAGCGGCAGCAGGCGTTTCGCATCCTGATGCGGCGTCACATGCCCAGCGCGCTGCGGGTCGCGGAGCGGATCGTTCGCGACCCGGCCGAGGCCGATGACATCGGCCAGGAGGCGTTCATGCGTGTCTGGACGCACGCGGCCTCGTACGACCCGCAGGTTGCGAAATTCACGACCTGGCTCTACCGCATCGTGCTCAACCTGACGTTCGACCGCACGCGGCGCCGCACATTCCAGCCTCTCGAAGAGGCCGGCGACGTGCCTGACACCGGGCCGCACGCCGTCGAGCGGTTGATCGCCGATGAGGAGCTCAGCCTTCTCAACCGCGCGATGGCCGGCCTGTCGGACCGGCAGCGCGGCGCGATCGCGCTCTTCCACATGGAGGGATTGAGCGGCGAGGAAGCGGCGAAGGCGATGAACCTTAGCGCCAAGGCGTTCGAATCGCTGCTGGGCCGCGCCCGCACGGCGCTCAAGGCAAATGTTCAGAAAATACAGGACACGGGGAGCTACGCATGACGCCCGATCAGTTCAGACAATTGGCAGAGACATGGGGAGGCGATGTCGAGCGCTGGCCTGCGGCAACGCGCGAGGCCGCGCGACGATTTGCGGCGAGCGCGGAAGGCGCTGCCGTTCTGGATGAGCAGGGGCGCCTCGACCGCCTGCTCGCTGTCGCTCCGGAGATCGAGACGGCGCGGGCGGATCGTTCGAGCTTGCTTGTCTTGCAGAGGCTCGCTGCCGTCCCGCAGCAGCATCGGCTGGCATGGTATCACCGCCTGTTGCGCTGGCCCGCGCTCGTTCCCGCCGCAAGTCTGGCCTGCTCCGCGATGGTGGGCGTGTGGCTGGCCGGGGCGATGCCCTATGTCCAAGCGCCGTCGGATGCCTTGTCGGTCATGAGCGGCGTCTTCGACGTCTACGCAATCGGCTATGGATCGGTGCAATGAAGTTCTGGCGAGAATGGTCCACTCCCTGGCGTGCGCTCATGCTGCTGTCGCTGTGCGTCAACGTCATCCTGTTCACCTATGTCTCGGTGCAATGGCTGTTGCCCGGCGGCTTCAGGCCTGGCGCGGGCGTGCCGATCCGCATGATCGAGCGTGTCGCGGAGAGATTGCCGGCGGAAGACGCAGAGATCCTGTGGAGCATCTATCGCGGCAAGGAGGCCGAGCTGGCGCCTCTCCAGTCCGAGTACCGGCTCGCTTTGATGAAGGCGATGAAGACGGCGGCGCAGACGAACCTCGACAAGGCGGAGCTGGAAGCGGCCGTGAAGGATGCCCGCGACAAGCGCGTGAAGATAGGCGACCTCGTCGTCGCAACCTTTGTCGAGATGCTGGAACGAATTTCACCGAAAGGACGCCGCCAACTCGTCGGCGGCTATTTTCGCTGAGCCGCGCAAAGTGAACGAGGGATTCGGCCCGTCCAGACGTATCACCTACATCGATGTCTGCGAATTGGTGGAGATGATATGGTGCAACGATTTGGCAGGACGGGAAGCGGAGCGGTGGTGAGCTTCTCGCGGCGGGCGGCCGTTTACGTGCGTGCGGCGCTTGCGGCCGCGAGTTTGATCGCTCTTCTCGTACTGTTTCTTTCGCAAGCTTCCGCGGAGGACGCGCGGAATGAGGCAAAACAGGCCTGCAAGGCCGATTACTCCCGCCTCTGCGCGGGAACGATGCCCGGGGGTGGCCGCATTCGCAAATGTCTCAGCGACAATTACGGCGGATTGTCTGCGGCCTGCAAACAGGCCCTCGATGCACGCCCGCCGAAATAGGATGGGCTAGCTCCGCGTCGGCACGCGCTGGATCTTCGCTCCAAGCGCGTTCAGCCGTTCCTCGATGCGCTCATAGCCGCGCTCGATCTGGTCGGCATTGTTGATGGTGGAGGTCCCTTCGGCGCAGACCGCGGCGAGCAGCATGGCCATGCCGGCGCGGATGTCGGGCGAGGTCATCGGCGCGCCGCGCAGGCGGCTGGGGCCGGCGATGATGGCGCGATGAGGATCGCAGAGAACAATTCTTGCGCCCATCGCGATCAGCTTGTCGACGAAGAACATCCGCGATTCGAACATCTTCTCGAACATCAGGATCACGCCCTCGCATTGCGTGGCCGTGACGATCGCGATCGACATCAGGTCGGCGGGGAAGGCCGGCCAGGGCTGGTCCTCCAGCTTCGGCACATGGCCGCCGAAATCGTCCTGGATCTTCAAGGTTTGATTGGAGGGCACGATGAGATCATCGCCCTCGATCCGGCAGACGATGCCGAGCCGCTCGAAACCCATGCGGATCGAGCGCAGATGCTCGACGCCGGCGCGCGTGATGCGCAGCGGCGAGCGCGTCACGGCGGCAAGTCCGATCAGCGAGCCGACCTCGATGTGGTCGGGCTGGATCCGGTAGGTCGCCTCCCCGAGCGTGGCCTGCCCATGCACGATCATGGTGTTGGTGCCGATGCCCTCGATCCTGGCGCCGAGCGCGACCAGGAAATTGGCGAGGTCCTGCACATGCGGCTCGGAGGCCGCGTTGCGCAAATAAGTGACGCCGTCGGCGGCGACCGCCGCGACCAGCGCATTCTCGGTGGCGGTGACGCTCGGCTCGTCGAGGAACACGTCCGCGCCGGCGAGCTTCGGTGCGCGGAATTCGAGCCGGTCGGTCGCGGTGACCTTTGCCCCCAGTTGCTCCAGCGCCAGCACATGGGTGTCCAGACGGCGGCGGCCGATGACATCGCCGCCCGGCGGCGGCAGCATCACCTCGCCGCAGCGGGCGAGCAGGGGCCCCGCGAGCAGGATCGAGGCGCGGATGCGCACGCACAGCTCGGGGTCGAGATCGGCGGCGCGAATGCTCTTGGCATGGATGTGAAGCGTGTTGCGGGCGGTCCATTCCGCCGATGCGCCGACCGAGCGGATCAGCTCGACCAGCGTCTCGGTGTCGCGGATGCGCGGCACGTTCTCCAGCGTGACCGGATGCTCGGTGAGCAGCGCGGCGGCGATGATCGGCAGCGCTGAATTCTTGTTGCCGGACGGCTCGATCGAGCCCGAGAGCCGGTGACCGCCCTCGACGATGTATTGGATGGGCGCCACGGGGTTTCTCGCTGTCCTGTTGGGTGGGCTGTTTCGGGCGGAAACTACAGAGAATTGAGCGCGGTAGCAATTGTGCTGGCCGGGGCTCGCACCCGTCCGCCTCGAGCTTGTGGAAGCCGCCTCTAGAACAGCCCGATGATATTCCCGATCACATAGAGGATCGCGATCAGGATCAGCGCCCCCATCATGAAGAAAGAGATTTCGATCGCGATGGCGCCGGTGCCGAGCGTGGCGGCGACGGCGGCAAGCAGCCGTTCCTCCCGGAAGATCAGCGAGAGAACGGAGAACAGGATGGCGAGCAGGCCGAGCGAGATCGCTGTGACCGACGCGGTTTCACTCCAGCTTCGTCCAACGGACTTTTCAGGCTTCGGCGCCTGATATTCCACGCCCTTCACCTTCGCGACAATGCGGTCCTTGATGCGATGGCCGGTGTCGACGATCACCTTGTCCGCCGGCGGCGGCGGAAACACGATCGGCACGACCCAATGCGGCAGCACTGCCGCCATCAGCGCCAGCACGCCGACGATGCTGCCGATGATGCCGAGGCGGCGAGAGGGCGCGGCGGAACTGGGCGTTGCGGAGGCGATCATGGCGTGAGGCTTCCCGGCCGGAATTGGCCAACGGGTTCATGCCACTTCGTCGCGATCGCGGGTGGTGAGGTTCAGGAGGCCGGATTGGTGCTGCCGTCATGCCCGGGCTTGTCCCGGGCATCCACGTTCTTTGTTTCGCGGGGCAAGACGTGGATGGCCGGGACAAGCCCGGCCATGACGCCGCGGAAGCAGCGAGCCCTCAGATATCGATCGTCGCGCTCAGCGAGTGTTCCTGGATGAAGTCGCGGCGCGGCTCGACCACGTCGCCCATCAGCTTGGTGAAGATGTCGTCGGCCTCGTCGACCTCCTTGACCTTCACCTGCAAGAGCGAGCGCGCCTCGGTATCGAGCGTCGTCTCCCAGAGCTGCTCGGGGTTCATCTCGCCGAGGCCTTTGTAGCGCTGCAAGGTGATGCCCTTGCGGCCCGCGTCGGTCACGGCTTCGAACAGGTCGACCGGGCCGTGGACCACGTGCTCATTGTCCTTGCGCCGCAGCTTGCCGGAGCGGGCGTAAACGTCCTGGAGCTTTGTCGTGTATTCGTCGAGCTTGCGGGCCTCGGCCGAGCCGAGCAGCGCGTCGTCGATCACGGCCGCTTCCTTGACGCCGCGCACGGTGCGCTCGAACAGGAAGCCTTGGCCTTCGACGAACTGCCCGACCCAGCCGCGTTCGACCTCCTCGGCCTGGTTGTCCAGCCGGCTCGCGATGTATTGCGCAGCGGCCGCTGCCTTCTCGGGATCGCCGTAGATTTCCTTGTTCAGCACGCCGGTGATGGCGGCCTGCTCGACCACCTTGCGGTTATAGCGGCTGTGCAAATTGCGCAGGATGCTGCGGACGACGCGGGCGTCGTCGACCAGCGCGCGCAAATCGCGACCGGAACGGTCTCCGCCGGTGCCGGGGATGTACACGCAGTCATCGAGCCCGGCGCCGATCAGATAGTCTTCCAGCGCCCGCTCGTCCTTCAGGTACTGCTCGGACTTGCCGCGTGAGACCTTATAGAGCGGCGGCTGGGCGATGTAGAGATAGCCGCCGTCGATGATGTCGCGCATCTGGCGGTAGAAGAAGGTGAGCAGCAGCGTGCGGATGTGAGCGCCGTCGACGTCGGCGTCGGTCATCACGATGATCTTGTGATAGCGCAGCTTCTCGACCGAGAACTCGTCGCTGATGCCGGTGCCGAGCGCGGTGATCAGCGTGCCGATCTGCTCCGACGACAGCATCTTGTCGGGGCGGACGCGTTCGACGTTCAAGATCTTGCCGCGGAGCGGCAAGACGGCCTGGAATTCGCGGTTACGGCCCTGCTTGGCGCTGCCGCCTGCCGAGTCGCCCTCGACGATGAACAGCTCGGACTTGGCCGGATCCTTTTCCTGGCAGTCGGCGAGCTTGCCGGGTAGCGAGGAGACCGAGAGCGGGCTCTTGCGGGTCAGCTCGCGCGCCTTGCGCGCGGCTTCACGGGCGGCGGCGGCCTGGATCACCTTGCCGACGATCATCTTGGCTTCGGACGGGTGCTCCTCGAACCAGGCCTGGAGCGCCTCGTTGAGGACGTTCTCGACCACGGGGCGCACTTCCGAGGACACCAGCTTGTCCTTGGTCTGCGACGAGAATTTCGGATCGGGCACCTTCACAGACAGCACGGCAGTAAGGCCTTCGCGGCAATCGTCGCCGGGTCAGCGCGATCTTTTCCTTCTTCGCATTGGCCTCGGCATAGCCGTT
Organism: Bradyrhizobium sp. USDA 4354; assembly: GCF_054060315.1. Taxonomy (NCBI): domain Bacteria; kingdom Pseudomonadati; phylum Pseudomonadota; class Alphaproteobacteria; order Hyphomicrobiales; family Nitrobacteraceae; genus Bradyrhizobium; species Bradyrhizobium sp. USDA 4354. The sequence goes on along the minus strand of NZ_JBSSDC010000001.1, from coordinate 1,423,990 downwards.
GACCTGGCGCGTCAGCGCGCCACGGAAACCGGCCAGATGGGTGCCGCCGTCCCGTTGCGGGATGTTGTTGGTGAAGCACAGCACGTTCTCGTGGTAGCTGTCGTTCCACCACAGCGCGGCCTCGACGCCGATGCCGTTGGCTTCCGAGCGCACCATGATCGGCGTCGGTACCAACGCTTTCTTGTTGCGGTCGAGATATTTGACGAACTCCTCGACGCCGCCGGAATAGTGCATCTCCTCGCGCTTCTCGACCGCGTGCCGCATGTCGGAGAGCGCAATGTTGACGCCGGAATTGAGGAAAGCGAGCTCGCGCAGGCGATGCTCGAGCGTGGCAAAATCGTATTCGATGTTCTTGAACGTCTCGGTCGAGGCGAGGAACGTCACCTCGGTGCCGCGCTTGCCCGGCGCGTCGCCGACCACCTTCAGCGGTGCGACGGCATCGCCATGCGCGAATTCGATATAGTGCTCCTTGTTGTCGCGCCAGATGCGCAAGCCGAGCTTGCTCGACAGCGCGTTGACGACGGAGACGCCGACGCCGTGCAGGCCGCCGGAAACCTTGTAGGAGTTCTGGTCGAACTTACCGCCGGCGTGAAGCTGGGTCATGATGACCTCGGCCGCCGAGATGCCTTCGCCCTTGTGGATGTCGACGGGAATGCCGCGGCCGTCGTCGCGCACTGTGACGGAATTGTCGGCATTGAGGATGACGTCGACGCGCGAGGCATGGCCCGCGAGCGCCTCGTCGATCGCGTTATCGACGACCTCGTACACCATGTGATGCAGGCCCGAGCCGTCGTCGGTGTCGCCGATATACATGCCCGGGCGCTTGCGGACGGCGTCGAGACCCTTGAGCACGCGGATCGATTCCGCGCCGTATTCGCTCGGATTGGAGAGCTCGTTTTCGGCAGCGGGCTGCCGAGCAGGTTCTGTCATGAGAGGCCTTCGAGATGTCGCCCGAATCAGCGGCGCAAAAGGCGCTGATTTGCGGGGCTATTTGTGCCATGAAAGACCGCTTGCGCCTAGCGCAAAGTATCTCCCGGCAACCCTTTGATCAGATGGGGTTTTTGGGCCGGTTTTCAAGCCTTTTGGAGGCCAATTTCCGGCGCTGCAAAAAGCGCGATTCGAGGGGCCGTTTTGGGTCGCGAAAGGCGTGGATTTTGCGGGGGTCGGGATGGGTGTTCAGGGGCGCGTTCACACAGGTGCCGTCATGCCCGGGCTCGACCAGGCTCGACCCGGGCATCCACGTCTTGGTGCGGAACGCAGACCTCGAAGGCCGGCACGAGTCAGGACGAGTCCGGCCATGACGATCAACCTCAATACATCTGCAAAGGCAGCACGTCTCCGTTCGGGCCCACCAGGAGGCCCCAGGCCTCGCCGACGGCAACGGTCAGGGTCTCAGTGCGAGCCGGCCGTCCGGGCAGGCGCAGCGCGTACTGGTACTTGCCGGGCGACAGGTCGAGCATCGGGCCTTTCGGCGATTGCGGGCCGCCGGCGCCGGCCGCGATCTTCACGGTCTGATTGTTGATCGTGAGCGAGGCTTCCTTCGGCCCGATATTGCCGAGCATGAGCCTCGCCTGTCCCGCCTTCGGCATGATGTCGGCCTTCGCCGCGGCATCCGCATTTTTCTGCGCCAGATTGACCGTGGTCTCGCCCTTGGCGCGGCCGAGCTTGAGCACGGCCGCGCCATGTGGCGAGGTGAAGTCGATCTGCGCGCGTTCTGCGGACACGGTCGCGCCGTCGGCCTTTTCTTGCCAGCCGAGCTTGGACAGCTCCGCACGGTAGAAGGCGAGGACCTCGGCGAGCGAAGCGGGGATGCTGGCCTCCAGCTCGCGGCGGAGCGGCGTCTCGCTGCCTGGCATCTTTGTGGTGGCGAGCGATTTCGACGAACGCTGCGTCGGCACCGGCAGCTGGGATTCGGGATCGGGCCTGAGCGGCTCGGAGGATTTGGCCTGCACTTCCGGGCTGGCAGCGGGCTTGGCCGCTTGCATCACGAGGCCCGATCCGTCGGCGTGGACATTCACCTTCGGGCCCATCTGCATCACCGTCATCGAGATCGACTTGCCACCCCTGGAGAACGCCATCACCGCCATGTTGGGCTGGTTGATGACGGAGGGCTGCTCCTTCCAGCCCGCATTCTTCAGTGTGGTGCGGTAGAACGTGCTGAGCGCCTTCACGCTCGAGGTGGACGAGAATTCGAGCCGGCCATCGCCGCCTTCGAACGTCACGTCTTGCGCGGTCTCGGGCAGCGGCACCGGCGTCTTGCTGTCGGCGAGCGCATTGAGCGGCGCATCGGACAGGGAGGCGGCCTGCGTCTTGCGCCTGGCCTCATCGGCGGCGATGAGCTGCTGCGCCGCACCCAGCGCATCGCCAAGGAACTTCTCGTCGGCCTCCTTCTTGGCCTTTGCGCGGGCGGCGAGCGCGGATTCCTTCACCTGCGCGGTCAGGCTGACCATGGTGAAATCATATTTGCGGCCGAGCCGCAGCACGCCGGTTTCCTCCACCGAGGAAATCTTGATCGCGACCTCGTCGCCGGGGGCGAGCTGTGCGTTGCCATCCTCCTGCCAGCCGCGCGCGGCCAGCTCGCGACGATAGAAGGCGAGCACGGCGGGCAGCTCGGCGATCGCGGCGGCCGACATCTCGCGCTTGTTGGAGCTCGCGCTGCCAAGACCTCGCGCGGATTTGGTCGGCTTGGGCCGCGGCAGGCCCGCCATATCATCGTCGGCCTCGAGCTGTTGGGGGAGTGCGAACGGCGCCACCCGGATCTCGACATTGGTGCGGCCGTCGTCGCGACGTGTCAGGGTCAGCATCACCGGCTTCTGGTAGACGTGTGTCGCGTCGCGATCGGGGTGGTCGTAGAAGACGCGAACGCCGTTCGCGACGGCACCGCCGAGATCGGCGTTCGGCCAGCGCGAAGCCGCCTCGGGCGTGAGTTTGCGCCATCCCATCGCCGCCATCTGCTTGGTAAAGAACTCCGCGATGGCATCGAGCGCGCCGGGCGCGATGCAGCCGAGATAGGGCCGGGTCTCGTCGAACGCGAGATCGGTCGCGCCGTCCGGGAACGGCACGTTCGCATAGATCCGGTTCGGCGTGTAGAACACCGCGGATTGGTCGGAGCGTCCGCGCGCCTGTGTGAAGGAGACGCGAAGTCCCTGCCGTCCTTTCTTGAAAGTCAACGCGGCGCTTTTCTCATCCAGCGGATACACATAGGGCACCCAGCCGTCGGCGCTCAGCAGCTTCCTGGTGGCGTCCGACGTGGCGGCAAGCGCGGTCGGCACGGTGTAGATCACGCGATAGGTGTCGGGGCGCGAGGTGTCCTCCACCGCCCCATCCAGCCGCGGCAGCGTATGGACGTCGACGAAGCCTTCGTCGGCCGCGCCGGCGGGACGCGAAGTGCTCACTATTGCGAGAATGCCGCAGGCAAGCAGCAGCCATCTTGCCGGGACTTGCGCCCCACGCCGGATCATCGGCATCGTCGAAACTCCCGGATGTCGCGCGTCGCCCTGCGCATTGGCAGGCCGCGGCGCCGTCGGCGCGCGGCCTCAGACCAGAAGTCGCGACAGGAACCGGCCAGGTTCAACAAATGCGCCCCGCGGCGCCCGGGCCTGAACAGAGGCTCAGTACAGCTGCAGCGGTGGCCACGCCTCTCCGTCGCGCCCGACTGTGAGCTCCCAGGTATCGCCAGCTGCGACGGTGAGCATGTTCGTAGTGGCCGGACGGCCCGGCACGCTCAGTCCGTAGGCGTATTTGCCGGGCACGAGGTCCAGCGCGACGGCGTTCGCGCGGGCGGGTCGCGGAATCGTCCGCTCGTTGATCGCAAGCACGGCTTCGTTGTCGCCGATGTTGTTGAACACCAGCTTGGCCTGGCCGGGTTCAGGCAGGACGTTCGCTCGGGTCGCGACATCCGAATTCTTCTGCACGAGATGCACCGAGGTGCTGCCGTTCTTGCCGTCGAGCTCCAGCGCTGCCGGCCCGATCGGGGAGACGAAGGCGAGGCGCGCGTGATCGGCGGTGACCACCGCGTCATCCTGCTGTTCCTGCCAACCGAGCTTTCGAAGCTCGGTACGATAGAAGGCGAGGACGTCGCCGAGCGCTGCGGGTACGCGGGCTTCGAGCCTGGTCCGGAGTGGAGCCTCAAAGCCGGGCACCACGGTGGTGTGGATCCCCCGATAGCTGTAGCGGGTCGGCGCGGGCAGCTTGGCATCTGGATCGAGCGTGAGCGCGGCCGAGAACAGCGGCGGCAGGGTAGACACGAAGGCACCGGCGCTTGCCGCGAGCAGGCAGCTTGCGAGGAGAGCGAGGCCGCACGCCATAAGTTGCCATCGTGCCGGAGCTTGCGCTCCACGCCCCACCGTCGCCATGCCCATGCTCCAAGGATATCGCGCAGCTCTGAAATCATGCGCGATGGCCGCTTCCTGCAGCCTCAAGCAGCTAGTCGCGGCCGCAAACAAGCGGGTTCAACGCGGCGGCCTAGCTTCGGGCCGAGACCCGTCCGCTCTCGACGTCAAACACCTCGCCTCCCGCGCCGATCTCGGCGAAGGCGGCAGGATCCGCACCGGTCAGCCATACCTGCGCGCCGAGCTTCTTCAGCTCCTCGAACAGCGCGGCGCGACGATTGGGATCGAGATGCGCGACCACTTCGTCGAGCAGCAGCAGCGGCACGATGCCGGTCATCTCGGCGACCAGCGTCGCATGCGCGAGTACGAGGCCGATCAGAAGCGCCTTCTGCTCGCCGGTGGAGGCATCGCGCGCAGGCATGCCCTTCGGCGCATAGACGACCTGCAGATCGGTGAGATGCGGGCCGTCGGTGGTGCGGCCGGCAATCGCATCGCGCGGGCGGTTGTCGCGCAGGATCTGGCGGTAGCGGTCCTCGACCGAGGTCGCGGTCTCGTTAAGCAGCGCATTCTCCATCCAGCCGTCGAGCGCGATTTGCGCCGAGGGGAAGGCGGATTCTTGCGCGCGTGCGTTGAGCATGCCGGTCAGCCTTGCCGCAGTCTGGCCGCGCGTTGCCGCGACCGCGACCGCAAGCTCCGCCGTCTCGCGCTCGATCGCATCGCACCAATGGTCGTCGTAATTGCGCGTCTCCAGCAGGCGGTTGCGCGACCGCAAGGAGCGCTCGAGTGCGTTGATGCGGCTGGAATGCTCGCTGTCGATCGCGAGCACCAGGCGGTCGAAGAAGCGCCGCCGCTCGGAGGCAGCCCCCATGAACAGCCCGTCCATCGCCGGCGTCAGCCACACCATGCGGATGTGATCGCCGAAGGCGCTGGCCGAACCCACCGGCTCGCGGTCGATGCGGCAGCGCCGGCTCACGGTGCTGTCCGGGCGCGGCGCGTCGATGCCGGTGCCGAGCGTGGCGAGCCCCAGCGCGCCCTCGACCTGCGCCGACACCGCCCAGGAGCCGTCGCCCTGGTTGTCGGCGACGTCCTCCAGCGTCGCGCGGCGCAGGCCGCGGCCCGGCGACAGGAACGAGATCGCCTCGATGCAATTGGTCTTGCCCGCCCCGTTCGGCCCGACCAGCGCCACCATGTCAGCCGCCGTCTCGAGCCCCGCCGCCCGGTAATTGCGAAAATGCGTCAGCGTCAGGCGATGAATGCGGGAGGGGGTCATCAGTTCTTTGTCATGGACGCGCGTTCTCCCTTCGGGAGCATGCCGTAGGGTGGGCAAAGGCGCGCTCTGCGCGCGCCGTGCCCACGTCTCGCCGCGATCCGGCCGCTGCATGGTGGGCACGCTTTCGCCTTCGCTCTTCGAGCTACGGCGCAAGCTTTGCCCACCCTACGGCTCCGATGAATGGTCGAGAGAGCGCCCCTCACACCCGCATCGGCATCAGCACATACAGCGCGCTCTTGTCGTCGCGGTCTTGCACCAAAGTGGGCGAGCCGGGGTCGGCGAGGCGGAGCGTTGCGACGTCGCCTTCGATCTGGGCGGCGATGTCGAGCAGATAGCGGGAGTTGAAGCCGATATCGAGGGCGTCGGAGGCGTACTCGACCTCGAGCTCTTCGGTCGCGCTGCCGGAATCCGGGTTGGTCACCGACAGCACCAGCTTGCCCGCCGACAGCGACAGTTTCACCGCCCGCCCGCGCTCGCTGGAGATCGTCGAGACGCGGTCGACCGCGTTCTCGAAATCCTTCTTGTCGACCACGAGCTCCTTGTCGTTGTTCTGCGGGATGACGCGGCCGTAATCGGGGAAGGTGCCGTCGATCAGCTTCGAGGTCAGCACCACATTGCCGATGATGAAGCGGATCTTGGCCTGCGACAGCTCGATGGTCATCTCGGCCTCGGTGTCCTCGATCAGGCGCTGCACCTCGCCGACGGTCTTGCGCGGCACGATCACGCCGGGCATGCCCTCGGCGCCCTTGGGCTGCACCAGGTCGAGCTGGGCGAGGCGGTGGCCGTCGGTGGCGACGCCGCGCAGGGTCGCGGCGTTCGCCGTGCCGGCGGCGTGCAGATAGATGCCGTTGAGGTAGTAGCGCGTCTCCTCCGTCGAGATCGCGAACTGGGTGCGGTCGATCAGCCGCTTGACGTCCTTGGAGGCGAGCGAGAACGCGTGCGACATGTCGCCGGCGGCCAGATCCGGGAAATCGTTCTCCGGCAGCGTCTGCAGCGTGAAGCGCGAGCGGCCGGCGCGGATCGCCAGCACCGCGCGGTCGCCGTCGGCCTCCAGCACGATCTGCGAGCCATCAGGCAGCTTGCGGACGATGTCGTAGAACATGTGCGCCGGCACGGTGGTGGAGCCGGCGGTCGCGGTTTCCGCCGGCAGCGTCTCCGTCACCTCGAGGTCGAGGTCGGTCGCCTTCAGCGACAATTTCGCGCTCTCGGCGCGGACCAGCACGTTGCCGAGGATCGGGATCGTGTTGCGGCGCTCGACCACGCGATGGACATGGCCCAGCGATTTCAGGAGTTGCGCGCGTTCGACCGTAACCTTCATTGCACTACTCGCCCGATCCCCAAGGAAAACACAGCGTTGAGAAGGCCGGGCGGCGGGACGCGCGCCACGGCACCGAAGACCCCGGAAGCCGGATCATCCAGCCGATATGACCAAAGCCTTCAGGGTCGCGCAAGGTGGCGCGGATGGCCCCCGGATTCAAGGGATCGGGGGCAGTTCCCCCACGATTTACCGCCTGAACCAAAGGCCGCGGCCCAGGCAGAGGTCTGCTCCCTCGCCCCGTTCTTACGGGGAGAGGGTTGGGGTGAGGGGCCGCTCTCCACATGCGAGATTGCCTAGAGACCTGTACCCCCTCACCCGGATCGCACCGGACGATGCTTCGCATCGCCGAGGCGATCCGACCTCTCCCCGCAAGCGGGGAGAGGTGACAGAAATAGGCCTTTATTCCTGAAGCTGGCGCTTCAGCGACTCGACCTCTTCGGACAGCGCGGTGTCCTTGGAGACCAGCGCCTCGATCTTGCGCACCGCGTGCAGCACGGTGGTGTGGTCGCGCCCGCCGAAGCGCCGGCCGATCTCGGGCAGCGAGCGCAGGGTCAGGGTCTTGGCGAGGTACATCGCGACCTGGCGCGGGCGGACCACGTTGGCGGTGCGGCGCGAGGAGAGCAGGTCGGAGCGGCTGACATTATACTGCCGCGCCACCACGCGCTGGATGTCCTCGATCTTGATCCGCTTGGGCTCCTGCGGCCGCACCAGGTCGCGCACCTCGTGCTCCGCCATCTCCAGCGTCACCGGCCGGTTGTTGAGCTTGGAATGCGCCAGCAGGCGGTTGATCGCGCCTTCGAGATCGCGGCCGTTATGGGTGATGGTGCGCGCAAGATAATGCAGCACCTCCTCAGGCACCTCGAACGTCGCATGATGGGCGCGGGCCGCTGCGACGCGCGACTTGAGGATGCCGTGGCGCAGCTCCTCGCCGAGCGAGCCCATCTCGACCACGAGCCCGCCGGCGAGCCGCGAGCGCACGCGGTCATCGAGGCTTTCGAGATCGGACGGCGGACGGTCGGCCGCGATCACGACCTGGCGGCCGGCGTCGATCAGCGCGTTCAGCGTGTGACAGAACTCGGCCTGCGTCGACTTGCCCTGCAGGAATTGGAGATCGTCGATCACGAGCACGTCGATGCCGCGCAGCGCTTCCTTGAAGGCCAGCGCCGTCTGCGTCTTAAGCGCAGCGACGAAGCCGTACATGAATTTCTCCGCCGTGAGATACAGCACCTTGCGCTCGTTGCCGGAATTGCCGGCCCAGGTCACCGCCTGGAGCAGATGCGTCTTGCCGAGGCCGACGCCGGCATGGATGTAGAGCGGGTTGAACATGACGGGATCGCCGCGGCGCCCCTCGGCGACCTGACGCGCGGCGGCATGCGCCAGCGTGTTGGAGCGGCCGACGACGAAGCTCGCGAAGGTCAGGCGCGGATCCAGCGGCGAGCCGCCGAGCGCGTCGTGATTGGCCGAGACCGGCGCGGTCGCAGTCGAGCGCAGCTCCGGCGTCGGCATGCGGCGCGCCTCGATCGGCGCGGGCGCTTCCTTCGGCTGCGCCACCGGGCGCACGGCGGAGCGGACCGTGAGGTCGATGCGATGCACTTCCGGCATCTCGGCCTGCCAGCACGACAGCACGCGCTCGGCATAATGGGCCTGGATCCAGCTCTTCAGGAACCGCGTCGGCACCGAGAGCCGCACGCTCTCGTCCTGCACGCCTTCCAGATCCATGCGTGCAAACCAGCTCGTGTAGACGTCCTCGCCAACACTCGAGCGCAGCCGACCCTTCACGCGTGACCAGCGATCCTGTTCCATTGTCATCGTCAGAAAACTTCTCTTGAGAGATATAGTTGCGTTGTGAGCGCCATGCAGGGTTCCTGCCACGGTCCCTGAAGTGGCGCGACCTCGAGCGAGTCCATCGTCAGGCATGGCGCGACCATTCGGCGCGAACGCCGCAGGTCAGATCAGCGATGTCAGAGATGGAGGGGTCGCGAGGTCAGCGCGTACTCGGCGCTCCGTCACACGCGGGGGGCTGGAGATCCGACGGAGCTGGAACGGCATCGCTGGAATAGAAAACGTGCTTCAATACCGCGTTGAGTCCGTAAGACATGATACCTCCCCGTCCTGCCGTGATAACTCACGGCAAGGTCCTGCGTGTCCTGAAGACAGCCGCGCCGTACTCCTGTCGCGGATGCCTGCCCAATGTACTGGTCGTCCGCTCGACTTCGCCACCTTGCGTGCCGGGGTAGTTTTGCGATGTCTCTCATATGCGCTGGGCGCGAGCGAGAAGATCCCGCTTGGAGACATTCAGACAAACAACCACCATTCCCACATTGCTATGGGTTTTGCACCGACATCGCTTGTTGAAGCGTCGCCTACGTGCACATCGCCGCCGATTTGCACGCTCGCCCCGTTTCCTAAACCGCGCTGGTCTGAAGATCGTGGGCGCCGCTGACCACTTAAGGAATACACTAAGCGGGAAGACTCGCAACGAAATTGATTCACACTTGAGGCACCAAAAAACTTGACCTCGGTTAACGCCGCGCGCGACTTGTTCACAGGCTGCGAAGCAAGTTTTTGAATCCGTGCACAGAATCGAGAATGCCGCGCGTCATGTGACAATTCTCAGCCACCGCCAAAATTTTTTTACAAATTCGTCACGCGCTCGACGTGCAAGCGAATTTTCCAAATGCTTGTGGCTGCTATGTTGATAAGTGATTATTGAGTCATCGCTTTTCGAGACTCGTTTTGCAGGGTAACTCCACCGTGACGCGCATTCCGGTGAATCTACGGTGTGCAGGACTCTTCTCGGGGCCGATTCAATTCGAGCCCGCAGCACAGCGGTTTTTGCAACGCAATGAAGTTTGCGCTGTTGCAATACATCGTCCGGTAGAACTACGGGACGAAGAATAACGCAGACAATGAAAATCGTCCAAGCGAAGATCGAGCTTCGCGGACTGCTTGCGTGAATATGACAGTCAACAAAAAAGCCCGGCGCGATGCCGGGCTGTTTGACGCGCTGACCGGATCGACCGATCAGATGATGCTGCGAGATGACCTCGCGAGATTACTTCGGCAAGATCACTTCAAGATCACTTCAAGATCACTTGGCGAGCTTGGCGATCTGCGCGGTGAGGCGCGAGACTTTGCGGCTGGCGTTGTTCTTGTGAATGATGTTGCGCTGGGCGGCGCGCATCAAGGCGGGCTCGGCGGTCGCGAGTGCCTTCACGGCAGCGGCGCGATCGCCGCTCTTGATGGCTTCCTCGACAGTGCGCACGGCGCCGCGCATCTGGGTGCGGCGCGACTTGTTGACGGCGGTGCGGCGGGCGATCTTGCGCGTCGCTTTCTTGGCGGAAGTGGTATTGGCCATGGTCTCAATGTCCTTTGCGGGTACCGGTCGCGTCTTGGTCGGATAGCGCCGGCTTGCTTGACCGCGTAATCGACGCTCGGATTTAGGGTGTTCGGTTGCTGGGCCGTTCCCGGAACATGAGCGACGGCCTTGCGGCTGTCTCTGAGGCTCCAAAGAGTCTTTAAGCCCAAGAGAGTCTTGAAGCTCAAGGTGCCTGCAACTGCTCAAAGAACAGCGGCGGCAGGATTGCGCCCACCGCCAATTGGCGCCCTTATAGAGAGGCTCTTTAGCACCGTCAACGCTTTCGGAGCTGGAAATCCGGCCCTTGGCGTCCTGGATGGTCGCCGTAACGCCCTGAAGAGGTTGAATTTCTGCCGTCGCCCGGCTATTGGCTGGCAACGTTCCAAGAGGCCGTCCGACCGGATGGCCATCGTAGGTGAGGCATGATCCGCGGCTTTTTCCGACTGATTGGGCTGTTGCTGCTCGCCGGCGGGTTCATCTTCATGGTCTATGACGGGGCCCGCTGGGTGGCCGACCAGACCCTCAAATTCACCCGGTTCGGCCAGTTCTGGAACGATATCAATCAGGCCAGCCAGTCGGCCTTCCGCAGCTGGGTCGAGGACAAGGCGCCCTGGCTCTGGACCTCGGTGATCCGCCTGGTGCTGGAGCAGCCGGTCTTCGCCGTCCTCGGCATTCTCGGCATCCTGCTGATGATCCTGTTCCGCCCGCGCAAGCCCCTGATCGGCTATTCCCGGGATTGATCTTCAATTCCCGCCGGGACTGAGCCTGGGGCTGGCAGCCGCGTAACACGGCTGCCTCTGGCCGCGTAGATGCCTATAGTCCCACCTCATCGCGAGCACGCCGCCAGAGCTGCCTGGTTTCCCACCTGGCTCAGGCGACCGACAGCTCGCTTCGGAGATCCGTCATGCTGTTCATGCGCAAGACCACCGCATTGCCGAGCGCAACTGAGGCGCTGCCCGGCCGTGCGCAGGCCATTCCGACCGCGACCACCCATTTCGTCAACGGCGCGAAGCTGAAGCCGCCTTATCCGGCCGGCCTCGAGCAGGCGGTGTTCGGGCTCGGCTGCTTCTGGGGCGCCGAGCGCAAGTTCTGGGAGCTCGGCGACGGCGTCCACGCGACCGCCGTCGGCTACGCCGGCGGTCACACGCCGAACCCGACCTATGAGGAAGTCTGCTCGGGCCGCACCGCCCACACCGAAGTCGTGCTGGTCGTGTTCGATCCGAACAAGGTCTCTTACGAGAAGCTCCTGAAGACGTTCTGGGAGAGCCACAACCCGACGCAGGGCATGCGCCAGGGCAACGACGTCGGCACGCAATATCGAAGCGCGATCTACAGCTTTTCCGATGCGCAGAAGAAGGCGGCCGAGGAGTCGAAGGCGCTCTATCAGAAGGCGCTTTCCGCAAAAGGCCTCGGTGCCATCACCACCGAGATCGCGCCCGCCGGCGAATTCTATTTCGCCGAGGACTACCATCAGCAATATCTGGCGAAGAATCCCACCGGCTATTGCGGCTTAGGGGGCACCGGCGTGTCCTGCCCGATCGGGGTTGGTGTCGGCGCGTGAGTCAGCCGCGAACGAGGTGTCGCTTACCCTCCCCTGGAGGGGGAGGGTCGGCTCACATTGAGCGAAGCGAAATGTGAGACGGGGTGGGGCGATCTCTCCACTCGGGCAGTGCTCCTCGCGGAGCGACTGTCACCCCACCCCGCTCGCGCTTCGCGCGATCGACCCTCCCCCTCCAGGGCAGGGGAATCGCATGTGGGATTCTGTAAGTCATTGCGAAGCGGCGAGAAATTGATTCTGAAGGTAGCTCCTGATTCGGATGGAGCGGCCGATGAACCGATTTGCGGAGTGCTTCGAGGAATTGCCGGACCCGCGCGCGGACAATGCGCTGCACGATCTGACGGAGATTTTGTTCATTGCGTTGATGGCGACGCTGTGTGGGGCAACGAGTTGCACCGACATGGCGCTGTTTGCGCGGATGAAGGCCTATCTTTGGGAGGGTGTGCTGGTGCTCGAGCATGGTCTGCCGAGCCACGACACGTTCAGCCGCGTGTTCCGCATGCTCGATCCGGCAGCGTTCGAGAAAGCCTTCCAGCGCTTCATGAAGGCCTTTGCGGAAGGCGCGAAGATCAAACAACCGAGGGGAGTGATCGCGCTCGACGGCAAAGCGCTGCGGCGCGGCTACGAGCGCGGCAAGAGCCATATGCCGCCCGTCATGGTGACCGCTTGGGCGGCGCAGACCCGCATGGCGCTGGCCAACGTGCAGGCGCCGAACAACAACGAAGCTGCCGGCGCGTTGCAGTTGATCGAACTTCTGCAGCTCAAAGGCTGCGTGGTGACGACCGATGCGCTGCATTGCCATCGCGGCATGGCCAAAGCGATTGTGGCACGGCGCGGCGATTACGTGCTGGCGGTGAAGGAGAACCAGCCGGCGCTGTTGGCCGACGCCAAGGCTGCCATCGGTGCCGCAACGCGCAAGGGAACCAGAGCGACCACCACCACCGATGCCGATCACGGGCGCAAGGAAAGGCGCACTGCCGTTGTCGCACCGGTCAAGGACATGGCGCAAAAGCACGACTTTCCCGGGATCAAGGCCGTGGCCAGGATCACCAGCAAGCGCGGCAAAGACAAGGCCATCGAGCGCTTCTTCCTGATGAGCCAAGCCTACAGCTCCAAGGATGTTCTGCGTATCGTCCGTACTCACTGGACCATCGAAAACGGCCTGCATTGGCCGCTCGACGTCGTCCTCGACGAGGATCTGGCCCGCAACCGCAAGGACAACGCCCCGGCCAACCTTGCCGTACTCCGGCGTCTTGCCCTCAATGTCGCCAGAGCCCATCCCGATACAACCACCTCCTTGCGCCTCAAGCTTAAGCGCGCCGGATGGAACGATGCCTTTCTCTTCGAGCTTCTTGGCCACATGCGATAGCCCTACCCTCCAGGGGAGGGTGAAGCCCTCCGCTCAACGCTTTATTAACCATAACCGGTGCATCACTGCAGCTGTCTCGTTTCGAGGGATGGGTCCGGTGCCGGTTGCACGCGCGTTTCGATGGTCGAACTTGGCGTCCTTGGCAGCGTCCGCCGCGCTTGCCCTTGGCGGCTGCATGCAGACGACCGGTCCCGTCGCAGTCATGCAGCCCCGTCCCGATCTCGACTCCATGGCCTATGGCCAGCCCTATAGCGCGCCGCAGCCGGTTGTCGTCGCCGACGGCGGCGGCGCCATCGGCGCCCTGCGCAATTCCTTTGCCTCGTCGCCCGCACCGATGCCGGTCGGCTACGCCGCGCCGATGGCGGCGCCGGTGCGCAACGGCGCCTCCTACCATCTCGACGCCGGCGACAAGCTTCGCGTCGTGGTCTACGGCCAGGAAGGTCTCACCAACAGCTATTCGATCGACGCCGGCGGCTCCATCACCATGCCGCTGATCGGCGCAGTGCCGGCGCGCGGCCGCACCACGGCGGGTCTTGCCGGCGAGATCGGCGCGCGCCTGCGCAACGGCTACATCCGCGAGCCCTCGGTGGCGGTCGAGATCGAGGCCTATCGCCCGTTCTTCATCCTCGGCGAGGTCCTCGCGCCCGGCCAATATCCCTACGTGCCGAACATGACGGTCGAGAGCGCGGTTGCCATCGCCGGCGGCTTCTCGCCGCGCGCCAAGCGCGACCTGGTCACCGTCACGCACACCGAAAATGGCGGTGCCATGCGCGCCGTCGTCCCGCTCGGCACCCCCCTGGCACCGGGCGACACCGTGTTCGTCGGCGAGCGCTGGTTTTGACGAAGTACAACGTGCTTCGTCATTCCGGGGCGATGCGCCAGCATCGAACTCTGGTGCGCAATTGCGCACCTGAGAATCTCGAGCTTCCGGGTTCGCGCTTTGCGCGCCCCGGAATGACGGATGATAGAAGGGCGCGCGCTCCCCAGAAGCTCACCTTCGAAAATCCAGTCGCCCGTTCGGAAAGCGCCCGTCGATCCTGTCAGCATCGACCACACGTCCGACCCAAGGCCGTGTGATGGCCGGCGTGGTCAGGTTGATGTATTTTCCGACCAGGCGATCCGCGCCGTCGCGTGCCGCGTCGATCAGTCCGTGCCGGCGGCCGTTGTCCCAGTCGAAGCGTAGATAGATCCGGCCTCCTGCGACGCGGATCTCCGCGCGCCCCTGCTTCCACTTGTCCGGCGTATCGCCGGCGATGGTGGGATCGGCGCCGCCATTCCAGCGGCTTGCCCAGATTCCTTCGATCGGATCGGATGGTGCTGCGATGGATGCCCATGCCGCCGCGTTGACGTCGGCCGCATCGCCGGAAAGCGATGCTGTCGCGGCATAGTCCAACACTTCGGAATCGTCGGGCGAGGGGACATCCATGGTTCCGAACGGATTGCGGAGGACGAGGTGCGTGATGGCCTGCTGCATGGCGATCTCCCGGCGTGAGTTGGCTTGACCGGCCAGCTCTATCGCCGGGCGGCACGATGCAGCCACCCGATTTCCGCTTCCCCCTCGTCATCCGCCGTAGCTCGAAGAGCGAAAACTATGGTGCGCAATTGCGCACCTGAGAATCCATTTCTCCACCATCGCTGACGCCCGATGGATTCCGGGTTCGACGCTGACGCGTCGCCCCGGAATGACGGCGGGGAGAGTCGCACGCTCTATCTCAAATGTTTCGCGAAAAATGCCATGCTGCGCGGCCAGGCAATGTCGGCGCTGGCCTTGTCGTAGCTGGCGCGCTCGTCGCAATGGAAGCCGTGCTGGGCGCCCGGATAGATGAACACCTCCACATCCGGCCGCTTCGACTTGATGGTCTCGACGTCGGTCAGCGGGATGCCGGCATCCTTCTCGCCGAAATGCAGCTGCGTCGGCACTTTCGGCGTCTCGTCGGCAAAGCGCACGACCGCGCCGCCGTAATAGCCGACCGCGGCCTTCAACCCAGACAGCCGCGTCGCCGCGACGAAAGCGATGCTGCCGCCGAGACAGAATCCGATGACGCCCACAGGGCCCGCACTCTTCACCGCATCGATCGCAGCCTGCGTGTCGCGCAGCATCGCGGCCCAGTCCGGATTGGCCACGAACTTGCGCGCCTCCGCGATCTCGTCGGGCGAATAGCCCGACTGGAAGTTCGGCGACGTCCGGTCGAAGATCGACGGCGCGATCGCAACGTAGCCTTCCCCCGCGAGACGGTCGCAGACCGAGCGGATGTGATGATTGACCCCAAAAATTTCCTGGATCACCACCACCGCGCCCTTCGGCGTGGCTGAGGGATCGGCGCGATAGGCGCCGAGCTGGAAATTGTCGGAGGCCGTCAGCTTGATGTCCTGTCCCACGCGGGTTGTCCTTCTTGGTTGTCGATCCGATTTTTGGCTCTTTCCCCTCATCCTGAGGAGCGCGCCCTTCGCGCGCGTCTCGAAGGATGCAAGGCCGAGCTGCGAGAGGAGGGCCTGCATCCTTCGAGACGCTTGCTGCGCAAGCTCCTCTCTATGAACACCTCAGTATGTCGGGTTGATGGTGCCCCGGACGCAGCGCAGCGTCCCTTCGACGATGCGCTGCAGAGCCGGGGCCCATCTCTCCGCATGTGCCGTGCCGCCCTGGGTCCCGGCTCTGCGCTGCAACGCTCAGGCGC
The DNA here is from genome assembly GCF_054060315.1 of Bradyrhizobium sp. USDA 4354. NCBI lineage: Bacteria > Pseudomonadati > Pseudomonadota > Alphaproteobacteria > Hyphomicrobiales > Nitrobacteraceae > Bradyrhizobium > Bradyrhizobium sp. USDA 4354. Next base: position 1,408,111 of record NZ_JBSSDC010000001.1, on the reverse strand, counting down.
GTTGCAGCTTGTCCGGGACACAAACACGTGTTCATGGGCCCTTGTGCAGCGCCGTTTTCGGAGCTGGGGACTCAGGATGAGGGCAGTACCTCACTCCCACATCCAGTTCTCGCCGTAATCCTCCTTCCATCCTGCCAGCCGTCCGTGGCGGAATTGCAGGAACAGGCGGTGGCGATAGGGGATCAGGCCGCTGCCGCCGATGTTGCGAAGGGCGAGATAGATCTCGTTGCCGGGACGGCCCCGCACATATTGCAGCGGCTGACCGAGGGCGCGCGAGGTCTGTTCGGCATCCATGCCGAAGGCGAGCGGCGTGTTGTTCGACAAGGTCGTGACGAAAGGCTGGCGCGGCGGCACGGCGCCGAACGGCTCGGCCTGTGCAGATATCGACAGCAACATCGTGCCCGCAGCCAGCATCATCAGCTTCATCGCCCGCGTCCTTGCTAGATCGACCTATGCCGGCAAGTTCTTCAGGAAAGGCGCGACCGCGTCAACAAAAGCCTGGGGCTGGTCGATGTTGACGGCGTGTCCGGCGGCGGGGATCACGACCTTTTGTGCGCCGGGGATCTTTGCCGCCATGTAGTCGGACGCCGCCAGGAACGGCGTGTCGTCGGCGCCGACCACGATCAGGCTGGGCACCTTGATGTCGGGCAATAGCTCCATCACGCGCGCATCGCGCTGGGTCAGCATGCCGCGCGCGGCAAGCGCCAGCCCGCGGGCGTTACGATGGCTCGCGGTGGCGCGCTCGCGCGTCGCCGCTTTCAGCACATCGAGGCCTTCGCGGTCGAGCCTGTCGGCGGTCGCAAGCGCCCGCGCGTTCCAGGCTTCGCGCGCATCGTCCTTCCTAAAGCCCGGTCCGGTGTCGATGATCAGCAGCGCGCGAGCCCGCTCCGGGTGCGCGCGATAGAACGCGAGCGACATGTAGCCGCCGAGCGAGAGACCGCCGATGATGGCGCGCTTCGCGCCGACCGCATCGAGGATCGCCGCCATGTCGCCGACCGTCAGCGCCTCACTGTACGCGTTCGGATCGTCGGGATAATCGGACTGACCGTGGCCGCGCATGTCCCACAAGATGAGCTTATGATCCTTCGCGAGCGCATCGACCTGCCCATGCCACATCGCCGAGGTCGAGGAATAGCCGTGGGTGAGCAGCAATGGCAGCCCCTCGCCATGGACTTCGTAGTAGATTCCGACGCCGTCCCGGTCGATCTTCGGCATTGTTTCCGCCCTCTTCTTCTATTCTAACCGCGACCTCAGTGCTTCACCCTTCCCTGGAGGGGGAGGGTCGGCTCACGTTGAGCGCAGCGAAATGTGAGACGGGGTGGGGTGACGGTCTCTCCATCTCGAACGGTGTTTCTCGTGGAGAGATCACCCCACCCCGCTCGCGCTCCGCGCGATCGACCGTCCCCCTCCAGGGTAGGGGAATCGCATATGGCGTTGGCGGGGTGTTGCCAAGCGGCTGGAACTGGATTCTTTGGGTGTCTCTCGATTCCCGAGGGAGCCCTAAATGCGCAAGCTCAAGCGCCTGTTTCGACCGCTCAAGGATCCGCGCGCCAGCAACAGCCGACACGATCTGGTGGATATCCTTGTCATTGCATTGGCGGCTACGCTGGCTGGCGCCAAGACCTGCACCGAGTTCGAGTTCTTCGGCCAAGGCCGCGAGGAACTGTTGCGGCGATTCCTGGAGCTTAGGCACGGTATTCCGAGCCACGATACGTTCAGCAACGTCTTCCGTGCGCTGGACCCGAAAGGTCTGGAAGCGGTTTTGCGCAAGTTCAGCAAGAGCTTCGGCATCGAGGGCGTGGTCAGCATCGACGGCAAGACTCTGCGCGGAGCCTTCGCGCGTGGCCGGCAGGCCACGCCGCTGCATATGGTCAACGTCTGGGCGGCCGGCACGCGTATGGCGTTGGCTCAGCGGAAGGCCCCCAATCGCAACGAGGTTGCTGGAGCTCTCGAAGTCCTCGCGCTGCTCGATCTGGACGGAGCTCTTGTCACCGCCGACGCCTTGCATTGCCGGCCCGATACCGCGCAAGCCATCCGCGACCGGAAGGGGCACTACGTGTTGGCCATCAAGAGCAATCGTGGCCGGCTCTTCAAGGCCGCCAAGACGCTGGTCGACACAGCCCGAAAGGCTGCGCGAGCGAGTCAACGAAGGGCCACCGCCCACGGCCGCATCGAACGCCGGCAGGCCATCATCGCGCCGGCGCCACAGTTGGCGAAGCAATACGACTTCCCTGCTATCGCCGCCGTCGGCCGCATCGACAGTTGGCGCGCCAACTCGGGCAAGACCGCCAAGCATACGGTCCGATATTTCCTGGCCTCGCGCCTGCTGTCGGCCAAAAAGCTGCTCGAGGCCGTGCGCGCCCACTGGAGCATCGAGAACAACCTGCACTGGGTTCTCGACGTTCTGTTCGACGAGGACGCCTGCCGCAGCCGCAAGGATCACGCTGCGGAAAATCTCGCTCTTATTCGCAAGCTGGCCATCAATGCCCTGCAGGCAACGCCCGGTCCCGCGCGCATCAGCCACAAAATGCTCCAGGCCAGATGGAATAACGACTTCCTTCTCTCCACTCTCGCCCATATGCGATAGCCCTACCTGGAGGGGGAGGGTCGGCTCACGTTGAGCGCAGCGAAATGTGAGACGGGGTGGGGTGACGGTCTCTCCATCTCGAACGGTGTTTCTCGTGGAGAGATCACCCCACCCCGCTCGCGCTCCGCGCGATCGACCCTCCCCCTCCAGGGGAGGGTAAGGCTCGCCGTTGGTTGCATTCTACTTTGCCAAGTTACCTGGAAGAAACTGCCTGAATGCGATGGCACGCATGTCGGATGCACGCGCTGTTGTGTCCAGTAGCTGCATCGGTGTCGTGGCGCGGCGCACAACGAGCGGGTGCGGCGGCGGTTTTTTCGACCGATTCCAAATTGCATTTGCTTCCGCGTCTGAACGTGATCATTCTCGCGGGCAAGGCTGACGCCAGCCCGGTGGGCGTCAGCCGCACAAGTTGCCGCCGTAAGCGGCTTCATGCACCGGCAGGGGAAGACGCCTATGCCAACACTCACCATCAACGGGCGGAGTCTGTCCGTGGATGCGGCGAACGACACGCCGCTCCTCTGGGCGATCCGCGAGCAATTGCAGATGACGGGCACCAAGTTCGGCTGCGGTGCCGGGCTGTGCGGGGCCTGCACCGTGCACGTCAACGGCGAAGCCGTGCGCTCGTGCCAGACCATGCTCAGTGACGTCGCCGGCAAGAAGATCACCACCATCGAAGGCCTCTCCGCCAAGGGCGATCATCCCTTGCAGAAGGCATGGATCGCCGAGCAGGTGCCGCAATGCGGCTACTGCCAGTCCGGGCAGATCATGCAGGCGGCCTCGCTGCTCGCGAAGAATCCGAATCCAACCAAGGAGGAAGTGGTCGCGCATATGGACGGCAATCTCTGCCGCTGCATGACCTATTCGCGGATCCAGAAGGCGATCATGCGCGCCGCATCCGAGATGCGCACCGCGTCAGCCACCTCCGGCGAACGGAGGCCCACATGAACAAGCACGTGAAGAATGTCGCCGCTGAGGCGACCGATCTCAGCCGCCGCTCTTTCCTCGTCGGCACCGCCGCAACCGGGCTCGTGCTCGGCTATGCCGGCGTGCCCGGCATCGATGCTGCGGCGGCCGCGGCGCCCGCCAATTTCGAGCCGAGCGTCTGGTATGCGATCTCGCCGGACGGCCTCGTCACCGTGACCTGCGGCAAGGCCGACATGGGCCAGCACATCGCCTCCACCATGGCGCAGATCGTCTGCGAGGAGCTGGGCGCGAAGTGGAGCGACATGCGCGTGTCGCTCGCCTCCAACGATCCCAAGTTCAACGACCCCGTGCTGGGCGCGCAGATCACCGGCGGCAGCTGGTCGACCATGATGAACTTTGACGCCATGAGCCGGGCGGGCGCAGCCGGCAGGATCGCGCTGACGGAGGCGGCGGCCGCCGCCATGGGGCTGCCGCCTTATTTCAAGGATCAGCTCGTGGTGCGCGACTCCGTGGTCTCGCATCCGAAGTCGAAGAAGCAGATGAGCTTTGCCGAGATCGTCCGAAGCGGCAAGGCGACGAAGACCTTCACGCCGGACGAGCTGAAGGCGATCAAGCTGAAGACACCGGACCAATACACCATGATCGGCGTCTCGGTGCCGCAGCTCGACATCCCCTCCAAGACCAACGGCACGGCCAAGTACGGCATCGATGTGATGCTGCCGGGCATGGCCTACGGCAAGGTGGTGACCCCGCCGGTGCGCTTCGGCGCCACGGTGAAATCGGTCGACGACAGCGAAGCCAAGAGGGTGCCTGGCTTCCTGAAGGCCGTCATCCTCGACGACAAGACCGGATCCACGTCCGGCTGGGTCGTCGCGGTGGCCAACACCTACGCCAATGCACGCAAGGCGGCGGATGCGCTGAAGATCGCCTATGACGCGGGTCCGAACGCCAAGCTGTCGAGCCAGTCGCTGCTCGATGAAGCCAAGCGGCTTCAGGGCTTGGAGGATTCCGGCCAGTTCTTCGTCAAGGACGGTGATCCCCATGCTGCCTTCGGTTCGGCGGCCAAGGTGGTGGAGGCGGAATACACCACCAGCATCAACATCCACGCACCGCTGGAGCCGATGAACGCCACCGCGGAGTTCAAGGGCGACATCCTGCACATCTATTCCGGCAACCAGTTCGCGACGCGCTCCGGCGCCATCGCGGCAGGCGCGGCCGGGATCGATCCGAAGTTCGTGGTCATGCACCAGCATTGGCTGGGCGGCGGCTTCGGCCGACGTCTCGATGCCGACATGATGATTCCCGCCGTGCAGGCGGCGAAGGCAGTCGGCAAGCCGGTGAAGGTGATCTATTCGCGCGAGAACGACATGACGATGGATTTCTCGCGTCCGCTCACCTATCAGAAGGTCAAGGCCGGCGTGGACGGCGATGGCAAGCTCATTGCGATCAGCCACGACGTGGTCTCGGCCTGGCCGACCGCGCGCTGGGGAATCCCCGATTTCCTGACACCCTCGGTCGACAAGAAAGGCCCGCTTGACAGCTTCACGGTAAACGGCGCCGACTTCTTCTACACCGTGCCCAATCACTACGTGCGCGCGATCAAGAACGAGCTCGCGCACAACGCCACGCCGTCGGGCCAGCTCCGTTCGGTGGCGCCGGGCTGGACCTTCTGGGCAGTCGAAAGCATGATCGACGAGATCGCGGCGGCCACGGGCAAGGATCCCGCCCAGTTCCGCATCTCGCTGCTCGACGGCGCCGGCAAGAATGACGGCGGCGCGCAACGCTTGCGCAACACCCTGCTCGCCGCAATGGGGCTGTCCGGCTACGGCACCAGGCAATTGCCGAAAGGCGAGGGCATGGGGGTCGCCTGCGTCTCCTCGCAGGAGCGGGCGTCCGCGAGCTGGACAGCGTGCGTGGCTCACGTTGCCGTCGCGCCGTCGGGGTCGGTGACCGTGAAGAAGCTCACGGTCGCAACCGACGTCGGCACGCAGGTGCATCCCGACAACATCCGCGCCCAGGTCGAGGGTGCGGCGCTGTGGGGCCTGTCGCTGGCGATGTACGAGAGGGCGACGCTGAAGGACGGTGGCATCGAGCAGACCAATTTCGACAGCTACACACCCTTGCGCATGAGCCAGACGCCCGAGGTCGCGGTTGCCGTGATCGCCAATGGCGAGAAGGCCACCGGCGTCGGCGAGCCCGCGGTGACGGTGGTGGCACCAGCCATCGGCAACGCCATCTTCAATGCCAGCGGCGCCCGCGTTCGCGCCCTGCCGATCACGGCGGAGGCGGTGAAGGCGGGCATGAAGGCGTGAGGCTGATTGCAGAATGAGATGATCCGCCGGAGGGCAGCCTCCGGCGGATTTGTTTGGGGAGCAATCTCCACCCCCTCACTGTCATGCCCCGGCTTGACCTGGCTTGACCGGGGCATCCAGTACGCCGCGGCTTCTGGGCCCTAGCCGCACCGTCTCGGAGTACTGGGTCGCCCGGTCAAGCCGGGCGACGACAACGGAGGGCGTGGGAAAAGCGTCCAAAAATTCCTCTTATCCATCAATGCCCATCCTACTGTGCATGGGGTTGTTTTCGCGGTTTTGGTTTGGAACCGTCACGGAACCCAAATCCCTAAAATTGCACCCAATTCCCCAAGGTTCCATTGAGCACGCCTCTTAAGGCCCGGAGAACCTGATCCGGCTTAGGCTGACGCCAAACCAGTCCCATGCTCTTGGGGAAGCCATGAACGCGCCAGCCAAATCCGCCACCAAACGCCGGCTTCTGCTCGCCTCCGATCGCAGCGACGGGAGCAGCGAGCTCGCCAGCATCCTGAAAGCGGTCGGCGACGTCTCGACGGTGACGACAGAGGCGATCCCCGCCCAGCCGGCGCGCGATCTCTCCGGCCTCGTGGTCGACATCAACCTGCGCTCGCCCGATAGCGTGCAGCGGGTGCGCAACAAGCTGCGCGGCGATGCCTATCGTTCGATGCCGCGGCTGTTCGTGCTCGCGGACGCCCTGCATCACGGCACCATGCAGGCCTGGGCGTTAGGGGCCACCGACACCATTTCACGGCCGCTCCAGGCGGACGCCATCCTGCAGCGCATCCGCGCCGCCTTCCCGGACACCGCCGCCTATGACGCGACCGATCGCGGCAAGACGCTCAACCGCGGCGTCGAGGCGGCGCATGCGGTGCTGGCCAAGATGTTCGAGAAGCTGCCGCTCGGCGTGCCCCTGACCTTCGATGACGTCATCGCCGCCGAGAGCAAGATTCTGAAGGCGATCAAGCATTCCTCGCTGCGTGAATGGCTCACCACCGTCGGCTGCCATCATGTCGGCAGCTATCGCCACTGCCTGTTCGTCACGGGCTTCGCCGTCGCCTTCGCCCAGCATCTCGGCATGCGCGAGGACGACCAGCGCCGCCTGACCCGCGCCGCGCTGCTGCACGACGTCGGCAAGGCCTTCGTTCCGGCCTGGTTGCTCGACAAGCCGGGCAAGCTCACCGACGACGAGATGGCCGAGGTTCGCCAGCATCCGCGCCGCGGCTATGACGCGCTCGCCGCCCAAGGCGGCTTCCCGCCGGAGATGCTCGACGTCGTGCTGCATCATCATGAATTCCTCGACGGCTCCGGTTATCCGAACGGCCTGTCGTCGAATCAGATCAGCGACATCGTGCGCCTGACGACGATCGTCGACATCTACGCCGCCCTGGTGGAGAAGCGCGCCTACCGCATGCCCTTCACCCACTCCCGCGCCTTCACCATGATGGAAGGCATGGGCGGCAAGCTCGACCAGCAATTGCTGCAGGCGTTCCGCCCGGTGGCGCTGGGGTCGTTCTAGCTCGCTATCGTAGGGTGGGTTAACGCAGCGTAACCCACCACTTCTGTCTCTGCAGATACCAAAGAGGTGGGTTACGCCGAGTGGATGCGCTTTGCGCATCCACGGGGCTAACCCACCCTACAACCTCACCCCACCAGCTTTCTCAGCTCCGCCTTCGCCACCTTCTCCAGTGTCGAGCGCGGCATGTCGTCGACGAGCCTGATCTCGCGCGGCAGCTTGAAGTCGGCGAGGCCCTTGGCGGCAGGCTTCCATCACGCGATCATGCAGATCGGGCGCGGCACCCGCGACGCCGCCCTGCGGGATGATGAAAACGACCGGCACCTCATCCAGCATCGGATGCTTCTTCGCCACCAACGCGGCCTCGCGCACGCCGGGAACAAGCGCGATCACCTGCTCGATCTCGGAGGCCGCAACGTTCTCGCCGCCGACCTTCAGCATGTCCTTGGCGCGGTCGCCGAACTTGATGAAGCCGTTCTGAAGCCGCTCGACGCGGTCGCCGGTGAGAAAGAAGCCGTGCTCGTCGAAGCTCTCGCGCGTCGCTTTCTCGTTGTGCAGGTACTCGGCGAACAGCGACAGGCCCGGAATGCCCTTGATCGCGAGGTTGCCGGTGTCCCCGACCTCGGTCGGCCCTCCGTCGTCGTCGGTGATGCGGATCTGATATTCGGGCGCGGCACGCCCGATCGACATCGGGATGTTGGGCTGGTCGACCTCGCCGACGATGCCGTGAGTGATGGTCTCGGTCATGCCCCACCAGCCGATCATCTTGACGCCGAAGGCGGCAAACGCCGGCGGCTCGTTGATCGCGGTGCCCCACAGGCGGAATTTATGGTCTGTCGGGATCTCCTGCTCGAGCAGCGCTTTCATGCAGAACGGAATCGTCGAGGTCCAGGTCGAGCCATGCTCGCGCGCGACACCCCAGAACCGGCTCGCGGAGAAGCGCGGCTGGATCACGCAAGTCGCCCCAACCCACAGCGTCGCCAGCATGGAATAGGCCAGCGCGTTGGTGTGGAACAGCGGCAAGTACGCCTGGTGCACGTCGCCTGCGTGAAGGTCCTCATGCGCGGCGTTGATCTTGGCGCCCCACAGCGCGTTGGCATGGGTCCACAGCACCGCTTTCGGCCGCGATGTCGTGCCGGACGTGTACTGCACGCTGCATGGCGCCAGCGGATCGGTCGCGCGCCTGGGACGGTCGGCGCTGTCGGCGGACAGGGATTCAAAACTGTCGCCGCGCGAGACCAGATTGCGCAGGCGCCGTGCAGGCGTCATGCGAGGTCACCGCCATCCAGCGGATGTTGCGGCAGTTCTGCGCGACGACCTCTGCATAGGCCGGCTGTGTGATCGCGGCGACCGCGCCGCAATGATCGGCGAAATACTCGATTTCGGCCGGCGCCGAGCGTGTGTTGGTGGTGACCGCGATGGCCCCTAACTCGGCACAGGCAAACCAGGCGAGCATCGCCTCGATGCAATTGTCCAGGTGAATGAGCACATATTCGCCGGGCTTGACGCCGCGCTTGGCGAGCCCCGCCGCGAGCGCGCCGACCCGCTCGTGAAACTCGCCGTAGCTCCAGCGCCGCGCCGGCGCGTCGAACGGCGCCCAGATCAGGAACGGATGATCACGCCGAACTTCGGCGCGCAGCTTGAGCAGCCAGGGCACGTCGAGGCCGTCGAACGGGCCCACGATTCCGGCTTCTGTCTTTTGAATGGGCATGTGTTCTCCCCGTGCAGCCCTGTATCTTGATGGCGGCCGCATTGTGATTATTGCGTCTTCCTGCCACCGGATGGCGCGGGGCGCAAATCGGGGCACACTATCTCCCCCGTCATTGCGAGGAGCCCTTGCGACGAAGCAATCCAGGGTCCCTCCGCGGAGACAGCCTGGATTGCCTCGCTGCGCTTGCAATGACGGTGGCGTTGGCGCGAGCGTGCCTCAATCTTCGTACGACGAGATCTCGATCAAGCTGCCATCGGGATCCCGGCAATAGACCGAGCGCAGCGTACCGCGGGCGCCCTGCCTCGGGCCCGGGCCTTCCTCGATCGCAACGCCATGTGCCTGCAAATGCGCCACCACCTCGTCCGGTGTGGCCGAGGTGAGAAAGCAAAGATCCTCGCTGCCGGCCGTCGGGTGGTCCGCGGTGAACCACTCCACCCTGTCTGCATCGCGTTGCCGCACGTTGATCTTCTGGTTACCGAATTCAAGGAAAGTCCGCGGCGCTTTGCCGCCGCCCGGATCGATCACCTTGACTTCCATGCCGAGAATCTTGCGGTACCACTCCGCCGTCGCTGCGACGTCGCTGACATTGATCACGAGATGATCCAGGGCATGAACCTTGACCGGCATGTCTCATCCTTTCGTCGCGATGCGCCCCACGCACTTTCCGCCTGCGGAAAGCTTTGTTACAACCGCGCCGCCGCGACTTTCAAGCTATCCGACTTTCAAGAACAACACTGGGAGAACCCTTGAGATGATCACTCGCCGTACCGCGCTGGGCCTGCTCGCCGCCAGTCCGCTTGCAGCCAGCCCGCTGTCGAAGGCCCTTGCCGCCGATTATCCGGCCCGCCCGGTGAAATGGGTGGTCGGCTATCCGCCGGGCGGAGCCACCGACATCCTGGCACGGCTGATTGGCCAACGGCTCTCGGAAAGGCTCGGCCAGCAATTCGTGATTGAGAACAAGCCGGGCGCCGGCAACAATATCGCCACCGAATCGGTCATCAAGGCCGAGCCGGACGGCTACACGCTGCAAATGGTCAATCCGGCCAACTACATCAACGCCTCGCTCTATAAGAACCTCAAGTTCAACTTCGTGCAGGACATCGCGCCGATCGCCTCGTTCCAGCGCGTGCCGAACGTGATGACCGTCAACAAGGACGTGCCGGCGAAGAACGTCGCCGAGTTCATCGAATATGTGAAGGCCAATCCCGGCAAGGTGAACATGGCCTCGTCCGGCAACGGCACCTCGGTGCATCTGTCCGGCGAGATGTTCATGGCCATGACCGGCTGCAAGATGCAGCACGTGCCTTATCGCGGCGCAGCGCCCGCGATCACCGACATGCTCGCGGGCCAGGTGCAGGTGATCTTCGACAACATGCCTTCGATCATCCAGCACATCCGCTCCGGCTCGCTTCGCGCCATCGGCGTCACCACCACGGAACGCTCGCCGCAGCTGCCTGACGTGCAGCCGATCGCAGACACCGTGAAGGGCTATGAGGCGAGCGCGCTGTTCGGCATCGGCGCGCCGAAGAACACGCCGAAGGAAATCATCGCCAAGCTCAACGCCGAGGTCAACGCGGTGATCAAGGAGCCCGACATGGCCAAGCGTCTGGTCGAGCTCGGCGGCGAGCCTCGCGTGCAGACGCCCGAGGCGTTCGGCGAGGAGATCAAGGCCGAGACCGAGAAGTGGAAGAAGGTCGTCGAATTCGCCGGCCTGAAGGTCGAGTAGCGATCTTGTGATGCCAAGGAATGAAGCCCTGCCGTTCGGCAGGGCTTTTTTCTTGCGCGCGCGAGGCCATTGATCTGGAATAAAAGCGTGCGACGAAACCTGATGATATGTGGGGCCGTATCTCGCACCACCAAGAGGAGTTGGAATCATGCGCATGATGCAATTGGCGCTGCCGGCGCTGGCCACCATGGTTCTCGTCGGTTTCGTCACCATCACGCCGGCGGCGGCGCGCGATTATCCCTGGTGCGCGCAGGGCGGCGAGTACGACTATCCCGGCGAATGCGCCTACAGCACCTATGAGCAATGCCAGGCCAGCGTGTCCGGGCGGCTGCTGTATTGCGATCGCAATCCTCGCTTCGCCTATGGCCAGCAACAAATCCCACAGCCGCGGCCGCACCGGCGCGCGCGGCCTGTCGCTCCCTACTGATCGCGCTTCCTGGGATCGTAGCCCGATCACGCAGTCGTGCGGATCCGCGTCCGCACGTTCCGGCTTGACGCGTTTCCGTTCGCTGCTATACTAAACCATATGGTTAAGTATCAGAACGAGATGCTGGACCGGACCTTTGCGGCGCTCTCCGACCCGACGCGGCGTGCATTGCTGGCGCGCCTCGGCGAGCAGGAAAGCCTGTCGGTGAGCGAGCTTGCCGCACCGTTTCCGGTCTCGCTGCCGGCGATCATGAAACATCTCGACGTGCTCACGGATGCAGGCCTGATCGTGCGGGAGAAGACCGGGCGCACGGTGGCCTGCCGGCTCACCGCGCAGCCGATGGAGCAGGCGATGAACTGGCTCAATCGCTATGCGCAGTTCTGGTCCCACAATCTCGATCGCCTCGCCGCCTTCGTGGAGCAAGAGACATGGCCAACGCAGCCGCCAACGCCGCCGAACGCCCAGCAGAGCGTCCAAGCCTCACGCTCACGCGCCGGCTCCGCGCGCCGCCGGCAAAGGTCTACGCCGCCTGGACGCAAGCCGCGCAGCTAGCGCAATGGTTCGGCCCGCCGAACATGAAGCCGGCGACGCTTCAAGCCGAGCTCGACGTGCGCGTCGGCGGCAGCTTTCGCATCAGCTTCACCCGCGACGACGGCGAGTATTTCGAGGCTGGCGGCACCTATCGCGAGGTGGTGCCGAACGAGCTGCTCGTCTTCACCTGGGCCTGGCACTCGACGCCGGAGCGTGAATCGCTGGTGACGATCTCGCTGAAGCCGGACGGTGCCGGCACCTTGATGATCTTCCATCACGCCCAGTTCTTCGACGAGACCGCACGCGACAACCACCAGCGCGGCTGGAGCTCGTTCTTCGACAAGCTCGATGCTTTCATCGCCTGACGCCAAGGAGAACGCCATGCAGCACCATCAGATCGTGTCGCGCGAGCAATGGATCATCGCGCGCAAGGCCCATCTGGCGCGTGAGAAGGAACTCACGGCAGCTCGCGAGCGCCTCGCCGAGGAGCGCCGCGCCTTGCCTTGGGTCAAGGTCGACAAGGCCTACGAATTTGACGGGCCGAACGGCAGAGTGTCGCTCGGCGATCTGTTCAAGGGCCGCCCGCAGCTCGTCGTCCAGCACGTGATGTTCGCGCCCGATTGGGACGCGGCCTGCAAGAGCTGCTCGTTCTGGGCCGACGGTTTCGAGCGCATGGTGCCGCATCTGGCCGCGCGCGACACGTCCATGGCCGCGGTCTCGCTGGCGTCAAGCGCAAAGCTCGAGGCCTTCAAGAAGCGGATGGGGTGGACCTTCGACTGGGTCTCATCAGGCGACAACGATTTCAACCGCGATTACGGCGTGACGTTCTCGCCGGAAGAGATCGAGACCGGAAAGCCGATGTACAATTTCGGCACCACGCCAATCTACGGCCCCGAGCTGCCCGGCATCAGCGTGTTCTACCGCGGCGAGGCCGGCCAGATCTTCCACACCTATTCCTGCTTCGCCCGCGGCCTCGACATGATGAACGCCGCCTATCAATATCTCGACCTCACCCCGCTCGGCCGTCACGAGGAGGGTCTGCCCTATCCGATGGATTGGGTCCGCCTGCGCGACCAGTACGAGCCGCAGGCGGCGAAGGCGGCGTGCTGCCACGGGTGAGGGGAAGGCTGTTGCCGCGAACTCTACTCTGTCACCGTCACCCTGAGGTGCCGGAGCGAAGCGGAGGCCTCGAAGTGCGGCGGCCCGGCTGCATCCGGGGCCGATTCATTCTTCGAGGCTCACACTGCGTTGCAGTATGAGTGCCTCAGGATGACGGAGTTGGTCGCGTCGCCTTCCTACCGCTTCGCGTCCGCCTGCTCCGTCGCATTGCACGAGATCAGCATCGTATACGGCCGGGCGTTGGCGGCGATGTCGGTGGTCTTGAGCTCGCTCTTCGGTTCGGTGGTCTGGTAGGGCACCACGGAATTGTCGAGGAAGTCGCGCAGCACGCCGGTCTTGATGGCGAAATTGATGTTCTCGGGAATGTTGCCGGTCGCTACGGCGATGCGCAAGGCCGGGATCTTTGCAGTGACCACGCCCACGACCTGACCTGTGTTATCGAACAGCGGTCCGCCGCTATTGCCGGGCTGTACGGGTGCACTGATCTGCAGAAAACGCGAGTCGTTGCGGATGCCGCTGAGCGAGCTCACGATGCCGGTCGTCACGCTGAAGTCGGAGGTCAGCATTCCGTGATAGGGAAAGCCGATCGCGATCACGGAATCGCCGGAGCGGATTGAACGGTCACGAATCCGGGCAAAGTCCTTGAATGTTGTCGTCGACGGCGCCTGAAGCAACGCGAGATCGTTATTGGCATCGCTCGACACGAGGCGCAGCGCCATTGCGGCCTCGCCGGCGAGGTTACCCTTGATGTCGCCGACGCAGCCGTCGATCACATGGTGATTGGTGACGATGTGTCCGCTCGTGCTCACCACGAAGCCGGTGCCGCTCTTGGCCCGGGCCGGTTTGCCGCCGGCCGGCGGTGCCGCCTGCTTCTCCGCCGTCGCTGCCGGCTTGGCCGCAACCTTTGTAAAATCGCCCGCCTTGTCGAGTCCGTCGGCTTTCACCTTGCTCACACAATTGGCCAATGCCGAGATGACCGGCCCGGTCGATGTCAGATCGAAATTCAATACGGCCCGGCCGGCTGTTGCCACCATAAGGCTCGCCTTCTGAAACGTACGCACGACATTGAGCGGCATGATGGCCGTGAGCATGTTGGACTGATACGCCGTAGCGTACAGCCTGGCTTGCTCCTGCCCGTCAAAGGTCACGTCGATCGCGGCGCTCTCGCCCTTGTTGAAACGGTAGCTGGGACTCGCGAAGGCGAGCGACCAGGTGCCGGCGGCATTTTGGCTCACGACGAGGATGACTCCGTTCGCATAGGGCGTCGTCGCGGCGCAATGGGAGAAGGCGCCCGTCTGATCATTGCTGAAGGCGCCGCCGATCCAGTTGCCGACATTGACGGTGCCGAACGGCCCGGCCGCGTTCGCCCCGACCACACTCACCTGCAACACGAACGCAACGACCAACGACCTCAACAACATACCAGCCCCCGGAAAACGCGTTTGGATCCATATTATCCGCGAGGGCAGGTGAGGCGCAACCGTCAGTTGTCCGCTCCAGTCGTCCGGTTGCCGGCAACAATTCGGGCTTGCATTTACTTTGCGGCGCCATATACTTTGCAATACAAAGTAACGGGGCCTGCCGCCCCGGAAATGCCCGGGTGGAACGAGGTTTTGGCGTTGCCAATGCGCGATCTCGACAAGGCGCTGGCCGACATCGTGGCGATCCGCAGCCAGATCGCGGCGGGCACCGCCTTTCGCGGCTACGGCCCGGCGACGATGGCGGCGACCGGCGCCGTCGCGCTCATCACCGCGGTTCTGCAATTCTGGCTGCTGGGCGATCCCACCAGCGAACCGCTCGGCTTCTTCATCGGCTGGTTCATTGCCGCCGCTCTCTCAGGGCTGATCATCGGGATCGAAATGCGTGCGCGCTCGCAACGCCATCATTCCGGTCTTGCCGATGCCATGATCCACCAGGCGGTCGAGCAGTTTCTGCCCGCCGGCGTTGCCGGCGTGCTGCTCGCGGTGGTGATGTGGAAGTTCGCGAGCGAGACGCTGTGGCTGCTGCCGGGCCTGTGGCAGATCCTGGTGTCGCTCGGCATCTTCGCCTCGGTTCGCTCGCTGCCGCGCTCCGTCGCACTCGCCGGCGCCTGGTATTTCGTGTCCGGCTTCGCGGTCGTCGTGCTCGCGAGCCGAACCCACACCCTGTCGCCATGGACCATGGGATTGCCCTTCGTGATCGGACAATCGGTGATGGCGGCCATTCTGCATTTCGCGTCCGGAGACAACAATGTCGAAGACTGACAGCGCGCCCTTCTCTTATGAAGGACTCGACCGCGTGATCCACGAGAAGGCGAGGCTCGGGCTTCTGACCTCGCTGATGGCGCATCCCAAGGGGCTGGCCTTCGGCGATCTCAAGCAGCTCTGCGGCCTCACCGACGGCAATCTCAGCCGGCACCTTGGCGTGCTCCAGGAGGCCGGCCTCGTCGAGGTGACCAAGGGCTACGAGGGTAACCGCCCGCACACCACCTGCCGCCTGACCAAGGCCGGCCGCCGCCGTTTCCTCGACTATCTCGCCGTGCTCGAGCGGCTGGTGCGCGATGCGGCGAAAGCCGCCGGCCGCGAGGCGCCGCCGCTCGGCCGCCTCGGTATCGTCTCGACCTGATCTTCCCCTTTTTTGACCGGAGACTTTGCAATGCAAAGTGAAATCACGTCCTGCAACGAGAAGCTTCATGTCGGCATCATCATGGACGGCAACGGCAGATGGGCGACGCGGCGCGGCCTGTCGCGCCTGCGCGGCCACGAGGCCGGCGTCGAGACCATCCGCCGTATCGTCGAGGCCGCGCCCAAGCAGGGCATCGGCACGCTGACGCTCTACGCCTTCTCCACCGACAATTGGCGGCGGCCAAAGGCTGAGGTCGCCGCACTGATGACCTTGCTACGCTTCTATCTCGCGAGCGAGGTGCAGAGCCTGGTCAAGAACGGCGTGCGCCTCTCCGTCATCGGCCGGCGCGATCGCCTGCCCGACGGCATCGCCACCGCGATCACCCGCGCCGAAGAGGCCACCGCTGCCGGCAATGCGCTGCATTTGCGCATCGCCGTCGATTATTCCGCGCGCGATGCCATCCTCAATGCCGCGGCGAAGGCGGCCGCGCTGACCAGCCTCACCCGCGAAGCCTTCTCGCAGCTCGTTACCGGCGAGGCTGGGCTTCGCGACGTCGATCTCATCATCCGCACGTCCGGCGAGAAGCGGCTGTCGGACTTCCTGCTCTGGGAGGGCGCCTATGCCGAGCTGCACTTCACCGAGCGGATGTGGCCCGAATTCGACGCGGCCGATCTCGCTGACGCGCTCGCCGCCTTCCATGGCCGCGAACGCCGTTTCGGCGGCCTTCAGGCGATCATGCCCGATGAGGTGCCGTCACTCTCCCGTGTGTGATCTCGCGACAGCCGCGGCCGCGTTGATTTGCCGCGTGGCACGGATCGTGCTCTAGTCTCCCGCGATGGAGTGTCCGCAGCGATGGGAGCTTTCGCAAGATGCGCGCGGTCCTGGACTATTGCACCGGTGGAACCGAGCGGCAGCTTGCCGCCGGCACGATCATCGTCGCCGAGGGTGGCACCACCGGCCATCTTTACGTGCTGATGCAAGGCAAGCTCGAGGTGCTCAAGGGCGAGATGGTGGTCGCTACCGTCACCGAGCCCGGCGCGGTGTTGGGTGAAATGTCCGTCCTGCTGGGCCAGCCGCACACCGCGACCGTGCGGGCCTGCTCCGACGCGGTCGTCTACGAATTCGAGGATGCCGCCTCGTTCCTCGAGAAGGAGCCGGGCGTGGCCCTGCTGATCGCAAAAATGCTGGCGCAGCGGCTCAATGTCGCCAACACCTACCTCGCCGATCTCAAGCGGCAATATGCCGGCCATGGCACGCATCTGGCCATGGTCGGCGAGGTGCTCCAGAGCATGATCAATCTGCCGCCGCTTGAGGTCTCGCCAGGCTCGGATCGGCAATCCGATCCAAGAATGTGAGCCAGTCGGGCGGCGCCTCGATCGGAGCGGCGGGGCGCTTCAGCGGTGCATTCAGGTCGATCCACTGGGCCTCGCCGGCCGCAAGCCAGAACGCCTTGTCGGCGTCGAGGTCCAGCACGATGGAGGTCGGCGGACGGCCGGGTTGGAGGCCGGTGTTGAAGACCCAGGTCTGGCCCAGCCGGTCGAACCACGATCCATTGGTGATGAAGGGCGACTGATGCACATGGCCCGAGATCACCATCGACGGCTGGTACTGCGTGATCCATTGCACCAGCTCGACATCGCCGAAGAAGCGCTTGCCGCCCCAGCTTGTCGGTGAATCCGCCGGCGGCGCGTGATGCGCCCAGATCCAGCGCTGCGGCCGGCTGGCCGCGGCATCGCGCAACTGCTCGACGAGGCGTTGCTTGACCAGCGGACCGTCCCACCACGGGCACACCGTGAACAGGGTATCACCGATGCTGAGGCTGTCGCCGTCGCAGGCAATGCCGACGTCGCGCACCTCCGAGATCCAGCGCGAAATCTTTTCACCCTCCGCGTTGCGATCGTCGAGATCGTGATTGCCGGAGCAGAGGATCACGCGGGTCGTCGCGGCGAGCAGTGCGAGGTACTTCTTCACCACCACGATCTGGGCGCGAAAATCCACCATCGAGCCGATGTCGAGCGCATCGCCGGCGAAGATCACGAGGTCGAATTGCGGCGCCGCGCTGACCAGCCAGTCGAGCTGAGGCAGCGAATAGTGCAGGTCGGCCACGACCAGGCAGCGCATTGGAGAACCGTCCGCGAGAGATCGACAATGTCTGGGAATTCCAGACGTCATGAAGCAAGAAGCGGACCAGCATGGTCGCTCCTTCGCGTCATCACCGCCGGGCTGGACCGGTTCATTTAATTCTGATGTCGTGCCGCACCCTCAATGCGGATGACCGTATGACCCCCTTCAAGACCATTCGCGCCCGCGCCGAGAAGCGCAAGGGCGGGCCCAAGGTGCTGGAGAAACTGATGCCGGCCAAGCCGGACCTCAAGCGGCTGGCCAAGCTCGGCGACGACCGTATCCTCGCCGAGATGACCAAGCGGGTGTTCTGCGCCGGCTTCGCCTGGAGCGTGATCGATTCGAAATGGGACGGCTTCGAGGACGCCTTTCTGCATTTCCAGCCGGCCAAGCTCACCTTCCAGCCCGAAGATTATTGGGAGGGCCTGCTGCGCGACGCACGCATCGTGCGCAATGGCGCCAAGATCATGTCGGTGCGCGACAACGCCGCCTTCGTCCAGGAGATCGCGAAGGAGCATGGCAGCTTCGGCAAGTTTCTGGCGAAATGGCCGTCCTCCGACGAGATCGGCCTGCTCGATCTCCTCAACAAGCGCGGCAGCCGGTTAGGAGGCAACACCGGCCAGATGCTGCTGCGCTTCGTCGGCTGGGACGGTTTCGTGACGTCCAAGGATGTGGTGGCTTGCCTGCGCGGTGCAGGTCTCGACATTGCCGAAGAGGTCAAGTCGAAGGGCGATCTCGCCAAGGTGCAGGCGCAGTTCAACGCCTGGGCCGAGGAGACCGGCCTGCCCTACACCTATCTGTCGCGGATCTGCGCGCTGTCGGTCGGCGAGAACGGCGAATAGCGCGTGAGCGCGGCGCACCGCCAGATCGTGTGCATCCTGCGGCGATCTTGTGCCGCGAGCGCGGCGGACGGCGCGCGTGATCACGAAATATAATTTTTGCGGGAACATTTGTCCGCAGCGCCTGTTCGGACATTGAGCCAGGCGGACAAGGGCGCAGGGAACGCATGCTCCGGCCTGGGTCAAGGAAACCGGATACAGAAACGGAGCAGCTCATGAAGCTCACATCTGAACAGGTGAAGCAGACCGTCAACCAGCTCGGCGCTCAGGTGCTGCCCGACGAACATCCGGCGATGCCGCAGCTCAACAGCATGTTCGGCGAGCATACCTTCTTCGTCGACGAGATGGGCCTCAAGGTCCTCGAGCCCACGGGATCGCTTGGTACCGATCGCCAGAGCGGCGAGGTCGTCAGCCTCGCCGATTGGGGCGATTCCGACCTGACGCGCCTGATGGCGCATGAGCCCGAACCGACCGGCGTGATCGTGGTGTTCGAGCATATGAAGCATTGAGCGGCCCCGAGCGGGGCGCTTTCATCGGTGGCGGATGTGAAAATCCGTCACCGTCAGTCGCGCACAGCGCGCGCGCTGTTTGCGCGTTCCGAGGCGGCTCCAACTTGGCCGCTGGATCATGCCTGGAGCGGGATCTCGATGGCGATCTGAGTCCCCGGACCCGTCGTGCTCTCGAGCCGCAGGCGCCCGTTCAGAGATGAGGCTACGAGATTAAAGGCGATGTGGAGCCCCAGGCCGGCATGGCCGCTCTCCCGACTTGTGGTGACGAACGGATCGAAGACATGCGCCTGTAATTCGTCAGGGATGCCGACGCCTTCGTCGGCGCAGACAAGGCGGACTGATCTCGGGTCCGGTTGGCTGACCGTGATCACAAACCGGCCGCCTTTTTTGTCGGGGTAAGCGTGCCCGGCGGTATTGAGGGCGAGATTGCTGATCACCTGAGCAAGCGCTCCGGGATAGCTGTTGAGCTTGATTCCCGCCGGACATTGGACCTCGACCGTCAGCGCATGATGCGACAGCAATGGCCCGAGCTTGGACATCAACTCCGACAGCCAATCCCTGAGCTCGAAACTGCGCCGGTCCTCATCGGCTTGATGAACCGCGACCTGCCTGAAGCTGTGCACCATCTCGGATGCGCGGTGCAGATTGTCGAAGGTCAGCTCGAGCCCCTGCTTGAGCCGGGCAATACCCTTGGTCAAATCGGACCGCCGGACCGATGCTCCCCCCAAGGCGTCAGCCATCGTTTGCAGGTCAGCCTGCATGGCTGTCGAGGTCGTCAAGGCGAGGCCGAGCGGGGTGCTGACCTCGTGAGCGACGCCTGCCACCAATTGCCCGAGCGAGGCGAGCTTTTCCGCCTGCACGAGGTGCTCCTGGGTCGCGCGCAGATCGCGCAGCGATCTCTCCGAGCGTTCTTTCTCCCGTTGCAGCGCTTCGGATGTCCGGAACTGCTTTCGCGCCCGGTACTCGCGCGCAGCCACGGCGTAGAGCGACAAGGCGTAGGCATTGCCGACGAGAGAATGGTTGATGAAGCTCAAGCCCGTGGGCATCGTCGGCGCGAACGACTCGGCGACCAGCAGCGCCACCCACGAGAGCAGGCAGAAGATCGCCAGCGAGCCGATCCGCAAGGGCAGCATGGTCGAGACGAACAGGATGATCATCATCATGCCGGGCGCGGCAAAGGTGAAGCCCGACGGCAGCACGAGATAGATGCTCGGCAGGATACAGCCGGGAATGATGCAATAGACGAGGAAGATCGTCTCCGCCCATGGCTTCATCCAGCGCCGTGACAGCAGCGCCGTCAGCGGGAGCAGGATGAACACGGCGGTGCCACCACGGATTGCGAGCGTGGTCGGCACGATTTCGGGGTAGAGCACCCAATCCCAGAGCGTGTAGCCGGCATAGGTGGCAGCGCCGAGCAGCATCGCGATCTGCGTCCATCCGAGACTGCCCCGGACATATTGGTCGACAAACCGGCGTTCCTCGATGCGGTCTTCGAAGCGCAGTCCGAGGCGTATCAATAAGGCAAGCATTCCATCTCAATCGCGAAAAACCGTGTCTTGGTGTCTCTACGACAGGTTTGCCGCTGCGTCGCGGATAAAGATGCAGCGTCCGCCGAAGCGGTCTCCAGCCCCGTTCAGATGCCCAACGTCAGCTGCGGCTCCGCATCGTCCCCGACCTGGAGCGACGACAGCGAGATCCCCAGCAGCCTGACGCGCTTGGGCAGCGGCATCTCGGCTTCGAGCAGGCCGCAGGCCAGCCGCTCCAGATCGTCCCGGCCCGCAACGGCCGCCGCGACGGACCTGCTGCGCGTGATGATCTCGAAGTCGGCGAACTTGATCTTCAGGGTAACGGTGCGGCCCCGGTTGCCGGTCGCCTCGCAATGACGCCAGACCTTGTCGACGAGAGGCTGGAGCTCGGCGACCAGCGCGTCGAACTCGGTGAGGTCGGTCGAGAACGTGTTTTCCGCGCCGACGGATTTGCGGATCCGGTTGGCCCGCACCGGCCGCTCGTCGACACCGCGCGAGATCCAGTAATAGTACGCGCCCGACTTGCCGAAAGTCGCATTCATGAACTCCAGTGTCTGATTACGGATGTCGAGACCGGTGAATAGGCCGAGCGCATTCATCTTCGCAGCTGTCGCCGGACCGATGCCGTGGAACTTGCTGACGGGCAGCGTCTCGACGAAAGCCGGGCCCATCTCCGGCGAGATCACGAACTGTCCATTGGGCTTGCGATGATCGGAAGCGAGCTTGGCCAGAAACTTGTTGTAGGAGATGCCCGCCGACGCGTTGAGGCCGGTTTCGGCCTTGATCTTCTCGCGGATCTTCAGCGCGATGTCCCGCGCCAGCGGGATGCCTTGCAGGTTTTCCGTGACGTCGAGATAGGCCTCGTCGAGCGACAACGGTTCGATAACGGGCGTGTGCTCGGCAAAGATGTCGCGGATCTGGCGGGAGATCGCCTTGTAGACCTCGAAGCGCGGCTTGACGAAGATCAGATCGGGGCATTGCCGTTTCGCCGTCACGGACGGCATCGCCGAGCGAACGCCGAACTTGCGGGCCTCGTAGCTCGCCGCTGCGACGACGCCGCGTTCCGCGGAGCCACCGACCGCGACCGGCTTGCCGCGCAGCTCCGGATTGTCGCGCTGCTCCACCGACGCATAGAAGGCATCCATGTCGATATGGATGATCTTGCGCACGGCCGCGGCTGCACCAGGCATCGTGTCGGATTCGCTCATGGCAAGATGATACAATTGCGCGAAAAGAAGCGCGAGGTGATGGACGTTTCAGTTGTCGTTGTGCGTCGCCTGAGTCGCCTTTGCCGGCGTGCTCAATGCGGCCATCTGGCGTTTGAATCGAGGCGTTCGGCCTCGACGGGTTCAAAGATCAATCTCAGCCTTGTGAGTGGCAAGCCTTGGGATGTGGTCCCATATGAGCCCGCGGAGGACAGCCCATGCAATACAGCTCCGAGCTCATTCACACGATGCGTCAGGCACTGGAAGCCGTGATGGCGAGCGTGCCGGCCCATCAGTCGGTCTTCGGTCTGAAAGCAGCCGTGGCCGAATGCATCCTGAAGGCCGCCGCACACGGCCAGACGTCGTATGACGGACTGGTGACGACCGCGTCCGACCAGATCCAGGCGATTGTCGCGATGCTGACGTGAGTGCCGGCACGATCTCGTCTGATCTTGCTCCGCCCTGCCAATGTGTTGTCCTCGCCGCCAAGCTCATGCGAAGTTTATTCGCGTCTTCGCACGTAAAGCGAGATGAATCGATCGATCATGGCGTTGATCTGCTCCGGCACCTCGAGCGACAAGAAATGCCCGGAGCCAACAGCCTTGGCCGTAACCAGTTGCGGGCATAGTGCCGCAAAGCGGTCTAGATCCGCGAGCCGATGAGCCGCTTCGATATACAGCACCGGGACGCGGCATGCTTGGGCGCACTGACCCGCCCGATGCACATCCCATGGAAACAGACTCTTAAACGTCGACACCAGCACGTGCTGTGGCGTCGCCAGGAAGGTCTGTTCGACATGGGCGTGGCATCTGTCGGTCGGCAGACAGGAGTCCGCCACGATTTTTCGTACCTCGTCCGCAAAGTTCGGCCCCTGCAGGCCCTCCAGGTAGCTGGTGAACACCGCTCCCGCCGAGGCAGGGAAGAGCACCCCGGAATCGAGCAGCACCAGCCCCGCGGGAAAATCCGGGTAACGGGCCGCAATTTCGAGTGCCATGTTGCCGCCCATGCTTTGACCCACGATGACCGGCTTCGCTATCTC
Organism: Bradyrhizobium sp. USDA 4354; assembly: GCF_054060315.1. Classification (NCBI taxonomy): domain Bacteria; kingdom Pseudomonadati; phylum Pseudomonadota; class Alphaproteobacteria; order Hyphomicrobiales; family Nitrobacteraceae; genus Bradyrhizobium; species Bradyrhizobium sp. USDA 4354. The sequence goes on along the minus strand of NZ_JBSSDC010000001.1, from coordinate 1,385,421 downwards.
TTGCCGGGCACACAGCCAGACGAGATCCTCGGCGAAGCCTTCGATCGAGTATTCCTGGTGCGGCTTGTCGCTCTCACCGTGTCCTCGCAGTTCGGCATTCAATGCGCGACCTTGCCGACCGAAGTACTCCATCTGTGGCGCAAAGTGGGTGCGATCCCCGCCAAGGCCATGGACGAACAGGAATTGAGGCGATCCCTTCCCAGCGATGTCGAACGACAGTTGGATGCCTTCGCGCGCGAGCTTCATTGGTCATCTCCGTATCCACCGGTATTCCAGGCTTCTCGGGCAATGATGCGGGTAAGGGCGCCGCGCATGGCCAATCTTCGAGCGCGTCCTAGAGCATGATCCGGAAAAGTGTGCAGAGATTTTCCGAAAAGACTATGTCCAAACACCACCTAAAGCGCGATGACGACTCATCCCAATCGTATCGCGCTTCTAGGAGAACCGCACGGCCTCGCGCAAATCCTAAGCTGGCGCACCCGACACGATTCGAACGTGTGACCTTTGCCTTCGGAGGGCAACGCTCTATCCAGCTGAGCTACGGGTGCTAGTCGAGGTTCATTTAGCCGATTGGCGCGGGGCGGGCAACCGCTTCTCGCCGGACCGCGCTCAGGCCGATTTGCGCCTGACCGGGGCCGGAACCGCCTTTCCGCCGAGGGCGGCGAATTCGGCAAGCACCCGTTCGGCGCAGATGACGCGGTTGCGGGCCGAGGCGTTTGGCGACATAGAGCGCCTCGTCGGCCGCGCCGAGCAGCCGGTCCGGGCCGCCGTGGGTACTACCTGGAATTTGGCTGGCGACGCCGACGAGGGTGACGTGGCCGCCGGCGCGCGCGGCGCCGTGGGCGATCTACAAGGCCATGACGGCGCAGCGGATCTCCTCGGCCACAGTGCAGGCGGTGTCGCAATCCATGTCCGGCAGGATCAGCGCGAACTCCTTGCCGTCATAGCGACTGGCGAGGTCGAGCGGGCGCACCGCGTAGGAATCCGCGAGATCGACGGTCTTGCGGGACTTCGCCATCAGGCCACCGCCGCGACGGGCGCGGCATCGCCGGGGCCGAACAGTCTTCGCACCTCGCTGGCCGGCTTCGGCGCGCTGAACAGGTAGCCCTGCATCTGCGTGCAGCCGAGCGCGCGCAGCATGTCGCGCTGCGCCTCGGTCTCGACGCCCTCAGCGACCGTGGTCATGTTGCTGGCGGCCGCGATGTTCACCACCGCCTGCACGATGACAGGCGCGCCGCTCGCCTCTGCGATGTCGGCGACGAAGCAGCGGTCGATCTTGATCTTGTCGAACGGGAAGCGCTTCAGATAGCTCAGCGAGGAGTAGCCGGTGCCGAAATCGTCGAGCGCGATGCGCACCCCGATCGAGCGGAGCTGATGCAGGATCGAGAGCGCCGCCTCGTCGTCGCGGATCAGCACGGCCTCGGTGATCTCGAGCTCGAGCCGGCGCGGGTCCAGCCCGGAGGCGGCGAGTGCGCCCGCAATCCGCAGCGCCAGCGTGTCGCTTTTGAGCTGCACCGGCGAGACGTTGACCGCGACACGCACATGCACCGGCCAGGCCGCGGCCTCGTTGCAGGCCATGCGCAGCACCCAATCGCCGAGCTCGGTGATCAGGCCGGTATCCTCGGCGACCGGAATGAACTCCGCCGGCGACACCATGCCGCGCTCGGGATGCCGCCAGCGCAGCAGCGCCTCGCAGCCCGACACTTCGTTGGTGCGCAAGTCGACCAGCGGCTGATAGTGAATCTCGAAGCCGCCATTCACCAGGGCCTGCCGCAAATCCAGCTCCATGCTCAGGCGTGCCTTGGCGCTCGCATCCATCTCCGGCTCGAAGAAGCGGTGGGTGCGGCGTCCCTCGGCCTTGGCGCCGTACATCGCGAGGTCGGCGTGCTTGATCAGCTGGTCGAGATCGGCGCCGTCCTGCGGCGCCAGCGCAATTCCGATGCTGGCGTCGGTGGAGAGCTGATGGCCGAGGCAATGATAGGGTTGCCGAATCGCCTGGTAGATCCGCGTCACGAAGGAGAGCACGTCCGCGGACGATCCGATCCCGGTCTGGATCACCGCGAACTCGTCGCCGCCGAGCCGCGCGATCAGGTCGCCCTGCTTGAGGCAGCCGCGGAGGCGACCCGCGATCGCCTTCAACAGCTCGTCGCCGACATGGTGGCCGAGCGAATCGTTGATGCCCTTGAATTCGTCGACGTCGATGTAGAGCAGCGCGAATTGGCAGCCATCGGCGGCCTTCGCCAGCTCGCGTTCGATCTGCTCGCGGAACAGGGTCCGGTTCGGCAGGTCGGTCAGCGCATCATAATGCGCCATATGCGCGATCTTCTCGTCGGCGTGACGCCGCTCGGTGACGTCATCGACGACATGGATGAGATAACGCGGCTCGCCGGCTTCATCGTGGATGCCGATCCTGGTCGAGGTGATGTAGCGCAGCCCCATGCCCGGCATCTGCCAGGCGTGCTCGTCCTTGAACGATCCCTTGGCCGATTTCAGAGCGCAGCTGTCGTCTTCGGTGATGCGGGCAGCGGGCGCCTCGGGGAAGATGTCGAAAGCGGTCTTGCCGACGACATCCTGACGAGACTGGCCGAACAGCTGTTCGGCGACGACGTTGAGCAGCAGATATTCCCGCGTACGCGCGTCCTTCACGGTGATCTGCGAAGGGATATGGTCGATGATCTCGCGCAGGAAGGTGTAGTTGCGATCGCGCTCCTGTTCCAGGTGGCGGCGCTCGGTGATGTCTTCGATCGTGGCGACCCATCCGCCCTGCGCGAGCGGCGTGTTGATGACCTGGAAGGCACGGCCGTTGGCCAACTGATGGATCCTCGTCGAGACCGTGCCTTCGGCGACGATCCTCATGACGTCGGCGCAAAACGCCTCGACATCGCCGTCGAAGGCGCCACGCTCCTTGCGATGATGCATCGCCTCGCGGATGTGGCAGCCTGGCTTGATGACGTCGTGGGACAGGCCGAACATGTCGGCGTAGCGGCGGTTGCAGATGACGATGTAGCCGCTCGCGTCGTACAGGATCAGCCCCTGCGACATGTTGTTGAGGGCGGTGTCGAGCCGCTGCCGCTCCGATTCGATTCGCGCCTGGGCCTCGCGGTTCTGCCGGTGGATCTGGCGGATAATCAGATAGAGGATCAGCGCGATCACGGCGGCCGAAAGCGCGGCCGTGGTGACCATGAAGCCGGTCTGCTGTCGCCAGTCTGCAAGCGCTGCTGCCGTGGTGTTGGTGGCGACGATGACCAGCGGGAAGTGCTTCAGCGACGCAGCCGAGCCGAGCCGCTCCTCGCCGTCGACCGGACTCCTGACGCGGAGCGTGTGCTGGCCGCCCTTGGTCAGCACCTTCCGCATCAGCGGCGCATCCTTGAAGCTCCTGCCGATCAGCTCCTCGGCGTGCGGGTAGCGTGCCAGCATCTTGCCTTCGCGGTCGAACAGCGAGATCGCCGTGCCCTCGGCAAGTGCGACGGATGCGAAATAGTTCTGGTAGCTGTCCGGATCGATCCGGCGGACCATCGCGCCCAAGAAGGTACCGTCGGCGCCGCGCAGCCGTCGTGCGACGACCGTGGTCCATTTGCCGATGATGAAGCTGCGGACTGATTCCAGGATGACCGGCTCGGCCATCGGATCGGATTTGAGCGTCTGAAAATAGGCGCGCGAGGAAATATTGATCTTCGGCAGCGGCTGGGCCCGCGACCAGTTGATCAGTTCGCCGTCGGCATCATAGATCACGATGTCACCCAGATAGGACACGGAGCTGATCTTGCTGCGGAGCATCTGGTTCGTCGCAGGTCCGGACATGCGTTCGCGGAACATTGCAGGCGAGGTGATGTCAGGCAGGTTCATCTGCCCGATCACATCGGCGGCGACGAGGTCGGAATCTTCGAATTGCTGGTCGAAGTGCCGCGCGATCAGCTGCACCGTGTTTTCAAGCTCGCGTTCGCGGTTGGCGAGGGTCCGCTCGCGAAACTCGCCGACGGCCATGGCCGTGACGATGAAGATTCCGGCGACCAGCAGCACGCCGCACAGGGTCAGCCACAGGACAGGACCACGCCGCGCCAAGACCTCCCAGCCGTTCCTCGCGGCTAGAGACATTCCGGCTGCTACCCTGGCAAAGACCTGGCGCATTCCCCCTCCCTGGAGGGACAGGAATACACCGCACAAATGGCGCAAACCTTAGGAAAACCAGTTAGCTAAGCATTAATCCGGTTTCGTAATCGCGACCGTATGGAGCGAAGCGGGAATCTCGTTGCGGTTGTGCGGTGTGCACAGCAATCGCCGCGCTGCAGCATTAATGGCGGCTTAATGCGAGCTGCCCGCACTCTTGCCGCCGCCGACCTTGCGCAGCCGCCCGACCACGCCGGTCGGGAAGAAGTAGACGCTGGCGATGAACAGCAGCCCGAGCCACAGCAGCCAGCGGTCGGGGTGCAGCAGCCCCGGCAGCAGCGGCAGGCCGGCTTCGGACGCTGCGTTCGAGGCGACGCCCATCAGCGACTGCAGATAGTTCTGCGCCAGGATGAAGATGGTGGCGCCGATGATCGCGCCGTAGATCGTGCCCATGCCGCCGATCACCACCATCAGCAGGATGTCCAGCATGATGGAGAAACTCAGCGAGGTGTCGGGGCCTGCATAGCGGAGCCACAGTGCATTCAGGATGCCGGCGCTGGCGGCGACCAGTGCCGCGAGGCAGTTGGCGTAGGTCAAATGGAAGACGGTGCGGAAGCCGAGCGCCTCGGCGCGGAAGCGGTTCTCGCGGATCGCCTGCAGCACGCGGCCGAACGGCGAGTTCACCACCCGCAGCAGCGCGAGGATCATCAGTGCCGAGATCGCGAACACCAGATAGAACGTGAGAATGCGGCCGTTGACCTCGAAGCCGAACAGGTTCTTGGAGATCAGCACTGTGCCCGGCCGCAGCAGTTCGGGTAGCTGGAAGCTGCGCCCGTCCTCGCCGCCGGTCAGCCAGGACAGCTGCGACGCCAACACCTGGAAGGCCGAGGCGACCGCGAGCGTGATCATGGCAAAGAAGATCGCGGCGACCCGCAGCGAGAACAGGCCGATGGCGAGCGCGAGCAACGCCGCCAGCGGCAGGCCCGTGACGATGCCGGTGGCGACCGCGGCCCAGTTCGGTCCCATGCCGTACAGCGCAATGGCAATGGCATAGCTGCCGATGCCGTAGAACATGGTGTGGGCGAACGAGACCGAGCCGGTGTAGCCGAGCAGCAAATCGTAGGACGCGACCAGAGCGGCGAAGACGCAGATCTTGGCCGCGACGTTCAGCGCCTTGGCACCCGGGAACAGGAACGGCGTCGCCGCCAGCGCCAGGATGATGACGACGAGGAGGAGCGTGAGCACGCGGCTGCGCGGCGGATCGCCGGAGAGGATCATCATCGGCTGGTCACCGCATAGAGGCCGCGCGGCCGCCACATCAGAATGGCGACCATCAGCAGGATGTTGGAGACGAGGGCGAGTTTCGGCACCAGGAAGCCGCCGTAATTGGCGACCATCGCGACCAGGATCGCGCCGATGAAGCAGCCGCCGATCGACCCCAGCCCGCCGATGATGACGACGATGAAGATCAGCACGGTGAGGTCGTCGCTCATGGAGGCGTGGACCTGTTCGCGATAGAGTGCCCACATCACTCCGCCGAGGCCGGCGAGCGCCGATCCCGTCATGAACACGCCGAGAAACAGGCGGCGGATGCGATAGCCGAGCGCCTCCACCATCTCGCGGTTCTCGACGCCGGCGCGGATCAGGAGACCGAGCTTGCTGCGGTTGAGCACGAGCTGGATTGCGATGAAGATGCCAAGGCCGATCAGCATCGCCAGCACGCGGTACTTGGCGATCGCGACGTCGCCGAGGATGAAGGAGCCGCGCAGCGACGCCGGCAGCGGCATCGGGATGATCTGCGGCCCCCACAGCGCATAAAGCGTCTGCTCGGCGACGATCAGGCCGCCCGTCGTCATCAGGATCTGCTTCAGGTGCTGGCCATAAACCGGAAGGATCAGCACGCGCTCGACGACCAGGCCGAGCGCGCCCGACACCGCCATCGAGAGCAGCGCGGCCGGGGCCAGCACCGCGAGGTTCATCCAGAGCGAGTCCGCCTGGATGGAGGCCGCGAACGGCGCCAGCACCAGGGTGGCGACATAGGCGCCGACGGCGATGAAGGCGCCGTGGCCGAAGTTGAGCACGTCCATCAGGCCGAACACGAGAGTGAGGCCGGAGGCCATGATGAAGATCATCATGCCCATGGCAAGGCTCGCCGCGGTCAAGGTCAGCCAGGACGAGGTCGATCCGATCAACGGGATCATCAGAAGGGCGAGGGCGACCGGCAGCAGGATCGGCGCGAGATCGCGCTTGGGTTTCGGCAGCGGATCGGTTGCAGCAAGGTCTGTCACTGATGCGCCTCCAGGCTCAGGCCGAGCAGCCGCTCCTGCAGCGGCACATCGGCGGCGAGCGCCGCCATCTCGCCGCGGTGGACGATGGTGCCGTTGTCCATGACCAGCACGCTGTCGCCGAGCTCGCGGGCGGCAAAGAAGTTCTGTTCGACCAGCAGGATCGTCGCGCCCTTGCGCTTGATCTCCTTCAGGCACTCGATCAGCGCCATCACGATGGCGGGCGCGAGGCCCTTGGTCGGCTCGTCGATCAGAAGCAGCTTGCGCGGCTCGATGATCGCGCGCGCGATGGATAACATTTGTTTCTGCCCGCCCGAGAGACTTCCCGCGCGCGACAGCCAGAACCGGCGGAGCGCCGGGAAGAAGCCAAAGATCCAGTCCAGCTGGGTCTCATCGAGCGGCCCGTCGCGCGCGGCGAGGACGAGATTTTCCTTCACCGTGAGGTCGGAGAACACCGCCATGCTCTCCGGCACGTAACCGACGCCGAGCCGGGCGATGTCGGGCGTCGCAAGGCTCTCGATGCGCATCCCGGCGAGGGTGATCTCGCCCTTCGAGGCCTGCCACAGGCCCATGATGGTGCGCAGCGTCGTGGTCTTGCCCGCGCCATTGCGGCCGAGCAGCATCGTGACCTGTCCTTGCGGGACGGCGAGATCGATGCCCTGGAGGATGTGATAGCGCCCGATATGGGTGTGCACGCCGGAGAGTTTGAGCAGGTCAGTCATGCTGCGCTCTTTGGTGCAACGCCGAGATAGGCCTCCTGCACGATCGGCGAGGCGATCACCTCCGCCGGCGGGCCATCGGCAACGAGCTGGCCGTTATGCAGCACGATGATGCGGTCGGCGAGCGAGCGCACCACGTCCATCTTGTGCTCGACGAGCAGGATGATCTTGCTCCTGTCCTGCTTCAGCTGCGCGATCAGGTTGAGGACGATAGGCACCTCGTCGATGCTCATGCCGGCGGTCGGCTCGTCGAACATGAAGACTTTCGGCTCCAGCGCGATCATCAGCGCCACTTCCAGCTTGCGCTGGTCGCCATGGGACAGCGCGGTCGCGGCGACCCCGCGGCGGCTGCCGAGCGCAACCTGGTCGAGGATGCTGTCTGCGCGTGCGATCAGGTCGCGGCGCACCATCCAGGGCCGCAGCATGTCGTAATGGGTGCCGTTCGCCGCTTGCACCGCAAGGCGGACGTTCTCTTCCACGGTGAGGTTCGGGAACAGGTTGGTGAGCTGGAAGGCTCGCCCGAGGCCTGCGCGCGTGCGCAGCGGTGCCGAGTCCTGGGTGATGTCGGTGCCGTCGAACAGGATGCTGCCGTGTGAAGCGCGCAGCTGGCCCGAGATCAAATTGAAATAGGTGGTCTTGCCGGCGCCGTTCGGCCCGACGATGGCGGTGAGCTCGCCCGGGCGAAACGTGCAGGAGACATTGTTGACCGCGATATGGCCGCCGAAGCGAATGGTGAGATCGCGGGTTTCGAGGGTGAGAGGCATTGAGGGTCTGGCAATTGATGAAAACGAGATATGTCCGCGGGGCACGCTGCGCCCCCTCCCCCGCTTGCGGGGGAGGGTTGGGGAGAGGGTGTTTTCTGCGAACGAGAACCCCGAGAGGATAGAGCCCTCTCCCGGCCTCTCCCGCAAGCGGGAGAGGTGAAGCAAGAAAGCTCACCGCTTGTTGCGGACGGGAACGTTCATGTCCTCGATCTTCAGCTCGCGCACCGGCTCGAGCACGGCCCAGGCGACGTTCGGGTCGACCTTGACCTTGAAGTGATACATGCTCTGCAGCGCCTGATGGTCTTCTTTCCGGAACACCATCTTGCCCTTCGGCGTGTCGAACTCCAGGCCCTCCATCGCCGTGATCAGCTTCTCGGTGTCGGTCGACTTCGCCTTGGTGACGGCGGCGACGACGGACATCGCGGCGGCGAAACCGCCCGCGGTGAAGAAGTCCGGCGGCGCGTTGAAGCGCTTCTGGTGCTCGGCAACCAGCCAGTCGTTCACCGGGTTCTTCGGGATCTCATAGAAATAGTAGGTCGCGCCTTCCATGCCGGGCAGGCCCTTATAGGCCGCGAGCGCCGGCAGGATGTTGCCGCCGGTGGAGAGCTCGATGCCGTAGCGCTTCGGATCCATGTCCTGGAGCTTGGCCAGCGGATTGCCGGCGCCGGCCCAGATCACCCAGATCACCTTGCGGCCCGGCTTGTCCTTCAGCGCGTCGAACAGGCGCTGGCCGACCGCGGTGAAGTCGGTGGTCGAGGTCGGGGCATATTCTTCGGCAGCGAGCGTCGCGCCGGTCTTGGCCAGCGCCTCCTTGAAGGCGGCGACGCCGTCGCGGCCGAAGGCATAGTCCTGCGCCAGCGTCGCGACGGTGACGCCCTGCTTGCCGATCGCGACCGCGTTGGAGATCGCGTCCTGCGACGAGTTGCGCGCGGTGCGGAAGATGTAGCGATTCCACTTCTCGCCGGTAATCTGGTCCGCGACCGCGGGCTCGACGATCAGGATCTTCTTGTTCTCCTCGGCGACGGGGAGAATCGCGAGCGCCGCGGCCGACGACGTCGTGCCGATCGCGATGTCGGCCTTGTCGTCCTGATAGGCTTCCGCGAGCGCGGCTTTGGCGAGGTCCGGCTTGCCCTGGTCGTCCTTGGTGATGACGACGATCTTGCGGCCGTCGAGCGTCATGGTGCCCTTGGTGGCGTATTCAAAACCCATCTTCAGGCCGGTCTCGGTCTGCTTGGCGTAAGCCTCGAGCGGACCGGTCTTGCCGTAGATCAGCGCGATCTTGAGATCGTCCGCCCTTGCGGAGGTGCCCGCGCCGAGCGCGAGAATGGTTGTTGTTATGATGAGTGATCGACGCACGATGGTCCCTCCTGATTTAAAGTTTCTCGACAACAGCGATTTGCACAAGCTTGCGAACATTGCAATTGAACCTTCCGGCGGAGCGGTCTGGCCTCTGCGAGCATGCATCATTTTTGGGCCCGCCTCGCTGCGCCGGCCTCGACCTGGCGCCAGTCCGACTGCGCTTCCTCCGGGCTCTCGAAAATATGCGGCGCGACGCCGCGCTTCTCCAGGGCTTCACCAAGCTTGATGCGCAGGAAGCCCGACGTGGTGTAGCGCGACACGCCGGAATAGAAGCGGTCGACGAGGCTGCGGACCATGGCGGAGTAATCGTCCATCAGCTCCGGCAGGATGGAAAAATTGTCATAATTGACGATGGCGTAGACTCGGCGTCCGAGCGGGGCCAGGCGGGCCTCGACGATATCAGCGATGGTGTCGATCTCGGCCTTGCTGCGTAGCGGATAGCGTTCCAAATTGACGAAGAACAGGTTTTGCTGCTCGTCCAGCGTGAAGCGCTGGTCGAGCGGGATGGTGAGCAGGCGCTCGCGCAGCTCCATCAGGCCGTCGCCGAAGATGCGCGCGTCCATCAGCGCCGGGGCGCGCGGGATCAGCGGCTTGAAATCCATCAGGCGCAGGATGTCGTGCTCGATATCGATGCCGGGCGCGACTTCGGTGAGCTCGAGCCCGTCCGCCCTGAGCTCGAATACGCAGCGCTCGGTGACGTACAGCGTGCGCTGCTTGCGCGCGGCGGCAAACGGGCCGCTGAAGGTGACGTGCTCGACGCTATCGATGAACTTGCGCGACCTGGCTTCGTCGAGGATGACGAGCTTCCCGTCGCGCACCGCGACGCGCTGCTTGCCTGCACCGAACGTGCCGACGAACACGACTTCCTTGGCATTCTGGCTGATGTTGATGAAGCCGCCGGCGCCCGCAAGCTTCGGTCCGAACTTGCTGACATTGAGGTTGCCGGCGCGGTCGACCTGGGCAAGGCCGAGGAAGGCGGCATCGAGACCGCCGCCGTCGTAGAAGTCGAACTGGTAGGGCTGGTCGATCACCGCCTGGGTGTTGATTGCCGCGCCGAAATCGATGCCACTCGCGGGAATGCCGCCGATCACGCCCGGTTCCGCCGTCAGCGTGATGAGATCGATGATCCGCTCTTCATTGGCGACCGAGGCGATCCCCTCCGGCATGCCGATGCCGAGATTGACGACGCTGTTGGCCTTCAGCTCCAGGGCCGCGCGCCGCGCGATGATCTTGCGTTCGCTGATCGGCATCACGGGCAGCGAGGCGGCGCGGACGCGGATTTCGCTCGCGAAAGCCGGATTGTATTGCGTGCCAAAAGTCTGCCAGTGATTCTCCGGCCTTGCTACGACGACGCAGTCGACGAGGATGCCGGGAATCTTGACCTGGCGCGGATTGAGGCTGCCGGCCTCGGCCACGCGCTCGACCTGGGCGATGACGATGCCGCCGGAATTATGCGCCGCCATGGCGATGGCGAGTGCTTCCAGCGTCAGCGCCTCCTTCTCCATGGTGAGGTTGCCGTCGGGATCGCCCGTGGTGGCGCGGATCATCCCGACCTGAATCGGAAACGTCTTGTAGAGCAGGCAGTCCTCGCCGCGCAGCGTGATCAGCTCCACCATGTCCTCGGTGGTGCGCGCATTCAGCTTGCCGCCGCCATTGCGGGGATCGACGAAGGTCCCCATGCCGACCCGGGTGATGTGGCCCGGCCGGTGCGCGGCGATGTCGCGGAACAGATGCGTGATCACGCCCTGCGGCAGGTTATAGGCCTCGATCTGGTTCGCGATCGCGAGCTGCTGCAATTTCGGCGCAAGGCCCCAATGCCCGCCGATCACGCGCCGGACCAGCCCTTCATGCGCGAAATGATTGAGGCCGCGCTGCTTGCCGTCGCCTTGCCCGGCGGCATAGACCAGCGTCAGATTGCGCGGCTTGCCCTGCGTGTAGGGTGCATCGCCCTCGTGGGACAGATAGAGCTCCTCCAGCGCGATAGCGATCTCCTCGGCAAAGCCGATGCCGACGAAGCCGCCGGTCGCCACCGTGTCGCCGTCGCGAATCAGCATGACCGCTTCAGCCGCCGAGACGACCTTGCCCTTCTCGGAATTGCGCAAATAGGGCAGAGCTGGATGGTGGCTCACGGCGTTCCTCCCGCTCCCTGTACCGTATGCCTTGTTGTGCTTGATCTTATCGCGAAGAGCAGCCCCGGAACAGGTTGGTCCTCGCGATGAAAAACGGCAAAGCAGGAGAGCAAGGTCCGCGCCAGATCCCGCAAGTTCGCGCAAACCGGCTGAAATTTGCGGCAATTTCGGCAATCGGCCCCGGGAAGAGCAGCCAGGTGCGGTGTCCGGAATCCGAGACTCCGGACAGTCCCTGTCTCGAAACTCAGACGGCCGCCGATCCCGAGGCGAGGCCGAACTTGGCGAGCTTCTTGTAGAAGGTCGCGCGGGAGATCCGCAGCATCCTGGCGGCCTCGGTGATCTGGCCGTTGCTGGCGGCGAGTGCCTGCTCGAGCGTGTGCTTCTCGAACTCGGCCTCGGCCTCGGCATAGGGCACCACCGTTCCGGCCGGGCGCTCCGGCGGTGCAAGCCTGACCTCGGTGCCGACGGGGAGGATGCGGGCGACATCCTCGCCGGTCAGCCGCCCGGAATCGCTGAGGATCAGCGCGCGCTCGAGGATGTTGCGGAGCTCGCGGACATTGCCCGGCCAGTCGTAACGGGCGAGCGCGGCGAGCGCGCTCGGCGTGATCTTCGCCTTCACGTAGTCGCCCGACGCGCTGATGTCGTCGAGCAGCCGGGCGCAGATGTCAGGGAGATCGTCGAGGCAATGACGTAGCGGCGGCAGATCGACCGAGAGCACGTTGAGACGGTAGTAGAGATCGGCGCGAAACGCGCCATCGCTGACGCGTTTGCGCAGGTCGACATTGGTCGCGGCGATGACGCGGACGTCGACCCTGGTGATCTTGTCCGAGCCGAGCGGCTCGATCTCGCGCTCCTGGAGCACCCGCAGGAGTTTTGCCTGGAGCTGCAGCGGCATCTCGCCGATCTCGTCGAGGAACAGCGTGCCGCCGTCGGCAATGCGGAATTTGCCCTCGCGCCCCCTGCGGTCGGCGCCGGTATAGGCGCCCGGCGCAGTGCCGAAGAACTCCGACTCGATCAGCGTGTCCGGGATGGCGGCGACGTTGACGCTGACGAACGGCTTCTCCACACGCGAGGAGGCATTGTGGATGGCCTGCGCCAGCATCTCCTTGCCCGTTCCGGTCTCGCCGGTGAGCAGCACCGTGACGCTCTGCCGCGCGGCACGGCTTGCGAGCTCCTTGGCCCGCGCGATTCCCGGCGTCGTGCCGACGAAATCGGCGAAGGTGAAACGCGCCGCACGGGCGTTGGACAATTGCCGCCGCGCCAGCCGCAGATCGCTCTCGAGCTGGGCGACGCGGGCGAGGAGGGGCTTCAGGCTCTCGAGATGATCATAGAGCACGAATCCGATCGCGCCGATCACCGTCCCGTTCTCGTCCTCGATCGGCATGCGGGTGACGACGAGCTGCTCGCCGCCGAGCTCCATGATGTCGAGCAGGATCGGCTCGCCGGTCTCGGCCACCTTCCGCATCAGGCTGTTCGGGATGACCTCCTCGATCGACCGGCCGATCGCCTCGGTGGCATGGTTGAGACCGAGTGCGGCAAGATATTTCTCGTTGACGTAGACGACGCGCCCGCCGCGATCGATCGCAATCGCGCCCTCGCAGAGCTTTTCCAGCCGCTCGAACAGCGTCTCCATCGCGCGTGCGCGCAGATAGGCGGGATCGCTGATGGAGGAGGAAGCGGCAGACATGAGATACCTCGGGGAGGTCCGCCTGTGTATTACCAAAAGACCAGCAATTTCAAAGGGAGAATTAGCCGTTTGCGGCGCGCCCCATACTCAGCCGTCGTCCCGGACAAGCGAAGCGCGGATCCGGGACCCATAACCACAGGGAGATGTGATTACGGGGACTAGGAGTGACCATCTCAGCGCCAAACCACATCCTGTGGTTACGGGTCCCGGGTTCGCTTCGCGCCCCGGGACGACAGCGGTATGTGTTGCGCCGCTTGCGCCCTACCTTCGATATCCACTCGCCCGCGAATAGCCCTGGCGGTTTTGCTGCATCGGGCGGCTCGCCACGCTGACCCGCGCCTCGCTGGAGACGGGCGTTGCGAGCTTCAGCTCCTCCAGGAAGATCGGCCGCGAGAAGTAATAGCCCTGCGCGTAGCGGATCTTGGTTGCCGCCTGGAGATAGGCGAGCTCCTCGTAGGATTCGAGGCCTTCGGCGATCACCGTCATGCCGAGCGCCTCGCTCAAGGATTCGATCGCGCGCAAAATCCCCTGGCTGCGCGGCCGCTTATGGATATCGGTGATGAAGGAGCGGTCGATCTTGATCTCGTCGGCGGTGATGTCGGCGAGCGCCGAAAGCGAGGAATAGCCGGTGCCGAAATCGTCGATGGAGATGCCGACACCGAGCTTGCGGAACATCGGCAGGATCTCGGCCTGGAAATGATTCTTGGCGACGAAGGCGTCTTCCGTCACCTCGATCATGAAGCGCTGGGGAAAGCCGGTGTCGTCCAGCGCCTGCGCAAAGCTGCGCATGAACTCGGGATTGCCGGCCTGCTTGGCGGCGACGTTGATGCTGATGGTCGCTTCCGCGCCGAACGTGTCGTTGATCAGGTCGATCGACTTGACGATCTCGGCGAGCACGAGATGGGTCAGCTCGTCGATGAGGCCGAGCTCGCCGGCGAGGTTGATGAACGAGCCCGGCGCCTGGATCACGCCTTCGTCGTCGCGCAGGCGTACCAATGCCTCGATGCCCTTCACGGCCTGTGTGCGGATGTCGACCTTGGACTGGAAGGCGCAGCAGAAGCGCTTTTCCAGGATGGCGAGCCGCAGCGACTGCTCGACCTTCATCCGTGCCTGCGCCTCGCGCTCCATGCTGGTATCAAAGAAGGCGGCCAGTCCCTTGCCGTTGTTCTTGATGCGGTACATCGCGGTGTCGGCGTTCTGCCGCAGCGTCTCGAAGCTGCGTCCGTGGTCGGGATAGAGGCTGATGCCGACCGAGGTCGAGGCGAAGACTTCCGAATGATCGATGAAGAACGGCGCGGTCAGCCGCTCCAGCGTCGACTGCATGAATTCGGCGACTTCCTCCTGGCTCTTGATCGGGGAGAGCAGCAGCAGGAATTCGTCGCCGGAGATGCGCGACAGCATGTCGGAATCGCGCAGGTCGCGCCCGAGCCGCCTCGACAGCTCGACCAGCAGCGCGTCGCCGACGGCGTGGCCGTAATAGTCGTTGATGTGCTTGAAATTGTCGACGTCGAGAAAGGCCAGCGCAAAGCGCTCGTCGCGATCGCGCGCGAGCAGGCTGTTGGCGCGATGCTCGATCACGCGGCGCGAGGGCAGCCCGGTCAGCTCGTCGAAATAGGCCGAGCGGAACAGCTGGTCCTCGAAATTCTTCTGCTCGGTGATGTCGGAGGACGCCGAGATCAGGAGCTCGCGTCCGGCGAGGCGAACGGGACGATGGGTCGTGAGCAGCACCTGGCGCGCCGCGCCCTCGTGAAGCGCTTCCTCGGTAACGACGGCCTGGCCGGCGCTCAGCGCCTTCCGGCAGGCTTCGCGGCGCGGCGCCAGATCGGGTGAGGGACGGCTGCCGTCCATGCCGAGCTGGGCGGCGGCGGCATCGTTGACCAGCAGAAGCTCGCCATGAGCGTCCTGCACGGTGAGGCCTGCAGGCAGCATTCTAACGATTTCCTTGAGAAAACCGAGCTCGGCTTCAGTCGCGCCGGAATATTCATTGTCGTTCATAGAAGTCATGAATCTTGTTGTTTCAGCGCGCCTTTGCAATGGGCGCGATGTTGCGCGGTTCCCTCTTAAGTTTGGTTAAGGGGTACGGAGAAATACGGGGGTGTTTTGCGGCGATGCAACGCGCGCCGAAAATTGTCATTAACAGAGCGTCAACGGCGCATGGGAAAGTGCCGCGAGGTCGTGCCGAAGGCACGGGTGAGGGTTCTATCCTCTGGGGGTCTCTTTGCGGAGACACCCTCTCCCCAGCCCTCCCCCGCAAGCGGGGGAGGGAGCACACCTCCCACGTTGCGACGTTTGAGCCTTGACGGATCTTGCGCTAGCCGCCCTTGGGAATTCGACACTGCATGATGCAATGCAGCCCGGTTTTCAGATACGAGATCTCGGTTCGGCCGTCGAAGGCCGACAGTGCCGATTTCAGCAGCTTGGTGCCGAAGCCGGGCTCGGACACCTTGTCCACGCTCGGCCCCTCGGTTTCGTCCCAGGTGATGGTCAGGCGATCGTCGTTGATGGCCCAAGACACCTGCAATAGACCGCGCGGTGCGGAGAATGCACCGTACTTGCCTGCATTGGTGGCAAGCTCGTGAAACATCAATGACAGCGTGACCGCGAGCTTCGGCGGCAGGAACAGCCGCTCACCATTAAGGGTGAAGCGGACGTGACCGTAAGGCCCGAGCTCAGAGATCAGGAGGTCGCGGATGTCGCACCCGGCCTTGTCGATCCGCGAGATCAGATCGTCGGTTGCGGCCAGCGAGCGCAGCCGGGGATCGACCCGGGCCCAGACCTGGGGCTGCTCGTGCAGCACCTGGTGCAGCACGGCGTGCACCGTCGACAGCTTGTTCTTCAGCCGGTGCTGGAGCTCTTCGACCAGCAGCTTGCGATAATCTTCTTCTTCGATCAGCCGTCTGGAGATCCGGCGCTGCTCCGCCAGCATGGTGCGATAGTGCTCGACACCCCAGATGGTGATCGCGCAGACGGCCCAGTAAAGCGCCAGCAGCGCAAATCGCGCGCGATCGGCAAAAGCATCGCCGAAATTCAGGACGACACCGAGCACGCCGCCGACCAGCGCCGTGACAATGCCGATCCTAAATCCGCCCAGGGCAGCGGCAAAGAACACAGCCGGGAAATACGGCGTGAAGTAGATGTCGGGGCGAATCTGAGCGAGACCCCAGCGGACCAGGGTCGCGCCCAACAGGCAGATCACCGCAAACGAGATGCTCAGACCCAGCGAGGGCGGCGCCGCGCCCTGCCAGCTCTTGCGGAACTCGTCGATCAGCTTCCCCATGCGCAGCCCGGTAGCGATAGGCGTTCGAAACTCGAGCGACCCATGGAGATGTTACGCATGCCGCCCGCATAAGCATAGCTTGCCTTGTCGGAAGCGGGCGCGGATAGTGGCCGCTGCGGCGACGGCGGCCGCCGACATTCGCCATTTGGCATCAAATCGCTCGAAAACAGGAACATTCCATGGGCAGGCTGGACGGCAAGGTTGCGGTGATTACGGGGGCGACGAGCGGGATCGGATTGCGCACTGCGGAAGTCTTCGTTGCCGAAGGTGCCAAAATTGTGATCGCGGGTCGGCGCGTAGCGGAAGGCGAGGCGCTGGCGAAGCAGCTCGGGGCCAATTGCATCTTCCGCCAGACCGACGTCACGGTCGAAGCGCAGATGCAGGCGCTGATCGCGCTCGCAGTCGAGAAATTCGGCAGGATCGATTGCCTGTTCAACAATGCCGGCGGGCCGGCGCAGACCGGCGGCATCGAGGGGCTCGAGGTCGAGCGGTTCGATGCGGCCATGGCGACGCTGGTGCGCAGCGTCATGCTCGGCATGAAGCACGCCGCGCCCTACATGAAGAAGCAGGGGGCGGGCAGCATCATCAACAATGGCAGCATCGCCGGCCGCCTCGCCGGCTTCTCGTCGTCCATGGTCTATAGCGCGGCCAAGGCCGCGGTGATCCATCTCACCAAATGCGTGGCGATGGAGCTCGGCGAATCCAACGTCCGCGTCAACTCGATCTCGCCCGGCGCGATCGCAACCGGCATCTTCGGCAAGGCGCTGGGGCTCTCGACCGATGCAGCGGAGAAGACGCCGGCAGTGATGCGCGAGGTCTACAAGACCGCGCAGCCGATTCCGCGCGCCGGCCTCCCCGATGACATCGCCCATGCCGCGGTGTTCCTGGCCAGCGACGAATCCAGCTTCGTCAACGGCCACGACCTCGTCGTTGACGGCGCCATGACCGGCGGCCGCAACTGGAGTCAGCAGCAGCAGGGCTATGTGGCGCTGCGCAAGGCGTTCGATCAGGGGGCGTAGGGGCTCCGGGCGCGGAATCGTAGGGTGGGCAAAGGCGCGCTCTTCGCGCGCCGTGCCCACCTTGCCTCTTGCGCAAGGAACGGTGGGCACGGCGCTTCGCGCCTTTGCCCACCCTACGAGATCTCGTGCCCCGGACGCAGCGCAGCGCCCCCGGCGATGCGAAGCATCGTCCGGTGCGATGCGCTGCAGAGCCGGGGCCCATCTCTCCAAGCTGAACGTGTCGCAAGATTCTGGGTCCGGGCTCGCGCTTCGCGCGTCCGGGACACGAGGGGCTAAACCGCCTTCACCCGCACCCGCAACCCGTCCCGCGGCTTCGGGATCGGCCACATCTGCCAGTCCGGCTTGTAGCCGGGCTCCAGCGACACCTCGATATTCTCCAGGAAATGCCGCGCGAAACATTTCGCCTGCATATAGGCGAAGTGCAGGCCGAGGCACATATGCGCGCCGCCGCCGAACGGCACGAAGGCGAAGCGGTGGCGGTTGCGCTGGGCGTCCTCGGTGAAGCGCAGCGGATCGAAGCGATCCGGCTCCGGCCAGATCTCCTTCATGTGGTGCGTATAGAGCGGATTGATCCCGACCGCGGTGCCGGCGGGGATCGCAAAGCCCTTGAAGCTGAAGTCGCGCATCGCGCGGCGCGGCATCGAGGGCACGGGCGGCTTGATCCGCAGCGCCTCCTTGAAGGCCATCTCCGTCAGCGGCATCCTTTCGAGATCGTCGAAGCTGCTCGGTGCCCCCGGGGCAAGTCCGAGCGCGAGCACCTCCGCGCGCAGCCTGTCCTGCCAGTCCGGATTGGCGGCGAGCTCGCCGATGAAGGACGTCAGCGACGAGGTCAGCGTGTCGTGCGCCGCCATCATCAGGAAGCTCATATGGTCGATGATGTCCTGCTCCGAGAGCAGCGCGCCGTCCTCATGGGTGGCGCGGCAGAGCTGTGAGAACAGATCGTCGCCGCCATGATTGCCGCGGCGGAGCGGAATCTGCTCCCGGAAATAGGCGACGATGCGCTTGCGTCCCGTCACCCCTCGCGCCATCTGGGTGCCGGGCAGGGGGCGGCGGACCGGCGAGACGGAGGCGGCGACCATGTCGACGAAGGCGCGGTTGATCTCGTCGACCTCCGGCCCGATATCGGCGCCGAGGAACGAGGCCGCAGCGAGATCGAGCGTGAGCTGCTTCATCGCCGGA
Organism: Bradyrhizobium sp. USDA 4354; assembly: GCF_054060315.1. Taxonomy (NCBI): domain Bacteria; kingdom Pseudomonadati; phylum Pseudomonadota; class Alphaproteobacteria; order Hyphomicrobiales; family Nitrobacteraceae; genus Bradyrhizobium; species Bradyrhizobium sp. USDA 4354. The sequence continues at coordinate 1,366,896 of NZ_JBSSDC010000001.1, read as the reverse complement.
TAGAGCTGCATCTCCCCCGGCTTTGCCTTCCACTGCGCGACGCGCGCGGAAATGCCGTGGTCGAGATCGCTGAGATAGGATTTCATCGGCCCGGACTTGAACGCGACCGACAGAGCCTTGCGATGCAGCCGGTGCTCGTCGAAATCGAGCAGCATCAGCCCGCGCGGAAACAGCAGGCCGAGCACCTTGTTCCAGCCATGCGTCGAGGAGAACAGCTTCTGCTGGTCGAACAGCACGAGCTCGTTGGCCTCGGGCCCGAGCAGCACGACATTGGTCTCGCCGAAAAAGTGCGTGCGGTAGACCAGGCCGTATTTGGCGCCGTTCGCTTCGATATGCCCCTTGGGATCGGCGAGCACCTGAAAGGTCTTGCCAATGATCGGCCAGCCTTCGTCGCCGGGGATGTGGGTCAGCTCGTTGCGCCTGGGAGGGGTGAACTGAAGCGCAGGCGCGGCCACATTCTGCATCGACATCAGGATTGCTCCGGTTGGCACCGGGCCAACATAGCACATCCGCGCACGATGACGCTGCGGCCGTCTTGCGCACGAAATCGTCACACCCACCGCCGTCGTCCCGGCCTAGTGCGCAATTGCGCACGGGCGCCGGGACCATAACCCCAGGGAGAAGTTGTGGTACGAGATAGTAGTTAGCAATCTTCGCCAAACACTATCCTGTGGCTATGGGTCCCGGATTGCGCGCGCTTTGGGCGCGCTTGTCCGGGACGACGAGTGGAGGTCGGGACTTGCCTACGATCACCTACCGCTTCGCCGCTTCCTTCTGCAGATCCGGAGCGTTGACGGCGGGAATGGCGACGCGGCCGGGGCCGGTCACCTTCAGCGCCTCGGCGGCCTTCTCGTTCTCCATGATCTTGGCCATCACGGCCTGGCCCGCGCGCTCGAAGATCGCGCGGTTCTCGATCACGAATTTCTGCGACTTGCGCAGACCGTCGATATAGCCGTTGATCTCGGGCACGACGTAGCGCGCCACCATGTCCCAGCTGCGGCGGGTGGCTTCCGGATTGGCCCAGTCGTGCACGAAGCCGATGATGGCGCCCACGCCGCCGGAGACCTGCATCACGTTCTTGATGGTTTTGACGAGATCGTCGGGCGTGCCGATGGTGGAGGCGGCACCCTCGACGAAGGCGGTCTTGTCCACGGCCTCGTCAGGCGAGGAGAACGCCGTGAGGCCCGGCCGCTGCAGCGTGCCGACATTATACTCGTTGTGCCAGCGCATCAGCCCGGCGCCGGCCTCGCGGCGCGCTTGTTCACGCGTTTCGGCGATGTGCCAGGTCAGGAGCACGCGCCAGTCGGCGCGGTTCACCTTGGTGCCGTGCTTCTTCGCGGCATCCTCGGCGAACTGCCATTGCTGCTGCAGCGACATCAGCCCCTGCGTCGTCATCGATCCCAGCGAGATGATGCCGATGCCGTATTTGCCGGCGAGCGTCATGCCGGAGGGCGAGATCTGCGAGGCCACCACGAATGGCATCTCCTCCTGCAAGGGGAGGATCTGCAGCGCGGCGTCGTTCATGGTGAACCAGTCGCTCTTGGCGGTGACGCGCTCGCCGTTGAAGAGGCGGCGGATGATGCCGATTGCCTCGTCCTGCCGGTCGCGCTGCGTCATCGGGTCGATGCCGAGCGTATGCGCATCGGAGGCCAGCGCGCCGGGGCCGGAGCCGAAGATGGCGCGGCCGCCGGTCATGTGGTCGAGCTGCACCATGCGCTGTGCGACGTTGTAGGGATGGTGATAGGGCAGCGACACCACGCCGGTGCCGAGCTTGATCCGCTTGGTGCGCTCGCCGGCGGCGGCCAGGAACATCTCGGGCGATGCGATCATCTCCCAGCCCGATGAATGATGCTCGCCGCACCAGAACTCGTCATAGCCGAGCGCATCCAGCTGCTCGACCAGGTCGAGATCGCGCCGGAACTGCAGCATCGGATGCTCCCCGATCGGGTGATGCGGGGCAAGGAAGGCTCCGAATTTCAGGCGCGCCATGGCGTTCTCTCCGGCTTTCATTTTCTGTTTGTTGAGGCGATCAGGCTACGTGTCTGATGCCACAAACGCAATCGCGCGATGTCCCGCATGCCGGAATGCAGGCATGCGTATGTCTTCTCCCTCTCCCGCTTGCGCAGATGAGGTCGGGGTGAGTGGGAGTCTCCGCAGGAGCGTGGGAGTTGAGTTCGACATGCATGGCACTAAGAACATCTTCGCCGGCGTGCTCGGCTTCACCTGACGTCGCTGTGGTGTGGTCTCGCACAGTCCGTAAAACCTGTCGCCGCAGGCTCGGCCTCCGGCATCTACGGCACGACAGCGCAGATCGGAAATGCGGCCGGAGTGGCCGGAATCGGCGCGGTGTTCTTTGCAATCAGCGCGCGCAGGATTCCTCGCCTCGCTCGTGCTGTTTGTGACATTCATCATGATCTGCGCCGCATTTCTGGCATGGATGCGCCGTGTATCGGCACGAAGTTGAGGCGCTGCCGTCAATACGTGCGGATTCCTGCGGGATTTCCCGCGATTCTCGTGGGATTGGCAGCGCACGGTCTTTTTATTTTGCAACGCAGCAACTATCTGGTTGGGCTGGACGTTGAATGTCCCCCATCAGGAAGTTGCCGTGTCGTTAGCCCGAAATATCGATCTGTTGAGACGTCTGCCCAAGCTGGACGGTCTGCGCTTTGCCGAGCTCGGCCGCAGCGCGGATTCATCCAGCCCACTGCAAGAGGTCACGGGCTTCGGTGACAATCCGGGGGCCCTGCGCATGTTCGCGTTTGTGCCGGCGCAGCTGCAGAAGCCGCACGCGCTCGTCGTCGTGCTGCATGGCTGCGGGCAGACCGCGGCCGCTTACGATCTCGGCGCGGGCTGGTCGACGCTCGCGAAGCATTACGGCTTCGCGCTGTTGATGCCCGAGCAGCAGCGCATCAACAACGGCAACACCTGCTTCAACTGGTTCAATCCGGAGGACACCGCGCGGGACAGCGGCGAGCCGCGTTCGATCCGCGAGATGATCGCGCATATGATCGAGGCGCACCGCATCGATTCCAGGCGCGTCTTCATCACCGGCCTGTCGGCTGGCGGCGGCATGACGTCGGTGATGCTCGCGACCTATCCGGAGGTCTTCGCGGCCGGTGCGGTCATCGCCGGATTGCCTTATGGCATCGCCTCGAATTTGCGCGAGGCGCTCGACGGCATGTTCCATTCCCCAGCGCGCCCCGCGCGCGAGCTCGGCGATCTCGTGCGCAGCGCCTCTGATCATCGCGGGCCCTGGCCGAAGGTCTCGGTGTGGCACGGCAGCGCCGATCGCACCGTCAATCCCGACAATGCCAACGAGATCGTCAAGCAGTGGCTCGATCTGCATGGTCTGCCGGAGATGCCGATGGCGGAGACCAATGTCGACGGCTATCCGCGCCAGGCCTGGTGGAACAAGGACGGCGAGACGCTGGTCGAATCCTACGCCATCACCGACATGGCGCACGGCACGCCGCTCGGTCTTGCCGACAACGATCAGCGCTACGGCATGGAAGGCGCATTCCTGATCGAGGCCGGCATTTCCTCGTCCTACCACATCGCAAAGTTCTTCGGCCTCACCGGCTGGATTGCCGACGCGGCAAAGGCGGAAGCCAAGCCCGCAACGAAGCCCGCGCTGACGCCCGCGCCGCATCTCGCCCGCTCGATCCGCACCGCGGTCGCAGAGCCCGCCGAGCCGAAGCGTGAGAAGTCTCACGGCTTCGATCTCGGTCAGATCATCACGCGCGCGCTCACGGCGGCCGGGTTGATGAAATAGCTCCATCCCCAGTCGTCCCGGACAAGCGCGCCCCAAGCGCGCGCCGATCCGGGACCCATAGCCACAGGCGGATGTGGTTGCGGGGACTCGGAGTTATCAGGCCGCCCCAAACTCCTCCCTGTGGGTATTGGTCCCGGATTGCATGTTGTTGGCGTCTTCCTGATGGAAGATCGGACGCCGGCGGGACCTCGCGGTCCCGGAAGATCTTGACGATCGTGCAGATCTGGAGGCCCGCCGGCGCTGCTGGGTCCGGGCACGAACGGTAGAGAGGGCTAATCGCCCGTTTGCAATCCAGTGCTCGCTCCGGACCCGACTATGATGAGGGAGGTCGGTATGAGCGGCAAGCGTATCATTGGAATTGATGTCGGCAAATCCTGGTTGGATGTGGCAGCGGAAGGCTGCGAGCGCGTGCGGCGGTATGGCAATGATGCGGCCGCAATTGCAGCCCTGGTTGAGCAGCTCGATCCCGCTGAGGACCTCGTGGCGTTCGAGCGCACCGGTGGCTGGGAGCGGAACCTGGAAGCGGCGCTGGCGGACAGGATGATTCCGTGGGCCGTCGTTCACTCGCAGCGGGTCAAGGCTTTCCGCCAAGTGCGAGGGATCAAGGCCAAGACAGACCGGATTGATGCGCGGTTGCTGCGAGACTATGGGCGCGACCGCTTGAATGCCGGCGAGCTGCGCCTGGGCCGCCGGGAAGATGTAACGCTGGATTGCCTGATGGCGCGCCAGCGGCAGCTCAAGGCGATGCGGCATGCGGAGGCCTGCCGCCTGGCAACCGCGCCATTGGACGCGGTCCGCAGCTCCATCGAGCGCATGATTGCTCATCTGGACGAAGCTCTCGCAGCGATTGCTGTCGAGCTTGCCCGGCACGAGGACGAACACCCGCAGCTGGCATTCAAGGAAGAGGTTCTGTGTAACCAGATCGGCGTTGCTGAACAGACCGCACGCGGTCTGTTGGCGCTGCTGCCGGAACTCGGCAGGTTTGGCTGCAAGAAGATTACGGCGCTCGGCGGATTGGCTCCCCGCGTTCATGAGAGCGGAAGCATCCGCAAGCGCCGCGGGCTGGCGCCGGGGCGCACGTCAATCAAGGTTGTCCTGTTCAACCCAGCGCGCACGGCAATGCGGTTCGACCCGCAGATCAAGGAGTTCTGTAGCCGGCTGCGGGCACGGGGTAAGCCCGGCAAGGTGATTATGGTCGCTGTGATGCGCAAACTGCTGGTGCGGCTGAACGCCCAGCTGCGGGATGCCATGGCCAAGGCTCCCGCTGCAGCCGCGGCACGCTGAGGCGTCGATCACGGCAGCCACTCGCGGCATCGGGCGCAGATCGTCAAGGCTGGCCGGAGGCCACCGCCGAAGGCGGGGCGCAGCCGCCTTGACGATCGAGCACGATGCCGCATCCTCCGCGTTCGATCGATCCCTTGACACGCAAGACGGTAGATCTGCGCTTGCGCTTGTCCGGGACGACAGCGGAGTGCGTGGCTACCCCGTCTGATCAATCACCTCGATCGGCGTCACCGTCACCTCGCCGCCGGCAACCTTCCGCGTCATTTCCTGATAAGCCCTGAAGAAGTCGCGCGATTGCAGCGCCTTTTGCGCGGCATCGTCGCTGGCGCTCGCGAGATGGAAGTAGCTGCGGTCGTCGCGGGCCTTCAGGACGCGGTATCCGATCCGTCCCTTCAGCTCCGGATCGCCGTCGATCGCCTTGATGAAGCGGCCGATCTCCCGGTGCCATTCCTCCGTCGTGCCGTTCTTGAACTGGTATCTGATCATGAAGTGCTTCATGTGACGCTCCTTACTTCGTCTTGTGCGTCATCATCTGCGGCTTGCGCGCGATCCCGCAAGTATGGACAAAATTGATAGTATGGACTTTTTCGCCGCCGCTCCTATGCTTCCGCGCGCTGGCTGCGCATGGAGGAGACGACATGGCGAAGGCAAGAGCGGCCCCGGCGCGCGCCTGTCCGGTCGCAGCGTTTCAGAAGATGATCAGCGGCAAGTACAAGCTCCGCATCGTCTGGGACCTCAAGGACGGCCCGCGCCGCTATGGCGAGATCAGAAGCGGCCTGCTGCGCGGCACAGAGGGCAGCGCCGAGATCACTCCGCGCGTGCTCAGCCGCGAATTGAAGGCGCTGACGATGAGCGGCCTGATCGACCGCAAGGATTTTGGCGAGGTGCCGCCGAAGGTCGAATACCGCCTGACCCGCAAGGGCAAGAGCTTCGTACCTGTCGTTGCTGCCATTCGCGAATGGGGCGAGCGCAATCTCAGTGAAGCGACGGCGCTCGTGGACGCCGCCGAATAAACCTACATCTCGCCCGTAATGAACGGATTGGTCATCCGCTCCTGGCCGATGCTCGAGCCGGCGCCGTGGCCACAGATGAAGCCGACATCGTCGCCGAGCGGCAACAACTTCGTCTTGATCGAGTTGATCAGCGTGGCGTGACTGCCGCCGGGCAAATCGGTGCGGCCGACCGAGCCCGCGAACAGCACGTCGCCGACATGGGCAAAACGCAAGTCCTTGTTGAAGAACACCACGCTGCCGGGCGAATGACCCGGGCAGTGCAGGATGTCGAACGACAGGCCGCCGATCGACACGCTGTCGCCCTCGTCGAGCCAGCGGTCAGGCGCGAAATCGCGTCCTCTGGTCATGCCGAAGCGCGCGCCGCTTGCGACGACGTTGTCGAGCAGGAACTTGTCCGCGACATGCGGGCCCTCGATCGGCACCTTCAGCGCATCGCGCAGCTCGGCCGCGCCGCCGACATGATCGATGTGGCCGTGGGTCAGCCAGATCTTCTCCACGGTGACGCCGGTCTGCTTGACCGCATCCAGGATCTTCGGCACGTCGCCGCCGGGATCGATCACCACGGCCTTCTTGGAAGGCTCGTCCCAGATGATGGTGCAGTTCTGCTCGAACAGCGTCACGGGAACGATGATCGCGCCCGCCTTGGCTTTGGTGTCGTCTTGCTCGCTCATGAGCTCACAATGCTGATTTTTGCCAGGTCGCCAAGCAAAAGATTCGGGCCAACCGGAACGAGCCCGGGAACACCCGTCACACGGCCGTCCCAATTGGCCTGCCAATTTGAACCGGGGCGTTGCTGTCGCGTTCTCCCGCGCAAGGCGCAGATTTTGGGTGGTCTTTCGGCATGGCTCACGGCAACGAGAATTGGTGGCGCGACGGCATCTTCTATCAGATCTATCCGCGCTCGTTTCAGGACTCGGATGGCGACGGCGTCGGCGACCTCGCCGGCATCTTGCGGCGGCTGCCTTACATCAAATCGCTCGGCGTCGATGCGATCTGGCTATCGCCGATCTTTCCCTCGCCGATGGCGGATTTCGGCTACGACATCTCGGATTATGTCGGCATCGAGCCGCTGTTCGGCACGATGGCGGAGTTCGATGCGCTGCTCGCGGCCGCCCACGACCATGGCCTGAAGCTGATCCTCGACCTCGTGCCCAACCACACCTCCGACCAGCATCCCTGGTTCGTCGAGAGCCGGTCCTCGCGCGACAATCCCAAGCGCGACTGGTACATCTGGCGCGATCCGGCACCCGGCGGCGGCATGCCCAACAACTGGCTGTCCGAGTTCGGCGGCAGCGCGTGGCAGCTCGACGAAACCACGGGTCAATATTACTATCACGCCTTCCTCGCCCAGCAGCCGGATCTCAACTGGCGCAATCCTGACGTCCGCGCCGCGATCTACGACGTGATGCGGTTCTGGCTCGACAAGGGCGTCGACGGTTTTCGCGTCGACGTGATCTGGCACCTGATCAAGGACGCCGAATTCCGCGACAACCCGCCGAACCCGCATTATGTCGAGGCCCGGCCGCCGAACGAAAGGATCCTGACGCAATACTCGACCGACCAGCCGGAGGTGCATGAGGTGATCGCCGAAATGCGGCGTGTCACCGATTCCTATGGTGCTCGCGTCTTGATCGGCGAGATCTATCTGCCGCTGCACCGCCTCATGGCTTATTACGGCAACGACCTCACCGGCGCGCAGATGCCGTTCAATTTCGCGCTGCTCTCGACCTTCTGGAGCGCGCGCTCGATCGAGAAGATCATCGAGGATTACGAAAAGGCGCTGCCGCGCGGCGCCTGGCCGAACTGGGTGCTCGGCAATCATGATCGCCCGCGCGTGGCGAGCCGTATCGGGCCGGAGCAGGCCCGCGTCGCGGCCATGCTGTTGCTGACGCTGCGCGGCACGCCGACGCTTTACTACGGGGACGAGATCGGCATGCACCAGCTCGCGATCGCGCCGGAGGACGTGCGCGATCCCTTCGAGAAGAACGTGCCCGGCATCGGTGTCGGCCGCGACGGCTGCCGCACGCCGATGCAATGGGATTCGTCGAACTTCGCCGGTTTTTCGCAAGTGAGGCCGTGGCTGCCGCTGCCGGAGGACCATATTCGCGAGAATGTCGCCAATCTCGAGGCCGAGGCGCGCTCGATCCTCAATCTCTACAAGCGCCTGATCGCCGTGCGGAAGAGCTGTCCTCCGTTGGTTGCGGGCGATTATCATCCGATCGCCGCGCAGGGCGATCTCCTGATCTACCGCCGCGAGGCCGGCGGCAGCGCGGTGATCGTGGCGCTCAATCTCGGTGCTGATCCGATCGCGGTGACCACCAGCGCGATCCGTTTCGGCAGCAGGATATTGCTGTCGACGTTCCTAGACCGCGAAGGTGAGGGGATCGAGGGCGTGCTGGATCTACGCGGCAATGAAGGCGTGGTGCTGGCGTCGCCCTAGGCGTCGCTTTCGCCGGGAGAACGGCGGAGGAGGTGGCCACCGCTATCTCCTCGTCATTGCGAGCGCAGCGACGCAATCCAGTCTGTCTCCGCGGAAGCAGACTGGATTGCTTCGTCGCAAGAGCTCCTCGCAATGACGATCGTTGAAACGGCGGAGCAGACTCGAGATTTCCAGCTACCCCGGATGCTTCTTCCCGCTCGCGGCGTCGTCATCGATGTCGCTCCGCTTCAACAGATAATCCAGCCCGCCGACGCGGTACCAGCGGTAGCCATATGGCTCCAGCACGATGCGATGCTGGCCGCGCTTGTCGGCGTGGCTGTGGTCCTCCGCGAGCAGATTGATCAGGTGCGCGCCGGTCTCGCCTGATAGCCCCGTCGAGAATGCGACCTCGCGCGGCTTCTCGTCGAGATTGTGCACGAACAGCACCGAATTGTTGCGCCAGTCATAGCGCATGATGAACACCGCGGGATCGCGCACGGGAATGATCGCAAAATCGCCCCAGCCGACTTCCGGCACTTCTTTCCGCATGCGAACGATGCGCTCGGTCCAGTTCAGCATCGAGTTCGGATCGCGCCGCTGTTTTGCCACGTTGACGTGCGGAAAGCCGTAGGGCCCCTTGTCGATGACCGGGCATGTCGGCTTGTCGCTCTTGGTGAAGCCGCCATGCGGTTCGGTCGACCATTGCATCGGCGTGCGCGCGCAATTGCGCTCCGGCAATGTGAGATCGTCGCCCATCGCGATCTCGTCGCCGTAGCGGATCACCGGTGTCCCCGGCAGCGTGCACATCAGGCTGTAGGCGAGCTCGAGCCGCCTGCGGTCGCCGCCCAGCATCGGTGCGAGCCGCCGGCGGATGCCGCGGTCGTAGAGCTGCATGTCCTTGTCGGGGCCGAAGCATTTGAAAACAATGTCCCGCTGCGCCTTGGTCAGGCGCCCCAGATCGAGCTCGTCGTGATTGCGCAGGAACAGGCCCCATTGCGCTGTCGCCGGCCGCGGTTTTGTCGCCTTCAACGCCTTCGCCAGCGGACGCGAATCGGCGGATGCCAGCGCGTAGAACAGATGCTGGTTGACCTGGAAGTTGAACATCATGTGCATGCGGTCGGCGTCGCGGCCGAAATATTCCATGTCCGTCTTCGGCAGCACATTGGCTTCCGCGAGGATGATGGCGTCGCCCTGCCGCCATTGCAGGAATTCGCGGAACGCACGCAGCATGTCGTACTGCTCGACCGGCTTCTTCACCTTCGCGCCCTTGGTCGCGATGACGAACGGCACCGCGTCCATACGGAAGCCGCAGACGCCGAGCTGAATCCAGAAGCCCATGATCTTCAGGATCTCGGCCTGCACATGAGGGTTCGAAGTGTTGAGATCGGGCTGGAAGTCGTAGAAGCGGTGGAAGTACCAGGCACCGGCTTCCTTGTCGCGCGTCCAGGTCGATTTCTGCACGCCGGGAAACACCATGCCCTTGTCGGCGCCGGCCGGCTTCTTGTCGGACCAGACGTACCAGTCGCGATAGTACGAGTTCTTGTCGCGCCGCGCTTCCTTGAACCAGTGGTGCTGGTCCGAGGTGTGGTTGACGACGAGGTCGATGATGATGCGGATGCCGCGCTGCTTGCAGCCATGGGTGAACTCGACGAAATCGCCGAGCGTGCCGTAGCGGGGATCGACGCTGTAATAATCGGCGACGTCGTAGCCGTCGTCGCGGCCGGGCGAGGTCTGGAACGGCATCAGCCAGATCGTGGTGATGCCGAGCCCGTGCAGATAGTCCAGCCGCCGTAACAGGCCCTTGAAATCGCCGATGCCGTCGCCATTGGCATCCATGTAGGAGCCGACGGAGAGGCAATAGATCACGCCGTTCTTGTACCAGAGATCGTCGATCATGCGCGAGCAGCCCCGTGGTCCGCCGAGGCGCGGCGGCAGCGTGATAAGTGCGTGGGGGAGGGGAGGTTCCCGCGCTCTCGCCTCACACTTGCTGTCGTCCCCGCGAACGCGGGACCCATATCGCGTGATCTATCGGTCGTGGGCCGGTCGAAGTACAGAACGACGAGTCTGCACCAAACTTCCCCGCGTTCGCGGGGACGACAGCTGAATATGGGGCCGCAGTTCGCTTCCATCGAACAGTGTCCGCCCCCTACGGAATCGGCTATCCTTCCCCCCATGGACAACACTGCCCGCATCACCCTCGTGCCGTCACCCGACCGCCGCCAATCCGAGACGGCGCTCGCGATCGCGCGTGGCACGGCGCGGCTGCTGCGCTCGCTCGGCTTCTCCTGCATCAGCGAACTGCCGTTGCCGTCGGGCCGGCGCGCCGATCTCGTGGCGCTGAACGAGCGCGGCGAAATCTGGATCGTCGAGATCAAGTCGTCGGTCGAGGATCTGCGCGCCGACCAGAAATGGCATGAATACCGCGCTCATTGCGACCGGCTGTTCTTCGCCTTCACGCAGGATCTGCCGTGCGAGATCTTCCCTGATGACACCGGCCTGATCATCGCCGACGCCTATGGCGCGCACCTGCATTGCGAGGCGCCCGAGCACAAGCTGGCTGCCGCCACGCGCAAGCAGATGACGGTGCGCTTTGCGATGGCGGCGGCCTTGCGGATCAACCGCCTGGTCGACCCGCAGGGGCACGCGGATTTTTGGGAATAGGACGGTCTCGTGTCCCGGACGCGCTGCAGCGTGAAACGCTGCTGCGCGGAGCCGGGACCTAGAAAGCGGCAATATCCCTGAAGTCATGGGCCCCGGCTCTGCAGCGCACCGCTGAAGAAGCGCTGCGCTGCGTCCGGGGCACGAGTGCTACGAAAACTTACCTTGGCGCGCGCTTGGCCAGAATTCGCTGCAAGGTGCGGCGGTGCATGTTGAGCCGGCGCGCCGTTTCCGAAACGTTGCGATTGCACATCTCGTAGATGCGCTGGATGTGCTCCCAGCGGACGCGGTCGGCGGACATCGGGTTGGCCGGCAGCTCGGATTTCTCCGCGCTGGTCGAGAGCAGTGCCGCGACGACGTCGTCGGCGTCCGCGGGCTTGGAGAGGTAATCGATCGCGCCCATCTTCACTGCGGTGACGGCGGTGGCGATGTTGCCATAGCCGGTCAGCACGATCGCGCGCGCATCCGGGCGCTTCTTCTTCAGCGCCGAGACCACGTCGAGGCCGTTGCCGTCGCCGAGCCGCAAATCCACCACCGCGAATGCCGGCGCCGACTTGCCGATCTGGGCCAGTCCGTCCGACACGGTGTCGCATGATGTCACGGCAAAGCCCCGTGTCTCCATGGCGCGCGACAGCCGCTCCAGAAACGGCTTGTCGTCCTCTACGATAAGAAGCGAGCGGTCGCTCTGTTCGTTCAGTTCGGCGATGGCGTTCAAGGTGTTGTCCTCTCTCCAGCGCATTGACATATGGCGTCGCAATCGCGCGGTGCCAAGGCGGCAAATAGTCGGTCCGCCCCGTTGTGCGACGCAAGGCCGCGGCTATCCTATTGTTTCTTCGAGCGTCTCGATAGTCTCAAAACGCTGCCTGGGCCACGTGATCTGAACCACCGCACCGTGGTCCGGAAAGATCCGGTTGGTAAACGAGACCTTGGCGCCGGTGCGTTCGAGCAAGGTGCGCGCGATGAACACGCCGAGGCCCAGGCCACGCCGTTCGCCGCCGCCGTCGTCCTGGGTGCGTCGCCGCGACAGATAGGGCTCCCCGATCCGATTGAGGATATCGGGCGGAATGCCCGGTCCGTCGTCGGAGATCACGAGTTCGATATTGTCCTTGTTCCACCAGGCGTTCACCTCGACGGTGGTGCGGGCGAAATCGACCGCGTTCTCGACGATGTTGCCAATGCCGTAGAGAATCGCCGGATTGCGCGAGCCGACCGGCTCGGCCGCCGCGGCCACTGCGATCCGCACCTTGATATCGACGCCGAAATCGCGGTGCGGGGCCACCACCTCCTCCATCAGCTCCGACAGCTTCATGCGATCGAACGGGGCGCCGGTAGAGGAGAGCTGGGTGATCTTGCTGAGGATGTCGCGGCAGCGCTGGGTCTGCTCCCGCAAGGTCTTCAGGTCGGCGGCAATGGTTGCGTCCTTCACCGTCTTTTCCAGCTCGCGCGAGATCAGGAAGATCGTCGCGAGGGGCGTGCCAAGCTCGTGCGCGGCGGCGGCAGCGAGACCGTCGAGCTGGGTCAGGTGCTGCTCGCGTGTCAGCACCAGCTCCGTTGCGGCCAGCGCGTCCGCAAGCTTGCGCGCCTCCTCGGTCACCTGGAACGAGTAGAGGCTGGTGACGCCGATCGCGAGTGCGATCGAGAGCCAGACGCCGACGAGATAGATCGGCGGCAGCACCAGCGGATCGTCGGAATCCCACGGCAGCGGAAAATGGAAGAAGAACAGGATCGACGCGCAGGCAACCGCGAGCAGGCCGAGCCCGAAGGTGAAGCGGGCCGGCAGCGCCGTGGCCGAGATCAGCACGGGCGCGAGGAACAGGAACGAGAACGGGTTCTGCAGTCCGCCGGTGAAGAACAACAGACCTGCCAGCTCGACGATGTTCAGCGCGAGGAGGCCAGCCGCCTGCATCGGCTCCAGCCGCTGCATCGGATTGGCCGAGGTCTGGAGCGCCAGATTGAGCGCCGCCGACAGGGCGATGATGCTGACACAGGGGACGATCTCGACATTGAACTCCAGTCCCTGTGCCACGATGAAGATCGCGGCGAGCTGACCCAGCACCGCAAGCCAGCGCAGCCGCAAGATCGTGTCCAGCCGGATATGCCGCTGCGCGTGGCGGAAGTCGGAATCGGCAATTTCGGTCATATCGGCCAATGTGGCGGTGCCTTCTAAGGTCACGAACGATGGGCTGACGGAACCACCGGATGACAAGCGCTTACATCAAGCCTTGCGCTCCCCGATGCAATAGCAGAAGAACGGCCAGCATGACCGAGAATGACAAGGCTTCAAGTCGGCCGACTGTCGCGGATCGCAGCTCGTCCGCGGCCATCGCGGTCGATCACCTCGTCAAGGTCTACAAGCAGACCCGCGCCGTCGACGATATCTCCTTTTCGCTTCCGCGCGGCAGCATCACCGGGCTTCTCGGCGGCAATGGCGCCGGCAAGACCACGACCATCGCGATGATCATGGGCCTGGTGCTGCCGACCTCCGGCCGCGTCCAGGTGCTGGGGCATCGGATGCCCGAGGACAGCGCTTCCGTGCTGGGGCGGATGAATTTCGAAAGTCCCTATGTCGACATGCCGATGCGGCTCACGGTGCGACAGAACCTCACCGTGTTCGGCAAGCTCTATGCGGTGAAGAACCTCACCAGCCGCATCGCGAAGCTTGCCGAGGATCTCGACCTCATCGATTTCATCGATCGCGCCAACGGCAAGCTCTCCGCCGGGCAGAAGACCCGCGTTGCGCTGGCGAAAGCGCTGATCAACCAGCCGGAGCTGCTGCTCCTGGACGAGCCGACCGCCTCGCTCGACCCTGATACCGCTGACTGGGTGCGCGCGCATCTGGAGCGCTACCGCCGGGACAACAACGCCACCATCCTCCTGGCCTCGCACAACATGCTCGAGGTCGAGCGGCTCTGCGATCGCGTCATCATCATGAAGCGCGGCCGCATCGAGGACGACGATACGCCGGAAGCGATCATGGCCCGCTACAACCGCACCACGCTGGAGGAGGTGTTTCTGGACGTTGCGCGCGGCCGGGTGAACGGCGCGAAGGAGGCGGCGAGGTGAGGGCTACGGGCGCTGCTTTCGTCATTGCGAGCGAAGCGAAGCAATCCAGAATCTTTCCGCGGAAGAATTCTGGATTGCTTCGTCGCAAGGGCTCCTCGCAATGACGCTGTCCCTTCACCTCGGCATCTCCGTCCATCGCATCGGCGCGATGATCCTGCGCTATTGGTACCTGCTAATGTCATCCTGGCCGCGGCTGCTCGAGCTGCTCTACTGGCCGGCGCTGCAAGTCATCACCTGGGGCTTCCTCCAGCTCTACATCGCCGAGAACGCCAATTTCTTCGCGCGCGCCGGCGGCACGCTGATCGGTGCCGTGATCCTGTGGGACATCCTGTTCCGCGGCCAGCTCGGCTTCTCCATCTCATTCCTGGAAGAGATGTGGGCGCGCAACATCGGCAACCTCATGATGAGTCCGCTGAGGCCGATCGAGTTTCTGCTGTCGCTGATGGTCATGAGCCTGATCCGGCTTGCGATCGGGATCATCCCGATGACGCTGCTCGCGCTGGTCCTGTTTCACTTCAACGTCTATGCCCTCGGCCTGCCGCTGATCGCCTTCTTCTGCAATCTGATCTTCACGAGTTGGTCGGTCGGCATTTTCGTCTCGGGCCTGGTGCTGCGAAACGGCCTCGGTGCCGAGAGCATCGTCTGGACCTTGATGTTCGCGATCCTGCCGCTGGCCTGCGTCTATTATCCCGTCAGCGTGCTGCCTACCTGGCTGCAATACGTCGCCTGGGCGTTGCCGCCGACCTACGCCTTCGAGGGAATGCGCGCGCTCCTGATCGAGCACACCTTCAGGACCGATCTGATGCTGGAGGCGTCGGCCATCAACGCGGTGCTTTTGGTTGCATCTTTTGGGGCATTCCTTGCCCTATTGCGCAGCGCCAAAAAGCACGGCTCCCTGCTCTCGGGCGGCGAATAATGTCACTTTCCCGTGGATTCATGGTGATTTGGCCGTTTCGGCTACGTAGATGTACGGAACCATGCATTGACGCAATATTGCGCATTCGGCAGTATGTTGCGATGCGAAGAGGAATATAACGATGCCCATTGGTGAGTTCGGCGGCGCGCCGCCCCTGGCGGCAGAAGGCAGTCCGGTCCTGACGACGCCGATGTACTGGATGTACGAGATGGCTCACGCCTCTCTCAATCCGGCCCGTGCGGTCACCGACGCGACCAAGCTGCTGTTTCAGAATCCGCTCAATCCCTGGACGCGCACCGAGGTCGGCAAGTCGGTCGCCGCAGCCTGCGAATTGTTCGAGCGCACCACGCGCCGCTACGGCAAGCCGGAATGGGGTCTCAACGACACCGAGGTCAACGGCATCCGCGTTCCCGTCGAAGTCCGTTCGGTCTGGGAAAAGCCGTTCTGCAAGCTGCTCTACTTCGATCGCAAGTTCGCCCGCCCACTGCGCAGCCCGCAGCCGCGCGTGCTGATCGTGGCGCCGATGTCCGGCCATTATGCGACGCTTCTGCGCGGCACGGTCGAGGCTTTCCTGCCGGCGCATGAGGTCTACATCACCGACTGGGCCGATGCCCGCATGGTGCCCTTGAGCGAAGGCCGCTTCGATCTCGACGATTACATCGACTATGTCATCGAGATGCTGCACGTCCTCGGCGGCAACACCCATGTGATGGCGGTGTGCCAGCCCTCCGTGCCCGTCGTCGCGGCCGTCTCGATCATGGAAGCGCGCCGCGATCCGTTCGTGCCGACCTCGATGACGCTGATGGGCGGCCCGATCGACACCCGTCGCAATCCGACCGCGGTGAACAATCTCGCCCAGGAGCGCGGTATCGACTGGTTCCGCAACCACGTCATCACCAAGGTGCCGTTCCCGCATCCGGGCATGATGCGCGACGTCTATCCGGGATTCCTGCAGCTCAACGGCTTCATCAGCATGAATCTCGACCGGCATATGGATGCCCACAAGCAGCTGTTCGCCAATCTGGTGAAGGGCGACGGCGACCTCGTCGACAAGCATCGCGACTTCTATGACGAATATCTCGCGGTGATGGATCTCTCGGCCGAGTATTACCTGCAGACCGTCGACACCGTATTCGTGAAGCACTCGCTGCCGAAGGGCGAGATGACCCATCGCGGAACCCGCGTCGATCCCTCCAAGATCAAGCGCGTCGCGTTGATGACGGTCGAAGGCGAGAACGACGACATCTCCGGTCTCGGTCAGACCGAAGCGACGCACGCATTGTGCAGCGCGATTCCCGATCATCGCCGCGTTCATTACGTCCAGAAGGGCGTCGGACATTACGGCGTGTTCAACGGATCGCGTTTCAAGTCGGAGATCGTGCCGCGGATTCACGACTTCATGGTTTCGGCTGCGAATCCGACTTCGTTGCAGGCACTCGCGGCTGAATAATCGCGTTTTTCGGCTTTCCCGTCGAAAATGTGCCCCCTGTCGGAGGCTCCGGCAGGGGTAAGTTCCCGCCAAATTCGCGGTATTTAGGTAGCCTCATAGGAGTGAGTCGGCACTCACCCCTTGGGGGTGCCGCATGCGTATAGCGGGGGCGAAAATTGATGGTTCCAACCCCAGTCTGTAGGGTCTCCCGGACGCCTGACCGCTGTATATTGGGCAAATGATTTGTTTTTGCGCCGAGCGCTTTCCCTGGCGGCGGTTATGGCAGAATCCGGGCGCTCTCCTGCCCCCCGGACTGACAGACATGGCCACTCGCGCACTCCTCTATCGTCGGCCCCACGAACCGAAGACCCTCGTCATCACCCACGGATCGCAATTTTTTGCCATCCGATTGCGTCGGCACCGCCGCGCGCGCCGCTACACGCTCAGAATTCATCCGAGCGATCGCGAAGCCATCCTCACCATGCCGCCGCGCGGCACGCTCGCGGAGGCCAAGGATTTCGCACAGCGTCACGGTGCGTGGATCGCCGCACGTCTCGGCCGCTTGCCGAAGGCCGCGCCCTTCCAGCCTGGCACGGTGATACCGCTGCGCGGCACGGCCCACCGCATCGTGCATCGCGCCGGCCAGCGCGGCACGGTGTGGACCGAGACGCGCGATAGCGGTGAACGCATCCTCTGCGTCGCCGGCGGTCTCGAGCATGTCGACCGCCGCGTCAGCGACTTCCTCAAGCGCGAGGCGCGCCGCGACCTGCAGCGTTCGGCGGAGGCCTATGCCGCCGAGCTCGGTGTCAGGGTCAAGCGGCTCTCGATCCGCGACCAGTCCAGCCGCTGGGGCTCCTGCACCTCGGCCGGCTCGCTGTCGTTCTCCTGGCGCCTGATCCTCGCACCGCCCTTCGTGCTCGACTATCTCGCCGCCCACGAGGTCGCCCATCTCGTCGAGATGAACCACTCGGCGCGGTTCTGGCGCGTCTGTGGCAAGGTGTGTCCCTCGATGGAGCGCGCCAAGAAGTGGCTCGACACCCACGGGAACGATCTGCACCGGTATGGGGTCGAGGATTAGGCCGGGCTGCGAACCCAGCAAACACTGTCATCGCCCGCGCTGGCGGGCGATCCAGTACGCCGCGGCATCCGTTGTGAATCTCAATGTCTCTGGAATACTGGATTCCCCGCCTCCGCGGGGAATGACAGGAGAGGGTGGTGCGCTGTTCACCGCGTCTCGCTCGATTCTCGCCACACTTCGCGACGATTGCGCCGCGTGCCTGATTTACCCCGCCGCATCAAACGTTTCGAGCGGTCCACCCGCATCGCGCCAGCAATCACCTTCTACTGTGCATGGGGTTGTTTTCGCAGTTTTTGTTTTGAGGCCCCGTGGCTCTCACCCCCAAGCTATCGGTTTCCGCCGAACAGCCGGTCCATCAGCCAGCCGTCCAGCCCTGCTGCCGCTTCCGGCCGCACATTGGCGCGCGTCGGGGGCGGCGGGCGATAGCCGGTATTCGCTGGTTGTCCCGCCGCTGTTGGTGGCGACACTTGCGAGGCCGCCTGCGCGAGATTCGACAGGCCCCAGCCGCCCGGTGCGCTCGGCAAGTTCGCCACCGGCACGCCCTCGTGCGCAGTGCGCATGAAGCGCGTCCAGACTTCGACCGGCAGGCCGCCGCCGGTCGCCTTCTTGGTCGGCGAGTTGTCGTCATTGCCGAGCCAGACGCCGGTGACGAGGTTGGCGGTGTAGCCGATGAACCAGGCGTCGCGGTAATCCTGGCTGGTGCCGGTCTTGCCGGCCGCCGGCCAGCCGGGGATCTCCGCCTTCTTGGCGGTGCCTGATATCAGCGTCTCCCGCATCATCGTGTTCATCATGCCGACATAGCGGGGGTCGATGGCCTGGTTGCGCTCGTCGGGCTGACGCATGTAGAGCAGCTTGCCGCCGAGCGTCCTGATCCTTGTGACGACATGCGGCGCCACTGCGAAGCCGCCGTTGGCGAAGGGCGCGTAGGCGCCGACCAACTCGACCATCGAGACTTCCGACGTGCCGAGCGCGATCGAGGCGTTGGGCTCGAGCTTGGAGGAGATGCCGAGCCGGTGCGCGGTGCGTACCACGTTCTTCGGCCCGACCTCGAGCCCGAGGCGGATGGCGACGGTGTTGAGCGACATCGCCAGCGCCTGCGTCAGCGTCACCGCACCGAAATATTCATGGGTGTAGTTCTCGGGTCGCCAGCCCTTGACCTCGATCGGCGCATCCTGGCGCATGGTATCGGGCGTCAGCCCCTGCTCGAGCGCGGTGAGGTACACGAACGGCTTGAACGAGGAGCCCGGCTGCCGCTTGGCGGTGACCGCGCGGTTGTACTGGCTCTCGGAATAGTTCCGCCCGCCGACCAAGGCGCGCACGGCACCATCGGGCGTCATCGCCACCAGCGCGCCCTGGCTGACATTGAACTTCACGCTCTTGGCCGCGAGCTCGTCGATGATCGCGGCTTCCGCCACGCTCTGCAGTTTCGGATCGATCGTGGTCTCGACCTTGATGCTCTCGTCGATCTGGCCGACCAAATCGTCCAGCACCTCGCCGATCCAGTCGGCGACGTAGTTCACCGTGCCGGCGCCGGCCGGCTTCACGTTGTAGGAGGGATGGCCGATCGAGGCCTTCGCCTGCGCGTCCGTGATGAATTTCGCATCCGCCATCGCCGCGAGCACGATCTGCGCCCGCGCTTCGGCGCCCTCAGGGTTGCGGTTCGGCGCAAGGCGGGACGGCGACTTGACGAGGCCGGCCAGCATCGCGGCTTCCGCGATCGTCACGTTCTTCGCCGACTTGCCGAAATATTTCTGCGCGGCGGCTTCGACGCCGTAGGCGCCGGAGCCGAAATAGACGCGGTTGAGATAAAGCTCCAGGATCTCGTCCTTGGAGTGCTTGCGCTCCAGCCAGATCGCGAGCTCCACCTCCTGCAGCTTGCGCTGCATGGTGCGCTCCTGGGTCAGGAACAGGTTCTTGGCGAGCTGCTGCGTCAGCGTCGAGCCGCCCTGCGAGACGCCGCGATGAAGCACGTTGGTGACCAGCGCGCGCAGGATGCCGACCGGGTCGATGCCGAAATGCGAATAGAAGCGGCGGTCCTCGATGGCGATGAACGCCTTCGGCAGATACGGCGGCAGATCCTTCAGCGCGACATTGGCCCCGGCCATCTCGCCGCGCTGCGCCAGCATGCTGCCGTCGATGCCGACGATTTGGATCGTCGGCGGGCGCTTGGGAATCTCCAGCGACTGGATCGGCGGCAGATGAGCGCCGACATAGATCACGACGCCGATCACGGCGATGACGCCCCATAGGCTCAGCACCGCGCCCCAATAGACCAGGCGACCGATGCTGAATCCTCCCCGCGACTTCGCGCGCCGCTTGGCGCCGCTGCGGCTGGCTTGCGCTTTCCGTTCGCGTGGCGGCTCGTCGCCGGCATCCTCGCTCTTGCGCCTGGCGGATGTTTTCGCAGACTTCTTCGGCTTGTCGTCGCCGCCGGGAACACGGTCCGCGGCCGTCAGGCGCAGATCGGCGAGTGCCGCGGGCAAGCCGAACAGCGGCTCCTTCCGCGCACCCTTTTTCTTTCCCCACGCCATACGCAATACGCCCGGTCAGCCCGCCCCGCCGCACGCTAGCGGTCGCTGTTTAAGGCCCGGTTACCCAGACCTTAACGCGCAATTAGGAGGTAGGGCATTCGCCCGCTGCAGTTCCGCTGCTTTGGCGCCGGAGCTAGGATCGCCCGCATCAAAAAAGAGGGAGCGCCATGGGCCATATCGATCCGACCAAGGAAACCTTCGCGCAATTCCGGGAGAACGACCGCCCGGGCCCGATCCACATGCTCAACCTCGTGCGCCTGCGCAAGGACGCGGCCTATCCGGACGGCCGCAAGGCCAGCGGCGCGGAAGCCTACGCGGCCT
Source organism: Bradyrhizobium sp. USDA 4354 (assembly GCF_054060315.1). Taxonomy (NCBI): domain Bacteria; kingdom Pseudomonadati; phylum Pseudomonadota; class Alphaproteobacteria; order Hyphomicrobiales; family Nitrobacteraceae; genus Bradyrhizobium; species Bradyrhizobium sp. USDA 4354. The sequence goes on along the minus strand of NZ_JBSSDC010000001.1, from coordinate 1,346,412 downwards.
ATGGCCGCGAGAGCGGCCCGGTGTTCGAACGCCTCGGCGGCCGCATCGTCTGGCAGGGCAAATTCGAGCTGATGCTGATCGGCCCGCAGGAGGAGCGCTGGGACCATTGCTTCATCGCCGAATATCCAAGCGTTGCCGCCTTCGTCGAGATGATCCGCGATCCGGTCTATCGCGAGGCGGTGAAGCACCGCCAGGCCGCGGTGGAGGATTCGCGGCTGATCCGGCACGCCGTGCTGCCGGTGGGGAAGAACTTTGGGGAGATACCAGAGTAGGAGCCGCCCCGAGCGACAAGCTCTACCCGTCATCCCCGCGCAACGGCGAAGCCGTTGTCGCTGGAGGTGCCGAAGAGGCGAGCACCTCAGGGTGACGGTGATGGATCGAGCCAAAAAAATCGGCGGCCCGCAGGCCGCCGATCGTGTCGCGAAATTCAAACAACTGCTAACCCGACGGGCCCGTGTCCTCGATGATCGGTCCAAACAGCTCCCAGCGTTCGCCGTTGAACTTCATCATCTGCATCTGCTTGTTGACGCGATAGTCGTTCGGTCCGGTGGTGATCTTGATGCCGGGCAGCGCCAGGCTCGGCGTGTAGCCCTTGATGTTGGCGACCTGCTTCATCACGTTCTCGCGCGTCAAATCGTCGCCGCATTGCTTCAGCACCTGCACCAGCAGTTCGGCGACCGAATAGGCGTAGGTGTTGACGGTGTTGAGCTTGTCGCCCTCCGGGAAATACTTGTCCATGAAGGCGAAGAAGGCCTTCACGCCCGGATCGTCCTTCCACTGGGGATCGCCTGGATCCTTGCCGTAATTGGTCGAGATGATGCCCTTGGAGATGTCGAGGCCGGCCGGCTTCAGCGTCGCCGACACCGGGCTCGCGTTGATGTCGAGGATGTGCACCGGGCTCCAGCCGAGATCGGCGAGCTTCTTGATCGCCTGCGCCGCGAATTTCGGCGTCGAGGCGTCATAGAACAGGTCAACCCCCATCGACTTCAGCTTGACCACCTGCGAATCGACGGTCGGATCGGTGACCTCGTAGGAGACCTCGCCGACGATCATGCTGGCGGCCTTGTTGCCCAGACCGCTCTTGAGGCCGGCCAGATAATCGCGGCCCATGTCGTCGTTCTGGTAGAGCACGCCGATCTTGGCGTTGGGATGATTGGCGAGAATGTATTTTGCGTAGATCCGCCCCTCGGACACGTAATTGGGATTGTAGGCGATGGTCCAGGGAAAGTTCTGCGGATCGTTGAAGCGCGCGGCGCCGGTCGAGGCGAGCAGCTGGGGGACCTTCTTGCCGTTGAGGTACTTCTGCACGGCGGCGTTCGCGGCCGTGCCGATCAGCTGGAAGGTGAACAGCACTTCGTCGCCTTCGACGAGCTTGCGCACCTGCTCGACGGTCTTCGGCGGCGAATAGGCGTCGTCATATTGGATCAGGTTGATCTTGCGGCCGTTGATGCCGCCCTGATCGTTGATCATCTTGAAGTAAGCGGCCTGGGTCTTGCCGATATTGGCGTAGACGGAATAGGCGCCAGAGAACGGCACGGTCTGGCCGATCTTGATCTCGGTGTCGCTTGCGCCGGTGTCGTATTTCTTCTGAGCGAGGGCCTGGCTGGTCGAGACTGCGAAGGCGAGCGCCGCCGTGGCAGCTATGAAGGCTCTGCGATTGTTCATATCGGGTTCTTCCTCCTGACGGAATTTTCGGCCGATGGTCTTTTTCCGTTGATTGCAACGGTCGCCATCGCTGCCGAAGATTGTGGAGCAAGGTTCGCCGCCGCGCAAGGATCGTGGCGCTGCGCCGTAGCGTTTCAGGCGAGAAACAGTGCCATCAGCGCGATGGCCGCCGGCAGCGCCTGCACGATCAGAATCCGCGTGCTGACGGTCGCCGCGCCATAGGCTCCGGCCACGATCACGCAGAGCAGGAAGAACACCTTGATCTGGAGCGCGAAGGCCAGGTTGCCATGGACGAGGCCCCAGACCAGGCCGGCAGCGAGGAAGCCGTTATAAAGGCCTTGATTGGCGGCCAGCACTTTCGTGATCGCGGCCTTCTCAGGCGAATTCCGAAACACCTTCAGGCCGAGCGGTTTGTCCCAGAGAAACATCTCCAGGACCAGGAAGAAGACATGCAGCGCCGCGACCAGCGCCACCAGGACATTGGCGATCAGGATCAAGGTGAGCTCCCCCAAGCGTCAGCTTTCGGGTGGACGTTAGCACGGCCGGCGTGGCAAGTGCGAAGGAAGTGTTTCGATGCATGGTGCCGCAATGGTCACTCGGGCAAATAAAACGCCTGTCAGCTTCGGCCTCGATCGCCTGGCGACGCCGATCGGGATCGCGCTGCTCGTCACGGATGCCGGGGGCGCGTTGCGCGCGCTCGATTGGGAAGATTACGAGCTGCGCATGCGCGGGCTCCTGCGTCTGCACTACGGCAACGTGAACCTGACGGATCGACCCGCGCCCGCAGCCATACGAGCCGCACTCTCCGGCTATTTCGAGGGCGATCTCGGCCAACTCTCGAGCATCGCATGGCGCATTGCCGGCACGCCGTTCCAGCAAAAGGTCTGGACCGCGCTTGCGCAAATCCCTGCCGGCACCACGCTGAGCTACGGTGCACTCGCCGCAAAGATCGGCATGCCCAAAGCGATTCGCGCCGTCGGCCATGCCAACGGCTCCAACCCGATCAGCGTGGTGCTGCCGTGTCATCGCCTGATCGGTGCGGACGGTTCGCTGGTGAAGTACGGCGGCGGGCTGGAGCGCAAGCGGTGGCTGCTGCGGCACGAGGGTGTGGCGGTCTAGGTCTCTCCCCATCGTCATTCCGGGTGCGCCGCTGTGCGGCGCCCCGGAATGACAAATAGAGGGAGGTGCGCGCCCGTCCGCTCACGCCGCCGGCTGCACCGCCTTGTCGCCCGCCATTACATGGGTCAACGCGCTCTTGATCGCGGCCTGCCGCGTCGGCGCGTTGATCTGCGCGCCCAGGAGGTCGGTGACGTAGAACACGTCGCGCGCGCGCTCGCCGAAGGTCGCGACATGGGCTGAGGCGATGTTGAGATTGAGCTTGGAGATGGCCGTGGTCAGCTCGTAGAGCAGGCCGGGCCGGTCAAGGCCGGAGACCTCGATCACGGTATAGCGGTCGGACCACTGGTTGTTGATGGTCACTTCCGGCTCGATCACGAACGGCCTCGCCTTGCTGCGCACGGTGCGCCGTGCCACGGCCTCGGGCAGGCGCAGCTTGCCCTCCAGCACGTCCTCGATCATCTCGCCGATGCGCGTGGCCCGCCTTCCCTCGTCCTCGTCGCGGTCGTATTCCCTAGAGATCGAGATCGTGTCGAGCGCGCGGCCGTCGGTCGTGGTGTAGATCTGGGCGTCGACGATGTTGGCGCCGGCCGAGGCACAAGCGCCGGCGATGATCGACAGCAGCCAGGGATGGTCGGCCGCGAAAATCGTGAGCTCGGTGACGCCGCGCACCTCGTCGAAGCCGACATTGATCGCCAGCTTGTGGCCGGCCTGCTCGCTGGAGCGGACGAAGCGGGCGTGGCGGATCTTGCGCGGCAGCTCGACCTTGAGCCAATAGGCCGGATAATGCCGGCCGATATAGGCATCGAGCTCGTCCTTCGGCCATTCGGCGAAGGCCATGCGGAATTCGGCGTGCGCAGCCGCAAGGCGTTTTCCGCGGTCGACTTCCGAGAAGCCGCCTGTGAGCACCGGCTCGGTCTCATAATATAGCGAGCGCAAAAGCTGCGCCTTCCAGCCGTTCCAGACGCCGGGACCGACACCGCGGATGTCGGCCGTGGTCAGGATGGTCAGGAGCTTCATCTGCTCGACCGACTGCACCACGGCGGCGAAATTCTCGATGGTCTTGCGATCCGAAAGGTCGCGCGACTGCGCGACCGTGGACATCGTCAGGTGCTCCTCGATCAGCCATGCCACCAGCTCGGTGTCGGCCGGGCTGAAGCCGAGCCGCGGGCAGAGCCGACGGGCCACCTTGGCGCCGGCGACCGAGTGATCCTCCGGCCGGCCCTTGGCGACGTCGTGCAGCAGCGTTGCGATGTAGATCACCGCGCGGTGCTCGGGCCGGGTCTTGCGCATGAGGTCGCTGGCGAGGGCGAACTCCTCGATGCCGCCGCGCTCGATGTCCTGGAGGAAGCCGATGCACCGGATCAGGTGCTCGTCGACGGTGTAGTGATGATACATATTGAACTGCATCATCGAGACGATCTTGCCGAAGGCGCGGATGAAATGGCCGAGCACGCCGGTCTCGTTCATCCGCCGCAGCACGATCTCCGCGTTGTCGGAGGTCAGGATCTCCATGAACAGCCGGTTCGCCTCGGGATTTTCGCGCAAGCCCGCGTTGATCAGGCCGAGCGAGCGCGTCACGTCGCGCATCGCGTCGGGATGGAAGGCGAGGTTGTTCTTCTGCGCGAGGCGGAAGATGCGGATCAGATTGACCGGGTCGTGCTTGAACACGTCGGGCGCGGCGACGTTGATGCGGTTGTTGTCGACGATGAAGTCGTCGCTGTCAGGGACACGCCGCTTCACCGCGCTCGGTCGCAACCGCGCCATCATCCGGCTCAGCACCGGGGCGGGCTTGGCCTGCTGGTCCTCGAGCTTGGCGCAGAGGATGGCCGTGAGGTTGCCGACTTCCTTGGCGACCAGGAAGTAGTGCTTCATGAAGCGCTCGACGTCCTGCATGCCGGGATGCGAGGTGTAGCCGAGCCGTATCGCGATCTCGCGCTGGAGGTCGAAGGAGAGGCGCTCTTCGGCGCGGTTGCAATAAAAATGCAGATTGCAGCGTACCGACCAGAGAAAATCGGCGCAGCGGCGGAAGCTGCGATATTCCTGCGCGTCGAACACGCCGCGCCCGACCAGCTCGTGGGTATCGCGCACGCGGTAGACGTATTTGGCGATCCAGAACAGCGTGTGCAGGTCGCGCAAGGCGCCCTTGCCGTCCTTGACGTTGGGCTCGACCAGATAGCGCGACTGGCCGCCGCGGCGGTGCCGTTCCTCGCGCTCGGCGAGCTTTGCGGTGACGAATTCCGACGCGGTGCCCTGCACGACTTCCTTGTCGAAGCGCTCCACCAGCTCCTCATAGAGCGGCTTGTCGCCGGTGAGGAAGCGCGTCTCCAGGATCGCTGTGCGGATCGTCATGTCGCCGCGCGCCTGCCGGATCGATTCGTCGACCGAGCGCGTGGCGTGACCGACCTTCAGCCCCATGTCCCAGAGGCAATAGAGGATCGCTTCGGCGACCTGCTCGCCCCAAGCGGTCTGCTTGTAGGGCAGGATGAAGAGCAGATCGATGTCCGATTCCGGCGCCATCAGGCCGCGGCCGTAGCCGCCGGTCGCCACGACCGCCATGCGCTCGGCGCCGCTCGGGATCGGCGAGCGGTAGAGATGACGGGTCGCGGCCGAATACAGGATGCGGATGATCTCGTCCTGCACGTGGCACAGCCGCTCGGCGCAGCGGCGGCCGTGGCGGTCCTTCAGGAGGATCGCCTGGGCTGCGGCGCGCGCCGCGATCAGCTCTGCCTTGAGCAGTTGCGCCATCGCCGTGCGGAACGCGTCCTCGCGCCCCTCGTGCTTCTCGGCAAGGGCATCGACCGCGGCGGTGATCCGCGCGGTATCGAAGCGCTCGTCCACCTGTGGCTTCTGCTCAGTCGCGACGCTGTCCATGTCTCACCGGATATAAGAGGTGACAGGCGCTGTCACCCGCCATTCTCTGGCAATAGGCGTTCCATGCTGGAAAGGCGCGGCCTGGGGCAAATCTGTTCTCGGCCGGCGCGCTTTCGGGGGGCGGATTTTCTCGTTGACCTCTAGATATAACTCATTGAAAAACAATGAAGTTTTTCAGGAGGCTGAGCATGGCTGGGATTGCACGACGTATTCTTCTGGCGGGGGTTGTGGCGCTCGCATTGACCCCCGCGGCCAAGGCGGCGGACCCGCTCAAGGAAATCCGCATCGACTGGGCGACCTACAATCCGGTGTCGCTGGTCCTGAAGCAGAAGGGGCTCCTGGAGAAGGAGTTCGCCAAGGACGGTATCACGGTCACCTGGGTGCAGTCGGCCGGCTCCAACAAGGCGCTCGAATTCCTCAACGCCGGCTCGATCGATTTCGGCTCGACCGCGGGCTCGGCGGCGCTGGTCGCCCGCATCAACGGCAACCCGATCAAGTCGATCTATGTCTATTCGCGTCCCGAATGGACCGCGCTGGTGACCGGCAAGGACTCCAAGATCGCTGGCGTTGCCGATCTCAAGGGCAAGCGCGTCGCGGTGACGCGCGGCACCGACCCGCACATCTTCCTGGTGCGCGCGCTGCTCAGCGCCGGCCTCACTGAAAAGGACATCACGCCGGTGCTGCTCCAGCATGCCGACGGCAAGACCGCGCTGATCCGCGGCGACGTCGATGCCTGGGCCGGGCTCGATCCCATGATGGCGCAGGCCGAAGTCGAGGAAGGCTCAAAACTGTTCTATCGCAAGGCCGACGCCAACACCTGGGGTGTCCTCAATGTGCGCGAGCAGTTCTTGAAGGACTATCCCGACATCGCTCGCCGCGTCCTCGCGGTTTACGAGGAAGCGCGCAAATATTCGCTGGCGAATTACGACGAGCTGAAGAAGACCTTCATCGCCGTCACAAAACTTCCCGAGCCTGTCGTCGACAAGCAGCTCAAGGAGCGCACCGAGCTCACCCACAGCCGCATCGGCGCGCCCCAGCGCGAGTCGATCCTCGCCGCCGGTCTCGCGCTCCAGCAAGCCGGCGTCGTCGATGCCAAGGTCGACGTCAAGGCGACGCTGGACGCCCTGGTCGACGACCAGGTCCCGCTGCCAACGAATTGATCTGCGTGGAAGAGGCACACGCGCGCAACAACCTCCGCCGTCGTCCCGGGCAAGCGTAAGCGCAGACCCGGGACCCATGGGCGTGGTTGTTGCGCGAGCGGTCACTCCGAGTCCTCGTAACCACACCTTCCTGTGGTTGATGGTGTGGACGGCCCCCTACGGCATCAGTTGTGCCAGAATGAGGTTGTCACACACTCATTCACAGGAGCCGTCCGTGAGCCAGATTATCCGCATTGGGATGGATACGTCGAAGTATATTTTTCAACTCCATGGCGTTGATGCGTCAGAGCAGATGGTGCTGCGCAAACGGCTCAGCCGCAAGGCGATGCTGGAGTTCTTTGCCAAGCTGCCGCCGACGGTGATTGTGATCGAGGCTTGCGGGGCCGCGCACTACCTGGCGCGGGAGCTTGGCAGGCTCGGGCACACGGTCAAGCTGATCGCGCCGCAACTGGTCAAGCCGTACGTGCCGCGCAACAAGAACGACGGGCGCGATGCGGAGGGACTGTGTGAGGCGGCGAGCCGGCCGCGGATGCGCTATGTTCCGGTGAAGACGGCCGAACAGCAGGCAGCGCTGATGCTGCTGGGCGTACGCGAGCAATTGGTCGCGCGTCGCACCCAGCTCTCCAATACGATCCGCGGTCATGCGGCGGAGTTCGGTTTGATCGCAGCCAAGGGGCTGGACAAGCTCGCTGCGTTCCTGGCGGCGATCAAACAGGACGATCGCGTTCCAGCGCTGGCTCGCGAGCTGTTTGCGTTGCTCGCTCGCCAATATGACCAGGTGCAAGTCGAGCTGAAGGCGGTCGAGGCCAAGCTGCTGGCCTGGCATCGCGCCGATGCCTTGAGCCGGCGCCTAGCGCAGATCCCGGGGATTGGTCCGGTCACCGCCGCAGCGCTGGTCATGAAGGCGCCAGATCCGCACGCCTTCCGCTCGGGCCGGCTGTTCGCAGCCTGGCTCGGTCTGACCCCAAAGGACCATTCCACCGCCGGCAAGACCAGGCTCGGCAAGATTACCCGCGCCGGCGATGAGAGATTGCGTCAGCTGCTGGTGGTCGGAGCGACCTCGGTGGTCAAGCAAGCGACAGCGAAAGGCTCTGGCCCGCATTGGCTCGTCGAGCTCTTGAAGCGCAAGACACCGAAGCTTGCTGCGGTGGCACTCGCCAACAAGATGGCCCGCATCGCCTGGAAGCTGATGACGACTGGACAGGAATATGACAGCGCGCGGCTGGATGCCCGAGCCGACCAAACGGCAGCCGCCGCGTAGTTGAGAGATTCGGCCGACCGGCGGGTTCACCCACCGGCCGAACCGGAGCTGCAAGAGCAGAGGAGATGGTGCGATCGATCGACCGATGATGCGAGCAAATCCGTGGGACCCATTGGCCGATCAAGGTCGCGTGGTTGATTCGAGCTCGTGTCGCGGAAACCATCTTGGCCAGCGGTCTCACACGCCGAACCAACAGGCCGGACATATGGATGCAAGCGATCCGATCAAAACCTTCACAAAGCTCTTGTGCCACGGGGGCCGTCCACATATGGGTCCCGGATCGGCGCGCGCTTAAGGCGCGCTTGTCCGGGACGACACCTGATAGCCTAGCAACAGTGTTGCAATCCCACCCCAGACGCGCTTCCTACCGGCCATGATCTCCGACGCGCCAGTCCTGCAACAATCCTCCGATATGGCCGAGAGCGCCGCCGCGCCTTCGCGGCTGTCGCGCTATGCGCGGCCGGTGCTGGGGCTGCTGCTGCCGCTGACACTCGCGCTGGGTTGAGAACTCGTGGTCTGGCTCGGCTGGTCCAACGGGCGCCTGGTGCCGCCGCCCTCGCGCATCTTCACCACGATCGCTGACCTCGCCCACTCCGGCGAACTGATCCGTCACATCACTGCGACGCTGTGGCGCGTCGGCCTCGGGTTTGCGTTCGGCGTCATCGCAGGCACGCTGCTCGGCGCCATCTCCGGTTACTGGTCGCTGGCGCGCCGGCTGCTCGATCCGACCGTGCAGGCCTTGCGCGCGATCCCCTCGCTCGCCTGGGTGCCGCTGTTCATCCTCTGGCTCGGCATCTTCGAGACCTCGAAGGTCGCGCTGATCGCGGTTGGCGTGTTCTTCCCGGTCTATCTCGGCGTCATGGGCGCGATCCTCTCGGTCGATCGCAAGATCGTCGAGGTCGGACGCACCTTTCGCCTCTCGGGATTCGCCATGATTCGCCGCATCCTGTTGCCCGCGGTGCTGCCGGCCTATGTCGTGTCCCTGCGCGTCGGTCTTGGCCTGGGCTGGATGTTCGTGGTCGCAGCCGAATTGATCGGCGCCTCCGAAGGCCTCGGCTATCTCCTGCTCGACGGCCAGCAGCTCGGCAAGCCCGCGCAGATCCTGGCCGCGATCGTGATCTTCGCCATCCTCGGCAAGCTCACGGATTGGCTGATCGAGGTCGCCGCCGCGCCCTTCCTGCGCTGGCAGGACGCCTTCGGGCGGGCAAAGGGAGCTTGAGGCGATGCTGGCGCTCGACCGGGTCAGCAAGACCTATCCCAACGGCGTTGAGGCGCTGGCGCGCTTCTCCGCCGAGATCAGGCAAGGCGAGATCATCGCCATCATCGGCGGCTCCGGCTGCGGCAAATCAACATTGCTCCGCGCCATCGCCGGCCTCGACCGCGCCAGCTCAGGCACGGTGACGCTCGACAGCGAGGCGATCAGTTCGCCCCATGCCAAGATCGGCATCATCTTCCAGGAGCCGCGGCTCTTGCCCTGGCTCAGCGTCGCCGACAATATCGGTTTCGGCCTTGCCGATCTGCCCGTGGCCGAGCGGCGCGAGAAGGTGGCGCGTGCGCTCGAGCGCGTCGGGCTCACTGACAAGGCGCAGGCCTGGCCGCGCGAGCTCTCCGGCGGCCAGGCACAGCGGGTTGCGATCGCGCGGGCGCTGGTGCCGCAGCCGGAGGTGCTGCTGCTCGACGAGCCGTTCTCCGCGCTCGACGCCTTCACCCGCCGCGACCTCCAGGATCATCTGCTCGACCTCTGGGCTGATACGCGGCCGACGCTCATCCTCGTCACCCATGACGTCGACGAGGCCGTGGTGCTGGCCGACCGTGTGCTGGTGATGCGGCCGCGACCAGGGCGGCTGTTCGATCAGATCGAGATCAATCTCGGCCGGCCGCGCGACCGCAATTCGCAGCTGTTCGAGAATTTCAAGCGCGGTGTGCTGACGTCACTCGACCGTTCGCTCGACCGCAGCGTGCCCGACCGCGACGCAACCCAGGGTCCCGGTCAAGCCATGTGGTGGTGACAATCTCGCCCCGAGCCGGTACATCGACAGGCGTCATGTCCCGGGAGAGAACAAAATGGACGCTGCCCAACTGCGCCAGATGCAAGCCCCGATCAAGGAGCGCTACAAGACCGATCCCAAGGCCGCGCTGATCACGCTGAAGGCCAACGGCTCCACCGATAGCGAAGGCATCGCCTGCAAGGTCGAGACCGGCCGCGCCATCGCGATGGCTGGTCTGCACCCCGCCACCGGCGGCTCCGGCCTCGAGCTTTGCTCCGGCGACATGCTGCTCGAAGCCCTGGTCGCCTGTGCCGGCGTCACACTGAAGTCGGTCGCGACCGCGATCGAGGTGCCGCTCAAGACTGGCAACGTCTACGCCGAGGGCGACCTCGACTTCCGCGGCACGCTCGGTGTCGACAAGGAGACCCCGGTCGGATTCGCCGAGATTCGGCTGCGCTTCGAGGTCGACACCGACGCGCCGCAGGACAAGCTCGATCTCCTGCTCAAGCTGACCGAGCGCTATTGCGTGGTCTACCAGACCATCAAGAACGGCCCGAAGGTCTCGGTATCGATGCAGCGGATGTGACTCTCTTACCCTCCCCTGGAGGGGTCCGGGACGAGCGTAGCTCGCCCGTGGTCGATCGCGCGTAGCGCGAGCGGGGTGGGGTGATCTCTCCACTCGGGCACCGTATCCGTCGAGAGACTGTCACCCCACCCCGTCTCATACTCCGCTGCGCTCCATATGAGCCGACCCTCCCCCTCCAGGGGAGGGTAAGAAGCCGAAATGTCCCTCGATCTCCACTTTCTCCTCTTCCTGCTCTTGCGCATGGCGATCGCGGCGGCGTTCGTGGTGACGGCGTCGATCATCACCGAACGCTCCGGCCCGGTGATCGGCGCGCTGATCGCGACCCTGCCGGTCTCGGCCGGTCCGTCCTACGTCTTCCTCGCGATCGACCACGACGCCGCCTTCATCGCGCAGGGCGCGTTGGCGAGCTTGCCGGTCAATGCGGCGACGATCTTCATGTGCCTCACTTATGTCGTGCTGTCGCAGCGGCACGGTTTCGTCTTGAGTTGTGCAAGCGCTATCGCGGTGTGGATCGTGCTTGCGTCGATCATCCGCCAGTTCGACTGGTCGCTCACGGCGGGGCTTGCCGCCAATCTGATCGCGTTCGGCACCTGCATTCCGCTCCTCGCGGGCTATCGCCATGTGAAGATGCCGCTGGTGACGCGCCGCTGGTACGACGTGCCGATGCGCGCTGCGCTGGTTGCGACCCTCGTCGCCATCGTGGTCTCGACGTCGAGTTGGGTCGGCCCTCGCATCAGCGGCATCATCGCGCTGTATCCAGTGGTGTTCTCCAGCATCATGCTGATCCTGCATCCGCGCATCGGTGGACCGCCGACCGCCGCTGTGCTTGCCAACTCCGCCTGGGGCCTGCTCGGATTTGGCATGGCCGTCGCCGTTCTGCACGTTGCAGTCGTGTGGTTCGGCTCCGCCGTCGGCTTGTGCCTCGCGCTCGGGACCTGCGTGGTCTGGAACCTGACGCTGTGGGGAATTGGCCGGCGCACGGTGCGTAAGGCGCGGCCGACGCCGTGAGACTACGGATATGCGCGACCGACGTCGCGAAAAGCCAATACGGCAAACGCGACTCACGCGAAGACGAGGCGTCTCCCCAAGCCGTTGAATGAGAAGCATCATTTCAAGTCCCGTCTGCTGTTCCGGTCTGAGCTCCGGGCGCCCATCGCGCGGACAGGGTCATCCGCTCCGTCGAATTCCCGACAGTAAAATTAGAACTTTATTCGAGCTTTTTCCGTACAGAGTTAGGCCACGCACTCGCTTCCGTTGCTGTCCGTACGAATTTTGACGGACCTGCATCCAAGTCGTCGGGTCAGCGGGAGACGCCGATTTGGAATACGGCAGCGCTGCCGCAGGTCAGTTCCTTGATACCGATGGGCATATCCCCCTTCGGCTCTATTTCGAGATGGAGATTTCCTGATGTTTGGTCGCAAGTCCCGCGGCGATGCCGACGCAATGCTCGCGGCCATTGGTCGTTCGCAAGCGGTGATCGAGTTCGCAATGGACGGCACGATCCTGAAGGCCAACCAGAACTTCCTCAACGCGCTCGGCTACTCCCTCGACGAGATCAAGGGGAAGAAGCACGCCATGTTCATGCCGGCCGATCAGCGCGATGGTGACGCGTACAAGGCGTTTTGGGCGCAGCTCAATCGCGGCGAGCCCCAGGCCGCCGAATTCAAGCGGATCGGCAAGGGAGGCCGCGAGGTCTGGATCGAGGCGTCGTACAACCCGGTGCTCGACCACGCCGGCAAGCCCGTCAAGGTCGTGAAGATCGCGACCGACATCACCGCGAAGAAAATTCGCGGCATGACCGAAGCCTCCAAGATCGCCGCCATCAGCCGCGCCCAGGCCGTCGTCGAATTCAAGCTCGACGGCACCGTCGTCACGGCCAACGAGAATCTCTGCCGGGCGCTCGGCTATTCGCTGGCCGAGATCGAGGGAAAGCATCACAGCCTGTTCGTAGCCGAGGCCGAGCGCAACAGCCCGGACTATCGCGAATTCTGGGCCGCGCTCAACCGCGGCGACTACCAAGCAGGCGAGTTCAAGCGCATCGGCAAGGGTGGCCGCGAGGTCTGGATCCTCGCCTCCTACAATCCGCTGCTCGACGAGACCGGCAAGCCGTTCGGCGTCGTCAAGTTCGCAACCGACATCACCGCGGAGAAGCTGAAGAATGCCGATCTCGCCGGCCAGATCGCCGCGATCGACAAGGCCCAGGCCGTGATCGAGTTCAACATGGACGGCACCATCATCACCGCGAATGCGAACTTCCTCGCCGCGCTCGGCTACTCGCTGGCCGAGATCACGGACCATCATCACAGCATGTTCGTCGAGCCCGCCGAGCGCGACGGCGCCGCCTATCGCGAGTTCTGGGCCGCGCTCAACCGCGGCCAGTACCAGGCGGCCGAGTACAAGCGCATCGGCAAGGGTGGCAAGGAGGTCTACATCCAGGCCTCGTACAACCCGATCCTCGATCTCAACGGCAAGCCGTTCAAGGTCGTGAAATACGCCACCGACACCACGCGGCAGGTGCTGGTTCGCATGGGCAACGAGCGCGTCCGCGGCATGATGGAATCGGTTGCCGCCGGCTCGGAGGAGCTCAACGCCTCGGTGCGGGAGATCTCCGAGGCGATGACAAAGTCGCGCGAGACCGCGATGAGCGCGGTGGATCAGGTCGCCGCCGCCGACGCCCAGGCGCAGCGCCTCACCGAGGCCGCGCAGGCGATGAGCGGCATCGTCGAGATGATCAACAGCATCACCGGACAGATCAACCTGCTCGCGCTCAACGCCACGATCGAATCGGCCCGCGCAGGCGAGGCCGGCCGCGGCTTCGCGGTGGTCGCTTCCGAAGTCAAGAGCCTCGCCAACCAGGCCAAGCAGGCAACCGACAAGATCGGCGAGGAGATCGGCAGCCTCAACAGCATTTCCGGCGACGTCGTCAACGCGCTCAGCTCGATCAAGCAGGCAATCAACAATGTCAGCGAGTACGTCACCTCGACCGCCGCGGCGATCGAGGAGCAGAGCACGGTGACGAACGAGATGTCGACCAGCATGCAGCGCGCGGCCGCGGAAGCCGCGGCGATCGCAGCGAGGGCGTAGCCAGGACTCGTAGGGTGGGCAAAGGCGCGCACTTCGCGCGCCGTGCCCACCATCCTTCCGCGAATTCGCATTTGCATGGTGGGCACGCTACGCTTTGCCCACCCTACGGCACCGTCACTGCTTCGGCAGCTTGGCCTTCAACGCATAGAGCGCATCGAGCGCCTCGCGCGGCGACATCTCGTCTGGGTGCAGCGCCTTCACCGCTTCCATCAACAGCTCGGCTTCGCTCGGCGGCGCGGCCTCCGCGGCGGCGCGCGATGGGACGGCGAACAGCGGCAGATCGTCCACCAATGCTCGCGCGGTCTGGCCGCGGTCCTGCGCCTCCAGCTTGGAGAGCACCGATTTGGCGCGCGTGATCACCGCGGGCGGCAGGCCGGCGAGCTTTGCGACCTGGATGCCGTAGGAGCGGTCGGCTGAGCCCGGCAGCACCTCGTGCAGGAACACGACATTGCCCTGCCATTCCTTCACCCGCACCGTGGCGTTGAACATGCGCGGCAGTTTTGCCGAGAGTGCGGTCAGCTCGTGATAGTGCGTCGCGAACAATGTGCGGCAGCGGTTGCTCTCGTGCAGATGCTCGATCGCGGCCCAGGCGATCGAAAGGCCGTCGAAGGTCGCGGTGCCGCGGCCGATCTCGTCGAGGATGACGAGCGAGCGCTCGCCGGCCTGGTTCAGGATCGCCGCGGTCTCGACCATCTCCACCATGAAGGTGGAGCGGCCGCGGGCGAGGTCGTCGGCGGCGCCGACGCGCGAGAACAGCCGGTCGACGATGCCGATCCGTGCGCGCGTCGCCGGCACGAAGCTGCCGATCTGCGCCATCAAGGCAATCAGCGCGTTCTGGCGCAGGAAGGTCGATTTGCCCGCCATGTTCGGGCCGGTCAGCAGCCAGAGCTGGCCGGATTTTTGGGCAGGGCTAGGCGAGAGATCGCAGGCATTGGCGATGAACGGCTCGCCGTTGCGCTTGACGGCCTGCTCGACCACCGGATGGCGGCCGGCCTCGATAGCGAAGCTGAGCGAGCCATCGACCTCGGGCCGCACATAGTTCTCGTCGACGGCGAGCTTGGCCAGCGACGTCGCAACATCGAGCAGCGCAAAACCTTGCGCCGCAGCGCGCAGATCGTCGCTGATCGCGAGCGCCTTGGCGCAGAGCCGCTCGAAGATTTCGAGCTCGAGGCCGAGCGCGCGATCGCCGGCATTGGCGATCTTGGCTTCGATCTCGCCGAGCTCGGAGGTGGTAAAGCGCACCTGCCCTGCCAGCGTCTGGCGATGGATGAAGGTGGCGTTCAGCGGCGGCGACATCAGCTTGTCGCCGTGCTGCGCGGTGACCTCGACGAAATAGCCGAGCACGTTGTTGTGGCGAATCTTCAGAGCCTTGACGCCGGTGTCGTCGGCGTAGCGGGCCTGCATCGAGGCGACCACGAGGCGCGAGGCGTCGCGCAGGTTCCGCGCCTCGTCGAGCGCGGGCTCGTAGCCCTGGCGCACGAAGCCGCCGTCGCGCTTAATCAGCGGCAGCTGCTCGTCGAGCGCGCTGGCAAATTCGGATGCGAGCGCGCGCGACGGCCGCTGCAGCGCCGCCATCACTGCCGCGATCTCCTGTGGCGGTTGATCCAGTTCGGAGAGCCGCGTCAGCACCTGGTCCGCAGCGATGATGCCGTCGCGGATGCCGGCGAGATCGCGCGGTCCGCCGCGGCCGACCGAGAGCCGCGCCAAAGCGCGCGACATGTCGGGCGCGCCGCGCAGGATGCTGCGGATGTCCTCGCGCGCCGCGGAATCGGCCACGAAGGCGCTGACTGCGTCGAGCCGGCGGGTGATCGCCGGCGCATCCGTCAACGGTGCCGCCAAACGTTGCGCGAGCAGGCGCGAGCCCGCTGAGGTCACCGTGCAGTCGATGGCGTCGAGCAGCGAGCCGCGGCGTTCGCCTGCCAATGTCCGCGTCAGCTCGAGATTGGCGCGGGTGGCCGGATCGATCGCCATGGTCGCGCCCGAGGCCTCGCGCGCGGGCGGCGACAGCGGCGGATGCTTGCCGACCTGGGTGCGGTCGACATAGGTGACGGCCGCGGCCGCGGCGGTGGCCTCCAAGCGCGTGAGCTGGGAGAGCCCATCCATGGTCGCGACCGCAAAATAGTCGCACAGGCGCTTCTCGGCGGTGGCACCGTCGAAGACGTCGCGGGTCAGCGGCGTCACCGCCGGCAGCTCGCGCAGGATGTGGCCGAGCTCGCTGTCGTTATAGAGTGCGTCGGTGACGATCGCCTCGTTCGGGTTGATCCGCGCCAGCGTCGCCGCGAGCTCGCCGCTAGAGCATTCGGTCACCATGAATTCGGCGGTCGAGATGTCGATCCAGGCAAGGCCGAAGCGGTCGCCGCCCGCGGATGAACGTGCCCGCGCAATCGCAAGCAGGTAATTGTTGGCGCGCGCGTCGAGCAGCGTGTCCTCGGTCAGCGTGCCCGGCGTGACCAGACGCACCACGCCGCGGCGCACGACGCTCTTGTTGCCGCGCGCTTTCGCCGCCGCGGGATCCTCGGTCTGCTCGCAGACCGCGACACGGTGGCCGGCCGAGATCAGGCGGTGCAGGTAATCCTCGGAGCGCTCGACCGGCACGCCGCACATCGGGATGTCGGCGCCCTGGTGCTTGCCGCGCTTGGTCAGGACGATGCCGAGCGTCCTGGAGGCGATCTCGGCATCCTCGAAGAACAGCTCGTAGAAATCGCCCATGCGGTAGAACAGCAGCAGGCCCTGATGCGCTGCCTTGATCTCCAGGTACTGTTCCATCATCGGCGTGACGCGCGCGGCGGCCTCCGCTGGCGGGGCGGGCGTGTCGTCGGGCGGCGGTACGGATATTGACTGTTGCACTGTCATGGGCGGCGCAACCTACAAAATTTCGGCACCTGCTCCTATCAGTTTGGCCGGGAAGGGGAGGTTTTCCACGCTGTCCGCACGGCGGCATGCGCTGAGGGCGCGTACGCTCCACGGAACACGCGCGCATCAGTCAATTGACCTGCCGCGGGCGCCCTCCTAAAACGCCGCCGACATTGAAGAATTTGGCCGGACCGCGGCATTCAGGGAGAACAACGATGCGTGACGTCTTTATCTGCGATGCCGTCCGGACCCCGATCGGCCGCTTCGGCGGCTCGCTCGCCAAGGTGCGCGCCGACGATCTCGCCGCAGCCCCGATCAAGGCGCTGATGGCCAAGCACCCCAATCTCGATTGGGCGCAGGTGGATGAAGTGTTCTTCGGCTGCGCCAATCAGGCCGGCGAGGACAACCGTAACGTCGCGCGCATGGCGCTGCTGCTGGCAGGTCTTCCGGATTCGGTTCCCGGGCAAACCCTGAACCGGCTCTGCGCCTCGGGCCTCGATGCGGTCGGCGCCGCGGGCCGCGCCATTCGCTCCGGCGAGATCGAGCTAGCGATCGCCGGCGGTGTCGAGTCGATGACCCGCGCCCCGTTCGTGATGGGCAAGGCGCAGGAGGCCTTCTCGCGCTCGGCCGAGATCTTCGACACCACCATCGGCTGGCGCTTCATCAATCCGCTGCTGAAGGCGCAGTACGGCGTCGATGCGATGCCGGAGACCGGCGAGAATGTCGCTGAGGAGTTCCAGGTCTCGCGCGCCGACCAGGACGCCTTCGCCATCCGCTCGCAGCAGCGCGCAGGCGCCGCAATCGCAGCCGGCTATTTCGCCGAGGAGATCATCCCGATCACCATTCCCGGCGGCAAGGCGGGCCCCATCACGATCGACAAGGACGAGCATCCGCGTCCCGAGACCACGCTGGAAGGTCTCGCCAAGCTGAAGCCGATCGTGCGCAATCCCGGCACGGTCACCGCCGGCAACGCCTCCGGCGTCAATGACGGCGCCGCCGCGATGATCCTGGCTTCGGAAGCCGCGGTGAAGAAGCATGGCCTCACGCCTCGCGCGCGGATCCTCGGTCTCGCCTCGGCCGGCGTGCCGCCGCGGATCATGGGCATCGGCCCGGTGCCGGCGACCCGCAAGCTGATGGAGCGGCTGGGCAAGAAGATCAGCGATTTCGACCTGATCGAGCTGAACGAGGCCTTCGCCTCGCAGGGTATCGCCTGCATGCGCCAGCTCGGCGTCGCCGATGACGCCGATTTCGTCAATCCGCATGGCGGTGCCATCGCGCTCGGCCATCCGCTCGGCATGAGCGGTGCCCGCCTCGCGCTCACGGCCGTGCACGGCATGGAGAAGCGCGGCGGAAAGCTGGCGCTGGCCACCATGTGCGTCGGCGTCGGCCAGGGCGTCGCGGTTGCGATCGAAAGGCTGAATTGACGGTCCACGCAGTGGACCGTCATCCCGGGGCGGTGCACTGGCACCGAACCCGGGATCTCGAGATTCTCAGGTGCGCAATTGCGCACCATAGTTCGATGCTTCGCATCGCCCCGGAATGACGGCGTTTGTTGTCGCTTCAAGGGACCGTCCCATGATCATCGAGCGCGAGAAGGACGTCACGGCCGTGGCACTGGCGGCGATGGAGCGGACGTCCGATCCGCGGCTGCGCGAGATCATGATCTCCCTGGTCAAGCATTTGCACGCCTTCGTGCGCGACGTTCGCCTGACCGAGAAGGAGTTCCGCGATGCCACGGCGATCGTGGCCGAGCTCGGCAAGCTGACAACCGACACGCATAACGAAGTCGTGCTGATGGCGGGGTCGCTCGGCGTCTCCTCGCTTGTGTGCCTGCTCAACAACGGCGATCAAGGCAATACGGAGACCGATCAATCATTGCTCGGGCCGTTCTGGCGGTTGAATTCGCCCCGGGTCGAGAATGGCGGATCGATTGTGCGCTCGGAGACACCGGGGGCCACGCTGTTCGTCAGCGGCCGCGTCGTCGACAAGGACGGCCGGCCCATCGCGGGTGCCGAGGTCGATGTCTGGCACGCCTCGCCGGTCGGCCTCTACGAGAACCAGGACCCCGAGCAGGCCGATATGAACCTGCGCGGCAAGTTCACGTCCGATTCCGACGGGCGCTTTGTCTTCCGCTCGGTGATGATGGTCGGCTATCCCATTCCGATCGATGGTGTCGTCGGCCGCCTGCTCGAGGCGCAGGGCCGCCACCCCTATCGTCCCGCGCATCTGCACGCCCTGATCTTCAAGCCAGGATTCAAGGTGCTGATCTCGCAGGTGTACGATCCCGACGACCCCCATATCGACAGCGACGTGCAGTTCGGTGTGACACAGGCGCTGATCGGCAAGTTCGTGCGCCACGATACGCCGCATCCGACGGCGAAGGACGCCTCCGTGCCTTGGTATTCGCTCGACCATACCTACCGGCTCGAGGCCGGAGAGGCCGTGCTTCCGCGTGCGCCGATCAGGTAGGAGCGGCCGGCTGCCATGCGCAGGAACGCCGCTAAACCGGCTTTCCCAAATTAGTTATATCCTATAATGATTGGCGGAAGCGTTGACCGGCCGGGACTACAATGGCCGGGGAGGAGTTCGCCATGACATTCATCTATCCTGTCGACAGCAACAAGGCGCATCCGCTGCCGCTGTCGCCCGACTACAAGAGCTCGATCAAGCGCGCGCCGAACAAGCCCTTGATCCCGATGCGCCATACCCTGTCGGAGCTGACCGGCCCGGTCTACGGCCACGAGACCGTGCGCGAGGGCGACAACGACCTTACCCGCCAGCACGCGGGCGAGCCGCTCGGCGAGCGCATCATCGTGCATGGCCATGTGCGCGACGAGGACGGCCGCGGCGTGCCGAACTCATTGGTCGAGATCTGGCAGGCCAATTCCTGCGGCCGTTATGTCCATGTCCGCGATCAGCATCCGGCGCCGCTCGATCCGAATTTCACCGGCGCCGGCCGCACTGTGAGCGATGCTTCCGGCTATTATCGCTTCGTCACCATCAAGCCCGGCGCCTACCCCTGGGGCAATCACCACAACGCCTGGCGCCCCGCGCACATCCATCTCTCGGTGTTCGGCTATTCCTTCGTCACGCGCCTCGTGACGCAGATGTATTTCCCGAACGATCCCTTGTTCCCGTTCGACCCGATCTTCAATTCGGTTCCGGACGAGAAGGCGCGGGCGCGGATGGTCTCCTCGTTCGATCTCGAGAACACAAAGCCCGAATGGGCGCTGTGCTACCGCTTCGACGTCGTGCTGCGCGGCAAGAACGCCACCCCCATGGAGAATCAGTAAGTGCAACAGTCTGTGAAACCCAACGGGATCACCCCATCGCAGACGGTCGGTCCGTTCTTCAAATACGGCCTGACGCCGAACGGCGAGTACGCCTGGAACGACGCGTTCACCAACTCGACGCTGACGCCCGACGTCACGGGCGACCGCATCCGCATCGAGGGCCGCGTGTTCGACGGCGACGGTGTCGCCGTGCCCGATGTCATGCTGGAGATCTGGCAGGCGGATGCGCAGGGACGTTTCGCCGACCCGCAGGACAAGCGTGCGCTACCGAATGCCAGCTTCCGCGGCTTCGCCCGCTGCGGCACCGACAAGGACGGCAACTACGCCTTTGAGACCATCAAGCCGGGCGCGGTGCCAGATCCCGATGGCAAGCCGCAGGCGCCCCATATCCTGCTTGCGGTGTTTGGCCGCGGCATGCTGCGGCATCTCTACACCCGCATCTACTTCAGCGACGAGGCTGGCAACGCCGCCGATCCCGTGCTGGCGCTGGTACCGGCCGACCGCCGTGCCACGCTGACTGCGGTTCGCGAGGCTGGCAAGCCGGTCTATCGGCTCGACCTGCGGCTCCAGGGCGACGACGAGACGGTGTTCTTCGACGTGTGAAGACAAGGCGAGCCGGGGAGACCTGCTCCTCGGCACGCCTATCTCATTCGGCGCATCGAAGCCGGTGCTGCGTTGCCCATCAGACTCTAACGTTGTTTTCCGCGTTTGTGTGTCAGCCTCGCTGACTCAATACCGATGACTTGACGTCCAATTCCCGTAGTTGTGCGGGGCTCGCGCGATACAATTCCGGCGCGAAGCAATCCCGTATTTACCGTATTCGTCTAGGGTGGCGGCAGTTTCGACGCCGACCCGGATTGTTTCATGAAATTTCGTCTGTCCTTGTCCTCTGCGATCGTTGCGTTCGGCATCGTTCTCGCCATTGGATTTGCCGCCGTGGTTTCGACCAGCCTGTACGCCTTGAAAGAGCTCAAGGTCGGCGGTCCGCTCTATTCCGACATCAAGCTCGGCAACGACCTCATCGCCGATATCCTGCCGCCGCCCGAATACGTCATCGAAGCCTATCTCGAGGCGACGCTGGTCATGCGCGAGCCGGACCAGCTGGCCGCCCATGGCGAACGTCTGGTCCAGCTCCGCAAGGACTACGACGAGCGCAAGGCGTTCTGGGTCTCCTCCAGCCTCTCGGCCGACCTGAAGACCGCGCTGGTGTCGAAGTCCGACGCGGAGGTGCAGAAATTCTGGAAGGCGTCCGACCAGCTGCTGTCGGCCCTCAAGGCCAAGGACAGGGCTGCGTCCGAGCGCGCCTATGCGCAGCTCAAGGAGGCCTATACTGCGCATCGCGCCGTCATCGACAGCATCGTCGAGAGCGCCAACAAGCAGAATGCTGCCATGGAGAAGCTGGCCGCGGACCGCGACGGCTCCATTCTCTATATCCTCCTCGGCGTCTCCGCCGCCGTCCTGGCCTTTATTGCCGCCGGCCTTCTCGGTGTTGCCTTCGGTGTGGTGCGTCCGATCGTGCGCATGACCGACACGATGCAGAAGCTCGCGACCGGCGATCTCGCCGCCGACATTCCGTTCGCGCACCGCCAGGACGAGGTCGGCTCGATGGCGGGTGCGCTTCTGGTGTTCAAGCAGGCGGCGGTCGAGAATTCGCGTCTGCGCGAGGAACAGTTGCGGCAGGAGCAGGAGGCGGCGCTGGCCAAGCGCTCCGCCCTGCACCAGATGGCCGAAACGGTCGAGCGCGAGACCGGCCGCTCGGTCGATACCGCGACCTCTGCGACGCAAGGCGTCGAGCGGGCAGCCTCCGGGCTGTCAGAGATCGCGAAATCGCTCTCCGCGCAGTCGCAGGCGGTCGCGGCGGCCTCGACGCAGGCCCTCGGCAGCTCGCAGGCCGTCTCGGCCGCGGCCGAAGAACTGAGCGCCTCGATCCGCGAGATCGCAAACCAGGTCGCACGGACCAGCACCGTCACCAAATCGGCGGTCGCCGGCCGCGAGCAGGCGCGTTCGACCATTCAGGCGCTGGCCGGATCGGTGAAGAAGATCGCCGAGGTCTCCGACCTCATCGGCGGCATCGCGGGCCAGACCAACCTCTTGGCGCTCAATGCGACAATCGAGGCGGCGCGCGCCGGCGAAGCCGGCCGCGGCTTCGCGGTGGTCGCCGCCGAGGTGAAGTCCCTGTCCGACCAGACCGCAAAATCCACCGAGGAGATCACCCGGCTGATTGCCGAGATCCAGACCTCGACGCAGGCCGCGGTCGACGCCGTCGAGGCCATGGGAGGCCACATTGTCGAGATCGACGGCGTCGCGACTTCGGTCGCCGCCGCGATGGAACAACAGGACGCCGCCACCCGGGAGATCACGCGGTCGATTTCCGAATCGGCCTCTGCGGCGAAGGAGGTCTCGGCCAAGATCGGCAATGTCAGCCGCGATGCCGCCTCGGTCAACGAGCGCGCCGCGGACGTCAGGCAGGCGATCGCCGGGATGGCGGCCAATCTCGAACAGCTGCGGTCGGTCGTCGTGCGGACAGTGCGCGAATCGACCGCGGCAGCCTGAGCCCGGCGGCAGCTCGGCCGCTGGTGCCCGGGAGTGTGATCGTGCAGTATAGCGCGGGACAGGGGCATCGTGGTTCATGACATCTCCACAACTGCCGGCGGTGGTTGAGCCCGCCCGACTGACAGCTGCGCTGCGCAGGGGCGGCGTGCTCGACGCCGGCGCCGTGCGCGAAGTGAAGCTGCTGCATCAGCGCGACACTGTCGTGTCTCATATCATCCGTCTCGGCCTGCGCTATGTCGGCGAATCCGCCGGCGCCCCGCAGTCGCTGATCCTCAAGACTCCCAATTCCGACTTCGCCGAGCGTCTCGCCAACGGCGGCCGACGCGAGGTGGACTATTACACCCAGCTTGCGCCGAAGATGCCGCCGGGGCTGGTGCCGCGCTGCTTCGACGGACATTTCGACGAGCACAGCCTCACCTGGCATCTGCTGCTCGAGGATCTCACCGACAGCCACGACATCGCGATGGCCTGGCCGGTGCCGCCGTCGCGCGAGCAGACGTTCGCCATCGTCACCACGCTCGCACGCTGGCATGCGGCTTGGTGGGATCATCCGAGCCTCGGCGATACAGTCGGTACCTGGGCGAGCACGGAGGACAGCGCGCAACGCATGGAGACGTTTGCGGGCCATTATGACCGCTTTGCCGACCTTCTCGGTGATCGCCTCAGCGAGGAGCGGCGGATCCTCTATCGCCGCCTCATCGATCGGTCGGAGCGGCTGTCCCAGCGTTACCATTCACGCCGACACCTCAGCATTGCCCATGGCGACGCCCATACCTGGAATTTCCTGCTGCCGCGCGCGGGCGTTGCCGATACCGCGCGCATCTTCGATTTCGATCTTTGGAGTATCAACGTTCCGACCCACGACCTCGCCTATATGATGGCCATGCATTGGTATCCGGAACGCCGGCAGGCGCTCGAACGCCCGCTGCTGAATCTCTACCACGACACGTTGATGGAAAGCGGCATCACCGGCTACACGCGCGGTGCGCTCGATCGTGACTACCGTTGGGCGGTGCTCTGGCAGATCACGAGGCCAGTCTGGCAGTGGAGCATCAACATCCCGCCGTTGATCTGGTGGAACAATCTCGAGCGGGTGTTTGCGGCCGTGGATGATCTAGGCTGCGAGGAGCTGTTGGGGTAGCGCGCGCAACCCGTTCAGTGTCGTCCCGGACAAGCGCGCCCAAAGCGCGCGCCGATCCGGGACCCATACTCGCAGGCAGGAGTTTTCGCGCCAGCCGGCAACTCCGAATCTTCGCCAAACCCAATCCTATGGCTATGGGTTCCGGATCTGCGCTCCGCTCGAGACAACGCTAAGCGTTGTCGGGAGCTGCGCTTGTCCGGGACGACGACGGAAATTGAGATGCTACTCCATCACCGCGTGCTCCGGCCCCGCCGCCTGCCTGCGCAGCGTGGCCTTCGTGGAGCCGATCAGCAAAGCGAGCGGGATGGTGCAGAGGATGAAGACCATCACCAGCTGGTAGTCGTGCGCAAAGGCGATGATCTGCGCCTGCACCCCGACCATCCGGTCGGCCATGGCGCGCCCGGTGTCGGTGGACAGGTTGATCAGGCCGCTGACGCTGGGCATCTGCAGCGCGTGGTTGAACGGGTTGATGTGCTCGGAGAGGATCGCGTAGGTCCGCCGCGTTCCCTGCGTCAGCTCGGCGATGACGACGGAAATGCCGACCGAGCTTGCGACGTTGCGCATCAGGGTCAGCATCGCGGTGCCGTCGGTGCGCAGCTCGTTCGACAGGGTCAGGAACGCCACCGTCGAGAGCGGCACGAAGACGAGGCCGAAGCCGAATCCCTGGATGACGCTGACGGTGACGATCTCCGGCACCTGGGTCAGGTCGGTCCAGCCGGTCATCTGGAACAGCGAGCCCGCGGTCAGCGTCAGGCCCGCGATGATCAGCGTGCGCGCCTCGAAATAACGCATCATGCGGCCGACCAGCATCATGGCGAAGAAGGTGCCGAGGCCGCGGCTCGCCAGCAGCAGGCCGGCGGTGATGATCGGATAGCCGATCACGTTCTGCATGTAGGGCGAGGCCAGCGCCATGGTCGAGAACAGCACGAGCCCCATCACGATCATGAACAGGCAGCCGGTGACGAAGTTGCGATCCCGGAACAGCGCGAAGCGGATGAACGGGGTCGAGGTCGTGAAGGAGTGCGCGAGGAAGAAGTAGAAGGCGGCGGCCGAGACGATGAACTCCGCCACGATCTCGTTCGATTCGAGCCAGCCCAATTGCTCGCCGCGGTCAAGCGCGAGCTGCAGCGCGCCGATCGCGATCGCCAGCGCGGCGAAACCGAACCAGTCGAATTTGAGGCTGAGGTCCCTCCTGGTCTCGTCCATGAAGACGATCAGCCCGAGCACGGTGATGGCGCCGAACGGCAGGTTGACGAAGAACACCCAGTGCCAGGAATAGGTCTCGGTCAGCCAGGCTCCCAGAGATGGTCCCATGATCGGGCCCATCATCACGCCCATGCCCCAGATCGACATCGCCTTGGCACGTTCCTGGAGCGTGTAATAGTCGAGCATGACCGACTGCGACAGCGGCACCAGGGCCGCGCCGAACACGCCTTGCAGCAGGCGGAACAGCACCATCTGGTTGATGTCCTGCGCGAGGCCGCACAGCACGGAGGCCATGGTGAAGCCGGCCGAGCAGATGATGAAGATGCGCTTGCGGCCGAAGCGGTTGGCGATCCAGCCCACCGGCGCCGTCATGATCGCGGCGGCGACGATGTAGGAGGTCAGCACCCAGTTGATCTGGTCCTGCGAGGCCGACAGCGTGCCCTGCATGTAGGGCAGCGCGACATTGGCGATTGTGGTGTCCAGCGCCTGCATGATGGTCGCGGTCATGGCGCAGATCGTCACCATGTTCCGGCGCAGGCCGGGCACCATCAAATTGGCATTGGGGCCGGACATCGGATCAGTCTTTGTCTTGTCAGTCTTTGTCTTGGCTCGCCGTCGCCGACAGGCCGAGCAGGCCGGCGAGCGAACGCTGATGGCCGGTGTCGATGGTGGCGTAGACGCTCATGCCGGCTTTCAGCTTCCGCACATATTTGTCGGTCTCGTCGAAATAGATGCGGATCGGCACACGCTGCACCACCTTCACGAAATTGCCGGTGGCATTTTGCGGCGGCAGGATCGCGAATTGCGCGCCAGTGCCGGGCGAGAGCGAGCCGATCTTGCCCTTGAAGACGTGGTTCGGGAACGCATCGACCTCGAGCGTGACGGGCTGGCCTTCGGTGACATAGGTGAGGTCGCTCTCCTTCGGATTGGCGTCGACCCAGGGATGTGCGACGTCAATGATGGAGAACACCGGCGTGCCGGCGGCGACATAGCGGCCGAGCTGGATCTGCTCGACCTGCGTCGCCACACCACCCATCGGCGCGCGCAGCACGGTGTGGTCGAGATTGCGCTGGGCATCGTCCAGCTTGGCTTTTGCCTGCGCGTAGGGCGGGAATTGCTCCAGCGGCAAGGCGGAATCGCCGAGCAATTGCGTCTTGGCGTTGGAGAGCTGCTGCTTGATAAATTGCGCCTGCGCGCCCGCGGTGACCAGCGCATTCGAGGCGTTGTCGAGATCGAGCTGCGAGCCGAAATTGTTCTTCACCAGGGCCTGCTTGCGCTCGACGTCGCGCTGCTTCAGCTCGACGCCTTGCTGGGCGAGGTTGAGCATGTCCCCGTAGATCTTGATGTTGGCAACGAGGTTGTCGTAGGTCGTGCGGGCCTGCGCGAGCTGCGCCTTGGCCTCATCCACCGCGTGGCGAAACGGAACGGGGTCGATCTCGAACAGCTCGTCGCCCTGCTTGACGACCTGACCTTCTTTCACGACGACTTTCAGGATCTTGCCGGAAATATCGGGTGTCACCAGCACCTTCTGCGCGCCGACATAGGCATCGTCAGTGCCGACATAGCGGCCGCCATGCAGATAGAAAGTCACACCGCCAATGGCGGCGATGAGAGGCAGCACGACCAGGAGCAGGAAACGGCGATAGCGGCGCAGGCCCGCCACCAGGCGGCGGCGCGGATCGGTGCCGGCCTTCTTGGTCGGCTTGCCGCCGTCGCTCTTCTGCTCGGGCTGGAACTTGAGGACCTGATCAGCCATAGCGCTGCTCCTTACGCGCTTGTTCCGCGCCTGATGTCTGGATCGCGGTCCGCACGTTTTCCTTGATGGTTTCGAGCTGGGTGAGGAGACGGTGGGCATCCGCCGGATTGATGCCGTCGAGCGCGTTGGCGGTGATTTCGGACCTGAGCCCGCTCATCCGGCCAAGCAGCTGCCGGCCGGCCTTCTTCAGGTAGAGGCGCTTGACGCGGCGGTCCGAGGCGTCGCTGCGCCGTTCGAGCCAGTCATTGCCGCAGAGCTTGTCGATCAGGCGCGTCAGCGTGATCGGCTGCACCTCCAGGAGCTCGGCGAGCTCCGACTGTTTCATGCCCTCGCTGCGCTCCACCTTGGCCAGCACCGCCCATTGCGCGCGGGTGATGCCGAACCGCGACGCCTCCTTGTCGGCATAGACGCGCAGCAGGCGGTAGAGCTCGGAGAGCGTGAACAGGAAATTCTGGTCGACAGACCCGCGCGTCATGAGCTTGGTCTCCAATAAGCAGAAGATATAATAAGCAAGCTTATGATTATTTCAGGGCAGGTTTATCGGGTAGCTGTCCCGCAGCGCTGGCATGGCTGGCGGGCCGTCCGCAGTGTCGCGCTTTGGGTTCCCGAGCCGAAATGCTAGAAGGTCAGCCGCATGACACTCGCAAAGCCGGCATTTCCCGCGCCCGATCACGATCACCGCCGCTGCACCGCGGATGCACTCGCGCATGCCGAGGCGGTCTGCGAGCAGCGCGCGCAGAAATTCACGCTGATCCGCCGCCAGGTGCTGGGAGCGCTGCTCTCCAGCCACCGCCCGCTCGGGGCCTATGAGGTGATCGACGAGCTCGCCAAGTCGATGGCGCGGCCGGCGCCGATCACGGTCTATCGTGCCCTCGATTTCCTGATGGCGAACGGCCTCGTGCATCGCATCGAGAGCCGCAATGCCTATCTCGCCTGCGCCGCCCATGACCACGACGCGACCTCCGCGGTGGCGTTCCTGATCTGCGAGCGTTGCGGCCTGGTCGGCGAGATCCCCTCGGCGTCCTTCGCCAAGGACCTCAACGCCGCCGCGCGCAGCTCAGGCTTCGCGCCAAAGCTGTCTGTGGTGGAGATCACGGGCGTCTGCACGCATTGTCAGAAAATGTCTTGAAGCAACAACGGCGCAAAGCCGGATTTTTGGGAAGAAATGTCCGCACCTCAAGCCATACCGTCCGCCGCACGCCCCCTCAGCGCCGGCGCCATCGCCCTGATGCTCATGCTGTGCCTGACCTGGGGATTCAACCAGATCGCGGTGAAGCTGGTGCTGCCGGACATTCCGCCGATGCTCCAGGCCACCATCCGCTCGATGGGGGCGCTGCCGGTGCTGTTCATCATCGGCACCTTGCGTGGCGTCAATTTCTTCGAACGTGACGGCACCTGGAAGCCCGGCCTGATTGCCGGACTGATGTTCGGCATCGAATTCGTGCTGATCTTCCAGGGGCTGCGTCTCACGTCTGCTTCGCGTGCGGTGGTGTTCCTCTACACGGCGCCGTTCTTCGTTGCGCTCGGCTCCTACCAGGTGCTCGGCGAGCGTCTCGGCGGCTCGCAATGGCTGGGATTGGCCATCAGCTTTGCCGGAGTCGCTCTCGCGATCGGCGTACCGCAGCCCAATGTCGATTCGCATGTTCTGCTCGGCGACCTCATGATCGTCGGCGGCGCCGCACTGTGGGCGGCGACCACGCTGGTTGCCAAGGGCACGCGGCTGCGCTTCGCCGCGCCCGAGAAGGCGCTGGGCTATCAGGTCGCGACCTCGATCCCCATCCTGGGGCTGGCGGCTTGGCTGTTCGGCGAATCCATCACGCACACGCCGAGCCCGCTGTCGCTCGGCCTGATGGCGTTCCAGGCGATCTGGGTGGTGGGAACCACGTTCACGCTTTGGTTCGCGCTGGTGAAGGCCTATTCGGCCAGCAAATTGTCCGCTTTTACCTTCATCACCCCTTTGTTTGGCGTCGTCGGTAGCTATTTCATCATGCACGACACCCTAAGCTTGGCGTTCGGGGCGGCAGCTCTCCTTGTAATTGCTGGGCTTTTTCTGGTTAACCGTCCCAGCCAAGTCGCTGCGGCGCCGCGCGATGCATTGCTGAACGTCACCAAAACCTGATATTTGGACCCCATGAACAAGCTCGAAAACAACATCGATTCAGACATCGCGGGCCCGGCGCCGCGGCACCGGACCACCCAGGTCAAGGTCGGCAACGTTGCCGTTGGTGGCGGTGCACCGATCGTCGTGCAGTCGATGACCAACACCGATACCGCCGACGTCGACAGCACCATCGCCCAGGTCGCAGCGCTCGCGCGCGCCGGCTCCGAAATGGTCCGCATCACCGTGGACCGCGAGGAGGCCGCAGCCGCCGTTCCGCACATCCGCGATGGCCTCGCCAAGCGCGGCATCACGACGCCGCTGATCGGCGACTTCCATTATATCGGCCACAAGCTGCTCGCGGCCTATCCGGCCTGCGCCGAGGCGCTCGCCAAGTACCGCATCAATCCCGGCAATGTCGGCTTCAAGGACAAGCGCGACACCCAGTTCGCCGACATCATCGAGATCGCGAACAAGAACAACAAGCCCGTGCGCATCGGCGCCAATTGGGGCTCGCTCGACCAGGAGCTTTTGACCAAGCTGATGGACGAGAACGCAGCGTCTCCCAATCCGCGCGACGTGCGCGCGGTGACGCGCGAGGCCATGGTGCAGTCGGCGCTGCTCTCGGCCGCCCGCGCCGAAGAGCTTGGCATGCCCAAGGACCGCATCATCCTCTCGGCCAAGGTTTCGGCGGTGCAGGACCTCATCGCGGTCTATCAGGATCTCGCCAGCCGCTCCGACTACGCGATCCATCTCGGCCTGACCGAAGCCGGCATGGGCTCGAAGGGCATCGTGGCGTCGTCGGCTGCTCTCGGCATTCTGCTGCAGCAGGGCATCGGCGACACCATCCGCATCTCGCTGACGCCGGAGCCCGGCGGCGACCGCACCCGTGAGGTGCAGGTCGGCCAGGAGCTGTTGCAGACCATGGGCTTCCGCACCTTCGTGCCGCTGGTTGCGGCCTGCCCCGGCTGCGGCCGCACCACCTCGACCACGTTCCAGGAGCTGGCCCGCTCGATCCAGGATTTCATCCGCGACGAGATGCCGACCTGGAAGACGAAATATCCCGGCGTCGAAGAGCTCAACGTCGCGGTGATGGGCTGCATCGTCAACGGCCCCGGCGAATCCAAGCACGCCAATATCGGCATCTCGCTCCCCGGCACCGGCGAAGCGCCGGCCGCGCCGGTGTTCGTCGACGGCAAGAAGTTCCGCACGCTGCGCGGCCCGACCATCTCCGCCGACTTCAAGGCGCTGGTGATCGACTACATCGACCAGCGCTACGGCCAGGGCGCCAAGGTGCCGGCGCCAGCAGCGGAGTAGTTCTACTCCGCTCGCGTTCCACGCTCCGCCGTCTTCCCGGACAAGCGCGCCTCAAGCGCGCGCCGATCCGGGGTGGTTACGACGGGCCGTCACTCCGAGTCTTCGCCAAACCTGATCCTGTGGTTATCGCGACGAGCGCAAGCGCTCGCGCGGAGGTCCCGGCTCTGTGCTTACGCTTGTCCGGGACGACAACTGAGTTTGCGGTGCAGATTGCACATCCGTCTCCGCGCGCTACGATGACTCCCAATCAATAACGATCGGGAGACACGCCATGAGCTCACTCGCCGGCAAGCAGGGTCCGCGCTATCGCCACACGGCTGAGGACGGCGCGCCATACGAAACGCTTCAGGTTGAAAAGCTCACCCCCATCATCGGCGCCGAAATCTCCGGCGTCGACGTAGGCAGGCTCGTCGACGGCGACACCCGCACCAACCGGCAGATGGACGAGATCCACCGCGCGCTCGCCGAAAACCTCGTGATCTTCTTCCGCGACCAGCACATCACGCCGCAGCAGCACCTCGCCTTTGGCCGCAAGTTCGGCGAATTGCATTTTCATCCCGCAGCTCCCCACGAGGACGAAGACCCGGCCTTGATGAAGATCTACGCCGACAAGAACTCGCCGCGCGCCAATGGCGAGGGCTGGCACTCCGACGTCTCCTGCGATCTCGAGCCGCCGATGGGCTCGATCCTCTACATCAAGCAATGTCCGCCGCGCGGCGGCGACACGCTGTTCGCCAACATGTATGCGGCCTATGAGGCGCTGTCGGAGCGCATGAAGGCCTATCTCGACGGCTTGACGGCGCTGCACGATGGCGAGCCGATCTATCGCGGCCTCTATGCGAATTATGGCGTCGCCGACCGTCCCTCCTATCCCCATGCCGAGCATCCCGTGGTGCGCAGGCATCCTGTCACCGGCAGGAAAGCGCTCTACGTCAACCGCGGCTTCACCCGCCACATCAACGGCATCCCGCGTGATGAGAGCGACGCGATGCTCGCCTATCTCTACCAGCACGCCGAGAACCCGCTGTTCCAATGCCGCTTCCGCTGGACCGAGAACGCCATCGCCTTCTGGGACAACCGCTGCACCCAGCACCGCGCGATGTGGGACTACTGGCCGCACACGCGCTCGGGCACACGCGTGACGGTGAAGGGGGAGCGGCCGGTCTAGCCGCCAGCTCCGCAAGTTATGCCCGTCAGCGGTCACAAGCAGAGCCTTGTCACGCCGAGGATCTCTGGCACGGCGCTCGCGCGCGATCCGATAAAACTTGCCGTTCTGTGAACCAGCTTACATTGCCACGGCAGGCTACCGCCTAGGCTCACGCTCGGAAATGGAGAATTGCGCATCAGATCACAATCTTAGGTATTCGGGAGGGTCACATGGCCAAGGCGGGCAAGCAAAAGTCGACAACAGTTGGCAAACGCAAGTCGGCGAATTCCGGCCGAACCCGGCGGGCAAAGACCGCCCGGCCCGAGCAGATCTCAGTCTTCATCAGCTATGTCAGTGAAGACCGGGAGCTGGCCGCTAGCTTCGAGGCGGAGCTGCTGCAATTGTTTGCCGTCGCTGCGTCCCTTCCTCCCGTCAAGGTGTTCCGCGACGTCGGGAGCATCGGAAAGGGGTCGGACTATCGCACCGTGATCACCAACGCATTGGATGAGGCTGACATTCTCCTCGTGATCCTGACGGACCGACTCAAACCAAGCTTCGCGTTTCCGGGCTTCGAGGTCGGCTTTTTTGCAAGGTCGTTGGAGGAACGTCCCAAGATCTATGGCAACATCCCGCGAAGAATTCTTCCGATTTCAATCGGTGCGGCCAATCAGACCACGCTCGACTATCTCCAGGCGATCAAGATCGACGAGGATCACATATTCAAGGTGCCGGGCATGTCTGCCTATACGCCTGGCGCGAGCACGGCCGAGCCATCGGCGAATCCCGTTTTCGCGTTGCTGGCGGATATTTCGGCGACGGCGGATGCCGTGCTCGGCAGGCACGGTGGCGCCAGTGGCGGAGTCAGCAAGCAGGATGAACTCTGGCGGCAGAAGCTCGTCTCGTCTGCTGCCAGGCTCCACAGCTGCATTCAGATATATCTGGAATCGCGCGTCTCCTCGGAGACCTATCCGGAGCGGAAGATCATCCTTCACAGTGATGCGCCTCCGGTGATCGGGACGGACGGAGCCGATCTGTCGAAGTTCAAGATCGAGATGGTCGGAAATTCCTTCCAGGTGTTTGGTTTCCCGGAGGAAAAGAACCGCGTTTTCGGCTGGAAAGCCTTCATCAACAGAATGCCGGTCGAGATGAGCGGGACATGGGCCGAAGGCATCAGGACGCTGGCGACCAATGCGCTCCAGGGCGGCGACGAGAACTATCTTGTCGTCGCGACGTCCAAGGGTGACCATGCGTACCGGCTCTTCGTGTCCCGGGTCGTGACCTATGTGAGCAAGAAGACCGAGATCCACATCTATATCGTCAAGATGATCGTCCGGCATTATGGCGATCCTCTCACGTCCCGCCTTCTGAGTGCCATCAACATCGGTATCGAGTTCAGATTCCTCTTCCTGGAGAGGAACAGCCAATACAGGCCGGCCAGGTTCGATTTCCCATTGGCGCCGGATACGTCCAGGGAGATGGATGCCTGGAAGTCGGCCGTGACCCAGTTGCTCAGCCATATGAACATGATCCTGCGGGAAGCGCAGGATCAGCACCTCATGGACGCGGATCTTCTTGACAAGATCTGGGGTGTCGGCGGTGGCCCACGTGTGCGTCAGATGATGACCGCATGGGAGGGCGCGCGAACCAAGCTCCTATCGGCAGCCCAGCAGTTGTTGGTGTCCGATGCATCGGACTTCCCGGACAGGCAGGAGCCGTTCAGGATCGCATTGCGCGAACTCCACGCGACCACGGAGTCGATGAACCGGGAGTACACGTTGCGCGCGCTCCAGGCGATTGCGGAAGAGGTGGGCGAGCCTCTTCAGCAGACACAATCTCCGCCGCGTGCTGCCTAGGGACGCGCCGAGAACCCGCTATTCCAGTGCCGCTTCCGCTGGACCGCGAATGCCATCGCCTTGTGAGACAGCCGCTGCACCAAGCACGCGCGATGGACTCGGTCGACCAAATCAATCGGTCAGCTTTGCGCAAAAAGGAAAAGCCCCGGGCAATGCCGGGGCTTTGTCTGTCGGAGAAAGAACCGATCAGTACTTGGCGACGATCGGGCCACCGAAGCGGTAGTTGACGCGAGCGGTGACGATGTCGACATCCTGGCGGATCGTATCACCGCGCATGAATCCCGGAACGATGTCCGAGGTGAAGGTGATGTCGCGATGTCCCATGAACAGGTGATCGTATTCGAGCGCCAGCGACCAGTTCGGCGCGAAACCGAATTCGATGCCGGTGCCTACGATCCCGCCCCAGCGGGTCTCGGTGGCGCGATCAAACACCGAACCGGTGCTGGTGATCACGCCCTCGTACTTGTCGTGGGTGACCGCGGCGCCGCCCTTCACGTACCA
This sequence comes from Bradyrhizobium sp. USDA 4354, assembly GCF_054060315.1. Lineage (NCBI taxonomy): Bacteria > Pseudomonadati > Pseudomonadota > Alphaproteobacteria > Hyphomicrobiales > Nitrobacteraceae > Bradyrhizobium > Bradyrhizobium sp. USDA 4354. Next base: position 1,312,960 of record NZ_JBSSDC010000001.1, on the reverse strand, counting down.
GAGGACGTTGTTCCAGCTGTAGCCGACCTGGCCGGTGAATAGGCCAAGCGCATCAATCTTGGAGCGGTTGGTGAAGTTGCCGTAGAACAAGCTGGAATTGGAGCCGGTGAAATCGGCCCAGTTGCCCTGCGCCTCAACACCGAACACCCAGCTGGCGGCCTGCCAGCGGTAACCGATCTGACCACCGACGGTGGCGCCGCTCGCATCGTGACAGCCTTCCCGGAAGGCCGGAGTAACGGAGAAGCCGGCATCGTTGTAGATGTCCCAGCACTTGTCGGCCCAGCCACCACCGCCGTTGGCGCCGACGTAGAAGCCGCTCCAGTTGTAGATCGGAGCGATTGCGGGTGCCTTGGTGTAGGGTCGGGCCGCGAGGTCAGCGGCCGAAGCAGCGCCGGTGAGCAGCACCATCACAGCGGCAGTTGCGAACGCGAGTTTCGTCATTGGACCCCCAAGTAGACATTTAACGGATGATTCGAATTCAAAACCTAGGCCCAAAATACCGGCTGATTGCGACTTCGTCCGTCGCTCCTGCGCAACAGTTGCGGACAATCTCCGCGAGCGTGGCAATTCGCGCGGTGCTCAGCACCGCACCGCACGGCAACACGATGAAAATTTACGTTTATTCTCAAGTATTTAGTCGTTGACGCGATGGGCCGCTCGATTCGCTTCCGACAGGGCCGCGTCTGAAGTCCGTTCGCGCGTTGACGCTCGGATTTTCGTGCGTCAAGCTTTACCAAAAGCAAAAAACAAATCGGAGAGGATCCACCATGCTCCGCGCCGAGGACAACAAATTCCTGACCGAGTCCGGCCCCGGAACGGGAATGGACGAATTGTTGCGCCGCTTCCGGATTCCCGTGCCGCTGTCTGAGGAGCTCCCCGAGCCTGACGGCGAGCCGAAGAAGATCATCGTGCTCGGCGAGGAGCTGCTCGCCTTCCGTGGCTCCCGCGGCGTTGCCGGCTTTGTCGGTCATCCGAGGATCGCAGCAGCGGAGTAGCGCTTGAGGCGGCGGCGGAACATCATCGTCGGACTGGTCGCGTCGATCTTGCTGTCGCCGCTTGCGACTGTTGGCAGCAGCGAGGCCGTTGCCGCGCGAAAGACTGCGAGACTCAAGGCCAAGCAGCCGTCACCGGCCAAATGTGAGATGCGTAAATTTCGGATCGTCGTGGATGTCGGGCACACCCCGGACTCCTACGGCGCGTTGAGCGCGCGCAATGATCCGGAGTTCGGCTTCAATTTCCGCCTCGCCAGATTGATCACAGCGAAGCTCAAGTCTGAAGGCTTTGCCGAAACCCGCCTGCTCGTCACGGACGGCAAGGCACGGCCGAGCCTGTCCAAGCGCGTCGGCGCCGCCAACGAAGGCCGCGCCGATCTGTTCCTGTCGGTCCATCATGATTCGGTACCGGACAAGCTGCTCGAAATCTGGGAGTTCGACGGCGCGAAGAGCTATTTCAGCGACCGCTTCTCGGGTCACTCGCTGTTCGTGTCGCAGCAGAATCCGCACTTTGCCACCAGCCTGATGCTGGCCCGGATGATCGGCATGCAGCTGAAGGCGCAGGGCCTGCACTATGCCAGCCAATACACCCTGCCGGTGATGGGCCGCTACCGCCGCCAGCTGCTCGACAGGGATGTCGGCGTCTATCGCTATGACGGGCTCGTCGTGCTGTCGCGCACGCGGAGCGCCGCCGTGCTGCTCGAGGCCGGCTCGATCATCAATCGCGACGAGGAAATGGAGATGAACTCGGCGGAGCGGCAGCAGCTGATTGCAGGTGCCGTGGCAGCCGCGGTAGGGGAGTTTTGCGAGAGGCGGTAGACCGCGCTGGCCGCTGGGCATCCAAAGCGTGATGGGATCAGGATGAATCGTCATCGCGAGCGACTTGCACGCCCTACAGCGGCCCGCCCCGATACTCCCGGTTCGCCAGACTAGCCTCCTCCAGATCCAGATCGCGCTCGATCCGCCGTCGTGTCTCGTCGGTGATCTGGCCGTCGCGCAGGAGGTTGTGGATGAATTTTCTTTCGGCGGCGATCAGGTCGCGGGTCAGTGCGATACCGGCGGCTGAGACGTCGTGGTGGTTGGGATCGAGCGAGTCCGGGAGCTGGTTGACGCGGATATCGTGTCGTGCACGCAGAAGCCGCATCACTTCTTCGGACACTTCTTTCTGCGTGGTCAGCGCGTCGAGCGATTCCAGTGCGGCATCGAGCGCTTGGCGGCGGGCGGCGATCTCGGCTTCGTGCGCGGCGGCGTGCTCGTGGCGGCCGGCTTCGGCGACGCCGAGCCAGCGCACGACCGGCGGCAGCGTCAGGCCGACGCCGATCAGCGTGACGAAGATGACGCCGAAGGCGACGAACAGGATCAAATCGCGATACGGAAAGGCCTCGCCGTCAGGCAGCGTGAACGGCAGTGCCAGCGCGGCCGCCAGCGACACCGCGCCGCGCACGCCGGTGAAGGCGAGCACGAACGGCCATTGCCATGGCGGCGACGGGTCGCGCTCACGCAGCGATTTGGAGAGCATCCGCGGCAGATAGGTCGCGGGATAGAGCCAGGCGAAGCGCGCGATGACGACGATGACCAGGACCACCGCGGTCGCGATGAGAATGTCGTCGAGCGGGAAGGCCTTTGATTTCTCGTAGAGCGCGCGCATCTGGAAGCCGGTGAGCAGGAACAGCATGCCCTCGATCAGATAGATCACGAGATCCCAGAAGAAGATGCCTTGCAGGCGCGTTGCCGACGAGATCAGCAACGGCCCGTTCCAGCTCACATAGAGGCCGCAGGCGACGGTCGCGATCACGCCGGAGCCGCCGACGTGCTCGGGCAGCCAGTAGGAGACGTAGGGTGTGATCAGCGACAGCGTCAGCTCGACCTGCGGATCCCCGGACCATTTGCGGAAGCGTAAGGAGAGCCAGCCGACGCCGATACCGAAGGCGATCTCGCTGGCGACGATGAGGAGGAACTCGCCGGCCGCGAGCGGCAGCGAGAAATTCCCGACCATGATCGCCGCGAGCGCGAAGCGGTACAGGATCAGCGCGGTGGCATCATTGGCCAGCCCTTCGCCCTCGAGGATGACCAGGAGCCGGCGCGGCATGTTGAGCCGGCGCGCGATCGCGAGCGGCGCCACCACGTCGGGTGGCGCGACGATAGCCCCGAGCAGGAAGCCGATGGTCCAGGGCAGACCGATCATGTAGTGCGTGACGGCCGCCACCATCGCCGTGGTGAAGATCACCGCGCCGACCGCGAGCAGCACGATCGGACGCAGATTGTTCTTGAACTCGCGCCAGCTCATGGCGACGCTCGCCGAGTAGATCAGCGGCGGCAGCACCATCAAGAGCACCAGCTCTGGTGGCAATTCCACCGGGGGCATGCCCGGCACGAAGGCGAGGCCGACGCCGGAGAGCATCAGCAGAATGGCAGGCGCGATGTTGAAGCGGCGGGCGGCAAGTGCGGTGCCTGCCAGCACGGCGAGCAAGATGAGAAAAGTCTGAAATTTCGCTTCCATGACGGTCTGTCTTGACCCGGAAGCGCCCGCAAGGTCAATGCGGCGCGGCTTACGCCAGCCGATCGGCGACCATTCGCCCGATTTGCGCAAACACGGCCGCGATCCGCGCCGCACTCGGCGTGCCGCCTTGGACATAGGCCGCGATCAGGATCGGTGTATCCGGCTTGGGCCAGGCGACCGCGATATCGCCCGAGGCGTCCTTGCCGTTGTTGCCGGTCTTATCGCCGATCTTCCAGCTCGCGGGGAGCCCGCCGCGCAGCCGGTTTGCGCCGGTCTTGCAGTTCACCATCCATTCGGTGAGCTGCTCGCGTGAGGCCGGCGACAATGCTTCGCCCGTCACCAGCCGCCGCAAATTTCCTGCCATTGCCGCCGGCGTCGTGGTGTCCCGGGGGTCGCCCGGCGGTGAGCGGTTGAGCTCGGGCTCGTTGTGGTCGAGCCGCGAGGTGGTATCGCCGAGCGACCGCCAGAATGCAGTCAGCGCGGCGGGGCCGCCGATCCGCGCCAGCAGCAGATTGGCGCAGGTGTTGTCGCTGAGCTCGACGATGGCCTTGCACATCTCGCCGACCGACATCTTGCCGGCCACGAGGTTTTCCCTCGCCACCGGTGCGTATTCCAGCAGATCCGCCTGGCCATAAGGGATCATGGCCGCGAGTTGCGCCTCACCGCGATCGACCCGCGCCAGCACGCAGGCCGCAAGCGAAGCCTTGAATGTCGAGCACATGACGAACCGCTCGTCGGCACGCCAGGCGAACTTCGCGCCGGTGGTCAGATTTTCCGCATAGACCCCGATCCGCCCGCCGCTCTCGCGTTCGTAGGTTTCGAGCTCAGGCGGCGTCTCCGCGGCCAGCACGGGAGAGGCGGCCATCCAGCACAGTGAGGCGAGCAGGGAGCGGCGGTCGAGAGGCATGGGGAACCTTCGGGCAAGTGGACAGGGAGATGCAGCCGACGCTTCACCCGCACCGTCATTGCGAGCGCAGCGAAGCAATCCAGAATCTCTCCGCGGAGGGATTCTGGATTGCTTCGTCGCAAGGGCTCCTCGCAATGACGGGTGGCGAGAGTTTGGTTCGCAGTGACGAGAAGAGAGCGCCTCCCAATTCGGGCGGCCGAAGGTTTTGCCCTCTCACTCCCTCAGGTCGTACCGGTACGACTTCGACACGATCTGCCAACCGTCCGCGAGCTTCATCGCCACCAGATAGTCGGTGAAATAGCGCGGGGGCAGTTGGCAGCGCACCTTGATGAAGGCGGTCTTGTCGTCCGAACGGTCGATGGTGACGATGAAGTCCTCGCGCGGCTTGCCTTCGGCCTTGGCCGAGGCGCGCTTGCGAACGCGGTCGAGCCAGTCGGGCACCGTAAGAACCTGGAGCTCGCCCTTCTCGACCCAGCGCAGATCGGCGGAGGGATGGAAGATGGCGCCGAGCTTTTCGGCGTCGCCCTCATAGAGTCCGTCAAAGTAGGATTGCACGACTGCTTCGACGCTCGACCGGTCCTGGCTCATGGGTCATTCCTTTGCATGATGGTTTCGGGGGAACTTAGTCGTAGACATTAAAATGCGCTATGGGTGTCTCTCGCCAATTGTGCAAGGACGCTGGAATGACCGGATCAGAGAATTCGAACGCTCGTATCCTCACCGGCGAATGCTATTGCCGCGCTGTGCGCTTCGAGGTGGCCGACGAATTTTCCTATGCGATGAACTGCCACTGCTCGAACTGCCGTCGCACCACCGGCGCAGCGTTCAAGCCGTTCGCCGGCATCCCGCAGGACAAGCTCCGCATTATCCAGGGTGGGGACCTCCGGATGATTTTCGGCGACGACACTACTCATGACGCGCATTGTGCCCGCTGCGGCTCGCTGCTCTATTCGCGGGTCCGTGAAGGACAATGGGTCCATGTTGCCATGGGAACCCTGGTCGATGCCCCCTCGATCCGGCCGAGCGCCCATATTTTCGTTGGCTCGAAGGCGCCTTGGTACGAAATTACGGACAATCTGCCGCAATATCGGGAGCACATCGGGGTTGTCTGACGGAACCCCGTCCGCACGGCCATTCCTTGGCGAACCGCGACAGCGCTGGCGCGACAAACAAAAGAGGTGGTTCGGCCTGTCGTCGGCGTCCCCTTCGTGACCTCCATCACAAGCGCCGGCGGCGGATGTTGCTAAAGCGGTGCCAAAGGGCCCGAACGGCCCGGAACATCGGAAGTCGTGTCATGCGCAGCTTGCTCAGACTTTGTCCGCTTTTCGTCGCCCTCGGCCTGCTGTTCGGCGCCGGGCCTGCTTTTGCCGGAAAGCGCGTCGCGCTGGTGCTCGCCAATTCGGCCTATCAGCACGCGCCCTCGCTCGCCAATCCCGTCAATGACGGGGCGGTGATGGCGAAGACGCTGAAGGAAGCCGGCTTCGATGTCGTCGAGTCCCGGCACGATCTGTCGGCGCTGGACACGCGGCGCGTGCTGCGGGACTTCGCCGACGCGACCCGCGATGCCGATATCGCCGTGGTCTACTACGCCGGCCACGGCATCGAGGTCGAGGGCTCGAACTATCTGATCCCGGTGGATGCCAAGCTCGAGCGCGACACCGATGTCTATGACGAGGCGCTCTCGCTCGACCGTGTCCTGGTTGCGGTCGAGCCGGCAAAGCAGCTTCGTCTGGTGATCCTGGATGCCTGCCGCGACAATCCGTTCGGCAAGAGGATGAAGCGCACGATTGCCTCGCGCGGCATCGGCCGCGGTCTCGCCCAGGTCGAGCCGACCAGCCCCAACACGCTGATTGCCTATTCGGCCAAGGCCGGTTTCACGGCACAGGACGGCGACGGTGCCAACAGCCCGTTCACCGTCGCACTGTCGAAGCATCTGACCACGCCGGGCCTCGACGTCCGCCGCGCCTTCGGCTTCGTGCGTGACGACGTGCTCAAGTCGACCGGCAACAAGCAGGAGCCGTTCGTCTACGGTTCGCTCGGCGGCGAGGACGTGCCGCTGGTGCCGGTCAAGGTGGCGGCCGTAGCGCCGACGGCGAACCCGCAGGCCGACATGCGCCGCGACTACGAGCTGGCGCTCCAGGTCGGCAACAGGCCGGCGTGGGAAGCCTTCCTCGCCCAGCATCCCGACGGTTTCTATGCGAGCCTCGCCAGGCTCCAGCTCGAGAAAATCGGCGCCGAGCAGGCCCATGCGGCGGCCACGGCGAAGGCGAAGCAGGCCGAGGCGGAGCGCGACCGTCTTGCCGCGCTCGGCGCGCAGAAGGATGCTCAGGCCAAGGCTGTAGCCGAGGCGAAGGCTGCCGAGCAGGCGCAGCTTGCCGCGCAAAAAGCCAAGGAGCAGGCGCAGCAGCAGGCGGCCGCCGCCGAGCAGCAGCGCGTCAATCTCGCTGCTTCAGCCCCGAGCGCTGCGCCGGCCAGCACGGCGGGCTCGCCCGGCACCAACGTCGCCTCGCTGACCCCGGCGACCGTGCCGGCCGATCTCAACCGCTCGGTGCAGACCGAGCTCGGCCGCGTGGGGTGTTACTCCGGACAGGCCGACGGCAATTGGAATACGTCCTCGCAGCGATCGCTGTCGCAGTTCAACCGCTATGCGGGCACCAAGCTCGACGTGAAGGTGGCGAGCACCGACGCGCTCGATGCGGTCAAGTCAAAACCGTCGCGCGTCTGTCCGCTGGTCTGCGAGCACGGCTTCAAGGCCGATGGCGACAAATGCACCAGGATCGTCTGCCGTGAGGGCTATGCGATCAACGACGACAATGAATGCGAGAAGCAGCGTGCGGCCAAGCCGGCCAAGCCCGCGGCCGCGAAGCGCGACGACGGTGATGAACGTCCTGCACGGCAGCGTCGTCAGGCCGGAGGTGGGGCTGCTGGAGCTGCGGGCGGTTATGGTGCCGCCGCCGGCATCGCTACTGCCGCTGGTGCAGGCCGCGCCGCCGCTGGTGGACAGGTCTTCTGCAATAGCGCGGGCTGCCGTCCGGTCAGCCGCGGTTGCCGCCTGGAATATCGCGGCGGCGGTGGCCCCGGCAACGATGCGAATGTAGAAGTGTGTCGTTGAAGGCCGTGCCTGATCAGAGATGTCGTCCCGGAAGGCCGGCACGACATCAGGTCGCAATCGCGCTCGCGGCGATGTTCACCGTCAGTGCCAACAGCGCCGTGTTGTAGATGAACGAGACGATCCCATGTGCCGTGGCCGTGCGGCGGATCGTCTTGTCGGTGATGCCGACGTCGGAGACCTGCGCGGTCATGCCGATCACGAACGAGAAATAGACGAAATCCCAATAGTCGGCGCGGTCTTCCTTGCCGCCACTCGGGAATTGCAAGCCGCCCGGCTTGGCGTTGCGGTAATAGTCATGCGCGTAGTGCAGCGCGAACGTCGTGTGCACGGCCGCCCATGACAGCGCGATGGTGGTGATCGCGATCGTCAGCTCGAGGACGCCGCGATGCGGGGTGCCGAGCTCCGAGACGATCGCCGCGATGCTGGCGAAGGCGCCGGTCGCCGTCACCAGCAGGATCACGAAGCGGCCGTCGTCCTGCATCGCGGCGGCGCGGCGGATGTGCTGGTGGTCGTTGCACAGCATCATCGCATAGACCAGCACGAGATAGACCGCGATCAGCCCATCCCAGCCGAGTAGGAGCCGTGTCACCAGCCGGTATGTCCCCGGCAACAGCAGGCAGACCAGGATGCCGACCGCGAGCGCGATGAAGGTCCGCGGCCGTGCATAGATGAGCCGCATCGGCCGCGACATCTGGCGGAAGCGGACGAGGACGGGATCCTCTTTGCCGCCGGCCGCCATCGACGCGCGTCAGCTCTTCCGCTCGGCGACGAAGCGCGCGGCGGCCTGCAGCACGACGGCCCGGTCGCCGAAGATCGAGACGGCGCTGTCGGCGCGCGCGAGCAGGTCGCGCACGCGTTGCTTGGCGCCTTCGATCCCGAGCTGGGTCACGAAGGTGGTCTTGCCGAGAACGGCATCCTGGCCCGACGGCTTGCCGAGTGCGGCCGCATCGCCTTCAACGTCGAGCAGATCGTCAGCGATCTGGAAGGCTTCGCCGAGCGCGCGGCCGTAATCGTCGAGCGCCTGATATTCCGCATTCGAGGCCTGGCCGAGGATCGCGCCGGCGATGCAGCCATAGCGCAGCAGCGCGCCGGTCTTCATCTGCTGAATACGCGCGACATCGATCGGCTCGTTGCCACCAAAGCGGCCTTCGCCGGCGAGGTCGAGGATCTGACCGCCGACCATGCCGCCGATGCCGGCGCAGCGCGCCAGCGCGCGTGTCAGCAGCAGCCGCACATTGGCGTCGCGATGGATCTCGTCGCGGGTGATGATGTCGAACGCTAGCGTCAAGAGGCCGTCGCCGGCCAGGATCGCGGTCGCGTCATCGGTCTTCTTGTGCAGGGTGGGGCGGCCGCGGCGCAGGTCCGAATTGTCCATCGCCGGCAGATCGTCATGAATTAGCGAGTAGCAGTGGATGCATTCGAGCGCCGCGCCGGCGAGCAGGGCCGCCTCGCGCGGCACGCCGAACACGGCCGCGCTCTCGACCACCAGGAACGGCCGCAGGCGCTTGCCGCCATTCAGGCTCGAATAGCGCATTGCGTCCATCAGTCGCTTGGGCCGGGCGATCTCGTCGTGCAGGATGTCGTCCGACAGCAGGCGCCCGAGCAGGGTCTCGGTGTCATCAGCGGTCTTGTCCAGACGTTTGGCGAAATCGGACGGGGGCGTGCCGGTCATCAAGAAGGGCTCCAGAACTAAAATTCGGCCGGACAATCCTTTATGCGCCCGCCCCAGTCAATCGTTTGGAAGGCCTAAAAACTGCTGGAAAAGGCCCGAATTATCACAGACTTAATGGTCCAGCCCGTGGCCGCGGTTCAGTTTGCGCCGGAAAGGTCGATTTGCGCATCGTCAAAATCCTGCTGGTGGCGCTCGCGGTTGCAGTTCTCGCACCCTATGTGATCGCGCCGTTCTACCGCACCGGCCACCCTGTTTCGACGCTGATGGCCTGGCGAAGTTTACGGGGCGCGCCGATGCAGCGGCAGTGGATCAATCTGGCCGATATGTCGCCCTATCTGCCGCGCGCGGTGGTGGCGGCCGAGGACGCCCATTTCTGCAAGCATCGCGGCATCGACTGGGGCGCGCTGCGCGAGGCGATCGACGACGCGAGGGAGGACGGCACCGCCTTCCGGGGCGCCTCCACCATCACCCAGCAGGTGGCGAAAAACCTGTTCCTGTGGCAGGGACGAGACTTCGTCCGCAAGGCGCTCGAATTCCCGCTGGCACTTTGGATTGACCTCGTCCTGCCCAAGCCGCGGATTCTGGAAATTTACCTCAACATCGCCGAGCTCGGCCCACAAGGGCAGTTTGGCGTGGAGGCCGCCAGCGCCTATGCCTTCGGCAAATCGGCGGAAAACCTCTCCCCCCGGGAGGCCGCGCTTCTGGCGTCGATCCTGCCGAATCCGGTCAAACGCAGCGCCCGGACCCCCGGCCCGGGCGTCCGGCGGCTGGCGGCCACCTATATGGCGCGGGGGCAGGCGAGCTCGCTTGCGACCTGTTGGAGCGAAAATCGCTGATTTTGGCCCGTTCCGGGCGTATTTTCCGGGCCAAGAGCCTAGCTTTACGGTCAGCCTTCCTCTATAAGCGCGGCCTTGATCGGCATTCAGCTCGCCTCGTATTGCGGGTGCTGAGCCGTCCCTTCGCGGACGATGCCCTGATGACACCAATCCCTAGAGGATATTGAAATGGCCGTTCCGAGAAGAAAAACCTCGCCGTCGCGCCGTGGCATGCGCCGCTCGGCAGATGCCATCAAGAAGCCGACCTATGTGGAAGACAAGGACTCCGGCGAGCTCCGTCGTCCGCACCATCTCGACCTCAGGACCGGCATGTACAAGGGCCGCCAGGTCCTGAAGAAGAAAGAGTCCTGACGGCAGGACCTTTCCTCAGGCGGGAGATCAGACCCGCCTGGTTTCGGCCAACCCATGAGATAGACGGTGACGGCGGCGGAGCAAATGCTTCGCCGCTGCATTGTTCTGTCCGGATATCTTGATCGAGAAGGCATCTCGCCGATGGTCGGTTTCCCGCTGCTCCTGATTCCGCTCGCGGTCTACAACATCATCGCCTTCCTGATGCCCAGCGTGTCCTTCTCGGACGTGCTGTTCAAGGTGCCGATGATCACGGGGGAGGCCTGGCCGGTCACGCTCGCCGATCTCCTGCTTGCGCTCGGCGTGGTGCTGCTGCTGCTCGAAGTGGTCAAGGGCGCGCGACCGGGCTCGAAATTCCTGATGGATCACTTGCTGTCGCTGATCATCTTCGGCGCGGCCGCTGCCGAATTCGTGATGTGGCCCAAATTCGGCAACTCCACCTTTTTCCTGCTGGTGCTGCTCGCGATGGCGGACTTCCTCGGCGGCATTGCCCAGCGCACGCGCCGCCGCGTCACCTATGTCGCCGAGACGACGGTGCCGGCGCCGCGCAAGGCCAAGCGCAGGGCCGAAGCGCCGGCGGAGGATGTGGAGTCCGAGCGCAAGTTCGAGCCGGTGATTGCGCCGCAGCCGGCACCGGCGGCGCCGCCCGCCCCCTCGGCGCAATCCGTCGCCGAATCCGTGCTGATGGATCATCCTGCGCCAAAGCCGGTGCAGGGCCCATCCTCGCCGGAGATTCCCTCGCCGCATCTTCAGCCGGGCAACGGCACGCCGTCTTCCGACACGCCGCCGCGCTGATTTCTCTGAATTTGCTCGCATCTCACCGCGGCGGCAGTGTGCTCCCTCGCCCGTTCTTACGGGGAGAGGGATGGGGTGAGGGGCCTCTCTCCGCGGATGAGATAGCCGTGGGACCTGTACCCCCTCACCCGGATCGCGCCGGACGATGCTTCGCATCGTCGAGGCGCTTCTTACCTCTCCCCGCAAGCGGGGAGAGGTAAGAAGCGCCGTCTCACTTCAAGTCCAATCTCAAGCCACCTGCCGCGTCCGCGCGGCGACGCTTCCTAGTGGCCGCTTGCTGCCATAGGCCGTCCGCGCATCTTCGGAAGAGGCGCGGCGGAGCCGGCTGGTCTGGGGCAGATATTCGGCATTGGCGATGAGCTGGGTGACGAAGCTCGGATCGGGGCGCGGCAGCGGCGCCTTGTGAACCCACTGCAACGTCGGCATCAGCGGCACCAGGGCCGTGCCTGTGCCGTTGTCCGCCGCGTCCGATCGATCCGTACTCAACATCGCAATCACCGTTGATCCGGCGAGATTGTCGCGTTTCGGGACGCGGGCGCCGGTGCGAGTCCTGTACTCGCAAGGCCTATGCCGGCCAGGCCGGTTTGGTTCCCCGCGCCGGGGAAACGTGGTTTCCAAATTGTTTATCAACTTTGCCTAGGGTCGGAAGCGAATCTGGCTCTATTCTGGGTCGGCTCAGGACTTCTCCACTGTCCCAAAACGAGGCGATTTTGACTCCTACATTGCCGCAAGCCTCCGACATCCTGGCCGCGCTCGGTCAGGCCGTGTTCGCCTGGGACATCGCCAGCGATGGCATCGTCTGGGGCGAGCAGGTCGCCAGCATCTTTCCCGGTATCCCCGCCGAGCGGCTCGCGACCGGCGCCGAATTCGCCAAGCTGATCGAGCCCGCGCAAACGCTGCGGACCGCGGCTCTGGCGCAGACCTCCGCCGTGCACGGTGCCGACGGCACGCCCTATCGCGTCGAGTACGGCGTGCGCATGAGCGCCGGCGATCCCGTCATCTGGATCGAGGAGACCGGCCGCTGGTTCGCTGGTCCCGACGGCCGCCCCGTGCGCGCGATCGGCTCCATCCGTATCAACAACGAACGTCACGCCCGCGACGAGGAACTGACGAAGCTGGCCCGGCTCGACCCGCTGACTGGCGAGCTCAACCGCTCGCATCTGATCGCGGCGCTAGCCGAGACGATTGAGGAGACCACTCGCTTCCGCTCGACCGCGGCCTTCATGCTGGTCGGCATCGATCATCTCGCCCGCGTCAACGATGCCTTCGGCTTCGACGTCGCCGATGCCGTGATCCTCGACATTGCCAAGCGCATTCGCTCGCGCCTGCGCGGCGGCGACGTGCTCGGGCGCTTCTCCGGCAACAAGTTCGGCCTGATCCTGAAGAACTGTACCGTCGACGACATGAACGTCGCCGCCGAGCGCTTCCTCGCCGGCATCCGCGACGAGGTGGTGCCGACGAAATCAGGCCCGGTCTCGGTCACAGCGTCGATCGGCGCGGTCAGCTTGCCGCGCTATGCCCGCAACACGGACGAGGCCGTCAACCGCGCCCATGAGACGCTGGATGCCGCCAAGCGCCGCCGCGTCGGCTCGTTCGCGGCCTGGCGCCCGGATGCCGCGCGCGACGCACAGCGCCGCGTCAACATTCGTGTCACTGACGAGATCGTCACTGCGCTCAACGAGCGTCGCATCAGGCTCGCCTATGAGCCGGTGGTCTCGGCCGTCTCGCGCGAGCGTGCATTCCACGAATGCCTGGTACGGATGGACCAGGGCGACGGCCAGGTGCTGCTCGCGCCCGACATCGTGCCGGTCGCCGAGCGGCTCGGCCTGATCCGTCTGGTCGACCATCGCGTGCTCGAGCTCGTGGTCGCCGAGCTCGCGGCTGCGTCCGACATCTGCCTCAGCCTCAACATCTCGCCGGATACGACCATGGATCCGGATTGGTGGGCGGGAATCGAGTCGCTGATGCTGGCTCATCCCGGTGTTGCCGAGCGGCTGATCATCGAGATCACCGAAACGGTCGCGATCCAGGACATCGACGATGTTCGCGCCTTCGTCAGCCGCCTCAAGCATTTCGGCAGCCGCATCGCCATCGACGATTTCGGCGCCGGCTACACCTCGTTCCGCAACCTGCGCAAGCTCGGCGTGGATATCGTGAAGATCGACGGCGCCTTCGTGCAGAACGTCACCCATTCCGCCGACGATCGCGCCTTCGTGCAGACCCTGATCGACCTTGCCCGACGCCTCGACATCAAGACCGTGGCCGAATGGGTGCAAGACGAGGAGGCCGCAAACATGCTGCGCGATTGGGGCTGCGACTACATCCAGGGCCGCCTGATCGGGCTGGCGTCAGCCGAGCGCCCATGGGGCGCGCCGTCGGACAGCGCGCTGCCTGCGGCGGGGTAGGTGACTTCGTTTAGTCGTGCGGCGATCTCGCTTCACCCTCTCCCCTTGTGGGAGAGGGTGACTCGCCGCAAAGCGACGAGACGGGTGAGGGGTCTCTCTCGGCGAGTCAATTCTCTCTGGAGTTCTCGGAGAGATGCCCCTCATTCGGCGCCATAGCGGAAGCTTCGCTTCGGCGTCCTCGAGAACGGCGGCCGAAGGCCGCCTATGCCACCTTCTCCCACAAGGGGAGCAGGAAGATCTCACGCCCCCTCATCCAGCGCCACCAGCTCGCGCTTCTTGCGCAGTGACGGCAGCAGCGGCGCGGTCAGCAGCACCAGCGCAAGCACAAGGCACACCCCCGAGATCGGCCGCTGCACAAAGGTCCAGAGATCGCCCTGCGACAGTATCAGCGACTTGCGTAAGTTGTTCTCCATCATCGGCCCCAGCACGAAGGCGAGCACCAGTGGCGCCGGCTCATAACCGAGCTTGCGCATGAAATAGCCGATGATCCCGAACGCGATCATCACATAGACGTCGAACACGTTGTTGCTCGAGCAGTAGACGCCCAGGATCGTGAACAGGATGATCAGGGGAAACAGGATGTTGTAGGGCAGCTTGAGCAGCTGCACCCACATGCCGATCATCGGCAGGTTCAGAATCAGCAGCATGACGTTGCCGATATACATGCTGGCGACGATGCCCCAGAACAGGCCGGGGTTTTGCGTGATCAGCAGCGGTCCCGGCTGCAGGCCGTGAATGACGAAGGCTCCCAGCAACAGGGCCATCACCACATTCGGTGGGATGCCGAGCGTCATCAGCGGAATGAAGGCGCCGCCCGCCGCGGCGTTGTTCGCCGATTCCGGCCCCGCGACACCTTCGATCGCGCCATGTCCGAAACGCTCGGGCGTCTTCGACAACCGCTTCTCCAGCGCGTAGGACGCAAATGACGCCACCACCGCGCCGCCGCCCGGCAGGATGCCGAGGAAGAAGCCGAGGATCGTGCCGCGGCCGACCGGACCTGCGCTCACCTTCCAGTCCTCTTGGCTAGGCAGGAGATGGGTGATCTTGGTGTTGATGATGTCGCGCTTGATCGCCTGCTCGGTGTTGAGCAGCACCTCGGCGACGCCGAACAGGCCCATCACGACGGGCACGAGGCCGATGCCGTCGATCAGCTCCATGCGGCCGAAAGTCAGCCGCGGTTGTGCGGTGATGCTGTCGAGCCCGACCAGCCCGAGCACGACGCCGATGCACGCCATCAGCAGCGCCTTCGGCATCGATCCCTGGGTGAGGAAGGTGAGCACCACGAGGCCGAGCACCATCAGGCTGAAATACTCGGCCGGGCCGAAGGCGATGGCGATGCTGGCAAGCTTCGGGGCCACCAGCATCAAGGCGACCAGCGCAAAGGTGCCGGCGGCGAAGGAGCCGAAAGCGGCGATGCCGAGCGCGGGGCCGGCGCGGCCCTGTTTCGCCATCTGGTGGCCGTCGATGCAGGTGACGACGGAGGCGGCTTCGCCGGGGATGTTGACCAGGATCGAGGTGGTCGAGCCGCCATACATCGAGCCGTAATAGATGCCGGCCATCATGATGATGCCGGATTCCGGCGTTCCCGACAGCGTCACGGGAAGCAGCAGCGACATCGCCGAGATCGGCCCGATGCCCGGCAGCACCCCGACCAGCGTGCCGATGAAGACGCCGATGAAGCAATAGAGCAGGTTGATCGGCAGCAGTGCGACGCCGAATCCATGTGCCACGTTGACAAGCGTATCCATGCGATCAACCGATCCCGAACAGGCCTGAGGGCAACTGGATCAACAGCAGCCGCTTGAGCACCCACCACATGCCTGATGGTACCAGCACGGCGATCGGGACCGCCAGGGTCCAGCGCACCGGATCGATCAGTCGCAACAGCAGCAGCATCAGCGGGATCGACGACAACAGGAATCCCAGCGGCTCCAGCGCGAAGGCGAATGCGGTGAGGCAGGCGATGAGGAGAAGCGGCTTGCTCCAGCGCACATTCTCCCAGCGCGAGGCCAGCGTCGGCCCGCCCTCGGTGACCGCCGAGACGATGATGGCGCCTGCGAACACGCACATCAGGATGCCTGTATAGAACAGCACATAGCCGGAGCCGGGATCGTTGATGGTGCCGAGCTTGAGCTTCAGCCCCGACCAGATCACGAAGCCGCCGAGTGCAAGCCCGATCAGCCCGCCCCAGAGTTCGGAGTTGCTGAGGCGGAGCTTGACGTTGGTTGGGTTGCTCATCGCGATCCTCTCGTGCCCCGGGCGCGCAGCGCAACACCATAAGTGCGTTCACGCACGTCTTTGACGTGCTATGGTGGTACGCTGCAGAGCCGGGGCCCCATGAGTGTGGACGAAAAAGGTGGGTCCCGGCTCTGCAGTGCATCGCTGAAGAAGCGCTGCACCGCGTCCGGGACACGCTGGCGGTTAAACTCTATTTCTTCGCAAGCCCGAGCGTCTCGATCACCTTGCGCTCGGACGCCGTCACCTCCACGATGAACTTCTTGTAGTCCTCGGTGTTCTTGTAGTTCGGCACCATGTCGTATTTGGCGAGCGTGGCGATGACCGCAGGATCCTCGACCGCCTTCTTGAAGGCATCGTGCAGCTTGGCGACGATCTTGGGATCCATTCCTTTCGGCCCGGCGATGCCGAACGGGGAATCATAGACCATGGGATAGCCGAGCTCCTTCAGCGTCGGCACATCGGGATAATTCGGCGATCGCGCGCCGGTCCACACCATCAGCAGCCGCAGCTTGCCGGCGTCGACCAGCGGCCGCCATCCCGTGGAATCCGCCTGAAGCATGGTGTGCTGCCCGAGCACTGCGGCGTTGGTCTCCGCACCGCCTTTGAACGGGACCTGCGTCAGCTTGATGCCGGACATCGCGGCGATCTGCTCCATGCCGATATGCAGCGACGTGCCGGCGCCGGGCGTGGCGTAGGTCACCTTGCCCGGGTTCGCCTTTGCGAACTCCACCACGTCCTTCCAGCTCTTGAACTGCGACTCCGCGCTGGTCGTCACGCCGAAGGTGTAGCCGGTGAGATGGATGATGTAGGTGAAATCCTTCGCCGGATCCCACGACACCTCCTGCATCAGCGGCAGACGGAACACCGTGATCGGGATCTGCGAGATGGTATAGCCATCCGGCTTCGCCGCCGCCGCCATCGTCGCCGGTCCGACCGTGCCGCCGCCGCCGGCCTTGTTGTCGATCACGATCGGCTGCCCCAGCACCTTCGAGGCGCTGTCGGCGATCGCGCGCATCGAAATATCGGTCGATCCGCCGGCCGGCCATGGCACGATCAACGTGATCGGTTTGGTGGGATAGTCCTGCGCACTGACGGCAGTGGAGAGCAATGCGCCCATGACGGCGTGCAGCGCGGCAAATGCGATCGTCTTCAGCCCGTATCCCGACATCGAAACGCCTCCCTCGCGGCGGCCTCTTTGGGACCGCCGTCTCTCGTTCTTGTGAGGCGATTGTTCCTGAATTTGAAGGAGAAGAAAAGCGCATTGCGCAGACCACTGCGCGGCAGTCGGTCAGGCAACGCCGGCAGAGCTGCTACATGCGACAATTCGTCGTTTGGCCGCGTGCCGAGAGACGGAATTTGAGGAGCCGAAGCCGTCAGGCCACGCGCCGGACCATGTTCAGTGTCTCGATGGCGCGGCCGACCTCCGATGCGAGACAGGGCTTGCCGAAATAATAGCCTTGGACCGCGGTGCAGCCGCATTCGCGGACGAAATCGAGTTGCTCCTCGGTCTCCACCCCCTCCGCCGTGGTCTCGACACCGAGCACGGAGCCGAGGCTTGCGATGGTGCGGACGATGGCAACGCTCTCCGGGCTTTCGCCGAGCGTGCCGACGAAGGAGCGGTCGATCTTGATGCGGTCGAACGGAAACTTGCGCAAGTAGCTCAGCGAGGAATAGCCGACACCGAAATCGTCGAGGCTGACGCGCACCCCCAACGCGCGGAGCTGATGCAGGATGTCGATGGTCGCCTCGCTATCGTCGAGCAGCGCCGTCTCCGTGACCTCGAGCTCGAGCCGCTGCGGCGGCAGGCCGGCTTCCGCAAGTGCGCTCGTGACCATCGCCACCAGCCCGCGCGAGCGGAACTGCACCGGAGAGAGGTTCACCGCGACGGTCACGCCGGGCCACGACGCGGCGGCCGCGCAGGCCGCGCGCAACACCCATTCCCCGATCGGAACGATCAGCCCGTTCTCCTCCGCAATCGGAATGAATTCGGCCGGAGAGACGAAGCCGCGCGAGGGATGTTTCCAGCGCAGCAGTGCCTCGAAGCCGGTGAGCTCGGAGGAGTCGAGCCGCATCTGCGGTTGGAACACCAGATGAAACTGATTGGACTCCAGCGCGCCGACCAGGTCCTGCTCCAGCGCGTGCCGGCTGCGCGCCTGTTCCTCCATCTCGGGCTCGAACAGCTGATAGGCTCCGCGCCCCTTAGCCTTGGCCTGGTACAGCGCGAGGTCGGCGCATTTCATCAGCTCATCGGCATCGAGTCCGTGGTCGGGTGCGATCGCGATACCGACGGAGACGCCGACATGGATCGACTGGCTTTCCAGCGGCGGGGGACGGCCGATGATGTCGACCAGGCGGCGGGCGAGCTCCTCAGCCGATTGCGGCTGCGGCCCGCGCTGGAGAACCGCGAATTCGTCACCGCCGAGCCGCGCGACGGTGTCGTGCTCGCCGACATTCTCCTTTAGCCGGGCCGCGACCCAGCGCAGCAAGCGGTCGCCTGCGGCGTGGCCGAGGCGGTCGTTGACGGTCTTGAAATTGTCGAGGTCGAAGCACAGCACCGCCATGGCGCCGCCGGCGATCGCGACCTGGTTCAGTCCCTCGCTCATCTTGTCGTGGAACAGCGTGCGATTGGGCAGGTCGGTGAGCGAATCGTGCCGCGCCATGTGCGCCACCCGGGCCTGGGCCTTGTGACGTTCGGTGACGTCCTCGTAGGTGACGACCCAGCCGCCGTGCTCCATCCGTTTGTGATTGAGCTTGATGATGCGGCCATCGCTCAAATGCCGGTGCAACGTGTGCTCGCCCTCGCGCAATCTCTCGACATAGTCGGCATAGAGCTTGGCGCCGGTCGTGTTCGGATGGATGCCGAGCTCGCAGCTGTGCTCCATGATCTCGCGCATCGAGACGCCAGGCTTCACGATCTCCGGCGACAGTCCGTACATCTCGATATAGCGGCGATTGCAGACGATCACGCCCAGGCTTGCATCGAGCATGCACAGGCCCTGGCTCATGTTGTTCAGGGCCGCGTCGAAGCGGCGATACTGCTCGCTCAGCTGCTCGATCGTACGTTCGCGCTCGGTAATGTCCTCATAGGTGGCGACGAAGCCTCCCTGGGGGAGCGCGCAATAGCGCACCGAGATCACGGTGTCATTCGACATGCGCCGACGCATCGGCGAGGAATCGCGATTCGCGATCCTCGTGCTGGCGGCCTCGAGGAGCTGTTGCGGACTGTATTCGGAGGAGAACGCGCCGTTCGCCATCGAACGCTCGATCAGCTCGGCGAGATGGGTCCCGGGCCGGGTCTCCTCCGGCGACAACCGGTAGATCTTGCGGTAGGTGGCGTTGCAGACTCGAAGCCGCATGTCGCTGTCGTAGAAGGCAAGCCCGTGCGCCATGTTCTCCAGCGCCGCATCGAGGATGACGTTCTGCTGCCTCAGCGTTTCCTCATATTGCAGCTGCTCCGTGACGTCCTCGTGCACCGTCACCCAGCCGCCGTCGGGCAGGAAGCGGGAGACCGCCTGCACCATCCGTCCGTCATAGCGCATCACCAGCAGGGTCTTCGCCTTCCTGCGGCGTACATCTTGCAGCCGGCTCTCGTGAAATTCGTCACCCGACATGCCCGGCAGGTTGCCGCGCGACATCCAGTGCTCGATCACCGTACCATGCGAGACGCCCGGCTTCACGATGTCGGGATCGAGGTCGTAGAGCTTCAGGAATCGTTCGTTGCAGACGACGACGCGGCTGTCGACGTCGTACATGATGAGGCCGTGCGACATGTTGGCGAGCGCATGCTGGCTGCGCTCGGTCTGCACGCGCAATTCCGCTTCGAGCCGGGCGAGGCGGGTGACGTCGTCGCAGATCGTCATCCAGCCGCCGCCGGGAAGCGGCTTCAGCTCGAGCGACATGACGAGGCCGCTCGCCAGCCGTTGCTCGGTTTGGAACGGCTTTCCCCCCGCGATCTGCGCGATCCGCGCCGAATACAGCGCGTCGAGCTCGCTTTCCGGAAAGTTGCCGCGGCTTGCGCTGTGCGCGAGCACCTCACGGTAGCTCGTGCCGACCCGCACAATGTCGGCCGACATGCTGAAAAAGGAGAGATAGCGCTGGTTGATCAGAACGATCCGGTTGTCGGCATCGTAGACGCAAACGCCTTGCTCCATGTGGTCGAGCGCAAGCTGGCTCAGCGCGACCAGGGCGTCCGGGCCCTGCTCGCTGCGTGCACCAGGCTCGTTGTCGCGGGTCGACATCATGGGGTCGGCGGGACCTCGGCAGGCAAAAGACTTAACGCAACCTATTTCAGCCGCCGAGGGTAGCGAAGAGGCCGGAAAATTCCCTTAAGCGCAGTAGTTTACGGAGGGTGACCGGCGATGAAGAGATGTGTGTGTCGCGACCTGCATGGTTGCGTCCCAGGCACCGAGCTTTCACCGTCATCCTGAGGTGCCGGAGCGAAGCGGAGGCCTCGAAGGACGACGGCCCGGCTGCATCTCGGCCGTTCATCCTTCGAGGCTCACCACGCTGCGCGCGGCGAGCACCTCAGGATGACCGTGCTGGAATGTTGCGTGGGGGTCCAACTACGGCCCGTACAGCACGAGCTCCGTGTCGGTGAGGTCGGCGAGCTGTGGCCGGTGCGGTCCCTTGAAATATTTGCGGCCGCGCCGCTCGGTGTAGATGCCGACGAGGCCGGGAACCGGACCGTTGGCGTCGACGGCCACAGAAATCTTGCCGAGCCGCAGCAGTAATCGGCCGATGCGGCCGGCGCATTCGGCATATTCGGCGGCACTTCGGCAATAGATCAGCTTCATTGCGGGCGGTGCGAAGAAACCGCGGCGGATCCGCACCGGTTGCAGGATGAAGGGAAACGTTCCCTTCGGCGTGCGGCAGACGAGGCTGAGGCAATTGTAGCGCGCATGCCGCGTCAGGAGTTCGGACTCCACTTCGGAAAGTCCCTTGATCTCCTTGGCGTGCGGCGGGATGACCTCGATCTCGCTCCAGCGCGGCGCGCGCGCCAGCGCTGGGACGGAGAAGAATATGCCGCGGCAATAGGCGCGAAAGCCCTGCGTCTCGATGATCGGCCAGGTCCACGGCGCCGGGCTGATGTTGAAATAAGTGACGTCCTTGTGCCGCTGGGCGATCTTGGTCAGGAGCGGGGCGTAGTTGCGGTAGGCCGGGTCGACATACCAGCTCGACAAATTGCACCGGATGGCGGTCTCTTCGCCGTCGTTGCGCGCCGTGTAGATCAAGAGCAGCACGCCGACCGGCGTGCCGTCGTCGTCGAGCATGTAGCCGAAGCGCGGATAGCCCTCCGGCACGGATCGGAAGGCCTGCCGGCGCAGGCCCTGAATCCAGTATTCGCGTGAACGGCCGACGAAGCCGCGCGTCAGCAAGTCCGCGATCTTATCGACGTCGGACTCGGTGATCTCGCGGCATCGAACCTTGGTGTGGATCACGTTCGTCTTGCCCGTGGAAATGGTCGGCCTCGTGAGTTGCGTTAGCGCCAGCCTTCGCCGTGGGCACTGGCCGCAACATGCGGCTGCAGGCCCAGGACGTCCCGCACCTTGGCAGGCCAGGCGGAAAGATCGGTGCCGTGGGTGTGGAACATGGCGACTGCGAGCCGGTCCATGCCGAAGGCAACGCAGCCGGTATGGGCCGGCTCGCCGTTGGCGTCCTGGATTCCCCAGGTCGTGCCGAAATGCTCGCGGTGATAGTTGAAGCTCATACAGGCGGTCGGCTGCTCTTCGGAGCGCAACGGAATCAGGAGCTCGAACTTGAGCTGTTGCTGCTTCTGGCTCACTGCCTTCATCTGGCCGACCCGGCCGAAGAAGGGATCGCTGGCATAGTCGACGCGGAAGGTAAGGCCGAGGTCGCGCGCGATCGCCTGTGCGCGCACCATCCAGCGCTCGCGGAAATCGGCGACGTCCTCAGCCGTGCCGATACAGACATATTCGCGCATCCGGAACGATTGCAGCCGATCGAGATGCTTGGATGGCTCGCGGCGGAAGCAGTCGGCGGCGACGTCGAAGCGCAGGCCGCCCTTCGGCAATTGGCCACGGCTCGCCGCAATCGGGTAGACCGGATAGCAGGCTGCCGGCGATAGCACGAGGTCGGCGGGCGACAGTGACGTGGTCCAGTCGCCGCCCGCATCGAAGCGGCTCACTGCGGCGTTGATCTCGCGTTCGGTGCCGTGGAGGCCGCAGACGCAGCCGAGCAGGTTCGGAAAGCTCTTGAGATAGCCGGATTTTTCCAGCTGGGCGCGGCTCATCACCGGCGGGAAGCGCATCACCTCGGTGCCGGTCTCGCGATGGCTGGTGATCAGCCCGGCGAGCTTCTCGACGACGCCTTCATAGAGCGCGGTGCGGGCATAGACGCCCTCGGCGCCCATGCGGTGGAACAGCTTGTCGGCGAGATGATCGAGCGGATCGATCATCTGCGGCGCAGTATCGGGCGAATTGGGGAGGACGGCAATGTTCATGGTTCGATGTCCTGCTATCTCAAAATTGTTCTTTGTTGATTCCGTCGCCAAGGCTCGTCAGTCGCCAAGGCATGTTAGTCACGAAGGCATGTTAGTCACGAAGGCTCGTCGGCACCCCGCTCATCAATGTCGATGTTGCGGCGTTGGCCAGGATCCGGTCGTTGTTGATCATGATCGGCGACGACAGCACGTCGCGCAGATGACGGCCCATGGTGAACTCGCCATCGTTGCGGTAGCCGGAAAGACCCGTGGTGCGCATCGCATGCATCACGGTCTCGACCGCGAGCTCGGAGGCCTGCACCTTCAAGAGCGTGATCGACGACTGGAAGTCGAGCGAGCCGAGCGCGCGCTCGTCATGCTCGGCGCGGGCGAAAGCATCTAAGTTGGCGGCGATCAGCGCGCGCAGCTTGGCGAGCGACATCTTGGCGGCGGTGAAGTGCGCCGCGGCCGGGGGCATCTGGCCGCCGGAAGCGCGCGCCGCCTTGCGGATGAAGGCCTGCGCACGGGTCACGGCCGCAGCGGCGATGCCGGCCCAGGCCGACGACCAGCACAGATGCGCGAACGGCGTCATGGTCTGGGCGTGGATCTTGTCGTAGGCTTCAGGGAAGACGCGGTCGGCGGGGCAGTCGACCTTCAGCTCGAACCCGGTCGAGCAGGTGCCGCGCATGCCGAGCGTTTCCCAGCCGAGCGTCCGCTTCAGCGAATAGTCGTCCTTGGCAAGCGCCAGCAGCACCTGGTCGGAGGCGGCGGCACCGGTGGCGCGGCGGGCGATGGTGACGAGACCGTCGGCCTCGGCGCCATAGGAGATCACGGTGGCGTCGCGCACCAGCGAGACGGTGTCGCCGGCATGGTCGACCGCGGCGGCGCTGGCGCGGATGTTGCCGCCATTCTGGCCCTCGGTGGTGGAGGAGGCGAGCAGCCATTGGTCGCGGGCGACCCGGCGCATCATGGTTTCCATCCAGGGGATGCCATGGCCGTGCCTGATGACGCACGCGACCTTGGTCTGGTGCATCGCGTAGATCATCGCCGTGGACGCGCAGGCGCGTCCGAGCGTGTAGCAGATGTCGGTGATGTCATAGATCGAGGCGCCGAAGCCGCCGAACTCGATCGGAACCATCGCGCCGAGCAGCTTTTGCTCGCGTGCGACCTCGAAGGCTTTATGCGGGAAGCGGGCGTCGCGATCGACCCCGTCTGCGTCGGCCGCGGCCGCAGCGGCGGCTCGGGCGGCGCGCTCGATCAGGGAGGGGCCCTGCTCGAGGAAGCTCGTCTGCGTTTCGTCGACAGTAAGGACCGCTTCACGCACGTTCATGCTCGTCCGCCTCCGGTTTGCCGTTCGAGATCGCCAGCATCATTCGCGATGCCGCTTGAAGCGATCCTCCGGCCATCTTTGCTTGTGAGACGAGGCTACGGATTTAATTCAAATTCGTCGATGAAATAGAGGGTAAACAAAACCCAATTCCGAACGAACAGTTAAGGTCCGGTTGTTTGCATCACCCGATTTTCCGGCATCGCGTTAGGACTCTGGAAGAAGCCCGAATTTCAGACAATCTGAGTCATCGTTTACTAACAAACGCGAAGTATCGGTGCCTCCCATTGCAGGATCGGCAGGCCGTGCCCATCGTAGCCGGCAGTCCGGTCCGACCCGATAGACAGATGGGAATTTGCCGATGCAAGCCTTCGATACCGATTTGCGCAATCGCATCATCAAGCTGGTGAAGGGCATCCTCGAACAGAACGCACTCACCGCCGACGTCACGCCACAGGCCAAGCTCGTCGATGTCGGCCTGACTTCGATGGACATGGTCAATCTGATGCTCGGCGTCGAAGCCGAATTCGACTTCACCATCCCGCAGTCCGAGATCACGCCGGAGAATTTCCAGTCGGTGGAGACGCTGGAGCGGATGGTCGCGACCCAGCTGCAGCCGGCGACCGCGGCTTAATTAAGGGCGCTACTCCCTCTCCGGTGTCGTCCCTGTGCATGCACTAGTGCGTGCGCAGGGACGACACTGAGTGTGAGGCGAGCGCTCCGCGTCCCTCACGACACCGCCATAACCCCTCCACCCCCGTTCCAAATCCGCCGCAAAACTGGCATAGCTTAACCATGTCACACGTGGCTGATACGGTGGAGCAGGCATGACGCAGGCGGTATTGGGCATCATCGGCGGCTCCGGCATCTATGACCTGCCGGGCCTCGAAGGTGCGCGCGAAGAGGTCATCGAGAGCCCCTGGGGCGAGCCGTCGGCGCCGCTGCGGCGTGGCTCCATCGCCGGCCTGCCGATCGTGTTCCTGCCGCGGCATGACAAGGGCCATCGGCTGTCCCCATCCGACATCAACTATCGCGCCAATATCGACGTGTTGAAGCGCGCCGGTGTTACCGACCTGATCTCGCTCTCGGCCTGCGGCTCCTTCAAAGAGGAACTGCCGCCCGGCACCTTCGTGCTCGTTGACCAGTTCGTCGACCGCACCCATAAGCGCGAGAGCTCGTTCTTCGGCCGCGGCTGCGTCGCCCATGTGTCGATGGCTCATCCGGTCTCGCCGCGGCTGCGCATCCATCTTGCGGCAGCGGCTGAGGCCGAGGGCATCGCGATTGCGCGCGGCGGCACCTATGTCTGTATGGAAGGGCCGCAATTCTCCACTTACGCGGAAAGCATGACCTACAAAACCCTCGGCTATTCCGTGATCGGCATGACCAACATGCCCGAGGCCAAGCTCGCGCGCGAGGCGGAGATCTGTTACGCCACCGTCGCAATGGTGACGGATTTCGATTGCTGGCATCCCGACCACGATGCCGTCACCGTTCAGGATATCATCCGCGTGCTGAACGCGAATGCCGACAAGGCGAAGACGCTGGTGACGCGGCTGGCCAAGGATTTCCCGCGCGAGCACGAGCCGTGCCCGATTGGTTCGGACCGAGCGCTCGACACCGCGCTGATCACGGCGCCCGAGGCGCGCGATCCGGAGCTTCTGAAGAAGCTCGACGCGGTGGCAGGACGCATCCTGCGGGCGTGATACGAAAGGCAGAATGCCATGAAGGTCGACGGCAAGCACTTCCGCAGCATCTGGCGCGAGCGTGATGGCTGGTCGGTCGGCGCGATCGACCAGCGCCGGCTGCCGCATGAATTCATCATCGCAAGGCTGACATCGTGTGAAGACGCGGCGGTTGCCATTCGTGACATGCTGGTGCGCGGTGCGCCGCTGATCGGCGCCACCGCCGCCTACGGCATGGCGCTCGCGATGCGTGAGGACGCCTCCGACGCCGGGCTGAAACGGGCCTATGACACCCTGGTCGTGGCGCGGCCGACCGCGATCAATCTGAAATGGGCGCTGGACGAGATGCGCGCGGCGCTCGCGCCGATCGATCCCGTTGAACGGGCGGAGGCGGCCTACGCGCGCGCCGACGAGATCGTCGAACAGGACGTCGAGATCAACCGCGGCATCGCCGGCAAGGGTCTGAAGCTGATCGAGGCGATCGCGGCGAAGAAGCCGGGCGAAGTGGTCAACGTTTTGACCCATTGCAACGCCGGCTGGCTCGCCACCGTCGATTGGGGTACGGCGACGGCGCCGATCTATCTCGCGCACGAACGTGGCATCAAGATCCACGTCTGGGTCGACGAGACCCGGCCGCGCAATCAGGGCGCCTCGCTCACGGCCTGGGAGCTCGGCCATCACGGCGTGCCGCACACGGTGATCCCGGACAATACCGGCGGGCACTTGATGCAGCACGGCATGGTCGATCTCGCCATCGTTGGCACCGACCGCGTCGCCGCCAATGGCGACGTCTGCAACAAGATCGGCACGTACCTCAAGGCGCTTGCCGCGCATGACAACGGCGTGCCGTTCTACGTCGCGCTGCCGTCGCCGACCATCGATTTCGCCGTGCATGACGGCATCCGCGACATCCCGATCGAGCAGCGCAGCGGCATGGAGGTCACCGATATGACCGGCCGCACCGCGGATGGAAGGCTGGAGACGGTGCGCATCGTGCCGGAGAACTCGCCGGTTGCGAACTACGCCTTTGATGTGACGCCGGCGCGGCTTGTCACCGGTCTCATTACCGAACGCGGCGTGCTGAAGCCCGATCGCGCCTCGCTGGCGGCGGCGTTTCCGGAGCGGATCGCCGCGGCGGAGTAGCTCTCGTAGGGTGGGCAAAGGCGCGAAGCGCCGTGCCCACTATCTGCTAGTGGTGGGCACGCTTCGCTTTGCCCACCCTACGGCATCGTGCCTTGCAACGACGGGTTTCCTAGCCCAGCTTCAGCCCCGTCGCCGTCTCGAGGTCCGCGATCGCCTGCGCCCCACTCGTCACCTTGATCGTGGTCATGCCCATTTCGCGCGCGGGCTTCAAATTCACGCCGAGATCGTCGAGATAGACGCAATTCTTCGGATCGACCTTCAGCGTCTCAACCATCAGCTTGTAGATGCGAGGATCGGGCTTGCGCAGGCCGATCTTGGCGGATTCGATGACGTGATCGAACAGCACCATCACCTCGGCGATGTAGAGGGAACGTCCCGTCATGCTGCCGATGGCGTTTGCCGGCAAATTGTTGGTGATGCAGCCCGTCCTGAATTGCGCCTTGATGCGCTTCAACGCCTCGACCATCTCGGGTCGCAGATCGCCCTGCAGCAGCGGCAGCACGTCGCGCCCGCGCACTTCCGCACCGAGTGCCAGCGACTCCTCGGCAAACAGACGATCGAACGTCTCGATATCCACCTCGGCCCGCTCGAACCTGGCCCAGGCGTTTTCCAGATGATTGGCGGCGTTGGTGCGCCGGATGATATCGGCGGGCAGGCCGCGCTCGGTCTCGAACCGCGTGAACGCCTCGAAGGGCGAGCTCGTCAGCACGCCGCCAAAATCAAAGATCACGGCCTCGATCGCCAATGTCCTGCCCTCGTCAATTCCTTCCCAAGAGGGCTAGCATGCGTTATCGGCAAGAGCCAGTCCGAAGCCGTCCCCCTTTCACCGATGCTGACGCCAAAAGCGTGTTCCCATGAAGAAGCTTGTAACTCTCATTCCAGCTGCGCTGCTGCTCGCCACGCCTGCCCACGCCATCGTCGGTGGCGGCACGCCGCAGGCCGATGGTGTCGCGCGCGCTGTCGTCACCATCGTCGGCTCGCGCGGCAATTTCTGCACCGGCAGTCTGATCGCGCCAAAACTGGTGTTGACGGTCGCCCATTGTGTGCAGCCCGGCGCCGATTACAAGATCGTCGATCGCGGCGGCGACGGCCAGCCGCAATTGCTGAACATCCGTACCGTCGCGATCCATCCGAACTTCAACATGCAGGCCATGCAGGCGCATCGTGCCACCGCCGACGTGGCGCTGCTGCAACTGGAAATTCCACCGAAGGGAAAATCCACGGTGACGATCGGCATGCCGACGATTCCAATTCAGGTCGGCAACCGCTTCGTTATCGCTGGCATCGGCGTCACCGTTCGCGGTGAAGGCAAGAGCGGCGGCACG
Organism: Bradyrhizobium sp. USDA 4354; assembly: GCF_054060315.1. Lineage (NCBI taxonomy): Bacteria > Pseudomonadati > Pseudomonadota > Alphaproteobacteria > Hyphomicrobiales > Nitrobacteraceae > Bradyrhizobium > Bradyrhizobium sp. USDA 4354. The sequence continues at coordinate 1,285,239 of NZ_JBSSDC010000001.1, read as the reverse complement.
ACACGCGTTGCCGGCCTCGTTGCCACCGGTCAGCCCGGCACGCTCCAGATTCGCCTGGTCGATCCCGTAACCAACGGTGTTCGTGGCGGAATTGGCGCCTGCACCGGCGATTCCGGCGGCCCCGTGTTCGAGGACAAGCCGAACGGTCCCGTGCTCGTCGGTCTCATCAGCTGGTCGACAGGGCCGAACGGCGCCGCCGGTTGCGGCGGATTGACCGGCGTGACGCCGCTGACGCTCTATCGCGACTGGATCTTGCAGACCGCGCGGAGCTGGGGTGCGGCACTGTGATTTGACCGCGACTTGATCTATGTCATTTTGAAGCGGAGGTGCGGCGGGTGATCATGCCCGTCGCGGAGGAAGCGCGCCGTCCGGTCAAGGGCGGCCACAAAAGCAAGCAAGGCATAGAAGCAACAATGAATGTCGCTGTTCGCAGTCACGCCACCACCAAGCAGGCCTCGGAACATTTCGACGTGCTGATCGTCGGCGCCGGCATCTCCGGCATCGGCAGCGCCTATCATATCGAAAAGCAGCTACCGGGCACGAGCTACGTCATCCTCGAAACGCAGGCGAGCTTCGGCGGCACCTGGACCACGCATCGCTATCCCGGCATCCGCTCGGACAGCGATCTCCACACCTTCGGCTACAGCTTCAAGCCATGGGTCGGGCCGCCGATCGCGACCGCCGAGGAGATTCTCTCCTACATGAAAGAGGTGATCGACGACAACGATATCGCCCGCCACATCCGCTACAAGCACAAGATCAATTCCGCGAGCTGGTCGAGCGAACAGAATCTCTGGACCATCGAGGCAACGACCACCGATACGGGCGAGGCAAAGACCTTTACCGCAAACTTCCTCTGGATGTGCCAGGGCTATTACCGCCATTCGGAGGGCTACACGCCGGAATGGAAGGGCATGGACCGCTTCAAGGGCCGCATCGTCCACCCGCAGACCTGGCCGGATGATATCGATCTCACGGGCAAGAAGGTCGTCGTGATCGGCTCGGGTGCGACCGCGGCGACGTTGGTGCCGAACATTGCCGATAGTTGCGCGCACGTCACCATGCTGCAGCGTTCGCCGACCTATTTCCGGCTCGGCCGCAACGCCATCGAGATCGCCGAGGAGCTGCGCCGGCTTCAGGTCGACGAAGCCTGGATCCACGAGATCGTCCGCCGCAAGATTCTGTTCGAGCAGGACGCGTTCACGAAGCTCTGCCTCGCCAAGCCCGAGCAGGTGAAGAAAGAGCTGATCGGCCAGATCAGTGCGGTGCTCGGTCCCGACTACGACGTCGAGACGCATTTCACGCCGTCCTATCGGCCGTGGCGGCAGCGCATCGCGTTCGTGCCGGATGCCGACCTGTTCAAGGGCATCGCCAGCGGCAAAGCCTCGGTCGTGACCGACGAGATCGAATGCTTCGTCGAGAACGGCATCCAGCTCAAATCCGGCAAGCTGCTCGAGGCCGATGTCATCGTCACCGCGACCGGCTTCAATCTTGCCGCGCTCGGCGACATCGCCTTCGAGATCGACAGCAAGCCGCTCGCCTTTGGCGACACCGTCACCTATCGCGGCATGATGTTCACGGGCGTGCCGAACATGGTTTGGGTGTTCGGCTATTTCCGCGCCAGCTGGACGCTGCGCGTCGACCTGGTCGCCGATTTCGTCTGCCGGATGCTCGGACACATGAAGGCCAAGGGCGCAAGGAAAGTCGAAGTCAAGCTGCGTCCCGAGGACCACAACATGCCGATCCTGCCCTGGATCGATCCGGAAAACTTCAATCCCGGCTACATGATGCGCAACATGAACCTGCTGCCCAAGCGTGGCGACAAGCCGGAATGGCAGCACAGCCAGGATTACTGGACCGAGAAGGACGAGATCCCGAAGACGGATCTGGACGACAAGGCGTTTGTCTACGGGTGAGGGGGCTGCACGCGTAAGACGGTAAAGCTCGCCACATACTCTGCTGTCGTCCCGGGGCGCGAAGCGAACCCTGGACCCATAACCACAGGCAGAGGTGGTTAGGGGGACTCGGAGTTACCAACTCGCGCCAAACATCACCCTGTGGTTATGGGTCCCGGCGCTCCGCTCTAGACAACGCTGCGCGTTGTCGGGAGCTACGCTTGTCCGGGACGACACCGCTTGTCGGGTGAACGGCGGGCCAAGTCACCTGCACAGCGACTACGAATTCCGTCTCGTCGCATTCGTCGCAATCGCGGCCGCGGCGGTCCGGTTCTCCACGCCGAGCTTGGCGTAGATCTGCTCCAGATGCTTGTCGACCGTGCGCGGGCTAAGGCCCAGGATTTGCGCGATATCGCGGTTGGTCTTGCCTTTGCTGAGCCAGGCCAGCACCTCTCCCTCACGGGTGGTGAGGCCGAGCTCGCTGGTGAATTCGGGCGGCAGCGCGGTGCCGGACTCCCTGGAGAGCCGCAGCAGGAACTCGTTCGGCGCGGTCTCACCCATGTAAAAGAGCCGAAGTTGCGGATTGTCGGGCAAGAAGGCTCCTTGAGACTTCGAGCTGCCCTTGGCCTTGGCCTGTTCCAGCCATTGCAGCAGGGATGGCGGCAGGATGAAGTCGTCGGCCTGTGCGCCGTGATGATCCGATAGCAGCTTCTGCGCCTGCGGCGTCGCCCACAGCACGTTGCCCTGGCGATTGACCGCGAACAGGAAACGACCGGAGACGTCGAGCGCGGCGCGCGCGCTCTGGGTCAGCCGGGCATTGCCGAGATGGACGCGGATGCGCGCCAGCATCTCCTCGATCACGATCGGCTTGGTCACGTAGTCGACGCCGCCGGCCTCCAATCCACGCACGATGTGCTCGGTCTCGGCAAGACCCGTCATGAAGATCACCGGCACATTGGCGAGACCCGCATCGCGCTTGAGCCGGCGGCAGGTCTCGAACCCGTCGATGCCGGGCATCACGGCATCGAGCAGCACGATGTCGGGCGTGATTTGGTCGATGATACGCATCGCCGAGGCGCCGTCGAGTGCCACCATCACCGTCATGCCGGCGCCATCGAGCGCGTCGGTGAGCAGCCGCAGCGTCTCCGGGGAATCGTCGACAACGAGCGCGACATCGCGCTTCTTTGGTTCAATGCTCATAAGCATGCAACGTCTTCAATGTGGCCATGTACCGGTCGAGATCGAAGCGATCGACCAGCGATCGCATCTGCGCGACGAAGTCGGCGTGCTCGGGATGCTCGCTGCCGATCTCGTCCAGCTTCAACTGGATGCCTTTGACGTAGCCGATCCGGCCGAGCCCGATCAGCGCCTCGATGTGCCGCAGCGGCGGCTTCGATCCGGTCTCGGGATGCCAGAGCGGCACCGCGACCTCGTCCGAACCGTATTGCCATTCGATTTTCAGGAGCTGGCGGATCGTCTCCAGGAGCCGCGGGATATCGATCGGCTTCATCAGGTAGCCGTCGTGGAAGGGTTGCGCCAGCGGCGCGCCGTGGGCCTCGATCGCGCTTGCCGAGACCATCAGGATGCGCGCCTGGTGATGGCCGTTCGCGCGCAAGGCTTCTGCAACGGCCCAGCCGTCCATGGCCGGCATCGAGATATCGAGCAGGAACAGATCGGGACGGCAATGTTGCGCGAGTGCCAGGCATCCGGCGCCGTCGGGCGCGCTGAGCAGGATGAAGCCGAGCGGTGTCAGCACCTCGCGCAAGAGGTCGCGATGCACCGGGTCGTCGTCGGTGATCAGGATCGTCTTGCGCGCGCCGTGATAGCCGGAAACCGGCGCCTCCACCGGCGCGATGCGCTGGGGATTGGTGACCTCCGAGAGCAGGATCTTGACCTTGAACGTCGAGCCGGTGCCGACCGTGCTGGTGACCTTGATGTCGCCGCCCATCACGCCGGCGAGCAGGCGGCTGATGGTTAGCCCGAGGCCGGTGCCGGTCTGCGGCTGCGAGACGCCGAGCGCACCGCGCTCGAAGGGCGCGAAGATGCGCTCGAGATCATCGCCCTGGATGCCCGGGCCGGTGTCGATCACCTCGAACTCGGCGACGGGGCTGCGATAGTGCACGACGAACTGCACGCTGCCGGTCTGGGTGAACTTGATGGCGTTGGAGAGCAGGTTGATCAGCACCTGGCGCAGCCGCTTCTCGTCGGCATAGACGACGACCGGCAGATGCGCCGGCCGCCTGAACACGAAATCGATGCTCTTGGCCGCGGCCTGGAGGCGGAACATGCCGACGAGCTGGTCGAGGAATTCGCTTAAGCGCACCTCGTCGCGCGACAGATACAGCCGCCCCGCCTCGATCTTGGAGATATCAAGGATGCCGTCGATCAAGCCGGAGAGGTGGTCGGCGCTGCGGCGGACGACGCGGACCTGGTCGCGCGGCTTGGCGCCCAGCGTCGTGTCCTGCTCGAGCAGCTGCGCATAGCCGCTGATCGCATTCAGCGGCGAGCGCAGCTCATGGCTCAGGCCGACCACGTAGCGGCTCTTGGCGAGGTTGGCGGATTCGGCGACCTCCTTGGCACGCTGGAGCTCGGCGTCGGTGCGCTTGTGCGCGTCGATCTCCTGGATCAGCAGCACGGTCTGCCGCCGCGTCTCGGCCTCGGCGGCGCGGCGGCTCTGCTGGGCGAGCACGAACAGCCAGGCCACCACGCCGATGATGATGCTGAGCGAGAAGAACACCTTCCACAGCACGTTCGAGACCAGCATGTTCTCGCCATGCACGGTCGCCGACGTCTGCAGATAGATCAATGCCAGCACCAGGGCGACCAAGCCGGCGGAGACCACGAACACGCCGATATAGTGGCCGAGTTGCGAGTTGATCCGGGCGTAGATCGGTTGCGGCATCAGCCTGCCCAGCGTCTCCGACACCTGCGCCTGGATTCTTGCGTGCGGCTTGCAGAGATCGTGGCAGCGTGCGTCCAGCGAACAACACAGCGAGCAGATCGGCCCGGCGTAAGCGGGGCAGGAGGCCATGTCCTCGGGCTCGAACGAGTGCTCGCAAATGCAGCACTGGATCGCCTCGATGTTCTGCCAGCTCCGCTTCGGCTTGCGTGCGATGTAGTACTTGCCGTCTGTGGCCCAGGCAATCAACGGCGCGGCGAGGAAGGCCACCGCGAGGGCGATGAAGGCCGACAGCGCCTTCGCGACAGGCCCGAACAGGCCGTAAAAGGCGCTGATGGAGACGATGGTCGCGATCGTCATCGCGCCCACGCCGACCGGATTGACGTCGTAGAGATGCGCGCGCTTGAATTCGATCTGCTGCGGCCGCAATCCAAGCGGCTTGTTGATGACAAGATCGGCGACCAGCGCGCCGACCCAGGCGATCGCGACGTTGGAATAGAGCGCCAGCGTCTGCTCCAGGGCCTTGTAGACGCCGATCTCCATCAACAGCAGTGCCACGATGACGTTGAAGACCAGCCAGACCACGCGCCCCGGATGGCTGTGGGTCAAGCGCGAGAAGAAGTTCGACCAGGCGATCGAGCCGGCATAGGCGTTGGTGACGTTGATCTTGACTTGCGACAGGATGACGAAAGTGCCTGTCAACGCCAGCGCGAGGTCAGGCTGCGACAGCACATAGCGGAACGCTTCGAGATACATATGCGCCGGCTCGGCGGCCTCCTCGGGCGGCACGCCGTGGCTGAGCGCGAAGAAGGCGAGAAACGAGCCGGCCAGGAGTTTCAGCGCGCCAAGCACGATCCAGCCTGGTCCTGCGCTCATCAGCGCCATCCACCAGGAGGCCCTCGAGGCGCGGCGGTCGCGCGGCAGAAATCGCAGGAAGTCGACCTGCTCGCCGATCTGCGCCACCAGCGAGAACACGACCGAGGCCGCAACGCCGAACAGCAACAGATCGAAATGCCCGTTGAGATCGCCGTGCTCGCCCGAGAACTTGCGCCACTCCGTAAAGGAGTGCGGGTTGTGCCAGGCGATCGCCGCGAACGGAATGATGTGAAGGATCACCCATAGGGGCTGCGTCCACAATTGGAAGCGGCTGATCAGCGTGATGCCGTAGGCCACCAGCGGGATGATGACGACGGCGCTGATGAGATAGCCGACCGGGCGCGGAATCCCGAAGCACATCTCGAGCGCGGAAGCGAGGATCACGGCTTCGATCGCAAAGAAGATGAAGGTGAAGGACGCGTAGATCAGCGAGGTGACGGTCGAGCCGATGTAACCGAATCCGGCGCCCCGCGTGAGCAGGTCGATATCGATGCCGCATTTGGCGGCGTAATACGCAATGGGCACGCCGCAGCAGAAAATGATGATCGAGACCACAAGGATGGCGGCAGTTGCGTTGGTGACGCCATAGTTCAGCGTGATGGTGCCGCCGATCGCCTCCATCGCCAGGAACGAGATCGCGCCCAGCGCAGTGTTGGCGACGCGGGCAGCGGACCAGCGGCGCGCGCTCTTCGCCGTGAAGCGCAGCGCGTAGTCTTCCAGCGTCTGGTTGGCGACCCATTGGTTGTACTGGCGCCTGACGCGGTCTATTCGCTGCCGCCCTGCCACTTAACCCCCACTCCCGATACGGACCCGGAGCCCTCGCAAATTCCGTACCAAAAGCCTACGTCGGCATTTTGCGGTGCAGTATACGCGATCTTGCGTATGCTTGCGCTGCATAAATTCGAGCCATCCTCACGGCACCAATCGCGTGTTCTCGAACAAAAGTGGGGTGCTCATGTCAGACGAAGCAAACAAGGGCCTGTTGTCGCCGCTGCGGCGCAAATTGTTGATGGGGATGGCCGCCGTGCCGGCTATCACGATGCTGCCGCGGGCGTCCTTTGCGCAGGCCCCGGCGACCTCGGCGGTCAATACCACGGGCCTTGCGGTCACCGACACCGAGGTGACGGTCGGCATCCTGCACTCGGCGACGGGCACCATGGCGATCTCCGAGACCGGCTCGATCGAGGCCGAAAAGCTCGCCATCGAGCAGATCAACGCCATGGGCGGGGTGCTCGGCCGCAAGATCAAGTTCATCCAGGAAGACGGCGCCAGCGACTGGCCGACCTTTGCGGAAAAGGCCAAGAAGCTGCTGGTCAACGACAAGGTGGCGGCGATCATGGGTTGCTGGACCTCGGCCTCGCGCAAGGCGGTGCTGCCGGTCATGGAGCAGTATAACGGCATGCTCTATTACCCGACCTTCTACGAAGGCCTCGAGCAGTCCAAGAACGTCATCTACACCGGCCAGGAGGCGACCCAGCAGATCCTCGCCGGCCTGAACTGGATCGCCAAGGAGAAGGGCGCCAAGACCTTCTTCTTCATCGGCTCCGACTACATCTGGCCGCGTACCTCGAACAAGATCGCGCGCAAGCATGTCGAGAACGTGCTGAAGGGCAAGGTCGTCGGCGAGGAGTACTATGCGCTCGGCTCGACCCAGTTCAACTCGGTCATCAATAAGATCAAGCTGACCAAGCCCGACGTGATCTTCACCGACGTGGTCGGCGGCTCCAACGTCGCCTTCTACAAGCAGCTCAAGGCCGCCGGCATCGACCTCGCCAAGCAGCCGCTGCTGACGATCTCGGTGACCGAGGACGAGATCGACGGCATCGGCGGCGAGAACATTGCGGGCGCCTATGCCTGCATGAAGTACTTCCAGTCGCTCGACAATCCCAACAACAAGACCTTCGTGCCCGCGTTCAAGAAGATGTGGGGCGAGAAGACCGTGATCGGCGACGTCACCCAGGCTGCCTATCTCGGCCCGTGGCTGTGGAAGTTGACGGTCGAGAAGGCCGGCTCCTTCGACGTCGACAAGATCGCCGCGGCGTCGCCGGGCGTCGAGTTCAAGGGCGCGCCGGAAGGCTATGTGCGCATCCACGAGAACCATCACCTCTGGTCGAAGACCCGGGTGGGGCGCGCCAAGCTCGATGGCCAGTTCGAGCTGATCTACGAGACCGCCGATCTCGTCGAGCCGGACCCGTTCCCGAAGGGCTACCAATAAGCCGCAGCGCCTGTCGCGCCTCCCTCAACTCCAACCGCTCCCTGGCGTGGACCGCAAATCCACGCCCAAGACCCCGCGTCGCGAACCTGCTCGCGACGCGGGACCCTTTCCCCGACGGAGGACATCGATGTTCGGCGACTATTCGCTTGGTGACCTTGGCTCCATCTTCGTCATGCAGGGCTTTGCAGGACTGATCCTGTTCTCGGTCTACGTCCTGATGGCGCTCGGGCTTGCCATCATCTTCGGCCAGATGGGCGTCATCAACATGGCCCATGGCGAGTTCATGATCCTCGGCGCCTACGTCACCTGGATGACCTCGAATGTCTTCCAGTCTTATTTGCCCGGCTTGTTCAGCGGCTATTTCTTCCTTGCGATGATCCTGGCCTTTGTCGCGTCCGGCGCATTGGGGATGCTGGTCGAGTGGGTGCTGATACGGCATCTCTACAAGCGCCCGCTGGATACGCTGCTTGCGACCTGGGGCCTCAGCCTGATGCTGCAGCAGGCCTATCGCTCCGTGTTCGGCGCGCGCGAGGTCGGCGTCGAGCTGCCGCAGTGGATGCTGGGCTCGCTGCACGTCACCGACAGCATCGAAGTGCCGATCAACGGCGTGTTCGTGATGGGTCTCACCGTTCTGATCACCATCGCCGTCGCTTATGTCATGTTCAAGTCGCGGTGGGGCCGGCAGGTGCGCGCCGTGGTGCAGAACCGCATCATGGCCGGTGCGGTCGGCATCAACACCGAAAAGGTCGATCGCTACACCTTCGGGCTCGGCTGCGGCATCGCCGGCGTCGCCGGCAGCGCCTTCACCATGATCGGCTCAACCGGGCCGACCTCCGGACAGCTTTACATCGTCGACACGTTCCTCGTGGTCGTGTTCGGCGGCGCCGCGAGCCTGCTCGGCACCATCGCCTCGGCCTTCTCGATCTCGCAGACGCAATCGACCCTCGAGTTCTTCATGTCGGGCTCGATGGCCAAGGTGCTGACGCTGCTCGCCGTTGTCGGAATCCTGATGCTGCGGCCGCAGGGGCTGTTCGCCCTCAAGGTCCGCAAATAACGAGAAGCAGGCAAGTCATGATCATCAATTCACGCTTCTTCAACCGATCCGAACTGATGGGCTTCATTGCCTTGGCCGCAGTGTTGTTCGTGATCCTGCCGCTGTCGCTGGATGTGTTCCGACTCAATCTGGTCGCGAAATATCTGACATATGCCTTTGTCGCGATCGGCCTCGTGCTGTGCTGGGGCTATGGCGGCATTCTGAGCCTGGGGCAGGGCGTGTTCTTCGGCCTTGGCGGCTATTGCATGGCGATGTTCCTCAAGCTCGAGGCCTCGAGCGTGGAGAACACCAAGATCCAGTCGACGCCGGGCATCCCTGATTTCATGGACTGGAATCAGATCACGGCGCTGCCGTTGTTCTGGCAGCCGTTTCACAGCCTCACCTTCACCATTCTCGCCATCATCCTGGTCCCCGGTCTGTTCGCCCTGATCATTGGCACCGCGATGTTCAAGCGCCGTGTCGGCGGCACCTATTTCGCGATCATCACGCAGGCTGTCGCTGCCATCCTCACCATCCTGATCGTCGGTCAACAGGGCTATACCGGCGGCATCAACGGCATGACCGATCTCCGCACGCTCAAAGGCTGGGACATCCGGCCCGACCACGCCAAGATCATCCTGTACTTCGTCGAGGTGGTGCTGCTGTTCGCCTGTATCGGCATCGCGCAGTTCATCCGCCTGACCAAGCTCGGCCGCATCCTGGTCGCGATGCGCGAGCAGGAGGACCGCGTCCGCTTCTCCGGCTATAGCGTCGCCAATTTCAAGATATTCGCCTTCTGCATGGCCGCGGTCTTCGCCGCGATCGGCGGCGCCATGTTCGCGCTCAATGTCGGGTTCATGTCGCCGTCTTTCGTCGGCATCGTGCCATCCATCGAGATGGTGATCTACACCGCGGTCGGCGGACGGATGTCGATTTTCGGTGCGGTATGGGGCGCCATCCTGGTGAACTTTGCCAAGACCAGCCTGTCGGAATCGTTCCCGCAGCTCTGGCTATTCGGCCTCGGCGCGCTGTTCATCGCGGTGGTGCTCGCTTTCCCGAACGGCCTGTCCGGGCTCTGGGCCGACTACGTGCAGCCACGCATCGATCGGCTGTTCGGCTCGCGCAAGAGGAAGCCGGGCTGGAACGACAATTCGGTCGCCGACGGCGCACCGGCAGAGTGAGGAGGCCATCATGCTCATCGGTCATCACGATGCCGATGCCGCGCTGGCAGTGAGGAGATAGATCATGCTCATCGGTCATCAGCCCAAGGAATTCCTGCTCGCCGTCTCCGGACTGACCGTCTCGTTCGACGGGTTCAAGGCGGTCAACGATCTCTCCTTCTACGTCGAGGAGAATGAGATTCGCGTCATCATCGGCCCCAACGGCGCCGGCAAGACCACCGTGCTCGACCTGATCTGCGGCAAGACCAAGGCGACCTCGGGCTCGATCCAGTTTCGTGGCAAGGAGCTGACGAAAATGAAGGAGAACGAGATCGTGCAGACCGGCGTCGGGCGCAAATTCCAGACGCCGTCGGTGTTCGAGGATCTCACCGTGTTCGAGAACCTCGAGATCTCGTTTCCGCGTGGCCGCACCGTGTTCGGCTCGCTGACCTTTCAGCGCGACCAACTGGTGAAGGACCGGGTCGAGGAGGTCGCGGAGATGATCTTCCTCAAGGACAAGCTCAATACCTACGCCGACGAGCTCAGCCATGGCCAGAAGCAGTGGCTCGAGATCGGCATGCTGCTGATCCAGGATCCCGACTTGTTGATGCTGGACGAACCCGTCGCCGGCATGAGCGTGTCCGAACGCGCCAAGACCGCCGAGCTGCTCAACCGTATCATCAAGAATCGTTCGGTGCTGGTGATCGAGCACGACATGAAGTTCGTCGAGGACATCGCGCACAAGGTCACCGTGCTCCACCAGGGTCAGATCCTCTCGGAAGGGACGATGGAGAAGGTCAAGAACGATCCCAAGGTCATTGAAGTGTACCTGGGGCACTAGCGCATGATCCCGGAAAGTGGCGTCCGGTTTCCGGACAAGATCATGCGCAAGAAATAAGGAGCACGCTGATGCTGGCAATTTCCGATCTCCACGTCGCCTACGGCCAGAGCGAGGTGCTGCATGGGCTCAACGTCAAGGTCGCGCCCAACGAGATCGTCGCCATCATGGGCCGCAACGGCATGGGCAAGACCACGCTGATGAAATCGCTGATGGGCATCCTGCCGGCCAGAAGCGGCTCGGTGACCATGGACGGCGCCGAGCTGGGCAGCCTGCCGAGCTATGAGCGCGTCGCCAAGGGTCTCGCTTATGTGCCGCAGGGCCGCATGATCTTCTCCACCATGACCGTTAAGGAGAACATCGAGACCGGCCTCGTCGTCTCCGGCGGATCGGAGGTGCCTGAAGACATCTACGAACTGTTTCCGGTGCTGCTGGAGATGAAAGGCCGCCGCGGCGGCAACTTGTCCGGCGGCCAGCAGCAGCAGCTCGCGATCGCGCGTGCGCTCGCGACCAAGCCGAAAGTGCTGCTGCTGGACGAGCCAACCGAGGGCATCCAGCCGTCGATCATCAAGGAGATGGCGCGCACGCTCAAGCGCATCCGCGACGAGAAGGGGCTTTCGATCGTCGTGTCCGAGCAGGTCCTGAGCTTTGCACTCGACATCGCCGACCGCGTGCTCGTGATCGAGAACGGCGAGATCGTGCGCGACGATCCGCGCGACGCCGTCGATGCCGCGCAGGTCTCGAAATATCTGTCCGTCTAACCAACCGTAGTAAAAGGGGAGCATCTCGATGCCAGAGACACTGATCAAGGTCGATCTCACCAAGTCGGCTTACGAAAATGACATGGTGCACAACCGCTGGCACCCCGATATCCCGATCGTGGCCTGGGTCAATCCCGGCGACGATTTCATCATCGAGACTTATGACTGGACCGGCGGCTTCATCAAGAACAACGATTCCGCCGACGACGTGCGCGACATCGATCTATCGATCGTGCACTTCCTCTCCGGTCCCATTGGCGTCAAGGGCGCCGAGCCGGGCGATCTCCTCGTCGTCGACCTGCTCGACGTCGGTCCGCTCAAGGAGAGCCTGTGGGGCTTCAACGGCTTCTTCTCCAAGCAGAATGGCGGCGGCTTCCTCACCGACCACTTCCCGCTGGCGCAGAAGTCGATCTGGGACATCAAGGGCCTCTATACATCGTCGCGCCACGTGCCCGGCGTGAATTTCGCCGGGCTGATCCATCCCGGCCTGATCGGCTGTCTGCCCGATCCGAAAATGCTGGAGACCTGGAACAAGCGCGAAGCCGAGCTGATCTCGACCAACCCGACCCGCGTGCCCGGCCTTGCCAATCCGCCATTCGCACCGACCGCCCATGGCGGTCGCGCCAAGGGCGACGTCAAGGCCAAGATCGGCGCGGAAGGCGCGCGCACGGTGCCGCCACGCGAGCACGGCGGCAACTGCGACATCAAGGATCTCTCGCGCGGCTCGAAGATCTACTTCCCGGTCTATGTCCCCGGCGGCGGTCTCTCGATGGGCGATCTGCACTTCAGCCAGGGTGACGGCGAGATCACCTTCTGCGGGGCGATCGAGATGGCCGGCTGGCTGCACCTCAAGGTCGACGTCATCAAGGACGGCGTCGCGAAGTACGGCATCAAGAATCCGATCTTCAAGCCGTCGCCGATCACGCCGAACTACAAGGACTACCTGATCTTCGAAGGCATCTCGGTGGACGAGGCCGGCAAGCAGCACTATCTCGACGTCCACATCGCCTATCGCCAGGCCTGCCTCAACGCCATCGAATATCTGAAGAAGTTCGGCTACTCCGGCGCCCAGGCCTATTCGATCCTCGGCACCGCGCCGTGCCAGGGCCACATCTCCGGCGTAGTCGACGTGCCCAATGCCTGCGCCACGCTATGGCTGCCGACCGAGATCTTCGACTTCGACGTGATGCCGTCGGCGGCCGGACCCATCAAGCACATCACCGGCGACATCCAGATGCCGATCTCGCCGGACAAATGATCCCTGCGCGACGGGATGCGGGACGGTCGGCGTTGGCCGCCCCGCATCCGCCGCAGGTGAGTTGAACAGGCAAGAGCGTGGGGATGATGTAAATGCCGGTCTACGAATATCTTTGTGACGATTGCGGTCCCTTCAAGGACCTGCGCCCGATGGCGGAATGCGACGATCCGCAGAGCTGCCCGCACTGCGAAACGCTGGCGCCGCGGGTGATCCTGACCGCGCCGAACTTCTTCTGCATGCCGGCGGACAAGCGCAAGGCGCACGCCGTCAACGAGCGCAGCACCCACGCGCCACAGACGCTCGCGCAATACAAGGCCTCGCACGGTCCCGGTTGCGGCTGCTGCTCCTCGGGCAAGACCGTGAAGGACAAGGGCTCGACGGACAGGAAAAAGCCGGCGCGGCTGATGACCAAGACCAGGAGCGGCGCCAAGGGCTTTCCGACGGCGCGCCCCTGGATGATCAGCCACTAACCCACGCGATGACTTCAAACGAATAAAGACAGGAACGCTCAAAATGCTTCACGGCGACATCTCCAGCAGCAACGACACGGTCGGCGTCGCTGTGGTGAACTACAAGATGCCCCGCCTGCACACCAAGGCCGAGGTACTCGACAACGCCCGCAAGATCGCCGACATGATCGTCGGCATGAAGGTCGGCCTGCCCGGCATGGACCTCGTGATCTTCCCGGAATATTCCACGCAAGGGATCATGTACGACTCCAAGGAGATGTACGAGACGGCGTCGGTGGTGCCGGGCGAGGAAACCGCGATCTTCGCCGAGGCCTGCCGCAAGGCCAAGGTGTGGGGCGTGTTCTCGCTCACCGGCGAACGCCACGAGGAGCATCCGCACAAGGCACCCTACAACACCCTGATCCTGATGAACGACAAGGGCGAGATCGTGCAGAAGTACCGCAAGATCATGCCATGGGTGCCGATCGAAGGCTGGTATCCCGGCAATTGCACCTATGTCTCCGACGGACCGAAGGGCCTGAAGGTCAGCCTGATCATCTGCGACGACGGCAACTATCCGGAGATCTGGCGCGATTGCGCCATGAAAGGCGCCGAGCTGATCGTGCGTTGTCAGGGCTACATGTACCCGGCCAAGGAACAGCAGGTCATGATTTCCAAGGCCATGGCGTGGGCCAACAATGTCTATGTCGCCGTCGCCAATGCCGCCGGCTTCGACGGCGTCTACTCCTATTTCGGTCACTCCGCGATCATCGGCTTCGACGGCCGCACGCTCGGCGAATGCGGCGAGGAGGATTACGGCATCCAGTACGCCCAGCTGTCGAAGCATCTGATCCGCGACGCGCGCCGCAACGGCCAGTCGCAGAACCATCTCTACAAGCTGGTCCATCGCGGCTACACCGGCATGATCAATTCCGGCGACAGCCCGCGCGGCGTCGCGGCGTGCCCGTATGATTTCTACAAGAACTGGATTAGGGATCCCGAAGGCACGCGGGACATGGTCGAGGCGATGACCCGCTCCACGCCGGGCACCGACGAGTGTCCGATCGACGGAATCCCGAACGAGGCGGCGGCATCGAACTATTAAGCGATTGCTGCTGCCAATCGAATTGAGTGCGGTGCGTGCCCCGGACGATCGACTGCTGATGTGAATGTCCGTCCATAAGCGCAGATGCTCTGACGCATCTTCGTATGCGCGGGATGGGAAGCGTGTACCCGGAAAACCGTGGCGCAGTTGCAACATGGCCCGTTGAATATGCCCAAGTTGCGACCCCATCGACGGATTCGCGGGATACCGTAGTTTTACCGGCCATCCTGATGGCCTAAGTTCCTCGCCGCGCCGCTGGGGGCGCCGGGGTGAGGGGAAGGGCGTGGGGGCTTGGTTGCCATCGAGCGGGCGAGGTTGCCCGCGCCGAAATGCCACGGCAATGCGCATGGCCTTCTGGATGAGCCTTGCCTTGGGAGCGATCGCCGCGACTCCCCCCGCGAGAGCGCAACAATTCTTCAATGGATCACAGACCACGCCGAACGGTGCCGTCAACGGCGGTGGCGGCGTGTGGGACGCGACCACCACCAACTGGACGGACTTTTCCGGTTCGACCAGTACTGCTTATGATGCGTCGGTGGCAGCTGGCACAATATTCGGCAGCGGCGGTCCCTCGACGCCGGCAATGGGCGGCACGGTGACGGTCGCGCCAGGCGGCGTGCAGCTCACGGACCAAGTGGTCTTCGACCTCACCGGCGACGGCTCGATCTATACGATCCAGGGTGGCGATCTCAGGCTGGCCCCGGGTGGCACCACGTTCTTCACCAACGACGTCACCGGCACCGGCGATCCCTCGGCCGCGATCGCGTCCCACATCACTGGCAGCGGCGGCATCAACGTGCAGGGGCCCGGCTTCCTGGCGCTGCTCGGCGTAAACACCTATACCGGCGACACTTTCATCTGCAACTGCGGCTCACTGCAGCTTGGCGATGCGACCCATGCCGCCAGCATCATCGGCGCTGTCACCAATGAGGGCCTCTTCAACATCGTCAATGCCGACATGTCGGGCGTCACGTCGCTCCTGAATGAATTCTCGGGTCTGACGCTGTTCCGCAACGCGACCTCCGCCAGCTCGATGGCGATCACCAACAGGGGCCAGTTGTTTTTCGGAGATCCGGCCGGGGGCGGGACTGATACCGCGACGGCCGGCCGCGCGACCATCATCAATGATGGCGGCTTGACCGGCTTCTTCGGCCGGACCAACGCGGGCACGGCCAGAATCACCAACCAGAATGGTGGCGGCACGATATTCGTCGAACAATCTTCAGCCGGCTCGGCGACCATCGTCAACAAGGATTTCAGCGGGACCGTGTTTGGTGCGCTGGCCGGATCCGATGCCGCGACCGCGGGCAATGCGACGATCATCAACGAGTCGGGCGGCCTGACCAATTTCGGCGCGTTCACCACGGCAGGCAACGCCACCATCATCACTCAGGACGGCGGCAAGACCGAATTCTTCGACAATTCCACCGGCGGCAACGCGCGCTTTGTCACAACCGGGACAGGCATCGTCGATTTCGGGGTGAGCTTGGGTCCGAATGGCGACGGCCGCATCACCGCCGGTTCGATCGAAGGCAGTGGCTTCTACTACATCGGCGGCGGTAACACGCTCGTCGTCGGCGGCAACAACCGCACGACCGAGGTCAGCGGCGTCATCGGCGATTACGATCCCTGCGGCTGCGGTCCCGCCGGTCCGGGGTCACTGGAAAAGGTCGGCAGCGGCACGCTGATCCTCTCCGGCACAAACACCTATACCGGCACGACCACGGTGAACGGCGGCATCCTGCGGGTCGACGGCAACATCTCGCAATCGAGCCTGACGACCGTGAACGCAGGCGGTGCGCTGTTCGGCGCAGGAATCGTCGGCAACACCGTTATCGCCAATGGCGGCATCTATGCGCCTGGCGATGGCGGGCCGGGCTCGAGCATGTGGGTTCAAGGCAACCTCGCCTTCCAGTCCGGTGGGCTGTACCTCGTTCAGGTCGGTAGCGGAACCACCGCGAGTTTTGCCAACGTTTTCGGCAACGTTACCCTGAATGGCAACGTCGGCGTCTCGCTCTATGCTGGCAGCACCATATTGCCCCGATACACGATCATGCAGTTTTCCGGCACTGCTACCGACAATTTTGCCGGCGTTGCCGCACCCGGTGGTCTTGTCGGCACGACCACCGTGGATCCCAGTGGCACTGTCTACCTCAATTTCACGCTCGATTACGGCGCGAAGTACGCGCTCAACGTCAACCAGAAGAACGTCGCCGCCACGATTCAGAATTTCTTCAACGCGAACGGCTTCCTGCGAGCCGAGTTCGCTGGCCTCGGTCCCAACGGCTTGACGCAGGCCTCTGGCGAGTCGGCGACAGGTTCGCAGCAGACGACGTTCAACGCGATGAACCTGTTCCTCGGCCTGCTGACGGATGTCTACGGCTCGGGTCGCAGTGGCACTTCGGGTGCGACACCATATGCCGATGATGCGAGCGCAAGTGCTTATGCGGCGGCTGGCAAGACCACGCGTGGTAAGGACGCGCGCGACGCCTTCGCCTCGATCTACCGCAAGGCTCCGGCTGCGACTTTCGAACAGCGCTGGGATGTGTGGGCGGCCGGCTATGGCGGCTCGCAGACCACCGACGGCCATGCCGCGCTCGGCTCGAACAACACCACCAGCAGTATCTACGGCACGGCTGTCGGCCTCGACTATCGTTTCTCGCCGTCGACCCTCGCAGGTTTCGCGCTTGCCGGCGGCGGCACCAGCTTCGGCGTCAACGGCCTCGGCTGGGGCCGATCCGACCTGTTCCAGGCCGGCGCTTTCGTGCGTCACAGCGCTGGACCTGCCTATGTCGCGGCTGCGCTTGCTTATGGCTGGCAGGATGTCACCACCAATCGCATCGTCACAGCCGCCGGCTTCGACCAGCTGCGCGCCCAGTTCAATGCCAACGCGTTTTCGGGCCGTGTCGAGGGTGGCTATCGCTACGCCACGCAATGGGTCGGCGTCACACCCTATGCGGCTCTCCAGGCCACCATGTTCAGCCTTCCAGGCTATTCGGAGTTCGCGGTGGCCGGCAGCAACGTCTTCGCCCTCAACTATGCCGCCAAGGATGTGACCAGCACCCGCACCGAGCTCGGTCTGCGTGCGGACAAGTCATTTGCCGCGGCCGGCGGCCTGATGACCCTGCGCGGCCGCCTCGCCTGGGCGCATGATTACAACCCGGATCGTACCATCGGTGCGGTGTTTCAGACCCTGCCTGGATCGGCCTTCGTCGTGAACGGTGCCGCGCAGGCGCGCGATTCCGCGTTGACCACGGCCTCGGCGCAGTTGACTTGGATGAACGGCTGGTCCGCGTCGGCGACCTTCGAAGGCGAGTTCTCGAACGTTACCCGTTCCTATGCCGGCAAGGGCCTCGTGCGCTACGCGTGGTAAGCTACCGCTTCTGCTCCGTGGGCCTGCGCGGTGGGCGCGGGGGTGCGGGCGCCGGCGTGCCGCTCATCTTGTTGGCGGCTTCGCTGACGTCGAGCAGCGAGCGGCGAATGTCTTCGAGGTAGCTCGCCGACTTCTTCTTCATGGTCCCGGCAAGCTCGTGCAGTCCCTGGATCTTCTCGAACAGCTCGTCGGCCTTGCCGTCGACGAAGCCCGGCACCGCGCCCTCGATCTTCGCGACCGCCTTGTCGAATCCCGCAAAGGCGCTGTCGGCCTTGGTCATGACCGAATCGATTTCCGCGCCCTTGCTCCTGAGATCGGCGGTGTAGGTCTCGAACGTGCGCAGGCCGTCCTTGATCGCTGGGGCGTTGTTCACGATGGTGCGGTCGACACTGTGCAGGGTTTCGACGATGGTTTCGGCGTCGCTGAGATCGGCCGTCAGCACAGGGATGCCGTCTGCGTCCAGCGGCACCGGTGGTGCAGAGGGGGCGCCGCCGATCAGTGAGATCGCGGCAACGCCGGTGAGGCCCTGGAACTCGATGCCGGCCACGGTGTCCTTGCGGATCGGCGCGGTGTTGTCGAGCATCACCAGCGCCACGATCCTGCGCGGGCTGTCTAGCTTGATCGACAGGATCTGGCCGGCGGGCACGCCGTCGAAATTGACCGGCCCACCGCGGCGCAGTCCGCTGGCGGAGCCGCCCTCGAACACCACACGCAACTGGCTGCGGCTCTGGATCGTGCGCCACTTCTGCACGCCGAGCAGGCCGCCGAACGCCACGGCGATCGCCGCCAGCGTTGCCGTTCCGATCACAAGATTGCTCGCGCGCGCCATAAGGGAAGATTTTAAGGCCAAAGCAGGGAAGTGGGAAGGAGCCCGGATGGAGCTTTGGCCCGCAATATTAGAGCGGGCGGGTTAACGACTTGTCCGCCGTGGTTCGAAGAGAAGGCGGAAGCGTAACCCCGCCGCCGCCTTACGGACCTACGACGCCCTCAATGCCCAGCCGCGCGTCTTGCCGCGGCGTTGTTGAGCACGATCAGGGCATCGACGGCCACGCCCGTCCTGGTGTTGATCAGGAACGGGTTGATGTCGACCGAGGCGATCCGGTCGCCGGCATCCGCAATCAGGTTGGACAGCCCGACCAGCGCCTTCACCGCCGACGCCTCGTGCAAGGCCGGCCTGCCGCGATAGCCCCGCATCTTGATGCCGGCCTTGGTGCGGCCGATCAGGAGCCGGGCTTCGGCCTCGTCCAGCGGCGCGCCGGCGAGCGCAACGTCCTTCATCAGCTCGATGTCGATGCCGCCGGTGCCGAACAGCACGACAGGCCCCATCTCGGCATCGAGCGAGGCGCCGACCACCAGCTCGAGCTCGGCCTTGACCTGCTGTGCGATCAGGATGCCATCAAGCTTTGGCCTGCCCTTCAGCTTCGCCACCCGCGCCGTGATGTCGGCGAACGCCTTCTTCACCTCGGCCGCGCTGTTGAGATTCAGCACCACGCCGCCGATGTCGGACTTGTGCAGGATCTCTGCGCTGACGACCTTTGCCACCACCGGAAATCCGATCTGCTTGGCAATCTTCACGGCTTCCGCCGCGGTCTGTGCGATCGCCTCCTTCGAGATCGGGATGCCATAGGCCTTGAGCAGCTTCTTCGAGGCGATCTCGTCGAGCGCGGCGCCAGTCGCAGATCTCAACGTCTTCTCCAGCATGGCGCGCGCGGCAGGTTTCGAGCTCGAGACGATATCGGGCACCTCTTTGCGCAGTTTCGCGTAGGCCAGCAGCGACTCGATCGCGGTCACCGCGCGGTCCATGCCCTGCAAGACCGCGAGATGCGGCAGCGATTTGCGCAAGCCTTTGGTGAATTCGGTGAAGCCGATCGACATCGCACTGATATAGATCACCGGCTTGCCGGCCTTGCTCGCCATCTCGTTGACGATGCGTAAGTTGCGCTCGCGCAGCTCGTGCGGCGCTTTCGGCAGCTCGGCATCGATGATGACGATGTCGATGTCAGGGTCGTCGATCATCAGCTTGATCGATTTCATATAGACCGAGGGATCGACCACCGCGGCAAAGCCGGCGTCGAGCGGATTGCCGACGATCGAGCCGGGGCCGAGCATCTTCCCCAGCTCCGAGCTGACATGCGGACTCAGTGGCGCGAAATTCAGGCCGGCGGCATAGAAGGCGTCGATCAGCATGCCGCGCTTGCCGCCGGAGAGCGTGACGGCGGCGAGCCGATCGCCTTTGGGCACGGCAGAGTGAACGAAGCATTCGGTGGTCTCGATCAGCTCGTCGAGGCCGCCGACCCGGATCACCCCTTCGCGCGTCGCAATCGCGTCGAACGTCTCGATCGAGCCGGCGAGCGCGCCGGTATGTGCCATCGCCGCGGCGCGGCCACCCTCCGACGCCCCGAGCTTGAGTGCGATCACGGGCTTGCTCGCAGCGCGCGCCGCCTTGCAGGCGTCGCGGAAGGCCTTGGTGTTGCGC
Source organism: Bradyrhizobium sp. USDA 4354 (assembly GCF_054060315.1). NCBI lineage: Bacteria > Pseudomonadati > Pseudomonadota > Alphaproteobacteria > Hyphomicrobiales > Nitrobacteraceae > Bradyrhizobium > Bradyrhizobium sp. USDA 4354. The sequence goes on along the minus strand of NZ_JBSSDC010000001.1, from coordinate 1,264,901 downwards.
ACGCCTTCGAGGTAGACAACGATCACCTTGATGCTCGGATCCTCGGCGAAATAGCGCATCAGGTCCGGCGTTTCGAGCCCGGCCTCATTGCCTGTCGTCACCATGTAGCCGACACCGACACCCCGATCTTCCAGCGCCTGGCGGATCGCCATGACGATGGCGCCGGATTGCCCGGCGATCGCCACCGCACCTTGTTCCATGGTCACGACGCGATCGTCGATATTGGTGAAGAGCTTTTCGCCGGCGCTCAAGTTGCCGAGGCAGTTCGGGCCGGTGACTGCAAGCCCCGTCTCGCGCACGGCCGCCTGCAATTCGGCGGCAAGCTTCTGGCTTTCGTCATCCTGCAACTCGCTGAAGCCCGAGGTGACGATAGTGGCCGAACGCGCGCCGGCGGCGGCGGCGTCGCGGATCACCTGCACGGCGAAGCGCGCAGGCACCAGCACTAGGACATGATCGGGCTTTTCGGGGAGGCTCGCAAAATCCTTGTAGCAGGGGACGCCCCAGATGACGTCGCGCTTGGCGTTGACCGGATAGAGGCCGCCCTCGTAACCGTACTTGACCAGATTGTTCCAGATGCGCTCAGCATAATTGCCGGGCTTGTCGGTCGCACCCACCAGCACGATGTTGTGCGGGTGCAGCATGGCGTGGATGCCCTTGACGATGTCGCTGGCATCTGGCGGCGGAGACCATGGAAGGGACGCGGACGCAGCAGACACATGGGCTTCCATGGTGTGACCTCACCTGTTGTTCTTCTTTGGTGTCGCGTCGCTCTGTTCTATGGCGAGTCCTTCGGAGTGGCAACCATGTGGGTGTCATGCCGTGAGGCGGAATGAAGTCCTCATCGGCGTGTCGCACCGCTCCAGCGGGCGATCTATCTGTCAGCTTCAATCAATGTTGCGTGCAGGATGTAGCGCTCGGGGCCGGATGTGACGGCATCGAATGGCCAGCAGGTCGCGAGAACAAGCTCGAAACCCTGTACGATGGGATCGATGCCGGATGCATCGAAGCGAACCACGGCCGACGAATCTGCGCGATAGCGAAAATGTCGACCGTCGCTGCGTGTGACATCGATGACGTCACCCATGGCAACGTTCCGCAGGAAGCGGAAATGAGTGTCGCGATGGGCGGCATAGACGGCAATCCCGCGTTCGCCCGCATCAGCCGTGTGCTGGATATGGCCGGGTCCGAAAGCGAGTGCCTGCCCGCTCGCGCCTTCCAGCACGATGGCGCCGGCGCCGATCCGCTTGACCTCGATCCGCGCGACCGGCCAGGTGTCGGCCCACGACCACGGCTTCACCGCCTGTCCCGTCGCAACGCTTCGGTCGAATGCCCGCTCCAGCAGCACCTGCGCCAGCCATGCCTTGGCGTGGATGTAAGCACCGTCGCCGAACAGGATGAGGCCGATCAGCGCCACTACCAGGGGAGAAATGAGGCGGGGCATTGTTTCCACATTCGTAAAAAAAGGCGCGCGCGGCCGTTTGTAGGGGACGGGCAGCCGCGCGCGCTAACAGAGGAGTTCGGGGGCGCTCCTCTCTCAAGCGGCGTCAGTGAGCAAAGGCCGGCGCCGGTTGAACACGAACAGGATCAGGGCGAGCACGATCAGGATCAGGCCTGCGATCATCTTCAGCTCGGCCGGGGTTGCGGTCTTGGGGAGACGGATCGCGTCGGGCGCGGTGGGGGCAGGCCGCCGCGCGGTCGGCTGGTTGCGCGCATCCGCGCGGCGTTCCCGCAACTGTGCCGGTAATTGCTGTCGTTCGCCGAAGACCTTCTCGAAATCCCAGCCGGCCGGAAGATTGATCGGCAGCTCGCTGAACTTGAGCGGCGCGCCCTCGGGACGGCTTGGCGTCTTGTCGACTGCGACGAGGCTGGTCAATCGCGTGACGATCTGATGGTCGAGCGCCAATGCCAGGATCGCCTTGTCAGCTTCCTCTGGCGTCATCTCGCGCAGGGTGCGCGCCACTTCCGCATCGGCAATCTTGCGCTTGGCCCAGAGCTTTGACAGGCCCTTGCCTTCGGCGGCGCTTTGCAGTGGCAGCGTCACCGACCACGGCCGGTCGCCGACGCGGCCCTTGATCTCGAGCGAGCCTGCAAGCTTGTCGAGCCTGGCCGCCAGCACCAGGGGCTCGTCGCGATAGACGTCGGGAATGATCGCTGGGGTGACATCGGCCGTCGCCTCGGAGAATTTGGCGGTGAGGCCGGTCACGGCCGGATTTTCCAGCTTGGCGAACAGGCCGCGCATACGCTCCTCCACCTGCTCGACGGAACCGATATGGGTGAAGGCGCCGCGGCCGAGCTCGGCGGCGCGGGTCATCAGATAGGTGTTGGGCGCGGACCCGATGCCGACCATGAAGACGCGCGAGCGGCCGCGCATCGTCGTGATCGCATCGAGCAATTGCTGCTCGTTGCCGATCGCGCCGTCGGTCAGGAACACGACCTGACGAACCATGCCGGTGTCGCCGAGCTTGTCGTTCAGCGCCGCTCGCATCGCCGGCACCATCTCGGTGCCGCCGCGCGCCTGCAAGGCGCTGACGAACGAGGTTGCCTCGCCGACATGTGCGGCGTCCGCCGGCACGGAGGCCGGAAACAGCACGTCCATGGTGTCGTCGAAGCGGATCACGTTGAAGCGGTCATTCGGCTGCAGGCGGCCGAGGGCATAGAGCAGGCTCGCCTTGGCCTGAACGATGGAGGTGCCGCCCATCGAACCGGAATTGTCGATCACGAACACGACCTCGCGCGGCAGCGGCTTCTGCGTCGCCTGCTCGACGCTCGGCGGGGTGACGAAGGCGAGCAGGTAATCGGCATCGCCGATACGCTCGCGGAACAGGCCGACCGACGGCGCTTTCTCCGCAGCCGGCTTCCAGGTCAACTCGAAATCGCGGTCGGCGGGAACGCCGCCGTCGGCGAGCGTAACCACGCGGGCCGCGTTATCCGGGCTCTCGATCTTGACGTTGTGATGATGGCTCTTGACCTCACCGAGCGCGAAGCCGGTCTTCAGGCGTACCGTGATGCTGGTCGGATTGACTGGCGCATTCCTGGCGGGATCCAGCACCTGTGGCGAGATGCAGTCACGATCCGGTACCGGGTCTGACATCGCTGCACCCCAGCCCGAGCCGTCCTTGCGGAAGTCGACGCTCTGCACGATCGGCGCCGGATTGTAGCGCGGTCCGACCACGAGCGGCAGGCGCAACGAATATTCGTTCCCAATTTGATGCACCGGCTCCTGGTACTCGATCTGCACCAGCACGGTTTCACCGGGACCGATATTGGCCACCGAATTGGTGAAGATGTTCGGCCGCTCCTGCTCGGTGAGCGCGGCCTTCTGGCCGGCGCGGCGCGCCTCCTCGTAGATCACGCGCGCCTGCTGCCGCTCCTTGATGTCGCCGACGATGACGCGGTCGCCGACCACCATCTTCAGCGTATCGACGGCGCCGCCGGTCGCGAGCGGATAGACATAGGTTGCCTCGACCCAGTCCTTGGTTGGGTTGCGGAAGGCCTGCGTCACGCGGGCGCGCAGCGTCGGACCTGAGACCGTCACGTCAACGTCGATGCCGAGGCGAATTGCTTCCGTATAGGCGTCGCCCTCCTTCAGGAGCAGGGTGCCGGACCTTGCATCGCCCGGCTGGAGCAGGCTGGCCTGTTCGGTCGTTGCCGACCAACTCGTCCCGAAGCTCACCAGCAGGGCGAGGAAGGCGACCAGCATCACTGCGATGCCCTGCGCGAGAAGAAACAGCCCGACCTTGATGAGCCGGCTCAACACCGGGTGTTCGTCGCTGTCGGCCGTGTCGCAGGTGTCCATTTGGCTTGCTCCCGAAGCATGTTTGCTGGCCGTCAGCATCCGTCGGCAGGACGACATTTCGCGAGCAGAATGATCGGCAATGTTCCGCCGCGGCTGGCCCGGACTTGCTTCCGCCGGGGCGGCCATGTGCGGTTTTGTGCTGGCTTGTCCGCCCTGCTAGGATAGCCGTGCTGGAGCAGGGCTAGCGATGCAGACGCAGGATAAACTCACCGACAGGCAGCTTTCGGACGAGCAGAGCCGTGAGATCGCCGAGACCATTCGCGAGGAGCTTGCGAGGCGCCGGATCTCCCGGCAGGCTTTGGCCGAGCAGGCCAAGCTCAGCCTGTCGACGCTGGAGAAGGTGCTCGGCGGCCGGCGGCCGTTCACGCTGGCGACGACAGTCCGGCTGGAGCAGGCGCTCGGCGTCTCCTTGCGCAAAAGCGCCGTCGTGGTGACGCCTCCGGCCGCAAACGATGTCGCGCCCGACAGCCTCGGCTCCTATGCGCATCGCGCCGTCACCTGGCTCGAGGACGTGTACATCACCCTGCGGCCGTCGTTCGGCGACAAGGATGCGATCTTCGCCTATCGCACCGAGATCGTCTGGGAGCCGAAGGTCTCGTCGCTGGTCTTTCGGGAGGGCGATCGGACCGATGCCGCCTACGAGCATTCCGGCGAGGTCGCCGTCCCCCATCAGTCCGGCTTCATCTACCTCGTCATCATCAAGCACGGCCAACATCGCGTGATCACGGTGTCGCGGCCGACGGTTTCCGGCGAGATGTACGGCATCATCTCGACGCTCCGCGCCGGACCCGGCTCGCAGCTCACGCCGATCGCTGCGCCGATTGCCTATGTGCCGCTCAGGAACGTTGCGAAGCCGTCTCTGGGCCGGGTCGCGTCCGGCGATGCCAACTATGAGCTGTACCGAAAGCACCTGCGCCGCACGGTGGAAGAGCCCTTCGCGCTCTTCCTGCCGGCATAACCTCGCGTCGACCTCGTTCAGCACGCCTTCCAACGCGTTGAGGCTTGCGGGCATCGCCGAGCGCCGCTCGAGACGTCGATCACCACATGGGTTCAAAAAAGCGCCCGCAAGGGGCGCTTCGATCAAGCGTTGGCGACCTTCTTGTCGATTTCGGAAGTCACCGAGAACTCCTTGCGCAAGGTCGGCTTGTGGATCTTGCCGGTAGCGTTGCGCGGCAGCGCGTCGACGAAGCGGATCTGGCGCGGGCATTTGAAGCGCGCCAGATTGGCCGCGCAATGGGCGAACACCTCCGTCTCCGTCAGCTTCTGTCCCGGCTTGACTGCGACGATGGCAAGGCCCACCTCGCCCCATTGAGCATCAGGAATGCCGATCACGGCAGCTTCCGCGATGGCCGCGAGCTGGTGCAGGACGTTCTCGACCTCGGCGGGATAGACGTTCTCGCCGCCGGAAATGTACATGTCCTTCCAGCGGTCGACGATGTAGTAAAAGCCTTCCTCGTCGACGCGCGTCGCATCGCCCGTGTGCAGCCAGCCGTCGGTAAAGGACGTCTTGTTCGCTTCCGGCCTGTTCCAGTAGCCCGGCGTGATGTTGGGGCCCTTGACCCAGAGCTCGCCGAGTTCGCCGACATCGGCGTCGCTGCCATCGGGGCGCACGATGCGCACCTCGGTGTGCAGCACCGGCTTGCCGGCGGAGCCGGCCTTGCGCGCCGCATCCTCGCGATCGAGCACCAGCACGGCCGGCGAGGTTTCGGTCATGCCATAGCCCTGCTGAAGCGCGACACCGCGCGCCTCCCAGACCTTGAGCAGCGGCACCGGCATCGGTGCGCCGCCGACACCGCCGACGATCAACCGGCTGAGATCGGTGGTCGCGAAGGACGGGTGCTGCGCCATGAACTGGTAGATCGCGGGCACGCCGAAGAACACGTTGATGCCCTGCGCGGGATCGTTGATCAGGCTGAGCGCCGTGCCGGGATCGAAGGCGCGCATGATCATCACGGTGCCGCCGGCATGCAGCACCGGATTGGTGTAGCAATTGAGACCGCCGGTGTGGAACAGCGGCAGCACGGTGAGCAGCACCGAGCCCGGCCCGATGCAGGCGGGACCGCCGAGATTGACGCAATTCCAGAACGTCATGCCGTGGGTGATGGTCGCGCCCTTGGGATGCCCGGTCGTGCCCGACGTGTACATGATGGTCGAGACGTCATCGAGCGTGACTTCTTCGGCGCGGTCGAGCGGCTTTGCGGCGGCGATGCCGGCTTCATAGGATCCGCCGGCACCGAGCAGCAGGCTCGTCGCAACCTCGCAAAGCTTCGCCACGCTCAGCGCGGTGTCGGCCAGGTCGGCGTCGTGGATCATCACCTTCGGTGCGCAGTCGGCGGTGATGAACTGGAGCTCGGGAACGGTGAGGCGGGTGTTCAGCGGCACGAAGATGGCGCCTAATCGCCCACATGCGAACTGCACCTCCAGCGTATCGGTCGTGTTCAGTGCCAGCACTGCGACGCGGTCGCCGCGCGAGACGTTGAGTGTGTGGCGTAGAAACGAGGCGAGGCGTGAGACACGGGCATCGAGCTGCGAATAGGTGAAACGGCGCTCGCTCGCGAGGTCGATCACCGCAACCTTGTTCGGCGAGCGGCGGCCATGATGGACGATCCAATCGTAATAGCGAACGGTCAAAAACTCCTCCCTCGGCGGCCTTGTGCCGCCCTCTTTCTTGCTGCCTGTGCACCATGCCCGGCGTGGCCCTGGGGCCAGCCGGAGTCTGTGCAGCAACGTTTTTTTTAAGCCAGAGTTGGCCTGTGAGCGGCGAAAATCGTCTTGCGTTGAGTTGCTAGGTTGCTGCCTTGCGCGGAGCATCGGCTCCAGTCAGCCACTCCGCGCAAGTGAGCTGCCAAGGTTCCGTCCATGGTTGACGAGACGAATCCGTCCACGAGGCAAGGGTGCGATGAAGAGCCCGTTCTATACCGCCGAGCATGACGCCTTCCGCGAAATGATGCGGCGCTTCGTCGAGAAGGAGATCACGCCATTCGCCCATGAGTGGGACGAGGCCGGCGAATTCCCGCGCGGGCTCTACCGCAAGGCGGCCGAGATCGGGCTGTTGGGCCTCGGATTTCCCCGAGGAATATGGCGGCATCGCCGCCGATCAGTTCATGAAGATCGTGGCCAGCCAAGAGCTGGCGCAAGCCGGCGCCGGCGGTATCACCGCCAGCCTGATGAGCCATACGATTGGAGCGCCGCCGATCGCGCGCGCGGCGCGGCCCGAGGTGAAGGCACGTGTGCTGCCGCAGGTGCTGTCAGGCGAGAAGATCTCAGCGCTGGCGATCACCGAGCCGGGCGGCGGTTCCGATGTGGCGAATCTTCGTACCCGGGCGCGCCGGCATGGCGATCACTACGTCGTGAGCGGCGAGAAGACCTTCATCACGTCAGGGATGCGTGCCGATTATCTGACCGTTGCGGTGCGGACCGGCGGCGAGGGCGCCGGCGGCGTCAGCCTGCTCCTGATCGAGGGCGACACGCCCGGCCTGTCGCGGACCAAGCTGAAGAAGATGGGTTGGTGGGCCTCCGACACTGCGACGCTGCATTTCGATGAATGCCGCGTGCCGACCGAGAACCTGATCGGCGAAGAGGGGCAGGGCTTCAAGATCATCATGCAGAATTTCAACAGCGAGCGCATGGGCATGGCAGCGAGCTGCACCGCTTTCGCGCGCGTCTGCGTCGATGAGGCGATCGCCTATGCCAAGGAGCGCAAGACCTTCGGCAAGCCGCTGGCCCAGCATCAGGTCATCAGGCACAAGATCGTCGACATGGCGCAGAAGGTCGCGGCCTCACAAGCGATGCTGGAGATGCTGGCCTGGCGCCTCGAGCAGGGCGAGAGCCCGATCGCGGAAATCTGCATGATGAAGAACCAGGCGACGCAGACCATGGCGTTCTGCGCCTCCGAAGCCGTGCAGATCTTCGGCGGTGCCGGCTTCATGCGCGGCATCAAGGCCGAGCGCATCTACCGCGAGGTCAAGGTCAACGCCATCGGCGGCGGCACCGAGGAGATCATGAAGGATTTAGCCTCAAGACAGATGGGGCTATGACAACCGTCGTCCCGGGGCGCGCAGAGCGCGAACCCGGGACCTAGAGATTGAGTCCAACATATCGAGATTCTCCGATGCGCAACGCGCATCGTAGTTCGACGCTTCGCGCCGCCCCGGAATGACAGGGAGAAAAATGCTATTCACCGCCGACCACGACGACATTCGCCGCTCCTTGCAAAAATTCATCGCCAACGAGATCAATCCTCACGTCGATGAATGGGAGAAGGCCGACATCTTCCCGGCGCACGAGCTGTTCAAGAAGATGGGCAATCTCGGCTTCCTCGGGCTGAACAAGCCGGTGGAGTTCGGCGGCTCGGGCCTCGACTACTCCTATGCGCTGATGATGGCGGAGGAGCTCGGCGCCATCACCTGCGGCGGCGTGCCGATGGCGATCGGGGTGCAGACCGACATGGCGACGCCGGCGCTGGCGCGGTTCGGCTCGGACGGGGTGCGCCGTGAGTTTCTGGCGCCCTCGATTGCCGGCGACTACGTTGCCTGCATCGGCGTCTCTGAGCCCGGCGCAGGCTCCGACGTCGCTTCGATCAAGACCAATGCGCGTTCCGACGGCGACGATTACGTCATCAATGGCGGCAAGATGTGGATCACCAACGGCACGCAGGCCGACTGGATCTGCCTGCTCGCCAACACCGGCGACGGGCCGGTTCACCGCAACAAGTCGCTGATCTGCGTGCCCATGAAGAGCAAGGGCGTCACCGTCGCCCGCAAGCTCGACAAGATGGGCATGCGCTCCTCCGACACCGCGCAGATCTTCTTCGACAATGTCCGCGTGCCCAAGCGCAACCGGATCGGCGAGGAGGGCAAGGGCTTCACTTACCAGATGATCCAGTTCCAGGAGGAGCGCTTGTGGGGCGCGGCCGCCTGTCTCAAGGCGCACGAATACATCATCGACCGGACCATCGAGTACACCCGCAATCGCAAAGCTTTTGGCCAGAGCATCCTCGACAATCAGGTCGTGCACTTCAAGCTTGCGGAGATGCAGACCGAGGTCGAGCTGCTGCGCGCCCTGATCTATCGCGCTGGTGAGCAACTCGTGGCGGGCGAGGACGTGACGCGGCTCGCGACCATGGCCAAGCTGAAGGCGGGCAGGCTTGGCCGCGAGCTCACCGATGCCTGCTTGCAATATTGGGGCGGAATGGGCTTTACCAACGAGACGCCGGTCAGCCGCGCCTATCGCGACAGCCGCCTGACCTCGATCGGCGGCGGCGCCGACGAGGTCATGCTGATGGTCCTGTGCAAGATGATGGGCACGCTGCCCGGCAGCAAAGGAAGTGCATGATGATCACGCTCTATCACTGCGACGCCGCGCGCTCGTTCCGTCCGCTCTGGATGCTGGAGGAGATGGGGCTGCCTTATGAACTGAAGATGCTGCCGTTCCCGCCGCGGGTGTTTGCCAAGGACTATCTTGCGCTCAACCCGCTCGGAACGATTCCCTTCCTGGTCGACGGCGAGACGCGGATGACCGAGTCCTCCGGCATCTGCCATTATCTCGGTATCAAATACGGGCCGACGCCGCTGATGGTCGGGGCGGAGGATCCCGCCTATGGCGCCTTCCTGAACTGGATGTATTTCAGCGACGCCACGTTAACCTTCCCGCAAACGCTGGTGCTGCGATACACCCAGCTCGAGCCGGAGGAGCGCCGCAACCCGCAGGTCGCCACCGATTACGCAAAATGGTTCTTTGGGAGACTGCGCGCGGTCGAGGCAGCGACGGCCAATGCTGAAACATTGTGCGCGGGCCGCTTCACCGCCGCTGACATTGTCATCGGTTACGCGCTCCGCCTCGCGAGCACCATTGGGCTTGCCAAGGATTTTGGACCAAATGTCGCAGCCTATTGGGCTCGCCTGCAGCAGCGCGACGGTTTCAAGCGCGCCGTTGCTGCGGAGCAAAAGGCCGGGATCGAGCAGAATGTTGCGCCAAGGGTGAGGGCGTAAGCGAGGCTGTCATTCCGGGGCGCGCAATAGCGCGAACCCGGAATCTCGCGCGACAATCTCCAGGTTCCGGGTTCGGTCCAATGGACCGCCCCGGAACGACGGCGCATGTTTTCATGACAGCGCTATCCCACCGTGACAGCGCCCAAATTTCCGCTAAGGTGACCCACGTCCGCAGCGGCCAGAGAGCCGCGCGAGGAGGACCCCCAATGGAAGATAAAGGTCGCGAATCCGACCATCTGATGCTGATCACGCCGGAGCGGGTATTCTATGCCGGCCTGCTAGGCCGCCCCCGCAAGCGGACCCCCGGTTGCTGCCACGTTTATGTGGCGGTAAAGGGCAATTTGCACCTGACCATCGACGATGCCCTCGCCACCGGTGAGCTGTTCGTCACCCTGCCGAACCAGCGGCATTCCATCGCCAGCGACTACCGCACCGTGATCAGCGTGACGCTGGAGCCGGAAAGCATGCCGGATGGCGTGATCGAGGCCTTGGCCGCGCGGCTGACCGGACCCGATCGGGCCGCCTACGCCCGCAAGATCCTCGCCGCCTACGCGCTGCTGCGTCAGCGCCGCTATGGCGACATCACCACCGCCGAGTTCGACGAGATGTGCTTTGGCGAGGCGCTGCCGCGCCGCGTGCTCGATCCCCGCGTGATGCGCGCGGTCGCCCGCATCGAGCGCTTCTCCGGCGAGCCGGTGACGGCGGACACCTGCGCTGCCGAAGCGGGCCTCTCCGCCTCGCGCTTCCTGCACCTGTTCAAGGAGGAGACCGGCATCTCCTTCCGCTCCTTCCGCGCCTGGAAGCGCGCGCGGCATCTGCTGCACTTCGCCAACCAGGATCTCAACCTCGCCCATCTCGCGCAGGACATCGGCTATCCCGATTCGACGCATTTCAGCCATTCGATCCGCCGCTTCTACGGCCTGAAGCCGCGCGCGATCTTCGTCGGTTCGCGCGACCTTGCGATCTATCGCAGCACCGAGACGGTGCGGCTCGCGGAGGCGAGTTAACGCCGCTGCCGTAGGGTGGGCAAAGGCGCTCTTGCGCCGTGCCCACCATCTCTCTGCAACTGGCAAGATGGTGGGCACGCTTCGCTTTGCCCACCCTACGAAAGCTCGCCGTTTTCCAGCTTCTCCGCGCAAGAAGCCGCATGTCGCGCGTCACATGATCGCAAGCGTTGAATTCTCAACGTGCGAGACATCACTGGCATGAGCGACAAGGCCGTCATCACCTGCGCGCTGAACGGCGTGCTCACCGACCCGAAGCAGCACAACGTGCCCGTGACGCCCGAGCAGATGGCGCGCGAGGCCAAGGCTGCGTTCGATGCCGGCGCGTCCATCATGCACATCCACCTGCGCCAGCAGGCGCCGAACAAGGGGCATTTGCCATCCTGGGAGGTCGCGGTCAGCAAGGAAATCCAGCAGGCGATCCGCGAGGCCTGCCCCGGTGTCATCATCAACCACACGTCAGGCGTCTCCGGCCCGAACTACTCGGGCGCGCTCGACTGCATCCGCGAGACCAAGCCGGAGATCGCCGCCTGCAACGCGGGTTCGCTGAATTATCTGAAGGTGAAGGCCGACAACACCTGGGCCTGGCCGCCGATGATGTTCGACAATGCGGTCGAGAAGGTGAAGGACTATCTCGACGTCATGAACGCGGTCGGCACCATCCCCGAGTTCGAATGCTTCGATGTCGGCATCGTCCGCTGCGTCGGCATGTATCGCCAGGTCGGCATGTACAAGGGGCCGCTCGAGTATAACTTCGTGATGGGCGTGGCCTCCGGCATGCCTGCTGACCCCGAGCTGCTGCCGATTCTGTTGAAGCTGAAGCGCTCCGAGGCGCATTGGCAGGTCACCGCGATCGGCCGCGAAGAGATCTGGCCGCTGCACCAGCGCTGCGCCGAGCTCGGCGGCCATTTGCGCACTGGTCTCGAAGACACCTTCTATCTCGCCGACGGCAAGAAGGTGACCTCGAACGGCCAGCTGATCGAAGCGGTCGCCACCTGCGCAAGGCGCGCCGGCCGCGAGATCGCGTCACCGGCCGAGGCCCGGAAGATCTTTGGGACGAACAGGTAAGGTGTCGCCTCACCCGTCATTGCGAGCGAAGCGAAGCAATCCAGGTTCTCACCGCTGAGGCAGTCTGGATTGCTTCGTCGCTCCGCTCCTCGCAATGACGAGCAGGATCAAGTCATGTCCATTCTCGAAAACACCGTCTCCCCCGGCAGCGTCAGCTACCACGCCAACCGCGACGGCATGCTCGCGCTGATCGACCGAATGCGCGCGCTGGAAGAGCGCACGCGTGCCGCATCCGCCGCGGCAAAGGACCGCTTCCACAAGCGCGGCCAGTTGCTGCCGCGCGAGCGCGTCGCTCTGGTGCTCGATCCCGGCGCACCCTTCGTTGAGCTGTCGACGCTCGCCGGCTACATGTTCGACGTGCCTGATCCGAACAAGAGCGTCCCCGGTGGCGGCCTCATCGCCGGCATCGGTTTCGTCTCGGGCATTCGTTGCATGGTCAGCGCCAGTGATTCCGGGATCGATGCCGGCGCGTTGCAACCTTACGGCCTCGACAAGACGCTGCGTGTGCAGGAGCTCGCGCTGGAGAACAGGCTGCCTTATGTCCAGCTGGTCGAAAGTGCCGGCGCCAATTTGCTGCGCTACCGCGTCGAGGATTTCGTTCGCGGCGGCAACATCTTCCGCAATCTTGCCCGGCTTTCGGCCGCAGGACTGCCGGTCGTCACCGTCACACACGGTTCGTCCACCGCAGGCGGTGCCTATCAGACCGGTCTCTCCGACTACATCGTCATGGTCCGTGGTCGCACCCGCGCCTTCCTCGCCGGGCCGCCGCTGCTGAAGGCCGCGACCGGCGAGATCGCGACCGAGGAGGAGCTCGGCGGCGCCGAGATGCATACGCAAATCTCCGGCCTCGGCGATTATCTCGCTGAGGACGATCGCGACGCGCTGCGCATCGCGCGCGAGATCATGGCGGCGATGGAATGGGAGCGGCCGAGCAGGGCGACCGCGCCATTCAAGCCGCCGCGCTACGACCAGGACGAGCTGCTCGGCATCATGCCGATGGACCACAAACGTCCGGTCGACATGAAGCAGGTGATCGCGCGCATCATTGACGATTCCGACTTCACCGAGATGGCGCCGAATTACGGGCCCGCCACCGTCTGCGGCCACGCCCGCATCGAGGGCCAGGCGATCGGCATCATCACCAACAACGGCCCGCTCGATCCCGCCGGAGCCAACAAGGCGACGCATTTCATCCAGGCCTGCTGCCAGACCCGGACGCCGCTGCTCTATCTCAACAACACCACCGGCTACATGGTCGGCAAATCCTACGAAGAAGCCGGCATGATCAAGCACGGCTCCAAGATGATCCAGGCGGTGACTTCGGCGACCGTGCCGCAGATCACCATCTATTGCGGCGCCTCCTTCGGCGCCGGCAATTACGGCATGTGCGGCCGTGGCTTCCATCCGCGCTTCTGCTTCTCCTGGCCCAATGCCAAGACCGCCGTGATGGGCGGCGAGCAAGCGGCCGAGACCATGGCGATCGTGACCGAGGCCGCCGCGGCCCGCCGCGGCAAGCCGATCGAGAAGGACAAGCTGGAGGCGATGAAGGCGCAAATCGTCGGCGTGTTCGACGGGCAGATGGACGTGTTCTCCACTAGCGCACGCGTGCTCGACGACGGCGTGATCGATCCGCGCGACACCCGCGCGGTGCTGTCCGAAGTGCTCGCGATCTGCCGCGAGGGAGACGCGCGCACGCCCCAGCGCATGCAATTCTCGGTGGCCCGCCCATGAGGAACGGATCAGTGCAGCACCGGCCGTTCTTCAAGGTTCTGGTCGCCAATCGAGGCGAGATCGCCTTGCGCGTGATGCGCAGTGCGCGGCGCTTGGGCTTAAGCGTCGTCGCGGTCTATTCCGATGCGGATCGCGATGCGCTCCATGTCAAGCAAGCCGATCAGGCCGTGCGCATCGGCGAGGCGCTGCCGGCGCAGTCCTATCTCAACATCCCCGCGATGATCGCAGCGGCCAAGGCGAGCGGCGCGGATGCCGTGCATCCCGGCTACGGCTTCCTGGCGGAGAACGAGGAGTTCGCGCGCGCCTGCAAGGATGCGGGCCTCGTCTTCATCGGCCCGTCGCCGCAGGCGATCGAGGCGATGGGCAACAAGGCCGGCGCCAAGGAGATCATGAAGAAGGCTGGCGTCCCCATTGTGCCTGGCTATCAGGGCGCAGATCAGGGCGACGAGGTGATGCTCGCGGAAGCCAGGAAGATCGGCTTTCCCGTGATGATCAAAGCGGTCGCCGGTGGCGGCGGGCGCGGCATGCGGCTCGTGACCGATGCGGCCTCGCTTCCCGATGCGCTGCGCAGTGCGCGTTCCGAGGCGAAGGCCGCGTTTGGCGATGCCACCGTCATTCTCGAGCGCGCGATCCAGAATCCTCGCCACATCGAGATCCAGGTGTTCGGCGACAGTCACGGCAATGCCATCCATCTCGGCGAGCGCGACTGCTCGGTGCAGCGGCGCCACCAGAAGCTGATCGAGGAGGCGCCATCGCCCGCGGTGACGGCGGAGCTGCGCGCGAGGATGGGCGAGGTCGCAGTCGCCGCGGTGAAGGCGTTGCGCTACGAGGGCGCCGGCACGCTGGAGTTCTTGCTCGATCAAAGCGGCGCATTCTACTTCATGGAGATGAACACCCGCCTCCAGGTCGAACACCCCGTGACCGAGGCGATTACCGGCCTCGATCTCGTCGAGCTGCAGCTGCGCGTCGCGCGCGGTGAGCCGCTGCCAGTCAAGCAGCAGGACATCCGTTTTGCAGGCCATGCCATCGAGGTGCGGCTTTGCTCGGAAGATGCCGCACAGGATTTCATGCCGCAGTCCGGCCGCATGGCGCGCTGGCAGGTGCCTGACAGCATCCGCGTCGAGCACGCACTGCAATCGGGCTCGGAGATTCCGCCGTACTACGATTCCATGATCGCCAAAGTGATCAGCCATGGCACGAATCGCGAAGAGGCGAGGGGACGGCTGATCGTCGGCCTGGAGCAGCTCACGGCGTTTGGCGTGACCACGAACCAGGCGTTCCTGATGTCCTGCCTGCGCCATCCCGGCTTTGCCAAAGGCGAGGCGACGACGGCGTTCATCGGCGCACATCGCGACCAATTGCTGGCGCCGCGGGCAGACGCAGCATTCGATACCGCACTGGCAGGCTTGCTGCTCTACGTCACAAACCTGCGCGCGCCGTCCTGGCAGGGCGGGCGGAGCCTCGCCGCTACCTTTCCGCTGCCAGCGAAAATCGAAATCGCCGGCCACGCGCACGAGCTCGACATCACGCGCGAGCGCGACGGTAGCTACATCGTTGCCACCGACGGCCGGCAAGACCGATTCGAGATCGAGCACCTCGATGCCGCCGCCGTCCGCTTTCGCCACAATGCGGTGATGGACAGTGCCAAATTCCTGCGCGACGGCGATCGGCTCTATCTCCAGCACCGGGGTATCCCGCTCGCGGTCACCGATCTCACCCTCGCCGCGCCGAAGGCCGCCGCAAGCAATGGCGGCGACGGCAAGGTTCGCGCAGCCATGAACGGCCGCGTCGTCGCCGTCCTCGTCAAGCCCGGCGACCGCGTCACCGCCGGCCAGCCGGTGCTGACGCTGGAAGCGATGAAGATGGAGCACGTCCACAAGGCCGGCATCGACGGCGTGGTCAGCGCGATCGATGTTGCCGAAGGCGAGCAGGTCACTACGGGACGGATCGTGGCGGAGATCGGCGCGGGGTAGCGTCGCAAACGCGGTCTCGCAGGGTGGGCAAAGACGCGAAGTGCCGTACCCACGAATGTCGATCGTGAGCGGAATGGTGGGCACCTTCGCTTGGCTCACCCTACGGCGCCTCCCGAAACGCCAAAATACCAACGATTTCAATGGGGTTTCCGCTCGCAAAAAGCTTGCGCACAATCTCCATTGAACATTGTTCATTTCGATTGTACAAAATACTGAACTTTGTTCAATTGACCCGGAGCCGAGCATGTTGCACGCCGATGATCCCGCCCAAGCGGCCACTGCCAGGCTCCCTTCAGTGTCTCGCCGTTTCGCGCTTGGCGCGCTGCAAGCCCGCGAAAAATACCTGATCGGCGCCCTCATCAGCCTGACGCTCACCGCGCTCTTCGCGCCCGCCCTGCCGGCCGCCGCCTGGCACATCCCGCATTTCGTCGACGCCCGCACTTGGCTCGGCGTGCCCAACGCCGGCGATGTGCTGAGCAATCTCGCTTTTCTCGCGATGGGCGTCTGGGGCTCGGAGCGGTTGCGTGCCCGCCATGATGCGCCGGTCGGTGCAAGCTGGTTCTTCGTGGGGCTGATCCTCACTTGCCTCGGCTCGGGCTTCTATCATCTCGATCCCGACATGCCGCAACGGCTCGTCGCCGATCGTCTCGGTATGGCGGTGGCCTTCGCAGGATTTCTGGGCATCGCGGCCAGCGAGCGGATCAGCACGCGCGCAGGGGAAGCGGTGCTGGTGCTGACGATGATCGCGGGCCTGTTAGCTGCCTGGGTGGCGCGCGAGAACCTCACGCCTTGGGTGGTGGTGCAGTTTGGCGGCATGGCGCTGGCCGTGGGGCTGGCGTTGACGCGCCCGCGGCCCGGCGCACTTGGCGTGCCGCTCGGTGGCGTGATCGTCTTCTACGTGCTGGCCAAGCTTCTCGAGCTGGGCGATGTGACCGTGTTCGAAGCGACCGGGCATATGGTCTCCGGCCACACGCTCAAGCATCTCGCCGCCGCACTTGCGGCCTGGCCGGTGATCCGGGCGCTGGGATCCAGGCCGTGTACTCATTAAGCGGCTGGCCGCGGCCTGATGTCCGCTTAAGCCCCAGCACCGGCGGAGAGGCTGCAATCTTCCAATGTCGCTGAAGGGCCATAAACGGACCCTGTGCGCGGTGGCAAAGAGAAATCTCATTCGATCACCGTCGGCACCTATCCTTCCGGAACCATCGCTAATCGCATGCCCTCAATGAGGCGTTCGCGTCCGGCACGGTAAGCCGGATTGTCGCTGTTTGCATGGGTGACATCACGGTAGCGTCGTATGGTGAAACCTGGGTCGAGCTCAAGCCCAGCATTCACCGCAGCCCGTGCTTCGTCCAGCTTCCCCAGCCGCGCCAGTAAGGCAGCAAGATCGAAATGCGTGGCGGAATAATTCCGGTTTACCTCGAGGCCGCGACGCAGCCAGACCACTGCCTCGGCATCAGCGTTGAGCTGTGCCTTGGCAAGGCCGACCCAAACCAGCCATCGATGAGCCATGGTGTCGCGGGGAGAAAGGCGGAATGCCTCGTTGATGTGAGATTCGGTTTCTGCGCCCCGACCAAGAAAAAACTTGGCAAGACCGATCATAGCGTGGACGCGGGCCAAATTGCGATCCAACGTCAATGCCCGCTCACATTGAGCGATGCCCTGAGCTGCCCGTCTCGTAAATATTTGCACAGCGCCCAAAATCGCGTGAGCAGAAGCATGGTTCGGTGCAAGGGATAATACCTTGGTTATGGTTGTCTCTGCCGCCGCAAGCCGCGCTAAATAGTGGTCGGTCATCACGGCAGACCCAAGTGAACTATCGACCCGCGCCAAACCAACCATGGCCTCGACATTTTCGGGTTCGAGCGCAACGGCCTTCTCGAAAAAACTGCGCGCTTGTGCCATCCAATCGGGGGTTAGCCCCTTGTTGAACCAACTGTTACCTTGGAAAACCAGGTCCATAGCGTCTGGATGCGGTGAACGCTCCGCATGGCGGGCCTCGGCGTCAATGAGTTCGACATCGAGCGTGTTAGCGAGCCTCGATACGATTTCGTCCTGCATGTCAAAGAGGTCGGCAACGGGCTTGTCAAAACGCTCAGCCCAAAGGTAGTTGCCCGTTTCGGCGTCGACCAATTGCACATTCACCCGAAGGCGGTTGCCGGCACGCTGCATGGAACCCTCGAGCACATACCGGACGTTCAACTCACGTCCCAGCTTCTTTACGTCAACGGGTCTGCCCTTGAAGGTGAACGCGGTGTTGCGTGCAATCACGAAGGCCCCATTGACGCGCGACAAGTCCGTGGTGAGGCTCTCGGTCACGCCATCGACGAAGTAGTCTTGCTCGGGATCGCCGCCCACGTTCGCGAACGGCAGCACTACAATGGAAAGATG
The DNA here is from genome assembly GCF_054060315.1 of Bradyrhizobium sp. USDA 4354. Taxonomy (NCBI): domain Bacteria; kingdom Pseudomonadati; phylum Pseudomonadota; class Alphaproteobacteria; order Hyphomicrobiales; family Nitrobacteraceae; genus Bradyrhizobium; species Bradyrhizobium sp. USDA 4354. Next base: position 1,246,951 of record NZ_JBSSDC010000001.1, on the reverse strand, counting down.
GGGTGCTCCAGCTGGGCTTGGGGCGATGCTACTACCCCGTGCGCCAAGTCCATCCCGGACGACAGCATAGGCACGTACCGGACGGACTATGTTCTTAAGTATCTGCTCACCCAGATCGATGAACCGGAGTTCGAGCCTATCCCGGACCTGATCGTGGGCCGAAGACGAAATGCAAATGCCGCCCGGCTCCGCGATGCCTTGGAGACGCACCGCAATATTGACCCCGTCACCAAAGATATCGTTCTCTTCGACAATAATATCACCGACGTGAATACCAATGCGAAATTCGATCCGTTTCTCCTGCGGCAAACCGGTATTTTGTTCTTCCATGCCGCATTGGATTTCGCGGGCACATCGCAGGGCATCTATGACGCTGGGGAACTCAACGAGAGCGCCGTCCCCAGTATTCTTGACGATGCGTCCCCTATGATCAGTGATCTTGGGATCGAAAATCTTCTTTCGAATAGCTTTCAGTTGCGCCAGCGTGCCTTCCTCGTCGGTCCCGATCAAACGGCAAGAGCCCGCGACATCCGCCGCCAGAATAGCCGCCAGTCGCCGCTCTACGTTCTCGCTGCTCATGAGGCTCCCCCCGACTTGGGGAACTGCATGTCCATATACCAGAATTGTGGGGCGATGTCCGGCTAAGCGCACGTCCGATATGGGTAAGAAGCGCCGATTTGACCAGCGGTCGGGCGCTTCCGGTTTACCTCCGACTCCGACAACTCGCCGCGACGCACTAACGGAAGCGATGGGCCACATTCGGACATGTGCGTCGTTAGGCTGACGAAGGTCCTTCAACAATCTTCCAATACGAGTCCTTGCGGATCACCTCGTCCGCGCGAAAAGTGTAAAAGTCACATCCTCGGACCTCGATCTTTTTTCCTTCGCCTGTAGTGCCCGTTAGCGTCCATTTTGAAATGCCCGTGTTTGCTATCGTATCCACAAAATGCTCGGCGTCGCCGTAGTGAACATCCGGTAAGCCTTCAAAGCGCGTCGCGAGCCCGTCTCGTACGTTGCGTTTGCCCTCGAAGCGAGAGCCCCAAGGCTTGCTTCCCCTCGGCATCTCCAAGACACAATCGTCAGCAAAGAACTCCATGATGGAATCCAAGTCGTGCGCGTTGAACGCTTCACACAGCGCCGTCAATTTCGATCGAATGTCCATCCTTCCCTCCATCGAGTTCTCGGAAGGGATACAATAACACAAGGGCACACAGGTGAGTTGAAGGGCCGATTAGACGTCTGGTCGATGTCGCCTTCGAGCCGAGAGCGGTAACGCTCTGCCCCAGCAGAAGATTCCGCTTTTTCCCTCAGGAGCCGACATTGCTTTGACGAGTACACGCCCTAGCGGCCTCGCCCCGTCCCCTCATTGAGCAGGCACGCCACCTGATGCCCATTACTGGCATCCACCAGCGCCGGCCGCTCCGTCTTGCAGCGTTCCATCGCAAAACGGCAGCGGGTGTGAAATGCGCAGCCCGGGGGCGGATTGACCGGGCTCGGCACGTCGCCGTCAACCAGCGGCGCGAGCTTCTTCGCCAGCGGATTGGCAATCGGCACCGAGGCAAGCAGGGCCTGCGTATAAGGATGTCGCGGATTGCGGAACAGTTCGTCCTTATCGGCGATCTCGACGATGCGGCCGAGATACATCACGGCGACGCGGTGGCTGATATGGGCGACCACGGCCAGATCGTGGGCGATGAAGAGATAGGAGAAGCCGTGCTGGCGTTGCAGGTCGATCAGAAGGTTGATCACCTGCGCCTGGATCGAGACGTCGAGCGCGGACACCGGCTCGTCGCAGACGATCAGGCGCGGCTCCAGCGCCAGCGCACGTGCGATGCAGATGCGCTGGCGCTGGCCGCCGGAGAACTGATGCGGGAAATTGCGCATCTGGTCAGGGCGCAGGCCAACCTGTTCAAACAGTCTTGCGACCCTCGCCTCCAGCTCCTTGCCTGCCGCAAGCCCATGCACGGCCAGGGGCTCGCCGACAATATCGCCTGCGGTCATGCGCGGGTTGAGCGAGGCAAACGGGTCCTGGAACACGATCTGCATCGAGCGGCGGTGCGGCCGCAGTGCCGTCTTGGACAGATGAGTGATGTCCTCACCATCGAGACGGATCTGGCCCGAGGTCGGCTCGACCAGCCGCAGCACGCTGCGCGCCACCGTGGACTTGCCGCAGCCGGATTCGCCGACGAGGCCGAGCGTCTCGCCGGTTCCAAGCGCAAACGAGACGCCGTCGACGGCGTGCACGGTGCCGACCTGCCGGCGCAACACGCCGGCGCGCACAGGGTAGTGCTTCTTGAGCTCGGTGACTTCGAGCAGCGTCGCGGTCATGCCACCTCCGCGACTTCTTCCGCGCGCCAGCAGGCGGCGAGATGGCCGCCGCCCCAGTCCGCCAGCGGTGGATATTCGGCCTCGCAACGTTTGATGGCGAGCTTGCAGCGTGGCGCGAAGGCGCAGCCCTTCGGCAGCCGCACCAGTGATGGCACCGTGCCGGGGATTTCGTTCAGCCGCGCCTGCGCAGGCACACCGGAGGCCGGGACGGCGGGGATCGAGGCCATCAGCCCGCGCGTATAGGGATGCTTTGGCGACGCGAACAGCGCCTCCACGCTGGCCTCCTCGACCTTCCGCCCCGCATACATCACGATCACGCGCTGCGCGGTCTGCGCGACGACGCCGAGATCATGCGTGATCAGCACGAGCCCGGTGCCGAGCTCTTTCTGGAGGTCGAGGATCAGCGCCAGGATCTGCGCCTGGATAGTGACGTCGAGTGCGGTGGTCGGCTCGTCCGCGATCAGCAGCGCCGGCCGGCACGCGAGCGCCATCGCGATCATTGCCCGCTGGCGCATGCCGCCGGACAGCTGGTGTGGATATTCCCGCGCACGCCGCGCCGGCTCCGGGATACGCACCAGCCGCAGCATCTCGACCGCGATGCCTTGCGCCTCTTTCGACGAGATGTTCCGATGCAGCCGCACGGCCTCGACGATTTGATCGCCGATTCGCATCACCGGATTGAGCGAGGTCATCGGCTCCTGGAAGATCATGGAGATGCGATTGCCCCTGACGGCGCGCATCTGCGTTTCATCCAGCGCCAGCAGGTCGGTGCCCTCGAGCGAGACGGAGCCGCCGACGATGCGGCCGGGCGGATCGGGCACAAGCCGCATCAGCGAGAGCGCGGTGACGCTCTTGCCGCAGCCGGATTCGCCGACGATCGCCAGCGTCTCGCCGCGCTTCACGCTGAAGGAGAGGTCGTCGACAGCCTTGAAGAGGCCCGAATTGGTGAAGAACACCGTCTTCAGGTTCTTCACATCGAGCACGAGATCGGATTTGTCCGCCATCAGCCGCGCTGCCTCGGATCCAGGATGTCGCGCAGGGCGTCACCGAACAGATTGGCGCCGAATACGGCGAGGCTGATCGCGATGCCCGGGAAGATCACGAGCCACGGCGCGGTGCGGACATATTCGGCGGCGGATTCGGATAGCATGCGCCCCCATGACGGATAAGGCTCGGGAATGCCGAGGCCGAGGAAGGACAGCGAGGCTTCGGTAAGGATGGTCGAGCCGAGCTGCGCCGTCGCCAGCACGATCAGCGGCGCCAGCGTGTTCGGCAGCACATGGCGCAGCGCAATCCGCATCTCGCTCATCCCGATCGACTTTGCGGCTTCGACGAAGGGTTGCTCGCGCAGCGCCAGCGTATTGGCGCGGATGACGCGCGCGACCGTCGGGATCAGCGGAATGGCGATGGCGATGATCACATTTGGCAGTGACGGGCCGAGCGCCGCCGTCATCACCAGGGCCAGCACCAGCAGCGGCAGCGCCTGAAGAACGTCGGAGACCCGCTGGAACACGAGATCGACCCAGCCGGAGAGATAGCCCGATGTGAGGCCGACAAGCACGCCGATGGTGCCGCCGAGCGCGGTCGAACCGAGCCCGACCGCGAGCGAGATCCGCGCGCCGTGGATGATGCGGCTGAACACGTCGCGGCCAAAGGAATCGGTGCCCATCCAGTGCGCCAGGCTCGGGCGCGCCAGCGCGCGGGCGGAATCGACCGTGAGAGGATCATAACGTGCGATGAAGTCGGCGAAGATCGCCGTCAGCACGAACACCGTCATGATGACGAGCCCGGCCGCGCCCAGCACGTGCCGCTGTGCCATGAACAGCACGCGCCGCCAGCCCCCGGTCGCATGCGCCCCGGCCCGCCTCAGTTCAACATCGAAGTCGATCGCGGCCAAGCTGATCTCCTAATCCGTGTACCTGATCCGCGGGTCGAACACCGCGTAGAGCATGTCGACGGTGAAATTCGCGAACACCACCACGACAGCGATGAACATCACGAGGTTCTGCACGATCGGATAGTCCCGCCAGCGGATCGCCTCCACCAGGAATCGCGCGACGCCCGGAATGTTGAACACCGTCTCGGTGACGATCAGGCCGCCGATCAGGAACGCGGCCTCTATGCCGATCACGGTGATCACGGGCAGGATCGCGTTCTTCAGCGCGTGGTGATAGTTCACGGCGGCATCGGAGGCACCCTTGGCGCGGGCGGTGCGGATATAGTCCTGCCGCAGCACCTCCAGCATCGAGGAGCGCGTGATGCGCATGGTCAGCGCCGCGCTGCGGAAGCCGACGGCGGCGGCCGGCACGGCGTAGGTTGCGAATGCCTCGAGCCATGTCTTCGGATTTGGATTGAAGATCGGCATCTGCCCGAACATCGCCACCGACGCGGTGAGGATGAGCAGCCCGAGCCAGAACGACGGCAGCGATAAGCCGCTGAGGCTGACCACGCGCAAGGCGTAGTCGAGCTTTGTCCCCTGCTTCACCGCGCTGATGACGCCGAGCGGAATGCCGATCGATGCCGAAAACAGCAGCGCGAGGCCGGCGAGCCGCGCCGTGATCGGGATCCGCGGCAGGATCTCCTGCAGCGCAGGCTTCTCCGAGACATAGGAGTAGCCGAAATCGCCGCGCAGCAAGCCGCCGATCCAGTGCAGATATTGCGCAACCAATGGCTGGTCGATGCCGAGCTGCTTCTCGAGCTCGGACTTGTCGGCGGGATCGACATAGCCGGCCGCAGCGAACAGGATGTCGACGATGTTGCCGGGCACGATGCGCAGCAGGAAGAAGATGACGACCGAGATCCCGAACAGGGTCACGAGCATCAGGAACAGGCGCCGCACCAGATAGGCAAACACGCATCGCCCTCCGCGCTAAAGCATGATCCGGAAAAGTGCGAAGCGGTTTTCCGGAAAGATCATGCGCAAACAATAACCTAAAGCGCGATGACGATTCATCCAAATCTCATCGCGCTTTGGTCGTCAGCCTCGCGAGCTACTTGTCGAGCCACACATCCTCGTAGCGGAAACCGTTGTAGGAGCTGTTCGACATGATCGTGACGCCCTTGACATAGGGCTGCCAGCAGGTTCCGGCCCGCGCATGGAAGATGATCGGACGGGCGACGTCCTCCTGCAGCTTCTTATCGATATCCCACACCAGGGGCTTGCGTTTGCTCACGTCGGTCTCCTGCGACTGCACGTCGAACAGCTTCTCGATCTCCTTGTTGCAGTAATTGGTGTAGTTCCGTTCCGAGCCGCAGGAGTAGTTCTCGTAGAACGATTGGTCGGGATCGTCGACGGAATTGCCGGTCAGATTGAGGCCGAGCATGTAGTCCTTGCGCGCGACTTTCGGGAACCAGTTCGCGGTTTCCACGACGTCGAGCTCGCCGTCGATATAGATGGTCTTGAGCTGGTCGATCAGGATCACGGCGGGGTCGCGATACTCCGCGATATTCCGCGTCGAGACCTTCACCGCGAGGTGCTTGTCCGGACCGTAGCCCGCCTTCTGCATCAGCTTCTTCGCTTCCTCCCGGTTGGCATTGATATCCCGGCCATAGCCTGGAATGGTCTCCAGCTTGTCCTTGGGCATGCCCCAGATGCCGTGAGGCGACGGCAGCATGGTGCCGCCGATGTCGGCTTGGCCCTCGAACAGGATATCGACGAATGCCTTGCGGTCGAGTGCAAGCGCCATCGCCCGGCGGATGTCGACATTGTCGAACGGCGCGGATGTCGAATTGACGATGATGTTGGTCGAAACGTTGGTCGGCTCGACGGCGCAGACCGCGTTCGGCGCCTGCGACTTGATGTCCTTCAGCAGCGGGATCGTGATGTGCGTCGGAAAGGTCATATCGAACTTGCCGGCGACAAACGCGAGGATCGCGGTCGAGCGGTTGGTGATGATCGTGTACTCGATGCCATCGAGATAAGGCAGGCCCTTCTTCCAATAGTCCGGATTCCGCGTCAGCTTGATCGATTCGTTGGCCTTGAACTCGACGAACTTGAACGGTCCGGTTCCGATCGGATGGGTGCGCATGTCCGCCGGCGAGACGTGACAGGGATAGACCGGCGTGTAGCCGGTGGCGAGCATCGCCAGCAGCGAGGGCTGCGGCCGCTTCAGGTTGAAGGTGACCTCGAATTCGCCGTTCGTCGTGACCTCGTTGACCTCGCTGTACCAGGCCTTGCGCGGATTCTGCCGCAGCTTCTGCTGCGACTTGCCCATCAGGAGATCGAAGCTGCATTTGACGTCGGCCGAGGTGAACGGCTTGCCGTCGTGCCACTTCACGCCCTGGCGCAGTTTGAACGTCAGTTTCTTGTTGTCGCTGCTCCAGGTCCAGCTCTCGGCCAGCTCTGGCTTCAGGGTATCAGGACTGTTCTGCGCGACGTGCTGATCATAGATGACGAGGTTGTTGAACACCCCCATGAACGGCACATTGATCGAGTAGGTCGCGCCCTCGAGGATGGACGCGTTGGCCGGACTGTCGCGGTGATACATCCGCAGGACACCGCCTTGCTTGGGCTCGCCGGCGAGCGTGGCGGTTGAGGCCGTCAGCACAGATAGCGTCGCCATTGCGGCGAGCGCCCACACGCTCCGCATGCTCATCCTCCCTGGACTTCGGCCCTTTTGCGGCCTGTTTGTCAGACGATAGCGAGGCGCGTGCAGCGAGGCAACCCGCAAGGCTAGCTGCGTCCTCGACAATTCGGATGACGGATCGCCACGGGGTTTATCTCTCATCATGCGAGAGTGCAGGTGCGAAGAGGTGGTTCCTGTGCGTGTGCTGTGCGCAGCTGCATTCCGAAAATCCGGTCGTCGTCCCGGACGAACGCGCCCTCAGCGCGTGCAATCCGGGATCCATAACCACAGGAAGACGTTTGGCGAAGACTCGGAGTTGCCAGTTCGCGCCGCAACTTCTCCCTGGGAGTATGGGTCCCGGGTCTGCGCTTACGCTTGCCCGGGACGACAGCAGATTTTGTGGCGCTTGCCGGTGTGCGCTATCCAGCACAACCTTCACACGATCCGAGACGCCTTGTTCCCCCAATACCTGTCCCTGAGCAGCCGCTTGTACAGCTTCCCCGTCGGCAGCCGCGGCAATTCCTTTTCGAAATCGACCGAGCGAGGCACCTTCTGCCGCGACAGCGATTTTGCGCAGAAGGCGATCAGCTCTTCGGCGAGCGCGGGGCCCGGCACGATGCCCGGCATCGGCTGCACCACCGCCTTCACCTCTTCGCCGAGATCGGCATTGGGCACGCCGAACACCGCGGCGTCGGCGACCTTCGGGTGGGTGATCAGCAGATTCTCGCATTCCTGCGGATAGATGTTCACCCCGCCGGAGATGATCATGAAGGTCGCGCGATCGGTCAGGTAGAGGAAGCGGTCCTCGTCGACATAGCCGACATCGCCGACCGTGCTCATGCTGCCGTCGGCCGAGCGCGCCTCCCTGGTCTTCTCCGGATCGTTGAAATATTCAAACGGTGTTGCCGTCTTGAACCAGACCTGGCCGGGCGTGCCGGTCGGGCATTCCTGCATGTTCTCGTCGAGAATGTGGAGGTCGCCGAGCAGCACCTTGCCGACGGTGCCGCGGTGGCTAAGCCATTCCTCGCTGTTGCAGGCGGTGAAGCCGAGGCCCTCGGTGGCGCCGTAATATTCGTGGATGATTGGTCCCCACCATTTGATCATGTCGTCCTTGACCAGGGCCGGGCAGGGCGCGGCGGCATGGATCGCGATCTCCAGCGAGGACAGGTCGTAGCGGCCACGCACCCCCTCCGGCAACTTCAGCATGCGCGAGAACATCGTCGGCACCAGCTGCGTGTGGGTGATGCCCCATTGCTGGACGAGCTGGAGGTAACGCTCGGGATCGAAGCTCTCCATGATGATCACGGTGCCGCCCATGCGGATCGTGAGGTTCACGGCAGCTTGCGGAGCGGAATGATAGAGCGGCGCCGGCGACAGATAGATCATACCCTCGCGGTAGTGCCAGAGCTTCGTCAGGAAATCGAACAGCGGCAGATTGTGCTTCGGCGGCTCCTCCGGCAGCGGGCGCAAGATGCCCTTCGGCCGTCCCGTCGTGCCGGAGGAATAGAGCATGGCGGTGCCGAGCCATTCATCGGCAACCGGCGTCGCCGGCAGACCAGCGGTCGCCTCCGCAAGCCCGACGATGCGCTCGCTCTCGCCCGGGCCATCGGCGACGATGCAGAGCTCGACGTCGGGGCAGGCCTGGATCGCCTCGCGCGCGGTGTCGAGCTTGGCGACCGACGTGATCAAGATTTTCGACTGGCTGTTGACGAGGAGATAGACGAGCTCGCCCGGCGTCAGGAAGGAGTTGATGCAGGTGTAGTAAAGCCCGGAGCGCTCACCCGCGCCGCAGGCTTCCAGATAGCGCGAATTGTTCTCCATGAAGATCGAATAATGGTCGAGCCGCTTCAAGCCGTGCTTGCGGAACAGATGCGCGAGGCGATTGCTGCGTGCCTCGAGCTCGCGATAGGTGACGGCCTCGCCGGTCGCCGCCATGATGAACGCGGGCTGCAGCGGACGCAGGCGAGCATGGTGACCAGTGTACATCTATCCTCCGGCTTGGATCATGCGGCGAGACGCAGGATTTCGTTAATGTCGGCTGGGCCGTCGATCCTGCGCGGGTTGCGCGGAATCCAGTTCGTGCGCATCGCCTGTTCGGCGATTGTCTCGAAATGCTCCGGCGAGACGCGCACGTCCGCAAGGCTGCGCGGCATGCCGAGCGAGCGGATGAAGGCGTCGAGCACGTCGGCGGCGTTGCGGCCGGGATAGCCCATGGCGGCGGAGACAATCATTTGCCGCTCGGCAGTGTCGCGCGCATTCCAGCGCATCACTGCCGGCAGCATGACGCAGGATGTGTAGCCGTGCGGCACGTTGAAGGCCGCGCCAAGCACGTAGCCGATGCCGTGGCTCGCACCCATCGGCACGCCGGCCGCGAGCGCGCCCATCGACAGCCAGGTCCCGATCTGCGCATCCATGCGCGCATCGAGATCGGCAGGGTCCGCCTTCACCCGCGGCAGTGCGTCGGCGAGCATGGCGAGGCCCTTGGCCGATTGCGCGTCGGCATAGGGGTGCGTCTCGCGCGAGCAGATCGCTTCCACGCAATGATCGACGGCGCGGATACCGGTGGAGAGAAACAGCCATTCCGGCGTGTGCACGGTGATGGCGGGGTCGAGGATGGTCGCGCGCGGCACCGTGAGCGGATGCCGCAGCATCTGCTTCACGTTGGTGCTGCGGTCGGTGACGCCCGCGATCGCGCTGAACTCGCCGCCGGCGATCGTTGTCGGCACGCTGATCTGCCGCACGACGGGTGCGTTCATCTCCGGCACGACGCCCTTGTGCACGCGGATACGATCGATGCCGTCGATATCGGCAATTGCGTTAGCAAGGCAGAGCTGCACCGCCTTGGCGCCATCGGTGATGGAGCCGCCGCCGACGGTGACGATCAGGTCGGCGCCCGCCTCGCGCGCCGCATTGGTCGCCGCGATCACCGCCTCGCGCGGCGTGTGCGCGGGCATGGCGTCGAACAGCCCGGCACAGCGCTCGCCGAGCGCGTCCTTGATTTTCGTGATCTCGTCGGTCTGTCGGTTCAGCGTGCCTGATACCATCAGGAAGGCGCGGCGCGTTTCCAGCCGGTCCATCTGCGCGACGACGGCGCCGGCCGCAGGATGGCCGAACACGACCTCCTCGATCGCGCCGAAAACGACACGTCCCTGGTGCACGCCTGTCCTCCCCGGACAATTCGTCTTTGTTTTGTAAGGGAAAGTCTAGCCGAGCCCGCCGCGCCCGTCATGCGCGAAGACGCTGGCTTCTTCCTTACCCTCCCCTGGAGGGGAGGGTCGATCGCGAAGCGCGAGCGGGGTGGGGTGATCTCTCCACTCGGGCACTGCTCGTCGCGGCGAGACCTTCACCCCACCCCGCATCGCATTCCGCTGCGCTCCATGCGCTGCGACCCTCCCCCTCCAGGCGAGGGTAAGAGCAGCGCTCCTTTCATGAGCCCCGCGAATAAGTCCATTCGCGTCTCGTCCACTAATCGATGCGTGCAAAGCCGGCTATCTGCCTATCAACCCGCCACCCGGTCAGGGCATGCGGCGGGGCATTACGCGTGCATTGGTCTTGAAGAGTTCATCTTTGCTACCCATCTTGTGGCGCCCACAGGTAGAGGCGTACCCTGCCTTTTCTGCGGCTTTGATGCGAGGACCTGGGATGAGCGGACCGGACGGAAGCGAGCAGTTTGTCAAAAAGCACGATTTCGTTCAGCTCAGCGCAGTCGCCGGGCTTCTCGCTGCGGCGTTCGCGCTGACCGGCTGCGACAAGCCGGCATCACAGGCTGCTGCCCCGCCACCTCCGCCGGTGACCGTCGCGCAGCCAGTCAAGCGCACCGTCACCGATTGGGACGAGTTCACCGGCCGCTTTGAGGCGGTCGAGGAGGTGCAGGTGCGCCCGCGCGTCGGCGGCTTCGTCAACTCGGTCGAATTCCAGGACGGCGCCATCGTCCGTCAGGGCGATCTGCTTTACGTGATCGACCCGCGTCCGTTCGAAGCGGTGGCGACGCAGGCGGAGGGCCAGCTGTCGGATGCACGAGCCAAAGTGGAGCTCGCCAAGCGCGAGCTCGATCGTGGCCTCAATCTGGTGCAGACTAGCGCGGTCTCCGAGCAGGTGGTCGATCAGCGCCGCCAGGCCCTGCAGGCTGCGCACGCCGCCGAGACGCAGGCCGAAGGCGCGCTCAAGGCGGCCAAGCTCAACATCGAGTTCACGCATGTGACGGCCCCGCTGACGGGCCGCGTCAGCCGCCACCTGGTCAGCCCCGGCAATCTCGTGCAGGGCAGCGACACCGGCACTTCGACGCTGCTGACCTCGATCGTCGCGCTGGATCCGATCTACATCTATTTCGACATGGATGAGGCGACGTTCATCAAATACAGCAAGCTGTGGTTCGAGGGACGGCGGCCAAGCTCGCGCGACACCGCAAACCCGGTGCAGGTGACTCTCGCCGGCGAGACCAAGCCGTCGCACGAGGGCACCGTCAACTTCCTCGATAACCGCCTCGACGTCTCGACCGGCACGCTGCGCAGTCGCGCGGTGGTCAAGAATACGGATCTCTCGATTCTGCCCGGCCAGTTCGGCCGCGTCCGCCTGATCGGCAGCGCGCCCTATGAAGCCTTGCTGATTCCGGACGTCGCGATCGCGACCGACCAGTCCCGCAAGATCGTTTTTGTGGTGAAGCCTGATGACACCGTGGAGGCACGCCCCGTGATGCTCGGGCCGCTCGACGATGGCCTGCGCGTGATCCGCGAGGGTTTAAAGGCCGAGGACCGCGTCATCGTCAACGGCATCCAGCGCGCCCGTGTCGGGGCCAAGGTCGCCCCGCAGACCGCGCAAGCGCCGGCCGGTGGCAAGTCATGAATCTTGGCCGTCTCTCCATCAACCAGCCCATTTTGGCGATGGTGCTGTCGATCGTGCTCTTGATCGTCGGCGCGCTCGCCTACACGACGCTGCCGGTCTCCGAATATCCGCAAGTGGTGCCGCCGACCGTCGTCGTCACCACGCAATATCCCGGCGCCTCCGCGCAGACCGTGTCCGACACGGTGGCAGCTCCGATCGAGCAGGAGATCAACGGCGTCGAGGACATGCTGTATCTCTACAGCCAGGCGACATCGAACGGCCAGCTCACCATCACCGTCACCTTCAAGCTCGGCACCGATCTCGACAAGGCCCAGGTGCTGGTGCAGAACCGCGTCGCGATCGCGCAGCCGCGCCTGCCGGAAGAGGTGCAGCGCAACGGCGTCACCACGCGCAAGAACTCGCCCGATATCCTGATGGTCGTGTTCATGCTGTCGCCGGACGACACCTTCGACCAGCTTTACATCTCCAACTACGCGCTGCTCCAGGTCCGCGACCAGCTGCTGCGCCTCGACGGCGTCGGCGACATCCAGATTTTCGGCGCGCGCGACTATTCGATGCGGCTGTGGCTCGATCCTGACCGGATCGCCAATCTCGGCCTGACCTCGGCCGAGGTACTGGCGGCGATCCGCGCTCAGAACGTCCAGATCGCCGGCGGCCAGATCGCCGAGCCGCCGATTGCGGACCGCGCCTTCCAGCCCAACCTCACCTTCACCGGGCGTTTGAAGGACCAGAAGCAGTTCGAGGACATCCTGATCAAGGCCGGCTCCGACGGCCGCGTCGTTCGTTTGCGCGACGTTGCCCGCATCGAGCTCGGGGCGCTCGCCTATTCCACCAACAGCTTCCTGCTGCGCAAATCGGCGGTTGCCATGCTGGTGACGCAGCGGCCCGGGTCGAACGCGCTCGCGACGGCGAAGAACATCTCCGACACCATGACGAAGCTCAAGGAGAGCTTTCCGAAAGGCCTCGACTACAACATCGGCTACAACCCGACCGAGTTCATCGCGCAGTCGGTCCACGAGCTGATCAAGACCATCTACGAGGCCATGCTGCTCGTGGTCGTCGTCGTGCTGGTGTTCCTGCAGGGATGGCGGCCCGCGATCATTCCGATCATTGCGATCCCGGTCTCGCTGGTCGGCACCTTCGCGGTGATGGCGGCGCTCGGATTTTCCATCAACAATCTGACCCTGTTCGGGCTCGTCCTCGCCGTCGGTATCGTGGTCGATGATGCCATCGTCGTGGTCGAGAATGTCGAACGCCATCTCGAGCACGGCCTCAGTCGTCGCGATGCCGCGCTGAAGACGATGGAGGAGGTCGGCGGCGCGCTGGTCTCGATCGCCCTGGTGCTATGCGCGGTGTTCGTCCCGACCGCGTTCCTGGGCGGCATTTCCGGGCAGTTCTTTCAGCAGTTCGCCGTCACCATTGCGGTCGCGACCGCGATCTCCTGCTTCTGCTCGCTGACGCTGTCGCCGGCGCTGGCCTCGCAGATCCTCACGCCGCACGAAGAGAAGCGGCCGCCGGCCGCCTGGAATGTCATCGCGCGGGCGTGGGGTGCCTTCACGGGCGTGTTCAACCGTGTGTTCGACCGGCTTTCGCACGGCTACGCCGGCCTCGCCAATTTCGTGATCCGGCATTCGGTGGTGATGCTCCTGATCTACCTCGCGCTGATCGGCAGCGCCGGCTGGCTGATCGTGACCACGCCGCAGGGTTTCATCCCCGCGCAGGACCGCGGCTACGTCATCATATCCGTGCAATTGCCGGGCGCGGCCTCGCTGGCGCGCACCACCGAGGTCGTGCGCGAGATCGAGCGCATCTCGCTGGATACGCCGGGCATCGTTCGCGTCGCCGCCTTCGCCGGCTTCTCCGGCGCCACGCGCACGCAGGCCGGCAATGCGGCGGCGCTGTTCCCGGTGTTCGACGAGCCGGAGGCGCGGCTGAAGAAGGGCCTGTCCGCGAACGCCATCACGGCCGAGCTGCGCAAGCGCCTGTCCGCGATCCAGGGTGCGTTCATCATCGTGATTCCACCACCGGCCGTGCCTGGCATCGGCACCGGCGGCGGCTTCACCATCCGCGTCCAGGACCGCCAGGGTCGCGGGCCCGAAATGCTCGCAGCTGCGACCGACGAGCTGGTTGCTGCCGCGCGCAAGGCTCCGACGCTGACGTCGGTGTTCTCGCCGTTCACGGCCAACACGCCGCAGCTCTTCGTCGACATCGACCGCACCAAGGCACAGAAGCTGGGCGTTCCCATCTCCAACATCAACGACACGATCCAGACCTATTTCGGATCGACCTATGTCAACGACTTCAACCTGTTCGGCCGCACCTACCACGTCACCGCGCAGGCCGATTTTCCCTACCGGAAGGAGTCGAGCGACCTCGCGCGGCTGCGCACGCGCAACGCCTCCGGCGACATGGTGATGCTCGGCAGCGTGGTCGAATTTAGGGACGTCTCGGGTCCGGACCGCGTCGCGCGCTACAATCTCTATGCAGCCTCCGAGCTCCAGGGCGAGCCGGCGCCCGGCACCAGCTCGACCACTGCGCTCGACACCATCAAGCAGCTCGCGAACGACACCTTGCCGAGCGGATTCACCTTCGAATGGACGGATTTGTCCTATCAGCAGGTCACTGGCGGCAATGCCGGTCTCTACGTCTTTCCGATCTGCGTCCTGTTCGTCTATCTCGTGCTCGCCGCGCAATATGGCAGCTGGACACTGCCGTTCGCGGTGATCCTGATCGTGCCGATGTGCCTGCTCGCCGCCACCATCGGCGTGCGCATCATGGGCCAGGACGTCAACATCCTCACCCAGATCGGCTTCGTCGTGTTGGTGGGGTTGGCGGCGAAGAACGCGATCCTGATCGTCGAGTTCGCACGCGACATCGAGAACGAAGGCAAGCCGCGGCTGGAGGCGGTGATCGACGCCTGCCGCCTGCGCTTGCGGCCGATCCTGATGACCTCGTTCGCCTTCATCCTCGGCGTCTTGCCGCTGGTGATCTCGAGCGGCTCCGGCTCGGAGATGCGCCAGGCCGTCGGCGTCGCCGTCTTCTTCGGCATGATCGGCGTCACACTGTTCGGGCTTCTGTTCACGCCAATCTTCTATGTGGTGGTGCGGAACCTGGCGGAAGGGCGGCGCGACAAGAAGCCGGAGGTGGTGACCTGATTCATTGTGGTCGCCGGCGTGTCCGCACCTTCGGTGTCGTCCCCGCGAACGCGGGGACCCATAACCACAGGGAGGAGTTTGGGGCGACGCTGGCAACTCCGAGTCTTCGTCAAACCTCTCCCTGTGGTTATGGGTCCCGGATCTACGCGCGCTTGAGGCGCGCTTGTCCGGACGACACCGGTTGTTTGGCGTACGCAGCTCCATACTAACGACCAACGTGAAATCGATGGGAACGCGCGGGGTTCTTCACTACTATCCGCGCGATTTCACAACAGAAGACTGCTGGGAGTTAACATATGAAATCAGCCGTTTTGGCCGCTGTCGCAACCTCTGCCGTACTGCTCGCCGCGCCGGCTTCCGCGCAAGGCGTCAAGATCGGCATCCTTAACGATCAGTCCGGCGTCTACGCCGATTACGGCGGCAAGTGGTCGGTCGAAGCGGCGAGGATGGCGATCGAGGATTTCGGCGGCGAGGTGCTCGGCCGGAAGATCGAGCTCGTCACCGCCGATCACCAGAACAAGCCGGACCTTGCCAGCTCGATCGCACGGCGCTGGTACGACGTCGAGAACGTCGACATGATCACGGAGCTGACGACCTCCTCGGTCGCGCTCGCGATCCACGAGCTCTCCAAGGAAAAGAAGAAGATCGATATCGTCGTCGGCGCCGCAAGCTCGCGTCTCACCGGCGATGCCTGCCAGCCCTACGGTTTCCACTGGGCCTACGACACCCGCGCGCTTGGCGTCGGCACCGGCGGCGCACTGACCAAGGCCGGCGGCAACACCTGGTTCTTCCTCACCGCGGATTACGCCTTCGGCTACGCGCTGGAGAAGGACACCAGCGAGATCGTCACCGCCAATGGCGGCAAGGTGCTCGGCTCGGTGCGCGTGCCGCTCAACTCCTCGGACTTCTCCTCCTTCCTGCTGCAGGCGCAGAGCTCGAAGGCGAAGATCGTGGGCCTTGCCAATGCCGGCCTCGATACCACCAACTCGATCAAGCAGGCGTCCGAGTTCGGCATCGTCTCCAGCGGCCAGAAGCTCGCGGGCCTCTTGATGACGCTCGCCGAAGTCAACGGCCTCGGCCTTCAGGCCGCGCAAGGCCTGGTGCTGACCGAAGGCTACTACTGGGACCTCAACGACAAGACGCGCAATCTCGGCGAACGCTTTCTCAAGCGCACCGGACGGATGCCGAGCATGATCCATGCCGGCACCTATTCGGCGACTCTGAGCTATCTCAAGGCGGTCAAGGCCGCCGGCACCAAGGATCCGGATGCGGTCGCCAAGAAGCTGAAGGAGCTCCCGGTCGACGACGACTTTGCGCAGGGCGGCAAGGTGCTCGAGAACGGCCGCATGGTCCACGACATGTATCTGTTCGAGGTCAAGAAGCCCTCGGAGTCGAAGAAGCCCTGGGACTATTACAAGCTGCTCGCCACCGTCCCCGGCGACAAGGCCTTCTTCACCGCCAAGGAAAGCGGCTGTCCGCTGACGAAGTGACGCTCTCGTGTCCCGGACGCGCTGCAGCGTGAAACGCTGCTGCGCAGAGCCGGGACCCATGCCTCTCCGGGCCTGGGGGCCTGACTGGGTCCCGGTTCAGCGGCGCAGCGTTACACGCTGTGCCGCGCCCGGGACACGGCCACGTGCGATGCCGTACTTCACTTCACCAACCGCAACGTCACCGCCACGATCGCCCCGACCCACAGCGCGATAGCGGCGAGGCTCTGGATCGCGAAGCCCGTGCCGCGCTTGGCCGCCGCCTTCGAATAGCCGACGAAATAGACGATACGGCCGATGATCCAGACCACGCCGATACCCGCCGCGATGGCGTCGCTGATATAGATCGCGAACAGCCACAGTGCTGGCAGGAAGATCGGCATCCATTCCAGCGTGTTCATCTGGATGCGGAAGGCCCGTTCGAAATCCGGATGGCCCGACATCGCAGGCACCTTGACGCCCGTCTTGGTGCGCGAGCGCGACACGTTGATGGCGGTGAAGAAATAAAATGCGATCGCCAGCAGCGTGACGAGGGCGGTGAGATGATGCATCGTTAGTTCCTTCGAAGAATCTCGCTTCAATAGCCGGTCAGCTCGAGATAGCCAACGCCGTCATGCGTGCCGGCGAAACTGATCGGCCCTTCCCAATACGAAAAGCCGGTCCCCATCCAGGCCCTGGGATTGAGCGGCTTGCACAGGATCGAGAATGATCGCGAGGGGATTGCGATCTGCCATTCCACCGGCAACTTGCGTCCGGCAACATCCGCGGTGGCCTTCGGCATCATCTGGATGTCGCTGCCTGTAATCATCTGCGTCTCGCCTGTGGCGCTGATCCAGTTGCCGAACGGATAGTCCTTGCCGTCCTGCTGCCGCAGCCGGTACAGCATCAGCTTGTCGCCGGATGAAAGATGCAGCGAGAGCCAGTCCCAGCCGGTCTGGTCGGCATCGAGCGGCTGGCTGCTCCATTCCCTGTCCATCCAGGCCTGGCCCGAGACATCGACCGGCTTGTCGTCGATGGTGAGCGTACCGCGCGCGCGATAGAACGGCTGGCTGTAATAGTAGGACGCCTGCCCGCGTTCCGACTTGCGGCTGTAGCCGCCATCGCCCTGCAACACCACCGGCTGGTCTGCCTCCAGCGTCAGCGCATAGCTGAAATCGGTGCCTGAGGCCTTCAGCGTCAGCGGCGCCAAGGTGCGATCGTCGGTGCGGTCGAGACTCATCATCGCCCAATCGTCGATCCAGGCATCGAACGGTTTGGCCGTCACGCCGGCCTGCCCGACGCCACCGCGTGAAAACGTTTCGGTGAAGCGGTGAGTGTCGGCCCGTGTCACCGCGGCATGCGCCATCCACACCTGCTGGTTGGCCCAACCTTCGCGTTGCGGGCCCGGCTGCGCCGCCTGGCGGAACAGCGTCCATTGCAGGCCGCAAGCCGCACCACTCGCGTCGACGAGGTTTGCCGTGAGATACCACCACTCGATACGAAACTCCGGATGCGAGCCGTGATCGGCGGGGAAGCTGAATGTCTTTCCGGGCATCACCTTCGCAAATCCGTCGGCGGTCTCGCCGAGCCCGGCGTAGCCCTGCGCGCCGGCGCGGCGCGCGAGCGCGAGGGCGGCAATGCCGCCGGCAAAGGCGCGCCGCGAGATTGCTTCAGCGCTCATTGGCAAACACCTTGACGAGGTTCGCCGGCTGCATCCGCGCCAACCGCGCCATCGGCAGCAGCGCCGCAAGCAGCGAGGCGAGCAGCGCCACCGCGACCAGCTCCACCAGTTGCAGCGGAAACACCTGGAACGGCAGCCGCCAGCCGAACGCTTTCACGTTCACGATTGCGATCAGACACCACGCCACCAGGAGGCCGAGCGGCACCGCCAGCACCGCCGTGAACAGCGCGACAGAGAGCGTCTTGGTCAGCTCGATCGCAGCAAGGCGCGGCCGCGTCAGGCCGATCGCCCACAACGGCGCGAGCTGCGGCAGGCGGGAATTCGCCAGCGTCAGCAGGCTCGTGAGAAGCGCGATGCCCGCGACACCCAGCGTGAAGGCGTTCAGCGCCGATGTCACCGCAAAGGTGCGGTTGAAGATGCGGATCGATTCGGCCTTCACCGTCGCCTGATCGGCGACGCTGCGGTCGTCGAGCCCGAACTGCTTCTGCAGCGCCGCGATCAGGCCGGGAATATTTTCTCTCGCGACGATCAGCCCGATCCGCGTCTGCGGCGTCTGCGGAAACTGCCGGATCAGTGCGGCAACATTCACCGTGAGCTGCCCCTTGGGGTTGCCGTAATCGGCATAGATGCCGACGATGTCGAGCTCCCAGGTCCCGCCCGGCGCCGGCACCTCGACGACATCTCCGATACGCACGTTCAGTCGGCGGCTTAATTGCTCGCTGATGAAGGCGGCGTTGCCCGGCACCAGCCGGGTCCAGGCGCGCGGCGCGGTTTCCAGCAGCGGCCAGCGCTCGCGATACAGCGCGTGATCGGGCAGGCCAAGCAATTCGACCGATTGACCCTGGATTTGCGCCTCGGCACGTCCTCCCGAGAGGGTCGCCTGAACATCGTTGCGATCCTTCAGCCAGTTGCGGATCGCAACGCCCTGCGCATTGTCGGAGGCGCTGATGTAGACGTCGGCGGCGAGCCGCCCGCTGAGCCAGCCGATGAAGGTGCGGCTGAAGGTCTCCACCATGGTAGACACCCCGACATTGACCGCGAGCGCGAGCAGCAGCGCCATCAGCGCGAGCGACAATCCGGAGAGCTGCTGCCGGCTGTCCGCCCAGAACCAGCTCGCAAGCGGTCCCCGCGCGAGGCGCTGGCCCGCGAGCAGGATGATGTCGAGGAACGCCGGCAGCAACAGCGCGGCGCCGAGCATCAGCGCCGCAAGCACGCCGAACCCCGCGATCAACGATTGTCCGTAGTGCAGCAGCAGCAGCGCGGCGGCGAACACGGCGCAGGCCGCACAGCTCTGCAGGACCAGCCAGCGGCGTTGCCGCTGTTGCCAGGCGCGCGGCTGCGCGGTTGCCAGCACCGGCATCCTGATCGCCTTGATCAGGCTCGTCGTCGCCGCAACGAGCGCGCCGGCAACGCTGATGCCGATGCCGGCGAGCCACCATTCGGGTCGCAGGCTGAGCTGCCCCGGGATCTGCGCGCCATAGAGCCCGCGCAGCGATGCCGCGACGTCGGGCAGCAGCGCTGCCGCGATGAAATAGCCGCAAGCGAGGCCGATCAGGCCGGCGATCAGCGCCAGTGCCACGAGCTCGACCACCAGCACCATGTTGACAAAGCGTGCCGAGGCGCCGCAGGCCCGCAAGGTCCGCAGCATCGGCAGCCGCTGCTCGAAGGCGAGGCCGACGGCGGAGTTGACGATGAACAAACCGACGAAGAACGACAACAGGCCGAAGGCGGTGAGATTGAGATGGAAGCTGTCGGTGAGGCGCTCCAGCTCCGTCTCGGCATCCGGCTCGACCCGCTGCAACTGATCGCCAACGATGCTGCTCAGCGGCGCCGGCTTGCCCTTCGGCTTTCCGATCAGCAGCCGCGACACCTGATCCGGCTTGTCGAGGATGCGCTGTGCCACGCCGATATCGACCACGAGCACATTGGGTGCGAGCTGCTTCTGCACGTGCAGCGGCGGCAGTTTTGCGCCATTGCTGATCGCTGGCGCCGCGCCCTCCTGCTCCTGCAAGTCGGCCAGCGTCTCCCACGCCACCAGCGTCTGCCCCGGCGGCGCAACAAAGCCGCTCAGATCCGAGGCGCCAAGGCGCGGCGCGTTGCCGACATCGGCCGGCAGTGTCACCGGCTCGATGCCGAGCAGCCGCAGCGAGCGCCCGTTGATCTGCACCCGTCCCTCTAGCACCGGCGAAACCGGCCACCCGGCGCGGCGGAGCTTTATGAACAGCTCTTGCGGAAAGGTCGCCGCATTGGGAGCGACCAGCATCGCGGTGCGCACACCGCCGAACGTCGCCGCCGCGCGGTCATAGGCGCTACGGGCCTGCTGGTTGATTGCTTGCACGCCGCTCCACAGTGCGGTCGCGGCGATCAGCCCGATCAGCAGCGTCGCGAACTGCATCTTGTGGCGCCGCCAATGGCTGAGCAGCACGGCGAGGATCCACAGCGCGCGCCTCATGCGATGCGCCCCGCATGCAGGGTGAGATGACGATCGAGCGTAGCGGCCAGATGCAGGCTGTGCGTCACCATCAGGAAGCCGCAGCCGGTGCGCGCCACGAGATCGCGCGTCAGCGCCAGCACGTCCTCGGCGGTGGCTTCGTCCAGATTGCCGGTCGGCTCGTCCGCCAGCAGCAGCGAGGGCTTCGTCGCCAGCGCCCGGCCGATCGCGACCCGCTGTTGCTGGCCGCCTGATATTTGTTCTGGATAACGCTTGAGCAGGCTGCCGAGTCCGAGCCGCTCGACAAGCTCTTTGGTCCAGGCCGCATCATGCCGGCCGGCGATCCGCGCCTGGAAGGCGAGATTGTCCGCGACGGAGAGGCTCGGGATCAGGTTGAATTGCTGAAAAACCAGGCCGATGCGGTCGCGCCGCAAGCTGGCGCGGCCGGCATCCGACAGCTTGGTGACCTCGATCTCCTCCAGCCGGATCGTGCCGCCATCGGCGGCGTCTAACCCTGCGATCAGGTGCAGCAATGTGCTCTTGCCACTGCCGGACTCGCCGGTCAGTGCGACGCGTTCGCCTGCCTTGAGGTCGAGATCGACGCCGCGCAGCACATGGACCGGCTCGCCGGCCGAGGTGAAGGTCTTGGAAAGATTTCTGATGCTCAGCACGATGAATGGCGCCGGACGGAATTAACGGAATTGCTGCGTAGCACACCTGCCGGGGAAATGCCGGGTTGCGTTGGTTCCGAAGCCGTTGTTAGCTTCCAAGACGGCCAAATCAAAAATGTGCCAAATAAGA
Organism: Bradyrhizobium sp. USDA 4354; assembly: GCF_054060315.1. Lineage (NCBI taxonomy): Bacteria > Pseudomonadati > Pseudomonadota > Alphaproteobacteria > Hyphomicrobiales > Nitrobacteraceae > Bradyrhizobium > Bradyrhizobium sp. USDA 4354. Next base: position 1,225,682 of record NZ_JBSSDC010000001.1, on the reverse strand, counting down.
GATACGGGGAGATTCATGAGCGCTCAGGGAACGCCGGCGGTGGCGGGCACGACGACGAGGACGCCAAAGGGCGCCTGGACCATCACCTTTCTTCTGTTCCTCTTCATGCTGGTCAACTTCGCCGACAAGATCGTCGTGGGTCTTGCCGGCGTGCCGATCATGACTGATCTGAAGCTCACCCCCGAGCAGTTCGGCCTGCTCGGTTCTTCCTTCTTCTTCCTGTTCTCGATCGCCGCCATCGTGGTTGGCTTCATCGTCAACAAGGTGCCGACGCGCTGGGTGCTGCTTGCTTTGGCTGTCATCTGGGCGCTGGCGCAATTTCCGATGGTCGGCACAGTCTCCTTCACCACGCTCCTGATCTGCCGCATTGTGCTGGGCGCAGGCGAAGGCCCGGCCTTCTCGGTCGCCGCGCACGCTATCTACAAATGGTTCCCCGACGAGAAGCGCACGTTGCCCACTGCGATCCTGTCGCAGGGGTCGGCCTTCGGCGTCATCCTCGCGGTGCCGGCGCTGAACTGGATCATCGTCAACCATTCCTGGCACTATGCCTTCGGCGCGCTCGGCGTCGTCGGCCTGATCTGGGTTGCGGCCTGGCTCGCGCTCGGCAAGGAAGGGCCGCTGGAGGACACGCAAGCCTCGGCCGCGACCGAGCCGAAGATCCCCTATTTGCAGCTTCTCACCTCGCGCACCTTCATCGGCTGCGTCGCCGCAACCTTCGGCGCCTATTGGGCGCTGTCGCTCGGCCTGACCTGGTTCACGCCGTTCATCGTCAAGGGGCTCGGCTTCTCGCAGAGCGAGGCGGGCTTCATCTCGATCCTGCCCTGGGTGTTCGGCGCCACCATCGTCATTCTCACCGGCTGGATCTCGCAGGTGATGATGGCGCGCGGCTACAACACCCGTACGGCTCGCGGCGTTCTCGGCTCGGTGCCGCTGGTGGTCGGCGGGCTGATCCTGGCGATGATGCCGCATGTCCAGGGCGCGGGCCTCCAGATCGCGCTGCTCGTGGTCGGCTCGGGCCTGTGCGGGGCGATCTATGTCGTCTGCCCGCCCATGCTCGGCGAGTTCACCCCGACATCGCAGCGCGGCGCGATTCTCGCGATCTACGGTGCGCTCTATACGCTCGCCGGCATCATCGCGCCGGCCGTGATGGGGGCGACGATCCAGCGTGCCGGCAGCACGCTCGACGGCTACCTGACCGGCTTCACCATCAACGCCGTGATCATGGTCGGCTCCGGCCTGCTCGGTCTCTTGCTGCTCTGGCCGAACACCGAGCGCGCCAGGCTGACGCGCGGTGCCGCTCCGCAGGCGAGCGCGCTGAAGGGCGCGGTGTCGCCGACGTAAGGGGGGGGGTGCCAGCTCCAACCACAATTGTCGTCCCGGACAAGCGTGCCTTAAGCGCGCGCAATCCGGCACCCATAGCCACAGGGAGATGTTTTGCGACGACTCGGGGTAACCAGTCTCGCGCCGCAATGTCTCCCTGTGGTTATGGGTCCTGCTTTCGCAGGGACGACAGTTGAATTTGTGGCTCAAGCCTTCGCCGGCTTCCGCTCCGTGAACGGCGACAGCACCACGGTCGCCACCATGAAGATCACGGACGCGCCGAACACCCAGTGCGGCGCGCTTTGATCCATGATCCAGCCGAACAGCAGGGGTGAGACGATGCCGCCGAGATTGAAGCCGGTGGAGACGATGCCGAAGGCGCGGCCCGCAGCGCCGGTGGGTGCCGCATTGCGCACCAGCATGTCGCGCGAGGGCGCGATCACGCCGGAGAGGAAGCCCGCGGCCGTCATCGCTGCGGTCAAGGCCCAGCCCGGCAGCGTCATCAGCGCGATCAGCAGCACGATTGCCGCATTCGCCGCAAAGCAGGCCGCCGCGACATAGCCGTGACGTTCGGTGTGGTCGGCGAGGAAGCCGCCCGCGAGCACACCCGCAGCGCTGGCGGCGAGGAACGCGGTCAGCGCGACATTGGCGATCGAATAGGAGGTGCCGTAGCCGCTCATCAGCGCGACCACGCCGAAATTGTTAATGCCGGCGACCGACAGGCTGAGCAACATGAACAGCGCAGTCAGCGTGATCAGCGCCGGCGTGATCACCGCCTGCTTCGGCGCGCTCTCGCCACCCGGCTTCTTCTTGTGCGCGCCCGCCTCGGGAATGCCCATGGCGATCAGCAGCAACGCCACCAGGATCGCGATCGCACCCGACGCGATCAGCGCACCGAGGCCGCCCCACACCGTGACCAGCGCGGCCACGATCGCCGGCGTCACCGCGCCGCCGAGATAGCCGGCAAAGGTGTGCACCGAGAAGGCGCGCCCCATCCGCGCCTCGTCCATGTGCTCGGCGAGGATCGCGTAATCGGCCGGATGATAGACGCTGTTGGCGAGGCCCAGCAGCACGGCGCAGACGATCAGCGCGGCGTAGCTGAGGTGCAGGCCGAGCAGGATCAGCGCGAGCCCGCCGAGCGCGAGCCCGATCAGCAAAATCCTGCGCGCGCCAAAATGGTCGACGAGATAGCCGGTCGGCGCCTGCGTCAGGCCCGAGACGACGGCCAGCGTGGTCAGCGCGAGGCCGAGCTCGACATAGCCGACGCCGAGCTTCTCCTTCAGGAACGGGAACAGCATCGGCAGGACCAGCAGATGGAAATGGCTGACCCAATGCGCGATCGAGATTCCCGTCAGCGTGCGCAGCGCACTATCCGCCTTGCCTTGCTGCGGTGCGGCGAGAACGTCGACCATTGCAGTTCCGTTTCACTCCCGATGGAGGCGCAAACTATCGGGGAGAGCGGTTATTTGTCCATGAACGCAGGCGCATGGCAGCTAGCGCGGGCGGGGACGCTGCAATCTCCAAACTCGCTCACTGGTTCAGCGAGGCGCAACTGCGCCCCCACACGGGGAGGGAACGCACCGTTCGTGAGGGGGCTCACACCCTCACAACGGCTCGTCATCCGGGCCATGTCGGTCGCGCTTCGGCGTTGCGATGTCGCCGTCTTCGTAATCGTCGTCGTCGATCTCGCGCCGGCGCGAGGGCTTCTTTGCCGTGTCTTGCGCCGGCTTCGGCGGCTCGCTCGGCTTTGCGGTCTTGGGCATGGCTGGTCCCGGACGGTGATGCTGCATCCGAATTTACCCGCCAAATATGTGCAGTTCCTGACCTAACTCAAGGCCTGGGACCAGGCCGTCAGTGCACCACCGGCCCGCCCGCCTTCTTCCAGGCATCGATGCCGCCGGCGATATGGGCGGTGTTGAGAAGCCCCGCTTCCTTCGCAGCCGCCACCGCCATTGCCGAGCGTTCGCCGAAAGCGCAGAAGAACACCACGCGGCGCCCCGTCGCGGCCGCGACCTCGCGCAGCATGCCGCCGGGTTTGAGGCTCTCCTCGACCGACGGATAGGGCGTGTGCAGCGCGCCTTCGAGCATGCCGTGCTTCAGCCGCTCGTTGGTCTCACGCAGGTCGACCAGCAGGATGTCGGGCCGGCCGAGGATGCGGATCGCCTCGATTGCGCTAAGCGCGCGACCCTCCTTCTCGAGTTCTTCCTGATGCAGGCCGACATGCATGTTGGCGGGCACCGCCACGTCCATCATCTTCGGATTGGGCAGCTTCAGGTTCGCCATCAGCTCGATATATTCGTCGACCGAGCGCACCTGGAGCCGCGGGTTGTAGCGTTTCTCCTCGCCGATGGTGGAGACGGTGTCGCCCTTATAATCATGCGCCGGGAACACCATCGTCTCGTCCGGCAGCTTGAGCAGTCGGTTGAAGATCGAATCGTATTGCGCGCGCGCCGAGCCGTTCTGGAAATCGGTGCGGCCGGTGCCGCGGATCAGAAGCGTATCGCCGGTGAAGACGCGGTCGCCCATCAGGTAGGAGTAGGAATCGTCGGTGTGGCCGGGCGTGTACATCACGTCGAGCGACAGGCCCTCGATCGTCACCTTGTCGCCGTCGGCCACTCGCATCGCCACCACGTCGGCCTTGGTCTGGTCGCCCATCACGGTCATGCAATGGGTGCGGTCGCGCAGCTCGCCGAGGCCGGTGACGTGGTCGGCATGCAGATGGGTGTCGACCGCCTTGACCAGCTTGAGGTCGAGCTCGCGCAGCAATTGGCAGTAGCGGTCGACCTTCTCCAGCACAGGATCCAGGATCAGCGCCTCGCCGCCGGGGCGGCTGGCGAGGACATAGCTGTAGGTGCCCGAAACGCTGTCGAAGAGCTGGCGGAAGATCATGGCAGGACCCCGGCGTGGAGTGATTTCGAGGATTCTACTACGTCTGGGGGCAAGAAGAGAAGCAATTCACTGTGTTGGTGGGAGTATTTAGAAGATTCTTATTGCGAGGTGGTGGGGATGGTTTGTCCCACCCACCGCTGTCATCGCCCGCCTTGTGCGCACTTGCGCACTGGGGCGGGCGATGCAGTATTCCAAAGACGGCGGGGGGATACGGAGAAGCCGCGGCGTACTGGATTCCCCGCTGGAGCCTGTCATCGGGCTCGCCGAAGGCGAGACCCGGTGGCGGGGAATGACACCGGGTGTGTGGCACGCTGGGTCCCAAAAGCTCAGGGCCGCACCAATGTGTACCCGTTCTCCGCCAGGAACAGGATCTGCCCAACCCCGACCTGCACCGGCGTCGCGCCCGCGATGTACTCCGGCCGCTTGCCCGTCTCGCGCTCGATCGTATCGACCGTATTGAGGCAGATGTCGAAGCGCACGCCTTGCGCGATCAGGCTCTCGACCTGCTTGCGCCGCTCGCTGCCGGCAAGAAGCAGGTCGATGCCGGGGCCGAACACCACCACCTCGATCGCGATCTTGTCGGGGTCGTAGGCCTTCAACAAATTGTTGGCGACGCTCAGCACCAGCGCCTGCTTCTTCGCATCGCCGTCGGAGAGTTGCAGCACGACCTTGTGCTCGGCGAACGGCTTGTCCTGGAGCGGCACCTGTTGCGCAAGAGCGGGCGGGGCCGCCCAGACGAGCAGTGCCAGCATCATCGCGGACAAGATCGGCAGCCGCATCATCCCTGTCCTGCAATGCCTGGATTGCCCTCGACGCCTTTCAGCGTCACGCCGGAGCCGAGTCGCTCCTGTAACATCCGGCCCGAGCGCAGATATTTGCCGACGATGTCCCACACCGGTGCACCCTGTTGGCCGTTGACCGAGGCCCAGCCCGCAACCTTGTAGCGGTGGCTGGCGCTGAGCGCCTTGCCGTTGCTGAGCCTCAGCTCGGAAATGCGGCCGCCGATCGCAGCGTCCGGTGTGCAGGTGTAGCTGAGCCCGCCGGCGCGCACCATGTCGCCGCCCTGTTGGTAATATGGATCGGCGTTGAAGAGATTATCGCAGACGTCTTCCAGCACGTCCTTGATCTGGGCTCCCGTCATGTCCTGCACATAGGTCTCGGGATAGCTGATCGCGGTCTCCGCCAGCACATCCTCCATGGTCAACGCCTGGCCGGACAGCGCGGTGACGCCCCAGCGGAAGCCCGGCGACAGTGCGATCTCGGCATCAAGCTCGGTGCGCAGCGCAGTGCAGATCAGCTCGTCGACAGGTCCGGAGAAATTGCCGCGGCGGTAGAGCAGGCGATCGGGCGTTGCGATCTTCTCCGACCAGTCGCTCACATGCGGCGCGCGCAGCCGGCCGATCAGCTCGGCCATTCCAGGATCGGGCTTCAGCAGCTCGGAATAAACCGGCAGCAGATGATAGTGGATGTCGCTGACCTTGCCCTTGTCGAGCGCAAGATCGAGCACGGCCAGGAATTTCCCGTTGGAGCCGGCATTGGTGACAAGCGTGGTGCCAGCCGCATTCTTCACGGCAATCGGCTGCGGCACGGCATCATGGGTGTGGCCGCCGAGGATGACGTCGATGCCGGTAACCCGGCTTGCGAGCTTGAGGTCGACATCCATACCGTTGTGCGACAGCAGGATGACGGCATCGACCTTGTCGGTGCCGCGCAAGCCATCGACGTGCTTCTGCAACTCCTCCTCGCGGATGCCGAAGCTCCAGTCCGGTGTGAATCTTTTGGGATGCGCGATCGGAACGTAAGGGAAGGCTTGGCCGACGATTGCGACGCGATGCCCGCCGAGCTCCTTGATCGTCGAAGGCTTGAACACGCGTCCCGTCGCCTTGTCGAAGGCGGGGGCGTCGTTGAACGCGGCTTCCTCGGTCAGGAACACGTTCTGCGCCAGGAACTCGCCCTTGAAGCGCTCGAGATTGTCGCGCAGCGCCTGCTCGCCATAGGTGAATTCCCAATGCCCTGTCATCGCCTCGATGCCGAGCAGATTGGCGACCTCGACCATATCGCGGCCCTGCGTCAAGTTGGCGAGTCCCGTGCCCTGCCAGAGATCGCCGCCGTCGATGATCAGCGAACGCCTCTCGCCGACATCGGCGCGTAAGCGATCGACCAGCGTCTTCAGATGGGCGAAGCCGCCGAGCTTGCCGAAGCGACCTGCGGACTTTTCGAACTCGAAGCAGGTAAAGGCATAGGCATCCGCGCTGTCGGGCCGGATGCCGAACCGCTCCAGGAAGGCGCGGCCGACCAGATGCGGCGGCCGTCCCGCCATCTCGCCGATGCCGATATTGACGCTGGGCTCGCGGAAATACACCGGATTGAGCTGCGCATGCGTGTCGGTGATGTGCAGGATCCGCGCATTGCCGAACCGTTCGAGGTCGTAGATGCCAGCGGTGTCAGTGCCGCGGGCCAGCCGCGGCAGGCCGAGCGTTGCGGCGGCAAGGCCTGCACCTTTCAGGAAATCGCGGCGGCGGATGCCCATCTCGAATTCTCCGCGCCCCTTCAACGACGGTCCGACAGTTCCAGTAAGCTCCAGTCTAGCGGATTTCCATCGCCTTCCAGGCTTCTTTTTCGGACGTCGCCTGGAAGATCGACGCCCTCGCCAGTGCTTCGGCCTCTTTCGCAGCAGCCGTTGCGCGGTCGAAATCGCCGCCATCTGCGGCCCTCTTGGCGGCCGCCAGTGCCGACACGGTCACGGTCCACTGATTGCGCATGCCTGCCGCCTCCTTGGAGGCGCCTTCCGCGGCGGCATAGGCCGTCTTGTAATCCGCCTCATTTGCCGCGCGCGCGGATGGCGCAAGGCTCAACGCGAGCAGCATGGCGAGAGCAAGTGACCGCTTCATGGCCGTGCTCCCGGGCCCGAGATCGGCAGTCCGTTGGCGACGTAGGACAGGAAATATTCAACGTCGCGATATTCATCTGATTGCGGCTCCAGCGGAACCGCGCGGGTCTGGCTGTTGCAGGTGACGAAGCGGCGGCTGGTGGTGCCCATGCCGCTCCATTCGGACCGGTAGATCGGCATGGCGTTGACGATGCCGAGCGCCGGCGCCAGGGTCTCGGCGCGGATGCGCTCGCCCGGGCTCTGCACATGGCAGCTCGCGCAGGAGAAGTTCATCTGGCCGCGCCGCGTGTAAAAATAGCGCTTGCCGTTCTCGTACGCCGCGAGCGCGCGGGGGTCATCGGGGATCTTGATGTCCATCAGCTTGCCGCGCGAGGTGTAGGCCATGTAGGCAGTCAGCGAGGCCATCTCGTCCTTGACGTAGGAATAGGGCGCCTCGCCATTGGCCTCGCGGCAGCGGTTGAGCGCGAGCTCCAGCGTGACGACCTTGCCTTCCTTGGTGTCGAAGTACGGATAATTCTGGCGGATGCCGATGCCGCCGTTCGGGAAGCAGTCGGCGTAGGTCTTGCCGTTCTTGAACGGGGTCGAGAACATCTCCTTGCCGGCGTCGAGCGCGAACTCGTAAGGCGGGAATTCCTCCTTCTCCTGCCACTGCCGCTTCATGTCCTCGTTCATGGAATAAGGACCATTGACGAAATCCTCGTGCTTCACGTTCGGAAACTTCTGGAAGAAGAAGGTCTGGAACGCCTTGGCATCGGCGACGGGATCGACCTTGTCGGCCGCGACGACGCGCGTTGCGGCGACAGCAAGCGCCGCGAGTGCGACGAACGTTGAGCCGAGCAGAATCGTAGCGCGCTGTTTCATCACGCGATCTTCGCGGTGGTCGTGTCCGAGCCACCCTTGTTGTCGGTCCAGGAGATCTTGAGCTCGTCGCCCTTCTTGGCACCCTTGAAGCTGAACTTGACGTAGGGATCCTTGGAGACCGCAGTGCCCCAATCGGCGACGAAGACGTCCTTGCCGTTACATTCGAACTTCAGCTCCTGGATGAAATGCGCCGGAATCAGCTCGCCCTTGGAATCCTTGACCAGGCCGGTGTCCATGGGATGCTGGATCAGCGCCTGTACCTCGGTGATGTCGCCGTTGGATGTAGCGCGTACGCGAATGCTTGATGCCATCGGATCGATCCTTCTACCCGCCGCAGCCGCCGACGGTGACCTTCACTTCCTTGGTCGCGCTGTAGAGCTTGCCGTCGGCTTCCACGATCGCCACCAATTTGGTGGTCTTGGCCATCTTGAGGCGGTTGGCGACGCTCGGAATGGTGCCGTCGGGGATCTTGTAGCTTGCCGCGAGCGCGAACGGGTTCTCGGCCACGAAGAACGAGATCGAGGTCACCTTGTCCAGCGTCGTCGTCACCGAGATCGGCACGACGCCACCATTCTCGGCGATCTCGGGCGCATCCAGCTTGACCTTGTCCGACGGTTCGGCGGTCTTGCCGTAGAGCGCCTTGATCGCGTCCGCCTCGCCCTTCTGCTTGAAGGCTTCTTCCGGATATTTGTCGTTCGCCGCCGCGCGCACGGGCGCGGCCGCGAACGGCAGATTGCCGAGGCCGAGCAGCGCGACGGAGGCTGCACCCTGAAGGATCAGGCGCCGCGTCGGATGAGGGCCGGTGGTCGTGGTCATCTCAAATCTCCTGGGCCGCCGGCCGTTACAGGGTCTGCAGGAAATCAACGATGGCGTTGATCTCCTGTTCGGTCAAAATCCGGTTCCGGCCGAACGGCGGCATCATGGTCTGCGGATTGCGCTTGGTCTCGTCGAAGATGATAGCGACCAGCTCGTCGCGATCGGGATATTTGGCCTTGAGGTCCTTCAGCTCCGGCCCGATCGTTCCGGGCAGGTCGCCACCCTTGATGACGTGGCAGGTCAGGCAATTGCCCTTGCCGCGGTCGAAGGCGAGTTTCTGGCCCTCGGCCACGGTGGACTGCGCCCCCGCCGGGGCCATGGCCGCGCCGGCGAGGAGGGCCAGCGCAACAAGCAGGGCGGGCTTGCAAGGAAAGGCGGTCAAGGCATCGTCCCGAGCGTTATGTCGATGATCTCATTTGCGGAATTGTTCAAAAGCACAAAGGGCATCGCCTGACAATCAAGACTATGCACGCGGCAAAATGGAGTTAATATCCTCCGCATTGCAACCGAAGAGATAGTTCGTTCATTGGATCGTCTGTAACTAGCAAACTATTCTCAGGCGTTTGGCCCTTGTGGCCGTGTTTTCTGTTTCACATTTTTGGGGACGTCACTTGGCTGAATATGTCGTCGAATTTGGCAGGGACGGCGGACGGGTCGAGCCGGATGGCCGGCTCGACGCGCCGGCCTTCCACCGCAATCACGAACCGATTTGGGCGGCGCTGGAAAAGCATCTGGCCGGTGCTACCGGCAACGTGGTGGAGCTCGGCAGTGGAACCGGCCAGCATGTGGTTCATTTCGCCCGCCACACACCCGACCTGATCTGGTGGCCGAGCGACCTCAACCAGCGCCACCTCAAGAGCATCGAACGCCTGGCGCGTGCATGCGGGGCTGCCGAACATCCGCTCACCCCTGCGGATCGACCTCACCGATCCCGACTGGTGCCCGGAGATGAAAAGCGGGCAGGGGCCGACGAGTCTTGCGGCCGTGTTCTGCGCCAATGTCATTCACATCGCGCCCTGGGCCGTGGCCGAAGGCCTGTTTGCCGGCGCCGGCCGCTATCTGCGCGCCGACGGCAAGCTGTTCCTCTACGGTCCCTTCAAGCGCGACGGCAAGCACACTGCGCTCAGCAATGCGGTGTTCGACACCTCCTTGCGCGAGGGCAATCCCGAATGGGGCGTGCGCGACGTCGTTGATGTCGAGAAGCTGGCGAAGGCGGTAGGCCTCGGCCTCGTCGATACGATCGAGATGCCCGCGAACAATCTGACGCTGGTGTTCGCGCGCTAAGCCAGGAAGGCGGTGCGCTCCCTCCCCCGCTTGCCAGGGGAATCGCATGTGGGATTCTGTAAGTCATTGCGAAGCGGCGAGAAATTGATTCTGAAGGTAGCTCCTGATTCGGATGGAGCGGCCGATGAACCGATTTGCGGAGTGCTTCGAGGAATTGCCGGACCCGCGCGCGGACAATGCGCTGCACGATCTGACGGAGATTTTGTTCATTGCGTTGATGGCGACGCTGTGTGGGGCAACGAGTTGCACCGACATGGCGCTGTTTGCGCGGATGAAGGCCTATCTTTGGGAGGGTGTGCTGGTGCTCGAGCATGGTCTGCCGAGCCACGACACGTTCAGCCGCGTGTTCCGCATGCTCGATCCGGCAGCGTTCGAGAAAGCCTTCCAGCGCTTCATGAAGGCCTTTGCGGAAGGCGCGAAGATCAAACAACCGAGGGGAGTGATCGCGCTCGACGGCAAAGCGCTGCGGCGCGGCTACGAGCGCGGCAAGAGCCATATGCCGCCCGTCATGGTGACCGCTTGGGCGGCGCAGACCCGCATGGCGCTGGCCAACGTGCAGGCGCCGAACAACAACGAAGCTGCCGGCGCGTTGCAGTTGATCGAACTTCTGCAGCTCAAAGGCTGCGTGGTGACGACCGATGCGCTGCATTGCCATCGCGGCATGGCCAAAGCGATTGTGGCACGGCGCGGCGATTACGTGCTGGCGGTGAAGGAGAACCAGCCGGCGCTGTTGGCCGACGCCAAGGCTGCCATCGGTGCCGCAACGCGCAAGGGAACCAGAGCGACCACCACCACCGATGCCGATCACGGGCGCAAGGAAAGGCGCACTGCCGTTGTCGCACCGGTCAAGGACATGGCGCAAAAGCACGACTTTCCCGGGATCAAGGCCGTGGCCAGGATCACCAGCAAGCGCGGCAAAGACAAGGCCATCGAGCGCTTCTTCCTGATGAGCCAAGCCTACAGCTCCAAGGATGTTCTGCGTATCGTCCGTACTCACTGGACCATCGAAAACGGCCTGCATTGGCCGCTCGACGTCGTCCTCGACGAGGATCTGGCCCGCAACCGCAAGGACAACGCCCCGGCCAACCTTGCCGTACTCCGGCGTCTTGCCCTCAATGTCGCCAGAGCCCATCCCGATACAACTACCTCCTTGCGCCTCAAGCTTAAGCGCGCCGGATGGAACGATGCCTTTCTCTTCGAGCTTCTTGGCCACATGCGATAGCCCTACCCCGCTTGCGGGGGAGGGTTGGGGAGAGGGTATCTCCGCAACGGGATACTCCCCTAGAGGAGAGAACCCTCACCCGCCGTGCGCGGGACGATGCTTCGCATCGCCCGGGCACGCCGACCTCTCCCGCAAGCGGGAGAGGTGCACCGCCCGCTGGGCTCGCGTTGGTCAGATCAAGAGGACGTCACGCCTCATCCCTCCACCCGATCCTTTCCTTCAGAAACCGAAAACCCAGCACCTCAAAACCGGCGCGCTCCTTGTTGTCCTTGCCGTAGCCGTGACCGCCGGCGGCCGGCTCGTAGAACCAGGCTTCAAAGCCCATCGCCTGGAGCTTTGCCGCCATCTTGCGGGCATGGCCGGGATGAACGCGGTCATCGCGCCGCGTGGTGGCGATCAGGATCGGCGGATAGGGCTGGCCGGCCCTGACGTTGTGATAGGCCGAGTAGGTCTTCAGCCACTCCCATTCGTCGGGCTTGTCGGGGTCGCCATACTCCGCGATCCAGCTCGCGCCCGCGAGCAGCTTTGTGTAACGGCGCATGTCGATCAGCGGGATGGTGCAGAACAGCGCGCCGAAACGCTCGGGATAGCGCACCAGCATGTTGGTGATGAGGATGCCGCCGTTCGATCCGCCCTGCGCGGCGATGCGCTTCGCACTCGTCACACCGCGGCGGACGAGATCGGCCGCGACCGCGGCGAAATCGTCGTGTGAGAGCTTCTTGCCGGCAAGTCGTCCGGCATCGTGCCAGCGCGTGCCGAACTCGCCGCCGCCGCGCAAATTCGCCTGCACGGTCGTGCCGCCGCGCTCCAGCCACAGCTTGCCGAGCGAGGCGTTGTAGTACGGCTTCACCGAAACTCCGAAGCCGCCATAGGCGCTCATATAGACCGGCGCATCGCCGGTCTCAGCCGCGGGGCCGGTCTGCACATAGGGAATACGCTCGCCGTCGATCGAGATCGCTTCGTGCTGGGTCACCACGAGCCCGTCCGCGGTGAACGTCCTCGGCGCCTGCTTCAGCACGGCCGGACTTGCGACACCACGCTCGATCAGCAGCAGCGAGGGCGGTGTGAGCGGATCCTGCACATTGGCGAGCAGGTCGCCATTGCTCTCGGAGGGATGGCGATCGAGCGTCCACACATCGACGACGCCGATTCCCGGCAGGCCTGGAAGCATCTCGCGCTTCCAGCCGGACGCGGACGGCGTGCAGATCTCGAAATGCGGTTTGAGCTCGTCGAGGATCGACAGCACCAGCTTGCCAGCGGCCCAGAACAACCCTTGCAGCGCGCGTCGCGGTGTGGGCTCGAACAGGATCGCAAAATCGCGGCTGCCGGCAAGGAAGGCCGAGAGCGAGATGCCGAGCACGGTGTCGGTGGCATAGGTTCGGCCTTCGACCTGCCAGTCCTTGCGCAGCTTGATCGCGAACCAGTCGCCATGCGCCTGCATCCAGACGCCGGTCGGCAAGTCGAGCTTCGTCGTGCCACCGGCCGCGTCACGCAGCCAGATCGTGCCGTTGAAGAAGTCGATCTGATCGACGATCCAGACTCGCGGAGCAGGTCCGGTGTCGTCGGCCATGCCGGAGATCGCCATGTGATCGGCCGCGGTCTCGATGATCGCCTCAGCCTGACCAACAGGCTGACCTCGCCGCCACAGCCGAACCGTCCGCGCATATCCCGAGCTCGTCGCCATGCCCTCGCCATAGGCGCTCGATAGCAGCAGCGTGTCGGCATCGAGCCAGTCGACGCCGCCCTTCGCCTCCGGCAGCGTAAAGCCATCCGCAACGAAGCTCTTGGTGTCGAGGTTGAATTCCCGCAAGGTGACGGCGTCGCTGCCGCCGCGCGAGAGGCCCAGAATCGCGCGCGAGCTGCCGGGCATGGTGGCGATCGAGCTCAGCAGCCAGTCTTCACCTTCGCTTCTCGCGAGCTGGTCGATGTCCAGCATGGTCTCCCATGCCGGATCGGCTTTGCGAAATTCCGCCAGCGAAGTCCGCCGCCACAGGCCACGCGGGTTGGCGGCATCCTTCCAGAGGTTGTGCAGGTCGTCGCCGCGCCGGCTGACATAGGGAATGTTGTCCGGTCGGTCATAGATCGCCGCGAGGATGTCGCGATCGTGCTCGAAGGCTTTGCCGCCGAACGCGGCGAGCGTCAGTTGATTCTGCCGCTCGACGAAATCGAGCGCCTGTCTGCCCTCGATCTCTTCCAGCCACAGCCAGGGATCGTCGTCGGGAGCTTGAAGCGTGGGCCTGTCGTCGACGGACATGAACGTAACTCCCAAGAAATGGCGGCGGATAGGATTTGATCGAGCGCAAGCCGTCAAGGGGGCGTTCCGCTATCATCCCAGCGATTGCGTCAGAGGCATGGCCTGCGTCCGTTTGCGCCGGTTGTCCGCGCTTCCGCGCCCCTCCATAGTGCCGGGAATCAACAAGGCCCCTTGAAAGCCTAAAAAGCCCCTTGGGGCGGAAGTGCCGATGCTGGACGTAACTGCTGTCAATGAGATCGCCGCCGATGCCCGCGTGCGTGCCAATGTAGTGCGCCTTGCCGCCGCGCAGGCGCTGACCGGCGCCAACTCGGCGGTGATCTTCGCCACCGGCGCGATCGTCGGCGCCACGCTCGCGCCGGACATGTCGTTCGCGACCGTGCCGATCTCGATGTATGTGGTGGGGCTTGCTGCCGGCACGCTGCCGACCGGCGCGATCTCGCGCCGCTTCGGCCGCCGCGCCGCTTTCGTCATCGGCACCGGCCTTGGCACGCTTACCGGCCTGCTCGGCTGCTTCGCGATCCTGCACGGCTCGTTTGCGCTGTTCTGTGTCGCGACCTTCCTCGGCGGCCTCTACGGCGCCGTGGCGCAATCCTATCGCTTCGCCGCCGCCGACGGCGCCAGCGTGGCCTACCGTCCCAAGGCCGTGTCCTGGGTGATGGCGGGCGGCGTGTTCGCCGGCGTGCTCGGTCCGCAGCTCGTGCAATGGACCATGGATGTCTGGCAGCCCTATCTGTTCGCCTTCAGCTTCCTGGTGCAGGCCGCGGTGGCGCTGGTCGCCATGGGCATTGTCGCCGGCGTCGACATGCCCAAGCCTGCGCCGGCCGATCTGCATGGCGGCCGGCCGCTGCTGACCATCGTGAGCCAGCCGCGCTTCATCGCGGCGGCGCTGTGCGGCGCGATCTCCTATCCCATGATGAATCTGGTGATGACCTCGGCGCCGCTCGCCATGAAGATGTGCGGCCTCAGCGTCTCCGATTCCAATTTCGGCATTCAATGGCACATCGTCGCCATGTATGGGCCGAGCTTTTTCACCGGCGCGCTGATCGCGCGCTTCGGCGCCCCTGTCATCGTCGCCGCCGGATTGCTGCTGGAAGCGGGTGCCGCCACCATCGGCCTCTCCGGCCTCACTGCGATGCATTTCTGGGCGACGCTGATCGTGCTCGGGGTGGGTTGGAATTTCTCCTTCATCGGCGCCTCGGCGCTGGTGCTGGAGACGCACCGGCCGCAGGAGCGCAACAAGGTGCAGGCCTTCAACGATTTCCTGGTGTTCGGCATGATGGCGATCGGCTCGTTCTCCTCCGGGCAGTTGCTCGCCAATTACGGCTGGTCGGCGGTGAACCTGGTGGTGTTCCCACCGGCGATTCTCGGTCTCGTCGTGCTCTCGCTGGTCTCCTGGGCCCGCCGCCGCAAGGCGCGGCTGGATGCGGCCATGGGCGAGTTTCCGGACGCGGTTTGACGCATGATCCGGAAAACTGCGAAGCGGTTTTCCGACAAGATCATGCGCATAGATGGCAGGAGGCTGTCAGCATCGTTGATGTTTCGATCGCCATCGAAGTGATTTTCGGGAGTGCGGTTGTTACATGATGTTCGTCATCAACAGACGGGCGTGACGCACGGCGCTCGCGGGGGAAACGAAGGACAAGCGCAAATGCTCGACAATCCCCGCCACGCAACTCCCGTCGACGAATCCTCCCTCCGCTACGAAGGCTGGCGCATCGTCGCGGTCTGCTTCCTGCTCGCGACCTTCGGCTGGGGGCTCGGCTTCTACGGCCAGAGCGTCTATGTCGCCGAGCTCCAGCGCGCGCGGGGCTGGCCCACCACGCTGATCTCCGCAGGGACCACGTTCTTCTATCTGTTCGGCGCGCTGCTGGTCGTCTTCGTCGGCGAAGCCGTGCGAAAATACGGCCCGCGGCTCAGCCTGATCGCCGGCACGCTGGCGATGGCGGCGGCCGCGGTCGCGATCGGCGCGGTGCGCGAGCCCTGGCAGCTCTATCTCGCCGATGCCGTGCTCGCCTTCGGCTGGGCCGGCACCAGCCTCGCCATGATTACCAACACGATCAGCCTGTGGTTCGACCACAAGCGCGGCATGGCGATCAGCCTTGCGCTGAACGGTGCGAGCTTCGGCGGCATCGTCGGCGTGCCACTGCTGGTGGCGTTGATCGGCCATGTCGGCTTCGCCAGCGCGATGTATGTCACCGCCGCTGCCATGCTGGTGCTGCTGCTGCCGGTGATCCTCCTTCTCGTCGGCCGGCCGCCCGATCGCCACGGCTGGCACGCGGCCGCGAAGGCAAAACCGCAATCCTCGACGCAGATCCGCGCATGGGCGCTGCGTGACGTCGGCTTCCTCACGGTGACCATCGCCTTCGCGCTGGTGCTGTTCGCCCAGGTCGGCTTTATCGTGCACCTGATCTCGTTCCTCGATCCCGTGATCGGACGCGAGCGCGCGGCGGTCGCCGTCGCGGTGCTGACCGCGATGGCCGTGGTCGGCCGCGTGCTGTTCTCGCTGGTGATCGACCGCCTCAACCAGCGCCTGGCGTCGGCGCTGTCGTTCCTCAGCCAGGCGGCGGCGCTTCTCATCGTCATTAACCTGCACAACGACTATGTGCTGATCGCGGCCTGCGCGGTGTTCGGCTTCTCGGTCGGCAATCTCATCACACTGCCGTCGCTGATCGTGCAGCAGGAGTTCGACTCCGCCGCGTTCGGTGTGCTGATCAGCCTCAACACCGCGATCAACCAGGTGACCTACGCCTTCGGCCCCGGCGTCGTCGGAGCCCTGCGCGATTGGTCCGGCGGCTATTCGCTGCCGTTCTATCTCTGCATCGCGCTGGAGGTGATGGCGGCAGCGCTGATCATGGTGCGGGGACGGCAGTCCCGCGGATGAGCGACGGCGTTTCAACATACT
Organism: Bradyrhizobium sp. USDA 4354; assembly: GCF_054060315.1. Taxonomy (NCBI): domain Bacteria; kingdom Pseudomonadati; phylum Pseudomonadota; class Alphaproteobacteria; order Hyphomicrobiales; family Nitrobacteraceae; genus Bradyrhizobium; species Bradyrhizobium sp. USDA 4354. The sequence goes on along the minus strand of NZ_JBSSDC010000001.1, from coordinate 1,209,244 downwards.
CCGTCATTGCGAGGAGCCCTTGCGACGAAGCAATCCAGAATCCCTCCGCGGAGGGATTCTGGATTGCTTCGCTGCGCTCGCAATGACGAGGAGAGAGCGGAGCTCACGCCTCCCGCTGCCTCAACAACGCCTCCACATCCAGCCGCTTGGTGAACATCGCGAGCTTCCCATCCGGCCCGAACGGCCACTGCTGCTTCGGCCGGTCCCAATACAATTCCACGCCGTTCTGGTCGGGATCGCGCAAGTACAGCGCCTCGCTGACGCCGTGGTCGCTGGCGCCGTCCAGCGCAATGCCGGCCGTGAGCACGCGATGTAGCGCATCGGCCAGCGCTGCGCGCGTCGGATAGAGGATCGCGGTGTGATAGAGCCCGGTCGCATCAGGCGGCGGCGGCGAGCCGCCTTTGCTCTCCCAGGTGTTGAGCCCGATGTGGTGATGATAGCCGCCGGCCGAGATGAAGGCAGCGCCCGAGCCCATGCGCTGCATCAGCTCGAAGCCGAGCACGCCGCAATAGAAGTCGAGCGCGCGATCGAGATCGGCGACCTTGAGATGGACGTGGCCGATCCTGGTGCCGGCGGCGACTGGGCTTTGCGACATGGAATGCTCCGTTGATAGAACTCCACATAAGGCGAGCCTCGGGACAGTGCTATTGCCCATCCCGAAACCCATCGTTTCTGAATGGGAAAACTAAGCGAGCTCCGACACCTCGCCCTCGGGCAGCCCAAATTCAAACGTGTTCAGCGTCATCGACACCAGCGTGTAATAGCCGCACAACCCGATCACCTCGACCACGCCGCGTTCGCTGAGCAGCTTCACCGCCTCATCATACAAGCCCTTCTCGACGCCGTGGCCCTCGTGCAGCGACTTCGCGACATCGTAGATCATCTTCCCCTTGGGATCGTCGAAGTCGGGCGTGCGGCGGTCGCGGATCGCGTCGATGATCTCAGGCTTCATGCCGCCGGCGAGCGCGAGACGCTTATGCGCATACCATTCGTAATGCGCGGTCCAGTGCCGCGCCGTCACCAGGATCGCGATCTCCGAGAGCTTTGCGGGAAAGATCGTGTCGAAGCGCAGCACCTCGCCGAGCCGCGTGGCATGACGGGCCATCTCCGGACTGCTCAGCCAGGCCATCATCGGCGCCGGCGGCTTGCCGCGCTTGCCGGCAATCGACTCGTCATAGGTCTGCCGCTGACTCTCGTTCATTTCGCCAGGCGAAAGAAGTTTGAGGCGCATTGTCGTTTCCTCTTTGTTTTCAAGCACCGCCGTTGCGGCGACTATAGCCGAATGCGGCTCGCGGAAGTGGTTGAATTCCGCGGAGGCTTGGCCCAGAGTCGTGCCCAACAAGTCGAATTTCGAGTGATGGAAACGACCAATGACCGACTCCAAGACCAGCGATTCTGAAACCGCCGATCTCGAGCAATTCCGCGTTGAGACGCGCGCCTGGCTGGAAGCCAACTGCCCGCCGGAGATGCGCAAGCCCGCCACGTCGGACGCCGACGTGTTCTGGGGCGGGCGCAACGCAAAATTCTCGTCCGAGCCGCAGCGCATCTGGTTCGAGCGCATGCGCGACAAGGGCTGGACCGTGCCTGATTGGCCGAAGGAATATGGCGGCGGGGGCCTCAGCGCCGCCGAGCACAAGGTGCTGCGCGCCGAGATGGCGCGGATCGGCGCGCGTCCGCCGCTGTCGAGCTTCGGCATCTGGATGCTCGGGCCGGCGCTCCTAAAATACGGCAACGACGCCCAGAAGAAGGAGCATCTGCCGAAGATCGCCGCGGGCGATATCCGCTGGTGCCAGGGCTATTCCGAGCCGAACGCCGGCTCCGATCTCGCCTCGCTCCAGACCCGCGCCGAGAGCGACGGCGACGACTTCATCATTACCGGCCAGAAGATCTGGACGTCCTACGCCAATTACGCCGACTGGATCTTCTGCCTGGTCCGCACCGATCCCGCCGCGAAAAAGCACGACGGCATCAGCTTCATCCTGTTCGACATGACCTCGAAGGGCGTCTCGACCAAGCCGATCCTGTTGATCTCCGGCTACTCGCCGTTCTGCGAGACCTTCTTCGACGGCGTCCGCGTGCCGAAGTCTCATGTGGTCGGCACCGTCAACCGCGGCTGGGACGTCGCAAAATATCTGCTCCAGCACGAGCGCGCGATGATCTCGGGGATGGGCGAGCGCGGCGTCGGCCGGCCGCTCGGCCAGATCGCGGCCGACTCCGTCGGCACCGATGGGCAAGGCAGGCTCGACGATGCCATGCTGCGCGGCCAGATCGCGCGCTTCGACGTCGATGAGGCCGCGCTCGCGGCCTGCGCCGAGCGCGCGGTCGATCTCGCCAAGGCCGGGCAGGCGCATCCGGCCTTCTCCTCGGCGATGAAATATTACGGCACCGAGCTCAACAAGCGCCGCCACGAGATCCTGATGTCGGCCGGCGGCGTCGATGCGCTAGAATGGGAGAGCGAGCGCTCCAAGCAGGGCGCCCGCCCGCGCGCCTGGCTGCGCACCAAGGCCAACTCGATCGAGGGCGGCACGAGCGAGGTCATGCTCGGCATCGTCGCCAAGCGCATCCTGGATCTGCCGGGGGCCTAACCCCGCCGTCGTTCCGGGGCGGTCCGCAGGACCGAACTACGGTGCGCAATTGCGCACCTGAGAACCTCGAGATTCCGGGTTCGATGCTGCGCATCGCCCCGGAATGACAACAACAAACAGCATTCCGCCAGACGTTAGAGATTTTTGTACCATGGCCCTCGTCCTCACCGAAGAACAATCCATGCTCCGCGATAGCGCGCGCGGGCTGATCAACGACAAGGCGCCGGTCTCGCACCTGCGCCACTTGCGCGACAGCAAGGACCCTAACGGCTTCTCCAAGGAGCTTTGGCATTCCTTTGCCGAGATGGGTTTTGCCGGCTTGCTCGTGCCGGAAGAATTCGGCGGCAGCGGCCTCGGCTTCGTCGAAGCCGGAATTATCATGGAGGAGATCGGTCGCACCTTGATGCCGTCGCCGTTTCTCGCCACCAGCGTCGTCGCGGCGTCGGCGCTGAGCCGCGGTGGCAATGCGGCGCAGAAGTCGGAGTACCTGCCAAAGATTTCCAATGGCTCGCTGCTCGCAACGCTCGCGATCGACGAAGGCGCCAAGCATCGCCCGCTCCAGACCAGCCTGCAGGCCGTGCGCGCCGGCAATGGATTCAAGCTCAATGGGGCCAAGGCGCTGGTGGTCGACGGCCATGTCGCTGATTTGCTCATCGTCGTCGCGCGTACCGCGGGTTCCGCCGGCGAGCGCGATGGCCTGACGCTGTTCCTGGTCGATCCCAAAGCCAAGGGCGTGGCGATCGAGCGCACCATCATGGTCGATGCGCACAACGCGGCGCGGATCGAATTCGCCAATGTCGAGGTCAATGCCGACAGCGTGCTCGGCGAAGTCGATCAGGCCGCTGGCCTGCTCGAGGGCGTGCTCGATATCGGCCGCGGCGCGGTCGCCTCCGAGATGGTCGGCCTCAGCGATGAAGTGTTCAACCTCACCGTCGAGTACCTCAAGAGCAGAAAACAGTTCGGCAAGCTGATCGGCGAATTCCAGGCGCTGCAGCACCGCGCCGCCGAGCTCTATGTCGACATCGAGATCACCCGCGCCGCCACCATGAAGGCGTTGCAGGCACTGGACGCCGATGTTGCCAAGGCCGCATCAAGCGTTGCCGTCGCAAAAGCCCGCGCCGGCACCACCGCCACGCGCGCGGTGCAGGAAGGCGTGCAGATGCACGGCGGCATGGGCATGACCGACCAGTTCGACATCGGCTTCTTCATGAAGCGCGCACGGGTGTGCGAGGAGCTGTTCGGCGACGCGAACTACCACACCGAGCAGCTGGCGCGGGCGCGAGGGTATTGAGCTCGGGCTGAAGGGAGAGTCACACGCGGTGTCATCGCCCGCGAAGGCGGGCGATCCGGTACGCCGCGGCCGCTCCGCATGCGACTGACGTCTCAGAATACTGGATCGCCCGGTCAAGCCGGGCGATGACAGTTGAGAGTGTGGCGAGCGCTCGCCCCAAGCTCGTCATTGCGAGCGCAGCGAAGCAATCCAGAGTCTTTCCGCGGAGGCAGTCTGGATTGCTTCGTCGCTGCGCTCCTCGCAATGACGGCGGAGAGACTGTCCCGCTTACCGCATCGGCGGCGCGTACTGCACGCCACCCGCGTTCCACAGCTGGTTCATGCCGCGCGGGATCTTCAGCTTGGACTTCTCGCCGATATTGCGCTCGTACATCTCGCCGTAATTGCCGACGTGGCGGATGATGCGCGCGGCCCAGTCCTTGGTGAGGCCGAGCTGCTCGCCGTAATTGCCCTCGGTGCCGACCAGGCGCATCACTTCCGGCTTCTTCGACTTCAGGGCCTGGTCGATGTTCTCCGAGGTGACCCCTAACTCCTCGGCGTTGATCATCGCATACAGCGTCCACTTCACGATCATCATCCAGTCGTCGTCGCGCTGGCGCACCACGGGGGCGAGCGGCTCCTTGGAGATCATGTCCGGCAGGATCATGTTGTCGCCGGGCTTGGACAGGTTGATCCGCAGCGCGTAGAGCTGCGAGACGTCGGCGGACAGCGTGTCGCACTTGCCGGTGTCGTAGGCCTTCACGACCTCGTTGAGGTTGTCGAACTTGACCTCTTCATACTTCATGTTGTTGGCGCGGAAGTAATCGGCGACGTTGAGCGCCGTCGTGGTGCCGGCCTGCACGCAGACCTTGCTGCCGGTCAGATCCAGCGAGGTCTCCTTGTTGCGCGAGCGCGGCAGCATGAAGCCTGCGCCGTCGTAATAGGCGACGGCAGGGAAATAGAGATCGTAGTCGAGCTCACGCGCCATGCTCCAGGTCGAGTTGCGCGAGAGGATGTCGACCTTCCGGCTCTGCAATTCCTTGAAGCGCTCGCCGGCGTCGAGCGGAATGAATTTCGCCTTGCCCGGATCGTTGAAGATCGCCGCGGCGACCGCGCGGCAGAAATCGACGTCGAAGCCGGTCCAGTTCTTGTTGTCCTCGGAATATGAGAAGCCCGGCAGGCCCTTGTTGACGCCGCACAGCACCTCGCCGCGGCGAACGGTGCGCTTCAGGGTGCGGGTGTCGTAGAATTCATAGATGATGGCGAGGGCGCCGACCAGGACGGCGATCGCGAGCCCGATCAGCAGGCCGCCACGAAAAGTACGCATGATGTCTCTCTCTCGAAAGGATCGGGAAAAGGAATTTGGAGGAGGGGTCAGAGCATGATCGGTGCGATCATGCTCAAGCCATAGCCCTTAGAGTTCGGGCTTCTGCCGGATGACGACCTTGGTGCCGACAGGGACACGATCGTAGAGATCGGCGACGTCGTTGTTGACGAGACGGAAGCAGCCCGAGGACACCTTGGTGCCGATCGTGTCAGGACGATTGGTGCCGTGGATGCGATAGACCGTGGTGCCCAGATACATGGCGCGGGCGCCCAGCGGATTGCCGGGGCCACCGGCCATGAAGCGCGGCAGATAGGGCTGGCGCTGGATCATCTCCGGTGGCGGCGTCCAGTCCGGCCACTCCTTCTTGTTGGTGATGGTCACCAGCCCCTGCCACTGAAAACCGTCGCGGCCGACGCCGATGCCGTAGCGGATCGCGCGCCCGCCGGGCTGCACCAGATAGAGGTGGCGCTCGGCGGTCGCGACGATGATGGTGCCCGGCGGTTCGGTGGTACGGAAGTAGACCACCTGCTTCTGCCATTCCGGATCGAGCTGGTAGCCGTCGTCGGCGATCAGGCCCGGCTCGTCGCCGCGATCCGGCTGCTGGGCGAAGGCGTGCGGCGTGGACAGGATCAGTCCCATCGCAGCCATCAAAATCCCGGTCAGGCGACGAAAATCCGTCATTTCAAGCTCTCCCCGCTGCCACAGCGCAAATCAATTCGGAACCATCAAACCTGAGGGGCAAGTTCATGGCAAGTTGATGGCGCGCCCTCCTGGCATGTCACGAGAATGCTTTGGTTTTTTGACGGGCTTGGCGCAATGCCACGAACAGGGGATGGCGCGAAAAGCATAGATTGAGGCCGCAGTGGTAGTGCGCTCCCTCCCCCGCTTGCGGGGGAGGGTCGGGGAGAGGGTGTTTTCCGCGATGGGACAGTCCCCAAGAGGAAAGAACCCTCACCCGCGCCTTCGGCGCGACCTCTCCCGCAAGCGGGAGAGGCGCAGACCGAGTTCGCGGAAAGACCACCTCCGACGATGAGCGCTGTGCGCCAATCAGATCTTGTTGCTCTCCGCCGCGATCCCGAGCCGCCGCACGATCTCCGTCGCCACGGCGCGGGCCTCGACCCGCGACCCGATGCGGGGGCTGCGAAACCGTCGGCCGGAATGCAACCGGATCACGACGATGCAGTGCTCGTCCTCGGAGCGGCCACGGCGCTCGACCGTGATCGCCTTCACGTCGGTCCCCTCGATATGGTCGGCGCGCAAGCTGCCGTCGCCCCACAGGCGCTCGACGCGAATATCGTTCTGCCGGATGATCCAGAACGCACCGGTGGCGAGGTTGGCGTAGCGATAGACGGCGAATGCGGCGATCGCGCCTAGCGGCAGCAGCAGGATGTCGACGTGGCTGGGCGCCAGGCCGCGCCAGAGCTTGTAGGCATAGGGAGCGGCGCACAAGGCGACCGCGATCAAGGCAACGATCCGGATGTCCCTTGCGGGAAACGGCTCGAGCGGTTCGCCGAGATGCATCTCGGGATTGCTGGCATCGAGCGGATTGCTGGGTGTCTCGACGTTGGGAACGCCGAATTGCGCGGCGATCCGCGCCACGGTGTCGCGCACATGGGTGACGTCGGAAATCGGCGGGGAGGTCAGGCGTTCCCCGGAGGCCAGCGTGAAGGCCAGCTGGAAACGGGCCTTCACCCTCTTGCTGCCTGGAACCTGCAATCCGCTGATGTCGTCTTTCGGAACGACCCGCGTGCGGAGCTTCCCGAAAGGACGCTGTTGCCCGATCAGGATCTCGTTCGGCGTGATGATCCACACCACCGCCGGCGCCATCATGATGCCGACGACGAATCCCGCCCCCACGAGGAGGGCCATCAGCGAGATGATGATTTCCAAGGTATCGCGCGTGAACAGGCCGGGCGTGAAGCAGAGGGCGACGGCGACCGCAAAGCCGGACATGACCAGCCGCTGCGCGATCGAGGAGCCTTCACGAAGGCGAATGTCGCTATGGCTGGGCGTGTCGTCCATTGTGGGCGGCTGATTGCTTCGCCCGCGAAACTCCACGGACGGGTCCGTGGAGTCAAGCAACAAGGGCGACAACTGAAACCCGCCGCGCGATGTCCGTGCGGTATCAGCTGTCGACGTTCAGCAGCCTTGCCACCGTGCGGTCGATCTCGTCGTAGCGGCCTTCGCCGGCGTGCTGGAACACGATCTTGCCGGTCTGGTCGATGATGTATTGTGCCGGCCAGTATTGATTGCGATAGGCGTTCCAGGTTTTCGAATCGTTGTCCTGCGCCACTGGATAGGTGATGCCGTGGCGCTTCAGCGCGGCCTGCACGTTGGCGGCCGAGCGCTCGAACGGGAATTCCGGCGTGTGCACGCCGACCACGACGAGGCCCTTGTCCTTGTACTTGGCATGGAGCTCGGTGACGTGCGGCAGCGTGTTGACGCAGTTGACGCAGCCATAGGTCCAGAAATCGACCAGCACGACCCTGCCGCGGAGATCGGCGATAGCAAGCGGTTTAGAGTTGAACCAATTGGTGATGCCGGTGAAGTCGGGCGCGGTCTGTTGGACCGCGGCAGCTGTGACGACAGGTGCGGCGCGCGCGGCCTCGTTGCAGATGCCGGGGATCACGGCGCCGGTCACGGCCATGCCGATCAATGCGGCGGAAACGGCGAGCAGCTTGAGGGTCATAGAAGCGTCCTCCGGTGAAGATGAGGGGTGATCACAGGCCGATCTGGCCGGTGGGGTAAAAGCCGGTAAGCCACGCCACGATCAGCGTGTCGTATTGGAAATAGGCGGCGACCGCGAAGCCGATCACGACGACGCCAAAACCCTGCTGCAGCCGCGGCGAGATGCGCGCGAGGCTACGCACGCGCGCCGTCGCGGCCTGTCCGCCATAGGCGATCGCCAGCATCGGGATCGCCGCGCCGATGGCGTAGGCAACCAGCAGCGTCCCGGCCCAGGCAACGTTCTTCGACGTCGCCACCAGCGTTAGGATCGAGCCGAGCACCGGGCCGGCGCAGGGTGTCCACACCAGCCCCAGCGTGGTGCCGAGCACAAGCCCGCCGACCGCGCCCTCGCGCTGCGCGCTGTTCGAGCTGCCGAGACCGAGCCAGCCATTGAGCCGGATCGACAGCCATTCGAACGGGGTCGGCCACAGCATCAACAGGCCGAAGCCGAGCAGCAGGATGGATGCGGCCTCGCGCAGCACATTCGGATCGAAATCGAACAGGTGCGTGATCGCGCCGAGCAGCAGCGCGACGGCGGAGAAGGAAACGACGAAGCCGAGTGCGATCATCGCAGGGCGCAGATGCCCGGCGCGCCCGATCGAGGCGCCGAGCAGGATCGGTAGCATCGGCAGCGTGCATGGCGCGGCGATGGTAAGGATGCCGGCAAGGAGAGCGAGGATCAGGTCGAGCATGAGGCACTCGTGAGGGAGGTCACGAGGGCAGTTCGGGATGGATGCGCGGATCGTTACGCGGCGTCACGCCTTCGTGACGGGGACACTCCCCCAGAGGAAAGAACCCTCACCGCCGCACGCGGGACGATGCTTCGCATCGCCCGGGGTTCGTCGGCCTCTCCCGCGAGCGGAAGAGGCGGGAGCGCGCGTCAAGAGCCTGGCCCCAAATACAAAACGACCCGGACGGGGCATCGTCCGGGTCGCTGGAGGTCTTGGGAGGTTTAACGAAACCGTATGGGAGTTTTATAGGAGGGAAGTTTTTCCGCCTGATGTTGTCGTTGTTTCAATTGTTTCGTCGGCGGTAACACTTCCGTGTCCGGGATAGGGCCGAAAGCTCAGTCCTATCCCTTTGAAGTCATTGTGCTTAAGCGGCGAAGCGATCGACGCCGGCGCCCTTAAGCAAATCGGCGAGCTGCTTGCGGGCGTAGAACATCCGTGTCTTCACCGTGCTCTGGGGGATGCCGATGATCCGTCCGACCTCCTCCACCGATTTCTCGTGGTAGTAGACGAGGTTGATGATCTCCCGATGCGCCGGCGACAGCTTCTGCACGCAGGCGCGCAGGATGGCGCTGGTGTCGCTGCGGTCGAGCGAGGTCTCCGGCGTATCGGTATCGTCGGGAATCTGGCGCACGTCTTCCTGGTCGATGTCCTCGAAGCGGCGCTGGCGCATCGCGGTCAGCGCCTTGAAGCGGGCGATCGAGAGCAGCCAGGTCGAGACCTGCGAGCGGCCCTGGAACTGGCCGGCGGTCCGCCACACGTCCAGAAACACCTGGCTGACAAGGTCTTCCGCCGTTGTGGCATCGCGCACGATGCGCAGGATGAAGCGGTACACTCGCACACTGTGCCGGCAATAGAGAATGTGCATGGCGGTCCGGTTGCCGTCGGCGATGCTTTCGAGCAGCATGTCGTCCGAGGTCGCCTGAGCGGCAATGATGCTCTGGCTGGCTTGGGCGTTGATGGCAATGACGTTCCGCATGGACTTGGCTCCCCGTAGCGCCGCAACCGAGCGGCGTTTCCTTGGACCAAAGTGTTAATGAGCCAACGTTTCGGGACGTCTGCACGAAAAGCGGAAAATGGTTTCGTGCGCTGCCAAATTGTTTCGTCGAAGTTGGGATGGCGAAACATTCGGGGCAAAAAATCGTGGAATTTCAATATACGGGAAATACGGGCGTGGGTGTTTTGGGGCGGACGGGAGCGCCACGGAACGAATCCCGGAGATTTGCGTTCGGTCGCGCTAATCACTCTCCTGTCGTCCCGGGGCGCGAAGCGAACCCGGGACCCATAACCACAGGGAGAAATTTGGCGAAGACTCGGAGTTACCCTTTTGGCGTCACAACCACTCCCTGTGGTTGGGTCCCGGATCATCGCTGCGCTCGTCCGGGACGACGGCGGGGAGTGAGTGTGGCTGCTCTTACGCCTTCTCGCCCGCCGGCGAGAACAGATAGCCGCCGCCGCGGATGGTGCGAATCACTGCCGGCTTTGCCGGGTCGGGCTCGATCTTGCGGCGGATGCGCATGATGCGGAGATCGACGGCGCGATCAAACGCCTCGGCATCGCGCGCATTGGCCAATTCCAGCAGGCGCTCGCGCGACAGCACGCGCTTCGGATTGGCCGCGAACACCTTCAAGAGCCCGAATTCGGATGCGGTCAGCGGATGCTCGTTGCCCTCGTCGTCGCGCAAAGCCTGGGCTTCGAGATCGAGCCATTTGGTGCCGAAGCGCACCAATTGGTCCTTGTCCGATTTCGCCGCCGACGCGTCGGCCGTGGCAGCCTTGGCCGGCCCGCTCCGCCGCAGCACCGAGCGGATGCGCGCCATCAGCTCGCGCAGCTCGCAAGGCTTTGCCACGTAATCGTCGGCGCCGAGCTCGAGCCCGACGACGCGGTCGATCGGGCTCGCGGTCGCCGTGAGCATGATGACGGGCACGTTGATGCGGCTCTTGAGGTCGCGAATGATCGAGAGCCCGTCTTCCTCGGGCATGTTGAGGTCGAGCACGACGAGATCGGGCATGCTGCCCTGGATCGCGGCGCGCAAGCTCTTGCCGCCGTCGCACAGCGTCACGGTGAAGCCGTGCATCTTGAGGTAATCGCCGACCATTTCGCGGGCCGGGGCCTCATCGTCGACGATCATGATGTGCTGGCTTTGGGTCATGGTCTTCAGATCACGGCATCTCGGTCGCGGGAAGGGTGATGGTGAAGGTCGAGCCCTTGCCGGGGCCCTGGCTGTCGGCGGTCACCTCGCCGCCATGCATGTCGATAATACGCTTGACGATGGACAACCCAAGCCCCGTCGAGCTCTCGCCGGCGGTCGGTTTCGCCGACAGCCGCTGGAACCGGCCGAACAGGCGGCCGAGATCCTCCGGCGACAGGCCGGCGCCCTCGTCACTGACGCGGACGATGGTGTCGCCGCCCTCATGGGCGACGACGACGCCGATCTTGCCGCCCATCGGCGAGTATTTGATGGCGTTGCTGATGAGATTGTCGATCGCCTCGCGGATGCGGTCGGTGTCGCACATGGTGACGATGTTGGGCGGCGCGGTGACGCTGATCGCCTGCTGCTTGTTGACGGCGAGCGGCTGGTTGGCCTCGGCGACCTCCTTGACCAGGGCCGCGACGTCGACCGGCTCGCGGCGAATGGTGATGTCGAAGGCATCAGCCATCGCATCCGAGATCAGGTGGTCTACCATCGTGGTCAGGCGCTTGGTGGCGTCGCGGATGTGGTCGACCTGGGCGACCACGCCGCCTTCCGATGCGCCGGTCGAGATCAGCTCCTTCAGCATCTCGGTGCGGCCGAGAATGACGCCGAGCGGGTTCTTGAGGTCGTGCGCGACGGTGCCCAGAATCTCGTTCTTGAAGCCGTTGGCGCGCTGCAGCCGCAGCCATTGCGCCGAGAGCCGGCGGTTGGCCTGCATCAGCGCGCGGGTGCGCTGGGCGACGCGGTCTTCGAGCTGGGTGTTGGCGTCCTGCAGCTGCTGATAGAGGATCACGTTGTCGAAGGCGATCGAGAGCCTGGAGGAGAAGATCTCGACCAGCGAGCGGTCGGTCTCCGACAGCTCGCGCTCGGCCTGGAGCAGCACCACGACCTCGCGGCCGGATCCGGTGCGCAAATAGATCACGCTGCGGTGGTCGGCGAATTCGTTCTTGCGGCGCTGGAACGCGGCCTCCACCATCTCGCGCAGCTCGGGGTCGAGCGCCTTCGAGGATGTGGTGCCGATGAAGCGGCTGTAGCAGCCGCTGCCGGCGAGCACCGAGAGCTCGGGATCGACGCCGCCATTGTCGCGCAGGACCAGGATGCCGGCGCAATCGACGTTGAGGAGCGAAGCGAGCTGGGTCAGCACGCCCTCGGCGAGCCGCTGCATCGACTTGAAGTCGTACAACGTCGAGGCGGCGTCGATGATGATCTCCAGCCCGCGCCGCGTCTGCACCATGCGCTCGAGCTGCTGATAGGAGCGTAGCGCCGCGGTCAGCGAGGTGAACAGCTTGTCGGCGGTGAGCTCGGTCTTGGCCTTGTAGTCGTTGATGTCGTACTGAACGATCACGCGCCGCTCCGGCGCCTGGCCGGGCTGGCCGGTGCGCAGGATGATGCGCACGGTCTCGTTCCTGATCTCGTTGCGGATGTACTCGACCAGCTCGAGGCCTGCGACGTCGGTCTCCATGATGACGTCGAGCAGCACGGCGGCGATGTCGCTGTGCGCGGCCATCAGCTTGCGGCCTTCCGCCGCGGAATAGGCCGACAGGATCTCCAGGCTCTGGCCGTTCAAGCTATAGTCCGAGAGAGCAAAACGCGTGCCGTCGTGCACGGCCGGATCGTCGTCGATGACGGCGATCTTCCATTTTCGGGCGTTGCTATCCTCCGACGCGGTACCGGTATCGTCGATCAGGTGGAGGACATCGTCCTGTTCGGCCATTGAGAAGATCCGTCACTTTCTGTGCTTTGCGCGCCGCCCTTGGCGACCCGGGGCATGATAATGCGAAAAGTAGTGCCTTGTCCCAGCTTGGATTCCAGCATCATGCGGCCGCCGAGCTGCTGGGTGACGAGGTTATAGACGATGTGCAGGCCAAGTCCCGTGCCGCCTTCATTGCGCCGGGTGGTAAAGAAAGGGTCAAAGGCCTGTCGCTGCACGTCCGGGGTCATGCCGGCCCCGTCATCGCTAAAGATGATCTCGATATCGTCGGCCCCGCGCGGCCGCGCCGAGATCGCGATCGTGCCGGCGCGCCCGTCGGCGAAGGCGTGGTTGGCCGCGTTGAGGAAGAGGTTGGTCAGGATCTGGCCGTAGGAGCCGGGATAGCCGTCGAGCAGCAGCCCCTCGGGCACGTCGACCTGAAGCGTGATCGGCGAGCGCTTCAGCACCGGGCGCAGGCTGGCGATGATCTGGTCGGTGGCTTCGCTCAGCGAGAATTGCCGCCGCTCGGTATGGGAGCGGTCGACCGCGACCTGCTTGAACGACTGGATCAGCTCGCCGGCGCGCTGGAGATTGGCGACGAGCTGCTGCGAGGCGTCGCGCGAGGACTGCACGAACTCTTCCAGCTGCGAGCGGCGCAGGCCGCCCTCGCCCTTGAGCTGGGCTTCGAAGATCTCGGTGCGCCGGGCAAAGCTCGAGGCAACTGTGAGGCTGATGCCAATCGGGTTGTTGACCTCGTGCGCGACGCCGGCAACCAGGCCACCGAGCGCCGCCAGCCGCTCGGCGTCGATCAAATTCTGCTGCGCGGTATTGAGCTCGAGCAGTGCGCTCTCGGCCTTCTCCTTCGAGGCGCGCAGCTCGTCCTCGGTCTCGCGCTTGGCGATCGCGTTCTCCCGGAACACCTCCACCGCGCGCGCCATGGCGCCGACCTCGTCACGTGCCTTGGTGCCCTGCACCTCGCGGTCGAGGTCGCCGAGCGTGATCGCGCGCATCGCCGCCATGATCTGCTGCAGCGGCAGGCGGATCGACAGCGCGATCAAGACGCCGGCGGTGAGGATGATGCCGAGGAAGATGATCGCGATCGACAGCACCCGGCGGGAAATGTCGGCCAGCGTGCGATCGAAGGTCTCCTGCGCCTTCTGCTCGCGCTTGCGCATCTTGGTGGAGAGGTCGTCGATGGCGCCGATCGCCTCGGCCTGGCTGGCATCGATGGTGTTGCGGAGCAGCTCGGTGCGGCTCGCCAGCTGCTCGGAGAGCTTTGCAAAGCCCTCCCGCAGCGCCATGGTGCGGGCCGCAAGCCGCCGCAAGGCCATCTTCTGGAGGTCGTTGTCGGCGAGATCGATCATGACCGGAATGGTCTTCTCGATCGTCTCGGTGTGGCGGCGCGCGTCGTCGGCCGCGCCCGATGACTGCGACAGATAATAGGAATTGGCCGCCACCAGCATCGCGGTGAAGGCCTCGCGGGACTTGCCGAGCGAGGGCCAGATCAGCGCGTCGCGATGGCCGGTGGCGCCTTCGATGATGGAATAGAGGCCCGCCATGTCCCTGGCCGGGCCCTGCACCTGCTCCTCATAGGTTTTCGCGATGGTCGCCTGCACGCTGCGCAGCTCGCCGAAGCCATTGAGGAAACGGTCGGTGGTGCGCTCCAGCTCCTCGACCGAGCCCGACAGCATCGGGTCCTTGGCGGCGCGGCCCGTCAGCGTGCCCAACACCGCCTCGCGCAGCAGGAGGATCTCGGCGAACAGGTCCGGGCTCGGCTGGTTGATGTAGCGGTGGATCAGGTTCTGCAGCCGCCCCGTCTCGCTTTCGAGCAGCGCCAGGATCCGGTCGGACTCCCGCACCTGGCGCACGTCGTCCCAGGCCGAGCCGAGCACCTGCGCGCCGTTCCAGATCATTCCCACCAGCACCACCACCACGGCGGAGTTCAGCGCCGCGATCGACAGGATGCGCCAGCGGATCGGTACCGCCCGCAGCATGCCGACGAGTCGCGCGCGCAGCTGCCCGATCGGGCCGGGCGGCCTGTCCGCGTGTTCGTGATGTCCAAGCCCAGCCAACAGGCCTCACTCCACCTTGCGAATGCGTTCGATCAGCGCGGCCGCCGCTGGATCGCGTCCGGCCTTGGCGTAGATTGCGGCCATGGCCTCCTCGAACGGCTTGCGGTCGATGTCCTTGATGATGGTCACGCCCGCTTCCTGCGCCTTGCGCTGCGACTGCTCCTCGAGGTCGCGCCACTTCTCGCGCATGAACCGGCTGGAGCGCTGCGCGGCCTCCTTGAAAATCATCTGCTCCTCCGCCGACAGGCTTTTCCAGGCCTTGAGCGAGATCACCAGCACCTCCGGGCTCATCGTGTGCTCGGTGAGCGTGTAATGGCCGGCATGCTTGAAATGGTCCGTCGTCACGAAGGATGGCCAGTTGTTCTCGGCGCCGTCGATCAGATGGTTGGCAAGCCCGGTGAGCACCTGCCCATAGGGCATCTCGACCGGTTCGGCGCCGAGCGAGCGGATCATCTGGCTCATCAACTCCGACTGCTGCACCCGGATCCGCAGGCCCCGTAGGTCTTTGAGGCTCCGGACCGGGCGGACGCCGTTGTAGATCGACCGCGCGCCCGAATCGTAGAAAGCGAGCCCGACGAAGCCGTAGGGCTCGAAGCTGCCGAGGATCTCGCTGCCAACAGGCCCGTCCAGCACCGTCTGCATGTGCTCGATGGACCGGAACAGGAACGGCATGGCGAGCACGTTCATCGCCGGGACGAAATTGCCGATCAGCGCCACGTTCGTCCGGTTGAGGTCGATCGCGCCGGCCCGGGTCTGCTCGATGGTCTCCTTTTCCTCGCCGAGCTGACGGGAGTGGAACACCTTGATCTCGTGCCGGCCCTTGGTGCGCTCGGCGATCAGGGCGCCCATGTAGCGCAGCGCCTGGACGGTCGGGTAGTCCTCGGCCTGGGTGTCGGCGGCGCGAAATTCGCGCGCAACGGCGCCCGTCGTCCAGACGGCAAGCAGAAGCGCGACGAAGATCACCCCGGTCCGCGAGAGTTCGGCACGGCTCAGCACTGGCACACTCAACCCCTCAGTGGTGGAGTCTATGGCGGAAGGAAAAGGTTCAATGCAATCTAAAGCGTTTTCAAGCGAAGTGGATACCGGTTCGCGTAAAGAAAACGCGTCAAATTGAGAATCGAGAGCCCCGTTCCGATCGGGACGGGGCTCTAGCAGATAGCTAAGGGAAGGCCATCCTGCGCCCGGCCCGCGGACTGATTGTGCGGCGCGGCCGCCTCTCATTCCCGTTGAAACCGTAAATGCCGCGCCTTAAGCAGGGGCAGCCGCCTTTCGTCGTGCGACACGGGAAGAGCCATCGTGACGTCAGCATCGCGCCTTTTGCAGGTTCTCGCCGTCTTCGCGGCTCTCGCGCTGGCCGGCCCGGCGCGCGCCGCCACCGACATCGCGTTGTGGCACGCCATGTCCGGCGAGCTCGGCCGGCAACTGGACAAGCTCGCCGCCGACTTCAACGCCTCGCAGCCCGACTATCGGATCGTGCCTGCCTACAAGGGCAATTACACCGAGACGGTGACGGCCGCGATCTTCGCCTTCCGCTCGCGCAGCCAGCCCGCGATCGTCCAGGTCAACGAGGTCGCCACCGCCACCATGACCGCGGCCAAGGGCGCGATCTACCCGGTGTTCAGCCTGATGCGGGACCAGGGCGAGCCGTTCTCGCTGGGCGACTACCTTCCCGCGGTCTCCGGCTACTACACCGATGCGGCCGGCAATCTGCTGTCGTTCCCGTTCAATTCCTCGACGCCGATCCTCTATTACAACAAGACCATGTTCCGCGAGGCGGGCCTCGATCCGGAGGCGCCGCCGAAAACCTGGCCGGAATTGGGGGCGGCCGCGAAGCGCCTGCGCGACCGTGGCGCTCCTTGCGGCTTCACCACGTCCTGGCCGTCCTGGATCCATGTCGAGAACTTCTCTGCCTTCCATAACCTGCCGCTGGCGAGCCGGGCGAACGGCTTTGCCGGGCTGGACGCGGAATTGACCATCAACAATCCGTCCCTGGTCCATCACATCGCGGCGCTCAGCGAGTGGCAGAAGACCAAGCTGTTCGACTATAGCGGCCGTGGCCAGTCGGCCGAGCCGCGCTTCCAGAACGGCGAATGCGGCATCTTCATCGGCTCTTCGGCGACGCGCGCCGACATCAGAGCGAATTCGAAGTTCGAGATCGGCTACGGCATGATGCCCTATTGGCCGGACATGAAGGGCGCGCCGCAGAACTCGATCATCGGCGGCGCCACGCTGTGGGTGCTGCGCGACCGGCCGCGCGAGGAATACAAGGGCGTGGCGCGGTTCTTCGCCTACCTGTCGCAGCCCGGCGTGCAGGCCGCCTGGCATCAGAACACCGGCTATCTGCCTGTGACCCGCGCCGCCTTCGAGCTGACGCGCGCGCAAGGATTCTACGAGCGCAATCCGGGCTCGGCGATCTCGTTCGAGCAGATCACGCTCAATCCGCCGACGGAGAACTCCAAGGGCATCCGGCTCGGCTCTTTCGTGCTCATCCGCGGCGTGATCGAGGACGAGCTCGAGCAGGCCTTCGCCGGCCACAAGAGCGCGAAAGCCGCGCTGGATTCCGCCGTCGAGCGCGGCAACAAGCTCTTGCGCCAGTTCGAGCGCGCAAGTCCGGAGAGGTAGCGGCGCTTGCGATTAGATCTCGCCGCGACCGCTGAGGAAGTGCGCTCCCTCCCCCGCCTGCGGGGGAGGGTTGGGGAGAGGGTGTCTCCGCAACGGGACAATCCCCAAGAGGAGAAAGCCCTCACCCGGCACTACGTGCCGACCTCTCCCGCAAGCGGGAGAGGTGCACCATCTCCTGGGCTAGCACTGAATCAAACAAAGCGACCTCGCGCGAGCGATTGCGGATGAGCTTTGCGCCGTCGCAACTCCTGCCTCACCTCCCCGACGCAGAAAGCTTCCGCGCCTTTCGTTCCGCTTCCGCGCAATGGCTGCCGGTCGCGCTGGACATCGCACGCGGCCATGGCCTCGATGCCAGCTCGCCGCATGTGTTTGCGACCGGCACCAATCTCGTCGTCGGCCTCGGTGAGCGTCTGATCCTGAAGGTCTTCCCGCCGCTGTTGCGTGCGCAATTCCTCTCCGAGCGCGGCTCGCTGATGCAGCTCGCCGGCCGTCTTCACCTGCCCATCCCCGAGATTGTCGCCCAAGGCGAGCGCGACGGCTGGCCGTACCTGATCGTCACCCGCCTTGACGGCACACTCGGCTCGGAGGTGTGGCCTTCACTGCCCGAAGCCCAGAAGGAACGCCTGCTGCGCCAGATCGGCGAGACGATCGCGGCCGTGCAGCGTGTCCCTCTTGGGGAGCTTGCGCATATCGAGCCGCGCTGGAACGAGTTCATGCGCACCCAGATGCAGGCTTGCCGCGCGCGGCATGAGCGCCTCGGCCTTGCGCCAAAATTCCTCACCGGACTCGACGACCTCCTGCGCGATGCCGCAAAGCTGATTCCGATGGACGCACCGCCGGTGATCCTGATCGGCGAATACATCCCGGAAAATTTCCTGCTCGCCTGTCGCAACAATCAATGGTCGCTCGCCGGCCTGTTCGACTTCGGCGACGTGCTCGCAGGATGGCGCGACTACGACCTCCTCGGCCCAAGCGCCTTCATGGCGGCGGGCCGGCCGGGAAGGGTGAAGAGCCTGCTCGAAGGCTTCGGCCATACGAAGCTCGATTTCGCGCTCAAGCGCCGCCTGATGGCGCTGATGCTGCTGCACCGCGCCAGCGACCTCAACGCGCACATCTGCATCGAGGGCTGGCAGGACAAGGCCAACGACCTGGTCGAGCTTCAGGAACTGATCTGGCCGGGCTGAGTGGTCCGTCATTGCGAGCGCAGCGAAGCAATCCAGATCGTCTCCGCGGAAAGATTCTGGATTGCTTCGTCGCAAGGCTCCTCGCAATGACGAGCTTGTGCGCGAGCCCGAATCCTGTCGAGGCTGCGGCCCGTCTGAACGAGGTGGCGACAAATCGGGCCTCTGACTTCGTCTGCTTATTTTATGTTCAAAATCTCTGCTTTGTATGCAAAGAGCAAGGCTCTTCAGAACTGCCCAGCGAGCCGAATTGAGTTCAATCCCATTATAGATCAATCGTTTAGGTGCGATGTAAGCTTCCGTTAAGCCTTGGCACGAACCTTGCGAATCCGGTTCCAACCAAAAACCTTGTGTTGGAGCGATTTCATGAAGCGCCGCGATTTCCTCAAGTCCGTCTCCGGATTGGCCGCTGGCGCGGCGCTTCCGGCCATGCCATCCGTGATCTCCTCCGCCAAGGCCGATGCCCGTTCGGAGACGTTGCTGATCGTCTCGGAAGGCGGCCCCAACAATCTCGACATCCACGGCGTCGGCACCAACGTGCCCGGCTATGAAGTCTCCTGGAATTGCTACGACCGCCTGATCAGCCACGAGATGAAGAGCGGCCCCGGCGGCGTGCCCTACTACGACCGCGACAAATTCAAGGGCGAGCTCGCCGAGGACTTCAAGATCGACGACATGTCGGTCACCTTCAAGCTGAAGAAGAACGCCAAATTCCACGACGGCACGCCTGTTACCGCGAAGGACGCGAAATGGTCGCTCGACCGCGCCGTCAGCGTCGGCGGCTTTCCGACCTTCCAGATGAGCGCGGGCTCGCTGACCAAGCCGGAGCAGTTCGTCGTGATCGACGACCACACTGTGCGTGTCGACTTCCTGAAGAAGGACAAGCTGACGATCCCCGATCTTGCCGTCATTGTGCCCTGCATCGTCAATTCCGAGCTGGTCAAGAAGAACGCCAGCGAGAAGGATCCCTGGGGTCTCGAGTTTACAAAACAGCAGACCGCGGGCTCCGGCGCCTACAAGGTGACGAAGTGGACTGCCGGCACCGAAGTGATCATGGAGCGCAACGAGGATTGGGTCGGCGGTCCCCTGCCCAAGATCAAGCGCGTGATCTGGCGCATGGTGCCGCAGGCCGGCAACCGCCGCGCGCTGCTGGAGCGCGGCGATGCCGACATCTCCTATGAGCTGCCGTTCAAGGATTTCCAGGAGATGAAGGCGAACGGCAAGCTCAACGTGGTGTCGCTGCCGTTCTCAAACGGCATCCAATATATCGGCATGAACGTGACCAAGCCGCCGTTCGACAATCCCAAGGTGCGGCAGGCCATCGCCTATGCGCTGCCTTATCAGAAGATCATGGACGCCGTGCTGTTCGGCCTCGGCAATCCCATGTTCGGCGCGCCCAAGGACAAGGCCACCGAGGTCGCCTGGCCGCAGCCGCACAAATACAACACCGACATGGAGAAGGCGAAAGCGCTGCTTAGCGAGGCCGGCTACGCCAACGGCTTCGAGACCACGATCTCGTTCGATCTCAACTTCGCCGGCGTCAACGAGCCGCTCTGCGTGCTGGTGCAGGAGAGCCTCGCCCAGCTCGGCATCAAGGCCACCATCAACAAGGTGCCCGGCGCCAACTGGCGCACCGAATTGAACAAGAAGGAGATGCCGCTCTTCACCAACGTGTTCTCGGGCTGGCTCGATTATCCCGAGTACTTCTTCTACTGGTGCTATCACGGCAACAATTCCGTCTTTAACACCATGAGCTACAAGTCGGCGGCGATGGACAAGCTGATCGACGGTGCGCGCACCGCCGCTGCGACCGGCGACAAGGCGGTCTACGACGCCGACGTGAAGGGCTTCGTCGATCTCGCCTTCGCCGAGATCCCGCGCATCCCGCTGTACCAGCCCTTCGTCAACGTCGCGATGCAGAAGAACATCTCGGGCTATCAATACTGGTTCCACCGCAGGCTGGATTACCGCGCGATGGCGAAGGGGTGAGCGATATGGGTGAGGTGAGCACACTCTTCAGGCTCCCTCCCCCCTTGCGGGGGAGGGTTGGGGAGAGGGGTAGCCACAAACTCCGACCTCTCCCGGGGCCACCCCTCTCCCTAGCCCTCCCCCGCAAGGGGGGAGGGAACGCAGCGGAGCGTGCCGGGAGAGTCTTGTCGACCACAGGGAGCACCGCATGCTGACCATGATCGGCAAGCGCCTGATGTTCGCGATTCCCTCGCTGATCGGGGTCGTCATCGTCACCTTTCTGCTGACGCGCGCTCTGCCCGGTGATCCCGCGGCGTACTTCGCCGGTCCCGCCGCAACCAAGGAAGCCGTCGAGCAGATCCGGAAAAAACTCGGTCTCGACAAGCCGCTGATCGAGCAGTTCTTCCGCTACACGAGCGACCTCGCCCATGGCGATTTCGGCAACTCGCTCACCACGGGACAGCCGGTCGCGACCGAGATACGCAATCGCCTGCCGGCCTCGGCCGAGCTGACCTTGCTTGGCCTCTTCGTCTCGATCGTGATCGCCATTCCGCTCGGCGTGTTGGCGGCGACACGGCCGGGATCATGGATCGACCATCTCTGCCGTGTCACGACCACGGCCGGCGTGTCGCTGCC
Organism: Bradyrhizobium sp. USDA 4354; assembly: GCF_054060315.1. Classification (NCBI taxonomy): domain Bacteria; kingdom Pseudomonadati; phylum Pseudomonadota; class Alphaproteobacteria; order Hyphomicrobiales; family Nitrobacteraceae; genus Bradyrhizobium; species Bradyrhizobium sp. USDA 4354. Next base: position 1,188,245 of record NZ_JBSSDC010000001.1, on the reverse strand, counting down.
GGTGTTCTTCACCGGCCTCGTGCTGGTCTATGTGTTCTATTTCCGGCTCGGCTGGTCGCCGGCGCCGCTCGGCCGTCTGGACGTGTTCTACAGCGCGCCGCCGACGGTGACGGGCTTCTACCTGATCGACACCCTGATAGCGCGAGATTTTGAAGCGTTCCGCTCGGCGCTGAGCCAACTCATCCTGCCCGCGACGACGCTCGCGGTCTTCTCGCTGGCCCCGATCGCGCGCATGACGCGTGCCTCGATGCTGGCGGTGCTCGCGTCCGAATTCGTCCGTACCGCCCGCGCCAGCGGCCTGTCGCCGGCGACCGTCATCGTCACCTACGCGTTTCGGAATGCGATGCTGCCGGTGATCACCACGCTCAGCATGGTGTTCTCCTTCCTGCTGGGCGCCAATGTGCTGGTCGAGAAAGTGTTCGCCTGGCCCGGCATCGGCTCTTACGCGGTGGAGGCGCTGATCTCGTCGGACTTCGCGCCGGTGCAGGGTTTCGTGCTGACCATGGCGGTCATGTACGTGCTGCTCAATCTCGTGATCGATATTCTCTACGGCGTGATCGATCCGCGCGTGCGGTTGGAAGGGTAGGGGGTCAAGCTATGAGCTCCGTTGCGCCTGCCGTTGAACCAGTCGGTCCCGCCCGCACATCGGGCCTCGTCGCGATCCTCGAACAGACCCGCTACGTCCTCAGCGAGAACAAGGTCACGGGCTTCGCCTTCGCGCTGCTCCTGATCATCGTGTTCGCCGCGGTGTTGGGTCCCTACGTGGTGCCCTACGATCCGCTCGCGTCCGACACAGCCGCAGCACTGAAGCCGCCATCGGCGGCGCATTGGTTCGGCACCGATCAGCTCGGCCGCGACATTTTCAGCCGCGTCATCGTCGCGACGCGCCTCGATTTCTTCATCGCGATCGCCTCCGTCGCGCTGGTGTTCCTGATGGGCGGGCTCGCCGGCATCGCGGCGGGCTATTTCGGCGGCTGGACCGACCGCATCGTCGGCCGCATCGCCGACACCATCATGGCTTTCCCACTGTTCGTGCTCGCCATGGGCATCGTCGCCGCGCTCGGCAACACCGTGCAGAACATCATCCTCGCCACCGCGATCGTGAACTTCCCGCTCTATGCCCGCGTCGCGCGTGCCGAAGCCAATGTCCGCCGCAATGCCGGCTTCGTGCAGGCCGCGCGTCTCTCCGGCAACGGCGAATTCCGCATCCTGCTGGTGCACATCCTGCCGAACATCATGCCGATCATGATCGTGCAGATGTCGCTGACCATGGGCTACGCCATCCTCAACGCCGCAGGTCTCTCCTTCATTGGCCTCGGCGTGCGGCCACCGACCGCCGAATGGGGCATCATGGTCGCGGAAGGTGCGGGCTTCATGGTGTCAGGCGAATGGTGGATCGCGCTCTTCCCCGGCCTTGCCCTGATGATCGCCGTGTTCTGCTTCAACCTCCTCGGCGACGGCCTGCGCGACATCGTCGATCCGCAGCGGAGGACGTGATGACGAATTTTCGTCTAAAATTCCTCAACGATTCCAACGCCGTTCTACTGTGCATGGGGTTGTTTTCACACTTTTTGAGTGTCGGCAGGCCCGCATGACCGCCCAGCCCCTGCTCGACGTCCAGGACCTCACGGTCGAATTCACCACCCGCCGCGGCATCGTCAAGGCGGTGCAGCAGGTCAACATCGCCGTCGCCAAGGGCGAGACGCTCGCCATCGTCGGCGAGTCCGGCTCCGGCAAGTCGGTGACCTCCTATGCGGTGATGCGCATCCTCGACCGCGCGGGGCGGATCGCCGAGGGCTCGGTGATGTTCTCAGGCATCGACGTCAAGGCCGCGACCGAAGACCAGATGCGCGATCTGCGCGGCCGCGAGGTCTCGATGATCTTCCAGAACCCGCGCGCCGCGCTCAACCCGATCCGCAAAGTCGGTGACCAGATCGAGGACGTGCTGCGCACCCATGTGCAGCAGGCGATAGTTTCGGATCACGGCGAGAAGGCGATCGAGGCGCTGGAGCAGGTCAAGATCGCCCGCCCGCGCGAGCGCTATCACGCCTATCCGTTCGAGCTTTCCGGCGGCATGTGCCAGCGCGTCGTCATCGCGCTCGCGCTGGCCTGCAATCCGCAGCTCTTGATCGCGGACGAGCCGACCACCGGGCTCGACGTCACCACGCAGAAGGCGGTGATGGACCTGATCGTCGAGCTGACCAAGCGCCGCGCGATGTCGACCATCCTGATCACGCACGATCTCGGCTTGGCCGCCGCCTATTGCGACCGCGTCGTCGTGATGGAGAAAGGCCGCGTCGTCGAGACCGCCAACGCCGCCGACATCTTCGCAAACCCGCAGCACCCCTACACCAGGAAGCTGATGCGTGCGACGCCGCGGCTCGGCGTGTCGTTGCGTGATCTGCTGCCGGAAGAGGAGGGCTCTCCCTTCGCCTCTCCCCGCCTGCGGGGAGAGGCCGACGCGCTCGGGAGCGCAATTGCGCCCCAGAGCGCGGCGGGTGAGGGGGGCTCTCCCAGCACCGTGCTCGCGGAAACAGCCCCTCACCCCAGCCCTCTCCCCGTGAAGGACAGGGAGAGGGAGCAGGCCGGTGCAAGCGGGGAGAGCAAGCCCCTTCTCCTCGTCGACAAGCTCGTCAAGGAATACCCCCGCCAAGGCGCGACCGCCGTGCTCGGAAAATTGTTCGGGCGCAAGCCACCCGTGGAGCCCGACGTGTTCCGCGCCGTCGACGGCATCAGCTTCGCGATCGGCCATGGCGAGAGTGTCGGCCTCGTCGGCGAATCTGGCTGCGGCAAATCGACGACGTCGATGATGGTGATGCGTCTGCTCGACCAGACCTCCGGCCTGATCCAGTTCGACGGCGAGGCGATCTCCGGCATCCAGCCTGCCGCCTTTGCCCGGCTGCCGCAGCGCAGCCGCATCCAGATGGTGTTCCAGGACCCGACCGACAGCCTCAACCCGCGCTTCACCGCCGCGCGTGCCATCGCCGACCCCATCATGCAGCTCGGCGACATCAGGGGACGCGACGCGCTCCGCGCCCGCTGCGAGGAGCTGGCCACCATGGTCGGCCTGCCGCACAACCTGCTCGACCGCTTTCCGCATCAATTGTCCGGCGGTCAGAAGGCCCGCGTCGGTATCGCCCGCGCCATCGCGCTGCATCCAAAGCTCGTCATTCTCGACGAGCCGACCGCGGCGCTGGACGTCTCGGTCCAGGCCGTGGTCCTCAACCTGCTGCAGGACCTCAAGGCGCGGCTAGGTATGAGTTATCTGTTCGTCTCGCATGATTTGAATGTGGTGCGCTTGTTGTGCGATCGTGTCATTGTGATGCAGACGGGACGGATCGTCGAGGAAGGCTCTTCCGAGCAGGTGCTCAGCGATCCCAAGGACGACTATACCAAAGAGCTGCTGACGGCGATCCCGCATCCGCCGTTGCAGATACACTGAGAGTGCACTGAGAGACTGTTTGGGAGCGTGATGGCCGAGCCGCTGGACGACTATATCGACGCCGTATCGAAAGCGCTGGCGCTGCCGGTCGAGGAGGCCTGGAGGCCCGCGGTGCGCGCCAATCTCGAAGTCTCGCTGCGGCTCGCCCGCCTCGTCGACGAATTCGCGCTGCCGGACGAGACCGAGCCGGCGCCGATCTTCGCGGCCTGATGTTGCCATGACCGCCAAGCCAGAGATGAATGCTGCCGACATCGCGAAAGCGGTGGCCGACGGCCAATTGTCCGCACTCGCCGCCACCGAAGCCGCGCTCGCGCGCATCAAGCAGCACGACGGCATCCTCAATTCCTTCACAGACGTCACGGCCGACCGCGCCCGTGCAAAAGCGCGGGCGGTCGATGCCGACATCACCGCGGGCAAGAAAGTCGGCCCGCTCGCCGGCGTTCCGTTCGCGGTGAAGAACCTGTTCGACGTCGCCGGCCTTTCCACGCGCGCCGGCTCGAAGATCAATCGCGACCTTGCACCCGCCAGGCGCGACGCGACCTTGATCGAGCGGATGGAAGCGGCGGGCGCCGTCCTCGTCGGCGCCCTCAACATGGGCGAATACGCCTACGACTTCACCGGCGAGAACGTCCACGACGGTCCCTCGCGCAATCCGCACGACATGACGCGGATGAGCGGCGGCTCCTCCGGCGGCTCCGGCAGCGCCGTCGGCGGCGCGCTGGTGCCGATCGCACTGGGCTCGGATACCAACGGCTCGATCCGCGTGCCGTCCTCTTTCTGCGGCATCTTTGGCCTGAAGCCGACCTATGGCCGGCTGTCGCGCGCGCGCTCCTTTCCGTTCGTGGCGAGCCTCGATCATCTCGGTCCGTTTGCGCGCTCCGTCACCGATCTCGCGCTCGCCTATGACGTGATGCAGGGGCCGGATGCGGATGACGGTGCCTGCACCACGCGTGATGTCCAACCCGCCACGCCGCTGCTCGGCGAATCCATCTCCACCTTGCGCGTTGCGATCGCCGGCGGGCATTTCCAGAAGAACGTGTTTCCCGAAGCGGTCGAAGCCGTCGGCCGCGTCGCCAAGGCGCTTGGCGCGACGCAAGTGGTCGATATCCCCGAAGCTTCGCGCGCCCGTGCCGCAGCCTATGTCATCACCACCACCGAAGGCGCTTCGCTGCATCTCGACCGCCTGCGCAAGCGCCCGAACGACTTTGATCCGGCCGTGCGCGACCGGCTGATCGCGGGCGCGATGGTGCCGGCAGCGCTGGTCGACCGCGCGCAGAAATTCCGCCGCTGGTATCGTGCCCAGCTCGCCGAGATCTTTAAATCGGTCGACGTGCTACTGGCGCCGGCGACGCCCTGCACCGCGCCAAAGCTCGGCCAGGTGAATTTCAACCTCGACGGCGTCGAGCTGCCGGTACGCGCCAATATCGGCATCCACACCCAGCCGATCTCCTTCATCGGCCTGCCCGTCGTCGCTGTCCCCGTGCCGCTCGAGCCGCTGCCGATCGGCGTGCAGATCATTTGTGCGCCCTGGCGCGAGGACACAGCGTTGCGCGTCGCGCACGCATTGGAGAAAATGGGCGTCGTCGCCGCGCCCGCGCCAAGGGGACTTTGAGAGGATTCTGAGATGGAGATCGATCTCCCCGAGGTGATCGCGGAAGTCAAAGCCGCGTTCGAGCGCTACGAGCAGGCTCTCGTCAGCAACGATGTCGCCGTGCTCGGCGAGCTGTTCCGCAACGACCCCCGCACCTTGCGCTACGGCATCGGCGAGAACCTCTATGGCTATGCGGCGATCTCCGGCTTCCGCGCCGCGCGCTCGCCGGTCGGCCTCAACCGCCGCACCGCCAAGACGGTGATCACGAGCTACGGCCGCGACACCGCCGTGGCGTCCACCTTGTTCTATCGCGATACGGCGCCCGGCAAGGTCGGCCGGCAGATGCAGACGTGGATTCGCTTCCCGGAGGGCTGGCGCGTCGTCGCTGCTCATGTCAGCATCATCGACGAGCCGAAAGTGACCGTATGACGCTTGACGATCTTCCGCCTGGGACATTGCCGGCCGAGCCGGTGGTGCCCCGCGTCGACCGGGCGCTGCCGTCGGTGCCCCGCGTCGACCGGGCGCTGCCGTCGGTGCAGAAGGTCACGCGCGCCGAGGAGCTGCGGCTGCAGCTTGCCGACGAGATCGTGCGGGGAACGCTGGCGCCGGGCTCGCCGCTGGACGAGACCGACATTGCGCGGCGCTTCAGTGTTTCGCGCACGCCGGTGCGTGAGGCGTTGCGGCAATTGGTGGCGAGCGGGCTTGTCGAGGCGCGGCCTCATCGCGGTGCGGTGGTGGCGCAGCCATCCGTCGAGCGGCTGAAAGGCATGTTCGAGGCGATGGCGGAGCTCGAGGCATTGTGCGCAGGCCTTGCCGCCGAACGCATGTCGGCGGCCGAGCGACACGGCCTGGAGGCCATCCACGAGGAACTGCGGGTCCTGAGCTACGCCGGCAATCCCGAGCGCTTCCACGAGGTCAACGAGCGCTTCCACAACGCGATCTATGCCGGTTCGCAGAACGGCTACATCGCCGAGATCACGCTGGCGACGCGCGTGCGCGTGCAGCCGTTCCGCCGCGCCCAGTTCCGCAATCTCGGCCGCCTCGCCAAGTCGCAAGCCGAGCACGACCGCGTCGTCGTTGCCATCATGCGCGGCGACAAGCAGGGCGCCGCCGCCGCCATGCGCGCGCATATCGAGCTGGTGCGCGGGGAGTACGAGATCTACGCGGTGTCGGTGTGAGTTGCGTGTTCACCGCGAGGTGAAGGAGAGGCGTCGGTTCTCAGGAACCCGGCTTAGCCCCGATCGTTTCCTCCGATCGATCCGATAAGGAGAAAACACCATGGCCTCCTCCGAGAAAGATCCCCGTCATCACACCCAGAAGATGAAGCAGCGTCTGCAGGAGACGGTGACTCACCTGCGCGAAGACATCCGCAAGGTCGACGAGCCCCAGCTCACCGCGATGTTCGAAACGTCCGCAGAGGTGCTGTCCGGTCTCGTCAAGGCGTTTGACGATTACGAGAAGAAGAACGAAGCCGCCTGGCGCAAGTAGGCCGGAGGCGGTCATCGTCTACGCCGTCGCAGCTTCCGCCATAAACTTCCGCCAGCCGCCGTAGCGCGTGATGTCGCGGGCTTCGTCCAGTACTTCCGGTTCGACGAGGAATCCCTTCACGCTGCGCCCGTCGGCGAGCCTGATCGTGCCGATTGCCATCGGGGCGGGGATCGCGTTGACGAACTTGCCGAAGGCGGACGACGACAACGACCAGATCTCCAGCTCGATCGCAGCGCCTGTGCCGGCCTCGACGCGCAGCATGCCCGGCTTCGGCGGCGTGGTCTGGAGCGCATAGAGCTTGTAATCGGCGGCCGTCCTGGTGGCCTCGATCAAGCGTGCATTCAGCGCCGTCAGCTCGCCGTTCAGCGCCATGCCAGACAGATGCGCGCCGACCACCGCGAGGGGAATCTCGTCGTCGCTGCTGGTCGGAAGTGGCGCGAGCGGGGCCTGCGCCACACCCTTCGCGCCGACCGTCAATTTGGTATCGGCATGGAAAACGCGACCGATGCTGGCGAGCATCGTATCGCGCCCTGCGGGCGCTAGCAGCGTGATGCCGAACGGAATGCCGTCGCTGCGCATCGAAGCCGGCACGGCGAGGCCGCAGAGGTCGAGCAGGTTGACGAAGTTGGTGTAGGTGCCGAGCCGGCTGTTGAGCTCGATCGGATTGGCGAGCACCTGCGCGGTCGTGTAAGCGGTCGGTGCGGTCGGCAGCACCAGCGCGTCGATGTTCGCAAACGTGCGCTCGGCGATCTTGCGCAGGCCCTGCAGGCGATAGAGCGCCGAGAATGTCTCCGCCGCGGTGAGCCGCGCGCCGGCCGCGGTGATCTCCCGCGTGACGGGGTGGATCGTGTCTGGCGCGGACGCCAGCAGGTTCTTGATCACGAGGTAGCGCTCGGCGACCCAGGGGCCCTCATAGAGCAGCCGCGCCGTCTCGTAGAATGGCTCGAGGTCGAACTCGACCAGCGTCGCCCCGAGCGCGGTCCATCGCTTCAGCGCATCGGCATAAGCGGCTTCCGATTTCTTGTCGCCGAAGAAGATCAGCTGGCCGTTGCGCGGCACGCCCAGGCGCAGATTCGCCGGCATCGGCGTGATCGCGCCAAGCGGCCGGTCGCGCGAGAATGGATCGGCCTGGTCGGGGCCGGCCATCACCGACAGCGCGAGTGCGGCATCGTCCACCGTGAGCGCGAACACCGAGATACAGTCGAGCGTGCGGCAGGCCGGCACCAGGCCTGCGGTCGAGATCATGCCGAGGCTCGGCTTCAGCCCGACGATGTTGTTGAGCATCGCCGGCACGCGGCCCGAGCCGGCCGTATCGGTGCCGAGCGACAGCGGCACGAGCCCGGCGCCGACCGCGGTGGCCGAGCCCGAGCTCGAGCCGCCTGGAATGAGATCCTCGCGGATCGAATTCCGGGGAATGCCGTAGGGCGAACGGACGCCGACGAGGCCGGTCGCGAACTGGTCGAGATTGGTCTTGCCGATGATGATCGCCCCCGCAGCGCGCAGGCGCTCCACCGCGGTCGAGTCGTGCGCCGGCGTGTAAGCGAAAGCCGGGCACGCGGCCGTGGTCGTAAAGCCCAGCGCGTCGATATTGTCCTTTACCGCGACCGGCACGCCATAGAGCGGCAGGCTCGTCGCATCCGGACGGGTGGCGACCTTCTCGGCCTCCGCGATCGCGTCCTTCTCGTCGCGCAGGCTGATGAACACGGCCGGATCGTTGTGGTCGCGGATGCGCTGAAAAGTCCGCGCGATCGTCTCTGCCGGCGTCTTCGTCCCCGCGCGATGCGCGGCCACAATCGCGGCGATCGTTTCAGGCTGCTCGGCCCCCATGGCGTCCAAACTCCGGCAACATGCTTCACCCGGTCCGAAGCAAGCGATGTGCCATTGTGTACACAATCCGGGCAGGGCGCGTGTGCCGGATATTATCGAGGGATCAGTGGCTTGGGGGATATTTCGACGACCGGGCCGGTTGGGCTCGCTTGCGGGCGTGTGCCCAAATCCTAGGCAGATTGGATCAGGTGAAGCCCGCGAGGATCCGAAGCAGCTGCGCCCGGTTCTCCTTGCCGATCTTGGCCTCAACATGCTGCTCGTGCTCGGCGGCGAGACGCTTGAACTTCGCCAGCGCGGTGGCGCCCTGCGCGGTGAGATGCAAAGCGTGGGAGCGCCGGTCCTCCTTCGACTTGATCCGCTTCACCAGCTTGCGCTGCTCGAGGCTGTCGAGCAGATGCACCAGCCGGGCGCGCTCGATGCCGAGGCGCTTTGCCACCGCCATCTGTGACAGGCCCGGATTGGCGCCGATCACGGTCAGCACTGAATATTGCGTCGGCCTTATGTCGACCTCGCCGAGCGTCTTGATGAAGTCCTGAAAGATCCAGATCTGAAAGCGCCGCACCGCATAGCCGGCATGGCCGATCAGTGCGTCCAGGCCGACGTCGTCGGCGACATCGCGAGGCGCCGCGCCGTTGCCGGCGCGCTTGCGGGCGGAGCTGCGGGTGTCGGCCCGGGCTGCATTGGCTGTCACGTCGGTATCTCCTGTCGCGCAATCCTAACGCCTTGGGGGCGCGAGAGAAAGATTGTTGTTGACGACAACAATTGCTGTGCCCAACATTATGGCCAACGTGGCCCGGAACGAGGCTGCGGCCCGGCGAGGAGGAAATACATGACAGTCGCCCCAGGTGGTGACGTTGCAGGCCTGTTCGCAACGCCAAGGACCGTCGCAGAGCATCGCGCCGACGGCAGCATCGTGCTGCGATCGCCAGATCCGTTGCGCGATGGTGCGCGTTGCGTCGGCGACTGGCTGGAGCAATGGGCGCGGCAAACGCCGGATACGATCTTCCTGGCCGAACGCAGCAATGTCGAAGGGCCCTGGACCACCGTCACCTATGCGCAGGCGCTGCGGAAGGTGCGCGCGGCCGCGTCCTGGATCCTGGCGCAGGGCCTCAGCGCCGAGCGCCCGCTCGCGATCCTCTCCGACAACAGCATCGACCACGCGCTGCTCGCGCTTGCCGCCCAGCATGTCGGCGTGCCCTCAGCCGCGATCTCGCCGGCCTATTCGCTGATGTCGAAGGACTTCGACAAGCTCAAGAGCATGATTGCGCTGCTCGATCCCGGTGCGATCTACGTCGCTGCGACCAGGCCGTTCGCAGCAGCGTTGGCGGCTATCAAGCCGCTACACCAAGCGCAAATCATCAGCGGCAATGCTGACGACGCCGATGCGCTGTCGTTCCGCACCATTGCGGCAACGCCCGACACACCGGATGTCGCAAAAGCGTTCGCTGCGGTGACGCCGGACACGATCGCAAAATTCCTGTTCACCTCGGGCTCGACCGGCACGCCCAAGGCGGTCATCAACAACCAGCGCATGCTGACGTCGAGCCAGCAGGCCAAGGCGCAGACCTGGACCTTCCTCGAAGAGAGCCGCGGCAATCTCGTCATTCTCGACTGGCTGCCCTGGAGCCACACCTTCGGCGCCAACCACAATTTCAATCTCGTGCTGCGCAATGGCGGCTCGCTCTATATCGACGGCGGCAAGCCTGCGCCGGGCCTGTTTGCGACGTCACTCGCCAATCTGAAAAGCGTGATGCCGACGGTCTATTTCAACGTGCCGCGCGGCTTCGACATGCTGATTGCGGCGCTGCGCAGCGACGAGGAATTGCGCCGCCGCTTCTTCGGCGAGGTGAAATTCGCCTTCTATGCCGGCGCCGCGCTACCGCAGAATCTCTGGGATGCGTTGGCAGAGCTTTCGACCAAGACCATAGGTCGCACACTGCCGATGGTCTCGGCCTGGGGCTCGACGGAAACCTCGCCGCTCGCGACCGACTGTCATTTTCTCGCCGAGCGCTCCGGCAACATCGGCGTGCCCATTCCCGGTACCGAGCTGAAGCTCGTCACCTCCGGCGACAAGCTCGAGGTGCGGGTGCGCGGCCCCAACGTCACGCCGGGCTACTGGAGGGCGCCCGAACTGACGAAGCAGGCCTTTGACGAGGAGGGGTTTTATCTCATCGGCGATGCGGTGAAGCTTGCCGATAGCGCGCGGCCGGAGCGCGGCCTGTTCTTCGACGGCCGCGTTGCCGAAGACTTCAAGCTCAACTCCGGCACCTGGGTCAGCGTCGGCACGCTGCGCGTTGCCGGCATCGCCGCGCTGGCGCCGCTCGCGCAAGACATCGTCGTTACGGGCCACGGCGGCGACGAGGTGCGCTTCCTGGTGTTTCCGAATATCGCAGCGTGCCGCGCGCATGCCGGGCTGCCCGAGGCCGCAGGCGTGAGCGAGGTGCTGGCGCATGACAAGATCAGGACGGCAATCGCGCAGGGTCTGGCGAAACTGAAGCAGCAGAGCGCCAACTCCTCCGGCCACGCCACACGCGCGCTGCTGCTCGCCGAGCCACCGTCGGTCGACGATGGTGAGATCACCGACAAGGGCTATATCAACCAGCGCGCCGTGTTGACGCGACGTGCGGAAGCGGTGGCGCGGCTGAACGACGATGCGTCGGGTGAGTGGATCGGGTTGTAGCCGCCGAAGCGAGAGCGGTACCGTGCCCCGGACGCAGCGCAGCACGCAGTGATGCGCTGCCGAGCCGGGGCCCATCTCTCGTCTTGGACGTAGCTGCTGGGTCCCGGCTCAGCGTCGCGTCATTTCATGCCGCGCCGCGTCCGGGACACGAGAGCGGGCGGCGCCGATAGGCCAGCAACCCTGCCGCATTATCTTGCCGATTCTTTTGTTGCCTAAGCAACTAATTTGTGCGAACCGTTCCAGACAAGGACGACGGCGGGCGAACCGCTGCTTCCAATTCGGAGGAAACAGATGCTCGGCAGGAATGGTGCCGCGGGCAAACGCGGGCGTATGCCTGAAGACGTCAGAACGGCGCAGGCGCGATGCGGTGTGTCAGGTGTAGCTGCTGTCGGTCACCGCGCCGAGGTTCTCGTGCAGCCGGCGCAGCAAATCGATCAGCACCTCGCGCTCGTCCTTGCTGAGGCAGGACAGCAGCCGCCGCTCGCGCTCGAACGCGGCGACGATCACCTTGTCATGGGTGGCGCGGCCCCTTGCGGTCAGCGAGATCGAATGGGTGCGGCCGTCGTTCGGATCGGTGCGGATCGAGACCAGTCCGCGTTTCTCGAGGCCCGCCAGCGTCCGGCTCACCGGCCCCTTGTCGAAGCCGATGACGTGGCAGATGCGCGAGGCGGGAATGCCGGGCTCGATCGCCAGCAGCGACATGATCCTCCATTCCGTGACGTTGACGCCGAACTGCTTCTGATAGAACGCGGTCGCGCTGTTCGAGAGCTTGTTGGCGATGAAGGTGATGAACGCCGGCACGTAACGCTCGAGGTCGAGCGTCGGCCCCGCATCCGTGGGTGCTGGCTTTTGGCGGGCTCTGGTCGAAGGCTGCGGCATTTCGGGTTTCTGACTCGCGGCGTGCCTGGAGACCTAAGGGCATGCGCCGCCCTTTCACAAGACCCAAATGAGAGAGCACTTCAATGAGCGCACCCGGCTCCGCCGCATCAGGCGTCCCGCATCTCGATGTCGATCCCTTCGACATGGCGTTTTTTGCCGACCCCTATCCCACGCATGAGCAGCTGCGGGAGGCGGGCCCGGTGGTCTATCTCGACAAATGGAACGTCTACGGCGTGGCCCGCTATGCCGAGGTCCATGCCGTGCTGAACGATCCCGCCACCTTTTGCTCCAGCCGCGGCGTCGGCCTGTCCGACTTCAAGAAGGAGACGCCATGGCGGCCGCCCAGCCTGATCCTGGAGGCCGATCCGCCCGCGCACACCCGCACCCGCGCCGTGCTCTCAAAAGTGTTGTCGCCAACCGTGATGAAGCAGGTCCGTGATCGCTTTGCCGAGGCAGCCGAGGCGCGGGTCGATGCGCTGCTGGAGAGGCGCAGCTTCGATGCGATCGCGGATCTTGCGGAAGCCTATCCACTCTCGATCTTTCCCGATGCGCTCGGCCTGAAGCCGGAGGGCCGGGAGCACCTGATTCCCTATGCAAGCGTCGTGTTCAACGCCTTCGGCCCGCCCAATCAGTTGCGCCAGGAGGCGATCGAACGCTCGGCGCCGCACCAGGCCTATGTCGCCGAGCAGTGCCAGCGCGAGAATCTGGCGCCCGGCGGCTTTGGGGCCTGCATTCATGCGCAGGTCGACGAGGGGGCTATCACGACCACCGAAGCGCCGCTGCTGGTGCGCTCGCTGCTGTCGGCCGGTCTCGACACCACCGTCAACGGCATCGGGGCCGCGGTCTATTGCCTCGCGCGCTTCCCGGACCAATGGCAGCGCCTGCGCGACGATCTCTCGCTCGCGCGCGGCGCATTCGAAGAGGCCGTGCGCTTCGAAAGCCCGGTGCAGACCTTCTTCCGCACCACAACGCGCGAGGTCGAACTCTCAGGCGCGAGAATCGGCGAGGGCGAGAAAGTGCTGATGTTCCTTGCCGCCGCCAATCGCGATCCCCGCCGCTGGGACAGGCCCGACAGCTACGACATCACCCGCCGCACCTCCGGCCATGTCGGTTTCGGCTCGGGCATCCACATGTGCGTCGGCCAGCTCGTCGCCCGCCTCGAAGGCGAGGTGATGCTGACCGCGCTGGCGCGGCGCATCGCGAAGATCGAGATCACGGGCGAGCCGAAGCGCCGCTTCAACAACACGCTGCGCGGGCTCGACAGCCTGCCTGTCACCATCACTCCGGCCTGACGAGGAATTTTATGCCCACCATTACGTTCATCCATCCCGACGGCAGATCCGACCTTATCGAGACCTCAGGCGGCGAGAGCGCCATGCAGGCCGCGACCCGACATGGCCTCGACGGCATTCTGGCCGAATGCGGCGGCAATGCCATGTGCGCCACCTGCCACGTCTATGTCGACGACAGTTGGCTCGCGCGCCTGCCTGACATGGCGGATGACGAGGATGCGCTGCTTGACGGCACCGCGAGCGAGCGGCTGCCGAATAGCCGGCTGTCCTGTCAGGTCGAGATCACGCCCGCACTGGATGGGCTCGTGCTGAGACTGCCCGAACGGCAGGTCTGACGTCTGAACCGCACCGGCAACGATCGGCGCGGCAACACATCCAACAGGGGAGGGAATGATGAAGCATCTGAAGTGGGCGCTCGCACTGGCCGCGAGCCTGATGAGTGGCGCGGCGAGCGCCGAGATATCGGACAATGTGGTGCGCATCGGCGTGCTCAACGACATCTCCGGCATCTTCCAGGACACCAATGGCATGGGCTCGGTGGAAGCCGCGCGCATGGCGGCGGAGGATTTCAATGGCGGCGGCAAGGGCATCAAGGTCGAGATCGTCTATGCCGATCACCAGAACAAGGCCGACGTCGGCAACGCGATTGCGCGCAAGTGGCTCGACGTCGAGGGTGTCGATGCCATTGTCGACGTGCCGAATTCAGCGGTCGGTCTTTCCATCAACACGCTGCTGCGCGACAGCCGCATGACCTTCCTGGCCTCGTCCACGGCAAGCTCCGATCTCACCGGCAAGGCCTGCTCGCCCAACACCATCCAATGGGTCAACGACGCCTGGGCGACCGGCAACACCACGGCAGCCGCGATGATGTCGCGCGGCGGCAAGGAATGGTATTTCCTGACGGTCGACTATGCACTCGGCAAAGGTATCGAGGCGGAGGCGCAGAAATACATCGAATCGCATGGCGGCAAGGTGATCGGCTCCTCCAAGCACCCGCTCGGCACTTCCGATTTCGCCTCCTTCCTGTTGCAGGCGCAGAGCTCCAAAGCGCAGGTGATCGGCCTTGCCAATGCCGGCGGCGACACCATCAACGCGGTGAAGCAGGCGGCCGAGTTCGGCATCCAGCAGAGCGGGCAGAAGCTCGTGGCGTTCCTGCTCTTCATCAACGACGTCCACGGCATGGGCATCAAGGTTGCCCAGGGCCTCCAGCTCATGGAGGCCTTTTATTGGGACATGAACGACGACACCCGCGCGTTCGCAAAACGCTTCGCCGCGCGGCCGGGCATGAACGGCAAGATGCCGAGCGGCAACCAGGCCGGCGTCTATGCCTCCACGCTCGCTTATCTCAATGCGGTCGCAGCGACCGGCAGCGACAATGCCAAGGAGGCCGTGCCCGAGATGAAGAAGTTCAGGGGCAAGGACAAGCTGTTCGGCGACACCACGATCCGCCAGGACGGTCGCGTCGTGCATCCGATGTATCTGTTCGAGGTGAAGAAGCCGGAGGAGTCGAAATATCCGTACGACTATTACAAGCTGGTCTCGACCATTCCGGCGGACCAGGCCTTCCGCCCGCTGGCCGAGGGCGGGTGTGAGCTGGTGAAGTAGCAGCCTTCGCCTCTCCCCGCTTGCGGGGAGAGGCCGACGCGCGCAGCGCGGCGGGTGAGGGGGAGCTTCCGCGAGTTTGGTGTCGCTGGGAACGTGGATCTTTCAACGCGTCATTGCGAGCGTAGCGAAGCAATCCAGAATCCCTTCGCGGAGAGACTCTGGATTGCTTCGCTGCGCTCGCAATGACGGTCGCGGAAACATCGAACGCTTCGGCTCTCACCGCGCCCGCGGAGACTCCCCCTCACCCCGACCCTCTCCCCGCAAGCGGGGAGAGGGAGAAGTCACCCCTACACCACCTTGCTTGACCCCTGCGTGATCAACCGCGCCGCGCGCTGATCTCGCGCGTAGATCCAGAGCCAGCTCAGCGCGACACTGAGGCGGTGGCGTAGGCCGATCAGGAAGTAGATGTGGGCGATGCCCCAGATCCACCACGCGATGGTGCCGCGCAGTTTGATCTTGCCGAAGTCGATCACCGCGAGCCGCTTGCCGATCTGCGCGAGGCTGCCGGCGTGCTTGTAGCGGAATGCGCCCTTGTTCTCGCCGCGCAGGCGGGCCTTGATCGTTTCGGCGACGTGGCGTCCCTGCTGCTTGGCGGCAGGTGCGATGCCCGGCACCGGCTTGCCGTCCCAGGCGTTGATGCTGACGGTGTCGCCGATCGCGAAGATCTCGGGATGGCCGGGAATGGTGAGGTCGGCCTCGACCTGCACGCGCCCGGCGCGATCGCTGGGCGCGCCCAGCCATTCGGCGGCGGGCGAGGCGCGCACGCCGGCGGCCCAGATCCTGGTCTTTGCCTCGAGCAGTTGACCGCCGAACACGACGCCCTCACGGTTGATCTCGGTGACGGCCTGTCCCAGCACGACCTCGACGCCGATCTTTTCCAGCGAGGCCTGCGCGTACGCCGAGAGGTCGTCGGCGAAGCCCGCGAGCACGCGCGGCCCGGCCTCGATCAGCACCACGCGCGCCTTGGTGGTGTCGATGTTGCGGAAATCGCTGGGCAGGGTGTGATGCGCCATCTCGGCGATGGTGCCGGCGAGCTCGACACCGGTCGGGCCGGCGCCGACGATGACGAAGGTCAGCCGCGCGGCGCGCTTGGCGGGATCGGTCTCGCGCTCGGCGCGCTCGAACGCCACCAGGATGTGCCGGCGCAGCGTGGTCGCATCCTCCAGCGTCTTCAGGCCGGGCGCGAACTGCTCCCATTCGTCGTGGCCGAAATAGGCGTGCCGCGCACCGGTGGCGAGCACCAGCGTGTCGTAGGGTACCTCGCTGCCGTCGTCGATCAGCACGCAGCGACGTGCCATGTCGACACCGCTCACTGTGGCAAACAGCGTCGTCACCTCGCGCCGGTCGCGCATGAGATGGCGGATTGGCCAGGCGATCTCGCTGGTCGCAAGCGAGGCGGTCGCGACCTGGTAGAGCAGCGGCTGGAACAGATGATGATTGCGGCGGTCGATCAGCGTGATCTCGACCGGCGCGCCCGCAAGCCGGTAGGTCGCCTCCAGCCCGCCGAAGCCGGCGCCGACGATGACGACGCGATGGGAATTTGCGGCCATGATGCACCCTCGAATCTCGCTGCTCTGTGCATTTAAGTGCGGATTGGGCGCCGCCGTCCAATAGCCGTCATCAATGGCCGCATAGATCTGATGTATCGATCCCGCCGCGAAAAAGCGTCGCAGTCTCCGGACCGGCCTCGGCCAAACTGAGTAGAACTATATTTCTTGCCATCGCCGATCGAGGCGAAATATGGTGCAGGAGCGGGCGCTGAGCCATTGGCGGCTCGACAGATTTTGCGTTCAATAGAGACAGGCCCGGGGCGGCGATCACCCCGTTTTCGGGACCGATAATAAGGAGGGAAATGGTTATGAGGACGGCATTTTGGCTGGCGGGCGCAGCGGCGCTGGTGCTGGCAAATCAGGCATTCGCCGGCGACACCATCAAGATCGGTTTCGTCTCGACCTTCAGCGGCCCGACCGCCGTGATCGGCAACGACATGCGCAACTCCTTCGAGCTCGCGCTGGACCATCTCGGCCGCAAGATGGGCGGCAAGCCCGTCGAGGTGATCTACGAGGACGACGGGCAGAAGCCCGACGTCGGCAAGCAGAAGACCGAGAAGCTGGTGCAGTCCGACAAGGTCGACTTCATCGTGGGCTATATCTGGTCGAACGTGCTGTTGGCCTCGCTCAAGACCGCGGTCGATTCGAAGACCTTCCTGATCTCGGCCAATGCCGGCCCGTCGCAGCTCGCGGGCGAGCTGTGCTCGCCTTACGTGTTTTCGACCTCCTGGCAGAACGACCAGACCCCGCAGGCGGTCGGCACTTACATGAACCAGAAGGGTGTCAAGTCGGTGTTCCTGATCGGTCCGAACTACGCCGCCGGCAAGGACATGCTGGCCGGCGTCAAGAGCACCTTCAAGGGTCAGGTCGTGGGTGAGGAATACACGGTGTGGCCGAGCCAGCTCGACTTCTCCGCCGAGCTCTCCAAGGCTCGCGCCTCCGGCGCCGAGTCGATCTTCGTGTTCTACCCCGGTGCGGCGGGCGTGCAATTCCTCAATCAATATGCGCAGGCCGGGCTGAAGAGCACGATGCCGCTCTACACCGCCTTCACCATCGACGAGCTCTCGCTGCCGCTCCAGAAGGAGAACGCGCTCGGGGTGCCCGGCGCGCAGCAATGGGTCAACGATCTCCCCAACGAGCAGAACAAGCGCTTCGTCGCCGACTACCGCAAGAAGTATACCGGCCTGCGCCCGACCTTCTACGGCGCGCAGTCCTATGACGCCGCGAACCTGATCAACAGCGCCGTCGTCGCCGTGAAGGGCGACACCTCGAAGAAGGACGAGATGAAGGCCGAGATGGAGAAGGTGAACTTCAAGTCGGTGCGCGGCCCGTTCAAATACGGCAACAACCACATCCCGATCCAGAACTTCTACCTGCAGGACGTGGTCAAGGATTCCGAAGGCCAGCTCGCGCTGAAGACCGTCGCCACCATCGTCGAGAACGACCAGGATCGCTTCCACGACAAATGCAAGATGAAGTGAGGCTGATGCTTCTCCCTCTCCCCGCTTGCGGGGAGAGGGTCAGGGTGAGGGGGAGTCTCAGCGGGGACGGAGTTGGTCGAATTCCTCAATAGTCCCCACATCGTCATTGCGAGCGCAGCGAAGCAATCCAGAATCCCTCCGCGGAAAGACTCTGGATTGCTTCGTCGCAAGGGCTCCTCGCAATGACGGCGTGGAGAGAGTCTCCTACACCCTTGGCATGCTCGCAGGGCGCACCTCGCGCGCCTGCGCTGCGAGCCTGATGCCGGCGTTGGCCGCACCAAAACCCTGATAATTCCTGCGCTCCACGATCTCGAAGAAGAACCGCTCGTCGAAGATGTGGGTGTAGACCTGGAAGAACTCGCTGTCGCCCTCGCGGTCGTAGAGGATGTGGTTGGCGCGCAGCTGCGCCATCAGCTCGGGTGCGAGATCGTATTTGGCTTCGATGTCGTCGTAGTAATTATCGGGGATATCCAGGAAATCGGCGCCGCGCTGGCGCATCGCGGCAACGGCCGCAAAAATATCCCGGCACGCGAAGGCGACGTGCTGCACGCCCGAGCCGAAGAACTCCGAAATGAAGCGCGCAGGCAGGGTGCGGTTGGCGGAAGAGCCGTTGAGCACGAAGCGCAGGCTCTGGTCGGCGTTGATGATGGCCTGGCTCTGCACGAGGCCTCTGGGGTCGGCGATCTCCATCTGCGGCAGCCGCTTCAGGTCGAGTATGCCGGTGTAGAACAACAGCCAGGATAGCATCTCGTCATAGGGCATCGACTGCGCGATGTGATCGACGGCGAGCAGGGCGTCGGCGCTTGCATCGCTTGTAACAGGCTCGAAATCCGTGTCCCAGTTCTTGCCGGCCTGATCGAGGAAATAGAGCAGGCTGCCGCCGACGCCATGGATCGCGGGAATCTCCAGCTCGCCCGGCCCGACCGGCTGGTAGAAGGTGCGCGCCTTCAGCGTCTCGGCGCGCTGCATGGCAAGGCCCGCATTGTCGACGTCGAGCGCGATCGCGCAGACACCGGGGCCGTGGGTGACGTAGTGCGAATGCGCAAAGCCGTCGGTCTCGCAATTGATCACGAGCTCGACCTTACCCTGCGACCAGCGCTCCACCGCCTTGCTGCGATGCTGACCGGTCTTGCGGAAGCCGAGCTGCGAAAACAGGCGGGCAAGCTCGCCGGCCTTGCTCTCGTTGACGGCAAACTCGATGAAGCCGGTGCCGCGGCTCTTCGCCTTCGGGGCCAGCGGCTTGCCGGCAAAATTCGGCCAATCCGGTGCGAGCTGGTCCTCCAGCAGGATCAGCGAGCGCAGGCCGTCGACCGCGGTCTGCGCGGCCGAGCCGGCGCGGAACTGGTCGTTGAAGATCTCCAGTGACAGCGGCCCGGCATAGCCGGTCGCCGCGATCGCCGCCATGAACTCGCCGACCGGCAGGTCGCCTTGGCCGGGGAAGGAGCGGAAGTGCCGGCTCCACGACAGGATGTCGAGCTCGAGCCTTGGCGCGTCCGCGAGCTGCACCAGAAAGATCCTGTCACCGGGAATCGAGGCCATGGTGCGGGTCGGAAAGCCCGGCGCGAGCGCGTGGAAGCTGTCCAGGATGACGCCGATCGCGGGATGATCGGCGCGGCGCACGATCTCCCAGGCATCGCGGTAGTCGTTGACGTGGCGGCCCCAGGCCAGCGCTTCGTAGCCGACGCGCAAGCCGCGCTTCGCGGCGCGCTCGCCGAGCTCGCGAAAATCGTCAGCGGCGCGGTCGATGCCGCCGAGCGAGGCCGGCGAGACGTTGGAGCAGATCAGCAACAGGTCCGTGCCGAGCTCCTGCATCAGATCGAACTTCCGCTCCGCGCGGGCGAAGTTGCGCGCGCGCTGCGGTTCCGGCATGCCCTCGAAATCGCGGAACGGCTGGAACGCACAGATCTCGAGATTGAGGTCCGCGCACATCTTCGCGATATCGCGTGGGCCTGCACCGAATGACAGCAGGTCGTTCTCGAAGATCTCGACTGCATCGAAGCCGGCGGCGGCGATGGCACGGAGCTTTTCGTCGAGCGCGCCGGAGAGGGAGACGGTGGCGATCGAGCGTTTATTCATGCGACCTGCTCCATGATCTGCCCAGGCGAGATCTTTTGCCCCGTGCGCGCGGCCTCGCTGACGGCCTCGACGACCGCGAGCGTTCCCATCGCGTCCTCGACCGAGATCAGCGGCTGTTCGCGGCCCGCGATCACTGCGCAGAAATGCCGGAGCTGCTCGACGAGGGGATCGAATGTTGCGAGCACGATGGGCTCGCGCGATAGCGGCGCATGCCAGCCCGGGTTTTGCGGATAGGACCATAGCTCCATCGTCGGCACCGACAGCGAGCCGTTCGTTCCGGCGAAGACGTAGCAGGGCTGGTCTTGCCTGGGGTAGACCGCGTTCTCGCCGGCCGTGAGCTCCCAGCTCCACGGCGCCGGCGTCGCATCCGATACGCTCACCGTGCCCAGCGCGCCGTTGGCAAAGCGCAGCAGCAGCGCCGCGGTGTCCTCGACCGCAAAGCCGCGCACGTTGTTCGAACTCTGCGCCTGCACCTCGACGATCTCGCCGCAGACGAAGCGAAAATTGTCGATGTCGTGGATGAGGTTGATCAGCAGCGGCCCGCCGCCCTGCTCGCGTCGCCAGGCGATCTCGAAATAATCGTCGGGCTTCTTCAGCAGCCATAGCCCGACCACGGCTGTGAGCTGGCCGAGCTTGCCGGTCGCGACGGCCTCGCGCGCTGCCTTGATGATCGGATTATGCCGGCGGTGATGGCCGACCAGCATCGGCACGCCGCTGTTTCTCACCGCTGCGCACAGACGCAGTGCGGTCGCAACTGTCTCGGTCACCGGCTTCTCGATCAAGGCCGGCACGCCCGCTTCGGCGCAGTCGAGCGCCATCGGCAAATGTAGCCTGTTGGGCGAGGCAATGATGAGGCCGTCGGGCTTCTCCTCTGCCAGCAGGGTGCGATGATCCGCGTAGCAGGGCACGCCATGCGCCAGCGCATAGTCCTTCGCGGCGGGCGAGGGATCCGCGATGCCGGCGAGCACGCAATCCGGTGATGCCTCGATCAATTCGATATGGCGGCGGCCGATCAGGCCGGCGCCCGCCACGGCGATGCGCATCTGCGCACTCATGCCGCGCTCTCCTCCATGGCGCCGCCGAGGAAGAGCTGGCCGATGCGGGGATCGTTCAAAATGCGCTTGGCCTCGTCGACCATGCGGGTCTGGCCGAGCTCGAGCACGATGCCGATGTCGGAGATCTCCAGCGCCGAGCGCGCGTTCTGCTCGATCATCAGGATGGTGACGCCGCGGTCGCGCAAGCTCTTGAGGATGTCGAAGGTCTGCTGCACCATCAGCGGCGACAGCCCGATCGAGGGCTCGTCGATCAGCACCAGCTTCGGTTCGAGCAGCAGCGAGCGGGCGATCTCGAGCTGCTTCTGCTCGCCGCCCGAGAGCGTCGAGGCCTGCTGTGTCGATTTGCGGCGGAGCGCCGGGAATAGGTCCAGCGCGGCCTCGATCCGCCTGGGCAGGTCGAGGCCCTTGTCGGCGGCGACGCCGCCGAGCTCGATATTGTGGCGCACCGACAGCTCGGGAAAGATGTTGCGGCCCTGCGGCACGTAGCAGATGCCGGCATTGAGCAGCGCGCGCTGGCTCAGATTGGTGACGTCGCGGCCGGCGAAGCTGATCTTGCCCTCGCGCAGCTTCAACAGGCCGAAGATCGCTTTGAACACGGTGGATTTGCCGGCGCCGTTCGGGCCGATGATGGTGGTGATGGTCGCCTCCGGCACGGCGAAGGTCGTGCCGTTCAGGATCGTCATCTTGCCGTAGCCGCCGACGAGGTTGTGAATCGAGAGGATCGGGTCGCTCATGGTTGCCTCCTCAATGTCCGAGATAGGCTTCGATCACGGCGGGGTTCTTGCGGACCTCGTCGGGCCGTCCCATCGCCAGCACCTTGCCTTCCGCCATCACCATCACGCGCGAGCACAGCGACATCACGAATTCCATGTTGTGCTCGATCACGACGAAGGTGGCGTTCTTCTCGCGATTGATCGCGACCAGCCGGTCCTTGAGGTCCGCCAGCATCGACGGGTTGACGCCGCCGGCGGGCTCGTCGAGCAGCACCAGGCGCGGCCCGCCCATGAAGGCCATGGCGGCATCGAGCAGCTTCTGCTGGCCGTAAGAGAGGCCGCCCGCGGGCTCGTCGGCGAGATGGTCGAGCTTGAAGAAGCCGATCATCTGGTTGGCGGCCTCAGTCAGTCCGGCGTCGGAGCGGCCGACCAGGCGCGAGGCCATGTTGCCCTGGTGCTCCTGCCCGGCAAGGATCAGGTTCTCGCGCACCGAGAGTTTCGGAAACACCTGCAGGAGCTGGAAGGTGCGGCTGACCCCGAGCTTGTTGAGCTCCGCGGGCCGCATTCCCGTGACCAGCTTGCCGTCGAGCTTGACCTCGCCGCCTGACGGCGTGAGCTGGCCGAGGATGCAGTTGAACAGGGTCGACTTGCCGCAGCCGTTCGGGCCGATCAGGCCGAGGATCTCGCCCTCGCGCACGTCGAAGGAGACACCGTTGACTGCGTGAATCCCGCCAAAGCTCTTCTTGATGTCGGTGACTTCGAGAACCGCGCTCATTGCACCGTCTCCAGGCGGGATTTTGCGACGGCGCGGAGCGCGGACGCCGCCTTGGTGCGCCGTTCGGCGAGATAGCGGTCGAGGATTCCCAGAATGCCCGTGGGCGACCAGATCAGGAGCAGCATCACGGCCACCGCGTAGAGCATCAGATAATAGCCCTCGGTGAAGCGCAGCCATTCCGGCAGCAGCACCGCGATCATCGCCCCCAGGAACGGACCGAAATAGAAGCCGGCGCCACCGACGATCACCATCATCAAGAGGTCGAGCGAGAGCGACAGGTTGAACGGCACAGGATCGATATATTGCGTCAGCGGCGCATAGAGCGCGCCGGCGACGCCGCCGAGCGCCGAGCCGATCGCGAACGCCATCAACGTATAGCGGCGCGTGTCGACGCCGAGCGACTGCGCGCGCAGTGGATTTTCGCGCAGCGCCATGAAGGCGCGGCCCCAGGGCGAGCGGATCAGCCACCACACGGCGAGCGAGACGATCGCTAGCGAGCCGAGGCAGACATAGTAGAACGGCAGCGGCTTGTTGGTTGCCAGCCCGAAGATGTGCGGGCGCGGGATGTTGGAGATGCCGTAGATGCCGCCGGTCAGCCAGCTCTCGTTGCGGAACACCAGGAAGGCGAGGGTGGAGAAGGCAAGGGTGACGAAGGCGAGATAGTGGTGCTGCACGCGCAGCGCGGGATAGCCCAGCACCCAGCCGACCACGAAGCTCAACACGATTGCAACAAGGATCGCCGCCGGCAGCGGCCAGCCATGGGTGGTCATGATCGCTGCGGCATAGGCGCCGATGCCGACGAAGGCGCCTTGCGCCAGCGAGACCTGGCCGGCATAGCCGAGCGTGAGATTGAGCCCCATCGCAGCAATGCTCATCACCGCCCATTGGCTCAAGATGAACAGGCCGTAGCGGTTGAAGTTCATGGGGACCACGATCAGCGCGGCGATGACGGCAAGGCCGAGCGCGATCTTCAACGGTTTGGCGAAGCCGCTCATACGGTGCGCTCCTCGGCGCGGCCGAGCAAGCCCTGCGGCCGGAACAGGATGACGGCGATCAGGAAGATCATCGGCACGGCGGCGCGATACTGCGTCGAGACGTAGGCGGCCGCGAGATTGTCGAGCACGCCGATCAACAGGCCGCCCGCGATTGCGCCGCGCACCTGGTTGAAGCCGCCGACGATCGCGGCAATGAAGGCCGCCTGGCCTAGCACCTCACCGGACGAGAACTTTGCAAGGTAAATCGGAGTGATCAGAAGCGAAGCCAGCGCGACCAGGAAGGCGTTGATCAGGAAGGTCAGCAGGATCATGCGCTCGACCGGGACGCCGATGATGCGTGCCACCGTCGGGTTCTGCGCCGCCGCTTGCATCTGGTGCCCGAGGGAGGTGCGATTCAGCAGCGTGGTGAGGCCGACCACCGCGAGGATGGCGACGGCGAGCACGCCGAGGCTCTGCAGCGAGACGGCGTGGCCCAGGATGGAGACGTCGCCGGTCGGCACGATCGACGGGAAGGGCGAGGCCTCCGCGCTGAAGAACTGCTTCACGGCCTCCTTGATGCCGATCGCAAGCGCCATCGTCGCAATCGCCAGCGGCAACACGCCGTGACGCATCATCGGATCGACCAGCAGCAGCTTGAAGGCAAGGCCGAGCAGGATCATCGACAAGAGGATGCCGAGAATGATCGCGAGCCAGAACGGCGCGCCCACATGCATCGCCGCCAGCATCAGGAACGCCGGCAGCATCACGAACTCGCCTTGCGCGAAATTGATGGTCTGCGAGGTCTGCCACAGCAGCGTGAAGCCGACCGCAACCAGCGCATAGATCGCACCGGTGGCGAGTCCCGCGACCAGAAGATCGAATAGGTTGGACATGGGTTCTCTTTGATCGTTAGAGCCCGAGTGAACTGGAGTGCCGCGAATTCAGGTCTATCTCACCCTCTCCCCGTTCTTACGGGGAGAGGATGGGGTGAGGGGCTCTATCCGCGAACTCAGCTGTCGCCGTGACTGCGGAAGCACCCCTCACCCCGACCCTCCTCCCCGCGAAGAGCGGGGCGAGGGAGAAGAACTCTCCGCATCCGCCTTCGCTAAAGCTTCGGCGAGAGAGGCGCGGGGAGAGGCGAAGATCACTTCACCTTCGGCATCACCTGCTTCACCACCTGCTTGCCTTCCACGACTTCGACCAGAAAGCTCTGGCGGTCGATGTCGCCGGTGTCGCTGAAGGTGACGTCCATCAGGATGCCCGGCTCGTCCGCCGCCTTGATGGTGAGCCCGTGCAGCGTGTCGGCGAATTTCTTCGGGTCGACCTTGCCCATCTTCTCGGTGGTGGCCTTCACCATGTAGACGGCAAGATAACCCTTCAGGCCGTTATGATCCGGCACGTAATTGTACTTCTTGGAGAACTTCTCGCGGAACGCCTTGATCAGATCGACCGGCGCGTCGGTGGTGAGGCCGACATGGCCGCGTGCACCGTTGGCGGCGTCGCCGGCGAGCTCGATCACCTTCTGGCCGATCAGCGTGGTCTCGCCCATCAGCGGTGCGGTGACGCCCTGACGCTTCAGCTCCTTGAGGATCCGCGCGCTCTCTTCCTCGTTGAGATAGACGAACACGGCATCGGGATTGGCAGCCTTGATCTTGCCGACGTCGGCGGCGAAGTCGGCCTGGCCCGCTTCGGTCGAGAGATCGGCGACAACCTTGGAGCCGAGGCGATCAAGCTCCTTGATGACGACGTCGCGACCGCCGCGGCCGAAGTCGTTGTTGACCCAGACCACCGCGACCGTCTTCGCCTTCATCTCGTCATGGATGTATTTTGCCACCTTCGGCATCGACGACTGCTGGCCGAACGAGGTGCGGAACAGGAACTTGTTGCCTGCCTGCGTCAGCTCGGCGGCCTCGCCGCCCATGATCTGCGCGATGCCGGCCTCGGCCGCCAGCGGCGCGGTCACCTTCACCGAGCCGGAATAGCCGGGCCCGAGCAGCACATAGGGCTCGGCATCGAGCGCCTTCTGCACCTGCGCGCGGGCAACGCCCGGGTTGGACTGCGAGTCGGCGTGGGTCACTTCTAACTTGCGGCCGAGCACGCCGCCCTTGGCGTTGATCTCCTCGATCGCGAGGTCGATGCCGTTCTTCCAGTTGGTGCCGACGGTGGCGCCGCCGCCCGAGAGCTCGGCGACGTCGGCGAGCTTGATCGCCTGAGCAAGGGCGCTCGTTGCGGTGATGGCGGTGAGCAGCGCGCCCACCAGTAGCGTTGATTTCATCGTCCTCTCCTCCCGTTTCAAATCTTGCGAGCAGCCTTGTGCCGGCCGCTTCGCCTCAAGCTGCCTGATAGGCCGCGCTACGCGCAGCCATCACGGCGTCAAAAGCCTCTCCCATGACGTCGGTCGATGGGACAAGCCCGGTGAACAGTTCGAAGGCGTCGGCGGCCTGGTAGATCGCGAGCTCGCGCCCGGTCATGATCCGGGCGCCTTTCTCTCGCGCCGCGGCCAGCAGCGGTGTGATCAGCGGCGAATAGACGGCGTCGGCGACCCACAGGTCGGCCCTGAGCAGCGTCGCCGGCACCGGCGTGTCACGGCTCGGCAGCATGCCGACCGGGGTGCCGTTGACGAGACCGGTTGCGCCGTCGAGCGCGTCCTCGACGCTTGCAGCCACCCTCGCGCCGCTCTGTGCGGCAAGCAGCGAGGCGAGTTTCATGGCGCGCGCCGGCTCGCTGTCGAAAATGCGGATGTCGGCCACTTTCAGGCTCGCCAATGCGAATGCGATGGCCTTGCCGACGCCGCCGGCGCCAATCACGGCGACGGCGTTGCCGGACGGCGCCAGCAATGGCGTCACCGCCCGCGCAAAACCTGTGGTGTCGGTGTTATGGCCGGTCAGCCGGCCATCCCTGACCACGACGGTGTTGACTGCGCCCATGCTGGCTGCGCCCGGCGCCAGCGCGTCGAGCAGCGGCACCACGGCTTCCTTGTAAGGATAAGTGACATTGACTCCGGCAAAGCCGAGCCGCCGTACGCCTTCGAGTATCATGCGTAGCTCGGCCGCGTCGGCGCCTGCGACTTCGATGAGCTGGTAATGGCCGCGCAGGCCAAGCGCCTCGGCGGCGCGCTCATGCATGGCGGGGGACGCGGAGTGCGCGATCGGGGCGCCGATCAGGCCGGTGAGAAGCTTCTTGCTGGCGGCGTATCCGCGCTTCGACATGGTTCGCTATCGTCTCGTTGGGAGCGTCCGGTCCCGGCCATTAGCGGGGAAAATCGCGCAATTCCAGCTGCAACGATAGCCTTTCCCCGGCCTAACACAATTACCCTTTTATCCGACAAACCTAACATCATGTTATTTCTTTCGCCCGCGTGCCAAGGGGGCCTTGCCGTTGCCACGAGACGGCTCGACCGCGCGCATCTCGGTGCGCAGGGATTCGATGAAATACTCCGCATGCAGCGACAGCGGCGTGCCGCGCTTGACTGCGATGTAGGTATCGAACCGCGTCGGCTCTGTGATCTTCAGAAGCTCGATGCCGGGATAGCCGCCATGGGCCACCGTGAACTGGTCGATGATGGCGATGCCGAGGCCCGCTTTCACCAGAGCGCAGACCGTGGTGCCGAAGCGGGCGCGGATGGTGATGTTGTAGTCGAGCCGGTGGCGCGCGAAGATCTCGGCCATGATCCGGCCGTAGGGGTCGTTAGGGTCGATGCCGATCAGCGGATAGCGGGTGATCTCGGCGGCGGAGACCTGCTTGCGGCCGGCGAGCTCGTGACCCGGCGGCACGATGCAATAGAGCTCGCCCGAGGCGAGCGGCATGAAGTCGAGCCCGGAATGCTCGAGGCGATAGCTCATCGCGACGCACTCGCCGCGGCCGAGCAGGAGGTAGTCGATGGCTTCCTCGAGCTTGAGGATGTTGATATCGATGCCGAGATCGGGATAGCGGCGGCGGACGCGCTCGATCGCACGCGGCACCATCACCTGCGAGATGCTCGGCACCGAGCCGATGCGCAGCTCCGACAGACCGCCGCGGCCGATCTTGGAGATGATCTCGGAGAGGTCGTCGACCTTCTTGTAGACGCCATTGATCTGCTCGAAGATGTTCTCGGCTTCCGGCGTCGGGAAGTAGCGCCCGTTCTGGCGCTGAAAAAAGCGGATGCCGAGCGACCGCTCGGTGTATTTGACCAGACGGCTGATCCCGGGCGCCGAGACGTTGAGCAACTTTGCCGCACCGCCGATGGTGCCCGTCACCATCACGGCACGGATCACTTCAACCTGACGCAGCGTCATCATGGCCTAAGTATCCGAAAGACGATCGTGGCGGCGATCATCTCACGAGAGCGGCGATGTCATCCAGCGGCAAGTGTGTTGATGTGGACGCAAGTCCGGCGTCCCGGACGCGCTGCAACGCGTTTGGCATTGCGGCGCAGAGCCGGAACCCAGAAAGCCAGAGAGGAAGTTGCGGATGGATGGGCCCCGGCTCTGCAGCGCATCGTCGAAGAGACGCTGCGCTGCGTCTGGGGCACGCGAGCGCGGCCGCTTCATCAACCCTCTCCACAGTAGGAGAAGGAAGCCAAGCTTCGGTTTCAGAATGTTTCGGCTAAAACCAGCACGTTCAAATGGAAGGGCGTCGTCGCGCGATCTGTGGCTTCGGCGTCGTTTGTTGCGACTGCGTTCTAGCTCGCCGGGCCGTCGGGCGACACGCGGTCATCCAGCTCCGCGCGCTCGCTTTGCAGCACCTCGCGCGCAAACTCGATGATCTTCTGTTTGTTGGCCGTTTCGCGGACGGCAAAAAACACGCGGTTCAATTCCAGGCCGAGCACGCTGTTGAGGGCGATGTCCTCGTCTTGCATCGTGGTTTTCCCGCTTCCGACGCGTTCAGGTGTAACTTGACCTCACTTCTTCCACAAGTAGATTAAATCTTCGGAGCAGACGGAACACCGGCAAACTACGGGAGCAGCAAATTGAGGCAGCCCCCAAATACGTGTTATATGGGAAAGCGAGGTTCAGGAAACGCACCGATGTCCGCCGCAGATGCCGTAGATTATGGCCGGGAGGCGCTCGACTTCATCGAGGGGCTTAGCGCCTATACCAAGGTCCCGGACGCCGTGGATGCGCTTTCGACCGCGTTCGGTCGATACGGCTTCGAACACATCATCGTAACGGGCCTGCCCAATCCCGATCAGCGCTTCTCCCAGATGGTGCTCGCCAAGAAGTGGCCGGCGGAGTGGTTCAGCCTCTACACCCAAAAGAGCTACGACCGCGTCGATCCCGTGATCCGCAAATGCCGGCAGACGGTGAACCCTTTCGAGTGGTCCGAAGCGCCGTATGATCCGGAGCTAGAGCCGGGCGCGGTGGAGGTGATGCGGCGCGCCGCCGATTTCCGCATGTCGCGCGGCTTCGTCGTGCCGATCCACGGCTTGACCGGCTATGAGGCCGGCGTCTCGCTCGGTGGCGTCCATCTCGACCTCAACGCCCGCAGCAAGCCGGCGCTGCATCTGATCGCGATGTATGGCTTTGATCACATTCGCCGTCTGCTTGATCCGACGCCGCATCCGTCGACCCGGCTCACCCCCCGCGAGCGCGAGGTGCTCGCCTGGGCCTCGCAAGGCAAGTCCGCCTGGGAGATCGGCGAGATACTCAACATCACGCAACGCACGGCGGAAGAGCATCTTGCAACTGCCGCGCGCAAGCTCGGCGCCGTCAACCGGACGCATGCGGTCGCGATCGCGATCCGCCACAGAATCATCAGCCCTTGAAATCCTCGCCTACTGGGAAATTTCCCAATAGTCGGCTTTGCCTTTTTCGCTGAGGCTTCCCTCATTTCGAGCCATGGGGGAGTTCATGATTCATGTGATTTCTGCCGTCAACCGGCACCTCTACGAGGGCATCCTCGAACAGCATTTTCGGATTCGTCATGAGATCTTTGTCGAGGAGCGGAAATGGGAGGCGTTACGCAAGCCCGACGGCCGCGAGATCGATACCTACGACAATGAGGACACGGTCTACCTGCTGGCTCTCGCAAACGGCCGGGTGCTCGGCGGCTCACGCCTGTATCCGACCACCAAGCCGACGATGATGAGCCAGGTCTTCCCGCATCTCGCCGCGGTGCGCGGTTGCCCATCGGACCCGCTGGTCTGGGAGTGGTCGCGCTTCTTCGTTTCGCGCGAGCGCCGCGACGGCGTGTTCAATCTGCAATTGATGGCGGCAGCGCAGGAATTCTGTCTCGATCAGGGCATCGAGCGGCTCTGTCTCGTCATGGAGACTTGGTGGTTGCCGCGCTTTCATGACATCGGATTCGTCGTGACGCCGCTGGGATTACCGGCGCTGGTTGAGAATTCCTGGACCATGGCCGCGACGATCGATATCCGCCAGGAGTCGCTTGATATCGTGCGTGACCGTATCGGGATGACGAGCGTCGTCCAGCAGGACGGTCCGCGTATTGACTGCATCGCCCGTGCCAACCTCTGCGGCCTCGCCGCGCAACGAAAGAGCGCCTGAGATGTCGAACATGATGCGGGACAGCCAGATCATGGCGCAAATCCAAGACGAGAATCTCGGCTACATGTCGGACATGGCACTTGAGCTGGCGCAGATGGCGGACGATTCTGGATTGGCGACGCTCGCCTATCTGTTCCGAATGGCGGCACTGGAGGCCTCGACGGCCAACAGCGTGCTGGCCGAGCCGGACGACCTCCCCCGGCAAATGACGTCGCACTAGACTTCCCTGCATTCCGACAACCTTGCACCCTCTCTTCGGCCCGCCGGCGAGAGGGTGCTCGTTTGGGTGCGGCAGGTTGCCCCAGCCTGCACGGCAGCGTTCTTGCAAGATCGATTCGATCGCATGCATCGGCATGCAACAAAGTGCATGTTTGGTGTCGAATCGCTCTTGCCTCGGAACGATACTGCCATTACCCATTTTGCGGCCTTGAAGAGGCAAGGGGAGCTCTTTCACTGATGGCGACTGTGTTCGAACATCGGCGCGACGCTGCGTGCGCCTGAAAGAGTCTTGATGCTACTCGTCGTCGAACAGTTCTTGAACGGATTGCAGTTCGGTCTGCTGCTGTTCCTTCTCGCCGCAGGCCTGACGCTGGTGTTCGGGATCATGGATCTCGTCAACCTCGCGCACGGCTCGCTCTATATGATGGGCGCGTATTTCGCCGCGACCTTTGCAGCCTGGACCGGCAGCTTCCTGCTCGGCGCGCTGATGGCGTTAGGGGCCACGCTGGTGCTCGGTATCGCGCTGGAGGTGACGGCGCTCCGGCATCTCTATGGCCGCGACCATCTCGACCACGTGCTTGCCACCTTCGGCCTAATCCTGTTCTTCAATGAAGCCGTGCGGCTGATCTGGGGTCCGGCGGGCCTCGCGCTGCCGCTGCCGGCCTGGCTCACCGTGCCGGTGCCGATCCTGCCCGGCATTCACTATCCCGCCTATCGGCTCGCCATCATCGCGGTGGCGCTGCTGGTCGCGCTGCTGCTCTATCTCGGCGTGATGCGCACCCGCATCGGCATGCTGATCCGCGCCGGTGCTTCCAACCGCGAGATGATCGGCGCGCTCGGCATCAACATCAAGCTGCTCTACACGCTGGTGTTCGGCCTGGGCGCCGCGCTCGCGGGCCTTGCCGGCCTGATGCAGGCGCCAATTCTCACCGTGCAGATCGGCATGGGCGAGAACATCCTGATCCTTGCCTTCGTCATCATCGTGATCGGCGGCATCGGATCGATTCGCGGCGCGTTCCTGGCCGCGATCTTCGTCGGCATGATCGACACGCTCGGCCGTGCCTTCCTGCCTAACCTGCTCCGCCAGGTGCTGAGCGGCGCCGCTGCCTCCACCGCCGCGCCCGCGCTTTCCTCCATGCTGATCTACCTCTTGATGGCGATCGTGCTGGTGGTGCGCCCGGAGGGGCTGTTTCCGGCTAACCGTCGATGAAGGGTCTGAGCGTGAGCAAGGCCGTCACGGCCCTGATGCTGGCGGGCCTCGTGCTGCTGCCGCTCTATTCGTCTCTGTCCGGCAACATCTTCATCCTGACGCTGTTCACACGCATCATCATCCTGGCGCTGGCGGCGGCGAGCCTCAACCTCATCATGGGTTTTGGCGGCATGATGAGCTTTGGCCATGCCGCCTATCTCGGCATCGGCGGCTACGCCGTCGGCATGCTCGCGCAGGAAGGCGTCGGTTCCGGCTTCATCCAGTTCCCGGTCGCGCTCGCGGCCTCCGCGATCTATGCACTCGTGATCGGCGCGCTCTCGCTTCGCACCCGTGGCGTCTACTTCATCATGATCACGCTCGCCTTCGCCCAGATGGCCTATTACGTCGCTTCGGGCCTAGCGCGCTACGGCGGTGACGACGGCCTCACCATCTACAAGCGCAGCGATTTCTCCGGGCTGATCGATCTGTCGAACCGCACGCAGTTCTATTATCTTTGCCTCGCCTGCCTGTTCGGCGTCATCTTCCTGATCTGGCGCATCGTCAATTCGCGCTTCGGCCTCGTGGTGCAGGGCCTGCGCTCCAACGAGCAGCGTATGCAGGCGATCGGCTTCCCCGCCAAGCGCTACCAGCTGGTCTGCTTCGTCATATCAGGCACCATGTGCGGCCTTGCCGGCGCGCTGCTCGCCAACAACACCGATTTCGTCAGCCCGGCCGTGATGTACTGGACGCGCTCCGGCGACCTCATGGTAATGGTAATCCTGGGCGGCATGGGCACACTGTTCGGCCCGATCATGGGCGCGGTGGTGTTCCTGCTGCTTGAAGAATTCCTGTCGCAGATCACCGAATACTGGGCGCTTATCATGGGCCCGCTGCTGCTGTTGATCGTGCTGTTCGGCCGGGGCGGCATCATGGGCGTGCTCGGGAGGGCTGGCCGTGGCTGAACCCTTGCTCCGCGTCGAAAAGCTGGTGCGCCGCTTCGGCGGCATCATCGCGACCGACAACGTCTCGCTCGACGTCGCGGCCGGTGAGCTGCACGCCATCATCGGTCCGAACGGCGCCGGCAAGACCACGCTGATCAGCCAGCTCACCGGGCATCTCGCGCCGCATTCCGGCAGCGTCTCGCTGGCGGGACGCGACATCACATACTTGCCGGCTTATCGCCGCTGCGCGCTCGGTCTTGCGCGTTCGTTCCAGATCACCTCGCTGCTGCTCGACTTCACCGCCGCCGACAATGTCGCGCTGGCGGCGCAGGCGCATGCCGGCACCTCGTTCCGCTTCTTCGCCAACGCGCGCAAGGAGAAGGGCCTGCGCGATGCCGCGCACGCGGCGCTCGATCGGGTCGGTCTCGCCCATCGCGCCGATGTCGTGGTGAACAGGCTCAGCCATGGCGAGCGTCGCGAGCTCGAGCTTGCGGTCGCGCTCGCGAGCAAGCCGAAGCTGCTGCTGCTGGATGAGCCGATGGCCGGCCTCGGCGTCACCGAATCCCAGCGCATGGTGAAGCTGCTCCAGGAGCTGCGCAAGGAAGTCTCGATCGTCCTCGTCGAGCACGACATGCCGGCGGTGTTCGCGCTGGCCGACCGCATCTCGGTGCTGGTCTATGGCCGCGTCATCGCCTCCGGCGACCCGGCCGCGATCCGCCAGAACGAGGACGTCAAGCGCGCCTATCTGGGCGATCAGCATGTGGTGACGCATCATGGCTGACACGCTGCTCGACGTCGACGGCATCGAGACCTGCTACGGCCTCTCCCAGGTGCTGTTCGGCCTGTCGTTGTCGATCAAGCCGGGCGAGATGGTCTCGCTGATGGGCCGCAACGGCATGGGCAAGACCACGACGATCCGCTCCATCATGGGCCTGACGCCGGCACGCGCAGGCAGCATCCGCTTCGCTGGCGCCGAGGTACGACAGCTTCCGTCCTACAGGATTGCAAAGCTCGGCGTCGGCCTCGTTCCCGAGGGGCGTCAGATCTTCCCGAACCTCACCGTGCGCGAAAATCTGGTCGCGGCCGCGGCGGATCGCTTCAACACCAATAATCCCTGGACGTTCGCCGCGATCTACGTGCTGTTCCCCCGCCTTGCCGAGCGTGCCTCCAATATGGGCAACCAGCTCTCCGGTGGCGAGCAGCAGATGCTCGCGATCGGCCGCGCGCTGATGACGAATCCAAAGCTCCTGATCCTGGATGAGGCGACCGAAGGACTCGCGCCCCTGATCCGCGAGGAGATCTGGAACTGCCTGTCGCTGCTCAAGAGCCGGGGCCAGTCGATCCTGGTCGTCGACAAGAACGTCGACCATCTCGCCCGCATCTGCGATCGCCACTACATCATCGAGCGCGGCAAGACGGTGTGGAGCGGCACCTCCGACGAACTAATGGCCGCGCCGGACTTGCAGCACAAATATCTGGGAATCTGACGCATTCGTTGCCTTGGCTAGCGCAACGCAAGGTCGCTTCGAGCAAATCCAATTTCGAAATCCTCCAAACTGCCCGCTGAGCTCTTGAGCGCGCGGCCGTCAGCCGTCAAAGAGGTCACGGCGTTGTGGATTCGATGCGGGACTTCTACGAGCAAATTGGCGGCCGGCCTCAAGACGACATCGGTTCCGCACAGCAAGGGGCTTCAACGACAGCCCAGTGGCTGGACTTTCCGGGCTGCGTGTTTGTCAGAGGTGCGTTTCGAGCCGACGCCAGCGGCCGCGCGATGGCCGCGCCGGGTCTGTTCATCTCCGTGGCGTTCGACGTCAGTGCAGGCCGCGGCATCCTGACGCGCGCAACCGGCGAAAGGCAGATGACGGCGATTGCCGTGCGTGAATCCCTTGCCGTGGAACGCTTGGTTCGGTGTAACGAGCGACCTGCCATCGGCCTCGCGTTGCCCGAAGCTTCCATCGATCAGCTCGGACTCGGCGCTGAGTTTCGGGCGCTGTTCAAGGATGGGGAGGCCTATGCGGCCATCGTCTCGCTGGCCGCATCTGCGCGCGTGCAGGCCGTCGCGGCGGAAATGTTCTCGCCGCCGGTCGCCGGAAGCGCGGCGCAGTTGCTGTTGTCGGCGCAAGCCGCCGAGATCGTCGTCCATGTGTTGTTCGGCGAGAGCGGCCGGATCGTGGTCGATCCGGCAACAGACCTCCAGCGCATGCGGCTGCAATCGGTCAAGGAGCGGATGGACGCCGATCTTGCCTATCCTTGGAGCATCGACGAGCTGGCGCGGAACGCAGGCCTGAGCCGGCGATCCTTCAACCAGAAATTCCAGATCGCCCATGGCGAGAGCGCCATCGACTATCTCAGGGGCAAGCGGCTCGACGCCGCACGCGCTCTTCTGATTCATCAGCGCTTGTCGGTCACCGAAGCGGCCTATCGGGTCGGCTATGCCCATCCGGCGAACTTCGCGACGGCCTTCCGCAGGCGCTTCGGTCATTCGCCGAGCCGCTGTCGATAGCGGCGACCGATCGGCTGCCTGCGACCTCAGTCTTGAAGGCCTCCACGTGGAGTCAAAGGCGATTTGCACAGTCGCAAAGGCGGCGTGCGCCTCGATCTGGTTACTCCGGGTCGTCTAAAGGCGGAACTCGGGGAAGACGATGAGGCGCGACGACGGACAGACGTTCGGTTGGGAACGTGTGGTGAAGGCTGGTCTGGGCGTGGCCGGTCTGGGAGTGGTGTTGCAGGCAACACCGACCCTTGCACAGGTCTCCGGAACCAATTCGGCATCGACGGCGGCAACGTTGCCGCCCGTCACTGTGGAGGCGCCGAACCAGGCACGTCCGCGTGCCCAGTCTGCCCAGCGCGCATCACAATCGCAGCGCGGCCGCGTCGCGGCGCAACGCAATGCCGCTTCCGGGCAAGCCAGAAACCCGGACGCGCGCGAGGCAGTCAGCGGCCGCGCCAACGTGTCGAGCGAGAACAGCTATGTTGCAAGCAGCAGCTCTGCCGGCACCAAGACCAATACACCATTGCTCGAGACGCCGCAGTCGATCTCGGTGGTGACACGCAAGGAGCTCAACGATCGCGCCGTGCAGACGCTAACCGAAGCGGTCGGCTATGAACCGGGTGTCCGCATCGATGCCTCCGGCTATGATCCGCGTTTCGATGCCATCTCGATCCGCGGCTTCGACATCACCTATAACGGCGTCTATCTCGATGGCTTGCGCCTGGTCGGCGCCGGTCTCGGCGTGTTCAAGACCGAGCCCTATGGGGTCGACAGCATCACCGTGGTCCGCGGCCCGAGCTCGGCGCTCTACGGTCTCGGCTCGCCAGGCGGACTGATCGATCTGCAAAGCAAGCTGCCGACCAGTCAGCCGTTCCACGAGGTGCAGACGCTGTTCGGCGACCGCGATCGCGTTCAGGGCAATTTCGATTTCTCGGGGCCGATCGATCCCAACGGCCAGTTCTCTTATCGGCTCACTGGCTTCGTGCGCGACGCCGACGTGTTCGTGCCGGGGGGCAAGGACAATCGCACCTATGTCGCTCCCGCCGTCACTTGGAGACCGGACCAATCGACGACCCTCACGCTTCTCGGCGCCTATCAGAAATCGAAAACGCCGGGCTCGATGTTCACCTATTCGGCCGGCACCGGGACCACCACGGACATCTTCACCGGCAGTCCGTCCTACAATTCGCTCGATCAGGAGCAGGGGCGCGTCGGCTACCTGTTCGAGCACGCGTTCAACAACGCCGTGACGGTTCGCCAGAAGTTCCGCTACGTCGATCTCGACGCGGTCACCCGCTATGTCGGCTTTCTCGGCGCTCCGGTCGGCAATGTCGTGTCGCGCTATACCGGCTACGTCCACGATACGCTGCAATCGGCCATCATGGACAACCAGGTCGAGGCAAAGCTCTCCACCGGCCCCGTGCAGCACACGCTCCTGGTCGGCACTGACTATACCTCTTCGAAGTTCACCGACAAGCAGGGGTTCGGCTTCGGCGTGTCCGATCTCAATCTGGCCGCGCCGGTCTATGCACCGGAATCCATTCCTGATCCCGCGATCTCCTCGTCCACCGCGCAGCGGCAAACCCAGTCCGGCCTCTACATTCAGGACCAAGCCAAGCTCGACCACTGGATCCTGACGTTGAGCGGCCGTAGCGACTGGGTCCGCACCACAAGCGAGGACCTGTTCGCGCTGACAAGACAGACGCAGTCCGATCAGGCCTATAGCGGGCGGGCCGGCCTGACCTATGTGTTCGATTCCGGCGTGGCGCCCTACGTTGCCTATTCGACGTCGTTCTTTCCCAATCTCGGCGTCGATCCCTCCGGCGCGTTCTTCAAGCCGACCACCGGCAAGCAGACCGAGATTGGCGTGAAGTATCAGCCGCAGGGGACGAGGAGCTTCATCACCGCCGCGGTGTTCGACCTGATCCAGGACGGCGGGCTGGTCACGACAGGTACGGGCGTGACGGTTCAGCGCGGCGAGATTCAAAGCCGCGGCTTCGAATTGCAGGGGCTCGCGAGCCTTGGCAATGGTTTCGACATCACCTCGTCCTACACCTATCTCGACATGGTCACCAAGCAGGCCGGCGACAGCGCGTTGGTCGGCAAGTTTCCGTCGGGCAATCCTCCGCACACGGCAACGCTATGGGGCAATTACGCATTGCCGCTGGCCGGCCCGTTCGCGGGGCTGAGCATCGGTGGCGGCGTGCGCTACATGTCCTGGAGCTATGGTGACGATCTGAACACGTTCAGGAACAGCTCGGTGACGCTGGTCGACGCAGCGCTGAAGTATGATTTTGGCCAGGCGGCGAAGGAGCTGAAGGGGCTTCAGCTCCAGGTCAACGCCAAGAACCTGTTCAATCTGCACTACACGACGTGCCAGGTCGGTTATTGCTACCGTGGCGCGCCGCTAACCGTGATCGCCACGCTCGGCTATCGCTGGTGAGTGCCGTTCCGGCCCCGTTGCGCAATTGCGCACGGGGCGGGGACGATATTCACCAATAGATCCCGTGGCGGTGTAGCTCGCGGATCACGCGGGACTCGACCGACGGTGCGCGCCGCTTCGGCTTGGTCGTGGTCTGGATCGGTGCGGCTGACGCGGCTGTCGTCGCCGTGGCGGTTGGTGTCGTTGCGATGGGGGGCGTCGTCGCTGTTTGCGTGGTCGCAGGCTGTGCCG
The DNA here is from genome assembly GCF_054060315.1 of Bradyrhizobium sp. USDA 4354. Taxonomy (NCBI): domain Bacteria; kingdom Pseudomonadati; phylum Pseudomonadota; class Alphaproteobacteria; order Hyphomicrobiales; family Nitrobacteraceae; genus Bradyrhizobium; species Bradyrhizobium sp. USDA 4354. The sequence goes on along the minus strand of NZ_JBSSDC010000001.1, from coordinate 1,150,815 downwards.
CTGCCGGCGACTGTGTCGCTTGCGGCGTGCCACCCGTCTGCGTGGCGGGCTGCTCGGTTGCCTGTTGATTCGCGGTGCTCGCCGCAAGGCTCAGGCTGCGCACGCCGCCGGCATAGGCCTGGGTCGTGAGCAGCGACATAGCAGCGATCAGGATGAGTTTGCACATGGCCATCCCCATTATCGGTCAACCAAACTTACCCAATCGCACCCGCTAACGTGCCAGCCGATGCGTACCAATCTCGATCAGGGTCCCCCTGCAGGACCAGCGATAGACCAGCTGAACAATTGACCCAACATGATCGAACTCCACTGTTGATCATGGAGCGGCAGCATAGACCCTGCATCTTTCAGGCGGTTTTCGCCGCGAGCGGAAAATGGCTTCGTCGGACGGGGCGAGATGTCGTCGGGAACAGGGACGACGAAGTCGCTTCACGGGCATGTGAGGGGTGAACCCCTCTCCCCCATTGAGCGGCGGCTTTCAAAACACCTCGAAATATTCGCGATGCTCCCAGTCGGTTACTTCAGACAGGAAGCGATCGATCTCGGCGTTTTTGATGTGGGTGTAGTAGTCGACGAATTCGGCCCCGAGCGTCTCGCGGAAGAAAGGATCGTCCTTCAGCGCGGCGACGGCATCGCGCAGCGATTTCGGCAATGGCGGCGCTTTGGTCTCGTAAGGCGTGTCGGCCGAAGGGCCGGGATCGAGCTTGCGGTCGACGCCGTCGAGGCCTGAGAGAATCTGCGAGGCCATGTAGAGATAGGGATTGGCGGCGGGCTCGCCGATGCGGTTCTCCAGGCGCGTTGCGGCATCGCCGGCGCCTCCGAGCACGCGGATCATCACGCCGCGATTGTCGCGGCCCCAGATTGCGCGGTCCGGGGCCAGCGAATAGGACCGATAGCGCTTGTAGCCATTGATGGTCGGGGTCGTGAACACGGTCGATGCGCGGGCGTGATCAAGCAGGCCGGCGAGATAGGCCTTGCCGAATGCGCTGAGCGGTTCGCCGCCGTCCTTCGTCATGAACAGGTTGTCGCCGCTCGCACGCGAGACGACTGACTGATGCAGGTGCCAGCCGCTCGCGAACACGTTCGGCAGTTTTGGGCGGCACATGAAGGTGGCGTGATAGCCGTGGCGGCGGGCAATCTGCTTCACGGCGCTGCGGAACAGCACCATGTTGTCGGCGGGCTCCAGGCCCTTCTTCGGCGCGAAGGTGAATTCGCACTGGCTCGGCCCGAACTCCACCTCGACTGAGCGCAAGGGCAGTCCCAGCGCGACGATGTTGCGCCGCAAAATCTCCAGCACCGACTCCATCTGATCGAAGCGCTGCTCGGTGAGGTATTGATAGCCGTGGCTGAGCAGGCTGACCGAGGGCGGCGTGCCGGGCTGGCCGGCGTCCTCGGGCCGCATATGCGGGTCGTCGAGCCTGAAGATGTGGAATTCCACCTCGATGCCTGCGACGAAGTCGTGACCGCGCGTGCCAAGTTCATCGAGCACGCGCTTGTAGAGCCCGCGCGTCGCGAACGGCACCTGGCGGCCGTCGTTGAAATAGAGGTCGCACAGCACCCAACCTGTGGTGGGCGCCCACGGCAGCACGCGAAACGTGGTGGGATCGGCGACCATCAGCACATCGGCCGCGCCTTCCATCTCCTTCATGCCGAAGCCGCCGCCTGACGTGAACACCGGAAACACCGTGCGGTGCGAGGTATCCTTGGCGAGCATGGTGGTGGTGATGGAGCAACCGCTTTCCAGAGAGGCGATCGCTTCGGAGGCGACGATGGTCTTGCCGCGCAAGATGCCGTGCTGGTCGGGGAAGGCGAGGCGAATGACCTCGAGGTTCTTCTCCTCTGTGATGCGGCGTATGCGCGTCGCCGCGTCCTTCTGCTCATCCGACCACAGCGCATGGCGCGCGACGAAAGTCACTTTGGAGCTCCTCCAGTCGTGAGGCGCGAAGCATGCGCCACATTCTCCGTCATTGCGAGGAGCCCGCGACAAAATTGCAAGGCAATTTTGCGCTGGTGCGACGAAGCAATCCAGAGTCTCTCCGGAGAGGCAGCCTGGATTGCTTCGCTTCGCTCGCAATGACGAGGTTGGACCGTCACCCTCACTCCGCCGCGGTCAGCCGATGCACCTTGCCTTCGATCTCCTTCGGCGCAGGCGCCGTCCAGGGCGCGCCGCGGCGACGCTTGACGTCGACCTCCATCCAGTAGGTCTCCCAGCCCCGCGTCGGCCCGATGCCGTCCATGGTCGCCGGCCCCTGGATGCTGCGTGCGTTGCTTTTCGTCGAGATGCAGCATCGGCCTCTCGCCGCCCTGGACCTTCTCGATCTCCTGCCGCAGCAGGCGGCGGTATTGCACGATCGCCTTGTCGCTCTGTCCGAGATGCTCCTTGGTGCGGTCCTGGATCGCACCCATCGACTCCACCGCCCATTGGTCGTGGACATTGATATCGTTGCCCATGCCGGTATAGGTCGCGGTCTGCTGTTCGTGCGGATCGAAACCGTAATCGTTGCTGCGGTTCTTGCGTGACTTGTAGTCGGGCAGCTCATAGAGTTCGAGCCGCTGGTCGCGCATCTTCTGCTTGTCGACCGGGTTCGTGTAGCTGGTGAAGATCGCGTACCAGTAGCAGTTCTCGTCGTCGACCGGCACGTGCCACTGCGTGATCGTCATCTCCGTGCTCATGGGAATGACGAAGCCGTGCGGGAACATCTGGTTGGTGACGCGCACGTGCGTCCGCTCCTCGTCGATCTCGCGCAGCGCGATCAGCCGAAGGCCATATTCGGTGTGCTCGACATTGATGATCGGGCGGTCGTATTCGCGCAGGATTTTCGTCATCGGCAGGTCGCTGCCGGCCGAGGCGCCGCGGAATTGCTTGCCGTAGGCGGCGGACGTGTCTTCGTCCTCGAAGAAGCGGTGCAGATAGGAGGCATGCGCGGGATCGATGCCGACTTCCAGCGCCTGCAGCCAGTTGCAGGCCATGTGGCCCTTGAACGCAAAAGTGTGCGGGCCGGGCGCGACGAAACAGTCGATCTCCGGGAATGCAGGTGGCTTGCCCTCGCCGAGATAGGCCCAGAGGATGCCGCTCTTCTCGACCACCGGATAAGAGCGCTGGCGGATGTTCTGGCAGAGTCTTGAATCCTTCGGCTCGGCCGGCGTCTCGATACATTGGCCGGTGGTGTCGAACAGCCAGCCGTGGAAGGCACAGCGCAGGCCGCCATTTTCGAGCCGGCCAAAAGCGAGGTCGGCACCGCGATGCGCGCAGTGGCGGTCGATCAGGCCGTAGCGTCCGGTCTCGTCGCGGAACAGCACCAGGTTCTCGCCGAGCAGTTTTACGGGACGGATCGGCCGCGCACCTTCCAGCTCGTCGACCAGCGCCGCCGGCTGCCAGTAGCTCCGCATCAGCTTTCCGCAGGGGTCCTTCGGACCGGTGCGGGTGATCAGGTCGTTCTGCTCCTGGCTCATCATGACGAGTGCATTCCCTTGTGGAGTGGCGCTTGTTCGTCTATTGAACGAATGGGCGAATTATGACATGCCTTGGATCGGCAGCAAGCACTATTTTGCAGGATTGTCCCTGGCACCATGCCCAAGCTGAAGCGGAGTGAGGCTGACGAGCGCCCGACGGATTTCGTGGAGGCCCTGGACCGCGGCCTGCGCCTGCTTCAGTGCTTCGGCACGACCGCAGGCCCGATGACGCTGAGCGATCTTGCCCGCGCTGCCGACCTTCCGCGCGCGACCGCGCGGCGCATGCTGTTCACGCTGCAGCGTGGCGGTTTTGTCAGCGGCGACGGAAAACTGTTCTCGCTGACGCCGCATGTGCTGACGCTGGCGGCGTTCTACCTGCGATCCAACCAGCTCGTCACGGTAATGCAACCGGTGCTCGATCGCGTCGCCACTGCGGCGAATGAAATCTCCTCGCTCGCGGTGCTCGACGGTGACGAGGTCGTCTTCATCGCCCGCAGCAGCCCGGCGCGCATGTTCTCGGGCGGGCTGGAAATCGGCTACCGCCTGCCGTCCTTCTGCACCTCGGTTGGCCGCGCCATGCTCGGCCGGCTCGACGATGCCGATCTCGCCGCGCGCCTGAAGACGATGAAGCGGGAGGCGTTGACGCCGCAGACGGTGACAGATCCGAAGGCGCTGCTCGCGCGCATCGCCGCAGACCGCGCACAGGGCTATGCGCTGGTCGACCGCGAGGCCGAACCGCATTTCCGCTCGATCTCGGTCCCCGTCCGCCGCTACGACGACGTGATCGTCGCCGCCATCAACATGGGCGCCCATGTCGATCGCGTGCCGGCGCAGGAACTGATCGACCGCTTCCTGCCGCTGCTGCGCGAAGGCGCGGAGGCCGTGCGTCCGCAGCTTCTGTAGCTGCTCCCGCCGCCTCGAAACCGGTGCTATAATAGCCGTAAGCACAAGAGAATAGGGAGGACACCATGAACCACACCATGGTTCCCAGTGATCGCGTGGAGCATGTCGCCGTCTACGGACGCGACGGCACGAAGCTCGGCACGATCGAGCGGCTGATGCTCGACAAGATGAGCGGAATGGTGGCCTATGCCGTGATCAAGACCGGCGGGCTGCTCGGTACACGTCACCATTATCCTCTCCAGTGGAGCGCGCTGAAATACGATCCAGGGCGGCAGGCGTTTCAGATCGAGCTGACGCTGGACGAGCTCAGCAGCGGCCCTTGCGAGTTCGATGGCGACGCGTTCGACTGGGGCGATCGCTCGCGGCCGTACCCGCATCCGCACTATTGGTCGATCTAGCTGCGTCGGAAGTATTGTTAGCCCGGGTGAGCAGCGTCACGGCCGGTTGCGCATCCAGTCGGCGAGGCCCGACAGCGCCTTGTCGAGATCCCGTCGCGCTGCGCCATCTGTCACCGTCTCCTCCAGCGCGCCGCGCATGCAGAGGATCCACGCGTCGCGCTCGGCATCGCCGATGGCGAAGCCGATATGCCGCTGGCGCAGCCTCGGATGGCCCTTCTCGACGGAGTAGAGTCGCGGGCCGCCGGTCCATTCGGTGAGATAGCGCTTCAAGACGTCCCTGATCAGGCCGAGGTCGTCCGCGTGCATGGCGCGGATGATCTGCGCCTCCGGCAGCGTGTCCATCCGCTCGTAGAAGCGGTCGACCAGACGATCAATCGTGGCGCTGCCGCCGATCCGCTCGAACATGGAGATGGTGACGTCGCTATCGGTCATCAGGGGTCCCAGCTGCTGGTTGGCCCCGATATAGTGCCATTATGGCGTGCCCACAAACTCCACTGTCGTCCCGGACAAGCGAGCCTTAGCGAGCGCTGAGCCGGACCCATAGCCACAGGAAGTTGTTTTGCGATGACTCGTGGTTACCAGCTCGCGCAACGACCTCTCCCTGGGGATATGGGCCCGGATCTGCGCGCGCTTGTGGCGCGCTTGTCCGGGACGACAGCGGAGCGTTTGGATACAACTCGCCCTACAGCGCTACGCTGCGCAGACCGAAGCTGCGCGCTTCGTTTTGCAGCACCGGCCGCACCGCATCGATCAGCCGTGCAGCAGCGGCATCGACCGATAGCCCCGCCGTATCCACCACCACGGTCGCGCGCGAGTAAAGCGGCTCGCGGCTGAGCAGGATGTTGCGCAGCTCCGCCATCGCGGAGCGATCATCCGCCATCGGGCGCAGATCGCCCTGGCGGCGCACGCGCGCCATGTGCTCTTCCGGCTCGGCCTTGAGCCAGATCGTGTAGAACGAGGTCAGGATCTGGTCGAAGGTCAGCGGTTCGGAGACGATGCCGCCGCCGGTCGCCAGCACCATCAGCTCGTTGCGCGCGAGCAGCTGTTGCAGCGCCGCCTGCTCCATGCGGCGAAAGCCTTCCTGGCCGTAGAGCGCGATGATCTCGGCGACCGAGAGCCCGTTCTGCTGCTCGACCTCCTTGTTGAGCTCGACAAAGCTCCAGCCGATCTTTTTCGCCAGCATCCTGCCGAGCGTGGACTTTCCGGCGCCGCGCAGGCCGATCAGCGCGATGCCGCAGAATGGCGCGCGCCGCGGCGCGGAGGCACTGCCGCCGGCGAGCAGATCTTTTGCTTGCGCGATTTGCGCCGGCGTCGCCTTGCGCAAGAGATCGCGAAACATCTGCCAGTCCGGCGTTGGATCGGCGCTAGGCAGCAGGTCTTCGAGGTGTGCGCCCATCGCGTCGGAGACGCGGCGCAGCAGCACGATCGAGACATTGCCCTTGCCGCTTTCGAGCTGCGCGATGTAGCGCTCCGAAATCCCCGATACCTTGGCGAGCACTTTGCGCGACATGCCGCGCAGCGCACGCATGGTGCGCACGCGTTGGCCGAGCTGTTCGAGAAATCGGGATTCGGCGTCGGGACTTTCGGTCATGAGCCTTCTTTACGGATGCCTCTTGAAGGATGTCCTGCGGCGCGTTTTAATGAAACATAGTGCCTGCTGGCATTGACAGCAAGCCAATGCGGTGTCTTTCTATGAATTATAATTCTAAATTCGGGGGAGATGTCCGTGAGCGAGGGATCCTATAACGCGGTGACCTGGCTGCTCGACCGTAACGTTGAGGAGGGCCGGGGCAACAAGCTCGCCTTCGACGACACTGTCTCGCGGCTCACCTATGGCGAGCTCCAGCGCGAGACCCGGCGCGCCGCCAACATGCTGCGCCGGCTCGGCGTCCGCCGCGAGGAGCGCGTGGCGATGATCATGCTGGACACCGTCGATTTCCCGGTGGTGTTTCTCGGCGCGATCCGCGCCGGCATCGTGCCGGTGCCGCTCAACACGCTGCTGACTGCGGACCAGTACGCCTACATCCTCGCCGACTGCCGTGCGCGGGTGCTGTTCGTGTCGGAGGCGCTCTATCCTGTCATCAAGGACGTGGTCGGCCGCATGCCGGATCTCGAGCATGTCGTGGTGTCCGGCGCCAAGCAGAATGGCCACAAGCAGCTTGCGGAGGAGATCGCGGGCGAAAGCGACCAGTTCACCACCGCCGCGACGCACCCCGATGAGCCCGCGTTCTGGCTCTACTCATCCGGCTCGACCGGCATGCCCAAGGGCGTGCGCCATATCCATTCCAACTTGCAGGCGACCGCCGACACCTATGCCAAGCAGGTGCTCGGTATCCACGAGAGCGACGTGTGCCTGTCCGCGGCAAAATTGTTCTTCGCCTATGGCCTCGGCAACGCGCTGACCTTTCCGATGTCGGTCGGCGCCAGCGTCATCCTGAACAGCGAGCGGCCGACGCCGGCGCGCATGTTCGACCTGATGAACCGCTACAATCCCTCGATCTTCTACGGCGTGCCGACGCTGTTCGCCGCGATGCTCAACGACGAGTCCATGAAAGCCGAGCGCGGCGGCAAGAGCTTGCGCATCTGCACCTCCGCCGGCGAGGCGCTGCCGGAATCGGTCGGCCTCAGCTGGAAGGCGCGCTTCGGCGTCGACATCCTCGACGGCGTCGGGTCGACCGAGCTGCTGCACATCTTCCTGTCGAACGCGCCTGGCGACATCAAATATGGCTCCTCCGGCAAGCCGGTGCCGGGCTATGCGGTGCGGCTCGTCAACGAGGCCGGCCAGGACGTGGCCGACGGCGAGGTCGGCGAGCTCCTGGTCGATGCGCCCTCGGCCGGCGAGGGCTACTGGAACCAGCGTCACAAGAGCCGCCGCACCTTCGAGGGACCGTGGACCCGCACCGGCGACAAATATGTTCGTGACGCGGATGGCCGCTACACCTTCTGCGGCCGCGCCGACGACATGTTCAAGGTGTCCGGCATCTGGGTCTCGCCCTTCGAGGTCGAGAGTGCATTGATCACGCATCCGGCCGTCTTGGAGGCCGCCGTTGTCCCCGAGGCCGATCCGGAAGGACTGCTGAAGCCCAAGGCCTTCGTGGTGCTGCGGCCGGGCGCAACAACGACGGACTTGCAGGAGATGCTCAAGGAGCACGTCAAGCAGAAGATCGGCCCGTGGAAATATCCACGCTGGATCGAGGTGGTGGAGTCCTTGCCGAAGACGGCGACGGGGAAGATCCAGCGGTTCAAATTGCGGGAAGGGGCGCATTGATGGTGCAGGCAGCGAACTCGCTTCCTTACCCTCCCCTGGAGGGTAGGGGAATCGCATATGGCGTTGGCGGGGTGTTGCCAAGCGGCTGGAACTGGATTCTTTGGGTGTCTCTCGATTCCCGAGGGAGCCCTAAATGCGCAAGCTCAAGCGCCTGTTTCGACCGCTCAAGGATCCGCGCGCCAGCAACAGCCGACACGATCTGGTGGATATCCTTGTCATTGCATTGGCGGCTACGCTGGCTGGCGCCAAGACCTGCACCGAGTTCGAGTTCTTCGGCCAAGGCCGCGAGGAACTGTTGCGGCGATTCCTGGAGCTTAGGCACGGTATTCCGAGCCACGATACGTTCAGCAACGTCTTCCGTGCGCTGGACCCGAAAGGTCTGGAAGCGGTTTTGCGCAAGTTCAGCAAGAGCTTCGGCATCGAGGGCGTGGTCAGCATCGACGGCAAGGCTCTGCGCGGAGCCTTCGCGCGTGGCCGGCAGGCCACGCCGCTGCATATGGTCAACGTCTGGGCGGCCGGCACGCGTATGGCGTTGGCTCAGCGGAAGGCCCCCAATCGCAACGAGGTTGCTGGAGCTCTCGAAGTCCTCGCGCTGCTCGATCTGGACGGAGCTCTTGTCACCGCCGACGCCTTGCATTGCCGGCCCGATACCGCGCAAGCCATCCGCGACCGGAAGGGGCACTACGTGTTGGCCATCAAGAGCAATCGTGGCCGGCTCTTCAAGGCCGCCAAGACGCTGGTCGACACAGCCCGAAAGGCTGCGCGAGCGAGTCAACGAAGGGCCACCGCCCACGGCCGCATCGAACGCCGGCAGGCCATCATCGCGCCGGCGCCACAGTTGGCGAAGCAATACGACTTCCCTGCTATCGCCGCCGTCGGCCGCATCGACAGTTGGCGCGCCAACTCGGGCAAGACCGCCAAGCATACGGTCCGATATTTCCTGGCCTCGCGCCTGCTGTCGGCCAAAAAGCTGCTCGAGGCCGTGCGCGCCCACTGGAGCATCGAGAACAACCTGCACTGGGTTCTCGACGTTCTGTTCGACGAGGACGCCTGCCGCAGCCGCAAGGATCACGCTGCGGAAAATCTCGCTCTTATTCGCAAGCTGGCCATCAATGCCCTGCAGGCAACGCCCGGTCCCGCGCGCATCAGCCACAAAATGCTCCAGGCCAGATGGAATAACGACTTCCTTCTCTCCACTCTCGCCCATATGCGATAGCCCTACCCTGGAGGGGGAGGGTCGCTTCGCATGGAGCGAAGCGCAATGCGAAGCGGGGTGGGGTGATCTCTCCACACGGGCACCGCATCCGCGGAGAGACTGTCACCCCACCCCGTCTCACATCTCGCTGCGCTCGATGTGAGCCGACCCTCCCCCTCCAGGGGAGGGTGCAGACGGAGCGAACAGGAAGAAGACCATGACCAATCTCACCCCCACCGGCTTCCTCAGCATCGGCAGCGCCAGCCTCGAATACAAATGGCTCGCGCCGCTAGTCCCCGACGCCCCCACCATCGTCATGCTGCACGAAGGCCTCGGCTCCGTCGGCCTCTGGGGCGACTTCCCGGAGAAGCTCCAGCAAGCCACGGGCGCGGGCATCTTCGTCTACTCACGCGCGGGCTACGGCCAGTCCAGCCCGGTCGCGCTGCCGCGGCCGCTCGACTACATGCATCGCGAGGCGCTGGACGTGCTGCCGAAGCTGCTCGACCTGATCGGCTTCAAACGCGGCCTCCTGCTCGGCCATTCCGACGGTGCCTCGATCGCAACCATCTATGCCGGGGCGCATCAGGATCATCGCCTGAGCGGCCTCGTGCTGATCGCGCCGCATTTCATCGTCGAGGACATCTCGATCAAATCCATCGCCACGATCAAGACGACGTTCGAGACCACGGACCTCAAGACAAAGCTGGCGCGCTGGCACAAGGATGTCGACAACGCCTTCTACGGCTGGAACGGCGCCTGGCTCGACCCAACATTCCGCGATTGGGACATCTCGGAATACCTCGCCTACATCCGCGTCCCCATCATGGTCGTGCAAGGCATGGATGACCAATATGGCACCCCGCGCCAGGTCGAGATCGCGCAGGAGGAGTGCTACTGCCCGGTCGATCTGACGCTCATTTCAGGCGCGGGCCATTCCCCGCATCGTGAGGCACCGGCGGCGACGCTCGATGTCATCGAGCAATTCGCAAGGGCGGCCCTGCGCGATGATCAGGGCCTGCAAGGACGCGCCGCATGATCGCGGCAAAATGGCTGTCATGAAACAAAGTGCATGCTGCGGCCGTCAAGGGCTAGACGCGCTCCAAAAGATGCATTATTGTGCATCTAACGCTCAAGCCTAAAACGCAAAATCAAGCTTAGGGATGACCCATGGCCGGGGAAGATCGGCGCCTCGCAGGCGGCGCGACATTCATCGATTTCCAGACCGAACCGTCCCGCTACAAGCACTGGAAGCTCGCGGTCGACGGCGATGTCGCGACGCTGACCATGGACGTCGATGAGAACGGCGGCCTGTTCGAAGGCTACCTCCTCAAGCTCAACTCTTACGATCTCGGCGTCGACATCGAACTGGCCGACGCAATCCAGCGCCTGCGCTTCGAGCATCCCGAGGTGAAGGTCGTGGTGCTGCGCTCGGCCAAGAACCGCGTGTTCTGCGCCGGCGCGAACATCCGCATGCTCGCGGGCTCCACCCATGCCCACAAAGTGAACTTCTGCAAGTTCACCAACGAGACCCGCAACGGCATGGAAGACTCATCGGAGAATTCCGGCCAGCGCTTCATCACGGTGGTGAACGGCTCCGCCGCCGGCGGCGGCTATGAGCTGGCGCTCGCGACCGATCACATCATCCTCGCCGATGACGGCTCGTCCGCGGTGGCACTGCCTGAGGTGCCGCTGCTCGCGGTCCTGCCGGGCACCGGTGGGCTCACGCGCGTCGTCGACAAGCGCAAGGTGCGCCGCGACCACGCCGATGTCTTCTGCACCATCGAGGAAGGCGTGAAGGGCAAGCGCGCGGTGCAATGGCGCCTCGTCGACGAGATCGCGCCGAATTCCAAGCTCGAGGCCAAGATCGCCGAGCGCGCCAGGGAATTCGCGGCCGCCTCGAGGCGCAAGGGCAGCGGCAAGGGCATCCCGCTGACGCCGCTCAAGCGCCTGATCGACGAGACCAGCATCCGTTACGGCTTCGTCACCGTCGACATCGATCGCACTGCCCGCATCGCCACGATCTCGATCAAGGCGCCGGAGACGGCGCCGCCCGCCGACATCGACGGCATGATGGCGCAAGGAGCGTCGTTCTGGCCGCTCCAGGTTGCGCGCGAGCTCGATGACGCGATCCTGCATCTGCGCATCAACGAGCTCGAGATCGCGATGCTGGTGTTCAAGAGCCACGGCGACCGGGCCCATGTGCTCGCTTGCGATGCCTTCCTCGAAGCCAACAAGGCGCACTGGCTGGTCAACGAAATCCGCCACTACTGGAAGCGTGTGCTGAAGCGCATCGACGTCACTTCGCGCACGCTGGTGACGCTGGTCGAGCCCGGCTCCTGCTTTGCCGGCACGCTCGCCGAGCTCGTTTTCGCCGCCGACCGCTCCTACATGCTGATCGGCACGCGCCAGGGCGACAACCGCCCGCCGCCGTCGATCGAGCTCTCGGCGATGAATTTCGGCCCGTATCCGATGAGCCATGGCCTGACGCGGCTGGAAGCGCGCTTCCAGGCCGATCCGTCCGATGTGGAGCGCGCCGAGGCGACCCTTGGCACCGCGTTCGACGCCGAGCAGGCGGAAGAGCTCGGCCTCGTCACCTTCGCGCTCGACGACATCGATTGGGACGACGAGGTTCGTGTGTTTCTGGAGGAGCGCGCCAGCTTCTCGCCCGACAGCCTCACCGGCATGGAAGCCAGCCTGCGCTTTGTCGGCCCCGAGACCATGGAATCAAAGATCTTCGCCCGCCTCACCGCCTGGCAGAACTGGATCTTCCAGCGCCCGAACGCCGTCGGCGAGGAAGGCGCGCTGCGCCGCTACGGCAGCGGCCAGAAGCCGAAATTCGATATGACGCGGGTGTAACGACATTCGTGTCCCGGGCGCGGCGCAGCACGAAGTGATGCGCCGCAGAACCGGGACCCAGAGGAACCAGACAATAGGTCCCGCCTCAGCAGTGCAGCACTTCGCGCCGCACTGCGTCCGGGACACGAGACCGATCAAGGAGCACGGCCATGAACATGAACATCATGAACGTCGACTACTCGACCAAGATTCCCAACAACGTCAACCTCGCCGAAGACCGCCAGGTGCTCAAAGCGCTGGAAGGCTGGCATCCCGGTTACATGGATTGGTGGAGCGACATGGGGCCGGAAGGTTTCCAGGAATCGCTGGTCTATCTGCGCACCGCTTACTCCGTCGATCCACGCGGCTGGGCCAAGTTCGACTATGTCCGCATGCCCGAATATCGCTGGGGCATCCTGCTGGCGCCGCAGGAGGAAAATCGCGTCGTGCCTTTCGGCGAGCACTATGGCGAGCCGGCCTGGCAGGAAGTCCCGGGCGAGCATCGCGCCATGCTGCGCCGCCTGATCGTGATCCAGGGTGACACCGAGCCGGCCTCGGTCGAGCAGCAGCGGCATCTCGGCAAGACCGCGCCCTCGCTTTACGACATGCGCAATCTGTTCCAGGTCAATGTCGAGGAAGGCCGCCATCTCTGGGCAATGGTCTACCTGCTCCAGAAATATTTTGGCCGCGACGGACGTGAAGAAGCCGATGATTTGCTGCGCCGCCGCTCCGGCGATGCCGATGCGCCGCGCATGCTCGGCGCCTTCAACGAGGCGACGCCGGACTGGCTGTCCTTCTTCATGTTCACCTATTTCACCGACCGCGACGGCAAGATGCAGCTGCACAGCCTTGCGCAGTCGGGCTTCGACCCGCTGTCGCGCACCTGCCGCTTCATGCTGACGGAAGAAGCGCATCACATGTTCGTCGGGGAGACCGGCATCACCCGCGTCGTGCAGCGCACCTGCGATGCGATGAAGCAAGCCGGCATCACCGATCCCACCGATATCGCGAAGGTGCGCGCGCTCGGCGTCATTGATCTTCCGACCATCCAGAAGAAGCTGAACCTGCACTATACGCTGTCGCTCGACCTGTTCGGCTCGGAGGTCTCGACCAACGCGGCCAACGCCTTCAACGCCGGCATCAAGGGCCGCTATCACGAGACCCAGATCGAGGACGATCACCAGCTCAAGAGCTCCACCTATCCGGTGCTCAAGCTGATCAACGGCGAGGTCAAGCTGGTCGACGAGCCGGCGCTGACCGCGCTCAACATGCGCCTGCGCGACGATTACAGCCAGGATTGCGTCAAGGGCATGCTGCGCTGGAACAAGGTGATCTCGACCGCCGGCTACGACTTCAAGCTGACGCTGCCCAACGTCGCCTTCCATCGCCACATCGGCGAGTTCAAGGACGTGCACGCGACGCCCGACGGCATCCTGATCGACGATGCGACCTGGGCGAAGCGACGGGACGAATGGCTGCCCTCGGCGAGCGACGGCGACTTCATCACGTCCTTGATGCAGCCCGTCACCGAGATCGGCCAGTTCGCCTCCTGGATCTCGCCGCCCAAGGTCGGCATCGACAACAAGCCGGGCGATTTCGAGTACGTGAAGATCGAGTCATAACGGCTTTTCTTAACCTCTCCCCGCCTGCGGGGAGAGGTCGGATCGCATCGAAGATGCGATCCGGGTGAGGGGGTACAGGTGCGGCGGCTATCTCTCCCGTGGAGAGAGGCCCCTCACCCCAACCCTCTCCCCGCAAAGAGCGGGGCGAGGGAGCGGACCGTCTCTGCCTCTCCCTCAGCTATCCCACCCGCTCCCCTTGATCCCCGGGTTCGCATAGACGATCCCGCCATCGACGGCGATGGTCGCGCCGACCACGTAGTCGCCCGCGCGCGAGGCGAGATAGATCGCGGCACCCGCCATGTCCTCGTCGGTGCCGATGCGGCCGGCGGGCACGCGGGTTGCGACCTCGTCGCCGTGGTCGCGCGCGGCGCGGTTCATGTCGGACTGGAACGGGCCCGGCGCGATCGCCGTGACCACGACATGGTCGGAGATCAGCTTCACCGCCATGCGTCGGGTTAGATGGATCAGGCCAGCCTTGCTCGCGGCATAGGAATAGGTCTCCATCGGATTGACGAAGATGCCGTCGATCGACGCGATGTTGATCACCTTCGCCGGCCGTTCCGCGCTTGCTGCCGCGCGCAAGGGACCGGCCAGCACCTTGGTCAGGAAGAACGGCGCCTTGACGTTGAGGTTCATCACCTTGTCCCAGCCGCTTTCCGGGAATTCGTCGAACTCCGCGCCCCAGGCCGCGCCCGCATTGTTGACGAGGATGTCGAGCTTGGGCTCGCGCTTTTTGAGCTCGCTGGCCAGCAGTTCGGCGCCGGCCAGTGTCGAGATGTCGATCGGCAGCGCGATGCATTCGCCGTCATATTGCGCGGTGAGCTCCTTGGCGGTGGCCTCGCACGGTCCGGCCTTGCGCGCGGTGATGTAGACCTTTGCCGCGCCGGCGCTGAGAAATCCCGCCGCGATCATCTTGCCGATGCCGCGCGAACCGCCGGTCACCAGCGCGACACGGCCTTTGAGCGAGAATAGATCGTTGAACATGGTACCTCCCTTGGTTGGCGCTGGTTGTGAGCGGGGCAGGGGGGGGGAGTCAAGGAAGGCGGAGCCAACTCCGCCCTCATCCTGAGAAGCGCGTCAGCGCGTCTCGAAGGATGCGGGCGGGCGCTCCTTCGGAGCGCTCCTCAGGATGAGGTCCGAGCGTGTGGATGGATCAGGCCGCCGCGATGCGGCGAAAACCGTTCCACATCGCGGTCGCGGCGCCCGAGGTCAGCACCGGCAGGATCCGCGTGTCCTGGTAGTTGCCATTGAGCGAGACGCGGGGCAGCGCGGTCATGTGGCCGGCATTCTCCGCGAACAGCATGCCGGGCCGTGTCGTCACTGCGGTCTTGAAGCCGGCGGATGCCGCAAGGGTGAATTCGCGCTCGCCGGCGGCGTCGCGGTCGCCATAGGGATAAGCGAGATGCAACACGGGGCGCTCCAGCGCCTGCTCGATCCGCGCGCGGCTCACGGCCATCTCGTGCGCGGCGATGTCTTCCGCCTGCTTGGCGAGGTTGCAATGGCTGACGCTATGCGCTCCGATCGTGACCAGCGGATCGGCGGCAAATGTCTTCACTTCGGCCCAGGACAGGCACAGGCTGCGGCACAGCGCTTCCATGTCGACGTCGTATGTCGTGCACAGCGCCTCGATCTCGCGCGCCAGGTCGTGCTCGCCCGGCAGCGCGCGCAGCCAGTCGTGCAGGCGGTTGAACGCCGCCTGCTTCGCCGCGGTCGTCGTCGCATCGAGCCGCAGCGCGGAATTGCCGATTCTGACGTCGATCTGCTCGGCTTTGGCGATCACGGCCTCCAGCGCTGTCCACCACAATCGTCCGGTGCCCTCGGCAAAATCGCTTGCGACATAGACCGCCAGCGGCGCGTCAAACTCGCGCAGCACCGGCAATGCGTAGTCCAGATTGTCGCGATAACCGTCATCGAGGGTGAAGGCGGCGAAGCGGCGGTCGAACCGGCCCTGCACCAGCCGCTCATGCAGCTCGTCCATGCTGACGATGTCGATGTCGCGCGAGCGCAAATGGTGCAGCGTCGCACGCAGGAATTCGGGGGTGACTTCGAGATGCCGGTTCGGCTGGAACGCGGCCTCGCGGGCCGGCCGCACGTGGTGCAGCATGAAAATGGCGCCGACACCCGACAAAAGCGGGCGCAACAGGTGGTGCGCCCCGCTGAAATAGAGTGCTCCCAGCCCGGCGCGGATGACGTTGTTACGCAGTTGTTTCATGACCGGCTGGGGGACTCTGGCATTCCGCTTTCAACTTACGGAAGAACCCTTGAAGAAAAAGTTATTCCGATTGTCCGACCCGGGCCTTCGGAATGGCACCATTTCCGGTTTGACAGCCCGCCAAGGGTTTGTTTTGTCTCCGTTTCCAGAGTTCGGGTCGTCGAATGCAGAAGCTTTTCAGGTGGGCCAGCAAATGGTGGCCGGGGCTGATCCCCTTGGCCGTCATGTGGGGATTTGCGGCCTGGAATAATACCTTACCGGTCGAGGCCGATCTGTCGGCCCGCAGCTCTGCTGCGCTGAAGGATACCGTCCTGGACAAGACCCGGATTGCGGTCGATGGCCGCGACGTCAGCTTGGCCGCGGACGCCTTCTCCGAGGAGGGGCGCCGCGACGCAGTGATGGCGGTCGAGACCGTCCCTGGCGTGCGGCTGGTCGACGACCGGACGCGCCTTGTTCCTGAGGCCAAGCCTTTCGTCTGGAACGCCGAGCGCGACGTGGTGCGGGTGACGCTGTCAGGCTCCGCGCCCCTGCCATCGATGAAGGCCCGGCTGACCGAGGCCGCCCGCAAGGAGGTCGGCGGCGTCGAGGTGGCCGACCAGATGGGGCTGGCGCGCGGCGCGCCGCCTCGGTTCGAGGCAGCCGCGATGCTGTTGCTGGATCAGATCGGCAAGCTCAAGGACGGCAAGATCACGATAACGGACACCAAGGTCAACCTGTCGGGCATGGCGCGCGAGCTCGGCGGCCGTGAGGCGATTGCGGCCGCGCTGAAGAACCTGCCGGAGGGTTTTTCGATTGCCGCCAACGAGATCAAGGCGCCGCCCTATATCTTCCAGGCCTACAAGGATCCGGTGGCGGCGACGGTGACGCTGACCGGCTACGTTCCCGACAACAACGTCCACGCCGCGATCGCCACCAGCGCCTCGCGAAAGTTCTTCACCGAAAAGGTCGTCGACAATCTCAAGGCCAGCATCGGCGCGCCCGGCTCCTTCAGCACGGCGGTCGTCGCCGCGCTCGGCGCGCTGTCGCGGCTGTCGACCGGCACGCTCGTCGTCTCCGATCGCGAGGTGAAGCTGTCGGGCGATGCGCTCTACGAGGGCGCCGCCAACGACATCCGCGCAGGCCTCGGCAGGGACTTCCCGAAGAACTGGCAGTACAAGCCGGAGATCACGGTGAAGCCCGCGGCAGGCCCGGTCGACGGCACCGTGTGCCAGCAATTGTTCTCGGAGCTCCTGACCAAGGGCAAGATCCGTTTCGCGACCAAGCGCGCGGACATCGATCCTGACTCGGCCGGCATCCTCGATCGTCTCATCGAGACGGCGCTGCGCTGCCCCACCGCCAATATCGAGGTCGCCGGGCATACCGACGCCGACGGCGAGGACTCCTTCAATCAGGCTCTCTCGGAAAAGCGCGCCCAGGCGGTGATCGACTATCTGGTCAGGGCGGGCCTGCCCGCCAACCGCTTCACCGCGGTCGGCCATGGCAGCACGCAGCCCGTCGCCGGCAACGACACCGATGAAGGCAAGGCGCAGAACCGCCGCATCGAATTTCTGGTGAGGTGACGATGCCCTATCTCGTCTCGTTCCATCTGGGCTGGCTGATCGGCTCGCTGCTGCTGGGCTTCTGCATGGGCTGGATCTCGGTGGTCCAGCGCGGCAACGGCACTTCGAAGGTGACCGCGCGCTGGCTCGCAGTGCTTGCCGCCGCTCTGGTCGCGGCCTCCCTCGCCCATGTGGTCCCCGGCCGCTTCGGCTACTGGCTCGACCTCGGCCTGATCATGTTCGCCTGCTACCTCGTCGGCTGCACCATCGGCGCCTGGCTGCGCGACCGCGTGGTGTCGCGCAGCATGCGGGCAGGCTGAAGCCGCGGCCGAGCCCCCCTCCCTCCGGCCCTCCGAGAGGTCATGAAGCGTCGGGGAAAGGCTGTGCTTGACAATAATACGTACGTGCGTATTATATGGTCATGCCCAAGCCTTCGCTCAAAGACGCCATCCTCGACGCCGGCCTGAAGGTTATGTTCCGGACTGGCTATCACGGTACCAGCGTGCGCGATGTCACCGCCGCGGCGCGCGCCCCGCAGGGGTCCTTCACCAATCATTTTCGCTCGAAGGAAGCGTTCGTTTCGGAGGTGCTCGATCGCTATTTCGAGATCACGAAGGGATTGGTCGCGGAGGCGCTTGAAGACGCCTCGCTGACGCCGCGGGCGCGGCTCAAACGCTATCTCGACATCATCACCGGCCGGCTCGAAGCCGACGGCTACGGACGCGGTTGCCTCATCGGCGATCTCAGTCTGGAAGCGGCCGGCAGCAGCGAGCTGCTGCGCAGCCGCCTTGCCGAGATTTTTGCCGAGTGGCGCATGCCCTTCGCGGCCTGCATCCGCGAGGCGCAGGAAAGCGGCGAGATCGATTCCGAATTCGAGCCCGAGGAGCTTGCCGATTTCCTGCTCGCGTCCTGGCAGGGCGCGATCCTGCGCATGAAGGTCGACCGCACGCCCAACGCGCTCGAGCGATTCAAGACCATCGCATTCAAGACTGTCTTCAAGGAGCCGACATGAGCCAGCAAGCCGAGATCCAGATCCGCAGCGCCTCCGTGCTGGGAAGCACGATGGCCTATCGCGAGACGGGCGCCAAGGATGCGCCGGTCGCGCTCTTTCTTCACGGCAATCCGACGTCGTCCCATATCTGGCGAAACATCCTGCCGCTGGTGGCGCCGGTGGCGCATTGCATCGCGCCCGATCTCATTGGCTTCGGCCGGTCCGGCAAACCCGATATCGCCTATCGCTTCTTCGACCATGTCCGCTATCTCGACGCGTTGATCGACGAGCTCGGCATCAATTCGGCCTATCTCGTCGCGCAGGATTGGGGCACGGCCCTCGCATTTCATCTCGCGGCGCGCCGGCCCGCCTTGGTGCGCGGCCTCGCCTTCATGGAGTTCATCCGGCCGATGCCGACCTGGCAGGACTTTCATCAGGTCGAAGCTGCGCGCGAAACTTTCCGAAAATTCAGGACGCAAGGCGAGGGAGAGGCCATGATCCTGGAGGCGAACGCCTTCGTCGAACGCGTGCTGCCCGGTGGCATCATGCGCACCTTGAGCGAAGACGAGATGGCTCCTTATCGCGAGCCATTTCCGACGCCGGACAGCCGCCGGCCCGTTCTTGCATTCCCGCGTGAACTGCCGATCGCGGGCGAGCCTGCCGATGTCTATCAGGCGCTGCAATCGGCTCATGCGTCGCTCAAAGCGTCCGCCTATCCGAAGCTGCTGTTCGCGGGCGAGCCGGGAGCCGTCGTCGCTCCCGAATTTGCCGAGACCTTTGCGGCCTCGCTGCAGCGCTGCGCGCTCGTCCGCCTCGGGCCCGGTCGGCACTACCTCCAGGAGGATCATCCCGATGCGATCGGCCGATCGGTCGGCGGCTGGATCGCCGGAATCGAAGCGGTGCGTCCACAGCTTGCGGCCTGAAGGAGGACGAGATGTCGATTGTCTGGTCCGACGATCTCGCCGGCATCGACTGGCATGAGCTGTCCGAGCTCTATCGCATTGCCCCGCTCGGCACCAAGGCGCCGGCCGATCTCGCGCTGGTATTCGGCAACAGCATGTTTCGGGCCTTCGCCAGGGAAAATGGCCGCATCGTGGGTGCAGGGCGCGTGCTGGCCGACGGCCGCGACTGCGCCTATCTCTGTGATGTCGCAGTGCACCCGGACCATCAGGGGCGGGGTCTCGGCCGCGACATGATCGAGCGTCTGCTTGCGCGTTGCCGCGGCCATCGCAAGATCATCCTTTATGCCGTGCCGGGCAAGGAAGGCTTTTACGAACGCCTGGGCTGGGCTTCAGGCGGATGACCACGGCCATGGCGATCTTCGAGGATCAAGCCGGCGCGTATGGCCGCGGCTATTTGACCGCGCCTTGAGTGCGGTCTGGGGCCCGCGACCTTCCGGGCGCATCGGACAACCCTCTGCCACGCCTGGATTGCCCTCTTTCAACAGGCGGTGGCGGTCCATAGATTGACGTCGGCTTAAGGCGGGAAGGAACATTGTGCGGCCGAAATCATCAAAACTTCATGGCCCCCTGCGCAGGATCGCCATGGAGATTCGCGCCAGGCCTTGCCGCCGAAAGCGCCAAACCGTGCCCCGGGAGCCGTAACCCTGCCTAAAATATTGAAGGCACGTGTTTTTGTTCGAATTGGCGAATTCCACTTCGCCCGAAAACGCGCTAGTGGAGGGGCAGGGGGCATGCGCGATGCTGGCGTTGGCAGCCAGGGTTCGTTGAATGCCTGCGCGTTCGCCTGTCCGCCGGCCACCCTGGCCGATGAAGCGTTGTTCGAGGTCTAGATGCTGGAAGCCATACGCAGGGCGACGTCGTTTCTGCGCCAGAAGCAAATCCTGCATAAGCTTGGAGTTGTGATCAGCATCGCGGTCATCGGCATCGCTTGCTATGTGCTCTACCACATGCTGCGAGGTATCGATTTCAACGAGGTTCTCGAAGCGATCAAGAGCACCGAGCCGAGCCAGATTGCGATGGCGGCGCTGTTCGTGGCCGCGGGCTATTTCACGCTGACCTTCTACGACCTGTTCGCCACGCGCGCGATCGGCCATGCCCATGTGCCCTATCGCATCAACGCGCTCGCGGCCTTCACCAGCTATTCGATCGGCCACAATGTCGGCGCCTCCGTCTTCACCGGCGGGGCGGTGCGCTATCGCATCTATTCGGCCTATGGGCTGAACGCGATCGACGTCGCAAAAATCTGCTTCCTCGCCGGCCTGACCTTCTGGCTCGGCAATGCCGCCGTGCTCGGCCTCGGCATCTCCTACCACCCGGAGGCCGCGGCCTCGATCGACCAGCTGCCGCCCTGGCTGAACCGGGTGCTGGCGCTGATGATCATCGTGGCGCTGGTCGGCTATGTGGTCTGGGTCTGGACCCAGCCGCGGGTGGTCGGTCGCGGACCCTGGACCGTGGTGCTGCCGGGCGGCCCGCTGACACTGCTCCAGATCGCGATCGGCATCGTCGATCTCGGTTTCTGCGCGCTGGCGATGTATGTGCTGGTCCCGGACGAGCCCAATCTCGGCTTCGTCGTGGTCGCGGTGATCTTCGTCTCGGCGACCCTGCTCGGCTTCGCCAGCCATTCGCCCGGGGGCCTCGGCGTGTTCGACGCCGCCATGCTGGTCGGCCTCTGGCAGATGGACCGCGAGGAGCTTCTCGGCGGCATGCTGCTGTTCCGCGTCCTCTATTATCTGTCTCCCTTCGTCTTATCTGTAATCTTGCTGACGTTTCGCGAAGTTATCATCGGCGCACGTTCGAAGCGCCTGCAGCAGGCGGCGCTCAAGCTCGACCCCGGCCCGGCGCGTGAAGCCGCCTATGCGAGAGAGCGCAGCGACGGCGGCGCCTGACCGGCGCAAGCCCCTCAAGGAGAAGCCGCCCCTATGGCGATCGACGCCCCATCTTCTCCCTCCGCTCAGCCCTGGTCCGACCGGCTGCGGCACTCGACCATCATCCTTATCGCCGCAGCGCTGGCGCTGTCCGTCGTGGTCTCGCTCGGCGAATTGTCGGCGCTGCACGCCGCAATCGTGTTCCTCTGTATCGCGGCGGCTGCTTTGATCCCGTGGCGGCTGCACGATCCCGCCGCCTCCCGCGACGACGTCAGGCGCATCAACCCGGTCGAGAGCGCGGCGGTGGCCGCGGTGGTCGCCGGCATGCCGGATCCGGCCGTGCTGCTCGACCGCGCCGGCCGCGTCATCCACCTCAACGCCGCGGCCGCCCAGCTCGCGCCGGCGCTGCGCAGGAACGAGCTCGCCCAATTCGCGCTACGCTCGCCGGAGATCATCACGGCGCTGCGCGAGGCGATCGCGACCACTGAGCCGCGGCGCGCGACCTATCTCGACCATGTTCCGGTCGATCGCTGGATGGAGCTCATGATCACGCCGGTGCCGGTGCCGACCAGCTTCGGCGGCGCCGACAAATGCATGCTGATGACCTTCCACGACCAGACGCCGCTGCGCCGGGTCGAGGAGATGCGCGCCGACTTCGTCGCCAATGCCAGCCACGAGCTGCGCACGCCGCTGGCCGCGCTGTCGGGTTTCATCGACACGCTCCAGGGCCAGGCCAAGGACGATCCCAAGGCACGCGAGCGCTTCCTCGGCATCATGCACAACCAGGCCACCCGCATGGCGCGCCTGATCGACGATCTCTTGTCGCTGTCGCGGGTCGAGCTGTCGGCCCATGTCCGGCCCGACACCCTGGTCGATCTCGTGCCGATCATCCGCCAGGTCGCCGACGGACTTGAGCCGCTGGCGCGCGAGCGCCAGGTCGAGGTGGAAATCCATCTGCCGGAGCCGCCGGTGATGATCGCGGGGGATCGGGAGGAGCTGCTCCGCCTGTTCGAGAACCTGATCGAGAACGCGCTCAAATATGGCGCCTCGGGCGGACGCGTCATCGTGTCGCTGACCTCGAGCGCATCCACTGACGGAACTCAGGAAATCCGGGTCATGGTCCGCGATTTCGGCCCCGGCATCGCGCCCGAGCACCTGCCGCGGCTGACCGAGCGCTTCTATCGGGTCGATGTTGGCGACAGCCGCTCCCAAGGCGGGACCGGGCTCGGATTATCGCTGGTGAAACATATTCTTAACCGCCATCGCGGCCGGCTTCTGATCGAAAGCGTGCCCAGGCAGGGCGCCACTTTCACAGCCTGTTTTCCCCAGGGTAGGACATCGGCGTGACCTGAAACTCTTGCGATTTCAATCGCTTGAGGGTGTCATCCAGCTGTCACGAAACCTTCGTAAAAGCACAGCCGACCGCTCCTAAAGGGGCGGCACGGGGAGCGCGATCGGGCGCGGATGGCGCTTCGCTCCCCTGTATGGAGACCAGCATGAATTTCCTCAAAACTATCGTCGCTGCTGGCTTGGTCGCCGCATCGACGACGGCAGCCTTTGCGGCCGACATCACGGGTGCCGGCGCGACGTTCCCGTTCCCGATCTATTCGAAGTGGGCTGACGCCTACAAAAAGGAGACCGGCAACGGTCTGAACTACCAGTCGATCGGCTCCGGCGGCGGCATCAAGCAGATCCAGGCCAAGACCGTGACGTTCGGCGCCAGCGACGCGCCGCTCAAGGCCGAGCAGCTCGAGAAGGATGGCCTCGTCCAGTGGCCGATGGTCATGGGCGCCATCGTCCCCGTCGTCAACATCGAGGGCGTGAAGCCCGGCGAAATGGTGTTCGACGGCGAGACCCTCGCCAACGTCTATCTCGGCAAGATCACCAAGTGGGACGATGCCGCGATCAAGAAGCTCAATCCGAACGTGAAGCTGCCGTCGGAGGCGATCACCGTGGTCCGCCGTTCGGACGGTTCGGGCACCACCTTCAACTTCACCAACTATCTCTCCAAGGCCAGCGCGGATTGGAAGAGCAAGGTCGGCGAGGGCACCGCGGTCGAGTGGCCGGTTGGCGTTGGCGCCAAGGGCAATGAAGGCGTATCCGGCAACATCAGCCAGACCAAGAACTCGATCGGCTATGTCGAGTACGCCTATGCCAAGCAGAACAAGCTGACCTACACCGGCCTCGTCAACAAGGCCGGCAAGCCGGTGCAGCCGACTGTGGAAGCCTTCCAGGCGGCCGCCTCCAACGCCGACTGGGCCAAGGCGCCCGGCTACTACGTCATCCTGACCGACCAGCCCGGCGAGAAGTCCTGGCCGATCACGGCGGCGACCTTCATCCTCATGCACAAGGACGCCACCGACAAGGTGGCCTCGCAGGAAGCCATCAAGTTCTTCCGCTGGGCCTTCAAGAGCGGCGGCAAGGCGGCCGAAGAACTCGACTACATCCCGATGCCGGCCAGCGTCGTGACTCTGATCGAGAAGACCTGGGCTGCGGACATCAAGAGCTAAGCAAACTCTCGTGTCCCGGACGCGGTGCGGCATGAAATGCCGCTCCGCAGAGCCGGGACCCACAAACGCCAGGCCCCGGATAGGCTAGCGCCGTATCCGGGGCGCGAGAACAAAAACAAGCGTATATCAAACGGGCACAGGGGATCGGCGTGGCAGAGATGGCCGTTCAGAGCGATGTAATCGACGACGCCGGACCGTATGACCGCGCCAAGGCCTTGAGCGCGTTCAAGCTCGGCGATGTCACCTTTTACTGGATCACGCGGCTTTCCGCTATCTCGGTGCTGCTGATCCTCGGCGGCATCATCATCTCGCTGATGGTCGGTGCGTTCCCGGCGATGAAGGAATACGGCATCTCCTTCCTGTGGACGCAGCGCTGGGCGCCCTCGGCCGATCCGCCGGTGCTCGGCGCGCTCGGGCCGATGTACGGAACGCTCGTCACCTCCTTCATCGCGATGCTGATTGCCATTCCCGTCGGTCTCGGCATTGCAATCTTCCTCACCGAGCTCTGCCCGCAATGGCTGCGCCGCCCGATCGGCATGGCGGTCGAGCTGCTCGCCGGCATTCCCTCGATCATCTACGGCATGTGGGGCTTCTTCGTGTTGGGCCCGTTCCTGGCCAACACCTTCCAACCCTTCATGATCAAGGTCTTCGACGGCGTCCCTGTGCTGGGCGCGATCTTTGCCGGGCCCCCCTCCTATCTCAGCCTGTTCAACGCTGCGCTGATCCTCGCCATCATGGTGCTGCCCTTCATCACCTCGATCTCGGTCGACGTGTTCAAGACGGTGCCGCCGGTCTTGAAGGAAGCCGCCTACGGCGTCGGCTGCACCACCTGGGAAGTCGTTCGCAGCGTGGTGATCCCCTACACACGCGTCGGCATCATCGGCGGCGTCATGCTGGCGCTGGGCCGCGCCCTCGGCGAGACCATGGCGGTGACCTTCATCATCGGCAACTCGTTCCGCATCTCCTCGTCGATCTTCGCCCCAGGCACCACGATCTCGGCGGCGATCGCATCGGAGTTCGCCGAGAGCGACGGCCTGCACCAGTCCGGTCTGATCCTGCTCGGTTTGCTGCTGTTCGTGTTGACGTTCTTCGTGCTCGCAGCTGCGCGGCTGATGCTGATGCGCCTGGAACAGAAGGCGGGGAAGTGACATGAACCCGATTTACGCACGCCGCCGCCGCGGAGACATCATCATCCGCGGGCTCTGCATCGCCGCTGCCGCCTTCGGCGTCACCTGGCTAGCGCTGATCCTAATCACGCTGCTCTACAACGGCCTGGCCGGGCTCAACCTCCAGGTCTTCACTGCTGACACGCCGCCGCCCGGATCGACCGAGGGCGGCCTGCGCAACGCCATCGTCGGCTCGCTGATCATGACCGTGCTCGGCGTCGGCATCGGCGCGCCGCTCGGCCTGTTCGCCGGCACCTATCTCGCCGAGTACGGCCGCAACGACAGGCTGACCTCGGTGATCCGTTTCATCAACGACATTCTCTTGTCGGCGCCCTCGATCATCATCGGCCTGTTCATCTACGGCGCGGTGGTGGTGCCGATGCGAGGCTTCTCGGCGATCGCAGGCGCGCTGGCGCTCGCCGTCATCGTGATCCCGGTCGTGGTGCGCACCACGGAAGACATGCTGCTGCTGGTGCCGAATCCGCTGCGCGAAGCCGCCAGTGCGCTCGGCCTGCCGCGCTCGCTGGTGATCAAGCGGATCGCCTATCGCGCCGCGCGCTCCGGCCTCATCACCGGCGTGCTGCTCGCAACTGCCCGCGTCGCCGGGGAGACTGCGCCGCTGCTGTTCACCGCGCTCTCGAACCAGTTCTTCAGCCTGGGTCTGGACAAGACGATGGCCAACTTGCCCGTGACCATCAACAATTTCGTGCAGAGCCCCTACGCCTACTGGAAGCAGCTCGCCTGGAGCGGCGCGCTGCTGATCAC
Source organism: Bradyrhizobium sp. USDA 4354 (assembly GCF_054060315.1). Lineage (NCBI taxonomy): Bacteria > Pseudomonadati > Pseudomonadota > Alphaproteobacteria > Hyphomicrobiales > Nitrobacteraceae > Bradyrhizobium > Bradyrhizobium sp. USDA 4354. The sequence continues at coordinate 1,125,132 of NZ_JBSSDC010000001.1, read as the reverse complement.
CCTGACCGTGCTTGCCCTGAACATTGGCGCGCGCATCATTGGCGCCGAGAGGACTGCAAAATGAGTGAAATGTCTATTTCCGTCAGCGCGCCGACCGTTCATCCCGGCTCGCAGCCGCTGCCCGAGGCGCCCGCTAAGGTCACCGCGCGCAACCTGAATTTTTACTACGGTGAGCACCACGCGCTGAAGAACATCAATCTGGCGCTCGGTACCAATCGCGTCACGGCCTTCATCGGCCCGTCCGGTTGCGGCAAGTCGACCCTGCTGCGCATTTTCAACAGGATGTACGATCTCTATCCTGGCCAGCGCGCCACCGGCCAGCTGCTGCTCGACCACACCAACATTCTCGACGCCAAGCTGGACCTCAACCTGCTGCGGGCGCGGGTCGGCATGGTGTTCCAGAAGCCGACGCCGTTCCCGATGACGATCTATGAGAACATCGCCTTCGGCATTCGTCTGTATGAGAAGATCTCGAAGTCGGAGATGGACGACCGCGTCGAGAAGGCGCTACGCGGCGGCGCGCTGTGGAACGAGGTCAAGGACAAGCTCAATGCCTCCGGCCTGTCGCTTTCCGGCGGCCAGCAGCAACGCCTCTGCATCGCGCGGACCGTCGCGGTGCGGCCCGAGGTGATCCTGTTCGACGAGCCCTGCTCGGCGCTCGATCCGATCTCGACTGCCAAGGTCGAGGAGCTGATCCAGGAGCTGTCCGAGAACTACACGATCGCGATCGTCACGCACAACATGCAGCAGGCGGCGCGCGTCTCCGACAAGACCGCCTTCATGTATCTCGGCGAGCTAATCGAGTTCGATGACACCAGCAAGATCTTCACGTCGCCGAGCGACCGGCGCACGCAGGATTACATCACCGGCCGGTTCGGCTGAGGAGACGGAACATGGGTTCTGAACATACCGCAAAGGCCTTCGACACCGACCTCCAGGAGCTCACCCGCCTGGTCGCCGAGATGGGCGGCATAGCCGAGCGCATGATCGTCGATTCCGTCGACGCGCTGATCCGCCGCGACGTCGCGCTCGGCCAGCGCGTCGTCGCCACCGACGCCGAGCTCGACGCGCTGCAGAAGCGCATCGAGGAGCGCGCCGTGCTCACCATCGCCCGCCGCCAGCCGATGGCAGTCGACCTGCGCGAGATCGTCGGCGCCATGCGCGTTGCGACCGATCTCGAGCGCATCGGCGACCTCGCCAAGAACATGGGCAAGCGCGTCGCGGCGCTGGAGACGGACTTTCATCCGCTCAAGCTGTTCCGCGGCCTGGAACACATGACCGACCTCGTGCAGCAGCAGGTCAAGTCGGTGCTGGACGCCTATGCAGCGCACGATCTGCCGGCGGCGATGACGGTGTGGAAGGGCGACGAGGAAGTCGATGCTATCTGCACCTCGCTGTTCCGCGAGCTCCTCACCTATATGATGGAGGATCCGCGCAACATCTCGTTCTGCATCCACCTGATGTTCTGTGCCAAGAACATCGAGCGGATCGGCGACCACGCCACCAACATCGCCGAGACCGTGTTCTACATGATCGAGGGCCAGGCGATCACCGACAAGCGGCCGAAGGGCGACATGACGACCTTCGCCACGACGGTGCCGAATACCTAAGGAGCGACGACAACATGGGCGCACGCATTATGGTGGTTGAGGACGAGGAGGCTCTCACCGAGCTTCTCCGCTACAACCTCGAAGGCGACGGCTATGACGTCGAGACGGTGATGCGCGGCGACGACGCCGACACCCGCCTCAAGGAGCACATTCCCGATCTGATCGTGCTCGACTGGATGCTGCCGGGCCTGTCGGGCATCGAGCTGTGCCGGCGGCTTCGTACCCGCCCCGAAACCAAGCAGCTGCCGATCATCATGCTTACCGCGCGCGGCGAGGAGAGCGAGCGGGTGCGGGGACTTGCGACCGGCGCCGATGATTACATCGTCAAGCCGTTCTCGGTGCCGGAGCTGCTTGCGCGCGTGAAGGGCCTGCTCAGGCGCGCCAGCCCCGAGCGGCTCGCCACCGTGCTCGCCTATGGCGATATCGAGCTCGATCGCGACAAGCGCCGCGTGGCGCGCTCGGGCCGGCCAATCGATCTCGGCCCGACCGAATATCGTCTACTGGAGTTCTTCCTGGAGCATCCGGGCCGCGTGTTCTCGCGCGAGCAGCTGCTCGACAGCGTCTGGGGCCGCGACATCTACATCGACGAGCGCACCGTCGACGTCCATATCGGCCGCCTCCGCAAGCTGCTCAATCTCGGCCGCGAGCAGGATCCGATCCGCACCGTCCGCGGCGCCGGCTATGCGCTGGACGATCGCTTCGCGAAGGCCGAGCAGACGTAAGGGGTTTGGGAAGCCTTAGCGACACACTCAGTGTCGTCCCGGACAAGCGCAATCCGGGACCCATAACCACAGAACGTGAATGCTGCGCGGTAAAGATAACTCCGAGTCCGTAACCACATCTCGCGGTGGCTATGGGTCCCGGATCTGCGCGCGCTTTTGGCGCGCTTGTCCGGGACGACATCGGATGTGTTGAGCCGTCATCGTGTGACGACTGCCATCAGCTAGATCAACAAACTCACCGCGTGCCCGGCTTCGCCGGCGCGCGACGGCGATCCGCTGCGGGCTGATAGGCCACGCGCGAATGCTGGGCGCAGTAGGGCAGGCCGGACAGCGCCTTGCCGCCGCAGAAGAAGAAATCCGGGCTCGATGGATCGCCGACCGGCCAGTGGCAGGTCGCCTCGTTCAATTCCAGCAGCGACAGCCGCTGGCTCATCGGCACCACGTTGTCGTAGGTAACAGGCTCGGCCTCCACCTCGACCTCGAAGGCCTGCGCCAGCGCGGTGTTGCCGCGCGCGACCGGGCGGGTCACCCGCATCATGTGCTGCGCGGGCCGCGCCTTGCGCGGCCGGGGCGCTGCCGATGAAGGGCTCTTGGCGCGGCCGGACAGGCCGAGCCGGTGCACCTTGCCGATCACGGCATTGCGGGTCACATTGCCGAGCTCCGCCGCGATCTGGCTGGCCGAAAGTCCGGCCTCCCAGAGCTTTTTCAGCTGCTCGACGCGATCATCGGACCAGGTCAAAACCGTCATTGCACCCTTTCCCTCGCTGCGCGCCTGCCATCCTGGGGCCTTCGCAGCGAATGCCTAAAGCCTTGAAAAACCCGTGCCGCCCGAATCCCTTAAGGCTCGCCGGGCGCGCTCAAGACGCCCGAACGTTTACGCCGGTACATGAGGACTCTTGGGATCAGAACCGCTGCACGAGATGTCGTATCTGACAGGCTAAACGCTACAATATGGCGTGACTCCCGCGCAAGAGTCCGCCGACTCGCTTCCACATGTTCCGTGGTGAAAACCCCGCAAAATCGGCACCGCAAGACTACGGATTGAGCGTTTCGCGAGGCTTTCCGGGCGGCATTGACACCCGTCTTGCCAAGCATAAGATAGTCTTACGTGCCGCCCTTAAAAGGCGGCACGTTTCGTTTTCCGGGCCGGTCGATGGTGCGTTGCGCAATGCACGCGTCACACCGTCCGCAACATTCAAGTGACGTCATGACCAAGAGCGCCGCGCCGCATTTGCTCCCCGTTTTCGCCAGGGCCGACCTCGGTTTCGAGCGCGGCGAAGGCTGCTGGCTGATCGCGGCCAATGGCGATCGCTATCTCGATTTCACCTCGGGCGTGGCGGTGAATGCGCTCGGCCACGTTCATCCCGCGCTGGTCAAGGCGTTGCAGGAGCAGGCGACGAAGCTGTGGCACATGTCGAACCTGTTCCAGAGCCCGGACGGCGAGAAGCTCGCAAGCCGTCTCTGCAACGAGAGCTTTGCGGATTTCGTGTTCTTCTGCAATTCCGGCGCAGAGGCGCTGGAAGGCGTGATCAAGCTGGTGCGCCACCATCACTTCTCCAAGGGACACCCGGAGCGCTACCGCATCATCACCTTCGAGGGCGCCTTCCACGGCCGGACACTGGCGACGCTCGCCGCCACCGGATCTGCAAAATATCTCGAGGGCTTCGGTCCGCCGATGGACGGGTTCGACCAGGTGCCACATGGCGATCTGGAAGCCGTGAAGAAGGCGATCGGCCCGCACACCGCCGGCATCCTGATCGAGCCGATCCAGGGCGAGGGTGGCGTTCGTTCTGCGCTTCCCGGCTTCCTGAAGGCGCTGCGCGAGCTCTGCAACGAGCACGGCCTATTGCTCGCGTTCGATGAGGTGCAGACCGGCATGGGCCGCACCGGCGATCTCTTCGCTTATAGGCGCACCGGCGTCACACCTGACGTGATGTCGCTCGCCAAGGCGCTCGGCGGCGGCTTCCCGATCGGCGCGGTGCTCGCGACTGCGGACGCGGCCGCTGGCATGGGGCCCGGCTCGCACGGCTCGACCTTCGGCGGCAATCCGCTCGCGATCTCGGCTGCGAACGCCGTGCTCGACGTCATGCTCAAGCCCGGCTTCTTCGACCACGTGCAGAAGATGTCGCTGCTGCTCAAGCAGAAGCTTGCCTCCGTGATCGACCGTCATCCCGATATCGTCAGCGAGGTGCGCGGCGAGGGCCTCCTGATCGGTATCAAAGCCGTGGTGGCCTCGGGCGATCTCGTCGCGGCGCTGCGCGCCGAAAAACTGCTCACCGTCGGGGCCGGTGACAATGTCGTGCGCTTCCTGCCGCCGTTGATCGTCACCGAAGCGGAGATCGAGGACAGCGTCGGGCGGCTCGAACGCGCCTGCACTGCGATCTCGTCCAGCCACACCAAGCGGGCGGCAAGCTGATGAGCAAGACGCCCAACAAAGCTCCAAAGCACTTTTTGGACATCAACGAGCTGCCGCTGTCGGAGCTCAAGAGCATGCTCGCCGCCTCTTCCGCCATGAAGGCAAAGCAGAAGGCGCATCAGCCGGTCAGGCCGCTCGAAGGCAAGACGCTAGCGATGATCTTCGAGCGTCCCTCGACCCGCACCCGCGTGTCGTTCGACGTCGGCATGCGCCAACTCGGCGGCGAGGCGATCATGCTCACCGGCGCCGAGATGCAGCTCGGCCGTGGCGAGACCATCGCCGATACTGCGCGCGTGCTGTCGCGCTATGTCGACGCCATCATGATCCGCATCCTCAATCACGATGCGTTGCTGGAGCTTGCGGCCAACGCCACCGTGCCTGTCATCAACGGCCTGACGCGACGCTCGCATCCCTGCCAGGTGATGGCCGACCTCATGACCTATGAGGAGCACCGCGGCCCGATCGAGGGCAAGACGGTGGCCTGGACCGGCGACGACAACAACGTGCTGGCGTCGTGGGCGCATGCCGCCGAGCGCTTCAAGTTCCAGCTCAACGTCGCAACGCCTCCAGAGCTCGCGCCGAAAAAGGCCATGCGCGACTGGATCAAGACGTCAGGCGCGCCTATCGTGCTCGGCACCGATCCGGAAGCCGCCGTGCGCGGCGCCGATTGCGTCGTCACCGATACCTGGGTGTCGATGGGCGACAAGGAGGGTGAGCACCGCCACAACGTGCTCAAGCCCTACCAAGTCAATGCCAAGCTGATGTCGCTGGCCAAGCCCGGCGCGCTGTTCATGCACTGCCTGCCCGCCCATCGCGGCGAGGAGGTCACGGATGAAGTGATCGACGGCCCGCAATCGGTCGTGTTCGACGAGGCCGAAAACCGTCTGCACGCGCAGAAAGGCATTCTGGCCTGGTGTTTTGACGCGGTGAAATAACGCGGCGCGTCTGTTGGCGCTCTTGTCGCCCCACACGCCGATGTCGTCCGGGAACGAGCCTCACACACAGGTGTCGTCCCGGACAAGCTCCGCTTCGCTGCGCTTGTCCGGGACGACATCGAATTTGAGGTGGCTTCGTACAGCTCCACGCGCATTCCGGAACACACACCCCTTCCATTCCCCGCCCTTCGACCCCAGATAACGCCCCATGGTTTCTCAATCTCCTGACATGAAAACCGGGCCAGAAGGCCCGGTTCGCGCACCATCAGCGGTTCCGATCGACGACGCCGTGCTGCCTTATGAGGTCGACGCGCTCGACGTGCGCGGGCGCCTGATGCGGCTTGGTCCGGCGCTGGACGACATTCTCACCAAGCACGATTATCCGGCGCCGGTCGGCAAGCTGCTTGGCGAGGCCATCGTGCTGGCGACGCTGCTCGGCTCGGCGCTGAAATTCGAGGGCCGCTTCATTCTTCAGGCCCAGACCGACGGCCCGGTGTCGTTCCTGGTGGTCGATTACAAGGCGCCGGATGGTCTGCGCGCCTATGCCCGCTTTGATGCCTCGCGCTTGGGCACGGCGAAGGATTCCGGCACGCTGCTCGGCCGCGGTCATCTCGCCATGACAATCGACCAGGGCCCGGACATGAGCCGCTACCAGGGCTTGGTCGCGCTCGACGGTGGCAGCCTGGAAGACGCCGCCCACGAATATTTCCTGCGCTCCGAGCAGATCCCGACCAAGGTGCGCCTCGCGGTCGGCGAGGAGTGGCGCTCAAGCGACGGCGGCAAGCATCGCTGGCGCGCCGGCGGCATGCTGATGCAGTTTCTGCCCAAGGCGCCGGAGCGCGCTCGGCGGGCCGATCTGCATCCCGGCGATGCGCCCGAGGGCACCGAGGTGCACAGCATCGCCGAAGATGACGCCTGGGTCGAGGCGCGCTCGCTGATCGAAACCGTCGAAGACGTCGAACTGATCGATCCCGAGCTCTCGGGCGAGCGGCTGCTGTTCCGCCTCTTCCACGAGCGCGGCGTGCGCGTGTTCAACCCGCAGGTTATCGAGGCGCAGTGCTCCTGCTCGCGCGATGCGGTCGCCTCGATGCTCAAGAGCTTCTCGCCCGACGACCGCGTCGCGATGGTCAAGGACGACAAGGTCGTCGTCACCTGCGAGTTCTGCTCATCGGTGTACCAGTTCACGCCACACGAGGCGGGCGCGGAGAACGCGTAGGTTCTGCATTCTCCGTCATTGCGAACGGAGCGAAGCAATCCAGCCTCTTTCCGCAGAGGGACTCTGGATTGCTTCGCTCCGCTCGCAATGACGATGTTGATGCAGCTGCGTGCCACACCCTACGGCACCGCCCTAATTCAACACCCGCTTGTTGTCCGGGCTGTCGAGCGAGAATGTCGGCACGTCGATCTCGAAGCGTTCGCCGGTTTCGCTGACCATCTGATAGCGGCCGGTCATGAAGCCTGAGGCGGTCGAGAGCGGCACACCTGAGGTGTATTCGAAGCGCTCGCCGGGGGCCAGGATCGGCTGCTCGCCGACCACACCCTCGCCCTTCACCTCCTGCTGGCGGCCGGAGGCATCGGTGATGATCCAGTGCCGCGTCTTGAGCTGCACGGTCTCTTCGCCCGAATTGGTGATGACGATGGTGTAGGACCAGAAATAGCGCGAGCGGTCGGCCGACGACTGCTCCGGAACAAAATTCGGCTCGACGGTCACTTCGATCTGGCGGGTCACGGCGCGGTACATGGCTGCCATCATAGCGAAATCTGCCCCGGGAACCAAACGCCGCGGACGGCTTGGGCGACATCGTCCCGCCAGAATTCGAGGGGAAGGACACCCCCAAGAAGGACACTCCCAAGGGAGGCACCCTTATGTGATCTGGCCGCTTTGCGAGACGACAGCCGGACCATTACACTCCTTCAACGTCGCGATTTGCGGAAGGGTTTTTAGGCCCCCGATGACCATTGCCGACCAAGTGACGGGACCGACGATCGCGGGAACCGCGGGGGCCATGCCCGCAGGGACCAAGCCGCGCACGGCTGCGCCGGCCATCACGCTGCCCGCCATCGGCGAGCGCGAGCTCCGGCTCGATCTGTTCCGCGGGCTCGCGCTATGGCTGATCTTCATCGATCATCTGCCACCGAGTCTGCTGACCTGGTTCACCATCCGCAATTACGGCTTCAGCGACGCCACCGAGATCTTCATCTTCATCTCCGGCTACACCGCCGCCTTCGTCTATGGCCGGGCGATGCTGGAGAACGGCGTCCTCATCGCCACCGCGCGCATCCTGCGCCGGGTCTGGCAGATCTACGTCGCCCACGTCTTCCTGTTCACGATCTTCCTCGCCGAGATCTCCTATGTGGCGACCAGGTTCGAGAACCCGCTCTACACCGAAGAGATGGGTATCATGGACTTCCTCAAGCAGCCCGACGTCACCATCGTGCAGGCGCTGCTCCTGCGTTTCCGTCCGGTCAACATGGACGTGCTCCCGCTCTACATCGTGCTGATGCTGGCGCTGCCCTTGATCCTGTGGTCGATGAAATGGCGGCCCGACGTCACGCTCGGCCTCTCGGTCGTGCTCTATGCGGTGACCTGGGAGTACGATCTTTATCTGTCGGCCTATCCGAACGGCTTCTGGGCCTTCAATCCCTTTGCCTGGCAATTGCTGTTCGTGTTCGGTGCATGGTGTGCGCTCGGAGGTGCGCGCCGCATGTCGCGTATTCTATCGTCACGCGTCACGATGTGGATGGCGATCGCCTATCTCGTCGCGTCGTTTTACGTGACACTGACCTGGTACGTGCCGCAGCTCTCCCAGTTCATGCCAAAGCTGATCGAGCAATGGATGTATCCGATCAACAAGACCGATCTCGACGTGCTGCGCTTCACGCATTTCCTGGCGCTGGCCGCGCTCACCGTGCGCTTCCTGCCGAAGGACTGGCCGGGCCTGAAATCGCCCTGGCTGCGGCCGCTGATCCTGTGCGGCCAGCATTCCCTCGAGATCTTCTGTCTCGGCGTCTTCCTGGCCTTTGCCGGCCACTTCATCCTGGCCGAAGTCTCCGGTGGCGCAGCCATGCATGCGCTGACTAGTCTCTCCGGAGTCCTGATCATGTGGGGCGTGGCCTGGGTCATTTCGTGGTACAAGCGCGTGGCTGACAAGAGCGGTGCGAAAACCAAGAACGCCGTCGGCAACGCCGATCTGGCGGGAGGGGGCTGATGAAGGCGAAGGTTCTCCTGAGCCTGGTCCTGCTATGCGGTGGCCTCGCCGCGCCTGTGGCGCGTGCGGGCGATGCCGCGCCTGCTGATTCTCCAGCGCCCGCGGCCTGCGAATTGCCGTCCTATCTGCTGGCCACCGAAAGCCCGCTGCCCAAGGTCGCCGCTGCCGTCAAGGCCGGCAAGCCGCTCGACATCCTGGTCATCGGCAGCCGCTCGACCACGATTCCGTCTTCGGAGAACAGCTCGTACCCCGCGCGGATGGAGGCGATCCTCAAGGAGAAGCTGCCGCCGTCGGAGGTGGTGCATGTCTCCGTAGAAATACAGAGCAAGAGAACGGCAGAGGAGACCGCCGCCACTTTCGTTAAGCTGATGGAAGCAAAAACGCCTACCTTGGTGATCTGGCAGACCGGGACCGTGGATGCCATCCGAGCCATCGATCCCGACGACTTTCGCAGCGCCGTCACCGAAGGCGTTGTTGCATTGCAAAATGCGGGAGCTGACGTCGTCTTGATGAACTTGCAGTACAGTCCCCGCACCGAAACCATGATTTCGGCCCAACCTTTTCTCGATAATATGCGCGTGGTCGCGCAGGAGCACGACATCCCGCTGTTCGATCGCTTCGCGATCATGCGGCAGTGGAATGATCAGGGTCAGTTCGACCTGTTCAGCCCGTCCCGAGGGCCCGAACTGGCGAAGCAGGTCCATGATTGCCTTGGCCGGGCGTTGGCACAGTTCGTGATCGACGCAGCCCATCTGGAGCCGGCCCAGCAGCAAAATTGAGGTCTAGCGTTAATGAGTTCTCTCCGCCCTTTTTGCCTGACGACATGGCTGGCCGCGCCTGCAGCCGCAGCGCTGTTGTTGCTGGCGCCGGCCCCGCATTCGCATGCCCAGGCTCCAGCCGTTCAGGCCGCACCCGCTCCCGCGCAGTCGGCTGATCCCGCGTCCGCTTCGCCCTCCCAGGCCACCGTCGCCGCGACCTCGCCCGAGCAGCGCGGCATCACGGCGCGTGCCATCGACAAGGTGAAGCAGGCCGCCAAGTCCGCCAGCGACATCTTCAACCGTGTGCCCTGCCTGCCCCCGAAGGGCAGCTCGAAGGCAATGGGCTCGCTGCCGCATGTTGCGGGCAAGCTAGTTGCCGGCCAGCCCGTCGTCATCGTCGCGTTCGGCTCGTCGTCGACGCAGGGATTCGGCGCGAGCTCGCCGGAGTTCAATTACCCCAATCGCCTCGCCGCGCAGCTGCGCCGGCAGTATCCGACCGCCGACATCACCGTCATCAATGCCGGCGTCGGCGGCGAGGATGCCCCCGAGATGATGAAGCGCCTCCAGACGCAGGTGATCGACCTGCATCCGGATCTCGTGATCTGGCAGGTCGGTACCAACGCCGTGCTGCGCAATCTCGATCCCGGCGACACGGTCAAGCTGGTGGAGGACGGCATCAGCCGCATACAGGCCGCGGGCGGCGCCGACATCGTGCTGGTCGATCCGCAATATTCGCCGGCCGTGAACCAGCGCGCCGAAAGCGCCGGCAAGATGGTGAAGCTGCTCGGCAAGGTCGCCGAGCTCCGTCACGTCGGCATCTTCCCGCGCTTCGAGGTGATGCGCGACTGGCACGAGAAGCAGGCCATTCCCGTCGAGGGCTTCGTCATCGCCGACGGCCTGCACATGAACGATTGGGGTTACGCCTGCTTCGCCCAGCTGCTCGGCGACGACATCATCCGTTCGGTCGGCCAGATCAAGCTGGGTGTGAACGTGCCCGCGGATGTGAGGACGTATCGGCCGATGTAGAGGCGAATAGGGAATGGCGAGCAGCGAATAGATCGATCTATTCGCCACTCACTATTCGCCATTCGCCATTCGCTCCTCATGCCTTCTCCAGCGCCGCGGTGAGATCCTCGATCAGATCGTCCGCATGCTCGAGCCCGGCGGAGAAGCGGATGAAGCCTTCGCTGATGCCGAGCGCGACGCGGTCTTCCGGCTTCAAGCGTTGATGCGTCGTCGTCGCCGGATGCGTGACGAGGCTCTTGGCGTCGCCGAGATTGTTCGAGATCTTCGCAAGCTTCAGCTCGTTGAGCACGCGGAACGCTGCCGCCTTGCCGCCCTTGACCTCGAAGCCGACCAGCGTCGAGCCGCCGCGCATCTGCTTCTTCACCAGCGCCGCCTGCGGATGATCGGCGCGGCCGGGATACACCAGCCGCGAGATCTTCGGATGGCTCGCCAGCGCTTCGGCGATGCGCGCCGCGGTGTCGGTCTGCGCGCGCACGCGCACGCCGAGCGTCTCCAGGCCCTTGAGCAGGACCCAGGCGTTGAACGGCGAGATCGAGGGGCCGGTCTGGCGCATGAAATTGTGGATGTGCTCGGCGATGAAGGCTTCCGAGGACAGGATGATGCCGCCGAGGCACCGGCCCTGGCCGTCGATATGCTTGGTCGCGGAGTAGACGACGACGTCGGCGCCCAGCGCGAGCGGGCTCTGCCAAATCGGCGTTGCGAACACGTTGTCGACGACGAGCCGCGCGCCGCCCTTGTGCGCGATCTCGGCGATGCCGGGAATGTCGAGCACGTCGAGGGTCGGATTGGTCGGGCTTTCCAGGAAGAACGTCTTGGTGTTGGGCTTAAGTGCCCGCTGCCACTGGTCGAGATCGAGGCCGTCGACCAGTGTCGTCTCGATGCCATAGCGCGGCAACAGGTCCTGGATGACGTAGAGGCACGAGCCGAACAGGGCGCGGGAGGCCACGACGTGATCGCCCGCCTTGAGCGGCGCTAGGATCGCGGTCGTCACCGCCGCCATGCCGGTTGCCGCCGAGCGCGCGGCCTCGGCGCCTTCGAGCTCGATCATGCGGCGCTCGAACATCGCAATCGTGGGATTGGAGTAGCGCGAATAGATGAAGCCGGGGTCCTCGCCCTTGAACCGCGCCTCGCACTCCTCCGCGCTGTTGTAGACGTAGCCCTGCGTCAGGAACAGCGCCTCCGACGTCTCGCCATATTGCGAGCGCAGGGTCCCGGCATGGACCAGGCGGGTTTCAGGACGGTAATTGGCAGGCGACTTCGACATAGAACCCTCCGACATGACCATCGACGCGCAAATGGTCACAAAAAAAACCGGCCTGGATATCTCCACGGGCCGGGATCACAGAGGTCCCCGGCCTGTTTAGCGAGTTATTTAACGTGGCTGCAAGCCGGCCGGCTCAAATCACCACGGGATAAGTGATGCTCATATTCCGCAATCCCCTTTCCGTCAAGGCGTCCATCGGCTAGCCGTAAATGGCTGGTATTTCCCCGCATTTCGGGATGCGTTTGACCCCTGATGAGGACCCCCGGTTGACGTTCACGGTCGCCGCCGACGCCAATGGTATCCTGCCCGACCGCATGATCGCGGCGATGGCGGAAGAAGGTCTCATCCTGCCCGAATATGACTTCGTCGAGAGCCAGATCCAGCCGGCAAGCCTCGATTTGCGCCTCGGCGACATCGCCTATCGCGTCCGTGCCAGTTTCCTGCCCGGTCCCGGCGCCACGGTCGCCGAGCGCATCGACGAATTGAAGCTGCACGAGTTCAGCCTCGCCGACGGGGCGGTGCTGGAGACCAACTGCGTCTACATCGTGCCGCTGCTGGAGAGCCTGGCGCTGCCGCCGAAGATCGTCGCAGCCGCAAATCCGAAAAGCTCGACCGGCCGGCTCGACGTCTTCACGCGCGTCATCGCCGACGGCACCCGCCGCTTCGACATGATCGGCGCCGGCTATCATGGCCCGCTCTATGCCGAGATCAGCCCGAAGACGTTTCCGGTGCTGGTGCGCGAGGGCTCGCGCCTGAGTCAGGTGCGCTTCCGCACCGGCGATGCCATCCTCAACGCCGACGAGCTCGATGCGCTGCACGCCGCCGAGCGCCTCGTCGACATCGACGATGCAGACCTCTCCGGCGGCGTCGCCGTCTCCGTCGATCTCTCCGGCGAGAAGGCGAATGGCTTCGTCGGCTACCGCGCCAAGCGCCATACCGGCGTCGTCGACGTCGACCGCCGCTCCGGCTATGCGGTGGAGGATTTCTGGGAGCCGATCTCGGCCCGTCCCGACGGCAGCCTGATCCTCGATCCCGGTGAGTTCTACATCCTCGCGTCCAAGGAAGCCGTGCAGGTGCCGCCCGATTACGCCGCGGAGATGGTGCCGTTCGACCCCTTGGTCGGCGAATTCCGCGTGCACTATGCCGGCTTCTTCGATCCCGGCTTCGGCTATGCCGGCGCCGGCGGGCTAGGATCGCGCGCGGTTCTGGAGGTGCGCTCGCGCGAAGTGCCGTTCATCCTCGAGCACGGCCAGATCGTCGGCCGCCTCGTCTACGAGAAGATGCTGGCCCGCCCCGATGCGATGTACGGCCAGCGCATCGGCTCCAACTACCAGGCGCAGGGCCTCAAGCTATCGAAGCATTTTCGGGTGTAGCAGCACACTCTTCTATTATTGTCATGCCCCGGCTTGACCCTAGTTGATTCACACATCGCGAGCGATTCTCCAGCCGCTGAGCATGGCCCTGAGGGCCAATAGGCCCTGGAGGATCGTGATGGGGCCTGGTTTGCTGTAGTATCCTGTCCAGCCGCCGAGGCGCGCGCATACCCACGTTGCGTAGGCAAGCGAACCCGAGGGGTGCGGATTCTTTTGCCGATCGGTTTTGCCTTCAAGGGTTCGGCAAACGGCCTCCAAAGCCGGACGATCCTTAGGATCAAGCATATCGTCGAGCGGTCGGTTTGCTGCACCGTCGCGCTCTCGTACCATTTGCAGGACCTGGATCGCTGCGATCAGCGTTGCCGCGGTCAAGTTCTCGAATGGGCCGCCGTCGACCACACATACGGCTTCGATGTTGAAGCCCTTGGTCTTCATGAGACGGAACAGTTGCTCGATAGTCCAGCGCTGGCGATACAGGTGCGTGATCTGCTGCGCAGACGCCAGTGTTGTCACTTGGTGTGTCGTCAGTAGTCGCCAATGCACCGGCGGGACGTTTGCCGGAGGATCGACCTCACGCGCCTCCACCAGCGTGAGCGTGACCTCCTTCGGCAGTTTGGCCTCTTCACCTGGGCATTTGCGTCTTGGCCACAGCAGGCTGATCTGCCGCGTTCGCAATGCCAATACGGCTTTACGTGCCATCTGGCCCGGCTTGGCCGATACGTCGATAACTTCCCGGCCAAGTTCTGGCACGTCATCGAGGCAGTTGTAGAGCGTGCCACCATCCTTCAGAGCTCGATCGTAATTGGCCCTGATCAGCAGTTCAGTCTCGACAGGTCGGCAGGCAAACTCCTCGTAAATGTCACCCTCGCGGTCGGCAACTACCGTCACACATTCCGCCCCATGAGCTGCCAACTCTGCCGCCGTGAGGGTGGCGTCGAGCCAGCGACGGCTCTCCTTATCCGCAAATGCCCGCACGGCCCGCCGGCGCTTTTTGCCGCCGACATGTTTGAGGAACGTCGCATCGACAAGCCCGAGCAATGCCCCGTCATCGGCATCTACGGCGACCATCGCGTGAAGGTTCAAACTGTCGAGCTTGCCATCGTCTCGCAGGGTCGTGGTGTCCTGGATCGCCAGAACATGGCGACCTCTGACCAGCCCTGCGGTCCGCAACCGGGCCGTGGTCACCATCTCCTCCGGGGTCACCCGCCGATTGCGAAGGAAACGCGTGATGCGGATCTCGCCAGCTCGATCCCCGCCAACCCGCCGAACACTGATCCCAGACTGACCGACGCTGATAAGGCGGGCCAACAAACGGGCACCCCTTTTTCCAGGCGCCGGTCTCCAAACCGTCCCAATCCGCCTTCCATCACTCGCTCCATCGGCACAACGCTCCGATGGATTCAGACTTCAGACGATCTGGCAAGACGCCGCCGGCCCCGAGATGTGTGAATATGCTAGGGCTTGACCGGGGCATCCAGTACGCTGCGGCCTCTCGATCTAGTCACTGCCGCCTCGGGGTACTGGATGACCCGGTAAAGTCGGGCGATGACACCGAATGTGTGCCAGGATGTGCAAAATCCAGCGATATGCGAGGTCTCGTCATGACCGATCCATCCCAGCTCGACGCAAACATCATCGAAGACGTCGCGGACGCACTGATCTATTCCGATCGCTCCGGCACGATCACGCGCTGGAATCGCGCATCGGCCGCGCTGTTCGGCTTCACCGCCGATGAAGCGCTCGGCCAGAATCTCGACCTGATCATTCCCGAGCATCTCCGCGCCGCGCACTGGAAAGGCTTCGAGGCTGCGCTCGCGAGCGGGACGATGAAGCTTGCGGGGAAGCCGACGCTGACTCGCGCGCTGCACAAGAGCGGACGCAAGCTCTACATCGAGATGACCTTCGCGCTCGTGCGTGACACTGACGGCGCAGTGCAGGGGTCGGTGGCGATGGCACGCGACGTCACCGAACGTGTCGAGCGCGAGCGCGCTGCCAGGCTTGCGCAAAATTCGTGATGCGGAATTGACGGGCCGCTGTGCAGGGCGCCCTGCATGAGCATCAGGTTGCCTGTCACCAAGGGCGGTGACACACTCGATCGCAACAATGATCGGGAGTGAACATGAGCACGTCAGCCGACACCGCGCAGGAAGCCCAATGGAAGCGCTGGCGCGCGGTCGCCGACCTCTATCACGCCTATTTCACCGGGCTCATCCTCACCGTGGTCACGCGGCGCGGCACGGCGGATGCCGCGGAGTTCGTGTTCCGCGTGTTCCGCCCGCCAGCAGCAGGAGCGCTTCCTGCCTGGTTTGCAAAAGCTCGGGCTCAGTCATCTGCCGCCGGCAGTGGCGGCCGCGCAATATCATTATCTGTCCAATTGGATCGGCGGCGTGCATGTCGAATACATGTATGAGAGCGACACCAAGGCCTGGATCCGCTATCCGCCGCCGCGCTGGATCTGGAAGGGCACCGCGATCTGCGGCGTGCCGGGCGAGGTCTCCCGCGCGATGCTGCGCGGCTGGCACGCCAACAATGGCGTTGCGCTCGGCGATCTCAGGCTCGGCTTCGTCTGCACCAAGCAGAGCGTCGACGGCCAGGATGGGCTCGAAGGCTATTACCATCAATACGACCATCCGCTCGAGCTGGATCGGCGGCTCGTCTTCGCGCGGCATCTGGAGGCGCCGCTGTTCGACGCGAAGACCGCTCCGGCACTGCCGGTCGCGAGCTGGCCAAAACCGCGGCTCGAAAAAGCCTATCGCAACTATGCGATGGAATATGTCCGCACCGCCACGCCCGTGATGGTTCAGCTGTTCGGCCCCGAGGACGCCGGCTATCTGCTGCATCTCACCGGCAAGCTGATCGGGATGCAGTATTTCGACGAGGTTGCAGCGGCGCTGTCGATGACCCGCGGCGGCGCGAGTGAGTTCGCATCGTTCCTGAGCGCGTTGTTCGTCGCACAGGATGATGCGGCCGAGATGACGCAATCCGAAAGCGCGTTCGAACTACGCCAGCTGAGCTGGAAACTGATGGACGACGTCGCTGACTATCACCCCACCTGCACCAAGATGCTGGAAGGATTGCTCGAAGGTCTCGCTGCCGGATGTGGTCGGCATATCGGCGTGCACCTGCGCCCGACGGCAGGCGGTCGCCTGCCGCTGGTATGGGCGATCGGGTAATTCCACTCATTGAAATGCGCTGCCGCAGGGCACGCCTGCACCCGGCGCAGGAGGAATCGGCGCGCACCGTGCTAACAAGCCCCAGCCGCGCCCTGCGCGCGAATAGATTGATTGGCACACCTGTTCATTGCCGCGCCGCAAATGGCGCTCGTGCCCGGGAGACGACATGTCCGACATCGCCGAGATCCCGGTCGATGAACACGAGCGTCCGCTGCCGCCGCCTCCGCGGCCGGTCAAGAGCGCGCTGACCGACGGGCCGATCCTGCGCACGCTGCTCTCGCTCGCCTGGCCGAACGTGATCGGCTTGTCGGCCGGCATCTGCGTGGTGATCGCCGAGACCTCTTATGTCGGGCGACTCGGCGTCGAGGCACTGGCCGCGATGGCGCTGGTGTTTCCGACAGTGATCCTGACCATGACCATGTCCGGCGGTGCCATGGGCGGCGCGGTGGCGTCCGCCATCGCGCGTGCCCTCGGTGCCGGCGACCGCGAGCGGGCCGGCACGCTTGCCAGGCATGCGTTGCTGATCGGCATCGGCTTCGGTCTGGTCTTCATGCTGGGCATGCTGATCTTCGGGCCCAGGGTGCTCGAAATGCTTGGCGGCCGCGGCGATGTGCTGACGCATGCGATCGCCTACACGCAGGTGTTCTTCGGCGGCGCCGTACTGCCCTGGCTGCTCAACACCATGGCGGGCGTGTTGCGCGGCACCGGCAACATGAAGCTGCCGTCGTTCCTGATCCTCAACTCCGCGGCCTGGCAGATCGTGCTCGGCGGCACGCTCGGCCTCGGGTTCGGACCGGTGCCGCAGCTCGGCATGCGCGGCGTCGCCGCTGGCGCGCTGATCGCCTATTCCATGAACATCTGCATCATGGGCTGGTACCTGTTCTCCGGCCGCGCGCGCATCGCACTGAGGCTTCGGGGCTTGCGCATCCAATGGGCGATGTTCTTCGACATCCTCAAGGTCGGCGCCATCGCCTGCTTCTCGCCGCTGCAATCGGTGCTGACGATCTCGATCTTCACCCACATGCTGGCGAAGTTCGGCACCGCGATCCTCGCCGGCTACGGCATCGGCGCGCGGCTCGAATTCCTGCTGACCTCGATCGCGTTCTCGTTCGGCATTGCCTGCGTGCCAATGGTCGGGATGGCGATCGGCGCGGGCCGCATCGCGCGGGCCCGGCGCATCGCCTGGATCGCCAGTGCCGCCGCCTTCGTGGCAGTCGGCGCGCCGGCATGCCTCGTTGCGATCTTCCCCGATCTCTGGGTCAACATCTTCACCGACAGCGTCGCCGTGCGCGCGGCGAGCCATCAATATCTCTCGACGGTCGGGCCGTTCTACGCCTTCTTCGGTCTTGCAACGACGATGTATTTCTCCTCGCAAGGCGCGGCCAAGGTGGTCGGGCCGGTGCTGGCGCAGACCGCGCGGCTGATCTACATCGCGGCCGTCGGCTGGTGGCTGTCGACGCACGGCGCCACCGCACAGAGCTTCTTCTGGCTGGCCGCGAGCTCGATGGTCGTGCTCGGC
This sequence comes from Bradyrhizobium sp. USDA 4354, assembly GCF_054060315.1. NCBI lineage: Bacteria > Pseudomonadati > Pseudomonadota > Alphaproteobacteria > Hyphomicrobiales > Nitrobacteraceae > Bradyrhizobium > Bradyrhizobium sp. USDA 4354. Next base: position 1,107,127 of record NZ_JBSSDC010000001.1, on the reverse strand, counting down.
GTGCTGTCGTGCTCCAGCGTGGTGTTGACACGCTGGGGGCCGCGCAAGACGAAGGCTGCGATCGGGCCGGCGCTTTCAGCTGCCGACTAGCGGTGCTTGTGGCGACGATGGCCGCCACCGCCGCCGGTATTGGCGAGCCGCATCAGCTGCGGGATCATCGCCATCATGTCGCCGCCACTTGTGCCGCCGAGCATGCCCATGATGTCGCCGCCGCCCATGCCGCCGATCCCGACCGGCATATAGCCGCCGCCCATCGGCGTGTAACCGCCGTAGCTCGGCGCACCGAATCCGCCGCCGAGATTGCCACCGCCGAGGCCGCCACCCATCATGCCGCCGCCGTTCTCCATCATGCGGCTCATCATCGGGCCCATGGTCTGCATCAGCATGGCGAAGCGGCGCTTGCCCATCTTGGCCTTCATCATCTCCAGCATCGGCGCCATCTGGGTCATCATGTCCTCGCCGCCGGCACCGCCGCCGCCGAGGAGCTGCGCCTTTGCCGGCACGCTCGAGATCGAAAACAGCAGCAGCACGGCGGCCGCCTGACAGATCACCTTGTCCGCACCTCTCATGACATGCTCCTCGCGTGCGCGGCGCCGCCGGGAGAGCGGAGCCAACCGGACGCCCGCGAGAATGGTTACGGCTGGCGAGGGTAGAGCTCTGTGAGAAAACGCACAGTGGGTGATCAGGCCGCCGCCGACGGAAACGCCTTGTGCATGGCGACCACGGCCTCCTTGGTTTGCCCCTGCACGTAAGGCGCGAGCTCGTTCGGCAGCATGTCGATGATCCAGACGAGGCGACATCTCGTCTCGCCATCGGCAATGACCTGCACCGAGGCGCTGTAGTGCTTCAGCCGCTCGTTGTTGATCGCATAGACGAGGCGCTGCCGCGCATCGTCGCAATCGACCAGCACCTCGCGCGCGACCGAGCCGTTGGCGAAGGTGACGATGCGCGCATCGCCGTCGAGCGTGCACGCCGTGACGAAGCCCGGCACCAGCCGCTGATGCAGCGCGCCGAAATCGCGAACCGCGTCCCAGACGTCGTGCGCGGGGGCGGGGAGGGAGATGTCGTTGTGGATGGAGGCCATGGGGGTTTCCTTGGTTTCGATAGGTCGACGCCATAAACACCGTCATTGCGAGCGAAGCGAAGCAATCCAGTGATGTTTCCGCGGAGACAGTCTGGATTGCTTCGTCGCAAGAGCTCCTCGCAATGACGGAGCGAGTGGCTAGCTCGTAGGGTGGGCAAAGGCGCGCACTTCGCGCGCCGTGCCCACCATTGATCGACACCGTCTCACGCGATGGTGGGCACGCTACGCTTTGCCCACCCTACGAGTGCTCGTGCGCGGCGGCGGCTCACGGACAAACCGCCTCGACATTGTTGCCGTCAGGATCGATCAGGAACGCCGCGTAATAGGTCGGGCTGTAATCCCTGCGCGGGCCGGCGCCGCCATTATCGCGGCCGCCGTTCTTCAGCCCTTCGGTATGGAACGCCTTGACCGCGTCGTGATTCTTGGCGCGAAACGCGATATGTGCACCATCCGCCTTCCGGCCCTTGTTCTGGTGCAGCCATAGCGCCGGCTCGCCCTTCGGCCCGAAACCGGCATAGCCGTCGCCGCTCGAGCACAGGACATAGCCGAGCGGCGCCAGCACTGCGGTGTAGAAGCGTGTCGCGGCGTCGAGGTCGGCAATGCGCAATCCGATGTGGTCGTACATGTTCGTCTCCATTGCAGAAGCGTGCCGCGAATGGCACGCGCCGGAGACGACCCTAGTCAGTTGAGGGCAAGCTGCTCTTGGAGAATCTTGCGCATGCCCTTCGAGGCCTGGCGGAACTTGGTCGGCGACATGCCGGCGGCGCGATGGAAGGTGCGGACGAAGTTGGAGAGATCGCCGAAGCCGACGTCATAGGCGATGTCGGTGACGGCGATATCATCGTCGGCAAGCCTGCGCGCGGCGTGCCGCAGCCGCGAGCGCACCAGATATTGATGCGGAGTGACGCCGAGCACGCTCGAGAACAGCCGCAGGAAATGAAACGGGCTCAGGCCTGCCTGCTTTGCTGCCTGTTCGAGATCGACTTCTTCATGTGAATTGTCGTCGATCCACAACGCGGCCTCGACCGCGCGGCGCCGGTCGCGGGCAGTGGGCGTCGCCGGCTTGCGCGCCTTGCCCGAGACGACGTCCACAAATCGGCCGGCAAGGATCTGGCCGATCTCGTCGAGGCCGAGGTCGCTGCTGCCGTCTGCTGCCGTCTGGGCCAGCTCGCCCAGCACCATCAGCTCGGGCAGCGGCGGCGTCGCGCCGACCCGCCAGACCTCGCGCCGCCCGCCGAGAGTCTCGACCAGGTCCTCGCTGAGGAAGAAGCCGAGGCAGACGTCGCCGCTGACATGCTCATGCGTGCAGGTGTATTCCTCGCGGGGCGCGCCGATCAGCATCGAGCCCGCCACCAGCTCGAAGAAGCCGGCGCGGCAATGGCAGCCGAAGCTGCCGGAGCGGACATAGGCGATGGAATGGCCGGTGCGACACTCGGCAAATGGCGTGTCATCCGGTCCCGCATCGCAGCGAAATTCGGAGACCGTCATCGATGGCGTCGTCAGCAGTGTGGTCGCGTCCATCCCGCCTATCTAGGCATGATCCGGACAAGTGTGTAGCGGTTGTCCGACAAGATCATGCCCAAAAAACAAAGCTAAGGTGCGATCAGGATCGCGCCTTAGCTGGGAGCGCGCGGCGGGGCAACGGGCAGCAGCACCTCGAACAGCGTCTTGCTGGCGACGGGATGGGCGCCTTCGAGCGCCAGCAGCCGTCGCTTGGAGATGACGCCGCCATAGGGCGAGAGCCGGTCGGTGTAATTGCCTGTTTCCAGCACCCGGTGGCAGGGCACGATCAGCATGAAGGGATTTTTCGAGAGCGCCTGCGCCACGGAATACGCCGCGCCGGAAGCGCCGAGCGCCTTGGCGACCTCGTGATAGGTGCGCGTCTCTCCGCGTGGAATGGTGCAGGCGTACTCGTAGACGCGCCGGTTGAAGCCGGGCACCCCGCCGGCATCCAGGCTGACCTCGGAGAAATCAGGATCGTTGCCTTGCAGCAGGCCTGTGATGCCCTCGATCGCAAGCTCGGCGTTCTCGGACGGGCGCTGCTCGCGCGCCTCGGGATGGACCTGGAAGATCCGGCGGCGGGTATCGATCTCCCGCGCCTCCGGCAGCTGCACGGCGACCACGCCGGTGCTGCTCCAGATGATGCCGCAGCGCCCCAGCGCCGTGTCGAATATCGCGTACGCGCGCCCCACCATGCACACGCCCCACTCAGTGCACGTTTCTCCCCGGAAATTCGATCATAACACCGCCACAATCCGGCGCATCTGGAATCTTACCAGGACGTTAACAACCGTCCGGGCGGACGCGCCAAACCGCTTGGCGGGAGGCGCCGTCTCGGCTAATCAGGAGGGGCGCAAAGCGCGCATCTCGCGGGCGTAGTTCAATGGTAGAACGGCAGCTTCCCAAGTTGCATACGAGGGTTCGATTCCCTTCGCCCGCTCCAAGCTTCCCCGATAGCATTCCATTTCATCAAGCCGTGAGCCGCTCACGCGCTGCGCCAAGTTTCTAATATATTAGCTTCTCGCTCCCGGCACACGCGCCTCGCTGGCCTTAAGCTTACTCTCGCCCCGGCGGGTGCGGTCCTCGTGTCGGGCAATGTTTGGACGAAGGCCAGGGCCCGCAAAGAGATGGACCAGCAGAAGCTCGACCGCGCGATCGGTCGCCGACTGAAGACGCTGCGGACGCAGGCGGGCATGACGTTGAACGAGCTCGCAGCGCGCTCGGGCGTCAGCCGGGCCATGATCGGTCGGGTGGAGCGGGCGCAGAGCAGTGCGACGGCGGCGCTGCTGAACAAGCTCTGCGCGGCGCTCGACGTCACGCTGAGCGATGTCGTCGCGCTGGCGGAGAAGCCGCCGGAGCGGCTGGTGCGGCTTGCCGACCAGCCGCATTGGCGCGATCCCGACAGCGGCTATCGCCGGCGTCATGCCTCGCCGCCGGATGCGGCCAGCGGCATCGAGATCATCGTGGTCGACCTGCCGGCCGGCGCCCGCGTCTCCTACAGTCCCTGGGGCCGCAATGCCTTCACCCAGCAGCTCTTGATGCTGGAGGGCGCGATTGCCGTGCATATCGATGCCAAGGCCGTGCGGCTGCGCGAGGGCGATTGTCTGGATTTCGACGTGATGCGCGCCGTGATGTTCGAGAACGAAACGAAGCAGGACGCGCGCTACGTCATCATCACGCGGCGCGGCGCTTCCTATGGGAAGATGTGAGGGCGTGAAGTGGAGACTATGACGATGCAGATCCGCACCGGCGACACCCATGATCCCTGCGTCATCGCGCTGCTCGATCATCACGTCACGGCGGCGCGGGCACAGACCGCGCCGGGCAGTGCGCATGCGCTCGATCTCTCCGGGCTGCGCGCGCCTGATATCGCGTTCTGGACAGGCTGGGCCGGTGAGACGCTGGTTGCCGTCGGCGCGCTGAAGACGCTCTCGGCATTGCATGGTGAGGTCAAGTCGATGCATACGCTTCAGACCACGCGCCGGCGCGGCTTTGGCGGCCCAGATGCTCCGCCACATCATCACGGAGGCACGTGTGCGCGGCATGACGCGTCTCAGCCTCGAGACCGGCTCGTGGGACTATTTCAAGCCGGCACATGCGCTCTATCTGGCGCACGGTTTCGTCGCCTGTGACCCCTTCGAGTTCTATGTCGAGGATCCCAACAGCCTGTTCCTGACGCTGGACTTGTCGATGCCGGCGCACCGATAGCTCAGGGGCGCGTCTCCTCGATCCTGTCGAGCACCCGCTCGGGCGCAATGTCCCGGGCCGCTTCCTCCAGGTCCCGCTCAGAGTCCGGCTTGACGTCGAGCCGCTCCGCGACTTGGGTGAGGAGACGGGCAACCTTGGTCAGCTCGTGCTCGGCGAGCAGGCTGATCTGGAGATCGAGATCGGCGCGCTTGTCGGCTGCCGCCGTCATGCGGTTCTGCGAGATCAGCACGAAGGTGGAGAGGAAGATCGCTTCCACCGAGGCGATCATCGCCAACACGACGAAGCTCTCGTCCCAGGCTGGGATCCCCGGCAGCCAATGCAGGTTGGCGATGATCCAGAACCCGAACACGGCGAGGTGCAGGTAGACGAACGTCATGCTGCCGGTGAAGGCCGTAATCGCGTCGGCGACCTTGTCCTGGCCTCTTGCCGCCTGCTGCTCCCGGCGCCGCCGCTCGACCAGCGCGTGGATATTGCGTTCGAGCGTCGGGCTCAGGCCCTCGCCGGAATGATGGGTGATGTCGTTACGCACGCCGCGGCAACGACCTGCTGGAGGAGCCGTTCCACAAGAGGCAGCGGCGGATCAAAAACGACCGATGTTCCCTCAAAATGAGTTGCGTACCTCAAAACACCTCTGCTAGCCTTCAGCCATGGCCGAGACGCTCACCCCGACTGCGCTGACGCTGAAGGACATCGCCCGCGAGGCGGGCGTCAGTCTCGCGACCGTCGACCGCGTCCTGCACAACAGGCCGGGGGTACGCCCGGACACGGTCCGGCGCGTCAAGGAAGCCATCGAGCGCAATTCGTTCCAGCCACATGTGGCCGCCGCCGAGCTCGCCCGCGGCCGCGCCCGCCGCTTCGCCTTCGTGATGCCGTCGGGGCCGAACCCGTTCATGCAGCAGATCGAGGCCTATCTCGGCGAGATGCCGGCCTGGCTGTCAGCCCGCCGCCTCAGCGTCGAGATGGTCGCAACCGACGTGTTCGACCCGTCCGCGCTCGCGGCCTCGCTGGAGGCGCTGTCGGGTGACTATGACGGCGTCGCGGTGGTGGCGCTGGATCATCCGAGCGTCCGCGCTGCCATCAATGATCTCGTCGATGCCGGCACCAAGGTGGTGACGCTGGTCTCGGACGTGCCGTCCTCGCGCCGGCACCACTATGTCGGAATCGACAACATCGCGGCGGGGCGCACCGCCGGCGCGCTGGTTGGGCGGCTGGTGGGCCAGAGGTCCGGCAAGGTCGCGATCGTCGCGGGCTCGCAGGGCCTGCGCGACCATGCCGAGCGCATCTTCGGCTTCAACCAGGTGATGGCGACGGAATTCCCCGATCTCGGCGTGCTGCCGGTGCTGGAAGGGCGCGACGAGGACGACCGTTCGGAGCAGCTGCTGGCACGGTTGTTCGGCAGGCATGCTGACATTGTCGGCCTTTACAACGTCGGCGCCGGCACGCAGGGCGTTGCCAAAGCGTTGAGCGAGGCCGGGCGCGACAAGCAGGTGGTGTTCGTCGGGCACGACGTCACCGCGCTGACGCGCCGATTGCTGCTGCAGGGCGTGATGGATGCCGCGATCTCGCAGAACCCCGGACATGAAGCGCGCGCAGCCGTGCGCGTGCTGCTGGCGCTCGCCCGCGGAGAACCGATCTTGCGCGAGCAGGAGAAGATCAGGATCGACATCGTGATGCGGGACAATCTGCCTTAGCGGCAGGTGGATTTCGAATCGGCCCGTTGCGGGGGAAAGCGACGCAAGATCGCTCTACCGCGGCAGGCGAAAGGGAGGATAGGTGTATCTCGGGATCGACATCGGCACGTCCGGTGTGAAAGCGGTGCTCGTGAGCGAAGCCGGCGCGATCGTCGCGACGGCGGCGCGCGAGCTTGCGCTGTCGCATCCCGCGCCGCTGTGGTCCGAGCAGGATCCCGATGCCTGGGTCGATGCGGCGATCGGCGCAGTCGACGATCTCGCAGCGCGCCAGCCGCGCGAGCTTGCGCAGGTTCGTGGCATCGGGCTGTCAGGTCAGATGCATGGCGCGACGCTGCTTGGCGAGGACGGCCGGCCGCTGCGTCCGGCCATCCTCTGGAACGACGGCCGCTCGCAGGCCGAGTGCGCAGCGCTGGAGCGGCGCTGTCCCTCGTTGCACGCAATTGCCGGCAATCTCGCGATGCCCGGCTTCACAGCGCCGAAGCTGCTCTGGGTGGCACGGCATGAGCCGAAGATCTTCGACCGCGTCGCAAAGGTGCTGCTGCCGAAGGCCTATGTCCGCTATCGCCTCACTGGCGAGATGGCCGAGGACATGTCGGACGCGGCCGGTACGCTGTGGCTCGACGTCGGCCTGCGTCGCTGGTCAGCCCTGCTGCTGCATGCCACCGGGCTCGATCTGCACCACATGCCGCGCCTCGTCGAGGGCAGCGCGGTGAGCGCGATGCTCGCGCCGGATTGCGCGCAGCGCTGGGGCATGGCGAAAGATGTCGTCGTCGCGGGCGGCGCCGGCGACAATGCGGCCAGTGCGATCGGGCTCGGCGCCATCGCGCCGGGCGATGCCTTCCTGTCGCTGGGAACGTCCGGCGTCCTGTTCCGCGTCACCGATCGCTTCGCCCCCGCGCCGGCTTCTGCCGTGCACGCCTTCTGCCACGCGCTGCCCGGCCTCTGGCATCAGATGGGCGTGATGCTGTCGGCCGCGGCCTCGCTGGCCTGGCTCGCCGGGGTGATGGAGATGCCGGCCGCAGCGCTGCTGGCGCCGCTCGGCGAGCGCGTCGATGCACCAAGCCCGGTCCAATTCCTGCCTTATCTCGACGGCGAGCGCACGCCGCACAACGATGCCGCCGCCAGCGGCGCCTTCGTCGGCCTGCGCGGCGCGACCGGGCGCTCCCAGATCGTGCAGGCCGTGCTCGAAGGCGTCGCCTTCGCCGCGCGCGACAATCTGGCGGCGCTGAGCGCGGCGAGTGGGCCGATTGCCGAGCTCGATCTCGTCGGCGGCGGCTCGCGCTCATCGCTCTGGGCGCAGATCTGCGCCGACGTGCTCGGCATTCCCGTCCACCGCGTCGAGGAAGGCGAGGTCGGAGCCGCGCTCGGCGCTGCGCGGCTCGGCCGGCTCGCCGTAACAGGCGAGGATCCCGCGGACGTCTGCACGCGCCCGCGGCGGCTTGCGAGCTTCACACCCCGCCCGTCCGTCGCTTCGGCCTATGACGAGGCCTATCGCCGATGGCGCGCGCTTTATCCCGCCTTGAAGGAGTCCGTTTAAGTGAACGCGTCAGCAAAATTCTTCGATGCAAGCCTACCCGTCGCCTTCGGCGGCAAGGAGGCGAAAAACGCGCCCGCCTTCCGCTGGTACGACAAGGATCGCCTCGTGCATGGTCGCCGGCTGGAGGACCACTTGCGCTTTGCGGTCTGCTATTGGCATTCGTTCTGCTGGCCCGGCGGCGATCCCTTTGGCGGCGAGACGTTCCAGCGCCCTTGGCACCATGGCACTGACGCGATGGCAATGGCGCGGGCCAAGGCCGATGTCGCTTTCGAGCTGTTCCGCCTGCTGGACGTGCCTTTCTTCACTTTCCATGATGTCGATGCGGCGCCGGAAGGGGACTCGCTTGCGGAATCCGTCGCCAACCTCAACGCGATCGCCGATCTGTTCGAACAGAAGATGGCATCAAGCAAGGTCCGCCTGCTCTGGGGCACCGCAAACCTGTTCACGCATCGCCGCTACATGGCGGGCGCGGCGACCAATCCGGACCCCGACATCTTCACCTATGCGGCCGGCCAGGTCCGCGCCGCGCTCGAGGTGACGCACCGGCTCGGCGGCCAGAACTATGTGCTGTGGGGCGGCCGCGAGGGCTACGAAACGCTGCTCAACACCGATCTCAAGCGCGAGCTCGACCAGCTCGGCCGCTTCGTCTCGCTGGTCGTCGAGCACAAGCACAGAATAGGTTTCAAGGGCCCGATCCTGATCGAGCCGAAGCCCAAGGAGCCGACCAAGCATCAGTACGATTTCGACGTCGCCACCTGCTACGGCTTCCTCGAACGCTACGATCTCCTCAAGGACGTCAAGCTCAACATCGAGCAGAACCACGCTATCCTCGCCGGCCACTCCTTCCATCACGAGGTCGCGCTGGCTGAGGCGCTCGGCGTGTTCGGCTCGCTCGATATCAACCGTGGCGACGATCTGCTTGGCTGGGACACTGATCAATTCGCGATGAACGTGCCCGAGCTCGCCTTGGTGTTCCACGAGATCCTGAACCGCGGCGGCTTCACCTCGGGCGGGCTCAATTTCGATGCCAAGATCCGCCGCCAGTCGATCGATCCCGACGATCTGATCCATGCCCATGTCGGCTCGATGGACGCCTGCGCGCGCGCCTTCCTCGCCGCCGCCGACATGCTCGACGCCGGGACGCTCACCGCGCCGCTTGCGACGCGCTACGAGGGTTGGGCCGGTCCCGAGGGCCGCGCCATTCTCGGCGGCCAGCGTTCGCTCGCCGATCTCGCCGACCGCGCGCTTGCGCCGGGCTTCGACCCGCAGCCGCGCTCGGGACGGCAGGAATATCTGGAATCCCTGGTCAACCGCTATGTCTGAGGAGCGCCGCTGATGGCAAAGGCTGACGCGACACCGGTGCTCGAGCTCACCGGCATCGGCAAGGAGTTCGGCGCGATCCGCGCGCTGCACGACGTCGATATGCAGGTCTTCCCCGGCGAGGTGGTCGGTCTGATGGGCGACAACGGCGCGGGCAAGTCGACGCTGGTCAAGATTATCGCCGGCAATTTCCGCCCCACCCACGGCGAGATGCGCTTCGCCGGCAGCGCGGTCCATTTCAACCGGCCCGTCGATGCCCGCGCTGTCGGCATCGAGGTCGTCTACCAGGACCTTGCGCTATCGGACAATCTGACCGCCGCAGCCAACGTCTTCCTCGGCCGCGAGCTGAAGCGCAGATTTGGACCCATCGCCTTGCTCGACCACAAGGCAATGGCGGCGCGCGCGCTGGAATTGTTCGGCGAGTTGCGCTCGGAGACGCGCCCCGACGACCTCGTCAAGCAGATGTCGGGCGGCCAGCGCCAGGCCGTCGCGATCGCGCGGACCCGGCTCTCCAATGCGCGGCTGGTGATGATGGACGAGCCGACCGCCGCGATTTCCGTTCGTCAGGTCGAGCAGGTGCTCGGCCTGATCCACCGGCTGAAGGAGCAGGGCGTCGCGGTCATGCTGATCTCCCACCGCATGCCCGACGTGTTCGCGGTGTGCGACCGCGTCGTCGTCATGCGCCGCGGCGAGAAGCGGGCCGACAAGCCGATCCACGAGACCAGCCCGGAAGAGGTCACCGCCCTCATCACCGGCGCGAAGGAGGCGGCGTGATGGCCATGCCCATGGAATCCCCGATCACCTTCACCAATGTCGGCAAGATCCGATGGTGGCAGCGCGGCATCTTCGCCTCCCAAACCGGCTACGTCCTGCTCGCGCTGGCCGTGCTGCTGGTCATCATGCATTTCGCCAGCCCTTACTTCTTCACCCAAGGCAACATGCAGAACGTGGCGAAGAATTTTTCCTTCATCGCCATTGCGACGCTCGGCGTCACCTTCGTCATCATCACCGGCGGCATCGATCTGTCGGTCGGCTCGATGATGTGCTTCTCGGCCATGATCACCTCGATGGTGATGACCGAGCTGTCGGCGCCCGGCTCGCCGGCGGGCTCGCTGTTCGTGCACATGGCGGCTGACGGCAAGACCGTGCTCGCCAATGTGCCGGGGCTGATCCTGCTGGTCTCGATCCTCGCCGGCCTCGGCGTCGCGCTGATCGCCGGCCTCGTCAACGGCTTCTGCATCGCCGTGCTCGGGCTGTCGCCCTTCGTCACCACGCTCGGCATGCTCTCGATCGTGCGCGGGCTCGGCTATGTCGTCTCCAACGGCCGCGGCAGTTTCCCGGGCGGGCCGGATGCCGATTATTTCTATGCGCTGACCTCGGGTGACGTGCTCGGCGTGCCGGCACCGTTCATCTATCTCGTGATCCTGGCGCTGGCGATGGCCGTGGTCTTGCATCATACCTCGTTCGGTCGCCATGTCTTCGCGCTCGGCGGCAACGAGAAGGCGGCGGAGCTGACCGGCATTCCGGTGGTCCGGGTGAAGATCGAGGTCTATGTGATCTGCGCGCTCGCCGCGGGCCTGCAGGGCATCATCATCTCCGGCTGGCTCGGATCGGCGCCGGCCAACATGGCGACATCCTACGAGCTCAACGTGATCGCCGCGGCCGTGATCGGCGGCGCCAATCTCGCCGGCGGCATCGGCGGTCCGCTCGGGGCCATCGTCGGCTGCGTGCTGTTGGAGGTGATCCGCAACGGGCTCGTGCTGGCGCAAGTGAGCTCCTACTGGCAGCAGACGCTGGTGGGCGTGATCATCATTCTGGCCGTGCTGGTCGATCGCATCCGCTCGCGGATGACCTGACATAAACGTCATCTCGGGAAGGCAACGAAAATGCCGCCTGTCCGCTTCCCGGGCACTTTCGAGAGGATGGGCACCAAACAAGGGTGGAGGAGACAATGAGGAAATTTCTTCTTGCCGGTATCGCTGTTGCGCTGATGGCGACGCCGGCGTTCGCCGCGAACTATCGTTTCGTCATCGTGCCCAAGGCGATGAACAATCCGTTCTTCGACTTTGCGCGCGACGGCTGCCTGAAGCGCGCCAAGGAGCTCGGCAATATCGAGTGCATCTACAAGGGGCCGGTCGAGCACGAGCCGGCGACGCAGGCCCAGATCATCCAGGACTTCATCACCCAGAAGGTCGACGGCCTCGCCATCTCCGTCGCGGACGTCGCGGCCATGACCAAGTCGATCGAGGCGGCAACCGCCGCCGGCATCCCCGTCATCACCTTCGATGCCGATGCCCCGGGATCCAAGCGCATCGCCTATATCGGCACCAACAACAAGGAGTTCGGCCTGGCCCTCGGCAAGCAATTGCTGAAAATGCGGCCCGACGGCGGCAAGTACGCCATGGTCTCGGGCGGCCCCGGTGCCAAGAACCTAGCCGAGCGCGTCGATGGCGTACGCGAGGCGCTGAAGGGTTCGAAATGGACCGAGGTCGCGGGCTCGCCGACCTTCTGCAACGACGATCCGGCGCTGGCGGTCCAGCAAATGACGGACATGCGCACCGCTACGCCCGACCTCGCCGCGATCGTTCCCATCGGCGGCTGGCCGATGTTCGCTCCCGAAGGCTTCAAGGCTTTCGCTAGCAGGAACAAGAAGGACATCGATTCCGGCAAATTCACGCTGGTCGTTGCCGATACGCTGAAGATGCAGCTCGAGCTGCTGCGTGACGGCTATGCCAATGCGCTGGTCGGCCAGCGTCCGTTCGAGATGGGCGAGAAGGCGATGGACACGCTGCTCGCCATCAAGAAGGGCGAGAAGGTGCCGGAGATCGTCTACACCGGCCTCGATCTCGTCACCAAGGACAATGTCGCGCAGATGCTGAAGTAGGAGCGCCGCCAGCCCCGTGCTCCTGCGTGCCTCCCCCGCTTGCGGTTTCCGCGAGCGGGGGAGATGATCTTTGAACTGTCGGAATGAAGAATGTTGTAAGGCAATGGGAATGAAACGCTCGCGGCTCGGCCCTCTCGATGTCACCTCACTCGGCCTCGGTTCCGCCCCGCTCGGCGGATTGTTCAGCCCCGTCAGCGATGCCGATGCGGAAGCGACGCTCGCACGTGCCTGGTCGGCGGGAATCCGCTTCTTCGATACCGCGCCGCTCTACGGTTTTGGCCTCGCGGAGCGGCGGGTTGGTGCATTCCTGCGGCAACAGAAGCGGGACTCCTATGCCATCTCGACCAAGGTCGGTCGTCTGCTGCGCGCCCCTGACGGCGCTGCTGCCGAGGATGAGCACTACAAGGGCACATCGCGCGAGCGGCCGGTGTTCGATTTCAGCCATGACGGCGTCATGCGCTCGGTCGAGGAGAGCCTGACGCGCCTCGGGCTCGACCGCGTCGACGTCCTGCTCGTGCACGATCCCGACGACCATTATGACGACGCCGTCACCGGCGCCTTCCGCGCGCTCCAGCGCCTGCGCAGTGAGGGCACGGTCAAGGCGATCGGCGCCGGTATGAACCAATCGGAGATGCTGGTTCGCTTCGCCGAGGCCGTGCCGGTCGACTGCTTCCTGCTCGCCGGGCGCTACACGCTGCTCGACCAGGGCGCGCTGGAGGCGCTGTTTCCGCTCTGCCAGGCCAGGAACATCGGCATCCTGCTCGGCGGGATCTACAACAGCGGCATCTTGGCCAATCCGCGCACGAGCGCGAAGTTCAACTATCAGGATGCCGATGCGGCGCTCGTTGCGCGTGCACTCGAGCTCGATGAACTCTGCCGCAGGCACGACACGGAGCTGAAAGCCGCCGCGCTGCAGTTCTGCATGGCGCATCCGGCGGTGACGGTCGCCGTGCTAGGGGAGCGCAACGCTGGTGAGGTCGCCGACAACATCGCGATGTCGGAGAAGGCGGTGCCCGCCGCGTTCTGGCAGGAGTTGCGTGCACGAAAGCTCGTCGATGCGCGCGCGCCACTTCCGGGCGGAGCGTAAGCCATGATCATCGACAGCCACCAGCATTTCTGGGATCCGGCGCGCGCCGACTACCCCTGGATGGCGGCGGACGAGCTCGCGCCAATCCGTCGCGCTTTCGGTCCTGCCGATCTCGCGCCATTGCTGAAAGCAAACGGCGTCGACGCCAGCATCGTGGTGCAGTGCCGCTCCGCGCTGGAGGAGACCGAGCAGTTCTTGCGCATCGCGCAGGCAAATCCCTTCGTCGTCGGCGTGGTCGGTTGGGTCGATCTGACCGATGGTGCGCTTGACGAAACGCTCGACCGGCTGCGCGCTTTGCCCGGCGGCGGCAAGCTGGTCGGCATCCGCCATCAGGTCCACGACGAGGCTGATCCCGATTGGCTGCTCCGCGAGGATGTGCAGCGCGGCCTCACGGCTGTGTTCGCCCGCGATCTCGCTTACGATTTCCTCGTTCGTGCCCGCGAGCTGCCGTCGGCGATCGCGACCGCACAGGCCTTTCCGCAGGCGCGCTTCGTGCTCGACCACGCCGCCAAGCCGCCGATCGCGGACGGTGGAAGCGACGAATGGTCCGACCGCATTGCCGCATTAGCCGCTTGCGGCAATGTCTGGTGCAAGATCTCGGGGCTCGCGACGGAGGCGGTCTGGAATGACTGGGATGCGGAACGGCTGTTTCCGTTCATCGAGCACGTCGCAAAATGTTTTGGCGAGGACAGGCTGATCTTCGGCTCGGACTGGCCAGTGTGTCTGCTTGCGGGAAGTTACGGCGAGATCAAGACCGCGTTGGAGGCCTGCCTGGCGAGGCTTGGCCCGCGTGTGCGGGACAAGGCTTTTGGTGCAAATGCGGCGCGGGCGTATCGGCTGGCTATCGCAGGTTAGCGCGAAGCGCCGGCGTCCTTCCCCTCTCCTGGCAGAGCAGGAGAGGGGAAGCAATGGCGGAGCCCTACTCCGACATCGGCTTATCGGAGATGTCCCAGTCCTTGCCGGTGAAGGTGGAGATGAACAGCGTCTTCATCGGCGTGTAGTTCTCGGGCGTGTAGCTGTAGGTGACGCCGTCGAGGAAATAGGGGGAATGGAAGCCCGCGAGCGTCGAGGCCTGCTTCAGCACGTTGGCGCGGGTGAGCTCGTCGCCGCAACGGCGCAGGATCTCGCCCATGGTCGCGGCCTGGCCGTAGCCGGCGAAGGCGATGGTGTTGTCGGGGTCGATCGCCGGTGTGTACTTCTTACGCAGTTCCTCGAACGCCATCACGTCGGGGTCCTTCTCCCATTTCGGCAGGCCGACCTCCTTGTTATAGCGGATTGCGACGATGCCGGTGGCGTTCTCGAGGCCCGCGGCGCTGAGGATCGACCGGCCGGTCGAGCCGGCCGAAAGAAGCTGCAGCGGCTTCCAGCCGAGTTCGGCCACCTTCCGGATCGACTGCGACGACGCCTTGCCGGTCGAGATGTTGTAGAAGACGTCGGCGCCGGACTTGGAGAGGTTGATGAGCTGCGAATCGACGGTCGGCTCGGTGAGATCGTAGGTCTGCTCCATGATCACCTGTGCGGTGCCGCCGGCATCGGCCAGCACCTTCTTGAACGGCCCTAAGAAGTCGCGGCCGAAATCGTCGTTCTGGTAGAGGATGCCGATCTTGGCGTTCGGCTTCACGCTGACGACGTGCCGGGCCAGGATGCGCGCCTCGGTCGGATAGAGCGGCAGGCCCGCCATCGTCCATTTGAACTCTTTCGGGTTGTTCCACTTCGATGCGCCCGTGTTGAGCAGAAGCTGCGGCACGCCCTTGGAGTTCAGATATTTGTGCACGGCGGTTTGCGGCGCGGTGCCGAGCGAGCCGTAGAGCGCCAGCACCTCCTCCTGCTCGACCAGCCGCCGCGTCGCCTCGACGCATTTCGGCGCGCTGTAGGCGTCGTCCATGGTGAGGAACTTGATCTTGCGTCCGTTGATGCCGCCCTTCTCGTTCAGCATCTGGAAATAGGCTTCACCGATGCGCCCGAGCACGCCATAGAGCGAGCCGGGACCGGAATGCGGTACGGTCTGGCCGATCTTGATTTCGGTATCGCTGGCGCCCGCATCGTACTTCTTCTCCGCGGCCCAGACGTAAGGCGCAGGCAGAGTCGATGCGGCGATGGTGGCGAGCGCGGCGGCGCTGAAATCGCGCCGCGATGGATTCTTGGTCATTATTGTTTTCTCCCTGGTGCGCGCATTGTGCTGACATCGCAGCTCGGCTCGCAAGTGGGAAGTCGCGGCTTTGCGACGCAATGACGCTCAAATCGCGGGGCGTTAGCGCCTAGACTCAAGTTTTCTCGGCGACGACGACGAGACCGCGCACCGGCTCGTTGTTCTCGTTGCGAGGCGAGGCCGGCTCGAGGGTCAGCAGCTTGAGCCCGGCCTTCGCGATGGCGCCGCGAACATATTCCGCCGAATGGGCATAGCGCAGGCCTTGGCCGAGCACGATACCACTGCCGTCATGCGTCTCCAGCGTGAAGGCGAGCACGCCGCCTGATACGAGCACGCGCCTGGCTTCGCTCAACACCGGTGCGAGATCGGAGAGATAGACGAACGCATCCGCGGCGACGACGAGGTTCGCGCTGGCGTCGGCCTTGCCGCGCAGCCCCTCGATCATGTCGGCGACTTCGAGCTCGGCATAGAGATTCGTCGCGCGCGCCTCCTTGATCATGCCGGGCGACAGATCGATGCCGATGAAATGGTCGACCTGCTTGGCGAACGCGGCGGCCGCAAGACCAGTGCCGCAGCCGAGATCGATGGTGCGCTTGAAGTAGGCGGGTTTTTTGGCGGCGACGCGCGCCGCCAGCACCGCCTTGAAGATCAGCGCGGGGGCGCGATAGCCGAGATCGTTGATCAGCGTATGCTCGAAACGCGGCGCGTATTGATCGAACAGCGCCTGCACATAGGCCTTGGGCATCTCCGCCATCTCTGCGTCCCCGAGCCGCATCAGGTGCAGGCCGGCGCCGTGCTGGTCCTCAGGATCGGAGTCGCGCGCCTTGCGGAAGGCCGCGATGGCCTTATCGCGCTCGCCGAGCTGCTGACGGATTTCGCCGAGCGTGAACCAGGCCGAGGTGAAATCAGGCGCGAGCTCGATTGCCTGCTCCAGGAGGTCCGCGGCGGCGGGCAGGTCGCCCTTGAGCTGCAGGTCGCGCGCGAATTCGAAACGGCGGTCGGCCATGAGATCGCCGGAGGTCAGGAACAGGCGGAGCGGCATGGAACTACTCGTCATTGCCGGGCTTGACCCGGCAATCCCATCAAAAAGAAGACTCATTAAGAAGATGGATGCGCGGGTCAAGCCCGCGCATGACCGCTTAATTTGGAGCGGCCCCTTCCTATATCACTCACATGCGTCCGCAAGACATCCTGCTGCCAACTGCTGCCGGCCTGTGCTGCAAGCCGGGCGGCTTCCATATCGATCCTGTCCGTCCCGTGGAGCGGGCCGTGATCACCCACGGGCATTCCGACCATGCCCGCGCCGGCCATGGCGCCGTGCTGGCGACCCAGGAAACGCTGGACATGATGCGGCTGCGTTACGGCGAGAACTTTGCCGGATCGACGCAAGCGATCCGCTATGGCGAGGAGATCCGGCTCGGCGACGTCAAGGTCAAGTTTCACCCGGCGGGCCATGTGCTGGGATCGGCGCAGATTGCCGTGACGTGCAAGGACACCTGCATCGTCGCCTCCGGCGACTACAAGGACGCGCCCGACCCGACCTGCTCGCCGTTCGAGCTGGTGCCCTGCGACGTCTTCATCACCGAGGCCACCTTTGGGCTGCCGGTATTCCGGCATGGCGATGCCGCCGACGAGGTGAGAAAGCTACTGGCCTCGGTCGCATTGTTTCCGGAACGCGCGCATCTCGTCGGCGCCTATTCGCTCGGCAAGGCGCAGCGCGTGATCGCGCTGCTCCGTGCGGCCGGCTATGACGAGCCGATCTACCTGCATGGCGCGATGGAGACGATAACGCATTACTATCAGAGCCGCGGCATCGAACTTGGCGAGTTGCAGCCCGCGAAGGGCGTGAAGAAGGCGGCGCTCGCCGGCACCATCACGCTGGCGCCGCCGTCGGCCACTTCCGATTTGTGGACGCGACGCTTTCCTGATCCCGTCACCGCCTTCGCCTCGGGCTGGATGCGGGTGCGCGCCCGAGCGCGGCAGCGCGGCGTGGAATTGCCGCTGGTGATCTCCGACCACGCCGATTGGGACGGCCTTACCGCCACCATTGCCGCGACCGGCGCAGGCGAGATCTGGGTCACCCACGGCCAGGAAGATGCGCTGGTGCATTGGTGCCGGAGCAATGGCCTGAAAGCGCAGCCGCTTGATCTCGTTGGCTATGGCGACGAGGAGGAGAGCGAAGCGCCAATTCCAGGCGAGGCCGAAGCATGAACCGCTTCGCCGAGCTGCTCGACCGTCTCGCCTACGAGCCCGGCCGCAACAATAAGCTACGGCTGATCACCGGCTATTTCCGCGAGGTCGGCGATCCCGACCGCGGCTACGCGCTGGCGGCGCTGACCGGTGCGCTCAGCTTCAAGCATGCCAAGCCCGCGTTGATCCGAGACCTCATTGCGGCGCGCACTGATCCGGCGCTGTTCGGGTTGAGTTACGACTATGTCGGCGATCTCTCGGAGACGGTGGCGCTGATGTGGCCGAAGGCGCCGTTCGCCCACAACAACCCACCGCCGCCATCCCTCACCGAAGTCGTCACCACATTGCGCACGCTCGGCAAGACCGAGCTGCCAAGACAACTCGAGCGCTGGCTCGACGAGCTCGACGAAACCGGACGCTGGGCGCTGCTGAAACTCGTCACCGGCGCGCTTCGCATCGGCATCTCGGCGCGTCTCGCCAAGACCGCGGCTGCCGCGCTCGGCGACAAGGACCCGCATGAGGTCGAGTTGATCTGGCCGGGCCTCTCTCCGCCTTATCTCGACCTGTTCGCCTGGCTGGAAGGCCGCGGCGACAAGCCGGTCAACCGCGATCCCGCGCCGTTCCGGCCCGTGATGCTGGCGCATGCGATCGAGGACACTGATTTCGCGGCGCTCGATCCCGCCGACTACATCGCTGAATGGAAATGGGACGGCATCCGCGTGCAGGCGGTGGCGGGCCGCGACGATCGCGGCCACATCACGGCGCGGCTCTATTCGCGCACCGGCGAGGACATCACGGGGAGCTTTCCGGATCTCGTGCCGTCGCTGCACCTGCCCGGCGCCATCGATGGCGAGCTCCTGATCCTGCGCGAGGGCCGCGTGCAGAGTTTCAACGTTCTGCAACAACGGCTCAACCGCAAGGTTGTCTCGCCCAAGCTGATCAAGGAGTTTCCGATTCACTTGCGCGCCTACGATCTGCTCGGTGACGACGAGAACGACCTGCGTGAGCTGCCGTTTGCCGAGCGGCGCGAACGGCTGGAGGCATTCGTCAAGAAGCTCGATGAGACCCGCATCGATCTGTCGCCAACCGTCCCCTTCACGAGCTGGCAAGCGTTGACCGCGGCACGCGCGGATCCGGCGAGCGCCGGCGCCGGCGAGGATGCGGACGCCGTCGAAGGCGTGATGCTGAAGCGGCGCGATGCGCCCTATCTGCCGGGACGGCCGAAGGGCCAGTGGTGGAAGTGGAAGCGCGATCCGCACATCATCGACGCCGTGCTGATGTATGCGCAGCGCGGCCACGGCAAGCGCTCGTCCTATTATTCCGACTACACGTTTGGCGTCTGGACGGCAGGCGCGGGCGGCGATGAACTGGTGCCGGTCGGAAAGGCCTATTTCGGCTTCACCGATGAGGAGCTGCTGCAGATCGATCGTTTCGTCCGTCGTAACACCACCGAAAAATTCGGCCCCGTGCGTCATGTCGTGCACGAGAGCGACAAGGGGCTGGTGCTGGAGGTCGCGTTCGAGGGCCTGCAGCGTTCGCCGCGGCACAAATCCGGCGTCGCCATGCGCTTTCCCCGCATCAGCCGCCTGCGCTGGGACAAGCCACCGCGGGAGGCAGATAGGCTGGAAACGTTGGAGAAGATGTTGAAGGCGGAGGCGGCGGAGATCGATGTTTGAGGCTCGATGCCGCCAAGAAGACGGTGCGCCCCCTCTCCCGCTTGCGGGAGAGGGTTGTCTCCGCAGTGGGATTATCAAGAGAATCCCCTAGAGGAGAAAGCCCTCTCCCGGCGCGCGGGACGATGCTTCGCATCGCCCGGGACGTGCCGACCTCTCCCGAAGCGGGAGAGGTGGCACCGTTCCTGCGGCGCGATCATTCCGTACCCAGGGGCGCCGAGTCCGCTACCGAATTAAACTCCAGTAACCCGATTGACGCCCCGCTCTGGGTTCCCCATGTGCCGCGCTGTGCCTATAATGCGATCGAATCCCCTTGAGGAGTTTGCGATGGTCCAAGACGTCAGAGATTTGCCGGCCGGCCGCAGCGACGGCCTGCACCGCTTTCTCGGCGGCTCCCCGCTGGCAGTCGCGTTTCGGCTGGTCCTGCTCTCGATTCTGGTCGGCGTCGTGCTGGCCGCGATCGGCTTCGACCCCTGGAATATCATCCACAGCATTCGCCTCCTGTTCCAGCGTCTGTGGGATCTCGGCTTCGACGCCGTGAACTGGCTGTGGCGCTACTTCCTGCTTGGTGCGGTCATCGTGATTCCGATCTGGCTGCTCTCGCGCGTCTTCGGCGCGCCGCGCGGCCGATAAGGATTGATTGAGGGAGTGCGCAGCCGATGCAATTGCGTTTCGTCGGCTGCGGTGACGCCTTCGGCTCCGGCGGCAGGCTCAACACCTGCTTCCACGTCTCAGGCCGTGAAGCCAACTTCCTGATCGATTGCGGCGCGTCGGCTCTGCCGGCGCTGAAGCGGCTCGAGATCGACCGCAACGAGGTCGATCTCATCCTGATCACGCATTTCCACGGCGACCATTTTGCCGGCCTTCCCTTCTTCCTGCTCGACGCGCAATTCTCACGGCGGACGCGGCCGCTGACGATCGCGGGTCCGCAAGGCATCGAGATGCGGCTGCGTGAGGTGATGGAGGCTCTGTTCGAGCACTCCTCCAAGACCAAGCAGCGCTTCGAGCTCAACGTCGTCGAGCTCGCGCCGGGGCAACGCAAAACCTTCGGTGCCGTGACCGTGACACCCTATCCGGTCGTGCACGGCGAATCCGGCGGTCCCTTCCTCGCCTACCGCGTCGAGGCCGAGGGCCGCACGCTCGCCTACAGCGCCGATACCGAATGGACGGAGACGCTCATTCCGCTGGCGCATGGCGCGGACCTTTTCATCGCCGAAGCTTATATGTACGAGAAGGTGGTCAAGAACCACCTCAGCCTGAAGACTTTGGAACAGCATTTGCCAGCGATCGGCGCCAAGCGGCTCGTCCTGACCCATATGAGCGACGACATGCTGTCGCGCCTGGGCGAAGTGCCGCATCTCGCTGCAGAGGACCGCATGGTGCTCGTGTTCTGACATGCACGCACCGGTTCATCCCAGGATCGGCTCCCGCCAGGTGTTCGCCATCGCGGGACCGGCGATGGTCGCGAACCTGACCACGCCGCTGATCGGTGTGGTCTCGACCACCGCGATCGGACGGCTCGACGATGCCGCGCTGCTCGGCGGCGTCGCGATGGCCTCCGTCATTTTCGACTGCCTGTTCTGGCTGTTCGGCTTCCTGCGCATGAGCACGCTCGCCTTCACCGCACAGGCGCTGGGCGCCGGCGAGACGCGCGAGCAGGCCGCGATCCTGGTGCGCGGCTTCATCGTTGCCGGCCTGATCGGCACCGCGCTGATCGGGCTGCAACTGCCGCTGACATCGGTGCTGTTCGACCTGATGGGCGGCAGCGAAGGCGTGACGCGTGCGGCGAAGACCTATTTCATGATCCGGATCTGGTCGTCGCCCTTCGCCTTCGCCAATTACGTCGTGCTCGGCTGGCTGGTTGGGCAGGCCCGCGCCAATCCGGCGCTCGCGCTCCAGGTCGTCATCAACCTCATCAACATGGTGGCGACGATCCTGCTGGTGCTGGTCTACGACACCGGCATTGCCGGCGCGGCAATCGCCGCGTTGCTGGCGGAGACAACAGGCTTCGTGCTTGGCTTGATCGTCTGCCGACGCTTTGCTCATGGCGGCTTTGCCGTGCCCCGCGCGACGCTGTTCGATCGGGCCAAGCTGATGCGGCTCTTGGCGGTGAATTCCGACATCATGATCCGCACCGCGGCGCTGATCGCCGTGTTCCTGTTTTTCACCGCCAAGGGCGCGCGCACCGGCGACATCACGCTGGCGGCGAACTCCGTGCTCAACAATTTCCTGCTGGTCAGCGCCTTCTTCCTCGACGGGCTCGCCAACGCTGCCCAGCAGCTCTGCGGCCGCACCTTTGGGGCGCGCGACGCCAGGGGATTTGCGGATTCGACCCGGCTGGTGCTGCTCTGGGGCCTCGGCTTCGCGCTGGTCGTCGCCTTGCTGTTCGCGACGTTCGGCCCAAGCATCATCAACGTCATGACAGCCAGTGAGGACGTCCGCCGCGCCGCGCGCGACTTCCTGCCCTTCATCGTCCTCGCGCCCATCCCCGGCGTGTTCGCCTTCGGCTTCGACGGCATCTATGTCGGCGCGACCTGGGCGCGCGAGATGCGCAATCTGATGCTGTTATCGCTGGCAATCTTTTTCGGCGTCTGGCTGGCGCTGCAATCGTTCGGCAATGCCGGACTGTGGTGCGCGCTGATCGCGTTCTATGTCGCTCGCGGCGGCTTGCAGGGCGCGCGGTATCCGGCGCTGTATCGGGTGACGTTCGCCAAACCATAACCCTCGTGTCCCCGGACGCGCGAAGCGCGAGCCGGGACCCAGAGCGTCGCTACATGGGCCCCGGCTCTGCAGCGCATCACGCCGAAGTTGGCGCGCGGCGCTGCGTCCGGGGCACGAGACCGTCCTACATCCCCGGCCAGTCTTCCGCCGTGAGCGTCGCTGCATCAGCGCCGACGATATCGGACAGCGAATCCCGCCCGGTGCGGAGCAGCGTCGAGGTCAGGTCGCGCTTGATCTCGTCGACCAGACCGAGACCCTTGTAGACCAGCGACGAATAGAGCTGGATCAGGCTGGCGCCGGCGCGGATCTTTGTCAGCGCGGCGCCGCCCGAGTCCACGCCGCCGACGCCGATCAGCGGGAACGCACCCTCGACGCGCACATAGGTTTCCGCAACCATGCGCGTCGACAGACGGAACAGCGGCCGGCCGGACAGGCCACCTTGTTCCTTTGCCCGCATCTGATCACGCAGCGTGCTCGGCCGCGCGATCGTGGTGTTCGACACGATCATGCCGTCGACCCGGCGCGAGCGCGCGACCTGCACGACTTCGTCGAGCTGGGCGAGGCTCAAATCCGGCGCGATCTTGAGCAGCACCGGCGTGTCGCCGGCCTTCTGGCGAACCCGCTCGCGGGCGTCGATCACGCGTGCGAGGAGCTCGTCGAGAAGCGCGCCTTCCTGCAAATTGCGCAGGCCCGGCGTGTTCGGCGAGGAGACGTTGACGGTGAAATAGCTCGCCACCGGCGCAAAGGTCTCGATCAGCTTGACGTAGTCCGCGACGCGGTCCGGCGAATCCTTGTTGGCACCGACATTGACGCCGACGATGCCGCCGTGCTGCGCGCGCGCGGCAAGACGGCGCAGAGCCGCCTCCGCGCCGTCATTGTTGAAGCCCATGCGGTTGATGATGGCCTCGTCGCGCTCGAGCCGGAACAGCCGCGGCCGCGGATTGCCTTCCTGGGGCTTCGGCGTCACCGAGCCGATCTCGACGAAGCCGAAGCCGAGCCGCAGAAGTGCGTCCGGCACCTCGGCGCTCTTGTCGAAGCCCGCGGCCATGCCGATCGGATTGGGAAAGTTCAGCCCGAAGGCGCGCACCGCGAGCTTGGGATCATCGGCACGCGGCTTGATCGGCGGCAGGAAGCGCAGGCCCTGGATCGCGAGGCGATGCGCGTCTTCGGGATCGAGCCAGCGCAGCACCGGCAGCGAAAAGGCGTCGAACGCGCGGATCACGGCAGCAGCTCCGGAACCTCGTGACTACCGTCTGAGCGCATGTTGAGGTTGATCACTGCGATCACGGCGCCGAGATCGAGCTCGCCATAGAGATGCGGGAAGAGCTCGTCATTGCGCGAGCGTTCCCAGCGCAGCTCGCTGCCCAGCGTGTCGCCGTCGACCTCGACCAGGAACAGCGCACGCTGCCCGAAATAATGCTTGCGGAGGGTTTCGGGAACCTGGGCGGCGGTCGAGAAATGGATGAACCCGTCGCGCGAATCATCCGCGCTGCCGCGGTAGACACCCTGCCGTTCCGCCTCGCGCCAGGCCGAGGCCGGACAGATTTTGTAGATCTTGACCACCGCTTACGCAGCCTTGTTTGCTCTTTGAGTCTTTTGGGTTTTTTCGTCTCTCGCGGGTCTCGAAACCCGGGCGCGACCGTAAAGGCCGTCCCTTCCGAACTCAAGACCTAGAGCCTTTTCCAGTCCGGTGAAATCGCCGCCCCTTGCGCGAAAAAAGGAAAACCGGTTGATTTGAGGACAGTTTTCCTGAGTTGCGACGGGCTGGACCTACCATGGTCAGACAGGCCAAAGCGCAGAGGATTCTGACTCACGACCAGATCTGGGCCGCGCTGGATCGGCTGGCGGCGCGCGCCGGATTGTCGCCGTCTGGCCTCGCCAAACGTGCCGGGCTCGACCCCACCACTTTCAACAGGTCCAAGCGCGTCACCGCCGACGGCCGCGAGCGCTGGCCCTCGACCGAATCGATCGCAAAGGCGCTGGCCGCGGCCGACGCCTCGATTGACAGCTTTGCCAAGTTGATTGACGACGACGGCGCGTGCGACGGCCGTTCGGTGCCGCTGCTCGGCTTCGCGCAGGCCGGGACGAGCGGCGCTTTCGACGAGGCCGGCCTTCCATCCGGCAAGGGCTGGACCGAAATCGCGCTTCCCACCGCTGAGGACAGCCACACGTTTGCACTGGAGATTTCCGGCGATGTGCTTGCGCCTGTCTATCGCGACGGCGACATCGTCCTGGTCTCACCCGGCGCGCCGATCCGCAAAGGCGATCGCGTGGTGGTGAGGAGCAAAGCGGGCGAGATGACGGTCGGGACGCTGAAGCGCCGCACCGCAAGGGCGCTGGAGCTCGAGCCGCTCGATGGGACACAGGCCGAACGCACGATGGCGGCGGGTGATGTGGCGTGGATTGCGCGCATCCTGTGGGCAAGCCAGTGATTGTTTCCTACCAAGGCGACGACATCAGCCAGGCCGCGTTTTGTCTGCCGCGACCTTGCGACTCACCTCCCCGCTTGCATAAGTTGCGCACCTATTGCCGACCAAATTCATCGCAGGGGGAATATGATGAATCGCCGTCACGCATTGAAGGCCCTGGCAGGTCTCGCGCTTTGTCCATTGTGCAAGCCGGGCTTCGCGGCCGAAGGCACGCATTGGAGCTATGAGGGCGCCGGCGGTCCGGCCAAATGGGGCGATCTCGACGCGGCCAACAAGGTCTGCACGGTCGGCTTGCAACAATCGCCGATCGATATCGAGGCGACGATCAAGTCGCAATTGCCGGCTCTGAAGCTGAACTGGGGCAAGAACGCCGACACCATCGTCAACAACGGGCATACGATCCAGCTCAACTTTGCCGAAGGCAGCACGCTCACGCTCGGCGACGTCAAGTACAAGCTGCTACAGGTGCACTTTCACCGGCCCAGCGAGCACATGATCGGCGGCAAGAATTTTCCGATGGAGGCGCATTTCGTCCATCGCAACGAGGCCGGCGGACTCGCCGTGGTCGGCGTGCTGATGACCGAGGGCAGGCCGAACGCGGCCTTCGGCAAGATCGTCAAGACCATGCCGGCAGCGGAAGGACCCGCGGTGAAAGCGGATGCGAGCATCGATCCGCTCGCCATGCTGCCAACGAAGCTCGGTTATTACCGCTACCCCGGCTCGCTGACGACGCCGCCTTGCTCGGAAACGGTCGAATGGCTGCTGCTGACCACTCCGATCCAGGTGTCGGCCACTGATATCGCCGCGTTCGCAAAGCTCTATCCGATGAACGCGCGCCCGGTGCAGAAGGACAATCGCCGCTACGTGCTGCGCTCGATTTGAGGCGGCAGCGTCACTCTACGACTTCGCTGTTTGATGCGGTGTCATTCCCCGCCACCGGGTCTCGCCTTCGGCGAGCCCGATGACAGGCTCCGGCGGGGAATCCAGTACGCCGCGGCCTCTCCACTCTACAATGACTGCTCTGGAATACTGGATCGCCCGCCCCAAGTGCGCAATTGCGCACAGGGCGCGCGATGACAGTGGGAGTGCGATCACGCGCTCCTAGCCAGCGCGCCGTCGATCATGTTCACCGCGTTCTGCACGCCGTACACCGCGACGAAGGAGCCGAAGCGCGGGCCCTTCTCCTGGCCGAGCAGGACCTGGTAGAGCATGTTGAACCAGTCCAGCGTGACGCCGGGGCGGCCGTCCTTGCCCTTCTTGACCTGGTCGAGGAACGGCTCGCGGCGGCCGATCTCGTAGACGACGTTCTGGATGTCTTCCGCAGAGGCCTCCTGCGGAAGCTGCGACAGCGCATCGCGCAAATCCTGCAGCGCCGCACGCTCGCTGTCGGTCGGCACGCGGAACTGCTTCGTCGGCGCGACGAAGTCCCGGTAGTAGTTGATGGCGTAGCCGACCATCGCATCGAGCTTCGGATGCGTCTGAGGCGTCACGCCAGGGCGGTAGCGGCCGATGAAGCCCCATAGCGTCTCGGCGTTCTCCGCGTTCGACGACGACACCAGCGTCAGCAGCAGCTGGAAGGTGACGGGCATGTCGCCCTTCGGCGGCTTGCCATTGTGGATGTGCCAGACCGGATTGCCGAGCTGCTGCTTGCCGTCCTGTTTGGCGAAGCCGTCGATGAACTGCTGATAGTCGTCGACGTTGCGCGGGATGACGTCGAAATACAGCCGCTTGGCCGCCTTCGGCTCGCGGTACATGAACAACGACAGCGATTCCGGCGAGGCGTAGCGCAGCCATTCGTCGATGGTGAGGCCGTTGCCCTTCGACTTCGAGATCTTCTGGCCCTTCTCGTCGAGGAAGAGCTCGTAGTTGAAGCCTTCGGGCGGCGTGGCGCCGAGCGCCCTGGCGATCGCGCCGGACAGCTTCACGGAATCGATCAGATCCTTGCCGGCCATCTCGTAGTCGACGCCGAGCGCGACCCAGCGCATCGCCCAGTCGGCCTTCCACTGGCATTTTACATTTCCGCCGGTGACTGATGTCTCGACTTCCTGGTTGGTATCGGGATCGACATAGGTCACCGTGCCCGCAGCGACATCACGGCGGATCATCGGCACCTGCAGCACGATCCCCGTGGTCTTGCTGATGGGGAGGAACGGCGAGTATGTCGCGCGGCGGTCAGGCCCCAGCGTCGGCAGGATGATCGCCATGATCTTGTCGTAGGCGGCGAGCATCTTCAGCAGCGTCGCGTCGAAGCGGCCGGACGTGTAGTAGTCGGTCGAGCTCGCGAACTCGTAGTCGAAGCCGAAATGATCGAGGAAGGCGCGAAGCCGCGCATTGTTGTGGTGGCCGAACGACGGGTACTCGTTGGAGAACGGATCCGGCACCCGCGTCAGCGGCTTGCCGAGATGCTCCGCCAGCATCTCCTTGTTGGGGACGTTGTCCGGCACTTTCCGAAATCCGTCCATGTCATCGGAGAAGGCGAGCAGGCGCGTCTTGATCTTGTCCTCGGTCAGCACGCGGAAGGCGTGGCGCACCATCGAGGTGCGCGCGACCTCGCCGAACGTGCCGATATGCGGCAGGCCTGACGGGCCGTAGCCGGTCTCGAACAGCACCTCGTCCTTCGGGCTTTTCTTCAGCCGCGCGACAATGGCCTTCGCCTGCTCGAACGGCCAGGCGTTGGATTGTTCGGCGAGCGCACGCAGGTCGCTCGGGTTCGCGGCAAGATCGATAACGGACATCAGGGGCCTCCGGGCCGCGGAAAATAGCGATTTCCGGGCAGAATGCAATTTTGTGGCGTCGTGTCGCCGCATACACCGTCATTGCGAGCGAAGCGAAGCAATCCAGACTGTCACCGCGGAAACAGTCTGGATTGCTTCCTCGCAAGGGCTCCTCGCAATGACGGCGGAGGGAGCAGTGACCGGCCTAGAACGGACTCACCGAAAAATACCGCAGCCACAGATCGGTGTAGCGGCCTTTCTCCCAGACGCGGAACATCGCCCAGTTCAGGGCCTGTCGCAGCACGTCGTTGCCCTTGCGCACGGCGATGCCGATGCCTTCGCCGAAGAAGCGGCTCTCGACGAAGGGACCGCCGGAGAAGGCGCAGCAATCGCCGGAATCGGTGCCGTTGATCCAGAACGCCAGAGAGATGGCGTCGCCGAAGATGAAATCGACCTCGCCCCTGCGCAAAGCGGCGCGCATCGCATCGTCACTGGGATAGGCATGCAGCTCGGCGTCGGTGAACATCGCCTTGAGATACGCCTCATGGGCGGAGCCGGCGATGACACCGACCTTCTTGCCCTCGAGATATTCGGGGCGGATCTCCGGCATCACCGCATCCTTGCGCGAGACGAAGCGCGCCGGCACCCGGTAATAGGGATCGGTGAAGTCGACGCGGGCGCGCAGCTGCGGGCTCACCGCCATCGAGGCGATGATGGCATCCCCGCGGTTGGAGGTGAGCGCGTCGACCAGCGTCTCGAAGCGGCGCATCTGCACCGTGCAGGTGACCTTGATCTCCTCGCACAGGCTGCGGGCGAGATCGACGTTGAAGCCGGCCGGATTGCCGTCCGCGCCGGTGAAGTTGAACGGCGGATAGTCCGTTTCGGTCAGAAAGCGGATCACGGTCAGGCGCGACAGGTCCGGCCGCTCCGGGCGCCGGCGCGGGTCCCAGAACCCGGGCACGGCCTGCGGGGCCGCCTGGGGCGCGGTTTGCGGTGTGACTTGGGGTGCTGCGGGAGGCCGCTTGGCGGGGGCTTGCGCGTTGGCCTCGGTGAGCCCGCCGAGCAGACAAAGGCCGGCAGCCAGCCCTGCCAGCAAGCCACGGACAGAT
Source organism: Bradyrhizobium sp. USDA 4354 (assembly GCF_054060315.1). Taxonomy (NCBI): domain Bacteria; kingdom Pseudomonadati; phylum Pseudomonadota; class Alphaproteobacteria; order Hyphomicrobiales; family Nitrobacteraceae; genus Bradyrhizobium; species Bradyrhizobium sp. USDA 4354. The sequence goes on along the minus strand of NZ_JBSSDC010000001.1, from coordinate 1,078,831 downwards.
TTGAACGATTTCGCCAGTTGCGATGGAGCCATCGGCCGCAAGGAATGAATTTCGTCGGGATCGGAGGGCCTTATAGACCATCCGCCCGGGAACGCGAGCCCGGAATGCAGCCAAGGCGGAGGTGCGCCCCCTCCCCCGCTTGCGGGGGAGGGATGGGGAGAGGGTGTCTCTGCAGGCAAGAACCTTCGGCGCGACCTCTCCCGCATCCGCCTTCGCCAAGGCTTCGGCGGACAAGAGCGGGAGAGGTGAAGCTCAGAGATACTTCTTCAAATCAGCCGCCGCCTCTTCCGGCGTCCGCTTCAAATTGAACGGCGAGACGAACCTCCCGTCGCGGTCCATCAGATAGATCAGCGCGGTGTGGTCCATGGTGTAGTCGCCGTCCTTGGTCGGGACCTTCTTGGCATAGACCCGGTAGGAGGTGATGACCTTGGCGGTCTCGGCGGGATCGCCGGAGAGGCCCTGGAGGCGCGGATCGAAGCTCGACAGGTAGTCCTTTATCGTTGCCGGCGTATCGCGCTCGGGATCCACCGAGATGAAGACGGCATTGACCTTGTCGGCATCCTTGCCCATCGCGCGCAGCACTTCCGAGATCTCGAACAGCGAGGTTGGGCAGACGTCGGGGCAATGGGTGTAGCCGAAGAAGATCAGGGTCGGCTTGCCCTTGAGGCTCTTGTCGGTGACCGTCTTGCCATTCTGGTCGGTGAGCTGGAACGGCCCGCCGATCGCGGCCGGCTGCGCCACCTTGTTGACCCCACCCATGGCCCAGAACATGATCAGGAGCCCGACAATGAGGCTTGCGGCGAAGGCGGTCGCGATCACCAGCGGACGGGTGGCGGGGCTCATGGGCGGAAAACTTCCTGTCGGAGGTCAGAAGCAGGCGGCAAAGCCGGTCCTGATCATTTCGAAGAACACCTGGCTGCCATAGTGGAACCAGAGCGCCAGCGCGCCGATCACGGCGAGACCGCCGATTGCCGCGCCAGCCCACAGCAGCACGGATGACATTCGGCCGGCAGTGGGCGAATTGTCCGATAGCCGATGCGCTGGGTGCAGTGGTTGAGCCATGACAACGAGCGGGACGAAGGCCCCGGTTCCCAGGCTTTCAGATAGGCCTTGCGCCGCCTGCGGGCAAGACGCCGCCGGCGGCGCAAAAGACGCTGTCAGGCTGCGAATATCAGTGGAGAAGCTGGCCCCGAGCGGAATCGAGTTGCTCCGCTTGTGGGAGCGATCGGCGCGACGGCTTGGCCGTCGAGGCCTGCGCGTCCAGGTAGCAGGGCTTGTACATGGCCTCGAGTTGCTTGCCCCTCAGGAAGAGCATGCGCGGGGTAAGCCCGCCCCGCTGGCCGATCCAGCGCCTCACCTGCGAGGGATACATCGCATAGAGCATCTGGGTTGCCTCAGGGTTGGTGACGGCGCGGCCGTTAGCGCCGAAATCCCAGGCGGCGTGGAAGCCGAGCGTCGCATGCGAGGTCACGCAGATCCGATCACGCGGGATGGCACCGAGAACGATGGTGCAGGCCGAGGCACAGAGGCCGTCGATGATCACGGTTTCGCCCGATTGCCTGAGGTCCTGGTATTTGTCGACGTAGGTTCCAATCCGGCCGCCACGGTCATCAGCGATACGAACCACCGCGTGAGAAGCCCCCATGCCCGCGATCAAGAGAACCGCCGCAAGCAACCCCGTCAGAAACTTCATTGTCCCCCGCCCCAGTCGTATTCGAATCTGCGTGTCCGGTGGTGATGCACAGCTAGCGTCTGTCGTAACCAAGGTTTTGTCTAGGCAGGCCGGCTGACGCAAAACAAATTCAAGTCCAGTGTTGCGTCCACGCTGCACCCGGCCTGTCCTTATCCCAATGTGGAACAAGTTAATGAGGTCTTACACGCCATACACTTGATCTCAGTTACAACCGCTGGCTTCAATCCGGGCAATTACAGGGGGAAACTCATGGAGGGGGAGACGCATGGCTGAAGAAACGGACGTCATTGTGATCGGCGCGGGACTGTCGGGCCTCGTTGCCGCCACCGAGGTCGCCGACGCGGGCAAGCGCGTGATCGTCGTGGACCAGGAAGGCGAGCAATCGCTCGGCGGCCAGGCGTTCTGGTCGTTCGGCGGCTTGTTCCTGGTCGATTCGCCGGAGCAGCGCCGGCTCGGCATCAAGGACTCCTTCGAGCTCGCGATGCAGGACTGGCTCGGCACCGCCGGCTTCGACCGCGACGAGGATTTTTGGCCGCGCCAATGGGCCGAGGCCTATGTGGCGTTCGCGGCCGGCGAGAAGCGCCGCTGGCTGCGCGCGATGGGCCATCGCATCTTCCCGGTGGTCGGCTGGGCCGAGCGCGGCGGCTATGACGCGATGGGCCACGGCAATTCGGTGCCGCGCTTTCACGTCACCTGGGGAACCGGGCCGGGCATCGTCGAGCCGTTCGAGCGCCGCGCGCGCGAGGCGATGCAGACTGGCCGATTGATCTTCAGATTCCGCCATCGCGTCGATGCGCTATCCGTCACCAATGGCGCCGTGGATGGCGTCAGCGGCGCCGTCCTCGCGCCTGACGATGTCGAGCGCGGCAAGAGCTCTTCCCGCAATGTCGTCGGCGAGTTCGCGCTGAAGGCGCAGGCCGTGATCGTTGCCGCCGGCGGCATCGGCGGCAACCACGAGCTGGTGCGGCAGAACTGGCCGAAGCGGCTCGGCGATCCGCCGAAATTCATGATCTCCGGCGTGCCCGAGCACGTCGACGGCCGCATGATCGGCATCACGGAAAAGACCGGCGCGCGGCTGATCAACCGCGACCGCATGTGGCACTACGTCGAGGGCATTCAGAACTGGAATCCCATCTGGCCGCGCCACGGCATCCGCATCCTGCCCGGCCCGTCCTCGATGTGGTTTGACGCCACTGGCACGCGGCTGCCGGCGCCGCTCTTCCCCGGCTCGGACACGCTCGGCCAGCTCAAATACATCATGTCCACGGGGTATGATTATTCCTGGTTCATCCTGACCCAGAGCATCATCAAGAAGGAGTTTGCGCTGTCGGGCTCGGAGCAGAACCCCGACCTGACCGGCAAGAGCTGGCGCATGACCTTGCGCCGCGCCACCAACAAGGGCGCGCCGGCGCCGGTGGAGGCGTTCAAAAGCCATGGTGTCGACTTCATCGTCCGCGACAAGCTCGATGAGCTCGTTGCGGCCATGAACAAGCTCGCCGACAACGATCTCCTCAAGCTCGAGCACATCAAGATGCAGATCGAGGCGCGCGACCGTGAGATTGCCAATCCCTACGTCAAGGATGCGCAGGTCATGAACATCCACAATGCGCGCCGTTATATCGGCGACAAGTTGATCCGCACCGCTTCGCCGCACCGCATCCTGGATCCCGCACATGGGCCGCTGATCGCGGTCAAGCTCAACATCCTCACCCGCAAGACGCTGGGCGGCTTCGAGACCGATCTCGATTCCCGCGTGTTCGGGGAAGAGGGCCGTGTCATTCCCGGCCTCTACGCCGTCGGCGAAGCCGCCGGCTTCGGTGGCGGCGGCGTGCATGGCTATCGATCGCTTGAAGGCACCTTCCTAGGCGGCTGCCTGTTCTCGGGCCGCAATGCGGGCCGCGCCGCCGCCAAAGCGGTGGGCTAGATCGTGCGGTGCTGGATGCGCATCGGGACGCTGATCGCTTCATTGGCGGCAGCTTCAGCTGCATCTGCCGATACGATCGACGTCAACGGCGTGAAGCGCTCCTACACCGCGCAGCTGCCGGCCAAGCGGCCCGCGCCGCTCGTGATCGTGCTGCATGGCAAGACCCAGCGCGGCGCCGACATGGTCACGCGGACGGCCTGGCCGCAGGTGGCAAAACGCGAGGGCCTGGCCGTGGTCTTTCCGGACGGGCTCAACAATGCATGGGCGGACGCGCGAACCAAGGCGGGGCCTGCCCTGCGTGGACCACCGGCGGGCACCGATGACGTCGCCTTCATCGCAAAGCTCGTCGAGAAGCTGGTGGCCGACGGCACGGCCGATGCAAAGCGCGTCTTCGTCGCGGGCGTCTCCAATGGCGGCGCCATGGCGATGACCATGGCCTGCGCGCGTGCCGATTTGTTTGCGGCAGCTGCGAGTGTGATCATGAATCTCACCGATGAAGCCGCCGTCACCTGTCATCCATCGCGGCCGCTGCCGATGCTGCTCATGAACGGTACCGCCGACCCGCTGGTCCCCTACGAAGGCGGGCGCGGATCGAGCTATTTTGCCGCAGACGGATTCTGGTCGACCGACGAGACGCTGGCGTTCTGGCGCAGGCTCAACGGCTGCGAGACCGATGACGCGGGGGTGACCGAGATGCCCGACAGGGCGCCCGCGGACCAGTCCACAGTGACACGGATCAGCTCGCGCTGCCCGAACGGGCACGACGTCGTGCTCTATCGGATCAACCATGGCGGCCACCGCATGCCCGGATTCGCTCCGGATGCCCGCTTCCCGAAGGTCGCCGGCAGCCTGCTTGGATCGCAAAACGGCGACATCGACGGCGCCGAAACGATCTGGACGTTCTTCAGTCAATTTCCGTGAACGACGCATGCGTGCCAGGCAACGCATGCGTGCCAGGGGTGGCACACCCCAAATCGCTGGGCTAGACAGGGCCGCCATTCCACCAGGAGATCCCAGATGAGCATTCAGCGTTTTGAAACCGGCCCGCGCATGAGCCAGGTCGTCGTGCACGGCAATACCGTCTATCTCGCCGGCGTCGTCGCCAACAAGGCGGCCGGCGAAAGCGTGACGAAGCAGACCCAGGACATCCTGGCGACCATCGACGGCCATCTCGCCAAGGCCGGCACCGACAAGACGAAGCTGCTCTCGGCAACGATCTACATCACCGACATGAAGACCTTCGGCGAGATGAACGCGGTGTGGGACGCCTGGGTGTCGCCCGGCAACACCCCGGCCCGCGCCACCGTCGAAGCCAAGCTGGCGGCTCCGCAATACACCGTCGAGATCATGGTGACGGCGGCGAAGTAATTTTTGCGAAAACCTCACGCGCGTTGATGACCTCCGAGGTAATCGATCAACGCGCGTGAACCTTCGATAGTCAGGTCAGCCGGACAACACGGCGCCATCGAAGGAGAGCATCATGACCGACCCCGTCACCATCGCCCACCGCTACATCGAGCTCTGGAACGAGCGCACCGCCGGCCGCCGCCGCGAGCTGCTCAGCGAAAGCTGGACGACGGATGCGAGCTATGTCGATCCCGTGATGAAGGGCGACGGCCAGGACGGCATCGAGGCGCTGATCGCAGGCGTGCAGCAGCGTTTTCCCGATTTCAAATTCAAGCTGATCGGCGAGCCCAACGGCTACGGCGATCGCATCCGCTTTTCGTGGGGGCTTGGTCCCGACGGCGCTGACAGCCCGATCAAGGGCACCGATTTTGCCGTGCTAAGGGACGGGCGCATCAGCAGCGTGACGGGATTTCTGGACCAGGTACCGACCGGGGCCTGAGACCTCTTGCCCTTCTCGCCGTAGGCGGGAAGGGCCACCCCTCGACGAACTCGCTCCTACGGCTTACCTGTCATGCCGTGCCGCCCCGTATTCTCCAAACATCGGCCGAGCCGGCCGCGCTGCTGCCGGATCGCTTCCAGGCGTGGTTCGCAGCGCGCGGCTGGTCGCCGCGTGCGCATCAGTTGGCGCTGCTGGAGAAGGCGCGCGATGACGCTAGCGCGCTCCTGATCGCGCCGACCGGCGCCGGCAAGACGCTGGCGGGATTTCTGCCGACGCTGGTGGAGCTTTCGACGCAGCCGGTCGAACGAGACGGGGGCGCGAAGAAGAGCCTCGTCTCCACCGGCCGCAGCGTGCAACGCGCCGGCGGTCTCCACACCCTCTACATCTCGCCGCTCAAGGCGCTCGCGGTCGACATCGCGCGCAATCTGGAACGGCCCATCGCGGAGATGGCGCTGCCGATCAAGGTCGAGACCCGCACCGGCGACACGCCGGTCTCGCGGCGGCAGCGGCAGCGGCGCTATCCGCCGGACGTGTTGCTGACGACGCCCGAGCAGCTCGCGCTGCTGCTCTCCTCCGACGACGCACCGTTCCTGTTTTCCTCCCTCCAGCGCATCGTGCTCGACGAGCTGCATGCGCTGGTGACGTCCAAGCGCGGCGACCTGCTCTCGCTCGGGCTGGCGCGGCTCTGGCGCCTCGCGCCGCAGATGCGCGCGATCGGCCTGTCCGCGACTGTGGCCGAGCCGGATCAGCTCGCGCGTTTCCTGGTGCCGCAGCCCAACGGCAAGGAGCGAGCAGCCGACATCGTCGTTGCCGGCGGTGCCGCGCCGCCCGTGGTCGAGATGCTCGATACGCGCGAGCGGCTGCCCTGGGCCGGCCACAGCGCGCGCCACGCGCTCCCCGAGATCTACGAGCTGATCAAGGCCAACAAGACCACGCTGGTCTTCGTCAACACCCGTAGCCAGGCCGAGATGCTGTTCCAGAATCTCTGGAGCATGAACGACGATGGCCTTGCCATCGCGCTGCATCACGGCTCGCTCGACGTCGCCCAGCGGCGCAAGGTCGAGGACGCCATGTCGGCGGGCCGGCTGCGCGGCGTGGTCTGCACCTCCTCGCTCGACCTCGGCGTCGACTGGGGCGACGTCGATCTCGTGGTCAATATCGGCGCGCCCAAGGGCTCCTCGCGCCTGATGCAGCGCATCGGCCGCGCCAATCACCGCCTCGACGAGGCCTCGCGCGCGGTGCTGGTGCCGGCCAACCGCTTCGAGGTGCTGGAGTGCCGCGTCGCCATCGACGCCATCGCCGAGAATGCGCAGGACACGCCGCCTCTTCGCACGGGCGCCCTCGATGTGCTCGCCCAGCACGTGCTCGGGTGCGCCTGCGGCGAACCGTTTTTCAGCGACGACCTCTACGGCGAAGTCCGCACCGCCGCGCCCTACGCAAACCTGTTACGGCAGGATTTCGACGACGTCGTCGATTTCGTCGCCTCCGGCGGCTACGCGCTGAAGACCTATGAGCGCTTCGCCCGCATCAAGCAGGACAAGGAGGGCCGCTGGCGCGTCGCCAATCCGAAGGTGCGGCAGAGCTACCGGCTGAATGTCGGCACCATCGTCGAGGACGACATGCTCAAGGTGCGGCTGGTGCGCTCCCGCGGCGGCGGTGCAGGTTCGACAGGCGTGATTGCACGTGGCGGCAGGCTGCTCGGCGAGATCGAGGAAGCTTTCATCGAGGGCCTCTCGCCCGGCGATACCTTCGTGTTCAGCGGCGAGGTGGTGCGCTACGAAACCCTGGTCGAGGACCAGGTCTATGTCTCGCGCGCGCATGACAAGGATCCGAAGGTGCCGTCCTACATGGGCGGCAAATTCCCGCTCTCGACCTATCTCGCCGAGCGCGTGCGCCGCCTGCTCGATGACAGCCGCGCATGGGGCGGCTTGCCGGAGCAGGTGCGCGACTGGCTGTCGCTACAGAAGGACGTCTCGCGTGTCCCTGCAGTGCGCGAGCTCCTGGTCGAGAGCTTTCCACGCGCCAACAAGCACTATCTCGTTTGCTATCCCTTCGAGGGCCGCCTCGCGCACCAGACGCTCGGCATGCTGTTGACGCGCCGCCTCGAGCGCTCCCGCGCGCGGCCGCTCGGTTTCGTCGCCAATGAATATGCAGTGGCGATCTGGGGGCTCGGCGATCTCTCCTTCATGATCCGCGACGGCCGGATCGATCTCAACGCGCTGTTCGCCCCTGACATGCTCGGCGACGACTTAGAGGCCTGGCTCGCCGAATCCGCCCTGATGAAGCGCACCTTCCGCAACTGCGCGATCATTTCGGGTCTTATCGCGCGCCGCCACACCGGCGAAGAGAAGAGCCGCCGCCAGGTGCTGTTCTCGACCGATCTCGTCTACGACGTCCTGCGCAAGCATCAGGCCGATCACGTGCTCTTACGCGCCGCGCGCGCCGATGCTGCCACCGGCCTGCTCGATTTGCGCCGCCTCAGCGACATGCTGATGCGCATCCACGGCCGCATCACGCACCGGGAACTCGACCACGTCTCTCCGCTCGCCGTGCCCGTGATGCTGGAAATCGGCCGCGAGTCAGTTTATGGCGAAGCCGCAGACGAGCTTTTGGCGGAAGCCGCCGACGAGCTCGTCAAAGAGGCGATGGGATAGAAGCAGGTTTCGACGTGACGGCAGGCGCGCTGATTTCGGGAGATGTCGAGGACATGCGCGTTTCCAGAGTCACGATCAGCGATGTGACCTTCGCGGCCGATCTCTCCGGCGCGCTGTTCTGGGAGGAGCAGCGCCTGCTGGTCGTTTCCGACCTGCATCTGGAAAAAGGGTCCAGCTTCGCGACGCGCGGCGTGCTGCTGCCGCCTTACGATACCGTCGCGACACTTGGCCGGCTCGCTGCTGTCATCTCCCGCCATGATCCCCGCGTTGTCATCGCGCTCGGCGACAGTTTTCACGATCGCACCGCGCATGAGCGCCTGTCGGCCGAGGATGGCGGCGCGGTGGCCGCGCTCCAGACCGGCCGCGACTGGATCTGGATCTCGGGCAATCATGATCCGGCGTTGCCGCGCGATCTCGGCGGCACCGTCGCCGACGAAGTCGCGATCGGCCCGATCACCTTCCGCCACGAACCGACCGGCGCAAGCGGCGAGATCGCCGGACACCTGCACCCGAAGGCGCGCGTTTCCGCGCGCGGCCGCTCGATGGAGCGCCGCTGCTTCGCCAGTGACGGGATGCGTGCCGTGATGCCTGCCTTCGGCGCCTATGCCGGCGGCCTCAGCATCCGCGATGCTGCCTTCGCCAAGATCTTTCCGAAGAACGGCTTTGTCGCCCATCTCCTCGGCGACCGCCGCGTCCACGCCATTGCGGCCTCGCGCTGCATCTGAGATTTCGACGCCTCTCTAGAACAAATTAAGAACACTTTAGTAAGTCTTTGATATACCATTGCGATTCGGCGTCTCGCCGATACAATATCTAGCGTCTGTCCGATTTTGCGAGGACTACATGTCCACCATCGCCTTCGACCAGTTTGCCCTCACCCGGATCGCCGATTTCGCGCGCTCGCTTTCGCGGCTGCACCAGGCGGCACTGCGCTACGCCGTCGATGACGACCAGTTCGATCGCGAGTTCAACGCGGTGTGCCAGTCGATCTGGGGCTACACCATCGACGACATCAGCGACGACCTGTTCTCGACCGAGGACCATCTGTTTCTCGACACGTTGGACGAGGCGCATGCGCGCATCTTCGCGGCCGGGCAGGGTTATGACCTCGTTGGCGATCAGGGCATGCTGACCGATTGGTGGGGCTTTTGCTGGATGATCTTGGCCGAGAAGCGCGGCCTCCTGACGCCGGAGAACCGCGCCGCCGCGCGCGTCGCGATCGAGGAGAAATATCTGGCCGCCCCGAACGTGATTGGGGTGATCATCGGGAGGTGAGTTCTCGTGCCCCGGACGCAGCGCAGCGCTTCTTCAGCGGTGCGCTGCAGAGCCGGGGCCCCGACAGAAGAGCTGGGTCCCGGCTCAACGCCGCATCGCCTTCGCGCTGCGCCGTCGCCCGGGACACGAGATCAATCCAGTCCCGCCCGCTTCGCCGGCTTCGCGGCGGTCTTCGGCACCGACACATCCGGCAGCGCCTCACGCACGATCTCGGCCGGAGCCGGCGCATCGGCCGACACCGTCTCGGCGCGCACAGGTGCCACCTTCATCTCGCCAAGCCGCGCGCGGACCTGGGCGGTGAGGCCGGGATAGGAGGCAACCGGGGTGAAGTCCGCCGCCTGGTCGTTGCCGACGCGGATGCCGGTATAGGCGACGAGGCCGTCGGTGGTGGCGATCACGTCGCCGGCCTTCAGCGAGGAATCCAGCGCAAGATCCACCGGGGCAAGACCAACCGGCTCACGGCCGTTGCAGGTACAGTCGGCGCGCAGCGCCTTGCGATAGGCAAATGCGTTCTCGCTGTCGGCATAGCGCTCGCCCGCCTGCGAATAGGCGCCGTCGATGCTGGACCCAAAATAGATCTTTGTGGCGGTGGCGGGACAGAACGCCTGACACATCTGCGCCGGTGAGACGACGCCTCGCATCAGCGGAAAATACTTGCCATCGCAGCTGCGCACGCAGAAAGCCGGGCCCGAGCCGGCTGCGGCCGAGCGTGTCGGCGGTACATATTGGGGGTTTGCGGCATTCTGCTGGCCTGTGAAGGGATCGGAGTAGGAGGTTGCCGGCTGTGGCTGCGGCCGCTGCATTCCCCCGAACAGGAAGTCGAACAGGCCCTCGGCCGAAACCGGCGCCGAAGCCGCGAGCATGGGAACCGCAACCATGACAGCCACGAGCATCGCGCGACGCTGCCGCCGCGTATGGGATAACTCTGTACGCAAGGCTCACTCCACCCGACGCTACTGAACCGGCCAAGACCGTTCGAGGTCTCAGCACACGGTTCACCTTAGTTCGCGATGGTAAATGAGCAGTTGCGCGGAGGCGGTTTCAAGACGAGGCGGTGATCTCTTTAAGGCCAGGCGCAGCTTTCGCGGACGGCGTTGCTTCCGGGGCACGCTCAGGCATGTCGTCGGAGAATGTCTCGTCCTCTTATGCCTTCAGGAATTCCGACGCCTTGTACAGCGAGCGGAACGGCAGGCCGGCCGCACCGAACGTGTCGGTGGCGCCTTCCTCGCGGTCGACCATGGTCAGCACCAGCACCACATTGGCGCCGATCTCGCGCACCGATTCCACCGCCTTCATCGCCGAGCCGCCCGTGGTGGTGACATCCTCGACGATCACGACGCGCTTGCCCGCCAGCGTCTCGCCCTTGGGCAGGCCTTCGATCGCCAGCTTGGCGCCGTGCTCCTTCGGCTTCTTGCGCACGAAAAAGGCCGCGATCGGATGGCCCTTGATCCAGGAGATCTGCGCCAGAGCGCCGGCGAGCGGCACCGCGCCCATCTCCAGCCCGCCGATGAAATCGAGCTGGTCGTCCTTGAGCGCCTCGTAAGTCAGCTCGGCGAGCAGCGTCGCGCCCTCTGGGTCGAGCATGGTCGGCTTGAGGTTGAAGTAGAAATCGCTCTTGCGGCCCGACGCGAGCGTCACCTCGCCGCGGCCGAAGGAGCGCCGGCGGATGATTTCGAACAGGCGGGCGCGGGAGGCTGATTTCGACACGGCGGTCCCTCGAACAGCGTTTTTGGTGGAGGCGGAATTTATCCGCGACGGCCGCGACATTCCAGAGGGGTCGTCTCCCGTCAACAGGGATCGGCCATCCCGGTCGGCCGGTTGTGAGGGCGCAACCTTCTGGAGTAGTTGAGGGGGCAAGCCTCTTGGGAAGGAAATGGGAATGACGATCGAGCTGCACACCTGGAACACGCCGAACGGACGCAAGATCTCGGTCGCGCTGGAGGAGATGGGGCTGCCCTACAAGGTGATCCCGGTGAACATCACCAAGGGTGAGCAGATGGCGCCCGAGTTCCTCAAGCTCTCTCCGAACAACAAGATCCCTGCGATCGTCGATCCCGAGGGGCCGGACGGCAAGCCGGTCAGCATCTTCGAATCCGGCGCCATCCTGCTTTATCTTGGCGAAAAGACCGGCAAATTCCTGCCGAAATCGCTGAGCCAGCGGATCCCCGTCTACGAATGGTTGATGTGGCAGATGGGCGGCTTTGGCCCGATGCCGGGCCAAGTGCACCATTTCATCGCGCTGGAGAACGAGCAGGATCGCGCCTACGGCTTGAAGCGCTTCATGGCGGAGACGCGCCGGCTCTACGGCGTGCTCGACCGCCGCCTGGAGGGGCGCGACTTCGTCGCCGACGAGCTCTCGGTTGCCGATTTTGCCATCCTGGGCTGGGCCTGGCGCCACCCTCGCCACAAGGTTGATCTGGCCGACTTCCCCAACGTCAAGCGCTGGTACGACGCCCTGATGGCCCGTCCGGCGGTGAAGCGGGGCATGGAGGCGAAGCTGGATTAGCACGCTCGTGCCCCGGACGCGACGCAGCGCATAGCGCTGCGGCGCAGAGCCGGGGCCCATGCCTCTGCGATCTCGTACTTGGCCTTCTGGGTCCCGGCTCTGCGCAGCAGCGCCAGAGCGCTGCAGCGCGTCCGGGACACGAGCAAGCGGCTCGTGACGTCGGCTACACCTTCTTCGCTTCGACCGCCATCCGCACCGCGAGGCCGGCCAGCACCGTGCCCATCAGCCAGCGCTGCACCAGCATCCAGCTCGGCCGCCTCGCCAGGAACAGTGCGATCGATCCGGCCGCGAGCGCGATCATCGCATTGACGCTGACGCTGATCGCGATCTGGATCGCCCCAAGCACCACCGACTGCGTCAGCACGCTGCCGGGCGGCGGGATCGATGAACTGCGGCAGCAGCGCCAGATACAGCATCGCGATCTTCGGGTTGAGCAGATTGGTGACGAAGCCCATCGCGAACAATTTGCGCGGGCTGTCGATCGCGAGCTTTCTCACCTGGAACGGCGAACGCCCGCCCGGCTTCACCGCCTGCCAGGCGAGCCACAGCAAGTATCCGGCGCCGGCAAGGCGCAGCGCGTCATAGGCAAAGGGAATGGCGAGCAGCAGCGCCGTGATGCCGAACGCCGCGCACAGCATGTAGAACACGAAGCCCAGCGCCACGCCGCCGAGCGAGACGATGCCCGCCGCCGGCCCCTGCGTGATCGAGCGCGATATCAGATAGATCATGTTTGGTCCCGGCGTGAGCACGAGGCCAAGGCAGACGAGGGCAAAGGCGAGCAGGGCGGAGGTGTGGGGCATGAGCGAACCGGTGCGGGAGATGCAATGGTTCTAATATGCGAGGCGAGGTGGGGCCATCGTGCAATTGCTCGGAGGACAATTGAGTTCTCGCGCCGCGAACTCGGTGCGCTCCCTCGCCCCGTGCTTACGGGGAGAGGGTTGGGGTGAGGGGCTCTCTCCACGCGGGCGGTCGTCGATAGACCTGTACCCCCTCACCCGGATCGCAAGAGCGATCCGACCTCTCCCCGCAAGCGGGGAGAGGTGAGAAATCAATGCGCCTCGTCCCAATTGTTGGCCGCGCGCGCATCGACATGCAGCGGCACCGAGAGCAGCACGGCCGGGAACGGCGCGTCCTGCATCACGTGCTGCACCACGGGGAGCGTCGCCTCGACCTCGTCGTCCGGCACCTCGAAGATCAATTCGTCATGCACCTGGAGCAGCATCTGCGCCGACAGCTTCTTTGCGGTGAGCGCATCCTCCACGCGCGTCATGGCGCGGCGGATGATGTCGGCGGCGGTGCCCTGAAGCCGGGCGTTGATCGCGGCGCGCTCGTTGAAGGCGCGCACCGAGGCGTTGGAGGCTTTGATGTCGGGGTAGTGGCACTTGCGGCCGAACAGCGTGGTGACGTAGCCGTGGTTGCGGCAGAAGTCGCGCGTCTCGTCCATGTAGGCGCGGATGCCGGGGAAGCGCTCGAAATATTTCTTGATGTAGGCCGAGGCTTCCTCTCGGGCGATACCGAGCTGGTTGGCGAGTCCGAACGCCGAGATGCCGTAGATGATGCCGAAATTGATCGCCTTGGCGCGGCGGCGGATCTCGCTCGGCATGCCCTTGATCGGCACGCCGAACATTTCCGACGCGGTCATGGCGTGAATGTCGAGTCCGTCGCGGAACGCCTGCTTCAAGACGGGGATGTCGGCGATCTCGGCGAGCAGCCGCAGCTCGATCTGCGAATAGTCGGCCGACACCAGCTTGTGTCCGGGTGTCGCGACGAAGGCGCGGCGGATCTTGCGGCCATCCTCGGTGCGCACCGGAATGTTCTGAAGGTTCGGCTCGTTGGACGACAACCGGCCCGTCGTGGTCGCGGCCAGCGCGTAGGTCGTGTGCACGCGATGCGTCTGCGGGTTGACATAGGTCGGCAGCGCGTCGGTGTAGGTCGATTTAAGCTTGGAGACCTGGCGCCACTCCAAAATCTTCTTCGGGAAATCGTGGCCCTGCTCGGCGAGCTCATCGAGCACCTGGGCGGTGGTCGACCATGCGCCGGTCTTGGTCTTGGTGCCGCCGGGCAGTCCCATCTTGCCGAACAGGATGTCGCCGATCTGCTTGGGGCTGCCGACATTGACCGGCTCGCCCGCGATCTCCTGGATCTCGGCCTCGACGCGCGCCGCGGTCTGCGCGAAGTCACCGGACAGACGCGCGAGCACCTGCCGGTCGATCGAGATGCCGCGCCGCTCCATGCGTGCGAGCACCGATACCAGCGGCCGCTCGAGGGTCTCGTAGACCGCGCTCATGTGCTCGGCGACGAGGCGCGGCTTCAGCACGTGCCAGACGCGCAAGGCGATGTCGGCGCCTTCCGCCGACAGTGGCGCGGCCTTGTCGATCGGCACCTGGTCGAAGGTGATCTTGCCCTTGCCGCTGCCGAGCAGCTCGTTTTCCTTCAGCATGGCATGGCCGAACCAGCGCTCGGACAGCGATTCCAGCGCCTGCGAGCCGCGGCCGGCGTCGAGCACGTAGGAGATCAGGAGCGCATCGTCGATGTTGCGCAGGGTGATGCCGTGCTGCGCCAGCATCACGGCGGTGAACTTGACGTCGAATCCGATCTTGAGAATGCCTGCAGATTCCAGCACCGGCCGCAATGCTTCGATGGCATCCGCGTGCTTGACCTGATCCGGCGCGAGGCCGGTATCGAACAGGCCGGCGCCGCCGCCGGATTGCTTGTGCGCCAGCGGCACGTAGCAGGCCTCGTTCGGCGCCAGCGCCAGCGCGATGCCGCAGAGATCGGCCTGCATCGGATCGATCGAGTTGGCTCTCGTCTCGATCGCGACATGGCCGGCATCGTGGATTCGCGCGATGAAGGCGTCGAGCTCCCCAGGCGTCTTGATGGTCTGGTATTTGCTGCGATCGACCGGAAGCTTGCGCAGCGCCTCCTCGCGCGCAGCGGCGAGCGAGATCGGTGCACCCTTCGGGCTCGCAGCCTTGTCCTCCTTGCCCGCCGACTTGTTGCGTTCGCCCGGCGCGGCTCGCGCCGGTGCGCCGGTCCCCGGTGCGGGCACGACGTCCGAAGGCGGCAGCGGCGAGAATACGCTCGCGCCCTTTGCGTAGCCGGGATCGGCATCGACGTTGGCAGGATCGATCTGCGAATATTCGGCGACACGTCGCGTCAACGTCGTGAACTCCATCGCCTTCAGGAAGGCGATCAGCTTGCGCGCATCGGGCTCGTGGACGGCGAGATCGTCCAGCGGCACCTCGAGATCGACCTTGTCGTCGAGCAACACGAGCTGCCGCGAGATGCGGGCCTTCTCGGCGTTCTCGAGCAGCGCCTCGCGCCGCTTGGGCTGCTTGATCTCGCCGGCGCGGAACAACAATTGGTCGAGATCGCCATATTCGGTGATCAGCTGCGCTGCGGTCTTGATGCCGATGCCGGGCACGCCGGGCACGTTGTCGGTGGAATCGCCGGCCAAAGCCTGCACCTCGACCACCTTGTTCGGGGGTACGCCGAATTTCTCGATCACCTCTGATATGCCGATGCGGCGATCCTTCATGGTGTCGTACATGGTGACGCAATCGGTGACGAGCTGCATCAAATCCTTGTCGGACGACACGATGGTGGCGCTGGCACCACGCTCGCAGGCCTCTCGCACATAGGTCGCAATGAGATCGTCGGCCTCGAAGCCGGTCTGTTCCAGGCAGGGCAGGTCGAAGGCGCGCACGGCCTCGCGGATCAGCGCGAATTGCGGAATGAGATCGTCGGGCGCGGGCGGCCGGTGCGCCTTGTAGTCCGGATAGATCTTGTTGCGGAAGGTGATCTCCGACTTGTCGAAGACGATGGCGAGATGCGTCGGCCGGTTATCCTCGGGCATCTCGCGCAAGAGCTTCCATAGCATGTTGCAGAAGCCGAGCACCGCATTGACCTGGAGCCCGTCGGACTTGCGGTTCAGCGGCGGCAGCGCGTGATAGGCGCGGAAGATGTAGGAGGAACCGTCGACCAGGAAGACATGGTCACCGTTGCCGGCCGCCTTGGCCGCAACCGGTTTGGCAGCAGCTGTCGCAACGGATTTACTCCCCGCAGCCGCCTTCGGCGCGGCCTTGGTGTCAGCTTTGGCGGTGGTCTTCGGAGATGTCTTGGGCATGGCCGCAATGTATGAATTTTTGCGGGCTTTGACAGCCTTGGGAGGTGGATTTTTGGGGCGATTCCCACACCTCTCGTCGTCCCGGACAAGCGCAGCCCTTGGCAACGCGTAGCGTTGTCCAGGGCGGAGCGCCGATCCGGGACCCATACCCACAGGGAGGCGTTTGGCGAAGACTCGTGGGTACCAGCGTTGCGCCGCAACTTCTCCCGGTGGTTATGGGTCCGCGCTTTCGCGGGGACGACACCGAGAGCGCAGCTACTCTGCCGCCTGCAACACCGCTCCCGCTTTCCTCGGCGCAATCCAGAACGCATCGGGCCGCTCGAATAGGAAGCGCGCATTGAGGCGCAGCGCGCCTCGCCAGATCGCAAGCGCTCCGAGCACGCCGGCAATGGTCACGAGCAGCGACACCGTGCCGATGTCGGCTATGATGCCCGTGCGCAGCAGCAGCGTCCGCGTCGCCGCCATCGGCAGGAAGAAGGCGAGGTAGATCACGATCGAATGCTCGCCGCAGAAGCGGAGGAAATTGAGCCACTGCGCGCGCGCGAGCAGCGTGCCCGTCGCGATGATGGCGCAGGCGCCGGCGAAGCCGAGCACGAGCGAGACGATCGCCCACTCGCTGGCGCCCCACGCGACGAGGCCGGCGTTGACCAGCGCCCAGGTCGCGAGCGCTGCAAGCGCGCGACCCGGATGGCTGCGGGCGCGATCCGACAGGGCGAACACGTAAGGCGCGAACAGGTAGCCCGAATAGAAATAGACGAAGCGCGCGCAGAACTCGTCGATGACCGTCCAGCCGGTCGTGATCCGTGCGGTCTCCAGCGCGGCGGCAACGAGCCAGATCGCGAGCGGGGGGACTTTGCGTGTCAGTTTCGTGACGACGAAGAAGACCGGCAACAGATAGATGAACCACAGCGTGCCGAACGGCTCGATGAAGGATTCGAGGTACAGGAAGCCGACCGCGCGCCAGCTGGTCTCCGCGGCAAAGGCCGGCGCCTTGAAGCCGAACTGGATTGTCACCCAGACGACATAGAAATAGGCGAAATGCACCACCTTGCGGTCGAGATAGGTTCGCCAATCCCGATCGATCACCAGAGACAGGAACAAGCCCGAGATCAGGAAGAAATCCGGCATCCGGAACGGCTTTGCGAAGGCCACGGCGACATGCATGAAACCGGTCTGGCCGGCGGCGAGCTCGACCCCCAGCACCGAATGCATCATCACGACCATGACGATGCAGATGCCCTTGGCGTAGTCGACCCAGTCGACACGCGGGGCCGAAGGGGCTCTGGAAAGCCCGGCCGCCGCGATTGTGCCTGATCGTGCCATGGTGTTCCTTTTCGAGGCGCGTTCCGCCGTCCCTGTGCGGGTGTGGGGCAGTTTGGAGCCCAGTGGTTTCCGACTTCTTTACCGGTTCAAATCGCGGGCCGGTTTTTGCATGCGGACTGTTCCATGACCTCGGGAAAATGCTAAACCGCCCCGAATTGGGCTTCCGTTAACCAAGCTGGAACAGGATTTTTCATGCGAATTGCGATGATCGGCACGGGCTATGTGGGATTGGTGTCCGGCGCCTGCTTTGCGGATTTCGGCCACGACGTCACTTGCGTCGACAAGGACGAGAAGAAGATCGCGGCGCTCCATCGCGGCGAGATTCCGATCTACGAGCCCGGGCTGGACGAGCTGGTGGCGAACAATGTCAAAGCCAGGCGGCTGGATTTCACCACCGACCTTTCCAAGCCGGTTGCCGATGCCGATGCCGTGTTCATCGCGGTCGGTACGCCTTCGCGCCGCGGCGATGGGCACGCTGACCTCTCCTATGTCTACGCCGCCGCGCGCGAGATCGCGCAGTCGCTTCAAGGCTTCACCGTGGTGGTGACGAAATCGACCGTGCCGGTCGGCACTGGCGACGAGGTCGAGCGCATCATCCGCGAAGCCAATCCCAAGGCCGATGTGGTTGTCGCCTCCAACCCCGAATTCCTGCGCGAGGGCGCGGCGATCCGTGATTTCAAATTCCCCGACCGCGTCGTGGTCGGCACCTCCGACGAGCGCGGTCGCAAGGTGATGGGCGACATCTACCGCCCGCTGTCGCTGAACCAGGCGCCGCTGATGTTCACCGCGCGCCGCACCGCCGAGATGATCAAATACGCCGCCAACGCGTTCCTGGCCACCAAGATCACCTTCATCAACGAGATCGCCGATCTCTCCGAAAAGGCCGGCGCCAACGTCCAGGAGGTCGCGCGCGGCATTGGCCTCGATAACCGCATCGGCACCAAGTTCCTGCATGCCGGTCCCGGCTTCGGCGGCTCGTGCTTCCCGAAGGACACCAAGGCGCTGATCAAGATCGCGCAGGATTACGACGTGAACCTGCGCATCGTCGAATCCGTGCTGGCGGTCAACGAGAACCGCAAGCGCGCAATGGCGCGGAAAGTGAGCCAGGCGCTCGGCGGCTCACTGCGCGGCAAGACCATCGCGGTGCTCGGCCTCACCTTCAAGCCCGACACCGACGACATGCGCGATGCGCCATCAATCCCGCTGGTCACCGGTCTGATCGACATGGGCGCGAAGGTGAAGGCGTTCGATCCGGTCGGCATGGAGCAGGCCAAGGGCGAACTGCCCGACATCACCTATTGCGAGGACGCTTATTCCTGCGCGCAAGGCGCGGACGCGCTCGTCATCGTCACCGAATGGGTGCAGTTCCGCGCGCTCGACCTCGACCGGCTGAAGGCGACCATGGCGCAGCCGGTCGTCGTCGATCTCCGCAACATCTACCGCCCCGAGGACATGGAAGCCGCCGGCTTCACCTATGAGAGCATCGGGCGCCCGCCGGTGCAGGGCTGATCGGTACACACGATTGTCATACCCCGCGAAGGCGGGGTATCCAGTAATCCCGATCTTCGTGGTGATTGGGATCTGAGTTGACTGGATCACCCGTGCCAGTGCGCAATCGCGCACTGGAGCTGGTGATGACGGATGCGAGATTGTGCCCCGCAGCTTCGACACGCCCCTC
Source organism: Bradyrhizobium sp. USDA 4354 (assembly GCF_054060315.1). Taxonomy (NCBI): domain Bacteria; kingdom Pseudomonadati; phylum Pseudomonadota; class Alphaproteobacteria; order Hyphomicrobiales; family Nitrobacteraceae; genus Bradyrhizobium; species Bradyrhizobium sp. USDA 4354. The sequence continues at coordinate 1,059,806 of NZ_JBSSDC010000001.1, read as the reverse complement.
CCGATCGACGCCGTGCTCGACGATTTGTCGCGCACGCTGGAGGCGCATAACGCCGCCGTGCTGGTGGCGCCGCCGGGCGCCGGCAAGACCACGCGGGTGCCGCTGGCGCTCCTCGATGCGCCCTGGGCGAAGGATAAGAAGATCATCGTGCTGGAGCCGCGCCGCATCGCCGCGCGCGCCAGCGCCGATCGCATGGCCAAATCGCTTGGCGAGCGCACTGGAGAAACCGTCGGCTACCGCGTCCGCTTCGGCTCGAAGATCTCGCGCGTGACGCGGATCGAGGTGGTGACCGAGGGCATCTTCACCCGCCAGATCCTCGACGATCCCGAACTGTCAGGCGTTGCCGCGATCCTGTTCGACGAATTTCACGAGCGCTCGCTCGATGCCGACATGGGCCTCGCACTGGCGCGTGATGCGCAAACCGGCTTGCGCGAGGATCTGCGCATCCTCGTGATGTCGGCCACGCTCGATGGCGCGCGCGTGGCAAAACTGCTCGGCGAGGCCCCCGTCATCGAAAGCGAGGGTCGCGCCTTTCCGATCGAGACGCGCTATCTCGGCCGCAAGGCGGATGCGCCGATCGAGCGGCAGATGGCGGATGCGATCGCGTCCGCGCTGCGGGCCGATAGCGGCTCCGTGCTGGCGTTCCTGCCGGGCGCCGCCGAGATCCGCCGTACCCAGAATTTTATCGGCGAGCGCGTGCAGGATGCCTCCGTCGAGATCGTGCCGCTGTTCGGCGCGCTCGATGCCGCCGTGCAGGACCGTGCCATCGCGCCGGCGCCGAAGGGCACGCGCAAGGTGGTGCTGGCGACATCGATCGCCGAAACTTCGCTCACCATCGAGGGCGTGCGCATCGTCGTCGATTGCGGTCTCGCCCGCGTGCCGCGCTACGAGCCCGATATCGGCCTGACGCGGCTCGAGACCGTGCGCGCTTCGCGCGCGGCGGTGGACCAGCGCCGCGGCCGCGCCGGCCGCACCGAGCCAGGTGTCTGCTACCGGCTCTGGGACGAGCCGCAGACGGCCTCGCTTGCGCCCTACACCCAGCCGGAAATTCTGAGCGCCGATCTGTCCTCGCTGGTGCTCGACCTCGCGCAATGGGGCGTCAGCGATCCCGCCGCACTGTCGTTCCTCGATCCGCCGCCCGCGCCGGCCTGGAAGGAAGCGAAGAGCCTGCTGACCGAGCTCAACGCGCTCGATGACGGCGGCCGCATCACCGCAGAGGGCAAGAGCCTGCGTTCGCTGGCGCTGCCACCGCGGCTGGCGCGCATGATCGTGGATTCGCATCGTGCAGGCAGCGGCGAGGCCGCCGCCGAGATCGCCGCCATCATCACCGAGCGCGGCCTTGGGGGCGACAGCGTCGATCTCGAGCATCGGCGCGACCAGTTCCGCCGTGACCGCTCGCCGCGCGCCGCGAGCGCGCGCGACCTCGCGCGCCGCTGGGCCGCGCAGGTCGCGGCTTCGGAGAAGGCGGCGCAGCAGGAGGATCTCTCGACCGGCTTGATGCTCGCCTGTGCATTCCCGGACCGTGTCGCGCGCAATCGCGGCAATGGCAGCTTCGTGCTGGCCAACGGCCGCGGCGCTTCCGTCGAGCAGACCTCCTCGCTCGCCCGCGCCCCCTACATCGCGATCGGCGAGATGACGGGGACGGCGGCGAGCGGACGCATCCTGCTCGCGGCGCAAATCACCCAGGACGAGATCGAGCGGCATTTCGCCGAGCATATCGAGACCGCCGACGAGATCTCCTTCGATCGCGGCGCGATGGCGCTGCGGGCGCGGCGCAAGCGCGTGCTGCACGCGATCACGCTGTCCGAGACGACGCTTGCCGTGTCGCCCTCGGACGACACCGCGGGCATTCTTGCCGATGGCCTGATCGCGTCCGGCCTCGACCGGCTGCCCTGGTCGAAGGCCGCCAAGCAATGGCGTGACCGCGTGATGTTCCTGCGCAAGGCCGAAGGCGACAGCTGGCCCGACCTGTCGGACGCCGGCTTGATCGCGCGGCGCGACGACTGGCTGGTGCCGGCGCTCTACGACAAGATCGCGCTCAAGGATATCTCCGCGGGCGATCTCTCGGATGCCCTGATGGCGCTATTGCCGTGGGAGATGCGCGCGCGGCTCGATCGCGAGGCGCCGACCCATTTCGAGGCGCCGACCGGTAGTGCGCTCGCGATCGACTACGAGGCAGAGCAGGGGCCGACGATCGCGGTGCGGTTGCAGGAACTGTTTGGCCTCAACACCCACCCGTCGATCGCCGCCGGCAAGGTGCCGCTGGTGCTGGAATTGCTATCGCCGGCGCAGCGCCCGGTGCAGGTGACGCGCGATCTCCCCGGCTTCTGGCGCGGCAGCTACGCGGCGGTTCGCTCCGACCTGCGCGGCCGCTATCCGCGCCACCCCTGGCCGGACGACCCGGCGAGCGCAGCGCCGACAAGACGGGCGAAGCCGCGCGGGACGTGAGAGCTCGCGACCGGCATTAACCGTCCGCTCATCCTTTTCGTCAAAATAGCATCGTGCTGACCGCGGCGTTGCTCGCGTACGGGCGCGCCGCGTGATGAAATCGAGCTTTCGGCTCGGAAATGGTGTGATGCGTAACATTATGATCATCGCGGCCGTCATGATCGGCCTCGGCACCTTCATGGCGCAGATGGCGGACAAGATGAGCTCGGCTTCCGCCACGTCAGTGCCGCGCACGACGGTCGCGGTTGCGGCCACAGCCCCGGCCGGCGGCCGCAGCTTGGCCGTTGCCCGCGACGGCCGCGGTCATTTCCAGACCGAGGGCCGGATCGACGGCCAGCGCATCGGCTTCATGATCGATACCGGCGCCTCCGTCGTTGCGTTGAACGAGACCTCGGCCGCCCGTTTCGGCCTGCGTCCCTCGCGCAGCGAGTACAACGCCACGGTCTCGACGGCCAACGGGACCATCAAGGCGGCGCGCACCCGCATCGCCTTGCTCGAGGTCGGCGGCCTCATCGTGCGCGATTTCGACGCCATGGTGCTGCCGGACGAGGCGCTGTCGGAGAACCTGCTCGGCCTCTCCTTCCTGTCCCGCCTGAAGCGCTTCGAATACGCCAACGGCCAGATGGTGCTGGAGCAGTAGGTTCGCCTTAAGCTCCTAATAAGGCCTCCCGCCGGGGCAGGCGGGATGCTATATTCCACTCATGAACGGCCCCGATGCGATAGCGGTTCTGCGACAGTTCGAGCCTGCCCTGCGCGCGCGGGGTGTTTTGCATGCCGCGTTGTTCGGCTCAGTGGCGAGGGGCGAAAATCATTCCGGCAGCGATGTCGATATCATGGTCGAGATCGATCCGGATGCGCGGATCACGGTCTTCGATTACGTCGAGCTCAAGGAATATATCGCCAAGCTCTTTGATGAACCCGTTGACGTCGTCAATCGCGACGGCCTGAAATCATACGTCGCTCCAGCTGCGAACGCCGACGCTGTCTATGCCTTCTGATCGCATTGGCGGGGCTCTCCGGGACACCTTGCATCACATCGATTTGGCGATTGAGTTCGCCTCAGGCTTTGATCGCGATGTGTTCGCGGCGGACCTGCGGACGGTCTATGCAGTTACGCGGTGTCTGGAGATTATCTCAGAGGCATCTCGCCGCCTGCCCGACGATTTGAAATCGAGGCATCCAGCGATCGCCTGGAGGCAGATGGCGGCGGCGGGCAATGTCTATCGACACAATTATGAGGACGTTGCTGCCCATTTCGTGTGGGAGACTGTTCAACAGGCTCTGCCGCCTCTCAGGAAGGTCATTGAGGAGGAGGTTGCACGGCTACGGAGTTAGCCCATTCTGGTCAGACATTTATATCGCGCCGCTGGCACGTTCTTCGTTACCAAACTGCCGCAATTATCGGCCATAAGCCTTCATTCCCGCCTTTCGCTGCGGCCCGGCATTCGCTAAGGCTGCAGCAAATCCTGCCCCCTTTTCATGAGATCGTCTCAATGTTCCCGAAGCCGAAATCCGTATTGTTGCCCAACACCTACGCCTTCGAATCCGAGCCGATGGTGAAGCCGACGGGCTTTCGCGAATACGACGCGCGCTGGTTGTTCCAGAAGGAAATCAACCTGATGGGTGTGCAGGCGCTCGGCATGGGGCTGGGTGCGCTGATCGCCGAGCTCGGCGTCCGCCAGGAGATCGTCACCGGGCACGATTTCCGCGGCTATTCGGCCTCGATCAAATATGCGCTGATCTCCGGATTGATGGCTGCGGGATGCAAGGTGCACGACATCGGCCTTGCGGTGACGCCGATGGCCTATTTCGCGCAGTTCGATCTCGACGTGCCCTGCGTTGCCATGGTCACGGCCTCGCACAACGACAATGGCTGGACCGGCGTGAAGATGGGCGCCAACCGTCCCTTGACCTTCGGTCCCGACGAGATGACGCGGCTGAAGGAGATCGTTCTGAACGCCGAGTTCAAGAACAGGGCCGGCGGCTCCTACCAGTTCCACGAGAATTATCCGGCGCGCTACATCGCCGACCTCACCTCTCGACCGAAGCTGACGCGCAAGCTCAAGGTCGTCGCGGCCTGCGGCAACGGCACCGCCGGCGCCTTCGCGCCGCAGGTGCTGGAAGCGATCGGCTGCGAGGTGATCCCGCTCGACACCGAGCTCGACCACACCTTCCCGAAATACAATCCGAACCCCGAGGACATGGAGATGCTGCACGCGATCCGCGACGCGGTGCTGCATCACAAGGCCGATGTCGGCCTCGGTTTCGACGGTGACGGCGACCGCTGTGGCGTCGTCGACAACACCGGCGAGGAGATCTTTGCCGACAAGGTCGGCGTGATGCTGGCGCGCGACATGTCGGCGATCCACAAGGACGCGCAGTTCGTCGTCGACGTGAAATCGACCGGCCTGTTCGTCACCGATCCCGTGCTGCAGAAGCAGGGCGCCAAGATCGCCTATTGGAAGACCGGCCATTCCTACATGAAGCGCCGCACCAACGAGATGGGCGCACTCGCGGGGTTCGAGAAGTCGGGCCACTTCTTCTTCAACAAGCCGTTCGGCCGCGGCTATGACGACGGCCTGGTCTCGGCAATCGCGATCTGCGACATGCTCGACCGCGCGCCCGGCAAGTCGATGGCCGACCTGAAGAACGCGCTGCCAAAAACCTGGTCGTCGCCGACCATGTCGCCGCACTGCGCCGACGAGGTCAAATACGGCGTCATCGACAAGGTGGTGAAGCACTTCGAAGGCTTGCAGGCGAAAGGCGCCAAGATCGGCAACCAGTCGATCCGCGATCTCGTCACCGTCAACGGTGTGCGCGTCACGGTCGAGGACGGCAGCTGGGGCCTGGTGCGGGCCTCCTCCAACAAGCCCGAGCTCGTCGTCGTGGTCGAGAGCCCGGTCTCCGAGCAGCGCATGCACGACATGTTCGAGATGGTGAACAGCGTGCTGCGCACCCATCCCGAAGTCGGCGAGTACAATCAGAAGATTTGATGTGAGCTGACCGCTCCGACGGCACACTCCCTCGCCCCGTTCTTACGGGGAGAGGGTTGGGGTGAGGGGCTTCTCTCCACATGTGAGATCGCCGTGGGACCTGTACCCCCTCACCCGGATTGCTTCGCAATCCGACCTCTCCCCGCAAGCGGGGAGAGGTGAAACCTAAGCCGCCACCACCGCCGGGATCGGCAGCGCGGTGACCGACTTGATCTTCTCCATCGCGAAACGCGAGGTGACGTTCTTCAGCGGCACGGCGCTGATCAGCTTCTTATAGAAGACATCATAGGCCTGCATGTCCGCGACGACGACGCGCAGCATGTAATCGACGTCGCCGGCCATGCGATAGAATTCCATCACCTCGGGCATGGCGCTGACGGCTTCGGCAAACTTCTTCAGCCAGGCATCCGAATGATCGGAGCTTTCGACCGAGACGAACACGGAGATGCCGAGCCCGATCTTGTTCTGGTCGACGAGCGCCACGCGCTTGATGATCACGCCGTCGGCCTCCAGGCGCTGGATGCGCTTCCAGCAGGGGGTCGAGGACAGGCCGACACGGTCGCCGATCTCGGCGACGGAGAGGGAGGCATCGTCCTGGAGGACCATCAGGATCTTGCGGTCGATGGCATCGAGGCGGCGGTTGGTCTCGGGGATCTGGACGGCGGCATCGGTCATTTTGAAGAACTTTGTTCCATTTCACGGGTTCATTTCCCTGATATAGAGAAAATCCTTCCACAGCAAGCCTATAATCTGCGCGTAGCAGTGGAATCGCTCTAGGGATGCCCGCGTAAAAACTGTTCAACTTCAATGCGTTGTGGGGCGGCGAGGCCGCCGCCATGGCGGGTGCATTTCAGCGCTGCGGCGGCCGCGGCGAATCGGAGCGCCTCCCGCGCCCCTTTGCCCTCGGCGAGGCGAAGCGTGAAGGCGCCATGGAACACGTCGCCGGCGCCAAGCGTATCGACCGCTTGGACCGGGAAGGCCGGTGTTTCCTCCGGCTGGCTCGTTTCGTTCAGCCAGATCGTGCCATGCGGGCCGCGGGTGGCCGCGATGAAGGCCGGCGTCAGCTTGGCGAGGCGCCTCAGTGCCTCGCCGTCGTCAGCGATGCCGGCCGTCTCCTGCAGCTGCGCGCTGGCGAACAGCAGATGCGAGGCGGCCGTGAGCAGGCCGTCCTGCAACGCCATCGCGCGATCGACGCCGACGATGACGGGAATGCCGCGCCGGCGTGCCTCGGCGCAGAGGGAGGTTGCGAACGCAGCGCAGCGGCTTTCGACGAGCACCGCCTGACAATCAGCGAGCAGCGCGTCGGCGTCGGGCAGCTTCACGCGCCACAGGCCGGGATCGCGATAGATGGTGAGTGTCCGCTCGCCGGAGGGCTCGATCATGATCGCGGAGACCGGCGTCGCCAGGCCCGGCATGCGCACGATGTGCGCGACGTCAATGCCCTCTTGCGCCATCTGCGCGAGAATGAAATCGCTCGACGATTCCCGCGCATCGCCCATCGGCCCCGCGAAGGCGACGCGGCCGCCGAGCCGCGCGATGGCGATCGCCGCATTGAGCGCGTTGCCGCCGCAAATCTCTGCGAGATGGCTGGCGTTCGCCTTGCTGCCGCGTTCGGGCACGGCCTCGACGCGCAGGAGGAGGTCGCGCACCGGCATGCCGATGCAGAGGACACGCGGCGCCATCTCGGCCATCGGTGGTCTCAGCTCAGGCGCTGCTCTTGTCTTGCACCCAACGGCCGAGCAGATGATGAGCGATGGCGAAGGGATGGGGGCCGGCGAGCCCGTCCGGATGCGTCCGCATCAGCATCTTCGCCGCCTCCTCGCGCGAGAACCAGCGCGCGTCTTCCAGCTCGGATTGATCGACCACGACGTCCTCATTCAGCGCCCGCGCACTGCAGCCGATCATCAGCGACGACGGATAGGGCCAGGGCTGAGTCATGTAATACCGCACGTCGGTGCAGCTGATGCCGGACTCCTCAAGGATCTCGCGGCGCACCGCGTCCTCGATGGTCTCGGCGGCCTCGACAAAGCCGGCGAGGCAGGAATACATGCCGGGCGGAAAATGCTTCTGGCGGCCGAGCAGGCATTTGTCGCCGGACGCCACCAGCATGATCACCACCGGGTCGGTCCGCGGAAAGTGCTCGGCCTTACAGGCCGGACAGTCGCGCTTCCAGCCGCCTTCCTTCATGGCGCTACGCGTGCCGCAATTGGCGCAATAGCCGTGGCGCTGATGCCAGCTTACCATCGATTTCGCCATCGCCACGGCCGAGAGCTCCTCGGGTGGGATCGCGCCCTGCATTGCCATGCCGCGCAGCTCAGTCACGGTATAGTCCTCGCGGCCGACCAGCTTCTCGGCAGCCGCCTGCGACAGGCCCATGCCGAACATAGCGGCGCCGTCGCGCAGGCCGAGGAAGATCGTGCCGGGATTGGCGCCGCATTTCAGCGCCTCGTCGACCCCGAGCAGCGCGCGCACCCTGTCGCCCTCGCGCTTCACCAGCAGCGAGTCGCGATAGACCACATAGGCGCGCGATGACGGCTTCTGTTCCAGCGCGAACAGCTTTTCGTCGTCGCGGCGCAGATGCGCGGCGCGATCGAGAATGTTGGTGACGAAGGCCGGCTGTCCCAGCGGAAATGCGTCGAATGCTGACATTATCGTTCTTTCAACCCAACCAGATCTTGCGGCGAAGCGCGCTGATGAAATTCTGAACCTCCGCGGCGTCATGCGCGAGCGGCGGCATCACGCCCCATACCGGGCGCGGCCAGGCCGCATCACTGGTCCGCCGTGCGATGATGTGGACGTGCAGCTGCGGCACGAGATTGCCGAGCGCGGCAATGTTGAGCTTGTCGCACTTGGTGATCTCCTTCAGCGCGCGCGAGACGCGGGAGATCTCGGTCATCAGCTGCGCCTGCTGCACCTCGTCGAGATCGATGATTTCGACCGCATCGACCCGCCGCGGCACCAGCAGCAGCCAGGGATAATGCGCATCCTTGATGACCAGCACCTTCGACAGCGGCAGATCGCCGATATCGATGGTGTCCTCTTTCAAGCGGGAGTGCAGCGACCAGGCGGGTTCGGGCATAGGTGTTTCCGGATGGCCCGGTGGGAGCGGGCTTGTCTGGGACGACCATACGATACCGATTCCCTGAGGGGAAGGATTGCGCCCCGCTGTCACCGCATACGCGGTCGTCGCTTTCTTCTCCCTCTCCCCGTTCTTACGGGGAGAGGGCGGGGTGAGGGGCCTCTCTCCGCGCACGAGATCGTGGAGAGATCTGTACCCCCTCACCCGGAATTCAAACTTCGTTTGAATTCCGACCTCTCCCCGCAAGCGGGGAGGTGAAGGCGAGCGTGCGGCTCCTTACGCCTCCGCGATCACCCGCGCATTGGCGCGGACGGAGGCTTCGCTGACGCGGATGCCGAGGCCGGGGCCGTCGGGCACCACGACATGACCGGCGCGGTTGGCGACGCGCTCCTCCAGCACGTCCTCGGTCAGCACGTGATGCGGCATGTAGAATTCACAGCCGAGCGAGATGCCCGGTGTGGCCGCGATCAGCTGCGTGCCGGCGGCAAGGCCAATGCCGCCCTCCCACAACGTACCGCCATAGCCGGGCAGGCCCGCGATGTCCGCGATCGCCATGATCGCCTGCGCCTCGAACAGGCCGCCGGCCTTCATCAGCTTGATCGAGACGGCGTCGGCCGCTTCGCGCCGCACCACCTCCATCATGTCGCGGCGGTCGAAACAGCTCTCATCCGCGAGCACGGGCGTCTCCAGCGCCGCGGTGAGCTGCGCCATCACGTCGAGATACTTGCGCGGCACCGGCTGCTCGATGAAGGTCGGCGCGAACTCTTCGACGTCGCGCAGGATCTTGATGGCGCCGAACGGCGCCAGCGCCTGATTGTAGTCCACGCGCAGATCGACCTTGTCGCCGAATTCTTTCCGGATCGCCTCGAGATGATCCAGGTCCTCGCGATGCGGTTTTACTCCGGTCTTGACCTTGTAGATGACGTTGCCCTCGGGGACCATCTTGCGCATGCGCTCGAGGTCGGCGGCGAAATCCGGATCGGCGATCGAGAAGGAGAGGGGAATCGTGTCGCGCACGCGGCCACCGAGCAGGTCGGCGACCGAGAGCCCAGACGATTTGCCGATGATATCGAGCAAGGCCATCTCGATCGCGACCTTGGCCTCGGCATGTCCGACCAGCGCGCGGTCCAGCTCCGCCATCAGCGCGCGGATGCGGCGCACCGGCTTGCCGAGCACGATGGGGCGCAGATAGATGTCGAGCGCGGAGAACGCGGCTTCCGGCGTTCCCGTGAACACTTCCCACGGCGCCGCCTCGCCCCAGCCGATCACGCCGTCGCTGGATGTGAGCTCGAGCAGCACGCGCTTCACGGTGCCCTTGACGTTGCCGACGCCCTGCAGGCGCGCCATCTTGATCGGGCTTTCGATCAGGAACAGCCTGATGCGTTCGACGGTTGCTTCGGTCATGTCAGGCCTCCATTGACGTTCCAGACCTGGCCGGTGACGTAGGACGCCTTCGGGGATGCCAGGAAGGCAATGATTTCGGCGACTTCCTCCGGCCGCCCGCGGCGGCGCATCGGGATCAGCGCTTCGGTCGCGGCGATCTGCTCGGGCGACAGCCGGCTCTCGCTCGGCCTGTCCTTGACGATCAGGCCGGGTGCAACGGCATTGACGGTGATGCCGTCTTTCGCAAGCTCTATCGCGGTGAGGCGCACCAGCGCTTCCAGCGCGGAGCGGCTCGCGGCGGTCGCGGCGAACGGCGCGAATTCGGGTCGGATCGCGTGCGCCACGAAGGAGGAGACGGCAACGATCCGCGCGTCACGCCCGGCGCGCAGTAACGGCAGGGCCGCGTCGACGAGACGCGTGAAGGCCAGCGCCGATTCATCCATGGCCCGGCGGAACTCATCCGCCGGCGTGCCAATGGCGCTACCGCGGCGGGCATGGCCGCCGACGAGAACCAGTCCATCGAGCCGACAGAATGCGGCTTGCGTGGCGGCGATGGCGTCGGTGATCGCCGCTTCCTCGGCGAGATCGCCGAGGCACTTTGCGACCACAGCGCCTTTCGCTTCGGCCTCCGCCGCAGTGGCGTCGAGGCCTTCCGCGTTGGAGCCCGTGTGCAGGAGCAGCGCCGTGCCGGGCGCCGCGAGCAGCTTTGCGGTGGCACGGCCGATGCCGCTGGCAGCGCCGGTGACGAGATAGACGCGACTGATATCGGACATCACGATGCCGTTGTGGCCGGCGGCAGCGCGCCGGTGCGGTGGAAATGGCTGAGGAATGCGCGCGTCGCGCTTTCCTTGGGGTTGTCGATCACCTGCCGCGCCGGGCCTTCCTCGACCACGATTCCGTCGCGCATGAAGATCAGGCGGTCGGCAACCTCGCGGGCAAACGCAATCTCGTGGGTCACGATCACCATGGTCATGCCCTCGGACGCCAGCTGCTGCATCACGCTCAAGACCTCGCCGACCAATTCAGGATCGAGCGCCGAGGTCGCCTCGTCGAACAGCATGACCTCAGGCTCCATCGCGAGCGCGCGCGCGATCGCGACCCGCTGCTTTTGCCCGCCGGAGAGTGTCGCAGGGTATTGATCGGCCTTCTCGGCAAGTCCGACCTTGGCGAGCTGCGCCCGTGCGAGCGTCTCCGCGTCGGCCTTCGCCATGCGCCGCACCGTGACCGGTCCCTCCATCACGTTCTGAAGCGTCGTCATGTGCGGGAACAGGTTGAAATGCTGGAACACCATGCCGGTGGTGGCGCGGAATCTTGCGAGCGTCTTCATGTCGGGCGGCTTTACGCCGTCACCGAACGCAAAGCGCGTGTCGCCGACGCGGACGCGGCCGCCGTCGGGCACCACCAGCAGATTGATGCAGCGGAGCAGCGTCGATTTGCCCGAACCTGATGGCCCGATCAGCGCCACGACACCGCCCTTGCCGACGTCGAGATTGATGTTCTTCAAAACCTCGTTGCTGCCGAAGCTCTTGCGAAGGCCACGGATCTCGATTTTCGAAGTATTCTTGGACGTTTCGCTCATTCGCTGACCGCCAATCGCTTCTCGCCGCGGCGAACGAGGATAGTGAGCGGGATCAGGATCGCCGCATAGGCGACCGCGACCGCGGTGTAGGTCTCCAGCGGCCGGTAGCTGTCATGGGCGGCGACCTGGCTCTGATAGACGAGATCGGGCACTGCGAGCACCGAGACCAGCGAGGTGTTCTTGAACTGGATGATCGACTGGTTCATCAACGCCGGGATCATGCGCTTGATCGCCTGTGGCACCACGATGCGCCGCATGGTCTGGATCGCCGTCATGCCGAGCGCGGCGCCGGCCTCCGACTGGCCGCGCTCGATCGAGACAATGCCGCCGCGGATGATCTCCGAATAGAACGAGCCGCCATAGAGCGAGAGCGCCAGCGCCGACGCCGTGATCGGCGTCATCTCGACACCGGCGAGGATCGGCAGCGCGTAATAGAACCAGATCAGCTGCACCAGGATCGGCGTGCAGCGGAACGCCTCGATGAAGGCGAGCGCAGTCAGCCGCAGTGCCTTGATCCGCGACAGGCTGCCGAACGCCCCGAGCAGGCCGAACAGCAGCCCGCACACCACGATGACCACGGTGAAGCCGACGGTGACGCCGAGCCCGTTGAGAAAGAGCCAGCGATAGCTCCAGAGGATGCCGAAGTCCCACTGATACATGCGTGCTTAACTCGGTCGCGGGTGACGTCATTCCGGGGCGCCCGGAGGGCGAACCCGGAATCCAGAGATTGTAGCGCGAGATTCCGGGTTCTCGCTTCGCGAGCCCCGGAATGACAGTGGAAGCTTACAATGACACACCCGGCGGAATATCCGCTTCCGTCACGCCCACCAGCTCCATATTCGTGATGATCGCGTTGCGGATGAAGCCGAGGCCTTTGTTGAAATCGATCCAGGTGTTGACGTAGTCGCGCCAGGTCTTGTCTGCCTCGCGGCGGAAGCCGGCATTCGACGTGGTGGCGAAGATCGGCGTCGGCAGCACGAGCTGGCCGAGCGAGGGATTCTTCTTCAGCACAGTCAGCGACAGCATGGTGATCAGGCACTGCGCGTCGACGCGGCCGGTCTGCAGCGCGGCGGTGGCATCGTCGGCGGTCTTCAGCCGCGTGATCTGGGCCTTCGGCGTCAGGCGGCTGACGACCTGGTCATGCGAGGAGCCCTGGTCGACCGCGATCTTGATGTCGGGCGAGTTCAATTCGGCCCAGCTCTTCGGCTTGAAGTCTTTCTTGCAGAGGATGGCGAAGGCGTTGTTGAAGACCGGCACCGAGAAGTCGACCACCAGTGCGCGCTTCGGGGTCGGGTTGAGACCGAAGAAGATGTCGATCTTGTTGGCCTGCAGGTCGAGCACCGAATTGCCCCAGGTGGTCTCGGTGATCTCGAGCTCGGCCTCCATGTCGTCGGCGAGGCCTTTGGCGATTTCGATGTAGAAGCCCTTCCACTGGCCGGAGGCGAGGTCCTTCATGTAATAGGGCGCGCCGCCGCCGACCGCGCCGATCCGCATCTTCTTGGTCCGGCGGATGCGGGCGAAGGTCGATTCGTTCGGATCGGCGGTCTGGGCCACGGCGGGCGCGGCCAGCGCGGTCGCGGTCACCGCGCCAAGTCCGACACCGAGTCCGACAATCGATGCAACATCACGACGTGTAACCATTGGGAGCAATCGCTTTTCTGGTTGATTGGAAGTTCCGGCAGGCGTTCTTAGCAAGGTGGTCCGTGCTGCGAAAGCACAGCCTATCGGCTGGGCAAACCGAAAATTGCCCGGATGCTGGGCAAACCCAAGCTGTGCGAGCCGATACCCGCTTGCTTTCCGCTCCCTTTGGCCCCAAATAGGGACCGGGAGATTGGCGGTGGACGAGCCACTCGCCAACCGGGTCAGGTCCGGAAGGAAGCAGCCCTAACGAGGTCCGGATCGGGTCGCTCGTCAGTCTCCTACCTGTTTTTCGAGCGAACCAGCGCCGGCGGCATCAGTCGCCAGCGCGCTCCTTTCCGCAAAAGCCGGCCAAGAGACATTTCATTGCGGATCGACCGATGACCGACGCTGGCGCCCCTCCCAATCCCGACAGCGCCGGCCAGGCCGGCAATGCGCCCTACCGGGTGCTGGCGCGCAAATACCGCCCATCCTCGTTCGATGACCTGATCGGCCAGGAGGCCGTGGTCCGTACCGTCTCCAATGCGTTCGAGACCGGGCGCATTCCGCAGGCCTGGATTCTCACCGGCGTCCGCGGTGTCGGCAAGACCACCACCGCGCGCATTCTCGCCCGTGCACTCAACTACGAGATGCCGGATGGCTCGGTGAAGGGGCCGACCATCCACATGCCGACGTTAGGGGTGCATTGCCAGGCGATCATGGAAAGCCGGCACATGGACGTGCTGGAGATGGACGCCGCCTCGCATACCGGCGTCGACGATGTCCGCCAGATCAATGACAGCGTGCGTTATGCCCCGGCCAGCGCGCGCTACAAGGTCTACATCATCGACGAAGTCCACATGCTGTCGACGGCGGCGTTCAACGCCTTCCTGAAGACGCTGGAGGAGCCGCCGGAGCACGCCAAGTTCGTGTTCGCGACCACCGAGATCCGCAAGGTTCCAGTCACGGTGCTGTCGCGCTGCCAGCGTTTTGATCTTCGCCGCGTCGAGGCGGACGTGCTGATGAAGCACCTCGCCAATATCGCCACGAAAGAAAACGTCGAGATCGAGCCGGAGGCGCTCGGCATCATCGCGCGCGCGGCCGAAGGCTCGGTGCGTGATTCGCTGTCGCTGCTCGACCAGGCGATCGCGCATGCAGCGGGGCAGGTGAAGGCTGACGCCGTCAGGCAGATGCTGGGGCTCGCCGACCGCACCCGCGTCATCGACCTCTTCGAGTCGCTGGCGCGCGGCGACATCGCGGCTGCTTTCAAGGAGTTCCGTGACCAGTACGATGTCGGCGCCGACCCGATCGTCGTGCTCTCGGACCTCGCCGAATTCGTCAATTTCGTCACCCGTGTGAAGGTCATTCCGGCGACTGCCGACAATGTCGCCTATGGCGAGACCGAGCGGGTGCGCGCCAAGGAGTTTGCATCGAAAATTTCGATGCGCGTGCTGTCGCGGATGTGGCAGATGCTGCTCAAGGGGATCACCGAGGTGCAGGCCGCAACGCGCCCCGCCGCCGCGGCCGAAATGGTTCTGGTGCGCATTGCCTATGTCGCCGACCTGCCGACGCCCGACGAAGCCATCAGGATGCTGGAGCAGAACGGCGGCGGCTCGCCGGTCGTGAGCGGCGGAAGTGCGGCGCGCAGCGCGCCTTCCGCGCCGGTCGCGTCCGTAGCCCCTGTCCGTATGCCGACATCCTCGCCGTCCTCGTTTGGCGGCGGCGCTGCCCGGCCGCAGATGGCGGCGCCCGCACCGGATCCGCAAGGTGCAGCGCCGCAACTGCGCATCACCAGCTTCACCCAGCTTGTCGCGCTCGCCGGGCAGAAGCGCGACATCATGACCAAGAGCGCGCTCGAAGGCGACATGCGCCTCGTTCGTTTCGAGGAGGGCCGGCTGGAAGTCGCGCTCGAGCCCAATGCCTCAAAGACCATGATCTCGGAGCTTGCGAAAAAGTTCGAGATGTGGACCGGCCGGCGCTGGACCGTGATCGTCTCCAACGAGCAGGGACAGCCGACGCTGCGCTCGGTGAACCAGGCGGCCAAGCAGGAGCATGCGCGTACCGCCGAGGCCGATCCGCGCGTGCAGGAGGTGCTGTCGCGTTTTCCGGGCGCGAAGGTCGTCGAGGTCCGCAGGCTTGCCCCCGAGACGCCGGAAACCAATATTAACGCCGACTACGGCAGTGACGATCCGCTGGACGGTTCCGACGGCGACGACGATCTCTGAGCCATCTTATTCTAAGGACACGTGAGCTATGGCTGACTTTCTCGGCATGATGAAGCAGGCGGCGCAGCTGCAATCCAAGATGCAGGAGATGCAGGACCAGCTCGCCAACGTCGAGGTCGAAGGCATCTCCGGCGGCGGCCTCGTCGCCGTGCGCATGACCGCGAAGATGGACGTCAAGGGCATCAAGATCGATCCCTCGCTGATGAAGGCGGAGGAGCGCGAGGTGCTGGAAGACCTGCTCGTCACCGCGCTCAGTGATGCGCGCCGCAAGGCGGAGACCGCCATGCAGGAGAAGATGCAGGCCCTCACCGGCGGGCTCGGCCTGCCGCCGGGGCTGTTCGGCCAGTAAGATGGGCGCTGTTGCGGGTCCTGAGATCGAGCGGCTGGTCCAGCTTCTCGCGCGGCTGCCGGGCCTTGGTCCGCGCTCGGCGCGGCGCGCGGCGCTGCATCTGATCAAGAAGCGCGAAGCGCTGATGATGCCGCTGTCGTTGGCGCTCCAGGTCGCGCTCGACAAGGTCGAGGTGTGCAAGACCTGCGGCAACA
Source organism: Bradyrhizobium sp. USDA 4354 (assembly GCF_054060315.1). Lineage (NCBI taxonomy): Bacteria > Pseudomonadati > Pseudomonadota > Alphaproteobacteria > Hyphomicrobiales > Nitrobacteraceae > Bradyrhizobium > Bradyrhizobium sp. USDA 4354. Next base: position 1,043,939 of record NZ_JBSSDC010000001.1, on the reverse strand, counting down.
TCGACACGCAAAATCCCTGCACCGTCTGCACCGATCCGAAGCGCGATCCCTCCATCATCGTCGTCGTCGCCGATGTCGCCGATCTCTGGGCGTTGGAGCGGGCCAATGCGACCCAGGGGCGTTACCATGTGCTCGGCGCGACATTGTCGCCGCTCGACGGTGTCGGCCCGCAGGACCTCACCATCGACGCGCTGGTGGCGCGCGCGCATGACCCGCAGGTGCACGAGATCATCCTGGCGCTGAATGCGACGGTGGACGGCCAGACCACGGCGCATTACATCACCGACCTGCTTCAGGACGCCAATGTGAAGGTGACGCGGCTCGCTCATGGTGTTCCCGTCGGCGGCGAGCTTGATTATCTCGATGAAGGTACGCTATCGGCTGCGATGCGGCAGCGTACCCTGTTCTAGCCATCCAGACTTTACGGAACGGACGACATGACGAAACTTTTCGCCACACGCTTGGCTTTGGTCGCGATGATGACTTTGCTGGTGAGCCCGGCCATCTCCGCGCAGCAGGGCGACGAGGCGCCGCCGCCGTCCAAGCCCGGCAAGCCGATCAACACCGGCGATGTGCTCTCCGGCGAGCTCAACGCGATGAAGGTGCGCGACGTCAAGAACGGCAAGCGCGTCGCGACCTACCAGATCACCTCGGAACCGCGCCGCCTGCCGCCGCCGAACGGGCTGTGCAATCTCGAGACCGGACCCGAAACCTTCCAGCTCGTCACCTCCAGCGACGCGCAGGCCACGCAGTTGAAATCCTTCGTCGGCAAGGAGATCTCGGTCAAGGTCGACGAGATCGCCTGCGCCAGCGATGCCGGCCAGATGAGCGAAGCCGTGATCACGAAGTGGAGCCTGATCAAGAAGCAGTAGGGGGCTGCGTGTGTGCCGCTCTCTCCGCCGTCATTGCGAGGAGCCCTTGCGACGAAGCAATCCAGACTGCCTCAGCGGTGACAGTCTGGATTGCTTCGCTTCGCTCGCAATGACGAGGAGAGGTGTGAGGGTCACACCCTCACCGGCTCCAGCGTTTCGAAATGCCCGCGCTTCTGCAAATACGCCAGCAGCATCAAGCTCGGGACGGCGACGACGACGGAGATCGCGAAGAACACCGGCCAGCCCGTCGCCTTCGCCAGATAGCCCGCGCCCGACGACAGGTAAGTACGTCCCACGGCGGCGAGCGCCGTCAGCAGCGCATATTGGGTCGCGGTGTGCAGCGGGTTTTGGCACAGCGCCGAGAGATAGGCCACGAATATCACGGTGCCGATGGCGTTGCAGAAATTGTCGGAGGTGATCGCGAGGGTCAGGGCCCATTCGTTGACGCCGACCAGCGCCAGCCACGAGAACGACAGGTTGGACATCGCCTGCACGATGCCGCCAATCCACAGGCTCGTTGCGAGCGAATAGCGCCGGGCCACGAAGCCGCCGGCAAAACCGCCTGCCAAGGTCGCGACGATGCCGACGCCCTTGACGATCACGGCATAGTCGTTCCGCGTGAAGCCGATGTCGATCACGAACGGCACGGTCATGTTGCCGGAAAACGCGTCGGTGAATTTGAACAGCACGACGAAGGCAAGCGCAGCCCATGCTTCCTTTCGCTGCAAAAACTCTGAGAACGCCCCCAGCGCAGCATGGAATACCCGCGTGACCGCGTCCTCGCCGCGCGTGACGGCCTCGGCGCGCTTCGATTGCGCGGGCTCGGTAGCGGCCAGCGCCGTCACCGTGCCGATCAGCACCAGAGCCGCCATCACCACATAGCCCCACATCCAGGCGGCGCCACGAGGGACGATTGCCTCGAAGCCGGTGACGATGAACAAGGCGCCCGCGGTCGATACCAGCATGCCGATGCGGTAGGCGGCGACATAGGCGGCCATGCCGGCGGCCTGCTCGCTTTCGGGCAGGCTCTCGACGCGGAAAGCATCGACGACGATGTCCTGCGTCGAGGACATCGTCGCGACCAGCAGCGCACCAAGCGCGACAAGCAGGGGCGAACGCGCCGGATCGGTCAGCGCCAGCAGCACGATCGCGCCGATCAGCAGCAATTGCGAAAACACCAGCCACCCGCGGCGGCGTCCGAAGGCCTGCGTGAAGAACGGCACGTGCAGCGCATCCACCAGCGGCGCCCACAGGAATTTCAGCGTGTACGGCGTTCCAACCAGCGCAAACAGCCCGATCGTACCAAGATCGACCCCGGCCTCGGCCATCCACACCAGCAGTGTCGATCCCGACAGCGCCAGCGGCAGCCCCGAGGAGAAGCCGAGGAACAGCACGATCAGCACGCGCGGCTGCAGGTAAACGGCAAGACTGTCGCGCCAGGAGGCGGCGGGAGCGTCGGCAGGCGAGGTCGCGTCGGGTGCGGTCATGAGGAGGTGTTAGCAGATTCTGGCCGTGATGCCTCGTCTCCCTCTCCCCGTTCTTACGGGGAAAGGCGGGGTGAGGGGCCTCTCTCCACACGGGCGGCCGACGATGGACCTGTACCCCCTCACCCGAATTCGATCTGCGATCGAATTCGACCTCTCCCCCGCAAGCGGGGAGAGGTGAAGCGTCACTCCCCCGCCTGGAGCTTCCTTGGGAACAGCTCGCCCGCACCGGTCGCCACCAGCCGCGGGCCCTCGGCATCGCTCTTGCTGAAATCGAGCTCCTCGATCCGTCCCGCCCGCTTCTCGATCTTGTCGGCGGAGATCAAGACCTGGCGGACGTCCTCGTTCACATCGGCAAAATGCTTCTGCAGCTTCAGCACGCGGTCGCGCAGGCGGCCGAGATCGTCGCCGAGCTTGATCACCTCGGTGCGGATCTGGTCGGCGGCATCGCGCATGCGCGCGTCCTTCATGATCTGCTGCATCACCTGGATCGCGAGCATCAGAAGCGAGGGCGACACCAGCACGACGCGCGCGCGATAGGCCTTCTGGATCACGTCATCGAAACCGTCATGGATCTCGGCGTAGACCGATTCCGACGGCACGAACATCAGCGCCATCTCCTGGGTCTCGCCGGCGACGAGATACTTTTCGGCGATGTCGCTGACATGCTTCATCACATCGCCGCGCAGCCGCTGCGTGGCGACGCGCCGCTCCTCGTCGGTGCGGGCGTCGTGCAGCGCGGTCATCGCTTCCAGCGGAAACTTCGCATCGATGCAGAGCGGGCGCTGGTCGGGCAGGAACACGACGCAGTCCGGCCGTTTTCCGGTCGAGAGCGTGAACTGGAACTCGTAGGAGCCCTTGGGAAGACCGTCCTGGACGATCGCCTCCATCCGCGCCTGGCCGAAGGCGCCGCGCGACTGCTTGTTGGCGAGCACGTCGCGTAGGGTGGTCACCTGCGTGGTGAGGTCGGTGAGATTCTTGTGCGCGCTGTCGATGATGCCGAGCCGCTCATGCAGCGCGCGCAGGCTCTCCATGGTGTTGCGGGTCGAATGTTCCATGGACTGGCCGACGCGGTGGGTCACCGAATCCAGCCGCTCGTTGACCGCGCGCGCCATCTCGGCCTGGCGTCCCGCCAGCGCCTGGGTCATCGCGTCAACCCGCCCCGAGGCCTCGCTTTGGGCGTGAAGCACTTGGGCGAGGCGCTCCTCAAGTTCGTCGGCCCGGATCGCGTGTGCCACCGCGAGTTCCGCGCCGCGCCGCCCCGAACGCGCGATCACGACCGCAATCACAACCAGCAGGATGAGGACGAGCGCACCGAAGCCGATCAGCGCATCGACGGTGCGCACCGGCCAGTCGCCCAGCATGACAATGATCTCGTTCATGCCAGCCGTTCTAGCCGATTCGCAGCCTGGCGCGAACGAAGAGAGAACGTCGGCGGTTAACCGCTTCCTAATTTTTACGGTTAACGAAAGGTGAAGTTTTATGGTTAGCGGAAGGTTAACGGGGTTCCTGGCCGCATTGACCGCATCCGGCGCGCGGCTTAAATCGCCGCCATGGCCCTACGAGAAATCATCATCCTGCCCGACAAGCAGCTGCGCCTGGTCTCCAAGCCGATCGAGAAGGTCACGCCGGAGATCCGCAAGCTTGCCGACGACATGTTCGAGACCATGTACGACGCGCCCGGCATTGGCCTCGCGGCGATTCAGGTCGCGCAGCCGCTGCGGCTGATCACCATGGACCTCGCCAAGCGCGATGAGAGCGGCGAGACCAAGCACGAGCCGCGCGTCTTCATCAATCCCGAGATCCTCGCCTCCTCCGCGGAGCTCTCCACCTACGAGGAAGGCTGTCTGTCGATTCCCGAATATTATGAGGAGGTCGAGCGCCCTGCGAAGGTGCGTGTGCGCTTCACCGATCTCGACGGCAAGGTGCACGAGGAGGACGCCGAAGGCCTCTATGCCACTTGCATCCAGCACGAGATCGACCATCTCAACGGCGTGCTGTTCGTCGACTATCTGTCGAAGCTCAAGCGCGACCGGGTGATCAAGAAGTTCGAGAAGGCCGCCAAGCGGGCGGGCGAGTAGGCTCTGCGTCGTTCCGGGGCGATGCAAAGCACGAACTATGGTGCGCAATTGCGCACCTGAGAACCTCGAGATTCCGGGGTCGGCTCTTCGAGCCGCCCCGGAATGACTGTCACTGGATTGCGCCGTTCGCAGGTTTTCGCCACATGCCCCTCCGCCTGATCTTCATGGGCACGCCCGACTTCTCCGTGCCGACGCTGCTCGAGCTCGTCGCGCATGGCCATGACATCGCGGCGGTCTATACGCGTGCGCCGAAGCCGGGCGGTCGGCGTGGCCTGCAATTGCAGCCAACCCCGGTGGAAGAAGCTGCGCGAAAGCTCGGCATTCCCGTGCTGACGCCGAAGACGTTGAAGACTGGGGAGGCGCTGGAAGAGTTCCGCGCCTTCGATGCCGATGCCGCCGTCGTCGTCGCCTACGGCATGATCCTGCCGCAGGCGATCCTCGATGCGCCCAGGCTCGGCTGCTACAATCTGCACGCCTCGCTGTTGCCGCGCTGGCGCGGCGCCGCGCCCATCAATCGCGCGATCATGGAAGGTGATGCCGCGAGCGGCGTGATGGTGATGAAGATGGATGTCGGCCTCGACACCGGCGACGTCGCCATGGCCGAGCGCATCGCGATATCAGACAACATGACCTCGGTCGATCTGCACGATCGCCTGTCCCGGTTAGGTGCCGATCTGATGGTGCGCGCGATGGCCGCGCTCGAACGCGGCGGGCTCCAGCTCAGGAAGCAGAGCGACGACGGCGTCACCTATGCCGCCAAGATCGACAAGGCCGAGGCGCGGATCGACTGGAGCAAGCCGGCGCGCGCCGTGCTGCGCCACATCCACGGTTTGTCGCCGTTTCCCGGTGCCTGGAGCGAGCTTGACGATGCGCGGGTCAAGATCCTGCGCTGTGAACTCGCGAAGGGCTCTGGCATTCCGGGCGAGGTGCTCGACGATCGTCTCACCGTCGCCTGCGGCGAGGGCGCCATCCGCATCCTCGAGCTTCAGCGCGAGGGCAAGGGTCGGATGCAGGCGGCGGACTTCCTGCGCGGCGTGCCTGTGAGGGCTGGATCGAAGTTCACCTGATGCTGTCATACCCCGCGAAGGCGGGGTATCCAGTACGCCGAGGCTTCTCGGTCAACCGGATAGGCTGCGGAGTACTGGATTGCCCGCCCCAGTGCGCAACAGCGCACAAGGCGGGCAATGACAGCGAAACTGGATACAATGCCCCGCTACAAGCTCACCATCGAATATGACGGCGCGCCGTTCTTCGGCTGGCAGGTGCAGGAGACGCTGCCCTCGGTGCAGGGCGCGCTGCAGGCGGCCGTGAAGGCGATGACCGGCGCGGATCTGCGCGTGCACGGCGCCGGCCGCACCGATGCCGGCGTGCATGCGCGCGGCCAGGTCGCGCATGTCGATATTGAGAAGCAGTTTCCGCCGGGCCGTTTTCGCGACGGCCCTCAATGCGCATCTGCGCCCGCATCCGATCGCGGTGCTCGAGGCCGAGATCGTGCCTGATACGTTCGAGGCGCGCTTTTCGGCGGTCAAGCGCCACTACCGCTATCGCATCATCAACACCCGTGCCAATCTCGCGCTCGATGTCGGCCACGCCTGGCGCGTGCCGCGCAAGCTCGATACTGACGCGATGCACGCGGCGGCGCAGCGCCTGCTCGGCAAGCACGACTTCACCACGTTCCGCGACACCGAGTGCCAGGCCAAGTCGCCGGAGAAGACGCTCGACCAGCTCGACGTCATACGCGAAGGCCGCGAGATCACGGTCATCACCTCGGCACGCTCGTTCCTGCACAGCCAGGTGCGCTCGATGGTGGGCTCGCTGGTCTGGGTCGGCGAGGGGCGCTGGACCGCCGACGATCTCTCCGCCGCACTCGCAGCCCGCAACCGCACCGCCTGCGGCATCGTCGCCCCGCCGGAGGGGCTATATCTGATGAAGGTGGATTATTGACGCCTGATGCCGCCACATCGTCATGGCCGGGCTCGTCCCGGCCATCCACGGTCTTTCTTGCCAACGGTGGCCAAGAACGTGGATGCCCGGGACAAGCCCGGGCATGACGGCGGAGGATATGGCGAGCATTGGCGCCCTAACCGAAATACCTCCGCAAAATCCCGCGATACACCTTCGTCAGCTTGTCCAAATCCGTCACCGGTACGCGCTCGTCGATCTGGTGCATGGTCTGTCCGACCAGGCCGAACTCGATCACCGGACAATAGCTTGAGATGAAGCGCGCATCCGACGTGCCGCCGCTTGTCGACAGCTCCGGCTTGCGTCCCGTCACTTCCTCGATCGCGGACACCGCGAGGTCGGTGAACGGGCCGGGCTTGGTCACGAACACGTTGGAGTTCGAGGGCTCCCAGACGATGCGGGCCTTGATGCGGTTGCCGCAGGCTTTGGCGAGGCGCGTCTCGACCAGCTCGCGCAAGCTCGCCTGGGTGTGGTTGTCGTTGTAGCGGATGTTGAACTTGGCGCGGGCTTCACCGGGGATGACGTTGCTCGCCTTGTTGCCGACGTCGACCGAGGTGAATTCGAGATTGGAGGCCTGGAACTGCGCGCTGCCGTGATCGAGCGGCTCGTCGGAGATCGCCACGATCAGCCGCGCGATGTCAGGCACCGGATTGGAGGCGCGGTGCGGATAGGCGACGTGGCCCTGCACGCCTTCGACGACGAGCGTGCCGGATTGCGAGCCGCGGCGGCCGACCTTGATGGTGTCGCCGAGCGTCTCGACATTGGAGGGTTCGCCCAGCACGCAATGATCGAATTTTTCGCCGCGCTCGGCGACCCATTTGAGCAGCTTGATGGTGCCGTTGATGGAGACGTCTTCCTCGTCGCCCGTGATCAGGAACGAGATCGAGCCCGAGCCCGATTTTTGGCCGTCGCTGCGCGGCTTGCCGCCGTTGGCAGCGAGATGCTCCAGCACCGCGGCGACCGAGCAGGCGATGCCGCCCTTCATGTCGACCGCGCCGCGGCCGTGCAGGACGCCGTCCTTCACCTCGCCCGAGAACGCGCCGACGCTCCAGGCGCTCTCGTCGCCCGGCGGCACCACGTCGGTGTGGCCGGCAAAGGTGATGTGCGGGCCTTCAGTGCCGATCCGCGCATAGAGGTTGTCGACGTCGGCGGTGCCGGGCTCGCTGAAGGTCACGCGGTGGCAGGTGAAGCCTGCTGCGGTCAGGGCTTTCTCAAGCACCCCGAGCGCGCCGGCATCGGCCGGGGTCACCGAGGGGCAGCGGATCAGATCGCGGGCAATGGAGAGGGCATCGGTCATGCGCCCCGCTTAACATGCATGCCGCCGGGTGGGCCAGCACTGGGCGGAACAATTTCCATCTCGCGGCTCTGGTCCCAGCTTTTCGTCGGGGGCGATGCGATATCGTCCTCGGCCTTTGCCAGCGGATCGGGGCCGAACCGGTTGTCGCCGGCACTGCCGGGCACGCAGAACATCTCCACGAGGCCCCATAGCCACAGGATCGACGCGGCGAGGCTGAACGGAAGCATCCAATGCGAATCGGGCAGCAGGTCCGAGAACTGGCTGAACAGGCCAGGCACGAGGAAGAACGGAACGAGCCACCAGCCGCTCCTGTCGCGATCATGCAGCCGCTTGATTGCGGTTGCGAGATAGATCCAGAGGAACAGCGACGTGCCGAGCGCCTTGAGGATCAGCGTTGCGCGGTCGACCGACGCCAGCGAACGATAGGCGCGCGGGTCGACGACACCAAAGAGGTCGCCGAGGCCGAAGTCGAAATCGAGCTTCCAGGATAGGATCACCGATCCCTCGGCGCTAACGAGCTGGATCACCTGACCGATCACTCCAAGCAAGGCCGCCAGCATCGCGACGATCAGCAGCGCCTGCCACAGCAAGGCGCGGTTGATGCGGCCATCGAAGCGGAAGAGGTACCAGGTCCAGTCCATGCGAGAGGCTCCGGGCGGCTGGCCGCCCGAAGATTGGTCGCGATGTAGGGAGGGTGGGTTCGATAGGGCTCTAAGACCCGTCATCCTGAGGTGCGAGTGGCGCGATGCAAAGCATCGCGCCGGGAGCCTCGAAGGATGAACGGCCGAGATGCAGCCGCCAGTCGGGCCGTCGGCCCTTCGAGGGCCGCTGAAGGAGCGGCCACCTCAGGGTGACGGGGATAGGTTCGGGTTCGCGGCGCGAACTTAATCCCGCAGCAGCTCGTTGATGCTGGTCTTGGACCGCGTGCGCTCGTCGACGCGCTTGACGATGACGGCGCAGGCGGTGCTCGGGCCGATCTGGCCGTTCTTCATCGGCTTGCCCGGCAGCGCGCCGGGCACCACGACGGAATACTCAGGCACTTCGCCCATGAAGACCTCGCCGGTCTCGCGGTCGACGATCTTGGTCGAGGCACCCAGGAACACACCCATCGCCAGCACCGCGCCCTTGCGTACGATCACGCCTTCGGCGACCTCGGAGCGCGCGCCGATGAAGCAATCGTCCTCGATGATGACGGGCTCGGCTTGCAGCGGCTCGAGCACGCCGCCGATTCCGGCGCCGCCGGAGATGTGCACGCGCTTGCCGATCTGGGCGCAGGAGCCGACGGTGGCCCAGGTGTCGACCATCGTGCTCTCATCGACATAGGCGCCGAGGTTGACGAAGGACGGCATCAAGACGACGTTCTTGGCAATGAACGCCGAGCGGCGCACCACCGCGCCCGGCACCGCGCGAAAACCGGCATCGCGGAAACGGTTCTCGCCCCAGCCCTCGAACTTCGAGGGCACCTTGTCCCACCAGGTCGCCTTGCCGGGACCGCCGGGAATGACGCCCATGTCGTTGAGGCGGAACGACAGCAGCACGGCCTTCTTCAGCCACTGATTGACCTTCCACTTGCCGTCAGCGCCGCGCTCGGCAACGCGCGCCTCGCCCTTGTCCAGGATCTCCAGCGACTGGTCCACGGCCTCGCGCACCTCGCCCTTGGTCGTGGTCGAGATGCCGTCGCGCGCGTCGAAGGCGCTGTTGATGGTGGATTCGAGGGCTGCAAGGGACATCGGGATTTCCTCTGGGGAAGGCGTGGTTTCGTGTGAATTGGTGCGCTTTTTCGGGATTTGGCGGGGAGGAGTCAAGGCATACTCCGCCGTCGTCCCGGGGCGCGAAGCGAGCCCGGGACCCATAGCCACAGGGAGGGGTTTGGCGAAGACTCGGAGTTGCCAGTCTCGTGTGACGACCCGTTGCTGTGGTTATGGGTCCCGGGTCTGCGCTGACGCTTGCCCGGGGCGACAGCGGTTACTCGGGCGACAACTTGCCCAAAAACCCCGTCAGATCATCCGTGACGTGGTCGACATGGGCCGCATCCCGGCCCTCCAGCTCCCAGTCTTCGCGCACCACCTCCTTCGTCCCGTCCGGCACCACCAGCACGGTGGTCATGCCGAGTTGGTGCGGAACGGTGAGGTTGCGGGCGAGGTCCTCGAACATCGCGGCGCGGGTCGGATCGACCGCATGATCCTTTAGGAATTTTTGGTAGGTCTGCGGCGCCGGCTTCGGCTCGAACTCGGCGGCGATGATGTCGAACACGCCGTCGAAATGACTGGCGAAGCCGAGCCGCGCCAACACGGCGTCGACATGATCGACCGAGCCGTTGGTCAGGATCAGCTTGCGGCCCGGCAACTTTGCGATGGCCGCGCCAAGCGCCGGGTTCGGCTCCAGCGGCGAGTGGTCGATCTCGTGGACGTAGGCGAGATAGTCGTCGGCGGAGACGCCGTGCAGGGTCATCATGCCGCGCATCGTGGTGCCGAAGCGCCGGTAATAGTCCTTCTGGATCGTCCGCGCTTCCTCCGGGCCGACGTTCAGCCAGCTGCAAACGAACTCCCCGATCCGCGCATCGACCTGCTGCCACAGATTGACGTGATGCGGATAAAGCGTGTTGTCGAGATCGAACACCCAGGTATCGATGTGGCTGAAGGTGCGGGGTGGGCTCATCACAAGTCTCTCGCTCACGGCACCGCAAAGCGCAGCGTCTTGCCGCCGCTCGACATGTCCACTGCACCAAAGCCCGTTGACGCAAATCCGCGCGCGCCGCAATCGGTCTGCTCGCTGGTCTCGAACTTGGTCTCGCGCGTGCAGAGCTTCCTGTCGCCGCCCCAGTTCAGCGCTCGGTCCTTCAGCTTGACGACGCGGTTGTCGGCGTCGACCGCTTCCGCGAAGCTGAAGATCTGCTTCGGCTGGCCGGTCACGTCGGGGTGCAGGCAGGTCTTGGGATCGATGCGATACCAGCCGCGGCTCGTCACGGACTTGCCGTCGTCGGTCGCGATCGCCGCCATCACCTTGTGCGGCGTGTCGTTGCACCAGGTCAGGCCGGTCGCGGAGGGCGTCTGCACGGCATCGGCCATGGTCTTGAAGAAGTTCGGCGAGCCCACGACGTCCGGCGACAATCCGCGGCTCTTCAGGAAGGCGGCGAGGGCGGCTTGCGTCTTCGGTCCGTCGACGCCATCGATCGGCGCTGCGTCGTAGCCTGCGATCACCAGCAGCCGCTGGATGCCGGCGAGGCGCGCCTGCTCGTCGTCATATTCGGAATCCTCGGCGAGATAGGCGACGAGGTTGCCGTCCGAGCCTTGCGTCGGCGTCACTTGCGTGAACGGGACTTGCGTCTGGCCGCTGCGGCACTGCCGTGCTGCGGCGATGACGAAATTGTCTTGCGCGACGCAGAGCATGTCGCTGCCGCTTTGCGGGATCGGGGAAGCGCCGTAGACGCCGAGCGCGCGGGCGTTGAGCAGGATGCGGTCGGCGGTCAGCGTGCCCTGCACCATCACGCGGCAGGTGGCGGGATCGATCCTGAACCAGCCGCGCGTCGCGGTGGCCGCCTTGTCGTCGATGCCGATCGCGGCCTCGACGACATAGGACATGCGGTTGCAGATCTTGAGGTCGGCAAAAGCCGGCGCGGAGGAGAAGAGGAACGAGACGGCTGCGGCAGGCAGCGTCATCAGGAATCGGGTGAGGGGGGAGCGGCGGGGATGACGCTCTCTCGACTCGTCATGGCCGGGCCTGACCCGGCCATCCACGCCTTGCTTCGGCAAAGAAAGAACGTGAATGCCCGGGCCTTCGCCCCGCCGAAGCGGCTTCGGCCGCGCAGGCGGGTCAAGCCCGGGCATGACGCCCTCTTTTCTTCGCCGCTCCCGCATCACTTGTGGATCAGCGTGCCCGTGCCCTGGTTGGTGAAGAGCTCGAGCAGTACCGCGTGCTGCATCTTGCCGTCGATGATGACGACGCCCTGCACGCCCTGCTCCAGCGCATAGATGCAGGTCTCGACCTTCGGAATCATGCCGCCCGAAATGGTGCCGTCGGCGATCAGCTTTCGTGCGTCTTTGATCGATAGTTCCGGAATGAGCTTCTTCGACTTGTCGAGGACACCGGGCACGTCGGTGAGCAGCAGCAGGCGCTTGGCCTTGAGCGCGCCGGCCACCGCACCGGCAAAGGTGTCGGCGTTGACGTTGAGCGTCTGGCCTTCCTTGGACGTCGCGAGCGGTGCCAGCACCGGGATCAGCTCGTAGCCGATCAGCTGGTTGAGCAAAGTGAGGTCGACCTTCTCTGGATCGCCGACGAAGCCGAGATCGACCGCCTTCTCGATATGCGAGTCCGGATCGATGATGGTGCGCGTCGTCTTCGACGCCTTCACCATGTTGCCGTCCTTGCCCGACAGCCCCACGGCCTTGCCGCCGGCCTCATTGATGTAGCCGACGATCTGCTTGTTGACGGAGCCGGCCAGCACCATCTCGACGATCTCGATGGTCGCGGCGTCGGTGATGCGCAGGCCCGCAGCGAACTCCGATTGAATGCCGAGGCGCTTGAGCATGGTCGCGATCTGCGGTCCGCCGCCATGCACCACCACCGGATTGATCGCGGTCTGCTCGAGCAGCACGATATCGCGCGCAAAGTTCTTGGCGGTCTCCTCGTCGCCCATGGCATGGCCGCCATATTTGATGACGATGGTTTCCTCGTCATACTGCTGCATGTGCGGCAGCGCTTCGGACAGGATGCGGGCCTGGTCGAGCGGGGAGATGTCGGTCATGTCGCGGGTCTCGCTGGCGGGTCGAATGGTGCGCGTTCTATCCGATTGGCGGGGACAGCGCAAAGTGTGGCTGGCATGCGGTCTCGTGTCCCGGACGCGGTGCGGCGCGTAGTGCCGCGCCGCTGAGCCGGGACCCAGAAAGCAGCATGGGCCCCGGCTCAGCAGCGCACCGCTGAAGCGCTGCGCTGCGTCCGGGGCACGAGACCTATTTCCTCGCTGCCACCGCCGCCACACTCACCGCCAGCCAGCTCGCAATCATCACCATTCCACCGGTTGGCGCCGCCATCGGAAACAGCGAGTGCCCGGCATATTGCCGCAAGGTGAGGTCGCCCGCGAACAGTGCGGCACCGATCGCGAAGCCGAATGCCGCCATCAGTCCAATTCCGCCATGCAGAAGGCCGCGCGCGAGCAGGGCGATCGCGGCGAGTATGGCCGTTGCATGAAACAGCAGCATGGCGCTCGCCGAGGCAAGCCGGCTCGCATCGGCGCCATGGGCCGAGGCGGCGGCGAGCGCGACGCCGGCGGCGCCCATCAGGCCGGCAAGCCCAAGCAACAGGCGGTGCGCGAGCATCACGAGGCCCGCTCTTCCAGGAGCTTCGCCATCGCGGCGCGCAAGCTCTCCATGCCGGTCGAGCTGCGCGACGAGGTCGCGAGCACGGTCGGGAACGCGGCCGGATGCTTGGCCAGCGCGGCCTCGGTCTCGGCAATGCGCGCTTGCAGCTCGGCGGCCTTCACCTGGTCGGCCTTGGTCAGCACGATCTGGTAGCTGACGGCGGAGCGGTCGAGCGTCTTGAGCACTTCGAGGTCGACGTCCTTGATTCCGTGCCGTGCGTCGATCAGCACGTAGACGCGCGCCAGCGAGGCGCGGCCCAGCAGGAATTTGTGGATCAGCTCGGTCCAGGACGCGACCTGGCTCTTGGGCGCCTTGGCATAGCCATAGCCCGGCATGTCGACGAGCCGCAGGTCGCTTTTGCCGGGAACCTCGAAGAAGATCAGCTCCTGGGTGCGGCCCGGCGTATGCGAGGTGCGTGCGAGGTTGTTGCGGCCGGTGAGCGCGTTGATCAGGCTGGACTTGCCGACATTGGAGCGGCCGGCAAAGGCGATCTCCAACCCCGCCATCGGCGGCAGCGTTTCGATCGAAGGCGAGGCCCAGATGAACTGCCAGTCGCGGGCGAACAGCTTTCGCCCGGCCTCGATCAGCTTCGCATCTTTGTCGCCGGTCATGCGAAGCCTCGCTGTTTCCTTACGTCATTGCGAGCGAAGCGAAGCAATCCAGAAATGTATCCGCCGAGGGACTCTGGATTGCTTCGTCGCAAGGGCTCCTCGCAATGACGACGCTTACGTCGCCTTCCTCGCGAACGTCGCCTTGAGATTGTCGAACAGCTCCACCTTCACGCCGTTGCGGCGCATGATGTAGCTCTGCTGGACCACCGAGAGCAGATTGTTCCAGGCCCAGTAGATCACGAGACCCGCCGGGAAGCCCGCCAGCATGAAGGTGAAGATCAGCGGCATCCAGTTGAAGATGAGCTGCTGGGTCGGATCCGGCGGCGTCGGGTTCAGCTTCATCTGGAACCACATCGTGATGCCCATGATGATCGGCCAGATGCCGAGCGCGAGGTAATAGCCGAACACCGGAATGGTGGTCGGATCGAACGGGAGCAGCCCGAACAGGTTGAACAGATTGGTCGGATCCGGCGCCGAGAGGTCCTTGATCCAGCCGTAGAACGGCGCGTGCCGCATCTCGATGGTGACGAACAGCACCTTGTAGAGCGAGAAGAACACCGGGATCTGGATCAGCACGGGAAGACAGCCGGCGACCGGATTGATCTTCTCCTTGCGGTAGATCTCCATCATCTCCTGCTGCTGCTTCACCTTGTCGTCGGGATAGCGCTCCTTGAGCGCCAGAAGCTGCGGCTGGATCGACTTCATCTTCGCCATCGAGGCGTAGGACTTGTTCGCCAGCGGGAAGAACAACAGCTTCACGATCACGGTCACGAGCAGGATCGAGATGCCGAAATTGCCGAAGAAACGGAAGAAGAAGTCCAGGCCGAGGAACATCGGCTTGGTGAGGAAATAGAACCAGCCCCAGTCGATCAGCAGATCGAAATGGTTGAGGCCGAGCTCCTTGTTGTAGCCGCCGAGGCCGGCGAACGGAAACACGCCGACCACGCCGGCTTCCTTGGCGCCGGCGAACAGCCGCGCGTTCGCGGTCGCGGTGCCGCCGATCGCGACGGTGACGGGATCGAGCAGATAGTCGGTCTGGTAGGTGTGGAGATTGCCTGATGGGTTCGACGAAAAGCGCGCCTGCAGCTTGGCATTGGTGTCGGGCAGCAGCGCCGAGGCCCAGTACTTGTCGGTGATGCCGAGCCAGCCGTTGGTGACGTTGTTGAAGTTCACCTGCTTGGCTTCATCGACCTTCTTGTAGGCGTATTCCTGCAAGCCCTGGTCGCCGAGATAGCCGATCAGGCCTTCATGCAGGATGTAATAGCCCGATACCTGCGGCGCGCCGTGGCGCGAGATCAGCGCGAACGGGTAGAGCGTGACGGGCGCATTGCCCACATTGCTCACCTCGTCCTTGACGGTGAAGAGATAATGGTCGTCGACCGCAATGGTGCGGCGGAAGGTGAGGCCCTCGCCATTGTCCCACTTCAGCACCACCGGCGTCGTCGGCGTCAGGCTGCCGCTGCCGTCCTGCTGCCAGACGGTCTGGGCATCCGGCATCTTCGCCGTCACGCCCGTCGCCGCCACCCAGCCGAACTCGGCGTAATAGGGCTCCGCGCTGCCCGAGGGCGAATAGAGGATGATCGGCGGCGACTTCGGATCGACGGTTTCGCGGAATTGCACCAGCGCGATGTCGTCGATGCGGCCGCCCTTCAGCGAGATGCTGCCGGCAATCCGCGGCGTCTCGATCTTCACGCGCGGGCTGGCTGCAATGGCGGTCTCGCGGGCAACGACCGGCTGGGCCTGGTTCGCGGCCGGCGTCGACGGTTGAGCCGTGCCGCCGGGCTGCGGCGCGCTGCCCGGGGTCGCGGACGCCGTCGGCTGCGGCGTGGATTTCTGGAGCTCGGTCTGCGCCTGCTGCTGGGCGCGCTGCTTCTCCATCTGCGGCACGTTGTAGAAATACTGCCAGGCGATCAGCACCAGGCCGGACAGAATGACGGCGAGGATGGTGTTGCGATTGTCGGTCATCTCGATTGTCTCGTCATCAATCCGGTTTGCGGCTGGTCGCTGCGGCGTGACCCGGCCTCTGGCCGCGCGCTTTGGCCGTATGCCGCGCGGGCTTCGTGAACGCTATGCGCAGATCGTCGAGCATGGCGGCGAAGTCGCGCGTGAGCGCGTCCCTTCGGCCGACCAGGACATAATCATGATGAGGCTGCATCGACACCGGATCGAGCCGCTTCACCAGTTCGCGAAGCCGGCGCCGGATGCGATTGCGCTCGGGGGCGTTGCCGTTCTTTTTGGTGACGGTGAAGCCGATCCGGATCGGGCCAAGGTCATCGCGGCGGCGGCTCTGCAGGACGAACGCGGGACTATTCACCCGCGCGCCATTGGCAACGGCGAGGAAATCCGCCCGCTGCCTCAGCCGATCCATGATGAAATCCCAAAAAGGGGGTCCGGCTCAGGCGCTCAGACGCTTGCGGCCGCGAGCGCGGCGGGCGGCGAGAACCTTGCGGCCGCCGGCAGTAGCGAGGCGGGCGCGGAAGCCGTGACGGCGCTTGCGCACCAGTTTGCTGGGTTGATAAGTCCGCTTCACGGGTTTTTCTCCGCTGACCGGGCAATTTGCCTGTAGAATTGATGGTAAAGTCCGGAAGATGCGGCCCAAAACGGGCCCTTTCCGGCCCCAAGAGAGCCGCTCCCGGTGTCGCACCGGGTCATCGCGGACAATTCGCGCGGCTTATAAGGGAGCGCCTTCTTTTCGTCAACGCCGCACAAGCGCGCGATTTTCGTGAATATCGCTGTTTGTGCGGGGTTTTTAACCCTTGAGGTGGCGACTCGCGATATCAACGCCTACATCCCACCTTGGTAGATTAGCGATCCGTAATTTGACCGGACTCCGGGCAGGTCGCATCCTCCATCAGCCAAGGCCAACAGGGGCGGATTTCGTGGCATCCACAGATCGCCAGCCGATCCAGGATCTGGATCAGCCGGACCAGCCGGCGATGCGGCCCCGCGGGTCGCGCGGGCTCGGGCTGTCTGGCAAGCTGCTGCTCCTCACCATTCCCCTGGTGATGATCGCCGCCGTGCTGCTCTACGTGCCCGCCATCGCCAATTTCTGGGTCAACCGGCTGAACGACCGCGTCGCGGCGGCCAACACGGCGGCCTTGGTGCTGGATGCGGCGCCCCTCGGCATGGTTCCCGATTCGCTGTCGCGCCAGATCCTGAAGAGCATCAATGCCCGCGCCGTCGCCATCAAGATGGGCCAGCAGCGCCGGTTGCTCGCCAGCGACAACATTCCGGCCGCCATCGAGCATGACATCGACCTGCGCGACATGACCGCCTGGGAGGCGATCACCGGCTCGTTCCGGATGATGCTGGAGACCGGCAACCAGGCCATCCGCATCGTCGGTCCCGGGGTCGGCAATGCCCAGTTCATCGAGATCGTCACCGACGAATTGCCGCTGCGCAAGCAGATGTACCGCTTCTCCCGCAATCTCGTGGTGGTCGCGCTGATCATCGCAGTGCTGACCGCGGGCCTCGTCTACCTCGCCCTTCATTACCTCTTCGTGCGGCCGATGCGGCGGCTGACCGCGAGCTTGGTCGGCTTCCACGAGAACCCCGAGAGTTCGGCCGGGATCATCGTGCCGAGCCAGCGCAGCGACGAGATCGGGGTGGCCGAGCGCGAATTGTCCGACATGCAGCGCGACCTGATGTCGATGCTGAACCAGAAGAGCCGGCTTGCCGCGCTCGGCCTCGCCGTCTCCAAGATCAACCACGACCTGCGCAATCTCCTGGCCTCGGCCCAGCTTCTGTCGGACCAGCTCGCCAGCGTGCCGGATCCGCGGGTGCAGCGCTTTGCGCCCAAGCTCGTGCGCTCGCTCGAACGCGCCATCGCCTTCTGCCAGTCGACATTGTCCTATGGCCGCGCCCAGGAGGCCGCGCCCGACCGCCGCATGATTCTGATCGAGCCGGTCGTGCTGGAGGTGCGCGAGACCGCGGGGCTCACCAACGACGCCTCGATCGCCTGGGTCGCTGCCATCGAGCGTGGGCTCGCGGTCGATGCCGATCCCGACCAGCTGTTCCGCGTATTGCTCAATCTCGTCCGCAACGCCGCCCAGGCACTCGAAAGCCATGCGTCGGGTGAGGGCCGCGTGCAGCAGATCCGGATCATCGGAAAGCGCGAAGGCGCCGTCGCCATTCTTGAGGTCTCCGACACCGGCCCCGGCGTTCCCCAGAAGACCCGCGAGCACCTGTTCGAGGCCTTCCAGACCTCCGGCCGCCCCGGCGGCAGCGGCCTAGGCCTTGCCATCGCCGCCGAGCTGGTCCGCGCCCATGGCGGCGACATCCACCTGGTCGAAGGCACCATCGGCGCCACCTTCCGCATCGTCATCCCCGACCGTCCCGTGGAACTGCTCTCCATCCGCAACGAGCGGCAGAGGGCGTAGTCGGCCAGAGGCCACAGTCTCCGTCATTCCGGGGCCCGCCTAGCGAGAACCCGGAATCCGGAAGGTTTGGCGCGAGATTCCGGGTTCGATGCTGCGCATCGTCCCGGAATGACATCTAAACCGGCATTGCCCTGCAAAATCTCCGCATCCCGGACCTTGCCAACCCCGACAAGAGCGGTTAGTCAGAGCGCTCTTTCGCACCCCTCCCGGCCCTCCGGGAGATGCGTCGCGGGCCATGCCCGCCATCGCTGTTTGCGAAAACGCGCCCGTAGCTCAGCTGGATAGAGCATCAGACTACGAATCTGAGGGTCGGACGTTCGAATCGTTCCGGGCGCGCCATTCTTCGACGGAAAGTCAGGACAAGGCAGCATCTGGTCGCCAGACCGGCTCGAGACCGGATGGCCACGCCGTGTGGGGAGCTGGATGAGGATATCGCAGGCGTTCAAGTTCGAGGCGGCGCATCGGCTGCCAAACGTGCCCGAGACTCACCGGTGCAGCCGGCTGCATGGTCATTCCTATCGGGTCGAGGTCCAGTTGGACGGTCCGGTGGACCCGCACACCGGCTTCGTCGCAGACTTCTTCGATATCGAAAAAAGCTTCGCCGACATCATGGCCGCGCTGGACCACCAGTGCCTGAACGAGGTCGATGGGCTCGCGAACCCGACCGCCGAGAACATCGCGGTCTGGATCTGGGATCGATTGAAGCCGGGCCTGCCGCAGCTGTGGGCGGTCCGCGTCTATGAAACGGCGGACTGCTGGGCCGAATATCAGGGGCGGTGACGACAGCCCGCGCTGACCCGGCGCGGCCGCCCGTAGCTCGGCTGGCTGGAGCCATCAGACTAATCTGGAGACTAATCTGGGGGCGGACGTCCGAATCGTTCCACGCGCGCCATTTCGATAGGAAGTTCGTCCCATGCATACTATCGCTCGTCTGTTCTCCCGCCTCATTCTATTCCTTGCAATCGCAGCCGTGCCGGTGCTTCCCGCGCACGCCGCCGAAACCTGCCCGTTCATCAGCGCCCAGGAGCTCGCCCGTGCGATGCCGGCGCTCAAATGGTCGCTGATCTCAAATCAGGACGGCCGCGGCTGCATCTATCAAGCCGGGCGCGGCGACACGATGATGCTCTCCGTGTTCCGCAATCCCGACAAGGACCGCGCCAGGGAATTGTACGCGACCTTCGTCAAGACGCTTGGCGAGCGCATGCCGCTCAACGCGGTGTCCGGGATCGGCGAGGAAGGCCAGGGCGGAACGAGCGCCGCCGGCGCGGAGCGCCAGGAGGCCTCGGTCGTCGCCCTGTCCGGCGATTACATCCTGCAGATCAGCGTTTATCCGATCGGCCGGCGCGCCGACGATGCGCTGCTCGGACCGGTCACCGAAGCCGCGCGCGTCGCCATCGCAAGCGTGAGCAAGAGCAGCGAGCGGTTCGGCAATTGCGAGTGGCTGACGGCCGCCGATGCCGACGGCTTTCTCGACAAGAGTACGCTGACGGTGCAGCGGACCGGCGCCGGCAGCTGCATGATGTTCGATCGCGAGGCCAACACCATGACCGTCGCGGTGATCGCGACTTCGCGCGACACCGCCATCGGCATGATGAAGCGCGCAGGGCCATGCCAGCACGTGGCGATACCCGAGCTCGGCAGGGATGCATTCGGCGAGCATTCCTGCACCAAGGGCAACGGCAACGCCGTCACCATCTATGTCTGGAAGAACGGCAGGCAGGCTTCGATCCTGTTCGCCCCGGTCAAGCCGCATCCGGAATCCGGCTCGGTCGAGCGCCTGAAGGCGGTCGCCGGGCGGGTCTATGGAAAGCTGTAACGGCGTCATTGCCGGGACCGCTCAGCGGTCCCGGATGTCGTCCGACTACACCGTCAGCCCACAAGCCCGTCGGATCGCGATCTGAACCGGCGAAGGCGTCAATGCCGGATCAAACTCGCTCCTCGGCAGCAGCGGAGGCTGTGCCATGAAGCGCGGCCGTTTCCCGCGGTGGGGTTGCGCGGCATGAACCAGGAACGGATGGCACAGATAGACGCTGCCTGCCGTACCGGTCGCCAGCTCGATCTCGCAATCCGTCGTCGAGGCCCAGTCGTCGGCGGCGAGCTGCCGCAGCGTCGCGCCGGCGTCTCCATAGGGCAGCAGCTCCCGCGCGATGGTGGCATGCGAGCCTTTCCGGATCCGCGTGGGCGCATCATCGTCACAGACATCCGAGAACAGGAAGAGCATCAGGAGCGCCCGTCCGCTGCTCTTCACATTGGCGCGCCATTCCATGAAATCCGCATTGGCGGTGCCAAAGCTCATGTCCACATGCCAGCCATCATCGCCAGGGGATTCCGATGACGGGAAGCGGATCGGAAAGGTTCCGAGGCCCGTGGGCGCAAGCCAGCGCCCTTCGCCGACGAGTTGATCATAGGCCTTGTGCAGCAGCGCCGCGTTCGCGGCTTCAATGAATGGAGGCGAAGCCTTGAACCCCACCCGGACAACGGGCCGGGTCCAGTTTTCGGGTTCGTCCGGCGACAGGCCGATATCCGCCCACAGCTCGTCCCTGCATCGCCTTGCCAGGTCGATGCTGAAGGCATTCTCGAGCTTGACGAAGCCGTCGTCGATGAAGTTCTGGACCTGACGAGGCGTCAGGCCGACCTGTTCGGTCTTGGACATTGCACATTCTCCGTTCGGCTAACGCATCGAGCGCAGCCGTTTGATCTGATTGGCGCAGCTGCGCCGGAACGACGTTCTGCCGTTCAGATCAGCGGGAAGAATGTGGAGATGAACATCTTGGCGAGAACCTATACCGCGGCGGACCGCGGAATCAAGCTACGCCCGATATGGCATCCCGCACAGGGACTTCGCGGGACTCGTCTAGGCATGGCACGGTCCCGGCTTTCACCGCAGGCCCTGTTCGTCGATCAGGATGCGGTGGATCTCGATGCGTTCCGGCAGCTCGATGAGAAATTCCGCATCGCGTGCGAGATGATGGACCTTGGTCGGCTCGCCCTTGGTGAAAGAGGTCATGGCCGCGATGTCCGCCCAATAGGAAATGGTCGTGAACCACGTCTCCTCATCGCGGTCCTCGCGCAATTGCTGCACGCCGAGCGCGGTCTTGAGCAGCGGCGGAATGCCCTCGGCTTGCAGATAAGCCTGGTAGGCGTCGGCGACATGGCGGCGTGTACGGCCGCGCCAGATGCGGGCGATGGTCGGTTTGGTCGGCATGATGGACTCCCTTGCGGCGAACGCCGAGCCCCGCATTTCCGTTCCATGCGTCTTGGTGTCGCTGCAGAATCCGCCGCGGGCTGTCGACAGCGCCGGCGAAACGATCTGCATATCATCGATCTGAAACAATTATCGCGCCCAGGACATCGCTCAAGGAGATCGAGCGGGTCGGCAAGAACAAATACGTCATGGTCGAGGGCTACCGGAACGTCGCCGAGCTGCACAACCTCGAATGCTGGGCGCTGACGGCGGAATCCATCCTGCACACGTCGGAATGGATCTGGCTGTACAGCAAGCTCGGCTACACCGGCGATTACGAATTCATCTATTTCGAGTGACCGTCCCATGGACGTCAAGACAGCCAAGGCGGCGATTCTCGTCGCATCCGGCAAGCCGCTGATCGTCGACGAGTTCACCTTGCCTGTCCGACCTCCTGACACGGGAGGGCGGCACTCGCCGGCTTAATCGGCCGCGACGGCTGCATGCAGCCGTAACCGGCGGTTAACCATGGATATTTACGGTGTAACAAGCCTCTGAGCTATGACAGTCAGTTGATTTCGAGTCCAACCCCATGGCGTTCGGTAGCCGCACATCTCCGCGAAGCATCGCCCCGACGGAGCAAGCGGCTTCGTGGGAAGCGCCGCGGGCTGCGCGGACGAAACCCGACGGCGCCGCGCCGGCGCTGATCAAGGGATCGCTGACCGTTTCCGGAACACTCTCTTTCCTGCGCGAGAACGCCCGGCGCATTCTCACCCTGGCGCTGGCACTGTTCGCCCTCGGCGTCGTCGTTCTCATGGTTCTGCCGGTCCGGTATGCCGCGACGGCCCTGGTCGTGCTCGATCCCCGGGAGCTGCGCATCACCACTGAGCAGGACGTCTTGCCGGGCATCGGCCAGGACGCCGCGGCGCTCCAGAGCCAGATCGAGATCGCCAAATCCGACGGCTTTCTCCGCCCCCTGATCGAGCAGCTCAAGATCGCGGACGACGAGGACGTCTCCGGCGGCTACACCGATATGACACGCCTGCTCGAAAAATTTCGCAACCGCCTCGAGATCACCCGGCGCGGGCTCACCTACGTCATTGCGATTTCCTTCACCTCGAACCGGCCGGATCGGGCCGCTTACTATGCCAATGCCATCGCCGAGGCGTTCGTTGCCAGCCAGGGGCGCGTCCGCACCGAGGCGACGGATGAGGCCGCCGACTGGCTCAAGGACCGGCTGAAGACGTTGAGCGAGCGCCTGCGCGCATCGGAAGACGCCGTCGCCGCCTTCAGGCTCGAGCACAAGATCCTCAATGCCGGCAAGGACTCCACCACGCAGCAATTGCGGGTGACCGATCTCAATCAGCAGGTCTCCGCCGCGCGTCTCCGCACCGAGGAAGCCAAGGCGCGCTATGAACAGGTGCAACGCGACGTCAAGGCCAATGTCGAGGGGCCGGTGAAGCAGGACCTCCTCAGCATGCTGCGCACGCAGCGTTCGGCCCTGAATGACCAGATCGCGCAGAAGAAGGCGGTCTATGGCGACCGCCATCCCGACCTCGCGATCTCCTACAGCCAGCTGGCGGATATCAACCGGCAGATCGAGATCGAGCGGAAGAAGAACATCGACACGGCCAAATCCGAATATGAGGCCCAGCTGGAGCAGCAGAACGCGCTGGAAAAGCAGCTCAAGGCAGTCGAGACCAAGATGCTGGTCGACGGCCAGGCGCTGGTGAAGCTGCAGGAGCTGCAGCGCGATGCCGATGCCAACAGAAACATCTACGAGCAGTTCCTGTCGCGGTTCAAGACCACCAATGAGCAGCGTCAACTGCAGGCGTCCCAGACCAAGATCGCCTCGATTGCCATTCCGCCGCTGCGCTCCACGCGTCCGCCGCTCGCCCTGCTGCTCGCAGCGCTGGCGATCGGCTCGCTGCTGACGTCGACCGCCGCCGTTGCGGTGATGACGAGCGGGTCCGCCGAGGAGCCAGCATCCGTTCAGGCGCCTGCTTCTGTGAAAGCGGAGGAGGCGCCCCGACAAGCCCAGCCTCCGGGCGCGGCCGTGCGCCAGGTCGAGGTGATGCCCAACCTTCCTGTCTGGGCCCGCATTCCCGAGCTGGCGCTAGGGGCGGGGACCAACACAGTCTGGCAAAGACCGATCAGCGCGGCGGCCGAGCTTGATCTCGGCCCCCATCTGCGGCCGCTGCTCGAACGCATCGACCGTGTGCCGGTGCGCGGCTGCAAGGTCGCGCTGGTGCTGTCGGTCGGCAAGAGCGCCGGCGGCAACACGGTCGCGCGCTCCCTCAATCGCGCCGCCGTGAATCGGGGCATGATGAGCGTGCTGATCCGGCTTCAGGCGGAATTCGCAGGTACCCAGCCGCCGGTGACCGAATGGCACGATGGCGCGACCACGGCGGGACTTCAGTCCATCGACGAACTCCTCAGTGCCGGCCGGAAGCCCGATGCGCCGCCCGAGGACGATATTCGGTCGGAGTTCGACCTGATCGTCGTCCACGCCGGCAATCTCGCCTTGCAGCCCGACGCCATCGCGCTGGCCGCGCATGCCGACCTGATCGTCCTGGTGACGCGTGCCGGTGAGCTCGGTTCGGCGGCGATGCGCCGGGTGACCGCGGCGCTGTCGAAATATGCGGCCGTGCCGACCGGCCTCGTCGTCAATCATGTGCCCCCCGGTTCAGTAGCGCCTCACCCCGAGGGGGGTGCACTGGGTCTTGCGGTTTGACGATGCCGGCGTCGCGCCGCCGTCTGCTGGTCGCGGCGATGCTGCTGTCGATCTCGGTCGGCCCGCCGGTCTTCGCCGGCAATTGTGTGCCCTTGCCGTCGCCGGTCGCGCCGGACAGGCTTGCCGCACTGTCTCGCGGCTTCAACGCCGACGGCTGGATCAATGGTGCGCCGCCAAGCCGCACGCTGCTGCAGCAGCTGCGCAAGGCGGGCATGAGCCATGTCCGCTTGCCGGTGCCGGCGGAACGCGTGATGCCGCGCTTCGCCGCGAAGGCCGAGCGCGAGGCGACGCTGCGCGTGCTCGGCAACGCGTTGAAGCAGCTCACCTCGCTCGGCTATTCCACCTCCGTCGATCTTCACCCGGGCGAGCGCTTCAATCGCCTGCACAAGGATGATCCGGACGCGGCACTGCGCGAGATGCAGGAGGCCTGGCGCGATCTTGCAAAGGTCATTCGACCCTATCCGACCGATCGCGTGTTCGCCGAGCTGCTCAACGAGCCCGATATCGAAGCCGACAGGTGGCAAAGAGAGGTCGAGGCGCTGGCCGCGTTCGTTCGCGGGTTGCTGCCCGCCACCACCCTGATCGTCGGCCCGGTCAACTGGCAGCGCGCCGACTCGCTGCCGGGGTTCCGTCCGTTGGCAGACCCTGACGTCGTCTACGCCATCCACTTCTACGATCCGATGGTGTTCACCCATCAGGGCCACTGGGATGAGCAGGATCCGCTGCACGACATCCGCGACCTGCCTTACCCGATCAGTGCCGGAGATTCCGCCGTGCAGGCGCTTCGCCGGGATTTGCAGGACAGACATGCGGCCAAGGCGCTCGGCATGCTCGACACCGCGATTGCCGCCGCCAAGGACAAGCCTGCGGTCGATCGCTGGCTCGCGCCTGGCCTTTCCTGGCAGCAGCAATTTTCACGACCGATCATCGTCAATGAATTCGGCGTATTGAAAGCCGCCGCGCCCAGGGAGAGCCGGTTGCGCTGGCTGGCGGAGGTCACCGCTTATGCTCGCGAGCATTGCTGGGGCTGGGCGCATTGGGAGCTGGCGCAGGGTTTCGGCCTCGTCGACGCCGCCACCGGCAGGCCCGATCCCGGCGTGATGCAGGCGCTGCTCGGCGCGCCCCGAGCTCCCGCCGCGCGCCGCGATCGTTAACGGATCTTTACGCACGCTCCGCTACCGTGCTCCGGCGCGATGATGCCAAAGGACGATCGATGAGCGCCCGGTACTCACCGCAAGGCGAGAGCGTAAACGCCGTGCCATCGCCGCCGGCCTGGCGCGAACTGGTCCCGATCTTTTGCATCGCCATGGCAACGATCGGCTTCGCACCGGTCCTGCACCTCGCCAATCCGGCCCTGGCCATCACCGTCGAGGTTCTCATCGGCATCGCCATTGTCGTTGCGGTCCCGACCTATGCGCCGGCCGTTGCGATCTTCGTCCTGTTCTTCCAGAATCTGTTCGTCTCGATCCTGTCGCCGCTGGTCCTGCTCCCGTCCGATCTCGACTTCATCAAGGGCTACAATTTCCTCGTCTGTTCCGTGATGTGGCTGGCGACGTTCGCCCTCTACGTGCTGGGCCAGCGGAATCAGTCGACCGACGTGAACCGGATCATGCGCTGGGGTATCGCCACCCTGGCCGTGGTGTCGCTGTATTTCGCGATCGGTTTCGGCCAGAACGGACAGGCGGCCGCGGTCTATCTGCGCAACATCGTGCTTCCTCTGTTTCTGTTTCAGTTGTCGCTGCTGACGGCCGCGACCCATGAGGTGCGCATCACGCCGTTCCTGGTGGCGCTCGCGGTCATCCTCATGCTGTGCGGCTACGTCGAGCTCGCATTCCGGGACCTCTGGCTGGCCATCACCAACGGTCATGCGTTCTGGGGCTTCGACGAGCTCAAGGCGACTCATTCGGGCGTCTGGGAAGCCGAGATGCGCGCCACCGGGAACGTGCCCGTCGACCTGAAGGACCGTTTCAGCTTCGACTTCCTGAACACGCCTCTGCTCGAAGGATTCGGCCTGTCGAAGATGCTGCGCATCCACGGCCCGAACATGCACCCGATCAGCTTCGCCTACGGGATCGGCTTTCTCGCCCTGTTCCTGTTCTCGGTGGGGCGTCCGTTCCTGGCCCTCGCGGTCTTGCCCCTCCTGGTCTTTTGCAGCGTGAAGGGAGCGCTCATCGTGGTGATCTTCGTGGCCGCGGCCTGGATGTCGACCCGCCTGCTCGGCGCCGTGGTGACGCTGTTGCTCGGCCTCTTAGGCCTGATCGCGTTCGCGATTCTCGCGATCCGGGTCGGCCTGCAGATCGGCGACTATCACGTCATCGGCCTCATGGGCGGGTTGAACGGATTTTTGGAGAAGCCGCTCGGCCGGGGTCTCGGCGTCGGCGGCAATTTGTCGGAGAGCTATTTTTCGATCGACTGGAGTGCTGCGCAGGCGGCCGGAACGATCGACGGTGCGGTCGAAAGCGCGATCGGCGTCCTCCTGTACCAGATGGGCATCGCGGCCTTCGTGCCGCTTGCCTTCTATGCCGCGATGGCCCTCAAAGCCTGGCGCCTGTACGCGTCGTCAGGATATCTGACGCAGGGCCTCGCCGGCTTCGGCGTCATGGTCGTGCTGCTCAACGGATTGTTTCAGGAAGAGGCCATGTTCGCGCCGCTGGCGCTGGGCCTGATGCTCTCGCTCGCTGGCCTCGTCATCGGCAGCCATGCGAGGATGCAGACGGTTGCCAACGAGGATGCCGGGCTTGAGCAGATCACGCGCTACCAGCCCGTGACGTAGCTCGGCGCGGCCGCCTCCCTGGCCTGTGCGCAGACCGGATTCCGGGGCTCGTTACAACCACGTTTACCAATCATCGCAAGCAAATCGTAGCGGGCGGCTTGGTATAGGCCCGGCGACAGGGTGAGAATCATGCCGCTGCTCTATGTCCCGACGATCTATGTGCTGATGCTGGCAGTCATGGTGCTGCTCGGCGCGCTGACGTTTTTCGCGTGGCTGCAAAATCGCGCGGTTCGCGCCCTTGCCTGGTGGGGTGGTGCCGTGCTGGTCATGGCAGCCGCGCTTGGCCTGCTCTGCCTGCGCGGGGTGATCCCGGATGTCTATTCGGTCGATCTCGCCTACGTCGTCCTGTTCACCGCCTGCGCTCTGATGCTGGAGGGGGCGCGCTGCTTCGAAGGCCGGCGGACGAGCCCATTTCTCCTGCTCGCGGGCGCGGTGACGTGGATCGCGGCCTGTCAGATCCCGGCACTGTACGAGTCAGCCACGGCGCGTATGATCATCGTCTCGGCCGCCATCGGCTTTTATTCGCTCGGCTGCGCCTACGTGCTGTGGACCGGCCGCGCCGAGCCGCTGCTGTCGCGATGGCCGCTGATCGTGCTGACCGCGCTCGGCGGCGGCCTGTTTCTCGTACGCATTCCGCTCGCCGTGGCGCATCCCCTCGCCGCGGCGCCGGTTACGAGCTTCGAGGCGCTGCAATCGTTCTGGTTCGCGATCGTCAGCACGTTCACCCTGCTCTTCTTCATCGCCATCAACTATCTGTTTCTTGCGCTCACCAAGGAGCGGAGCGAGCTCGTGCACAAGCGCGCCTCGATGACGGACGCTCTGACCGGTCTCGCCAACCGCCGCGCCTTTTTGGAATTCGGCGAGCAATGTCTGAAGACGCCTGCGAACGGGCCGATCGCGCTCCTGCTGTTCGATCTCGACTTGTTCAAATCGATTAACGACACCCATGGGCATGCGATGGGCGACCGTGTGCTGCGCTTGTTCGCACAGACGCTGTCCGCCTCTCTGCCGCGAGGCGGCGTTGCGGGCCGGCTCGGCGGCGAGGAGTTCGCCGCGATCGTCAGCGGGCCTGATCGGCAGACGGCGATCGCGGCCGCCGAGCGTGTCCGCGAGAGCTTCGCGGCGGTTGCGCGGGTCGTGGACGGTGCCGTGGTCGCAGCCACGGTCAGCGTCGGCCTCGCACATGCGGACAGCGAGCCTGCCGGCATCGAGGCGCTCTGTGAGCGCGCCGACAAGGCGCTCTACACGGCGAAGGCGCTCGGCCGCAATCGGGTCGAGACCGCGATGGACGAGCTCGTTCCGCTCGTGCCCGACGCGTCGGCAGATCGTCTGATCCCGTCCTCCAAGCACGCGCGAGCCGCAACAAAGCGGGCGGCAGCCTGATCCTGCAATCTGCTTCGCACGATCATCGCATTGTCATGCTCCGGTCATCTTAGCTGCATCGTCCGTTGCTCTTTTCCCGGCGCACCAGAGCCTCTTCCGTTCCGATGACATCGGAGCGGAGCTCTGGATTGTTGTTTGATGCGTTTTCTTGACGCGAGCCGGACGCCACGTCGCTCGAAAACGCTCCGGGGAGAGTTGACATGCAACTGATCAAGACCATTTCGGCTGATCGCCGCTCGATGCTCAAGGGCCTCGCGGCAGCAGCCGTGGTGCCGCTTGCGGCGCCGGCTTTTGCCGCCGAGGGCCTTCCGACGCAACCGAGCGGCTCAGTGGCCGCTGTCGCCACCGACAGGACTTATTGGGCGGCCGTGAAGGGGCTCTATGCCGTCACGCCCGATGTCGTCAATTTCGAGAACGGCTATTGGGGCATCATGGCCGAGCCCGTAAGGCGCGAGTTCATCCGCCAGTCCGACATGATCAACTATCAGAACACCTATTACGCGCGGCTGCGTGCGGGTACGGATTTCGAGGCCGTCCGCGCCAGGGTGGCGGAGGCGGTCGGTGCGACAATTGGGGAGATCGCGCTCACCCGCGGCGCGACCGAAGCGCTGCAGCTCCTCATCGGCGGCTACAACAGGCTGAAGCCTGGGGATGCCGTGCTCTATGCCGACCTCGACTATGATTCGATGCAGTATGCGATGAACGCGCTGAAGGCGCGCCGCGGCGTCGACGTGGTCAAGTTCGACGTGCCGGAGCCCGCCACCCGCCAGGCGGTGCTCGACGCCTATGTCCGCGCCATCGAGGCGAACCCGAAGACGAGACTTCTCCTCCTGACCCATGTCAGCCATCGCACCGGCTTTGTCATGCCGGTCGCCGAGATCGCCCGCATGGCGAAGGCCAAGGGCATCGACACCATCGTCGATGCCGCCCATTCCTGGGGACAGATCGACTTCCGGGTGAGTGAGCTCGAGGCCGATTTCGTCGGCTTCAATCTGCACAAATGGATCGGCGCGCCGCTTGGCGTCGGCTTCCTCTACATCAGGAAGGACCGCCTTGCGGCCATCGATCGCGATATGGGCGACGAGGATTTTCCGCAAGAGGACATCCGCTCGCGGGTGCATACCGGCACAGTCAATTTCGCCACGGTGCTGACGGTGCCAACGGCCGTGGCGCTGCATCAGCAGATCGGCGCGGCGGCGAAGCAAGCCCGCCTGCGCCATTTGCGCGACTATTGGGTGAGGCGCGCCCGCGGATTCAAGGACATCGAGATCCTGACGCCGGATGAAGCCGGCTCATATGGCGCGATCACGTCCTTTCGCCTCGCCGGCAAGACCAGCAAGGCCGACAACGAGGCCATCGTTGCGAAGCTCCGGGACAGCTACAAGATCATGACGGTGCGCCGGGCCGGCGTCGCCAGAGGCCAGTGCATCCGCGTGACTCCGGCGCTCTTTACCGATGAGGCCGATCTCGACCGCTTGGTCGATGCGCTGGCCGTCATCACGGGGACGAAGACGGGGTGAGCGAGCGCAACCGCGTCACGCGGCAAGCGGATTGAGCCAAGTGAGGTCCGGAAATCTCGCGAAGTCTCCATCGGTCGAACACAGAGTGAGCCCGTGCTCGATGGCGAGCGCTGCAAGATGAGTGTCTGGGACGAGATTTCCGTAGATGCCCGGAAGCGCCAAGAGTTTGCCTAAGACAGCGGCGTGGTGCTCAGTCGGCTCCGGCACCCAGACAGTTTCCACAGAGAGCCAGCTCGATACCTGCTCCCACGCGTCCGCCATGCTCAGCGGCCTGCGAAACGCCCTTGGGTTCGTAGCGATACGCAGGAATGCGAGCAGACTTGGCCACGGCAATCCCACGCGAGCCGTTCCATTCAGCTTCTCATCCAGCCACTTGCGGCTCTCGGTGTGCAGATCGGCCGTTGAATTGCAGGCATAAAGAAGAATGTTCGCATCGACAAGGATCACTTGAAGCCTTCGCCTTCGAGATGCGACAGCGCTTCCGCGACATTGTCGATATTGATGAGCGGCTTACCCATATCAAAGGTTCGGGTACGCAAGGCCTCGCGGTTTCGCGGCGCCCGGTTCATGTCCCGCAGGCCCCGCCGCAGTGCTTCGTTAACGAGATCCCTGAATTTCAGGTCACCGTTGCGGCGTAACCGCTTGAGTTGCGCCGCAACGTCGTCGTCGATGGTCAGCGTCGTTCTCATACATCAAGATATTAACATTTGATGTCTTGATGTCAATCGCCAAGCATCAGTGCGCTGCTATCGCTACCGCCTGACGGCCCACCTCACCGCCATCCCAACGCCGGCGCCACATGCATGAGGATCGCCTCGATCGCGTGCGCGCAGTAGTCCACGCCGAGCTGGTTCGGGATCGTCAGCAGCAGCGTATCGGCCTCTGCGATCGCCTCGTCCTGACGCAGCTGCTCGATCAGCACATCGGGCTCGGCGGCATAGGAGCGCCCGAAGATCGCGCGGGTGCGCGGGTCGATGAAGCCGATCTGGTCTTCGCTTGCGCGCTCGCCGCCGAAATAGGCGCGGTCACGATCGTCCACCAGCGCGAAAATGCTACGGCTGACGGAGACGCGGGGCTCGCGGCTGTGCCCGGCTTCCTTCCACGCAGCGCGAAAGCTACGGATCTGCGCGGCCTGTTGCACATGAAAGGCTTCGCCGGTCTCGTCGCTCTTCAACGTCGAGCTCTGCAGGTTCATGCCGAGCTTGGCCGCCCACACGGCGGTCGCGTTCGAGCCGGCGCCCCACCAGATCCGTTCGCGCAGGCCCTGCGCGTGCGGCTCCAGGCGCAGCAGCCCGGGCGGATTGGGAAACATCGGCTGCGGATTGGGCTCGGCAAAACCTTCGCCGCGCAAGAGGTCGAGGAAGACCTCCGCGTGGCGCCGCCCCATGTCGGCATCGCTCTGGCCCTCGGCCGGCCGATAGCCGAAATAGCGCCAGCCGTCGATCACCTGCTCGGGCGAGCCGCGGCTGATGCCGAGCTGCAGCCGGCCGCCGGCGATGAGGTCGGCGCTGCCGGCGTCCTCCACCATGTAGAGCGGGTTCTCATAGCGCATGTCGATCACGGCCGTGCCGATCTCGATTCTGCTGGTCTTCGCGCCGACAGCGGCAAGCAGCGGGAAGGGCGAAGCGAGCTGGCGCGCAAAGTGATGCACGCGAAAATAGGCGCCGTCCGCCCCGAGCTGTTCCGCGGCGACGGCCAGCTCGATCGATTGCAGTAGCGTGTCGGCCGCCGAGCGCGTCTGGGATTGCGGCGAGGGCGTCCAGTGCCCGAAGGAGAGGAATCCGATCTTTTTCATGAGGGCAACATATGGATGATCGGAAGAGTTTGCGAGACGTCGACCGAAGGAAAGGTGGCAACACCGGGCGTGCACCCGTAAGCGTCGTTGGGGAAAAGCAGACTAGGCACGGGTATGGACTGCTGGTGCTTCTGCCTTACAGCGGATCACCACCTCAGATCGTCCGATCTCGATCTGCCACGCCCACAAGCGCACTCAGATTTCGCAGCCGGTCAAATTCAATGCCTTGCGCAAGCCGCCAAACGCCTTGAGCCGACAGGGCTCGGCACCGCTTGCGGTCTTTGAGCGCTGGACATCGGCAGTTCGCTTGACAATTGTTGTCTTCAGCTTCGGCTTGGGACGTTCAGCCGCCGCGATCTTTTTCGGACTTTGCCGATGACGGATGGTCGGCTCCGGCTTGGAAGGGCCGATATCGGTATCTTCCGGCGGAGCAACGCGGTCTTCGACCGAAGCAGTCTGTGTCGGCATCGCGCTGCTCACAGCGGCAATTTCGAGGCGATCGGCCTTCGCCAAGACTTCGTTTGAAGCAGAAATGCCCGTGTCTTGCTCGGCAAGCGGCTGCGCGATCGCGGCTGCGCGACGCGGTGGCGCTGTCAGCTCCATTGCCGACAGCACTCCCGCACTCAACAGGATGAGGAGGCCCAACAACGCCATTCTCAGCATAATGCGCCTCTGACAGAGGTTCGTGCCGCTGAAAATTCTCCGCGCCAATGAGGCAACTTTGTCGACGGCCGCCGACCCCAAGACGAATCATTTGCCGACAGGGTTAACGTCGGTGATGCTCCCGCACCTGCCGGGAATGCCGCTGCCCGTGTTGGTTTCCGTGAGAGATCGTACCTGGTCACGGGCAGCGCCTAATTTCGCGGTCAAAGGAACTCAGGCGTAAGCCACCCAGCCGCGGAAGGTGAAGCCGGTATAGAACAGGGTCGGCTCGGAGAAGCCGGCGTCGCGCAAGATCGCCTCGTCCTGCGCGGGGGTGAGGATTTCGAGATGGTTGGTGACAGCGTCGCGCGCGGCCGCCGCCTTCTCCGGTTCGACGCCGGAAGCAGCCAGGAACGCTGAATACCGCGACAGCCAAAGCGGGCGCTCCTCATCGCCATTGGGTGCGCTCAAATGGGCGACCACGAAGGGAGCGCCGGGCTTGAGGCGGCGGCGGACGTCCGAGGCGATGCGATGCCGTTCGGCGACATCGACGAAGTGCAGGGTCAACAGGCAGGTGGCCCCGTCGAACGGTCCTTCCGGCGCATTGTCGATATAGCCCTGATGCAGACGTGCGCGTGGCGCAAGCGATCCAAGGGTTTGCCTCGCGAGCGCCAGCATCGCCGCGGACGGGTCCACGCCGTCGAAGCTCCAGGCGGGATGCGCCTGCGCAAACGTCTTCAACTCCAGGCCACCGCCGGCGCCGAGGACGAGGATCCGCGCATCGTCGCGTGCGCGCTCAGCCAGGAGGATCGCCGCCATCGACAGCATCGCATTGTAGCCGGGAACGAACCGCGGCGGTCCCTCGGTGTAATTCGCCACGGCTTGCGGATCGGAAAACATGTCTTGAATATTGGCCATGATATTGTCCTTGCTGGACCGGGCTCCTCACGCGCCATGGGCGCGCATGCCTTGATGCTTGCGAGACCCGAGCCGTTTGCGAAAGTCGTCGCCGAGCATCGCCAGCGTCACCTCGCCGAGGCGCGACAGCAGCAGCGCCTCGGCATCGCGAAAGGCCTGATCGAGCGCGGCATTCACCGCCTGCTCGACGAGGCAGCCCGGCGCCTCGGTGCGGTTGCCCATCGCCAGCAGCGACGGACTGCCGAGCGCGGCGTAGACGTCGCGCAGCGTCACCTTCGAAAGATCGCACGCGAGCGTCCAGCCGCCGCCATGCCCCTTCTCGGAGCGGACGTAACCAAGCTCGCGCAGGCCCGCCATGATACGCCGGATCACCACCGGGTTGGTGACCATGGCCTTGGCCAGGGTTTCGGACGTGAACGGGCCAGGCTGCTGCGCCATGTGCAGCAGGACGTGCAGCACGCCGGACAATCGGGAATCGCGCTTCATGTAACTTTATATGTTACATATTTGGGCGAAGGTCAACCGGCTCGAGCGCGTCCTCAGTTGCAGACCGAGGACGGAGGACTGAGTTACTGGACCTCGGCGATCTTCGGCCCGGATGACGGCATCTGCGCGTTGGCTGTCGAGGGCCGGTTCGACGGGGATGCCGGGTCCGGCGATCGGAACGCGGCGTCGGTCGGCGCTCCCTGGGATGGCCTGCGGGCAGCGGCTGCCGGAAGCACGATCACTTTCGCTCCGACTTTCACCCGCTCATAAAGGTCCACGACGTCCTCATTGGTCAGCCGGATACAGCCGGACGAAACCCGCTTCCCGATCGTCTCGGGCTTGTTGGTGCCGTGAATTCTGTATTCGGTCTCGCCGAGATACATCGCCCGAGCGCCGAGCGGGGTTGCCGGGACCGCCCGCCATGAACCGCGGCAGATAAGGCTGACGCGAGACCATCTCCGCAGGCGGGCGCCAATCCGGCCATTCGGCTTTGCGGGCCACAGTCTGCTCGCCCGACCATGCGAAACCTTCGCGGCCGACGCCGATGCCATAGCGCACCGCTTGCGTGCCGTTCAGGACGAAATAGAGGAATGTGTTCTTGGTATCGATGATGACGGTGCCCGGCGTCTGGTGGCTGGCGT
This sequence comes from Bradyrhizobium sp. USDA 4354, assembly GCF_054060315.1. Classification (NCBI taxonomy): domain Bacteria; kingdom Pseudomonadati; phylum Pseudomonadota; class Alphaproteobacteria; order Hyphomicrobiales; family Nitrobacteraceae; genus Bradyrhizobium; species Bradyrhizobium sp. USDA 4354. The sequence goes on along the minus strand of NZ_JBSSDC010000001.1, from coordinate 1,009,820 downwards.
AGTCAACCACCTGCCGCACCAATGCTCCGGGACCATCAACGTCGGCTTTTGGTGGTTCGGCCAGAGGCGCCGGCGCCGGAATCGGAGCGGGAGCTGGAGCCGGAGCCGATGCATGAACCGGAGTTGCCACGTAGACCGGAGTTGACGATGCCATGGCTTGGGGCGCTGACGGCTTCCGTGTCGGTTGCACGCTCGCGGGGCCAGACAGCAAACCGTAGCCCAGCGCGGCGATGGCCACGGCGCCAATTGCAACTCTTGCGGCCATCGGCAGTGCGAGCGTCTCCGCCTTTCCACGTTTGGCCCGCTTGCTCATATCTCTCCCCAGGTCACCATGCCTGGAAGAGGTACCCAGCAAAATTTAAGAAACTTCGAAGCGATCTCGCTCGGGCTGGAACCGCTAGCTGTGGTTAACGCTCGGCAACATGACAGTTAGGCGTGCCGCTCGATAGTCAGGTAGCGTGAACGCCGCGCTTCTCATTGCGGAACGAGCCGCGCTGGGGATCGACGCGCTGGGCCAAAGGCGCGATCTCGGTACGGCATATCACCGTGATGATCCCAGATCGCGCATCGTTCGGCGATGCCAAGCCTCGACGCGGCCAAGCGACGATTCAAAGTCGCATGGGACGACTTCAAATGGACGCACGGGCCGAAGAAACTGCAAAAGCCGTATGCCGAGATCGCGCTCGCGGGCGGGGCGGAGCGGTTTCGGCGCCGATCGCTGCGCTCCGCTCTGCCTCAAGCACGCGGGCGCGAAGATTTTCCAATTCGGACAATTGAGACGTGAGCTGTTCCAGACGCTCATACAGCAGCACAGCGGCGTCACCCGCCAGACCATGATGTTCACGCATGTCGTGTAACCCCCAACCAAGCTCTCGAGCAAACTTGGATCATGGCCCGTTGGACCAATCGGGAAGATGATGCAATCGCGACTGAAATCCGCCGACGCTGTTCCAGCATCTACATATGTGAATCGTATGTTGCTTTAGCCGAAAGTTGATTCGGCGCACTGAGCGCCGCCCCGCGGCGAGGCGCAGCTAGCAGATGCGTCACTCTCGCTTGGATCGGGTTTTGAGGGGCACCACCTTGTCCGGCTCAATAGGGTCTGAACCCGCGTTCTGCTGCTTGATCACCAGCTCAAGCTCAAGAGCCTCAATTGCGAGTTCCTCCGCCATGCGTCCGAACAGTTCCCGCTTTCCCGCGTCACTCGTCTGTCTGCTCATGAGGGCGAGATCTGCAGCATCGGCGCGGAGCTTCTCTAACCTTTCCCTGAGGTCCTTCATGGCATTTGGCTCAGGTTCCTAGCCACCTTCCCCGGCACGGATAGCGTACAGAACAACGACAAGAACGCGCCACAGGTTCATGTTCATCGCTTCTTTCATGGTCCGCTGGGTCAACGGGAAAAAGATGCAATCAAAACTGAAATGTGCCGACGCCGTTCCGTCAGATAATTCAAAGCATTCCGATCAGGAGAGCCGATTTCGACCGAGAAGGTCATGGCCACGATGCGACGGTGCGAAACACAGGAGGGGCCATAGCGCCTCGCACATTGCGAAGCCCCGAAGCTTATTAGCCGCCTCCCGATCGGGAATGTTTCAGGTCCGAGCGCGTCAGGCAATGAGTCCTATCGTATCTCGATTCTCTTGACCGCCAAAGCAGCAATGTCCGCCGGATCATGGATATCGGATTGCGCAATCTCGATGACCTTTCTCGCAACGACGTCCGCAAGGGGATCGTGGTCGTCGCGATCCTCGATGCAAAGCGTATGGAGCGCTTGCTTGTAGGCTGCCGTGATGCGGCTGACCATTTCCGGGTCCAAATCGGCGGTTTGTAAACGTAGGAAGGTAGACATTTCTTGCCTCCTATGCCCACGAGGTACCGAACCATAGGATACCACGGGAACTCGGTCGGGCTCGCAAAAATTCAGGTGCGCTGGCCGCGCTGACGGGCAGACGATTCACAAAAAGAACAGCCTCGTCGGAGCAACGCGAGGCCCTTGCGCGTTTAAGGCGGTAGGAAAGCTGCGTGCACACATGAACGGTCGCAGCCATGGCGGACAGCCTATCAACTCGCGCCTATGATTCACCCCCCGATTTAGCGCCGGAGCATCGCCGGGCAATCTGCGATGAGATCGGTCAGCAGCTTCGCGGGACCCTTGCGGACGATCTCACCCCGCTACCATCGCGGCTGGAAAGTATGGTGGAGCGGCTGACCGAATTGGACGCCGACGCACCGCCGCCGGATTGCCAGGACGATGCGCCATCCCGGCCACTCTGGAAATTTGTGTCGGCCCTTTGGCGCGTCCTCCGAAACGAGCCTTGAAGCGCGGGGACGCGCGGCAGCGCCCCCGTTCGCATATTTGCGATTTTCGGTTTGCCATTTCGCTCGGCGGGCTTATCCTCGCGGGAGGTCCGAGTTGGGCCACAGGCGGACTCATGCAGCGCAGCATCATTCGATCACCTCGTCGGCGGTCGCGAGTAGCGCGGTCGGGATGCTCAGGCCGAGTGCGCTGGCAGTTTTGAGATTGATCACCAACCGGAAGCGTTCGGCCTGCTCGATCGGGAGGTCGGCAGCTTTCGAGCCTCGCAACAGCTTCGCAACATAAGCGGCGGAACGACGATTAAGGTCGATGAGATCGGGGCCATAAGCGAGCAGACCACCCTCGATCGCATCTTCTCGCCAGTAGTAAACAGCCGGAATTCGGTTTTGCGCGGCGAGCTCGATGATCTTCCGCCGGTTGGCGGTCCCGATGGGGTCCGCAAGCACGAGCAAGCCCTGGACATCATTCGAAGCCATGGTCTGGAAGGCCCGACCGATGTCCTCGACCGAGCGTTTCACCGCCGGCTGAATACGAAGATGCTGTTCCGCGGCGGCCTTCTGAAGCGCTGCCATCGTCTGCGCATGATAGCCGTTGTCGGGATCGAGGAGGACCGCGAACCGCGATGCCCCCGGCAGCAACTCCACGAGGAGCCCGAAATTCCTGCTGCTCGACGCGACGGCGGTGAGTCCGGTGACGTTTCCGCCGGGCTGCGCGTGACTTGCCGCCAGGCCAACACCAACCGCGTCTGCGGTGGCGGTCACGATCGGGATCGTGCCGGTGACCGCTTTGGCGGCAAGGGCCTCGGGTGTGGTGGGCGCTACGATTACCGCAACGTCCAGAGCGACCAATTCGGCGGCAAACCTTGCCAGTTGCTTCGGATCGCTATTCCAGAACCGGCGCTCGATGATGATGTTCTGGCCCTCGACATACCCCTGCTCGCGCAGCCCACGATCAAAGGCATCAATTCGCTCGTGAGGGACCGACGCCAGAAAGCCGATGCGAGGCAACTTCTTCCTGGTCTGATCGGCGGGCTGCGCGATCAGGCGGCGTGGCCAGACGGCTCCCATGGTCCCGATCAGTGCAATGAACTCACGCCGCTGCATGTGTCCCTCCAAGGGACTTGTGAGATCATGACATTAGCACTTTGCCGGGGGGCGTGTGACCGGGGATGTGTGCAAGGCCAAGGGGCGACTAGAACTCGTCACCGCGGGAGGTCCGAGTTGGGCCACAAGCTGCCTATCCCGTTCAAGACGGCTGACTTCCGCGTTGCCTTGGAAAGCCGACGTCGATGAGCACAGTGAACCAAGATAGGAAGCACTTTGAGCGCGGCGCGGGCAGGGCAAAGTCTGCGGCGGCCATTTCGCAGACCTTTCTGGGGGGTGAGCAGGCGATCAGCGGCGCCATCTTCTGCAGCGCGTCGAACAACGGAACAGCTTGCGCGCGAGACTGGCCGGCCTTCGGATGCTCGCTCCTTCGAATGTCGCAATACTTGCTGTGCTCGGCCGACGCTCGTGCGTTGCGGTCAGGACGCGCCCCCAACGACTTGTCGCGCCCTACCGACGCTCTGCGATGCGTTCGTTGGAGTTGGACCCTAACGGGCATGCCGCCCCAGGCCTCATTGCCACAACTTCCCGGAACGACTGCCGTCACTGGCGGTTACCTGCAAGCCGTTCGATCGCTCGGCCAGCAAAGGAAGTCGGCGCTTGCTCGATCTCTGGTACAAGAACGCAGTGCTCTACAGCCTCAACGTGGCCACCTACAAAGACGGCAACGGAGACGGGATCGGCGATTTCAAGGGACTAACCGAGCAGCTCGATCACATCGCTCAGCTCGGCGTAAATTGCCTGTGGTTGCTTCCTTTTTATCCCAGTCCCGGACTGGACCACGGCTACGACGTCACAGACTACTACAACGTCGCACCGGCACTCGGAACGTTGGGCGATTTCGTCGAATTCAGCCATCAGGCCCGACTACGCGGACTACGCCTGATAGTCGACCTTCCCATCAATCACACTTCGGACAGGCACCCCTGGTTTCAGCAGGCGCGCGCCGACCCGTCGTCGCCGTTTCGGGAATACTACGTCTGGTCGACCAGCGAACCCGAGAATAGCACGGAAGGCGTCGTCTTCCCCGGGGTTCAACTCAGCGTGTGGACCTACGACCTCTGCGCGCAGTCGTGGTACTATCACCGGTTTTACCAACATCAACCCGACCTCAACATTGCCTGCGCTGCCGTCCGCGAAGAAATCTTCAGGATCTTTGGCTTCTGGCTCGAGCTCGGTGTATCGGGATTCCGAATCGACGCTGCGCCGTTCGTCGTGGAGGAAATCCGTCCAGACCGTCCGGCGAAGCGCCGGTACGAGTTCTTCGCCGAGCTCCGCAATTTCCTCTCCTGGCGCAAAGGTGACGCGGTCTTGCTGGCGGAAGCAAATGTAGCTCCCGCGGAGCTTCAGCATTATTTCGGCGATGGATCGCGGATCCACATGCTATTTTCGTTCCTGTTGAATCAGCACTTGTTTCTTGCACTTGCGCGCGAAAGTGCCGAACCGCTGCGGCGCTGCATGACCCAGCTGCCTCGATTGCCGCAATTCGCGCACTGGGCCCAATTTCTACGCAATCACGATGAGCTGGACCTCGGCCGCTTAACTTCCGAAGAGCGCGACGAAGTTTATGCTGCATTCGCTCCAACCCGCAAAATGCAGCTTTACGGACGGGGAATTCGGCGGCGGCTCGCCTGCATGTTCGGAAACGATCGCCGCCGCATCGAGCTGGCATTCAGCCTGCTGTTCAGTCTTCCCGGCACACCGGTCGTTTACTACGGCGACGAACTGGGAATGGGCGACGATCTGACGCTTCCGGAGCGATGGCCTGTACGTACGTGCATGCAATGGACGGACGACGAAGACGGCGGATTCTCCATGCGGCCGGGGCGTCGTTTGCTTCATCATGTGATCCGCGAGGGTCAATACGCGCCAGCCAAGGTGAATGCGATTGCCCAGCAGCGCGACCCGGACTCGCTGTTCAATTGGTTACGTCGTCTGGTCGAAATGCGCCAATCCTGCCCGGAGATCGGCTGGGGTGAATGCACCGTTCTCGAAAGCAACTGTCCCGCTGTCTTGATCCAGCATTTCGCTTGGGAAGGCAAATTCGTGCTCGTGCTGCACAACTTGTCACAGACGAGTTGCAGCACGGAGATCAGAGATATCCCGAAGGGACGGAAGCTGACCGATATATTCGGTAACCGAATTTACGATTCGAAGCCCGGCGCCGACGCCACCGCTATCGAGCTTGATGGCTATGGCTATCGGTGGTTTCGCCTCGACTGAGCAGTGAGCGGCAATGAGGGCCGGCCGATCAATTCAGCCGGCACTCACGATTGGAAGTTTCTGACGCGCCGCCTGGCGTTACAGGCCCCCTCGTCCTTCCCAGTAGGTGGGCGTCCCGTAATACCGGTGGGTTCGCGTTTCCCAGTCTCGATCCTGCCAGGAATCATCGCTGAACTCAGGCGCGTCCCTCAGCTGTTGCTCGGTGATGTTGGTTCGAAAACCGTCAAGCGACGTATCAAATGTCAAAGCGCCCCAGGGAATGGGGTAGTGGCTATGACCCAAACCGACAAATCCGCCGAAGCTCATGACGGCATAAGCGACGCGGCCTGACACCTTGTCGATGATGAGGTGATCAATCTCACCGATGTTCTTTCCATCGGCTCCATACACCTCGGTTCCCTGGATGTCCTCGCTTGAGATGCAGCGATGATCCGGATGGGCTGTTGCGCGGGCCATGACTTGTCTCCTTCGTTTAGGTGGTTTTGCCGGCTTAACTCGGCCGCCACGGCGGCGTTCCTGCCTTAGGAGAACATGTTGCAGCTCGACCACCAACCTACCATCGCCGACATTGATTGTAACAACCCAACTCTGGTCGCTCCGAGGCGGCCTAGCCGCGGCGTCGCGTAACAGCCTGCGCGTCGGACGCGGTGTGAAGCCACGCGGACGATCATCTGCAATAGTCCTAAAAGCTCCAGTCCCTACATGAACCTGACAACGCTTGCGGCCTATAGCGCGGCATTCAGCGTGTAAGAAGTCGAGAGCGGAGATTCACGTTACGACATAGGTCAACGCCACCGTAGAACGCGACGGACAAGCGGCCTGTGAAAGGCAGATGCGCTGTACGATCACCGGTCTAGGTTTGGGACCCATTCCTCCGCGGTTGCATCCCAATGATGGGTGTCATCGAAATGCTTCCAGAGTGGCTGCCTTTGCTTGCTTTCGCCGTTCTGCCGGTTAGCGTGTGAGCCGATGACAAGTGCCACAGCCATCATGACCCATTCGCGAGCACTATGTCGGGAGTTCCATTTGACTGCTGCGAGCATTGGAAGCCTCCGTAAAGTAAGAACCGTTCTTCACATTAGCCCGCGCCAAGTGCGAAGCGATGTAAACTACTTCACAGGCAGTCAAGATCTTCGATATCGGCGCCGGTGATCAGGGCGCAGCGAGCGCGGGCAAAGCTTCGGCTTGCACTTCCCGTTAATCCTCAAGGGCAGCGGTCGGCGGCCCTCGGTGGGGATTCAGGGTATGGGAGCCGCAGGCGGCTCGAAAAGCCAGTCCACCTTCCATTGCAGAGGAACAGATTGAGGCCGACAACTTGTTGGCGTGCGGGCGAGCTTCGGTTTGCCCGGCAGCGCACCTGCAAGTGCCTTTTCCGTCGCAAGATGGAATGGGCCAGGAATAGAAGCAGCAATGCCCGCAACAATAGGCTCTCTCACCGATGTCGCTGCAATCGTGATTGTTACCACAGACATGACGACTACGAGCACATGATTCACAATGCGCCTTGAAAAGTACTTCGTCATGAGTTGGGCCCTCACAACAGAAATAAACTAGCGTGCAGCTACAATCTCAATCGCAGCAAATGGGTATTTGAATGAGTGCTCACCGCACGTGGCGTGCTTGTCGCCTTTGTAGGGCAGTAGTGAACAATGTTGTAGCAGCGATTCAGACCTAGTCCCTGCTCTTGAGTGCGCTTCAAACGTGGCGCGTAGTCCCCGCATTGCTCACCGGGAGACCAATTCGTTGCGCTTTAGGAAGCGCTCGCTCGTCAGTCGCGATAGCCCTTGCACTTGGTCTCTTCTTTGTACTCGCCGTGCTTGCCCCACTTCCGCTCGATCTTGCAGGGGCCTCGGTAATACTCCTGCTTGTATTCGCGGTCGTAGTTGTAGGCGCGGTAAGGACCACGATCATGGCCCCATCGGCCTTTGCCGCTCTCATCCTTCCAGGGGTCGGCGAGCGCAGGTGTCACGATCAGGCCGAGAAGAATTCCGATTGTCGGAAGCACCTGCTTCATGGTTTCACCTTTCAAATAGCTGCCCAGCGCCGGGCAACGAGGAAGGCGCTGGGCTTCCGGCAGCGCTGAGCGTCAACGGAGAAGCCACTCAGCATCGCCCGAACGCTCAAAACCACGGAGCTAGTGTACGACACGAAGAAAATAGTAGCCGACGCCACCGATCACGAGAACCGTAGGCACGGCCCAAAGCAGTACGACTGGCATGGTTTCCTCCTTTTCGGCCCGCTAGCTAAACTGGCGAAGGAGGATTCCGGTTCCGAGGCGAGACGAGCACCGACCTCTTCTTCAAGGGGCGACTCGATGGACTGGAGTCCGCTGTGGGTCAAAATCGGCGGTCCAGACCGCTGCAATCAGTTTCCGCTCCGCACCCGACAGCCGACGCCCAACAAGCATTCCGCTGGGCAGCGATGGGCCATTAGCGTACTTATCTTAACTGTAAGCGACGGCAGATCCGTCCTCGTCAGCCTTTAAGCCCGCGCGCTAACCTCCGTTATTGAGGAGGTGAAGGGCCTGTGCATGAAGACCGGCAGTTGCCGAAGCTAAGACCGGGCCACCTTCCTCGGCCCGCCCGCCATCAATCCGCGTCACCACTCCGCCCGCCTTTTCGATGATCGGGATCAACGCGACGATATCGTAGGGCTGGAGCGAAGGTTCGACGGCGAGGTCAATACGGCCAGCAGCGAGCATTGCCGTGGCATAGCATTCGCCGCCGTAGCGGGTCATCCGGACCGAAGCGGCAAGGCGATCGAAGCCGTGCTTGAGCTCACCATGATAGTGTTCAGGCGAAGTCGTATGCAGGATGGCCCGCGACAGCGTGCCGACGTCTCGCGTGGACAGTCGTTGGCGCTTGCCTGCATGTTCGCACCAGGCCCCATCGGCGGTGGCCCAGAAACGCTCACTCGTGAAGGGCTGGCTCATCATTCCCTGTTCGGCTCGGCCATCGACAGTGAGACCAATCAGCGTGCCCCAGACAGGAAGGCCGCAGATGAAGGGACGAGTCCCATCCACCGGGTCCAAGACCCAGCGGCAAGAACCGCTTCCGGTTAGACCGAGTTCTTCGCCCAGAATGGCATGGTCGGGATATTCGGCTTCGATGGCTGCTCGAATCGCAATCTCGGCTTCCCGGTCAGCCTCGGTCACCGGGTCGAAGTAACCCTCCCCAGCTTTGGAATCGACGGCAAGGTCGGTTCGAAAGCGCGGCAAGGTTTCGCGATCGGCGATATCTGCCAATCGATGAAGGAAATCGGCGCTCGGCAGTTTCGGCATCAAATATCTCCATTCGTGCACGCTCAGCGCCGTCGTATCCGGATGGGCGTCGAATTACACCCTATAAACACGCATAAACAGTCCGGTGATCTTGAAGTTCGTCGCCGGAAACCCCGCCAGACCAGGGCGAGACCAGAAGAATGGACACCGTCAAGGCTGGCTGCGATGTCTCAAACGGGTCACAAGCCGACGGACCGGCGGACGTCGCGGCGGGTCGGCTAAGGGCCACAAGCGGAAATGCCTTGGCTCCGCGTTCCACTCGAGTTCGGGTTTCGTTATGCCTCCTTTGTCGTAGGCGTGAGCGCCGACTTCATCCTTGTCGGAGAACTAGCCGGGGAAAGCGCCGCTCTCTTTACGCTCGAAATTGAAGCACAGAAGATCGATTTCGGATGCGCCGACATTGGCCCGAAAGAATCTGCACGTATATTCAGGCTGCCTTCTGCTCGCACGGCTGGAGGCCGCCTCACTTAGGAAGATGCACTTCCTGCAAATATCCGCATGGTGACGATCCCGGCGTGCGTCGAGTTGCTCCAATATTTGGCGAAGCAAATCACGAAAGTTGTTTGCGCCAAGTTCAAGTGCAGCAATCGCGTGAACGAGCTGTGTGATAGGGTCGCTTAGGAGCAGCTTTTCTCCTCGCGGAGTTACATCGAGAATCACCGAGCGCTTGTCTTGATCAGAATTTCGGCGCTGAAGGTAGCCCTTGTCTTCGAGACGCTTGACTGTCTGAGAAGCGGTAGCACGAGTTGTGCCGACAAACTGGGCTAACGCGGAAGGGGTCCGCGAGAATCTGTTTGCACGCGCGAGAAAGCGCAGGGCCATCCACTCTCGATCACGCAATCCGTTGAAAGCATCGTCAAACTGCCAACTGCCCGCGGCTTGAATTAGCAGGTCGACTGCTTCCTGTGCTGCCGTGATCATCCTCGTCCTCTCGTATGCTCTGGCAATACACTGATCAGAGCTAGCATCGCACGAAGAAAACGACGTCTACATACGAAGGTTTGCAATCAGCACTTGTGCGGCCAAGTTGACGATCATCTGCAATGGGCCATTCCTTACATCAACCTGACAAGGCTTACCGCCTATGGCGCGGCAATTCAGCGTGTAAGAAGTCCACCGGCAGAGATTCACGTCACGCATGAGTCTCCTGAACGAATCACAAGCTCCAACAGTTCAGTGCGCTAGAGCATGGTCCGGAAAAGTGTGCAGCGGTTTTCCGAAAAGATCATGCTCAAACAATAACCTAAAGCGCGATGACGATTCATCCTAATCGCATCGCGCTTTAGACTCGCTCCACAGCCAACGCAGTGGTGAGCGGCCGGATGGTTTCAATTCATCTTGTGCCGCAGCTTCCTGAGAAATTGGCGCTGCTCCTGAATGTCCTGGCGCACCATCTCCCGAAGCTCGTTGACCCGCCTTTGCTTCTGGATCACGAGCTTCTTGTTAGGGATTTTCGGAGCTTTCTTGACCATAGCTTGATGCCATGGCTGCCGGGGACAACGAGCATTGATCTAACTCAAGCAACCAAACTTGAATTGTCCCCTTTGACTTCGCTTTCGAGCCAGAAGCGGCGGTCAGGTCCTCAATTCGAAACCGGAGCGGCCCGCCGGTCAGGATCGAACCGGCTGTCCGATACCAAGAAGATTGCCTTCGCTATCGCGGAACCACGCGCCTCGCTCAGCTACTCCCTTGCTGGCGTAATTGCCGGCTATCTCCGCGATTCCGTTAGCGGTCTTCAGACCAGGCAGGTCATATTCCTCGAACTTGACTCCCCGCGCCCGAAGCTCGCGCACCGTTGCTTCGATATCCTCTACTTCCCAGCCCATCTGCGTATGCGTGCCGGATTGCACCCCGGCCGAGATGAATATCGCAAACTCGCCAGTTGCGCAGACGTAGCGCAATCCACCCTCGCGCTGTTCGACCGGATCGAGACCGAGTTTTTCGGAGTAGAAAGCCCGAGCGCGCTCCAGGTCCTTGGCTGGAAGACGGGCCGCCACTTTTGCGTTTCCTAGCATCCTTCTCTCCTTCTGGATTCTAAGGGTCGGTCGCATCGGCCGCTCAGTCAAGCCGAAGTCCGCTTTGGGGCACAAGCCGCCTATCCCGTTCAAGACGACTGACTTCCGCGTTTCCTTGGAAACCCGATGAACACAGCGAAACAAGATAGCGAGCACTTTGAGCGGCGCGGGCAAGGCAAAGCCAGCGGCGGTATTTCGCAGAAGTTGCTGGGCTCCCTTGTGAGCAGGCGATCAAGGACGTCATCTCCAGCGCCGAACAGCAGAAACGCCTGCGCGGGCGGCACGGTGTGAAGCTTGGGGATGTTGACACGGAGCAGCGGAGGGGGCTCGCCCTATCCTGTTTTTTCCGATGCTGCCATCCTGCCCCTGTTTTGCCCGACGGTGCAACAGTTTCGTAAAATCAGCAAAATGCGCGGCGGTCTTGCGAAAAGATCATGCTCGATCGACGAGCCAAGGCGCGAGGATGATCCATCCCATCTCATCGCGCACTAAGCCGTTGATTTTGCTGCCCCCGGCTACTGTGCATGGGGTTGTTTTCGACATTTTTGTTTTGGAGGTGCGACAGCGCCACGCCGAACCGGGACCTGATCCGGCTCTCGCCCGCTACTTCATCACCCGCAGGCCCTTGGTCGTGAACCGCAGCGTCTTGCCGCCGGGACGCACCGGCCGCTTGGTGCCGGCGGCCTTGCCGGTGCCGGGCGGCTGGTGCGCGGGGACCAGCTGGTGAGGCTGCGAGCCGATCAGGTCGGCCCGGCCCATCTCCTTCAGGGCCTCGCGCAGCAGCGGCCAATTGTCTGGGTCGTGATAGCGCAGGAAGGCCTTGTGCAAGCGGCGCTGGCGCAGGCCCTTGATCGCCTCGACCTTGTCGCTGCCGCCGTGGCGCACGCCACGCAGCGGGTTGACGCCGGTGTGGTACATCGCGGTCGCGGTCGCCATCGGCGAGGGCAGGAAAGTCTGCACCTGGTCGGCGCGATAGCGGTTCTTCTTGAGCCAGAGCGCGAGGTTCATCATGTCCTCGTCGGTCGTGCCCGGATGCGCCGCGATGAAATACGGGATCAGGTAGTATTTCTTTCCGGCCTGCTCGGCCGCCTGGTCGAACATCCGCTTGAACTTGTTGTAAGCGCCGATACCCGGCTTCATCATCTTGTCGAGCGGGCCGCGCTCGGTATGCTCAGGGGCGATCTTGAGATAGCCGCCGACGTGGTGGGTGACGAGCTCCTTGATGTATTCGGGGCTCTCGACCGCAAGGTCGTAGCGCACGCCGGAGGCGACCATCACCTTCTTGATGCCCTTGGTCTCGCGCACCTTGCGATAGAGCCGGATCAGGTCGTCATGGGAGGTGTTGAGGTTGGGACAGATCTCGGGGAAGACGCAGGATGGCCGCCGGCACGCCGCCTCGACCTTCGGATCCTTGCACGCCATCCGGTACATGTTGGCGGTGGGGCCGCCGATGTCGGAGATGACGCCGGTGAAGCCCGGCGTCTTGTCGCGGATCTTCTCGATCTCGCGCAGGATCGAGCCTTCCGAACGGTTCTGGATGATGCGGCCCTCATGCTCGGTGATCGAGCAGAAGGTGCAGCCGCCGAAGCAGCCGCGCATGATCGTCACCGAGAACTTGATCATCTCCCAGGCGGGAATGCGTGCATCACCATAAGAGGGATGCGGCGCGCGCGCGTAAGGCAGATCGTAGACCGCGTCCATCTCCTCGCTGGTCAGCGGGATCGGCGGCGGGTTGAGCCAGAGGTCGCGGTCGCCGTGACGCTGCACCAGCGGCCGCGCATTGCCGGGATTGCTCTCCCGGTGCAGCACGCGTGACGCCCGGGCATAGGCTTCCTTGTCCTGCTCGACCTGCTCCAGCGCCGGCAGGCGGATCACGGTGGCGCCCTTCTGGCGCGTTGCACCCTCGTCGGCGGAATCGAGATCGTCGGCGTGCAGCTCGGTGTAATCAGCAGGGACCTTGCGAAACAGCGCGATGCCCCTGATGTCGTCGAGCTCGCGCGGTGCCTCGCCGGCAGCGAGCCGCTGCGCCACCTCGACGACGGCGCGCTCGGCGTTGCCGTAAATCAGGAGATCCGCCTTGGCGTCGGCCAGCACCGAGCGGCGCACCTTGTCGGACCAGTAATCGTAATGCGCGATCCGCCGCAGCGAGGCCTCGATGCCGCCGAGCACGATCGGGGTGTCCTTGAACGCCTCGCGGCAGCGCTGGGCGTAGACGATGGTGCAGCGGTCCGGCCGCTTGCCGCCTTCGCCGCCCGCCGTGTAGGCATCGTCATGGCGCAGGCGACGATCCGCGGTGTAGCGGTTCACCATGGAGTCCATGTTGCCGCCGGTGACGCCGAAGAACACCTTGGGCTTGCCGAGTGCCTTGAACGGCTCGGCCGAGTGCCAGTCCGGCTGAGCGATGATGCCGACCCGAAAGCCCTGCGCCTCGAGCAGCCGGCCGATGATCGCCATGCCGAAGCTCGGATGGTCGACATAGGCATCCCCGGTCACCAGCACGATATCGCAGGCGTCCCAGCCAAGCGCATTCATCTCGGCGCGGCTCATCGGGAGGAACGGTGCCGGCTTGCGCGCCTGCGCCCGGGCCATCAGCGGCTTTTCGGCGGTGATCTGGGTATCCATGGGGGCTTACGGATAAGACCGCGGGGCCCCGAATTCAACCGACGGCCGCGTGAAAGATCGGGGTTCCCCGGGATCCGGGGTTCCTCAGGGCGTCGACGAGAACGCCTGCTCGATCCGGGCGGCGCAGGAGATCAGGCGCTTCTCGCTGTGGGGCGGGCCGACGATCTGCAAGGAGACCGGCATGCCGGCCTCATCGCGGCCGGCGGGGCACCGCGAGCGCGGGGCAGCCGAGCATCGACCAGACATAGGTGATCATGATCCAGTCGATGTAGCTCTCCGATGCGGTGCCCTCGATCTCGGCCGGCCACATGATCTCGACGGGGAACGGCGCGACCTGCGTGGTCGGGCAGATCAGGATGTCGAAGTCCGTGAAGAAGTCCTGAATGCGCCGGTAGATTGCCGCCCGCTGCTCCATCGCCGACGCGATGTCTCTTGCGGACAGGCTTTCGCCATGTGCGATGTCGCCGGCAACCTCGGGCGTGAAGCGGTCGCGCGACTGCGGCCAAAGTCTGCCCCAACTGGCGAGATAAGCCAGACCGCGCAGCGCGCGGATCGCGCGCGGCAGCCCGGCGATATCAGGTGCGGTCTCGCTCATTTGGCAGCCGGCGCGCTGCAGCCGATCGATCGCGCCGCGGAAGCCGGAACGAATGTCCTGATCGACCGGCAACAGGCAAAGGTCCTCGGACACCGCGATGCGTCCCGCCCATCCCGGCTGTGCGGGGGCGCTTCGAAATGACGCGGGTTGCTCGCGTGATAGCAGATCAGGCGGATGAAAGCCGGCCATCGCATCCAGCATCAGAGCAAGATCGGAAATCGTCCGTGCCATCGGCCCTTCGACGAAGACGGTGTCGAACGGATCGGAGAGCGGCTTTCTCGGCACGAGGCCCGGCGTGGGCCTCAGCCCCGCGACGCCGCAGAACGCGGCCGGCGTGCGCAGGCTGCCGCCGACATCGTTGCCATGGCCCAGATAGATCTGATGCGCCGCCAGCGCTGCCGCCGAACCGCCGGAGGAACCTCCGGAAGTCAGCGCGGGAAAGAACGGATTGCGCGTCGCGCCGAACAGCGCGTTGGTGGTGTTGGCGCCGCCGAGCTCCGACAGATTGCTCTTGCCGACAACGATTGCACCGTTGCGCTGCAGGCGGTCGATGGCCGGATTCGATACGTCCGGCGCAGGGCGCGCCGTCAGCGCGCTGCCGCCGCTGGTCGGCACGCCCGCGACATCGGTGTTGTCCTTGACCGCGAGCGGAAGGCCGCAGAGAAGCGGCCAGTCTTCACCCCCGGCCTTTCTCTCCATCAGCCGCCGTGCTTCACCGCGTGCGGCCTCGAAGCAGCGAACCGGAATCGCGTTGATCGCCGCATCCGTCGTCTCGATCCTATCGATTGCGGCATCGACGACATCGAGCGGTGACAGATGGCCTCTGCGAATCTCGGCAATGGCATCGACGGCGGACAGCGCAAGAGGGCCGGTGCGAGGCACAAGGCCGGATGCAGCACTCATGTCGATGTCCGGATCGCGGCGGTGGACCCGCGCACCACGAGCGCCGGCTGAAGCTGGATCGACCTCGCTTCGTCCTCGGCGCCGGAGCGTCCCTCCGAAATGCGCGACAGCAAGGTCGAGACCGTGGTCTCGGCGATCGCCTCGGACGGCTGCGTTACGACAGTCATGCCCGGCCGCAACAGCCCGGCCCATGGAAGCTCGTCCACCGCGATGACGGAGAGGTCGTCGGGAATCGAGAGCCCGCGCTCGGCAATGGCGCGAAGCAATCCGAGCGAGAGATGATTGTTGGTGGCGAAGATCGCGGTCGGCCGCTGCGCATGGCCGAGGAGCCGCAATGCAGCGGCATGACCGGCGGCCTCGGAAAAATTGTCCTTCTCGATCAGCCGTTCGTCCAGCGTGACGCCGCGCGAGGCCAGGCCGCTTCTCAGTCCATCGAGGCGGTGGCGCGCGATCTGATGCTCGGGCGAACCCATGATCACGGCGATGCGGCGATGGCCGAGATCGTCGAGATGTTCGGCCGCGAGCCGTCCCAGCGCGACATTGTCGGTCGTGACCGAATCGAGGTCGAGCCCCTCGATGCGTCGGTCCACCAGAATGCCCGGCATCGGCAGGTTGGCAAGCGCGGCCTGGCGTCCGCTCCAGCCGCGCCGGGTCGGGATGACGATGGCGCCGTCGGCGCGCTGCGACAGCAGCATGGCAAGATGCCGCTCCTCGCGCTCGGGGTCTTCGGCACTGTTGCAGAGAATGACGGAATAGCCCGCGGCGCTCGACAACCGCTCGATGCTCTCGACGAGCTTCAGGAAATAGGGATTGGCGAGATCCGCCACGAGCAGCCCGAGGATGCGCGTGGCGCCGCTGCGCAGGCTGCGGGCGCTGGCATGCGGCGCATAGCCGAGCTTCTGTGCCGCTGCATTGACGCGCTCCTGGAGCAGTTCGCTGACCTTGCCCGACCGGTTCAGCGTCTTCGACACGGTCGCGACGGAAACGCCGGCCAGCCGCGCGACCTCATGGATGGTGGGCAGCGGCCCTCCCGACATCGGCATCTCCTGTTAAACGATTTCTGTATCGTTGCGATTCGTCCCATGCAAGCAAAATAGCGCTTAAATGGCACTGATCTGTTGCGGTTGACGGACAGTCGTGCTTCATTAGAAAAACGTTTAACTGGCTCGGGAGGCGTCGTTGCGGAGCGTGGATTGCGTCCGGCAATCGCCGGACCGCGTTCGCGGGCCGGAGGGCGCGGCATGACCGGCTATGTGCTCGGCCGGCTGTTCGCCGCGGTGCCCGTGCTGCTCGCTGTCGCGGTATTCGTCTTCCTCCTGCTGAGCCTCGTGCCGGGCGATCCCGCCGTGCTGATCGCCGGCGACTTCGCCTCACCGCAGCAGGTGGAGGCGGTGCGCCAGGCGCTCGGACTCAATCTGCCGCTGCTGCAGCGTTTTCTCGCCTGGGCAGGACGCATGTTGAGCGGCGATTTCGGCCTGTCGCTGTTCAGCCGCATCCCGGTCTCGCAGCTTGTCGCGCAGCGCATCGAGCCCACGCTGCTTCTCTCTCTCATGACGATCACGATTGCGGTCGTCGTCGCCGTGCCGCTTGGTCTCGTCGCGGCCTATCGTCCCAGGGGACTCGTAGCGCGCATGACGATGGCGGGGGCGGTGCTCGGCTTCTCACTGCCGGTCTTCGTCGTCGCTTTCGCGCTCGTCTATACGCTCGCGCTCGGCCTGCACTGGTTTCCGGTGCAGGGCTACAAGCCGCTGTCGCAGGGCGTATTGGCCTGCCTGCATTCGCTGGTGCTGCCCGCGATCTCGCTCTCCTTCCTCTATATCGCCCTGATCGCGCGGGTGACGCGCGCCGCGGTGCTGGAGGTGCTGCGCGAAGATTATGTCCGCACCGCCCATGCCAAGGGGCTCTCGGCTCGCAAGATCGTCGCGCGGCACGTGCTCAGCAATGCTGCGGTCCCGATCATCACGGTCGTCGGCATCGGATTCGCCGCGCTGCTTGGCGGCGTCGTCGTCACCGAGACCGTGTTTTCAATCCCCGGCCTCGGCCGGCTGACGGCCGACTCGATTCTCCGGCGCGACTATCCGGTGGTGCAAGCTCTGATCCTGTTGTTCGCCTTCGTCTATGTCGTCGTCAATCTCGTGGTCGACATTCTCTACGCCGTCGTCGATCCGAGGATCCGGTACTGATGCGGGACGCGCCGATGACGATCACCTCCGCAGCAGAAGGGCTCGCTACGCCGGACATCCGCGGCAACCGGCTTGCGCGGATCGCGAGCCTGCCGGTTCGTCATCCGATGCTGGCTCTAAGCTGCGCGCTGCTGCTCGCCTTTGGCGCGCTGGCCGTGGTCAGCCCGTGGGTCACCGCAGATCCCGCCGCGCTAGACCCGCTGAGCCGGCTTCAATCGCCCTCGCTCGCGCAGCCATTCGGCACCGATCAGGTCGGTCGGTCGGTGCTCGCCCGCGCGTTGTGGGGAACGCGCGTCTCGCTGTCGGTCGGTGTTGCCGTCGCGAGTCTCACCACCCTGATCGGCGTGAGCATCGGTGTCATCGCCGGCTACTTCCGCCGCGTCGACAAGATCGCGATGCGCGCGATGGATGCAGTCATGGCGATCCCCGCGATCCTGCTCGCGATCGCACTCGTGGCCCTGATCGGCGCTTCGCCCCTCGTGATCGTCACGGCGATCAGCCTGCCCGAAATTCCCCGTATGGCGCGTGTGGTGCGCGCCAGCGTCCTGACGTTGCGCGAACGCGTTTACGTCGAGGCTGCCATCACTTGCGGCGGACGTGCCACGACCATCCTGCGCCGTCACATCCTGCCCGGCGCCGCCGGGCCGATCATGGTGCAGTCGACATACGTCTTTGCATCCGCGATGATCCTGGAATCGATCCTGTCGTTTCTCGGCGCGGGCACGCCGCCTGATGTGCCGAGCTGGGGCAACATGATGTCGGAGGGCCGGCAGTTCCTCCAGATCGCGCCCTGGATTCTCGGCTTTCCCGCTTTGATGTTGGCGGTCACGGTGCTCGCCGCCAACCTGCTCGGTGATGCCCTTCGCGATCTGCTCGATCCGAGCCTTGGGGGAGGCGAGCTGCGATGAGTGCGCCGCTGCTCTCCATCGAGAACCTCTCGATTGCTCTCAAGACGCGAGGCGCTTCGGTGCCGCTCGTTCGCAACGTCTCATTCGCGATCGATCCGGGTGAAACGCTGTGCCTCGTCGGCGAGAGCGGTTGCGGCAAGAGCCTGACCGCGCTCTCCATCATTGGCCTGCTCAACCGCAACGTCATGCAGGTCGCTTCCGGCCGCATCCTCTTCGAAGGGCGCGACCTCGTCACGCTCGGCGCTGAGGAGATGCGCAAGCTTCGAGGCGATCGTCTCGCCATGGTATTCCAGGAGCCGATGACCTCGCTCAATCCGCTGTTGCGGGTTGGCGAGCAAATCGCCGAGGTGATCGTGGAGCATCGTGGCGTGTCCGAGGCGGACGCGCGGCGGCAGGCGATCGGGCTGCTCGATCTCGTCCGCATCCCCGATGCGCAACGGCGGGCCTCCGAATTTCCGCACCAGCTCTCCGGTGGGATGCGGCAGCGGGTGATGATTGCGATGGCGCTCGCTCTGCGCCCCGCATTGCTGATCGCCGACGAGCCGACCACCGCACTCGACGTCACGATCCAGGCCCAGGTTCTGACCTTGATCGACGATCTGCGTCGCGAGTTCGGCACGTCGGTGCTGCTGATCACGCACGATCTCGGGGTGGTCGCGGAAATGGCCGACCGTGTCGTTGTGCTCTATGCCGGCAGCATCGTCGAGCAGGCCGGTGTCAACGACATTTTCGATGCCGCGGCCCATCCCTATACCCGCGGCCTGCTTGGTGCGATCGGCCAACTCAATAGCGGCACCCGCGATCGTCTCGCCGAGATTCCTGGCAGCGTGCCGAGCCCGGCCTCGCTCGGCACCGGCTGCGCCTTCCGCCAACGCTGCTGCGAGGCAATGCCGGTGTGTCAGTCCGAGCTGCCGTTGCTGTCGGGCGCAGGCGAGCACCTGGCGGCATGCTGG
Organism: Bradyrhizobium sp. USDA 4354; assembly: GCF_054060315.1. Taxonomy (NCBI): domain Bacteria; kingdom Pseudomonadati; phylum Pseudomonadota; class Alphaproteobacteria; order Hyphomicrobiales; family Nitrobacteraceae; genus Bradyrhizobium; species Bradyrhizobium sp. USDA 4354. Next base: position 990,718 of record NZ_JBSSDC010000001.1, on the reverse strand, counting down.
CTGGGCAAGGCCGGCGCGGAGCGGCCCGCATGAGTGCTGTCCTCGAAGTCTCCGGCCTGACCCAGATATTCACCTCACGGAAGGGGCCGTTCGGCCTGTTCGGCCGGCGCGAACTTCGCGCTGTCGACGACGTCAGTTTCGCCGTCGCGCGTGGACGCACCTTCTGCCTCGTTGGCGAAAGCGGCTGCGGCAAGACCACGATCGGTCGCATGGTCGTGCGCCTGTTGCAGCCGACGGCCGGCTCCGTCCGCATCAATGGCGAGGATTTTGGCGATCTCTCCGGCGAGACGCTGCGGAAGAAGCGCCGGCAGGTGCAGATGGTGTTCCAGGATCCCTACGCCTGCCTCAACGCGCGCATGACCGCGGCGGAGATCGTCGAAGAGCCCTTGCAGAATTTTGGCATCGGCGATGCCATGTCGCGGCAGCGCAAGGTCGCGCGGCTGTTCGACCAGGTCGGCCTGCCTCAACACTTTCGCGCACGTCTGCCGCATCACCTGTCGGGCGGGCAGCGGCAGCGTCTCGGCATCGCGCGGGCGCTCGCCGCGGATCCTGCGCTGATCGTCGCGGACGAGGCGGTCGCCGCGCTCGATGTCTCGATCCGCTCTCAAATCCTGAACCTCTTGAAGGAGGTGCAGCGAGAGATCGGAATCTCCTATCTCTTCATTTCGCATGATCTCGCTGTGGTGCGTTATCTCGCGGACGACGTGGCGGTGATGTATCTCGGCGCCATCGTCGAGCAGGGGCCGGCGGAGGCCGTGTTCGCTGCACCGGCGCATCCCTATACGCGCGCGTTGATCGATTCGGTCCCCGCAATCCACCCGCGCAACCGGCGCCGCCGCGCGGCTCTCGAAGGCGAGGTGCCGAGCGCCGCTTCGCTGCCGTCCGGATGCCGCTTCCGCACACGTTGTCCGTTCACGACGGACATTTGCGCGAAAGAAGCGCCAGCGCTGACCGAGATTGCGCCCGGCCATGCCGTCGCCTGTCACCACGCACAATCGCTGCCGCGCTGCGACGCTTCGCGTCCGGGCTGGGCCGTGGCCGCCGACGCAGTCAACGAGAAACGGTCAACGGGAGGAGTAGGAAAATGAACTGGCCGAACAGAACATTTGCCGTGATGGTCGCAGCAGGTTTGCTGGGTGTAATGTCGCCTGCCGCTGCAGAGACGGTGCTCAAGATCCGCCCCTTCGGCGACCTCAAGCAGATCGATCCCGTGATCACATCCGACTATATGGTTCGTAACCACGGCTATATGGTCTACGACACGCTGTTCTCGCTGGATGAGAAGCTCGTCGCGCAGCCGCAGATGCTCGAGTCGTTTGCGGTCAGCAGTGATCAACTCACTTATACCTTCACGCTGCGCGGCGGCCTGACCTTCAGCAACGGCCAGCCGGTCACCGCGGAGGATGCGGTCGTATCGCTGAAGCGCTGGTGGCAGCGCGATGGCCTTGGCCAACAGCTTGCCTCCGTCAGCGACAGCCTGACGGTCAGGGACGAAAAATCCTTCGAGCTGAAGCTCAAGCGCCCGTGGGGGCTGGTGATCGAGGCGCTCTCCAAGCCGAGTTCCAACGTGCCCTTCATCATGCCAAAGGCGATCGCGGCGACGCCGGCGGATACCGCCATCACGGATGCGACCGGCTCCGGTCCCTTCATCATGAAGAAGGACGAATGGGTGCCGGGCTCCAAGGTCGTCTATGTCAAGAACCCGTCCTACAAGCCGCGCTCGGAGCCGGCGAGCGGGCTTGCCGGTGGCAAGCTAGCCAGGGTCGACCGCGTCGAATGGCATTACATCCCGGATGCGCAGACCGCGCTGAATGCGCTCCAGGCCGGTGAGATCGACATTTTTGAGGAGGTGCCGCCGGATTTCCTGCCGACACTTGCCGGCAACCCCGACATCAAGACCATGCCGCAGGACACGCTCGGCATGCAAATGGTGTTCCGCATGAACACGACGGTCCCGCCGTTCAACAATTCAAAGGTGCGGCAGGCGATCAGCTACATGATCGACCAGGAAAAATTCGCGCGCGCCTATGTCGGCGATCCCAAGCTCTACAAGAATTGCCCGAGCTTCTACATGTGCTCGTCGCCCTATTTCACGGCTGCCGGCTGGACCAAGCCCGATATCGAAAAAGCCAAGAAGCTGATCGCCGAGAGTGGTTATGACGGCACGCCGGTCGTGGTGCTGCACGCGACCGAAAGCGGGCCGACAAACACATTCAGCCTCGTCGCCGAGCAGCTGATGCGGCAGATCGGCCTCAAGGTCGAGCCGCAGGCGATGGACTGGGGCACGCTGGTCGGACGCCGCGCGTCCAGGGAAACCGTCGACAAGGGCGGCTGGTCGTTGTTCATGTCGGGACCGACAGGTGCCGACATGTTCGAGCCGGTCGGCCACCTTGGGCTGCGCTCAAATTGTGACAAGGCCTGGTTCGGCTGGCCTTGCGACGAGCAGATCGAGAAGCTGCGCAACGAATTCGCGTTTGCGACAGATCACGAGCAGAAAAGGAAGATCGCAGCCGACCTCCAGCTCCGCGCTGTCGACTATGTGCCGTATTGGCCGGCTGCGCAGCTTTACCTGGTGCGGGCCGTGCGCGGCAATGTCGATGGCATCGTGAAAGGCGCGGTCCCAGTCTACTGGAATATCACCAAGAAATAGTGCGATCCGGCCAGGCGTCGCAATCTGCGATCGCCTGGCAGCCCGCCTTCAGCCGCCTGCGAACAACTGCCGAATTCGGCGACCGTCGCCGATTCGGCAGTCTCGGTCTCCATCATCCGCCCCCCGGGTTGCGCCGGTCGAGCTCGCGGGCATCGCCTCGATGCGGTGAGCCGAAGTTCCATCCGTGCGACGGGCTGAATATCGGCAGCAGGAACCAACTGCCCGCAGAGACATTCTGATTGAGGGTTCGACATCAGCCCGGCTTGTGCGTGCCTTCACGATCGTGGCGCTCGTGCTTGCAACGAAATTCGCCGGGACGTCAGCCTCGGCCATGGGGGAGCCGTGGGTACGGTCATAGAGAACTTGCTGATGCGGAAGCAGAGGCTCGTTGAGGAACTCGAGAAGGCGCAAGCCGTCGAGGACCGCGACAAGATCGAGCATCAACTCGAGCAGATCAACACTGCGCTGGATTTCCTGGACAGGCCGGGACCGAACGACGGGACGTAACGGCGCTCAGCCGACCTTCAGCGCCTCCACTTTCAGCGCCTTGGCATAGACCACGCCTGAATTGGTGATGTGCGTCGTCATCAGGTCTTCGAAGGCGGCGAACTCGCCGCGTGCGAACAAATCGAGCAGCTTGCGATGCTCGTCGAACGACGTGCGGGTGCGCACGTCGATCGGCGAGGTCAGGTTGGTGCGGAGCGCGGCGACGCGGCCGGAGACGAGTTGATAGGATTCGGCGAGATAGCGGTTGCCGCAATGGGCGAACAGCGCCTCGTGGAAGGCGGCATCGGCGCGGCCATAAGCGATGTTGTCCTTCGCCGTGACCGCGGGCTCCATCGCCGCGATCGCTGCGCTCATCGTCGCAATCGCGCCGTCGCGATCGTGGCGATAGGCGAGCTCGGCCGCCTTGGGCTCCAGCGCGATGCGGAAGGTGCAGAGCGCATTGATGTCCTCCGCGCTCGGCGTGAACACGAAGCTGCCGACCTGCGGCCGGATCACCACCAGGCCTTGCGCCTGCAACAGGCCCATCGCCTCGCGCACCGGCGTGCGGCTGACGCCGAAGGAACTGGCCACCATCTCCTCGGAGATGGCCGCGCCCAGTGCGAACTCGCCGTCGATGATGGCTTGACGCAGCCGCTGCATCACCCGCTGCGCCAGCGATTTCGGCATATCGAGCTTGAGCGATCGCATGATGCTCTCAGATCACCTTGCCGGGATTGAGCAGGTGATCGGGATCGAGCGCAGCCTTCAGGGTGCGCATCAGCGCGATTTCGGCCTCGCTCCTGGCGTGGCCCAGCCACTGCTTCTTCAGCGTGCCGATGCCGTGCTCGGCGGAGACGCTGCCGCCGAGCTCCCGCACGAGCCCGTAGATGATCGCGTCCATCTCTTCCTTCGGCTGCTGCGCGACGGACAGGCCGGTGACCCAGGAGACCAGATGCAGGTTGCCGTCGCCGATATGGCCGTAATAGACGCTCTCGCAGCCCTCGATGCCGTCCGCGAGCGCGGCCTTGCAGCGTGTGACGAACTCGTCCATGCGCTGAACCGCAAGGCCGATGTCGTAGGAGATGTGCGGCCCCAGCACCTGGCCGAACTCGGCGCAGATGTCGCGCACGCGCCAGAAGGCTTGCGTCTGCGCCAGCGATTGCGCGACAGCGGCGTCGGCGAGCAGCCCGCGCTCCATCAGCTCTTCGAGCCAGCTCTGGAAGCGCGGCGCGTCGATACTCTCATCGGTGCCTTGCGCCTCGACCAGCACGTAAAGGCCGTGACCTGCTGCGACCGGCGGCTTCACCCCGGCGCGCGTCGTGATCACGTCCCAATAGTCCGGCCACATCACCTCGAACGCCGACAACAGCGGGCCGAGCCCGCTGCGCGCCGCGCCAAGTAGCGCGACAACCGCGGCATAATCTTTCAGCGCGCAGAGCGCGGCCATGGTCGAGCGCGGCTTCGGGAATAGCTTGAGCACCACGCGGGTGATGATGCCGAGCGTGCCTTCCGAGCCGATGAACAGATGCTTCAGGTCATAGCCGGCATTGTTCTTCATTAGCTTGTTGAGGCTGGTGATGATGGTGCCGTCCGGCAGCACCACCTCCAGGCCCAGCACCAGCTCGCGCGTCATGCCGTAGCGGATCACGCGGTTGCCGCCGGCATTGGTCGAGAGATTGCCGCCGATCGCACAGGAGCCGCGCGAGCCGAGATCGAGCGGAAAGAAGAAGCCGGCCTCGTCCGCAGCCTCCTGGATCGTCTCCAGCGGCGTGCCTGCCTTCACCGTCATCGTTGCGGAGGCGCGATCGATCTCCTCGATGCCGGTCATGCGCTCCAGCGAGATCGCGACCCAGCCCGCTTCGGGCGAAGCGCCGCGGCACAGCCCGGTCAAGCCGCCCTGCGGCACGAAGGGAAGCCGCGCGCGCCGGCAGGTCGCAATCGCATCGGCGATGCCCTGCGCATCGAGCGGACGAATCACCGCCAGCGGTGTCTGCGGCAGGCTCGCGCTCCAGTCGTTGCAATTGCGGGCGGGTACCTCGCTGCCCGTCAGCACCGCGGCCGCGCCGAGCCTGTCGCGCAGGGCGCCGAGCACTTGGTCGGGGCCTTCAATGGGGGTCACCATGTTCATGCGAGACCTCCTCGAGATCTGGCTGCGCCGCTTGCGCGCCGTGGTGTCGGAAATGGTTTGCGCAGGTCTTGTATGTAAGGTACAAGATAAAAAGTAAAGCAAAAACAACGCTCGGTGATGCCTCGTTAGGTCGTTTGAGATCAGAGGCTTAGCCGGGGTCGAGCAAAAGGGCGGTGTGATGACGGAGGCAATTCGCGGATTCTGGGTGGCATCGGCGACGCCGCTGACGACCGACGGCAGCGTGGATTCGGCAAAGCTCGCAGGTCACGCCAAACAGCTCTTCGGCAAGGGTGTCGACGGCGTCGTGTTGTTCGGCACCACCGGCGAGGGTACCTCCTTCAATGTCACCGAGCGCATCGCGACCATCGAAGCCGTGCTCAAGGCCGGCGTCGCTCCGGATCGCATTGGCATCGGCGGCGGCTTTCCCGCCATCACCGACAGCATCGTACTCTCGCGCGCCGTGCTCGGCCTCGGCCTGCGCCACGTGCTGGTGCTGCCGCCCTACTTCGATCGCGGTGTCACGCCGGAAGGTATCGAGGATGCCTTTGCCGCGATCATCGACGGCATCGCCGACGACCGGCTGCGCGCCTATCTCTATCACATCCCGCAGGTCTCGGGCGTCGCGATCCCGACGACGGTCGCCGCAAGCCTGCGCAAGCGCTACGGAACGATTGTCGCCGGCTTGAAAGACTCCAGCGGCGATTTCAAGCAATTCCAGGCGTTCCGCAATGCTGCGCCCGAGCTGGCCATCACCGTCGGCAACGAAGCCGACATCGCCCGTGCGATCGCCGCGGGCGGCGCCGGCACCATTTGCGGCATGGCCAATGTCGTGCCCGAGCTGGTCAAGGGCATGCTCGACGGCAAGGATGTCGAGGCGCGCATGCAGGCCGCGGCCGATGTCGTGGTCAAGACGCCGTCTCTAGTCGCGACGTTGAAGGCGGTCCTCGCGGCGCAGACCGGCGATACGGGCTGGTTGCGCGTGCGCCCGCCGCTCCGTGCTTTGTCCGACGGCACTGCATTCAAGCGGAAGCTCGACGCGCTGATGGCGCCTGCGCTTGCGTGAGCCTGCGCAAGATCGCGACGCGCGGCCGCGAATTCGCGTGCTGCGTGCCGCGCTCGGCATGACGGCAATTGGAGGTTGCTGTTCAGCTCCGGTCCATTCTTAGAACGATTCAACACTAGAGCGATTCAAGTCCGCTTACGGTTCTCTTCATGCATAGCGGCTGTTAGACGCGCGAGCTTCAATGCAGCGTCTAACCTGGAAGTGAATAGAACGTGCGTGCTCATCTGGATGTCCGCGACAGCGGCCATCGGACTCCTGCCGGCAAGAGCCGTGCCGGCCTTCTCATCGGAGCGGCTGTGCTGTTCGCCGAATGCCCCTCCAACATGACGGCCGCACAGGCGCAATCGGCTCTGCCGCCGGTGACGGTGGAGGCCCCGGCGCAGCGACCCAAGCCAGCGCGCGCATCGGAGCAATCGTCACGCCGAGTGCAGGCCGTCGCGCGCCGCCAATCCGCTCGCAATCCTGTCCCCACACCGCCGACCCTCTCGGAGCGGGCCGCCGCAGACGCCGCCGCGCAGCAGGCCGCCAAGCTCGGCTATCGCGCGATGCCGAGTGCAACCACGCTGCGCAGTGGCGCCTCGCCGCTCGACACATCGCAGGCCGTCAACGTCGTGCCCGAGCAGGTGCTGAAGGACCAGCTCCCGCGCAACATCGACGATGCACTTGCCAATGTCTCCGGCGTCACCCAGACCAACACGCTCGCCGGCACCCAGGACGCTGTGATTCGCCGCGGCTTCGGCGACAATCGCGACGGCTCGATCATGCGCAACGGCATGCCGCTGGTGCAGGGCCGCAGCCTCAACCCTGCCGTCGAAAGCGTCGAGGTGTTGAAGGGGCCGGCCTCGCTGCTCTACGGCATCATGGATCCCGGCGGCATCGTCAATACCATCAGCAAGCGGCCGGAGCTCTATCAGCATGGCTCGGTCACGCTGCTCGGCTCGGCGTACAATTCGTCCAAAACCGGTGCCGACGGCCTGCTCGACGTCACCGGGCCGATTGGTGACCAGGGCCTTGCCTATCGCTTCATCGGCTACGGCGTCAGTGAGGACTATTGGCGCAATTTCGGCCGTCACCGCGAGATGCTGATCGCGCCGTCGCTGGCTTGGTACGGCCAGGACACCACTGTCCAGCTCAATTACGAGCACCGCGAGTTCATCTCTCCGTTCGACCGCGGGACGGCCTTCATCAACGGTGCACCGCTGGCAATCCCCGCGACGCGCCGTCTCGACGAGCCCTACAACAACATGTGGGGGACGTCCGACCTGATTCAGGCCTCCGTCGAGCATCGCCTCAACCAGGACTGGAAGGTGACTGCTGCCTACAGCTACAACACCGAGACCTTCAGCGCGAATCAGCTCCGCATCACCGGCGTCAACGCGAAGACCGGCGTCGAGACGCGCAGCAATGACGGCACGCAGGGCTCGCTGAGCAATTCGAGCTATGGGACGTCATACATCTCGGGCGGGTTCTGGCTCGGCAACATCCGCAACGAGGTGCTGTTCGGCGGCGACGGACAGTATCGCACGATCTACCGCGACAACCTGATCCGGCAGGCGGCCCCGTCCTTCAATGTCTACGACCCGGTCTACGGCCTGATCGGGCCGGGCACCACGGTATCGAATAGCGACAGCGCCCAGACCGACAAGCTCGGCCAGTGGTCGCTGTTCTTCCAGGATACGCTGCACCTGACCGAGCGGTTCGCGCTGGTCGGCGGGGTGCGTTACATGGATTACGACCAGCTGGCTGGGCGCGGAAAGCCGTTCAAAACCAACACCAACGTCTCGGCGGATGCGGTGCTCCCGCTCGGCGGCGCCATTTTCAAGCTCACCGACCAGCTTTCGCTCTATGCGAGCTACACCCAGTCGCTGAAACCGAACTCCACCATTGCTCCGCTGAGCAATGGCGGCGGCGTCGTGCTCGGATCGAACATCGCGCCCGAGGAGGGCACGCAGTACGAGACCGGTCTCAAGTTCGATCTCAACAAGCGCCTCTCAGGTACGCTTGCGGTTTACGACATCGAGAAGCAGAACGTGCTGGTCAGCCAGCTCAACACAGCAACCGGTCTCAACGTCTACACCGCGGCCGGCAAGGTCCGCTCGCGCGGCCTTGAGATCGACGTCACCGGCCGGCTCTCCGACAGTTGGAGCATGATCGGAAGCTATGGCTACACCGATGCGCGTGTGACCGAGGACCCGACCTATGCCGGCAAACAACTGCAGAACGTTGCGATGAACACGGCGTCGCTCTATCTGGTCTACGATTTCGGCACGGTGCTTCCCGGCCAGCTCAGGCTCGGCGGCGGTGCACGCTATGTCGGCGACCGGCCCGGCGATGCGTTGAACACGTTCGTGCTGCCGTCCTATGTCGTCGCTGATATCTTCGCGACCTATGAGACGAAGCACCAGGCATTGCCGGTCATCTATCAGCTCAACGTCAAGAACCTGTTCGACACCGTCTATTACACCTCCGCCCAGAACAATCTCGGCGTCGCCATCGGCGATGCGCGGCGCGTCTCGCTGTCGGCGACGGTGAAGTTCTAGCCATGGCAGCGCGGCTGGGACACACCATCAAAGCGGTCCTGTTCCAGGTCCATTCCATCGCGGGCCTCGTGCTCGCGCTACTGCTTGCCCTGATCGCGCTGACCGGCGCGATCATGAGTTTCGAAGACGAGATCGTCGATCATCTCAACGCCGACATCATGCGTGTCGCACCGCGCGAGATGCCGGTACTGATGCCGGACGAGTTGGTGGCGCGGCTGAAGGCGGCGCACGACGTCGGCAAGGTCTCGGCCGTCACCCTGTCGAGCGATCCGTCTGCGGCGGTCTACGTCCGCTTCGCGCGCGACGAGCAGGGCGCGCGGCCGACATCGCTCTATGTCGATCCCTACGACGCGCGCGTGCTGGGTTCGCCGCGCGGCGAGGCGTTCTTCGCCACCGTGCGCAGGCTGCACCGCTGGCTGCTCATTCCCGGTGATGGCAAGGGTTGGGGGCGCCCGATCACCGGCACCGTCGCGCTCGGTCTGATCGTCATGCTGGTTTCGGGCCTCGTGCTGCGCTGGCCGCGTCGCGGCGGCAGCGCAAAGATCTGGCTGAAGCCGAATCTCGGCCTTAGCGGCCGCGGCCTGCATCGGTCGCTGCACACCGTGATCGGAACCTGGGTGCTTCCGGTCTATCTGGCGATGACGCTCACCGGACTGTATTTCTCCTTCGAATGGTACAAGGACGGCGTGACCTGGTTGCTGGCCCGTCCGCACGCCACCGCAGCGAAGATGCCCGCGAAGTCGCCGCGTGCGGCCGGCCGTCCCGAGCCGGCCCAGCCGATCGGATTCGATCAGGCATGGACCACGTTCCAGCGCCAGGAGGGCGGCCGCTTCTCCAAGGCCTTGCTGACGCTGCCGGCCGGCCCGGGCACAGTGATACGGATCCGGTCGTGGGGGAAGGGTAGGACACTCGAGACCACGCGTGACGAATTTCGCATCGATGCGGCGACCGGGCAGCTGGTCTCCGCCGAGCGCTATGACGACAAGCCGTTCGGCGAGAAGATCATCGCGGCGATCTACGACATCCATCGCGGCGAGATCCTGGGATGGCCGGGCAAGCTCGCGTTCATGATTGCCGCTGTCTTGATGCCGCTGTTCTCGGTCACGGGCATCCTGCTCTATCTGTGGCGCCGCAAGCTGCGGCGCCCGGCACAGCCGCCGCTCGGGGCGACTCGTTCCGGGCGAGTGACAGCGACGCGCTAACCGGGACACCAACAGCATCCGCTGCCAGTGCAACGACGCCTGTCGCACACAGCGGACCGGAGCGACTTGCCTGAAGCCTCGCCAAATGGTTCGATTGGCGAAGTCCAGGCGAAAGCTATGGTGATCTCGATGGCGCGATCTGAGCGAGACGAAATCGAACAAACGGCGCGGCCTGCTGTTCTTGTCAGACGCAGTGATCTGCCCGTGCCGCTCACGCACCCGGCGCGGAGCTTCTTCGGCGGACTTCCCAAGTTGCCGCCGCAATTTGATTGGCCGACCGCAGAGGTCAGGGTCATGATAGATCGAGAGTTAGAAAAGGTTGCGCTGACATTCGTGGCTCAAATTGACTTGGCTGAAGTGCCTGGAGCCGGCTGGTCGCCGCTTCCGACGCGTGGCACTCTTTATTTCTTCTGTAGTTCGGTGTTTTGCGGCGAAAGCCATCCACCTTGTCGCGTACTTTATAGCCCGACCGACGGTGACGCGTATCCTGACCGTGCGCCACCGCCCGATCTGATGCCGCTGGCAGGCACCAACGGTGACTACCAAGTCAAATGGCTCGATCCCAATCTCGATTTTCATTCCAAGGTCGAATTCAAGTACCCGCTTTCGTTCCGGCCGTTCCGCGACTTCTACTTTTTCGAGGATGCGGTGGGAGGTGAGCTCATGATCGAGGAATTATGCAGGGCGTTGGGGCCGGGCGAGCCGCCGGAAAGTGATCTGCTCCAATTCCGAAGCGCGGCCAAATACGAGAAAGACGTGGATTGGCCCTTCAACTGGCTCCTCATCACTTATGTGGTTCGGTCGGTCTTGGTGCACGTCCAGAGCGATCTGACGCGCGGTTACTTTGGCGAGCCGCTCACCGACGAGGCGGCCATGGAATTGATGCGCCTTCGCGCTGGTGCAATCGGTTGGCTCGAGCGCTGCCGGGGGCTGACACCGATGGACGACGTTGATCCGGAAACAAAAGCGAGCTTCAGGTCCTGGTGGCTCGACGTTGCGCATGCCTACAAGGAGCTGGCTGGAAAGGTGCCCACATATGCAGTTAGCATCGCGGGCGATCTCGGCAACGCCATCAATCATACGATCCGTTGCATGGCGACCCAGGAGGTCGATATCTCCGACCACGCTCCGTCCAGCTACGTCACGAATCTGGCGCGGCAGAATCACTGGAAGACGCCAACCGTGCACGACGGTAAGTACCGCTACTTCAATACAGCGCTTCATCAGATGCTGGGATATGGCAGCGGTCCGCAAGATGCGACTGAAGAGCATTTGGAAGACACGCTCTTACTCCAAATACAAGGCGAACTTGCGTTTCTCGATTGGCACTCCAATACTGGATGCGTGCTCCATTTCTGGATCGACCGGAATCTTCTTGCGCAACTCGACTTTTCTCAGGTCGTCGCTACGCTCCAATGTGACTAAGGGAATGTTGCGTAGTCAGCCGAAGACCGGCGCTAGTGGCCGGTATGGCTAGCCAACGCCGCAGCAATGGTTCAAAAGCTTCTGGCTCTCTCCTCAAAGGTCTGCGCCATGAAGCTTCCGACCGTCACCCCCGCCGATATCCGCCGCGCCCTGCTCCTGCGCGAGGAGATCGCGCTGCTCGATCTCCGATGTGAGGCCGCTTTCGCAACTGGCCATCCGCTGTTCGCCGCAAACATGGCTGCGGAACGGATTGCAGTGGAGGCCGAGGTGCGGCTGCCGCGCAAGGATGTGGCGATCGTGCTCTATGATGACGGCGAGGGGCTGGTCGCGACCGGAGCCGAACGTCTGGCCGCGCTCGGCTACACCAATGTCAGCACGCTCGATGGCGGGCTGACGGCCTGGCGTGCGGCCGCCTTTGAGATCTTCGAGGACGTCAATTCCTACTCGAAAGCGTTCGGCGAATTGGTCGAGTCGCGGCGGCACACGCCTTCGCTCAGCGCTGACGAGGTTGCAAAGCTCATCGCCGACAAGGCCAACGTCGCCATTCTCGACGTCCGCCGTTTCGACGAATATGCGACCATGAACATCCCGGGCTCGGTCAGCGTGCCCGGCGCGGAGCTGGTGCTGCGGGCAGGGCGAGCCGCCCCCGATCCCGAGACGACGATCATCGTCAACTGCGCCGGCCGCACCCGCTCGATCATCGGCACCCAGTCGCTGATCAATGCAGGCGTGCCCAACAAGGTGCGTGCGCTGCGCAACGGCACCATCGGCTGGACGCTGGCACGGCATGCGCTCGATCACGGTGCTGACAGGCGGGGCGCGATCGGCCCGTTCGAGGGCGGCCCGGCCAATGCCCGCGATGTCGCCTATCGCGCCGGTGTCCGCCATATCGGCTCGGGCGAGTTGGCTGCGCTCGTCGCGCAGACCGATCGCACGCTCTATCGCTTCGACGTGCGCGACACCGAGGAATATGCGGCCGGCCATCTCCCCGGCTTCCGCCATTATCCGGGCGGCCAGCTCGTCCAGGAAACCGATATGGCCGCCCCCGTGCGCGGTGCGCGCATCCTCCTGACCGATGACAGACGCGTCCGCGCCGACATGACGGCCTCCTGGCTGGCGCAGATGGGCTGGGAGGTCTATGTGCTCGAAGGCGGCTATGACGGTGCGCTCGAGGTCGGCCCGCCGCACGTCCTGCCGAAGCCGGATCCGGCACACCGCTACCGCCGCCCCTATGAAGGCACTGACGTGGCCGAAGCTGCGATGCAGGCCTATCTCGACTGGGAATACGGCCTCGTCGAGCAGCTCCGCCGCGACGGCACGCACGGGTTCTACGTGATTTGAGACGAGTGGCCTACGTGATCGCGCCCGAGCACTACTCCATCACCGTCACCCTGAGGCGGCCGCTTCTTCGGCGGCCCTCGAAGGGCGACGGCCCGGCTGCATCGGGGCCGTTCATCCTTCGAGGCTCCCGGCGCGATGCTAGGCATCGCGCCACTCGCACCTCAGGATGACGGAACTAGCAGGGGTGCCAAGCATATCTACCCCGCCATCTTCTCCCCCTATCCAAGCCCTATTGTGCTGCGCATCGCCGGCGGTCTATGAGCTGCGGTAAAGCTGTGACTTACGGAGATCCCATGTCAGCCCCAGGCCAAAGCCCTGAGCGGAGCGCCAAGGCGCTGCTGCTCGAAGGCGTCAATGACAGTGCCGTGGACCTGTTCAGGAGCGCGGGTTTCGCCAATGTCGAGCGGCTGACCAAGGCGCTGGACGGCGAGGATCTGCGGCGCGCGCTCAAGGGCGTGTCGCTGCTCGGCATCCGTTCGCGCACCCAGATCACCGATGAGGTGCTCGCCGCCGCCGACCAGCTGCTCGCGGTCGGCTGCTTCAGCGTCGGCACCAACCAGGTCGATTTATTGGCGGCGCACAAGCGAGGCATGCCTGTCTTCAACGCGCCGTTCTCCAACACGCGCAGCGTCGCCGAGCTCGTAATCGGCGAGATCGTGATGCTGCTGCGGCGGATCTTTCCGCGCTCGGTGTCGGCCCATGCGGGCGGCTGGGACAAGTCGGCGACCGGCAGCCGCGAGGTGCGCGGCCGCACCCTCGGCATCGTCGGCTACGGCAATATCGGCTCGCAGCTCTCGACCCTGGCCGAAGCCATGGGCATGCGCGTGATCTATTTCGACCGCACCGACAAGCTCCGCCACGGCAATACCGAGCCGGTCGAGAAGCTGGAAGAGCTGCTGGCGCAGAGCGACGTCGTCAGTCTCCACGTGCCGGAGACGCCGGAGACTGCGGGCATGATCGGCGAGAAAGAGCTGCGGGCGATGAAGCCGGGCTCGTTCCTGATCAACAACAGCCGCGGCACCGTAGTCGATCTCGATGCGCTCGCGCGCGCCTTGCGCGATGGTCATCTCGCCGGTGCGGCCGTCGACGTCTTTCCCGTCGAGCCTTCGTCGAATGCCGATCGTTTCAAGAGTCCCATTCAGGGCCTCGAGAACGTCATCCTCACCCCGCATATCGGCGGCTCGACCGAAGAGGCGCAGGAGCGGATCGGCGGCGAGGTGGCGCGCAAGCTGGTCGACTATTTCATCACGGGATCGACCATGGGCGCGGTGAACTTCCCGGAAGTGCAGCTGCATCTTCGCCCCTCCGGCGCACGCTTCAGCCATGTCCATCGCAACGTGCCGGGTATGCTGCGGCGGCTGAACGAGGTCTTCCTCCAGCGCGACATCAACATCGCCGCGCAATATCTGGAGACCGCCGGCGACCTCGGCTATGTCGTGCTCGACGCCGATCTCGGTGGTCAGGACTCCAGCGAACTGCTGCAGCAGATCCGCGCCCTCGAGGGTACCGTGGGCGCGCGGCTGGTGTTCGAGCACTAGACGGCGAGAGGCCCACGTTCCGGTTGCATTCCGCCGCCAAGGCTCTCTACACTACGCCATCGACTTCGACACGCACGTGACAAATCGCGTCGAATTTGAGCTTCAGTTGCGTGAGTGCCGCGATGGAACCGGACACCGTACTGATTGATCTCGCGCTTCAAGGCGGCGGTTCGCATGGCGCCTTCACCTGGGGCGTGCTCGATCGCCTGCTGGAAGAGAAGCGGCTTACGATCGCCGCGATCTCCGGGACGTCCGCGGGCGCGATGAACGCAGCCGTGCTGGCGGATGGGTGGACGGCCGGTGGCGCCGAGGGTGCGCGTGACGCGCTCGAACAATACTGGCGCCGCGTTTCGAAGGCGGCGGCCTTCAGCCCGCTCCAGCGCTCGCCGCTCGATCGGCTGATGGGGCGCTGGACGCTGGATACATCGCCGGCCTACATCCTGACCGACCTGATGTCGCGGGTGCTCTCCCCCTACGACCTCAATCCGACCGGTTACAATCCGCTGCATGCGGTGCTGGCTGAGAGCATCGATTTCGAGCGCCTCGCGCGCTCGCCGATCAAGCTGTTCGTCACTGCGACGCGGGTGCGCACTGGGCGAGGACGCATCTTCCGGAACGCGGAGATCACGGTTGACGTGTTGCTCGCGTCGGCCTGCCTGCCAACCATGTTCCGCGCGATCGAGATCGACGGCGAACCGTATTGGGATGGCGGCTTTGCCGGCAACCCGACCATCACACCGCTCATTCGCGAAAGCGACGCGCACGACACCATCCTGGTGCAGATCAATCCGACTGAAAAGCAGGAAGAGCCGCGGACGGCTGCGGAGATTCTCAATCGGCTGAACGAGATTTCGTTCAACTCGCCGCTGATGAAGGAGTTGCGTATGATCGCGTTGCTGCGTCAGGCGGCCGACCCGGGAAGCGGCGAGGGTGCGCGCTGGGCGAAGATGCGGACCCACCGCGTCAAGAGCGACATGCTGGCGAAGTTCGGCGCCTCGTCCAAGCTCAACGCCGAATGGGAGTTCGTCTCGATGCTGCACGGCGAAGGACGTCGCGCAGCCGAAACTTTCCTCGACGAGCACGGCCCGGATATCGGTCGGCGCTCGACCGCCGATCTCGACATCCTGCTGTCGGAGTGCTGAGACGTGGGGCTTCTCGGCATTCTCGTCGGGCTCGGCCTTCTCGTCCTATTCGCCTTTCGCGGCTGGAGCGTTCTCCTGCTGGCGCCGTTCGCCGCGCTCGTCGCGGCGCTGTTCGGCGGCGAGCCGCTACTTGCGAACCTGACGCAGATCTTCATGGTGAATGCTGCTGGATTCCTGGCGCAGTTCTTCCCGATCTTCCTGCTTGGCGCCGTATTCGGGAAACTGATGGACGATAGCGGGGCGGTCACGTCGGTTGCCTCCTTTATGGCGAGACGTCTTGGCGAGCGCCGCGTAATCCTGGCGGTCGTGCTCGCCGGTGCGATGGTCACCTATGGCGGCGTCAGCCTGTTCGTCGCATTCTTCGTGATCGTCCCCATGGCCCGCTCGCTGTTTCGTGCCGCCGCGATTCCGCGGCGATTGATTCCGTCCGCGATCGTGCTGGGCACGTCGACCTTCACGATGTCGGCCTTGCCGGGCACGCCATCGATCCAGAACGCGATCCCGATGCCGTTCTTCGGCACGACGCCTTTTGCTGCGCCCGGACTCAGCGTCATCGCTTCCCTGATCATGGTTGGCGCGGGATTGTGGTGGTTGCGCCGCGCCGAAGCCGCGGCTCGCCGTGCGGGGGAAGGCTATGGCGAGGACATGGAGGGTGCGGCCGAACGTGCCGTCGATGACGAACTGGTCCGCGAATACGCGACCACCGCACGAGAGTTCGATCCGGCCGAGATCCGGCATGGACGGCGCAGCGAAATGTCCGCTCCGGTGGTGAGTGCCATCCTGCCGCTGGCCGTCGTCGTCGCTGTCAATCTCGTGATGTCGCTCCTGGTGTTGCCGCGGTTCGATGTCTCGTATCTGAGCGAGCCGCGCTTCGGCCGTACATCGTTGGCGGAAGTCGCTGGTGTGTGGTCGGTCAGCACCGCACTGGGCGCCGCCATCGTCACGACCATCTTTCTCAATTGGGCCCGGCTTCCCTCTCTGCGGCAGACCATGGACGCCGGTGCCAATGCATCGGTTCTGCCGGCGCTCAGCGTCGCAAGCCTCGTCGGATTCGGTGCGGTCATCGCGGCGCTGCCGGCTTTTGGAACGGTGCGGGACTGGGTGCTTGCGATCGAAGGTGGCCCGTTGGTCTCGCTCGCGGTTGCGACCAATATTCTGGCCGCGCTGACCGGCTCGGCATCCGGCGGCTTGACTATCGCGCTTGACACGCTCGGCCAGACCTATGTCGAGATTGCCGCGCGCCACGGCATCGACCTTGCGCTGATGCATCGCGTCGCGGTGATCGGTTCGGGGACACTGGACATTCTGCCGCACAACGGTGCGGTGGTTAGCCTGCTCGCGATCTGCGGCCTGACCCATCGCGACAGCTATCTCGACATTGTGATGGTGGGCATTGTGACGTCGCTATTGGCGCTGGTGGCCGTGATCGCGTTGGGGAGCGCGCTCGGATCATTCTGATGGACGGCTCGGCGTGAGCGATTGACGGTAGGACGAAGGTTGCATTGGCTGCGGCCAGCCGTCGACGCAACAAATCGAGAAAGCCGGGTGGAAACGATGACGCGAAAGAAAGCGAAGCTGTGTGCGTTGCTTGTAAGCTCGATGGCGACGCTGGGTGCGGGCACGGCGCCGACGGCAACGCTGGCAGAGGATGCCGATGCGGTCTGCAAGGGGCTCGTCAGCGGTACTGACGCCGCAAGATTGATTCCGCAACGTTGCGGGCGCCGTCGCAGCTCGCGGTTGCCGAACGCGGGCCGACGCCGTCCGGGCGCATCACGCCGGCCCATCCGCGCTTCTGCAAGGTGCTCGGCCATATCGACCCCACCGATCCCAAGGCGCCGCCGATCAAATTCCAGGTCAACCTTCCCGTCGATTGGAACGGCCGCTCGCTGCAATATGGCGGCGGCGGTTTCAATGGTGTGCTGATCACGGGGCTTGCGCTGCCGCCAGCCTATCCCTTCGACGAGCCGTCGCCGGTCACGAAGGCGTCGAGCTTCACCTGCGCGCCGTAACAGCTGCGCCGCTCAGACCACGTATCACCCCGCCGCCATGGCCTGCGCGGCACCCAGCAATTGTGCATTGAGCCGGCCGCCGGCGAACAGCATGTCGTCGAGCGCCTCGTCGATATCGGCGGAGATCACGGAGCTGCCGCCATCGCGCGCGAGGCTGGCCTGCGCCAGTCGCCGCGTCAATTCTTTGATGAATGCGCAACTCGTGCCTTCGCTGCGTCGGGCTGCCTCCGCGACGATCGTGTCATCGAGCGGCAGTCCCTTGCCATAAAGCCGGACCAGCTTGCCGCGGCCGGTCTCATCGGGGAGCGGCACTTCAATGGCTTGATCGATGCGGCCGGGGCGACCAGCAAGGGCTCCTTCGAGATCCTCAGGCCGGTTGGTGGTCAGGACGAACAGGATATCTGCGTCCTCCTTCAAACCATCCATCTCGTTGAGCAGCCTATTCAACATGGACTCCTCGCAGGGTCCCATGTCGTCGCGGTCGCGGGCTATGAGATCGACGTCCTCGATCACGACCATCGAGGGTTGCAGTAGCCGTGCCAGGCTCATATAGGCGCCGAGCAGGCCGATTTGCTCGGCCGTGATGATCAGCGTCGTATGCCCGGGCAAATGTGTTGCGAGATAGCGGATCGTGTGGGTCTTGCCAGTGCCTGGCGGTCCGTAAAGCAAGATGCCTTTGCGTGTCGACTGGCCGAGCCGGCGCAACTGGTCGCGGGTGTTGACGAAAGTCAGAACGTTGCGATCGAGCAGCCGCAGGGTCTGTTCCGGGAGGATCACCTCGCTCCGCGACACCGGCGGCAACCGATGCACGGTGATGCCGCGCGAACGGCCGCGATACTCGGAATCGGCGTCGAGCGACAGGATCTTGCCGCGATAGCTGCGCGCAGCTTGCACGGCCTGCTCGAACTCACCAAAACACTTCTGGACGAGGGCCGCGCCTGCAGTGCCTGACGGCACAAGAATCTCAATCCGAATTCCCGGTTCGCGGCTGAATTCGCGGTGAGCACAGAGCAAGACCGCATAACGCAGACTATCCTGCGCGCACAACCACAGGCCGTTATCGAGACATTTGACCGGGCTCTTCTCGCCGACATCTACATCGGAATATTGCAGCGGAGCAATCGCGGTCGCATAGCGACCTTCCCGTAGGAGCCGTGAGATCGACAGCGTTTCGTAGCGCTGTTCCTCGTTCAGCCCGAATAGCCGGATCGACTCGCTGAACAGTCGGTCGATCGCGGCCTGCACGTCCACCCGCATATGACCGGGGAACTGCCGGATAGTGGTCACAAGCTTGCTGCGCGCGACGTCGGCAAAGTGCCAGTTCAGCACGTCGCAGGCGTATTCGAACTCGTTTTCCGGCTCCGGCGTGCTCGTGCTGTCTGCTGCACGAATACAGTCGCTGCACAGCCAGACCGTGCGTTCCCCGATCCGCACTTCCGTCTGTCCTTCAGGTTTGCCGCAGAGCTCGCAAGGGGTCCTGATCTCTTCAAGCGTGATCTTCAGGGGATGCTGGCCGAGCCAGATATATTGCTGGGCTGACTTGAAGAGTGCCTCTGCGACGGATTGCGGGTAGGGACCGCAGGCGGCTTTCTCCTCGCGCTCGATCCGGCCTATCAGCGCGGCGGCTTCGCGCTCCGTCTTACCGAAAACCTGGCGGAGCAGTCCGATGACGAATTCGTCCGGCGTATCGTCGTCATTGTGAATCACCAACTGAGCCGGCTCATGCTCCCCGCACGCACCTTTCGTCATGAAATGACTCCACTGCAACTTGAGCTAGAATGGAACAAATAAGGAACATAAAAGAGAGCAGCCGTCAAGCGGGATGGTCGCTATTTCCATTTGATGCTCGATTCCCGATACGCTGATCCACTCGCGACCTTCCCGCGCCGGGTCGGCAATAGCGTCGCCTTTGACAATCCCAGTCGCCTTGGTTATATACTTCGCATGCGAAATAAAGGAACCGGGGCCAGACACCATCGGCTGATCTACCTGCTGAGTGTCGCGCACCGCCGGTTGCAGCGCTGGATGGCGGCTCGGCCTGAGAGCGAGGTGACGCCGGCGCAGGCGGGGCTGCTCTTCATCCTCGGCAAGCAGGATGGCGTTCTGATCGGCGAGGCGGGCGCGGCACTCGATCTTGGACCGGCCGGCATTTCCGGGCTGGTCGACCGCACGGCGGCCGCAAAACTGATCGAGCGGCAGGCCGACCGCGAGGATGGCCGCGCCTGGCGCATCTGGCTGACGCCGAAGGGGCGCACCGCACTCGCGCAGGCGAAAGCCAGTGCGGCCGAGGTCAACGCGGCGCTGACGGAAGGATTCACGGCCGCGGAAATTGACATCGTCGCGCGCTGGCTGACGAGCATTCAAGACAAGTTTCCAAGAAGTTCAGACGAATAACACGGAGCAGACCAATGACCGAGCACGTCCGGATCGAGAACAACGGTGGAATCCTCACGCTCACGCTGGCGCGCCCCGACAAGAAGAACGCGCTGACCGATGCGATGTACGGCAAGCTGGCGGACGCCATCGAATCCGCCGAGTTCGATCCGTCCGCCCGCGTGATCCTGATCCGCGGTGAGGGCGACATGTTCACCGCCGGCAATGACGTCGGCGAGTTCGCGGCCGTTGCAGCCGGCAAGTCCGAAGGCAGCCGCAACGTCGTGCGCTTCATCCAGTCGCTGGCGCGCTGCACCCGGCCGCTGGTCGCGGCCGTGCAGGGCCGCGCCGTCGGTGTCGGCACCACGATGCTGCTGCATTGCGATCTGGTTGTGCTCGCCGACAACGCGCAATTGTCGACGCCGTTTGTCAGCCTCGCGCTGGTGCCTGAAGCCGCCTCTAGCCTGTTGATGCCGGCGCGCATCGGCCACGCCCGCGCCTACGAGATGTTCGCGCTCGGCGAGACCGTATCTGCCAAATCGGCGCTGGAATGGGGCCTCGCCAACCGCGTGGTGCCGCTCGACAAGCTCGAAGCCGAGGCGCTTGCGCTGGCGCAGCGTCTCGCCCGCCAGCCGGCCGGTGCCCTCATCGCGACCAAGCGGCTGATGCGCAACGGAGAGGCGCTGGTCGCGCAGATGCAGGCCGAAGGCGAGCAGTTCGCGCAGCGTCTGCGCACCGCCGAAGCGCGCGAGGCGTTTACGGCGTTTGCCGAGCGCCGCCCGCCGGATTTCACGAAGGTGGCCTGAAAAGGGCGCAGCCTGTCAGGAGGCGCAGCGGCCACAGCCGCAGGCATTTGATTAAAGTCTTAACCAAACCTTGGCATGTCACCGTGCAAGATGACCGCTCGTGACGAGCAGGTCTTTTGGTCATGTCAATTTTTAAGAAATCGGTAAGCACGCTCCTCCTGGTTCTGATGACACTGCTGGCCGCCGGCGCGCTGACCAGCACGGCGATCCAGATGGTCGGCGCGTTCGGCCGCTACAGCGACAGCCTGGAGACCGAGCGGCTCGCGAACGCCGATAAGGCGATCTTCCATGGCGTGCTCGCGTTACGTAACAATCGCGGCGATGCCCAGAGCGCGCTGCTCGGCGAGGACGATCCGCGCGCCAAGCTCGGCGCCGCCGAGAAGGCCGAGCAGGCCGGTTTTGACGCCATCATCGCGGCACTCACGACCATCGAATTCGCCCGGCGCGACGAGCTCGCGGGCACGCTGAAGCAACGCTGGAACGAAGCCGCGCCAAAATTCCAGTTGTTCTATGACGAGGCCAAGCTGCCGCGTGGCGAGCGCAAGGTGGAACGTACCGCGCCTTGGTACGATGCCGTCACCAAGGTGATCGAGACGGCCAATCTCGCCTCCACCGCGGTGTCGAACCGCGCCTGGATGAACGATCCCTTCATCGCCCGCATGATCCAGGCCCGCCGCCTCGCCTGGCAGGTGCGTGACCGCTACGGCATCCAGTGCTCGACCTTGCGTCCGAACGTCAACAGCTCCAAGCCGCTCGACGAGGCCCAGAAGCAGACCGTAGCTGGCTGGAACGGCATCATCACCGCCGGCTGGACCGGCATGGAGGAGCTGCTGGCTGCGCCTGACGTGACGGCGGATCTCGTCAATACGGCCAAGGAGGCGCGCGCCAAGACCGATGGCGTCCTCAAGCAGATCGGCGATCTCACCAAGAACTTCGACGGCAGCGGCCGTCCGGCGATGCCCGCCTCGGAATGGAATGCGCTATGTCAGTCGCCCTTCGCGTCCATCGTCGCGGTCGCGAACAAGGCGCTCGACCTGTCGATCGCGCGCGCCGAGACGGTGCAGGCGAAGGCCCTGACCAATCTCATCGTGCAGTCCTTCGCGTTCCTGCTCGCGTTGGCGGTGACCCTGGCCGGCGTGTTCGTGGTGCGCAATCGCTTCATGCGTCCGGTGCGCGCCATCCTCGACGCCATCGCGCGCATCAGCGCGCGCGACTATGCGACGCCGGTGCCGCAATCCCGGCATCCCGACGAGTTCGGCACCATGGCTGCGGCGCTCGAAAGCCTGCGCGAGAGCGCGGCGACCGCGGAGCGGCTGGGCCAGGAACGCGAATCGCAGCAGGCGCTCCAGCTCGCCCGCTCCGGCACCGTCGATGCCGCTTGCCGCAGCTTCGACGATACCGTGCAGGCGGTCATCCAGAGCGTCGTGGCCTCGACGCGCGAGCTCGACGCCACCGCGACCGGCGTACGCTCGCTGGTTGCGGAATCGAGCAGCCAGACCGCCGCGGTCTCCTCCGCGGCGGAGCAAGCCACCAACAATCTCGAGACCATCGCGGCCGCGACCGAGGAGCTCTCCGCCTCCGTCGGCGAGATCTCCGCGCAGGTGCAGTCGAGCGCGCGCGAGGCCCGCGAGGCCGTGGCACAGGCCGAGCAGACCAACGCGACGGTCGAGATCCTCGACCAGACCGCAAGCCGCATCGGCGAGGTCGTGAAGATGATCAATGCGATCGCCACCCAGACCAACCTTCTGGCGCTGAATGCCACCATTGAGGCCGCGCGCGCGGGCGAGGCTGGGCGCGGCTTCGCCGTGGTCGCGGGCGAGGTCAAGAGCCTTGCATCCCAGACGGCCACAGCGACGGAAGAGATCTCGCGCCAGGTCGAGGAGATCCAGGGGGCCACCGGCCAGGCCGTCGCCGCGATCCGCTCGATCGGCGGCGCCATTGGCGGCATCGACGAGAAGATGACGGCGATTGCCGCCGCCGTCGAGCAGCAGCGCGCGGCCACCACCGAGATCTCGCGCAATTTCCAGCAGGCAGCCCAAGGCACCCGCGAGGTCACCGACACCATCGGCAGCGTCGCGAGGCTGAACCAGGAGACCGGCAACGCCGGCACGGTGCTGTCGGAGTCCGTCAAGAAGATGTCCGCCGACGCCGATCGTCTCCGCGTCGCGGTCGAGGGCTTCTTGGGAGCGGTGAAGACCGCGTAGTCTCCAGGCCATCGCATATGGCGGACGAGGTTGCCGGACGTGCTCGGCCTGCATGGTTCGAGACGCCCGCTTTGGCGGGCTCCTCACCATGAGGGTCTGATATTTCGCCGCGAAAACGCGACCTCATCCTGAGTCCCCAGCGCCGAAAGCGGGCGCTGCACATGGAACCATGAACCACCTGTCAGATGTCGTCTGACAGGTGGTTCATGGAGAGGGACCGCCGTAGGCGGGCGTCTCGAAGGATGGCCGCAGGCGCGCTTTCCGCCACGTTTTGCTTCATATGCGATAGCCAGTCCCCGCTCTGCTCTCTCATCCAACGTCGCGCGGGCATTGCCGCCGGTCCGCGTGGCGGGTACATCTGTGGCGCCTCGCTCCGCGAGCGCTGCCACAGACGTAAGACATATCAGGGATGGAGAGTTCGATGCCGGTCACCCCACACAAGGCCCAACGCCCCTATCGCGGCGTGTTCCCGGTCGCGCCCACCATCTTCGACGAGCGCGGCGAGCTCGACCTCGAGGGCCAGCGCCGCTGCATCGATTTCATGATCGATGCCGGCTCGAACGGCATTTGCATCCTCGCCAATTTCTCCGAGCAGTTCGTGCTCACCGACGCCGAGCGCGAGACGGTGATGCATGCGGTGCTGGAACATGTGGCCGGCCGGGTTCCCGTGATCGTCACCACCACCCATTTCAGCTCGGCCGTGTGTGCGGCGCGCAGCAAGCAGGCCGAGGCGGCGGGCGCCGCCATGGTGATGGTGATGCCGCCCTATCATGGCGCGACGTTTCGTGTGCCCGAGAAGGGCATCGTTGAGTTCTTCAAGGTGCTCTCCGGCGCGATCGACATTCCCATCATGATTCAGGATGCGCCGGTCGCGGGCACGCCGCTCTCGGTCGAGCTGCTGGCGCGGCTGTCGCGCGAATTCTCCAACATCCGATATTTCAAGATCGAGGTTCCCTTCGCCGCGGCCAAGCTGCGCAGCCTGATCGAGGCGGGTGGCAAAGACATCGAGGGGCCCTGGGACGGCGAGGAGGCGATCACGCTGCTGGCCGACCTCGACGCCGGCGCCACCGGCGCCATGACCGGCGGTGGCTATCCCGACGGCATCCGCCAGATCATCGATCCCTATTTCGCCGGTGATCGCGAGAAGGCGAAGGCCGCCTATGAACGCTGGCTGCCGCTGATCAACTACGAGAACCGCCAATGCGGCCTGATCGCCTGCAAGGTGATGATGCAGGCCGGCGGTGTGATCAAGTCCGAGACGGTGCGGCATCCGCTGCAACCGCTGCATCCGGCGACGCGCGCGGGCCTGCTTGAGCTCGCCAAGGAGCGCGATGCGCTGGCGCTGCGGTGGGGGAAGTAGCTCTCTCCCCTCGTCATTGCGTGAAGCTGTCGTAGGGTGGGCAAAGCGAAGCGTGCCCACCAACTTGCGCGCCGTCGGGAAGAGCGGTGGGCACGGCGCTTTGCGCCTTTGCCCACAAGGCTGCGAGGAGCGACTTGTCCGCCTTCGCTCGCAATGACGAGGGACGCCCATTTCGCCTGAAGGCGTCGAATTAGCGCGCCCGGACCGTTTCCCGCAGCTTCGCGATGGCATATTGTACGCTCGCCAACCGGCCTGCGGAGAATCCCAAGACATCACGCAACACCTCTTCATTATGCCGTTATCCCGAGCCAGGTTGGCGCGAACCGACAGAACAGGGAGGCAGTGCCATGACGATGAGGCCGGATCCCACCTTTCACGCATCGCCCAAGCTTGCGATGGAAGCACCTGCGGAGAACTTTGCTTACACCTTGCTGCTCAGTCCGGATTTCTCCAAGCCGGATGCTCTCGCGGTCATCGACGTCAAGCCGGGATCGCCGAGCTATAGCCAGATCGTCCACACCGTGACGATGCCCAACAAGGGCGACGAGTTTCATCACTTCGGCTGGAATGCCTGCTCCTCCGCCTTGTCGCCGCTCGCCGGACACGCCTTCATCGAGCGGCGCTATCTCATCATCCCCGGGCTGCGCTCGTCGCGGATCTACGTCATCGACACCAAGCCCGATCCGACGAAAGCCAAGATCCACAAGATCATCGAACCGGAGGAGGTCTTCAAGAAGACCGGCTACTCGCGGCCGCACACGATCCATTGCGGGCCGGACGGCATTTACGTGAGTACGCTGGGCGGTGGCGGCAAGGACGGCACCAACGGTCCTCCCGGCGTCTTCATCATGGATTGCGAGACGTTCGAAGTCCTTGGACGATGGGAGATCGACCGTGGCCCGCAGACGCTGCACTATGATTTCTGGTGGAATCTGCCGCGCGACTACATGGTGAC
Organism: Bradyrhizobium sp. USDA 4354; assembly: GCF_054060315.1. Taxonomy (NCBI): domain Bacteria; kingdom Pseudomonadati; phylum Pseudomonadota; class Alphaproteobacteria; order Hyphomicrobiales; family Nitrobacteraceae; genus Bradyrhizobium; species Bradyrhizobium sp. USDA 4354. The sequence continues at coordinate 965,496 of NZ_JBSSDC010000001.1, read as the reverse complement.
GAGCGAATGGGCGTTGCCGCCGCAGTTCGAGAACGGGATCGTCCCGGAAGATCTGCTGTCGAACAAATATGGTCATCGTCTCCACTTCTGGGACCTTCGCGCCCGTCGCAACGTTCAGACCATCGACCTCGGCGCCAATCATCAGATGGCGCTGGAGGTGCGGCCCGCGCACGATCCGGTTCGCGAGTACGGCTTCGTCGGCGTCGTGGTCGACACCACCAACCTCGAAGCATCGATCTGGACCTGGTGGCGCGAGGGTGGAAAATTCCATGCCGAGAAGACGGCGACGATCCCTCCCGAACCCGCGCCCAAGGAGAAGCTTCCGCCGCTGCTGCAGGGATTTGGCGCCGTGCCGCCGCTGGTGACCGACATCGACCTGTCGATGGATGACCGGTTCCTCTATGTCTCCTGCTGGGGCACCGGCGAAATGCGCCAATACGACGTCAGCGATCCCAGGAAGCCGCAGCTTGCGGGCTCGGTCCACATCGGCGGCATCGCGCGCCGCACGCCGCATCCGAACGGCAAGGCCTTTGCGGCCGGCCCGCAGATGGTCGAGATCAGCCGCGACGGCAGGCGCGTGTACTGGACCAACTCGCTCTATTCCACCTGGGACGACCAGTTCTATCCCGACGGGGTTCCGGGCGTGGAGGTCATGGCCAATGTCGGTCGCAACGGCGGCCTCGAGCTCGACAAGGACTATTTCGTGAGCTTCCCCGACGGATATCGTGCGCACCAGATCAGGCTCGAGGGCGGCGACTGTTCGACGGATTCCTTTTGCTACCCGTCGGTCTAGATTGGGGGCATGCGAGCCCGGCACTCGGCTGGCTGTGGCTCGCGCTTGTTGCGAGCGGTCTCTACCACGGGGTCAATCCGGGCATGGGCTGGCCGCTCGCGGTTTCGGCCGGGCTCATGGACAAGAGCCCACGCGCGCTCTTTCGCGCGTTGTGGGCTCTCGCGGCCGGGCACCTCCTGGCAACGCTTCTCGTGCTGCTGCCATTCGCGTTCCTGCTCGTGCTGGCGCAGTGGCAGCGTCGGATCCAGCTGGTCGCGAGCCTTCTCGTCATCGGCTTCGGCGTCTATCGCTTGATCGTTCGGCGCCATCCCCGCGCGCTGGCACGAATTCCGCCGACGCAATTGCTGCTCTGGTCGTTTGCCGTCGCCATTGCTCACGGCGCCGCCTTGATGCTCGTGCCGATCTATCTCGGGCTCTGCCAGGCCTTCGAGCTCGACGCCGGACACGAGGCGGCGGGCGCGCTGATGAAGGCAAACGTCGGGATGGCGGTGCTGGTGTCCGTGGTGCACGTTGCCGCCATGGTCGGCGCCGGCGGATGTCTGGCTTGGCTCGTCTACCGCTATCTGGGATTGAAGTTCGTCTCGCGAAGCTGGTTCAATCTCGATGCAGTCTGGGCGGCCAGCCTCGTTCTGGTCGGAGCGGTGGCGCTCGCCTTCAATCTTGCGAGCTGGCGCTGAGGGCTACCGTGCCAAAGCCCATTCGCCGATGATGCGGAAGCGCGCTTTGGTCTCGTCCTGCTTGAACAGGGCGAGGCGGTCGATCGCCAGCTTGTCGATGCCACGCGCCGCAAATCGTCCCCGCAGCATCTCCAGGATCGGCCCACGCCGTTCCGCGTCCAGCCGTCCCGTCAGCGTCATGTGGAAGCGGAATTCCTCCATCACGTAAGGGTAGCCCCAGCGGTCGAGATAATCGCGCTGGCGCTCGGTGAGTCTGCCGGGCTTCCGCCGCGCGCGATCTTCCGCGGTGAGGGCGGCGCGGAAGGAATCGAATTCACGAACGCAGTCGGCGGCAAATTGCTGAAGCGCATCGACCGGCTCGGCCGGAATGACGGCGATGAAGCCGCTGATTGTATCGACGACAGGGCGGATCACCGGAATTGCCTGCGGCTTGGCGGCGAACGTCGCGCAGGCGGCCATGAGTTCGGCCTCGGTCTTGCCTGATGTCAGCGCCATCGGCGCCTTCAGCGTGCCGTGAAAACCGTATTTGCGGGGGTCGGCGCTGACCTCGCGCCAGTCCGGCGCGATCTGCAGCGCTTCGCGCGGGAACGGCATCTCGTCGCCCGTATGGGCGTCATAGCCGAGCAGCTCGGCGCCGAAGCGGGAGAGGACGCTGTCGGCGCCTGCGGCAAAATAGATCGCGTAGCGGGGAAAACCTGTCATCGACTCAGCATAGCCGATTCACGCTGCCGCGACAGCTTCGCGCGGCGCGACCATTGCTGTGAGCAGCCGCGTCGCATCGGTGAGATGCACGAGCTTGCCGCCTGAGATCACCGCGATCAGCCGCGGCCGCAGCTTCACGCTGTCGTCGACGAGGAGAATGTCAGCGCGGCGTCCCTCTGCGAGGATGCCGCGATCGGTGAGGCCGGTCGCGCGCGCCGGGCCGGCGGAGACCAGATCCCAGGCCTTCGTCAGCGGCAGCACGCCGTCGGCGGCGAGGCGGAATGCGGCGAGCAACTGCGCGGGATAGTAGTAATCCGACGCCAGCACCGAGCAGAGCCGCTTGGCGATCATGTCGGATGCCCTGGTCCAGCCGGTGTGGCTGCCGCCGCGCACGACGTTCGGTGCGCCATAGACGATGGCATCGCCGTGGCTCGCTGCCGCCCGCGCCGTCTCCTCGTTGATCGGAAACTCCGCGATGTCGGCGCCGAGCTCGCGAAACTCCTGTCGCATCGCCGGGGTAGCGTCATCATGCGAGAGCATCCGCACCCCGGCCGCGCGGGCAGAAGCGGCCAGACGCGACACCGAAGCGGGCACCTTGTCGGCGCGCGAGATCACGCGCTCGACCAGCCGGTCGAATTCTTCGCTCGAAAGGCCGGTGCGCTCCACCATCCGGTTGCGCTTGCGCGGCTTGGCCATGTCGGCGACGGTGCCGTCCATGTGGTCGTTGAAGGCGAACAGGTCGACGCGGCCCTCGGCGAGCCACTCGCTGATCTCGGCCTCGGCGTCGAGATTGTAGGTCTCGTGGCGCAGATGGAAGCGGGTGTCGGCGGCGAATTGCGGGCGCTGCCGCTCGATCGCCTCCATCAGGCCGCGTGCATTGTCGGCGCTGCGCAGACCCGGCTCCCAGGAGCAGGTCGTGGCGTGAAACACGGTGGTGATGCCGTTGCTGATCGCCTGGCGGTCGCTGTCCGCGAGCGCGACGTCGATCGGGAAATCGACGCCGGCGCGCGGCATCATCTGGCGCTCGAAGGCATCTCCATGCAGATCAACGATGCCGGGCAGCACCAGCAGATCGCGGACATCGATCGCGAGCCGCGCCCGGCCGCGAGAAGCAGCGACCTGCGCGATGTCCGTTCCGGACACGAGAAGCGAGGTTTCGACGAGCTCGGCGCCGATCAGGGCCCGGCCGCCTTCAAGGAATATGTCTGTCACGCGACCGCGCTTCGTTTGCTGGCAGGCGAATTGGTGAGTGAGCTCGCCCGTGCTTCGTATGTCGACAGAAAATCTTCAATCCCGAGCCTGCGGAAATCGGGCAGCGCCTCGCGCAATTTGTCGTGATCCCAGTCCCACCAGGCGAGCTTCGCGAGGCGCCCGGCGATCTCCTCCGAGAATCGCCGCCGCACGATCCGGGCCGGATTGCCGGCGACGATGGTGTAGGCCGGCACGTCCTTGGTGACGATGGCGCCGGCGGCGATCACCGCGCCGGTGCCGATGTTGCGGCCCGGCAGCACGATCGCGCCATGGCCGATCCACACGTCATGGCCGATATGGACATGATGCTGGCGCCGCCAGTCGAAGAACTCGGCATCGTCGCTCTCACCCTCGAAATAGGCGCTGGAGCGGTAGGTGAGATGCGCCTGTGTCGCGCGATGCATCGGATGGTTGCCTGGATTGATGCGCGTCATCGCCGCGATCGAGCAGAACTTTCCGATGGTGCTGTAGGTGATCTGCGAGTCGTTCACGACATAGGAGTAGTCACCCATCGTCACTTCATGCAGGATCGTGCGTTCGCCGACCTCGGTATAGGCGCCGAGCCTGGTCTCATGCAGCTTGGCCGAGGGATCGATGGTCGGCTGAACCGAAAGGGTTTTGGCGGCCATGTTGCATCCAGAGGTGCGAGGGCGGGCGTCTCTCTTCGAGCGGCTTGATGACGATGTCATGACGCTGAGATGACAGGGGATGAGGTGTGCAGGATCGCCGCACTGCAGCGGTGCTGTCACACAAGTGTTAAGCGCGGGCGTTAGCGGTTGGCTCCAGCTACTCTGGAGCCGTGCATGCTGGTGGTGGATGGTCTGACGTGTCGCTTCGGCGCAAAAGCCGCGGTGGACGACGCTTCGTTTCAAGTTTCCCCCGGCGGCTTTGTCGGTGTGATCGGGCGATCCGGTGCCGGCAAGTCGACATTGTTGCGGACCATCAACCGGCTTGTGACGCCGACCGGGGGGCGCATCCTGTTCGACGGCGTCGACGTCACCTTGCTGCGCGGCAAGGAGCTGCGGCAGTGGCGCGCGCGCTCGGCGATGATCTTCCAGCAGTTCAACCTGGTCGGCCGGCTCGACGTGCTCACCAACGTCCTGATGGGGCGCCTTGCGACGATGCCCGCCTGGCGTTCGCTGTCGCAGGCCTGGCCCGAGCAGGACAAGGCGCTGGCGATGTCGGCGCTCGAGCAGTTCGACATCGCTTCGCTCGCTGCCCAGCGCGCCGACCAGCTCTCCGGCGGTCAGCAGCAGCGCGTGGCCATCGCCCGCGCGCTGGTGCAGCAGCCCGACATCATCCTCGCCGACGAGCCGATCGCCTCGCTCGATCCGCGCAACACCAAGATCGTGATGGATGCGCTGCTGCGCATCAACAAGCATTTCGGCATCACCGTGCTCTGCAACCTGCATTCGCTCGATCTGGCGCGGACCTATTGCGACCGCCTGATCGGCATGGCTGCCGGCCGCGTGGTGTTCGACGGCGTGCCGTCCGCGCTGACCGATCACGTCGCGCGCGAGCTCTACGATCTCGAAGCCGCCGACGTCATGGGCGGCATGCCTGTCCCGGCGCCCGAGGGCGTGCCGGCGCTCGGAACCGCCGCGGCGGCCTGAGCCGCGTCGCATCTTTTGTTGCCAGTATTGCGTCAACCGCCCCCAACCGATGAAGAGGGTACCATGTTTACTCGCAGACTAGTTCTTGCCGGCGCCGCCGCGCTCGCGTTCACAGCCTCCGCCTCGGCGAACGACTGGAAGGCCAAATATCCCGAGTTGACCTTCGCGGTCGTCCCCGCCGAGAACGCCTCCGGCGTCACCGAGCGCTGGGCACCGTTCGTGAGCTATCTGTCCAAGGAACTGGGCGTGAAGGTCACGCTGCGCATCGCCAACGACTACGCTGCGGTCATCGAAGGCCAGCGCGCCGGCAACATCCACATCGCGAGCTACGGCTCGGCCTCGTTCGCCCGCGCCCGCTTGACCGGCGTCAAGACCGACGCCTTCGCCAACGACATCAACGCCGACGGCTCGACCGGCTATTACTCGGTGTTCTTCGTCAAGGCGAGCAGCCCCTACAAGAAAGTCGACGACCTCAAGGGCAAGAACCTCGGCCTCGTCGACCCGAACTCGACCTCCGGCAACAACGTGCCGCGCTTCGAGCTCGACAAGATGGGCATCCACGATGCCGATACCTATTTCGGCAAGGTCGTCTTCACCGGCAGTCACGAGAACGCGATGCTGGCCCTTTCGCAGGGCACGGTCGACGTTGCCGCCAACCAGTGGACCAGCGACGATGATTCCACGCTGGCGCAGATGCTGACCAAGGGCATGCTCAAGAACGCCGACGGCTCGGCGATGAAGAAGGACGATTTCCGCATCATCCACAAGTCGGCGCCGATCATCAACGGCCCCTATGCCTACAACTCCGACCTGCCGGAAGACGCCAAAGCTGCCATCGCCAAGGCTTTCTTCGACGCGCCGGCCAAGGACAAGGCCGCGTTCGACCGTCTCTCCGACGGCCAGAAGAAGGGTTTCCATCCCGCCACCACCAAGGATTGGGATGGCACGATCGAGCTGATCAAGTTCGTCGACGCGCTGCGTAAAAAGAAGGCGTCCTGAGTCTTCGGGACGATGCACCTGAGCCGGGTCCCAAGGACCCGGCTCTTTCTTTGACGGGACCTGTTTCGAGCGATGACGACAGCGGTTTCGATCCTTCCCGAGCAGCAGCTCGCCGCGCTCAACGCTGCCTATCGCCAGGCGGTTTCGCGGCGTCGGCTCCGCCTGCTGTTGGGAGCTGCGATCTTTGCCGCAGCGCTGGTTCTCGCCGCGATCGGCGCCGAAGTGAATCTGCGCACGCTGTTCACCTATTTCGGCAATTTCGTCAGCTATTTCGACCGCATCCTCACGCTCGAGAACGGCCAGCGGGTCTGGACCGATTTCGGCGAGTGGCTCTGGGGCTGGCGCAAATGGCTGAAGATGCTGGGTGAGACGCTACTGATCTCCTATGTCGGCACGCTGATCGGCGCGACGTTCGCCTTCGCCCTCAACTTCTTTGCGGCCGAGAACACCTCGCCCGCGCCGTGGCTGCGCTTCGTGGTGCGGCGGCTGCTCGAATTCGCCCGCACGGTCCCCGGCATCGTGTTCGCTCTGGTCTTCGTCATCGCCTTCGGGCTCGGACCGATGGCCGGCGTGCTCGCGATCGCGATCCACTCCACCGGCGCGCTTGGCAAGTTGTTCTCGGAGATCGTCGAGAATGCCGACATGAAACCGGTCGAAGGCATCCGCTCGACCGGGGCCAGCTGGCTGTCCTGCATGCGTTTTGCGGTCGTGCCGCAGGTGACCGCCGGCTATGCCAGCTATGCGCTGCTTCGCTTCGAGATCAATGTCCGCGAGGCCTCCGTCATGGGCTTCGTCGGCGCCGGTGGCATCGGCCAGGAGCTCGTCGTCGCCATCCGCAAGTTCTACTATTCGGACGTCAGCGCCATCCTGCTCACCATCATCATTACCGTCTTCGTCATCGACATCACCACCGGCTGGCTGCGCGGCCGCCTGTTCGGCAAGGAGGCGCGGACGTGACGAGGCCGCAGGAGGTCGATACGCGCGAGATGCGTGCGCGCTATCCCGATGTGTTCGACCGGCCGGCCTCGGCACGGCTCGCGACACCCGCGATGATCGTCGCTGCGTTCGCGATCCTGATTTACGGTCTCGTCGATCTCGACTTCTCGCCGTCGCGCTTCTTCGCCGGCCTCAGCCAGCTCGGCTGGATCAGCCTGATGATGATCCCGCCGGATCCCGGCTCCTCGCTGCCGGTCTACCTGAAGGCACTGGGCGAGACGCTGTCGATCGCGCTGCTCGGCACCACGCTGGCCGCGGTCTTCGCGCTGCCGGTCAGCCTGCTCGCGGCGCGCAACATCGTGCCGTCGAACATCCTGCGTTTCCCCGTCCGCCGCGTCCTCGATTCGATCCGCGGCGTCGATACGCTGATCTGGGCGCTGGTGTGGATCAACGTCGTCGGGCTCGGCCCGTTCGCTGGGGTGCTCGCCATCGCGGTGGCGGACTTCGGTGCGTTCGGCAAGCTGTTCTCGGAAGCGATCGAGAGCGCCGACCAGAAGCAGGTCGAAGGTATCCGTGCCTCCGGCGGCAGCGCGCTGCACGAGATCCGCTTCGGCCTGTTGCCGCAGGTCCTGCCGGTGATCGCAGGCCAGGTGCTCTATTTCATCGAATCCAACACCCGCTCGGCCACCATCATCGGCATTGTCGGCGCCGGCGGCATCGGCCTCCAGCTCGCGGAGCAGATCCGCGTGCTGGAATGGCAGAAGGTGTCGTTCCTGATCCTGATGATCCTGGTTGCGGTCGCCGCGATCGATTTCATCTCCGGCAAGCTGCGCTTTGCGATCATCGGAAGGCGCGCTGTCGCCTGAGCAAAGGCGCCGTAGAGTGGGCAAAGCGAAGCGTGCCCACCGCTTCTCGCGAATCTTGGAAAGATCGTGGGCACGGCGCAAGTGCGCCTTTGCCCACCCTACGGCTCCGGTTTTGTGGAGAGGGTCCCCTACGACTCCACCAAAAACTCCACCCGCTCCGCGGCGAACCGCGAATGCTTGGTCACCAGCGGCTTGCCCGTGAGATCGTGGTCGGTGGCGTCCACCACCAGGATCGGCCGCCCCAGCGCCAGATCGAGCCGTGCGGCGTCGGTGGCGTCGACGATGCCGGCGGTGATTCGGGTCGCGCCGCGGCGATAATCGCGCACGCCGTAATGTGCGAGCAGTTTCGTCATCGAGCGCGTCGCCGCGAACACGGCGCCCGCATCCGGAAACAGTTCCGCCGACAGCCAGGTGGTGGAAACACAGATCGGCGTGCGGTCGGCGAGGCGGATCGCTTCGATCCGCACCAAGGGCGCGCCGGCCTTCAATCCCAATTCCCGCGCGAGCTCGCGCGTCGCGATGTCATTGCTCGCCTCGATCAGCCGGCCATGCGGCTCGCGGCCATCGGCGCCGACGATCTCGGAAAAACGCGTGCGCGAGCGCAAAGGATAGGCGAGTTTCTGTGCCTCGACATAGGTTCCGCTGCCGCGCTCGGCGCGCACCAGGCCGCGCTCGGCAAGGGCTGCCAGCGCGCGCCGCACGGTGTGGCGGTTGACGCGATAGGTTTCGGCGATCTCCATCTCGCCCGGCAGCTTGTCGCCGGCCGCAAAGCGGCCGTCGGCGATGCCGCGCTCGATGCCATCGGCAACGAGGCGCCATAGCGCCACGCCCGAGGAGGCTGTGTCCTGCATGCTCATGTCGTCGGTCAGCCTAGCCCGAAAATCACATCATTGTCACGAAACAGTCATGGCGCGTCCGTATGAAGTTGTCTATTATCATAGACAACTTCGATGCGGCAAGTTCTGTGAAGAGTTCGGTGGACCAGGTGACGCAGCACAACAACCAGCAAGCCCAGCGCAAGGCCGCAATGGCGGTGCTGGCGCACGCGGAGGCGGGCGAGATCGCCGCTCGCCTCCGCAACTTGGCCTTGGACTCGGCCTTGCCGGCCCATCAGGATCTGCGGGCGCCCGAAAACGGCCTCGTCATGCTGCGCGGCCGGGTCGGCGGCGACGGCGCGCCGTTCAATCTCGGTGAAGCCACGGTGTCGCGCGCCGCGGTGCGGCTTGCGAGCGGGGAGGTCGGGTTCGGCTACACGCTCGGGCGCAACAGTGAGAAGGCGCGGCTGATCGCGCTGTGCGATGCGCTGGTGCAGTCCTGCGATTTCGGCGGGCTCGTCGAGCACAACGTTATCGCGCCGTTGCGCGAGCAGCTGATGGTCAGGCGGAAGCGGGCGGCGGAAGAGATCGCCGCGACGAAGGTTGATTTCTACACCATGGTGCGCGGTGAGGGATGAGGTCATGACCACGATTGCGGAGCTGCCGCCGGGTTTCGCCGACAAGGTCTTGTCGGCGCAATCGACCTTTCGCTCGGTCATGGACGCAATGGCGCGGCCGGGCTCGGTTCAGCGCATCGTGCCGATGGCGGGAGCGCCAGGGCCGATGATGCGAGGCACCGCCGCGATCGCACTGACGCTGTTCGACCACGATACGCCGCTCTGGCTCGATGCGCGGATGGCGGAGAGCTCGGACGTGGTGAAATGGCTGAAATTTCACACGGGCGCGCCGGTCGTGCAGGATTGCTCGATCGCGAGCTTCGCGTTGATCAGCAACGGCGGTGCGCTGCACTCGCTCGAGCGCTTCGCGCTCGGCACCAGCGAATATCCGGACCGCTCGACCACGGTGATCATCCAGGTCGATAGCCTGGTCTCGGGGCATAGCTTCGAGTTGCGCGGCCCCGGCATCGACGGTGTCGCTGCGCTGCAGGCGTCGATCGAGCCTTTCGACCTGTTCGAGCGGTTGCGTATGAACGAAGCACTGTTTCCGCGCGGCATCGATGCGGTGCTGGTCGCCGATGACGTCGTGGTCGCGATCCCCCGCACCACGCGCGTCGTGAGCAAGGGAAGCTGAAGCATGTATGTCGCAGTCAAAGGCGGCGAACGCGCCATCGAGAATGCCCATCGCCTGCTCGCGCATAAGCGGCGCGGCGATCAAGGCGTTGCAGAAGTCACGCTCGACCAGATCTCGGAGCAGCTTGGGCTTGCCGTCGACCGTGTCATGAGCGAAGGCTCGCTCTATGACCGCGAGCTTGCGGCGCTCGCGATCAAGCAGGCGCGCGGCGATCTGATCGAGGCGATCTTCCTGGTCCGCGCCTTCCGCGCCACCCTGCCGCGCTTCGGCGCCAGCGAGCCGGTCGACACCGGCGCCATGCGGGTGCAGCGGCGAGTGTCCGCGACCTTCAAGGACATTCCCGGTGGCCAGATCCTCGGCCCCACCTTCGACTACACCCACCGCCTGCTCGATCCCTCGCTTAGCCAGGGTTTTGTGCCGGAGGCCCCGGCGGCGGCCGAAGCCTCCACCGCGCCGACGCCGCGCGTCACCGACATTCTCGGCCGCGACGGGCTGATCGAATCATCGCCAGAGGCCGAGGACGGCGCCAGCGTCGGCGATCTCACCCGCGAGCCGCTGAACTTCCCGGCCGACCGCGACCTGCGCCTGCAAAATCTGGCGCGCGGTGACGAAGGCTTTCTCCTCGCGATGGGCTATTCCACCCAGCGCGGCTATGGCCGCAACCATCCCTTTGTCGGCGAGATCCGCCTCGGCGAGGTCGAGGTCGAATTCCTCGCGGAAGACGCCGGCTTTGCCGTGCCGCTCGGCGCCATCGCGCTCACCGAGTGTCAGATGGTCAACCAGTTCAAGGGATCGGCGACGGAAGCGCCGTGCTTCACCCGCGGCTACGGCCTCGCCTTCGGCCAGAGCGAGCGCAAGACCATGTCGATGGCGCTGGTCGACCGCGCATTGCGCGCCCGTGAGCTCGGCGAGGAGGCCTTGGCCCCGGCGCAGGACGAAGAGTTCGTGATGTCGCATTCGGACAACGTCCAGGCGACCGGCTTCGTCGAGCATCTGAAGCTGCCGCATTATGTCGACTTCCAGTCCGAGCTTGGTCTCTTGCGCAAGCTGCGTCAGGAGTTCGCCGATGCCAATACGCCCGATGAAATGAAGGAGGCCGCGGAATGAACGCGCCCGCCTACAACTTCGCCTATCTCGACGAGCAGACCAAGCGCATGATCCGCCGCGCGATCCTCAAGGCGATCGCGATCCCCGGCTATCAGGTGCCGTTCGCCAGTCGCGAGATGCCGATGCCCTATGGCTGGGGCACCGGCGGCGTACAGGTCACCGCCGCGATCCTCGGCCCGCAGGACGTGCTGAAGGTGATCGACCAGGGCTCCGACGACACTACCAATGCGATCTCGATCCGAAAGTTCTTCGCCAAGACCGCCGGCGTCGCCACGACGACGGCGACGGACGAGGCAACCGTGATCCAGACCCGTCACCGCATCCCGGAGACGGCGCTGAACGAGAACCAGGTGCTGGTCTATCAGGTGCCGATCCCCGAGCCGCTGCGCTTCCTCGAGCCGCGCGAGACCGAGACGCGGCGCATGCATGCGCTGGCCGAATACGGCCTGATGCATGTAAAACTCTATGAGGACATCGCCCGCTTCGGCCACATCGCGACCGCCTACGCCTATCCGGTGAAGGTCAATGCCCGCTACGTGATGGACCCGTCGCCGACGCCGAAATTCGACAATCCCAAGATGGACAATTGCCCGGCGCTGCAATTGTTCGGCGCCGGCCGCGAGAAGCGCATCTATGCGATCCCGCCCTACACCCAGGTGGTCTCGCTCGATTTCGAGGATCATCCGTTCGAGCCCTACCGCTTCAACGCGCCCTGCGCGCTCTGTGGTGCGGAGAATTCGTACCTCGACGAGATCGTGACCGACGATAAGGGCGGCCGCATGTTCGTGTGCTCGGACACCGATTATTGCGAGGGCCGCCAGGCCGCCGGCCATCACGGCAGCCTCAGTGCCGCGCCGTACAAGGACAAGGCGCAGGAGGCCGCGAATGGCTGATCAGGATGTGATTGACAACGACGAGCCGCTGCTGGTCGCAAAATCCCTCAGCAAGTCGTTCGGCCGCATTAATGCCTGCCGCGACGTCTCGTTCTCGCTCTATCCCGGCGAGGTGCTGGCGATCGTCGGCGAATCCGGTTCCGGCAAATCGACGCTGCTGCAATTGCTGTCGGGCCAGCTTGCGCCGAGCGCGGGGCACGTGTCGTACCGGATGCGCGACGGCGTGACCCGCGATCTCGCCACGCTGGGCGAAGCCGAACGGCGCTTCCTGTTCCGCACCGATTGGGGTTTCGTGCACCAGGATCCCGCGCAGGGCTTGCGCATGGCGGTCTCGGCCGGCGCCAATGTCGGCGAGCGGCTGATGGCCGTGGGCTGGAATCACTACGGCCGCATCCGTGAGACCGCGTCGGACTGGCTCACCCGCGTCGAGATCGATGTCGCGCGCATTGACGATGCGCCGCGCACCTATTCCGGCGGCATGCGCCAGCGGCTCCAGATCGCCCGCAACCTCGTTACCGAGCCGCGGCTGGTGTTCATGGACGAGCCGACCGGCGGCCTCGACGTCTCCGTGCAGGCGCGCTTGCTCGACCTCCTGCGCAGCCTCGTCGCCGAGCTGCACCTCGCCGTCATCATCGTCACTCACGATCTCGCGGTCGCACGCCTGTTGTCGCACCGCGTGATGGTGATGAAAGGCGGTCGCGTCATCGAGACCGGCCTTACCGACCAGGTGCTCGACGATCCCCGCGAGCCCTATACCCAGCTCCTCGTCTCCTCGATTCTACCGCCATGAGCCCTCCGATGACCGCCATGATCGACATCGTCGATGCGCAAAAGACCTTCACGATGCACTTGCAAGGCGGCGTCGAATTGCCCGTCGTCAGCGGCGTGAGCTTCCACGTCAATCCGGGCGAATGCGTCGTTCTGTCGGGCCCGTCAGGCGCCGGCAAATCGTCGATCCTGAAAATGATCTTCGGCAATTACCGTTGCGACAGCGGCCGCATCGGCATCCGCCATCGCGGCACGGTAATCGACCTCGCCACGGCCGAACCGCGGCAGGTCCTCAACATCCGCCGCTCCACCATCGGCTATGTCAGCCAGTTCCTGCGCGCAGTGCCGCGGGTCGCGACCATCGACGTCGTCGCCGAGCCGCTGGTCGTGAACGGTATGAGCCGGACCGATGCACAAGCGCGCGCCGGGGAGCTGCTGCATCGTCTCAACATCCCCGAGCGTCTCTGGCAGCTTCCGCCCGCGACCTTCTCCGGCGGCGAGCAGCAGCGCGTCAACATCGCGCGCGGCTTCATCTCGGACCTTCCGATCCTGCTGCTGGACGAGCCGACCGCCTCGCTCGATGCTGCCAATCGCGCTGTGGTGGTCGAGCTGGTCGCCGAAAAGAAGCGCCAGGGCGTCGCCATGGTGGCCATTGTCCATGACGACGAAATCCGCCATCTGATTGCCGACCGCATCGTCGACGTCACCAGCTTTGCCGCCGCGGCCTGAAGGACATGGAAATGAAGCCGAAGGACACAGTGATCGCCAACGCCAGGATCGTGCTGGCTGACCGGGTGATCGAGCAGGGCTGGCTCGCTCTCGCCGATGGACGCATCGCGGAGATCGGCGATGGGACTGCACCCGGCGGCGCAGAGGATGCCGGCGGCGACTTGATCATGCCCGGCCTGATCGAGCTTCACACCGACCATCTCGAAGCGCATTACGTGCCGCGGCCAAAAGTGTTCTGGAATCCGGTCGCCGCCGTCATCTCCTATGACGGCCAGCTCGCGACCTCAGGCATCACCACCGTGTTCGATTCGCTCCGGGTCTGGCGCGAGGACGGTGCCGAGGAGGTCGACGGCCGCGCCGGCGTGCTCGCCGCCGCGATCACCACCGCGCGCGAGGCCAGCCTGCTGCGCGCCGACCATTTCCTGCACCTGCGCTGCGAAATCCCGATGCCGAGCGTGGTCGAGGAGGCCAAGGAGCTGATCGACCGTCCCGACGTCAAGCTGATGTCGCTGATGGATCACACGCCCGGCCAGCGCCAGTTCCGGGATGAGGTGAAGCTGCGCGACTATTATCGCGGCAAGGGCGGCGGCAAGACCGATGCGGAACTCGACGAGCTGTTCGCAAAGCGCTTCGAATATCAGAGGCTCTATGCAGCGGCCAACATGCGCGAGATCGTCGCGCTGGCGCATCAGTACAAGATCCCGCTGGCGAGCCACGACGACACCACCGAGGAGAACGTTGCGGACGCCGTGCGCGACCGCGTGTCGGTCGCGGAATTCCCGACCACGCTGGAGGCTGCGCGCGGCCTGCACGAGGCCGGCATCGACATTCTCATGGGCGCGCCGAACGTCGTGCGAGGCGGCTCGCACTCCGGCAACATCGCCGCGGTCGATCTCGCCCGCGAAGGCCTGCTCGATATCCTCTCGTCGGATTACATCCCGTCGAGCCTTTTGATGGCCGCGCTGCAATTGCCCGAGCATGTGCCCGCGATCAGCCTGCCGGCAGCGGTTCGCACCGTGACCAAGGCGCCGGCCGAGGCGGTCGGCCTCACCGACCGCGGCGAGGTCGCGACCGGCAAGCGCGCCGACCTGATCCGCGTGCATGTCGCAGGCCACGTTCCGGTCGTCCGCAGCGTCTGGCGCGAAGGAATCCGCGTCGCATGAGCGAAATGGTGACCACGGCCGAGGGCGAGGCGGGTGCGATCGGTCCCGGCCGGCTCGTGCTCGTGGTCGGTCCCAGCGGCGCCGGCAAGGACACGCTGTTGCGGCTGGCGCAAGCGGCTTGCGCCGATGATCACGACATCGTCTTTCCGCGCCGTATCGTGACGCGAGAGTCCTCCGCGGCGGAGGACAATATTGCCGTCAGCCCTGATGAGTTCCGTCACGCGCGCGATCACGGCGACTTCGCCGTGCACTGGGAGGCGCACGGACACGCCTATGCGCTGCCGCTCGAAATCAACGTCGACATCCACGCAGGCCGCGCGGTCGTCGTCAACGTCTCACGCACCGTGATCGCCGCGTTGCGCCGGGCCTATGCCAATGTCGTGGTGGTCGCGATCACGGCGCCGCCGGACGTATTGGCGCAGCGGCTTGCCGCGCGCGCAAGGCACAGCGACGGCAATATCTCGGAGCGGCTGTCGCGCAGCGTCGATGACACCTCGGCGCAGGCCGATGTCACTATCCTCAATGCCGGCAGCGCGGACTATCACAGCCGCCAGCTCGTTCGCGTGATCAGGAATGAAGGCTGGCAGGAGTAGTTGCCGGCAAATATGGAGAGTGGAATGTCGGTGATCGAAACGGTCGAACAATTAGAGGCCATCTACGGCGCCACCAATGACGCCTCGACCGTGAAAGTCGCCGACCATGTCACGCCGCTCTATCGCATCTTCATTGAGAAGGCGCCGTTTGCCGCGCTGGCGACCATCGGGCCCGAAGGCATCGACTGCTCGCCGCGCGGTGACCTGCCCGGCTTCGTCCGCATTCACGACCCCAAGACGCTGATGCTGCCGGACCGTCGCGGCAACAACCGGGTCGATTCGCTGCGCAACATCGTGCGCGACCCGCGCGTGTCGCTGATGTTCCTGATCCCCGGCTCCGGCAATGCGGTTCGTGCCAACGGCTGCGCGCATCTGTCGATCGATCCGGAGCTGCTGGCCTCGTTCAAGGTCGAGGGCAAGGCGCCGCGCAGCGTCATGGTGATGAACGTGGAGGAGATCTACTTCCAGTGCGCCCGCGCCATCGTCCGCTCCGACCTCTGGAACCCCGACAAGCGCGTCGATCCCAAGACGCTGCCGACGCCCGGCCAGATCCTCGCAGAAATGAGCGAGAACAAGGTCGGCGGTGCGGAGTACGACCGCATCTGGCCCGAGCGCGCGGCCGCAACGATGTGGTGAGCCCGGCTCTCTCGTCTCCCTCTCCCCGTTCTTACGGGGAGAGGGCGGGGTGAGGGTGGCTCTCTCCGCACGTGAGATCGCAGTGAGACCTGTACCCCCTCACCCGGATTGCATCTTCGATGCAATCCGACCTCTCCCCGCAAGCGGGGAGAGGTGAAGCAAGCCCGCCGCTTCGCTTCAATTAAACGCCATCCCGCCGCTCAGCGCGACCGTCTGTCCGGTCATGTACGCATTGCCGACCAGCAGCATCACCGCTTTCGCCACCTCGTCCGCCGTGCCGAAGCGGCCGAGCGGGATGCGGCTGACGAGCTGGGGCTGTCCGCTCATCATGTCGGTCTCGATCAGCGACGGCGCCACCGCATTGACGGTAATGCCTTCCTTGACCAGCCGCGCTGCATAGCCTCGCGTCAGGCCTTCCATGCCGGCCTTGGATGCATTGTAGTGCGGACCGATCGAGCCGGCACCGCGCGCCGCGCCCGAGGAGATGTTGACGATGCGACCCCATTTCCGCGCGCGCATCGACGGCAGCACCGCCTGCGTGCACAGGAAAGCGGATTTCAGATTGACCAGTATGGTGCGGTCGAAATCGTCCTCGGTGAGATCGTCGATGCCGCGCGTGATGGCGATACCGGCATTGTTGACGAGGATGTCGATCGGCCCGAGCCCGGCCGTGACGCGTTCGATCATCGCAGCCACAGCCTCACGCTGCGAGACGTCGGCGGCGACCACGATGGCGCGGCCGCCCTGCTTGCCGATCTCGCCGGCCAGCTGCTCGGCCTGGCCGATTTTCTCGCGGCAGTTGATCGCCACCGCTGCGCCGGCTTCGGCCAACGCACGACAGACGGCCGCGCCAATTCCGCGCGAGCCGCCGGTCACGAGCGCCGTGCGCCCCTTCAGAGCATCCGCCATGCCTGGAACCTCCCAAATCGTCGGCCTTGTGGTGCATCGAGCGTATCACGCTTGCTGCTCGCGCGCGTTGAACTCATCGCGAGATGAATCCGTCTGTCCGTGCTTGCGGCGGGAGAAGCGCCCCAGCGCGCGCGCCGCAAATATGGATAGCCATTTCATTGACCAATCGCGCCAATCGCTCGATATTCGGAGCGTAGAGACTGCTCCTCGAGCCCAAGCCGCACCATGAGAACCGATCGCCAGCGCAAATCGAATGACATGCATGTGTGCATGACGCGGCGCTGTTTCTCGGCGGCAACGGGCGCCTGTTGTTGTTGCTGACCGTCTCCTAGCAGCACCTCACACCGAAAATCCCAAGACAGGAACGCCGAATTCCGGCGAACGAGCAGTCATGTCCCAGACCCAGTCGAACGCCTACATCATCGAGATCCACGACCGCGCCGCCGGCATCATCACGAGAGATGAGCGCGGCTTCCGCTTCTTCTCCTCCGAGCGCCTGTTCGACAGCCTTGAAGGCCGCCAATTCCGTTCGGCCCGCGAGGCCGAGCGCGCCGCCCGTGCCGTGTTCTCCGAGCGTAGCCGTCGCGCGAGCTCGCAACTTTTCGCCAACTGATCCCACCGAAAGGACCGCGTTATGATCAACCGACGACACATCCTGGCAACGGCGCTGTTGCTTGCGACGGCCCTGGCTGCACCCGCTCGCGCCGAGGACAAGCCGGCGGAAATCCGCATCGGCACGCAGAAGGGCGGCTTTTTCCCGGCGGTGCGTCAGCGCCAGACGCTCGAGAACGCCTTCAAGCCACTGGGCATCGAGATCAAGTGGGTCGATTTCCAGTTCGGTCCGCCGCTGCTGGAAGCCATCAATGTCGGCAGCGTCGATTTCGGCTATGTCGGCGACTCCCCGCCGATCTTCGCGCAAGCCGGCGGCGCCAAGATCCGCTATGTCGCCGCGGTCAAATCGGAAGGCAACACCCAGGCGATCATCGTGCCGAAGGATTCGCCGATTCACTCGCTTGGCGATCTCAAGGGCAAGCGCGTCGCCTTCGGCAAGGGATCGAGCGCGCACAATCTGCTCGTCGCTGCGCTCGAAAAGGCCGGCCTGTCCTGGTCCGACATCACGCCGGCGCCGCTCGCGCCGGCCGATGCGACCGCGGCCTTCGTGAAGGGATCGGTCGACGCCTGGTCGATCTGGGATCCATATCTCGCGCTCGCCGAATTGAAGGAGAACGCCCGCGTCATCGCCTTCGACAAGGACGTGCACAAGCCGAATGCCTTCTACATCGCCAACACGGATTTCGTTGATAAATATCCTTCGCTGGTCGCGAAGCTCAACACCACCTTCGCGTCCGAAGGCGTCTGGGCCAACGAACACCACGAGGACGTCGCCAAAGCGCAGGCAAACGCGACCGGCGTTGACATCGAGGCCGTCAGGCGTTTCGTGGATCGCTCCAACTTCCGCGTGGTGCCGCTCGACGCCGAGGTGGTCAGGAGCCAGCAGGCGGTCGCCGATCGTTTCGCGAAGCTCGGCCTGATCCCGAAGCCCGTCAACGTCTCCGACATGGTCTGGAAGTGGATGCCGGGCTCCTAAGGGAGCAGTTCGCGTGCGCCTCGTCCTTCGAGACGGCGCCGACGTGCCTCCTCAGAGTTTGTGAATCTTTTGGATTTTCGTCGTTTTTGCGAGTGCTAAGTCATTGATTTGACTCGCATCGAAAAATCGCAAAATCGATAGATTCACAGGCTCTCAGGATGAGGCTAAGCCACACCGGCGCCGTTCATCTTCCGCCCTCATCCTGAGGAGCCCGCCCAAGCGGGCGTCTCGAAGGATGGACCGCAGGCGAGCTGCTCTTCGCATCCGAATCTCAGGCTGAACCGGCGCGACTGATCAGCGCCTGCGGCGCGCCCTGGTGCGCGCCGCCTTCTTTGCGGCGGCGGAGCGGACCTTGGCGCCCTTGGTGTGGCTTGCTTTCCGCGCGGCGGCGGAGCGGGACGCTGCGGTTCGGCGGCTTGCGGCACGCTTGGCCTGTTTCGACAGCGCGCCGCGCGATGCGGTCGAGCGCGGCTCCTTCTTCAACACGCCCTCGACGGCGCGCGACACGCGCGGGCGGCGTTTCGCGGTGCGCTTGCCCTGGCCGACCTCATAGGCATATTTGGCGCTGCGGCGCGTTGCCTTCTTGGTGCGCCCTTTGCGCGGCGGCGGCAGATCGACGCCGGCGCGACGCGCCTCGGACAGGCCGATCGCGATGGCCTGCTTGGTCGAGCGCGCGCCATGCTTGCCCTTCCTGATCTTGTCGATCTCGTCCTTGACGAATTCGCCGGCCTGCGTGCTGGCCGACTTGCCGGCACGCTTGTCCTGCCTGGCTTTGCGGATGACTTCCTGTCTTGGCATGGTCGAGTTCCCCTTCTGATTCAGAGGGATGTCTGACCGCAACGCGCAAAACAGAAGATCGATCCGCTTAGTTCCTCAGCGCCGCCAGCAACTCGTCCGGCCGCTCGGCCATGATCATGTGGCCGGCGCCGGGCACCACGACGGTCTTCGCATGCGGGATCGCGGCCGCGAGCGCCTTGCCCGCCTTGGCCGGTGTCATCATGTCCCGCTCGCCCAGAATGAGCGTCGTCGGCACCTTCACACTCGCGGCAGCGGTCAGCGCATTCGCGTAGGCATTGCAGGCCGACAGATCCTTGAAGAGGACCCCCGGCTCGCAAGCCCTCAGCACCGCCTGCGCACCGCCATGCATCCACAGGCCCGGCGCCAGGCTGCCGCCGAGCTCGGCGTTGAAGCCGAGGCCCCAGATCGAGACCATGTCGTTGGCATCCTGTGAATTGGCCTCGGCCGCCTTTAGGAGATCCGGGCCGACCGACATGGTCGCGGCGGTGCCGATCAGGCTCAGCGCGGAGACCTTGTCCGGATGCCGCGCGGCGGTCTCCAGCGAGATCAGCGATCCCATGGAGTGACCGATCAGATGCGCCTTCGCAGCTCCCGCCGCATCGAGCAGCGCCGCCGTCCAGTCAGCCATCTCCGCGATGGTCGAGAGCGACGGCCCGGCCGAGCGGCCGTGGCCGGGCAGGTCGGGCGCGAGAACGGAAAAACCATGATGGGCGAACCAGCGCGTGTGCAGCGCCCAGGTCGAATGGTCGAAGCCGGCGCCGTGGATGAAGACCACGGTAGGCAGGGACTTGTCGAAGTCGCGGCCGCCGGTTGCGACAAACACATCGGTGCCGTTGACGGAAAGCTTCATGGTGTCAGGCCTTTTGCGAGATGCGCAGCGCTTGGTTGAGGTCGTCGATGATGTCGCTTGCGGTCTCGATGCCGACCGAGAGCCGCACCAGCTCCTCGCCGACGCCGGCCGCCTTGAGCTGCTCGGTGTCCATCTGCTGATGCGTGGTCGAGGCGGGGTGGATCACCAGCGTCTTGGCATCGCCGACATTGGCGAGATGGCTGATCATGCGCAGGGATTCGATGAACTTGCGCCCCGCGGGCCGCCCGCCCTTGATGCCGAAGGAGACGATCGAGCCGGCGCCGCGCGGCAGCAGCGTCTTGGCGAGCTGATAGTCGGGATGGTTCTCCAGTGACGGGTGCAGCACCCAGTCGACAGCCTTGTTCGACTTCAGCGCCTCCAGCACCAGATGCGTATTCTGCATGTGGCGGTCCATGCGCACGCCCAGCGTCTCGACGCCCTGCAGCAGCTGGAATGCGTTGGTCGGCGACAGGCAGGCGCCGAAATCGCGCAGGCCCTCGGTGCGCGCCCGCATGATGAAGGCGGCGGTTCCGAACTGCTCGTCGAAGACGATGCCGTGATAGCCGCCATAGGGCTCGGTCAGCACGCCGAACTTGCCCGATGCGCGCCAGTTGAAGCGGCCGCCGTCGACGATGGCGCCGCCGATCGCGATGCCGTGGCCGCCGATCCATTTGGTCGCAGAATGCATGACGATGTCGGCGCCGAGCTCGATGGGGCGGCTGAGATAGGGCGTGGCAAAGGTGTTGTCGATCAGCAGCGGAATCTTGGCCTCATGCGCGATCGCCGCAACCTTGGGGATGTCGAGCACCTCGAGGCCAGGGTTGCCGATGGTCTCGCCGATCACGAGCTTCGTGTTCGGCTTGATCGCCGCGCGGAATGCGTCGAGATCGCGTGGTTTCACAAACGTCGTGGTGATGCCGAAGCGCGGCAGCGTGTGCGCCAGGAGGTTGATGGTGCCGCCATAGAGCGAGCTCGACGCCACGATGTGGTCGCCGGCATTGAGCAGCGTGGCGATGGCGAGGTGCATCGCCGCCTGGCCGCTCGCGGTGCAGATCGCGCCGACGCCGCCCTCGAGCGCAGCAAGCCGCTCCTCCAGCACGCCGGTAGTCGGGTTGGAGATGCGGGTATAGATGTGGCCGGCGCGCTCCAGGTTGAACAGCTCCGCGGCGTGGTCGGAATCCTGGAACACGTAGGACGTGGTCTGGTAGATCGGCACCGCCCGGGCCCCGGTCACGGGATCCGGATGCTGGCCCGCATGCAGGCTCAGGGTCTCGAAGGCAGGCGGTTTTGGCGCGGGCATGCGTGGCCTCGTTGGTCGGTCGGTGATGGCGGCCGTTGTGCCATAAAATGGAGCGGCACGTCAGCCCATTGACAGCGCGGCGCGGCGACGTGCAGCGCGAAGTGTGACGTGAGCCGTGGCCGCATCGGCGGTGCGCTCCCTCGCCCCGTTCTTATGGAGGCGCGACGAGCTTCGCTCGCGCTGAGAGGGTTGGGGTGAGGGGCTCTCTCTCCGCAGAGACAGTGACAGCGAGTTTGCGGAGACCCCCCTCACCCGGAATTCAAGCTTCGCTCGAATTCCGGCCTCTCCCCGCAGGCGGGGGAGAGGCGAAGAAGCGCCGTCCGTGCGTCAACCCTTACCCCCGATCGCCTGCTCGATGCTGCGCGCCTCCCGCAGCAGGATCTCCGCGACCTCCTGCTCGCGGCGGGGGCCGAGCCTCGTGCGAACGGCGGAGACGGTCATCGCCGCGGCGGGCTGCCCGTCCGGAGTCTTGATCCAGGTCGAGATCGATTTCGTCCCCTGCACCAGGCCGATCTCTCTCATGCCGTATCCCAGCCGTCGCGCAGCGGTGACCTCGCCGAGCACCGTCGCGACGTCGGTCCGGTAAGCCCCGAACCTCTTCTCGTTCGCCGCGATGATCTTTCGCGCCTCCTGCGCCGGCATCGCGGCGAGGATGGCGACGCCGGCGCTGGAGACGCCGAGCGGCCGGCGTGCGCCGACCTCGATCGACAGCACCTGGATCGGATAGACGCCGATGCGGCGATCGACGCACAGCGTGTCGTTGCCGGTGCGCACCGTCAGGAACAGCGTGTCCCCGATCTCGGCAGACGCGCGCTGCAACGACGGATTCGCCGCGACCAGCAGGCGCGACGGCCGCGGCCGCGCCAGCGCCAGCTCCGGCACCTGGTTGCCGATCGCGTAACGGCCGCTCTTGCCATGTCGCTCGACGATGCCTTCCTCGATCAGCACGTGGATGATGCGATGCACGGTCGGGCGGGTGAGGCCCGTCGCCCGGATCACCTCGGCCAATGGCACACCGTCTTCGCGGCCTGCGGCAAGGATGCGCAGCACTGCGAGCGCGCGCCGGATCGCCTGCGCGCCCTGCCGCGGTTCCACGGCGCTGCGAGCGGACTTCGCTGAACGTCTCTTGTCCATAATATGGACAAGAACGCCACAATTCACTCGACAGGGCAAGCGCGCATCTGGAGATTGCGCTCCGATCGGAATGCCTTGTGAGCTGTCTTGCGCGACGCCAGGGCATTCGACGTGAGTTGGAAGCGCCGCCGGGAGGTTAACATGAGATTAATCTGGATTGCCATAGCTGCCGTCACTGCGATGCTGGCCGCGCCGGCCTCTAGCCAGCAATGGCCGGCGCGCAACGTCAAGCTGATCGTGCCCTATCCCGCCGGCGGCAATGTCGACAGCGCCGCGCGCATCATCGCCGACAAGCTCCAGGAAAAGCTCGGCCAGCCCTTCGTCATCGAGAACAAGGCCGGTGCCGGCGGCATGATCGCGGGTGAAGCCTTCGCGAAGTCGGCGCCCGACGGCTACACGCTGTTCGTCGGCGCCAACGGCCCGGTGCTGTTCGCGACCGAGATCAACAAGCGCGACGCCTATAACTGGAAGAAGGATTTTCTCCCCATTTCGACGATCTCGATGACGCCGCTGGTGCTCGAGGTTCATCCCTCGGTGCAGGCGACGACGTTCAAGGAGTTTCTCGATCTCGCCAAGCGCGAGCCCGGCAAGCTGACCATGGCTTCGCCCGGCCCCGGCACCACCAATCATCTGCTCAGCGAGCTGATGCAGTCCAGCCTCGAGCTGCAATGGGTCACCGCGCATTACCGCGGCAACGCGCCGGCCATCAACGATCTCTTGGGCGGCCAGGTGCAATTCGCGTTCGACCAGCTCACGGTCAGCCTCCAGCACATCAAGGCGGGGCTGTTCCGCGCGCTCGCCGTCACCTCACCGCATCGCTTGAAGTCGCTGCCCGACGTGCCGACCTTCGCCGAGCTCGGCTACAAGGACTTCGACGGCCAGACCTTTACCGGCCTGTTCGCGCCCGCAGGCACCCCGGCGCCTGTTATCGAGAAGCTGCACGAGACGCTGGTTGCGATCCTGAAAGACCCCGCCGTGATCGACAAGTTCGAGAAGCTCGGCGGCGAAGCCACCCCAATGTCGCCAGACGAGTTCAAGGCCTATCTCGAGCGCGAGGACGCCAAGTGGATTCCGGTGGTGCGCAAGGCCAATATCAGGGCGGACTGATCGATGCGGATCGACCCCACCGAGCTCGGCGCCGAGCGCATCTACCGGCTGATGACCGGCATCGTGGTGCCGCGCCCGATCGCGTGGGTCACGAGCCTTTCAGCTAAGGGCGTGCTCAATCTCGCCCCGTTCAGCGCCTTCACCTTCGTCTCGCAGAAGCCGCCGATGCTGGCCATCAGCGTCGGCCGCAAGGGCGCCGATTACAAGGACACCGCGCACAACATCCTCGATACCGAGGAATATGTCATCCACATCGCCGACACGCCGCTAATGTCTGCGGTGCACGACAGCTCGGTCGAGCATCCGCCCGAGATCAGCGAGGTCGAGCATCTCGGGCTGGAGACGCTGCCCTGCGAGCGCATCAAGGTGCCGCGGCTGGCCGCCGCGCCGGTCGCGATGGAGTGCCGTTTCCGGCAGTGCCTCGAATTCGGCGATGCCAAGAGCCGGCTCATCGTCGGCGAGGTCGTCATGTTCCATTTGCGCGACGGTCTCGTGAACGACGGCAAGGTCGAGACCAAGGCACTCGACCCGATCGCGCGCATCGGCGGCCCGCGCTACGCCCGCCTCGGCGAGATCGTGACGCTCAATACCGTCTTCCAGACTCCCAAATCGAAGGACTGAGTGCGCGGGCCTGTCTCGGGCCCAGCTGCCTCAAGATCATTGGAGGAATACAATGCGACTCCTGAGCTATCTCCTGGACGGCGAGCCGCGCTACGGCGCGCTCGTTGAAGGCGGCGTGGTCGATCTGACCAAGCGCATCGGCCGCGACTTCTCGGATGTGAAGGCGCTGATCGCGGCGAATGCGCTCGCCGACGCGCAGGAAGCAGCCGCAGGGCAGAAGCCCGACTATGCGCTGGACAAGCTCGTCCCGTTGCCGCCGGTGCTGGCGCCGGAAAAGCTCTGGTGCATCGGCGTCAACTACGCCGAGCGCAATGCCGAATATAAAGACAATTCGGACCTGCCCAAATATCCCAGCCTGTTCGTCCGCAGCATGTCCTCGATGACCGGCTCCGGCCAGCCGCTGGAGAAGCCCAAGGTTTCGGACCAGCTCGACTATGAAGGCGAACTCGTCATCGTGATCGGGCAGGGCGGCCGTCATATCCCGCGCGACAAGGCGTGGTCGCACATCTTCGGCATGACGCTGTGTAACGAGGGCACCGTCCGCGACTGGCTGCGCCACGGCAAGTTCAACGTCACGCAAGGCAAGAATTTCGACCGTTCCGGCAGCATCGGCCCGTGGATCGTCACCTCGGACGAGCTCGATCCGCGCGGGCCGCACGACATCATCACGCGCGTCAACGGCGAGGTGCGGCAGCAGGACACGACCGAGCGGCTGATGTTCCCGTTCGACTTCCTGATCTCTTATCTCTCGACCTTCGCGACCCTGAAGCCCGGCGACATGATCGTGACGGGCACGCCGACCGGAGCGGGCGCCCGCTTCGACCCGCCGCGCTGGCTCAAGGTCGGCGACGTCGTCGAGGTCGAGTCGAGCCGCATCGGCGTGCTGCGCAACACCGTGGTCGCGGAGAGCTAAGTCATGCTGGACACTGCCACGATCGAACGCCTCGCCGCGCGCCTCGATGAAGCCGAGCGCACCAAGGCGCTGATCCCGATGTTCTCGAAAGAGTATCCGGATTTCAGCATCGAGGATGCCTACGCCATCCAGCGCGCCTGGACCAGGCTTCAGCTCGGCCGCGGCCGCGTCATCAAGGGCCACAAGATCGGCCTGACCTCGAAGGCGATGCAGAACGCGGTCGGCATCAACGAGCCCGATTATGGCGTGCTGTTCGCCGACATGTTCTATGCCGACGCCACACCTGTTCCGTTCGACCGCTTCCACGCGCCGCGCATCGAGGTCGAGCTCGCCTTCGTGCTGAAGGCGCCGCTGCGCGGGCCCGATTGCACCATCTTCGACGTGCTCAACGCCACCGACTACGTCACGCCCGCGCTGGAAATCCTGGAGACGCGCATGCATCGCGTCGATCCGGAGACGGGCAAGACGCGGAAGGTCATGGACACGATCTCGGACAACGCCGCCAATGCCGCGCTGGTGCTCGGCGGCCGGCCGATCCGCCCGATGGATGCGGATCTGCGCTGGATTGGCGCGCTGTTGTTCCGCAACGGCGAGGTCGAGGAGACCGGGCTTGCCGCCGGCGTGCTCAATCATCCCGCCAACGGCATCGCTTGGCTCGCCAACCGCCTTGCGCCGCATGAAGAACATCTCGCCGCAGGCGAGGTGGTGCTGGCGGGATCGTTCACGCGTCCCGTCGACATCCGCCGCGGCGACACGTTCCACGCCGACTACGGCGCCTTCGGCTCGGTGTCGTGCCAGTTCGTCTGAAGCAACAACAAGCAGGGAGCGCACCATGAGTGGTCAAAAGCGGCGCAAGAGCATCCACATCGGCGGCTTCAAGCACGTCAATCCGATTCCGAATGCCTGCCGCATCGGCAATCTCGTGATGTCCGGCGTCATCCTCGGCCGCGATCCCGCGACCAATGCGATGCCGGAGAGCCTCGATGCCCAATGCGCCAACGTGTTCGCGCATATGAAGGCGACGGTGGAGGCCGCCGGCGGCACCACCGACGACATCATCAAGATGACGGTGTGGCTGAAGGACCGCTCGCAGCGCGGGCCGGTCAACGTCGAGTGGCTGAAAATGTTTCCGGACGAGCATTCGCGGCCCGCGCGCCACGCGCTGCCGATGGACAACATGGATGGCGGCGCGCTGGTGCAGTGCGATTTCACCGCCGTGATCGACTGAGGGAGTTGTTGCGCATGCCGACCTATCTGCCGTTCGATCCCAATCCGCGCCGCCCGGTGAAGGCGCCGCCACTGAGGACCATCGACAGCCAGTTTCACGTGCTGGGTCCCGTCGAAAAATATCCGGAACGCCCCGGCGCCGCCTATCGGATGCCGACCGCAACCTGGGAAGCGGCACTGCGCATGCACAGGGCGCTCGGCATCGAGCGCGGCATCATCGTGCAGACCACGACCTATGGCGCCGACCATGCCGTCGTGCTCGACGGTCTTGCCGCCATGGGCCCGAACTATCGCGGCTGCGCCAATGCGCTGGTGTTCGCCGAGGCGGGCGATGCCTACCTCGCCAAGCTGCATGACGCCGGCGTGCGCGGCGCGCGGTTCAGCTTCCGCCAGGAGCTCGGCGCGGTGCTGTCGGACGCCGATTTCGCCCGCGCCATCGCCCGCATCCGCGAGCTCGGCTGGTACGTCAAGATCCAGCCGGAGAAGGACGGCATCATGTCGAGCGTGGCAAAGTATGAGAATCTCGACGTGCCCGTGCTGATCGACCACATGGCGCGTCCTGATCCCGAAGCCGGCAAGAACGATCCGAACCTGCGCAGGATGCTGGAGCTGCTCGAGAAGGGCAATTTCTGGGTCATGCTGTCGCTCGGCGAGAAGACCTCGAAGACGGGCGCTCCCTACGACGACGTGATTCCGATCGCGCGCGCCTATATCGAGGCGGCCCCCGACCGCTGCGTCTGGGCCAGCGACTGGCCGCACCCGGTCTCCGTCAAGCAGCCGCCGAACGATGCCGATCTGCTCGAGCTGATGTACCGCTACGCACCAGACCAGGCGGAGCTGGAGAAGATCCTGGTGCACAATCCGGCCAAGCTGTTCGGCTTTCCGGACTAAAGCATAGCGCGACCGATCAGGGCGAGATGATCCGATCGCGCATGGCGATCATCACGGCCTGCGTGCGGGTGGTCGCGCCGAGCTTCTTGCAGCAGCTCTTGACGTGCGCCTTCACGGTGCGCGCCGTGATCGCCAGGGCGTCCGCGATCTCCTCGGTGGAACGCCCGATCGCCGCCAGCGTCAGCACCTCGCACTCGCGCAGGGACAGCGCAAGCTTTCGTGGCTCGGGCTGGCCGCGCAGTGTCAGCGCCCGGTCGAAGGCATAAAGCGCCATGAGATGGAGAGCCGGCAAATCGCGCTCCGGCAGATCGATTTCGCGGCCGCCGAAGAACACATGACCGATGCGGTTCGCAGGTGAAGCGATCGGGACCATCACGCCGTCGACCAGCCCGAAGTCGCGGGCGCGCCGCACCAGTTCGACCGCGCGCGGCTCGCGGGTCGGATCGAACGGTGCTTCCCTGAACCATCGGAACGGGCGCAGCGTCGTCTTGCAGTAGCGCAGTGCCGGATCGTCCCAGACGAACTGCTCGGTGGAATACATATCCAGAAAGCCGGGCGGCAGCCGATGGGCGAGAACGGCCTCGCGCGTGGCTTCGTTCGAGAGCGGGGCGACATAGGCGCAACAGAACTGGTCGGGGCCGTACTGGCCGAGCATGCGTCCCATTGCGTCCAGGACACTCGCGGTGTCGGAAAGCTCTTGGACCGTCTCGATGAACTCGAATGCGCGGCTACGGATCACATCCACCGCCGATCCTCCGATCTGATCTTGAGGGATCGGCGCTACGCTACCCTTTCATGTCCCGAGTTTAGGACACCACCGCGAGGCCTGCAATCTCACGCATGTTCCAGCCGGAGCCGCGCGCCGGTGCCTGGCTGTCGCGGGGCCGGGCGCGTTCAGCCTGCATCCGCACTGGGTTCAGCGATCGGGCGACGCCGCCAGCCGGTCGCGCACCTCGGCCGCGATCTCGAATGAGCGCAGCCGTGCGGCGTGGTCGTAGATCTGCCCCGTCGTCATCAATTCGTCCGCGCCGGTCTCGGCGATGAGCGTCCTCAGCTTCTCTTCCACCACGTCAGACGAGCCGACCGCGGAGCACGACAGCGCTTGCGCAACGCCGGCCTTCTCCGCCGGCGACCACAGCGCATCCATGTCGCCAGTCGGCGGCGGCAGCGGCCCCGGCGTGCCGCGGCGCAAGTTGATGAACTGCTGCTGGAGCGAAGAGAACATCCGCCGTGCCTCCTCATCGCTATCAGCCGCGAACACGTTGACGCCGATCATCGCATAGGGCTTGCCGAGCTGCGCTGACGGCTCGAAGCGTGCGCGATATTCGCGCAGCGCCGGCATCATCATCTGCGGCGCGAAATGCGAGGCGAACGCGAACGGCAGCCCCAGCATCGCGGCCAGCTGCGCGCCAAAGGTGCTCGATCCCAGGATCCAGAGCGGCACCTTCGTTCCCAGGCCGGGCACGGCGCGGATCGCCTGGTTCGGCTGCACGTCGCCGAGCAGCGCCTGCAATTCCAGCACGTCATGCGGAAAATTCTCGGCAGCCGTGGCGAGATCGCGCCGCAGTGCCCGGGCCGTGAACTGGTCGGTGCCCGGCGCGCGGCCGAGCCCGAGATCGATCCGCCCGGGATAGAGCGATTCCAGCGTGCCGAACTGCTCGGCGATGACCAGCGGCGAATGGTTCGGCAGCATGATCCCACCCGAACCGACGCGGATCGTCCTGGTCCCGCCCGCGATATGCCCGATCACCACCGACGTCGCCGCGCTCGCGATGCCCGTCATGTTGTGATGCTCGGCCAGCCAGAACCGTTTGTAGCCCCACTTCTCAGCATGCTGGGCGAGATCGAGCGAGTTGCGAAACGCCTGCGACGCGTCGCCGCCCTGGCAGATGGGTGCGAGGTCGAGCACGGAGAAGGGGATCATGTGGGGAAACCTGACGTGAAAGGATCTGTGCGGTGATGCGCGTAGGGACATATGTAGTGTCGCGACGACACCGTCGCTCAAAGGTTCGAGCAGCCCGCGTCGCCGTTCACAACACTGTTATTGCGCCCCCTGGCGCCCTTCGTCGCAACTGGGCGTTTTGCGCCTGTTGCTGTAGCTTGCGGAAGCAATCGCGGGGTTGCCAGGAGGAACCGAGATGACCACGGTCGTATTCAACCGCCGAAGCCTGCTCGCCGCCGGCGGCTCCGTTCTCGCAACCGGGCTTTTGGCAACCGGGGTTTCCGGTCTGCTGCTGCCGGCCCGTGCGGCAGGCCTCGCGCCGACCGAGTCGATGTCGGGCGGGGCGAACAATTACCGCAAGGGCGCGGCGGTCGTGGAGCGGATCGGCAAGGGCGGCTTCTGGATGAGCGGCACCGTGCGCCGCGCCGGCGACGGGGCTCCGCTCGCCGGGCAGCGCATCCAGATCTGGGCGCACACGGTCGAAGGGCAGGAGCACGAGCCGCAGAGCCATGGCGCCACGCTCACCGACAAGGACGGCAAGTTCCGCCTCGAGATGCCGCAGATCATTCCCATCTTCGGCCAGCCGCATGGCCACCTCGCCTATGATAGCGGCGAATTCAAAACCGTCTTCCTGCGGCCGGTGATGCGGAGCGCAAAGGAAACCAGCCTCGAGGCGCACTTCGTGCTTCAGCCGGCTTGAGCCGAATTGCACATGAAGGGATGGCGACTGGCCCGGGTGATCCTGATCTGGGCTGCCCTTGCCTTGGCCATCGGCGCGCCGATGGCGATTGCTGCGGAGAGTGAGCTGCTTGCATGGCGCGGTCCGGTCTACATCCTTGCCGGATTTGCCGGAATTGTTGCCCTTGGTCTTGTGCTTGTTCAACCCCTGCTGATCGGCGGATACCTGCCGGGATTGTCGGCCTATCGCGGCCGGCGTGCCCATCACTGGACTGGCGGCGCGCTTGCTCTGGCGATCGTGATCCACGTCGCTGGCCTCTGGGTCACCAGTCCCCCTGATATGATCGACGCGCTGACCTACTCATCGCCGACGCCGTTCTCCCCCTTTGGCGTGAC
The DNA here is from genome assembly GCF_054060315.1 of Bradyrhizobium sp. USDA 4354. Lineage (NCBI taxonomy): Bacteria > Pseudomonadati > Pseudomonadota > Alphaproteobacteria > Hyphomicrobiales > Nitrobacteraceae > Bradyrhizobium > Bradyrhizobium sp. USDA 4354. The sequence continues at coordinate 935,350 of NZ_JBSSDC010000001.1, read as the reverse complement.
CGCGATGTGGGCCATCTTCGCTGTTGCGCTATTGGCTCCCTTGCGTCGGCGGCTGGGACTGCGGCCGCGAACCTGGCGCTACGTTCATATGCCGCTGGCGATCGTCATCGTCGCAGGCAGCGTGGTCCATTGCCTGCTGATCGAGGGGACGATGGAGACGATCTCGAAGGCGGCGCTGTGTGCGCTTGTCCTCGCGGCAACCGTGAAAGTCATGATTGACCTGCAGGTGTGGCGAAAGCGACGGACGTTGCGCGGGGAGAGCGTTGCGCGGCAGTAATCCGGGCGGACCAGGTCACATCCGAGACTTCCCCGATTCCATCCTTTGTGTGCAGAATGGCGCGCGCCAAGGATCGTACCAAGGATCGTACCAAGGATCGTCATCGGGCCGGGAGGATCTCGAAATGGCTGAGCAGACAATTCACTTCGACGACGGTGCTGCCTACGAGCAAATGATGGGAGTTTGGAGCCGGTCCGCTGGCGAGATATTCCTTGACTGGCTGGCACCTCCTGCCGGCTTGCGGTGGATCGACATCGGTTGCGGCAGCGGGGCCTTCACTGAGCTCCTGATCGAGCGCTGCAGCCCCGTCGAGGTCCAGGGCATTGACCCCTCGGCAGAGCAGCTTGCTTTTGCGCGCACGCGACCTGCGGCGCGCGTGGCAAAGTTTCGCCAAGGTGATGCCATGGCGCTCCCTTTCGCCGACGGCAGCTTCGATGCGGCTGTGATGGCGTTGGTTCTCGTGTTCGTTCCGGATCCCGCCAAGGGCGTCAGCGAGATGGTGCGGGTCGTTGTCCCCGGTGGTGCGGTCATGACGTACATGTGGGATATGTTGGGTGGCGGCTTTCCGCTTGATCCGATCTACGATGCGATAAAGGCAATGGGCCTTGCGGCGACCCGCCCACCACGGATGGACGCCTCTCGCATGGGAACATTGCGCGAGCTGTGGACCGGAGCAGGTCTCGAGGACGTGCAAACGCGAGAGATTGCGGTGCAACGGACTTTTTCAGGTTTCGATGACTTTTGGGCGACCAGTCTGAAGTCTCCTGCGCTTCGGCCTGCCGTTGCAGCGATGAAACCGGCAGACGTCGAGGCTCTCATCTCGCGGGTTCGCGCGCGCCTGCCGGCGGATGCCGATGGTCGCATCACCTGCAGTGCGCGCGCACACGCGATCAAGGGACGCCGGCCCAAATAGCTTGCGGCGCGGAGGATGGGTAGAGCACTTGCGAAACCCATCATGCCTCCGCGCAGAAAGCGCGATGGGTTTCTTGCCGCAGTCAGCGACGGGGCGTAACCTCACGCGATGACTGTCACGGTTCCCGATCTGAAAGCGTTTCTGCTCGCGACGCCGTTCTTCGGCGGTCTCCCGGATCCAAGCCTCGACCTCCTGATATCGATGCTGGTCGAGCGCCGCTTCGATGCCAACGCGACCGTCGTGGCGGAGGGCGAGCCGGGGCGCTCGATGTTCATCGTCAAATCCGGTCGGCTGGCGGTGAGCAAACGCACGAATGCGGGGCGCGTCATTCCCATTTCCCGTCTGAATCCCGGCGATTTCTTCGGTGAGATGACGCTGATCGAAATGCAAAACCGCTCCGCCACGGTCGTCGCGGAGAGTCCGACTGTGCTGTACGAGCTGACGGCCCAAAAGCTCTACGCCTGCTACAAGGCCGACATCCACGCCTATGTGATCGTCCTGCAGAACATCAATCGCGAGCTGTGCCGGCGGCTGCGCCGGGCCGATGATCGCTACGCGGCACTGCAGATCGATGGCGACAATTGATGGTGCGAGGCGATAGAGCAGTTACGAAACCCTCATGTTTCGTCACTGAGCAGCGCGTACGATGGGTAGAGCGCTTGCGAAACCCATCATGTTTTCATCTTCGAGCGAAGGATTTGATGGGTTTCGCTTCGCTCTACCCATCCTACGCTACTGTCGATGAATGACGACAATTGATGGTGGGTAGGGGATAGAGCAGTGGCGAAACCATCATGTTTTGCCATTGAGCAAAGGTCTCGATGGGTCTTGGCAATCACGACTTATCGTGCGCGTACTTCTCCAGGACCAGCCGATTATACTCATCTCTGACGGCTCTTCGGGAAATATGCCCCTTCCGGTCTTTGGCGATTTTCAGAAGATCAGGGTCGGTCGGTGCCTTCGATTTCCGCCGAAATCTCGCAAAGAGAGGGGTCGTCGGCTCCGACATCCTTCCAAACAGGCGGTCGAACCATCCCATTGTGTCCTCCCGGACAGGCCGCGAGCTGAAAGACTATCACCATCAAATAAGGGGTCAACGTGCAGTGCAACTGCATCTTTTCGGAAAGGCGCGCCAGCACAGTTTGCAATGGCCGCAGGCTTGAGCGACACAGGTCAAACGTCTGGCGCCTTGGACGTCCGCGAAGGGGTGATCTTTGGGCTGGCCAGCACCCGCCTTCTCCTCAGCCTGCGAACTGGGCGAGAGCTTACGTCGTGCCACAGGGGTGCTCAACGCCCGATTCGGGGTCAAAGCCAAGCGATGCCACCAAGGGCCAAGAGAAGACATGGCCCGCCCGGTTGTTCACCCAGAGCGGCCGCGCTCCATCGAACGTAGAGCGATCAGCTCTTCTGGCTCGCTTGATGAGCTCCGAGCAAATTGGCGCCGTTGTTCCGAAGCATTCGGCAAATAAACTTGGTCTATGGCTGAGGCGCAGGAATTGGAAGGATGCTCGTTATCTTCCAATCGTCGCCTGTTTTCACCAGCACTTGATTCATCAGGAACCGTGTCGGCTGCGCAGTCTGTCCAGGCGGTGAAATCATAAAGGTTACTGGCACATAGAGTTGCGCCACCCCCGTCTGCAATTCGATGACCTTCAGTTCGTCCATTTTCGGGTCAAGGGACCAAGTGCCTTGATACAGGGTCTCGAAGCGCTTGATTGCTGCGGCGTGACCCCAGACAGGGGCGCCGCGCGTGATCCACAAGAACTGAGCTGAGTCTTGCAGAAGCTCACCAACCTCCTTGAGGTCATGAGCGTTTTGTGCGGCAACAAATCTTGTGAAGAGAGCCTTCACTTCGTCCTCGCTGCCCGCGCGAACCGCGTCAGCCGTAGTCAGAAGCAAGAATGACGCGAAGAAAGCAAGATGACTTCGTGCGCGGAAGGTCATGATCGTCCTCCCTTGATGTCGCGGCGAAATGGTCCGCTCGCGGTTATCAGTTGCAACAGAAAATTACCCCAACGAGGGTCCAAAGACCACGTGATTTCAGGCGGCATGTCCGGTGGTAGGATTTCCGCATCGGGTCAAAACCCCGATATTGACTGCAACGCTTCTGACCCGTCGGGCAAAACACCCCGCCTCCTGTCAAAACCCGTCAACCCCCTCCCGCAAAAATATTCCACTTTACCGAAATTCGGATTTGCGGCACTATCCCGCCATCCCGGCCCAAGGAGAGGGGCGATCGTACGTCGTCACGAACGTGGGCTGGGGTGCGGTGGACGCGGCAGCGCCGGGCACGCGAAGTGGGACCAGGGCGAGATGAACCTCGTGAGGTCCTCACCCCGTGCGGACGGACGGCGCTGTGTCCGGCGAAGCTACTAAAGCGAAGCCGGGCCGACGCGTACGGCTAAACCGTGTGGTCCTGACCGTCGTTGCTACGGTCAAGCCTTGCGGAGATGGTTTTGGGCTCAACCGGGCCTGGAGGCATCGCCAATTCGCGAGGTGACGGAGGCCAGAAGGAACTCGGCTCCGGGGAGAGCAGGCATAGGCCGTGAAAACCATCGCGCAGGGAAGGCCGGGTGTTTTCCGGCCCACCTGTCGTCCCGCCTGCGCATTTGCGTGTGCAAATTTTTCGCGCGGCGGATTGCGGGTGCCAGCCGGCACCCGGCCTTCCCTGCGCCCTCTTCACAGAAGAGGGACAAGGAAACCAGCAAAACTCGGGCGTTTCAGGCCGCGAGAATGCCGAGCCATGTGTCGAGCACTGGTGCTGTTGAAACGACCGAGCTTTCTCGCCTCGTCGGTGTCGCTTGTGTATCAGCGGCGAGCGGCGATCGCCGTCAGCTCGAGCTTGACGCCCGGACCGAGATCCGCAACGCCAATGGCGGCACGCGCCGGCAGATGGTCCGCGGGGAAATAGCGCTTCCACACCTGGTTGAGCGCCGCCTTGTCGGCGAGATCAGCCAAAAAGATCGTCACCTGCAGAACGCAGGAGAGATCGGAGCCGGCCCCATCAAGCAGGGCCTTCAACTGGCGAAGCACATCGTCGGCCTGGCCTGCCATGTCGAGCCCCGCATCCTCGGGAACGATGCCGCCGAGATAGAGCACACCATTGTGCTCAACGATCTCGTGGAGCAGTCCTTCATAGGGTAGGGAACGTTTGATCACGATGGCGTCTTCGGCTGTTGCGGCGGGCACGCTGGCGAAGCGGAGGGCTCGCCTCGATTGGGGAAAGCTGGTGCTGCCAGACAGGATTGAACTGTCGACCTCTCCATTACCAATGGAGTGCTCTACCACTGAGCTACGGCAGCATGTGCTGGGATCAGAATCGGCCGCCACAGGGGCCTACCAAGCGGGCCGATATCTGCCACAAGCCCCCCTCCTGTGCAAGCTTGCAAGCCCCGCCAAAACGAGAAAATCGGGCCGATATCGAGGCCAAAATGCCCGTTTTCGCGCGAAACCACCGACTTCCCGCCGATTCGGGGGCCGATATCCCCGCCCAACTGGCCAGTTGGCCCGGGGCCCGGATTCGATCCATTTCGCGTTTCGCACGATCGGATCGAGCTCGCCTCTTGAGCTGCCATGTTCGTTGGGCATGTTATGGCCGATCGCTGCGATGGATCTTTGATGACGGACCGGAACGACAAGAGCGCGAGCCAGAATTCGAAACAGGGCCGGGCGTCCCGTGACGACCGGCTGAAATCGGCGCTGCGCGAAAACCTGAAGCGGCGGAAGCTGCAGGCGCGCGAGCGCGCCGCAATCGCCGAGCCCTCGCAGAATGAGGATGGTTCCCTAAATGAGGGGGCCGCCGGCAAGACCGGCAGCTAGAATGGAATGAGTGACGATGGCACAGGACGAGGTGCAACGAACCGACAGGGAGGCGCTGATGGCGCAGTTCACGCGTCCCGAGCAGACCTTTCCGACGCTGACACAAGTCGAGATCGAGCGCCTGCGCCATTTTGGCGAGCTCAGGCAGTATAAGGACGGCGAGCTGCTGTTCGAGACCGGCAAGCAAGGGCCGGGCATGTTCGTGGTGCTGGCGGGCCAGGTCGCCATCACCCAGCGCGACGGCCTCGGCCACGTCACCCCGGTGATCGATCAGGGGCCGGGTCAATTTCTGGCCGAGCTTGGCCAGCTCTCCGGCAGGCCGGCGCTGGTCGATGGCCGCGCCGAGGGTGAGGTCGAGGTGCTGCTCGTTCCGCCGGACCGGCTGCGCGCGCTGCTTGTGGCCGAAGCCGAGCTTGGCGAGCGCATCATGCGCGCGCTGATCCTGCGCCGGGTCAATCTGATCCAGGGCGGCATCGGTGGCCCCGTGCTGATCGGGCCGTCGAACTCCGCCGGCGTGGTGCGCCTGCAGGGCTTTCTCACCCGCAACGGCCAGCCGCACCATCTGCTCGATCCCAACAGCGAGCATGACGCCGCCGAGCTGATCGCGCGCTATTCGCCGAAGCCGGAGGATTGGCCGCTCGTCGTCACGGCCGGCGGCACGGTGCTGCGCAATCCCAGCGAGACCGAGCTCGGCCGCGCCATCGGCATGATCGGCGGTGCCAAGGACGGCCGCATCTACGATGTCGCCATCGTCGGCTGCGGACCGGCGGGGCTCGCGACCGCGGTCTATGCGGCGTCCGAAGGCCTCTCGGTCGCGGTCGTCGACACCCGCGCCTTCGGCGGCCAGGCCGGCGCCAGTGCGCGCATCGAGAATTATCTGGGTTTTCCGACCGGCATCTCCGGCCAGGCGCTGGCGGGACGCGCCTTCACCCAGGCGCAGAAGTTCGGCGCGGACATCATGATTCCGATGTCGGTGAGCTCGCTGGATTGCTCGCGCGCCAACGGCACCTTCGCGCTGGCACTGGATTGCGGCGACACCTTGCGCTCGCGCGCGGTCGTGGTTGCGAGCGGCGCGCGCTATCGTCGGCCCGAAATCGCCGATCTCGACAAGTTCGAGGGCCGCGGCGTCTGGTATTGGGCCTCGCCCGTGGAGGCGAAGCTCTGCGCCGGTGAGGAGGTGGCCCTGGTCGGCGCCGGCAATTCGGCAGGGCAGGCCGCGGTGTTCCTGTCGGGCCACGCGAAAAAGGTGCTGATGATCATCCGCGGCGGCGGCCTCGGGGCCAGCATGTCGCGCTATCTCATCGAGCGCATCGAAGCGACGCCGAACATCGAATTGATGTTCAACACCGAGATCACCGCACTCGAAGGCGACGAGACCTCGCTGCTGCGCCGCATCCGCTGGAAGAGCCGTCTCTCGGACGACGAGGATTCCGCCGACATCCGCAACCTCTTCCTGTTCGTCGGCGCCGATCCCGCCACCTCCTGGCTCGACGGCTGCGGCGTCACGCTCGATCGCGGCGGTTTCGTCGTGACCGGCGCGCAGTCCGAGCAGAACCAGGGCAAGCTCGTGGCACCGCTGGAAACGTCCGTGCCCGGCGTCTATGCCGTCGGCGACGTCCGCTCCGGCTCGGTCAAGCGCGTCGGCGGCGCCATCGGCGAGGGCGCGCAGGTCGTCGCCTCCCTGCACGGCTATCTCGGCGACGCCGCAAAACCGGCGCTTTAGGCAAGCAGAAGGCAAGGGAATGGCAAGCGGAATGGGACTTGCCATCGTGCCGCGTCGTGCGGACTATCGTGGCACCCGCGAGGCGTATCGTCCGCGGAACGAACAAGAGATTCAATCGGGAGGACTAAATGGCTGAAGTCGTCGTGCTCTACAAGACACCCAAGGATGCTGCCGCCTTCGACAATTACTATGCCGAAACGCACATCCCGCTCGCCAAGAAGCTTCCCGGCCTGAAGAAATACGCCGTCAGCAAGGGGCCGGTCGCATCTCCCGCAGGTCCTTCCGGAATCCATCTCGTCGCCATTCTCACCTTCGACAGCGTGGCCGACATCCAGGCGGCATTCGCCAGTCCGGAAGGCAAGGCGACCGGTGCCGACGTGCCGAAATTCGCCAGCGGCGGTGCCGACATCTTGATCTTCGACACCAAGGACGTGTGAAGGATCGCTTCAACTTTCGTCGAAAGCCTGCTGTCGTGCGCGACAGCGCTGCAAATAATTCAGCCATGCGTTTGTCGATTCGCACGATGACGCATGGCTTCGCGCATGCATGCGACGACAACGCATGTGGCAATCTCATGAGGACCGTAATACTACTCTCGTTGTCTCAATGCGGAGAGTAGGAGAGATGTCATGGTGCTTGGGTTGAGCCTGCCCGCCCTCACGCTGATCCATGTGGTCATCAGCCTGATTGCCATCGTCGCCGGCCTCGTCGTGATGTTCGGCCTGCTCGGCTCGAAGCCGATGCCGGGTCTCACCGCGATCTTCCTGCTGTTCACCATTCTCACCAGCGCCACCGGCTTCCTGTTTCCTTTCAAGGAGCTGCTGCCCTCGCACATCATCGGCATCATCTCGCTGGTGCTGCTCGCGATCGCCTGCATCGCGCTCTACGGCATGAAGCTCGCCGGCGTCTGGCGCCCGGTTTACGTCGTGACCGCGATGATCTCGCTCTATTTCAACGTCTTCGTGCTGGTAATTCAGTCGTTCCTGAAGGTGCCGGCGCTCGCCGCGCTCGCGCCTGCCGTGCCGCCGGCGCCGCCATCGGGTCCGGTGTTCGCCGTGGTGCAGGGCATCGTGCTGGTGTTTTTCGTGGTGCTGACGATCGGCGCCTGGCGCCGCTTCCGGCCAATGTCGTTTGCCTGATCACACGATCCTCAACGTTCGCAGGTGATGCGAGGCATCGCATTCGGGACGTTTCATAACCATCTGCGGATCGTCGGCGCGTGCCTGTTTGCGCGTAACAATTCTACCGAAAGAGAGTAATCCATGCCCACCATCACCACCAAAGACGGCGTCGAGATCTTCTACAAGGACTGGGGCGCGGGCCAGCCGATCGTGTTCAGCCATGGCTGGCCGCTATCGTCGGACGACTGGGACGGGCAGATGTTGTTCTTCGTCACCCGTGGCTACCGCGTCATCGCCCATGACCGCCGCGGCCACGGTCGCTCGGCGCAGGTCGCCGACGGCCACGACATGGATCATTATGCCGACGATCTCGCCGCGCTCACCGCGCATCTCGACCTCAAGAACGCCATCCATGTCGGGCATTCCACCGGCGGCGGCGAAGTCGTGCACTACATCGCGCGCCATGGCGAGAGCCGGGTGGCGAAAGCCGCGATCCTCTCCGCGGTGCCGCCGCTGATGGTCCAGACCGCGGCCAATCCGGGCGGGCTCCCTAAGAGCGTGTTCGACGGTCTGCAAGCTCAACTCGCGGCCGGCCGCGCACAGTTCTATCGCGACTTCGCCGCCGGCCCGTTCTACGGCTACAACCGCCCCGGTGCGAAACCGTCGGAAGCCGTGATCCAGAACTGGTGGCGCCAAGGCATGATGGGCGGCGCGAAGGCCCATTACGACGGCGTCGTCGCGTTCTCGCAAACCGATTTCACCGAGGACCTCAAGAAGATCAACGTGCCCGTGCTGGTGATGCACGGCGACGACGACCAGATCGTGCCTTACGCCGACTCCGCCCCGCTGTCGGCCAAGCTGCTGAAGAAGGGCATCCTGAAGACCTACAAGGGCTTCCCGCACGGCATGCCGACCACGCACGCCGAAACCATCAACGCCGACCTGCTGGCGTTTTTCAGGGAGTGAGTGACTCTTACCCTCCCCTGCAGGGGGAGGGTCGATCGCGCGCAGCGCGAGCGGGGTGGGGTGATCTCTCCTTGCAGGCACTGCTTCGGTGGAGGGACTGTCACCCCACCCCGCTATGCATCCCGCTCCGCTACATGCATAGCGACCCTCACCCTCCAGGGGAGGGTGAAGCCAACTCACTTCAATATCGCCCTGATCGCATCGAAGATGCGCTTCACGAAAGCCTCCGGCTTTTCGCGCGCGCCTTCGCCGATCCAGCTCTCGCCGCCGACGCGCATCGCGCCGGTGGCGATCATGGCGACGAGCCGTGCCTTCGATCGGTCCGATTTGGTGCGGGCGCGCTGTGCCAGTCCGTCGGCCAGCGCGCGCTCGAGCTTTTCGTATTTGAGCTGGTCGCGCGCCTGCAGCGCGGGATTGTCGCGCTTGAGCCGCGACATCGCTGCAGCTTCCGCCGGGTCGAGCCGTTTGACTGCCGCCGCGATCGCATTCTCCGCCGCCGTCAGCATGGATTCGTCCGCGGGCCGGGCGACGATCTCGGCGACCAGCGCGCTCGCCGCGCCCTCCTGCCAGGCGGCGACCACGTCCTCCTTCGACGCGAAGTAATGGAAGAAGCTGCGCCGCGACACCTTCGCCGCCGCTGCGATGTCGTCGATGGTTGTGGCCTCGAAGCCGCGCTCCAGGAACAGGGTCATCGCCGCGCGGGTCAGCCGCTCGCGGGTCTCTTGCCGCTTGCGCTGGCGCAGGCCGGTGGTGGCGAGAAAATTTCCTCCCGCAGACAATGACTTGACGCTTTTCCCGCCAACCTTCGAAGCCTTCAAGTCATTTCACCTCTTGCAAACTTGCACTCAGTGCACATTTAGACCGGTCGCGGGCCTTTTCGACCCTGAAAGCCGCGGAGACATGGCATGACCGACTGGACCACGGCAGACATCCCCTCACTCAGCGGGATAACCGCGGTCGTGACCGGGGCGACGGGCGGGCTCGGTTACGAGACCGCGATGGCGCTGGCGGGCGCCGGTGCCATTGTCATACTCACCGGACGCAATGACGCAAAGGGCCTGCGCGCAATCGAAGGCATTTGCGAGCGGTTTCCCGACGCGCTGATCGCCTATGAGCATCTCGACCTCGCAAGCCTTGCCTCCGTCGCCGATTTTGCCCGGCGCTTTGCCGCCGACAACGAACGGCTCGATCTCCTCGTCAACAATGCCGGCGTGATGGCGCTGCCGAAGCGGCAGCAGACGGAGGATGGCTTCGAGGTGCAGCTCGGCACCAATTATCTCGGTCACTACGCCTTGACGGCGCGGCTGTTGCCGCAGCTTCGCCGCGCCAAGGCGCCCCGCATCGTCAATCTCTCGAGCCTTGCCCACCGCTCCGGTGCGATCAATTTCGACGATCTGCAAAGCAAGCATTCCTATCGTCCGTGGCGCGCCTACTGCCAATCCAAGCTGGCGATGCTGATGTTTGCGCTGGAGTTGCAACGTCGCAGCCTCGCCGCCGGCTGGGGCCTGGTGAGCCTTGCCGCCCATCCCGGCTACGCGCGGACCGACCTCATTGCGAACGGCCCCGGCGCCAATAACTTTCAGTGGCGGGTCGGCCGGCTGCTGCAGCCGTTGATCAGCCAATCCGCAGCCGAAGGCGCGCTGCCCACGCTGTTTGCGGCGACCTCTCCGGAGGTCGAGCCCGGCGGCTATTACGGCCCAAACGGGTTTTACGAATTGAAGGGATCACCGGGGCCGGCGAAGATCATGGCGCGGGCGAAGGATCTCGCTGCGGCGGCCATGCTGTGGGATGCCTCGGCGACGCTGACCGGTGTATCCTTCGACGAGATCGCGGCCGCCGCATGAGCCGCGAGAGCGTTGGGATCATGCCGATGCAGGTCATCATCTTCGGCGCGACCGGCATGGTCGGGCAGGGCGTTTTGCGCGAATGCCTGATCGATCCCGGCATCGATCGTGTGCTCGTGGTCGGCCGCAGCCCGACCGGCGTGCGCAACGCCAAGCTCACCGAGATCATCCACGAGGATTTTCTGAATTATTCGGCGATCGAAGCCCAACTCACCGGCTACGACGCCTGCTTTTTCTGCCTCGGCGTCTCCTCGATCGGCATGAGCGAGGAGCGCTACCGCCACCTCACCTATGATCTCACGCTCGCTGTTGCGACGACGCTGGCGCGCCTCAATCCGCAGATGATCTTCACCTATGTCACCGGCGCCGGTACCGATTCCACCGAGCGGGGCTCGCAGATGTGGGCGCGGATCAAGGGCAAGACCGAGAACGACCTGCTCAAGCTGCCGTTCAAAGCCGCCTACATGTTCCGGCCCGGCGCGATCCAGCCCCTGCACGGTGCCCGGTCCAAGACCGCCTGGGTGCGGGCTGTCTATGCCGTGAGCGGGCCGCTCTGGTCGGTGCTGCGCCGGATCTCGCCTTCGCTCATGACCTCGACCGAGCAGATCGGCCGCGCCATGATCCGCGTTGCCCGGGAGGGGTATCCGCGCAAGGTGCTGGAGATGGAGGATATCAATAGCCTCTGACCTGCCGGCCCGTTGTACAGTTTGCACGGAAATATCGGGGCCCGCGCGCGTTGAGCCCTGTCCACTCCGAAGGAGAAGCGTCGGCGATGTCGCCCCAGCTCAAACTGATTGCGCTCGACGCCGACGATCTCGCGGTGATCTCGACCCATGTCCAGGACGCTCGCGTCCAGACGTCCGACATCATCTGGCGCCAGAGCGAGAAGCGGCTTGTGGTCGGAATGAGCCGGCTGGACTGGGAGCAGACACTGGAGGGCGAGACCGAGCCACGCCGGCTGGTCGCCGCACTCCGCTTCGACCGTGTGCTCGCCTGCAAGTCGCGCAACATCGACCTCGCCGCGCCGGACAAGGTGCTGGATCTCGTCGGCATTGAATTTCACCCCCAGGACGGCCGCCATGAGGAGCCCGGCGGCAGCGCCCTGCTTCTGTTCGCCCAGGGCGGCGCCATCCGCCTGGACGTCGAGTGCCTGGAATGCGAACTGACCGACCTCGGGGCCAACGCGCTGGGAACGGGACTGGGCGTCGAGGAATGAGGCGGTATACCAGCAAACCGGTGTCGTCCCGGCGCACGCCGGAATCCATAGCCACCGGAGGTAATTATCGAGCACAATCGGGGCCCCATCTCGTTTCAACAACATGACCCTGGGGTTATGGGTCCCGGCGTCCGCCGGGACGACATCTCGCAAGGGTTGACGGCGGGTGGCCGCCGCGCCATTGAGCAGGGGACCTGGTGCGCCGATCCGCCCCTCAAGACCAGCCAGAAGCCAAGCGAGATATGCCCGTTCGCCTCGACCGCAGCAGCGCCGACTTTGACCAGCGATTCGCCGCCTTCCTCGCCGCCAAGCGCGAGGCTTCGGCCGATGTCGAGGCCGCCGCGCGCGCGATCGTCGACGACGTGGCCAAGCGTGGCGATGCCGCCCTGCTCGAAGCCACGGCAAAGTTCGACCGCTTGAGGCTGGATGCTTCGGGCCTGCGCGTCTCCGCCGCCGAGATCGAGGCCGCCGTGAAGGCCTGCGAGCCTGCGACGCTGGATGCGCTCAAGCTCGCGCGGGACCGCATCGAGACCTATCACCTCCGTCAGCTTCCGAAGGACGAGCGCTTCACCGACCCGCTCGGCGTCGAGCTCGGCTGGCGCTACACCGCGATCGAATCCGCCGGCCTCTATGTGCCCGGCGGCACTGCCGCCTATCCGTCCTCGGTGCTGATGAACGCAGTGCCGGCCAAGGTCGCCGGCGTTGCGCGCCTCGTGATGGTGGTGCCCTCGCCCGACGGCAAGCTCAATCCGCTGGTGCTGGCGGCGGCGCATCTCGGTGGCGTCACCGAGATCTATCGCGTCGGCGGCGCGCAGGCCGTCGCCGCGCTTGCTCACGGCACCGCGACGATTGCACCGGTCGCAAAGATCGTTGGCCCCGGCAACGCCTATGTCGCCGCCGCAAAGCGGCTGGTGTTCGGCAAGGTTGGTATCGACATGATCGCCGGTCCTTCCGAGGTGCTGGTGATCGCCGACGACACCGGCAACGCCGACTGGATCGCCGCCGACCTGCTGGCGCAGGCCGAGCACGATGCCAGCGCGCAATCGATCCTGATCACTGATTCAACGCGGCTCGCCGCCGATGTTGAAAAAGCCGTGGAGGCGCAGCTGAAGACGCTGCCGCGCGCGGCGATCGCAGGCAGCTCCTGGGCCGATTTCGGCGCCGTCATCATGGTGAAGAACCTCGATGACGCGATCCCGCTCGCGGACGCCATCGCGGCCGAGCATCTCGAGATCATGACGGTTGACCCCGACGCGCTGGCCGCAAAGATCCGCAATGCCGGCGCGGTGTTCCTCGGGCCTCATACGCCCGAGGCGATTGGCGACTATGTCGGCGGCTCCAACCACGTGCTGCCGACGGCGCGCTCGGCGCGATTTTCCTCGGGGCTCTCGGTGCACGACTTCATGAAGCGCACCTCGATCCTGAAGTGCGGACCCGATCAATTGCGTGCGCTCGGTCCGGCGGCGATGACGCTCGGCAAGGCGGAGGGGCTGGACGCCCATTCGCGTTCGATCGGAATGCGCCTCAATCTGTCATGACAAAGCCGCCCGAACAGGACGACTCGACCAATCGCATCGTCGGCGTCACGCTCGACGAGGACTCGATCGGCCGTTCCGGGCCTGATATCGAGCATGAGCGGGCGATCGCGATCTACGATCTGATCGAGCAGAATTTGTTCGCGCCCGACGGCGCGGAGGGCAAGGGCCCGTTCACGCTGCATATCGGCATCACCGGCAACCGGCTGATGTTCGACATCCGCCGCGAGGACGGCTCGCCTGTCGTTGCGCATCTGTTGTCGCTGACGCCGTTCCGGCGGATCGTGAAGGACTATTTCATGATCTGCGACAGCTACTATCAGGCGATCCGCACCGCGACCCCCGACAAGATCGAGGCCATCGACATGGGCCGCCGCGGCATCCATGACGAGGGATCGCGCACGCTCCAGGAGCGGCTGAAGGGCAAGGTGCGGGTCGACTTCGAGACCTCGCGCCGCCTGTTCACGCTCATTACTGTCCTTCATTGGAAGGGGTGAGCGCGCATGATCCCGAGAAGTGGGAACCGGTTTTCGGATCGGATCATGCGCAAAAACAAAAGAGCGTAAGCGATGGCTGCGCCCCCACGCGCACGCGATCCGCAATCGGTGCTGTTCGCCTGTGCGATGAACAGCGTGCGTTCACCGATGGCCGAGAGCCTGTTGCAGCACATGTTTCCGCAAGGCCTCTACGTGAAGTCGGCCGGCACCAGGAAGGGCGAGCTCGATCCATTCGCAGTCGCCGTGATGACCGAGCTCGGCCAGGACATCTCGGCTCACAAGCCGCAGACCTTCGAGGAGCTGGAGGACTGGGAGGGGCTGAATTTCGACCTCATCATCACGCTCTCGCCCGAGGCGCATCACAAGGCCCTGGAGCTGACGCGGACACTCGCGGCCGAGGTCGAATACTGGCCGACGCAGGATCCCACCACCATCGAAGGCAGCCGCGACCAGAAGCTCGCTGCCTATCGCGAGGTCTGCGATCAGCTCTTGATGCGCATCCGGCGACGCTTCGCCAAGGTTGGCGCGGCGAGCGGGTAGCAAGCAGCGTTTGTAACACCCGCGTCACAGGGCGCAGGCAAAGCCATGCCGGAAGCCTCGAATCACCAAACCTCCGGTTCCCGGGTTGTGAAATCAGCCCCCTTCCGATAGGTTCCGCGCGCAATTCACCCCGCTTCATCCCCCAAATCACCTGATGCTTGGCCGCCCCAAATTCGTACTTGCCTCCGGTTCGCCGCGTCGGCTGTCGCTGCTCAACCAGGCCGGCATCGAGCCGGATGCGCTCCGGCCGGCCGACGTCGACGAGACGCCGAAGCGGGGCGAGCTGCCGCGCGCCTGCGCCAATCGGCTCGCGAGGGCAAAGGCCGATGCCGCACTGAAATCGGTGCAGCTCGACGACGAGCTGCGCGGCGCCTTCATCCTCGCCGCCGATACCGTGGTGGCGGTCGGCCGCCGCATCTTGCCCAAGGCCAATCTGGTCGACGAGGCCGCGCAGTGCCTGCGGCTGCTATCGGGCCGCAACCACCGCGTCTACACCGCGATCTGCCTCGTCACGCCGCGCGAAGCCTTCCGCCAGCGCCTGGTCGAGACCCGCGTGCGCTTCAAGCGTCTCTCCGAGGACGACATCCAGGCCTATATCGGTTCCGGCGAATGGCGGGGCAAAGCCGGCGGCTACGCCGTGCAGGGCATCGCCGGCTCGTTCGTGGTGAAGATGGTGGGGTCCTACACCAACGTCGTCGGCCTGCCGCTCTACGAAACCACGACGCTGCTCGGCGGCGAAGGCTTTCCGATCCGCTTCGGCTGGCTCAACGCCACCGCGGTCTGAGCGCGGCAGCCAAGCCGGCGGAGTCCGCTCCGGACACCCGCGGAACGCGTTCGTTGCTGTCTAGGGAACCCCTTTGCCGACCAGCGCTTGAATTCCTTCACCCCATGTAAGCTGCCGACGTCATGGACGACGAAGTCAAAAAACCCGCCAGCCCGCGCAAGACCTGCCCGATCTGCGGCAAGCCGCAGTCGCAGGCCACCCGCCCGTTCTGCTCCTCGCGCTGCCGCGACGTCGATTTGAACCGGTGGCTGAAAGGTTCCTACGTCATCCCTGGTCGCGACGACGATGTGGATGATGTCGAATAACTACGTAAAATCAACGCATTATGCGTGAGGTCGGTGCGCCGCGCGTAAGCCTTGGCAGGAAGGCCCGACCTTGTGCACAGCCGGGCCGTGCCCCGCGAAGCCAAAGGCGAAGCGTGGGTGGACAGGCCGCTTCTAGCCCACTATAAACCGCCCGCTCGATGGGCTTTGGCCCCTCTCTTGGAGCACGCCCAGGTAGCTCAGTTGGTAGAGCATGCGACTGAAAATCGCAGTGTCGGTGGTTCGATTCCGCCCCTGGGCACCATGACTACGATTTTGTGCGCCAGACTACGATCTTGTGCGACGGCATGGCGGGCTGCTGTCCGGACTACATGCCGGACGTTCTGACGGCACTTGAGGCCGCGCTGGACCCGCTCTTCACCATCCATGGCTTGCTCTGCACGACGTGCTTCTCGAGTCCGATCATCATCGTAAATGGACCCGTCGCCCGAGAGATCGGGATGAATTTCGGCATCAAGCAACAGATCTACGGGTTCACCGGCGCCGGC
This sequence comes from Bradyrhizobium sp. USDA 4354, assembly GCF_054060315.1. Classification (NCBI taxonomy): domain Bacteria; kingdom Pseudomonadati; phylum Pseudomonadota; class Alphaproteobacteria; order Hyphomicrobiales; family Nitrobacteraceae; genus Bradyrhizobium; species Bradyrhizobium sp. USDA 4354. The sequence goes on along the minus strand of NZ_JBSSDC010000001.1, from coordinate 919,304 downwards.
GCGCGCCGGCTTGAGCGTTGATCATCGACACGATCGTCTCTCGGATCCAGCGTTGACCGCTGTGTCCGTGACTGCGCTCGTGCCACACCATCCCGACTGCGAACCCATCTATGGGGAATGGACAGTCGATCAATTTGAGCTTGTCGGCGCGGCCGACGACCAGCCGCTCCGGCACCAGGGCCACGAAGTCGGACCGGGCCACGATCTCGGGAACGAACAGGAATGAAGCGGCCGACAGCACCACTCGTCTTTTCTGTCCGAAGGCCCCCAGCGCGTCGTCCACGGGTGTGACGAAGTCGCCCCCGCGAAGCGACACGATCACGTGCTCCAGCTGGGCAAACTCCTTGACCGTGATCTTGCCGCGAAGTCGCGGGTGATCGCGGCGGCCAATGAGCACATACCGCTCGTCGAACAGATGTCTGGTGCGAAGCCTGGGCGGGGCATCTTGCGGCGTCATAAGCGCGAGGTCCACGTCGCCCCGCTCCATTTGTGTTTCCAGCTGCAGCAGATCCAGATTGCGGATCGCTACGCGTACCCCCGGCGCTCTCGTCCTGAGCTGCATGACCAGCGGTTCGACCAGCGCAGCCTGCAAATAATCCGTGCAGGCGATCGCGAAGCTCAACTTCGCTTTGGCAGGATCGAAGTGCCTGTGTGTGGCCACGGTGGCGCGAACCTGATCCAGCGCCTGGCGCAGCGGATCGAGCAGTTCGATGGCCTTGACGGTTGGCGTCATCCCTCGCTGGGCAGGGATCAGCAACAAGTCATCGAATTCATTCCTGAGGCGATTTAGCTGGGCGCTGACTGCGGGTTGGCTCAGGTGCAGGCGGGCGGCGGCTTTAGTCACGTTCTGCTCCACGAGCAGCGCCTCCAGCGTGACGAGCAGATTGAGGTCGAGGCGGTTGGTATTCATGCTGTGGCTAGTAGCCGAGCATTTCCGTGATTTCAAATATAGCTGACGGTGGTGTTCTCTTGCCGGGACGAAGGTTCGTCTTTTCCGCTTGGGAGCTCAGTCCATGAAAATTCTGCTGGTTTTCGCACATCCCGAACCGAATTCACTCAACGGAGCGCTCCGCGATATTGCAATCGAGGAGCTGAAAGCGCAGGGGCATGAGGTGCGCGTCAAGGACCTGTATGCCGACCGCTGGAAGTCGGAAGTCGACCGCGCTGACTTCCCGGCGTGGCCGCCCGGCGAGCGCTTCATCGCAGGCCAGGCCTCCAAGAAGGCTTTCGAATCCGACACGCTCACTGCGGACGTGAAAGCCGAAATCGAGAGCCTGCTTTGGGCAGACATGTTGATCCTTCAGTTTCCGCTGTGGTGGTACAGCATGCCGGCCATCCTGAAGGGATGGGTCGAACGAGTGTTTGCATACGGGTTCGCTTACGGAGTTGGCGAACACAGCGAACAGCGTTGGGGTGATCGTTTCGGGGAAGGCACGCTGGCCGGCAAGCGGGCCATGTTGGTGGTGACGACCGGTGGTTGGGAGGACCACTACTCGGATCGCGGCGTCAACGGTCCGATCGACGACCTCTTGTTTCCGATCAACCACGGGATCCTGTATTATCCGGGCTACGACGTGCTGCCGCCGTTTCTCGTCTACAAAGTGGATCGTTTCAGCGATGGTGAATTCGATCGCGCGGCCGAGCGCCTGCGCGGGCGCATGAGAACCATCGAGACAACGGCGCCGATTCCCTACCGGCAACAGAACGGGGGCGACTACTTCATCCCCAGCATGCAACTGAAGCCCGGGTTTGAGGACGCAGGTGCGTCGGGCTTTTCGCTGCATGTGAGCCGCGCCAGCGCGACGGAAAGTTCGGGAGCCAAATCGGCCGCTTGAATCCGCCGCTTGAATGAGAAAGAGGCGTCGCGCCCTACGTCAGCAATGACTTGGTCCGCGCGGAGGATCGCCGCGAAGGCGCTCGCGGATTTCTCTCCGTAATAGAGCTCTGTACGTTCAAATCCAGACTCGCAACCACCGATTCTAACGGTATCGGCGCAGGCTCCTGCTGCCGGCTCGAGATCGCGCCGACGATTGGACCGGCTGCGCGAGCTACGGAGCTGCGCAGGAGGAGTGCATTGAGAGGTCGCCGCTTTCGGAGGGGCCGGCAAGTGGAAGCGCCCGGGGGAACACGCGCGCCACGTCGAAGCGCGCATCATCAGTCAGCGAAGCACGCCGTTCGCCCGTAGCGAACGCACGAAATCGATCACCGCCAGAATCATCACGCCAACAACAATGACGATGAGCGGGATGGCCTTGATCCAAACCACCAGGATTCCAAGAAATGCCATCACAAGCGCGAGGCCGATGATTCCGGTGATCAGATTGGTCATCGCACTCTCCTTTTCTCCGCGCCGGGGCCCGATTGCGACCCAGGGCTCGGGACTTTGCGCCGACCGCCACGACGAGTGTGCTCGACATTATTGGCGAGCCAGTGCGCCGTGCGTAAGAGGCGGGCATCGTTGCCGCGACGGCCGACGAGCTGAACGCCCAGCGGAAGGCCGGTTCCGGAGCTCATCAACGGCAGGCTGATGGCGGGCACACCGAGATAGGTCCAGGTCGTGCAGAAAATCGGTGTGCCGGTCGTCTCAAGTCCGGGCGCCTCGCCTGGCGCCGCGGGCGTCAGGATGGCGTCGTACTCGTCGAAAACATGGTCCAGGCCCTGGTTGAGGGGTGTAATCCCGGCCAGGGCATTGCAATAATCCACCGCGAGATGTGTGCGGCCGCGCTCGATCGCCTGCCGCAGCCGAGTGCTGAGCTCGTCGCCGCCTCGCTGGTAGTCACGCCGCAGATTGTGCGCCATATCAACTTCCATGATGATGCGGTGCATATCGACGACCTTATCGAAGCTTGGACCAAGCTCGACTTCGCTCGAAGCCTCGCCCAAAGCCTCGACAAGCTCAGCAAAGGCTTCACGCGTCACCGGCTCGGCCTGATCCCAGACCGCAGAGCGCACAAAGGCAAAGCGCGGTGGCAACGGCGGCTCGCTCGCCACTACTGCGGAGAATGGCGGATGCGCAACGGGCCGCGTGTCCAGATCCTCCTGATCGAACCCGACCAATACCTCGGCCAGCAGCGCCACGTCCTCGACGCTGCGCCCGAACACGCCGACATGATCGAGTGTGCGCGACAATTCGAGCGCGCCACTGCGCGGAATGAGGCCGTGCGTGGGCTTGAAACCGACCACGCCGCAGAAAGCGGCAGGACGGATCACCGAGCCGTTGGTCTGCGAGCCGATGGCACCTGGCACCATCAGCGCCGCAACGGCTGCGGCGGAGCCCGAGGACGATCCGCCGGGCGTGTGATCCCGGTTGTGCGGATTTCGAGTCTTGCCCGGATTGTAACATGCGTACTCGGTGGTCACCGTCTTGCCGAGGATCACAGCTCCTGCCGCGCGCAGACGTGCCACGGCCGCGGCATCGCGGCGCGGCGTGCGTCCGGCCCAAAGACTTGATCCGAATTCCGTCGGCATGTCGCCGGTGTCGAAGATATCCTTGATGCCGATCGGGACGCCGTGCAGCGGCCCCGTCGCCTTGCCTTGCTTGCGATGATCGTCGGCGGCCTCGGCCTGCCGCATCGCGTGGTCGCGATCGAGGAACGCCCACGCATGGATATCGCGATCGACCTCATCGATGTGCCTGAGGCAGTCGCCGACGAGCTCCGCCGAACTGAGCCGGCCGTCGCGGATGCCGGCCGCCGCTTCCATGAGGCCGAGCGCGTTGAGACTCATGCGCAGCCTTTCGTCGGTTTGCCGGGCGCGCTCATCGCGATCCATAGAGATAGCTCGGCAGCCATAATGCGATCTCCGGGAAGATGTAGACCAGTGCCATGGTGAGGAAGACGAGGCCGACAAAGGGAAGTGCGCCGGAGAAGATGTCGGTTAGCTTCACCTGCGGCGGTGCCACGCCCTTCAGATAGAAGGCGGCCATCGCGACGGGCGGCGTATTGAAGGCCGTTTGCGTGTTCAGCGCCACCAGGATGCCGAAGAAGATCGGATCGATGCCGTACTGGGGAAGCAGCGGCAGGAAGATCGGCACGAAGATGATGATGATCTCGGTCCATTCCAGCGGCCAGCCGAGCAGGAAGATGATCAACTGGGTCAACAGCAGGAACTGGACCGGCGAAAGGTTCAGCGAGGTGAAGAACTGCTCCACCACCGACTGTCCGCCAAGGACGGCAAATACCGCCGAAAACGTCCAGGATCCGATGAACAGGTAGCAGACCATCGCTGTGGCGCGCACGGTCAGATACACGGATTCGCGTATCATCTCGTAGTTGAGCGAACGATAAGCGGCCGCCAGCACGATGCTCATGAGGGCTCCCACCGCGGCCGCTTCCGAAGGCGTCGCGAGTCCAAACAGGATTGCGCCGAGCACCGAAACGATCAGCAACGCAAGCGGCAGGAACGACGTGACAAGCGCCCAGACGACCTTGGTGATCGGCACGTCGGTCTGCTCGGGCGGCAGTTTCGGCGCGAGCGCGGGATTGATGATCGCGCGGGTCATCGCATAGAGGACGTAGAAGCCGGCCAGCATGAACCCCGGAAAGAACGCGGCCGCATAAAGCTTGACCGCCGAAACCCCGGCGGTGGCCGCATAGACGATCAGGAGAATGCTCGGTGGAATCAGAATGCCGAGGCAGCCACCGGCGCAGACCACGCCTGCCGACAGCTTGGTGTCGTAGCCGGCTCGCAGCATCGCCGGCAATGCGAGCAGGCCCATCAGCGTGACAACGGCGCCGACAATACCGGTGGCGGTCGCGAACATCGCGCAGGTGATCAGCGTGGCCACCGCAAGCGCGCCCGGCACGTTCTTCATCGATAGCTGCAGCGAGAAGAAGAGGCGGTCGAGAATGTTGGCGCGCTCGATCAAATAGCCCATGAACAGGAACAGCGGAACCGCGACCAGAACGTCGCTGGATGTGACCTCGAACGTCTTCTGCACCAGCAGCGTGAAGATGCGATTCTGGAAGAAGTCCTGACCGGGGGTGTAGTAGGCATAGTAGCCGAACGAGACCCCCATCGCCATCAGCGTGAAGGCTATCGGGAAGCCAAGCATGATGATGAAGATGAAGAGGCCCAACATCAGCATGCCGAGTTGAGGATCGGTCATGCGTCTGGTCCCTTCTCGCGCTGCGGCTCAACCGCCTGCTGCTGATGCTCGCGGATGACGAGGCTCTCGGTTTCTTCCACGTCGTGCAGGCGCTGCGGCCATCGGCCGGTGCGGATGCACAGCACGCAGCGAATGATTTCAGCGAACCCTTGCAGAAACAGAAGGAAACCGGTGAGCGGGATCAGCGCTTTCAGCGGAAACACCGGCACGCCAGCCGGACTGAAGATGCTGACCTCGCGGAAGCGCACCGACATCTGGGCGTAATTCCAGCCCGAATACATCAGCGCCGCGATCGCCGGCAGGAAGAACAGAATATAGAGGACGAGGTCCATCGTCGCCTGGGTGCGCGGCGACCATAGGCGGTAGACTACATCTGCGCGCACATGGCCGTTGCGTGAGAGGGTATATGCGCCGGCCATCAGGAACATCGCGCCATAGGTGATATAGCTGATGTCGAAAGCCCAGGTGGTCGGCGCACGCAGCACGTAGCGCACGAACACCTCGTAGCTGACACCCAGCGTAAGAACAAGAATCAGCCAGGCGAACGCCTTGCCGATCCAGGTGCTGAGCTCATCAATGAAGAAGAGAAATTTCGTCATGCGAGCTGAACTCGCCGCGAGCAGCACATCCGGATGTCCCCCTCCCAATTCGTGGGCGGCACTTCAGTTGCGCCGCCCGTCATCATACAGCGTCAGCGATGCCCCAAGCCGTCAGACCTTGAGCACGCCCGGGAAATGATGCTCGAAGGCGCCGCGGTAGTCCGTCGCGTTGTACGTGTTGTAGTAAACCACGCGGCGCACCCATTCCTTCTGCGAGTCCATCACCTTCTTCATGAATGGATCCGAACCGAGCTGGGCAATCAGACCGTCCCATGCCTTGATCTGCGCGTCGAACACCGACTTCGGTGTCCGCAGGACGTTGACCTTGTCCTTGTTGATCAGCTCCTGCAGGTCCTTGGAGTAGTAGTCCATGCCTTTCCATTCGTTGGCGGAGGAAGCAGCTTCGGCGGCGTATTGCAGGATCGCCTGCTGTTCTTTCGGCAGACCGTTGAACTTCGTCCGGTTGAACATGATCTCGAAGTATTCCGTCGCCTGATGGTGGCTACCCATCATGTAGTTCTTGGCGACATCCTGCGCGCCGAAGCGCCGGTCCGAGGTCGGATTGTTGAACTCGAACCCATCGATCACGCCGCGCTCCATCGCGGGTACGATCTCGCCGCCGGGAAGCTGCGCGACGGATGCACCCATCGCCTGGAAGAGATCGGCGGCAAGTCCCACCGTGCGATACTTCAAGCCCTTAAGATCAGCGTCGCTGGTGATGGGCTTCTTGAACCAGCCGAGCGGCTGGGTCGGCATCGGCATGGCGAAGAAGCTCTTAATGTTGACGTTCATGATCTTGGTTTGTAGTTCCTCGAACAGCTCCTTGCCGCCGCCGTTGTGAATCCAGCCGAGGCCTTCGTTGGCGTTGAAGCCGAACACGGGGCCTGTTCCGAACAGCGATGCTGCCTTGTGCTTGCCGTACCAGTAGACGGTCACCGTGTGCGCCGCATCGAGCTGGCCGCCATGCACGCCGTCGAATACCTGAAACGGATGCACGACCGAGCCGCCGACCAGATAGTCTATGCGCAGCCGGCCCCCGGCCATATCGTTGACTCGCTTCACATAATCTTCCGCCATCTCGTTGAAGACATCGGCCTTGCCCCACGAGCCCTGCATCCTCATGGTCACCGTCTGCGCCCGGCTGACTTGCGGCATGGCGATGGTGGCAGCGCCGGCCGCGCCGGCGGCCAGCAAGAATTTGCGACGAGTGGTTCGGGTCTTTTCAGATTTGGCGGTCATGAACGTCCTCCCTGGCGGCATTGTTATTCGAACGCGTTTCGGTACGCTTTTCGTTGATAACCGCTGGAGGTAGGCCGCATTCCAGCGACTTTGATCGGAGTTTGGACGCATTGCCGGCATCCGACAAGCTACCCGATGTCGCATTTTAGTCTTAGGCGATCCCATTCGGGCTCTAAGCAACCGGATATTCACGCGTCCGTCGCAGCGCAGCAAAGATGCAGGCGGACTTCTGCCATTGGGGCGGCGTCCAGCCCGCCCGACGAGTTGCTGCAGGATTGAGCGCGCGGCCGACCCATCAGATACGAAGTGCAACAACGAACCCGAAAGAGTTCTGTGGCTCCCCAACTGTCTCTCTACGGGAATTGACGCAGTGCGAACACTCGCCGCCGAGTACGGCGAAGCCGAACTGCGGTCACACTGCACTCGATGCACGCTCGCGAGAGCTCCGCGGCCGCGGGGGCTGCGAGCTGGAATTGGGCCGGCGTAGCCTCAATGGTGGGCCGACACGCCCTTGACGCATTGCGTCAACAGATCTGCGGTGGCGGATTGCCCGACATCACCCAGGCTGATCATGCCGACCATCCGCTTGCTCCTGTTGATCACAGGCAGCCTGCGGATCTTCAGCGTCTCCATGTGGTGCACGGCTTTGGCCAGATCGTCGTCTTCCCGGCAGCAATGGATGCCTTCAGTCATCACGTCCCGGGCTGTCATGCCCGCGGCATTGAAGTCCTTGCGCGCAAGACCTTTGCAGACGATGTCGCGATCAGTCACCATCCCAATCAAATGGTCGTCTTCGCCGATCGGAATGCAGCCGATGTCGTGCCCTCGCATCAACTTCGCGATCTCGGTGATCGGGGTGTCGGGGCTGACCCAATCTACTCCCTTGTGCATCACGTCCTTGACTTTCATGGAGGACCTCCGTTGCGAACGCAGCCCCCGCGATGAGACTATACAACGAACCGGGCGCGACCGCACGCGTCGCCGCGACGGTCGTGCCGGGAATCATCCTGCTGTCATGCCGCGTCAGTCGTGCACACTGAAGCGTCCATGCGGTGCACTGGCCGTCAGGCGCGCGAACTGCGCATGGGTGAGCTGAAGCAGCGTCTCGTGATCGCCGGCTTCGATATAGACCTGAGGCTGGGCGCGGATGCTGTCGTCGACGACGAGATCGAGCCCGTAGCACCGGCCGACCGCCGGAACGGCTCCGTGTGCGCAGTCTGCGAACAGCCGGTTGATCTCGGACTCGTTGGCCATCACAAGATCCTCGCCGAGCCTTTCCTTCAAGTCCGGCAGGTTGAGATGGTGCGATGCCGGCACGACCGCCAGCATGTAGCCGCCGTCATGCCGCAGCACGACGGCCTTGGCGAGGTGATCGCCCGAGACGTGGCAGGCCTGCGCCGTGCGCGCGGATGACGTGGTGAGAGCGTGCGGAATCTCGGCATACTCGATGTTCTCGGCAGCCAGATATCGGTGCAATGTGGGGGCAATGGTCATGGCGTTGCCTTTCGGATGGGTGTGCGAGCCATCCACCGTGAGGCTGCCCCCGCCGCACGATGGGCGGCCGCGTGATTGCCGGGCTTCAGCATAGGCCTCGCCCTCGAATGCCGCAATCAGAGCTTTTTTCCAGCGAAGTGGACACCGGTTCGCGCGAAGACAACGTGCAAAGCAAGCATCTAGAGCCCGGTTCCGATTCAATCGGAGCGGAAACGGCTCTTGGACGTTCGAAGCGCGCCGCCCGCATCTGGTGCTGGTCTCGTCGGACGATGGTGGTGTGGGCCGCGCGCTAGAGCCAGTACCGGTGCACTGGCGCTACACCGGCGCAATCCATGCACGCTGTCGCTGCTGGCAAGGGCGGGGCGGCGGTCGGTTTGTGGCTGAATTGTATTGATATTTCAATTGTGTAGGAGTTCGTAGGCTTGTTTTGAATGGGGCGCCATGTCCCTGACGTCGGACATCCCCGAGATGTGGCCGCTCTGAGCCACTACCCTCACTCACTGTACGTGCTCGGCTGCCGCTGATATGATCCTGGGACGGTAAACGGCAGCTCGCCACCATACTTTTCTGCGATGCCGGCCTTCTGATCGGACTCGATCCCGCTCGCGCCCTTTCGCATTGCCTCGACAAGAACGCTGAACAAATTCGTCAAATGCTGCCGTAATCCCCGCTCACATTGGGAGATGTGCCATGGCTGCATCGGACTGGCGTCTCGAAGGCGAATGGATGAAGAATTGCACCTGCGCGTTTGGCTGCCCCTGCGATTTCAATGCGCGGCCGACCCAAGGCTATTGCAAGGGATTGGTCGCCATGCGGATTGCCAAAGGACATTTCGAAGGGACCAGGCTCGATGGTCTCTGCTTTGCGATCACGGTCGATTTCCCGGGGCCGCTTCATGAGGGCAACGGGACGATCCAGCCCATCATCGACGAACGCGCCACGGCGGAGCAGCGTCAGGCATTGTTCGAGATCTTTTCCGGCAAACATTCGGCCGAGGGGACTCTTTTCCAGATCGTCAGCATGATCGTCACCAAGATTCACGATCCGGTCTTTGCGCCGTTCGAGTTTTCCTTCGACAAGGAAGGACGTGTCGGCAAGCTCGTCGCCATAGGCGTGCTCGAGACTGATGTCGAGCCAATCAAGAATCCGGTGACGGGTGATCCGCACCGCATCCAGGTGGTCATGCCCGAGGGCTTCGAGCACAGGGCTGCCGAGATCGCGTCCGCCAACATCCGCTCGACCGGTGCGATCTCATTCGAGACTCAGGGCACGCACAGCTCGCTCGCCAATGTCGTGCAGACGCCCGAGGGCGTTGCGGCGTGATGCGGCGCTGACACCGAGACAACATCCCGGTCAGCTCCTCATCGCTATCTTGGACAAATCGATGCAGGGGCGCCTGATGTTGGAACACCTGCTCCACCGCGATCGGCTGATCGTCGCGATCGGGACCGCCGCAGTGGTGGCGCTCGCCTGGGCCTATCTCGCTGCGGGCGCCGGCATGGACACCGAGATGATGGCCGACATGCCGGACATGGCGCCGATGCCATGGACGCCGCTCTATGCAGTGCTGCTGTTCGTGATGTGGTGGGTGATGATGATCGCGATGATGGCGCCGAGCGCGGCGCCCACCGTTCTCTTGTATGCGACCGTCAAGCGCAAGCAGGAGACTGCCTCCCGCGCCGCGATCGATACCTGGATATTTCTCGCCGGCTATCTCGTGACGTGGGCCGGATTCAGTCTCGCTGCGGTCCTGGCGCATGGAGCGTTCGAACGCTTCGGGTTGCTGTCGATGGCGATGGCAAGCACCAGCGCGATTCTGGGCAGCGGCGTTCTGATTGCCGCAGGGCTTTATCAGTTCACGCCGCTCAAACAGGCCTGCTTGCGCTACTGCGAGAACCCGCTGTTGTTTCTCAGCAGGCATTGGCGGCCCGGCACGCGTGGGGCATTCCGCATGGGGCTGCGCCACGGCAGTTACTGCGTGGGCTGCTGTTGGTTTCTGATGGTCTTGCTGTTCGTCGGCGGCGTGATGAACCTGGTTTGGATCATCGCTATCGCGCTCTATGTCGCCGCGGAGAAGCTGTTGCCGTTCGGCCGAGGATTGAGCTATGCGGCAGGCGGGATCCTCATCCTGTCCGGCGCGATCGTTCTCGCGCGCGCGGTGTGAGGCCCGAAACTGCGGGGGGCTGCTGAGATACCGCCTCCCCAATATGCCGATACCGCCCGGGTTGCTCAAAAACGGCTGACCTCCGTGATCATACGGACGTCGGAAGCCGAAGAACTGAGCTTTGCTCCAACCGAAACTTAAGGCTGTTCTGCCTAGCTTCGGGCCATGGACAGGCCCGCGTGCCGTTTCCGGCCGTGGCCGTCCCTGTGCAATCGAGGCGGAGAGAGGCGGTGCTGTTTTCGGCGATGAGCACTGTTCTGCCCCTGCGGCTGATGCGGGAGTGGGCATGACGATGCTCGCGAGATCGATCCGCAGGGCGGCGCTGACGATTCTGCGCAATGCCCCGCTGCAGGTCGCATTGTTCTTCCTGCCCCTGGTTTGGATCGGCTACTTCGCGATCACGTCGTCGGAGCGGGCGGATGCGGTCGAGCAGGCGCGGTCGCACGGCGACAGCGTCGCCGAATTGTTCGAGGAGAACACCGAACGCATCTTTGAGCGCGTCGATCAGTCATTGCTGGTGGTGCGAGCGCTCTACGCCCAGGATCCGCTCACCTTCAGCCTGAAGTCATGGTCGGACAAGGCCCGCATTGCGACCGGCGACGTGGTTCAGTTCGCACTGATCGGACTGGACGGCTACATGCTCGAGACGACCACGGGCTATTCCGGCCCGCCGCTCTATCTTGGCGATCGCGAGCACTTCGTCAATGTCATGGCGCAAGCCGATGACCGCCTTTACGTCGCCAAGCCGGTGCTGGGGCGGGCATCGCACAAATGGACCATCCAGATCGCGAGAAAGCTGCTCGACCTCGCCGGGAATCCGCTAGGCGTGGTCGTCGGCTCGATCAGCGTCGACGTCGTCGGCAGGTTCTACGACACCGCAAAGCTCGGCGTCGGAGGAACGCTGGTGCTCAGAAATGCGAACCACGTCGTGCTCGCCGCCCGGGGCATGGACCAGAGCTCCGTGCTGGGACAACGCGCACCGAACCGCGTCGAGGGCGAGCTGGGGGACGGCTTCTATGTGCAATATTGGAACGAGAACCGACCGAACCGCAGCGACCGGCTGATCACCGCGCGCAGGTCGCGCGCGTTTCCCCTGATCTTCACCGTCGGCATTTCGGAGCAGGAGATTTATTCCCGCGCCGCCTTCAGGCAGAAGGTCTATCTCGGCGGCGCGCTGCTGCTTACGTTCATCATCCTGGCTGCGACGGCATTCCATTGGCGGCGGCAGCAGGCGCTGGATCGCGCCCACCGTGAGCGGCGCGATTTTGCCAGCAAGTTCGAGGATGCGCTCAGAAACCTTCCCCAGGGCTTGAGCATGTTCGACGGCCGTGACCGCCTGATCGCGTTCAACCGGCAATGGCTCGAACTCTACGGGCTGGTACCAGAAGACATCCGGATCGGCATGGACTTCCGGGAGGTGTTCGCGAAGCAGACCGCCGTGCTCGACGTTGAGGCGTACCTCGTCGACTTGAAGAACCGGCTCGCCCAGTCGGAGCAGATCTCGAACACCGTGCAGTTTCCGGATGGACGGGTCGTCTACATCTCCTACGGCCGGCGCGAAGATGGCGGCTGGGTTGCTACTCACGAGGACATCACCGAGCGCCAAGCGTCGGCGGACCGCATCGAGCGGCTGGCGCATTATGACAGCCTGACCGGCCTTGCCAATCGCAACCTGTTCAAGGAGCGCATCGACGAGGCGCTGGTCCGCTCTCGCCGGCTGGAGCCCGGGTTCGCGGTACTCCTGCTCGATCTCGACAAGTTCAAGTCCGTCAATGATGCGCTCGGCCATCAATGCGGCGACGCGTTGCTGAAACAGGTTGCCGACCGGATCAGGTCGCAGATTGGTGACGCCGATACGGCGGCACGAATCGGCGGCGACGAGTTTGCCGTGATCGTGGCGCCGGGCCGGGTCGCGATGCGCGACGGCGCTGCGAGCCTGGCGACGCGGCTGGTCCGGGCCATCGCCGAGCCCTATCACGTCGATGGCCATCCCGTCGTGATCGGCTGCAGCATTGGCCTTGCGCTCGTGCCCGAGCACGGCGCGCGGGTCGACGAGATCCTTCGTAACGCCGATCTTGCACTCTACAGGTCAAAGAATGCCGGCCGAAGCTGCTTCCACGTCTATTCAGCGGAGCTCAAGGCCGAAGCGGATCAGCGCAACGTGCTCGAGATCGAGCTGCGCGAAGCGATCTGGCGCGAGGAGATCGAGGTGTTTTATCAACCCGTGATCGAGCTCGGCACCGGTCGGGTAAAATCGGTCGAGGCCCTGGCGCGCTGGGATCACGGCACCAAGGGCTACATTCCTCCGGCAGAGTTCATTGCGGTTGCGGAGGCGGGGGGCCTGATCGTCGAGCTCGGCAATCAGGTGCTCGCCAGGGCTTGTCGCGACGCGATGAGCATGCCGGCCGACGTCAAGGTCGCTGTCAATCTCTCCGCCCTGCAATTTGCCGGCACCAATCTCGTCGACACCGTGACGTTTGCGTTGGCGCAGAGCGGCCTTCCGCAAACCCGGCTCGAGCTCGAGATCACCGAGAGCGTATTTCTCGCCGACACCGAGGAGAACCTGAAGACGCTCCAGCGCCTCAAGGCGCTCGGCGTCTCCATTGCCCTCGATGATTTCGGTGTCGGTTACTCGTCATTGTCCTATCTGACGGCGTTTCCGTTCGATAAGGTCAAGATCGACAAGTCATTCATCGACAGGATCGATCGCAGCGAGACCGTCGCCGTGCTGAAGTCCATCGTGCAGCTCGCGAAGACGTTGAAACTGTCGATCGTCGCGGAGGGGGTCGAGTCCTCCGAGCAGGTCAGACGGCTCCAGTCACTCGGCATCCCGCTCGGCCAGGGATTTCACTTCAGCAAGCCCGTGCCGCTCGCCGGCCTGTCCTGGCAGGGCCCCGCGGCGCGCCGGAAACGGCGGGCGGCGTGAGCTGAATGCCTCCGGCGTCATCATGGCGCGCCACTGCAGCCCTTGCGCCCGAGAATAGGAAGCTGAGCAGGTGGTCTTCTTTCGTCTAAATTACCTCGCATTATTAATAGCTTAGAAGAATAAGGCCTGGTCGGGTCCCCGGCAGTTCGCTTCCGCCGAAGCCGAAGCACCGCGGCGCGCCGAGCTGATTCCCGAGCCAGATCGCGGCCCGCCATTCCTGGCACTCTGCTTGCTCAGTCAGGACCCAAGTCCAGGTCTCGGCGAAGAGGCCGTTTCAGGTTGAGGCAAGCGATGCAGGAAGTGTCCCGTTCTGGTGCTGCTGATGAACTCCGGCTCGACGCGTTGATCGCGGATCTGTGGTGGCGGGTTCGACTGATTAACACCGACATTCTCGAGGAAGAGGCTCGCGCCGGGGTGTTCGACGCGCATCAGCCGACCTATCCGCTGCTCGCGCTCAACCTTCGCGCCCGACGCGACAACCTGGTCGCCACGATCGGCATGCTCGAGCAGCGTGCGAGATCGACGTCGCAAGCGGCTTGAGAGTGGCTCGCGGCTTACACCGGCAACGTCAGCAACCGCGCCAGCCGGCTGGCTGTCGCGGCGAGGGACGGGAGGGGATGCAACGAGCGTCATCGCATGGCTCGAATGCTTGTCAGAGGCATGAGTTGAATTCACGCCGCGTCTGCCTGTGATATTGCTGGTCTCGACAATCCCGCGAGGCCTCCATGCTCCCCATTCCCGCCGATATCTTCACCGAGCCCGAGGACGTGTTGCCCGACGGACTTGCCAATCTCGGCCCGCTCCGCCGTCTCGCCGGCGTCTGGCAGGCGGACAAGGGCATCGACGTCAATCCGAAGGCGGAAGGGCCGGAGCGGCGAACCTTCATCGAGCGCATCCGCATGGACCCGATCGATCCGCAGGCCAACGGGCCGCAGCTGCTGTACGGGCTGCGCTATCACATCCACATCAACACGCCCGAGGAAGACATCACCTTCCACGACCAGGTCGGCTACTGGCTGTGGGAGCCGGCGACCGGGTTGATCATGCAGACGCTGGCGATCCCGCGCGGGCAAGTGCTGCTGGCCTCGGGTAAGGCCGGGCCGGATGACAGGACAATCTCGGTCGCGGCCAAGCGCGGCGACACCGCATACGGGATCTGCTCGACCGATTTTCTGGAACAAGCCTTCCGCACCGATGCTTACCGCTGCGACATTACCTTCAACGACGACGGCAGCTGGACCTATCTGATCCAGACCGAGTTGTTCGTGCGCGGCGCGCCGTTCAATCATCACGACTCCAACACGCTGCAGCTCGTGGCGCCGCCAGAGCTCAATCCGCTGGCGGTGATCGTCGGCGATCGCGCCAGGCGCGGCGGATCGGCGGCCTGAGCGTTGCCCGGAGAATTGCATGAAGCCCTACGTCATCTGTCTGATGCACTCCAGCCTGGACGGTCGCACGCATCCCAGCCGTTGGCGTCCGAAGGGTGCCGGCACGGATTGGTTCGAGAAGATCCATGATGAGCTCGGCGGCGATGCCTGGGTGATCGGCCGCGTCACAGGGTCGGAGTTCGCCAAGGGCAAGTCCTATCCCGCGACGGACGCAACGTTCCCGCGCGAAAACTGGTTTGCGCGACGCGATGCGAAGACCTATGGCGTCGTGCTCGATGCGCAGGGCAAGATCGGCTGGGGGCGCGCGGAAATCGGCGGCGATCCGATCGTCGTCGTGCTGACCGAGAACGTCCCGGATTCGCATCTCGCTGGCCTCCGCGGCGAGGGCGTGTCCTACATCTTTGCCGGCAAATCCGAGATCGACCTGGTCCTGACGCTGGACACTCTCAGCCATGAGCTCGGCGTGAAGCGTCTGCTGGTCGAGGGCGGCGGTGTCGCCAACGGCGCGTTCCTGCGCGCTGGCCTCATCGACGAATTCGATCTGATCCTCAGCCCCGCAATCGACGGCGCAAAGGGCGCACCCTTCGTGTTCGACTCGACGGAGGCGGACAGCGACCGGCGCGCGCCGATCACCGCGATGACGCTGGAGAGCACGCGCCAGCTCGGCAGCGGCGTCCTGTTGCTGCGATACTTGATCAAGAACGATCCGCAAGCCGTGAGCCGGTAAGGCGCGGCCATGTCCGATACATCCGAGCACATCGTCATCGTCGGTGCCGGCGCGGCCGGCCTGATGGCTGCGCGCGAGCTGGCGCGCGCCGGCCGGAAAGTGACGATCCTGGAGGCGCGCCAGCGCTGTGGCGGCCGCATCCATCCGCTGCCGGCCTCGGAGTTCGGCTATCCCGCCGATGGCGGCGCTGAGTTCGTCCATGGCGAGGCGCCGGTCACGCGCGCCCTCGTGCGCGAGGCCGGGCTGTCGCTTCAGGAGATCGAAGGTGAGCAGTGGAGCTTTGACGGGACGAAGCTCTCCCGCGAGGAGCGCCTCGATCCCCATGAGGCGGAGCTTCAAGCCGTGCTGGGGGACCTGAAGGACGACCTCACGGTCGCCGACTTCCTGCGCCGGCATTTCGCCGGGGACGACTACGCGCCGATGCGCCATTCGATCGAGCGGATGGTCGAGGGTTATGACGCGGCCGATCCTGAGCGTGCGTCCATTCTGGCGCTGCGCGCGGAATGGATGGAGGGCGGACACGCCCCGCAGGCGCGCATCGATGGCGGATACGGCGCCATGATCGACGTGCTGGCCGCCGACTGCCGCAGGCACGGCGCCACCATCCGTCTCGGCAGCGTCGTGTCGGCCATTGCGGAGGAGGGCGGCGCGGTGACCGTTCGCTGCGCCGACGGCGATGTGCACGCCTGCGATCGCGTGATCCTCACCGTGCCGCTGCCGCTGCTGCGCGAGATCGCGCTGCCGGCGGGGACGCGCGCGAAGCTCGCTGCTGCCGACGACATCGGCTTTGGCAACGTCATCAAGATCCTGCTGCGCTTCGTGCGGCCGTGGTGGCGCGAGCGGAACGACAATCTCGCGAACATGACTTTCCTCTTGTCCGACCAGGCGATCCCGGTGTGGTGGACGCAATATCCGAGCCAGCATGCCGTGCTCACGGGCTGGTTCGGCGGCCCGCGCACGGCGGAGCTGGAAAGCCTCGACCCGCAAGCATTGATCGATGCCGGGCTCGGCTCGCTCGCCGCCGTCTTCGGCCTGCCGCGCGATCACATCGCGCGCGAACTGGTGGCGTCCGCCGCGATCAACTGGGCACATGATCGCTTCGCGCGCGGCGCCTATTCGTGGGCGACGCCGCGGACGCGGGAGGCACAGGCAATCCTCGCACGTGCCGACGGGCGCGTGCTGTTTTCCGGTGAAGCACTCTATCGCGGCCGCGACATGGGCACTGTCGAGGCGGCACTCGCGAGTGGCCTGGAGGCGGCGGTGACGATCTTGCACGGATAACAAAAAGGCCCGCATCTCTGCGGACCTCTTGTCTTGTGTCTTCAGCTCTGTGTCTTACCAGCGTCCGCCGCCGAAGCTGAACGTCACGCCGGGGCCGCCGCCATAGTACCCATAGGGGCCGCCGCCGTAATAGCCGTGGCGCGGGTAATAGCCGTAGCTTCGGTAATAGGGCCGGTAATAGCCGTGATGATGCCGCCAATGATGGTGGTGACCATGCCAGCGGTAGTGCCTGCGGTGCGCGCTGATGTCGGTGGATTGGCTTTCCTGCGCGGTCTGCTTGGCGCTTACGCTGCCGGCCGCGTTCGCCGCCGATCCGCTGGCAAACGCCGCCGCGCCGAGGGCGATCGCAGCAATGAGATATTTCATGTCATCACTCCAGTTGAATGTCGTGTGACAACACATGAGCATCCCGCGCGTTCCGGCCAGTGCGGGCGTCGAAACGACGCAGATATCAGTTCCGATGAACGCTCGTTAACGTTTGTGAACGATCAAAGGGCGCGCGTTCTATTGTCGCATGCCGAGGCATCGCTTCGTTATCGCCCGGATGTCACGCCCACGCTTCGTCTTGCCTGTAGCCCGGATGAGCGAAGCGATATCCGGGACTCATCTGCCGAAATATTCCCGGATGTCGCTCCGCTCATCCGGGCTACGGATACGCTGTCACGGATGCGGATCGGGAAAGCCGTGCCGCTCGGAGAGCGCAGCGAGGATCGCGTCCTTGTCTGCGATGAAGGCGCGGCCATGATGGCTGCCAGTCTGATGCGGCGAGGTCGCGCCAGTCGCGAGCACGAGCAGCGGCAGCGACTGATTCTCTTCGCCAACCAGCGCGATCACGGCTTGCCGTGGCCGCGGCCATGGAATCCGCTCGACATCGAGCTTTTCGGCGAGTTGCGGAAACGAGGCCAGCACGCCTTCGATCAGCGCGCAGTGCCAGCAATAGAAGCATTGGCCGGGAAAGGCCGGATCCTCGAACCCGGGACGCAGCAGAAACAGGCGATCGCGCGTCATGAGTCGCTCCGAAGCACGGCGGCAATGTCACCGGGGAATCAATGACGTTGTGACAAGCCTGGGCATGACGAGCTCTCGTGAATGTTCATTTGCGACTGCCCTGTCGCAAGCGGGCAGAGCGAGAGCCTACTTGAACGGGTCCTGAATCGACGGTGCCGACTGGCGGATGCGGCGCACGCTGACCGGCGAGCCGTCGGAGACGAACAAGAGCTCGTATTTTCGGCCCTCGTTGTCGGTCGCCGAGCAGGTGACGTCGTTCACCTTCCTGGCGGCAAAATTGCCGGTCTGGCGGCAGAGACCTGTGGAGGTCTGCTCGGCCGGCACCGGCAGGCCGTCGACCCTGGGGCGGTCCTTGGAGTTGAGCAGCATGCGGTCAATCGGCAGCTCGTAGGAATTGTCGTCGGCGCGCTTGCCGTTCTCGCCGGAGAACGACACGACGTGGCTGTCATCGGAGGGGTCGTCGACCGCGACCGCGAAATTGACCCGGCCCTTGTCGCCATGGGCATAGGCCACCGTCTTGCACGGGAAGGTGCGGCCCGCGACCCTGAGTGTCTTGCAGTGGCCGGACATCAGCGCCAGCAGATCAATGAAGGCGTTCTGCTGCAGCTGCGGGTTGTTGACCGGAATAGGCTTGGAAGTCTCGGCAAAACAAGGACTTGCCAAGGCCACGAGCAACGCGGCGAGGACCGGTCGGCAGAGGCGCATCGTCGGGCTCATGTGCCAGGAGGCCGTTGCGGCGGAAAGGCTCCGCACCATAACCATCGAACCGTAAATTGGTTGCGATCCCGTTTGTTGTGCAATTCCGGTCTGGAATACCACCGCGTCACCCCCGACGACGATTCGTCCAAATCGCCAACCCGTCCGCCCGGGCACATGCCACCAGGGCGGTGTTTTTTTCGTGGCGGAGCTAGCCTATTGCCGCCTGCCAGCGCGTATCGCGCAGGGACGGCCGGCGGTGCAGGCGGGCGTCCAGCAGGGCACGGGCGCGGGGCAGCTCACCGCCGCGCATGAGCGCGACGATGAAGGTGTCCTCGATCAGCTCGCGCTGGGCATGGCTGCCGCCGATGCGCACGACGTCGCCGAGGACCGGCGCGAGCATCTGCACGCAAGCCCCGTAATCCTCATCGGCGAAAGCCGCGAGCGCCCGGAAGATCGCCGGCACCACGGGGCCGGCCGGCAGCTTACCGTCAGCGAGCCGCTGCTCGATCACCGCAAGGCGGGCGGCGAGCGCTTCGCGATTCTGCGTCGCGGCCGCGAACAGCGCCATGTGGACGTCGGCAAAGGACAGGCTCGACTTCGGAAACAGTTTTTGCGCGGCGGTGTCAGCTTCCAGCCACAGTGCCTTCGGCACGGCGTGGCCGTAAGCAGACAGGCGCCAGAGCAGGGAGGCGCTGTCGGTGATGACGTTGAGTGGCGGCGCCTGCGTCGCGGCGGGCCGAAGCACCTCGGCATAGATCGCAAGCGCCCGTGCGGCGTCGCCATGTTCGAGCGCGCCGAGCGCCTGATGCCAGCGGATATGGCCGTGCAGGATTCCGGCGCGGTCGTAAGTCGGGATCCATTCGTCGACGAGACGATCGGCCGCGCCGATCGATCCGTCCTCGAACATCGCATGCAGCACCGCATGCGCGGCATGGGCATTCGCCCGGCGCAGATTGAAGCCGCGCTCGGTGATGGCGCGGCCGCGCGCGACGTCGCCATTCTCCGTCATCGCCCAGCCTGACATGGTGAGGAACCACCAGTCCTCGCCGTAGTGCTGCGCGACGCGCTCGCAGAGCTCGTGCCGGGCGCGATCGTGGTCTGTCATGCCGGAGAAGGCGAACAGGCCGAACGCGCCGAGCGGCAGCGACAGCACCACGGCGTCGCGGGGCCATGCGTCGATGTGCTCCAGCGTCGCTGCGATCGCCTCGGGCAGGCGTCCTTCGATCGCAAGAGCCAGCGTATCGACATGCGAGCGCTCGCGCTCCGTGCCGCGCTTGGCCGCCAGCTCGCGGGCCAGCGCCGCCTTGCCTCGGGCGAGATCGCCCTGCTGATAGAAGGCGTGCACGCGGCCGCGGGCGATATGGGCCAGCGCGAAATCCGGGTCAGCCGCGATCGCGCGCTCTAGCGTCTCCGCCGTGCCGGTCCACCCCGCGAGCATGAGGTCGACGCCTTCTCGATAGGCGGACGCTGCCTCGTGCGAGGTGGTGGAGAGCGGCAGGCCGTAGCGGTCTTCAAGCGCCATCGTGGTCTCCCGTTCTCACGCCGTCCGCGCGCGGCGGCCTTCGATCGGATAGGCCGGGTCGTTATAGCCGGGCGTCGAGGGATGGCCTGGCGTCACCAGCCGGTCGATCAGCGCCTCGTCCTCCGCGGTGAAACGATAGCCGAGCGCGCGGATGTAGCCGTCCCATTGCTCCTCGGTGCGGGGGCCGGCGATCACCGAGGAGACGAAGGCGGAGTTCAGCACCCAGGCGACTGCGAACTGGCCGGCGGTGATGCCGTTCTTCTCCGCGTGCGTCTTGATCTCCTGCGCGAGCTGGAGAGATTCCGGCCGCCATTCCGTTTGCATCATGCGGGTATCGTTGCGGCCCGCGCGCGTCTCCTTGTCGGGGGCTGCATCGGGCTGGTACTTGCCGGTGAGCACGCCGCGCGCCAAGGGACTATAAGGCACGATGCCGAGACCGTAATAGGAACAAGCGGGAAAGTGCTCGACCTCGGGCATGCGGTTCATGGCGTTATAGTAGGGCTGGCTCACTGCGGGCCGGTCGATGCCGAGCCGGTCGCAGATGTTGCAGATCTCGGCGACGCGCCAGGCGCGGTAGTTCGAGACACCGAAATAGCGCACCTTGCCCGCCCGAATCAGGTCACCCATCGCGCGCACCGTCTCCTCCAGCGGCGTCGCGTGGTCTTCCTTGTGCAGGTAATAGATGTCGACGTGATCGGTGCCGAGCCGCTTCAGGCTCTCGTCGGCGGCCTGCAACACCCAGCGCCGCGACAGCCCGCCGCGATTGGGATCCTCCCCCAATTCGTTGTTCATGGGATTTGCGAGCTTTGTCGCGAGCACCCAGGCGTGACGGTCGTTGGCGATGGCGCGTCCCACCACCTCTTCGGAGCCTCCCTTCGAATAGGCGTCGGCGGTGTCGATGAAATTGATCCCGGCATCGTGCGCCTTCGCGATGATGCGCTTGGACGCGGCCTCATCTGTCGGCCCGCCGAACATCATGGTGCCGAGACAGATCGGCGACACCTTCAGGCCGCTGCGGCCGAGCTGACGGTATTGCATGGGCGGGTCCTCGATATCTTTATGGAGCGCAGCATAGCCGCCTGGTTCCGTCATTGCGAGCGCAGCGAAGCAATCCAGAGATGCATCCGCGGAGAGATGCTGGATTGCTTCGTCGCAAGAGCTCCTCGCAATGACGGCGGTGGGTGCGGTGTGCAGCGTTGGCGGCTTGCTGACCGCCCTCTACCCCGCCCCCTTCAATATCTTGAACACGCCATTCGCCATCACGATGCAGCGATCATCCACCGTCACCTCCGTGCTCATGAAGATCAGGCTGCGGGTCGATCGCACCACGCGCGGACGGGAGATCAGGATGTCGCCGATCTGGCCGGCTTCCACGAAGTGAGTGTCGAGCTGGACCGTCGCCATGTATTCCTTGCCGGAGACGTAGCGGGCGGTCATGCCGCAGGTGCGGTCGGCAAAGGTCATCATCACGCCGCCCTGGACCATGCCGCGGCGGTTGTGGTGCTTGTCTTCGGTGGCGAGTGCGAACTCGTACTGGCCGTCGACCTTGCGCTCCCACAACGGGCCGATCAGGTGCAGGAAGCCCGTGGTCTCCAGGATGCTCCAGCCGTCGGATTTCAGCCTTGCGGCGGCCTTGTTGGTCATGTCGTCGTCCGTTCCTGTGCGGGCCTTGCGAGCACATTTCATCGAGGCCGGACGTAGTGTAGTCAAGCATCATGAGACCGTTCGACGATGCCACACGACGGAATATCGCCGATGCCTGCGCAGCCTTCACGCGCCTGCAGGAGGATGATGCGCCTGCGACGCTGAAGCGCGCCGCGGTGGCGGTTGCGCTGACCGCGAGCGAGGGCGACGACACTGCGCTGCTGCTCACGCTGCGGGCATCGCATCTGCGCGCCCATCGCGGTCAATGGGCGCTGCCTGGCGGCCGCTGCGATCCCGGCGAGACGCCGGTCGAAGCGGCGCTGCGCGAGCTCGACGAGGAGCTTGGCCTTCGTCTCGCGAATACGGATGTGCTCGGTACGCTGGACGATTACCCGACACGCTCCGGCTATCTGATCACGCCGGTCGTGCTCTGGGTCGCCGATAGCGCCGCGATCAGACCGAACCCGGACGAGGTCGCGTCCGTCCATCGCATCGCGCTCGCCACGATCGAACGCGAGGACGCTTTCGATTTCGTCGCGATTCCCGAGAGCAGCCGCCGCGTGATCCGCTTCCATCACCAGATGAGCCTGATCCACGCCCCGACGGCGGCGCTGATCTACCAGTTCCGCGAGGTGCTGGCGGGGCGGCACACGCGCGTCACCGACTTGGAACAGCCCGTATTTGCCTGGAAGTGACGATGGTAAACGGCGCGTTAACGCGACGGTTACCGGATGCCTGCTAAGAGGGCAGCATGCATCACATACCGATTCGACGCGCCTTGACGCTGGTTCCATTCGCGCTCGTGCTGCTCGCGCCGGTCGCGCGCGGCGGCGACGCGCTGCCGTCCGCCGTCAGCAATGCCAATGCTCAGCTGTTATCACAGTTTTTTGCGCAAGGCGGGGCTTCCCCGGCCGTGCTCGAATATCGCCGCAAGCTCGCGGAATATCAGGCCGCGCGCGCCGCCTTCGATGCCGAGGCCGGCGCCTATTGGAGCCAGATCTCCGAGAAGCGGAGGACCCGCAACGCCAAGCGGCGCAATGGACAACAGATCACGCTCGACGATTACGTGCTGGAGCATCCGCCGCTCTATACCGGGCCGAAGCGGCCGGTGAACCCGGAGCCGGAGGAAACGCCGGAGCGCCCGCCCCGAAAGCCCATTCCGGTGGTCGCCGATTTGCTGCGCGCGGCGCAGGAGCTCTATCAGTTCACGCCGCAACGCCCGTCCAGCGAGCTCGAGTTCAAGCGCGCCTATGCGCGCTACGCGCTGGCCTCAGGGCTCACGCGCGAGCAGGCGGTGCGGGTCTATTCGTTCGAAACCGGCGGCACCGGTAGCTACGACGTGCAGGCGGGCATCGAGCACGGCGGCAAGCGCGCGATCTCGACCGCGATGGGCTACAACCAGCTTTTGACCACCAACAGCGTCGAATTGCTCGCCGAGCAGGGCCATGAGCTCATTCGTGCGCTCTCCGACAAGGTGGCGCGGACGTCGGGGCCGGCGCGCCAGGCGCTCGAGCACAAGCTTGCTGTCCTGAAAAAAATGGTGGCGCACGCGAAATCGGTGCCCGACACCTGGTCGGAGCACGAGAAGATCGGCAACACGCCGCAGGGCTGGGCCATGCATGCGATGGTGCTCGACATCGACATCGGGCCGATGCTGCAGACCCACAAGCTGCTGACATCCGTGCTGTTCGCCCGCGCCAAGGGTTACAGCCGTCCGCTCACCGCGGCCGAGCTCGAGATGATGAACCTCACCGGCGACGGCACCGGCCTCGACATGGTGACGATGCCGCAGGCGATGCGCGAGCGGGTGCCGACCTCGAACTTCTTCCAGCGCAGCGGCTATGAGCGCAACCCCGTCGCGATCCGCCATAACACGGTGGCGAAGTTGCTGGCGGTGACGGATGAGCGCATGGACTCGAACAGCAGCAAAGCCGGCGCAAGGGAGCTGGCGGCGGCGTTTTAAATATCCGGTGTCGTCCCGGACAAGCGCGCCACAAGCGCGCGCCGATCCGGGACCCATATGTGGACGGCCCCCGTGGCACAAGAGCTTTGTGAAGGTTTTGATCGGATCGCTTGCATCCATATGTCCGGCCTGTTGGTTCGGCGTGTGAGACCGCTGGCCAAGATGGTTTCCGCGACACGAGCTCGAATCAACCACGCGACCTTGATCGGCCAATGGGTCCCACGGATTTGCTCGCATCATCGGTCGATCGATCGCACCATCTCCTCTGCTCTTGCAGCTCCGGTTCGGCCGGTGGGTGAACCCGCCGGTCGGCCGAATCTCTCAACTACGCGGCGGCTGCCGTTTGGTCGGCTCGGGCATCCAGCCGCGCGCTGTCATATTCCTGTCCAGTCGTCATCAGCTTCCAGGCGATGCGGGCCATCTTGTTGGCGAGTGCCACCGCAGCAAGCTTCGGTGTCTTGCGCTTCAAGAGCTCGACGAGCCAATGCGGGCCAGAGCCTTTCGCTGTCGCTTGCTTGACCACCGAGGTCGCTCCGACCACCAGCAGCTGACGCAATCTCTCATCGCCGGCGCGGGTAATCTTGCCGAGCCTGGTCTTGCCGGCGGTGGAATGGTCCTTTGGGGTCAGACCGAGCCAGGCTGCGAACAGCCGGCCCGAGCGGAAGGCGTGCGGATCTGGCGCCTTCATGACCAGCGCTGCGGCGGTGACCGGACCAATCCCCGGGATCTGCGCTAGGCGCCGGCTCAAGGCATCGGCGCGATGCCAGGCCAGCAGCTTGGCCTCGACCGCCTTCAGCTCGACTTGCACCTGGTCATATTGGCGAGCGAGCAACGCAAACAGCTCGCGAGCCAGCGCTGGAACGCGATCGTCCTGTTTGATCGCCGCCAGGAACGCAGCGAGCTTGTCCAGCCCCTTGGCTGCGATCAAACCGAACTCCGCCGCATGACCGCGGATCGTATTGGAGAGCTGGGTGCGACGCGCGACCAATTGCTCGCGTACGCCCAGCAGCATCAGCGCTGCCTGCTGTTCGGCCGTCTTCACCGGAACATAGCGCATCCGCGGCCGGCTCGCCGCCTCACACAGTCCCTCCGCATCGCGCCCGTCGTTCTTGTTGCGCGGCACGTACGGCTTGACCAGTTGCGGCGCGATCAGCTTGACCGTGTGCCCGAGCCTGCCAAGCTCCCGCGCCAGGTAGTGCGCGGCCCCGCAAGCCTCGATCACAATCACCGTCGGCGGCAGCTTGGCAAAGAACTCCAGCATCGCCTTGCGGCTGAGCCGTTTGCGCAGCACCATCTGCTCTGACGCATCAACGCCATGGAGTTGAAAAATATACTTCGACGTATCCATCCCAATGCGGATAATCTGGCTCACGGACGGCTCCTGTGAATGAGTGTGTGACAACCTCATTCTGGCACAACTGATGCCGTAGGGGGCCGTCCACACCATCAACCACAGGATCAAGTTTGGCGAAGACTTGGCAACGCAAAGCTCGCGTCCCAACATCTTCCTGTGTTATGGGTCCCGGATCAGCGCTCCGCTTCGCTCGCTTGTCCGGGACGACAGCGAGTGTTTGGCTCGGCCCTCCTACCTACTGATCCGGCCCGAACTTGAACTTGCCGTCGCCTTCCAGATACGGGCCGCTGCGCATGTAGAGCTGGCCGTTATGGCCGATGAAGAACAGCGTGCCCTTGGGCACCTTCTTGGCGCCCTTCAGCAGCTCGCCAGCGTTGCTGGTGCCCATCTTGTAGGAATAGGTCTTGCCGTCCTTGTCGTAGGCGTAGCCCGTGTCAGGCTTGAGCTCCCAGGGCATCGCTCCGGTTTGCGCCAATGCGGGTGCTGCGAATGCCGCGAGCGCGGCTGCGACTGCAAATGTCTTCGTTGAAAATGCCATGTTTCCATCCTCCCCATCCTCGGCGTGCCCGGCTGAACAAATCACGAACGGTATTTTCCGGTCAATTTGCGAAAGCGCCGCAGCGCATCACGTCTTGCCCAGCAGCTTGTGATTTTCCCTTCGTCCCCTCGCGACTATGTTCCGCTTTCCGTCTAGAACGCAACTCGACAGAATTATTGGCAGGGATGATTCGGATGCGCCATGTAATCAAGCTTTGCTGGGCTGCTGTAGTGTCGCTGACGGCGCTGGCGCCTGGAGCCCAGGCCGATGATTACCAGCTCAGCCACAACCAGCGAATTTCGTGCAGCCGCGGCCTTGCCCCAGGCAAGCTGAACACGGCGACCTGCAAGTCCTACACCTATCTCTTCAACACCAAGACCTCGGAATATTTCCGCTGCCAGGTCTCGCTGGCGCTGACCCGCGACAACAAGGAGGTCATCAACGTCCAGACCGACGGCGGCTGCATCAAGAAGCCGCGCATTTTCGAGACCGACGGGAAGTATGATTTCGACGCGACCGAGACCGAGCCGCCGAACACCAATTCGTTCTTCGGCCCCGGCGGCTATTCGGTGTGGGCCGCCGACGTCGGCGCGCAGAAGGTGCGCGGCTGCATCATCATCTCCTCCGGCCTCGGCTCCGACATCTCCAAGTGCCTGGACATGACGTTCCAGTGAGGGGGCTGGGGATGGGGCGTTCAATCGCCGCCTCGTAGGAGGTGCGCTCCCTCCCCCGCCTGCGGGGGAGGGGTGGGGAGAGGGTGTCTCCCCGCATTGGGACAATCCCCCTAGAGGAAAGAGCCCTCACCCGGCGCCATAGCCGATGCGAAGCATCGGCGTCTTGCAGAACGGCGGCCAGAGGCCGCCGATGCCGACCTCTCCCGCACGCGGGGAAGGCTGCACCGAGCCTGCGGCACGAGCGTTCGATCCTCATATGAGGCCGCTCATCGCCCGCTGCGCCACCTCGCCGCACAATCCGGTTCCCAAAGATCGAATCGGAACGGCCATTTACCGCAGTCCTGTTTTGCCTTTTGGATGGGTTGACCCGCCCCCCTCATCCGGCCAATTTCGCCGCCGGTTTGGGGAGTACAACAACCATGAAACGGACGATTTTCGGCGTGGCCGCGGCTCTTGCTCTGGCGGCGTCGGCACCTTGCGCGCATGCGCAATCCTTCATCAACGTGCTGACCGGCGGCACTTCGGGCGTCTACTATCCGCTCGGGGTCGCGATCGGAAAGATCTACGGCGACAAGATTCCGAACGTGAAGACGCAGGTGCAGGCCACCAAGGCGTCGGTCGAGAACCTGATCCTGCTGCAGCAGGGCCGCGGCGAGCTGGCGTTCACGCTGGGCGATTCGCTGAAGGCGGCCTGGGACGGCGAGGAGGAGGCGGGCTTCAAGACCAAGCTCGACAAGCTGCGCACGATCGGCGCGATCTATCCGAACTACATCCAGATCGTCGCGACCGCCGAGTCCGGCATCAAGACGCTCGCCGATCTCAAGGGCAAGAGCCTGTCGGTCGGCGCGCCGAAGTCGGGCACCGAGCTGAATTCCCGCGCGATCCTCGGTGCAGCCGGCATGAGCTACAAGGATCTCGGCAAGGTCGAATATCTGCCATTCGCCGAATCCGTCGATCTCATGAAGAACCGGCAGCTCAACGCCACGCTGCAATCGGCCGGCCTCGGCGTCGCCTCGCTGAAGGACCTGTCGACCTCGAGCCCGATCACGGTGGTGTCGGTGCCCAAGGAGACGGTCGACAAGATCGGCCCGCCCTTCATCTCTGCGACCATTCCAGCCAACACCTATACCGGTCAGGACAAGGACGTCCCGACCGCGGCGGTCGTGAATTACCTCGTGACCAGCTCGGCGGTGTCGGACGATCTCGCCTATCAGATGACCAAGCTGGTCTTTGAATCGTTGCCGGAGCTTGCCAACGCGCATGCCGCCGGCAAGGAGATCAAGCTCGAGACGGCGGCCAATGGCAGCCCGGTTCCGCTGCATCCCGGCGCGATCCGCTATTACAAGGAAAAAGGGCTGATCAAGTAAGTCGCTCGGTCATCATTCCGGGGCGGCTCGTCAGAGCCGAACCCGGAATCTCGAGATTCCGGGTTCGATGCTGCGCATCGCCCCGGAATGACGGAGAGAATGTTCGTGGATGCCCGGGATAATCCCGGGCATGACGTTTTTGGGGGCCCGTGCCAATGCTATCTGGCATGGACAGGCTGAGGACCAATGAGATGCTGGAAAAACCAGAGGCCACCGAGGCCCCTATCAAGGTCGAGTTCGACAATTTCGAGCATGGCTTCCCGGAAGGCTTTGGCCCGGGCTGGTGGGGCCAGCTCGCCTACTGGATCGGCATCGCGTTCGCGACCTTCCAGCTCTATGTCGCCGCCTTCAACTATCTGCCGAGCCAGGTGGTGCGCGGCGTCCATGTCGGGTTCCTGCTCCTGCTCACTTTCGGCCTGATCGCCAACTTCACCGCGAAGAGCAATTTCGGCCGCGCGCTCGGCTGGGTGATCGGCAGCGCCGGCTTCTTCTGCGGCCTCTACCAGTGGATCTTCTACGCCGACCTGATCGCCCGCGACGGCGATCCGACCAAGCTCGACCTCGTGGTCGGCACGGTGCTCGCGGTGCTGATCTTTGAGGGCACGCGGCGCCTGATGGGCGCGGCGCTGCCGCTGATGTGCGGCGCGTGCCTGCTGTACTGGTTCTTCGGCCAGTACCTGCCGTCGCCGCTCAACCATCGGGGCTATGATTTCGACCAGATCATCACGCATCTGTCGTTCGGCACCGAGGGCTTTTACGGCGTGCCGATCTACGTTTCGGCAACCTACATCTTCCTGTTCATCCTGTTCGGCTCGTTCCTGGAGCGCGCCGGCATGATCCAGCTGTTCACCGACGTCTCGCTCGGCCTGTTCGGCCGCACCCGCGGCGGACCTGCCAAGGTCGCGGTGTTCGCCTCGGGCATGATGGGCACCATCTCCGGTTCGGGCGTCGCCAATGTCGTCACCGTCGGCCAGTTCACGATCCCGCTGATGATCAGGTTCGGCTACCGCCGCGCGTTTGCGGCCGGCGTCGAGGCGACGGCCTCGATGGGCGGCCAGATCATGCCGCCGGTGATGGGCGCGGTCGCCTTCATCATGGCCGAGACGCTCGGCGTGCAATATTCGGAGATCGTGAAGGCGGCGGCGATTCCCGCGATCCTCTATTTCGCTTCCGCGTTCTGGATGGTGCATCTGGAAGCCGGCAAGCACGGCCTCGTCGGCATGAAGCGCTCGGAGATCCCGAGCGCCTGGAAGGCGCTGGTGACACGCTGGTACCTCGTGCTGCCGCTCGCCGCTCTCGTCTACATGCTGTTCGAAGGCTTTACGCCGCTCTATGCCGGCAGCATGGGCCTTGCGCTCACCGTGACGCTGATCCTCGGCACCGCCATCACGACGGGCGCCTCCTCGAACGTGATCCGCACCATCTTCTGGGTCGGGCTCGCGCTCGTCGTCGCGGCACTGTCGCGCGACGGCCTCCAGATCGTGCCGGTCGCGACCGTCGTCGTCGGGCTGATCGTGATCACTGCTTTCGTGCGCGGCGGCTTTGCGGCGTTGCGCGCGTGCCGCGATGCGCTGGCCGAGAGCGCGAAATCCGCCATCACCGTCGGCATGGCCTGCGCCATCGTCGGCGTCATCATCGGCATGATGTCGCAGACCGGCGTCGGCACCATCTTCGGCGGCTGGGTGATTAGTCTCGGCGAGAAGAGCCTGTTCCTGGCGCTGGTCATGACCATGCTGCTGTCGATCCTGCTCGGCACCGGCATCCCGACCATCCCGACCTACATCATCACCGCCGCGCTCGCCGCGCCGGCCCTCGCCAAGCTCGGCGTGCCGCTGATCGCGAGCCACATGTTCGCGTTCTATTACGGCATCATGGCCGACCTGTCGCCGCCGGTGGCGCTCGCCGCGCTCGCGGCGGCGCCGATCGCCAAGGAGAATCCGGACAAGATCGGATGGGAGGCGATGCGCATCGCACTCGCCGGCTATGTCATCCCCTTCATCTTCGTCTATTCGCCGGCCTTGATGCTGCAGGCCGGCGATCCCATGGCGGCCAAGCTCGGCTTCTACGGCGCGGTGGCGCTCGCGACCTTGAAGGCGCTGGTGGCGATCGCCCTGTTCGGTATGGTCGCGATCGGCTTCCTGTTCACGCGACTGACGCCGGTCGAGCGTCTGGTCGCACTCGGCGCTGCGTTCTGTCTGCTCGGCGAATTCCCGTTCAGCGACACCGCGGGCTTTGTGCTCGCTGCGGCGCTCGTGCTGTGGCAATGGCGGCAGCGTCAGCCGGCCGCGGTCGAGGCGGCGTGAGCCTCTGCTTCGCAACTGCGGTCGGCGTGAAGGCGCTGGCGCTGTCCGCGTTCACGCTTGTTTGGACGCATTCGATCGCGAAGGTCGACTGGCAGGAAGACTGGCGCGTCACGCCTGCCGGGCTCGAACTGGTGCAGGCACGCGTCAAGGGCACCGGCCCCGGCATGGAGCCGCCGGCCGAGGCGCGGCTCGTCGACGGCTGGTTTCAATGGCGGCCGCAGCGTGCGCCGATGCCGGAGGTGGTGCTTGGCAATTCCGGTGCGGCCGGGGAATGGCGGTTATGCCATGATGGGACGTGCCGGACGTTGTCGGAGATTGTCGGCCATCCCATTGGTGCTAACGTCACGACGATGAAGATTTGCAACGATCCGTAGCCCGGATTGCGCTCCGCTCCATGCGGGCTACAAAGAACAACAACACGGGAGACACACGATGGATCGGCTCAAGGGCAAGGTTGCGATGGTGGTGGGCGCCGGCTCGATCGGACCGGGGTGGGGCAACGGCAAGGCGACCGCGGTGACCTTTGCGCGCGAGGGCGCGCAGGTGTTTTGCGTCGATCGCAATGGTGCTGCGGCCGAGGAGACCGCGAAGATCATCGCCGGCGAAGGCGGCAAGGCGATGGCGTTCACGGCCGACGTCTCGCGCGCCAGTGAGATCGAGGCGATGGTGGCGGCGTGCCTGAAGGCCTATGGCCGCATCGACGTGCTCGACAACAATGTCGGCATCGCCGAGATGGGCAGCGTGGTCGAGGTGAGCGAGGAGAGCTGGGACCGCGTCTTCAGCGTCAACCTCAAGAGCGCCTATCTCGCCATGAAGCACGTCATCCCTGTCATGGTGAAGCAGGGCGGCGGCTCGATCATCAACATCTCCTCGATCGCCTCGATCCGCCACATGGGCATCTCCTACGTCACCTACGGCACCTCGAAGGCGGCGATGAACCAGATGACGCGCACCACGGCGATCGAGTTCGCGCGCCATCATGTGCGCGTCAACGCGATCCTGCCCGGCCTGATGAAAACGCCGATGGTCGAGCATTCCGCCGGCCTCGCCGCCAGCTATGCCAAGGGCGATGTGGAAGCGATGTGGCGCGCACGCGATGCGCAAGTGCCGATGGGCCACATGGGCGATGCCTTCGACGTCGCCAACGCCGCGCTGTTCCTGGCGTCGGACGAGTCGAAATATGTAACGGGCATCGAGCTCGTGGTCGACGGCGGGATCACGTGCAAGGCTGGAGCTTGATCCAGCTCTCGTTCCGTCATCCTGAGGTGCGAGTAGCGCAGTGCCTATGCACTGCGCTGCGAGCCTCGAAGGATGAACGGCCCTGGTGCCCGCAGCCGGGCCGTCGCCCTTCGAGGGCCGCTGAAGAAGCGGCCACCTCAGGGTGACGGATTTGATGCTCGATACGACGGTGGAGTTGTGGTTGCCTACTGCGCCAGCGCCAGGATGCCGCCGGCAAAGGCGTGCCACGCTGCCGTCTCGCTGATCGGCCAGTTCAGCACCTTCACCGCCAAAAGCGCCAGCGTGCCGTAGATGTAGACCGGATGCACGCGACCTTCGGTGCGCCAGTCGCGCACCATGGCGATGACGAGCAGAAGGGAAGCGACAACGGCCGGCGCGATCGTCACGGGCACCGGCGGCGGGCCGGGCGGTCCGGGAGGCGCGAGGAAGGTCAGGAACCAGCGCGCAATCGCGGCATCGAGGATCGAGACTGCCGCCAGTAGCATCAGGCGCTTGTGAATCTCGGGCTTGCGCGTGTTGACGATCGCCAGCACGAACACCACCGCAAAGAACGCAATTCCGCTCATCGGCACGATCGAGAAGCCGATGCCGGCGTCCTTCTGCCCCAGCGCGGCGGAATGCTGCATCACGTGCACCGAGGCGAGGAAGCCGAAAATCGTCATCGCAGTCGCGAGCGATACGCCGGCGATGCCGAGCGAACGGTGATTGATCACGCGGCCGGAGGCCGCGAGCCAGGTCTGGAGCACGAAATAGATCGACCAGGTGAAGAACAACAATCCGTGAAAGTGAATCACGGGGCTTGCGGAGAAGGTCCGCTGGGCGAGCGGCACCCAATAGGTCGGTGCGAAGCCGAGAAAGGCGGTCGCCGCGCAGGCCAGGGCCATGTGGAGATAAAAATATCGTGCAGGCGACGCATCACGCGCGCGTACACGACGGTCGTCGATCAGGGTCGTCATCAGGGATGAGTCTGGAGGGGCGGCGTTTGGTTCAAACCCGCTGTCGTCCCGGACAAGCGTAAGCGCCGATCCGGGACCCATAACCACAAGACCTGGTTGTATCACGCGCTGGCAACTCCGAGTCTTCGCCAAACAGAATTTGGTGGCTATGGGTCCCGGATCGGCGCGCGCTTAGGGCGCGCTTGTCCGGGACGACAGCGGAGGTTAACCGCCCGCGCTCAATTCTGCCCGATCGAGCTCCTCCTCAAGCCGGTGAAACGCGTCGTCGCCGATCACCTCGGTGGCGCGGAGATCGAAGATCGACTTGCGCGCCGCTTCGATGGCGCGGCGGCGCAGGGGATCGGCGGGCAGTTCGCCATTGCTGATGCCGCCGTTCGGATCGGTCTCGGTCTGCATCAGGATGGCGCGATATTCGAGCCGCAGGATCTCCGCCTCCTCCGACGGATCGCTCTCGATCGCATCGAGCGCGGCGCGATAGGCGACCGCGCGCCCGCGGGCGACCTCGATGCCGACGGGATCATCGTCCTTGAGGTCGAAGGCGAGGATCAGCGGCCGCAGCCGACGGGATCATCGTCCTTGAGGTCGAAGGCGAGGATCAGCGGCCGCAGCGTCAGGCCCTGGATCACCAGCGACCCCAGCACCACCGCAAAGGCGATGAAGACGATGAAGTCGCGATAGGGAAAATTCTCCGGCAGCGCAAAGGCGGTGGCGAGCGTGACGAGGCCGCGCATGCCGCACCAGGAGATGATGAGGCCGCCTTTCGGCGAGGCCACCTGCTTCGGATCCTTGGGATGGTAGAGGCCTTGCGCCATCAGCACGCGCAGCGTCGTGCGATAGAACGTCACCCAGAACAGGCGCACCAGGACCACTGTGAGCAGGATCCAGGCCGCAGCCACGCAATATTCCCAGCGCACGTCGGCATCGAGCCGCGTCCAGATCGGCCGCATCTGCATGCCGATCAGCATGAAGGCGAGCACGTTGAGCACGAACACCGTCGTTTCCCAGACCGCATAGGACGGCACCCGCAGCCGGGCCGGCATCCGCGCCGGCGCGGTGCGCGCGAGGGCGATGGCGTAGATCACGATGGTGAGGATGCCGGACAGGCCGAGATGCTCGGCACCGATCCAGATCATGAAGGTGGTGGCGAACTGAACGATGATCGCGCTCGGGGCTTCCGTCACGCGTTCCATCATGGGCGCGATGATCCGGGCTGCGAGCAGGCCGGCGATGACGCTGCCGACCAGCGCCAGCGCCATGGTCGGCGCGACCTGGCTCCAGGTCAGATGTTCGGTGGCGACCGCGCCGACGGCGATGCGATAGATCAGCAGCGCGCTCGCATCGTTGAGAAGGCTTTCGCCCTCCAGCACCTTCACCATGCGGTGGGGCAGCTTGACCTGGCTCAGAATCGCGACCGCGGCGGCGGCATCCGGCGGCGCCACGATGGCGCCGAGTGCAACCGCAGCGGCCCAAGGCATGTCGGGCATCAGCCGGTGCGCGACGAAGGCAACGCCGGCAGTGGTCAGGCCGACCGCGGCCACGACCAGGGTCGAGACCGGAACCCAGTTGTTGCGCAAATCGCGCAGCGAGGTGTCGAAGGCGGCATCGAGCAGGACCGGTGCGACAAAAAGGGCCAAGGCCAGGTCCGGCTCCAGCGCCCAGGTCGGACTCGACGGCACGAAGGCGATCAGCGCGCCGCCGATGGCGAGAAAGGTCGGGTAGGGGACCTTGATCCGCCGCGCCAGCGCCGATAAGGCAACAGCGCCGAGCAGCAGTGCAATGATCCATTCGAATGTCGACACGATGATCCCTGAAGCCGGTTTGAGCGGCGCCACAAGCTAGCACCAATCCGGCCATATGATGGATAGTACGGCCCCAACACAAAACTTAAGACAAGACCTTAAGGCAAGACCTCCGACTGCAACGAGCATGCGTTTTCTCATTCACCTGTTCGGCGCCGGGTTGCTCTACGCACTCTCGCTGGCCCCAGCCGATGCTGCGACCGGCGGCGAGCCGGTGGCCGTGACGCAGGTCGATGTCGCGCCCTGCCTCGCGGCGGCTGCGGCCGACGACATGGACAAGGCAGCCACCGCCTGCGCCGCCGTGATCGACAATGAGAAGACGGCGAAGGGCGACCTGATCAAGGCACTTATCGCGCGCGGCGCGCTCTATGCGCGGCACGATCAGGTCGATCGTGCCATCGCCGATGACAGCCGTGCGCTTCTGCTCGATCCGGGCCTTGCGGATATCTTCAACGCGCGCGGCGAGCTCTGGCTGAAGAAGGGCGACAAACCCAAGGCGGTGCAGGATTTCGGCGCCGCGCTCAGAATCGATCCCAACCACGCGAAGGCCAAGGCCAATCACAAGGCGGTGGCGCGCGAGATCGAGCGGATAGGCGCGCAGATGGCGGTCGCCGGCAAACCCAGCTTCAATTGCGCGCGAGCGCGTCGCGCGGTGGAAACGGCGATCTGCGGCAATCGCGAGCTCGCCGATCTCGACCGCGAGGTTTTTGCCTCCAATGCCCGTGCGATCCGGGGGGCGCGCAATGCGGCTGAAGTGAAGGCGCTCCAGCGCGAGCAGGATGAATTCATCGCGCGCCGCAATGCCGATTTCGGCCGGCCGGGGTACGACTTGAAGAAGGCGATGCAGGAGCGCTTGCAACGGCTGAACGGGGTGGATGGGTATTGAGCTCTTCGCCTCTCCCCGCCTGCCCGCAAGCGGGACGAGGGAGAGAAGCGCCGGTGCTCCCCTGACAGCCCCAATTGAACCCATCCCTTGCCAGCTGCGACAACGGTGAGAACCCGACGTCACGGAGCCCTATGTCATGTGCGGCACTCAAGCCTCCGCGCAAGCGCTTTCGCCTGCCAAAATCACGCTTCGCGCCCTCTTCCTTGGCGCGGCAATGAGTATTGCTCTCGCGGCCCCAGCCGCGGCGAGCGCCGAGTGCGTGCTGGGCAGCAAGGCTGACCCGGCCGAGTTGATCCCGGCGTGCAGCGCCATCATCGACCAGATCGCAAGTCCGACCTCCGATCGCAGCGCGGCCCTCGTCGTCCGCGCCGAAGCCAATGTGCGAACCCTCGGAGGCCAGTCACAGGCGCTGCGGGATCTGGACCGCGCCATCGCGCTCGACGGCAAGAACGCAAAGGCCTGGCGCGTGCGCGGCGACCTCTTGCGCGAGGCCGGCGGCGACCTCAATCGCGCCGCGGCGGATCTGACCAAGGCGATCGAGCTCGACCCAGAGGATGCGGAAGCTTACGAGCTGCGCGGCGTCGTCTACACCAATCAGCGCCGGCTCGACCGCGCGCTCGCCGATTACGACCGGGCGATCAAGCTGAAGCCGGACGATGCGCAGGCCTGGTCCGACCGCGGCGTCGCCTATTATCTCGGCGGCGACAACGAGAAGGCGATCAGGAATTTCGACGAGGCGCTGCGGCTCGATCCGAGCCGCGCGCGCACCTACACCAATCGCGGTGCGGCCTATAAGAAGCTCGGGCAGCTCGACAAGGCGGTCGCCGATGACGGCGAAGCGATCAGGCTCGATCCGAAGGTGCCGGAGTATTACGACAACCGCGGTCTGACCTATGCTGCGATGGGCGAATACGACAAGGCGATTGCCGATTACGACCAGGCGATCCGGCGGGAGCAGCGCGCCAACTTCCTGACCAACCGCGGCGATTCCTACCAGTTCAAGGGCGAGCTCGGGGCAGCGCTGAGCGACTACGAGGCTGCGCTGAAGCTCGATCCGAATTTCGCAAAGACCTACAACAACCGCGCCGTGCTCTACAAGAAGATGGGGGAGCGCAAGAAGGCCCTGGCCGATTATGAGACGGCGCTCAAGCTGGATCCCGGCAACGAGAATGCAGCGAACGGCCGCCGCAGCATGATCGCCGAGATCGCGAAGTTCGGCGCGGCGCCCGCGGGCCCGATGCATGCGCGCTCGGCCGACGATAGCGGTCCGTCGTTCGATTGTGCCACGGCGAAGCGCGAGGTCGAGAAGGTGATCTGCGCCGATCCGCAGCTTGGCGTGCTCGACCGCCAGATTGCCGAGACCTATGAGCGTGTGCTGAGGGCTTCGAAGGGACGTTTCGCGGGCGACCTCCGCAAGACCCAGCGCGAGTTCCTCACGACGCGCAACGCAAGCTTCGGCCGCCCCGGCTATGATCTGAAGAAGCTCATGCAGGAGCGCTTGCAGCGGTTGAATGCCATGGGGAGCTGAGGCGCGCCCTTCGCCTCTCCCGCGTGCGGGGAGAGGCCGGAATTTGCGAGAGCAAATTCCGGGTGAGGGGAACCTCCGCGACCTCATCTCTCACCGTGTTTGCCGATGCAGCCCCTCACCCCAGCCCTCTCAGCGCGAGCGAAGCTCGTCGCGACCCCGTAAGAACGGGGCGAGGGAGCGCACCGCCGATGCGGACATGCGCCAAAGGCCCATTCTTTTCAGCTTGAACCGCGGCCCGTTCCCGCGAAAATAAGCCCACAACAAGGCCGGCAATTGATCCTGGTCATGGCGGGGCGCCTGTCCTGCCACAAGGGTCAGGGCCAGGCGAATAAAGGCACGGGAGCGCGGGAATGAACGTCCAAGGGAACGTCCAAGGAAACGTCGACGGCAAAAGTCGTTATCATGAGGTCCATGCGCGCTCGCTGGCCGATCCGGAAGGCTTCTGGGCCGAGGCGGCGAAGGAGATCGACTGGATCGAGCCTCCGACGAAGATCTTCGATCCCTCGCAAGGAACCTACGGCCGCTGGTTTGCCGGCGGCGTCGTCAACACCTGCTACAACGCCCTCGACCGCCATGTCGAACGCGGCCGCGCCGACCAGGTCGCGCTGATTCATGATTCGCCGCTGACGGGTTCGGTCACCAAGCTCACCTATGCCGAACTGCTGAACGAGGTCCAGGCGCTCGCTGCCATCATGCAGGACTTCGGTGTCGGCAAGGGCGATCGTGTCATTCTCTACATGCCGATGGTGCCGGAGGCGGTGGTCGCGATGCTCGCCTGCGCGCGACTCGGCGCGGTTCACTCCGTGGTGTTCGGCGGCTTTGCCGCGAAAGAGCTCGCCACGCGGATCGACGATGCGCAGCCGAAGCTCATCCTTTCCGCCAGCTGCGGCATCGAGCCCGGCCGCATCGTGCAGTACAAGCCGCTGCTCGACGAGGCGATCAAGCTTGCTAGCAGCAAGCCGAAGGCCTGCATCGTGCTGCAGCGTCCGCAGCTCACTTGCGAGATGACGCCAAGCCGCGACTACGACTGGGCGAGCCTGCGCCGCAAGGCGCTGAACGACGGCAAGAGCACGGCTTGCGTGCCTGTCGCCGCCACCGATCCGCTCTATATCCTCTATACCTCCGGCACGACCGGCGTGCCGAAGGGCGTCGTGCGCGACAATGGCGGCCATCTCGTCGCGGTGAAATGGTCGATGTTCAACCTCTATGGCGTCAAGCCGGGCGAGGTGTGGTGGTGCGGCTCCGACATCGGCTGGGTGGTCGGCCACAGCTACATCGTCTACGGGCCGCTGCTGCATGGCGCGACGTCGGTCATGTACGAGGGCAAACCGGTCGGCACGCCCGATGCCGGCGCGTTCTGGCGCGTGATCTCCGAGCACAAGGCGGTGGCCTTCTTCACCGCGCCGACCGCGTTCCGCGCGATCCGGAAAGAGGATCCGGAAGGAAAGTTCATCCGGCAATACGATCTCTCCAAATTCCGTACGCTGTTCCTCGCCGGCGAACGCGCCGATCCGCCGACGGTGGAATGGGCGGAGCAGCAGCTGAAGGTGCCGGTGATCGACCATTGGTGGCAGACCGAGACCGGCTGGTGCATCGCCGGTAATCCGGTCGGGCTCGGCATGCTGCCGGTGAAGCACGGCTCGCCGACGGTGCCGATGCCGGGCTATCAGGTCGATGTCGTCGATGAAGCGGCAAAGCCGGTCGGACCCAACACCATGGGCTCGATCGTCATCAAGCTGCCGATGCCGCCCGGCTGCCTGCCGACGCTGTGGAATCAGGACGAGCGCTTCAAGGAGGCATACCTCAGCGAATTCCCCGGCTATTACAAAACCTCTGATGCCGGCTACAAGGACGAGGACGGCTATGTGTTCGTCATGGGCCGCACCGACGACATCATCAATGTCGCCGGCCATCGGCTCTCCACCGGCGGCATGGAGGAAATCTTGGCCTCGCATCCTGATGTCGCCGAATGTGCCGTGCTCGGCGTCAAGGACGCGATCAAGGGCGAGGTGCCCTGCGGCTTCCTGGTGCTCAAGGCCGGCGTGAAGCGCCCGCCTGCCGAGATCGAGAAGGAGATCGTCGCACTGGTGCGCGACAAGCTCGGGCCGGTCGCCGCCTTCAAGCTCGCCATCACCGTCGGCCGCCTGCCCAAGACGCGCTCCGGAAAGATCCTGCGCGGCACCATCAAGAAGATCGCCGATGGCGAATCCTGGACCATGCCGGCGACGATCGAGGATCCCAAGGCGCTCGACGAGATCGGGGAGGCG
Source organism: Bradyrhizobium sp. USDA 4354 (assembly GCF_054060315.1). NCBI lineage: Bacteria > Pseudomonadati > Pseudomonadota > Alphaproteobacteria > Hyphomicrobiales > Nitrobacteraceae > Bradyrhizobium > Bradyrhizobium sp. USDA 4354. The sequence continues at coordinate 880,632 of NZ_JBSSDC010000001.1, read as the reverse complement.
CTGAAGGGAAGGGTGTGAGGTTTGCGCTGGCGGCGATGCCAGTGAGACGCAACGCTGCCTCACCACCTTCCGCTGTCATCGCCCGCGCAGGCGGGCGATCCAGTACTCCGCAGCAGCAATTGTGACCCCATGCCCGCCGCGGCGTACTGGATGCCCCGCCCCCGTGCGCAATTGCGCACTAGGCGGGGCATGACAGTGTGCCAGGGACTTACAATCTCCTCATTCCACGCTAAACAGGGCCGGCCGATAGGGAACCTCGTATGCCACTCGCCGTCACGTCGCGCCTGCTGACCGCCTTCACTCTCGCCATCGCTCTCTCCGCCTGCTCGGCGCGCTACCAGACGCCGGTGGCGGTGGGCGGCGACGATGATGATGCGGTCTGCCAGAGCCGGGGCTATGCGCAGGGCTCGCCGGAATACGTGGCCTGCCGCAAGGACCGCGACGTCCAGCGCAATGCCGCCATCGCCCGCGCCGACCGCCGCCAACGCGATCTCGGCGAGTACATGCTGAACCACCCCGAGCGGCCGTGACGTGAGTACGGCACTATGTTGCCGCGCCACGCACCTCGCATTTGCAGTTTCCGTGACACATCTGCAACGCCGCGACCAAATCGCGGGCCGCTTGTCCTGATTTGATCGCATCAAATCCTTCACCATCCCCTTTCTGCTCTGACGCTGATGTCGCGCAACGACGCGCGAGAGATGGCTGAAGGGGATTGAAATGCAGAGAACGACAAGAAACTTGGCGCGGCTTGCCACGATTGGCGCGATGCTCGTGGGCACTTTTGCCTCAGCGCAGGCAGCCGATCTGCCGGTCTACAAGAAGGCGCCGCCGCCGGTGGAAGCATTCAATCCGTGGATGGTGCGCTTGCGGGTGCTCGGCGTGTTGCCGGATGCAGGCGGGAGCACGGTCAACGTGGCGGGCGTGCCTTCGCTGTCGTCGCCGAATTCCGGCCTCTCGATCAGCGACCAGGTCGTCCCCGAGCTCGACATCAGCTATTTCTTCACCAAGAACATCGCCGCCGAGCTGATCCTCGGCGTGACCAGGCACTCGATCAGCGGCACCGGCTCGCTCGCGAGCCTGCCGATCGGCAAGACCACGCTGTTGCCGCCGACGCTGACGCTGCAATATCACTTCGACAATTTCGGCGCGTTCAAGCCCTATATCGGCGCCGGTGTGAACTACACGGTGTTCTTCAACAACTCCGCTGCCAATGCGCCCGCCGCAATCGCCGGTCCGCCCGCGATCGTCGCCACCACCACGAACCTGCATGTCAGCAATGCCTGGGGCGGCGCCGTCCAGTTCGGCTTCGACTACATGATCGACCGGCACTGGGGTCTCAACGTCGACGTCAAGAAGCTCTGGCTGCGTCCGAACTACAGCGCGACCGTCTCCGGCCTGCCGGTCACCGGCACCGCGCATATCGATCCGTGGCTGGTCGGCGCGGGTGTGACCTACAAGTTCTGAGAGGCCCCAAAGGAGGCATTGGCGCCGCGACGACCATCGAAGGTGGGGGTACACAAAACAAGAGCGCGGCAGGTCTCCCTGCCGCGTTTGCTTGCATTTCCTAGCGGACGAAGAGCGGAGCCTTACCCCTCCTCGTCTTCGTGCTTCTTGCCGCCGAGCGTCTTCAGCTTGGCGAACACGGCGTCGACATTGAGATCGTCGCTGGACTTCTCCGCGGGCTCGTACTCGTCCTTGCGGGTGGTCTCGGAGGCCGGCAGCAGGGTGGCGCCGCCATAGGTTGCGTCGATCGGCTTTTCCTTGGCGGCGCGCTGCACCTCGAAATCGAGTTCGATCTGCGAGCAGAGGCCGAGGGTGACGGGGTCGATCGGGGTCAGGGACGACGTGTTCCAGTGGGTACGGTCGCGCACGCTCGCGATCGTGCTCTTGGTGGTGCCGACCAGGCGCATGATCTGGGCGTCCTTGAGCTCCGAATGGTTGCGCAGCAGCCAGAGGATCGCGCTCGGACGCTCGTGGCGGCGCGACACCGGGGTGTAACGCGGGCCCTTGCGCTTGGGCTGGGGCGGCAGCACCACCTTGCTCTCCTGCAGGCGGAGCCGGTAGTCCGGGTTCTTCTCGCCCTTCTCGATCTCCTCGCGCGTCAGCTGGCCGTTGGAGAGGGGATCCATGCCCTTGATGCCCTGGGCCGCGTCGCCGTCGGCGATGGCGCGCACCTCGAGGGGGTGCATCTTGGTGAAATCGGCGACCTGGTCGAAGGTCAGCGCGGTGTTGTCGAGCAGCCAAACGGCGGTCGCCTTGGGCATCAGAGGTGCGTTGCTCATGGCAAATCTCCTTTGTGCTTCGCCCACCCCTCTGGAGGCGAAACCGGTGGTCATCAGCGATGACAGGGAATTCGCGCTATATAAGCCCGGAGGGGCTAGCCATGCAATGGTTCTGCTATAGATAGTGCCTTGACACCGCCTGAAAGGGGGCCCAATTCCCTTTGAACCGCTGTAAGGTTCAAGCCGACAGTTTTAAGCCCTATTCCATCCATCGACCGCCCCCGCCAGAAGGCGAAACGGGTGATTCGGTCCCGAGATCGCTCAATGTCAGCCAAACCAGACCTCAAAATCGTGCTTTGTTCTCCCCGCGGCTTTTGTGCCGGGGTGGTCCGGGCGATCGACACCCGTGGAACGGGCGCTCGATAAGTACGGTGCCCCCGTCTACGTTCGCCATGAGATTGTGCACAATAAGTATGTCGTCGATGGGTTGAAGAAGAAGGGCGCCATCTTCGTCGAGGAACTGGCTGAAATCCCGGAGAATACCACCGCCCCCGTGGTGTTCTCGGCCCATGGCGTGCCGAAATCGGTTCCGGCCGACGCCCAGTCCCGCAATCTGTTCTCGCTGGATGCGACCTGCCCTCTGGTGACCAAGGTGCACCGCGAGGCTGCGATCCACTTCAAGCGCGGCCGCGAGATCTTCCTGATCGGCCATTCCCATCACCCCGAGGTGGTCGGCACGCTCGGCCAGCTTCCGCCCGGCGCCGTGACCCTGATCGAGACCGCCGAGGACGCCAAGACCATCACGCCGAAGGACCCCAACAACCTCGCCTTCGTGACCCAGACCACGTTGTCGATCGACGACACCGCGGAAATCGTGGCGCTGCTCAAGGAGCGCTTCCCGAACATCAACGGCCCGCACAAGGAAGACATCTGCTACGCCACCACCAACCGCCAGCTCGCGGTGAAGAAGGTGGCGCCGGTGGTGGACGCGCTCATCGTTGTCGGTGCCCCCAATTCGTCGAACTCGCAGCGCCTGCGCGAGGTCGCCGAGCGCGAGGGCTGCAAGATCGCGGTGCTGGCGCAGCGCGCCGCCGACATCGATTGGGGCAAGTTCGGCAACATCAACAGCCTCGGCATCACCGCAGGCGCCTCCGCGCCGGAAGTGATCGTCGAGGAGATCATGGACGCCTTCGCCGAGCGCTACACGCTGCACGTGGAGACGGTCTCGGCCGCGGAGGAGAACGAGTTCTTCCCGCTGCCGCGTCAGGTGCGCCCCGAAGCTGCTGCCGAGTAGACCTTTATGGCGGTCTACACCGACGTCGCCGCCGACGAGCTTGCGGATTTTCTGAAGCAATACGAGCTCGGCGAGTTGCTCTCCTACAAGGGCATCGCCGAGGGCGTCGAGAATTCCAACTTCCTGCTGCACACGACGACCGGATCGTTCATCCTCACGCTCTACGAAAAACGCGTGGCGAAGAACGATCTGCCGTTTTTCCTCGCGCTGATGACGCATCTCGCCGAGCACGGCGTCAATTGCCCGCTGCCGGTGAAGGGACGCGATGGGGAGGCCCTGCGTGAGCTGTCGGGCCGCCCCGCCGCGATCATTACCTTTCTCGAAGGCGTCTGGCCGCGCAAGCCGAACGCCACCCATTGCGCCGGCGTCGGCGAGGGGCTGGCCCGGATGCATCTGGCCGGCGCCAATTTCGCCATTAAGCGCGTCAATGCGCTGTCGGTCGCGGGCTGGCGTCCCCTGTTCGACGCGGCGTCGAGCCGTGCCGACGAGGTGCAGCCGGGCCTGCGCGGCTTTCTTTCCGCCGAGCTCGATCATCTCTCGAGCGGGATCTGGCCCACCGATCTGCCGCAGGGCGTGATCCACGCCGACCTCTTCAATGACAACGTCTTCTTCCTCGGCGACAAGCTCTCAGGCATCATCGACTTCACCTTCGCCTGCAACGACATGCTGGCCTATGACGTCGCGATCTGCCTCAACGCCTGGTGCTTCGAGCCGGATCATTCCTTCAACGTCACCAAGGCGCGCGCCTTCCTCAACGCCTATGGCCGGGTGCGCAAGCTCTCCGAGGCGGAAGAGGCGGCGCTGCCGCTCTTGGCGCGCGGCGCTGCGATCCGGTTCCTGCTGACGCGGCTGGTCGACTGGCTCAACGTGCCGCCGGGCGCGCTGGTCAAGCCGAAGGATCCCCTCGAATATGTCCGCAAGCTGCGCTTCCACCAGAGCGTGACGAGCGTGCGCGACTATGGGCTGACCCCGTCGGGGCTGGTGGCGTGAGCGAGCTTCCCAATGTCACGATCTATACCGACGGCGCCTGCTCGGGAAATCCAGGGCCGGGCGGCTGGGGCGCCATCCTGAGGTTCGGCGACAAGGAAAAGGAGCTGAGCGGCGGCCAGCCGCACACCACCAACAACCAGATGGAGTTGATGGCGGCGATCTCCGCGCTCGAGGCGCTGAAGAGACCGTGCACGGTCGATCTCTACACCGACAGCCAGTATGTCCGGCAGGGCATCACCGGCTGGATCTTCGGCTGGAAGCGCAACGGCTGGCGCACCGCCGACAAGAAGCCGGTGAAGAATGTCGAGCTATGGCAGCGCCTCGACGCCGCGCTGAAGCAGCACGAGGTCCGCTGGCACTGGGTCAAGGGCCACGCCGGCCACCCTGAGAACGAGCGCGCCGACCAGCTCGCGCGCGACGGCATCGCGATGGCGCGCTTGCAGCAGCGGGTGAGGGAGTAGGGGGCGCGGTCGTGGCTCCACTCTCAACTGTCATCGCCCGCCTTGTGCGCGCTTGCGCACTGGGGCGGGCGATCCAGTATCCCAGAGGCAGTTGTGATTCAGCCGAGCGGTCTCGGCGTACCGGATGCCCCGGTCGAGCCTGGTCGAGCCGGGGCATGACAATGTCATTTGCGGCTAAGAACTACGCGTATAACTCACAGCTGCCCAAGCAGCGTATCGCCGCCGGAGACCTCGACCTTGCCGGGCATCGCCTCGAGGTTCAGCTTCTTCACCACGCCGTCCTCGACCAGCATCGAATAGCGCTTGGAGCGGATGCCGAGGCCGTTGGCGGAGGCGTCGAGCTCCATGCCGATCGCCTTGGTGAAGTCGGCATTGCCGTCGGCGAGGAAGATCGCCTCGTCGCGCTGGTCGGTGTCGCGCTTCCAGGCGTTCATGACGAAGGCATCGTTGACGGAGACGATGGCGATGGTGTCGACGCCCTTGTCCTTGATGGCGTAGGCGTTGAGGAAGATGCTCGGCAGATGCATCTTGTGGCAGGTGCCGGTATAGGCGCCGGGCACCGCGAACAGCGCCACCTTCTTGCCCTTGAAGATATCGTCGGTGGTCTTCACCTGCGGACCTTCCGCCGTCATCACGCGGAATTTCGCCTCGGGCAGCTTGTCGCCAGTCTGGATCGCCATCGTCAGTCTCCCTGAATATCGGTCCCGCTTTCTAGACCGCGGCGCGGACCCGCACAATATTGCCGACGGCGGAAGCGGCGAGGGCGGCCGTTCACCATGATGTCATCAGCCGGAAAAGCCGCCATTGTCGAGGAAGGCCTGCTCTTCCTCCGTCGTGTCGCGGCCGAGGAGCCGATTGCGGTGGGGAAAGCGGCCGAACCGCCGGATGATGTCGGCATGCTCCTGGGCGTATTTCAGGTTCTCGGTATTGTCGGTGTCCTGAAACAGCGCGATGCAGTGCAGCTGGTCAGCCAAGTGCTCGGAATGCATGAAGGGCATGTAGAGGAATCCGAGCAGGACAGGATCGACCCTGCGGTCTGTGCCCTGCGCGATGGCGCGACGGGCGACATCGCGCGCCAGCGCATCGCTGGCGAAAGCCTGCGATGTGCCGCGAAACATGTTGCGGGGAAACTGGTCGAGCACGATGACGAGCGCAAGTGCGCCGTCATCGCTCTCTTCCCATGAGGCAAGCTCGCCGGCGGCCGCCTTCTGCCATACAGCGAGAAAGCGGCGCCTGATTTCCGCATCGAACGCGTCGTCGCGCTTGTACCAGCGTTCACGGCCGGCCTCGCGCCAGAAGGCGAGAATGCCTGATGGCTCGATGTCGCCGACCTCAGCCATCGACCAGAAGCGGCGTTACGCCGCCTCCGCATTCTTCTCGTCGCGGAGCTGCCGGCGCAGGATCTTGCCGACATTGGTCTTCGGCAGGTCGGTGCGGAATTCGACGTGCTTGGGCACCTTGTAACCGGTAAGCTGCTCGTGACAGAACTTGATCACGGCCTCGGCGGTGAGGTTCGGGTCCTTCTTGACCACGAAGGCCTTGACCGCTTCGCCCGATTTGGAATCGGGGATGCCGATCACGGCGCATTCGAGCACGCCCGGATGGCTGGCGATCACTTCCTCGACCTCGTTCGGATAGACGTTGAAACCGGAGACCAGGATCATGTCCTTCTTGCGGTCGACGATCTTGGTGTAGCCCTTCTCATCCATGATGCCGATGTCGCCGGTGCGGAAATAGCCGTCGGCGGTCGTCACCTTGGCGGTCTCTTCCGGCCTGTTCCAGTAACCCGACATCACCTGCGGACCCTTGGCGCAGATCTCGCCCGCCTGGCCGAGCGGGACTTCGTTGCCGTCGTCGTCGCGGATCGAGATCCAGGTCGAAGGCACGGGGATGCCGATCGTACCCGTGAACTCCGTTGCCGTCGCCGGATTGCAGGTCAGCGTCGGCGAGGTCTCCGACAGGCCGTAACCTTCGGCAATGAAGCAGCCGGTGATCGCCTTCCACTGATCGGCCACGGGGCGCTGCACCGCCATGCCGCCGCCGTTGGAGATCTTCAGCTTGGAGAAGTCGAGCTTCTTGAAATCGGGATGGTGCATCAACCCGTTATAGAGCGTGTTCACGGCCGGGAAGCTGTTGACCTGATACTTCGCCAGTTCCTTGACGAAGCCGGGAATGTCGCGCGGGTTCGGGATCAGGAGATTGCAGCCGCCGGCGCGCACCGCCAGCAGGTAGCAGGCCGTCAGCGCGAAGATATGGTAGAGCGGCAGCGCGCACACGATGATGAGCTGGTCGACATGCGGCGGCGCGGCGAGCGCCGGCTGCAGCCAGGCGTCGTTCTGCAAGACGTTGGCGACGATATTGCGATGGAGCAGCGTGGCGCCCTTGGAGACGCCGGTGGTGCCGCCGGTATATTGCAGGAAGGCGACGTCGCCCGGCGACAGCTTCGGCTTGTTGAATGTCATGCCGCGGCCGGCCGAGAGCGCGTCGTTGAAGGACACCGACCCCGGCAGTGACCAGGCCGGTACCATCTTCTTGACGCGGCGGACGACGAGATTGACGATGACGCCCTTGAAGCCGAGCAGGTCGCCCATGCTGGCGACGATGACGTGCTTCACCTGCGTCCTGGCGATCACCTGCTCGACAGTATGGGCAAAGTTCTCCAGCACGATGATGGCTTCGGCGCCGGAATCCTTGAGCTGGTGCTCGAGCTCACGCGGGGTGTAAAGCGGGTTGACGTTCACGACCGCATATCCGGCCCGCAGCACGGCGGCGGTCGCGACCGGATATTGCAGCACGTTCGGCATCATGATCGCGACTCGCGCGCCGCGCTGGAGCCCGCGACCCTGCAGGTAGGCGGCGAGCGCGACCGACATCTGGTCGAGGTCGCGATAGCTGATCGACTTGTCCATGCAGATGAATGCCTTGCGGTCGGCGAACTTGGTGAAGCTCTCCTCCAGCAGGTCGACCAGCGATGCGTATTGCGTCGGCTCGATATCGGCAGGCACGCCAGGCGGATATTGCTTGAGCCAGATGCGCTCCATGGAAGACTCCCCTCATTGACCAGAGCCCGTTGTGTCTCGGGCTTGCCTCATTGCCGCCAGTATCCAGCCTGCCGGAACGGGTGGCAAGTCGTCGTGGCTTAGGGCAAAGGTCGGGGCGTAGCTACTGGAATCGTCGCAAACCACGCTGCCGCAGGTGCGAAGCGCGGCTGCGGTTCATTTCCGAGCGGTGTTAACTGTTGTTCGCCGGCTTGGCGGCGGCGGGCTTGGTCGCGGCCTTGGGCTTGGCAGGCTTTGCCGCCTGATCGCCGCCTGCCGCAGGCTTCTCGGCAGGTTTGGCCGCATCGGGCTTGGCCGCCGCGTGCTTGGCGCCGGCCGGCTTGGCAGCGGCCGGTCTGGCCGCGGTCTTACCGTCGCTCTTGCCGTCAGCCTGCTTGGCGTCCGGCTTCGCCGCCGCCGTCCTGGTGTCCTTGCTTCCATCCTTGGGCTTGTCGGCCGCGTCCGGCTTCTTGGCGACGCGCGACTTCTTGCCACGTGGCTTGGATGCGGCCTGCTGGTCGGCGTCGGCCGCGACCGCCGCGATCAGGGCGGTGCCGGTGCGGGTCGGGCCGGTATAGACCAGCACGGGTTCGACCGCCGCGGGGGCCGAGGCCATCAGTTCGGAAGCCTTCATCAGAGGGGGCTGCAGGCCCGCCGTGAAGAAGGTGACCTGGGCTTCGCCGCCGGTGGCGGAGGCCGATCCGGTCGCGCCGCCATTGGCCGCAATCAGCGCATCGTCGTCGTCGGTGGCCGGCCGCTTGCGGTTGGGCCCGCACATCTCGTCGCGCAGATTCGGCGGAGTGGCGTCGACCGGCACGAGATTTTCGACGCCGCCGAGCGAGGGACGCAGCCAGGTGAGATTGTCTTGAGCGAAGCCACGCTCGAGCAGCTGCGCCGCTTTCACCGCGCGCGCGGTGCCGGAATTGGCACCCAGCACCACCGCGATCAGCCGGCGGCCGTTGCGCGTGGCCGAGGCGACGAGGTTGTAGCCGGAGGCGCAGATGAAGCCGGTCTTGAACCCGTCGGCGCCGGGATAGCGGCCGATCAGCTTATTGAAATTGCCGGTGACGCGCTTGCCGAAGCGGATCGCCGGGATGTGCACGAAGTATTCGTATTCCGGCAGGTCGCGCAGGAACGCGCGCGCCAAAATGCCGAGGTCGCGCGCCGACGTGATCTGGCCGTCGGCGGGCAGGCCGTTCGGATTGACGTAGCTCGTCTGCGTCATGCCGAGCTTCCTCGCGGTCTCGTTCATCATCGCGGAGAAGCCGTCGATCGAGCTGCCGACGCCTTCGGCGAGCACCACGGCCATGTCGTTCGCCGACTTGACCATCATCATCTTCAGCGCGTTGTCGACGGTAATCTGCGTTCCCGGGCGGAATCCCATTTTCGAGGGCGATTGCGACGCCGCGGTCGGCGATACCGTGAGCAGCGTGTCGAGCGTCAGCCTGCCGTCCTTGACCGCCCTCAGCGTCACATAGGCGGTCATGATCTTGGTGACGGAGGCCGGGTACCAGGGGATGGTCGCGTTCTCGGCCTGTAGCACCTTGCCGCTGTCGGCCTCGATCAGCAGCAGCGCTTCGGCGCTCGCCGCGCGCGGCGCGAGCAATGCGGCACATGCGAGCGTCGCAGCGAACAGGTTGAACAGGGATTTGCGAAGCAGCGGGCGAAGGGCGTGCACTATCCGATTCCGGTCCTTGGAGATCCGCCTGATACGGTCGGCTCTCGTGATCTGATTGTCGGTTCTGAAATCCGGCGCCGCCGCTTGCGGCGTCGCAAACCTATACCGGCTGGTGCGTCGAGAATAGGGGGATCGGCGCGGTATTCCGCAATGAAATAGGCCGAATTTCGACGGTGCTGTGGGGACTTGCTAGAGCATGATCCAGAAAAGTGTGCAGCGGTTTTCCGAAAAGATCATGCTCAAACAATAACCTAAAGCGCGATGACGATTCATCCTGATGGCATCGCGCTTTAGGGGGATCTGGCGGCCGTCGCGGCAGTCCCGGCCGCCGTCACGCTGGCCCGTGCGTTCTCCTGGACCATGAACTGGGCCTTGGCCATCTCGGCAAAATGGCCGCCTTTGGCCACGAGTTCATCGAAAGTTCCGGTTTCGATCACGCGTCCATTCTCGAACACCAGGATCCGCGTGGCGTTGCGGATGGTGGAGAGACGATGGGCGATCACGAAGGTGGTGCGGCCCTTCATCACTTCGTCGAGAGCGGCATTCACCTTGACCTCGGTGACGGCGTCCAGCGCGCTGGTGGCTTCGTCCAGGATCAGGATCGGCGGGTCCTTGAGCAGCGCGCGGGCAATCGAGAGGCGCTGGCGCTCGCCGCCGGAGAGCATGCGGCCGCGCTCGCCGGCATTGGTCGTGAAGCCGCCGCTGCGCTCGATGAAGTCGAGCGCCTGGGCGCGCTCGGCCGCCGTGCGCATCTCTGCCTCGGTCGCATCCGGCTTGCCGACGCGCAAGTTCTCCTCGATCGAACGGTTGAACAACAGCGCTTCCTGGAACACGACGCCGATGTTTCGTCGCAGCGAGGCCAATGTCACGCCGCGGACGTCCATGCCGTCGATCTTGATGAAGCCGGATTGCGGATCGAAGGCGCGGTGCAAGAGCGCGATCGCGGTGGATTTGCCGGCGCCGGTCGGCCCGACCAGCGCGATGGTCTCGCCGGGCAGCGCGGTGAAGGTGAGGTCCTCGATCGCCGGCCGCTTGCCGTCATAGGAGAAGGTGACGTCGTGGAACTCGACTAGGCCGGAGAGCCTGCCGGCATCGATCGCGTCGGGCCGATCGTGCACCGCAGGCACGGCATCGAGCACGCCAAAGAACTCGCGCAGGCGCGGCGCTTCCATGAATACGCTGTTGATGAAGCTCACGACCTGCTCGAGCTTCTGGATCAGCATCGTCGCAAAGCTCACGAACATCACGATCTCGCCGACCGAGGTCAGCCCCTGATCGTGCAGCGCGATGCCGACCGTGAAGATCGCGAGCACCGTGATAGTGGTGGAGGCGCGCGTGATGATGGTGACGACCGCCCACCAGGACAGCACCGGCATCTGCGCCGCCAGCAACTCGTCCGCGACGGAGCGCAGCCCTTTCACCTCGGATTCGACGCGGACGAAGCTCTGCACCAGCGCGACATTGCCGAGCGCATCGGAGGCGCGCGCGGAGAGCTCGCTATAGTGCTCCTCGACCTCCATCTGCATGCCGAAGGTCTTGCGCACCACGAAGGTGGTGAGCGCCGTGAAGACGATGCAGAGCACGAACAGCAGGATCGCGAGCCGCCAGTTCAGGTACAGCGACAGCGGCAGCAGCACCACGACCGAGAGGATCGCGGCAAAGTGCTCGCGGAAAAAGCCGACCCACAGCCGCCACAGCGCATCGGTGCCGTTGAGCATCACCTTCATCAGCCGGCCGGAATGGGTGCCGGAGTGGAAGGTCAACGGCAGCTGCAGGATGTGTTCGAAATAATCGGTCAGCACCGCCTGACGCTGGCGGTGCGAGAGCCGGTCGGCCTGCAAGGCCACGAGCGCGCTGCACGCGATGGTGAAGAGCCCGAATGCGACCCAGGCGGCCAGGAACGGCCAGGCCGAGTTCGACCCGGCCACCGTCTTGCCCGAGAGCACGTCGACGATACGGCCGAACAGCACAGGCTCGGCGAATTGCGAGCCCGCGAGCAGGAGATTGGCGACCGCGAGCAGCCAGCCCAGCCGCGCCTCCTTGCCGAGCAGCTCGAGAACGCGAGTGTAGAGACGGAGCATGTTCATGCGGGCGACGAACTCGAGCGGACGACGGAGCCCGTATTTTAAGCAGGGATCGTGCGGGAGATATAGCGGAAGCTGTCAGTTTTGCTCAGTTGATCAGCCGCTCCGCCACGGCCGGCAGGAACCGGTCGTCGAAGATGTCGCCTGCCCCCGGCCGTTTGCGGAATTTGAAGCCCTGCGCGATCTGCTCGATCGAGCGCTCCAGGCGCGTCGGCTCGACGCCGCCTAGGCCGTTGCGCTTGACCTCAGCAGTCAGGATGTTGTCGGCGAGGACGGTGCGCAGGCGCTCCAGCTCGAGGTTGCGGTCGCCGTCGTCGATACGGCTCGCGGCCTCGTCCGCCGCACGCCCCGGCTCCCGGACGGTGGCGTTGATGCCCGCGATCAAGGCGCGGACGAAGCCCTTCACGGCGTCCGGCTTTGCCGCCGCGAAGGCCGGATTGACCACCACCGCAAAACCATAGGCTTCGCAGCCGTAGTCCGCATAGCGCAGGACGACGAGATCGGCTCCGGGCACGCCGCGGTCGCGCAGATTCACCGCCGAGAGATAGCTGAAGCCGGCGACCGCATCGACTTGGCCCGCCGACAGGATCGGCTCGCGTACCGCCTCGCCGATCTTGTGGAATTTGACGCGCGATGCCTTGATGCCGTTCTGCAGCGCCAGCGCCGGCCACAGCCGCATCGACAGATCGCTGTCGGCAACGCCGACGATCTTGCCGTCGAGATCGGGCAGGAGGCGGATGCCGCGGCTCCTGCGCGCGACGATCGCGTAGGGCGCGCGGTTGAACAGCACGAACACCGCCTTGACCGGCGCCGCGTCGTCCTTGTCGCGAAAGCGGATCAGCTCGTTGATGTCGACGAGCGCAAGCTCGCTGTCGCCCCTGGCGACGCGTGCGAGCGCCTCCGGCGATCCGCTTGCACTGTTGAAGGACACGTTGAGACGCTCGGCGCCGAACCCGCCGTCTTTCGCCGCAAGGAAGAACGGCGCCATGCTCGCATCAATGGGACGGTCGAAGGTGAAGTGGATCGCTGTGGAGAGGGCGCCGCTCTCGGCCCCCGTGGCCTCGCGCGCAGTCAATGCTGCGAACGAGATTGCGAGGGCCAGCAGGCAGCGAAGAGCGATCGTCTTGAATCCTGACATCGATTGCGCCGGTCCCGCATTGTTATGGTTTCGTGACGCTTGCAGCGCCGGCCTGCGACGAGCGTGCGCGCGCCAACATGAACGGCGGATGAGCGGCGGTTGCGTCACGATTACGCAACCCCGTTCAGCTTGTGTTGGGGTTGGGGAACCCAACTTAGGTTATGCGGGTTTGAGAGGCATGAGCCTGTCCGCAGGCGTCCATTCCAGGTCCCAAGGAGGGCCAAGATATGTTCGAGCGATTCTCCAAATTTGCGGGCCGAAAGGCCGTGCTTGCCACCGCCGCGGTGCTGGCGCTGACCGCAATTGCCCCGACCGCGTCATATGCGGGCGGCCGCCATTGGCATGGTGGCGGCGGCGCGGCGGCAGCTGCGGCGTTCGCCGCCATCGGCACCGGTCTTGCCATCGCCGCGACCCGTGACGCCTACGCCTATGACTACGGTCCGGGCTACGGCTATTACGGCGGTCCCGTCTATTACAGCCGCCCTGCCTACGGTCCTTATTATGGTCCGGGCCCGAACTTCCCGTATCAGCGCTATGGCGGCACGGCTCCGTCCGAGTTCTGCGGCCAGGGCTACTACCAGAACTGCTACTAGCTCCGGCACCCGAAGGTTGACCATGACGGGCCGGCGCGCTTGCCGCGCCGGCCTGTTTTCTGCTTTTATTGTCGCGTGTTAACACGCCCGCCATTTGTTTAGAGTAGTTTTGAGTACCATGAGTGATTCGCTTGAGCGGCTATATCTGGCTGTGCTCGCGGCCAGGGATCTTGATCCGGCAACATCGCGCACGGCCCGGCTGTTTCAGCGTGGGCCCTCGAAAATGGCAAAGAAGCTGGCCGAAGAGGCTATCGAAGTCGTCATCGATGCGGTCAATGGCGATAGCGAGGCCGTGATCCGTGAAAGCGCCGACCTGCTTTACAATCTCACCGTGCTGTGGGCTTCGGCCGGAGTACGTCCGGAGGACGTCTGGCGGGAAATGACGCGGCGGGAGGACTTGCTCGGTATTGCCGAGAAGCTGCCGAAGTCGCCGATGAAGCTGCCCAAAGTCGCGTCACCGCGCATGGCCTCACGGCGGCCAATTGTCGCGCTCGAAGGCCGCGCCGCGCGTAAACGCCACTAGAAACGTCATAATTCGCCTCAATCTCGGCATGGACAAATCCGTCCCATGGTGCTTCATCGCGGCGCCATGCTGAAACGTATTTACGACTGGTGCATCGACGCCGCCCACAAGCCCTACGCGCTCTGGATCATGGGCATCGTGTCCTTCGCCGAAAGCTCGTTCTTTCCGGTCCCGCCGGATGTGATGCTGATCCCGATGTCCCTGGCGCGCCCGCAGCGCGCCTGGGTCTATGCAACGGTCTGTACCGTCACCTCGGTGGTCGGCGGCATCGTCGGCTACGCCATCGGCGCGCTGCTGTTCGACTCGGTCGGCCAATGGCTGATCCAGGTCTACGGCCTTGGCGGCAAGGTCGACGCCTTCCGCGCCTCCTATGCGGAATGGGGTGCGATCATCATCCTGCTCAAGGGGCTGACGCCGATCCCCTACAAGCTCGTCACGATCACCTCGGGCTTTGCCGGCTACAACATCGTCCTGTTCATCCTGTGCTCGATCGTTGCGCGCGGCGGACGCTTCTTCGTCGTGGCGATCCTGCTCAACCGCTATGGCGACTGGATCCGGGTCCGGATCGAGAAGCATCTCGGCTTGTGGGTCGCGATCGGCGCCGCGGTGCTGGTGCTCGGCTTCGTGGTCGCCATCAAGCTGATCTAGCGCCAGCGGCTTTGCCGCCGCGCCGGCTTCGGCTACGGTTGCCGTCATGATGTTTCGATCCGGCAATCCGGTCGTGCGGCTCGGGACGCTGATATCAGCAGCGCTGCTGCTTCTGCTCGGTGGCGGCGGGCCCGGGTGGTCGCAATCCGCCCCGCCGTCGCTCGGCCTCCACGAGCAGGGGGCGCAGGCCGCGCCGCCGCCATCGACACCCGCGCCATCGGCGCCGCCGGCGCGCGAGGAAAATCCCGGGCTCATCAATGAAATGGGCAAGCTGTTCGACAAGCTGCCCTCGATTCTGCCGCCGATCAAAAGCCCCGGCGAGACCATGAACGACCTGTCGCGGCTGGCCAAGCCCTCGACCATGGTGTCGGGGCGTGTGGTCTGCCCGGTCTCGTCCAACGGTGCGCCAGACTGCAAGCAGGCTGCGGACCAGCTCTGCCAGGGCAAGGGTTACAAGGAAGGCAAGAGCCTCAACGCCGACTCCGCCGAGAAATGCTCGGCCAAGGTTCTCATCCCGGGCCGGCAACGTAAACCGGATGACTGCCGCACCGATACGTTCGTGACCAGCGCGCTGTGCCAGAACTGACGTGATGGCCCAGCGCGCAAGCAACAAGGAGCGCCCATGAGCCGGACGGAGCAGGACTTCCTCGGACAGCGTGAGATCGCCGACGACATCTACTACGGCGTCCAGACCATCCGCGGGAAGGAGAACTTCCACATCACCGGCATTCCGATGAGCCAGGAGCCTTACTTCGTGAAGGCGCTTGGTTACGTCAAGAAGGCCGCCGCCATGGCCAATCGCGATCTCGGCGCGATCGACGCCAAGGTCGCGGACGCCGTCATCCTCGGCTGCGACCGCGTCATCGCCGGCGACATGATGGATCAGTTCGTCACCGATTTCATCCAGGGCGGCGCCGGCACCTCGACCAACATGAACGCCAACGAGGTGATCGCCAACCTCGCGCTGGAAGCGCTCGGCTTTGCCAAGGGCGACTACCAGCACGTCAGTCCGAACGATCACGTCAATTACGGCCAGTCGACCAACGACACCTATCCGACCGCCTTTCGGCTGGCGCTGATCCTGCGGCTCGAGAGCTACATGACGGCGCTGCGCCAGCTCCAGGAAGCCTTCTTCGCCAAGGGGCGCGAGTTCGACCGCGTGCTGAAGATGGGCCGCACCCATCTGCAGGACGCGGTGCCGATGTCGCTGGGGGCCGAGTTCCGGGGATGGGGCACCACGATCGGCGAGGAGGTCGATCGCATCTCGGAAGCGCGCGCGCTATTGCGCGAGATCAATCTCGGCGCCACCGCGATCGGCACTTCGGTTACCGCGGCCGTCGGCTATCCTAAGCTCGCGGTCCGGCACCTCAGCGCACTGACCGGCGTCGAGTTCATCCTCGCCGGCGACCTCGTCGAGGCGACCTCGGACACCGGCGCCTATGTGCAGCTCTCGGGCGTGCTGAAGCGCACGGCGAGCAAGCTGACGAAGATCTGCAACGACATCCGCCTGCTCGCCTCGGGCCCACGCGCCGGCTTCAACGAGATCAACCTGCCGCAGCTGCAGCCGGGCTCCTCGATCATGCCCGGCAAGGTCAATCCCGTGATTCCCGAGGTCGTCAACCAGACCAGCTTCCTCGTCATTGGCCTCGACACCACGGTGACGCTGGCAGCCTCAGCGGGCCAGCTCCAGCTCAACGTGATGGAGCCGGTGATCTCGTTTGCGCTGTTCTTCTCGATCCGCACCATGGAGCGCGCGGTCAATAGCCTGCGCGAGAACTGCATCGTCGGCATCACCGCCAACGAGGAGCACACCCGCAACATGGTGCTGAACTCGCTGGGCATCGTCACGGTGCTGAAGCCGCTGCTCGGCTACAAGCAATGCGCCGAGATCGCGCGCGAGGGCTACAAGAGCGGCAAGTCGCTGCACCACATCGTTGTGGTCGAGCGGAAATTGCTGACGCAGGAGAAGTGGGACGAGATGTTCTCGTTCGAGCGGCTGATCAATCCGGATTTGATTTCGTAGCGGTTGATTGACCGTAGCTCTCCCCTCGTCATTGCGAGGAGCTCTTGCGACGAAGCAATCCAGACTGTCTCCATGGCGAAGGACTGGATTGCTTCGCTTCGCTCGCAATGTCGGACGAGACGGTTGGGTAGGAATTCCGCACTTTGGAATTGCGGCAGCCGCATCCGCTCCGGCGTCAAAACGCAACACTTGACAGTGGAAAGATTGCCTTGTTGGTATGACGGCCAACCTTCGATTTGAGCGTCAACAGAGGATCGTTTCGCAATGTCCATGCCTGCCTTGTTCAAAGGGCGCCTGTCGATCCCCGTGATCGGCTCGCCGCTCTTCATCATCTCGGTGCCCGATCTCGTGATCGCGCAGTGCAAGGCGGGTGTGGTCGGCTCGTTTCCGGCGCTGAATGCGCGGCCGCCGGAGTTGCTCGACGAATGGCTGGCGCGGATCACCGAAGAGCTCGCGGCCCATGACCGCGCCCATCCCGACAAGCCGTCGGCACCGTTCGCGGTCAACCAGATCGTGCACAAGTCGAACAACCGGCTCGACCACGACATGCAGCTCTGCGCCAAGTACAAGGTGCCGATGATCATCTCCTCGTTAGGAGCGCGCGAGGAGCTGAACCAGGCCGTGCACGGCTGGGGCGGCATCGTCTTCCACGACGTGATCAACCAGAAATTCGCGCACAAGGCGATCGAGAAGGGCGCCGACGGCCTGATCCTGGTCGCGGCCGGCGCCGGCGGCCATGCCGGCACCATCTCGCCGCTGGCTTTCGTTGCCGAAACGCGAAAATGGTTCCACGGCCCAATCGCGCTGTCGGGGGCGATCGGCAACGGCAAGGCGATCCGCGCCGCACGGATTCTCGGCGCCGACTTCGCCTATGTCGGCTCGGCCTTCATCGCGACCAAGGAGGCCAATGCGGTCGAGCGCTACAAGGAGATGATCGCGGGATCGTCGGCCGACGATATCGTCTACTCCAATCTCTTCACCGGCGTGCACGGCAATTATCTGAAGCCCTCGATCCTCGCCGCCGGCATGGACCCCGAGAATCTGCCGACGTCCGATCCCTCCAAGATGAATTTCGGCACCGACGCCTCCGGCGAGCGTGCCAAGCCGAAGGCCTGGAAGGAGATCTGGGGAAGCGGCCAGGGCATCGGCAGCATCGAGGGTATCGTCCCCGCGGCCGAGCTGATCGCGCGCTTCAAGAAGGAGTACGACGAGGCGGTCGATCCGCCGTTGTGAGGTCTCGTCGTCCCGGACAAGCGCGCCCTAAGCGCGCGCCGATCCGGGACCCATAGCCACAGGGAGGAGTTTGACGAAGACTCGGATTGAGAGCGTCGCGCGACGACTTCATCCCTGGGATTATGGGTCCCTGCTTTCGCAAGGACGACACCTATTGCTGAGCTCCGACCGTTTAAGCCAACAGAGATTGAGCGATGTCCCCCATCTACCGCGTCGACGGCAACAGCGTCGTCACCAGCCCGGATGCGGCCGGTCCATGGGACCGGCGCATGCAGCACGGCTCGGCACCGGCTTCGCTGGTGACGTGGCCGGCCGAGCGCATTCCGACGCCAGTCGCGATGGACATCGCGCGCGTCACCATCGATCTGATGCGCCCGGTGCCGGTCGCGCCGCTCACGATCGCGACCGAGGTCCTGCGCGAGGGCCGCAAGATCCAGCTCTGCGAGGTCAAGCTGTTCGCCGACGGCGTGCAGGTGGTCGGCGCCACCGTGCTCAAGATCAAGCGCCAGACGCTGAGCCTGCCCGACGACGTCGAGGAGCTGCCGGTTACGCTGCCGTCGCCGGAGGACTCGTTGGTCGAGGACGGTCATGCCGCCACCAGCCCCTTCGTGCGATCGGTCTCGATGCGCGCGGCGCGCGGCCGCTTCGGCCAGGCCGGCGCCGGCGCGATCTGGTTTCGCGTCGACCATCCGCTGATCGAGGGCGAAGCCATCTCGCAGGCGATGCGCGCCGTGGTCGCCGCCGACTTCTCCAACGGCACCGCCTCGACGCTCGACTTCCGCGCCTGGACCTACATCAACGCTGATCTCACCGTGAGCTTTTCACGTCAGCCGGTCGGCGAATGGATCCTGCTCGACGGTGAATCCTGGATTGGCCCTGATGGCACCGGGCTCGCAATGTCGCGCCTCGCCGACCGCCAGGGCTATTTCGGCCGCGCGGTTCAGAGCCTTGTGATCGAGAAGCGGTAAGGGGCGCGAAGTCCGTGCGTCATCTCGCTGTCATGCTCCGCCTTGTGCGCAATTGCGCACTGGAGCGGGGCATCCAGTACGCCGCGGCCTATCAGTTGTATCACAGCCGTCTCGGAGTACTGGATCGCCCGGTCAAGGCCGGGCGATGACACCTGTTGTGTGGGCGCATGAGGCAAGCGCCGGATCGCTCTTTGGGCCGATTGAGCGGCAGGCTTCCGCCGCCGCGGAAGGGATGCTTGGCATCCTGCCAGTTCACATTCCGTGGAAGATCTTGATCTCCCACAGCACCACGATGATAGCCGTGATCAACGTAACCGCGGCGACTGCACTTTCCAGGGAAGCGACTCTCATGTCTTACTCCGCTTCCCAGCCCCATCAACGATCTAGGTGATTCCCTGATTCGCCGGCAATCGGGTGGGCATCGCCGGCGCGCACTCCGTTGCCCGCTGTGGTGTCGGGGCCACAACGACACCGTAGAATTCCGGGGTATTTACCCCACCATCCGGTCACGCCCGCTCCAGAAGCCCGCGCGCAGCACCTTCTTGTCGACCTTGCCGACCCCGGTCATCGGCAGCTGCTTGACGAACTGGATCCGCTTGGGCGCATGCGCCGAGCCCTTTCGGGTCTTGACCAGGTTGATCAGCTCGTCCGGATCGGGCTTTGCGCCGTCGCGCGGCACGACGATGGCGGTGACGGCTTCGCCCCATTTCTCGTCGGGGATGCCGACGACCGCGACCATCGCGACGTCGGCGTGTTGCGACAGCACGTCCTCGACCTCGCGCGGGAAGATGTTGAAGCCGCCTGACACGATCATGTCCTTCTTGCGGTCGAGGATGAACATGTAGCCGCGCTCATCCCTGCGAGCGATGTCGCCGGTGTGCACCCAGCCGTTCTTCAGCGTCTCGGCCGTGAGGTCCGGCCGCTTCCAGTACTCCGCCATGACATGCGGGGCGCGCACGCAGATCTCGCCGGCCTCGCCCGTCTTCACCTCCTGGTCGTCGTCGTCGAGGATCTTGACCTCGCACGCCGCGATCGGGAAGCCGCAAGACAGGAACAGCTCTGGGCTTCTGGGATCGTGGTCCGCCTTGCGCAGCACCGAGACGGGATAGCATTCGGTCTGGCCGTAGAGCTGCGAGAACACGGGGCCGATGCGTTCGATGCCCTCGAGCAGCCGGCTCGGTGACATCGCGGAGGCGCCATAGAGCACGAGCTCGAGCGACGAGAGGTCGGTCTTGCCGAGCGTGGGCTGATCGAGCAGCACATAGATCATGGTCGGAACGAACAGCGCGAAGTTGATCCGCTCGCGTGCGATCGTGGCCAGCACGGCTTCGGGATCGAATCCCTTCAGCATGTGTACGGTGCCGCCACGCATCAGGGTTGGCAGCACCTTCGTGCCGGCGACATGACTGATCGGTGCGACCGCCAGATAGCGCGCAGCCTCCGGAATCTCGAAGTCGGCGAGGATCGCGCCGGCGGCCCCGCTGTTCTCGCGATGGTAGCGCAGTGCGCCCTTGGATTTGCCGGTGGTGCCGCCGGTGTAGTTCAGCGTGGCGAGATCGTCGGGGCCGGCGAGGCACAGCGGGCTCGTATGTCCCGCATGTTCGATCGCGGCCAGCAGATCGACGCCGTAGCCCGCGGGGCCCGCGGTGAAGACCGCCTTCAGCCGGGTCGCCCTCGCAGCGAGCTCGCCGCCGCGGTCGCGGAAGGCGGCGGCATCCACCACCAGCATCTCGGCCTCGGAATCTTCGAGCTGAAACAACTGGTCCTCCAGCGATCCCAGTGGATGCAGCCAGGTGATGCAGAGCCGCGCCAATTGCGCGGCGACGCCGGCGCACCAGGTATCGGCGCGGTTCGCGGTGAGGAAAGCGACGCGCGCGCCGGGCTGTAATCCAAGCCGCATGAACACGCCCTGGATCCGCCCGATCAGGCCGATGGTGCCCTGATAGCTCAGCGATCCCCCAGGCCAGGCGAAGGCGGTGCGATCGGGATGACGCGACAATGCCCGTAGCGTCTGCGCACAAGCCGGCGATGATGCGTGGAGCGGATCAGACATATGTTTCCTCGTTGCTTTGTCACCGGCTTCTGGCGTGCCAATGTTGCGGACGACGCTAGCACAGCGAACGCGGGAGGAAACGACAAAGCCCGCGCAGGGAGGCATGCATGCCATCGGACCGACTGCACCGCTTCCGCAATCGTCTTGCCCTGCCGCTGATCGCCGCACCGATGTTTCTGGTGTCGGGCGTCGAGCTCATGGTCGCAGCCTGTCGCAGTGGGGTGATCGGCAGCTTTCCCACCGCGAATTGCCGTGGCGCGGAACAGCTCGATGAATGGCTCACCGAGATCGAGACGCGGTTGCGGCAGCACGAAGATCAAACCGGGCGCAAGGTAGCGCCGCTCTGTCCCAACCTGATCGTGCACCGCTCCAACGCGCGGCTCGCGCAGGATCTCGCCGTGCTGTTGCGGCACGGGCCGGAGATCGTCATCACCTCCGTCGGCTCGCCTGCATCGGTGCTGAAGCCGCTGCATGACGCCGGTGCGTTGGTGCTGGCGGACGTCGCCTCGATCCGCCACGCCGAGCGTGCGGCGGAAGCAGGCGCGGACGGGCTGGTGCTGCTCACGGCGGGCGCGGGCGGGCAGACCGGCTGGCTCAACCCGTTCGCCTTCGTCCGCGCGGTGCGCGCATTCTACGACGGCATCATCGTGCTGGCGGGCGGCATCAGTGACGGCTACGCACTGCAGGCCGCGGAAGTGCTCGGCTGCGATCTCGCCTACATGGGCACGAAGTTCATTGCGACGCGGGAGAGCATGGCGGATGACCGCTACAAACGGATGCTGGTCGAGAGCAGCGCCGACGATATCCTGCTCACCACCGCGTTCACGGGCTTGCAGACCAGCATGCTGAGGCCGTCGATCGTCGCCGCCGGGCTTGATCCAGACGATCTGCCGGCGCGCGGCGCGATCGACATCGCTGAGGATATCGACGTCGCCGCGCGCGAGAACCGTCCAAAGCGCTGGCGCGACATCTGGAGCGCCGGGCACTCGGCATCGGGGGTGACCGACGTGCTTGCGGTCGACGATCTCGTCGCGCGAACAGTCGCCGAATATCGTCAGGCGGGTGGGCGGTAGGCTGTTCGCCTCTCCCCGCCTGCGGGTGAGGGGAAGCCTCCGCGAGTCCTGCTGCCACCTTGCTTGGCGGAGAGAGCCTCTCCCATCCACGGTTAATCCCGCACTCTTCCGCTCCACTCATTTAACGGCAGATTAACCATCGCCCGCCAAGAATCCCCTTCACGGCCGCCAATCAGGACCGAGAGGGACAGGCGATGGACTTCAATTATCTCGATGGCAAAACGGCAGCGACGCTGGACGAGATCCGCGTCCGCGTCGCTCACGCTCTGGCCCGCCACCCGCTGTGCCGCAACGTCCGTTTCGACATCGTCAGCGTCCCCCGGACCCGCCGCGGCGGCAATTGGACGGTGACGCTGCAATCGGTCGAGCCGCGCGCGGTCTGGGAGGCCTCGGAGATCGTGGCCGACATCCAGGACGCCTATGATCTGGCTGCAGCTGCCTGATTTATTTGGGGTTTTCGGGTGATGTCGCCCCAGTCCGCGCGATTGCCGCCGCGGTGGCACGGTTAGGCCTTAATTATCGCCCAGTTTCCGGGCAGTGATCACGTGGACTTGAAGTCGGACGCGGAGAGACGTTTGTCCAAAGCCATCACCATCGTCGCGCTGACCTGTTTCCTCGTCCTCGGCGCCGCCACCACCGCCATTCTCGGCCGCGACAGCGTGCCCAGCGTCAGCGCCGAGATGATCGCCCGGACGCCTCCGCCCAAGCCGCTCGCATCCAACCGCGCCGCCAAGGCCGACCGTCTGGTTCCGACGCTCGCGCTGGCCTCGGCCGCGATCGAGCCGGTCCATGTGGCCGCCGACAAGCTTGCGCAGGCGCCCGTGCTGACCGAGCCGCTGCGCCAGGCCTTCGCCGCCGCCACGCCCTCCGATTTCCCGATGCCGAAAGCAAGCGCGCACGAGGCGCCTGCCGCGACCGAGGTTCCAGCCGTCGAAGTTCCGGCCAAGCCGAAGGTCGTGGCCAAGCCGCAGCCGCAGAAGGCCTATTCGCTGCTGTCCGACGTCCAGATCGCGGGCATCAGAGATCGCCTGAGACTGTCGTCGTCACAGGAATATTACTGGCCCTCGGTTGAGACCGCGCTGCGCAACGTCGCCCGCAAGATCCAGGCGAACAAGCTATCGAATCCGAATGCACCGCCCGGTTCGCAGATCGATCCGAATTGCGACGAGGTGCAGCAGTTGAAGTCGGCCGCGATGCCGCTCTTGTTCCAGCTCCGCGACGATCAGAAGGAAGAAGTGCGCAAGCTCGCCCGCCTCATCGGGCTCGAGAAGGTCGCGCAGCAGATCTGATGCGCGCGGTTTCCTCTTTGAGGAGCCGCGGCGATCAGGAACATCCGGCAATCCCCACGCGTTGCCCGCTCCAAAACAGGGAGTGGATGAATGCGCGCCTCGACAGCCTATTTTGTCGGTGCCGGAACCATTGTCGCGGCCATCGCCATTGGTCTCGGCGGCGGCATTGTTGCCGGCAACATCATGAATCCGATCGCGCCCAAGCAGGGGCCTGACACCAGCAAGGTGGCGCAGCGCACGGAAGCTCCCACAGCGCCGACCACGAGCGCGCCGTCCGAGCGCGTGAACTATCTCACCGGCTCGCAAGCCTTCGGCGCGATGATCGCAGCGCCCGCGCGGGCCGAAGCAAAGCCTGAAGCCGCAAGGCCTGATACGCAAACCACGCAGGCGAATGCTGAACCGCCGGCGCCCCAGCCTTCGCAAGCCGCCGCAGTCGAGCCGCCCAAGCCGGCATCGTCTCCACCGGCAGCAAAGCCCGCCGAGCAGCAGGCCTCGACCGAGCCGTCATCCTCGTCGAATAATGCCTACGCCAAGGCGAGGGATTCCGACGTGAAACGCGCCGCGACCGAACGGCGCCGAGCCGAGCGTCGTGAGCGCTGGGCCGAGCGCCGCCACTATGAATTCCGCGAGCCGCGCGGCATGCGCGACCGCACCGATTGGGACGACGTCGCGCGCAACATCCGCGAGGATTCCGATGCGCGCGATTTCGCGGGCCGGCCGCGTGGCGGCTTCCCCCAGATCAGGCTGTTCGGACCTGACGACGACTAGCGCCTAGCCCAGGATTGCCGCCGCTGCGCATTCGGCAATCAGAATCGTCGGCGTCTGGATATTGCCCGAGATCATGATCGGGATCACCGAAGCGTCGGCGACATGCAGACCGTCGATGCCGCGCACCTGCAATCGTCCGGGATCGACGACGGCCAGGTCGTCCGTGCCCATCCGGCATGTCGAGGCGGCATGATAGAGCGTCGTGCAATGGCCGCGGATATAGTCGGCGATCTCGGCTTCGCTGATCGCTTCCGCGCTCGGCGTGACCTCGCTTTCGATCATCTCCTTGAGCGGTGATTGCGTGGCGATGCGACGGTTGATGCGTACGCCTTCGACCATGGTCGCGATGTCGCTGCCGCTCGAGTCCGACGCGAAATAGCCGGGGTCGATCGCGGGATCTTCGATCGGGTCGACCGAGCGCAGCGTGATCCGGCCGCGGCTCTTCGGCCGCTGCAAGGTCGCATGCAGGGTGATGCCCGGCTTGGACGACAGGAAGCGGACATAGTCCCGGTGCGGGCTGATCGCGCCATAGAGCTGGAGATCGGGCTCGACGTCGGGGCGGCTGCGCACATGGGCACCGGCGGCGACCCAGGGCGAGGTGCGCGGACCGCTGCGGTGCGCTTGCCACTCTGCAAGGCTCGCCGCGAGACTTTCGTCGGTCCAGGCGCCGACGCCGATTCTCTCCTTCGTGTAGAAGGTGATGGGAATGTTGATGTGATCCTGGAGATCCTTGCCGACACCGGGCAGATCATGCACGACGTCGACGCCGACCGCCTTCAATTCGTCGGCGGGGCCGACGCCTGACAGCAGGAGTTGTTGCGCCGAGCCGATGGCGCCGGAGGCGAGCACGATCTCCCCGCTGGCAAAGGCGCCCCTCAGTTGCCCATTGTCGAGATATGTGACGCCGATCGCGCGGCCGCGCTCGATGAGGATGCGAGTGACGCGTGCGCCGGTCTTGAGGACGAGATTGGGACGCGCCAGCGCCGGGCGCAGATAGGACTTGCCGGTGCCGAAGCGCTCGCCGTCCCTGATGACGAACTGGAAGAAGCCGACGCCTTCCTGGGCGGCGCCGTTGAAATCGGGGTTGTGCGGAAGCCCCGCGGCCTGCGCTGCCTCCAGCCATTTCAGCTCGTTCGGGTCGACATAAGGCACGTCGGCGACGTGCAGCGGCCCGCTGGTGCCGTGGAAGGGATCGTCGGCAAAGCGGGCATTGTTCTCGAAGGCGATGAATTTCGGCAGCACGTCGCTCCAGGCCCAGCCTGCGCAGCCCGCCCGCGCCCATCCGTCGTAGTCCGACGGCAGGCCGCGGATATAAATCATCGCATTCATCGCGCCGGAGCCG
Source organism: Bradyrhizobium sp. USDA 4354 (assembly GCF_054060315.1). Lineage (NCBI taxonomy): Bacteria > Pseudomonadati > Pseudomonadota > Alphaproteobacteria > Hyphomicrobiales > Nitrobacteraceae > Bradyrhizobium > Bradyrhizobium sp. USDA 4354. The sequence continues at coordinate 855,211 of NZ_JBSSDC010000001.1, read as the reverse complement.
CCGACCATCTTGCCGCGCGGCCAGAAGATTCGCCGTCCCCGGCAGCCTGCTTGCGGCTCGGTGTGAAAGCCCCAATCGACCGCCGTGTTGAACATCGTCGGCCAGTCCGACGGAATGTCCGAGGCGGGCGGGGCCGCGCGACCGGCCTCCAGCACCAGAACCTTGCGATTTGGATCGGCCGATAACCTGTTGGCCAGTACGCAGCCGGCCGAGCCGGCGCCCACGATGATCGTGTCGTACATTGAAGAGCTCTCCGCGAACATTCACGTCGCGGAGTGCTTGCAAGATTCGTGCTTTGCGGATCGGCACACTGCAATTCCTCTCCCCATCTACAAGGGGAGGGTATGCCGTCAGCATCGCGTTTTACTTCATGCCCGCGCGCCGCAAGCCTTGGAGGTAATGCGCGCGATCCTCCTCCCGCAGCATCGGCAGCTCGCGCGTGATCCAGGCAAGCGAGAGCTCGGGCTGGGCGCGGCGCAGGCCTTCCAGGGCGGACGCCGCGAGCGCCGGATCGCCGAGCATGCCGGCGGCGGCCGTCAACACGCGGTGCGCGCCGACGAAATCACCGCGCTGGCGCATCGATTCCCGTGCCATCTGCACGGCCCCCTCGTAGTCGCGGCCGACGAACCGGGCATAGGCTGCAACCCCGCAATAGATCGCCGCGAGCGGGTCGCGCGGGCTCAGCCGCAGCGCGCGGCGGGCGGCGGCATCGCCGTCCTGCCATCGTCCGGCATAGCACAGCGTCACACCGTGGAAGGCATGCGCCATCGCGAAATTCGGATTGAGCCTCAAGGCCAATTCGAATTCTGCCAGCGCGTCGTCGAAGCGGCGGCGGAACAGATAGGTGTAGGCAAGGCCGTGATGGGCCCAGGCATCCTCGCGATCGGCTTCCACCGCCGCGAGCGCCGCACGTTCGGCGACCGGCACGGTCGCGGCCATGTCGGCCCATCCCATATGCGCGCCGAAGATATGGCTGGTCGCGAGCAGGCCCAGCGCCTTGCCATAGGCGGGATCGACCGCGACGGCTTCTTCCAGCAGCCTTTGTGCAGCGGCATTGTCCTCGCGGGTAATGCGCCAGTAACGCGACAGCGCGCGCATCACGAGATCCCATGCGTCCAGGCTGCCCGGCGGCTTCTGCTGGGCGCGGAAGCTCTCGGCGGCATAGAGCTGCGGCTCGATGGCGGCGACGATCGCCTCGGTGATCTCGTCCTGCACGGCGAAGATGTCGGCGAGCTCGCGGTCGTAGCGCTCGGCCCAGAGATGGCTGCCGGTCGAAACGTCGTTGAGCTGGGCCGAGATGCGCACCCGCCCGCCGCTTCGCCGCACGCTGCCTTCGACCACGTAGCGCACCCCGAGCTCCCGCGCGACCTCGTGGATGTGCACGGCGCGGCCCTTGTAGACGAAGGAGGAGTTGCGCGCGACGACGAAGAACCAGCGCAGCTTCGACAGCGCGGTGATGATGTCCTCGCTGATCCCGTCGGAGAAGTAATCCTGCTCGGCCTCGCCGCTCATATTGGTGAAGGGCAGCACGGCGATCGCGGGCCGCTCGGGCAGCGCGAAGGCTGCCTGAGGCTGGGCGATGCGGACCGGTTCCGGCGCGACCGCGCCGATTTGTGTCTGGACATCGCCGACGAAGCGAAAACCCTTGCGCGTGATGGTGCGGATCAGGGCCTGGTTCGCGCCATTGTCGCCGATCGCCTTGCGCGCCGCGTTGATCCGGCTGGTCAGGGTGGATTCGGAGACGCTGCGCCCGTGCCAGATCTTGTCGATCAGCTCGTCCTTGCTGACCACCCGGTCGCGGTTCTGCATGAGGTGGACGACGAGGTCGAAAACCTGCGGCTCCACGGCAATGGGAACCTGCTCGCGGCTCAGCTCGCGCCGGTCGGTATCGAGAAGATGGTCCCGGAACAGAAACTGCACGTCGAAAACTCAGACCTCATTACAAAATCGGGCAAACAAAATGACAAAATTGAAATTCGGGTCGAAAATCGTGTGTCTGCCGAAGGGGGCGCTTGGTTCATCGCGATCGCGTGATGGCAGCCATGCCATTTCCGGAGGGGAATACGACCGCAGCTGGAATGGAGCGGGCGGGGGCCGCCGAGATCTGCTTCGCCCAGCACCGTCATCCTGAGGCGCCGGAGCGCAGCGGAGGCCTCGAAGGATGGACGGCCCGGCTATAGCGCGGCCGCTCATCCTTCGAGGCTCTTCGTGCGCTGCTCCGCAGCGCACGCCTCGCACCTCCAGCGACAATGGCTTCGCCATGGCGCGAGGATGACGGAGCAACAAGGAGGCGCGCCGTCTTAGTGTCGCGCGATGGGGCAAAACGGTGAATGCCCTTTGCCGAACTGCGCCGGCTGCGTAAGCTATTGCCCCCACAAATCGCCAACCACGAAGAAACGCCAATGCCTGCCTTTCCCGCCTCGACCACCGTGCTCGACTCCATGCTGTTTCGCGATGCCTTCGGCACGCCTGAGATGCGCGAGGTATTCTCCGACGTCGCGACGGTCGCACGCTATGCCGAGGTCGAGGTGGCGCTGGCGAAGGCGGAGGCGAAGTGCGGTGTGATCCCACACGAGGCGGCGGTAGCGATCGCAGCACGAACCGACGTCGCCGCACTTGATTTCGACCTGCTCAGGCAGGAAACCGATGTCGTCGGCTACCCGATCCTCCCTCTGGTGTACCAGATGGTGAAGCAATGCGGCGAGGCCGGTCGTTACGTGCATTGGGGCGCCACCACGCAGGACATCATGGACACCGCCGTGGTGCTGCAACTGCGCGCCGCGCTCGATATCATCGAACGCGACATCGCCGAGCTGCGCAAGATCCTCGCCGATCTGTCGAAGCGCCATCGCGACACGGCGATGGCGGGCCGCACCCATCTGCAGCAGGCGCTGCCGGTGACGTTCGGCTACAAGACCGCGATCTGGCTCGCGATGTTCGATCGCCACGCCGAGCGGCTGTCGCAGCTGAAGCCGCGCGTGCTGGTCGGCCAGTTCGCCGGCGCTGCAGGCACGCTGGCCTCGCTCGGCGACAAGGGGTTCGAGGTGCAGGAGGCACTCTGCGCTGAACTGAAGCTCGGCGTTCCCGCCTCGACCTGGCACGTCGCGCGCGACGGATTTGCGGAAGGCGTGAATTTTCTCGCCCTCGTCACCGGCTCGCTCGGCAAGATCGCGCTCGACATCATGATCATGGCCTCGACCGAGTTCGCCGAGGTCTACGAGCCCTTCGTCAAGGGCCGCGGGGCCTCCTCGACCATGCCGCAGAAGCGCAACCCGATTTCATCGGAACTGATGCTTGCGGCGTCCAAGGCGGTGCGCCAGCACGCCGGCCTGATGCTCGACGCCATGGTGCAGGATTTCGAGCGTGCCACCGGTCCGTGGCACGCCGAATGGATGGCGATCCCCGAAAGCTTCGTGCTGACCGCCGGCGCGCTGCACCAGGCGAAGTTTGCGCTCGCAGGCCTCATCGTGGACGAGGCGAAGATGAACGACAATCTCGCCATCAGCCGCGGCCTGATTGTGGCCGAAGCGGTCATGATGGGGCTCGCGCCGCAGATCGGCCGGCAGGAGGCGCATGATGTCGTCTATGACGCCTGCCGTCAGGCCAACGAGAAGGGAGTGAGCCTTGCTGATGCTCTGTCCGCAGATTCACGGATATCGAGCCGCATCGATCGCGCCGCGATCGAGGCGCTCACCTCACCGAAAAATTACCTCGGCCTTGCTCCCGCGATGGTCGACCGGGTGCTGAAATCGGCAACGCGTTGAAAACCAATATGCGTGAAACTGCGTATCTTCTCCGTGTCGCAAGGTGCTCGCGTACTTGCACCTCGCGATGCTAGACTTAGATTGAGCGAGAGACTTTCGGCAGAGGGCCCGGCATGACTGATCAACGCAATACTTCCACTCCCATCGATCCCGCGAAGCTCGACCGGCTGGCCGAGGTGGCGGTGAAGGTGGGCCTGGGCTTGCGGCCGGGGCAGGACCTGCTTCTGACGGCGCCCGCGATCGCGCTGCCGCTGGTGCGGCGGATCGCCGTGCATGCCTACAAGGCCGGCGCCGGCCTCGTGACGCCGATCCTGTCGGACGAGGAGATGACGCTGGCGCGCTACCGCCACGGCCACGACAACAGCTTCGATCGTGCCGCCGGCTGGCTCTACGAGGGCATGGCCAAGGCGTTCTCGGACAACACCGCACGGCTCGCCATCGTCGGCGACAACCCGATGCTGCTGTCGGGCGAGGATCCTTCCAAAGTGGCGCGCGCTAGCAAGGCCAATTCGATGGCCTATCAGCCCGCGCTGGAGAAGATCGTCAATTTCGACACCAACTGGAACATCATCGCCTATCCGAGCCCGTCCTGGGCGAAGCTGGTGTTCCCCGATGATCCCGAGGACGTCGCGGTCGGCAAGCTCGCTGATGCGATTTTCGCCGCGTCCCGTGTCGATCGCGAGGACGCGATCGGCAATTGGGCGAGCCACAATGCGGTGCTGCGCGAGCGCACCAACTGGCTCAACGGCCAGCGTTTTCGCGCGCTGCAATACTCCGGTCCCGGCACCGACCTCACCATCGGACTTGCCGACGGCCACGAATGGGAAGGCGGCGCCTCGCTCTCCAAGAACGGCATCAGCTGCAACGCCAATATCCCGACCGAAGAGGTCTTCACCACGCCGCATTGCCGCCGCGTCTACGGCCATGTCGTGAGCTCGAAGCCGCTGTCCTACCAGGGCACGCTGATCGACAACATCGCCGTGCGCTTCGAGGATGGCAAGATCGTCGACGCCAAGGCCTCGCGCGGCGCCGAGGTGTTGAACAAGGTGCTCGACACCGACGAGGGCGCGCGGCGCCTCGGCGAGGTGGCCCTGGTGCCGCATTCCTCGCCGATCTCGCAGAGCGGACTGTTGTTCTACAACACGCTGTTCGACGAGAACGCGGCGTCTCACATCGCGCTCGGCCAGTGCTATTCGAAATGCTTCGTCAACGGCGCCCAGCTCACGCCGCAGCAGATCGCGGCGCAAGGCGGCAACCAGAGCCTGATCCATATCGACTGGATGATCGGCTCGGCCGAGACCGACATCGACGGCATCTTGGCCGACGGCAGCAAGGTGCCCGTGTTCCGCAAGGGTGAATGGGCGAAGTAACGCGCTTCACCTCTTCCGTAGAGGCAGGGCTATCGCATATGGTAGCAGCTTCCCTGCGGCCATCCTTCGAGACGCCCGCTTTGTGCGGGCTCCTCAGGATGAGGACGGAGTGTGCGGCAGTTACTTCAGCGGGCGCCAACGTCGATTAGCCTCATCCTGAGTAGACCGCGGAGCGGTCGGAAGGACGAGGCGTGCGCACAGGCCGTCCAAAGTGCCATATGCGACTTGGCGTCCCGTCGGGGAGAGGTGAACGTGCTCGCGACAGTCTCTCCACCGCCTCACGCGGCCGCGTTGCGCAGCATCGGATTGCTGTCGATGCTGAAGCGGTTGAACAGCGTCGTGAACGGGCTGCCATCGGTGGCCCGCACGATGGCGTCGGAAGCGGCCACCGCCTCGTAAAGCGCGGCAACGGGATCAGCGGCGTCCGGCAGGCCGAGCGCGCCGCGGATTGCTTCGCGCGCCTGATTGATCTCATCCTCGTCGTCGAGCGTCGCCTCCAGCGCATCCGCCGCGCGCCGCATTTCGGCAAGGTCGCCGCCCGCAGAAAATTTGAGGATGTCGAGCCAGTAGCAGGCGACGACGAGCTGGATGAATGCCTCAAAGCTCTCCGCGATCATTCCCGCGCGACCCTGCGATGAGACGTAGAGCACGTTCTGCGACGGCAGCAGAACGAAGGTGCTGCCGGAGCCGTCACTGCCGATATGCCGCGGGCTTTCAATGCCGTCGATGGCGAACCAGGGCTCCTCGTCCGGCGCGAAGGAGACATCGAGGCTGCGAAGCCCGGCGACGACCACGCTGCTGGCTGTCAGAACCTCGGGCGTGAGGGACATCGGTGCGGCTCCTTCCCAATACTTCGCGCACTTTGTCGCACCCGGGGAAAGATCGGTTCATGTGTGCGAATTCGCAGAGAAATCGTGGCGTTAACCGTTTCGGACCTGCAACTAGGGGCTGATTCTCGAACACCGTGTAAGAAAGAATTAAAAGCCCGCTACTAGCGTCCCAACTTCTTTCAAAGCAATCCGGGCCGAGACCCGGCCATTCATATTATATTCTCCTGGGGAAGCAGATGACGCGCGCATTGATTGAAATCGGCAGTTGCAACGTGGACCTCGAGCTGCGGCCGATCGAGCCGTCCTGGATCATCGAGGGCAATCCGGTATCCCGCTCGCGCGTCCTGTCGACCAGCGCCGACGGCACCGCGCAGACGATCATCTGGCACTGCACCGAGGGCCGTTTCAACTGGTACTACGACATCGACGAGACGATCATGATCATGGAAGGATCGATCGTGCTCGAAAGCGACGGCATGCCCCCCAAGCGCTACGGCCCCGGCGACGTCATTTTCTTCCGCGACGGCGCGCATGCCAAATGGCATGTGGAAGGCCACGTCAAGAAGATCGCCTTCTGCCGCAAGACCAATCCGGTGATGATCGGCTTCCTGATCCGCGTCGTCAACAAGCTGAAGAAGATGTTCGCCTTAACCGGCGAGCGCCGTCCGGCCTCGCTGATGGGTGCCGGCTAAGGCGGACAATAAGGTTTCAAGGACGCTTCCCAGCGGCCAAGACGAAGAGGGGTCGGGATCAACATCCCGGCCCCTCTTCTCGTTTCGATCTCGTGGCCTCACCGATGTTCATGGCCTGCGCCGTCGTGCTTTCACCTCCACCATCAGCTGCCAATCCTGCGCTGCTACCGACTTTGCCTCGCCGAGCCAATGAAAGGAATCGTCCGTGATCCCGGTAAAGCTCCAGCGCGTCAGCTCGCCGGATTCGGTCGTGCCTTCCTGCACGATGTCCTCGCCGCGCGGACGGCCGATCTGCTGGCGGAACACGCGGCGGCCAGGATCGAACCAGGAAATCCGCCACGCATCGATGGCCGGATCGTAGACGCGCAGCGTCGTGCCATACCAATTGCCGGCGATCGGAAAGGCCGGGCTGCCGGCCGGCCGGGGAATGATCCAGACGTCCTGCACCGCACGACCTTCCAGCACCCAGCCGAAATGGATCTCGCCCGGCGCGGTGTGGCTCGTTCCGTCCGGTGCATGGGCAGTGATCTCGGCGTCCCAGTCGCCGACGAAACGGCCGTAAAGCCGAAGCGCGGCCTCGTGTTCGGGATGCGGCGCGCTGGCGTGAAGAAGTCTCGCAAAATCGCTCATGTTGCTCTCCTGTTGCGGAGATTTCAGCACGAACGAGCCGCAGGCAACTTGGAGAAAATTGCCATCAGTCGTCAGGTCTTGCGCAGTGACAGATACCTCATGGCTCGATCGGCCTCGGCGTGCGTCCGCCGATCGCTCGAGCGTTCAGCGCGCCAGATGACGATAACGGAGACAATGACGAGACCCGCGCCCACCAGCATCATGCGAGAGAACGGCTCTCCGAGCACGACGGTGCCGAGCAGCACCGCGATCACCGGATTGACGAAGGTATAGGTCGAGACCAAGGAGGTCGACACGTTCTCGAGCAGCCAATTGTAGGCGACGAATCCGATCACGCTGCCGGAGATGATCAGCCAAAGCGTCGCTGCAATCGACGTCATCGAGACCTCGCTCGGTCTGAAGCTCTCAAGCTCGCCCGTTAGCCAGCTGATCGCGAACAACACGGCGCCCCCGATCGATAGCTGCATGCCCGACAGCGAGATCGCGGATGCCTGACGCGACATGCCGCGCGACAACACAGTGCCGATCGACCACGACAGGGCCGCAGCGAGCAGCCAGACGATGGGAAGCATGCTGATGCCGGCCTGCTCTGCATTCTGCCATGCCACAAGCCCGACGCCCACGAAGCCGGGCGCGAGCGCGAGCAGCGCGATCGGCCGTGGGCGCTGATCGCCCGGAAACAGCGTGTCAGCCAGAAGTATCCAGAACGGAATCGTGGCGAGCACAATGGCGGCCACGCCGGAGGGAACCGATTGCTGTGCGAAGGCGAGAACGCCGTGGCAGCCGACGAAGAAGAGCAGCCCGCACAGGCCCGCTTGCAGCCATGTCTGCCCCGGCGCGCTCGCGACGTGCCGGCCGCTGAAGGCGAGCAAGATGATGCCGCCGCAGAACGAGCGAAGTGCCATCAGCAGAAACGGCGGTATCGATTTCAGGCCCAGTGTGATCGCAAAATAGGTGGAACCCCAGAGGAGATAGATGGCCGCAAATGAGCCGATGACCAGGAACTGTCTGCTCATGATTGCTCCGACTGACGTGGGTCTCGGAGCAACCAAGTCGTTGACGGTTGATGCGTTCCGGTTTTGGCGCTCAGACCCCGTCGAGGATGATCACGGTCGGCTTCGGCGGCAGCGCATCCCGCGACATCCGGAACGAGCGCTCCAGGCGCCGGTCGATCTCGAACTGCTGGCCGATCCGGCGCATGAAGTCGTCGAGCGGGGTGGCGAAGCGGTGCATCGGCAGCACCACCGAGGCGCGCAGCCGCTTCGTGATCTCGGAGATGCCGTCCAGCGACATGGTGTAGGTGCCGTCGATCGGCACCATCACGATGTCCAGCCGCCCGATCTGGGCAAAATGGCTATCGTCCAGCTTGTGGTGAAGATGGCCGAGATGGCCGATGCAGAGGCCGGCGGCCTCGAAGATGAAGATGGAATTGCCGTCGCGGATCATGTCGGTGCCGACGTCGTCGCCGAAATAGCGGCGGATGTCGGTGGTGACGTTGCGGATGAAGGTGTCGCTGATGCGCTCCGACACGATCGCCGGCTTGCCGTCCTCGCTCCAGCCATGCAGCACATGGGGAATTCGTTTGTCGGGATATAAAGAATAGTGCGTGCTGTGCGCCCGGTTCATGGTGACGACATCGGGCAGCCGCCCCACCTGATAGGCGCCGCTATAGTCGGTCGCGATGCGCAAGCCGGCGGGCGTGTCGATGAAATAGGTGGAGTGGCCGGCATAGGTGATCTCGACCTCGGCCGCAGCCGCCGCCTGCCTGAAGACGACCGGCATGACCCGCGGCGCCGAATTGGCCATCGCCAGGCATTCGCTGCGCTGTGGCTGCTGGGCAACGGCAGGGGTGACCAGCCAAACGAGGATCGTAAGAGCCGTCAGCAATAGTCGGGTCATCACAAGACTGTCCATGGTACAGCAGGCAGTCCAATCAGTGTATCGCCGAATCCTCGTAACGTCATGCCGTGCTAAGGCGTCCGCGCCAATCCGCCGCCTGCCTTAGCCAGTTTCACGGCCTTTTTGTCGAAAGACACGAAGGTGTCGGCTCCAAGCCAGTTACCTTCGTGGGCAATGACGCCGTCGGCGAAATCGCCACCGGCGTCGAGCAGCGCCAATCCTGCTTCCGCTACCGGGCGATTCACTGCTACATTGGCGGCATTGATCAAGCGTCGAATTGAAATCGTGATGTCGGCAGCAGAAATCTTGTAGCCCCGCGAGAGAACCCAGGTCAGTTCGCATAGCGCGGTGATCGAGATGGCTATCACGTCCGCCTTCTTGAGAATGGCCTGGGCTGCCTTGCTCTGTTCGGCATCATCCTCGACGAGGACCCTCACCAGAATATTGGTGTCGGGCGTGATTTTCATTGCTTGCGGGCCCAGCCGTCAGCGATGACCTCGTTCATCTCCTCGATAGACAGCGACCGCCCATCACTCTTTGTCTTCAGGATGCCGAATGCATCCGAGATCTTTCCTGTGGGCCGGGCTGCCTTCACCTCGACGCGCCCGCCCGGAAGCTTTTCGATCGAGATCTTCTCGCCGGGATGCACGCCTAGGTGCTCCAGCAAATCTTTCCGCAACGTGACTTGTCCCTTAGCGGTGACTGTGAGTTCACCCATGGCTGCCTCGCAAGCTCCTGAGGATGTCCGGAAATGTAAGGTAAATCAGCCTTACTTTCAAGCCGGCCAGGCACGTGCTCTATTCGCGCCTTGGGCTGAACTTCCAAGTCGTCACGACGATGCCGGCTGTAATCAGGCCGCTGAGCACACCGGCGATCGGCAGGGCGAGCAGCAGTGCGGCACTGGCGGCCCAGCCGATCGAGGAGAAAGCTTCGGCAAAGGTCGCAAGCCGCGACGAGGTCTGGCGGCGGCGGAATTGGCTGCGCCGGGCCTGCACCCGGAACCAGAGCTGGATCGCGGTTGCCGAGGCCGCGCTGACGATGATCGCGCCGGCGCTGATTGCCGCCTGGAATGGCGAGGCGAAGGCCAGCGCCGTGACCAGCGGACCGAAGATCGCTGCGATCGCGATCAGCACCACCTCCATCTTGGCGCGGATGACGCTGGATGACATCAGCGGCGCGGTGGCGACGAGATCGGGAGCATCCTCGCCCGAGATCGTCAGCCAGGCGAGCCCGCCGGCAAGCTGTCCCGCCGCCATCACAATGACGGGTGTGATCAGCGTCAGCGCCGCCGAGCTGTCGGCGAAATTTCGCCAGAGCAGAAGCGCCGGCGGCACCAGATAGAGCAGCTGCATCAATGTCTGCGAGATCAGCCAGGGATCGCGCCACAGCAGCATGAACTCCTTGCGCCGCAGCGCCTGCTGGCGCGATCCGTCGCGGAACGGGCGCTCCTTCGCGCGGACGCGGCCGGACGTGCCGTACGCCGCCGCATCGATCGCGGTGTCGGCGAAGCGGTGCGAGAAGATCGCCATCACGCTTCCGAGCAGCACCAGAGCGAGCGCGAGAAGCAGCAGCAGCGCCTCGCTGTCGCCCATGGTCGCCCGCGCCGGCCACCACCAGATGCTGTCGAGATCGGGCGCGTAGGCGGCAAGGCTCCCCGAGGTCAGGATGGTGAAGCGCGACAGCGTGCCGTAGGACATGATCGCGGCGACCTGAAGCGCGATCACGAAGCCCGCGCCGATGATCGCGGCGAGGATCTGGGCCACCAGGCGCGTTCGCGCCGGGCCGATCAGCCGGAACAAGAGGATGGTGACGGCGATGGCGATCGCCGCGGCCGATAGGCCCATCGCAATGACGACGCCGAAGGCGGCAAGCCAGCGCGCGCCGCCGCCCATCACCAGCACGTCGATGAACGGCGTCGAGAACAGCAGCGCGAGCACGGTGACGGTCAGCGCGATCGCGGCGATGCGGACCGAGAACAGATTGGCCAGCGTCGCCGGCGAGGACATGATCAGGTCGAGATCGGCGCGGGCGTAGAACACCCGCGTCACCGATTCGATCGCCTGCGACAGCATCAAGGTCCAGGCGAGAAGGATCGTCGCCGAAATCACGATCAGCGAGGACTTGTCGAGCGGCAGCTGCAGGTCGGCGAAACGGCCGATCACCGCCCAGGCCGGCAGGTGCAGCAGCGCGGCGAAGCAGGAGAGGCCGATCACCGCAGCGCGCGTACGTTTGCGCCGGCCGCCTGTCATCATGGCGAACCATTCGCGCCAGGCGAGCCGCAGCTCGTGGCGGGCAAACCAGGACAGCGCGGTTGCCGAGCTCATGCCGCGGCCTGAAGCGTCACCAGCGCGATGAAGAGATCTTCCAGGCTGGTGTCGGCATGGCCGTTCTGCTGGCGCAGCTCGGTGAGCGTGCCTTCCGCGACCAGGCGGCCGGAGGCGATCACCCCGATGCGGTCGGCCATGCGCTCGGCAACCTCGAGAATATGGGTGGTCATGATGACGGTGCAGCCGGCGCGGACGCGCTCGCTGAGCAGGCCCTTGACGTGGCGGGCGGAGACGGCATCGAGCCCCGTCAGCGGCTCATCGAGGATGATGAGGCGGGGATCGTGCACCAGCGCGCCGGCCAGCGCCACCTTCTGGCGCATGCCCTTGGAAAAGCCCTCGCAGCGCTGATGCCGGTGCGCTTCGAGCCCGAGGGAGCCGAGCAGCTCCTGCGCGACCGGTTCCGAGGCCGACGGAGCGATGCCCCAGAGCCCGGCGACGAATTCGAGATATTCGAGCGGGGTCAGCTTGTCGTAGATCATGGGCTCGTCGGAGACCCACGCCATCACCTGCTTGGCGGCGGTGGGATTCTGCAGCGCATCGATGCCGAAGATCGAGACCGCGCCGGCATCGGGGCGCAGCAGGCCCGCAACCATCCGCAAGCTGGTGGTCTTGCCGGCGCCGTTGGGGCCGACCAGCGCGTAGAATTCGCCGGCGTGAACGGTGAGATCGAGGCTGTCGACCGCCAGACGGTCAAAACGCTTCGTTAACCCCAGGACTTCCAGGGCCGAGTTGTCCGGCTTCATGACGGCCACACCATCCGGTTCTGCATCGCCCGAGACCATGCCCCCAAGATGTTTCGGCACCGTGAATCGCGCTGCCGCAAATTCCGCCAACCGGATTGGACTAAAGGCAAGGCATCCCGACAAGTCACCGTTTGTTGACAGCGCGCGGGCGTTCAGGCTGAATTGATTCCGGACAAATCGCGCTAACGCAGCGAAACGACTGCGTAGCGACTGGACACAAGATGCGGCAAGGCGGCCTCGAAGAACCGCCGGTTGCATCGGGAGGACGCGCGTCAATGCTGGATTTCGTTCAGCAGCTGGTCAGCGGTGTTGCGCTCGGCTGCGTTTACGGCCTGATCGCGCTCGGCTTCGTGCTCGTCTACAAGGCCACCGAGGTCGTCAACTTCGCCCAGGGCGATCTGATGATGCTGGGCGGCTTCTTCGCCTTCACCTTCATCGGCATGATGGGCCTGAACTACTGGATCGGCTTTGCCGGTGCAGTGGCCGCGATGGCGCTGTTCGGCATGCTGGCGGAGCGCGTGGTGGTGCGGCCGATCCTCGGCTACCCGCAGTTCTCGATCATCATGGCGACGATCGGGCTGGGCTATTTCCTGCGCTCGGTCGCCGGCATGATCTGGGGCACCGACGACCTGAAGATCGAGACGCCGTTCAGCCAGGGCGTGTTGCGCATGGGCTCGCTGGTGCTCGCCTATGACAAGCTCTCCGTGATCGCGGCGACGATGATCCTGTGCACGCTGCTCTGGCTGTTCTTCAACAAGACCATGCTCGGCACCGCGATGCGCGCCAGCTCCGAGAACATGCTGGCGGCCTACTATATGGGCATTCCGGTCAAGCGCGTGGTGTCGGTCGTCTGGGCGATCAGCGCGGCGGTCGCGACCTGCGCCGGCGTGCTGCTGGCACCGATCACCTTCATCCACTCCAATGTCGGCCTCGTGCTCGGCCTCAAGGCGTTTCCGGCCGCCGTGCTCGGCGGCTTCGGCTCGATCCCGGGCGCCGTGGTCGGCGGCGTCCTGATCGGCGTGATCGAGAGCATGGCCGGCTTTTACCTGCCCGAAGGCTGGAAGGACGTCGCGCCCTATGTCGTGCTGCTGACCGTGCTGCTCTTGAAGCCCGAAGGGCTGTTCGGCCACCACGTCCGCAAGAAGGTCTGAACGCATGCGCTTCCTGTTCAAGACCGACTACGAGGACGACATCAAGCTGTTCCCGCATTCGGGCTACCTCGTCTCCTACGGCATCCTGCTCGCGCTGCTGCTGATCGCGCCCTACGTGCTCTCAAGCTATCTGATGAGCCAGCTCGTCTTCGTCTGCATCTATGCGATCGTCGGCGTCGCGCTCCTGATCCTGACCGGGTTCACCGGCCAGGCCTCGCTTGGGCACGCCGCGTTCCTCGCGATCGGGGCCTATACCGCGGCCTATCTGCAAAAATACAACGTGCCGTTCCCGGCCTACTTCCTCGCCGCCGGGCTGTTGACCGGCATCATCGGCGCGATGGTCGGCTTTCCCGCCCTGCGTCTCTCCGGCATCTATCTCGTCATCGCCACCATTTCCTTTGCCTTGATCGTCGAGGAGATCCTGGCGCGCTGGGAGAGCGTCACCCACGGCAACGAGGGCATGCGGATCAAGACGCTGTCGCTGCTCGGCGTCACCGTGCCGCGTGACAGTCCGACCTTCTATTACCTCTGTCTTGCCGTGTTGGTGCTGACCATCGTCGGCACGCTCAATCTGCTGCGTTCGCCGACGGGCCGCGCCTTCGTCGCGATCCGCGATTCCGAGACCGCGGCGCGCAGCATGGGCGTCAATGTCGCTCTCTACAAGGTGAAGTCCTTTGCGATCTCGGCCGCCATCACCGGCTTTGCCGGCGTGCTGTTCGCGCACAAGCTCTCCTTCATCTCACCGGAGATGTTCACGCTCCAGCTCTCGATCGAGTTCATCATCGTGATCCTGATCGGCGGCACTTTCAGCCTGCACGGTGCGGTGCTGGGCGCGATCTTCATCGTGATGATCGATCCGTTCCTGACCTATCTCAAGGACGACATGCCCGGCATCATCGCCGGCATCGCCGCGACATTCGGAGCGGGCACGGCAACTGCAGCCGACATTCAGTCCAAGGTCGCGGCCCTCGCCTCGCTCAATGGTTTGAAGGGCGCGATCTACGGCATCATCATCGTGCTGTTCGTGCTGTTCGAGCCGCTCGGGCTCTACGGCCGCTGGCTCAAGATAAAACTCTTCTTCCAGCTGTTCCCGCTCTACAAGCGCGCCACCTTCAAGCGGCAGAAGATCTACGTGAAGTCGGAGCGCAACCGATGAGCTATTTCCGCGCCGAGAACCTGTCGTTGCATTTCGGCGGCCTCAAGGCCGTCGATGCGGTCTCGTTCGCGGTCGAGAAGGGCGAGATCCTCTCGATCATCGGGCCCAACGGCGCCGGCAAGAGCTCGATCTTCAACCTGATCTCGCGGATCTACCGGCCGACCTCGGGCCGCATCTTCTTCGAAGACCAGGACATCACCGAAGAGCAGCCCTACGACATCGCCAAGCTCGGCATTGCCCGCACCTTCCAGAACATCGAGCTGTTCGAGAATGCGACCGTGCTCTCCAATCTGCTGGTCGGCCGCCACCGGCACTCGGCGACGCAGCTCTGGCAGGAGCTCTTGTTCCTGCCGAGCGTGCGCGCCAACGAGAAGGTGCATCGCCGCCGGGTCGAGCAGGTGATCGAGTTTCTCGACCTCGAGCCCTATCGCGACAAGCTGATCTCCGGCCTGCCCTACGGCGTGCGCAAGGTGATCGAGCTGGCGCGTGCGCTGTGCTCGGAGCCGAAGCTGATCTTGCTCGACGAGCCGTCCTCCGGCCTCAATGTCGAGGAGACCGACGACATGTCGTTCTGGATCCGCGACATGAAGAGCGAGCTCGGCGTCACCGTGCTGATGGTCGAGCACGACATGTCGCTGGTCAACCGCGTCTCCGACCGCGTCATTGCGCTGAACTATGGCCGTGTGCTGGCGATGGGCTCGCCCGCCGAGGTGCAGCAGCACCCCGACGTCGTCGCTGCGTATCTGGGAGCCTGACGCATGGATGCCGCCGTGACCCCGGATATCATCCTCAAGCTCTCCAATATCGAGAGCTATTACGGGCCGATCATGGCGATCAGGGGCATCTCGCTGGAGGTGCCGCGCGGCCGCATCGTCACGCTGCTCGGGGCGAACGGGGCCGGCAAGACCACGGTGCTGAAGACCATCTCGGGCATTCTCGATCCGCAGAAGGGGTCGATCGAGTTTCTGGGCAAGCCGATCCAGCGCATGGAGGCCGACCGGATCGTGCGGCTCGGCCTCAGCCACGTGCCGGAGGGGCGCGAGGTGTTCCCGTTCCTCTCCGTGCGCGAGAACCTGATGATGGGCGCCTATCCGCGCAAGGACCGGGACGGCGTCGCGGAGGATCTGGAGCGCGTCTACGGCTATTTCCCGCGCCTGAAGGAGCGGATCAACCAGCCGGCCGGCCAGCTCTCCGGCGGCGAGCAGCAGATGCTGGCGATCGGCCGCGCGCTGATGAACCGGCCGACGCTGCTGCTGCTCGACGAGCCCTCGCTCGGCCTGTCGCCGCTGCTGGTGAAGGAGATCTTCACCATCATCCGGCGGGTCAACGAGGAGCAGGGCATGTCGATCCTCTTGGTCGAGCAGAACGCCAAGGTAGCCCTGGAAACCGCGCATTACGGCTATGTGCTGGAGATCGGCCGTATCGTGATGAACGACAGCTGCGACCGCTTGATGCATTCCCAGGACATCCAGGAATTTTATCTTGGCGCCAAGGAAGCGGGCGCTAGAGGCGAACGGCGCTGGAAAAAGAAGAAAACGTGGCGTTAGATAGGTAATCCCTCCAGCCATAGACCGCCGGCAAGGCAGGCGGCGGAGGGGAAGGCGACAAGGAGGAGAGGTGCATGGCCCGACCGGCGGTGCTGACGGTCGCTGATACGATCGCGAAGAGCTTTCTGCGCGCCGCGGAGACGCGGGGCGACAGGCCGGCGATCCGCGAGAAGAAGTTCGGCATCTGGCAGCCGACCAGCTGGCGCCAATGGCTGGAGATCTCGAAGGAGATCGCCTACGCGCTTCACGCCATCGGCTTCGTGCCCGGCGACGTCGCCTCCATCATCGCCAACGCCGTTCCGGAATGGGTCCACGCCGACATGGGCATATTGTGCGCCGGCGGCGTCTCCTCCGGAATCTATCCGACCGATTCCTCGTCCCAGGTCGAGTATCTCGTCAACGACTCCCGCACGAAGGTGATCTTTGCCGAGGACGAGGAGCAGCTCGACAAAATCCTCACCTGCCGCGCGCGCTGCCCGTCCCTGCAGAAGGTCATCGTGTTCGACATGGAGGGCCTCAGCGGCTTCTCCGACGACATGGTGATGTCGCTCGACGAGTTTCGCGCGCTCGGCCGCAACCACATGGTCGGCCGCGAAGCGCTGTGGCAGGAGATGATCGACAGCCGCAGCGCCGGCGATCTCGCGATCCTCGTCTATACGTCCGGCACGACCGGTCCGCCCAAGGGCGCGATGCACGCCAACCGCAGCGTCACCCACCAGATGCGGCACGCCAACGACTTCATCCCGGCGCGCGAGGACGAGGACCGGCTGGTCTTCCTGCCGCTCTGCCACGTCGCGGAGCGCATCGGCGGCTATTACATCTCGGTCGCGCTTGGCTCGGTGATGAATTTTGCCGAGAGCCCGGAAACCGTGCCGGACAATTTGCGCGAAGTGCAGCCGACCGCCTTTCTGGCGGTGCCGCGCGTCTGGGAAAAGTTCTATTCCGCCATCACCATCGCGCTGAAGGATGCGACGCCGCTCCAGCAATGGGTCTATCGCCGCGCCATCGGCATCGGCTACCGCATGGTCGAATGCCGGCTCGAGGGCAGGGCGCCGCCGCTGTCGTTGCGCCTCGCCAACCGCATCGCCTACCAGGTCGCGTTCCGCAACATTCGTCGCATGATCGGGCTCGATCGCTGCCGCATCGCGTTCACTGGCGCAGCTCCGATCGCACCGGAGCTGATCCGCTGGTATCTGGCGCTCGGCATCGACATGCACGAGGTCTACGGCCAGACCGAGAATTGCGGGGTCGCCACCATGATGCCGGCGGACAGGATCAAGCTCGGCTCGGTGGGCACCGCGGTGCCCTGGGGCGAGGTCGCGCTGTCGCCCGACGGCGAGATCCTGATCAAGGGCGACTTCCTGTTCATGGGCTACCTGAACCAGCCGGAGAAGACCGCGGAAACGATCGATTCCCGCGGCTGGCTGCACACCGGCGATGTCGGCACCATCGACAATGAAGGCTTCGTCCGCATCACCGACCGGATGAAGGACATCATCATCACCTCCGGCGGCAAGAACATCACGCCGTCCGAGATCGAGAACCAGCTCAAATTCTCGCCCTACATCTCGGACGCGGTCGTGATCGGCGACAAGCGGCCCTATCTCACCTGCCTCGTGATGATCGACCAGGAGAACGTCGAGAAGTTCGCCCAGGATCACGACATCCCCTTCACCAATTATGCGAGCCTGTGCCGGGCGAGGGAGATTCAGGACCTGATCGGGCGCGAGATCGAACAGGTCAACGGCAATTTTGCCCGCGTCGAGACCATCAAGAGGTTCTATCTGATCGAGCGCCAGCTCACCCCGGAGGACGAGGAGCTGACGCCGACCATGAAGCTGAAGCGCGGCTTCGTGAACAAGCGCTACGCGGCCGAGATCGAAGCGATGTATCGCGAGCGTGCGGTGGCGTGACGAGCCTGCCGA
The DNA here is from genome assembly GCF_054060315.1 of Bradyrhizobium sp. USDA 4354. Taxonomy (NCBI): domain Bacteria; kingdom Pseudomonadati; phylum Pseudomonadota; class Alphaproteobacteria; order Hyphomicrobiales; family Nitrobacteraceae; genus Bradyrhizobium; species Bradyrhizobium sp. USDA 4354. The sequence continues at coordinate 837,177 of NZ_JBSSDC010000001.1, read as the reverse complement.
TTCGAGAAAGCGAAGGAGCTGTGGCCCTCGCCCCTTCGTGCCATACGGGCCTTTAGGAGAGGAGACGTCAATGTCGAGATCGTTCAGCGCATTCGGCCTTGCTGTGGGTGCCGTGGCGCTCGCCTGTCTGCCGGCCGCAGCGCAAACCAAGGTCACCAACGAGGGCATCTCGGCGACCGAGATCGTCATCGGCACGCACCAGGATCTGTCGGGTCCGATCAAGGGTTGGGGCGTGCCGGTCTCCAACGGCATGAAGATGGCAGTCGAGGAGGTCAACGCCGCCGGCGGTATCAACGGCCGCAAGATCCGGCTGGTGGTCGAGGACAGCGGCTACGATCCGAAGAAGGCCGTGCTGGCTTCGCAGAAGCTGATCGAGCGCGACAAGATCTTCGCGATGGTGGGGCCGATGGGATCGCCCACCGTGCTCGCCGCGCAGGATATCCTGCTCGATGCCGGCGTGCTGCAGCTCTTCCCGCTGACGGCGGCCGAGTTCACCTTCAAGTTCGATCCGGCCAAGCCGCAGGAGCGGCTGAAGTTCAACAACCTCCTGCCTTACGTCGAGAGCACGCGGGCGGCGCTGAAATACATGATGGAGTGGAAGAACTTCAAGAAGCCCTGCATCATGCACCAGGACGACGAGTACGGAAAGAACGTGCTCGACGGCTTCAATCAGCAACTCACCGTCATGAAGGTGCAGCCGGCCTCGATCACGAGCTACAAGCGCGGCGCCTCCGATTTCAGCGCGCAGGTCGCCAAGATGAAGTCCGACGGCTGCGACCTCGTCGTGCTCGGTGCGGTCCTGCGTGAGCCCATCGGCGCCATGACCGAGGCCAAGAAGCTCGGCTGGGACGTCACCTTCCTCGGCGCGACGCCCGTCAACGTGATGGAAGTGCCCATGCTCGGCAAGGAGGCCGTAGAGGGACTCTATGCCGCAAGCGGCTTCGAGATTCCGTACGAGGACACCGCCAAGGGCAAGGTCAAGGACTGGCTGGTCAACTACAAAAAGATGTTTGGCACCGACGCCAACACCCAGGCGATCATCGGCTACAACGCGGTGATGACGTTTGCGTTCTACGCGAACAAGGCCGGCAAGGATCTCACCGGGCAGAAGATGCTCGATGCGCTCGAGTCGGGCGAAAAGTTCCTCGACATCTTCAACTCGCCGCCGACCAAGTTCTCCAAGACCGACCACCTCGCCAACACCATCACCCAGGTGCAGCAGGTCAAGGGCGGCCGCTGGGTGCTGGTGAAGGATAATCTGATGTTTTGATGAAGGGCGGCTCTCGCGGCGTGAACGGTGCACCCTCTCCCCTTGCGGGAGAGGGTGGCTTCGCGAAAGCGAAGCCGGGTGAGGGGTCTCTATCCTCACGAACGGTCTTGCCTGTGGAGAGAACCTCTCATCCGGCGCCATAGCCGAAGCTTTGCTTCGGCGTTCTTAAGAACGGCGGCCGAAGGCCGCCTATTGTCCAGCGGATGGATGGGTAACAAAACAGACCGGATGGATGGGTAACAGTCGTTCATGGTTCGGTCCGCTGCGGCGCTGCGCTAGCGCAGCGCCGCAGCGTTGATGTTTTTTGGTCGATGATGCCGATCGGCACGTTGAAGAAACGTACTTGCCATTGCCCGTCAGCGGCTTCCTCCACGGCAACGGTTTCCCCAGCGAGAGCGCTGCAGAGATGGATGAGATCGCCGCGCCATTTGATCTCGCCATTGGAGCGAACCTGGCGCACCGCCGCTTCGACCGGATAATCCGGCTCCGGAAGCCGACTTGGCATCGCACGAGGAGAAGCGTGGTAGGCGCTGGCAGGTGGACGCTGCCCAAGTGCCTCGTGCGGCCGTTCTTCGTTGTAGTCGCGCACAAATGCTGCGAACCGGCGGGCTTGCGCGGTCTTGGTCGGCGGCGGTGGCCGCATGGCTTCCAGAAGCGTGAGGTGAAAACGCTCGTGTCGGCCGTTCTGCTGCGGATGGCCAGGATCAATTCGTTCATGACTGATGCCAAGCTTGATCCACCATACCGACAGCGCCGTCAGACCGGTGGTTCCGGTTGAGGCGAACGGCGAGCCGTTGTCGGAACGGATGATCTGCGGCAAGCCGTGCTCGCGAAACGCCCGCTCCAGCAGCGGTTGGCACTCGGCATATTGCGTGCTGCCCGTCGCCGCCAGGCTAATCAAATAGCGGCTGAAGCCATCGGTCACCGTGAAGGGCTCAACGCGAGATCCGTCGCCCAGCCGGATCCAGCCCTTGTGATCGAGAGCCCATACATGGTTGGCATGCTGCGGCACCGTCAGTTGTCCCATACGCGGCGGCGCTCGTCGCCGGACCCGACGGCTGCTGACCAGTCCCGCCCGCTTGAGAATCTCGCCCGCCGTCGAGGCCGACGGCCAATCGACATCCCCTTGGCGAGCCTCAAGCTTGCTGACGATCTTGCGCGGTCCCCAGCTCGGCCGCTCGAGCCGCAGCCCAACGATCGCATCCACAATGTGCTGCGGCGTCGCTCGCCCATGCACCCGCGCGGCGTGGGAGCGATCGGCAAGTCCTCCAGGTCCCTCCAACCGGTAACGATCCAGCCATTTGTAACCGGTCTTGCGGCTGATCTCGTATCGCTCGCAAAGCTCCGTCATCGTCCACAAGCCGGTTCGCTGTTCCGATATGAAGCTAATCCGCTGGTCCATTGCACAGCTCTCTCGCCAAGGCATCGGCTGATCCTCCAGCCGATAGAGAACTGTTACCCATCCATCCGGTCTACTGTGTTACCCATCTATCCGGTCTGGACACTATGCCACCTTCTCCCACAAGGGGAGAAGGAAGAAAGCGCGCCGCGGAGAGGGCCCTACGACCCCCCACCCGCCGTTCCCGAGTTCACCGGGGCGAGCTCGTCCTCCCGGCAGCGCCAGCCGTCGGCGGCTTTCACGAAGGCGAAGGTTCGCTGGATTCTCAGGCGGCGCGTGACGTTGAAAGCTTCTGCGGAGCGCTCCTTGTTGCCGGCTCCCGGCTGCGGACGACCCGTCCTCGCGTCCCAGCAGGTGCCGGTGCAGGTGGAGGCGACCTTGCTGCACATGGTGAAGGGGGCCAGCACGGCCATCTCGATTTCGCCCGTGACCTGCGCCTCCTGGTCGCTCACCTGGCTGTCGAGCGCATAGACGCGGTTGATGCGCAGGAAGTTGCCGCAGGAATTCGCCGCATGAATCCGCGCGGCGCAGAAATCGACGGCGTCGGTGTCGGGCGAGCGGGCCGCGACCTGCCGGCCGAACACTTTCTTGGGATCGCCCTTCGCCGCGCGGATTTCGTCGGTCTTGCGCCTCAAATGGTCGGCGAGACAGTCCTCCGCGGATTCCAGCTCTTGCAGCGGCACGTTCTCCTTGCCGACCAGATTGCATTTGCGGTCGCGCTCTCGTGTCCACCGTCCGTATTCGGCAAAGGCAAATCGTGCCGCTGTTGGGTCCAGCTTGCCGATCAGGCCGAGCACCTGGCCGTTGAGCTCGGATTCGACAAGCGCCAGCGACGGGTCCGCGCAGATCAGCGCACCCGCTGCGGTGTTGGCTGCGAGGCAGTCGAAATCAGGATCGCGCACGATCGCGGCGCGCTCCTCGGTGACCTTGAGCAGGCACGCCTTGACCCGGTCGAATTCGTCGGCGCGGATCGCGGTCTGGCCGACGATGCCGCAGCTGAGGTTGCGCTGCCGGATCCAGATCGCATTCTCCTCGATTGCAGGCAGGCGATCGGGCAGGCGGGCGAGCCGCGCCTCGATCGCCACGTTCAGCTTCTCGGCGGCGGCGGCAAGCTCGGCATCACCGCAGAATAACTGGTTGCCGGGGTCGCGAATCTGCTGGCAGTTGTTCTTGGCAAACAGCGGCAGCCTGTCGGCGATCAAACGGTCGGATTGTGCGGACGCGGGCGCCGCCGGCAATGCCAGCAGCGCAAGCACAGACAGCACGATGAATCGCATTCCAGTCGCCCCTGCATGGAACGCGCCATGCTAGCGTCTGGGATCGTGTGGGGGAATGGGTTTATGTTGGGGGTGTAGCAGTCAACGAGCTTCAGTGGCCATCGAGACCTGGACCGGTTCGTCGACATACTTCATCACCGCCGACTGGTAGAGCGCGAACAGCGGCTGATAGCTCCGGCTCACATCATCCCTGACCATCGCCATGCGGCGATTGTCGAGCATCAGCCACTGGCCGTCGAGCTTTGCTGCGGCAATCGCGTGCTCCTCGCCGGCCCTGACGTCGCGCACCACGACGATGCGGAGGTCCTCAGAGGCAACGCCCGCCAGCCGCAACGCGGCCAGCTTGGCGATGGCATAATCTTCGCAATCGCCGGCGCCCCGCGCGAAGGTCGCAAGCGGCGAGCTCCAGACGTCGTCGATGCCGTCATTTGCGGCGTGGATGGTGAGATTGATGGCGCGGTTGGTCTCGCCGAGGCGCGCGCGGCCGTCGCGGGCGCGGGCCTGGTCGACGATGGCGAGCAGCTTCAGGGCCGCGGGCGAAGCGCAATTGTCCCGGTCGCCGTCGCACAGCGCGAGCTGCACCATGTCGTCGTCGAGCTTGTCCTTCAGCGCGGACCATTTCTGCTGGAGGCTGCCGGAGGAGATGGCGAAGGCGAACACGCCGAACGGTTCGGCGGACTTGCGCACGAGGACGCCGGCGCCCGGCGACAGCAGCGTGCCGGCGCGAAGCTCGGCGACCGATCCGAGCAGGATCAAGCCGCACAAGACAAGGATTGCGCGCCAGGCGCGCGAGCGAGCAGCGGTCTCCATCTGACATCCCCTTCCCGAGCTCCGCGAGATCCCCCTCGATCTCGATGTGCCGGGCTTTGTTGCTTTCGCGGAGATAGTGCGAGACGGGCCGTTTTGTTCTGCTTAACGCGCCCGGCAGGGGTTCCAAAACCGGGTGACAGGCTGAAACAGGCCTGCTCGAATTGCGTAAAATTTTACGATTCGGAGGCTAGGAGGGCCTCGCTGCCGCGAAATGGAGCCAACTGCAGGCAGAAGTTGCGAGGCTGCCGATTCTGCCTCTCATGGCTAACAGCCCGCTATTTTGCGAGTTCTGTTAGTTAGGTCACAGATTTAGCCCCGTATTTGCCGCAGGATGTTGCAAGGCACCACGAAGGAAAGATGACGCAAGTATCTGTTCTATCAGCTGTACGATAGATGACTTGGGGTGATGGGAAATGCGTGCATCTAAGCCTGTTTCGACTTCAGAATGCTTGAAATATTACTTTGGCTTCTCTGGGAAGGCACCGCCCTGCGGAGGCTCTTATGGCCAAGTGACGCGAAATCACACAAGCTATAGACGGTTTCGCTAAGGACTTGGTAATGCTAAGCAAGCTTAGGCAGTCGATACTTACTTAGATTTTAACCCTTTTCACGGTGCCCGGTTGAATTACGCTGGCAAATTTGACGCCACGACCTCCTTGAACGGCCAGGGTTCCGGCGCGCCCGCCTACGTCCATACCGATTCCTTTGCGGCCAAACCCTTCATCGCAAAGGCGCATGGCCATGTGCCTGACGGCGCGTTCGTTGTTCCCGACCCCAACCTGATCTTCAACGGCGAGTTCAAGCGCGCCGGCCTCGATCTCGTGCTGACCCACGAAGGGCATGAGTTCGTGGTTCACGATTATTTCAGGGGAGACAAGCGCGCCGCGATCGCCTCGCCCGACGGCGCCCACCTCACCGGCGACATCGTCAACGCCCTCACCGGCCACGTCCAGGTTGCCCAGGCCGCGCCCGGCGCTGCTGCCGCTCAGGTCATCGGCCACGTCACAAAGCTCTCCGGCAGCGCGACCGCGATCCGCAACGGCGTCTCGGTCATCCTGAACAACGGCGACAATGTCGAGAAGGGCGATGTGGTCTCGACCGGAGCCGATTCGACGCTGGGCATCACCTTCATCGACGGCACCGTGTTCGGCCTGTCCTCCAATGCGCGGATGGTGCTGAACGAGATGGTCTACGACCCCAACGGGTCGAGCAACTCGTCGCTGCTCAGCCTGGTTGCGGGCACCATCACATTCGTCGCCGGCGAGACCGCCAAGCACGGCGACATGAAGATCGACACGCCGGTCGCGACCATGGGCATCCGCGGCACCGCGGTGCTGACCCAGATCAACTTCGTCGTTCCCGCCGGCGGCGGCGATCCGCAGCCGCAGGCGAGCTTCCAGGTGCTGGTCGAGCCGAATGGCACGACGGGCTCCTACATCCTGTTCGACAAGATCACGCTGCTGCCGATCGCGACGGTCAACCAGGCCGGCCAGATGATCCAGATCAGCGGCGGCAACGTCTCGATCGGCAACGCGCTGATGTCGCCTGAAATTCAGAAGCTGATCACGGACGTGTTCACGCTGAAGTTCACCGACAACAACACCAACACCAAGCTGACCACGAACTTTACCGACACCATCACGCCGTTCAGCCAGGACCTGGTGTTCAAGTCGGGATCCGGCCCCGTCGTCATCGCGACGTTCGTCAACCTCAGTCCGCAGGGACAGAACCACCCTGGCACGTCCACGCCGACCATCGTCCGCATTCCCAACCAGCCGGCTGCACAAAGCTTCGACCTCGGCGGCAATGTGAAGACGGCGTTCGCGCTGACCGAACGCGCGGACACCACCGGCGACACGCACGCTGACACGGTTTCGGGCCTGATCAGATTTGTCGATCAAAACCTCGGCGACCGGCCGACGGTGAGCGTGAGCCTCGCCGAGGCACCGAACTATATCTACAAGAATGCCGGCCAGCAGGACGTCACCGGCTCGCTCACCGCGCTCCAGAAGCAGGATATCGCGGCGACGCAGATCCAGATCAGCGTGGTTGCCGATGCCGCCAACGAGAACAACGGCTCGGCGGTCTGGACCTACACGATCCCGGACAAGGTCTTCGACTTCCTGGCAGCCGGCGAGACGCTGACGCTGACCTACATGGTCCGCGTCGACACCAATTTCGCGGTGAGCCCCGAAAGTAAGTTCATCCCGATCACCATCACCATCACGGGAACGAACGACAAGCCTACCGTGGCGACGTCCGGTGGCAACGTGATCGAACAGGTCGGGACCGGTAACGAGGCTCTGGACGTCATCACGGCACGGTCACCTTCACCGACGTCGATCTGACCGATAAGCCGATCGTGAGCGCGGCGCTCTCGTCCACCCAGCCGTTCAAATATCTCGATGCGGAAGGCAACGACATCACCGCGACGCTGACGCCGGAGCAACTCGCGGCGATCTCTGCCGTCAAAGTGCCGCTGACCGTTGTTCAGGGCGCTGGAAACGGCAACAATGGCACGGCAACCTGGACCTACAGCGTTCCCGACCATCTCTTCGACTTCCTTGCCGAGGACGAGAAGCTGATCCTCAACTACGTGGTGCAGGTCGATGACGGGCGCGGTGGAGTCGTCAGCACGCCGCTCACGATTTCCATCGATGGTGCCGACGTCAATGTCGAGGGCACCAACGACGTGCCGACGATCGTCGAAGACGACACCACCCCGGCCGGTGCGGTGACCGAGGATACGGCGGCCGCGCTCGCGGCGAACGGCACCATTACCTTCAACGACCCTGATCTCACGGACACGCACAGCGCGAGCTTCGCCCTGAAGTCGACGAATTCGAGCGCGCATCTGCCCGGCTTCAGCGACGGCACCTCGCATATCGGCACGTTCGCGCTGACGGCGGTGAGCGAGAGTCCCGGCGTCAGTTCGCGAGGCTCGGTCGGCTGGACCTTTACGCTCGGCAATAACGATCCGGTGCTCCAGTCGCTGGCCAAGGGCCAGACCATCACGCAGGTCTACACCGTGACGGTCGACGACCATCACGGTGGGACGGTGACCAAAGACGTCACGGTCACCATCACCGGGACCAACGATACCCCGACCATCACGAGCGACGCAGACGCGGCAACGGGCAGCGTCACCGAGGATACCAGCGCAACGCTGTCGATCGACGGCACGCTGGCGATCCAGGATCTCGATCTGATCGACACCCACACGGCGCAGGCGGTGTTCAAGTCGTCGACATCGAGCGTGCATCTGCCGGGTTTCGACGACGATACGCCGCTCGGCAGTTTCACGATCGATCCGTCGGTGCACGAATTCAGCACCGATACCAACAACAGTGCGACGCTGGGCTGGCACTTCAGCCTCGACAACAGCAATGCGATGCTGCAATCGCTGGCGCAGGGCCAGACCATCACCCAGGTCTACACCGTCACGTTCATCGACAATCACGGTGCGCAAGTCTGGCAGGACGTGACCGTCACGATCAACGGGGCCAACGACGCGCCGACGATCGCAAGCGACGCTGCCGCGGCGATGGGCGCGGTCACCGAGGACGAGGGCTCGTCGCTGACGACCTGTGGCACGCTGGCGATCCAGGACCTCGACCTGATCGACACCCACACGGCGGAGTGGTCGTTCAAGTCGTCGTCCGTCAGCACGGATCTGCCTGGCTTCGGGACCGGTTCGCACATCGGCACCTTCTCGATCGATTCGTCGGTGACCGAATCCGGCAGCGACACCAGCAACGGCGCGACGCTGGGCTGGCACTTCAGCCTCGACAACAGCAATGCGATGCTGCAATCGCTGGCGCAGGGCCAGACCATCACCCAGGTCTACACCGTCACGTTCATCGACAATCACGGTGCGCAAGTCTGGCAGGACGTGACCGTCACGATCAACGGGGCCAACGACGCGCCGACGATCGCAAGCGACGCTGCCGCGGCGATGGGCGCGGTCACCGAGGACGAGGGCTCGTCGCTGACGACCTGTGGCACGCTGGCGATCCAGGACCTCGACCTGATCGACACCCACACGGCGGAGTGGTCGTTCAAGTCGTCGTCCGTCAGCACGGATCTGCCTGGCTTCGGGACCGGTTCGCACATCGGCACCTTCTCGATCGATTCGTCGGTGACCGAATCCGGCAGCGACACCAGCAACGGCGCGACGCTGGGCTGGCACTTCACCTTGGACAATGACGATCCCGTGCTGCAGTCGTTGGCGGAAGGGCAGACCATCACCCAGGTCTACACCGTCACGTTCGACGACCAGCATGGCGGCAAGGTCAGCCAAGACGTGACCGTCACGATCACCGGCACCAACGATGCGCCGGCGGTTTCCTATGTGACGTCGGACTACATGAATTTCGACGGCCAGACGATTGCCGTCGGCGAGGTGCCGACGGTGGCCACCGATGACGTGACGCTGGACGGCTGGGTCAACTGGAACGGCGCAGCAAATGCCGGCCACGGCCAGATCCTGTTCTACAACGGCAACACCTCGACCACCGGCTTCGGTCTCCTCGGCACAGTCAACACCGATGGTACGATGGAGCTGCAGATTCTCGCGGGCGGCCGCCAAATCGCCGATACCGGCGTGGCACTCACGGCGTCGCAGTGGCACAACATTGCGCTGACGCGCGAGAACGACACCTTCAAGCTCTATCTCGACGGGCACCTCGAATATTCCCAGTCATGGACGGTCAACCCGATCGACGGCAGTCCGTCGAATCCGTCGGCGTCCTACATGATGATTGGCGCCGCGAGCGACCCAGGCGCGGCGGGCTTTGGCGAGGAAGGCTTCTTCGGCGCGATCGCCGATGTCAGCGTCTGGACCACCGCGCTCACACAGGCGCAGATCCAGTCGATCGATTTCACCGCGCTCACCGGCAGTGAGACGGGCCTTGCCGCGTATTATCAACTGAGCGACAGCAGCGGGACCACGGCTTCCAATGCGGTCAATCCCGGCAAGAGCCTCGCAATCGAGGGCGATGCGGACTGGGCCAGCGGGACCTCCGGGCCGGGCGGCGCCGTTGCCGACCTGATGGAGACCAATGCCGGCCAGCTTGCGCACGGCGTGCTGGCGGTCTCCGACGTCGACGCGATCGATCACGTCACGGTGTCGGTCGGCCAGCTGCAGGTCTCTCTCGACGGCATAGCGCAAACCGGCAACGTCGGCGGGCTGTCGCATGAGGCCCTGTTGAATTATTTGACCGTTCCGTCCGGCGATATCCTGAACGGCACCGCCACCCACGCGCAGTTCACCTGGACCTTCAATTCGCAGGGACAGGCCTTCGACTTCCTCGCCGCCGGCCAGACGCTGTCGCTGCAATACACGATCGTGCCGTCGGATGCTGATGGCGCTGGCACGGGCGGGGTCGTCACCATCAACATCGCGGGCCGCAACGACGCGCCGACGCTATCCGATCTCCACATCGGCCCGCTCACGGACACCGCTGACGACGACACCTTCTCCAACCTCACCGGGCAACTGGCCGGGACCGACGCCGACACCGGCGAGACGGCAACGCTGACATATGCCGTTCTGAACGCGGATTGTCATGGGACGGCAACGGGTCTGTACGGCTCGCTGACGGTCTATGCCAACGGCAGCTACAGCTACGTTCCCAATGCGGCGGCAATCAACGCGTTGTCGGACGCGCTCTATACGGACACGTTCACGGTTCAGACCACGGACGTGCATGGTGCGACCGGCACGGCAACCCTCACGGTCGAGGTGACCGGCGCGGACGACGAGAACGTCGCTCCGGTGATCGACGTCCATCAGATCAGCGTTACGCAAGAAGGCGACCAGATCTTCGTTCACGGCATCACGGTCACCGACGCCGACGCTGCTCCCGATGAAACCTTCGCACTCACCGCGGCGGCGGATTCGGGCACATATGTGGAGCCTGCACCGACGTCCGATACCCTGGCGAGCGTCAATTCAGCACTCCAGGGACTGACCTATACGGAGCCGAGCCAGAACGGGCCTGCGACGGACAAGCTCGCGATCACCGTGACCGACGGCCACGGCGCGAGCGACACGGTCAACCTGATCTTTAACCTGACCGAACAAGGCCCGGTCACCCTCGCCAGCACAGACGGCAAGGATGTGCTGTTCGGGACGGGCTATCAGGATCAGTTCGTGTTTGCGGCCAATTCCAACCGCGACATGATTCTGGATTTCACGCACAATCAGGATCACATTGATCTGTCGGCTGTCGTGACCACCGCCAGCGTGTCCGACTGGATGACCCAGCATGTGACCGCGTCGGGGACAGACACCCTGATCACGCTTGATGCGGCGAACACCATCCTCGTGAAGGGCGTCAGTCTTCAGGCGAGCGACTTCATCGTGCATTCCTGACGCGCTTGGACGGGGCCGATCGTCTGCGCACCCGATCGGAGCTGCCGCCCGCCGTCAAAGCGTGATATTCAACCACCATGAAACGTCTCAAGATCCTGCGGCGGTGGTTTGCGCGGAAGCTCGGCTTTGCACGGCTGATGTGCCTTGCGCTGCTGGTTCTGTTTGCAGGCGCGCGGCTCTGGGATCCGCCGCCGATCCAGGAATTGCGGCTGCGCACCTTCGACATGTTCCAGCTGATCGATCCGCGCCACAAGACGGCGCGGCCGGTGACCATCGTCGATATCGACGACAAGAGCCTCGCCAAGCTTGGCCAGTGGCCGTGGCCGCGGACGCGGATCGCCGATATGATCCAGAACCTCACCAACAACGGCGCGGTGGCGATCGGCTTCGACGTGGTCTTCTCGGAAGCCGACCGGCTCAATCCGGATCTGGTCGCGGGCCAGATGCGTTATCTCGACGATGCCACGCGTGCCAAGCTGCGCGAGCTGCCGACCAACGACCAGATCCTCGCCGAAGCGATCAAGCGCTCGCGCGTGGTGCTGGGCGAGACCGGGCTCCCGGCCGTGTTGTCCGAACTCGATAAGTCACTTCCGTACACGGGCGTGGCGACGGTCGGGGAGGAGGGCGCCGAACGCTTCCTGTTCGAATTTCCAGGCCTGCTCCGCAACGTGCCCCTGATCGAAATGGCGGCCGCCGGCCGCGGCCTGTTTTCAATCAGAAATGAGCGCGACGGGTTCATCCGCCGGGTGCCAATGATCATGCGTGCCCAGGGCAACATCATGCCATCGCTCAGCCTCGAGATCCTGCGCGTCGTCACCGGCACGCCGACGCTGCTGGTCAGGACCGACAAGACGGGCGTGCGGGCCGTGCGCCTCAAGGGCGTCGAGATCCCCACTGACAAGAACGGCCAGCTCTGGGTGCACTACGCCCGCCGGGATCCCTCGATCTACGTCTCGGCGGTCGACGTGCTCGACAACAGCGTGTCGCCGAGCAAGTTCGCCGGCAAGCTGGTGCTGGTCGGGACCTCCGCGGCCGGGCTCAACGACATCAAGACAACGCCGGTGTCCGCGACCATGCCGGGTGTCGAGATCCATGCGCAGGTGCTGGAGAGCGTGCTGAGCGGCGCGGTGATTTCCCAGCCGAACTACGCGCTCGGCGTCGAATTGCTCGCCGCGCTCGTCATCGGCCTGCTCGTCATCATCTTCACGCCGAATCTCGGTCCCGTGCGCCTCGTGCTCGCCGGTGCGATGTTCGCTGCGATCCTGGTCGGCACGTCCTGGTTCTTCTACGCGCAGTACCGCTATCTCATCGACTTCACCTATCCGCTGCTCTCGACCACCGCGATCTATCTGACGCTGATCTTCGCCAGCTTCGTGCGCGAGCAGCGCCAGCGCGTGCAGATCCGCGGCATGTTCGCGCAATACATGTCGCCGGTGCTGGTCGAGCAGCTGGCGCAGTCGCCGGAGAAGCTCGTCCTCGGCGGCGAGGAGCGCGAGATGACGATCATGTTCTCCGACGTGCGCGGCTTCACCACGATCTCGGAGAGCTATAAGCACGATCCGCAAGGTCTGATCGCGCTGATGAACCGCTTCCTGACGCCGCTGACCGACGTCATCATCGAGCGCAAGGGCTATATCGACAAGTACATGGGCGACGCCATCATGGCGTTCTGGAACGCGCCGCTCGACGATGCCGAGCACGAGATCAACGCCTGCGAAGCCGCGATCCAGATGCTCGAGCAGATCGACGCGGTCAACAAGGAGCGCGAGCAGGAAGCGGCCGACGGCGGCCACGTCTACATCCCGCTCAACGTCGGCATCGGTCTCAACACCGGCATCGGCGTCGTCGGCAACATGGGGTCGGACCTGAAGAAGAACTATTCGGTGCTCGGCGACAGCGTGAACCTGGCCTCGCGCCTGGAAGGCCAGTCGAAGGAGTACGGCTTTCCCATTATCATCGGCTCCAGGACCGCACTCGCCGCCAAGGAGAAGTTCGCGATCCTCGAGCTCGACTTCATCATGGTCAAGGGCAAGACCGAGCCGGAAGTCATCTACGCCATCGCCGGCCGCGAGGACGTGATGCATTCGGGCGCGTTCCAGCGTCTGCGCAACATCACCATCGAGATGCTCGGCTGCTACCGCAGCCGCGACTGGCAGGGCGCACTGGACGCGATCGAGCGCGGCCGCAAAAGCGAGGATGCCGACACGCTGGAGAAGCTGTTCAGGCTTTACGAGGCAAGGATCAGGAATTTCCAGATCAATCCACCGCCGGAGGGCTGGACCGGGGCGTATGCGTTGCTGACGAAGTAGTGGTGACACTCGCTGTCGTCCCGGACAAGCGCGCCCAAAGCGCGCGCCGATCCGGGCTCCCATACCGCGGGAATCTCTCTTGGGGCAGGTTGGAGGAGGCGAACAGCCTTCGCCAAACAGCTCCCCTGGCTATGGGTCCCGGGTCTGCGCTGACGCTTGGCCGGGACGACGGCGGAATTTGACGCGCCAGTACGTCGTCCCTCACTCCACCCCGATGGTCGTGAGGTCCTGGAACCAGTGCTGCGCCTGCACGAACTGCTTGATCTTCGGCGATAGCGCGTGCGGGTTGGTGTCGTGGACGACCCAGACCAGCGTCGCATCGTTGACGATCAGCGCATGCGCCTGGGCGAGCAATTCGTCCTGCTTGGCGCTGTCGAAGGTCTGCTTGGCCTCGTCGATCAGCGCGTCGACCTTCGGGTTCTTGTAGCCACCCCAGTTGACGCCAACAGGCGCGATCTGGCCGGAGTGGAAGAAGCGGACGATGGCGTAGAGCGGGTCCGAGGTGACATAGGCGATGTTGTTGGCGGTGATGCCGGCGTTCATCTCGTCCGCCGCGCCCTTGCGCCAATGCGTATAGAGCGTCTCGAGCTCGACCACTTTGAAGTCGATGTCGATGCCGATCTCCTTGAAGCTCTGCTGCAGGAATTCGTTCATCGGCAGCGACAGCATCTGGCCGGTGCCGCCCTGTGCGATGATGAACGTGGTCTTGAGCGGCTTCGCCTTGGAGTAGCCGGCCTCCTCGACCAGCTTCTTCGCGGCGGCGAGATCATACTTCAATTCGAAGCTCGGCTTGCCGAACCACGGGCTCGACGGATCGACCTGTCCCTTTGCAGACTTTGCGAGCCCGTTCATCAGCCCGACCACAGCCTCGCGATCGATCGCAAGGTTCAGCGCCTTGCGCAAGCGGATGTCGGTCCAGGGCGAGCCCGGCAGCACGCTGAGGTGATAATTCCACACATGCGGCGTGACGTTGTCGACGAGCTTCATGCCGGCCGCTTTCAGCTGCGGCACGGCATCCGGTGCCGGCGTCTCGATCAGGTCCACTTGCCCGGCGAGCAGTGCGTTGGTGCGCGTCAGCGCTTCCGGCATCGGCACCAGCACGATCTTGTCGGCCTTGGGAATGCGCTTCTTGTTCCAGTAGTCCGGATTCTTCGTGAGCTCGGCGAGCTCGCGCGGCACCAGTTTTGTCAGCTTGAACGGACCGGTGCCGGAGGGCTGGCTGGCGAACTTGTCCCAGTCCTTGCCGAGCTTCTCGTACTGCGTCGGGCTCGAGACCAGGAACCACAGCATCTGATAGGGGAAGAAGGAATCGACCGTCTTGGTGGTGATCTCCACGGTGAAGCCGTCGATCTTGGCGTAGCTGGCGACGGAAGGAAGGCGGGTCTTCACCTGCGCGCTCTGCCGCTTGTCGAATTGCGGCGCCTTGTCGTTGAGCACCTTGTCCAGATTCCAGATCACGGCATCGGCGTTGAACTCGCTGCCGTCGTGAAACTTCACGCCCTTGCGAAGGGTAAAGCGCCATTTGGTCTTGTCGGCGTCGTCGACCTTCCATTCGGTCGCGAGGCCCGGCACCAGCTTGCCGGGTCGATCGGCGACGTCCATCTCCCAGGCGACCAGGGGGTCGTAGATCGTGTAGGCGGTGAACTGATAAGCGCCGGCGCCGCGATCGGGCTGGCCGGTGGTGAGCGGAATGTCCGCCATCGAGATGCCATAGCGCACCACCGTTTCGGCGCGCGCCGAGATTGCGGACAGCGCCAGCGCAAGCACGGCGAGACAGGTCGATAGACGAATACGCATGGCCTAAAGCTCCAGGGAAGATCTGGGGCCAAACTTGCAATCTTGATGCCAGAATAGGCAGCGCGCCGTTTCCGCCGGTGCGTCATCACAAGGACTTGTCGCCGCAGGGGCAATTTGCAGAATTTGTTTCTCCTTGGCATAGCCATTGCATACCATTGCATCAAAATTAATCATCGAAAGCCGGAGAAGGACTGAGGCGATGCTTATCAAGAAGAACAAGACTCGCGCGGCGCTGATTGCGCTCTTGGCGCTCGGCAGCGCGGCCGCATGGCCACGCGTCGTAGCTGCGGAAACTGTGCTGCGCATCGGCATGACCGCTGCCGATATTCCGCGCACCCTCGGCCAGCCCGATCAGGGTTTTGAGGGCAACCGCTTCACCGGCCTCACCATGTATGACGCGCTGACCGGCTGGGATCTGTCCTCCGCCGACAAGGCGAGCGTGGTGATTCCCGGCCTTGCCACCGAGTGGAAGGTCGACGATGCCGACAAGACCAAGTGGGTGTTCAAGCTGCGCCCCGGCGTGACTTTCCATGACGGCTCGCCGTTCAACGCGGACGCGGTGGTGTGGAACGTCGAGAAGGTGCTGAAGCAGGATGCGCCGCAATTCGACGCCAGCCAGGTCGGCGTCACGGCCTCGCGCATGCCGACGCTGGCCTCCGCGAAGAAGATCGATGACATGACGGTCGAGCTCACCACCAAGGAGCCCGACAGCTTCCTGCCGATCAACCTCACCAATTTGTTCATGGCGAGCCCGGCAAAGTGGCAGGCCTTCTACGGCAAGGCCGAAGGTGCCGATGCCAAGGCGAAGTCGCAAGCCGCCTGGACCGCGTTCGCCAAGGACGCCTCGGGCACTGGCCCGTGGAAGATGGCGAGCTTCACCCCGCGGGAACGGCTCGAGTTGGTCAAGAACGCGAACTATTGGGACAAGGCCCGCGTGCCCAAGATCGACAAAATGGTGCTCTTGCCGATGCCGGAAGCGAACGCGCGCACCGCTGCATTGCTCTCCGGTCAGGTCGATTGGGTCGAGGCGCCGGCGCCGGACGCGCTGCCCGAGCTGAAACAGCGCGGCTTCAAGCTCTACGCCAACGAGCAGCCGCATGTCTGGCCGTGGCAGTTCTCCCGCGTCGAGGGCTCGCCCTGGAACGACATCCGCGTGCGCAAGGCGGCGAACCTCTGCGTCGATCGCGAAGGCCTCAAGGACGGCCTGCTCGCCGGCCTGATGGTGCCCGCGACCGGCACCTTCGAGCCCGGCCATCCCTGGCGCGGCAAGCCGACCTTCGAGATCAAGTACGACAAGGCGGCAGCGCAAAAGCTGATGCAGGAAGCCGGCTTCGGCCCCAACAAGAAGCTGACGGTGAAGACGCAGACCTCCGCTTCGGGCTCGGGGCAGATGCAGCCCTTGCCGATGAACGAGTATCTCCAGCAGGCGCTGGCCGAATGCTATTTCGATGTGCAGCTCGACGTCATCGAGTGGAATACGCTGTTCACCAACTGGCGCCGCGGCGCCAAGGATCCGAGCGCCAACGGCTCGCACGCGACCAACGTGACCTATGCGGCGATGGACCCGTTCTTCGCGCTGGTGCGCTTCCTGCAATCGGGCATGGCGCCGCCGGTCTCGAACAATTGGGGCTTCATCAACAACCCCAAATTCGATGAGCTGGTGAAGAAGGCGCGCCAGACTTTCGATCCCGCCGCACGTGACGCCGCGCTCGCCGAGCTGCACGCAGCCTCCGTCGACGACGCGGCCTTCCTCTATGTCGCCCACGACGTCGGGCCGCGCGCGATGAGCCCGAAGGTCACGGGCGTCGTGCAGCCGAAGAGCTGGTTCATCGACTTCTCGCCGGTGTCGATGAAGTAGTCTAGCGCAACGAACTCGGTGCACCCTCTCCCCCTGTGGGAGAGGGTGGCTTCGCGAAGCGAAGCCGGGTGAGGGGTCTCTCTCCGCGGTTACCGCTTTCGCGTTCGTAACGACTGTATCCGGGGATAGAACCCCTCATCCGGCGCTTCGCGCCACCTTCTCCCACAAGGGGAGAAGGGAAGAAAAGAACCAAACGTGCTCGCCTATACCGCCAGACGCATTGTCTACGTCGTCCCCATCGTCATCAGCGTGGCGCTGGTATGTTTTCTGCTCGTGCACATCACGCCCGGCGATCCGCTCGTCGCCGTGCTGCCGGCCGACGCCTCGCAGGAGCTCGCCGCGCAACTGCGCGCCGCCTATGGCTTCGACCGGCCGCTGCCGGTGCAGTTCGGGCTTTGGTTGCTCCGTGCCCTTCACGGTGATCTCGGCAATTCCATCGCCACCGGCCGCCCCGTGCTCGCCGAAGTCATGCGCGCGGTCGGCAACACCGTCACGCTCGCGATTGCCGCCGCCATCATCGGCTTCACCATGGGCATCCTGCTCGGTCTGATCGCAGGCTATTTCCGCGAGACCTGGATCGACAAGGTCGCGACCTCCTTTGCCATCGCCGGCGTGTCGGTGCCGCATTACTGGCTCGGCATGCTGCTCGTCATCATCTTCTCGGTCCAGCTGAACTGGCTGCCCGCGGTTGGCGCCGGCCCCAGCGGCTCCAACTCCTGGGCGTGGGACTGGGCGCACCTGAAATATCTCGTGCTGCCCGCGATCACGACCTCGGTGATTCCCATGGGCATCGTCACCCGCACGGTGCGTGCGCTGACCGGCGACATTCTCTCCCAGGATTTCGTCGAGGCCTTGCGCGCCAAGGGCCTGCGCGAAACCGGCGTGTTCCGCCACGTCATCAAGAACGCCGCGCCCACCGCGCTCGCGGTGATGGGGCTTCAGCTCGGCTACATGCTCGGCGGCTCGATCCTGATCGAGACCGTGTTCTCCTGGCCGGGCTCCGGCTTCCTGCTCAATTCGGCGATCTTCCAGCGCGACCTGCCGCTGTTGCAAGGCACGATCCTGATCCTGGCGCTGTTCTTCGTCTTTCTCAATCTGCTTGTCGACATCGCCCAAGCCGCGATCGACCCGCGCATCAAGCGGGGCTAGCCGATGAGCGAGCTTCCGCTTCACGTCACCGCCGATGCCGCGCTACAGGCCGCACCCGCCACCAAGGCGCGCGGCTATTGGGCGACGGTCGGCCGCCGCATCATGCGCGACAAGGTCAGCATGGCCTGCGCGCTGGTGCTGCTGCTGATCCTGCTCTCCGCGATCCTCGCGCCGTGGCTCGGTCTCGAAGACCCCTACAAGGGTTCGATGATCCGCCGCCTCCGTCACATCGGCACGGCAGGCTATCCGCTCGGCACCGACGAGCTCGGCCGCGACATGCTGGCGCGGTTGATCTATGGCGGACGGCTGTCGCTGGTCATCGGCATCCTGCCCGTGATCCTGGCCTTCTGCATCGGCACCTCGCTCGGCATTGTCGCCGGCTATGTCGGCGGCAAGCTCAACACCGCGATCATGCGCACGGTGGACGTGTTCTACGCCTTCCCCTCCGTGCTGCTGGCGATCGCGATCTCCGGCGCGCTCGGCGCCGGCATCCTCAATTCCATCGTGTCGTTGACGGTCGTGTTCGTGCCGCAGATCACCCGCGTCGCCGAGAGCGTCACGACAGGCGTGCGCAACATGGATTTCGTCGAGGCCGCGCGTGCCTCGGGCGCCGGGCCCTTCACCATCATGCGCGTGCACATCCTCGGCAACGTGCTCGGCGCGATCTTCGTCTATGCGACGAGCCTGATCTCGGTCTCGATGATCCTGGCCGCCGGTCTCTCCTTCCTCGGTCTCGGCACCAAGCCGCCGGAGCCCGAATGGGGATTGATGCTGAACACCTTGCGCACGGCGATCTACGTCAATCCCTGGGTCGCCGCATTGCCGGGCGCGATGATCTTCGCGGTCTCGATCTGCTTCAACCTGCTCTCGGACGGCCTGCGCAGCGCCATGGACATCAGGAACTAGGCCATGAGCGAAACCAACACATCCGTCGCCATGCTGGAACCGGTCGAGGACCGTGGCGGCGTCGCGCAGCCGCTGCTCCAGGTCGACGGCCTGACCAAGCATTTCCCGGTGCGCGGCGGGCTGTTCGCCGCCAAGCGCACCGTGCGTGCCGTCGACAACGTCTCCTTCTCCGTCGCCAAGGGCGAGACGGTCGGCATCGTCGGCGAGTCCGGCTGCGGCAAGTCCACCACCGCGCGGCTTCTGATGCATCTGATGCCGCGCGATGACGGCGACATCATCTATGACGGCATGACCGTCGGCCAATCGCTGAGCTTGCGCGAGCTGCGCCGCGGCATGCAGATGGTGTTCCAGGACTCCTACGCCTCGCTCAATCCGCGCCTCACCATCGAGGAATCCATCGCGTTTGGCCCGAAGGTCCACGGCATGGCCGACGGCGCGGCGAGGGCATTGGCGCGCGAGCTGCTCGGCAAGGTGGGCTTGCGTCCGGAAACCTTCGCCAACCGCTATCCGCACGAGATCTCCGGCGGCCAGCGCCAGCGCGTCAACATCGCCCGCGCGCTCGCGCTGTCGCCGCGGCTGGTGATCCTGGATGAGGCCGTTTCCGCGCTCGACAAGTCCGTCGAGGCGCAGGTGCTCAACCTGCTGGCCGATCTCAAGCGCGAGTTCGGCCTGACCTATCTCTTCATCAGCCACGACCTCAACGTGGTCCGCTACATCTCGGACCGCGTGCTGGTGATGTATCTCGGCGAGGTCGTCGAGCTCGGCCCGGTCGACCAGGTCTGGGATAGCCCGGCGCATCCCTACACGCGGGCGCTACTCGCGGCGATGCCGTCCTCGGACCCTGACAGGCGCACCGAGACGCCGCCGATCACGGGCGATCCGCCCAATCCGATCGATCCGCCCCCAGGCTGCCGCTTCCATACCCGTTGTCCGTTTGCGGAGCCGCTCTGCGCAAATGCGACACCAAAGCTCACCGCGCTCGATAATATAGGCCACGAGGCCGCGTGCTACATGGCGATCCCGGGTTCAGGCCATAGCCGCGCGCCCGCAGGGGAAACAGCATGACAAGACCGACACCGAAAGAGATCAAGCCCATCGCGCAAATCTCGGGTATTCCCGTGGACGACGAGATCGCAACCCGCATCTCCAATGCCATCGGACCTGCCTTCGAAGGCTTCGCCGCCATCGCCGGCACGCTGCCCTTCGATCTCGAGCCCGCCGGCTATGTGCTTGCGCAGACGCAGAAGGTGTCGAGATGAGCACCGAGCCTGCATTGATGACGCTCACCGAGGTCGCGCGCGCGATCGCGATGAAGCAGGTGTCTTCGCATGAGGTGACGCGCGCCCTGCTGCACCGCATCGGGCAATGGCAGCCGCACCTCAACGCGTTCATGTCGATCGAGGCCGAGGCTGCATTGAAAGCGGCGGGTGCCGCCGATGCCGAGCTGGCCAAGGGCAACGTCCGCGGTCCTCTACATGGCGTGCCGCTCGCACACAAGGACATGTATTACGACGCCGGCCACGTCTCGACCTGCGGCTCGCTGATCCGCCGCGATTTCGTGCCGACCGTCACGTCCACCGCCTTGCAGCGGCTGAAGGATGCCGGCCAGGTCCGCCTTGGCACGCTGCATCTCGCCGAATTTGCCTATGGCCCGACCGGCCACAACGCCCATTACGGTCCGGTGCGCAATCCCTGGAACGTCGCGCACATCACCGGCGGCTCGTCCTCGGGCTCCGGCTCGGCGGTCGCAGCGCGCCTGACCTATGCGGCGCTCGGCTCCGACACCGGCGGCTCGATCCGCATGCCCGCGCATTTCTGCGGCGTCACGGGGCTGAAGACCACCGTCGGCCGCGTCAGCCGCGCGGGCGCGATGCCGCTGTCGCAATCGCTCGACACCGTCGGCCCGCTCGCCCGCACCGCCGAAGACTGCGCGCTGCTGCTGGCGCTGATGGCCGGTCCCGATCCCGCCGATTCGACCTGCAGCCACGAGCCGCTGTCGGACTACGTGGCGGCGACCAAAGGCTCGCTGAAGGGCCTCAAGATCGGTGTGCCCGCGTCCTTCTATGTCGACGATCTCGACAGCGAGGTCGCGCGCGTGCTGGACGAGACCATCGCCGTGCTCAAGCGTGAGGGCGCCGACATCGTCAAGGTCGAGCTTCCCGATCAGCGGCAATTGTCCTCGGCAAGCCAGCTCGTGCTCGCCGCGGAAGCCGCCGCCTTCCACAAGCGCTGGATGATCGAGCGTCCGCAGGATTATGGCCCGCAGGTTTTGATGCGGCTTCAGAACGGGCTCACCGTTCCCGCCATCACCTATCTCGAGGCGATGCGCTGGCGTGGGCCCGCGCTCGCGGCGCATAACGCCGCAACCGCTGGCGTCGATGCGGTGATCGCACCGGCGTCCCCGGTGCCGGCGCCGACGATCGAGGAGAGCGACGTCGGCGGCGGCCCGAACGCGCCGGCGCTGTTGCAGCGGCTGACGCTGTTCACCCGCCCGGTGAACTTTTTGGGCCTGCCGTCGCTCACCGTGCCCTCCGGCTTCACCAAAAGCGGCCTGCCGGTCGGCATGCAGCTGATCGGCCGCTCCTTCGATGAAGCGACCCTGCTCACCATCGGCGCGGCCTTCCAGCGCGCCACCGACTATCACGACCGAATGCCCAAACTGCCGTCATGACAAAGCTCGTCGAGATATCAGGCCTCAACATCCGCTTCACCGGCGAGCGCACGGTCTATGCCGTGAACGACCTCAGCCTGTCGCTCGGCAACAGCGAGGTGCTGGGCCTGCTCGGCGAATCCGGTTCGGGCAAGAGCGTGACCTTGCGTGCGCTGATGCGGCTGTTGCCGAAGAAGCGCACGCAGATTTCGGGCACCGTCAACGTGCTGGGCCGTGACGTGCTCGCCATGAACGACGAAGAGCTGTCGTCGTTCCGCGGCCAGACCGTGTCGATGATCTTCCAGGAACCCGCGCTTGCGCTCGATCCGGTCTACACCATCGGCGCACAGATCGCCGAAAGCGTGGTGCGCCATGAAGGCAAGAGCTTTGCGGAAGGCCGCGCACGAGCGCTCGAAATGCTCGAGGTCGTGCGCATCCCCTCGGCCAAGCGGCGGCTGGACGCCTATCCGCACGAGATGTCCGGCGGCATGCGCCAGCGTGCGATGATTGCCTTGGCGCTCGCCTGCCGGCCAAAGATCCTGCTGGCCGACGAGCCGACCACCGCGCTCGATGCCACCGTGCAGATCCAGATCCTCTTGCTGCTGCGCGAGCTGCAGCGCGAGTTCGGCATGTCCGTCATCTTCGTCACCCACGACATTGGTGTCGCCATCGAGATCTGCGACCGCGTCGCGGTGATGTATGCCGGCCAGATCGTGGAGCAGGGCACGCTTCGCGACATCGTCCGCTCGCCCGTGCATCCCTACGCCAAGGGCCTGCTCGCCTCGACCATCCACGGCGCCCAGCGCGGCGCCCGCCTGGAGACCATTCCCGGCACGCCACCCTCGCTCGCCGAGAAGCCTCACAATTGCTCCTTCGCCCCCCGCTGCGCAGTGGCCCAGCCGCGCTGCCTGGAGCAATTGCCTGCGAGTGTCGAGGTGGGGGCGGGACGAGCGGCAAGGTGTGTGCTGGCGGAGCCGGTTGTCGCGACGTAGCCGCCGCCCAACCGGCCAGCGGCGAGCAGCATTCACACCCTATTCATCCCGGTTCCCGTTCCATGGCTCCGTTCAAGGAGAGGGACCTTACTTATGTACATTTCTAACGAAGGCCTGCTCGTCATCCTGTTCGTTGGCCTGGTCGCCGGCTGGCTTGCCGGAAAGATCGTGCGGGGCGCTGGGTTCGGCATCATCGGCGACATCGTGATCGGCATTGCCGGTGCACTGGTCGCGAGCCTTCTGTTTCCCAAACTCGGCATCCGTCTCGGCACCGGCTTGGTCTCAGAGATCGTCTATTCGGCGATCGGCGCGGTCATCCTGCTGCTGGTGGTGCGCTTGGTGCGCGGCGGCGGCCGGCTCTAGCCGGCCGCTCGGTTCGACCGATAGGAACTTGCCTCTCCTGATCTGGGGAGGGCGGCGGCCTCTGCACCAAAAAGCCTCAAAGACTGTGAAATACCGGACTTGCGTACGGGGCCGTCAGGGGTAGATGTGGCCCATCAGGGTTCTGGATGAACTCGGCTGCGTTGGACGCAGAGCGAACATGATGTTAATCCGGGGCGAGTAGCCTGAATTGCCCGTGAAGTCAGGGGCTGTGGCCCCCACCTGAAAGAGATCAGACTGATGGCAGCCATCCCTGGCGTCCGCCGTTCAGAGCTCGCTGACGCCTTGCGCGCTTGTCGCACGGCATTCATCGGCGTCGGCCTGATGAGCTGCATGATCAACCTGCTCTATCTGACCGGGTCGATCTTCATGCTGGAGGTCTACGACCGGGTGCTGCCGAGCCGCAGCATTCCGACCCTGGTCGGCCTCATCATCCTCGCCAGTTTCCTCTATATGGCGCAGGGCGTGCTGGACATGATCCGCAACCGCATCCTGGGGCGGATCGGTACCTCGCTCGACGAAGCCCTCAACAAGCGCGTGTTCGACACCATCGTGCGCCTGCCGCTCCTGGTCGGCAGCCGCAACGAGGGCCTGCAGCCGCTGCGCGATCTCGACAATGTCCGTTCCTTTCTCGGCGGCATGGGCCCGAGCGCGTTCTTCGATCTGCCCTGGCTGCCGCTCTATCTCGCCATCTGCTTCGCCTTTCACGTCCTGATCGGCGTCACCGCGCTGGTCGGCGCCATCATCCTGGTCGGGCTGACGCTGGTCACCGAGTTCATGTCCCGCCAGCCGGCGAAAGAGGCGATGGGCCTCGCGGCCCA
Organism: Bradyrhizobium sp. USDA 4354; assembly: GCF_054060315.1. Taxonomy (NCBI): domain Bacteria; kingdom Pseudomonadati; phylum Pseudomonadota; class Alphaproteobacteria; order Hyphomicrobiales; family Nitrobacteraceae; genus Bradyrhizobium; species Bradyrhizobium sp. USDA 4354. The sequence continues at coordinate 813,182 of NZ_JBSSDC010000001.1, read as the reverse complement.
ACGCAACGATCTCGCCCAGTCCAGCCGCCGCAACGCCGAAGTGATGGTGTCGATGGGGATGGCCGGCCGGATGAATCAGCGCTGGAGCGAGACCAACGAAAAATATCTCGCCGGCAATCAGCGGGCGAGCGACGTCGCTGGCGGTCTCGGCGCGGTCGCAAAAGTGCTGCGCATGATGCTGCAATCGGCCGTGCTCGCGGTCGGCGCCTATCTCGTCATCCACCAGGAAGCGACCGCCGGCATCATCATCGCCGGCTCGATCCTCTCCGCCCGCGCGCTCGCGCCGGTCGACCTTGCGATTGCGCACTGGAAATCCTTCGTCGCCGCCCGCCAGAGCTGGCACCGCCTCACGCGCCTCCTGGAGCAGATGCCGGCGCAGACGATGCCGACCCAGTTGCAGGCGCCCACCAGCCGGCTGTCGGTCGAAGGCATCGCCATGGTGCCCCCTGGGGACCAGCGCCTGGTCGTTCAGGACGTCACCTTCGCGCTCGCCGCCGGCAACGGCCTCGGCGTGATCGGCCCGAGCGGCTCCGGCAAGTCGTCGCTGATCCGCGCGCTGGTCGGGGTCTGGCAGCCGGTGCGCGGCAAGGTGCGGCTCGACGGCGCGGCGCTCGATCAATGGTCGAGCGACGTGCTCGGCCGCCACATCGGCTATCTGCCGCAGGATGTCGAGTTGTTCGGCGGCACCATCGCGCAGAACATCAGCCGGTTCGATCCCGAGGCGACCTCTGAAGGCATCATCGCGGCTGCGAAGGAAGCCGGCGTGCACGAGATGATCATCAAGATGCGCGAGGGCTACAACACGCAAGTCGGCGAGCAGGGCGCTGCGCTGTCCGCAGGCCAGGCGCAGCGCGTGGCGCTGGCGCGCGCGCTCTACGACAATCCCTTCCTGATCGTGCTCGACGAGCCCAACTCCAATCTCGACACCGAAGGCGATGAGGCGCTGACCCGCGCCATCCGCTCGGCGCGCGAGCGCGGTGCCATCGTCGTCGTGGTGGCGCACCGCCCGATCGGCGTCGAGGCGGTCGACCAGATCCTGGTGCTGCGCGACGGCCGCATGCAGGCCTTCGGCCCGAAGGAGCAGGTGCTCGCCCAGGTGTTGCAGCCGCGCGTAACGCCGCCGGCACCGATCAAGATCGTCAGCGAAGGCGGGGTGGCCAAGTCATGAGCGCAAAGTCATGAACACGATGGCCATCGGCGGCACGAAGCCTGCCGCGAAGAAGACCGTGCGCGACTCCATCAAGTTTCACCTGATGCTCGGCCTCGTGATCGTGCTGGTCCTGGTCGTCGGCCTCGGCGGCTGGGCGTCGACCGTCTTGATCTCGGGCGCGCTGATCGCACCGGGGCAGATCGTTGTCGAATCCAACGTCAAGAAGGTGCAGCATCCGACCGGCGGCGTGGTCGGCGAGGTGCGTGCCCGCGACGGCGACCTGGTCAAGTCCGGCGACATCGTGGTGCGGCTCGACGACACGGTCACCAAGGCCAACCTTGCCATCGTCACCAAGAATCTGGACGCCGCGCAGGCGCGTGCGGCGCGATTGCAGGCCGAGCAGCGCGGTCTCGACAGAATCGAATTTCCGCAAACCCTGATCGAGCGGGCGGGCGATCCTGACGTCAAGGCGCTGCTCTCCGCCGAAACCAAGCTGTTCGACGTCCGCGTCAACGGTCGCACCGGACAGAAGGCCCAGCTGCGCGAGCGCATCACGCAGCTCAACGAGGAAATCGCCGGTCTCAGCGCGCAGGAGAAGGCCAAGGACCAGGAGATCGCGCTGGTGCAGAACGAGCTCACCGGCGTGCGCGAGCTCTACGACAAGCGTCTGGTGCAGATCTCGCGCCTGACCCAGCTCGAACGCGACTCGGCCCGCCTCAACGGCGAGCGCGCGCAGTACATCGCCTCGCGCGCCCAGGCCAAGGGCAAGATCACCGAGACCGAGCTCCAGATCATCCAGATCGACAAGGACGTGGTCAGCGAGGTCTCCAAGGACCTGCGCGAGACCAACGACAAGATCGGTGAGCTGATCGAGCGCAAGGTCGCTGCCGAAGACCAGCTCCGCCGCGTCGACATCCGTGCGCCGCAGGACGGCATGGTGCTGCAATCGACCGTGCACACCATCGGCGGCGTCGTCACCGCCGGCGATACCTTGATGCTGATCGTGCCGCAGGCCGACGATCTTCAGGTCGAGGCCAAGGTCAATCCGGTCGACATCGACAAGCTCCAGATCGGCCAAAAAACGCTGCTGCGCCTGTCCGCGTTCAACCAGCGCACCACGCCCGAGCTCAGCGGCGTCGTCAGCCGCGTCTCGCCCGATGTCACCACCGACCAGCGCACCGGTCAGGGCTACTACACCATCCGCGTCTCGATGCCGGCCGAGGAGGTCGCCCGGCTCGGCGACGTCAAGCTGATTCCCGGCATGCCCGTGGAAGCCTTCGTCCAGACCGGCGACCGCACCATGCTGTCCTATCTGATGAAGCCGCTGCACGACCAGCTGATGCGCGCATTCCGCGAGAAGTGACGCGCGAAAGCGCGTCATCTTCCCTCGTCATTGCGAGCGTAGCGAAGCAATCCAGACTGTCTCCGCGGATAGATTTCTGGATTGCTTCGCTGCGCTCGCAATGACGACTTGGCTGTCAGTTTGCTATACTGCGACGGCAAACAGCAACCCGGCGGTCGAACCATGCAATCCCCTCCCTCCATCGCCACCGAATCCTTCTCCGATGCATCCGCGGCCGTTGCCCGCCTCGAAGAGATCTACGAGCGCAACACGAAGTTCCTGCGCGACCGGTTCGAGGCCTATCTGGGCGGCGAAGCGATCACGACGCGGGTCCGGGCTCATTATCCCTTCGTCCGTCTCACCACCGCGACGCATGCGCGGCTGGATTCGCGTCTCGCTTATGGCTTCGTCGCCGGCCCCGGGGTGCACGAGACCAGCGTCACGCGGCCGGATCTGTTCCGCAGCTATCTCACCGAGCAGATCGGATTGCTGATCCAGAATCACGGCGTGCCCGTCGAGATCGGCGAATCCGCCGAGCCGATCCCGATCCACTTCGCCTATCGCCGCGACATCAACATCGAAGCGGCCATCACCACCGGCGAGAACTCCGCCGTCACGCGGTCGCTGCGCGATGCGTTCGACGTGCCTGATCTCGCGACGATGGACGATTCGATCGCCGACGGCACCTTCGAGCTCCAGCCTGATACGCCCGAGCCGCTGTCCCTGTTCCGCGCCGCGCGCGTCGATTACTCGCTGCGCCGGCTCTATCACTACACCGGCACCGATCCCGAATATTTCCAGAACTTCGTGATCTTCACCAATTACCAGTTCTATGTCGACGCCTTCGCGCAACTCTGCCAGCAGCGGCTTCAATCCGGCGAGGCCGGCCTCGACGCTTTTGTTTCGCCCGGCAACGTCATCACGCACAGCGGCGGCGCGAGCAGCGGCACCGCGCCGGTTCGTGCGCCGCAGATGCCGGCGTTCCATCTGGTCGCGCCCGGCTACCGCGGCATCACGCTGATCAATATCGGCACCGGTCCATCCAATGCGCGCAACGTCACAGACCACGTCGCGGTGCTGCGGCCGCACGCCTGGCTGATGCTCGGCCATTGCGCGGGCCTGCGCAACACGCAGCGCCTCGGCGACTACGTGCTCGCGCACGGCTATGTGCGCGAGGACCATGTGCTCGACCGCGAGCTGCCGCTGTGGGTGCCGATCCCGGCGCTGGCCGAGATGCAGGTCGCGCTCGAGGAGTCGGTCGAGGACGTCACCGGCCTCGAAGGCTTCGAGCTCAAGCGCCTGATGCGCACCGGGACGGTGGCGAGTGTCGACAACCGCAATTGGGAGATTTCAGGGCCTGAGGTGATCCGCCGCCTGTCGCAATCGCGTGCGGTTGCGCTCGACATGGAATCGGCTGCCATCGCCGCCAACGGCTACCGCTTCCGCGTTCCCTACGGTACGCTGCTCTGCGTCTCCGACAAGCCGCTGCACGGTGAGATCAAGCTCGCCGGCATGGCCAGTGAATTCTACCGCCGCCGTGTCGGTCAGCATCTCGAGATCGGCGTGAAGGCGCTGGAGCGCCTCAAGCAGCAGGAATCCGAACGGCTGCATTCGCGCAAGCTCCGCAGCTTCGCGGAAGTGGCGTTCCAGTAAAGGGCAACAGAGCTGTCTTACGAACGCTGACGTCTCCGTGAACGCAGCGGCTGGAATATCGTCGCCAAGACAGGGTTATCACCTCGTCCGGGGTCGCTCGAAGCAGTACAGGAGACAGACATGATCACAGCGATGATCAGGCTCGTCGCGCTGGGTACGTTTGCGGCAGCCTTGTTGAGCGCGTCGGCCTTTGCCGCCGGAGGCGGCGGTGGTGGAGGCGGTGGGGGCGGCCTTAGCTCGACGGATCCGTATGCCGGGGCCTATTCGGATCAGAAGCCGCAGCCAACCTATCCGAAGCGCCCGGGCGCCAAGTCCACCCACAAAGGCAAGAAGCCGAACAACCAGTCCAGCATAGGCGATCCCGCATTCGCGGCCGGCTACCGTATGGCCTATGACACCATCTACGAGCGCAACGACTATGCTGCCGCGCTCGCGCAGTTGAAGTCGCTTGGCCATGACGACCATCCGAACGTCGCCAACCTGATTGGTTACTCTTATCGCAAGCTCGGCGACTACGAGCAGTCCCAGGCCTGGTATGAGCGCGCATTGAAGGCCGATCCGAACCACGTGCTGACGTGGCAATATTATGGACTGTGGCAGCTCGAGCGCGGCAATCGCGAGCAAGCACTCTATCACCTCGGCCGAATTGCGTCGATTTGCGGAACCGATTGCGACGAGTATAGATCGCTGGCTGCGGCACTCGATCAGCCGACGGGCTCGGCGCTCGTCTACTGAGGCTGAAGCGCAGCCGGCTCATCGAGCCGCGCTGCTGACGGGCTTCAGATGATAGCCATGTCCTTTGGTTCGGATAGTGACAAGGCGCCAGATTTTCAGCATTGTCCCGTTCGGGGGCGCGAACGGGACAATTGGATGCCGCTGACGCGCGACAAGATCATCGGCCATGATCTGGAACGGCTGGCTTTCCGCTTCACCATGCTGAACGACGGCGAGGTCGTGCAGTGCCAGATCAGCGACGCCGCGATGGACGAGCTCGCGGGCATGCAGGGCACCGAAAGCAGCGCACGTCAGGCGCAATTCCTGTCGCTGCGCGAGACCATCGAGCGGATTGCCTCTGATCTCCACGACGAGGCACCGCGATTCCCGGGGTATGTGGTGCGGATTTTCATGCGGCATTTGGGGCGGTAGCTGTCGATCGTCGCTGCGAGCACCAGTCCCTCGCCGTCATCCTGAGGTGCTCCCCTTGCGATGCAAGGGGAGCACCTCAGGATGACGGTATTAGGAGTGTGTCCGTTGCCGGCGGCAGCAGCAGCTGCGTCACCCCTCCAGCTTCCTCAGCAGCAGCTTCAGTGCCGTCGTGGCAAACACCTGCATGTTGTCGAAGCGGTCGTTGCTCCCCGTCTCCAGCGTCATCACCTCTGACGCAGGCCCCGCAACCGCCATGCAGCTATGGCCGGCGGCATCGCCGTAGCGATTGCCGCTGGGGCCGGCGGCGCCGGTCTCGGACAGGCCCCAGTCGCTATCAAAGCGGCTGCGCATCTGCTCGGCGAGCAGCTTTGCGTAAGGCTCCGATGACGACCGAAAGCGCTTCATTCCTTCGTCCGAAATATCCATCAGCACGCGCCTGGCATCGCGGGTGTAGACCACGGCACCGCCGAGGTAATAGGCGGAGGCACCGGCCACCGCGAGCAGGCTGGCCGAGATCAGGCCGCCGGCTGATGATTCCGCAACCGCAATGGTCTGTTTGCGCGCGATCAGTTGTGCTGCGACCTGTTCCGCGATGCCGACGAGCTCTTTCATTCCTAAACCCCTTATTCCTTCGCAACCGAGCTCAGCCTTCCTAGCATATGACAGGATGCTTGGCCGAGTTGCGGGCGGCGGGCAGGCCTGATTGAATGGCGGGTGCAAGAAGAGACATGCGAGGAAACGTGAGAAGGGAGACGTGATGGCGTCCCTGATCGCCGGCGGCATCGATTGCGACGTGCATCCGGCCGTGCCGCATCTGACCAGCCTGCTGCCCTACCTGAACGACTATTGGCGCGATCAGGTGACGACGCGCGGCATGGTCGACCTCGTCTCGCAATCCTATCCGCAGAATTCGCCGATCACGGCGCGTCCCGACTGGCGCCCCGAGACAGGCAAACCCGGCGAGAGCCTGTCGGACATGCAGCGACACGTGCTCGATCCCTTCCAGCTCAAGCATGCCATCTGCAATCCGCTGTACGGCGTGCAGATGGTGTTCTCCGAGGACATGCAGGCCGCCTTCTGCCGCGCGCTGAACGATTGGCTGGCGAAGGAATGGCTCGATCGCGACGCGCGACTGCGTGGCTCCCTCGTGATCCCCACGCAAAGCATCGAGAAAGCCGTCGCCGAGATCGAGCGCTGCGCACACGACAAGCGCTTCGTGCAGGTGCTGATGCTGGTGATGGGCGACACGCCGCTCGGCAAGCGCGCGCTGTGGCCGATCTATGAGGCCGCGGAACGTCTGGAACTCCCGGTCGGCATCCATGCCGGTTCCGCCTATCACAATCCGCCGACCGCCGTGGGCTGGGGTTCCTATCACATCGAGGATTATGTCGGGCAGGCCCAGGCGTTCCAGGCTCAGCTCACCAGCCTGATCGTCGAGGGCGTGTTCGCCAAATATCCGCGGCTGAAAATGGTGATGCTGGAGTCCGGCGTCTCCTGGATCGCGCCCTATCTCTGGCGCTTGCACAAGTTCTGGCGCGGGGTGCGGATGGAGACGCCGTGGGTCGATCGTGCACCGCTGGAGATTGTGCGCAGCAACATCCGCTTCTCGTTACAGCCATTTGATGCGCCGCCGGAACCTGAGACATTAATTCGCCTGTTTGAGCATATGCAGTCCGACGAATTGGTCCTATTCTCCACGGACTATCCGCACTGGCAGTTCGACGGCCAGGACGCGCTGCCCGAAGGTCTGTCCCCCGATCTCGTGCGCAAGATCATGATCGACAATCCCCATGCAACCTATCCCCGCCTGACGTGAGCCCGCTGCCAAAGGAGGCAAGGCGATGAATATCCAGTTCCGCGAGAGCCAAGAAACCGCTTCCCCACTGACCGTCAAAACCGCGATCGCGGACTGCGACATCCATCCGGCACGCGCCACCCGCACCGAGCTCTATCCCTACCTCGCCAAACGCTGGCAGCATCACCTCGAAGTCTACGGCGTCCATGCCTATCAGGGCATGATGGAAGGCCCGCCCTATCCCAAGGCCCAGCCCAATGCCTCGCGCCGCGATGCCTATCCGCCGGAAGGCGGCCCGCAGGGCTCCTCGCTCGCCTTCATGCAGAAGCAATTGCTCGATCCCAACAACGTGCAATTGGGGGTGCTCAATCCGCTCAACACCGGCCAGGGCATCCGCAATCACGAGCTCTCGGCCGCTTTGTGCTCGGCGATCAACGACTGGCAGATCGACAAATGGACCAGCAAGGACAAGCGGCTGAAGGCCTCCATCGTCGTCGGCAATGAGGACGGGCTGTCGGCCGCCGCCGAAATCCGCGAGCGCGCCGGCGACAAGAATTTCGTGCAGGTGCTGCTGCTCAGCCGCAATGTCGAGCCGCTCGGCCAGCGCCGTTACTGGCCGATCTATCAGGCAGCGGAAGAAGCCGGTCTTCCCGTCGGCGTGCACGCCTTCGGCTTCGGCGGCAACCCGATCACGCCGTCAGGCTGGCCGAGTTACTACATCGAGGAGATGGTCGGGCATTCGCAGTGCCAGCAATCGGCGCTGGCGAGCCTCGTGCTGGAGGGCGTGTTCGAGCGCTTCCCGAAATTGAAGATGGTGATGATCGAGGCCGGCTTCGGCTGGGCGCCGTCGCTTTGCTGGCGGCTCGACAAGGCCTGGCAGCGGCTCAGGAGCGAGGTGCCGCATGTGAAGCGGCCGCCGTCGGACTATATCCGCGAGCAGGTGTGGTGGACCACACAGCCGATGGAGGATCCGGAGCGGCGCGAGGATCTGTTCGATGTCGTCAAATGGATCGGCTGGGACAAGTTGCTGTTCGCAACCGACTATCCGCATTGGGATTACGACGAGCCCTCGCGCGTGCTGCCGGCGGGCGTCAGCGAGGCCAACCGCGAGGCGTTCTATCTCGGCAATGCGAAGAAGCTGTACGGGATAAATTGATGGCGCGGCATGTGATTGCCGCGGTCGATGAGCTTCCGCCGGGCACGCGAAAATTCCTGGAGATCGATGGACGGCCGATCGCGGTCTTCAACATCAAGGGCGAATATTTCGGCTTGATGAACCGCTGCCCGCATCAGGGCGCGGCGCTGTGCGAGGGGCCGCTGATCGGGCTGGCGCAGTCGAGCAATCCTGGCGAGATCGAATATACCAAGCTAGGCGAGATCATCCGCTGCCCCTGGCACGGCTGGGAGTTCGACATCCGCACCGGCCAATCCTACTGCGACCCCCGCCGCTTCCGCGTGAAGGCCTATCCGGCCCATGTCGAGCCCGGCGCCAGCGTGGTGAAGGGCCCGTATGTCGCCGAGACGATCCCGGTGAAAGTCGAGAGCGATTACGTGGTGGTGGAGCTGTAGCCCCCGCTGTCATTCCGGGGCGCGCGTAGCGCGAGCCCGGAATCAATCGTGCGGCAGAGATGCTGGGAGAAATGGATTCTCTGATGCGCAATTGCGCATCAGAGCTCGCCTCTGCGAGGCGCCCCGGAATGACACCGTCCTATTGCCCCGCGACCGGCTCCGGCACTGCATCATAAACCGGCGCCACCTTGCCGCCGCCGCGATAGACCGTCGAGGCCGCGATGATGCCGAGCAGGGCTGCGAACATCAGCCAGAAGCCGGGCGCGGCCTTGTCGCCGGTGCGCTCGATCAGCCAGGTCGAGGCGAACGGGGTGAAGGTGCCGAACAGGGCGGCGGCGAGCGCAAACGCAAGCGAAAAGCAGGTGGTGCGCACATGCGCCGGCACGATCTCGACCAGTGCGCCCAGCATGGTGCCGCTGTAGACGCCGAAATAGAACGAGAACATCATCTCGACCGCGAGCAGCTTGCCGAAGGTCGGCGCCGCCACCAGCCAGTGCAGCGCCGGATAGGCGGTGACGAGCGAGAGGCCGGCGATGGCGAGCAGCACCGGCTTGCGGCCGATGCGATCCGACAGCGCGCCGCCGACCGGGTTCCAGACGAAGTTGCTCACCGCCACCAGCAGCGTGACCAGCAGCGCGTCCTGCGTCGACAGCCTCAGCACCGTCTTGCCGAATGTCGGCGTGTAGACGGTGACGAAATAGAACGTCGTCGTGGTCAGGATCGCGATCATCATGCCGAGCACGACGATGCGCCAGTTGGTGAGTGCGGAGACGAACACCTCGCGCGTCGTCGGATGCTTCCTCATGGCGAGGAAGGCCGGCGTCTCCTCCAGCGTCCGCCGCAGGACGAAGATCAGCGGAATGATCAGGCAGCCGACGAAGAAGGGAATGCGCCAGCCCCAGGCGGCCACTGTGTCGGCCGGCATTACCTCGGACAGGATGAAGCCGAGGATCGAAGCCACGAAGATCGCGACCTGCTGGCTCGCCGATTGGAACGAGGTGTAGAAGCCGCGATTGCCGGGCGTTGCGATTTCCGCGAGATACACCGACACGCCCCCGAGCTCGACGCCCGCCGAGAAGCCTTGCAGCAGCCGGCCGATCAGCACGATGACGGGCGCTGCGATGCCGATGGTCGCGTAGCTCGGGCAGAACGCGATGACGACGGTGCCGAAAGCCATGATGCCGAGCGTGACGATCAGGCCCTGGCGACGGCCGATGCGGTCGATATAGGCCCCTAACACGATTGCGCCGACCGGACGCATCAAGGCGCCGAGCCAGAACACGCCAAAGGTATTGAGCAGCGACGCCGTCTCGTTGGTCGAAGGGAAGAACGCCTTGCCGATCGCGGCGGCATAGAAGCCGAACAGGAAGAAGTCGAACTGCTCGAGGAAATTGCCGCTCGTGGCGCGCAGGATCGCGCCGATGCGCGACTTGATCGCTGGCGAATTGGTTGAGGTGGCTGGTCCAGCCATGGCGTTGCTCCCCTAGGAAAGGCGCGGCCGGCCGGGGATCGTTTTCCCGGCAAGGCGACAGATTGATGCTGCGACAATCTGTCATACCCCTTCCCGCGTGGGGCGGGGCAAGTCAACCGGTTTTCCGAAGGAAGCTGCTGATTTTTCAGGCTTTATTTTGCGTTGCAGCGACGATCCATTGCCGGAATGCGGCAAGCTTCGGCGGCTCGCGGCGGCTCTCCGGCGCGACCAGGTAGAAGCCGGCATCGGTGGGAAGCGCGATCTTGAAGGGGACGACGAGTCGGCCCTTGGCGATGTCATCCTGGACGTAGGAGGTCCGTCCCATCGCCACGCCGATGCCGTCGATCGCGGCCTGGATGGTCATGAAGATCATGTCGAAGGTGATGCCGGGCTGCCTTGCGATGTCAGCCGGCAGGCCCGCCGCGGTCAGCCACAGCCGCCAGTCGTCGCTGTTGGCGTTGGATGTGTGCAGCAGCGGATGGTTGCGCAGATCCTCGGGCCGGCGCAGCGGCTTGTCACCGCGCAGCAGTGACGGACTGCACACCGGAAACAGCTCGTCCGCCATCAGCCAGTCGGCGCGCACGCCCGGCCACTGGCCGCGGCCATAGCGGATCGCGGCATCGACGTTGTCGCGCTGGAAGTCGACGAGGCTGGTCGAGGTGGTGATGCGCACGTCGATGCCGGGATGCTGTTCCTGGAAATCGGTCAGCCGCGGCAGCAGCCATTTTGCCGCGAGCGAGGCCAGCGTCGACACCGTCAGCACCTTGTCGTCTTCTTTCCGCAGCAGGCGATCGGTCGCGAGGCGGAGGTCGTTGAAGGCGGCGCGGACGCCCGGGAGGTAGTCGCGCGCCTCCGGCGTCAGCGCTAGCGCGCGGTTCTGCCGGATGAACAGGCGGATGCCGAGCTCCTCCTCAAGCCTGCGGATCTGATGGCTGATCGCGGTCTGGGTCACGTTCAGCTCGCTGGCTGCCAGCGTGAAGCTGAGATGGCGCGCAGCGGCCTCGAACGCCCGCAATCCGTTCAGGGACGGCAATCTGGCAGTCATTTGGCAGGCAGGATACATGACGTTATTTCATGCGAAAAGGTACAAATTGTCGTTTGTCGCAGCGCAACAGGAAGCAGATATTAGCGGTTAACTTAGCTCCAGGAGCTGAAAATGTCTACGTTGACCGACAATTCGATGACAAATCATCATGCACACGGCCTGCTCTACCAGATCGGCGAGACCCTCCACGTGTGGCATGAGCGCTATCGCACCCGCCGCGAGCTCACCAACTGGACCGCCCGCGACCTCCACGACGTCGGACTGTCCTGGTCCGACATTGCCTACGAGGCCGACAAACCCTTCTGGCGGGCCTGATAGGCCGCCAGGCCGGCGCCGCCTGCGGGGGCGCCGGCGGTCCCTTTTCCGCATGGCATGTGTCATGAGCACCCTCCGCCTCGAAGACCTCAAGCAATATTCGGACGTGCTGCGCACCCGGCAAGGCGAAGCGTTGAATGTCCGCTTCGTCGAGCCGCGCGACACCGACGAGCTGCAGCACTATTTCCGCTCGCTCTCGACTCGCTCCCGCTACAACCGCTTCTTCGGTGCGATCAGCGAGTTGCCGAAGGGCCTGCTGCACGACTTCCTCGAGGTCGGCGATCGCGACCGTTTCACGATCGTGGCAACGATGATGGTCGACGGCTTCGAGACCATCGTTGCCGAAGCGCGCTATGCTTTCCAACCCGAGACTGCGACTCTCGAATTCGGCCTCTCGGTCGACGACCGCTGGCACGCCCATGGCATCGCCACCGCGCTCATGAAGAATCTCGAATGCCGCGCCGCTGCGCTTGGCGCCGAGCGCATGTTCGGCGATACGCTGCGTTCCAATGAGGCCATGGTCTCGCTCGCGCGCAAAGCCGGCTTCGCTTTCGTCAATCATCCCGATGACTGGAAGCTGGTGCGCTTCGACAAGGAGATCAGTGTCGCGCCCAAAGACATTCCCTGCGCGAGCTGGCGCCTCGCCGCCCTTTCCCGTCAGGCCGACAGCCCCTCAGCCTCGGCCTGACATGACTGCAAGCCCGGCCTGGCCAAGCCAGAGCCGGGCGCTTTTTTGCCCAACCCGTCATCCTGAGGCGCTCGTTCTGCGTTCTTCAGCAGAACGAGCCTCGAAGGATGAACGGCCCCGCTGCTTCCGTGCAATTTCCCGCAGCAACTGTCGGGCCGTCGCCCTTCGAGGGCCGCTGAAGAAGCGGCCACCTCGAGCGACAACGGCTTCGCCGTTGCGCGGGGGGTGACGGATCAAGACTACTTCCCCGTGAACACCGCCGTGCGCTTCTCGATGAAGGCCTGCACCGCCTCCTTGTGGTCGGCGGTCGTGGTCAGGCGGACCAGCCGCTCGGCTTCGTGGTCGCGCGCGGTTTCGAAGTCGAACAGCACGGCCTCGTCGAGATTGTCCTTCATGTAGCGCAGCGCGAGGCGCGGGCCTTCGGCGAGCGATTTCGCCAGGGCGAACGCCTCGGTCTGCAATGCGTCATCGGGCACGACGCGGTTGATGAGGCCGATCGCTTCGGCGCGTGCGGCATCGACCCGATCGCCGGTGAACATCAGCTCGCGCGCCCGCGCCGTACCGACGAGGCGGGTGAGCAGCCAGGCGATGCCGTAATCGCCGCTGAGGGCGATGCGGGCATAGCCGGTGGCGACGAAGGCGGATTGCGCGGCGATGCGGATGTCGCAGGCCATGGCTATGGCGAGCCCGGCGCCGACCGCGGGGCCGGGCAGGGCGGCGATGGTCGGCTTGCGCACCGACACCAGCGCGCCGGTGAGCAGCCGCTGCCGCTCCTGGAGGTCGGCAACCTTGGCGTCAAAGGACATGTCGAGCTTTGCCTTGTCGCGATGCGCGCCCATGCCCTTGACGTTGCCGCCGGCGCAGAATGCTTTGCCCGAGCCGGTCAGCAGCAGCGCGCCGACATCGGGATTCTCGCCGCAGGTCCGGATCATCGTGCGCAGCGCCGGCGTCAGAGCGTCCGACAGCGAATTGCGCGCCTCCGGCCGGTTCAGCGTGATGATCGCGACGCGGTCGCGGATGACGCAGAGGAGTTCGCCGGTGCCGGTATCGATGGTGGTTGCCGTGGTCATGTCGCCTCCCTCTCCTCGTCATTGCGAGCGAAGCGAAGCAATCCAGAATCTTTCCGCGGAGACAGTCTGGATTGCTTCGTCGCTTCGCTCCTCGCAATGACGGGTATTGTTGTTAGCTTGCCTTCAAAATTTCTCGACCCAGGGCCGCAGCTCCAGCTCCCAGCTCCAGGCGCTGCGCGGCTGCTGAAGCACGTTCCAGTAGCTCTGCGCGATGGCGTCGGGATCGAGCATCGAATCCGGCTTGTCCGCCGGCTCGGTGCGCGTCGCGCTCTTGATGCCACCGTCGATGACGAAATGCGCGACATGGATGCCATGCGGCGACAATTCGCGCGCCATGCTCTGCGCAAGGCCTCGCAGCGCGAACTTGCCCATCGCGAACGGAGCGGACTGCGCGTAGCCCTTGACGCTGGCGGAGGCGCCGGTGAACAGAATCGCGCCGTGCTGGTTCGGCAGCATGCGCTTGGCCGCCTGCTGCGCCACCAGGAAGCCGCCATAGGCGCTGACCGCAATCGCCTGCGCAACGTCGGCGGGGACGAGCTCGACGAACGGCCCGCGCGTGCGGCCGCTGGCATTGTAAACGACGAGATCGGGCGTGCCGATCTCGCGCTCGACGAGGCCGAACAGCCGCTCCACCTCGTCAGGCTCGGTGGCGTTGCAGGCATAGGCCTTCGCGCCGGTCTCGGTGCAGAGCGCGCCGAGCTTCTCGATCTTTCGTGCGGCAAGGGCGACGCGAATGTTCTGGGCGGCCAGCAGCCGCGCCAGCGATGCGCTCAATCCTTCGCCGGCGCCGGCGATGAGGGCGATCTTGTATTTTGGGTGTTCCATGGTGATCTCTCGGAAACGGTGGCCGTTGATCTATGCATGATCCGCGCGGACAACCAGCCGGCGCGGTCGCAATTCCGCAGGGCGAATTGCTCCCTCACGGCGATCATGCCGTCCTGACGATTTGCGGCTTTATCGCTGTTTGCGACTGGAGCATGATCGACATCATCCGAAGCGGCAAGCGCAAAGAATTGCCGTCGGGCGGAAACGAAGAGGACGATCATGCACAAGCCGGTCACAACGCAGCCACAAAATGTCGCGGCCGCACCATCCGGCCTGCTGGCGCCCGATACGTCAGGCATGAATTTCTATTGCGCCGATCCGGCGCTGGCGGACCTTTTGCGCATCCATCTGCCGGACAATCTGTTCCGCCACATCGAGCCACATCTCGATCGTCTCGGCGAGCTCGCCGGCGGCCATCTCGACGAATGCGCCCGGCTTGCCGATCGGCACACGCCCATTCTGCACCAGCGCGACAAGTTCGGCCGCGACGTGCAGTGGATCGAATATCACCCGGCCTATCGCGAGCTGGAGAACGCCGCGTTCGGCGAGTTCGGCATCCACGCGCTCTCGATCCGCAAGGGCATCATGGGCTGGCCGGACAAATATCCTGTTGTCGCCAAGCACGCCTTCACCTTCCTGTTCAACCAGACCGAATTTGGCATGGGCTGCCCGATCAACGTCACCGACGGCTGCGCCAAGCTGCTGGCAAATTTCGGCAGCGAGACCCTGAAGGCCAGATATCTCGACGGCCTGACCTCGACCGACATGAGCAAGCTGACCCAGGGCGGCCAGTTCATGACCGAGAAGGAGGGCGGCTCCGACGTCGGCACGCTGACCACGCGCGCGGTGCAGGAGGGCGACCATTGGCGTCTCTACGGCGAGAAATGGTTCTGCTCGAATGCCGATGCGAAAGTCGTGATGCTGCTGGCGCGTCCCGAAGGTGCCGGCCCAGGCACGCGCGGCGTCGGCCTGTTCCTGATGCCGCGCTTCCTCGACGACGGCGCGCAGAACCACTACCGGATCGTGCGCCTCAAGGACAAGCTCGGCACCCGCTCGATGGCATCGGGTGAGATCAAGCTCGAAGGCGCGATTGCGTACGTGGTCGGGAAGCTCGACCGCGGTTTCGTGCAGATGGCCGAGATGGTGAACTCGTCGCGGCTCTCCAACGGCGTCAAATCCACCGCGCTGATGCGCCGCGCCTATCACGATGCGATGACGGTGGCGACCAACCGCGTGGTGTTCGGCCAGCGCATCATCGATCTGCCGCTGGGCCGGCGGCAGATGCTGAAGATCATGCTGCCGGTCGAGCAGGCGCTGTCGATGAGCTTTCTCACCGCCGACGCGCTCGATCGCGCCGAAGCCGGCAGCCAGGATGCGGCAGCGCTGTTGCGCATCCTGACCCCGACGCTGAAATTCCGTGCCACGCGTGATGCGCGAAAGGTCTGCGGCGATGCGCTCGAGATGCGCGGCGGCATCGGCTATATCGAGGAATTCGCCACCGCCCGTCTGCTGCGTGATGCCTATCTCGGCTCGGTCTGGGAAGGCACCGGCAACATCGTCGCGATCGATGCGCTGCGGCGCGCAGTGGGTCGTCACGGCGCGGAGTCCGCGCTCGCGGCCGATCTGCACACCCGGCTCGACGACAGCGCCTCCGTGCCGCAGGCCTGGCGCGACCATCTGCGCGGCCTCACCGATCGCGCTGTCGGCTTCGCGCGCGAAGTCGCGGGCAAGGCCGAGAACGAGGCCGATGCGCGCCGCGCCACCAGCCTGCTCTATCATGTCGCAAGCTCCGTCGCGCTCGCCTGGGAGGCGCATCGCATCCACGAGATGCGCGGCGATGCGCGCCGCTTGCTGCTGTCACGCCTCGTCATCGACCATCGGGTGTCGCCGAGCGATCCGTTCCGGCTGACGGAAAATGCCGCGCAAGCGAGGATCTCCGCGCTGCTGCTCGGCGATCGTGCCGTGGGCATGAGCGAGGTTGGCGAACTGGTTCTGGCGGCGTAGGCTCGGTCTTCACCTCTCCCCATGGGAGAGGTGGAGTCCCTGCACGCAACGAAAACACAACAACGAGGAAACACCAATGAAGGCCGCCGTCCTCTATGAAGTCAATCAGCCGCTCGTCATCGAGGACATCAGCCTGCCCAAGCCCGGCCCGCGCGAGGTGCTGATCCGCACCGCGGTCGCGGGCCTCTGCCACTCCGATCTGCATTTCATGGAAGGGCTCTATCCGCATCCGTTGCCTGCGGTGCTCGGGCACGAATCCGCCGGCGTGGTCGAGCAGGTCGGCTCCGACGTGACTTATGTGAAGCCCGGCGATCATGTCGTCACCTGCCTGTCCGTGTTCTGCGGCACCTGCGACAACTGCACCACGGGTCGGACCGTGCTCTGCACCGACACCACCGTGAAGATGCTGCCGGGCGTCTCGAACCGGATGCAGTGGTCGAAGCCGGAGAAGCTGCACCAGTTTCTCAATCTCTCCTCCTTCGCCGAGCAGATGCTGGTGCACGAGAACGCCATCGTGAAGATCCGCAGGGACATGCCGCTCGATCTCGCCGCGCTGATCGGCTGCGGCGTCATCACCGGCTATGGCGCGGTGGTGAATACGGCCAAGGTGACGGCCGGCGAAACCGTGGCGGTGATCGGCTGCGGCGGCGTCGGCATGGCCGCGATCAACGGCGCGCAGATCGCGGGCGCCGGCCGCATCATCGCCATCGACACCAATCCGGCCAAGCTCCAGCTCGCGACCAAGCTGGGCGCGACCGACATCATCAACCCCGCGGATGGTGATGTCGTGAAGCAGGTTCGCGACCTCACCAATGGCGGCGTGCATCATTCCTTCGAGGTGCTCGGCCGCAAGGAGACCGCCGAGCAGGCGTTCGGCATGCTCGCCTCCGGCGGCACCGCCACCATCGTCGGCATGATTCCGTTCGGCCAGAAGATCGAGCTGCACGGCTTCGACTTCCTGCGCGAACGCAAGATTCAGGGCTCGTCGATGGGCTCCAACCATTTCCGCGTCGACATGCCGCGCCTGGTCGATTTCTACCTGCGTGGCCGGCTGCATCTGGAAGACTGGATCTCGGCCAAGCTGAAGCTGAGCGAGATCAACGAGGGCTTTGCCAACATGAAAGCCGGCAAGACGCTGCGCAGCGTGATCATGTTCGATAGCTAGCCCATGAGGTCAATGCGACGGGGCCGGACCGTCGCTCGAGGCGCAGCGCGACTCCTTGACGAGCAGCAGCGTCATGAGCGCGGCAAGGCCCGCGGCGAGCATATAGGCGGGGGATACGTTCAAACCGGCACCTGCCACCAGCAAATAGGAGAACAGTCCCGCGGTCGACGCGGCGAAGCCAAGCCAGGCCAATCTCGGAAAGCAAGATCCACGTTCGCCCTGGCGGAGATCGAGCACGAGGTAGAACACCAGAAAGGTGTTGCAGAGCGCCGCCGGCAACAGGCCCATGACGATCTCGCTCTCGAATGCGAGATAGGATAGCACGCCGTCGACCTGGGCAATCACCGCGAACGGCAGATAGCGCAGGTTGACGCAGGCGAGGGCGATGCTCGCAAGTTCGAACCCGTAGAAATAGCGCTCGTGCATCTTGGGAAGCAGGTACGGCATCAAGATGAGCGACGCGCACGCGACGAGCAATATGAACTCCGGCCCGGTCCGCTTGGACTGTGCGATGAAGATCGAGAGCGCAAGCCCGCTTGCTGCCGCGACGACGAGGCCAATGGCGACTCCGGCTGTGTACGGCGCTCCTCCTGCGAACACCCAGACGTTCGCTGCGTTCATGGTCAGGTGATGAAATGTGTTGGCCTGGCCGAGATAGATTGCAAGCACGGAGACCAGGGATCTGCCGGCGACCAGAACCGGAATGGCGAGGATCGCATAGGCCCCCGGAATGGCGGCAAGCCATGCCAGGTGGATCTTGCGGCGCAGAATCATGCCCAGCACGAACGGTCCCAGGAAGACGCCCTGGGCTTTGACCGAGCAGGCGACTGCGAATGGCAGCACGCCATTTCGGTGCCGCATGAACATCGCCACGGACACCAGCACGAAGAACGTCCAGATTGAATCGGCCTGTCCCCACATTGCGCCGTTGAAGAGCACCGTCGGCGCGAGCCACACCGCGCAGAAGGCCAAAGACGCCCGCAACGGCGCCCTCGTGATCCGCCAGACCATCCGGGCCACGACGATCGCGCAGCCGAGCTCGAATATGACCGAGATCGCCTTCACGAGGGAGAGCGGCTGACCTAGCCCATCAAGTCGGGTGGCGATCAGCAGGAGGTAGCTGTAGAACGGCGTGTAGTTGGTGAAAGCCTCGGCTAGTCCGTCAATGCCGTGATTCCGCGCAAAGGTATACCAGGTGATGTACTCAGCGGCGTCGGCGGTCGCGTGTTCCCGCGCGAGATAACGGAGTGCAAGGCCAATGAGCCCGCACCCGATCACGAGGACGATGGGAATGCGCCATCTCTCAGGCAGCGATCGGTCTGGATTGACGCGATGATGGGGCTCGCGGAGCGAGCCTATCTCGATTGTTTCATTTGTCACGCAGTCACTCTTGGATCTGAGCGGTACCCTTCGTCAGGTTCGTGACCTTCAGTTTTGACGGACGAACGATTGCCAGCCGTATAAATCTCGGATGTGCGGTTTGCACATTGCCCGGGAAAGGATTGTTTGGTTAGCGATTGCTTTACAGGCAGCCATCGAAATGACTTGCAGCGAAAATTGAAGCTGTCGGAGATCAGGGTTTCGCCAACATGAAGGCGGGCAAGACGCAGCGCGGCGGGATCGTGTCTGATAGTTGAGCGTTGGCACCCGCCCCCAAACCAGGTGTCATCGGTGCATGACAGCGGAATGTTAGGCTGGCTTGCCTCAGTTCACCGCGACACATGCGCCGACACTGCGAGCCACTTGCCGTTCTTCTTCGCCCAGCAATCGGTGTATCGCCCCTTCGCCTGTTGGCCATCGGCTGTCGTGTAACTAGTCGCGGCGTGGATGATGGCGAAGTCGCCCATGATCCGGATGATGACGTCGTGCGCATGTAGGTTGCGGATCGCGATGGGCCGTGCCGTCTGTTCCAGGAAGGCCGCGCGGTCCACCAGCGTCTTGTCGGGATTGGAGCAGTAGAACTCCGGCGCAAGGATCTCGTTGAAACGTCTGACGTCGCAGGCCTGCACGGAGGCGACATAGTCGCGGTTGAGTGCCGTGAGCTGTTCGAGGTCGTTGTTCATGGTGCTTCGTCCCTTCCTGTCATTCCGGGGCGCGCGGAGCGCGAACCCGGAATCTCGAAGTTGTTCTACTCCGTCATTGCGAGGAGCTCTTGCGACGAAGCAATCCAGACTGCTGCCGCGGAAAGATTCTGGATTGCTTCGCTTCGCTCGCAATGACGCGGCGGCACTAATCGTCGAACATCTTCGGCGGCACGAACCCGCCGAACTCGCGCTCGATCAGCTCGGCGAGCTTGAGCGGCGTGCGGTCCTCGAGAAAGGGGCCGACGATCTGGACGCCGACGGGCAGGCCGTCTTTCGACAGACCGAGCGGAACGGCGGTCGCAGGCAGGCCCGGAAGCGTTGCGATGCCCGGCCAGGCGAGCTGGTCGGAATAGGGATAGTCCTTGCCGTCGATGCCGATAGTTCGCAGGCGCTGCTCCGGCGAATGATCATGCGGAAAGGCCGGCGTCGGCATGATCGGGCAGATCACCGCGTCGAAGCTCTTGAACAGCGCGCGCCATTGTGCGCGCAGGCCGGCGCGGGCGCCAGCGTCGAGCACCCAGGCGCGATGGCTTGCAATCGTGCCGCGCAGTCGCTCCGCGCCGAGGCTCCGGTCCTCCGGCGACAACTGGCCCGCCCGTGCCTGCGAATCCGCCAGCTCGTCGGGAGGGAAGAACGCGCCGAGGAAGCCCAGCAGCATGCGCATGTAAAGCCGCGACGCCTCCGCGAGGTCCGGGAGCAGCGCGCTCTCGCGTGCGACGGTGACGCCGGCCTTCGCAAGATCGGTTGCGAGCTTGTCGATTGCGCCGCGGACATCCCGGTCAGTCGGCAGCAGGGGATGGCTGTCGATCACCAGGACACGAAAATCCCGCAGCGACTGATGCCGTGCGACGGGCAAGTCGAGCTTGTAGGCGATACCGGCGTCGAGCGGATCGGGTCCCGCCATGACGTCGAGCAGCAAGGAGAGATCCGCGGCCGTGCGCGCCATCGGGCCGATGACGGCGAGGTCGCCTTCGCGCGGAATGGCCGGAAACGGCGGCGGGGTCTCGCCGCGCGCCGCGCAGACATTGATGGTCGGCTTGTGCGCGAAGACGCCGCAATGAAATGCCGGCACGCGCAGGGAGCCGCCGATGTCTGAGCCGGTGGCGAGCGCGCAATAGCCTGCGGCAAGGGCTGCCGACGATCCCCCGGACGAACCGCCCGGTGTGCGGCCGAGATCGTAGGGGTTGTTGGTGGTGCCGTAGATGTCGTTGTAGCTCTGCCAGTCGTTGAGGCCCACCGGCACGTTGGTCTTGCCGAGGATCACGCCGCCGGCCTGCTTGATGCGGGCCACCGCCAGCGCGTCTTCCACAGGCTTGAAATCCTTCTGCGGCACGAACCCCCAGGTCGTCGGCAGGCCGGCGATGTTGAAGGATTCCTTGATCGTCACGGGCAGGCCGAGCAGCGGCTTGCGCTCGCCGCGCGCCAATGCGGCGTCCGCCTCGCGCGCTGCAACGAGCGCGCGATCGAAATCGCGCACGCAGATCGCGTTGATCCTGCCGTCGTGCCGTTCGATGCGGCCGATCGCGTCTTGCGTGAGCTCGACCGCCGAGACCTTCCTTGCGGTCAGCGCGGCCGAGAGCTCGACGGCGCTCTTGAAACTCCATTCCGATTTGGCCACGGCGCTTTCTCCCGCTCTGGTTGTCGAAGGATGATGCGCAGTTTGGCCGAACGCTGCAACCGCTGTTTGATCGTTATTGATGTGTCTCAATCTGTCATCGCCCGCGAAGGCGGGCGATCCAGTATTCCAGAGACGGTTGTGATTGAACCGATAGGTCGCGGCGTACTGGATGCCCCGCCCCCGTGCGCAATTGCGCACTAGGCGGGGCATGACAGCGATGGTGGGCCGCTACGCCGCCCCGATCACAATCCCCACCGCCAGCACGATGGCCCCGCCCAGCACGATCTGGAACACGGCCTGGAGGAACGGCGTGTCCATGTAGCGCGAGCGGATGAAGGCGATCGCCCACAATTCGAAGAACACCACGACACAGGCGACGGCCGTCGCGATCCAGAACGCGTTGGCCCAGCTGTCGGGCACCAGATAGGGCGCGGTGTGGCCGAGCCCGCCGAGGGTTGTCATCGCCCCGCAGGTGATGCCGCGCAGCCAGGGCGAGCCACGCCCCGTGAGGGAGCCATCGTCGGACAAGGCTTCCGCAAACCCCATGCTGATGCCGGCGCCGATCGAAGCGGCAAGGCCGACCAGGAATGTCTGCCAGTTCTGGTGCGTGGCGAACGCGGCAGCGAACAGCGGCGCCAGCGTCGAGACCGAGCCGTCCATCAGGCCGGCGAGGCCCGGCTGCACATATTGCAGCACGAACATGCGCCGGCGGGTGCGGTCTTCCTCGGCGCGCACGTCGGGCTTCAGGATCTCGTCGGTCAGCCTGGCGGCGGTGTGCTCGTGGCTCTTCTCGGCCTCGGCGAGGTCGCCGAGCAGTCGGCGCACATTGACGTCCTCGGCCTGCTCGGCGGCCTTGGCGTAGAAGCGCTCGGCCTCGAGCTCCATGGTTTCGACTTCCCGGCGAATGGTGTCGAGCGGCAGGTTCTTGGTCAGCCAGATCGGACGGCGGCGCAGAAAACCCTTGACGTCCTCGCGGCGGATCGGCGGCAGATGCTGGCCGAAGCGCTGCTCGTACATCTCCAGCAGCATGTGACGATGGCCGCGCTCCTCCTCGGCCATCTGCTCGAACAGCTTGGCCGAGTCGGGATAGCGTTCCTTCAGATCCTCCGCGAAGGTCATGTAGATGCGGCTGTCTTCCTCCTCGGAGGAGATCGCGACCGCCAGCACCTCGCGCTCGGTCAGATCGGCAAAATTCTTCACGGCGGGGCCTGTCAATAATTTAGAATTGTTCTAAATTATATAGGGCGCCGTGGTTCCCCGGTCAAATCAGGCCGTGCCGACCCTTGCGAGGAAATCCAGCAGCAACCGGCTCACCTCGCCCGGCTGCTCCTGCTGGACCCAATGGCCGGCGCCGTCGACGAGATGGCAGCCGAGCATCTTCGTGCACGCGCGGGCCTGCATCGTCTCGAACACGCCCGGGCGTTGATAAGTGCCCCAATCCTGCCTGCCCGAGATGAAGCAGGAGGGCACGTCGATGCCGCGGCCGGCAAACAATTGCAGCTCGCTGTTGAAAGCGGCCGAGGTGCCGCAGCGATACCATTGCAGCCCGCCCTGGAATCCGGTGCGGCCATATTCGGCGCTGTAGTAAGCCAGCTCGTGCTCCGGCAGCCACTGGTTGGCGGCGACCGCGGCCGGCGACGGCATTTCCTTCGCAACCGTCTCGGCCATGGTCTCGTTCAGGTTCATCACGTAATAGGTCGGCAGCTTCGCCAGCTCCTGCGCGGACCACGATTGCAGCGGATAGGGCTTGTTGTCGGTCCAGTCCGCGCTCTTGTGATGATAATAGGCGCGCAGGAAATCGTGCACGCCCTGCGGCGCGCGGTGCATGTCGGCGTTCGCCTCGCGCGTCGAGTAGTACCATTGATAATGTTTTCGCGGCCGCGGCAGCGCGGCGAGCTCGCGATGGACAGGATCTTCGGCTGGTGGCTTTGCCGGCATGTCGACGGTGCCAAACGGCAGCGGCGGCGGTCCGCCGAACGGCGCGCTCATCATCGTCACCGAGCGAAACACGTCAGGCCGGATCAAGGCGCACCAGGCCGCGACCGGACTGCCGAAATCGTGCCCGACCACATCGACCTGCCTGTAGCCGAACGCCGACACCAAGGCGAGTGCATCGCGCACGAGATTGAGCAGCGAGAAGGGCGCGAGATCGCCGTCGTATTCCGCACGCCATCCCGTCGTGCGTCCATAACCGCGCTGGTCCGGCGCGATCACGTGATAGCCGGCCGAGCTAAGCGCCGGCATCACCTTGCGCCAGGAGAACGCCAGCTCCGGAAAGCCGTGCAGCAGCAGGATGCAGGGCCGGCCCTTGGTCTCGAAGCCGGCCTCGAGCACATGCACGCGCAAGCCGTTGATGCCCTCGACATAGCGTGAGCGGATGCCGGCGGGCAGGGGAATGTCGGGGAGCGCGGTCATGGTATTCTCCACTCGGGTGGAATCGTAGGCTTCTGTTTCTGCAGACCCTGAAGAGGTGGTTTACGCTCAGCGTCTGCGCTTTGCGCAGCCACGGAGCTAACCCACCCTACGGCACCTCGCTAAACCGCCGCGCACACGAACCCGTTGCCCTTGCGCTTGATCTTGCCGACCGACGGCGAGGGAAAATGCGCGGTGCAGCACAGCGTGTCGGTGTCGCAATAACGCTCGAGAAACCCGCGGCGCGTTGCGGCTGCCGCGGCCTGATCGACGTCGAACTTGATCGACAGCTCCGGATAGAGCGTCTGCAACGGCGAATGCATGAGGTCGCCGGAAAACACTGCATCGTCCTTGCCGCGTCCCATCGTGATGGCGACGTGGCCTGGCGTGTGACCGGGCGTCGGCAGGATGCGGACGTGATCGCCGATCTGATGATCATTTCCGACGAGCTCGTGACGCCCGGCTTCGACCACAGGCAGCACACTGTCGGCGAATGGCGGCACCTCCGCCTTCGCATTCTGTGCGGACCAGTGATCGAATTCCTGCCTGGCAAAAATGTAGCGCGCCTTGGGGAAGGTCGGCACCCAGCGGCCGTTCTCCAGCCGCGTGTTCCAGCCGACGTGATCGACATGCAGATGCGTGCACATCACGAAGTCGATGTCATCAGGCGAGAATCCAGCAGCAACGAGCGCACGCAGATAGGTGTCGTCGGTCTTCATATTCCATTTCGGCCGTTGCGGCCGCGGCTTGTCGTTGCCGATGCAGCTGTCGATCAGGATGGTGTGGTGCGGCGTCTTCACGACGTAGGACTGGAAGCAGAGCAGCAGCACATCGTTATCGTCGAGTGCCCTGGCCTGCCGCATCCAGGTCCGGTTCTCGGCCAGCACCTCCGCCGTCAGGCCGGGCAGCATCTCCAGCGCCGGGACGAACGAGGTTTCCTGCTCGATAACGCGATGGATGGTGAGATCGCCGACCGCGTATTTCAGGCTCATGAGAACTCCCGCTGTTATGCGGCCGGCGGCACCGAGATCTTCACCGAGGGCCGCTCCAGCATCTTCTGGTGGAAGGCGTCGAGCTTGGGATAGGCCTTGCGCCAGCCGCAATCGGCGAAGCGGAAGTCGGCATAGCCGAGCACGCAAACGAGGCCGATCTGCGAGATGTCGAACGGGCCGTTCAGCACGTCGAGCATGTTCTCGAAGCGCGCCATGCCGGTCCAGGCCCTGTTCCAGTGGTCGTCCGACCAAGCCTGCCATTGCAGGCCCTGCGGCCGCATCATCTTCTCGTAGCGGCACAGCAGCATGGAATCGAGCATGCCGTTGATCAGCGAGTGATTGGTCTTGGCCTTCCAGCGCCGCGGACCGTAATCGGGAATCAGGCTGCCGCCGGCCATCTCGTTGAGATATTCGACGATGACGTAGGAATCCAAAATGACGTCGCCGTCATTGGTGATCAGCACCGGCAGCTTCTTCAGCGGCGTGATCTTCGAATAGTCCTCGTTGGCCGTGCCCGGCGCGACGGTCGCGGGCACGAGCTCGATCTTGTCGATCAGCCCGAGCTCGATCGCGGCGATGCGCACCTTGCGGGCGAAGGGCGAAGCGGGTGAGAAGGTGAGCTTCATGGAACGATCCTGATGAACATCCGGCGGTTGTTTTCGTCATTGCGAGCGAAGCGAAGCAATCCAGACTGTCTCCGCAGAAAGATCCTGGATTACTTCGTCGCAAGAGCTCCTCGCAATGACGGGGAGAGAGCGGAGGCTTACGCCGCGATGATCTCCTGGCGCTGCTCGCCGAGACCCTCGATGCCGAGCGTGACGACGTCGCCGACATTGAGGAAGGTCGGCGGCTTCATGCCGAGGCCGACGCCGGGCGGGGTGCCCGTGGTGATGACGTCGCCGGGCAAGAGCGTCATGAACTGCGAGACATAGGAGATGCACTTGGCCATCGAGAAGATCATGGTCTTGGTCGAGCCGGTCTGGCGGCGCTGGCCGTTGACGTCGAGCCACATCGACAGGTTCTGCACGTCCTTGATCTCGTCCTTGGTGGCGAGCCACGGCCCGAGCGGGCCGAACGTGTCGTGCGACTTGCCCTTGGTCCACTGGCCCAGACGCTCGATCTGGAAGGCGCGCTCGGAGACGTCGTTGCAGACGCAATAGCCGGCGACGTGGTTCAGCGCGTCGGCTTCCGAGACGTATTTCGCGCGGGTGCCGATGATGGCGGCGATCTCGACCTCCCAGTCGAGCTTGGTCGAGCCGCGCGGCTTCTCGACCGGATCGTTCGGGCCCGACAGCGAGGTGTTGGCCTTCATGAAAATGATCGGCTCGCTCGGGATCTCGGCGCCGGTCTCCTTGGCATGGTCGGAATAGTTGAGGCCGATCGCCACGAATTTCGAGATGCCGGTGACGGGCGCGCCGAACCGGGGCTTGCCGGACACGGCGGGCAGCGAGGCGGGATCGAGCGCCGCCAGCTTCTTCAGGGACTCAGGAGAATAGGCTTCGCCGGTGAGGTCCTTCAGATGCGCCGACAGGTCGCGTAACTGGCCGGATCTGTCGATCAGGCCGGGCTTTTCCGCACCCTTCTCGCCGTAACGAACAAGCTTCATTCTCGTTTCTCCCTGGAGATTGGACCGATCGGTTAACAGCTTCATGGAACAGGGCGGCGGGAAATTCAACCGCCCAAAACGGGCCGCATTGCAGGCTTCCGGATTCGGTGGGCGGTCGTAAGTCTCGCGTCCCGGACGCGGCGCGGCATGAAATGACGCGACGCAGAGCCGGGACCGAGTGCGACGTTATGGGTCCCGGCTCTGCGGAGCAGCGTTACACGCTGCATCGCGTCCGGGACACGGAGATCAACCCAGCGCCACAAACCTGAACGCGTCCCCGTCCCGCCTGATATGCCCGGCCGAAAAGTGCCCGCCGATCACCAGCGTCGGCGTATCGGCAA
Organism: Bradyrhizobium sp. USDA 4354; assembly: GCF_054060315.1. Lineage (NCBI taxonomy): Bacteria > Pseudomonadati > Pseudomonadota > Alphaproteobacteria > Hyphomicrobiales > Nitrobacteraceae > Bradyrhizobium > Bradyrhizobium sp. USDA 4354. The sequence goes on along the minus strand of NZ_JBSSDC010000001.1, from coordinate 786,891 downwards.
AGCGGCCGAACAATTCGCGCCGTGTCTTGGCAGACTGCGTCTGATCGGAATCGGCGGTCGAGGACCAGTCGAGATGCGCCATCTGGCAGGGGTGATGGGCGACGTCGCCGGTGAGCAGGCCCTGTTCGCCGTCTGACCGGATCAGGATGCTCATATGGCCGGGGCTGTGGCCCGGGGTCGGGATCATGCTGATCTCCTCGCAGAGCCGGTGGTCGCTCGCGATCAGATCGGCCCTGCCGGCATCGACGATCGGCTGCACGGAATCATTGAACACCGCCGCCTTGTCCGGTTCATTCGAATGGTCGCGCCAGTGCTCGTATTCGGTCCTGCCAAAAACGTAGCGCGCCTTCGGGAAGGTCGGCACCCATTTGCCACCGGACAGTTTCGTATTCCAGCCGACGTGATCGACATGAAGATGCGTGCACAGCACGGTGTCGATGCTGTCGGGGGCAAAGCCGGCCGCGATCATGGTCTCCAGAAACGGCGTGCTGCGGTTGTTCCAGGTCGGGACGTTGCGGCCCTGCTTGTCGTTGCCAAGGCCGGTATCGACCACGATGCGCTTGCCGGGCGTCTCCACCACCAGCGAATGGATCGACATTTTCAGCCGGCCCTCTTCAGTGGCGAAATGCGGGATCAGCCAGGGCAGCTTGCGGATTTCCTCGTTGGTCGCGAGCGGCAGGATGAAGCGGGTCGACCCGACCGTCTCCAATTCCACCACCTTGGTGATTTTGACCCTGCCCACCTTCCACTGCATCCGGCGCATCCTTCGTGTTTTTGCTTCGCTATCCCGTCATTCCGGGTTCGCGACTTCGTCGCGCCCCGGAATGACGCGGAAAGACGCTGGAACATGCACGCTTTCCGCCATCGAGCGCAATGGATCATCTGACGCGATGCGGCGTTATCGCGGGAACCCAGCACGAACCCGAAAAGACAAACCCGAAGAGAGAGCCATGCCGGAGCTTACGATTTCCGCTGATAAGGTCGCCTTCATCATCGAGAAGGCACGCGAATTCGACGTCAAGGAAGGGGATTCCGATCCGGATTCCGGCTCGAACCCGAGCGATGACGATGCGCTCGACGTTCTCGAGGACGACGGCTCCGACCCTGTCGTCCAAGAGCTCGGAAGCTTCATGATCGCCTTGAACGAGGACGAGCAGCTCGATCTCGTCGCGCTGACCTGGCTCGGTCGCGGCGACGGCACGATCGATGACTGGGACGATCTGCGCGCCCGCGCCGTGGAGGCGCGGAGTGAGTATCGCAGCCCGCGCCGCGAAACGGTGCACTATCTGCTCGGCGAGCCGATGCTGGGCGATCTGCTCGCGGGCGGGCTCGACGAATTCGGCGTCGACTGGACCGGCGAGCGCACGACGGCCGATTCGTCCGCCCCCAGTCAGCAGGATGAGGACGAACCGACGAAGCGGTGATCTTGCTTACCTCGCCCCGCTTGCGGGGAGAGGTCGATCGCGAAGCGATCGGGTGAGGGGATTCTCCGCGAGTCCGACTCTTACGGTGCTTGCGGAGAGAGCCCCTCACCCCAACCCTCTCCCCGTAAGAACGGGGCGAGGGAGTACACCTGCAATCGCGACTACAGCGTGCCCGGGAACGCACCACCATCCAGCAGAATGTTCTGTCCGGTGATGAAGCCGGCCTTGGCGCCGCACAGGAAGGCGCAGGCGTAGCCGAACTCGTCGGGCTGGCCGAAGCGGCCGGCCGGGTTGAGCTTGGCGCGCTCGGCCAGGATCTGCTCAGGGCTGACGCCGCGCTTGTCGGCTTCGGCCTTGGCGGTGCCGGTGAGCCGATCGGTCTCGAACGGGCCCGGCAACAGGCCGTTGATGGTGACGTTGTTGATCACCGTCTTGCGCGAGAGGCCGGCGATGAAACCGGTGAGGCCGGCACGCGCGCCGTTGGAAAGGCCGAGAATGTCGATCGGCGCCTTCACCGCGGCCGAGGTGATGTTGACGATGCGGCCGAACTTGCGCGCCATCATGCCGTCCACCGTCGCCTTGATCAGCTCGATCGGGGTGAGCATGTTGGCATCGATCGCCTTGATCCAGTCGTCGCGGGTCCAGTTGCGGAAATCGCCGGGCGGCGGGCCGCCGGCATTGTTGATCAGGATATCGGGGTCGGGGCAGGCCTTCAGCACCGCCTCGCGGCCGGCCGGCGTCGTGATGTCGCCGACAATCTCGGTGACCGTCACATCGGGATAGGCCTTGCGGATCTCGTCGGCCGTCTTCTTCAGCGCTTCGGCGCCGCGCGCGGTCAGCGTGACATGAACGCCGGCCTCCGCCAGCGAGACGGCGCAGGCGCGCCCGAGGCCTTTGCTGGATGCGCAGACGATGGCGCGGCGACCTTTGATCCCAAGATCCACTGTTTCACTCCCGTAAATGTCAGGCAGGTTTTGGACGGGCCGCACTCTAGCCAACTGTGACGCGGCTGATAAGGGAGGGGCTCGTACCAAAATGCATGGCGCGCGCTGCGACGATGCAAATGCGGACTAGATCCGCCGCTCCTGCTTGAGGCGGTCGATCGCCGAGGCCGCTTCCGGCGGCAGCGACTTGAAGCCCATCTGCCCGACCGTGGAGAATAACGGCCGCAAATGCGAGCCGGCGAGGAAAGGCGGCTGGCGGCTCGCCGGCACGATCTGGTCGAACACCAAGACCAACGTGGTGGCGACGAGGCCGACCCTGACGGCGCCGAGCGCAGCGCCACCGAACCGGTCGCCGATGCCGGCCTCGCCGATGGTGTCGTTCAGCGCAATGCGGCCGATATGGCCGAACAGCATGCCGACCACCACGAAGATGCCGAAGAACCAGATCCAGTTCTGAAGCAGCGGCGAGTTCGGGTTGCCGGCGAGCTGCGGCGCGATCAGCGGCATCAGCGCCACCGCGATCGGCGCGGCGAGCAGATAGGCGAGGATGGTCATGGCGCTGCGCAGCAGGCCGGTCCTGAAACCCAGGCCCACCGCGACGGCGAGCGCGGCATAAACGGCGAGATCGAAACTGTTCATGAGTACAACCCTGCCTCGATGGAACGAATGAACGCCGGGCCGATCATTCCGGTTTCAGATCGTTAAAATCGTCTGTATTGATGGCTCCAAAAGCGAAGGGGTTATCGCCAATGTCTGACCTATTCGACGTCAGTAAAGAAACCATCCTCGTCACGGGCGCGAGCCAGGGGCTGGGCCGGCAATTCGCCCGGGTGCTGGCGGCGCATGGCGCATCCGTGGCGCTCGCCGCGCGGCAGACCGAGAAGCTGAAAAGCCTCGAGGAGGAGATCCGCGGCAGGGGCGGCCGCGCGGCTGCGGTCGCGCTCGATGTCACCGACACGGCCTCGATCGCCGCGGCTGTCGATGCCGTCGAAGCCGCGCTCGGCCCCGTCACCGTGCTGATCAACAATGCCGGCATCGCCATCGAGAAGCTCGCGACCGAGCAGACCGAGGCGGACTGGGACGCGGTGATCGGCGCCAACCTCAAGGGTGCTTATTTCCTTGCGACGGAAGTCGCGCGGCGCATGATTGCGCGCAAGCAGGAAGGCAACATCGTCAACATCGCCTCCGTGCTCGGCACCGGCGTCTTGAAGGCGGTCTCGCCTTACGCGATCTCCAAGGCCGGCATCATCCAGGCGACCAAGGCGATGGCGCTGGAGCTCGCCGGGCAGAACATCCGCATCAACGCGCTTGCGCCCGGCTATATCGACACCGAGATGAACCATGCGTTCTGGTCGACGCCCGCAGGCGAGCGCCTCGCCAAACGGATTCCGCAGCGCCGCGTTGGCGCCGAGTCCGATCTCGACGGCGCGATCCTGTTGCTGGCCTCCAAGGCGTCGCGATACATGACGGGGAGCGTGGTGACGGTGGACGGCGGGTTTTTGCTGAATTGAGCTCCTCTTCGCCTCTCCCCGCGTGCGGGGCGAGGCCGGAATTTGCGAGAGCAAATTCCGGGTGAGGGGGAGCCTCCGCGAGTCGAGACGGCTAGCATACGCACTGCCCCATCCACATCGTCATTGCGAGCGCAGCGAAGCAATCCAGGATTCCTCCGTGGTGACAGTCTGGATTGCTTCGCTGCGCTCGCAATGACGGATAGCTACGACATCAACCGCATCAACTTCTCCAGCCGCGCGATCTTGCCGCCATAGGGCGGATAGAGATCGGCCAGGCGGTTGAACCTGGAGCGATAGAACACCGGCTTCAGCTTGCTGAAGGTGCGAAAGCCCCATTCGCCGTGATAGACGCCGGTGCCGGATGCGCCGACGCCGCCCATCGGCTGGTTGATTTGCGTGAAGTGAAACAGGCAGTCGTTGATGCTGACGCCGCCGGAGATGGTGCGCGCCAGCGCCTCGTCGCGCGCGCTGCGGTCCTTGCCGAACCAGTACAGCGCGAGCGGCCGGTCGCGGGCGTTGACGAAAGCGATCGCCTCCGCCGGGTCGCGAGTGCCGAGATGCAGGTCTGCCCGGCATTGAGCAGCTTGGCGTAGGCGATGCGCTCGGCCGCCTCCTCGAGATCGGCGGATGCGTCGATGATCGCAGGCGACTTGCCGCCGAGCTCGAGCGTGACAGGCGTCAGATTGCGCCCCGCGGCCTCCGCGACCAGCCGGCCGACCCGCGTCGTGCCGGTGAACACGAGATGATCGAACGGCAGGCTCGCAAAACCCTTGGCGATCTCGTCCTCGACGCCGGTGACCAGCACCTCCGCCGCATCGAATCGCCGTGCGACCGTCTCCTGGAGCAGCGCCGCGAAGCGCGGGACCAGCTCGCTCGGCTTGATGATGACGCGGTTGCCGGCGGCGATCGCGCCGATCGCGGGCGCAAGCGTGAGCTGGAGTGGATAATTCCAAGGCGCGATGATGCCGACCACGCCGAGCGGCTGCGGCATCAGCCGGTTGCGCTGCGCAGCCGCGCCAGACGGTCGAGCCGCTGGGCAAGGTCGGGCGCCGGCTCGTCCCGCGACCGGGCGCGCATGGCGAGGAAGCGATCTTCCAGAACCCGCAGCGCGGCGCTCGTCAGGGGGCGATCCAAGGAATGATCCAAGGGATGGTCCAAGGCGTCGTCAATGGCGGTCCTTCCCAAGAGGCGTTTCGCCTCTGTTTGTTGCCGCAAGCTGGCCCTTTGCGGAACTTCTGGCAAGTATGCGGCAAATCGACCGGAATCCGGTCCATCTGCCTGTCATAAAGTCGAAAAAAACGTTCCCGCAGCCCTTTCCAAAGGCACCTCGCCTTGATACATACGCCCCGCACCCGACGGGCTTTGGCCCGGGGTTGCCTTCCAAGGAAGCCTTTGGGACGAGCGAAGCGAGCCTCGCGAACAGCGCGGGCCTCAATCCACCGTCCCCGGCATTTTGGCGAAGGCAAAGCAAGTGTTTAACGCGGGGTGGAGCAGCCCGGTAGCTCGTCAGGCTCATAACCTGAAGGTCATAGGTTCAAATCCTATCCCCGCAACCAAATATGCCTCTGATTTGACGAGGTTTTAGAAGGCCGCCCTTTGGGGCGGCTTTCTTGCTTTTTGGGGGGGCCGCGCCACGCCTTCTAACAGGCGCCATCCTGCGCTTGCCGATTCCCATCGAAGCTTTGGTGCGATGATTTGTATTGTGTATTCTCATAGCGCCGACGGGATTGGCATGCACGCGGAGATCGAAAAGCACCGGCAGGCACCGGCAGGCACTGGCGGCGCTGTGTCAGCGGTACGGCGTGATGCGGCTCGAAGTGTTCGGTTCGGCCGCACGCGGCGTCGATTTCAATCCTGCAATAAGCGATGCCGATTTCCTTGTCGCGTTCGGCGAGGACCGGGACCTCTCGGCGTTCGACCAATTTCTTGGCTTCTCCGAAGCGTTGCAACGGCTGCTCGGACGGCCTGTCGATCTCGTGGAAGCTTCGGCCGTCAAAAACCCCTACGTGCGCGCAACGATCGAGCGGTCGAGAGAGCTGATCTATGCAGCGTGATCCGCGCGCCTGTCTCTGGGACGTGCAGCAGGCTGCTGCTCGGATGATGCCGCCATCATCGATTCTCAGCGCACCTTCAGCTTGCCGACTTGCTCCGCCGCCCAGCTATCGTCTGGTTGCAGAGTCAATATGCGCTCGTAGTCCTCCAACGAACGCTTCCGATCACCGAGTTTCTGAAGCGCAAATGCGCGAGCACGTAACCCGCTCAGATCATTGGGAAGAACCTCGAGCCCCTGATCCAGGTCCGATATAGCTTTCGCAAATTCGCCCGCCCTCATCTTTGCAAAGCCCAAGCCAAGGTAAACTCGGCCTCGCGTACCCGGAAGCAGGACGTGACCAGACCTGAGCACATGTTCGAAATCCAGTTGAGCATTACGATAGCTCTTCTTGGCTAGATAAGCTTCACCGCGCCCAAGAAGGGCGGTGGCGTGGTCGGGAGCGAGCGATAATGCCTTGGTGTAGGATTTTATCGCCTCCTCGTAGTTTCCGCGATCAGACTCCATCTCACCGAGGCCATACGCAAAAATTGGAGACTTTGGGTCGAGCGTCTCCCCTTTCGAAAAATTCGCTATCGCGTTGTCATAACGATGCAGGCGCAAATAGAAAAAACCGCGAGAAGCGTATAGAGCGGGATCGACCGGTTCGATGGCGATGGCACTTGACCAATCTACGACGGCGCGATCGGTCTGGCCGATACGCTCATATAGGTACGCCCTTTGTTTAAGGATATTGCGACGTTCTGCATTAGAGATTGAACCGTTACTGATTGCCGTCGATAGAAGTTCAATTGCGCGATCAAAAGCGCCGGCGCGTTCCGCTTGTTTGACCTCTGTGTGAATCCGAGAGTCAGTGTCGGCAGGTGCTCCGCTACAAGTGAATGCCATGGCCGCTATGGCAGCCCATATTGCCACGAATTTTTGCATGTTCTTCCGCCGATACATGCGATTTCCCAATACACAGCGAATGCAGCCGACGCGCTGCAGATCCGCCGCGATCTTAGTTCTACATTAGCAAGAGCCCGATTGAGCCAATTTCAAAAGGCTACTTAATGATGGCGGGCCAAGCAGCGAAACTAATGTCCTTGCTTGCCAATCGTACTGACAACAACAACAACGAAGCTGAGTAGTGCGGCCACAGGCCATCTAGCTCGTATTGCGAGCGTGAGGCAATCACACAACTACGAACATTTCAAGTGGCGCTTAAGGGAATTACAGTGCACTCAATTTGGCTCTTGCCGCGAGGAATGTCCTAAGTGATCAAATCCAGGACCGCCGAACCAGCTCACACAACGCGGCAGAAGTCGCACGGTTCTCTCTCGGGGATGTCGCTACGCGCCGCAAGTGGCCTGTAACGCGAGACGGCTTTGCGCGAATCATTTCTGTTCGCGCCCCCTCAAAACGCCTTGATCACCTTCCCATCCAGCCCCACCAGCGTCGACGGCGCCTCCCCGAACACCAGCCCCTCCGGCTGAAACTTGATTGTCTTTCCGCCTTCGACGAACTCTGCAAAATTGCGTGGCGTTGCGGAGTGCACGCCGTTTTGCAGGAAGTCGCCGGTCTCGTAGCAGGTATCGGGCTTGCCGCCGGAGCCTTCGCCCAAGAACGTCTGGAAATTCCGGCTCGTCACCTTGGCTCTCTTGCGCGCCGACCAGTTGGTGAAGCGACGGTAGAGCTTGGGCGGGATCACCGGGCCCTTGTCGGTCGCGAGCACGGCGGTCTCGCCCGCCTTGGGCTCGCGCAGGTCGAAGTCGAAGGGGCCAATCGTCTTGGCGAGATGCTTCCAGACCGGCAGCTTCTTGGTGCGCGCGGTCTTGGCCAGCCCGAGGAACGCCCTGATCTCGTCCTCGTTCATCGAGGAGTAGAACGTCGGATAGGCGAAGCCCTGCGCGACCAGCCAGTGGTTGATGTCGACCTTTTCGCCCGCGACCGTCACCTCGATGTCGCCGACCAGCCGGCCATAGGTGTCAAACACCTCGTTCGGCGCATCGACATGGGTGAACACCCGGCAGGCAAGCGCAGCTTTGTCGCTGCTGCCGAGGAAATCGTGCAGCGCCTTGCTCGCGGTCGCGCCGAGGAATTGCCGGTAGGAATGCGTGACCTCGTGATAGGCCTGCTTCCTGGCATCCGTCAGTCCCTTCTTCTCGGCGGCCGACAGCGGCGACGGCATATAGTGCAGCTCCGGCGCGTCGATGCCCTGGAGGCGAACGGTGAGCTTGCCATTCTTGATCGGCGCCGTCGACGTGCGGCCCTTGACCTTGGCGCCCTCGAAGACGTGGGTCGGATGGAAAGGTGCAGTGTCGTTCTTGCGGAAGCGGATCGCGTCGGGCGCGATCGTCACCACCACCTTGGTCGTGTCGGCGTCCGACCGGCCCGCCGGCCAGAACTGGCCGACATCGATGGTGCCTTCGACCTCCAGCAGTCCAACGGGCATCGGCCGCTCCTGTCAACTGCGCGCGACGGCCGCGCTCTTCGGAGGCGACTCGCGCGCGCACTGAAGAGGAACGGATCACCTTCGTGCGACAGGCCCGTGACGGCAGGTGGGACGGGGCCGACACGGTGCGGTTGCGGCGACAGCTCTCGACTGACGCGAAGCCGACAGCCGGTCTTTATCGGAGAGGGCCCGAAAACAAACGCCTCCCGCATCCCCCGGGGGCGTGCGAGAGGCGATTGCAGTGGTTCCTCTTGACCGAGCAAGGCGGCCGAAGATCAGGGCCTGTGAGGGCAGACCATCGTCAGGTGGAGCAGGGTCGGCGCCTGATCTTTGCCGTTGTCGTACTCCCACTCCAGGCGGATTTCGTGCCGGTAGGCATAGGCATCGCTGGCCGCATGAGTGATGATATTCGTCTTCATCGGGATTGGCGGCTCGGAGTTGAAGCACTTGCGGACGCAGGCATCCAGTAGTGCGCACCGCGTCAGCGGGATGACGCCGGGCTCGTCGTTGGACAGCGGGGTGCAATTCGGCTGGGTGCTGAGGTCGACGCGCGCCCGCCCCTTCTCCTTGTGCCAGTACGCCGCGCTCCCCTCCGGCCATTTGTCTGCCGGCGTCAAGATCAGGTGGTACTGGCCGTATTCCAGAGTCGGCAGATGGATGTCAGGGGATGCCTTGAGCATGTCCACGCTCCTCTGCATGTTTTCCTGCGGAAAATAATTGTCGTTCATCAAATCTTTAAATGAAGCTCCGGTGTAAGTTCTTGAGCCCATCGCTTTTTCCTCAATAGGTTTTGGCTTTGCGAAAATACATACAGCTCCGCGAACTGGTCAGCTTCACCAACCCAGCTCCGCCGGAATCTGCCCCATCTTTGGTGGGATTTATTTACGCTATCACTCAGGCCTGTGCTTCGTCCAGATCGCCAAACGCACCGTGCCCCGCTCATGGCGGCAAGCGAGTCCGATTGCTAAGCGGTTCTTGGTAGGTATTCTTACGACAAGTCGTTCGCGGCTGCTGATCGACAGCGCCGCCGCGGCCTTTGAAGGCGCAGGAATGCATTGCTCCGCGTGTCAGTCGGCGATGAATTCGGACGATAGCCGGTGCTCCAAATGCGGGGCGGCGGTACATCGGCGCGCCGATCCCGATAGCGAACGGCGGTTTGTCACAATTCTCCGGGCGGATGTCATCGATTCCACAGGGCTCGTTGCCGAACTTGACCCAGAGGAGGCCGTCTCGCGCCTGGAGCCAGCGCTGGCGGCAATGAGGGGCGCAGTACGTCAGTTTGGCGGAATCGTCAGCAAGGAGTTGGGGGACGGTCTCGCCGCCGTCTTTGGTGCCCCGATCGCAGACGACAACCACGCTCCGCTGGCCTGTCATGCTGCCATAGAACTCGTCCGGCGCGTTGGGATTCTAGGTGATCCCGGACTTCAGGTTCGGGTCGGCCTCCATTCGGGGCACGTCGTCGCCTATATGGTCGCGAGCGAGTTTTCCAAGGTTTACGAGATAGGAGGGGCCGCTCAGCATCTCGCCGCGCGGCTGGAGGGGGCGGCCGAGGCCAATCAGATCTATGTGTCGGAGGCCTGCCAGAAGCTCGCGGATGGACATGTCCGTTTCGAATCCCTCGGTCGCAAGGAGCTGCGTGGTTTCAACGAGCCGATGCCGGTCTACCGAGTCGTGGGGGCGAGCGATCTTTCGAGTTGGCGGGTGCGACGGGCCCGGAGTGTTTCGCGCTTTGTCGACCGCACCACCGAGCGGGCCTTGCTGGGGCGTGCCGCGGCGAGGTCCAGTGTTGGCCGGCAGACCGTCCTTCTGATCGGCGATGCCGGTATCGGAAAATCGCGGCTCGCACATGAGTTCGCTCAGGAGCTCAGGGCCGATGGCTGGCGGCTGGTCGATGCCGAGTGCAGCCCGAACCTTCAGGGCGCGCCGTTTAGCGCACTGAAGCGCACGATGCTCTCGATCTTCGAGCTTGCCGCCAGAGATTCGGATCGTCCAGTGGACATCCGAAACGAGTTGTCGGCGATTCATCAGCTCGCGATCGACTCCATATTGGATACTCCGGTGGCGGATCCTCGCTGGAGTGAGCTGGAGCCTTACGCACGCGCCCGTGCCATATCCGATGCAAGCTGCGCCATCGTTCAGAACCTGGCCCTTCAACAGCGCACGGTTCTTCTCATCGAAGACCTGCACTGGATCGACCGAGCCAGCGACAGGGTTATTGCTGCAATCGCGTCGCTACAAAGCCCCAACCTGCTGGTTTTTCTCACGAGCAGGCCGAATGGGATGCCTGAGTGGATTGCGCGATGCCATGCGGAAGTGATTGCCATGCGCCCGCTGGATGACGATTCGGGATTGGCCATGTTGGCCGATATGCTCGGACCGTCGGCGACGAACAGCGATTTGAAGAACAGGATCATCTCTCACACGGCCAACATTCCCCTGTTTCTGGAGGAAGTCTGCCGTGGACTGAAAGATAGTGGCACGCTTCGCGGTCAGTGGGGCGACCTTGCACTCGTTCGCCCCATTGATGAGCTCGGCATCCCTACCAGCATCCAAGGAGTGATTGCGGCGCGGCTCGATCGTGTCTCAAGGCAGGAGCGTTCGGTTCTCCAGATCGCGGCGGCGCTGGGACCGCGCTCGCGAGTGACAATGTTGCGGAACGTTGCGGCGCTGCCCCGGGAGGTCTTCCAGGGCTGCCTCGGGGCGCTCGACCGAGCGGAGCTCCTTGTCAGGATCGATAGCGAACTAGAGGATTCGATCGAGTTCCGGCATGAGATGGTCCGCCAAGTGACCTACGAGTCGATGGTCGAAAAGGTGCGTGAAAATATACATGCGCGGATTCTTGCGGCCTTCGAGGGCGACGAGGCATGGAGCGATGGTCCTGACACCCTTTGCTATCACGCAATGCGAGCGAAGGATTGGTTGAAGGCGTTCGGGTACGGAAGGCAGGCCGCGCAGAAATGTCTGGTGCGCTCGGCGTATGCTGATGCGGTCGACTATTTCGGGATTGCGATGAGTTCATTGGACAAATTGCCGATGACTCATTCGCGGGAGACAGATGCAATTGACCTCCGCATGGAGGCGCGAATGGCGTTCATCTGGTCCGGCCGGGTTGCCGAGTGGATCGAACTCGGAAAGGAGGCCGAACGCCGGGCTAACGAAATTGACGACATCGGAAGAAAGATTGCCGCCATGACCGTCATGGCGGGTGGACAGAATTTCTACGGGACGCCAACTGAAGCAGTCACTCTCGGCGAAGAGGTCGTTGGCCTCGCCGAAACATCAGGCAATCCGGGTTGGCGCAACCTTGCACAATACAATCTCGGGCAGGCCTATTTTCTTGCCGGTCGATACCGGGAAGCGGAGCAGACGTTGGCGCGAGGCCGCGCCAACCTCATGGGGCCGGAGGCAAGTGCGCCCTTCGGCACGCCGCCGAAATACACGCTCCTCCTCTGCTGCATGATGAAGAGCTTCACCCACACCGTCATGGGCGAGCTCGATGCCGCCGAACAGCTCCAGCGCGAGGCCGCCGCGATCGCGGAGGAGACCGGCCGTCCCTACGACCGCGTCGCCGCCGCCTATAGCGGCGGCTGGCTGAAGCTCGGCCGCGGCGATCCGGCGGCGGCCGCTGCCATCCTCGAAGACGGTTTCGTGCTGGCGCAGAAGCACGGCATCCGGCTGTTCGTGCCGGTGCTCGCCTGTCATCTCGGCATCGCCTATCTGGAGCAGGGGCTGTTCGACCGGGCGCGCGGCATGCTGACTGAGGCGCGCGAGGAGGCGAGGGCGGTCGGTTATACCTCGGCGGTGCTGCGCAGCTCGATCTATCTGGCGCTCGCCACGCACCGCCTCGGCGACGTCAGGGCCGCGCAGAACATGCTGCGCGAGGCGCGCAACACCGCCCGCCAGGAGGGGTTTTCGGGCCTCGAGGCCGAGGCCCTGTTCGGCGAAGCCGTCGTGACCCCGCCATCGGATGCGGCGAACAAGGCCGCCATCCTCGTCGCTCTACGCGCCGCCATCGCGCTCGCCTCCGAAAGCGGCGCGCTGCCGCTCCAGCACAAGGCCGAAGCGATGCTGACCGGGATGCTCGCCCGGGACGACCGGCCCAGCTGAGCCCGCTTCCGGTCAGGCTGGCAATATCGCCGCCGCTGGAGTCATCCTGCCCGACGCGTCAAATAAATTTCGTAGCTAAAACAAAGGCCTCTCTACTGTGCATGGGGTTGTTTTCGCTCTTTTTGAAGCGAAGCCCTCGCGCGTCACGCCAGGAAGGCGCGAAACCGGCGCAGCGCGATCACGAAGAAGACGCTGCCGATCACGGCGAGCGCGGCAAGCTGCGGCCACACCGCCTCCAGGCCCGCGCCGCGGAACAGGATCGCCTGCGCGAGCATCACGAAATGCGTGTTGGGCGCCGCCAGCATGATGTCCTGGACGAATTGCGGCATGCTCTCCCGCGGCGTCATGCTGCCCGACAGGGTTTGCAGCGGCAGCAGGATCATGATCAGCAGCAGCCCGAACTGCGGCATCGATCCGGCGACGGTGGCGAGGAAGATCCCCATGCTGGTGGTGGCGAACAGCTGCAGTGCCGCGCCGACCAGGAACAGCGCCAGCGAGCCGTCGATCGTGACCGCCAGCCATCCCTTGACGACGAAGGCGATCGACAGCGCAGAGGCGATCAGCACCACTGCTCCCATCGACCAGACCTTGCTCACCATGATCTCCAAGGGCGTGACCGGCATCACCAGGAGGTGCTCGATCGTGCCGTGCTCGCGCTCGCGGATCAGCGCCGCCCCGGTCAGGATGATCGAGAGCATGGTGATTGAGGTGATGACGTGATCGATGGCGCCAAACCACGACTTCTTCAGCTCCGGATTGAACCTTGCTCGCAGCGCCAGCTCGATCGGCGCGGTCTGGGCATTGCGCGTGCGCGCCAGGAACTCGGCGATTTCCGCACTGACGATCTGCTCAACATAGCCGCCGCCGTTGAACGCCTGCGAGATGCGTGTCGCATCGACGTTGAGCTGGATCGCCGGCGATTTGCGCGCCAGCACATCGCGCTGAAAGTCCGGCGGGATATCGAGTGCGAAGGTGTCGAGGCCGGCATCCATCCTGCGGTCCATCTCGTATTGCGAGATCAGACGCGGCGTCGAGAAATAGGGTGCGGTGAACGCCATCCCGATCCGGGTCGAGACCGGCGAATGGTCTTCGTCGACGATGGCGATCGCGGCGCGGTTCAGGGTTTCCGGCAGGGCTTTGGCGCCGGCGTAAACCGCCAGCGTGAACGAATAGACGATCAGCACGAGCAGCATGGGGTCGCGCACCAGGCTGCGTAATTCCTTGATGCCGAGCTGAAGCACGTTGTCGAAGCGCATGGTCAGCGGGCCTGTTTCTTCAGCAGCATCGCGCCGGCGATCACCAGGACGGGGACCATGATGGCGAGCGCCAGGAGATCGTTGTGGAGGGTGTCGAGCGCCAGGCCCTTGGAGAAGGTGCCGCGCGAGATCGTGACGAAATAGGTGGTGGGAAAGATCCGCCCCGATCAGGGCCCCAAGTCCCTGCAGCGACGAAACCGGATCGATCAGCCCGGAATACTGGATGGCCGGTATCAGCGTGATCAGAACGGTGCCGAACAGGGCCGCGATCTGGCTGTTCATGAAGGCCGAGATCACCAGCCCCATGCCGGTCGTGGCCGTGACGTAGAGCAGCGCGGCCAGCGCGTAGGTCGGAAAGCTGCCGGTGAAAGGTACGCGGAAGACCGCGAGGGCAAAGCCGACGAGGAGGAGGAAGTTTCCGAATGCCAGCACGACATAGGGCAGTTGTGTGCCGAGCAGGAACTCCAGCCGCGTCACCGGCGTGACGTAGAAATTGACGATCGATCCGAGCTCCTTCTCGCGCACCACCGCCAGCGCGGCGAGCACGGCCGGAATCATGATCAGCAGCAGCGGGATGATGCCCGGCGCCATGGCGACGACGCTGATGACATCAGGATTGTAGCGGTAGCGCAATTGCAGCTGGTAGGCGCCGGCGATCGCCGCCTCGCCATAGAGCTCGCGGCCTTTCTGCGCGAGCCAGCTTGCGTGGATCGCCTGCGCGTAGGAGCGCAGCGTCTCGGCCCGCGTCGGATTGGCGCCGTCGACCCAGGCGCCGATCTCGACATGGCGGCCGCGGCTGACGTCGCGGCCGAAGCCCGGCGGCAGCTCGATGGCGAGGCCGATCTCGCCGGCGCGCATGCGGCGGTCGAGATCGGCGTAGTCGGTGATCGGGGCCTTCTCGGTGAAATAGCGCGAGCCCGCGATCTGAAGGCTGTAGTCGCGGCTGATCGCGCTGTCGTCGCGGTCGAGCACGGCGAAGGTCAGGTTCTCGACATCCATGCTGATGCCGTAGCCGAGCACGAACAGCAGCAGCACGCTGCCGAGGATTGCGAGCGTGGCGCGGATCGGATCGCGCCGCAGCTCGAGCGTCTCGCGCCGGGAATAGGCGAGCATGCGGGTCGGATTGAATGCCGCGCTGCGCTTGCGCGGCAGCGCTGCGGTCGTCGCCGCGGGCGCCGGCGATGCGACCGCAGGCGGCCCGGCTGAGTCCCCGGTGCCCATGATCGCCTCTTCCAGACAGGCGATGAAGGCCTGCTCCAGCGTGGCGGCGCCGCGTGCGGCTACAATCGCGGCGGGCGTGTCCGACGTCAGCACCTTGCCGGCATGCATCAGCGAGACCCGGTCGCAGCGCTCGGCCTCGTTCATGAAATGGGTCGAGACGAAGATGGTGACGTTGTCCTTGCGCGAGAGCTCGGCCAGAATCTGCCAGAAGCGGTCACGCGCGACCGGATCGACGCCGGAGGTCGGCTCGTCGAGGATGAGGATGTCAGGCGCATGGATCATGGCGACCGCCAGCGACAGCCGCTGCCGGAGCCCAAGCGGCAAGGCATCGGGCAGGGCATCGACGACATCAGCAAGATCGAACCGGGCGATCATCTCGTCGATGCGCGCGGCGATGGTGTCCGCCGGCAGCTCGAACAGGCGCGCATGCAGATCGAGATTCTGTGCGACCGTGAGCTCCGAGTAGAGTGAGAAGCCCTGCGACATGTAGCCGATGCGCCGCCGCACCGACATGTCGCCGGCATCGATGGTCTTGCCGAACAGCCGCGCGGTGCCCTCGCTCACCGGCAAGAGGCCGGTCAGCATCTTCATGGTCGTAGTCTTGCCGCAGCCGTTCGAGCCGAGAAAGCCGAAGATCTCGCCCTTCCTGATGCGGAAGCTGACGTCGTCGACGGCAACGAAACCGTTGAACCGCCGGGTCAGGTGGTCGGCTTCGATCGCGATCTCCTCATGGTCTTCGCTCCGCGGCGGGATGACGATGTTGGTGTGGTTGCTGCGTTCCGCGTCGGGCAACAGACGGATGAAGGCGTCATCGAGCGTGTCGGCGCCGGTCTGCCGCTTGAGTTCGGCGGGCGTTCCGGTCGCCAGCACGCGGCCGGCATTCATCGCGATCAGGACATCGAATTGCGCAGCTTCTTCAATGTAGGCGGTCGAGACGATGACGCTCATGCCGGGCCGGCTGCTCCGGATCGAGGCGATCAATTCCCAGAACTGGCGCCGCGACAGCGGATCGACACCGGTGGTCGGCTCGTCCAGGATCAAGAGCTCGGGACCGTGGATCAGCGCGCAGCACAGGCCGACCTTCTGCTTCATGCCGCCGGAGAGTTTTGCCGCCGGCCGGTCGGCAAAGGGCGTGAGCCCGGTGTCGCGGAGCAGGCCGGCGATCCGCCTGCTCCGCTCCGCCTTGTCGTGTCCGAACAGGCGACCGAAGAAGTCGATGTTCTCGAACACCGACAGTGTCGGATACAGATTCTTGCCGAGACCCTGCGGCATGTAGGCGATGTCGGGGCACACGTTGCGGCGGTGGCGCGCGCTCGCCATGTCGCCGCCGAGCACGTGGATACGCCCTTCCTGGATCGCGCGGGCGCCGGCGATCAGCGCGAGCAGGCTCGATTTGCCGACGCCGTCGGGGCCGATCATCCCGACCATGCAGCCGGCCGGCAGATCGAGCGTGATGGACTCGAGCGCCCGGCTCTTGCCGTAGCTCAGGCCCACGCCTTCCAGATGCACCACGCTGCCGACGGCAGCCGGCGCTTCGGCTGCGGCAGTCATGCTCATCTCGTCAGCTTGATCTTGAGGTTGTCGGGCCATTGCGCGGCCGGATCGAGCTGCACATAGGCCATGCCGGGCAGGCCAGTCTTCACCTGCTCGATGTGCTGGCGCAGCAGATCTGGCGCGATATGCGCCTTGATGCGGAACATCAGCTTCTGGCGTTCTTCCTCGGTCTCGACCGTCTTGGGCGTGAATTGCGCGACGTCGGCGACGAAGGTGGCCTTGGCGGGGATCACATATTGCGGGATGGCGTCGAGCACGAGGCGGACCTCGGCGCCGATCGCGACGCGGCCGGCATCGGCCGTCGGCAGGAAGAACGTCATGTAGACGTCGCCGAGATCGACCATGTTGAGGACGCGGCCGCCGGCGGCGAGCACCTCGCCGGGCTGCGATACGCGATACTGCACGCGGCCGTCGCGCGGCGCCTTCAGCACGCTGTCGTCGAGGTCGGCGTTGATGCTTTCGATCGCGGCCTTTGCCGCGTCGACCGCAGCGCCGGCGTCGATCACCATGGCGCGGGAGGAGCTGATCGCGGCTTCTGATGCCGCGACCTGGGCCTGGGACGCGGCGAGCGCCGCCTTCGCCGTGGCGTTGGTGGAGCGGTCGTCGTCAAGGACCTGCTGGGACACCGCACTCGTCCTGATCAATTGCTCGGACCGGTCGAGCTTGCGGCTCGTGGTGTCGAGCTGGGCGATGCGCTGGTCGACCACGGCTTCGGCGGCCTTGCGTTCGGCCTCGCGCTGGTTCACCAGGCTCTTCGCGGTCTCGACATTGATCGTTGCGCGCTGGAGCTGCGCTTCGGCCTGGCGACGCTGGGCCTGCAACTGCTCGGTGTCCATGCGCGCCAGAACCTGGCCCGTGCTGACGAAATCGCCTTCGTTGACCAGGATCTCGCGGATCCGTCCCGGCGTCTTGGTGGCGATGTCGATCTCGACTGCCTCGATGCGGCCGTTGCCGCGGGCGAAACCCGGAGGCAGCACATTGGTATCGCGGTGCTGCCAATAGTAATAACCGCCGCCCGCGAGCAGGATGGCGAGCGCGGCGACGACGCGCCCCGGTGTAAAGTTCATCTGTTCATAACGCCGCGCGGCGGCGCCCACTGTTGAGACACGAACGCCCGGCCGCTGATCGCGCGGACGGGGCGGGCTCAACATTGCAGCGAATTTTGCACCGCAACTTGATGCAGATCAGACCGCGGCGCGAGGTGTCCTGCCTCTATTTTGGGCCTGCGCCTCTCACCACCGCTCGTCCGCCCTGATTGGTCGAGCGGACGAGCGAGACTTGCTGAACGGATTGCTGTGGACCCGATCCGGGCCGTCTCACTTCACCAGCGGGCAGCCGCCATCCTTCAGCGGCCGGAACGCCTGGTCGGCGGGAACTTCGGCGAGCAGCTTGTAGTAATCCCACGGCCCCTTCGATTCTTCCGGCTTCTTGACCTGGAACAGGTACATGCTGTGCACCATGCGGCCGTCCTCGCGCAGGGTGCCGTTGCCGGTGAAGGCGTCGCGCACCGGCAGCTCGCGCATCTTGGCCATCACGGTCTTGGTGTCGCGGGTGCCGGCGGCCTGCACTGCCTTGAGGTAATGCAGCGTCGCACTGTAGGTGGCGGCCTGATTCATGGTCGGCATGCGCTTGACGCGCTCCAGGAAGCGCTTGCCGAAGGCGCGGGTCTTGTCGTTGAGGTCCCAGTAATAGGCCTCGGTGACGATCAGGCCTTGCGCGAGCTTCAAGCCCAGGCTGTGCACGTCGGAGATGAACATCACGATCGCAGCCAGGTTCTGGCCCCCGGCGACGATGCCGAACTCGCCGGCCTGCTTGATCGCGTTGATGGTGTCGCCGCCGCCATTGGCGAGCCCGATGATCTTGGCCTTGGAAGCCTGGGCCTGAAGCAGGAACGAGGAGAAATCAGCCGTGTTGAGGGGATGCTTGACGCTCCCCAGCACCTTGCCGCCGGAGGCCTTCACGACATCGCCGGTGTCGCGCTCGACCGAATGGCCGAACAAGTAGTCTGCGGTCAGGAAGAACCAGGTGTCGCCGCCGTTCTTGACGATGGCGCTGCCGACGGTGTGCGCGTTGGCATAGGTGTCGTAGGTCCAGTGCGCGGTGTAGGGCGAGCACGATTTGCCGGTGATATCGGAGCTCGCCGCATCGGTCACGATCATGATCTTCTCGTACTGCTTCGACAGCTCCATCACCGCGAGCGCGGTCGCCGAGGTCGGCAGATCGATGATCATGTCGACGCCCTCGGTCTCCCACCATTTGCGGGCGATGGTGGAGGCAATGTCGGGCTTGTTGAGCACGTCGGCACTGACCATGTCGATCGGCTTGCCGAACATCTGACCGCCGAAATCCTCGATCGCCATCTTGGTGGCCTCGACATTCCCCATGCCGCCGATGTCGGAATAGACCGAAGAGAAGTCCGAGAGCACCCCGATCTTGAGCGGCGCCTGCTGGGCCGAGGTAGGGGTGATCAGGGCAGCCGACAGCAAGCCGGCCGCAGACACGAGTGCCGCGATAGGTCTCATGGATACGTTTCCTCTTACGCGGGGACTATCCTGTCCCTTTGTCCGACAAAGCTAGAACCGGGTTCCGACGGAGTCAATTTGTTGCATTGCATTGCTGGAATGATGCAGTTTGACGCATTCCGCGGGCATGCCTATAGTTTGTCCGACAATCACCATGAGGTCTGGTTTGCCCGTCGCGCCGCTCTTTCGTCCGATCGATGTCGCGCCCGCCTATCAGAAGGTCGCCGACGCCATCGAACGCGAGATCGTCAATGGCCGCATCAAGCCCGGGGACCCAATCGGCACCGAGCACGATCTGGTGCGGCAGTTCGGCGTCAATCGCTCGACCATTCGCGAGGGCATCCGCGTGCTGGAGGAGGGCGGGCTGATCCGGCGCGATTCCTCGCGCCGCCTGCACGCCTGCCTGCCGCGCTACAGCAAGCTCGCGAGCCGTCTCAGCCGCGCGCTGGTTCTGCACGAGGTCACCTTCCGCGAACTCTACGAGGCCTCGATGACGCTGGAGGTCGCCAGCATCGAGGGTGCCGTCGAGCGTGCGAGCGAGGAGAACCTCGCGGAGCTCACCGACAATCTCGCGCGCAGTGAGGCCGTGGTCGGAAATCCCGCGGCGCTTGCCGAATGCGACGCCGAATTCCACGTGCTGGTCGCCAAGGCTTCGCAGAATCGCGTGCTCCAGCTCGCGCGCGAGCCGGCAGCGCAATTGTTCTATCCGACTACCGAGATGATCGTGACCGGTGTCGCCGAAGGCGGCCCGCGTCTCGTCGCGGCGCACCGCCATCTCATCGACGCGATCCGCCACCGCGACCGCGAGGCCGGCGTGCTGTGGACGCGCCGGCACTTGCAGGACTGGCGACGCGGCTTCGAGAAGATCGCTTCGCTCGATCGCTCAGTCGAGCACATGTACATGGAGCATGCGCAGGCGGTCCGGCGCAGATAGCGCCCGTGGAATTCAACGGCTTCAACAAGCAAAGACAATCAATCGGAGGAACACATGACCGGCGACACCGCAGCCACCATCTCGAAAGCGCGCGAGCATTCCATCGGCGATCTCCTGCGCCGTTCGGCGGGCCGGGAGCCGAACAAGCTCGCGGTGAGCTGCGGCGATGTGAGCTGGAGCTTTGCCGAGATGGACGCGATCTGCAACCGCCTCGGCCGTGGCCTGCTCGGGCTCGGCGTTGGGAAGGGCGACCGCCTCGCCGTGCTCTCGCGCAATTCGCACGCCTTCGCCGCGCTACGCTTCGCGGTGGCGCGTATCGGTGCCGTGCTGGTGCCGATCAATTTCATGCTCAATCCGGACGAGATCAATTTCATCCTGAAGAGCTCCGGCGCAAAGCTGCTCGCGACTGGACCTGATTTCGTCGAGCCTGCACGCGCGGCCAGCGCCAAGGATTGCGCCGTCGAGAAGCTGATCTGGCTGCCGGGCGAGGATCCGGCCACGGCGCCTGCGGGTCTCACCACCTTCGACGATCTCCTCGACGCCGATGGTTCGTTCCTGGACGCATCGGTCGACAGCCGCGATCTCGCGCAGATCGTCTACACCAGCGGCACGGAATCACTGCCCAAGGGCGCGATGCTGACCCATGAAGCCGTGATGTGGCAGTATGTCAGTTGCATCATCGACGGCGGCATGAGCGTGGAGGACAAATTCCTGCACGCGCTGCCGCTGTATCACTGCGCCCAGCTCGACGTGTTCCTCGGGCCGCAAATCTATCTCGGCGCCTCCAGTGTGATTACGGGCAAGCCGACCGCCGACAATGTCCTGGCGCTGATCCAGGCGCACAAGATCACCTCGTTCTTCGCGCCGCCGACGATCTGGATCGCGATGCTGCGCTCGCCGAACTTCGACAAGACCGATCTGTCGACCTTGCAGAAGGGCTATTACGGCGCCTCGATCATGCCGGTGGAGGTGCTGCTCGAGCTCCAGCGTCGCCTGCCCAATGTCAGGTTCTGGAATTTCTACGGCCAGACCGAGATCGCGCCGCTCGCGACCGTGCTGCGACCGGAGGACCAGCTGCGCAAGGCCGGCTCCGCCGGCAAGCCCGTGCTCAATGTCGAGACGCGCGTGGTCAACACGGCGATGGAGGACGTCAAGGTGGGTGAGGTCGGCGAGATCGTGCACCGCTCACCGCATCTGCTCTCCGGCTATTACAACGATGCCGTCAAGACCGCGGCGGCGTTCTCCGGCGGCTGGTTTCACTCCGGCGATCTCGCCACCGTCGACGAGGAAGGTCACATCACCGTGGTCGACCGCGTCAAGGACATGATCAAGACCGGCGGCGAGAACGTCGCGAGCCGCGAGGTCGAGGAGATGGTCTATCGCATTCCAGGGGTCTCCGAGGTCGCCGTGGTCGGCCTGCCCGATCCGCGCTGGATCGAGGCGGTGACCGCCATCGTCGTGGTCAAGACCGGAGAAAAGCTCGATGAGGAAACCGTCATCAAGCATTGCGCCGGCCATATGGCCCATTTCAAGGTGCCTAAGCGCGTGATCTTCGTGGACGCCCTGCCGAAGAATCCGAGCGGCAAGCTGCTTAAGCGCGAGCTGCGCCAGCGCTTCGTCGGCGGCGAGACGCTCGACAAGGCGGTCCAGAAGAGCTTTGGGACGTAGGGGCGGGTGCCATCGTCGCTGAGTTTGCTAGCCGGCGCCGCCGGCGAGCTTCCTTATGTCATCGGGTGTTTGTCCGAAGCGGCGGCGAAATACGCGATGGAAGTAGGATACATCGTGGAATCCCGCGAGGTGCGCGATCTCGATGATCTTGCGGCTGCGCATGGCAGGATTTCGCAGCAGTCGCTCGGCGCGCAGTAATCGTTGCTCCAGCACGAAGCCGCTATAGGTGATGCCGGCCTGCTCGAACAGCAATTGGATGGTGCGTGAGCTGATCCGGTGCGCGGCTGCGAGCTCGGACAGCGACAATGCGGGGCTGTCCAGCTGCGCCAGGATGTCGGACTTGAGGGCGTCGAAACGCGCCGCCGCAAGGCCGCGCAATCGAGCTTCTTCGGCGGCATCGCCGCGTGCGCCGAGCATCAGGACGGCGAGGTCGAACAGGTGCTGCGAGACCGCGTCGAGCTCCGCCGGCGCGAGCTTGTCCGCGTGCGTATGCGCGAGGTCATAATATCGCAGGAACATCGATGTGATCGGCCTGACACCGTCAATCGGTCGCGCAATCAGGTCCTCGGCATTCGGGCAGGCGCGCAGCAGTGCCTTGCGGGGCAACAATGCGGTCTGGAAGTTGCCGTAGGCCATCTGCGTGACTCGGGCACCCCTGATCGACGGATCTCCGATCGTGAGGTCGCCAGCGGCGATGTTCAGCGCGCGCCTGCCCATGGTCCCGCTCAGGGCCGAATTCGGTGACATGGCAACCACCAATTCGTCGTTGGTGCCCATGGACACGAAGCTCATCGGCGTACCGTGGGAGGCGGACAGCCTCACGCGCGGAAGGATGGCGGGCCTGATGGTCCGGTGCACTGGGCCGTCTCCGATCGGAACGAAATCGGTCCCCATCACCTGCCGGCAGAACTGCTCGCGCCAGCCCTCATAGGCCGGCCCCGTCGGATCGCCGCGGAATGAGAGCTGAGGCTGGGTCATTGGCGGCGGTAAACGTCGGTGAGCGAGCTGTTGCAGTGGTATCTTGGTCGGCGCGCCGAGTTGCGGCAACGAGGAAAGCGCGGGATTGCGCGAAAAGCCACACGTAACTGCGCGCGGCGCCAGCGACCAGGTGCCGCAGCTCGGCATTCCGCGCCGGCGAGTCTCAATACTTCTTCACCGCCGCCTCGAAGGCCAGCCACAGCGCGATGGACGCCAGGCCAAAACCGCCGAGCAGCAGGAAGGTCGGTCCGTAGCCGATCCATTGCGCGATCCAGCCGCCGATCGCGGGACTGAGGCTCGCGCCGACGCCCTGTACCGTGATCACGGCGCCCTGGCCGAGATTGATGCGGCCGGTGCCGTTGAGCGAGCGCGCGACCATGCCGGGGACGGCGACAGTTTGCAGGCCGGTGCCGATGCCGTCGAGCACCTGCATCGGCACGACGCCCCACCATCCCGTGACGAAGAAGGCGAGCACGCCGCGGACCGGTAAGAACATGAAGGAGACCAGGATCACCGGCCAGTAGTTGCGCTTGCTCGCGGCCTTCATCGCGATCAGGGAGGTCACGATCATCACGCCTTGTGCGATCACCACGGTGGTCGCGACGAAGCTCGGGCCGTTGGCCTGTGCCTCGGCCACCGCCGCAAGTCCATAGAGCGGCACGATGGCGGCGTTGCCGAGATGGAACAGGGCGAGCGCGAGTGCAAGCACGAGCAGCGGCTTGTGCTTGAGCAGCATCGTGATCGCATCCGGCGGAGCCTTGGAGTCGTCCTCCTTGCTGCCGCGCGAAGCACGGTCATCGATTGCCTTGGCCGGAATCATCAGGACGCAGGCGATGGCGATGGCGCCGAATATGGCGGCCAGCGCGAACACGGCGACATAGCCGAACTTGTAGCCGAGATAGCCCGACAATGCGGCGCCAACCATGTTGCCGGCGTGGTTGAAGGCCTGGTTGCGGCCATTGAGCGCATTGAAGCCCTTCTGCTTGGCGATGCCGAGCGTGATGCCCGTGACCGCCGGTACGATCGCGGCACTCGCGAGCGATTGCGCAACTTGCGAGAACGTCACCGCCCAGAAGTTCTGCGAGATCAGGATGATCGCGGACGCGAGAACGACACAGATGCCGGGGATGACGACCCAGAGCCGTTTGTTGCGGCTGGCGTCGATGAAGGCGCCGATCGGCGTCGTGATCAGCATGCCCGCGACGTTGCCGATGGTCATGGCGGTGCCGATCAGCCCGCTCGCCCAGCCGCGCTCCTGAAGAAAGACCCCGACGAACGGCCCAATGCCCGACTGCATGTCGGCCATGAAG
The DNA here is from genome assembly GCF_054060315.1 of Bradyrhizobium sp. USDA 4354. NCBI lineage: Bacteria > Pseudomonadati > Pseudomonadota > Alphaproteobacteria > Hyphomicrobiales > Nitrobacteraceae > Bradyrhizobium > Bradyrhizobium sp. USDA 4354. Next base: position 762,978 of record NZ_JBSSDC010000001.1, on the reverse strand, counting down.
AAGTTGAGCGCGAACAAAGGCCAGATACGGGACGAGGAGGGGGAACGCGATGCCATCGATACCTAAACATGCTCCTCGTGTGTCGTGATCCTCTTGGCCAATCGGTCTGGCTTAGGCCTGAACGTAACGGGCGCTCGCCGCGTTGGTTCCGAACTCTGATGCCGGTCATCGATCTTGCCGGGAGCTTGTCCGCAATGTCATCCTGCGATCTTCCCACGGAGCACGAGTCATGCCTCTCTGGACCTGCGAAACCTGCGGCGCTCAATTTCCCTCATGCGGAGCACCGCCCGACTCCTGCCCGATTTGCGAGGACGAGCGACAGTTCGTGAACTGGAACGGGCAGACCTTTCTCACGCGCGAGGCGCTCGCGCGGGGACACCGACTCGTGGGACGCGACGATCTCGGGCTCACCGGGATCGGGATGGAGCCGAGCTTTGCCATCGGGCAGCGCGCGCTGCTGGTGCCTCAAGACGACGGCTGCGTGATGTGGGATTGCATTCCGCTGGCGACCGACGAGGCCATCCAGTACGTTTCAGCACTCGGCGGTCTCAAGGCTATCGCGATCTCGCATCCGCATTACTATGGCGCGCTAGCCGACTGGAGCGACACGTTCGGCGGCGTGCCGGTCTATCTGCACGCCGACGATCGCGCCTTTGTCACACGGCCTCATCCGGCGATCGTGCATTGGACCGGCGAAAGCCATCGCATCTCCGACGACGTGCTGCTGCTGCGCACAGGCGGCCACTTTGCCGGCGCCACCGTGCTGCATTATGCGCGCGGTGCGGACGGCAAGGGCGCGCTGCTCACGGGGGACATCGCCCAGGTGACGATGGACCGGCGCTTCGTCAGCTTCATGTATTCCTATCCGAATTACATGCCGCTCAACGCCGCCGCGGTGCGGCGGATCGCAGCAGCCGTCGAGCCGCTCGCCTTCGACCGGATCTATGGCGCCTGGTGGGGCCGCAACATCGCGAGCGGCGCCAAGGCGGCGTTTGCTGCGTCGGTCGCGCGCTATCTCGCGGCCATCGCCTGAGCCGGGCGCGGATCGGATTTATCTTGCCGGCCTCCAATAACTGTACTAATAGTACATTATGAAGTCGACCGCAGTCGCCGCATCTGCAAGGGCGGCATGATCGATGCATCGCGGATGGCGTGAAGGTCTTGGGGTCCGAGTAAGCGGGAGCTGGGTGCATGACGGCGCAGCACGACTACGAGATATTCCAGGCTGGCAACGTCTTGCTCCGGTCCGGGGCCGTCTTTCCTTCGCTGAAGCTCGCCTACAAGACCTACGGCACGCTGAGCGCCGCCAGGGACAACGTCATCCTCTATCCGACGTCGTTCAGCGCGCAGCACACCGACACTGAATGGCTGATTGGGCCCGACCGCGTGCTCGATCCCACGCGTTACTTCATCATCATCCCGAACCTGTTCGGCAACGGCCTGTCGTCCTCGCCCTCGAACACGTCCACGCTTTTCCCCGAGGTGACCTATCACGATGCCATCGCGGTCCAGCATCGCCTCCTGACCGAACGCTTCGGCATCTCAAAGCTTGCGCTGGTCTATGGCTGGTCGATGGGCGGCATGCAGGCCTATCACTGGGCGGCGCTGCATCCCGACATGGTCGAGCGCGCTGCGGTCGTCTGCGGCAGCGCCCGCTGCGCGCCCTATAATTACGTCTTCCTGGAAAGCGTGAAGGCCGCGCTCACGGCCGATTCCGCCTTCCGCGATGGCCGTTTCGTCGAAAGGCCCGTCGCCGGCTATCGCGCGATGGGGCGCGTCTATGCCGGCTGGGCGATGTCGCACGGCTTCTACCGCGACGAGCTCTGGCGCGAGGCCGGCTTCACCTCGCTCGAGGATTATCTCAGCCGCGCCTGGGACGCGACATTTGCGCGGCGCGATGCCAACGACCTCCTGGCGCAGATTGGGATCTGGCAGAATGGCGACGTCAGCCGTGGCCCGACATTCGCAGGTGATCTCGATCGCGCGCTGGCGGCGATCAAGGCTCATATGCTGCTGATGCCGGGCGCGACCGATCGCTATTTCGACCTCCGCGACAACGAGGACGAACTCGGCAAGCTGGTCAATGCAAAGTCAGCCGTGCTGCATCCGATCCCATCGCTGCACGGCCATCGCGCCGGCAACCCCGTCAACAATCCGCGTGACCAGGCCTTCATCAAGGCCGAGGTCGCCGAGCTTCTCCGCAAGTAGGACAGGAACCGATCATGAGCGACGCAGCCGTTTCAGATACCGGCCATCGCCTGAAGCCGCTGACACCGGCCATGCTGCGCGAATTGTCGGTTCGCTCCGACCTCAGGGGTGCGGCGCAGAGCCTCGGCCATTACGGCGTGATTGTGCTGGTGGGCGCGCTGATCTGGCTCGTTTCGTCGACCTGGGGCGTGCTCTGGGCGCTGCCGCTGATGGTGGTGCAGGGCTATGTCGTCGCCTTCCTGTTCATGGCGGTGCACGAGACCGCGCACAAGACCGCGTTCCGGAGCCGCGGCCTCAATCTCGCCATCGGCCATCTCTCGGCCTTCATCATTGGATTGCCTTACGAATATTACTGCCTGTTCCACTGGGATCATCACCGCTACACCCAGGATCCGGCTAGGGATCCCGAGTTGATCGTCGGGGTGAAGCCAACATCCGACACGCAGCTTGCACTCGCCTATAGCGGCCTGCTCCAGGTCGCCGGCCGTCTGCGGCTGATGCTCGGCCATGCCGTCACCGGCAAGGTCGTCGTGCCCTGGATTCCCGAGAGCAAGCGCGGCACCATCGTGGCCGAGGCGCGCGCCTATGTCGCGCTCTACGCCCTGCTGCTTGCGCTCTCGCTGTGGTTCTCTTCAGCGCTGCTGCTCTGGGTCTGGATCGTGCCGCTTGTGAGCGGGCAGTTCTTCCTGCGGCCGTATCTTTACGCCGAGCACACCGGTTGCGACCGCACCCGCAGCGCCTTTCAGAACACCCGCACCACCTATACCGGTGCCATCGTTAAATGGTTCGCGTGGAACATGCCCTACCATGTCGAGCACCACGCCTATCCCTCGATCCCCTTTCACGCGCTGCCGAAGCTGAACGAGATCGTCGACGGCGAGATCGTCCATCGCGGCCGCGGCTACATCAGGACGACGCGTGAGACCTGGACTTGGTTTCGCCGGCAGCGTCAGGGCGGCTAGCGCGACGAAAAACTCCGGCCGCGGCGCGACCGGAGCTTTGTCGTGAAGGCGAAATATCAGTAGATCCCGTAGGCGCAGACATTCACGACGCGCACGCGCAGGCCATGACGGGTCTGGACCAGGCGCTCCCGGTAGCAGTTGCTGACGCCGGTGTTGACGTAGACGCCGCCGAAGCCCCAGCCTGGACCCCAGTGATGATGGTGACCCCAGTGATGGCCATGGAAGCCGCCGGCCGACGCGGCGGTGGGGGCGAGAGCGGCAACGCCGAGCGAAGCGGCGGCGATCAGACCGAGTGCAAGCTTACGAAACATCTTCATTCTCCGTTTGGCGCTAAGGCCATGTTGTGTCCCTGCATCTCGGTCGAGACGAAACGCGAATGCGTTCACGGCGCGGGGGAAGAATCGTGTTTCAGGATTGTTTCGTCGGCCGCGGCAAAATGTGCCGCGGTCAGGCTTTTCGCACGGCGCGATAGCGCACAGCCATCGCCTGCGTCAGCTCGGCCATCTTGTCGCGGAGATCGGCCGGTTCCAGCACTTCGGCCTCGGGGCCGAGCCGCAGCAATTCGGCTGCGGCGTGCCACGACGTCTTGCCGACCGGCACCCGCGCAACGCGCCAGCCGTCTGCACCGGCGATCTCTTCGAGCTGCGTGCGTGCCTTGACATAGGGCTGGCTCAGCGCGTCGAGCATTTTGACGCCGAACGGCGACAGCCGGACGATCGCGACATTGGGATGCATCTCGGCCTCGAGCCGCAGCGTCGCGGCCTGCCAATAGGCGGCGAGATCGAAGCCGGCGGGACGATCGAAGCGGTCGTCCAGCGCCGTGCAGTCGAGCACGCGCGCGACGCGATAGGTGCGCACGCTGCCCTCGACCTGGCCGGCGAGATACCAGCTGCCGCCCTTCAGCACGAGGCCGAGCGGCGCGACGCGGCGCTGCTTCTCCGATCGCCAGCTCCGGTAGCGGATCTTGATCAGCGTCCCCCGCAGGACGGCGCCGGCGATGCTGCGCAGGTGCTTTGGATCTTCGGCCTCGCCGAACCAGCCGGGAGCGTCCAGGTGAAAGCGCTCCTGCATGCGCCCGGCGTCTTCGCGCAAATTGGCGGGCAGCGCCGCCATCAGCTTGTTCTGCGCGGCGATCATCGCCGCGTCGAGCCCGAGCGCTGCGGCCGGACCCGGCAATCCCGCCAGGAACAGCGCGCCTGCCTCGCTCTGCGACAGCCCGTTCAGCCGCACGCGATAGCCGTCGAGCAGGCGATAGCCGCCTTCCGCGCCGCGGTCGGCGTAAACAGGGACGCCGGACGCGGCGAGCGCGTCGATGTCGCGATAGATCGTGCGCACCGAGACCTCGCAGGCCTCCGCGAGCTCAGGCGCGGTGACCCGCCCCTTGGCCTGGAGGGTGGTGAGGGTCGACAGCATCCGGCTCGCGCGCATGATCCCCTTAAACCATACCTGACAGAAGATGTCAGGTATGGTCCGCTACAAGCTGCGCCATCGCCAAGAGGTTAGATGGGAGTCCCGCCATGACCGATCCGAACCGCATCACGCTGTACTATTCGCCGCAGACGCGAGCCACCGGCACGCGGGTGCTGCTGGAGGAGCTGGGGGCTCCTTACGATCTCCACGTCCTCAACATGAAAGCTGGCGAGCAGCGTAAGCCCGCCTATCTCGCCATCAACCCGCTCGGCAAGGTGCCGGCGATCCGCCACGGCGAGGCGCTGGTGACGGAGCAGGTCGCCATCACCATCTATCTCGCCGACCTGTTTCCGCAGGCCGGCCTCACGCCCGCCCTGAACGACTCCTTACGCGGCCCTTACCTGCGCTGGATCGCCTATTACGGCGCATCGTTCGAGCCGGCCCTGATCGACAGGTTCATGCAGCGTGAGCCGGCGCCGATCACGCAATCGCCTTATGCGGATTACGATACAATGCTCGGTGCGCTGGAGGTGCAGCTGTCGAAGGGCCCGTATCTGCTCGGCGAGCGCATGACGGCTGCGGACGTGTTGTGGGGCGTCGCGTTCAGCTGGACCATGATGTTCGGCATCGTGCCGAAGAAGGACGTGTTCGTCCGCTATGCCGAGCGCATGACCGCGCGCCCGGCGTTCCAGCGCATCACCGCGGCGGATGCGGAGATGGCCGCGCAGCATGCGGCTGCGGCTGGCGGGTAGGCGGCGCGTGCCTCAATCTCCGCTGTCGTCCCGGGCAAGCGCAAGCGCAGACCCGGGACCCATAACCACAGGGTGGAGTTTGGCGAAGACTCGGAGTTGCCAGCTCTGCGCTACAGCAACTCCCTGCGGCTATGGATCCCGGATTGGCGCTCCGCTTCGCTGCGACTGTCCGGGACGACGGCGGAGTGTGAGGCGCGCTCGTCTACAGACCGACCGCCCCCTCAAAACCGCGGCGCCCGCTTCTCCGCGAACGCCTTGATGCCTTCCTTGATCTCGTCGCTGCGCATGCTGTCGCGGTGGCGCTGGTCGGCGGCGGGTTCATCGAGCTCGCCGCGGGCGAACTCGTTGATCGCGCGCTTCATGCCGCGCATCGCCTGTGGGGCGTTGCCGGCGAGGATCGCAGCGAGCTTGTCGACTTCCTCGTCCAGGAATTCCTCCGGCACCATCGCGGTGAGATAGCCGATGCGCAGCATCTCCGGCGCGCTGATCCTCGTGGCGGTCAGGAACAGCTTCTTCGCATTGTCCACGCCGAGGCGGGTCACGTAGCGCTTGATGCCGCTCGGGTAGTAATGCAGCCCAAGCCGCGCCGCCGGCATGAACATGTCCGCGGTGTCGACGCCAATGCGGAAATCGCAGGCGAGCGCCAGGTCGGTCGAGCCGCCATAGACGCCGCCGTTGAGCCGGCAGATCGTCGGCACGCCGAGATCCTCGAGCCGGTTGACGACCACCTCGAAGGCCGAGCCCGCGCTTTGCTGCTCGCTCGCGCTGACCGCGCGCTCCGCCACCGAATTGAGATCGTAGCCCGCGGAGAAGGCGCGCCCGGTGCCGGTCAGCACCAGCACGCGAATATCGGGATCGGCCTCGACGCGGTCGAACAGTCTTGTCAACTCGCCGAGATCCTCCGCCTGGAGCCGATTGAGATGCTTCGGCCGGTTGAGGCGGATGGTGGCGCGGGCACCGGTGAGTTCGAGCAGGGGATTGGATGCTGCGTCGGCTGTGTCCGACATTCTTGTCTCCATTACTTGTTTTCGAGCGCACGCCGTTTTGCTTCCGCGTCGATGGTCTCGGCGAGATCGGGATGCCGCGCCATCAGCACGCGGAAATCGACGAGGTCGAGCACCAGAAGCCGTGACACTTTCGTGGTGTGTGGTCGAGACATTGGCCCCGCGCTTGTTGTTGCCGAGCAGCGCCATCTCGCCGAAAAAGGCGCCTTCGCCGAGCTGCACCTTCTTGCCGGGCAGATCGACCTCGACCTCGCCGGCGGCAATGAAATACATGCAGTCGCCCTGCGTACCTTTGCGGATGATCGTGGTGCGCGCCGGCAGCTCAATGGTGCGCAGCATGTGGGTGACGTCGGCGATGGCCGCGGGGCCCAGGGTCGCGAAGAACGGCACCTTGCTGACGGACTCCCAGGTCTTGAGGAAGTTGTCGCGCCGGGTCTCCGCGGCAAATCCGGTCGCCAGGATGCCGGTCCAGAGGCCGAACACGCCGAGGCCGGAGATCATCACCAGGGCTGCCACCACGCGCCCGAGCGGCGTGACGGGCACGACGTCGCCATAGCCCGTCGTCGTCAGGGTCACCACCGCCCACCACAGCGCGGCCGGCACGCTGCCGAAGGTTTGCGGCTGCACGTCCCGCTCCAGGAAATATTCGGCGACGGAAGCGAGGAAGACCACCATCAGGAAGATCACGAGCACGCTGACCAGCGGCCCCGATTCCAGCACCAGCACGCGGCGAAGCTGCCGCAGGCCGGGAATGCCCGGCACCACCTTCAGAACCCAGAGCACGCTGAGCAGCCAGGCCGTCCTCGGCTCGACGCCGAGGAGAAGCGCGACCGGCACGGCCAGCGCCCCGATCGCGTCGACGATGCCGGCGGAGGAGGACACATAGAGCGAAAGCCGCCCCTGCCGCGCCATGTGGCGCAGCCGCACCAGCCATTCGAACACGAAATAGGCGAGGCAGGTCCAGAGCAGGGCATCGACCCAGCCCCACGCCTCTCTGGCCCGGTTGTCCGTCAGCAACACCATGCTGAGCACGCCGACGATCACCGCGACATAGGCCGCCTTGGTCATGTTGCGGCCGGCCGTGGCGGCCGCGAATTGGGCCAGAGCGGAGATCAGCGGCTTGGACATGCGGGAAGGCTATTCGGTCTCGGGGCAAGTCTCGAGGCCCCGGTTGGGACGTCGGCGCCAAAGTGCCCGCCCGGGCGGAGGCCGTCAACGACGGTGCAGGCCGTTTTGCCGGCGCCGCTGCGCCGGTGCTGCCGTTCGTGCCGCCGTCGTTGGCGGATTGCCTACCCGAAATGTGGCGGCTCGTCGTAGCCGCGGCGGCTGCTGAAGAACAGCAGCACCATCAGCCCGACGCCGACGATGACGGAAAACCCTGCGCCCAGCGCCAGTGCCACATAGCCTTCCGTCGGGATCGGCTCACCTTCGACCGCCATTGCGGAATAGGCGAAGTAGCCGGCCGCCGCCAGCATTGCCAGAAGGAGGATGATGAGGAGTGCACGCATGCCGCGTTCTCCGGCTGTAACAGGGAACCAACGGTTGCTGATCGCGACGGTTCCAGCCAGCTGGCTTACGGATTGGGCGGGCGGTCATAGCCTCAGTGTCGTGCCCCGGACGCGGCGCAGCACGTAGTAATGCGCCGCAGAGCCGGGGCCCATGCGGCAGCGCATAGTGTGGGTTCCTGGGTCCCGGCTCGGCGCTGCAACGCCTTCGGCATTGCAGCTTGTCCGGGACACGAGGGGTGGTGGTTGCGCGACGCTGCGATCAGGCGCTTTGGGCGGTCTTCACCACCACGACATTGCTGTCGTCCGGCTGGGCCGGGCCGGCATCGCGCACCGTCTTTTCAGCTTCGCTGGCATGACGTTTCAGATAGTCACGGCGCATGCCGATCTCGTCGCGGACGAATTCGTAGCCGAGCTTGAAGGTGTCGAGCCCGTCGGTGCTGATCGTGCCGTCTCTGAGGCCGATAACGGCGCCGCGCAAGATGGCCTCGAGCTCGTCCTGCAGACATTCGAGCTGATCCAGCGAGTGGGCGTGCTCGATCCGCTCGCCGATGTCGAGGATGGCGGTCGAGAGCTCGCTGGCTTTCTCCGGCGCGATGCGGGTGATCTTGGCGTAGATCGCTGCGAAGATCGAGCCGATGACGCTGAGCGCGGCGGCGCCCAGATACATCAAGTCGCTGTACTTATCCATGAACGACTTGGTGTCGTCGTTGATGTAATCGGCGGCGCCCCGATGCGCGATCACGAAGGCATCCTTCTCGACGGAGGCCGGCTCTATCCTGGTGGCGAAACCGTTGTCGAGCCCGAGCGCGGACTTGTTCTCGTAGATGGTGCGCGCGAGCTCGCCGGCGGTCGTCGGTGACATCCTGGATTGTGCGACCAGGAGCCATTCGAGCCCGATCGTGTCGAGATCGTCGTCGGGAATTTGCGGCGACGTCGACAATGTGCCCGCTGTCAGCGTCTCGTCGGAAATGCCCGGGAATTTGCGCGCCAGCGCCTTGGCCTCGTCGATCGCGTTCAGCGTGAAGCCGCCGCGCTTGGCGACCTGCTCATAGGATTTGTCACGCACCGCCTTCGAAGCGTGGACGATGGCGATCGCCGCGCTGAAGCCGTTTGACGGCGCAAACAGCTTGTCGAGCGTTGCGCCCTGCGGCGCCATCTGGATCTTCGCAGCCTCGGAGCCGTCGGGAACGTCGAGGATGCTGCGGACGAAAGCGAGCGAGGATTCGTTCTCGGCGACGACAGCGATCTTCTTCTTCTTCAGCTCGGCGAGCGACTTGATCTTCTTGTTGCCGGGAGCGAGCAGGAGCACGAGATCGTGCTCGAGGATCGCGAGCGTGCGCGCCGGCAGCGGCACCTTGGAGTCCGTGCGCAGCACGGCGAGGTCGGCCTGCTTGCGGTCGAACTGGGCGACCGCCCTGGCGTTGTCGGCGTTGTTGACGATCTTGATCCGGAAGCGCGATGCGTTGTTCTTCAGAAGAGCGGCGAGCCTGGCGGCGAACAGCGCCTCGTCGCTGTTGGGGCCACCGACGGCAAAGATGAGCGTTTCCGAATTGTGCACCAGCGTGCGGCCGGCCCAGACGGTGGCAAGCGACAGCAGCAGCGTCAGCACGACGTAGAGGAACACCTGCTGCTGGTTGGTCTTGATCACCTTGGGACGCCGGGGCGGCGGCACGGTCGGCGATGCGGTGGGGCCGTCAGCACTCATGGCAGCACTCTGGCCTTATACTTCGGTGGCGGCGCGTGGCTTGGAAGCGCAGCGTGCGCCCTGTAATTCGTAAACGCCTGAAAAAAAGAACAAAATTCTCTATCGCCGATGATAGCGCGAGGGTAGCGGAATGCAAATTTCGAGCCGAAGGTAACCTTACTCGATCTGGTCGCCGCGATTGGTCATCCTATCACCAGTTAGCCACAGTTGGCGATTTTCCGGTTCCCCCCGGCTGCATTCCGCCGCGGGAGATGTCATAAATCACGCGTCCCGGCGATTTGACCGGTCCAAGAAGAAGTTGCGCTGAACGCTCCAATTCTTCTCGTCACGTCAATGAGGGCGTCAGCTTGTCGTTTCCACCCATGTCATCGGCGATTCCGGTTGAAGCGCTCATTGGCTGGATGTTGCTGCTCACCTTCAAGCACATCATCGCCGATTTCGTGCTTCAGACCGCCTGGATGGCGCACGGCAAGGACCAGAAGCATGGCTGGGCCCTGCCGCTTCTTGTGCACTGCCTGGTCCACCTTGCCGTTGCGCTGCCCCTGATCCTGATCGTGGCGCCAAAATTCTGGTTCGTGGCCTTCATTGATTTCGTGATCCACATCACGATCGACCGCGCCAAGGGATTCGTCTCCGCCAATTTCGGCGTCGACCTCGCGCATCCCTGGTTCTGGACCCTGATCGGCGTCGACCAGGCGCTGCATCACCTGACCGGCTTCGGCCTCTCCATCTTCATGGCTGCGAACTGAGGATAGCCGCGGCTGGTTGCTCGGCCTTCATGGTTCGAGACGCGCCGTGAGGCGGCGCTCCTCACCATGAGGGTCTTTCGCGGCGAACTAAGACCTCATCCTGAGGGTCCGCCGAAGGCGGGCGTCTCGAAGGATGGCCGCAGGGAAGCTGCCCGCCCCTCTGATTCGCGGCCAGGACGCAACGACCCCGGGTGACTACCGCCCGGCGTGGTTAACCCTTCGTTAGAGAATTGCGCTGCATCTTCCGCACACGAGGGAGAACTGCAATGTTTTCAAGCCGCGACACCTTTGAAGGCGATTTCTGCCCGGTCCGCGACGAGCTCCTTGGCGAGATGTACCGCGCCAGCGAGAGTGGCCTGCCGAGGCTGGTTGAGAGTGTTTCCCCTGACGTTCGCGCCAGGTTGGCGCTGTTCTGCTACCGCCGCAGCCATTTGCACTCGCTGGCGGTCGCGATCGCAGCAAGCTGCAGCGAGCGCGACCTGATCGAGAACGGCGGCCGCGTCGGCTCGACACTCTACGCGCTGTCGCGCGAAGGCAGGGCGAAATCCTCGCCGTCGCTGTCGGGCGGACGCAAGCCGATCACGCTGTCGACGAAGCCGCTCTCGGTGCTCGCTCCGCTCGATGACGAGCTCGACGACGAGATCAGCGAAGCGGTTCCTGCTTAAGCGGCCTCGATCACGGGCAGTCCAAACTTTCGCCGCGCCATCGCGCATTCGGCATCGCCCGGCATGCAGGTGCGGCACACTTCCGGCCGCACGTCATAGATGCCGCAGGCCGTCATCTTTCCGATCTCTCCCTGCAAGGCCGAGCAGCGATCACCCTCGCAGCGCATGCCGGATTGGCGCGCGTTGACCAGCGTTTCGGGAATCGCGGCAAGCTCCTCGTCGCTCTCGATCGAGAAGCGCGGCCAGTTCTGCGAATAGCCGCAGCAGGCGCCGCAACCCTGGCAGCAGCTCGACAGGTCGATCTCTTCCATCGTCCTCACGTATCCTTTGGCGGACCCCAGACCAGGCTCTGCCGCCATCTTGCGCGCAGCACGTCGCGCCGCTCCGGATATTTCTCGTCGAGATAGGTCGCCTCGACCACGCGGTCGGTGCGGAAGCTGCGGAAGTCGCTGCGCAACTCGCACCAGGCCGCCAGCAGCCGCACCGCTTCGAGATAGCCGACCGAAATCGGCCAGATCACGCGCTCGCTGGGGCGGCCTTGCTCGTCGCGATAGCGCAGTATGATCTTCTTGCCTTCGTGGATCTGGGTGCGGGTGCGCGCCATGTCCAGGCGGTCCGGCTCCCTGTTCCAACTCGGCCGCGCCCGGCTCGCCGGCTCCAGCACGAAGGGCCGCAGGCGCTCAGGCACGGTGTCGGCGATCTTGGCCATCAAGTCCTCGGCCGCGCGCGCCAGCGCGGAATCGGCGTGGCCCGCGACCCATTGCGCGCCCAGCACCGCCGCCTCGATCTCGTCGGGTGTCAGCATGAGCGGCGGGAGGTCAAAGCCCTTTTCCAGGATGTAACCCATGCCGGCCTCGCCGCGGATCGGCACGCGCTGGCCGATCAGGGTTGCGATGTCGCGATAGATGGTGCGCTTCGAGGTCTCGAGCTCGGCTGCGATCGCGTCGGCCGTCAGCGGCTTACGCGTGCGCCTCAGCACCTGGATGATTTGAAACAGCCGGTCGGCGCGTCTCATGACAGGTCTCTTATCGCTGCTTTTTCTCGGTGGTCTTTCTCAGAAGGCGGCGCGCGGCTGCTGACAGGATGTTGGCAGCAGGGGAGTTCTATACCGGGACAACACATCGACTGAAGAGGATTTGTCCATGATCATTCCAACCCATTTCGGCCCGGCCGGCCCGTTGTGGCGGAGCCAGGCTTTCCAGGTGCAGGCCTGGCAGGCTTGGGCATTCAGCCGCCTCGTTTCGCTTGATGTCACGGTCGTTGACCTCCGCCTTGCGCTCGCCACCGCCGTGACGCGTTCGCTGGTCCATGCCGCCGAGGCGCTGGTCCGCCATGTGATGGGCCGCGCCTGGCGAGGGGCCCGCTTCGCAGAAGATATCACGGCTGCTGCCACCATGGTGGCAGCAGCCGGCAGGTAGGTTCCTTCAACTCGTTCGACAGGTTCAGGAGAGCTCGCATGATCACGCTTTACGGCTTTGGCGCCGGCTTCGGCCTGCCGGAAATCAGCCCTTTCGTTACCAAGACGGAGGTGCAGCTCAAGATGGCGGGGCTGCCTTACCGGAAGGAGCGAGCGATGCCGCCCGCTTCGCCCAAGGGGCAGCTGCCCTTCATCGACGACGGCGGCGAGGCGGTGGCCGATTCCACCTTCATCCGCGCTCATATCGAGCGTCGCTACGGCTTCGATTTCGATGCCGGGCTCTCCTTGGCTGAGCGCGCGCAGGCCTGGGCGTTCGAGCGCATGATCGAGCATCACGTCTATTGGGCGCTGGTCGGCGCCCGCTGGGTCGATCCGGTCAACTTCGCCAAGGGCCCCGCGCACTTCTTCGACGGCGCACCGGAGCACAATCGCGAGAAGCTGCGCGAGGATGCGCAGTTCCGCGTCGCCGAGAATTATCTGCTCTCCGGCCTCGGCCGCCACGGACCCGATGACGATGTCGACCTCGCCGTGCGCTCGCTGTTTGCACTGTCGGTGCAGCTCGGCGACAAGCCCTACCTGATGGGCAACAAGCCCTGCGGCGTCGACGCCACCGCCTTCGGCATGCTCGCCGGCATCCTGACGCCATACTTCGAATCGGCCTTGCGCGAGCGCGCCGAGGGATTTCCAAACCTCACCGCTTTTGTCGACCGCATGATGGATACCTATTACCCCGAGTTCGCCTGGGCCCCGCTGCGGCAGGCGGCTTAGGCCCCGGTGCATCGGCAGATTCGGTGTAACCTCTCCCGCTTGCAAGCGGGAGAGGGGGCGCAGCGACAGTGGAGCCGCAGCTCGTTCCTTGCAGCACAAACAAAGAGCCGGCCCATCGGGGCCGGCTCTCGTCGTCTCAGAACTTTCGCTGCGCTTACTTCACCAGCGTGTACTTGCCGTCCTTCACCGTGAGCAGGATGCGCGAACGGTCGTCGAGGCCGTAGCGGTCCTTTTCGGTGAAGTTGTAGACGCCCTGGCTCGCCGCCAGCTCCTTCTCCGACAGCAGCGCCTGGCGGATCGCTTCGCGGAATTCCGGCGTGCCGGGTTTTGCGGTTTTCAGCGCTGTTGGAATGATGCGCTTCAGGATCTCGAAGGCATCATAGGAATGGCCGGCGAACTGGCTGCGGCTGTTCGGACCGTATTTGGCTTCATAGGCCGAGTTGAGCGCGAGGCCCGGCTTCTTGGTCAGCGCGGTGTCCGGCTGGTCCTCGGGGTCCATCACGGGACCCGAGGCCATCAGCACGCCCTCGGCCGCTTTGCCGGCGATGCGGATGAAGTCCATGCTGGCCGCGCCGTGGGTCTGGTAGATCAGGCCCTTGTAGCCGCGCTCACGCAGCTCGGATTGCGGCAGCGCGGCCGCGGTGCCGGAGGCGCCGACCAGGATGGCGTCGGGATTTGCGGCAACGAGCTTCAGCACCTGTCCGGTCACCGAGGTGTCGGGGCGGGCGAAGCGCTCCTCGTCGACGATGGTCATGCCCATCGGCACGGCCTGCGCCTTCAAATCGTTGAACCAGAGATCGCCATACGAGTCGGAATAACCGATATAGCCGAGCGTCTTCACGCCCTTGGTCTTCATGTGGTCGTACAGCACCTTGCCCACGATCGGAATCGGCTGCGGCATCGCCACCGACCACTTCATGCGCTCCGGCGTGATCGGGAAGGGCGCAAGACCAAAGTGCGGGATGCCGGCTTCGTTGGCGACGTTGGAGACCGCGATCGTCGGCGGCGTCAGCGCCGAGCCCATGATGATGTCGGCCTTGGATTCGGTGACGAAGCGGCGGGCGTTGGTGGTCGCGGTGGTGGGATCGCCGCCATCGTCGAGCACGATCACCTTCAGCGGCACGCCGCCGATCTCCTTCGGCACGAATTCCAGCGCGTTGCGCTCGGGAATGCCGAGCGCGGCACCCGGGCCGGTCGTGGTGGTGGTGATGCCGATGGTAACTTCGCTGGTCTGGGCCAGCGCAGGCAATGCCGGCAGCGCCAGTGCGGCCGCGGTGATGGCAGCGGTCAAATAAAAGCGTTTCATCTATTCCTCCCTTGACGTCGTTCTTTGAAAGCAGAAATCGGGGGGTAATTCAGCCCCTCTTTTGGTGATGCGGCGATTTAGCTCCAGACCTAACTCCCCGTGAATTTGGCGACCATCTCCGGCGGAAACGGCGCCGATTTCAGCTTGTCGGGGTTGTCAGGATCGCGGCCGACCAGGACGCGGGTCTCGAACCCCTCGATCGCCAGCGCCTCGCCCTTGTAGACGTTGTGCTTCACCTCGAAGCTCGAGCGCTTGATGCTCTCGATCTTCGTTTCAATGGTGATCCAGTCGCCATAGCTCGAGGGGATGTAGAACTTGGCCCGCGTGTCGACCATGGGGATGCCCACCAGGCCGTATTTGCGGACCAGGTCCTGCTTGGAGAATCCGGCGACCTCGAACAGCGTCGAGGTCGAATCGTCGAACATCGCGAAATAGCGCGGGTAGTAGACGATGTTGGCGGGGTCGCAATCGCCCCACTGGATCTGGACCTCGCGCCGGTTCACGAACATGTGTCGCGCCTTGCTCTACAAGATTACTTGGGCGCCATGCGCAGCGAGCCGTCGAGGCGCACCACTTCGCCGTTCAGATATGCATTCTCGACCATGTGCAGCGCGAGCGCGGCGAACTCGTCGGCATTGCCGAGCCGGCGCGGGAAGGGGATGGCGGCGGCGAGCGAGTCCTGGGCTTCCTGAGGCAGGTTGGCGAGCAGCGGCGTCAGGAACAGGCCGGGCGCGATGGTCAGCACGCGCACGCCGAACTGCGCCAGCTCGCGCGCGATCGGCAGCGTCATGCCGACGATGCCGCCCTTGGAGGCCGAATAGGCGGACTGGCCGATCTGGCCGTCATAGGCAGCGACGGAGGCGGTGTTGATGATGACGCCGCGCTCGCCGGTTGCCTGCGGCTCCAGCTTGGACATCTCGGTCGCGGCAAGGCGCAGCATGTTGAAGGTGCCGATCAGGTTGACCTTGATCACCTTGTCGAAATCGGAAAGCGCCATCGGGCCGTCGCGGCCGACGACGCGCTTGGCAACGCCGATGCCGGCGCAATTGACGAGCACGCGTGCCGGCCCATGGGCCTTGGTCGCCTGCGCGATCGCCGCTTCGGCGGAAGCGGCATCGGACACGTCGCAGGTCACCGCGACGCCCTTGATCTCGGCGGCAACGGTCTCCGCGAGCTTGGCATTGAGATCGAACACCGCGACCTTAGCGCCCTGCGCCGCCAGTTTTCGAGCGGTCGCAGCGCCAAGTCCTGATGCGCCGCCGGTGACGATGGCTGCCTGATCCTTCAACAACATGGCGTTCTCCTTTGGCGATGATTTCCTAGGCGACCGATATCACACGGTTCGACGGATTGGCAGCGTAGAGCTCCTCGATCAGCTCGCCGCGATGCTCGAGCACCGCGCGCTGGTTGATCGAGCCCTTGTCGGTGACCTCGCCCTTGTCGATCGACAGTGGCGTATCCATCAGGATCGCGCGGGTGATCCGCGTCGAGGAGCCGGTGGCCGAAGACAGGAAGTGGGTCAGGCGCTCGCGGAAAGCCTCGCGCACCAGCCGGTCGCGTGTCGCGACGACGAGATCGTCGGGCGGCAGCGTCGGGTTGATCAGCCGGCAGCCGTCGAGATCGAGCACGACCAGCGCGGAGATCTCGTCGCGATTGATGCCGGCGATGACGACGTCGCGCACCAGCGGCGCACAGGCCGCGGTGAGGCGCGCGCGCAAGGGACCGACGCTGACCCAGGTGCCGCTGGCGAGCTTGAAATCCTCGCTGACGCGGCCGTCGAAGTCGAAGCCGGCATTGAGATCATTGGGATCGGCGGGCTTGAGCGCGTCGCCCATCTTGTAAAATCCCTCCTCGTCGAAGGATTTCGCGGTGATGTCGGGTTGGCGCCAGTAGCCGGGCATCACGTTCGGCCCCTTGGCGCGGACCTCCAGCTTGCCGTTGTTGGGCACGAGCTTGGCGTCATTGCCTGACACCGGGAGCCCGACATGGCCGGAGCGGCTGGTGCGCGGATTGACCGACATGAAGAACGGCGCGGTCTCGGTCGCACCAAGGCCCGTCAGCATCGGCACGCGATAGCCCTTCTCCTTCACCGCGAGCTCGTCGAGGCTGTTCCAGACGAACGGCGACAGCGCCGCGCCGGAGAAGAACATCGCATGCAGCCGGTCGAAGAACTTTGCGCGCAGGCCCTGATCGTCGCGCAGATAGGGCAGCAGCGACTCGTAGCCCTTCGGCACGTTGAAATAGACCGTCGGCGAGATCTCCTGGAGATTGCGCACCGTCTGCTCGATGCCGCCGGGCACCGGCTTGCCGGCGTCCAGATACATCGAGCCGCCATTGTAGAGCGTCAGGCCGATATTGTGGTTGCCGCCAAAAGTGTGATTCCAGGGCAGCCAGTCGATGATGACGGGCGGCTCGTCCTTGAGGAAGGCGAGCGTCTCGCGCAGCATCACCTGATTGGCGCAGATCATGCGCTGGGTGTTGATGACCGCCTTGGGATTGCCGGTCGAGCCCGACGTCAGCAGGAATTTCGCGATGGTATCAGGGCCGATCCTGCCGTGCACCGCGTCGAGATCGCCGCGGATCGGCGTCGCCATCAAGTCCGCGAGCAGGGTGACGTCGCGGCCCGGCACCGTGCCATAGGATGCCGCGATCTCGGTGCCGAGCGAGACGTTGGCGGCGAGCGCATCGGCGAACTTGTCGGCGTCCTCGGCAAAGACGAGGCCGGGCGTGAGCAGCTTCATCAGGTAAGACAGCTTGCCGTAATCCTTCGACACCAGCGAATAGGCCGGCGACACCGGGCAGAACGGAACGCCCGCATAGAACGCGCCGAAGGCCAGCAGCGCATGGTCAATCGAATTGCCGGAGAGAATCACGACCGGCCGCTCCGCCGACAGGCCGCGCTGGATCAATGCGGAGGCGATGTGCCGGCTCGCGGTGTGCAGCTCGGCATAGGTGATCTTGCGCCAGCCGCGGCCGCCTTCGCGCTCGGCCATGAAGACGCGATCGGGCGTGGTTGCCGCCCAATGATGGAGGCGGTCGGTGATGCGGACGGGATAGTCGCCGAGCGGCTGCTTGGGCCTGAGATAGATCGTGCCGTCGTCGCGGCGCTCGACGTTGACGGCGGGATCGCCGAACGAGATCGGCCGCAGCGGGAAAGTGCTCGCGCCGCGCTCCGTGCTGGAAGAGGACGGCTGCGCGCTCATGATTTCGGCTTCACCTTCGCGGTCTTGTGCTCGAGGAATTCGCGGATCCTGCGTTTTGCCTCTTTGTCGCTCTGTGCCACGGTCGCCATCAGCGATTCCATCAAGAGGCCGGTCTGCGGATTGGCCTCCGCGATCATCGGCAGCGCCTGGAGCACGGCGAAATTCGTCAGCGGCGCGTTGGAGGCCACCTTGGCCGCAAGCTCCAGCGCCTTGCCGAGCCCATTGCCGGCCTCGGTCACATATTGCGCGAAGCCGTAGGACGCGCCCTCGGTCGCGCTATAGACGCGCCCCGTCAGCATCATGTCCATCATCCGGGCGACGCCGATCAGCCGCGGCAGCCGCACCGAGCCGCCGCCGCCGACGAAGATGCCGCGCTGCCCCTCCGGCAGCGCGAAATAGGTCGAGGGCTCGGCGACGCGGATATGCGCGGCGCAGGCAAGCTCGAGCCCGCCGCCGATCACCGCGCCCCGGAGCGCCGCGATGACAGGCACGCGGCTGTACTGGATGCGGTCGAATACCCGGTGCCACATCTGGGAATGGAGCAAGCCGCCGGTCGCGTCGTGCTCGGTCAGCTCGGAGAGGTCGAGGCCTGAGGAGAAATGGTCGCCGATGCCATGGATCACGACCGCGCCGATATCCTCCGGCAGGGAGGCAAAGCACTCGCCGATTTCCAGGATGATGCCGTCATTGAGCGCATTGCGCTTGGCCGGCCGGTTCAGACCCACGGTCAGAACCCGGTCCGCCCGCTCGATCCGGAGTAGCCCGGAGGCGCCCGCGTTCGCGGTCTCGGCGTTTCCCTGTGTCATTTGCGTCCTTGTCAGAATAGTTATGTTGTATAACGAATTTCGGGGGAGTCAAGGAGGGGCAGCGTTCCCGCCCCAAGAGGGCGAGGACACGGTGGCGACGGCCGCGCCGGGTCGGCGTCGCAATACCCGTCGCTAGCCCATCGCCACTCCGTCGCTCTTGGCGCCGTGCTCGCGCTGGTCGAGCCACAGCGTGCCGAGCGCAAACGCCAGCCAGCCGAAATCGTAGGCAAAGCCCATGATCAGGACGATCCCGCCGGGAACCGGTCCGACGGCGGCACGATCGACGAATTCCGCCAGGTTCGCGGCCGGCGTCGGATGGATGGCAATCTTGCCGTAATAGGCGACCGCCTGGATGACGAGGATCCAAACATAGTTGCGACGCAGCCGCCGTCCTGCGGCGCGGACGAACGAGATGTGGTGACGGGGCGCGGTGTAGTCGCGCGCGAGAATGGCCTGCCAGCTATTGTCGTGTGCTTCGCCCGTGAACATCGGGGCGTAGAAATTCTTCTCCAGCCAGCGCGCGCGGGCTCGCCAGACGTTGAAATAGCGATAGCGCCTCGCCTCCATCGCGAGGAACACGGCGATCAGCAGGCCGACGAGCACGAGCGGCAGGGGCGACGCCCCCGGGCTCGAAAAAGTCGTCGACAGCGCGATCCCCATCGTGACGATCGCCCAGTTGGTGGTGTTGTCGAGCCGCGTTCGCCAGATCGTCGAGCGATAGACCTCGCCGCGGTAGAGGTGGGCAATAGCGCCCATTTCGGCAGGATCGAAGCGGTGCTGCGGGCTCGAGTCGCTGGAAGCCATAAGGGACATGGTGGCACTCCCCCGGTCTGCGCAACCTTGCGCCGGACCATCCTGAAACCAGGCGAGCTCCGGGTCAAAGCCGGATTGCGATCGACTTTCACCTCGCGTCGGGCACATGTCCGCCTTCTCGCGGTGCGTTTCACCCTGTTATGCCAGACAGCTCTCTCGAGACGCTCACAGGGTAGCCAGGCGCCGGCTGGTACCCGCGCCCCCTGCGCAAGAACCACAGGGAGCAAACAATAGGTATAGCTGAGATTACCCGGCGTTCCTTGCGCAGTGGTTGGAACGGCTTATGTCGTTCCCTCACATCACCTGATGCACGTCGATCACCACGCGGTCGGCATGCCGTGCGGCCGAGGCGACGAAGATGTGCTGCATCAGCCAGCGATACTTCTCATGCCCGGTCTCGAACCGCGGCACGGTGCGGAAATAGATCAGCTTGGGATCGACCGGCTCGCCGCGCTTGAGCTTTTGCAGGAGCTCGATCGGGCCGAAGCGGAGCCCCTTGTTCTCGACATAGACGATTGCGCCATCGTCGGTCTCGAAGGCGTATTTCGCCTCCAGATCGATCAGCTCGTTGGGACGGATGGTCTGGAAGTCGGCACCGAAGGGGAGCACTTTTCCGGTGACCGCGCCCTTCACCTCGCCGCCGATGATCGGAATGATGCGGCGGACGCCGATGCCGGTTTCCCCGGCGGTGACGACGTCGCCGATGCGGGCGGTGATGGTGAAGATGTATTTAGTCTTTAACGCCGGCGTGGTCATCGCTGCACCTCATCAATGCGCCATCATCCGCGTCGGCAGCCATGTCGCCAGCAGCGGGAAGGCGATCAAAATCACCAGGCGCACGAGATCGGTCGCCACGAACGGGATCACGCCCTTGAAGATCGTGGAGAATGACACGTCCTTCACCACGCTTTTGATGACGAAGACGTTCATGCCGACCGGCGGATGGATCAGGCCGAGCTCGACGGTCATGACGATGATGACGCCGAACCAGATCGGGTCGAAGCCGAGATGCATGATGACGGGGAAGATGATCGGCACGGTCAGGATGATCATCGCCATGGCGTCCATCAGGCAGCCGAGCACGAGATACATCACCATGATCAGCGCCAGCACGCCGTAGGGGCCGAGGCCGAGGCCGGTCAGGAATTCCGTCACCTTCTGCGGCGTCTGAGTCACCGTGAGGAAATAGCCGAAGATCAGCGCGCCGATCAGCACGGTGAACACCGCAGCCGCAGTGCGCGTCGCCTGCAGCAGCGAGGCCAGCACCTTCTCGCGGTCGAGCCGGCCCGTCAGCACGCCAATGATGAAGGCGCCGGTGGCGCCGACGCCGCCGGCCTCCGTCGGCGTGAAGCGCGGCAGGAAGGGCAGGCCGTAAAGGCCGCCGATGACGAACACGAACAGCAGCACCGGCGCCCAGATCTCCTTCAGGCCCGCAAAGCGCTCGCGCCACGGTGTCACCTTGCCCTTGGGCAGGAAGTCGGGGCGGAAATAACCGATCAGGCCGATCGTGATCATGTACATGGTCATCGCCAGCAGACCCGGGATGATGCCGGCGATGAACAGCTTGCCGATGTCCTGCTCGGTGATGATGCCGTAGACGGCGAGCACGGTGGAGGGCGGCAGCATTGCGCCGAGCGTGCCGCCGGCGGCGATCACGCCGGTGGCAAAGGACTGCGGGTAGCCGAAGCGCCGCATCTCGGGATAGGCGACGGCGGAGAAGGTCGCGGCGGTCGCGACCGAGGAGCCGCAGATCGCGGCAAAGCCGCCGCAGGCGCCGACGGTCGCGATGCCGAGCCCGCCGCGCAAGTGCCCGACAAAGCCGTTGGCGGCGCGGAACAGCTCGCGGCTCATGCCGGAATGGGACACGAACGAGCCCATCAGCAGGAACATCGGAATGACGCCGAAGGTGTAGTCAGTGACCGTGCGCATCGAGGTCTGGCCGACCAGTTTCAGCGCCGCCGTCCCGTTGACCAGATAGGCGAAGCCGGAGACGCCCACGAGGCCCATGGCCATGCCCACGGGCACGCGCAGCAGCATCAGGACAAACAGGGAAACGAAGCCGATTAGGGCGACGGCATCGGTGCTCATGATTACTCCGTCGCCTTCAGCTTGGGGTCATGCATCTCTTCGGGATGGAAGATCAGCCGGTAGGTGCGGATCGCGATCAGCAGCACGGCACACACGTCGCCGATCCAGGCGACCGCGAAGAACGGCCAGGTCGGCATGTGCATGTCGAAGGTCTGGACGTTGTCGTTGTAGGTGCCGCGCACCTTGTCGAACAGCGTCCAGGTCTGCACGGTCACGACGAACAGCAACACCAGGGTCGCGAACACGTCGATCCAGCGCTGATAGCGCGGCTCGACATTGCCCCAGACGAGGTCGACCGTGATGTGGGTGCCGCGATAGGAGGTCGCGGCGATGCCCCAGAAGATGAGGATGCCGAGCAGCATGCGGCCGATGTCGAAACTGTCGGGAATCGAATAGTTCAGCGTGTTGCGGAGTAGCACCGACAGGAAGATGTCGAGCGCGACGATGCCGACGAAACCGGCCGCGATCCATTCGATCGAGTCGATGATGCGGTCCATCCAGGAGCGCTTCATGGGTGTTTTCCGTCGTGTGCTGTCATTTGATCTCTATTCCCGCGGCGCCTTCGCCTCTCCCCGCGTGCGGGGAGAGGCCGCAGCGCATCGGCGATGCGATGCGGGTGAGGGGGACTCTCCGCGAGTCCATCTGTCACCCACTTTGCGGAAGCAGCCCCTCACCCCAACCCTCTCCCCCTAAGAACGGGGAGAGGGGGAGGAAAGACCGATCGCATCGCGGCCTCACTCCGCCAGCGCGTTGTACTTCTTCAGCGAGGCCTTCAGATCCGCCAGCGCCGCATCCGGATCGGCGCCGGTCTTCTTGGCGCCGTCGCCCCAGGTCTTGACCAGCGGCTCGGCGGCCTTCTTCCAGGCGGCAGTCTGCTCGGCCGTCAGCTTGTAGACCTCGTGGCCGGATTCCGCCTTCACCTTGTCGATGCCGGCATCCTCGAACTTGCCCCAATGCTCGCCGACCGCGCCCGCCATCTCGACCGTGCAGTTCTTGTCGATCGCAGCCTTCTGCTTGTCGGACATCGCATTGTACTTGTCCTTGTTGATCACGAACACGAAGGTCGTGGTGTAGAGCGGCGCCTCCATGTCGTATTTGGTCACCTTGTCGATGCCGAACAGCACCAGGGAGCCCCAGGGGAAGGTGACGCCGTCGGCGACGCCCCGCTCGATAATGTCGCGGACCTCAGGCGCGGAGGACTGCACGTTGGTGCCGCCGAGCGAGGTGACGAAGTTCGCCATGGTGGCGTGGGCGGGGCGGATCTTCATGCCCTTCACGTCCTCAGGGTTGACGATCTTCTTGGTGCGGGAATGAAACGAGGAGGGCGAGTGGACGAAGGCGAGGCAGTATTTGACGTCCTTCATCTCCTTCTGGGCATATTTGCGATACCAGGTGTCCAGCCCCATCGAGCCGCCCTTGGCGTCCGAGATCAGGAACGGCAGTTCGCCGGCGCCGATAATCGGGAAGCGGCCGGGCTGGTAGCCCGGATTGACATAGGTGACGTCGGCGATGCCGTCGCGCGCCATGTCGTAATGGTCGAACGCCTTGCCGAGCTGCTGGGCCGGAAACACCTTGCCTGTGATGGTGCCGCCGGAATCCTTGTTCACCGCGGCCACCCAGTCTTCCAGCGATTTCTGCAGCGGATGCGAGGCCGGCACCCAGTGCGAGACCTTCAGGTCAAAAGTCTTGTCCTGCGCCAACGCAGGGCTCACGCTTGCTGCCAGCAGCAAAGCCAGACAGGCTTTCCTCATCACGCGTCTCTCCCTTTTTCGAAGGCGGGCTTCGTTGGCCCGGCTCGTTAATTAACATGTTATCTAATTGGCCGGCGCGTTCAAGCCGGAACTGACGCGCGCCCCCTGTCGCGCCATCTACGTCAGCCATGTTGCATGGATTTGTCGCTGCTCGGACGACGATCGCTCCCCTTTTGCCCAACAATTATATGATATAATTATCGCCTGCGGGCCTTTGCCACAAGCAGCCCGCGACGAAAGCCTACAGCATCGGGAGGAGCAAGTATTGCGGACAAAGGTCGCAATCATCGGGGCCGGGCCGGCCGGATTGTTGCTTGGGCAACTTCTGCACACCTGCGGGATCGACAACGTCATCGTGGAGCGGCAGAGCCCGGACTATGTGCTCGGCCGCATTCGCGCCGGTCTCTTGGAAGAGGGAACGGTCGCACTGCTCGACCAAGTCGGAGCTGGGGCGCGGGCGCATGCCGAGGGCCTGGTACATGAAGGCATCGAGCTCGCCTTCTCCGGCCGCCGTCACCGCATCGACATGAAAGGCGCGACCGGCAAGACGGTGATGATCTACGGCCAGACCGAGGTTACGCTCGACCTGATGAATGCGAGGAAGGTCGCCGGCCTCATCTCCGTTTACGAGGCCAGGGATGTGCAGCCGCATGATTTCGACGGCGGTCACCCGCGCGTGACCTACGTCAAGGACGGCGTCACCCACACGCTTGATTGCGACTTCATCGCCGGCTGCGACGGTTTTCACGGCGTCAGCCGCGCCAGCGTCCCAGCCTCGGCAATCGAGGAGTTCGAGCGGGTCTATCCCTTCGGCTGGCTCGGCATCTTGTCGGATACGCCGCCGGTCAGCCATGAGCTGATCTATTCCAACCACGCCCGCGGCTTCGCGCTCTGCACCATGCGCTCGACCAAGCGCAGCCGTTACTATGTCCAATGTTCGCTCGAGGATCATGTCGACCAATGGCCGGACGACCGCTTCTGGGACGAGTTGAAGCGCCGGCTCGACCAGGAGGCGGCCGACAGCCTCGTCACGGGTCCGTCGATCGAGAAGAGCATCGCGCCCTTGCGCAGCTTCGTCGCCGAGCCGATGCGGTTCGGCCGGATGTTCCTGTGCGGCGACGCCGCCCACATCGTGCCGCCGACCGGCGCCAAGGGCCTGAACCTCGCCGCTTCCGACGCGCATTATCTGTCGAGCGCATTACGCGAGTTCTACGACGAGAAATCCAGCGCCGGCATCGACGCTTACTCCGCCAAGGCGCTGGCGCGGGTCTGGAAAGCCGTGCGCTTCTCCTGGTGGATGACCTCGATGCTGCACAAATTCCCCGACACCGGCACCATCGGCGCGCGCATCCAGCTCGCCGAGCTCGACTACGTCACGCAGTCGCAAGCGGCGATGACCTCGCTGTCTGAGAATTATGTGGGGCTGCCGTTTTAGGCCGGTGCCTCCACATCGTCATTGCGAGCGAGGCGAAGCAATCCAGGAATCTCGGCACGGAGACAGCCTGGATTGCTTCGTCGCAAGAGCTCCTCGCAATGACGGCGAGCCCGTTTCAAACACCCCCGCAAATCCCGTTTAAAACTTTGTAGGCGGTGAAACCGTCATCCACATCGCGTTCAATGCTGCCGATACAGCAACGCGAGACAGCCATGCCCACCACAGACATCCCCGCCGGCTTCGAGCCGCATTTCCGCAAAGCGCCGCTCACCGATCCCTGGGAGCCGCTCTATTCGCAGAAGACCGAGAAGGGGGTCACCGTCGGATTGCGTCTGGCGACGCCGCACACCAACGCACGCGGACTGATCCATGGCGGATTGATTGCGGCGCTGGCCGATGCCGCCATGGGCTATAGCTGCGCACAGGCGACGGGATGGACGACCTCGCTCGTGACGATCTCGTTGTCGGTCGATTACGTCGGCGCCGCCGAGATCGGCCAGTGGCTCGCGGTCGAAGGCGAAGCGATCAAGACCGGCTCCACGATCTGCTTCGCGCAGTGCCTGGTGAAGGCTGACGACGCCGTGATCGCGCGTGCCAGCGGCACGTTCCGCGTGGTGCCGAAGAAGGGGTAGTCTCTCCGTGTCCCGGACGCGCTGCAGCGTGTAACGCTGCTGCGCAGAGCCGGGAACCATGTCTCGACATGGTACTCTGCGACATATGGGTCCCGGCTCTGCGCCGCAACGCCAAGGGTGTTGCAGCTTGTCCCGGGACACAGGCAACCATCACCCAAACCTCCACTCCGCCGTCTCCACCACGAGATCAACGAACGCGCGCACCTTGGCTGAGAGCAGGCGCGAGGTCGGGTAGACGATGTGGATCGGCAGCGCCGGTTGTTCGTATGCGGCGAGCAGGATCTTCAGCCGCCCACGCCTCAGGCCCTCAGCGGCCTGATAGGCCAGCACGCGCGTCACACCGCCGCCGGCCTCGGCATATTGCAGGGCCGCGTCGGCGCTGTTGCTGGTGAAGCGCGGGGTCGGCGTCACCTCGATGTCGCGGCCATCGCGCAGGAAGCGCCATTCGGACCAGGGGCCGAACTGGATGGCTTGGTGCTCGAGCAGGGCCTCAGGCGTCTTCGGCTCGCCATGGCGCTTGAGATAGCCGGGCGCGGCCACCACGATCCGCCGCATCTCGCCGACCTGGCGCGCGACCAGCGAGGAATCGGCGAGATGCCCGATGCGGACGGCGGCGTCGACCGCGTCTTCCACGAGGTTGACGAGGTGGTCCGAAAGCCTGAGCTCGGCGGCGACCTCAGGGTAGCGCTTGAGATAGGCGGTCATGACCGGCCCGACATGCAGCCGCCCGAAGCCGACCGGCGCCGACACCACCAGCCGTCCGCTCGGCCGGTTGCGCTCCTGCCGCGCCGAGCCGTCGGCCTCCTCGACATCGGCGAGGATGCGCCGCGCACGCTCCAGATAGCGCGTGCCGACATCGGTGAGCGTCACCTGCCGCGTGGTCCGCTGCAGCAGCCGCGCGCCGAGATGCTCCTCCAGTGCCGCGATCATCCGCGTCACCGCCGACGGCGACAGCCGCAGTTTTCGCGCGGCCGGCGCAAAGCCGTGCAGATCGGCGACGGTGACGAAGACGTGCATGGCTTCCAGGCGATCCATGGCATTATTGCATATATTGCAATGATGAAGTGTCAAGTGGTCAGATTGTTCTGGCCGGCGGAAGCTCCATCTTGATCAGCGAAGACACAGAGATGCGCCGGAATTTCAGGAGACGTTCCGATGACGACCGCAGTCCACACCTATGCCAGCGACGTCGCCTTCTCGCCCGCGGTGAAGGCGATCCAGGCGCGCAAGGGTTCGCGTGAGGCCTATGCCCGCAGCGAGCAGCGCGGCTGGCGCACCGAGGTCGATGAAAACCTCGCCGCCTTCCTGACCGAAGCCAACAGCTTCTATTTCGCGACCGCCTCCGCGGACGGCCAGCCCTACATCCAGCACCGCGGCGGGCCAAAGGGGTTTCTCAAGGTGCTGGACAAGCAGACGCTAGCCTTCGCCGACTATGCCGGCAACCAGCAGTTCATCACCCAGGGCAATCTCTCGGAGAATCCAAGGGCCTACATCTTCGTGATGGACTACGCCCATCGCCGCCGGGTGAAGATCTGGGGCGAGGCGCGCGTCGTCGAAGACGACGAAGCGCTGACCATGTCGCTGATGCCGAAAGGCTACCGCGCGCGGCCCGAGCAGGTGATCCTGTTCAAGATCGCAGCCTGGGACACCAACTGCCCGCAGCACATCCCGCAGAAGTTCGACGCGGGCGATGTGGCGGCGGCACTGGCGGCGAGAGACGCGAGAATCGCGGAACTGGAGGCGGAGGTCGCGGCGCTGAAGGGGGAGAAGGCCGCGACGACTTGAGCGGCCCTCTTCGCCTCTCCCCGCGTGCGGGGAGAGGCCGGATCGCATCGCAGATGCGATCCGGGTGAGGGGGAGCCTCCGCGAATCGATCTGCTTGATATAGCGGCTGCTCCATCTACACCGTCATTGCGAGCGTAGCGAAGCAATCCAGTGTCTCCGCGGAAAGATTCTGGATTGCTTCGCTACGCTCGCAATGACGAGGAGAGATCGCGAGCTCGGCTATCACCGTCTGCGCGGAGGCAGCCCCTCACCCCGACCCTCTCCCCGTAAGAACGGGGAGAGGGAGAGGAGAGACCTAGATCCGACTCTCGCCTTCGTGCTGGAAGCCGAGATAGCTCGCCGCGACCCGCTCGTTCGCGGCGATGTCGCTGGCCTTGCCGCTGAGCACGAACTCGCCGAGCTCCATCACATAGGCCTGGTCCGCGATCTTCAGCGCGGCCTGTGCGTTCTGCTCGACCAGCAGCACGGAGACGCCGCTGGCACGCAGCTCGGTGACGATGCGGAAGATGTCGGCGACGATGATCGGCGCGAGGCCGAGGCTCGGCTCGTCCAGCATCAAGAGCTTCGGCTCGCCCATCAGCGCCCGGCCCATCGCGAGCATCTGCTGCTCGCCGCCGGACAAGGTGCCGGCGAGCTGCTTGCGGCGCTCCTTCAGCCGCGGAAACAGCGCGTACACCCGCTCCATCGAGGCTTTCGCCCGGCTCCGCTCGATGCGGAAGGCCCCGAGCTCCAGATTGTCCTCGACATTCATGGTCACGAACAGTTCGCGGTGCTCGGGGACGAGGCCGAGGCCCATCGCGACGCGGTCCTCGATGTCGAGCCGGGCGAGATCCTGCCCGGCAAAGGCGACGCGGCCCTTCAGCGGCAAGATGCCCATGACGGCCGA
The DNA here is from genome assembly GCF_054060315.1 of Bradyrhizobium sp. USDA 4354. NCBI lineage: Bacteria > Pseudomonadati > Pseudomonadota > Alphaproteobacteria > Hyphomicrobiales > Nitrobacteraceae > Bradyrhizobium > Bradyrhizobium sp. USDA 4354. Next base: position 735,125 of record NZ_JBSSDC010000001.1, on the reverse strand, counting down.
GAGCAGCGTGGTCTTGCCGGCGCCGTTGGCGCCGACGATGGTGACGATCTCGTTGGTGCCGACCTCGAGCGAGACCGAGCGCACGGCCTCGACCTTGCCATAGGCGACATGCGCGTCAGTGACGGACAACAGCGCGCTCATGCCGCCACTCCGAGATAGGCCTTGATCACTTCGGGATTGGTCTTGATCGTGGCGGGGGTGCCCTCCGCGATCTTGGTGCCGAAATCGAGCACCACGATGCGGTCGGCGAGGTTCATGACGAAGCCCATGTCGTGCTCGACCAGGAGCACGCTCATGCCGCCGTCGCGCAGCTCGCGCAGCAGCGTCGCGAGGCGCTGCTTCTCCATGTGGCGCAGGCCCGCGGCCGGCTCGTCGAGCAGCAGCAGCATCGGATCGACGCACAGCGCGCGGGCGATCTCGACGATGCGCTGCTGGCCGAGCGAAAGGCTGCCTGCGAGCTGGTGCATCTGGTCTGCAAGGCCGACGCGCTCGATCTGGCGGGCGGCTTCCGCGAGCAGCTTGGCCTCATCAGTGCGGTCGAGCCGCAGCATCGATGAGATCGGCCCGGAGTGGCCGCGCAGATGGGCGCCGATCGCGACGTTCTCCAGCACGGTCATGTCGGGGACGAGCTTGACGTGCTGGAAGGTCCTGCTGATGCCGAGCTTGACGATCTCCTGGGGCGGCGCCTTGTCGACCTTCCTGCCGAGCACCGAGATCGAGCCTGAGGTCGCCGACAGCACCCCGGTGATCAGGTTGAAGGTGGTGCTCTTGCCGGCGCCGTTCGGTCCGATCAGCGCGACGATCTCGCGGGCCTGAACGTCGAAGGAGACGTTGTTGACCGCGACCACGCCGCCGAACTGTTTTCGCGCTTTCTCGACCTGAAGCAGGACGCCGGACTCGCCGGCCGCGCGGGCGCGATGTTCCAGCTTCAGCGAGGTGTCAGGCTTCCTGCCACCGGTCCGCTCGGGCAGGAACGACATCAGCCACGGCCACAGGCCGCCGGGCGCGAGCTGCAGCAGCGCCACCAGCATGATGCCGAACACGATGGTCTCGACCTGGCCGGAGCCGGGCAGGATCAGCGGCAGATAGCTTTGCAGCACCTCCTTCAGCACCACGACGATCGCGGCGCCCAAGACGCCGCCCCAGACATAGCCGGCGCCGCCGACCACGGCGATGAAGAGATATTCGATGCCGGCCTGGGCGCCGAACGGCGTCGGGTTCACCGCGCGCTGAAGATGGGCGTAGAGCCACCCCGAAAGGCCGGCGAGCACCGCGGCATGGATGAACACCAGCAGCTTTGCGCGCGGCGTGTGCACGCCGAAAGCCTCGGCCGCGACGTGGCCGCGCCTGAGCGCGCGGATGGCGCGGCCGGTGCGGGAGTCCAGGAGGTTCATCGTCAGCAGGGCCGAGACGATCACGGCAACCCAGATCGCATAATAGATCGAGCCGGGCGAGAGCATCTTGAACGCGCCGATCGACAGCGGCGGGATTGCCGAGATGCCGTCGTTGCGGCCGAGGAACTCCAGCTTGCTGAAGAGATAGAACAGCCCAAGCCCCCAGGCCAGCGTGCCGAGCGGCAGATAATGACCGGAGAGGCGGACCGTGATCAGCCCGAGCAGCACCGCCAGCGATCCGCTGACCAGAAGCGACAGCGGCAGCGTCAGCCACGGCGATAGGCCGTAGGCGGTCGACAGCACCGCGGTGGTGTAGGCGCCGAAGCCGACGAAAGCGGCCTGTCCGAACGAGGTCAGGCCGCCGACGCCGGTCAGCAGCACGAGGCCCATCGCGACCAGCGCCGCAAGACCGATATTGTCGAGCAGCACGATCCAGAACGGCGGCATGCCCGGGACAAACGGGATCGCCGCCATCAGAGCTGCGAAGATGAGGATGGGAAGCCGGCTCTGCATCTTGGCGTCAGTCCTTCTCTTCCTCGACCGCGGGCGCGGCGAGCGAGCGCAGCAGCAGCACGGGGATCAGCAGCATGAAAACGATCACCTCCTTGTAGTTGGAGGCATAGAAGGACGAGAACGCCTCGACGATGCCGACCACCAGCGCCGCGACGGCAGTGAGGGGATAGCTCACGAGACCGCCGATGATCGCGGCGACGAAGCCCTTCAGGCCGATCAGGAAGCCGGAGTCGTAATACAGCGTCGTGATCGGCACGATCATGATGCCCGAGAGCGCGCCGATGACCGAGGCCAGCAGGAAGGCGATCTGCCCCGACAGCGTGGTGCGGATGCCGGCGAGCCGTGCGCCCAGCCGGTTCACGGCGGTGGCGCGCAGCGCCTTGCCGTAGAGCGTCAGGCCGAAGAACAGCCAGAGGGCGACGATGAAGGCGATCGTGATGGCGTAGACGGTGATGCTCTGGCCGGTGAAGCGCAGCGCGCCGGCGGTGAAGGCGCCGGACAGCACGGCAGGTCCGCGCTGGCCTTCGGCGCCGAAGAACAACAGGCCGAGGCCCTGCAGCGCCAGGTGCACGCCCACCGAGGCGATCAGCAGCACCAGCACGGAGGTGTGCGCCAGCGGCTGGAATGCGATGCGGTAGAGATACAGGCCGATCATCGCCACGATCACCAGCGACAGGGCGATGCAGACCGCGACCGGCGGCTTCTGGGCGGCGAAATAGATGGTCAGCGCCAGCACGATGGCCGGCAGCACGATGTTGGCGATGCAGCTGCGCAGGATCAGCCGGGCATGCAGCGCCTTGCGCGCCACGAATAGGTCGAAGGCGAAAGCGCCGATGCCCAGCGCCAGCGCGAGCTTTGCCGTGCCCGGCATCTGGCCCGCGGCCAGCGAGGCATAGGTCAGCGCGCCATAAGTGACGAATTCGCCCTGGGGAATGAGGATGACGCGGGTGACGGCGAACACCAGCACCAGTGCCAGGCCGAGCAGCGCATAGATCGCGCCATTGGTGATGCCGTCCTGCACCAGGAACAGCATGATGGTGGTATTCAAGACCGGACGCTCCCCCTAATCCGGACCGGCCCTCCCGATTGCGGTGGACGGTCCGCTCACAGCCATTGAAAAACGCTGACGATATTTGATATGATCCATAACAATTATCAAATATAACATCAAGGGTGGCGGGCGACCGTCCCGAATTTAGCGGGATTACGAGCACGAGGCGATGACCGTTTCCAAGACCGCTGAAAAGTCCTCCGAGAAGCCGGCCGACGCGGCCAAGGGCCGCAAGGACGCGGCCGAGGCGCAGAGCGAGGCTCTCCAGCTCGGCGAGCTCTCCGAGCAGCTCGGCTATGTCCTGAAACGGGCGCAGCTCAAGGTGTTCGAGAACTTTCTGCGCTGCATGGCCTCGCTCCAGCTGACGCCGGCGCAGTTCTCGGTGCTGTTGCTGGTCGAGAAGAACCCCGGCCGTAACCAGACGGAGATCGCCTCCACCCTCGGCATCCTGCGCCCGAATTTCGTGGCGATGCTCGACAATCTGGAGAGCCGCGACCTTTGCGCGCGGATACGCTCCACCAACGACCGCCGCTCGCACATCCTGGTCTTGACCGACAAGGGCAAGGCCGTGCTGGCGCGCGCAAAAAAGCTCGTCGCCACCAAGCACGAGGCCCGGCTGAACGACCTGCTCGGCCAGACCAACCGCGAGGCCCTGATCGGGATGCTCGCAAAGATCGCGAACGAGTTTTGACTCTTAACCCTCCCCTGGAGGGGGAGGGTCGCCCGCGCGTAGCGTGGGCGGGGTGGGGTGATCTCTCCACTCGGGCACTGCATCAGTGGAGAGACTGTCACCCCACCGCGTCTCGCTGCGCTCGATCGCGAGCCGACCCTCCCCCTCCAGGGGAGGGTAAGCGAACGTCAATCCACCAGGATCACCCTGATATCGTTCACGTTCGTCAGCGTCGGGCCGGGCTGCAGCAGATCGCGCGTGGCCTCGAAGAACGTCGTCGCGTCGTTGTTGTCGAGATAGGCCTGCGGCTGCAGCTCTAGCGCCTTCATCCTCGCGAAGGTCGCAGCATCGATCAGCGCGCCACACGCGTCCGGAGGGCGTAAGCTCGGAGGACACCGAACGGAATGATGCGTTGCATCTAGAAGATGATGCTTGAAACGTCATTTTGCGCGTCCTAAGCTTGGTTAATCAAGCACTGTAACTGCCACGGACGTTGTGCCCCCGTGATCACCGCAGCGCAGCTTCGAGCCGCCCGTGCCTTGCTCAGGATCGACCAGCGCGAACTCGCGCAGCGCTGTTCGCTGTCGCTGCCGACGATCCAGCGCATGGAGGCCTCCGAAGGGGTGATTCGCGGCAATGTCGATTCCCTGGTGAAGCTGGTCGACGCGCTGTCGGTTGCCGGCATCGAGCTGATCGCCGAGGGGGCCGTGTCGAGCGCCGGGGGGCGCGGTGTGCGGCTGAAGTCTCCACCCCCGAGCGCAGGCGGCCAATAGCGATGACGCGCGCGCAAATCATGATCCAGGAGTGGCCATGATCGCCGTGGCGCTATGGTCAGTGGCGGCTCTGCTGGCGCTGGCGCCTGCGGGAGTCGTGCTGTCGACGCGCCCGCGCGGCTCGATCATCCTCTACGGCGGATGCCTGATCGCCTCATCGACGCTATGTGTCACGGCGCTGTCAGATCTGCTCTTCTTCCCTCATCTGGCGCCGAGCGCGACACTGCCGATCGGCCTACCCTGGCTCGGTGCCCATTTCCGGCTCGATGCGCTGTCCGCCTTCTTCCTCGTTGTCGTCAATCTCGGCGGCGCCGCTGCGAGCCTGTTCGCGCTCGGCTATGGCCGGCACGAGGACTCCCCCGGTCGCGTGCTGCCGTTCTATCCCGCCTATCTCGCGGGGATGAACGTCGTCGTGCTGGCAAACGATGCCTTCAGCTTCCTGGTCGCCTGGGAATTCATGTCGCTGACCTCCTGGGCGATGGTGGTCTCGCATCACCGGGAGGCCGAGAATGTCCGCGCCGGCTATGTCTATCTCTTGATGGCAAGTTTCGGTACGCTGGCGCTGCTGCTCGCTTTCGGCCTGCTCGCGAGCGGCGCCGGCTACGATTTCGATGCGATCCGAGCCTCGCATCCTTCCGCTGCGTTGAGCGGCGTGGTGGTGATCCTCATGCTGCTGGGCGCCGGCTCCAAGGCTGGCCTGGTGCCGCTGCACGCTTGGCTGCCGCTCGCCCATCCCGCCGCACCCAGCCACGTCTCCGGCCTCATGAGCGGCGTCATGACCAAGGTCGCCGTCTACGGCTTCGTGCGCATCGTCTTTGATCTTTTGCCCGAACCGGTGTGGTGGTGGAGCATGGTGGTGCTGCTGGTCGGCGGTCCGTCGGCGACGCTGGGCGTGCTCTACGCGCTGATGCAGCGCGATATCAAGCGCGTGCTCGCTTACTCAACGATTGAGAACATCGGCATCATCTTCACGGGCCTCGGGTTGGCGCTGGCTTTCAAGGCGGAAGGACTCGACTGGGTGGCGGCGCTCGCTTTCACCGCGGCGATGCTGCATGTATTCAATCATGCGCTGTTCAAGAGCCTGTTGTTCTTCGGCGCCGGCGCGGTGCTGGGAGCAACCGGCGAGCGCGACATGGAGAAGCTCGGCGGACTGATCCATCGCATGCCGAAGACGGCATTCGCGGTGCTGGTCGGCTGCGTCGCGATCTCGGCATTGCCGCCATTCAACGGCTTCGTTTCGGAATGGCTGACCTTCCAGGCGATCCTGCTCTCGCCGCAGCTGCCCTCCTGGGGCCTCAAGCTGGTCATTCCGGCGGTCGGCGGTCTGCTGGCGCTCGCGGCTGCCTTTGCCGCGGCCTGCTTCGTCAAGCTCTATGGCATCAGCTTCCTCGGCCGGCCGCGTTCGGATGTCGCGGCGTCAGCACATGAGACCGACCGCTTCTCGCTGACCGCGATGCTCGTGCTTGCCGCCTTCTGTCTCGTTGCCGGCATCCTGCCCGGGTTGTTCATCGATGCGCTGGCGCCGGTGAGCAAGGATATGGTCGGCAACACCATGCCGCATCAAGTCGGATTGCAGTGGCTCACCATCGTGCCGATCGCGGAAGGCCGCAGCTCCTATAACGGCCTTCTGGTGTTCCTGTTCGCGGCACTCTGCGGCACGACGGCGGCGACAGCCATTCACCGTCTCGCCTCCGATCGCTTACGCCGCGCGCCGGCCTGGGATTGCGGCTATCCCGATCCGAACCCGGCGATCCAGTACTCGGCCTCCAGCTTCTCGCAGCCGATCCGCCGCGTGTTCGGCGGCGTCATCTTTGCCGCGCGCGAGATCGGCGAGATGCCGCCGCCGTCCTCGCCGGCTCCTGCGCGGCTCCAGGTCGAACTGCACGATCTGATCTGGGATGTGCTGTACGCGCCGATTGCGAAGGTCATCGGCTTTGCGACCGACCGCATCAATATCCTGCAGTTCCTCACCATCCGCCGCTATCTGACGCTCGTCTTCGTGGCGCTGATCGTGCTGCTGCTGGTGGTGGCATTATGAACGCGCTGCGCGATATCCTCTCCCAGGGCGCCCAGATGTCGCTGGTGCTGGGGCTCGCGCCGCTGCTGACGGGTTTCGTGCGGAAGGTGAAGGCTCGGCTGCTACGCCGGCGCGGGCCGCCGCTGCTTCAACCCTATCGCGACCTCATTCGCCTGATGCGCAAGGACGTCGTGCTCGCGGACAACGCATCCTGGCTGTTCCGCGTCATTCCCTACCTGATCTTCGCGGGCACCTGGGTCGCCGCCTCGCTAGTGCCGACTTTCGGCAATGGCCTGTTGTTCTCCTGGACCGCCGACCTCATCGCCATCATTGCGCTGCTCGGCAGCGCCCGTTTCTTCCAGGCGCTCGCCGGCATGGACGTCGGCACCGCCTTCGGTGGCATCGGCTCCAGCCGCGAGGTCATGATCGCCTCCCTCGCCGAGCCCGCGATGCTGATCACAGTATTCTCGGTTGCGATGATCGCCGGCTCGACGCAGCTCTCCAACGTGGCCGAGTTCATGGGCTCGGACGCGGTCGGTCTGCGTGTGTCCCTGGGCATGGCGTTCGTGGCACTGACCATCGTAGCGCTGGCGGAGAATGCCCGCATCCCCGTCGATAACCCCGCCACCCATCTCGAGCTCACCATGGTGCACGAGGCCATGGTGCTGGAATATTCGGGGCGGCATCTCGCGCTGATCGATCTGTCGTCGCAGCTCAAGCTCCTGCTCTATGTCTCGCTGATCGCCTGCGTGTTCCTGCCATGGGGCACGGCGACTGCGGACGCGGGCGTTGCGAGGCTCGTCTTCGGTGCGCTGCTCTATTTCGGCAAGCTGGCGGTGCTTGGCTTTTTGCTCGCCGTGTTCGAGACGTCGATCGCCAAGATGCGCGTGTTCCGGATTCCGGAGTTCTTGGGCGCGGCGCTGATGCTGGCATTGCTTGCCACCCTGTTGCGCTTCGTGTCGGGGAGCCTCTAAGAGATGAGCAGCCTGCAATTCGACATCGCCCATCTGCTCGCCGGCTGCCTCGTGCTGGCGAGCTTCATGATGCTCTATCAGGACCGGCTCTATGCGCTGCTCAATGTCTATGCGCTGCATGCCGGCGTGCTGGCGCTATCGGTAGCGTGGCAGGCCTATGTGCAGCAAGCGCCGCATCTCTATGTCACGGCGCTGATCGCGCTGGTCTTCAAGGCCATCATCATCCCGGTGGCGCTGCACCGGATCATCAAGCGGCTCGGTATCCACCGCGAGATCGAGAATGCGATCGGCATCGGGTTGACCATGATGGCCGGGATCGGCCTCGTCGCGCTGTCGATGGTGGTGATGCTGCGGGTGACGCCGAGCGCCGACGCGCTCGCGCGCGAGGACCTTGCCTTCGCGCTGTCTGTGGTGCTGCTGGGGCTCCTGATCATGGTTACGCGACGCAACGCCGTGAGCCAGGTCGTCGGATTCATGTCGCTGGAGAACGGGCTGGTGCTGGCGGCAACCGGCGCCAAGGGCATGCCGCTGGTGGTCGAGATCAGTGTCGCCTTCTCGGTGCTGATCGCCTTCATCGTGATCGGCATCTTCCTGTTCCGGATCCGCGAGCGTTTCGACAGCGTGGACGTGCAGGAGCTTGATCGCTTTCGCGGAGAGCGGCGATGAGTATCGACGCCCTCAGCACCATCCTCTTGATTCCGGCCCTCTCGGCGGCGCTGCTGGCAATTTTGCCCGGCTACCGGCTGACGGCGAAGCTGAACGTAGTGGCAGCGCTCGCGACCTTTCTTACCTCACTCTCGCTGTTCGTGGTCGAACCGGTATCGGGGCAATATCTGCTGATGGACGACCTCAACAAGGTCTTCATCGTGTTGACCACCTTCGTCAGCTTCACCACATCGGTGTTCAGCGCGAGCTACATCCAGCACGAGATCGAGATCGGGCGCCTGGCGCCGGCGTTCCTGCGCTTCTATCACGCGATGTATCAGACGCTGATGTTCGCGATGAACCTCGCGCTCCTCGCCAACAATATCGGCCTGATGTGGGTCGCGGTCGAGGTGGCGACGCTGACGACCGTCCTGATGGTCGGCATCTACCGCACCCATGAGGCGCTGGAGGCAGCTTGGAAATATTTCATTCTCGGTAGCGTCGGCATCGCGCTCGCGCTGTTCGGCACCATCCTGGTCTATATGGCGGCGCGCCCCGTCGTGGGCGAGGGGCTGGACGGCATGGTATGGACGGTGCTGGTGAAGCACGCCGCACAGTTCGACCCGGCGTTGCTCAACGTCGCCTTCGCCTTCCTCCTGCTCGGCTACGGCACCAAGGTCGGCCTCGCGCCGCTGCATGCTTGGCTTCCGGATGCGCATGCCGAGGGCCCGACGCCGATCTCGGCGGTGCTGTCCGGCCTGTTGCTCAACGTCGCGCTCTATGCGCTCCTGCGCTTCAAGATGATGCTCGCGGTCAACTCCGCGGCGATCGCGCCGGGTCCGTTGATGGTGACCATGGGCCTGATTTCGGTGATCTTCGCCGCGCTGATGCTGTACCGGCGCCGCGACATCAAGCGGATGTTCGCCTATTCCTCGATCGAGCATATGGGCATCATCGTCTTCGCCTTCGGCATGGGCGGGCCGCTCGCGAATTTCGCAGGGCTGTTGCACATGACCATGCATTCACTGACCAAGTCGGCGATCTTCTTCGCGGTCGGCCACATCGCACAGGTCAAGGGCACGCAGAAGATCGCCGATATCGGCGGGCTCACGGTGACCAACCCCGCGCTCGGCTGGGGCCTGATGCTCGGCGTCATCGCCATCGTCGGGCTGCCGCCGCTCGGGATCTTCATGAGCGAGTTCCTGGTGGTGAGCTCGACTTTCGCCCGCGCGCCCTGGCTGACGGTGATCCTGGTGCTCGGCATCATCATTGCGCTCGGCGGGCTTTTCTTGCGGATCGGCCCGGTGATGTTCGGCGAGCCCAAAGGCAAGACCGCGCCCGCGGAAGCCTCCTACGTGCCGATGTTCACGCATCTCGGATTGGTTCTGATGGCCGGCATCTATCTGCCGCCGGTGCTGGTCACCGGCTTCCAGAACGTCGCGAAGCTCCTGGGGTAGGCCATGGGCATCCTCGACAGCATCCCCCATGTCAACGCGGTGCCGTCGCACCGACCCTGGCCGCGCGCGGTCGTGACGGAGGCGGGCTGGCAGGCGGCGATCGATCGCCTGGTCAAGGGAGGCCTCACCCTGCTTGGCTTCTGGGGCGAGCCGACCGCGGTGCATATGGCGATGCTCGATGGAGGCTCGGCCGAGATCGCGGTCGTGACCTACGCGTGTACGGCCGGCGCATTTCCAAGCGTCGCCAGCCGTCATCCGCCGGCGCTTCGGCTCGAGCGGACCATTCATGATCTGTTCGGGCTTGTTCCGACCGGCGCTGACGATGTGCGGCCATGGCTCGATCACGACGTCTGGGGCAAATCCTATCCGCTCTCGGTCCGCAACGCAGCGCGCGAGGTGCGGCCGTACCAGTTCCTGCCGTCCGAGGGCGAGGCGTTGCACCAGGTGGCGGTCGGCCCCGTCCATGCCGGGATCATCGAGCCCGGCCATTTCCGCTTCACCGCCAATGGCGAGCATGTGGTTCGGCTGGAGCAGCGGCTCGGCTACACCCACAAGGGCATCGAGTCGCTGATGCAGGGCGCGAGCCTCGAGGCCGCGGCAAAGCTCGCCAATCGCACCTCCGGCGACAGCGCGGTGGCCTACGCTTTCACCTTTGCCCGTGCGGCGGAAGCCGCGCTCGACATCGAGGTGCCGCGGCGCGCGACCTACTTGCGGGCGCTGATGGCGGAATTGGAGCGGCTCGCCAATCATTTCGGCGACATCGGCGCGATCTGCAACGATGCGTCGTTCGCGCTGATGCACGCCCAGACCGGCATTTTGCGCGAGCGGACCCTGCGCGCTGCGGATGCAGCATTCGGCCATCGCCTGATGATGGACGTCGTCGTGCCCGGTGGCGTGGCGCGCGACATCGCGCCCGACGGTATCCCGGCGCTGCGAACGCTGCTTGCTGAAATCAAGAAGGTATTCCCGCGCCTGATCGAGCTTTACGACAACACCGCATCCTTGCAGGACCGCACCGTCACCACGGGCACCGTGAAGGCGGACTATGCGCGTCAGTTCGGCGCCGGCGGCTATGTCGGCCGCGCCTCGGGCCGCAATTTCGATGCACGACGCACGCTTGTTTACGCGCCCTACGATCAATTGTCGTTCGAGGTGCCGGTGCTGGAAGCCGGCGATGTCAACGCACGGGTCTGGATCCGCATCCGCGAGGTCGAGCAGAGCGTCGAGCTGATCGCGCAGATCCTCGATCTGATGGAGCCGGGCGAGATCAGGAGCGCGCCGCTGGCGGGACGCGGCGCATGCGAAGGCCTGGCGCTGACCGAAGCCTTCCGCGGCGACGTTCTGGTGTGGCTGCGGCTCGATGGTGAGTTGCGCGTCGAACGCTGCCAACTCCGCGACGCCTCGTGGTTCCAGTGGCCGCTGCTGGAAACTGCGATCGAGGGCAACATCATTGCCGACTTTCCGCTCTGCAACAAGTCGTTCAACTGTTCCTATTCGGGCGCGGACCTCTAAGCCATGCGCAAGACCCTGCTCGAAAGCCTCACCCATGGCTCACTGACGGAGCCCGCGCCGGCGCCGGACGCGCTGGCGGAGCTTGCAGCGAAAGTCGACCGCGCGGCCCAGGCCAGGCTTGGGCGTTCTCTTGCCATTCGCGAGGTCGATGCCGGGTCCTGCAACGGCTGCGAGCTGGAGATCCACGCGCTGTCCAACGCCTTCTACGACATCGAACGTTTCGGCCTGCGCTTCGTCGCCTCGCCGCGGCACGCCGACGTGCTGCTGGTCACGGGTCCGGTGACGAAGAACATGCGACAGGCGCTGGAGCGGACCTACAACGCGACGCCCGATCCGAAATGGGTCGTCGCGGTCGGCGGCTGCGCGATCGATGGCGGTATTTTCAGAGGCAGCTACGCCTGCGTTGGCGGCGTGTCCGAGACCATTCCGGTGGATCTGCACATCACGGGCTGCCCGCCGTCGCCGACGGACTTGTTGAAGGGCCTGCTCGCGCTGCTGGAGCACGTCAGCGGCAAGCGGTAAGCCGCGCTCACGCTAATCCACCAAGATCACCCTGACGTCGTTCACATTTGTCAGCGTCGGGCCGGGCTGCAGCAGATCCCCGGTCGCCTCGAAGAACGTCGTCGCGTCGTTGTTGTCCAGATAGGCCTGCGGCTGCAGCCCCTGCGCCTTCATCTTCGCGAAGGTCGCGGAGTCGATCAGCGCGCCGGCGGGATCGGTCGGGTTGCCGGCGCCGCCGTCGGCGCCGTCGGTGTCGCCGGCGAGCGCCGAAATATCCGGCGTGTCCTTGAGCAGCTCGGCGAGCGCCAGCGCGTATTCCTGGTTCGGCCCGCCGCGCCCCTGGCCGCGCACGGTGACCGTGAGCTCGCCGCCGGAGAGGATCGCGACGCGCTTGCCCTGGGCGCGTGCTTGCAGCGCCAGCCTGGCATGATCGGCCGCGACCTCGCGCGCCTCGCCTTCGAGATCGGCGCCGAGATCGATGGTCTCGTAGCCGGCCTCGCGCGCGAGCCTCACCGCGGCGTCCAGCGATTGCTTGGGCCGCGCGATCAATTCGAACGACGCGCGCGCGAAGGCGGCGTCACCCGGCTTGCAGCTTTCGTTATTGGGATCGTCGAGGGCGCGGCGCACGGCATCGTCGATGTCGAGCCTGTACTTGGCGACGATCGCGCGCGCGTCCGCCAGCGTTGTCGCATCGGGCACGGTGGGGCCGGAGGCGATCGCGGAAGGATCGTCATGCGGCACGTCGGAGATCGCCAGCGTGATGATCTCCGCGGCACTCCTGCCGGCGCGCGCCAGCCGGCCACCCTTGATGCGCGACAGGTGCTTGCGCACGACATTCATCTCGCCGATCGGCGCACCCGAGCGCAGCAGCGCCTTGTTGACCGCCTGCTTCTGCGCGAAGCTGATGCCGTCCACGGGCGCGATCCAGTTCGCCGAGCCGCCGCCGGTGAGCAGCACCAGCAGCAGATCGTCAGGGCCGGCCTCGCCGGCGAGCGCCAGCGTGTCGGCTGCGCCCTTGAGGCCGGCCTCGTCGGGCACGGGATGACCGGCCTCGACCACGCGGATGCGGCGTGTCGGTACGCCGTAGCCGTGACGCGTGGTGGCGATGCCGACCAACCGCTCCGGCGCGAGCTTGAGCGTATCGAGATAGTGCCGTTCCGCCGCCGCGGCCATCGCGCCGGCACCCTTGCCGGCGGCGAGGCAGATCACGCGTCCCTTGGGAGCAGGCCGCAAGTGAGGGGCCAGCACCACATTGGGATGGGCGGCGGCAACGGCGGCATCGTAGAGCGCGCGGAGCAGGGGACGGCGGTCGGTCATGACGAAGGCCTTCGGAAGACAGGGGAGGTCGGCGGCAAGCGCCAGTCACATGCCTACCGCATCGGGCGCGAAAGCGTAAGCAGGCTTTACCATCATTCGATTGTGCAATCGCGTGATCATAATCCCAGCGCAAACAAAGACCCCCTGCGTGGGCACGCAGGGGGCCTGTTCCGTGCTTTCTTGCGGCTAGCCGCCGGCGTCGGCGCTGATCACGTCGCCGAACAGATCCCATTTGTCGCCCTTGAACTTCATGAGCTGGAGCGAGCTGATCGGTGCGAAGTCGTTCGCGCCGGTGTTGATCTTGATGCCGGGCAGCAGCACTTCGGTGCGGAAATCCTTCAGGCTCGCCGCCTGCTTCATGACGTTCTCGCGCGTGAGATTGTCGCCGCACTTCTTCAGCACTTCGACCAGCGTCTGTGCCACGCCGTAGCCGACGATGGTGCCGCCGTCGAGCTTGTCGCCTTCGGGGAAGTATTTCGTCATGAACTCCAGGAAGGCCTTCATGCCGGCATCGTCCTTCCACTGCGGATCGGACACGTCCTTCAGATATGCGGCCGAGATGATGTCCTGCGAGTTCTCGAAGCCGGCGGGCTTGATCACGCTGCCGACCGAGGCCGACACGTTGTTGAGGAAGTGGGTAGGCTTCCAGCCGATTTCGGAGATCTTCTTGATCGCCTGTGCCGCGAATTTCGGCGTGGTGATGTTGATGAAGACGTCAGCGCCGGTCGCCTTCAGCTTGACGATGTGATTGTCGATGGTCGGCTCCGAAGTCTCGTAGCTTTCCTCCAGCACGATCATGCTTGCGCCCTTGGCGCCGAGGCCGTCCTTCAGGCCCTTCAAATAGTCCTTGCCGTAATCGTCGTTCTGGTAGAGCACGCCGATCTTGGCGTTCGGCATGGCCTTCAGGATGTACTTCGCATAGATCTGCGTCTCGCTCTGGTAGTTGGGCTGCCAGCCCATGGTCCAGGGGAAGTTCTGCGGATCGTTCCACTTGGTGGCGCCGGTGGCGACGAACAGCTGCGGCACCTTCTTCGAGTTCATGTATTTCTGGATCGCCGTGTTCGGCGGTGTGCCGAGCGAGTTGAAGACCAGCAGCACCTCGTCGCTCTCGACCAACTTGCGGGCCTGCTCCACAGTCTTCGGCGGTGAGTACGCGTCGTCGTAGGAGACGAAATTGATCTTGCGGCCGTTGATGCCGCCTTCGTCGTTGACCTTCTTGAAGTAGGCGGCTTCGGTGCGCCCGATGATGCCATAGGCGGAGGCCGGTCCGCTGTAAGGCATGATGTTGCCGATCTTGATCTCGGTGTCGGTCGCGCCGGTATCGTATTTCTTCTGGGCCGATGCAGTTGAGGTCGAAGCCGCGATGAGCGCGAGCGCCAATGATGCGGCCGCAAGCTTGCCGGTGACAGCAGGCATTCCAATCTCCCTATTTTTCTTTGTGTGTGCGTCCCTTTTCTTGTCTCGATTTTTTTCGCGACGCGGCCGCAATTCAATACGATTTGCCCGAACGCTTCAAGGAAAAGCCCCTGCGGCAAGGCCGCAGGGGCTGCGTATTTAGTCGATTGGGCTACATCTTAAGCAACTGGGTAAGGTCAGCCGCCGACGTCGCCGCTCAGGACCTCGCCAAATCGCTCCCAATGCTCGCCCTTGAATCGGATCAATTGGAGCTGCGAGAGTGGCGCGAAATCGGTGGCCGACGTGTTGACCTTGATGCCCGGCAACAGGCCGGCCGGCTCGTAGTCCTTGATATTGGCGGCCTGCTTCATGATGTTCTCGCGGGTCAGATTGTCGCCGCAGGATTTCAGCACGTGCGCCAGGCCTTGTGCGACGACGTAGCCGTACATCACCGAGGCGTCGGCGCGGTTCGCTTCCGGATAGTACTTATCCAGGAATTCGTTCCAGCCAATCATCGCCTTGTCGTCCTTCCACTGCGCGTCGGTCGGATCCATGAAATATTGCGAGGAGATGATGTCCTGAGCGTTCTCGAAGCCGGCCGGCTTGATCACGCTGCCGATTGAGGCCGAGACGTTGTTGAGGAAGTGCAGTGGCCTCCATCCGATCTCGGCGTTCTTCTTGATCGCCTGTGCCGCGAATTTCGGCGTCGTGATGTTGAAGAACACGTCGGCGCCGGTCGCCTTGAGCTTGACGATGTGGGAGTCGATGGTCGGCTCCGATACCTCGTAGCTTTCCTCCATTACGATCATCGAGGTCTTGGCGCCGAGTCCGTCCTTGAAGCCCTTCAGATAGTCTTTGCCGTAGTCGTCGTTCTGGTAGAGCAAGGCGATCTTGGCGTTCGGATGGTTCTTCAGGATGTACTTGGCGTAGATGATCGACTCGATCTGGTAGTTGGGCTGCCAGCCCATCGTCCACGGGAAGTTTTGCGGATCGTTCCACTTGGTGGCGCCGGTTGCGACGAACAGCTGCGGCACCTTCTTCGAATTCATGTATTTCTGGATTGCGGAGTTAGGCGGCGTGCCGAGCGATTGGAAGATCAGCAGCACCTCGTCGCTCTCGACCAGCTTGCGCGCCTGCTCCACCGTCTTCGGCGGCGAGTAGGCGTCGTCATAACTGATGAAGTTGATCTTGCGGCCGTTGATGCCGCCTTCTGCGTTGATCTTGCGGAAATAGGCCTCCTCGGTCTTGCCGATCACGCCGTAGGCGGAGGCCGGTCCGCTGTAGGGCATGATGTTGCCGATCTTGATTTCGGTGTCGGATGCACCGGTATCGTATTTTTTCTGCGCGAACGCTGTCGTGGAAAGGGCGGCAGCCAGCACGAGGGCAGCCGAGAAGGCCCCCAATCGCACATGCATTGCAGGCATCTTGATCTCCCTGGGAGGTTTGAATGTGTCGATTATTCTTGTTGGGGGCGATCGTTGTCGCTCCGTCGCCTATTCAATACCTATCCACGGCCGGCAGCAAGAAGAACGCCCCGCATAAGCGTCGCGGGGTCGGCGATCTTCTTCGGAGACGATGCCGAATATTCCGGCGCGAGAGATTTCGTGCCGCCGATCCACCGCTTGAGTTGCTTTGCGTAGGGGGCTACTATCTTGAATTGCGCCGCCGCGGCGCTCAGTGGCCGATGTCGCTCGAGATGATATCGCCGAACAGCTCCCACTTCCGGCCCCTGAACCGCATCATCTGGAGCTGTTCGATCGGGGCGAAATTGTCCGGCGCGGTATTGATCTTGATGCCGGGCAGCAACGTATCGGGTGCGAAGTCCTTCAGGCTGGCGGCCTGCTTCATGACATTCTCGCGGGTGAGATCGTCGCCGCACATCTGCAGCACCTTCACCACCGTCTGCGCGGCGGCATAGCCGAACACGACGCCGGCATCGAGCTTGTTGGCCTTGGGGTCATATTGGGCGAGGAAGTTGTAGAACTTCTTCATGCCCTCATCGGCATTCCACTGCGGGTCGGAGCCGTCCTTGGTGTAGGTCGCCGACAGGATGCCTTGCGAGATTTCGATGCCCGCCGGCTCCAGTACGCCGCTGACCGAAGCCGAGACGTTGGAGATGATCTGCATCGGATGCCAGTTGATCTCCGCCGCCTTCTTGATCCCCTGCGCGGCGAATTTCGGGCTGGTGATGCTGATGAAGATGTCGGCGCCGGAGGCTTTCAATTTGACGACGTGCTCGTCGATCGCCGGCTCGGAGGTGTCGTAGGCTTCTTCCAGCACGATCATCGAGGTCTTGGGCCCAAGGCCCTCTTTCAGCCCCTTCAGATAGTCCTTGCCGAAATCGTCGTTCTGGTAGAGCACGCCGATCTTTCCGTCCGGCTTCTCCTTCATGACGTACTTGGCGTAGATGCGCGCCTCGCTGACGTAGCTCGGCTGCCAGCCCATGGTCCAGGGATATTGCTTGGGGTCGTTCCATTTCGAGGCGCCGCTCGCCACGAACAATTGCGGCACCTTCTTCTCGTTCATGTATTTGCGGATGGCGCTGTTGGTGGAGGTGCCGAGCGAGCCGAAGATCAGGAGCACACCGTCGCTCTCGACCAGCTTGCGCGCCTGCTCCACCGTCTTCGGCGGCGAATAGCCGTCGTCATAGGAGATGAATTTGATCTTGCGGCCGTTGATGCCGCCCTCGGCATTGACCTTGTTGAAATAGGCTTCCTCGGTCTTGCCGATCGCGGCATAGGCGGAGGCCGGCCCGCTATAGGGCATGATGTTACCGATCTTGATCTCGGTATCGGAAGCGCCGCTGTCGTATTTCTTCTGCGCCAGCACTTCGCTGCTCATTGCAGTGCACAACGCGAATGCGATCCAGAGGACCGCAACCTGAAAACGAACGGCAGTCATTGTTCTCCTACCCCGAGCTGGATCGGCGCCGCATTGAACAAGATTGCGGCCAGACGTCAACAAAAAGCCCCCGCGGTTGCCCGCGGGGGCTCTTCGCGCTGAATTATAGCGTCAGCGTGTCATTCGGAGGCGACGTCGCCGCTGATGATCTCGCCGAACAGTTCCCACTTCTCGCCCTTGAAGCGCATCATCTGGAGCTGCGCGATTGGAGCGAAGTCATTGGCGCCGGTGTTGATCTTGATGCCGGGCAGCAGGGTATCCGGCGCAAAGTCCTTCAGGCTCGCCGCCTGCTTCATGAGGTTGGCGCGGGTGAGATCGTCACCGCACATTTCCAGCACCTTGGCCAGGGTCGACGCGGCGCCGTAGCCATAGACCATGCTGGTGTCGGACTTGTCGGCACCCGGCATGTACTTGTCGACGAACTCGTTCCACCTCTTCATGCCGGGATCGTTGGCCCACTGCGGATCCGTCGAATCCTTGGCATAGGCCGCCGACAACACGCCCTGCGCGTTCTCGAAGCCGGCCGGCTTCATCACGCTGCCGACCGAGATCGACACGTTGGTGAGGATCTGGAGCGGCTTCCAGCTGAGCTCGGCGGTCTTCTTGATGGTCTGGGCCGCGAATTTCGGCGTGGTGTAGATCAAGAGCACGTCGGGATTGGCCGCCTTGATCTTGACGATGTGGCCGTCGATCGACGGCTCGGAGACCTCATAGCTCTCTTCCATGATGATCATGGATGAGGCCTTGGCGCCGAGCCCGTCCTTGGTGCCCTTGAGATAGTCTTTGCCGAAATCGTCGTTCTGATAGAGGATCGCGATCTTGGCGTCGGGCTTCTCCTTCATCAGCCATTTCGCGTAGATGTGCGCTTCGCTCTGGTAGGAGGGCTGCCAGCCCATGGTCCAGGGGAAGTTCTTCGGATCGTTCCACTTGGTCGCGCCGGTGGCGACGAACAGCTGCGGGATCTTCTTGGCGTTGAGGTATTTCTGGATCGCCGTGTTCGAGGGCGTGCCGAGCGGGTTGAAGACCGCCAGCACCTCGTCGCTCTCGACCAGCTTGCGGACCTGCTCGACGGCTTTCGGCGGCGAATAGCCGTCGTCATAGGTCACGAAATTGATCTTGCGGCCGTTGATGCCGCCCTTGTCGTTGATCATCTTGAAATAGGCTTCTTCGGTCTTGCCGATGATGCCATAGGCCGACGCCGGACCGCTGTACGGCATGATGTTGCCGATCTTGATCTCGGTGTCGGACGCGCCGGTGTCGTATTTCTTTTGGGCGAGTGCAGCGCCGGAGGTGAGAGTGACGGTCGCCGTTGCCGTGACCAGCGCGGCGGCTCGCAGTGTTCTTCCGAAAAGCAATTGGGTCTCCTTCGTTAACTAACAGTCGTTGAGAGTTTTCAGTTCTTCCTGAGCTTGCCGACGAATTGCTGGCCCAGGATCGCGATCTGCCTTGCGCCGTGCGGCACGAGGTAGATGACGAGGAACAACAGCACGCCGAACACCGCGCCGGAGAGGCCCTTGGAGATGCTTTCCGCCATGTTCGGCACGAAGATGATGAAGGCCGCGCCGACGAAAGAGCCGGGCAGCCAGCCGACGCCGCCGACGACCATGCCGAGGAACAGCGAGATTGCGAGGTTGATCGTGAAGCTGTCCGGCGCCACGAACTGTACTGCGATGGCGCCGAGCGAGCCGGCAACGCCGGTGATGGCGGCGGAGACGCCGAAGGCCAGCGTCTTGTAGAGCGCGACGTTGACACCCATCGAGGAGGCCGCGATCTCGTTGTCGCGGATCGCCATGAAGGCGCGCCCCGAGCGTGAGCGCAACAGGTTCACCGAGAAGATGTAGATCGCGAGCACAACGGCGAGTGAGAAGTAGTAGAGCCACATGTCCTGCGACATCGGCAGGCCGAACGGCGCGTCAGGCTTGGTGACGACGAGGCCCTGCACGCCGCCGGTCCAGTGCTCAAGGAAGTTCAGCTTGAGCAGCTGCGGCATCGCGGTCGCGAGTGCGAAGGTCGCGAGCGCGAGATAGACGCCGGACAGTCGCAGCGCCGGCTTGCCGAACAGGTAACCGAACGCGAAGCAGACCGCGGCGGAAATCGGAATGGTCAGCGCGTAGTTGATGTTGGCATGCTCCATCAGCACCGCGGACACATAGGCGCCGACGGCGTAGAACGCGCTCTGGCCGAGCGAGAACTGGCCGCTTCCGCCGGTCAGGATGTTCAGCGCCAGCACGGCGAGCCCGTAGATCAGGAGCATCGTCATCTGGAAGATGACGAAGTTCTTGACGAACACCGGCACGATCAACAGCGCCGCCAGCACCACCAGCGAGGTGCCGGTGCCCAGCGTCATGGCCCGCTTCGGAACCGCCTCGACCGCTTCGTGGCCTTCGGCGACGACTTCTTCTGCAGCGCTCATGATCAAACTCGCTTGACGATGTGCCGGCCGAACAGACCAGCGGGTTTGACGACCAGGACGGAGATGATCAGCGCGAGCGCGATCGGAAGTTTCAGCTCGTTGCCGATGCCGGGAATGTAGGTGCCGACGAGGTTCTCGAAGATGCCCATCAGGAAGCCGCCGACCACAGCGCCGAGCGGCGAGGTCAGGCCGCCGAGGACCGCCGCAGCAAAGCCATAGAGCAGGACGCCGACCATCATGTTGGGTTCCAGGAACACGACCGGTGCGATCAGCATGCCGGCAATCGCGCCAATGGCAGAAGCCATGCCCCAGCCGAGTGCGATCATCCAGGATGTATTGATACCGACCAGCCGCGCCGATTCAGGTAACGAGGCGGCGGCTCGCATGGCAAGCCCGATCCGAGTGTACTGAAAGAAGAAGTAGAGCGCGACCAGGAGCAGCAGGGTGACACCGATCATGCCGGCCTGGTGGGTTGAGATCAACTGACTACCAAGGAACGGCGAGGAGCCGAACGGGGTCGGATACTGCTTGATGGTGAAGTCCCAGATCAGGCCGGCCGAGGAGTTGATGATGGCGAACAGCGCGATGAAGCCTGCGACATTGGTCAGGATCGGCGCCTTGGCGAGCGGCTTGAACAGGATGCGCTCGATGGCGATGCCGCCGACAAACGCGAAGACCAGCGTAATCACGAAAGCGCCCCAATAGGGCACACCCCACTGCATCAGCTGCCATGAGACGAAAGTCGCAAACATCGCCATCTCGCCTTGCGCGAAGTTGAGATGGTCGATGGCCTGGTAGATCATGACCACGGCGAGCGCCATGCAGGCATAAATCGCGCCCGTGGCGATGCCGGCCAGGACCTGGTTGGTAAAGAGCTCCATTGTCCCGGCTCCTTCAGTAACCCAGATAGGATTTGCGGATTTCTTCGTTGTGCGCGATGTCCTTGGCCTTGCCCGACATCACGATGCGTCCGGTCTCGATCACATAGGCGTGGTCGGCGAGCTCGAGCGCGAGCTGGGCGTTCTGCTCGACCACCAGGATCGACACCTTGTCCTCGCGGTTGATCTTGCCGAGGATGCCGAACAGATCGCGTACCACCAACGGCGCGAGGCCGAAGGACGGCTCGTCGAGCAGCATCAGCCGCGGCCGCAGCATCAGCGCCCGGGCGACCGCGAGCATCTGCTGCTCGCCGCCGGAGAGCGTGCCGGCCTGCTGGGTATGGCGCTGCTTCAACACCGGGAAATGCGCATACATGCGCTCGATGTCGGAGACGATGCCGGCGCTGTCCTTGCGGGTGATCGCCCCGAGCTGGAGGTTTTCCTCCACGGTCATGGTGGTGAAGGTGCCGCGGCCCTGCGGCACATGGGCGATGCCGAACCGCACGATGTTCTCGGTCGAGCGGTTGTTCAGCGGCTTGCCGTCGAACTCGATCGCGCCGGTCGAGCGCACCATGTTGCAGATCGCGCGCAGCGTCGTGGTCTTGCCGGCGCCGTTGGCCCCGAGCAGAGTCGTGAGGGAACCCTCGTCGAGCGAGAAGGACAGGCCATGGAGCGCCTGGACCTGGCCGTAATAGGCGCGCAGGTCCTTGACGTTGAGCAGTGTCGTCATTGGTCCTTGCTCCCGAGATAGGCCTTGATGACGTCGGGGTCAGCCTGCACCTGGGCGGGGGTGCCTTCCGCGAGCTTCTTGCCGAAATTCAGCGCGACGACGTGGTCGGCAATCGACATCACGAGGCCCATATGGTGCTCGACCAGCAGCACGGTCATGTGGCGCTCATCGCGGATGCGGCGGATGAGGTCGCCCAGCACATAGACTTCCTCGTGATTGAGGCCGCCGGCCGGTTCATCGAGCAGCAGGATCTTCGGATCGGCCGCCAGCGCGCGCGCAAGCTCGACCCGCTTCTGCGTGCCGAAGGGCAGGCCAGAGACGATGGTGTGGGCGACGTCTTCGAGGTCGAGATAGGCGAGGATCTCGTGCACCTTCTTGTTGACGCTGGTCTCGCTGCGCCGGACCCAGGCAAGTTTCAGCGAGTCGCTGATGATGTCGCTGGAGGTCTTCGAATGCGCGCCGACGCGGACGTTGTCCATCACCGACAGATTCGGAAACAGCGCCACGTTCTGGAAGGTGCGGCCGATGCCGATCTCGGCGATCCGGTGCGGCGGCCGCGACAGGATGCTCACGCCGTCCATCAGGATGTCGCCGGACGACGGCTGATACAGCCGCGAGAGACAGTTGAAGAGCGTGGTCTTGCCGGCGCCGTTGGGGCCGATCAAGCCGAGGATCTGGCCCTTGTGCATGTCGAAGGACACGCCGTTGAGCGCGACGATGCCGCCGAACACGACGCTGACGTCGCGAACTGCGAGCAGGGGCGATGTCCCCTGCGCGAGCTGGGCCTGCGTCATCTCGTCTCGCTCACGTCGTGCAGTGAGCGATGGGGCGATGCGAACCGCTCCCGATGATGACAAAGGCTATCTGAACCCCTCGGCCACACGCGCAACTTTTCCTCCTGATTTCAGCTTTTTGCTGATGTCTTTTTTGGAATGCGGCATCAGACCCCCGAGCGCCGCTTCGATGTTCCTTACCATCGCTAGGAGACGCGGTCCAATGTCGTTGATCAAACGCTCTTCCGTGAAACGGAATGCTGGCGCGCCGCAATTGAATGCGTAAGGTCCGGTTCCGTCGTTGAGCCTGAGCGCGACTCCGGCCGCGCCAATATCGTCGTGCCAGTCGCCGACCGAAATCGCAAAACCGTATTTCGCCACGGTCTCGCCGGAACGTTCCAATCCGTCGCGCATCTTCGGCCAGCGGCTGCCGTAATGTTCGCGCAGAGTGCGCGACACTTCAGCGCGACCCTCGTCGTCGAGCGCCCAGAAATAGGCGCGGCCCATCGCGCTGGTTGCAATCGGCACGCGCGAGCCGACGTCAAGTTGAACGCCGACCGTCTCGTTGCCGCGGCTCTGCCCGAAATAAATCATGCTGTGACGGTCGCGGCCGCCGACGGCGACGGCGCCGCCGGTCGCGCGCATCACTTCCTCGCGGAACGGCTCGGACAAATGCCGAACGCCCAGATTGGCCAATGCCGCGTAACCGAGCGACATCGCTGCGGGTGCGAGCTGGTACTTCTCGAACCGGGGAACCGGCGTCAGATAGCCGAGCTTGGTCAAGGTGTAGGTCAGCCGCGACACGGTCGGCTTGGGCAGATTGGTGCGGGCCGCAATCTCCTGATTGCCGAGAAGGCCGTCATTGGGTTGGAACGCGCGCAATACATCCAGTCCGCGGGAAAGCGCGACGACGAAATTCCGATCGGTCGCAGTCTTCTTTCCTGTACGCTTCATCCCTGATCTGCTTCTTGCGCGGAGTCGTTGACAACGTCCGTGCTTCAAAATAACCCTGCCGTCAAGATGCGGAATTAAATTCCGCACCGCGAAATCGAATAAAAGTAAATCCCCACCAAGGAGGGACACCGTGAGCGAAGTGGTCAAGCTTGAGCGTCATGATGAAGTCGGGATCGTCACGGTCAACAGCCCGCCGGTCAATGCGCTGAGTGCCGCAGTCCGCGGCGGTATCCTGGACTGCATCAAGGCTGCAGTCGCCGATTCCGCCATCAAGGGCATCGTGCTGACCTGCGCCGGCCGCACCTTCATCGCCGGTGCCGACATCACCGAGTTCGGCAAGCCGCCGAAGCCGCCCGCCCTCAACGACGTGCTGTCCGAGATCGAGAATTCGACCAAGCCGGTCGTTGCCGCAATCCACGGCACCGCGCTCGGCGGCGGCCTCGAGGTCGCGCTGGCGTGTCATTTCCGCGTCGCCGTCAAGGAAGCCAAGCTCGGCCTGCCCGAGGTGAAGCTCGGCCTCTTGCCCGGCGCCGGCGGCACCCAGCGTCTGCCGCGTGCGGTGGGCCCAGAGCTCGCGGTCAAGATGATCGTCGGCGGCGACCCGATCGGTGCGGCGGAAGCGCTGAAGAGCGGCTTGATCGAGGAGATCGTCGAGGGGCCAGCCTCGGGCGGCGAAGCCTTCGTGCGCAAGCTGCTCGCCGAAAAGCGCCCGCTGCGGCGCCTGCGAGATGACGATTCCAAGCTCGCGGCCGCCAAGGCCGACCGCTCGATCTTCACCAACGCGGTCGCGGCCATGACCAAGAAGTCGCGCGGCTTGGAAGCGCCGTTCGCGGCGGCCGATGCCGTCGGCTACGCCATCGACCTGCCGTTCGACGAAGGCCTGAAGAAGGAGCGCGAGGGCTTCCTCAAGCTCGTCGCCAGCGATCAGTCCAAGGCGCAGCGCTACGCCTTTTTCGCCGAGCGCGAGGCCAACAAGATCGCGGGCGTGCCTGAAGGCACCAAGCCGCGTCCGGTCAACCGCGTCGCCATTCTCGGCGCCGGCACCATGGGCGGCGGCATTGCGATGTCCTTTGCCAATGCGGGCGTTCCCGTCACCCTGATCGAGACCGGCGAGGAGCAGCTCAAGCGCGGCATGGGCGTCATGCAGAAGAACTGGGAGGCGACCGCCGCGCGCGGCGGCATCCCGGCGGATGCGCCCGCCAAGCGCATGGCGCTGATCGACGGCAAGGTCGGCATCGAGAATGTCGGCGATGCCGACCTCGTCATCGAGGCCGTGTTCGAGACCATGGCGGTGAAGAAGGAGGTGTTCGGCAAGCTCGACCAGTACGCCAAGCCCGGCGCCGTGCTCGCCTCCAATACCTCGTATCTCAACATCGATGAGATCGCGAAGTCGACCAAGCGTCCGCAGGACGTGCTCGGCATGCACTTCTTCTCGCCGGCCAACGTCATGAAGCTCTGCGAGATCGTCCGCGCCGACAAGACCGCGCCCGATGCGCTCGTCACTGCGGTGACGATCGCACGCAAGATCGCGAAGGTGCCGGCCGTGGTCGGCGTCTGCGACGGCTTCGTCGGCAACCGCATGCTCGCCCAGCGCGGCAAGCAGTCCGAGAAGCTGTTGTTCGAAGGCGCCCTGCCGCAGCAGGTCGATGCCGTCGTCACCAAGTTCGGCATGCCGATGGGGCCGTTCGCGATGGGCGACCTTGCCGGCCTCGACATCGGCTGGCGCTCGCGCAAGGATCGCGGCATCAAGTCCGAGATCGCGGACGCGCTGTGCGAAGCCGGCCGCTTCGGCCAGAAGACCGGCAAGGGCTACTACAAGTATGAAGCCGGCTCGCGTGCGCCGCTGCCCGATCCTGATGTCGAGAAGCTGATCGACGAGACGCTGCTGCGCCTGGGGCGCAAGAAGCGCGTCGTCAGCGACGAGGAGATCCTCGAGCGCATGATGTATCCGATGATCAACGAGGGCGCCAAGATCCTCGAAGAGGGCATCGCGGCGCGCCCCTCCGACATCGACGTGGTCTGGCTCTACGGCTATGGCTGGCCGATCTACCGCGGCGGCCCGATGTTCTGGGCCGACAGCGTCGGCCTCAAGCACATCGCCGATCGCCTGTCGTTCTACGCCAAGGAGACCAACGACCCGAGCCTCGAGCCCGCCCCGCTGCTGAAGAAGCTCGCGGCGGAGGGCAAGACGTTTGCGTCGCTCGCGGCCGAGTCGAAAGCGGCGTGATGGTTGGCGTCATTCCGGGGCGATGCGCAGCATCGAACCCGGAATCTCGAGATTCCGGGTTCGGCTCTTCGAGCCGCCCCGGAATGACGGTCTGTGTGGTTTAGAGAAGCAATGACCCATCCCGGCGAACAGTTTTACCCCGAGGGCGTGCGGTGGGACGACCCCATCCTCCAGGGCACGCTCCCGGACCTCCTGGCGAAAGCCGCCGCCGATTACGGCCCGCGCACCGCGCTGGAATTCCGCGACCGTCCGATCACCTACACCGAGCTCGCTGTGATGGCCGAGCGTGCCGCCGCGGCGTTCCTGCGCGCCGGCTGCGACAAGGACTCTTCCGCCGCGCTATTCCTCGGCAATACGCCGGATCACCCCGTCAATTTCTTCGGCGCGCTCAAGGCAGGCAGCCGCGTTGCGCATCTGTCCCCGCTCGACGGCGAGATCGCGCTGATTCACAAGATCTCCGACTCCGGCTCGCGCCTGCTCGTCACCTCGAACCTTGCGGCGCTGCTGCCGACCGCGCTGAAGTTCCTGGAGAAGGGCCTGATCGATCGCCTGGTTGTTTGCGAGGACGATCATTGGGGCAAGGTCGGCACGCCGCAGGCGGCGATTCCCGATGATCCCCGCATCGTCACCTTCAAGACCTTCGTCGAGGGCGCGACCGGGCCGGCAGAGTGGCCCCCCGTGACGGCCGACGACGTCGCGCTGCTGCAATATACCGGCGGCACCACCGGCCTGCCCAAGGGCGCGATGCTCACCCATGGCAATCTCACCGCGGCGGTGTCGATCTACGACGTCTGGGGCAAGCCGTCGCGCGCCGCGCGCGGCGATGTGATCGAGCGCGTGATCTGCGTGCTGCCGTTGTTCCACATCTATGCGCTCACAGTTGTGCTGCTGTCCTCGCTCCGCCGCGGCAACCTGATCTCGCTGCACCAGCGCTTCGACGTCGAGGCGGTCATGCGCGACATCGAAATCAAGCGCGCAACTTACTTCCCGGGCGTGCCGACGATGTGGATCGCGATCGCCGCGCTCCCCGATCTCGACAAGCGCGACTTCTCCTCGCTCGCCACCATCGGCTCCGGCGGCGCGCCGCTGCCGGTCGAGATCGCGAGCTTCTTCGAGCGCAAGGTCGGCAAGAAGCTGCGCAGCGGCTGGGGCATGACCGAGACCTGCTCGCCCGGCACCGGCCATCCGCCCACCGGCCCGGACAAGCCCGGCTCGATCGGCCTGATGCTGCCCGGCGTCGAGCTCGACGTCGTCGCGCTGGACGATCCGACAAAGGTGTTGCCGCCCGGCGAGGTCGGCGAGATCCGCATCAAGGGCCCGAACGTCACCAAGGGCTACTGGAACAAGCCGGAGGGTTCCGCGGAGGCCTTCGTCGACGGCCGCTTTCTCACCGGCGACATCGGCTATGTCGACACCGACGGCTATTTCTTCCTGGTCGACCGCAAGAAGGACATGATCATCTCCGGCGGCTTCAACGTCTATCCGCAGATGATCGAGCAGGCGATCTACACCATTCCGGGCGTGCACGAGGTGATCGTGCTCGGCATTCCCGACCAGTACCGCGGCGAGGCCGCAAAGGCCTTCATCAAGCTCAAGCCCGACGCAAAGCCGTTCACGCTCGATGAGCTGCGCGCGCAGCTCGCCGGCAAGCTCGGCAAGCACGAGCTGCCGGCCGCGGTCGAGTTCGTCGCCGACCTGCCGCGCACGCCGGTCGGAAAATTGTCGCGCCACGAATTGCGCCAGCAGCAGAAACCGTCACAATCCACCAAAACCGCATCAGGAGCTCGTTCTTGACCGACGCCGTCATCGTTTCCACCGCCCGCACCCCGATCGGCAAGGCCTATCGCGGCGCACTCAACGCCACCGAGGGCGCAACGCTGCTCGGCCATGCCATCGGTGAGGCCGTCGCGCGCGCCAAGATCGATCCGAAGGAGGTCGAGGACGTGGTGATGGGCGCGGCGCTCCAGCAGGGCGCGACCGGCGGCAACATCGCGCGCAAGGCGCTGCTCCGCGCCGGCCTTCCCGTTACCGTGGCGGGCACCACCATCGACCGGCAGTGTGCCTCGGGCCTGCAGGCGATCGCGCTCGCCGCGCGCTCGGTGATCTTCGACGGCGTCGAGATCGCGGTCGGCGGCGGCGGCGAGTCGATCTCGCTCGTGCAGAACGACAAGATGAACGGCTTCCATGCGCAGGATCCGGCGCTGCTCAAGATCAAGGGCGAGGTTTACATGCCCATGATCGACACGGCCGAGGTCGTCGCCAAGCGCTACGGCATCTCGCGCGAACGCCAGGACGAATACTCGCTGGAGAGCCAGCGCCGCACCGCCGCCGCGCAGCAGGGTGGCAAGTTCAAGGACGAGATCGCGCCGATCACCACGCAGATGGCGGTCACCGACAAGGCGACCGGCGCCGTGTCGATGAAGGAAGTCACGCTGTCGCAGGACGAGGGCCCGCGCCCGGAAACCACGGCTGAGGGTCTTGCCGGCCTCAAGCCCGTGCGCGGCGAAGGTTTCACCGTCACCGCCGGCAACGCCAGCCAGCTCTCCGATGGTGCCAGCGCCACCGTGATCATGAGCGACAAGGAAGCCGCCAAGCGCGGCCTTGCGCCGCTCGGCATCTTCCGCGGCTTCGTCTCCGCCGGCTGCGAGCCGGACGAGATGGGCATCGGCCCGGTCTTCGCCGTGCCGCGCCTCTTGAAGCGCCACGGCCTCACCGTCGACGATATCGGCCTCTGGGAGCTGAACGAAGCCTTCGCGGTACAGGTGCTGTATTGCCGCGACAAGCTCGGCATCGACCCCGAGAAGATCAACGTCGATGGCGGCGCCATCGCGGTCGGGCATCCCTACGGCATGTCCGGCGCGCGCCTCACCGGCCACGCCCTGATCGAAGGCCGCCGCCGCAAGGCCAAATACGCAGTCGTCACCATGTGCGTCGGCGGCGGCATGGGCGCGGCCGGCTTGTTCGAGGTGCTGCAGTAGTTGCTGTCGTTCCCAGGCATTCGCGGTACGCGAATGAACCCGGAACCTCGAGCCACAACTTCTGGACTCCGGGTTCGCGCTTCGCGCGCCCCGGAGTGACGAATAGAGAATAACGCTCACAGGAGGATCCGATGGATCTCGCATTCACGAAAGAAGAGCAGGCGTTTCGCGAGGAAGTGCGGCAGTTCTTCCGCGACAACGTGCCGCCGGATACGCGGCGCAAGATGGTCGAGGGCCGCCATCTCTCGAAGGACGAGATGGTGAATTGGTGGCGCATCCTCAACAAGAAGGGCTGGGGCGTCAGCCATTGGCCGAAGGAATATGGCGGAACTGGGTGGACGCCCGTGCAGCATTACATCTTCAACGAGGAGCTTCAGGCGCATCCGGCGCCGCAGCCGCTCGCCTTCGGCGTCAGCATGGTCGGCCCTGTGATCTACACCTTCGGCAACGAGGAGCAGAAGAAGAAGTATCTTCCGCGCATCGCCAGTGTCGACGACTGGTGGTGCCAGGGCTTCTCCGAGCCCGGCTCCGGCTCCGACCTCGCCTCGCTCAAGACCAAGGCCGAGCGCCGTGGCGACAAATGGATCATCAACGGCCAGAAGACCTGGACCACGCTCGCCCAGCACGCCGACATGATCTTCTGCCTCTGCCGCACCGACAACAACGCCAAGAAGCAGATGGGCATCTCCTTCATCGTGTTCTCGATGAAGTCGAAGGGCGTCACGGTGCGCCCGATCCAGACCATTGACGGCGGCCATGAGGTCAACGAGGTCTTCTTCGACGACGTCGAGGTTCCCTACGAGAACCTGATCGGCGAGGAGAACAAGGGCTGGGACTACGCCAAATTCCTGCTCGGCAATGAGCGCACCGGCATTGCCCGCGTCGGCGTCTCCAAGGAGCGCATCCGCCGCATCAGGGATCTCGCCTCCAAGGTCGAGTCCGGCGGCAAGCCGATCATCCAGGATCCCGCCTTCCGCGAGAAGCTGGCAGCCTGCGAGATCGAGCTGAAGGCGCTCGAGCTCACTCAGCTCCGCGTCGTCGCGGACGAAGGCAAGCACGGCAAGGGCAAGCCCAATCCGGCTTCTTCCGTGCTGAAGATCAAGGGCTCCGAGATCCAGCAGACCACCACAGAGCTCTTGATGGAAGTGATCGGCCCCTTCGCCGCGCCTTACGACGTGCACGGCGACGACGGCTCGAACGAGGCCATGGACTGGACCGCACAGATCGCGCCGAGCTACTTCAACAACCGCAAGGTCTCGATCTACGGCGGCTCCAACGAGATCCAGCGCAACATCATCGCCAAGGCGGTGCTGGGGCTGTGATGCTCTTTCTTCCCCCTCTCCCCGTTCTTACGGGGAGAGGGAGGGGTGAGGGGCCTCTCTCCGCGTAGAGAAAGTCGCGAGAGCGGTACCCCCCTCACCCGACGCGTTTCACGCGTCGACCTCTCCCCGCAGGCGGGGAGAGGTGAAGAGGGCCCCCCGCACCACACAGACACTGATTACTTGAGGAAACAGAAATGGATTTTGATCTGTCCGAGGAGCAGCGGCTTCTCAAGGAAAGCATCGACGGCCTGCTGACCGATTCCTACGATTTCGAGCAGCGCAAGAAGTACATGGCGGAGAAGGGCGGCTGGAGCAAAACGGTCTGGCTCAAGCTCGCCGAGCAAGGCCTCTTGGGCCTGCCCTTCAGCGAGGCTGATGGCGGCTTCGGCGGCGGCGGCGTCGAGACCATGATCGTGATGGAAGCGCTCGGCAAGGCGCTGGTGCTGGAGCCTTATCTCGCAACGGTCGTGATCGGCGGCGGCTTCCTGCGCCATGCCGGCACCGACGCGCAGAAGGCGGCCCACGTGCCTGCCATCATCGACGGCAGCAAGACGCTGGCCTTTGCCCAGCTCGAGAAGAACTCGCGCTACGATCTGTTCGACGTCTCGACGACCGCGAAGAAGAAGGGCGACCGTTGGGTGATCGACGGCGAGAAGTTCGTCGTGCTCAACGGCGAGAACGCCGACACGCTGATCGTCACCGCCCGCACCAAGGGCGATCGCCGCGACAGAAGCGGCATCGGCGTGTTCCTGGTGCCTGGCAATGCCAAGGGCGTCGCCAGGAAGGGGTATCCCACCCAGGACGGTCTGCACGCTGCCGACATCACCTTCACCGGCGTCGAGGTCGGTGCCGACGCCGTGCTCGGAAACCCCGAGGACTCGCTCGCGCTGATCGAGCGCGTGGTGGACGAAGCCCGCGTCGCGCTCTGTGCCGAGGCGGTCGGCCTGATGGACGAATCGCTCAAGACCACGGTCGAGTACATCAAGACCCGAAAGCAGTTCGGCGTCGCGATCGGCTCGTTCCAGTCGCTGCAGCACCGCGCCTCCGACATGTTCGTCGCGGCCGAGCAGGCGCGCTCGATGTCGATGTTCGCGACCATGGCGAACGATTTCGAGGACGCCAGGGAGCGCACCAATGCGATCGCCGCGGCCAAGGTGCAGATCGGCAAGTCGCTGAAATTCGTCGGCCAGCAGGCGATCCAACTCCACGGCGGCATCGGCATGACCATGGAGGCGAAGATCGGCCACTACTTCAAGCGCCTCACCATGATCGAGAATAGCTTTGGCGACACCGACTACCACCAGCGCCGCGTCGCCGACGCGGGCGGGTTGATCTGAGGCCACACGATGACTGTCATCCCGGGACATCACGAAGCGATGAGCCCCGGGATCTCTCCACGTCGTCATTGCGAGCGAAGCGAAGCAATCCAGGATCTTTCCCTTGAGGCAGTCTGGATTGCTTCGTCGCTTCGCTCCTCGCAATGACGGAGGTTGTTGAAGCAGCAGAGCAACACCAATGAAAAACACCCCATTCGATCTCACCGGCAAGGTCGCCGTGGTCACCGGCTCCAGCCGCGGCATCGGCCGTTCCTCCGCTGAGCTCCTGGCCAAGCTCGGGGCCAAGGTCGTTGTCTCCTCGCGCAAGGCCGACGCCTGCAAGGAAGTCGCCGACGGCATCATTGCTGCCGGCGGCGAGGCAACCGTCATCCCCTGCAACATCGCACGCAAGAACGAGGTCGAGGCGCTGATCGCGGGTGCCACGAAGCATTACGGCAAGATCGATATCCTCGTCTGCAACGCCGCCGTCAATCCGTATTACGGCCCGCTGCTCGACATCACGGATGAAGCCTTCGACAAGATCATAGGCTCGAATGTCAAGAGCAACATCTGGCTCGCCGCGCTCGCGATCCCGCAGATGGCCGAGCGCGGCAACGGCTCGGTGGTCATCATCTCCTCGATCGGGGGCTTGCGCGGCTCCACCGTGATCGGCGCCTACGGCATCTCGAAGGCCGCCGATTTCGCGCTGTGCCGCTCGCTCGCCGGCGAATGGGGCCCGAAAGGCGTCCGCGTCAACTGCATCGCGCCCGGCCTCGTCAAGACCGACTTTGCCCGCGCCCTCTGGGAAGACGAAGCCAACCTCAAACGCCGTACCGCCACCACCCCGCTCCGCCGCATCGGCGAACCCGACGAAATCGCCGGCGCAGTCGCCTACCTCGCCTCCGACGCCTCGAGCTTCATGACCGGCCAGACCATCGTCATCGACGGCGGCGTGACGACCGCGGCGGTGTAGCGTCACGCTACTCATGATTGTATCGCGAGCGTACTTCCCTTACCCTCCCCTGGAGGGGTCCGGGACGAGCGTAGCTCGCCCGTGGGTCGCTCGCGCGACGCGCGAGCGGGCTGGGGTGAAGCCAAGGCAATGGTCTCAACATCAATCCGACGTGCCGCCGCCAAGAGGCTGAGAGCAAATACGACACCGCACGAACGGATGCTGTGGCGCGCCCTCAAAGACCTTCCGATGGACGGCTCGCACTTCCGCCGGCAGGCGCCGATCGGCCCTTACGTCGTCGATTTCTTCTGTCCAGCGAAGCGTCTCATCATCGAGCTCGATGGCGGCCACCACAATGAAGACGATACGGCCGCACGGGACCTCGAACGCCAACGCTGGCTCGAGAACGAAGGATACCGCGTCATCCGATTCTGGAATTCGGAGATCAATAGCGATCTGACCGCCGTGCTCGAACGCATCTATGTCGAGCTGTACGGATCGCGCGAGGCCGAAACGACACCCCTGAAACATCGCCGAACTTAGCAGTCCAGGCGGCACTTTCTCTTACCCTCCCCTGGAGGGGGAGGGTCGCTGCGCATGCAATGCGCAGCGGGGTGGGGTGACAGACTATCCGCGAACGCGGTGCTTTCAAATGAACGGAAAGGCCTTCACGGAACAAACGCGAGACCACCTTTGTTGTGGCTTCACCCCACCCCGTTCGCGCTGCGCGCGATCGACCCTCCCCCTCCAGGGGAGGGTAAGAGAAGAGGCGCCTTGACCTCTTGCCGGCAATCCCGTTTTCTTTGGCGCGACACAATGGCCCCTTCAGGGGCAAACGCCCAAAGAAAACGCCAAGGTAACTTCCATGTCTTTCGTCCTCGCCATCGACCAGGGCACCACCTCCTCGCGCGCGATCGTGTTTCGCGGCGATATTTCCATCGCGGCGAAGGCGCAAGCCGAGTTTCCGCAGCATTTTCCGGCGTCCGGCTGGGTCGAGCACGAGCCGGAGGACATCTGGACCTCGACCGTGATGGTCTGCCGCGAGGCCATCGAGCACGCCGGCATCACCGCCAAGGACATCGCCGCGATCGGCATCACCAACCAGCGCGAGACCACCGTGGTGTGGGACCGTGCCACGGGCCAGGCCGTGCACCGCGCCATCGTCTGGCAGGACCGCCGCACCGCCGACATCTGCGCGAAACTGAAAGCGGAAGGCCGCGAGCCCGTGATCTCGCAGAAGACCGGCCTGATCATCGATCCCTATTTCTCCGGAACGAAAGTCGCCTGGATCCTCGATCACGTGCCCGGCGCCCGCGCCCGCGCCGCGCGCGGCGAATTGATGTTCGGCACCATCGATTGCTATCTGCTCTGGCGCCTCACCGGCGGCAAGGTCCACGCCACCGATGCCACCAATGCCTCGCGCACGCTGCTGTTCAACATTCACACCGGCGAGTGGGACGACGAGCTGCTGGAGATCATCGGCGTGCCGCGCTCGATGCTGCCCGAGGTGAAGGATTCCTCCGCCCGCTTCGGCGAGAGCACGCCGGATCTGTTCGGCGGCTCCATCGCGATCTCAGGCATCGCCGGCGACCAGCAGGCGGCGACCATCGGCCAGGCCTGCTTCCGTCCGGGCATGATGAAGTCCACCTACGGCACCGGCTGCTTTGCCTTGCTCAACACCGGCACCACGCCCGTGGTCTCCAGGAACAAGCTGCTCACCACCGTCGCTTATCAGCTCGAGGGCAAGCGCACCTACGCGCTGGAAGGCTCGATCTTTGTCGCCGGCTCGGCGGTGCAATGGCTGCGCGACGGCCTCGGCATCATCAAGCACGCCGCCGAGACCGGACCGCTTGCCGATCAGTCGGATTCCATGCAGAGCGTCTATCTCGTTCCCGCCTTCGTCGGCATGGGCGCGCCCTACTGGAATCCGCGCGTCCGCGGCGCGCTGTTCGGCCTCACCCGCAACACCGGCCCGGCCGAGCTCGCCCACGCCGCGCTGGAGAGCGTCTGTTACCAGACCTTCGATCTCTGGGCCGCGATGCGCGCGGACTGGCCGAGCTCGGAAACCGCCAGCGTCGTGCTCCGCGTCGACGGCGGCATGACCGCCTCCGACTGGACCATGCAGCGCCTCGCCGATCTCCTGGACGCGCCGGTCGATCGTCCCGTGATCCAGGAGACCACGGCGCTGGGCGCCGCCTACCTCGCCGGCCTCAATGCGGGCGTCTATCCCGAGCCGACCAAGTTCGCCGACAACTGGCGCCTCGAACACCGCTTCAAGCCGAACATGAGCCAGGCGACGCGCGAACGAAAACTCGCCGGCTGGGCAAGGGCAGTGAAGGGCGTGCTGGCGAGTGACGAGGGGGAGGGGTAGGCGTCGGCACAGCCTCGCAGCTCGATGTCGCGAGGCGCGCTCAACTGCCTCCACGTCGTCATTGCGAGGAGCTCTTGCGACGAAGCAATCCAGACTGCCTCCTCAGAAAGATTCTGGATTGCTTCGCTTCGCTCGCAATGACGGAGTGTGTGGCGCCGGCTCGGAGCCACCCGCGATGAAATGGACCAACCAAGCATGATCCTCCCCGAGGGCTATTCCGACGTCCCCGCCGGCAAGATCGCCGCCGTCGTCACGCATCTGGAGATGACCGCACCTCCCGCGCGCCGTGACGACCCGCCGGGAAACTGGTCCCTGCGTAAGGTCGATGCCCCCGCGCTTGCCTGGTACCGCGATCTCTATCGCCGCGTCGGTGAGAACTGGCTGTGGCTCGCGCGGCCGCACATGACAGACGCCGAGCTCGCCGCAATCATCCACGTGCCTGACGTCGAGGTCTATGCCCTCGTCCTGCACGGCCGCGACGAAGGCCTGCTGGAGTTGGACTTCCGCGAGCCCGGCCAGTGCGAGCTGGTCTATTTCGGCGTCACCGCGCCCTTGATCGGCACCGGCGCCGCCCGCTTCCTGATGAACCGCGCGCTGGAGATTGCGTGGTCACGCGACCTCCGCCGCGTCTGGGTCCACACCTGCACCTTCGATCATCCCTCCGCCGTCGCATTCTACCAGCGCTCCGGCTTCCGTGCCTTCCGCCGCCAGATCGAGATCGCCGATGATCCGCGCCTCGATGGCACCGCGCCGCGCGATGCGGCGAGGCATGTGCCGATCATTGAGTAGTGCGCGCGGCTGCCTCCCCACGTCATTGCGAGGAGCTCTTGCGACGAAGCAATCCAGCCTGCCTCCTCGGAAAGATTCTGGATTGCTTCGCTCTGCTCGCAATGACGGAGAATGCGGCGACATCCAGCCGTAACCGTGGCGGTCTTTGTCGCTGTTAGATTAGCGTGTCGTACAGATCCTTCCAGTCCGGATTGACGCTGTCGATCAACGCCAGCTTGTCGGCCCGGCTGCCGCCCTTGATCTGCTTCTCGCGCGCAATGGCGTCGGTCATGGTCGCGTGCAGTTCAAACCAGACGAGCAGCTTGCATCCGTATTTCGAAGAAAACCCCTTCACCAAGCCTTCACGATGCTCGAATGCACGACGAGGCGGATTGGATGTGACGCCTGTATAGATCGTCCCGTTGCGGCGATTGGCGAACATGTAGACGCAAGGCTGCTTCATGATCGTACTCGGCTGGAGAGCATTCACGATAACACAACCAGCGGATGAATGCGAGAAGCCACGGCAACGAAGCGCGGGAATATTCGCGCAAGTCTCACCCCGTCATTGCGAGGGGCTCGCGAAAAAATTGCGAAGCAATTTTGCGGTGATGCGACGAAGCAATCCAGCCTGTCTCCGCGGAAAGATTGCTGGATTGCTTCGCTCCGCTCGCAATGACGGAGAATGCGGCGACGGCCTCATCATACACGAGCTGCTGCGCACGGTCCCGGCATGAGACAACACACCTCTCACCCTGTCATTGCGAGGAGCCCTTGCGACGAAGCAATCCAGGCTGCCGCCGCGGAAAGATTCCTGAATTGCTTCTGCGCTCGCAATGACGGAGTGTGGGCATGGTCGTCGCCCACCAAATCGAGGGCGAAGTGTGATCCAGGATAGCAAATGCCCCCTCAAGTCACTGGATCGCACGAACACTCGGTTCGGGAGGATCATAGGGAGCGAGACGCCACAGCCGGTCGGACAGCGGTTGCACGGGAGGAGCCTGAAGCTCTCCGTAGCTGGAGCGCAGCGGGAGGCCAGGCTCCCAACGATGGATGACGAACACCACTCGATACTCGTTGGTCGCAGGCAGCCTCTGCCTGTAATCGGTCTCGATCTCCGTCTCGCCATCAGCGGTCAGGAACATCTCGTTCCACGCCATCTCTGAGTGGTCCTTGGGGTTGGACGGGTCAATCTGAGCGAAGTCATGGGGATTGAATCGTGCGTCCGGATTCTTCACCAGCACTTCGAGAACCGCAGCGTCGTCCATATAGAAGCGCAGCTCGTCCTCCCAATCCTGCCGCTCTTCAGGAGTCAGCGGCACGATTTCGTCGCCTCTGCCGACCGTGCGCAGGAAAGCCTTCAGTTCTTCGCTGAAATTGGGCGGATCGTGGGTGTCGATCGTCTCCCGGATGAAGCGGGCATAAGCAGCCTTATCCGCGCTGAAGGAGTAGACACCCAGGATACTCAGTGAAGGAGGTTTTTCGGCGGTCATGTCGTTCTGGCCCTGCGCGGTGCCGATCGTGATCAACACCCTGCAAAATGATCAAGAGCGAGCGGATCATATCTAAAACACCTCCTGCCTCCCCCGCGCCAGCGAAAACCCCCGCTGCATCGCATTGAAGCACGTCAATCCCGTCTGCTCCGACCGGCAAGTAAATCCCCCGCGCTGCCACACCTCGCCATAGGCCAGCGCCGGCAGCGAGGGATTCATCACGGTATCACCAGCGCAGATGCGGCCCGCAGCGCCTTTCGCGCTCATCTCGAAGGCGTTGCCATAGTCGAGCTCGCAGTCGGCTGGCCGGCGCGGGCGCGCGTCCATGTTCATGATGTCGCAACGGAGCACGCCCTGACCGTTGTCGGTGAAGAACTGGCAGGCGATGTTCTTCGATGGCGTCAGAAAGCCGATCGGGCGGTCGTCGATCGGGCAGTCCTGGGCGTGGGCGGCGCCGATCATCGGCAGCAGGATCGCTATCAGGATCAGTCCGCGCGGTGCCGTCATGTCATTCCCGTTCAGCTGTCGAAATTCACCGCTTTGGTGTTGGCGCCGCAGACCAGAACTGCGACGCGTTCAGCGGGTGACGGACGATACCGGCCGGAGAGCACCGCGGCAAAGGCGGCAGCGCCGCCGGGCTCGGCCACGAGGCGCAAGTGCGACCACAGCGCGGCCTGGGCCTGCCGGATCGCATCGTCGCTGACCAGGACGACGCGCTCGACATGGGCGCGCGCGACCGGAAACATCAGTTCGCCGACGCGTCGCGGCGCGAGGCTGTCGGCCGCAATGCCGCCGGCCGGCGCATCGACCGGAGCGCCCGCTTCGAACGCGCTGTGCAGGGTTGGCGATTGCTCCGGCTCGACCGCCACGATGCGCGTCCTGCCGGCGTACCACGCCGCAATGCCGCCGATCAGCCCGCCGCCGCCGACCGCGACCAGCAGCGTGTCGATGCCGGGCGCATCCTGCTCCAGCTCCAGTCCGACGCTGCCCTGGCCGAGCAGGGTTTCGGCCTGATCGTAGGCATGGACGGCAAGCGCGCCGGTCTGCGCGACATGCGCCTCGCTCGCGGCGAGCGCATCGGCGTAGCGATTGCCCGCGATCACGAGCTTTGCGCCGTAATTCCTGATCCGCTCGGCCTTGGCCGGCGAGGTGATGTCGGGCACGAAGATCGTGGCGGGAATGCCGAGCCGCTGTGCCGCATATGCGACGGCCGCGCCGTGATTGCCGCCGGATGCGGCGACGACGCCGGCCTGCGGCACCTGCCGCAGCAACAGATTGGCGAAGGCGCCGCGCGCCTTGAACGATCCGGAATGCTGCAGCATCTCGAGCTTGAACGTGACAGGCGCTGCCGGCAGGCCGAAATCGGCGAGATCGGCCTGAAGAAGCGGCGTGCGCCTGATATGCGGACGGATGACCGGCTCGGTCGCCGCAATCCGCTCCCGCGTGATGTCCATTGTCGCTGTCATGATGCCATCCAGGATAGCCCAAGGGAGAGTTGACATCAATTAGATAATTAGCAAAATGGCTAAATGAAGTTCGCCGTCGCCTTGCGCGCGCTCGCCAACGAACGCCGCCTGCAGATCCTGGAATGGCTGCGGGATCCGCGGAAGCATTTTCGCGAGCAGGCCGATGGCGACCTGGTCGAGGACGGCGTCTGCGGATTGCTGATCGCCGAAAAGCTCGGCGTCAGCGCGCCGACGGTGAGCGAGCACATGCGGGTGCTGACATCAGCCAAGCTGGTGCGTGCCAAGCGGATCAAGCAGTGGACGATGTACAAGCGCAACGAGACCGCCATCGCCGCGATCAAGCGCTCCATCCAGGACGGCCTTTGAGCGCAGGGCCGTCGCGGGTCGTTGCAGCCGGCGCAATGCTCCATTCCCAAGATATTTGTTGCGCCGCGCCGAGCTGGTCGTGAAGACTGATCGGCCCTGCCTTGGTCAATGACTGAGAAGAGCGAGAACCATGTTCCTGATCGGCCAATATGATTCCCCCTTCGTCCGCCGCGTCGCGATTGCGCTGCGGCTTTACGGGCTCGCCTTCGAGCACAAGCCGTGGTCGACCTTCGGCGATGCCGACAAGATCGCGCCCCACAATCCGCTGCGCCGGGTGCCGACCCTGGTGCTCGACGATGGCGAGGCGCTGATCGAGAGCATGATCATCCTCGATTATCTCGACGACCTCGTCGGCCCCGAGAAGGCCATGCTGCCGCGCGGCGGCACTGAGCGGCGCAGGCATTTGCGCATCTGCGCGCTCGCCTCCGGTCTCGGCGACAAGGCGGTGAGCCTGCTCTACGAGCGAGTGCTGCGGAAGGAGCAGCTGGCGCTGTGGGTCGAGCGCTGCCAGGCGCAGATCGCTGACGTGCTTAAGGTGCTGGAGACCGAGCGCGCCAAGGTGACAACGCCGTACTGGCTCGGTGAGCGCATCGGCCATGCCGACATCGCGGTCGCCTGCGTCGTCCGCTTCACCCGCGAGGCACATCCGCAGCTGTTCGACGCATCGCGCTATCCGGCGCTCGCGGCACATGCCGAGCGTAGCGAGGCACTGGCGCCGTTCCAGGAAATCGTGCAGCCGCTGGCGCCGCCGAAGGGGTGAGACCCGCTTACCCTCCCCTGGAGGGTCCGGGACGAGCGCAGCTCGCCCGTGGTCGATCGCGCGAAGCGCGAGCGGGGTGGGGTGACAGACCATCCGAGCGATCTCGCTGCTTCTGTTCGCAGTCTCGAAGCTCTCAGCGCGATCTCGTTCGTGGCTTCACCCCACCTCGGTCCGCATGCCGCTTCGCTGCATGCGAACCGATCCCCCCTCCAGGGGAGGATGGGCATCGTGCGTGTGGGAGAGTTACAGGACCCGTCCGCCGCCTTTGCATCACCGCGCGTAACAGACCGGTCCCGCATATCGCTTCGCTCATGCGGGCTATTCTGACGTCTCCGAACGGGGCGCGCGCATCCGTCCGAGTGCGAAACGGCACGGCAGGCGATGATGGAATATTACGGGTGTTTTGCCCGACGCCGCAACTCGTTTCGGCAAGACCGAAATCGCCCAGCCTTTTCAACCCCATCGCTACTGTGCATGGGGTTGTTTTCTCATTTTTTGTTTTTGCGCCGGACCTAACCCGCCCCCGCGCGCTTTTTCTGCCAGACGAGGTGCACCGCGCAGGTGCAGCCCGGCGGATGCGAGGCGAGGTCCTTCGGCATCTCGTCGTTCGCCGCCGTTGCCGCAAAGGTCTTGTCCTGCTGCGACGGGATGTAGTTGAGCACCGGCGCAAGCCAGCGCTCGGCTTCCGCGACGCTCATGCCCTTGCGTGCCGCGTAGTCCTCGACCTGATCGCGCTCGATCTTGCCGACGCCGAAATAATAGCTCGCAGGATTCGCGAAATAGAGCCCTGAGACGGAAGAGCCCGGCCACATCGCAAAGCTTTCGGTCAGCTTCACGCCGGCGGTCGCTTCGGCATCGAGCAGCGCGAACAGCGTTGCCTTCTCGGTGTGATCTGGCTGCGCGGGATAGCCGGGCGCGGGACGGATGCCCTGATACTTTTCGAGGATCAGCTCTTCGTTGGTGAGCGCCTCATCCGGCGCGTAGGCCCAGAACTCGCGCCGCACGCGGGCATGCATGCGCTCGGCGAAGGCTTCGGCGAGGCGGTCGGCCAGCGCCTTGCACAGGATCGAGGAGTAGTCGTCGTTCGCGCTTCTGAAGCGATCGGCGACCGCGTCCTCGCCGATGCCTGCGGTGACGACGAAGCCGCCGATATAATCGGGCACGCCGGCGGGGGCGATGAAGTCGGCGAGCGCGGCGTTGAAGCGGCCCTCGCGCTTCTCGAGCTGCTGGCGCAGCGTGTGCAGCGTCGCGATCTGCTTGGTCCGGCTTTCGTCGGCATAGAGCACGATGTCGTCGCCTTGCGCATTCGCCGGCCAGAAGCCGATCGTGGCGCGCGCCCGGAACCATTTCTCCTTGACGATGGTGTCGAGCATCTTGCGCGCATCGTCGTAAAGCGAGCGCGCGACCTCGCCGACCTTGGCGTCGTCGAGAATGGCCGGGAAGCGCCCCGCGAGCTCCCAAGTCTGGAAGAACGGCGTCCAGTCGATATAGGGCACCAGCTCGGCGAGGTCGTATGCGTCGAAGCTGCGGGTGCCGAGGAAGGTCGGCTTCACCGGCCGGTTGGCGGCAAAGTCGACCGGCACGCGGTTGGCGCGGGCGGCGCTGAGCTTGAGCCGCTTTTTGTCGGCCTGCGCGCGCAGATGCGCCTCCGAGATTTTTGCGTATTCGGCCCGCACTTCGGCGGCATAGGCCTCGCGCTTCTCCGGCGAGAGCAGCGCGGAGGCGACGCCGACCGCGCGGCTGGCGTCGTTGACGTGGACCACGGGACCGGCGCGATAGCTCGGGTCGATCTTCACAGCCGTGTGCACGCGGCTCGTGGTGGCGCCGCCGATCAGGAGCGGCAGCTTCAGGCCTTCGCGCTGCAATTCACCGGCGAAGAACGCCATCTCGTCGAGCGAGGGCGTGATCAGGCCGGAGAGGCCAACGATGTCGGCCTTCTCCGCCTTCACGGTCTCGACGATCTTGGCGGCCGGCACCATCACGCCGAGATCGATGACCTCGAAATTGTTGCACTGGAGCACGATGCCGACGATGTTCTTGCCGATGTCGTGGACGTCGCCCTTGACCGTCGCGAGCACGATCTTGCCGGCCGACGAGGAGCCCCCGGTGCCGATGCCGCTCGCAAGGTTGCGCGCCTTCTCCTCCTCCATGAATGGCATGAGGTAAGCAACAGCCTGCTTCATCACGCGCGCGGACTTCACCACCTGCGGCAGGAACATCTTGCCGTCGCCGAAGAGGTCGCCGACGACGTTCATGCCGGCCATCAGCGGTCCCTCGATCACGTCGAGCGGACGCGAGGACTTCTTGCGGGCTTCCTCGGTATCCTGCTCGATGAACTCGGTGATCCCGTGCACCAGCGAATGCGATAGCCGCTTTTCCACCGGCCATTCGCGCCAGGCGAGATCGGCCTCCTTGCCTTCCGTCTTCTTGCCGCGGAATTTCTCCGCGAGCGCCAGCAGGCGCTCGGAGGCGCCGGGATCGCGATTGAGGACGACGTCCTCGCACACTTGCCGCAGCTCGGGGTCGATGTCGTCATAGACGATCATCTGCCCGGCATTGACGATGCCCATGTCCATGCCGGCCTTGATGGCGTGATACAGGAACACCGAGTGCATGGCCTCGCGCACCGGCTCGTTGCCACGGAACGAGAACGACAGATTGGAGACGCCGCCCGAGACATGCGCGCCCGGCAGGTTCTGCCGGATCCAGCGCGTCGCTTCGATGAAGTCGACGCCGTAATTGTTGTGCTCCTCGATGCCGGTCGCGATCGCGAAGATGTTGGGATCGAAGATGATGTCCTCGGGCGGCAAGCCGACGCGGTTCACCAGGATGTCGTAGGCACGCTTGCAGATCTCGGTCTTGCGCGCGAACGTATCGGCCTGGCCGATCTCGTCGAACGCCATGACGACGACAGCCGCGCCATGGCGGCGGGCGATCCTCGCCTCGTGAATAAACTTCTCCTCGCCTTCCTTCATCGAGATCGAGTTGACGACCGGCTTGCCCTGCACGCATTTCAGGCCGGCCTCGATCACCGAGAATTTCGAGGAATCGACCATCACGGGCACGCGCGCGATGTCGGGCTCGGCCGCGACGAGGTTGAGGAAAGTCACCATCGCCGCTTCGGAGTCGAGCAGGCCTTCGTCCATGTTGACGTCGATGATTTGCGCGCCGTTCTCGACCTGGTCGCGCGCAACTTGCAGCGCTGCGGTGTAATCGCCGGCGGTGATCAGCTTGCGGAAGCGGGCCGATCCCGTGACGTTGGTGCGCTCGCCGACGTTGACGAACGGGATCGCCTCCGTCAGCACGAACGGCTCGAGGCCGGAGAGGCGCAGGCGCGGCGCGATCTCAGGGACGATGCGCGGCTTGTGCGGACCGACCGCGGCAGCGATCGCCGCGATATGGTCCGGCGTGGTGCCGCAGCAGCCGCCGACGATGTTGACGAGGCCATCGCGGGCGAACTCGCCGATCAGGCGCGCCATGTACTCCGGCGTCTCGTCATATTGGCCGAACTCGTTGGGCAGGCCGGCGTTCGGATAGGCACACACGAGCGTGTCGGCGACGCGGCCGATGTCGGCGATATGCGCGCGCAGGTCTTCGGCGCCGAGCGCGCAGTTGAAGCCGATGGTCACAGGCTTGGCATGCCGCACCGAATTCCAGAACGCTTCCGGCATCTGCCCCGACAGCAGGCGGCCGGACTTATCGGTGATGGTGCCCGACACCATCCCCGGCATGTCGATGCCGCGCTCTTCGGTGATCTCGGCGATCGCATAGAGCGCCGCCTTGGCGTTGAGCGTGTCGAAGATGGTCTCGACCAGCAACAGGTCGACGCCACCGTCGATCAGGCCGCGGATCTGCTCGCCATAGGATTTGCGCAGGTCGTCGAAGGTGACGGCGCGGTAGCCCGGATTGGAGACGTCGGGCGAGATCGAGGCGGTGCGGTTGGTGGGGCCGATGGCACCGGCAACGAAGCGCGGCTTGCCGTCCTCGGCTGCGACGCGCCGTGCGGCATTGCCGGCGAGGCGGGCGCCTTCGCGTGCCATCTCGTAGACGATGTCGGTGAGGTCGTAATCGGCCTGCGCGATCGAGGTTGTCGAGAAGGTGTTGGTCGCGACGATGTCGGCGCCGGCGCGCAAATAGGCGGCATGGATGTCCTCGATCGCCTGCGGCTGGGTCAGGATCAGAAGATCGTTGTTGCCGCGGAGGTCGCGATGGAAATTCTTGAAGCGCTCGCCGCGGAAGGCGGCCTCGTCGAGCTGGAGGTTCTGGATCATCGTGCCCATGGCGCCGTCGAGCACGAGAATGCGCTCGCGTGCGGCGTTCAGCAGGGCAGTTCGCTTGGGAGAAACGGGAGCGGTCATCTTACGCTGCCTTCTGCGCGCTCTTGGCGCGAATGCCGAGCAAATGGCTGATCGCGAACACGAGATCGGCGCGGTTCATGGTGTAGAAATGGAAGGTGTCGACGCCGTGCTTGGCGAGCTTCTGCACCTGGCCCGCGGCGACGGTCGCGGCGACCAGCTTGCGGGTCTCGGCGTCGTCATCGAGGCCCTCGAACTTCGCGGCGAACCAGTCGGGCACGGTGGTGCCGGCGCGGGTGACGAAATTGCGCGCCTGCTTGAAATTGTGCATGGGCATGATGCCCGGCACTACGGGGATGTTGATGCCGCGCGCACGCACGCGATCGAGATAGCGGAAGTAGAGGTCGTTATCGAAGAACACCTGCGTGATCGCGCGCGTCGCGCCGGCATCGACCTTGGCCTTCAGCGTGTCGATATCGGCATCGAAGTCGCGCGCTTCCGGGTGCTTCTCGGGATAGGCCGAGACCGACACCTCGATATCGCTGTGTCGCTTCTTGATCCCCGCCACGAGCTCGGCCGAGCTCTGGTAACCCTTGGGATGGCTGGAATA
The DNA here is from genome assembly GCF_054060315.1 of Bradyrhizobium sp. USDA 4354. Classification (NCBI taxonomy): domain Bacteria; kingdom Pseudomonadati; phylum Pseudomonadota; class Alphaproteobacteria; order Hyphomicrobiales; family Nitrobacteraceae; genus Bradyrhizobium; species Bradyrhizobium sp. USDA 4354. Next base: position 691,333 of record NZ_JBSSDC010000001.1, on the reverse strand, counting down.
GGGTGTGCCGATGCCGCCGACGGGATCGCCGCGCAAGGCCACGATGTGGCGCACGCCCACCTCGTGATAGCGGTCGACGATCTCGTCGATCTCGCCGCGAGAGGCGCCGACGCAGGTTAGGTGCGCGGCCGGCAGCAGCGCGGTTTCTTGCAGGATGCGGGCGATGGTCGAATGGGTGCGCTCGCGGGTCGAGCCGCCGGCGCCATAGGTCACCGAGACGAATTTCGGCTCGAGCGGGGCCAGCCGCTTGATGGTCTCCCAGAGATTGCGCTCCATCTCCTCGGTCTTGGGCGGAAAGAACTCGAAGGAGATCGCAGGCGGCTTCAGGTGCCCGTCTTGCCCGTCGGGTTGGGCAGGCGTCGTCAGATCGGTCATGGCACCACTCACTCCAAGTATCTCGCTCAGCCGCCGGAGGCCAGCAGCCGCATCTAGCTCGGGCGGCCTAAGATAGGGCAAAACCGGTTGGATCGACAGCCCATCGGTGATGGGAAATGGCCCACTTACCCCAACAATTACGAAATTATTGAACATATGTCGGTCCGAGTGGGAAATCGCAGATGAAACAATTATTGATGTATGTCAGTGTATTGACCTGAGTCTGATTCGGCCTTGGGTTGCTGATCCTATGTGGGCAGCGCGAATTTTGCGTAGTTTAGGTTATCTTCATCCCACCGTTCCGGCTCGACCGGGGCACGTGGCCGCACGGCCGGCACGCATCAGATCTGCGGAGCTAGCCCATTGCCGCCGCGCCGGCCTCCATTACGTTATGCCGCCATGATCCCGCTCTCCGTCCTCGACCTCTCCGTGGTCACTACCGGCACCAAGCCCGCCGCCGCGCTGCGCAACAGCATCGACCTGGCGCACCACGTCGACGGGCTCGGCTATGTCCGCTACTGGCTCGCCGAGCATCACAATCTCGCCTCCGTCGCGAGCCCTGCGCCCGACGTGATGATCGGCCAGATCGCGGCGGTGACGAAGCACATCCGCGTCGGCTCCGGCGGCGTGATGCTGCCCAACCACGCGCCGCTGGTGGTGGCCGAGCGCTTCAAGATGCTGGAGGCGCTGTTTCCCGGCCGGATCGATCTCGGCCTCGGCCGCGCGCCGGGCACCGATGGTGCCACGGCCTATGCGCTCAGAAGCCGGCTCGACCGTCGCGAGGGCGACGATTTCCTGGAGCGGCTGCACGAGCTGATCCTGTGGGAGACCCGCGAATTCCCCGCAGGGCACCCCTACAACAACGTCGTCGCGATGCCCGACGATACCAGGCTGCCGCCGATCTGGCTGCTCGGCTCCAGCGATTATTCCTCGGAATTGGCCGCCCAGGTCGGCATGGGCTTCGCCTTCGCCCATCATTTCGCCTCCCATGACGCGATCGATGCGATGGTGCATTACCGCAATCGATTTCAGCCCTCAGCCTGGCGCGCGGAGCCGCATGCGATCCTTGCGGTCGCCGTCATTGCGGCCGATACCGATGAGGAGGCCGAAAGGCTCGCCTCTTCCTTCGACCTCAACCGCCTTCGCCGCGACCGCGGTCAATATCTGCCGCTGCCAAGCGTCGAGGAGGCGATGGCCTATCCGTATACGGACGCCGAGCGCACCTCGATCCTCCGCAACCGCTCGCGCCTGTTCGTCGGCAGCCCCGCGACGGTGCAGAAGAAGCTGCAGCCCTTGATCTACGCGAGCAAGCCGGACGAGCTGATGGTGATCACGGCGGTGTATGACCACGAGGCGCGGAAGAAGTCGTATTCGCTGCTCGCGGAGGCGTTCGGGCTGGTGAAGAGCGCGGCTTAGTTACAAGGCTATCGTGCCCCGGACGCAGCGCAGCGCTTCTTCAGCGGTGCGCTGCAGAGCCGGGGCCCATCGTAGCTCCGTGTCTTGTGGCCTCTGGGTCCCGGCTCGCGCTTCGCGCGTCCGGGACACCATCAATCCTGCGCTTCGCTGAATGTCGCCCGGAACGGATGTCCCGGATACACGCCGACGATGCGGAATTCGCGGGAGAAGAATTTCAGCTCCTCGATCGCAAACGCAAGGCCCTTGTCGTCGGGGTGGCCGTCGACGTCGGCATAAAACTGCGTGGCGAAGAAATTGCCGTCGACCATGTAGCTCTCGAGCTTGGTCATGTTGACGCCGTTGGTGGCGAAACCGCCGAGCGCCTTGTAGAGCGCGGCCGGCAAATTGCGTACGCGGAAAACAAAAGTCGTGACGAGCGGGCCGGTGCCTTGGGGCGCCCATTTCGGCTCGCGTGCCAGCACCACGAAGCGCGTGGTGTTGTGGGCCTCGTCCTCGATATCCTCGGCGAGGATGTCGAGGCCGTAGATCTTTGCGGCAAGGCGCGAGGCGATCGCCGCGACCGTCTTGTCCTTGCGCTCGGAAATGTCGCGGGCGCTGCCGGCGGTATCGGCGTGCACGATCGGCTTGATGCCGAGCTTGCGGATGATGCGCCGGCACTGGCCGAGCGCATGCACATGGCTCTCCACGCGCTTGATGTCTTCGAGCTTGGTCCCCTTCACCGCCATCAGTTGGTGCCGGACCGGCAGAAACCATTCGCCGATGATGAAGAGGCCGGAGGCCGGCAGCAGGTGATGGATATCGGCGACGCGGCCGGCGACCGAGTTCTCGATCGGGATCATGCCGAGATCGGCCTCGCCTGACGAGATCGCCGACAGGGCGTCCTCGAAGGTGGCACAGGGCATCGGCTCGGCGTCGGGATAGGCCTCGACGATGGCGATGTGGGAGTTGGCTCCGGGCTCGCCCTGGAATGCGATCTTCATCTTGCTCATGCTCGGCCTTGTAGCAGCGGCTCAGGATTTGGAAAGGATGCTGCGCGCGGTTTCGAGATCGGGCGGCGTGTCGACGCCGCGGGGCACGCTGTCGACGATCATGATGTCGATCCGCATGCCGGCCTCCACCGCCCGGAGTTGCTCCAGGCTTTCCTGGCGTTCCAGGGGCGAAGGCGGCAGCGACACGAACCGTTCCAGCGCAGCGCGGCGATAGGCATAAAGGCCGATGTGGTGGTATCGCGGTCCGTTGCCGTAAGGGGCTGTGGCGCGGGTGAAATAAAGTGCCCGCAACCGCTTCGGCCCGATCGGCGAACCGACCGCCTTCACCACGCTCGGAGCAAGGTCCTCCTCCTCGGTGTGGATCTGCGAGGCCAGCGTCACGATGTCGACTGCGGGGTCGTCGAAGGGCGGCAGCACCTCGCGGATCGTTGCCGGCGCGATGGTCGGGAAGTCGCCCTGGAGATTGATCACGATCTCGGCCTTGCCCTCGGGATCGAGCTTCCGCATGGCCTCGTGGATGCGGTCCGAGCCGGAGGGGTGGTTGGGGCGGGTCATCACGGCTTCGCCGCCATGGGCGGTCACGATCGAGGCGATCTCGTCGGTGTCGGTGGCGACCGCGACCCGGCCGATTGCCGCGGCCTCGGCGCGGCGCAGCACATGCACGATCATCGGCAATCCCGCGATATCGGCGAGCGGCTTGCCGGGCAGGCGGGTGGCGGCCATGCGGGCCGGGATCAGCACCAGGATGCGAGGATCGGTCATCGGGTTCAAAGGTCTGGGTCAAGAGCCTGCAAACGGGGCGTTTTCCGCGCCGAGAAATGGAGTGGGGACGGGCTGAAAGCGCCGTCGCTTATACGGGTTGCCAGACCCCGGGCAAACCGATATCTCAATGGCAAAACTCGGGGAAACAATAAGGAACGTTTTTGATTCTCCCGAGGCTCGTCCTGGCGGCCATCTGGGCCGCTGTTTCCTTCTTGCGGTGGGGCCTGGCCGGAAATGGACTCTTTCGAACTCAATAAAATCATGGGTGCCGTGCTTGGTACCTGTCTCTTTCTGCTGGTGACCAGCTTTACCGCCCAAGCACTGTTCTCGCCCAAGATGCCGGAAAAGCCGGGCTTTGAGATCGCAGTGAAGGAAGATGCCGGCCACGGCAAGGAAGGCGGCGCCGCAGCAGCCTCCGCCGAGCCGATCGAAAAGCTGCTCCAGACTGCCTCCGTCGAGAAGGGGGCTGCCGCCGCCAAGAAATGCGGCGCCTGCCACACCTTCGAGAAGGGTGGACCGAATCGTGTCGGTCCGAACCTCTATGGCGTCGTCGGCGAGAAGAGGGGTGAGGGCCGCGGCGGCTTCAACTTCTCGGCTGCCATGAAGGCCAAGGGCGGCACCTGGACGTTCGATGACCTCAACAAGTTCCTAGCCAATCCGAAGGGCTTCGTTCCGGGCACCGCGATGGGCTTTGCCGGTATTCCCAAGGATTCCGAGCGCGCCGATGTCATTGCCTATCTGAACTCGTTGTCGGAGCATCCTCAGCCGCTGCCGACGGCGTCGAAGTAAGGTCCCCAAAACCTGTCTTGGAATTGCGGCCAGGCTGGAAAGCCTGGCCGTTTCCTTATCCGGGCCTCGCGGCGACGTTATCGGGGCGTTTGGCCGCATCCGATACGCCGCCGGGGCTTCCAAGATGAGGAAAAAGCAACATATTCGGTCGAAACCTCGCCTATATTGGGAACTTAAAGGAGTAGCCTCCTTCAAGACAGGGATGTTGATTTGGCCATTACCCGACGCGATCTCTTACTCACCGGCACTGCCGTCGCAGCGCTCCCCGCCCTCGGTTCCGTCGCGGGCGTTTCCGTCGGCGCGGCGCGTGCGCAATCCGCAACGGAACTGCCTTCAAGCGGGCTGCCTTGGCGCCATGCATTGTCGCTGTTCGGGAAGATCAAGTACCCCGCCGATTTCAAGCGCTTCGACTACGTCAATCCGGAAGCGCCTAAGGGCGGCGTCGCGCGCCAGATCGCCGTTGGCACCTTCGACAATTTCAACATCGTCGTATCGGGTGTGAAGGGGCAGGTCGCCGGTGCCGTCGCCTTCATCTACGAATCCCTCACGACGCCCTCGCTTGACGAGGTCTCGACCGAATACGGCGCGCTGGCCGAAGCGGTCAGCCACCCCGACGACTTCTCCTTCGTCACCTACCGCTTGCGGCCGCAGGCGAAATGGCATGACGGCAAGCCCGTCACGCCGGAGGACGTGATCTTCTCGCTCGATTCCTTCAAGAAGCACCATCCGATGTACTCGGCTTACTACAGTCATGTGGTGAAGGCCGAGAAGGTCGGCGAGCGCGAGGTGAAGTTCGTGTTCGACGCCCCCGGCAACCGCGAACTGCCGCAGATCGTGGGGCAGCTGATCGTCTTGCCGAAACATTGGTGGGAGGGCACGGACGCGCAGGGCCGCAAGCGCGATGTCTCGGCGACCACGTTGGAAGTGCCGCTCGGTTCCGGCCCCTACAGGATCAAGGAATTTGTGGCAGGACGGTCGATCGCGCTGGAGCGCGTCAAGGACTATTGGGGTCGCGATCTTCCCATCAATGTGGGCCGCAACAATTTCGACGAGCTGCGCTACGAATACTTCCGCGACGCCACTGTCGCGATCGAGGCCTTCAAGGCCGACCAGGTCGATTGGCGCACCGAGAACAGCGCGAAGAACTGGGCAACCGCCTACGACTTCCCGGCCGTGAGCGAAAAGCGGGTGATCCTCGAGGAATTCGCCAATCGCAGCTCGGGCGTCATGCAGGCTTTCGTGCCGAACCTGCGCCGCGCCAAGTTCAGCGATCCGCGCGTGCGTCGTGCGCTCAATTACGCGTTCGATTTCGAGGAGATGAACAAGCAGATCTTCTACGGTCAGTACAAGCGCATCAGCAGCTATTTCGACGGCATCGAAGATCTGATGGCGACCGGCCTGCCGCAAGGCAAGGAGCTCGAGATCCTCGAGACCGTCCGCGCCCAGGTCCCGCCCGAAGTCTTCACCACGGCCTACACCAATCCGGTCGGCGGCAGTCCGGAGGCCGTGCGCGACAATCTGCGCGAGGCGCTGCGGCTGTTCAAGGAGGCCGGTTATGAGGTGCGCGACCGCAAGCTGATCGACGTCAAGACCGGCGCCCAATTCACCCTGGAGCTGCTGAACTCGGATCCGAGCTTCGAGCGAATCACGCTGTTCTACAAGCCGTCGCTGGAGCGGCTCGGCATTGCCGTCAGCGTGCGAACGGTCGATCCGACCCAATACGAGAACAGGACCCGCGAGTGGGATTTCGACATCGTCACGAACTCGTGGGGCGAGTCGCAGTCGCCGGGGAACGAGCAGCGCGAGTTCTGGTCGTCCAAGACGGCCGACATCGCCGGTTCGCGCAATATCGCCGGCATCAAGAATCCGGCGATCGATAAGCTGATCGAGCGGGTCATCTACGCCACCGATCGCGACGATCTCGTCGCTGCAACCAAGGCGCTGGACCGCGTGCTGCTGTGGAATCATTACGTCGTGCCGCAGTGGAATTATCCAAAGGTGCGCACCGCGCGCTGGGACCGCTTCGGTCGGCCGGCGGAATTGCCCAGATACGGTCAGTCTGGCTTCCCCTTCATCTGGTGGTACGACGCAGACAAGGCGGCACGGATCGCGAAGAAATCGTGAAGGACATTTCCCGCATGACGCAAGTGTCACGCCGCCATGTGCTGGCCTTGGGTGTCGGCGGCGCCCTCGGGGCGTCGCTGGGCGCGCAGCCGTTGCGTGGTGCGCATGCATCGGAAGCGGGAATTGAGGCTCACGGCATCTCGGCATTCGGCGATCTCAAATATCCCGCCGACTTCCACCATTTCGACTATGTCAATCCCGGTGCGCCGAAGGGCGGCACGTTCTCGCTGATTCCGTCGGTGCGCTCGTACAACCAGTCCTACCAGACCTTCAACTCGCTCAACGCTTTCATCCTGAAGGGCGACGGCGCGCAGGGCATGGACATGACGTTTGCGCCGCTGATGGTGCGTGCAAACGACGAGCCCGATGCGATGTACGGGCTAGCCGCCAAATCCGTGCAGATATCGCCGGACAAGCTTGTCTATCGTTTCACCATTCGACCCGAGGCGAAATTCCACGACGGCACCAAGCTCACCGCGCATGATGCGGCGTTTTCGCTGACGGCGCTCAAGACCAAGGGCCATCCGCTCATTATCGTGCAGATGCGCGACATGGTTAGCGCGGAAGCGCTCGACGATGCGACGCTCGTCGTCACTTTTGCCAAGGGCCGCGCGCGCGACGTGCCGCTCTATGTCGCCAGCCTGCCGATCTTTTCGAAGGCGTATTACGCGTCTCGCCCGTTCGACGAATCGTCTCTGGAGACTCCGCTGGGCTCCGGTCCGTACAAGGTCGGCAGGTTCGAGGTCAATCGCTTTATCGAGTATGAGCGGGTGAAGGACTGGTGGGCTGCCGATCTGCCGCCCTGCCGCGGCAGCTACAATTTCGATGTCGTGCGCTATGAGTTCTATCGCGACCGCGATGTCGCCTTCGAGGGGTTTACCGGCAAGAGCTATCTCTACCGCGAGGAGTTCACCTCGCGCATCTGGGCGACGCGCTATGACTTCCCCGCGGTGAAGGACGGTCGCGTTAAGCTGGAGGTCGTGCCCGACGATACGCCCTCCGGCGCGCAAGGCTGGTTCATCAATACGCGGCGCGACAAATTCAAGGACCCCCGCGTGCGCGAAGCCCTGATCAATGCCTTCGACTTCGAATGGACCAATAAGACCATCATGTACGGCGCTTATGCCCGCACGGTCTCGCCGTTCCAGAACTCGGACCTCATGGCGGGCAATGCGCCGCCTTCGCCGGAAGAGCTGAAGCTGCTGGAGCCGTTTCGCGGCCAGGTTCCCGACGAGGTGTTTGCGGCGCCGTTCACGCCGCCGACCTCCGACGGCTCCGGGCAAGACCGCAGCCTGTTGCGCAAGGCACAGCAACTGCTGAACGACGCCGGCGTGCCGATCAAGGATGGCAAGCGGGTGCTGCCGAACGGCGAGATCTTCAGGATCGAGTTCCTGCTGGACGAACCTTCGTTCCAGCCGCACCACGCGCCCTACATCAAGAATCTCGCGACGCTCGGTATCGAGGCGAGCGTCCGCCTGGTCGATGCCGTGCAACACAAGGCGCGCCAGGAAGATTTCGATTTCGACATGACGATCCAGCGTTTCAGCATGTCGGCGACGCCGGGCGATGCCATGCGCGCGTTCTTCTCCTCGCAGGTGGCGAACACCAAGGGCTCATACAATCTCGCGGGCGTCGCCAGCCCGGCGATCGATGCCATGATCGAGAAGATCATGGCGGCTGACAGCCGCGAAGAGTTGACCGTCGCCTGCCGCGCTTTCGATCGCCTGTTCCGCGCCGGCCGCTATTGGGTGCCGCAATGGTACAACAAGACGCATCGGCTGGCTTACTGGGATCAGTTCGGCCATCCGCAGAAGCTGCCGCGTTATGCCAACGGCGTCGGCGCGCCTGACATCTGGTGGCATGAGCCCGCCAAGGCGGCCAAGCTCGAGCAGGCGAAGTAGCCATGAGCGCCTATATCGCCCGTCGCATCCTCCTGATGATCCCGACACTGCTCGGGATCCTCTTCGTGTCCTTCGTTGTCGTGCAGTTCGCGCCGGGCGGCCCGGTCGAGCGCGTGATCGCGCAGCTCTCGGGTGCCGATACCGGCGGTACGTCGCGCATTTCGGGCGGCGGCGATTTTGCGCAGCGCGCGCCGGGGCAGGTCGGGGCCGGGGGCGATGCCGTCAACTCGAAATATCGCGGCGCGCAGGGCCTCGATCCTGATTTCATCAAGAAGCTGGAGGTGCAGTTCGGCTTCGACAAGCCGGCACCGGAGCGCTTTCTGCTGATGGTGTGGAATTTCGCCCGGTTCGATTTCGGCAAGAGCTATTTTCGCGACGTCAGCGTGCTCCAGCTGATCAAGGAGAAGCTGCCGGTCTCGATCTCGCTCGGAATCTGGCTGACGCTTCTGACCTACCTGATCTCGATCCCGCTCGGCATTCGCAAGGCCGTGAACGACGGCGCGCGGTTCGACACCTGGACGTCGACGGTGCTCGTGCTCGGCTATGCGATTCCCGGCTTCCTGTTCGCGATCCTCCTGATCATCCTGTTTGCGGGCGGCTCGTTCTTCAACTGGTTCCCGCTGCGCGGACTGACCTCGGACGGCTGGTCGCAGTTTCCCTGGTACTGGAAGATCATCGATTACTTCTGGCATCTGACGCTGCCGCTGATCGCCATGGGGCTTGGCGCGTTCACCACCATGACGTTCCTGACCAAGAACTCGTTCCTGGACGAGATCCGCAAGCAATACGTCATGACCGCGCGTGCCAAGGGCTGCAGTGAGAGCCGGGTGCTCTATGGCCACGTCTTCCGCAACGCGATGCTGATCGTGATCGCCGGATTCCCCGGGACCTTCATCCACGCTTTCTTCTCAGGCTCGCTTCTGATCGAGACCATCTTCTCGCTGGATGGGCTCGGGCTGCTCAGCTTCGAGAGCGTGCTCAACCGCGACTATCCCGTGGTGTTCGGCACGCTCTACATCTTTTCGCTGGTCGGCCTCGTGATCAATTTGATCTCCGACCTGACCTATATGTGGATCGACCCCCGGATCGATTTCGAGGCGCGGGAGGTCTGATGACGATTACCGCGCCGACGCCGATCGAGACCACGGCCAAGTCTCCGCTGGGAGGGGTCGTGCCGATCACGCGCAAGCCCTTCGCGCCTTCGCCACTCAACAGGCGGCGGTGGCAGAACTTCAAAGCCAACCGGCGCGGCTACTGGTCGTTCTGGATTTTCATCGGCTTGTTCGTGGTCTCGCTGTTTGCGGAGCTGATCGCCAACGATCGGCCTTTCCTGATCAAATTCGACGGCCGTCTCTATTGGCCGGCCTTCGTCACCTATTCGGAGACGACCTTCGGTGGCGATTTCGAGACGGCGGCCGACTATCGCGATCCGTACCTGCAGAAGCTGATCAAGGACAAGGGCGGCAGCATCGTCTGGCCGCTGATCCGTTACTCCTACGACACCCACAATCTCGACCTGCCGACGCCGGCGCCTTCGCCGCCGACCTGGATGCTGACGGAGAAGCAGTGCAAGCCGGTGGTGGAGAAGAAGGGGCTGAAGAGCTGCCGCGATCTCGAATACAACTGGCTTGGCACCGACGATCAGGGCCGCGATGTGGTGGCGCGATTGATCTACGGCTTCCGCATCTCGGTGCTGTTCGGCCTTTGTCTCACGATCGTCTCGTCCGTCATCGGCATCGCGGCGGGAGCGGTGCAGGGCTATTTCGGCGGCCGGGTCGATCTCATCTTTCAGCGCTTCATCGAGATCTGGACCGCGATTCCCTCGCTCTATCTCCTCCTGATCCTGTCCTCGGTACTCGTGCCCGGCTTCTTCGTGCTGCTCGGCATCCTGTTGCTGTTCTCCTGGGTTTCGCTGGTCGGTCTGGTGCGGGCCGAGTTCCTGCGTGGGCGCAATTTCGAATACATCCAGGCGGCGCGGGCGCTCGGCGTCTCCAACCCGGTCATCATGTTCCGCCACCTGTTGCCGAACGCGATGGTCGCCACCATGACGTTCCTGCCCTTCATCGTTTCCTCGTCGGTGATGACGCTGACGGCACTCGATTTCCTCGGCTTCGGCCTGCCGCCGGGATCGCCTTCGCTCGGTGAGCTCCTGTCGCAGGCCAAGGCCAATGTGCAGGCGCCCTGGCTCGGCTTCTCCGGCTTCTTCTCGGTCGCCATCATGCTGTCGCTCCTGATCTTCATCGGCGAAGCCGTGCGCGACGCCTTCGATCCGCGCAAGACGTTCAGGTAAGGCACATGGACGCGATCAACCAGCCCCTGCTCAGCGTGCGCGACCTTTCGGTGGCCTTCCACCAGGGCGGCGCCACCACGCTCGCAGTCGACAAGGTCTCGTTCCAGATCAAGCGCGGCGAGTGCGTGGCGCTGGTCGGCGAGTCCGGCTCCGGCAAGTCGGTCAGCGCGCTCTCGATCCTGAAGCTCTTGCCGTATCCGAACGCCTCGCATCCCTCGGGCAGCATCCGCTTCAAAGGGCAGGAGCTGATCGACCAGTCCGAACAGCAGATGCGGGAGATCAGAGGCAGCGACATCTCGATCATCTTCCAGGAGCCGATGACCTCGCTCAATCCGCTGCACACGATCGAGGCGCAGATCGGCGAGATCATCCAGCTGCACAATCCGACCAGTAATGCGCAGGCGCGCAAGCGGACGCTAGAGCTGCTGACGCAGGTCGGCATCCCCGAGCCCGAGACGCGGCTGAAGAGCTATCCGCACCAGCTCTCCGGCGGCCAGCGCCAGCGCGTGATGATCGCGATGGCGCTTGCCAACGAGCCGGACCTCTTGATCGCGGACGAGCCGACCACGGCGCTCGACGTCACCGTGCAGGCGCAGATCCTGGCGCTGCTCGCCGAGATCCGTTCCCGGCTCGGCATGAGCCTCTTGTTCATCACCCACGATCTCGGCATCGTGCGCCGCATCGCCGACACCGTCTGCGTCATGAAGGGCGGCGTGATCGTCGAGCAGGGGCCCGTCGAGCAGGTCTTCAAGAGCCCGAAACATCCCTATACACGCGACCTGCTCGCGGCCGAACCGAAGCCCGATCCGGCGCCGCCGCAGCCGGGTGCGCCGGTGGTGATGTCGGCCGATGATCTGAAAGTGTGGTTTCCGATCAAGCGCGGCTTGATGCGCAAGACGGTCGGCCACATCAAGGCGGTCGACGGCGTCAGCGTCGCCGTGCGCAAGGGCGAGACGCTCGGCGTCGTCGGAGAATCCGGCTCCGGCAAGACCACGCTGGGGCTGGCGCTGCTGCGGCTGATCTCCTCGAACGGCCGCATCTTGTTCTTAGGGAAAGACATTCAGGGCCTGCGATTCAAGGAGATGCGCCCGTTCCGGCGCGACATGCAGATCGTGTTCCAGGATCCGTTCGGCTCACTCTCGCCGCGCATGTCGGTCGCCGACATCATCGCCGAGGGCCTCTCCGTGCATCAGCCGGGGCTGTCGCGCGAGGAACGCGAGGCGCGCGTCGTCAAGGCGCTGGAAGACGTCGGGCTCGATCCGGAGACGCGCTTCCGCTATCCGCACGAATTCTCCGGCGGCCAGCGCCAGCGCATCAGCATCGCGCGCGCGGTGGTGCTGGAGCCGGACTTCGTCGTGCTGGACGAGCCGACCAGCGCGCTCGACATGCTGTTCCAGGCGCAGATGGTCGATCTCCTCCGCGAGCTCCAGCGCAAGCGCGATCTCACCTACATGTTCATCTCGCACGACTTACGCGTCGTCGCCTCGCTCGCCAGCCATCTCATCGTGATGCGCGGCGGCAAGGTGGTCGAGGAGGGGCAGGCCGCCGAGCTGTTCAGGAACCCGAAGACGGATTACACCCGCGCGCTGTTCGCGGCGGCGTTCCGGCTTGAGACGGCCGGGAACGGGGCGGTGGCGACGTAGTCTCCGGTAGGATGGGTAGAGCGCAGCGAAACCCATCATTCGAACGACGCGGCCTCAAAGCGATGGGTTTCGCTACGCTCTACCTACGAAGGTGCACTATAGCCGCTTGATCGCGACGACCTCGCTGCCGGCCTGCCTGATCCGCGCGAGCGCTGGCTCGATCGGCTCGATCACGGTCGCCATGTGATAGGCATTGGCGTGAACCATGGTGCTGCCGTCGCGCACGATGGCGACATGGCCCCTCCAGAAGATCAGATCGCCGCGTTGGAGCTTGCCTCGCTCATGCGACTCCAGTGCGCGGCCGAGGCCGGCCTGCTGCATGTCGCTGTCGCGCGGGCAGCCGATCCCGGCCGATGTCAGCGAGACCTGTACCAGGCCCGAGCAATCGATACCAAAACTGCTCTTGCCGCCCCAGAGATAGGGGGTTCCGGCGAACCGCTCGGCCACTGCGACGAAATCCGGGTCGCGATGATCGAGCGGCGCGAGATGCGTTCTTGGCAAGAACGTTCCTTCGCGCGTCACCGCGAAGGTCTCATCCTCGCGCACGATGGTGAGCTTTGACCCCAGGACCAGCGTGTCGGCCGGCGGCAGCTTGATCGACGGGCCGGGAAACGCAAACGTCCGGAGTGCGATCACCTTGTGCGTCGGCGCCGCCGTCGGCTTCATCAGCGCGGCATCCGGCAGCCAGCCGACGTACCCGTCGGAGGCAAGCTGGCCCCAGGCCCAACCTTCGTCGTTGCGGTCGTAGATCGTGACGCGCTCGCCGCGCAACGCCTCCGTCATCAGCATGGCGTTCGAGGACGGTTGCTCGCGCACGGGCGCGAGCGCGTCGATCACCTCGAATTCCTCGCCCTCGACGAACCGCTCCGCCTCGACCTTGCCTTCGAGATATTTCGCGGCGAGGTCGCCCCGCGCCGGCGTCAGCCGCGGGTCATGCATAGCGTTCGCTCAAAAGTGCGTAGATGGCGCGCGCGGCCTGGCACTCGCCACCCTCGGGCCGTGCCGGCTTCGCTGACGGCGTCCAGCCGTAGATGTCGACATGCAGCCAGCTGTTGGCGTGCTCGACGAAGCGCTGCAGGAACAGGGCGCAGGTGATCGAGCCGGCAAAGCCGCCCGACGGGGCGTTGGTGATGGTGGCGGTCTTGGAGTCCAGCCAGGCATCGTAGGGCGGCCACAGCGGCATGCGCCACAACGGATCGTTCTCCTTCACCGCGCAGCGCGCGACGTCGGCGGCCAGCGTCTCATCATTAGTGTAAAAGGGCGGCAGATCCGGCCCGAGCGCCACGCGTGCCGCGCCGGTCAGCGTGCCCAGATCGATCAGCAGATCGGGCTTCTCCTCATCGGCCAGCGCCAGCGCGTCGGCGAGCACGAGCCGGCCTTCTGCGTCGGTGTTTCCGATCTCGACCGTGATCCCTTTGCGCGAGGTGAAGATATCGAGCGGGCGGAAGGCATTGCCCGCGACGGCGTTCTCCACCGCCGGAATCAGCACACGAAGCCGCACCTTCAGCTTTGCATCCATCACCATGCGCGCGAGCGCCAGCACGTTGGCGGCGCCGCCCATGTCCTTCTTCATGATCAGCATGCCGCTCGACGGCTTCAGGTCGAGCCCGCCGGTGTCGAAACACACGCCCTTGCCCACCAGCGTCACCTTGGGATGGGCGGGGTCGCCCCAGCTGATGTCGATCAGCCGCGGCGCGCGGCTGGAGGCCATGCCGACGGCGTGGATCAGCGGGAAGTGCTTCTCCAACTCCTCGCCGACGGTGCAGGCGAAGCTTGCGCCGAACTCGGCGGCGAGTGCTTGGGCGGCCGCGGCGAGCTCCGACGGGCCCATGTCGTTGGACGGCGTGTTGATGAGGTCGCGCGCCAGCATGGCGGCATCAGCAATCCGCTCGATCTCGGCCGGGTCGACACCGTCAGGCGGCACCAGCCGGACCTCGGGGCGATCAGCCTTGCGGTAGCGGGCGAAGCGGTAGCACCCCAGTGCGAAGGCGAGCGCCGCCAGCCGCGCATCGTGCGGTGCATTGGCAAAGCGATAGGTGCCCGGCGGCAGCAGGCCGGGCAGGGCGCCCGGCCTGAACAGGTCGCGCGATCCGGCACCCTCGTCCTCGAGGCCGAACAGCACCTGCGCGATCGCGCCGTCGGGCGCGGGCAGCGCCAGATAGCCGCCAGGCTTGGCGGCAAAGGCGCTGGCCCGCGCGAACTGGCGTTGCGCCGGCGGCAGCATCTCGGCGACCTGATCCCAGCTCGATTTGGTGACGAAGGTGATCGGGGTGGCGGTGGGTGACGTCTCGAAGACAGAAGGCATTGGCGGGTCCGGATCGTCAGATCAAGCGGGTCATGCGAACGGACGAGACTTCGCAGAGTTTCGCCGCGGCTGCAATCGGCTTTGCCGTCACCGTTCAGCGAGCCGCTACTCGCCGCAAGGGGGCCATGCTAGGTTCCGGGGACCGGCCGCCAGATGTGGAGATCGCCGGCGACCGACGAGGAAGCGCCGGGAGGAAATGCGATGGAATTCGTGTGGAGCGTGGTCACATTCATCGGCCAGGCCGCCGAGGCGATTTTTGGCTATGTCGAGCATCACCATTGGATCTTCGCGCTCCTTGCCGGCGGTTACGTCTTCTATCTCCACGACCGCTCGGTGCACGCGCGGTTCGATGCGCTCGACAAGCGCGTCGACGAAATCCGCAAGCGGCTCGCCATCGAATATTGACCTGGCGAGACGAAACCGTCCTCGGGCGGTTCTCGTATCTCACGGCGAGAACTGCCGTTCGCAAGACCACGGCCGCAGGGCTTTACTAGCGTTTAGATTGTGGCATTATCGACGAACATTTTAGATTGTGTCGCTCGTTCTGCATGCACCGAATGCAGACACGCGGCGGCACGCGGTTGATACCTGCTCAGATTCATTCGTGGCCGATGCGACCTGAATCTGCTCGTGGAAGCATTTCTCTCATCGTTTAGGCGACGCAGCATTTGCAGATGAGCGGCGCAAAATGGATAGATCGTTTGTTATTGCGCAGATTTCCGACCTGCATCTGGACGGGTCGGGTCGGCTGCTTCCGACCATCGAGACACTCACGGCCGCGATTCGCGAGAAGATGACGGGCGTCACGGATGTCCCCGATCGCATCCTGCTGATCACGGGAGATCTGGTGGACGACCCGACGCCGCGCGCGCTCGACGAGGCGCTCGCCGTCATCGCGTCTTTCCGGCAAACCGGGCTGTTCACCGACATCCAGGCCGTTGCCGGCAATCGCGATGTCAAGCGGCCGAGCCAGCGTGCAGGCCGTCACGACGCCTACGATTATCTGCACCTGCCGCGGACCTCGAAGAGTGTCTATTACCGGCAGGCAGGCCTCGACCTGGTGCTGCTCGACTCCAATCGCGCGAGCCTCATGACGCTCGCGAACGGCAAGATCGACGAGAGCGCTTACAAAGGGATGGTCGCAGCTTCCGCCCGGCTGAGCGCCGAGCTCGCGGGCAGCATAGGTTCTGCGGGGCGTGCCGACTATGCCGAGCCGGCGGAAAATCTGGTGCGCGTGCTGGCCCTGCACCATCATCCGCTGCCGCAGGCGACCGGCGAAGGAAAGCGCTTTCTCGGCGTGCCCGACGAACCGCTGATGTATCTCGCCGCACCCGCGACCTTCCTCGAGGCCGCCACCTCGCTCAACGTCGATCTGGTTCTGCACGGTCATCGCCATGTCGAGGGACTGACCCGCTACTCCATCCCCGATCCGCGCGCGACGTCGAGCGAGAGCGGGGAGGCGCTCTGGCGCACGATCTACGTGCTCTCATGTCCATCCTCGACCGGGCAAGCCGGCGACGATGCCGGCTTCAACCTCATCCATTTCGGCCCCGCATCCCGTGCCGGCCGCACGCAGCACCGTTTCGCGATCACCCGCTATTCAAGGCTGCGCAATGATGCCGCCTTCAGGCCGCTCGACTCGAACCTGCCGGACGGCGTCATCAGGCTGCCGGCAGGGCGGGACTTTTCCCGTGATCCGGCCGTCCAGTCGGCGATCGAGGTCGCATCATCCGGCTCGTTGAAGCGGGATCAGGTCGCGGCGATCACCCGCCGGCTGTTCATGCGCCGCAGCTTCTACGATGAAGTGGAGCCGAACTGGGCCGATGCGCTCTACACCTACGTCGTCTCGTCGCATGCCTGGGCGGAGCTCGAAGGCAAGGTCGCGAGGTCCGCGCCGAGATCTGACATCGACGCGCTTGCGGCGGTGAGAACGCTGCTCGGCCGATTGATCGAGCAATCCGCCGACGTGCTCGGCATCGGTCGCGCTCGGCTCGATGAGCTCTACGGGAGGGGTTTGATCAGCAGTGACGACTTCCTGCGCCAACTGCCGCGGCTGCCTTGCGAGCGCGTCGACCTTCGGCGGCGGGCGCGTCAGCGGCTGCAACTGCTGCGGGACCTGGACGAACAGGTGAAGACGCTCGGCCTCGATCTGGACCTCGGCGGTGAAGTGCCGCCGCAACAATCGCCGCCGTGAGAGCAGTAGGCCTGAGACGGCGTTAACCGGCCGTTAGGGTTAACATTCTATTGCTGGCGCGTTCGGCTCGATCGAGCGGCTCGAGAGTCAAGACGTCATGCGTCAACGGATCAGTCTTACCCGGCTACTTGCCTCCACATCGCTGGTCGCGACGGTGGCGATGGGCCTCGGCGGCTGCACGGCCATGTCGAAACTCTCCGAGGTGACGGGCTCGGTCGGCCCCCGGGCGGAGGCGGCTCCCGCCGATCGTACGCCCACCGATCCAGCGCGTGCCGTCGAAGTCTATGGCGAGCGCTACCGCGCCAATCCCCGGGATGCCGACGCCGCGCTCGCCTACGGACAGGCCCTGCGCGCCAACGGTCAGCGCGCCCAGGCCGCCGCCGTGCTTGAGCAGGCGACCATCGCCAATCCCGGCAACAAGGCGCTGCTTGCCCAATACGGCCGCGCACTCGCCGATAACGGCAATTTCCAGCAGGCTTACGACGTTCTGTCGAAGGCGCATTCGCCCGATAATCCGGATTGGCGTCTGCTCTCGGTGCAGGGCACCGCGCTGGACCAGATGGGCCGTCATGAGGAGGCGCGATCCTACTACGCGAGCGCGCTGAAGATCACACCGGGTGATCCCGGCGTGCTCTCCAATCTCGGCCTGTCCTACATGTTGTCCAGAGAGCTGCCGAAGGCCGAAGAGGCGCTGCGGCAGGCCTACGCCTCGCCGCGTGCGAGCGCCCGGGTGCGGCAGAACCTCGCCTTGGTCGTCGGTCTCCAGGGCCGCTTCGCGGAAGCGGAGACCATCGTGAAAGCGGACCTGCCACCAGACCAGGCCGCGGCCAATGTCGCCTATCTCAAGGACATGCTCAGCCGCAGCGACGCACCGCGCGGCGCACCGAAGCGGACGCCGGTTGCTTCGCTGAACCAGCCCGACTGATCAGATCTGTCTTCCTGGCCTTGGTGGCGGACCGTGTGGTCCAGCCCGGCTCATTGCATCTCCGTGACCTTGATGGCGGTGGGTCCGAGAATGACAACGAACAGCACCGGCAGGAAGAACAGGATCATCGGCACCGTGAGCTTCGGCGGCAGAGCGGCCGCCTTCTTCTCGGCCTCGTTCATGCGCATGTCGCGATTCTCCTGCGCCATGACGCGCAAGGAATGGCCGAGCGGGGTGCCGTAACGTTCCGCCTGCTGCAGCGCCAGACACACCGACTTGACGCCCTCGAGCCCGGTGCGCCGTGCCAGATTTTCATAGGCGACCTTGCGATCCTGCAAATAGGACAGCTCGGCCGTGGTCAGGGTGAATTCCTCCGACAGCGCGATCGACTGGCTCACGATTTCGGTCGCAACCTTGCGGAATGCCATCTCCACCGACATGCCGGATTCGATGCAGATCAGGAGCAGGTCGAGCGCGTCGGGAAATGCACGCTTGATCGAGAGCTGGCGCTTGGAGATCGCATTCCTGAGGAACAGCATCGGCGCCTGGAGGCCGAGATAGGCAGCGCCGACGCAGATGCCGATCTTGATCGGCAGCGCCTGCTGCATATTTCCGATCACGAAGACGTAGAGGGCCGAGCCGATCAAGAGCACGATCGGGGCGACCATGCGGGCAAACAGGAAGGTGATATAGGGCGCCTGGCCGCGGTAACCTGCCATGATGAGCTTGTCCCGCGCAGCTTCCTGCGCGAGCCATTTGGTCAGGTTGAAGTCCTCGACCACCTTGGAGACGAGTTGCTTCGGCGTTTGGCGCAGCGAGACCTTCTCGCTCTTGTTAAGACGCTCTCGCTCGCGCTGCCGGATGCGCTCGCGCTCGCTTGCCACCGCCTTCATGCGCTTGGAGAGGCCCTCGCCGGCGAACAACGGCATCACCAGCGTATAGACGGTGGCGCTCGCGGCGATGGCCGCGAGCAGCATGGTCATGAAGCGGACGTCATGTAGCTTCGAAACGAGAAACTCGACCATACGGCACCGTCAGAAATCGAAGTTGATCATCTTCTTCATCACCATGATGCCGATCGACATCCAGATCACACAGCCGACCAGCATGAGCTGGCCGGTGGGGTGGGTCCAAAGCAGCGAGATGTAGTGCGGGGTCGTGAGATAGACGAGGAACATCACGATCGGCGGCAGCGAGCCGATGATGCCGGCCGAGGCCTTGGCCTCCATCGACATCGCCTGGATCTTCTCCTTCATCTTCTTGCGGTCGCGCAGCACCTTGGAGAGGTTGCCGAGTGCTTCCGAGAGGTTGCCGCCCGACTTCTGCTGGATCGAGATCACGATGCCGAAGAAGTTCGCCTCCGGCAGCGGCATGCGCTCGTAGAGCCGCGCGCAGGCCTCGCCCAGCGGCATGCCGATCGCCTGCGTCTCGATGATGGTCAGGAACTCGCTGCGCAGCGGCTCGGGCGCATCGGCGGCCACGACCTTGATCGATTCGAACAGGGGAAGGCCCGCCTTGATGCCGCGGACGATCACGTCGACCGCGTCGGGCAGCGCAGCCAGGAACTTGGTTTCGCGACGTGTCTTCAGGAAGCCGAGTGCCCAGCGCGGCAGGCCGAAGCCGCCGGCAAAGGCGAGACCGGCGGCGCCGATCAGGCCGCCGCCGGCGAACAGAGCGACCGCGAAAAACACGCCCGCCACGACGGCGGACACGATCCAGAATTTTTGCGGCGTCCAGTCAAGCCCCGCCTGCGACAGGCGGACGCTGAGCGGAACGGTCTTCTCCTGCGCGCGCCGCGCCTCGAGGTCCTTGAGCGTGGTCTCGACCTGCTCACGGCGCGAGCGCTGGGTCTTCTCGGCCTGACGGACCGTGGGCGCCTCGGCGCGCGCGACCGAGGCGCGCCGGCTTTCCGCCTTTCGCTCCCCGGACAGCAGCGGGTAGAGGAAGACCCAGGCGATGCCACCGACCGCTGCGGTGGCGAGGAAGGCGAGGGCGAGGACCTGCATGTTCATGGCGCTGCTGACCTGCTCACGTCTTCGGCGCGACTTCCGCCGCGTCGAGCGCCGCGGCAAGGCGCTTCTCCTCGCCGTAATAACGGGCGCGTTCCCAGAACTTCGGACGGCCGATGCCGGTCGAGCGGTGCCGGCCGATGATCTTGCCGTTGGCGTCCTCGCCGACCATGTCGTAGAGGAAGATGTCCTGGGTGATGATGGTGTCACCTTCCATGCCCATCACCTCGGTGATGTGGGTGATGCGGCGGGAGCCGTCGCGCAGGCGCGCGGCCTGGATGATGACGTCGATCGAGGCGCAGATCATCTCGCGGATGGTGCGAGAGGGCAGCGAGAAGCCGCCCATCGTGATCATGGATTCGCAGCGCGACAGCGCCTCGCGCGGATTGTTGGCGTGCAGCGTGCCCATCGACCCGTCATGGCCGGTGTTCATGGCCTGGAGCAGGTCGAAGGCCTCGGGTCCGCGGACCTCGCCGACGATGATGCGTTCGGGCCGCATACGCAGGCAGTTGCGCACCAACTCGCGCATGGTGACCTGGCCCTCGCCCTCGATGTTGGGCGGACGGGTTTCCAGCCGCACCACGTGGGGCTGCTGAAGCTGGAGCTCGGCGGCGTCCTCGCAGGTGATGACGCGCTCGTCGTGCTCGATGTAATTGGTGAGGCAGTTGAGCAGGGTGGTCTTGCCCGAGCCGGTACCGCCGGAAATCAGCACGTTGCAGCGGACGCGACCGATGATCTGGAGGATCTCGGCGCCCTCCGGCGTGATCGCGCCGAACCTGACGAGCTGATCCAGCGTCAGCTTGTCCTTCTTGAATTTGCGGATGGTGAGCGTGGGGCCGTCGATCGACAGCGGCGGCACGATGGCGTTGACGCGGGAGCCGTCGGCAAGGCGCGCGTCGCAAATCGGCGAGGATTCGTCGACGCGCCGGCCGACCTGGCTGACGATGCGCTGGCAGATGTTGAGAAGCTGTTGGTTGTCGCGGAAGCGGATGCCGGTCCGCTGGATCTTGCCGCCGACCTCGATGTAGACCGTATTGGCGCCATTGACCATGATGTCGGCGATGTCGTCGCGCGACAACAGCGGTTCGAGCGGGCCGTAGCCGAGGACGTCGTTGCAGATGTCGTCGAGCAGCTCCTCCTGCTCGGCGATCGACATCACGATGTTCTTGATCGCGATGATCTCGTTGACGATGTCGCGGATTTCCTCGCGCGCGGACTCCGAATCGAGCTTGGCGAGCTGGGCAAGGTCGATGGCTTCGATCAGTGCGCCGAAGATGGTCGCCTTGACCTCGTAATAATTATCCGAACGCCGGCTCTCCATGGCCGGAGGTGGCGGAGCCTTGGCGGGAGCAAGCGGCGGCGAGGCGACGGCCGGCGGAGGCGGGGCGCGCGACACCGTCGGCGCCTGAGCCTGGGCAGGCTCGAGCGACACGGCACCGGGCTTTGGCGCCCGAAAGTCGGTGTCTGTTCCGCTACGCTTACCGAACACTTAACAACTCCATGCGGCGGCTTATCTTCCCCGCAACTTCTCAATCAGAGGTGAAAGCAGGGACGACTTTTGTTTCTTGGTCTCGCTGCGGCCGGTCAGGCGCTGGGCGATCTGCAGGAACATCTCGATCGACTTGTGGTTGGCGGAGATCTCCGCGATCATCTGGCCGTTGTTGGCCGCCGAGCCGAAGATCTGCGGCTCGAACGGGATCGAGACGACCGGCTGGCTCTCGATCGCCTTGGCGAACTCCGCGGCGGCGATTTCGGGCCGTTTCGGCACGCCGACCTGGTTCAGGCAGTAGAGCGGCGGCCGGTCGTTGGGGCGCGCGGCCTTCAACAGATCGAACAGGTTCTTGGTATTGCGCAAATTGGCGAGGTCGGGCGCGGCCACGATCAGGATGTCGTCCGCTCCGATCAAGGCGCGCTTGGTCCAGCCCGACCATTGATGCGGAACGTCGAGCACGATGCAGGGCATGGTGGAGCGCAGCGTGTCGAACACGGCGTCGAAAGCGTCGGTGCCGAAATCATAGACCCGGTCGAGCGTGGCGGGCGCCGCCAGCAGGCTGAGATGGTCGGTGCATTTCGACAGCAGGCGGTCGATGAAAGCCGTGTCGACGCGGTCCGGCGAGAACACGGCGTCGGCAATGCCCTGCGGCGGATCCTGGTTGTAGTCGAGCCCCGCGGTGCCGAAGGCGAGGTCGAGGTCGGCGACGACGGCGTCCATCGCGAGGTCGCGCGCGATCGCCCAGGCGACGTTGTGGGAAATGGTGGAAGCCCCGACGCCGCCCTTGGCGCCGACCACGGCGATGATGCGGCCGACCGCCTTGGCTTCCGGCGCCGAGAACAGGTTGCAGATCGATCGCACGATGTCGATCGCACCGACCGGCGCGAGCACGTAATCGCTGACGCCGCGGCGAACCAGCTCGCGATAGAGCGTGACGTCGTTGATGCGGCCGATCACGACCACGCGGGTGCCGGCGTCGCAGACGGTGGCGAGCTGGTCGAGCCCGCCCAAGAGATCGCTGCGGCCGTCGCTCTCGAGCACGATCACGTTTGGCGTGGGGGCCGAGCGGTAGGCCTCGATTGCGGCAGCCATGCCGCCCATCTGGATCTTCAGATGGGCCTTGCCGAGACGGCGATCCTCGCCGGCTGACTGTACGGCGGCGGCAGTCTCCACGGTCTCGCAGAAGGCCTGGACCGAGACGCGCGGCGCGGGCGCAATATGCTCCTCGACCGGCGTAGGAACTGCTGCCGGCTGCTCTTCTTGTGTCTGGCGCGCGTAGCTGATCATTTGCCGGTGTCGCTGAGTTTGGCCCTGTCGGCCTCAGGATAGGTGGTCGCCGTCGTCGTTCCCTTGCGATACTTCTCGAGACCGGTGATGCGCCGCGGCGTGTATGACGGAGTTTCGGGCCGCGGCTGCTCGAGGTCCGAAGGATTGTCGACCATGGCCGCGAGGTTGCGCTGATAGGCGCAGCCGTAATTGTAATAGTCCTTGTTCTCGAACCAGCGCTTGTTCTTCATCGAGGGGCCGATGTCCTCCGGCCACAGGCCGCAGGGACCGGCGACCGCCGCGATCTTGGAATAGGTGAGCCGGATCGGCGGCAGGAAACGCTTGTCTTCCGGCTGGTACGGGTGAACGCTGACGCCGCGCGGCGGAACGCCTGCCGCCGCCAGCATCGCCTGGATCTCACGCATCGTGTCCGCGACCGGACGAGCATTGGGCGTATTGGACGGCACGTCGATGCGAATGGCGCCGGTGCCTTCGTGCAGCCATGCCGATGCAACCCCCATCACGTCGGCGCGTTGGGCGGCGGTCAAGCCGCCGCGGGCATGGCCGACGAAGACGACGATCGAGCGATTCTGCTCCTCGACCGCGATCGGATGGCGCTGCTTGTAATCGTCGGGAATGGAGGCGGTGACGACTTCGTCGTGCTGGCAGCCGCCGAGCACGAGCGCCATGCCGACGAGCGCGCCACCGAGGCGGATGGCGCGTTTGCGAAGCTGGGGTGGTCTTGTGATCATCGTGAAGTCCCCGTTCCGCCTCAGTCGGTGATGAAGCCGTAGGTGCCGCGGTAGTTCTTGGCCGGTTCGGTCCGTCCGGGCACGCCGTAGAGCCGGTTGATATTGCCGATCAGCTGGGCCTGCGGATCCGCGGGCGGGGCGAAGCCGTCATCCGGCCGCGACAGATCCTTCGGTGCCACCGCGCGAACGACGTAGGGCGTCACGATCACGACCAGCTCGGTCGCGTTGTTGACGAAGTCACGGCTGCGGAACAGCGTGCCCAGGATCGGGAGCTGCATCAGTCCCGGCAATCCGCTGATCGCCTGCTTGGTCTGCTGCTGGATCAGGCCGGCCATCGCCATCGCGCCGCCGGAGGGAATTTCCAGCGAGGTCTCGGCGCGGCGAGTCCTGATCGAGGGCACCGTCAGCGAGTTCACCGACGTCGAACTCACGGCCTGAGACAGCGTGATTGAATTCTCGTTCGACAGCTCCGAGACTTCCGTCATCACGCGCAAGCTGATCTTGCCCTCGCTCAGCACCACCGGCGTGAAGTTGAGCGAGATGCCGAACTTCTTGAAGCTGATCTGGGTGGTACAGACATGCGTGACGGGATCGCAGGCATAGCCTGCCGGGACCGGGAATTCGCCGCCGGCGATGAACGTTGCCGATTCACCTGAGATCGCGGTCAGGTTCGGTTCGGCCAGCGTGCGGATGACGCCGGCGGTCTCCATCGCGCGCAGGGTGGCCTGCACCGACGGCGCGGCGCCGAACTTCGTGGTCAGGTTGTTGCCGTCCACGAGGTTCTTGCCGAGTGCCGTGAACGGGTTCGAATTGGTGAAGCTCACCACCGACGTGCCGTAGTTGAGGTTGGCGGTCAGGTCGATGCCGAGCTGCTTGATGATGCTGCGCTGGACTTCCGCCACCGTCACCTTGAGCATGATCTGGTCGCGGCCGCGCACCACGATCGAGTTCACCACCTTGTCGGCGCCGCCGGCCAGGCGCGCGGCGAGATCGTTGGCCTGCAGCGCTTCCATCGGGTTGGCGGCCGTGCCGGTCAGGACGATGCCATCGCCGAGGCCGTCGATCTGGATGTCGGCATTGGGCAGGACCTGCTTCAGCGCGGCCCTTACGCCGTTGAGGTCGCGCTTGACCGCGATGTCATAGGCCGCAATCTGCTGACCGGCGGAATCGAAGAACACGATGTTGGTCTGGCCGACCGCGGCGCCGATGATATAGGCGCGCTGCGCGGAGCGGACCACCGCATTGGCGATCTTGGGATCGGCGACCAGCACGTCCTTGATGTCGCGCGGCAGGTCGATCACGATGGATTTGCCGACGCCGAGCGAGAGGAAGCGCGCGTTGATCTGGCCGTCCACCGCGGCCGGCACCACGGGGCGGTAATCGGCGGCTACCACCGGAGTGATCGCCGGGTTGAGCGCCAGCGCGAGGGCGGCCGAAAACGACAGGGCGCGGACCAGTGAGGTTCGCATCGTCGCCGAACCTGCCCTGCATTTGATGTCGACTGTCTTCATCGTGCCTTAGCCGTCTGACTGGGAATGCCGTAGCGGATGATCGAAACACCGTCCCGCTTCTGCGCGGAGTCATCGAGCGTGATTTCGCTCATCTTGACGTCGACGATGCTGCGCAGCGCCAGCGACAGCGTGCCGCTCTGCCGCGCCGCGGAGAGCGTTGCGGTCTGCGCGGGATTGAGCTCGAGGGTGACGGTCTTGCCGACCACCGCGTTCTGGCCGTCCTTCTCCTTGGGCGCCTGGTCGATGGCGAGGACGCGGATATTGGCCAGGATGATCTCGGAGGTGACGACGTCGGGGGCGCCGCTGCTCTGGTCCGGGTTCTTCAACCGGCGCGTGAGCAGGACGTCGACGCGATCGTTGGGCAGGATGAAGCCGCCTGCGCCGGTCTCCGGCGAGATCTCGGTCGAGATCGCCCGCATGCCGGTGGGCAGGATTGCCGCCATGAAGCCGGAGCCTTCGGCCTTGACCAGCTTCTGGTCGCGGATCGGCTCACCCTGAATGAACGGAGCCCTCGCGATCGAACCGGCCACCTGGGTCGCACCGTCGGGGCGCTCGCTGCGGCGGATGAAAGTGGCGCTGGCAGTTGCGGTCGGCCAGGTCTGCCATTGCACGTCTTCCGGCTTCACGGTCTGGCCGAGGCCGATGTCGTTCTTGGCCACGAGGACGTCGACGGTCGGTAGCTGCGCGACCGGAAGCGGAGGCGGCGCAGAATTGTCGGTGCCGCTCGCCAGGTACGCGGCGACGCCGCCGGCGCAGATGGCGACCGTCAGGACGACAATGCGTGCCCTATTCATACGCTTCAACTTTCCAACAATACGCCGCGACGCTGCCGCCGCCGTAATCGGCAGTTGACCAGCTATTCGTCAAAGCATGGTTAATGAGGCGTATCTAAATCGCCTTAACGCCGGGTTTACCCGGTGCGTTCAGCGCAGCGCGAGGTGAGCGAGGTCGATCGCCTTCACCCATTCGGTCTCCGGGTAGACCATCAATGCGCTGAGCGCGAGCGCAATGCCGTAGGGAATGCCGCTCTCCTTGGCGTGCAGCCGTGCGAGCCAGGCCTGACCCGCCAGCCCGTACGGCAGCGGCCATTGCCGGAACTGGAGCAGGAGCAGCGTCAGGGCGCCGCCGAACAGCGAGGCGTAGAGCAGGAAGTTCATCAGATGCGCAAAGCCGAACCAGAGCGCGACGGACGCCGCGACCTTGGCGTCGCCGCCGCCCACCCAGCCCATCGCAAAGCAGGTGAAGGCCACGACCAGGAGAAGCGCACCGGCGCCGACATGACTCAGCATCTCGTAAGGTGCCATGCCACCGGCGAGGGCGAGCGCGAAGAAGCCTGCCACCAGCGCCAGCGACACGCGGTTCGAGATGGTCATCGTGAAGAGATCGCTCGCGGCGGCGAATGCCATCAGGGCCGGGAAGAGCAGAAGGCGCGCAAGGTCGAGGATCATGGGCTGCGTCTTGAGGCCTGGGTTTGCCGCGGGAGCTGGCGTCGCCGGATGCTAGCGCGCAGTGCTAAACAAACCGACAACGGCGGCAGGGGCGCGCGGCCGAGGCCGCCGAATGCGCCTTCACCAGAAGCTGGCAATGCGCGCCGCGAGTGCGACCGTCGCAAGCAGCAGCGCAAGGCAAATCCAATAGGCCGGCGAACTGGCCTGTGCCGCCTCCGCCTCGTGCGCCGCGACCGCGGTATCGGTTCTGAACTTGCGCAACGCCACTGGAACTCGCCGTCTTCAGAAAAACAAAGGCCCCGGAGGGCCCGGGGCTTTTGCCGTCGCTCGTCGGTCGCTTACTTCAGCGACGTGCTGATCGAGGTGAACTTGGCGTTCAGCGTGGTGCCGAGATTGTTGACGACGGTGATGATGGCCAGCGCGATGCCGGCGGCGATCAGACCGTATTCGATGGCGGTGGCGCCGGATTCATCCTTCGCGAAACGCGCAATCAAGTTCTTCATGAACAATACTCCGTCTGGGTGGGATCGCCTCGTTCGGCGCTGTCTTTGACGCGATGACCATGAGAGCCGAGCTCTTTCGGTAGAGTTAATTCGATCGGGTAAACCCAGGCCCGGCGCGATGCTTTTGCCCAGAGTGAATTTCGCCTTAAGACGGCAGCTGCAATTCGTTCCGGTTCCGGATGCATCGGCAGCGCGGCGCCTGCTTCACCCTCCCTTAAATTTCGCGGAGTAGGCCTAAGCAACGCTGGAGTTCGCAAAAGAGGCGACGATGTCGAGCCTGCCCATGCAAGTCGCCTTGATGCTTGGCGAGACCATCGTGAAGGTGATCCCCGTCACCTTCCTGCTCGCAGCCGTCTTCACCGTGCTGGAGCATTTCTGGGCCTGCAATCCCGGCGCGCCGTGGTGGCGCAAGCGGGAGATCGTCACCGACATCTGCTACTGGTTCTTCGTTCCGGTGTTCGCTCGCACCATGCGGATCGGACTTCTGATCGTCGGCGCCGGGGCCGTCTTCAACATCCACGACGCCGACGAACTCATCGCCTTCTACGACAATGGCCATGGTCCGCTGGCGCAGCTGCCTCTGTGGGTGCAGGCCTTGCTGTTCCTGGTGCTGTCCGATTTCATGCTGTACTGGCTGCACCGGCTTTTCCACGACGGCGGCTTCTGGAAGTACCATGCCATCCATCATTCGTCGGAGGAGATCGGGTGGATCTCCGCGGCCCGTTTCCATCCCGTCAATCTCTTGCTTGGGACGGTCAGCGTCGACGTCGTGCTGCTGATGGCCGGTATCTCCCCGAACGTCATGATCTGGGTCGGCCCGTTCACCACCTTTCATTCGGCCTTCGTGCACGCCAACCTGAACTGGACCTTCGGACCGTTCAAATACCTGCTGGCGACGCCGGTGTTCCACCGCTGGCACCACACTTCGCTCGACGAGGGCGGCGACACCAATTTCGCCGGGACGTTCCCGATCTGGGACGTGCTGTTCGGCACCTTCCGCATGCCAAAGGGCAGGCTGCCGCAGGATTACGGCAAGGACGAAGCGACCATGCCGAAGGAGATCGGGGGCCAGCTCGCCTATCCGTTCCGCCATTAGGAGGGATGGCGAGACCCGCAAATGCCAGTCCGTTCAAACAATAGTCGGCGAGTTTGCGGAACGTTCACGAATTAAAGGCAGGTTAGCCGGGTCGGGCACCGGCTCCGCCGCGTCGAGTTGCTTCTGCCGGTTTGTGACGTCCCGGGGGTTATGAGTATGCGTAAAGAATTGCTGCGCCGGCTTGCGCGCGTTTGTCTTCTGGGTGCGGCTGCGGTGCTGGCATGGCCGGCCGCTGGCCTTGCCGAGCCCACCGCCGACATCATCGCCGTCAATGTCGACCAGGCCAAGCTGGTACGGCTGCCCGGCAAGGTGGCGACCATCGTGGTCGGCAATCCCCTGATCGCCGATGTCACGCTCCAGCCGGGCGGCATGATCGTCGTGACCGGGAAGGGCTATGGGGCCACCAACTTCATCGCGCTCGATCGGGGCGGCGAGATTCTGGTCGACCGCCAGATCCAGGTCGAAGGTCCGAGCGACCGGCTCGTCACCGTCTATCGCGGGATCGAGCGCGAGTCCTACAGCTGCGTACCGCTCTGCCAGCGTCGCGTGACGCTCGGCGACAGCGACACCTACTTCAACAACACGATGAGCCAGGCCGGTTCGCTGAGCAGCAGCGCCAGTGGCGGTGCCGGCGCGGCCGCCAAATCCAATTAGCCGACCGGCGGGTCTACCGGGGCAGGATCCCGTCAGGCCGTTTACGGGTTCGAGGACGGCGCCTCTCCGCGCGCGTCGTGTTTCCGTCTGCTTCGGGGCGCGCCTGGTTAACGCATTCCTAACGGCGCGGTCCGCCGGATGCGGATCGCCTGAAACAATTAGACAATCAGTTTCCGCTATTGAACGGGCAGATGATCGCCCGTTGCTGGGGAATTTGACGAGATGCCATCGCCTGCACCTACGAGGTTCACGCTCCGGAAAGCGCTGGCCCGGTTTCGCGGCAACCGCCGCGGCTCCGCAGCCGTCGAGTTTGCGCTGGTCGCACCGATGTTCTTCGGGCTGCTGTTCGCGATCATCGAGACGGCGCTGATGTTCTTCTCGAGCCAGGTGCTCGAGACCATCGCGCAGGACTCCGCGCGTGCGATTCTGACCGGCCAGGCGCAGGCACAGAGCGGCTCGGTGGCGGCCTGCCAGACCACGCCTAATTCGGTCTCGGCATGCGATCAGACGACGTTCAAGACCTTTGTCTGCTCCAAGATCCCGGCGCTGTTCGATTGCAGCAAGCTCTACGTCGACGTCGTCAGCACCGGCTCCTTCGGATCGCTAAGCCTCACCAGCTATGGAAATTCCTGCAACTTCAACCCAAGCGGCATGCAGTATAGTGCCGGGTCCTCCGGCCAGGTCGTCGTGGTGCGCCTGTTCTATCAGTGGCCGCTCTTCGTCACCGGTCTCGGCTACAACGCGGGGTGCAGCAACAAGCGGCTGATGGTGGCGACCGTGGCGTTCAAGAACGAACCTTTCTGAGACAGATGGATCTGAGCGGACCGATGCAGGCGATTGCGAATATCTGGAGGGATGCACGTTGCGCCGTGCGCGACTTCGTCGCCGACAAGCGCGCGCTCGCGGCGACCGAATTCGCGGTCATCGTACCGCTGATGCTGGTCATGTTCTTCGGCACCGTCGAATTTTCGTCCGCCGTGGCGATCGACCGCAAGGTTACGTTGATTGCGCGGACGCTATCGGACCTGACGTCTCAGTCGACCACACTCGATAGCGACGACATGAGGGATACCTTCACGGCAAGCATCTCGGTCATCATGCCGTACGACGCTGCGCTCGTGAAGGGCACGATCTCCGCGATCTCGATCGATGCCAACAGTATCGCCACGGTCCTGTGGAGCAAGGCGGGCACCATTGCGAGCGGCGCGCCGCAAGCCACATTGGCGACCTCGGTTCGGAAGGCCGGCGACAAGGTCACCGCAATGATTCCACCGTCGCTCCTGGTTCCGTCGACTAACCTCATACTCAGCGAGGCGAACTACACTTACACGCCGACTGTCGGCTACATGTTGAAGTCGAGCATAACGCTGAGCGATCAGTCCTACACACGGCCGCGCCAGGTCGCATGCATTCCCTACAACGACGGCGGCGTACAGTATGCGTGCCCCTAAAATAAAAGGCCGTGCGTCGCGCACGGCCTTTTTGCTTGGTCTGGCTCGCTCGATCCGATCGGGGCCAAGAGCCCGGCGGGCTCAGCCCGCGGCGCGGAGGTTGTCCGCCGCCGACTTGCCGGAGCGGCGGTCGGCCACGATCTCGTAGGAGATCTTCTGGCCTTCGCGCAGCGAGCCGAGACCGGCGCGCTCCACGGCGCTGATGTGAACGAACACGTCCTGGCCGCCGTCGTCGGGCTGAATGAAGCCGAAGCCTTTGGTCGCGTTAAACCACTTCACGGTTCCCATGCTCATGGGGATAGTCCCTTCTCAGATAACACAATGTCAGAGCCCGCTCGCGCGGGCGGGTTAGATCGAATTTCTGGAAGGGTCGTCAGCGTGTCTGAACCGGCTGTACCGGTGGATGCTAATGTCGTCCGGCCGAAAATCGATTAATTCATTTTATCGGAAACAGGGGTCCGAAACAATCCGGACATGCACGATTTTTTGATCCGCCGTGGTGTCAACGGCGGATCAACATGCAGTCGGAATTTTATCGCGTGCCCCACGCCGCGGCCGACTAGCGGCGGCGGAACTGGCCGCCGCGCTGTCCGGGACGGGGCGGTCCGCCCGCCGTGCTGGGACGTTCGTCCTTGTGGCGGAAAATCAGCCGGCCCTTCTCGAGGTCGTAGGGCGACATCTCCACCGTCACGCGGTCGCCCGCGAGCGTCTTGATGCGGTTCTTCTTCATCTTGCCGGCGGTGTAGGCAACGATCTCGTGTCCGGCGTCGAGCTGCACGCGGTAGCGGGCGTCGGGGAGGATTTCGGTGACCAGTCCTTCGAACTGGATCAGCTCTTCCTTAGCCATGAATGTCTCCAGGTCGTGGACGGCTAGTGCGAATAGGGTTTGCGGTTCTGTTGGCTGTTTGGCCGACTCTCGCGGCGCAAAAAGGCAACGCCTTGTATCCCATCAGGCGCCCCGGCGCTATGCGCGGAACGCTGTTCCGGACGGTCGGCAGGCGATGAATGCATCTTACCACCGGAGCGGCGGCGGCGAGAACCCTTCGAGGCATTCGGGCCACTGCCGGGCCGTCCGTCAGCATGCCTTGCCTCGGCGTGCCGGCCTTCGCCGTGCCTGCCGTCGCCTTGCTTCCCGGCACTATGGTGGCGCCCGTCGGCATGCCTTTCGTCGGCACGCCGCCCGTCACCATGCCGCGCGCCTTGCGGGCGCTGGCCCGGGCGGCCGCCCGGCCGGCCCTGTCGTTGCTGCGACGGGGCGGGCCCGGCATCGCGGCGGCCGGCGTCGGTGCGGTGGTCCTCCCGCGGCAGCCCCACGCGGATCAGCCGCTCGATGTCGCGGAGATAGCTGAGTTCCTCGCCGCCCGCGACCAGCGAGATCGCGGTGCCGTCGGCGCCGGCGCGCGCGGTGCGGCCGATGCGGTGGACGTAGGTTTCCGGCACGTTGGGCAGGTCGAAATTGATCACGTGGCTGATCCCGTCGACGTCGATGCCGCGGGCGGCGATGTCGGTGGCGACCAGGGTGCGGATCTCGCCCGAGCGGAACTGGGCGAGCGTGCGCTCGCGGTGATTCTGCGACTTGTTGCCGTGGATGGCGTTGGCGGCGATGCCGGCCTTGGCCAGTGTCTTCACCACCTTGTCGGCGCCATGCTTGGTACGGGTGAAGACCAGTGCGCGGTTGATCGGCTCGTCCTGCAGCAGCTTGGTCAGGAAGGCGGGCTTGGCCGAGAAGTCGACCTGGAGGATGCGCTGGTTGATCCGCTCGGCGGTCGAGGACACTGGGGTCACCGCGACGCGGGCGGGATCGCGCAGCATGGAATCGGCGAGCTCGGCGATGTCCTTCGGCATGGTGGCCGAGAAGAACAGCGTCTGCCGCTTGATCGGCAGCTTGGCGACGATTTTGCGGATGTCGTTGATGAAGCCCATGTCGAGCATGCGGTCGGCCTCGTCGAGCACGAGGAACTCAACGCTTGAAAGCCTCAAGCCGTTGCTCTGCACGAGATCGAGTAGCCGCCCGGGGGTAGCGACCAGAACCTCGACCCCCTGCATCAGGGCGCGGACCTGGCGGCCCATCGGCACGCCGCCGATGGCAAGGGTCGAGGACAGGCGGATGTGGCGGCCATAGGCGTTGAAGCTGTCGAGGATCTGGCCGGACAGCTCGCGGGTGGGCGACAGCACCAGGACGCGTGCGGTCTTGGGCTGCGGCTTGATGCGGTTCTCGAGCAGACGATGCAGAATCGGCAGCGCGAAGGACGCGGTCTTGCCGGTGCCGGTCTGGGCGATGCCGACGACGTCGCGGCCGGTCAGCGCCAGCGGGATGGTCTGGGCCTGGATCGGGGTGGGGGTGACGTAATTCTCTTCACGAAGAGCGCGTGCGATGGGTTCGGCGAGGCCGAAGTCCTGAAACGAAGTCAAAAGAGGGTTCTTTCCATGTCAAAAGCGGGCGCCCGGCGCATTCAGCGCGGCGCGCGCAAAAGGGTGTCGAGAAGACACCTGCGTGTTTAGGGTGTCGGATGGCTTGGGAGATATGGGGCAAGCCAGAGGCCCGTAGAGGGCTTAAGAACACGCGGCTCGCTACGACCCCTTGATTCGCAAGGGGTCTCAGCCGTTGATATGGAACATCGAGGGGGCACTTTCAAGGCAGGCTCCGCCTGAAATAGTGATTGCGGTGCAGAAATAGTGATGCCGGAAATTTAGCCAGATTCGGCATTCTGCTTAGAAAATAACCTGCCTGCCGCTTTCGCATACATTTCGATTGCCTATAATCTAGGCGATCTGACTGCGTCGAAACTTTGATTTCTGGCGTTTGTGTAAGCAAATTCAATGGGTTGACGGGTGTTCAGTCCATGGCATGGTTCTTGCGATTCCGTTAATCGCAGGCGGCCGTGGGGCCGTTTCGCACCGTTTTCACGTCTGCGTCAGGGAGATGAGACACTCATGTTTAGCAAATCCACTCACGATATAGCGGCGTCATTTAGCCGCCGCGGCGTGCTCGCCGCGACTGCCGGACTGGTGCTTGGTCTGGCTTCATTGACTGGCGCGAAGGCTGCGGACGACACCATCAAGGTCGGCGTGCTCCACTCCCTGTCCGGCACCATGGCGATCAGCGAAACCACGCTGAAGGACACCATCCTCTTCCTGATCGACGAGCAGAACAAGAAGGGCGGCGTGCTCGGCAAGAAGCTGGAGGCCGTTGTCGTCGACCCCGCGTCGAACTGGCCGTTGTTCGCCGAAAAGGCCCGCGAGCTGATCACCAAGGACAAGGTCTCGGTCGTGTTCGGCTGCTGGACCTCGGTGTCGCGCAAGTCGGTGCTCCCGGTGTTCAAGGAGCTGAACAACATCCTGTTCTACCCCGTGCAGTACGAGGGCGAGGAGAGCGAGCGCAATGTGTTCTACACCGGCGCGGCGCCGAACCAGCAGGCGATCCCCGCCGTCGACTATCTGATGAAGGAAGAGAAGGTGAAGCGCTGGGTGCTCGCGGGCACCGACTACGTCTATCCGCGCACCACCAACAAGATCCTGGAAGCCTATCTGAAGTCGAAGGGTGTCGCCCAGGAAGACATCATGATCAACTACACGCCGTTCGGTCACTCCGACTGGCAGACGATCGTGGCCGACATCAAGAAGTTCGGCTCGGCCGGCAAGAAGACCGCGGTGGTCTCGACCATCAACGGCGACGCCAACGTTCCCTTCTACAAGGAGCTCGGCAACCAAGGCATCAAGGCGAAGGACATCCCGGTGGTCGCTTTCTCGGTGGGTGAGGAAGAGCTCGCCGGCATCGACACCAAGCCGCTGGTTGGCCATCTCGCCGCCTGGAACTACTTCCAGTCGATCAAGACCAAGGACGGATCGAACGAGAAGTTCATCAAGGACTGGCAGGCCTACACCAAGAACCCGAAGCGCGTGACCAATGACCCCATGGAAGCGCATGTGATCGGCTTCGCCATGTGGGTGAAGGCGGTCGAGAAGGTGAAGTCGACCGATCCGGACAAGGTGATCGATGCACTGCCTGGCATCGAGGCGCCGAACCTGACCGGTGGCGTGTCGAAGATGCTGCCGAACCACCACATCACCAAGCCGGTGTTCATCGGCGAGATTAAGGGCAACGGTCAGTTCGACGTGGTCTGGAAGACTCCCGGCCTCGTCGCGGGCGATGCCTGGTCGAAGGAGCTCGACGGCTCCAAGGACCTGATCGGCGACTGGGTCGGCAAGAAGTGCGGCAACTTCAACACCAAGACCAACAAGTGCCTCGGTTCGGGCTCCTGATCCCGATCTGACGCTCATCGCACGACCGGAGAGGGCGGCGATCCCGCCGCCTTCTCCACTCATTTCTGCCGGGGTCATTCACAGTGCCAGCCCATTTGTCTGCCCGTCTCTGCTCGCTTGCACTCTCGTTGTTTCTGATCGCGTTCGCGCTGCCGGCCTTCGCCGGTCCGTTCGAGGATGCGGTCGCCAAATTCGCCAATGACGATTTTTCCGATACGGAAGAGGCGATCGGTGTGGTCGCGGGCAGTGGCAACAAGCTGGCCTTCCCCATCATCAGCGCGCTCCAGGACGGTCGCCTCATGGCCGATCCTGACAGCAAGAAGGTTTACGTCACCGGCGCCGACGGCAAATCGATCGACGCTGCGACCGGCGAGTCCGTTGCCAGCGTTCCCGACAGTGCGAGCGCGGTCCGGCTCAACAACCGCCTGCGCCGCAGCGTCGACGCCGCGCTCGGCAGCCTGACGCTGCAGTCGCCGGATGTCGGAACGCGCCTGCAGGCCGCGCAGTCCGTCTTCAAGTCGCACGAAGAAACCGCGCTCAAGGCCGTCGATGCCGCGCTCGCCAAGGAAACCAACCGATCCGTCAAGGCTGCGCTCGGCGAGGCCCGGGCCGCGATCCTGCTGTTCAAGTCCGACGCTACCGAGGTCGAGAAGCTCGAGGCGGTCGCAACCCTCAAGGCGCGCGGCGATCAGGACGCGCTGGCGCTGCTCACCGGCATGGGCGATCAGCCGGCGTCGGTAACCAAGGCCGCCGCGAGCGCGATCGGCTCGATCCAGAGCTCACTCGCGGTCTGGTCCATGGTGCAGAATGCCTGGTACGGCCTCTCGCTCGGCTCGGTGCTGCTGCTCGCCGCAATCGGGCTCGCCATCACCTTCGGCGTGATGGGGGTCATCAACATGGCCCACGGCGAGATGGTGATGTTAGGGGCCTACACCACTTTCGTGGTGCAGGAGGTGATCCGCACCCGCTATCCCGGCCTGTTCGACTATTCGCTGCTGATCGCCGTGCCGCTCGCCTTCCTCGTCGCCGGCGCGATCGGCGTGCTGATCGAGCGCAGCATCATCCGCTTCCTCTACGGCCGGCCGCTGGAGACGCTGCTCGCGACCTGGGGCTTGTCGCTGGTGCTGCAGCAGGCGGTGCGCACCATGTTCGGCCCGACCAACCGAGAGGTCGGCAATCCCTCCTGGATGAGCGGCGCCTTCGAGCTCGGCCAGATCACCATCACCTATAATCGACTCTGGATCCTTCTCTTCACGCTCGCGGTGTTCGCGATCCTGCTCGCGATGTTGCGCTACACGGCGCTCGGCCTCGAGATGCGCGCGGTGACGCAGAACCGCCGCATGGCGGCCTCGATGGGCATCGCCACCTCGCGCGTCGACGCGCTCACCTTCGGCCTCGGCTCGGGCATTGCCGGCATCGCCGGCGTGGCGCTGTCACAGATCGACAATGTCAGCCCCAATCTCGGCCAGAGCTACATCATCGATAGTTTCATGGTCGTGGTGTTCGGCGGGGTCGGCAATCTCTGGGGTACCCTCGTCGGCGCGTTCACGCTCGGCATCGCCAACAAGTTCCTGGAGCCGGTCGCCGGCGCCGTGCTCGGCAAGATCGCGATCCTGGTTCTCATCATCCTGTTCATTCAAAAGCGGCCGCGCGGCCTGTTCGCGCTCAAGGGCCGTGCGGTGGAAGCATGACCCCTCACATGCTGACGCGATCGCTGGACCGCAGTGCGACGATCTTTCTCGCGATCGTCGCTGCCTGCGGCATCCTCATCCCGCTCTCCAACCTGCTGCTGCCCGCCGGCTCGTTCATGCAGGTGCCGACCTATCTCGTCGCGCTCTGGGGCAAGTATGTCTGCTACGCCATCCTGGCGCTCGCGATCGACCTGATCTGGGGCTATTGCGGCATCCTCTCGCTCGGGCACGGCGCCTTCTTCGCGCTCGGCGGCTATGCCATGGGCATGTACCTGATGCGGCAGATCGGCACCCGCGGCGTCTACGGCAATCCGATCCTGCCCGACTTCATGGTGTTCCTGAACTGGCAGCAGCTGCCCTGGTACTGGTACGGCTTCGACATGTTCTGGTTCGCCGCGCTGATGGTGCTGGTCGTGCCCGGCCTCCTCGCCTTCTGCTTCGGTTGGCTCGCCTTCCGCTCCCGCGTCACCGGCGTGTACCTGTCGATCATCACGCAGGCGATGACCTATGCGCTCTTGCTCGCCTTCTTCCGCAATGATTTCGGCTTCGGCGGCAACAACGGCCTGACCGACTTCAAGGACATCCTGGGCTTCAACGTGCAGGCGGAGGGCACCCGTGCAGCGCTGTTCGCGCTGAGCTGCCTGGCACTGATCGTGGGCTTCCTGATCTGTCGCGCCATCGTCTCCTCCAAGCTCGGCAAGGTCTTGATCGCGGTGCGCGATGCGGAATCGCGGACGCGCTTCCTCGGCTACCGCGTGGAATCCTACAAGCTGTTCGTGTTCACGGTGTCGGCCTGCATGGCCGGTGTCGCCGGCGCGCTCTACGTGCCGCAGGTCGGCATCATCAACCCGAGCGAATTCGCACCGGGCAATTCGATCGAGGCGGTGATCTGGGTCGCGGTCGGCGGCCGTGGCACGCTGGTCGGCGCGGCGCTCGGCGCTGTCGTCGTCAACTACGCCAAGACGTTCTTCACCTCGGGCGTGCTGGCGCCCTATTGGCTGTTCATGCTGGGCGCGCTGTTCATCCTGGTGACGCTGCTGCTGCCGAAGGGCATCGTCGGCACCTTCACCGCCTGGTGGGATTCGTCGAAGGAAAAACGCACCGCCGCGACCTCCGTGAGCGCCGCGGCCGAGGACGGCGTCACCGAACCCAAGATGGCGGAGTAAGCGGTCATGAACGTCATGGACACCCGCACGACTTCCGCGATGCTTTACCTGGACGGCGTGCACGTCTCGTTCGACGGCTTCCACGCCATCAACAATCTGTCGCTGACGCTCGAGCCCGGCGAGATGCGCGCCATCATCGGTCCGAATGGCGCCGGCAAGACCACGATGATGGATATCATCACCGGCAAGACCAAGCCCGACGAGGGCACCGTGCTGTTCGACGGCGTCACCGACCTGACGCGCCTCGACGAGACCCGCATCGCCAAGCTCGGCATCGGCCGCAAGTTCCAGAAGCCGACCGTGTTCGAGAGCCAGACCGTGCAGGACAACCTGCTGCTCGCGCTCAATGTCGATCACTCCGTCCGTGGCACACTGTTCTGGCGCGGCAGCAGGGCGGAATCTGAGCGCATCGACAAGGTGCTGGAGACGATCCGCCTCACCGAGGCCCGTGGCCGCCTCGCCGGCAGCCTCAGCCACGGCCAGAAGCAGTGGCTCGAGATCGGCATGCTGCTGGCGCAGGACCCGAAACTGCTGCTCGTCGACGAGCCCGTGGCGGGGATGACCGACGTCGAGACGCACCTGACCGCCGAGCTGCTGAAAGAGATCAACAAGACCCACACCGTGATGGTGGTGGAGCACGACATGACCTTTGTGCGCGAACTGGGCGTCAAGGTCACCTGCCTGCACGAAGGCACGGTGCTGGCGGAAGGTACCATCGACCAGGTCTCGTCCAACGAGCGGGTAATTGAAGTGTATTTGGGTAGATAGCTGAGAAGCGCGAATTGCGAATGGGGAGTAGCGAATAGGGAAAGGTGGCTCAGTCATCTCCATTCGCTACTCGCCATTCGCTATTCGCCAAGAGGCACCGAAGATGCTGGATGTGAAGGATATCAATCTCTACTACGGCGCTGCGCAGGCGTTGCGCGGCGTTTCGATTTCGGCCGAGCCGGGCAAGGTGACCTGCGTGCTCGGGCGCAACGGCGTGGGCAAGACCTCACTCCTGCGCGCCATGGTCGGGCAATATCCGATCTCCTCGGGCGCGATCGTACTCGACGGCAGCGACATCACCGGCCTGAAGCCCTATGAGCGCGCGCGCAAGGGCATCGGCTTCGTGCCGCAGGGCCGCGAGATCTTTCCGCTGCTGACGGTCGAGGAGAACCTCAAGACCGGCTTCGGTCCGCTCAAGCGCGAGGACAAGCACATTCCGGACGACGTGTTCTCGCTGTTTCCGGTGCTGCAATCCATGCTCGGCCGGCGCGGCGGCGATCTCTCCGGCGGCCAGCAGCAGCAGCTCGCGATCGGCCGCGCGCTGGTGATGCGGCCGAAGCTGCTTCTGCTCGACGAGCCGACCGAAGGCATCCAGCCCTCGATCATCAAGGACATCGGCCGCGCCATCTCCTATTTGCGCAACCTCGGCAACATCGCCATCGTGCTGGTCGAACAATATCTCGACTTTGCCTGCGAACTCGGCGACAGTTTTGCCGTGATGGATCGCGGCGCGGTGAAGTTCACCTGCGACCGCGCCAACCTCGACGCGAGCGAGATCAGCCGCCAGATGGCGCTGTAAGTCGAAAAGACCTGCCGCGACCGGCTGGGGAGACGGATGCGCAGCGAACTGTCGGCCACGTCCACAATATTCGAAGCAAACCGCGCCCGTGGCGCGGTGTGCTTCGACGTGCATGCGCGCGACGGCGTAACGCGGCGTGGTGCCTTGCATGAATCCGGCTCCCTGCGCGTGCGCTTTCCCTCGCCGGAAGGCGAGGGGCTCTCCGGTGTGTTCGTCAACACGGCCGGCGGGGTTGCCGGTGGGGACAGTTTCGATATCGACATCACCGCAGGGCGAGGCTCGCGTCTGACATTGACCACGGCGGCGGCCGAAAAGGTCTATCGAACGCCCGGGGCCGCGGCGCGGCTCAGTATTGCCTTGAAGGTCGATGAAGGCGCGCATCTCGCCTGGCTGCCGCAGGAGACGATCCTGTTCGACCGCGCCAGGGTGCACCGCTGCTTCGACATCGCGCTCGATGAGGGGGCCTCTCTCCTGCTTTGCGAGATCGCGGTGTTCGGCCGCACCGCCATGGGCGAGCGGATGGAGCAGGGCGAGTTCATCGACCGCTGGCGGCTGCGCCGTGGCGGCAAGCTGGTGTTCGCCGAGACGGTCCGGCTCGGCGGCAACATCGGCGCAAAGCTTGCACGATCAGCCGTTACCAAGGACGGCGCTGCGATCGGCACAGCCCTGATCGTCCCCGGTGACGAGGCCCTGGTCGAGCGCATCCGCGAGGCCTCGGACTCATTCTCCGGGGAGGTCGGAATCTCCGCGTGGAATGGCTTTGCAATGGCGCGGTTCTGTGCCCAAGATGCGGCGCGCTTGCGAGCCGACATGATGGCCGTGCTGGCGCGCACCGGTGCGGCCCTGCCGCGGCTCTGGCTGAACTGACTGGCTGAATTGACGTGTTGAACGGAAGAGATTCTTCATGAACCTGTCTCCCCGAGAAAAAGACAAGCTTCTGATCTCGATGGCGGCGATTGTGGCCCGCCGCCGGCTGGACCGCGGCGTCAAGCTCAACCATCCCGAGGCGATCGCGATCATCTCCGATTTCATTCTCGAAGGCGCCCGTGACGGCCGCACCGTCGCCGAGCTGATGCAATCCGGCGCGCAGGTGCTGACGCGGGACCAAGTCATGCCGGGCATTCCCGAGATGATCCACGACATCCAGGTCGAGGCGACCTTTCCGGATGGCACCAAGCTCGTCACCGTGCACGAGCCGATCAGGTAGTTTGAATTCGTCATTCCGGGGCGCCCACAAGGCGAATCCGGAATCCAGATGTTTTTGGTTTCGAGATTCCGGCCTTCTCGCTGCGCGAGCCCCGGAATGACGAGGAGGATAGAATGATCCCCGGCGAACTCTTCATCCAGGACGGCGAGATCGAGCTCAATGCCGGCCGCAAGACCGTGACGCTGACGGTGGCCAACACCGGCGATCGCCCGATCCAGGTCGGCTCGCACTACCATTTCTTCGAGACCAACCCGGCGCTGAAATTCGATCGCAAGAAGTCTCGCGGCATGCGCCTCGACATCGCCGCCGGCACCGCCGTCCGCTTCGAGCCCGGCCAGACCCGCGACGTCCAGCTCGTCGCCATGGCGGGGAAGAAGACGATCTACGGCTTCCGCGGCGACGTGATGGGGAAGCTGTGAGTGCAATAAGAGCGAGCGCAGCGCGACGCGATTGAGGCGAGTGCAGTGATCCACAGTGAGGGGAGCGCAACTGTCTCGCTCCCTCCCCCCTTGCGGGGGAGGGTCGGGGAGGGGGGTATGCCACACGACGAGGTCTCTCAGTTTCAAAGAACCCGTGCCAAGCAATTGCGGCGGGCGATGACTCGCGCCGAGACGCTTCTCTGGCGCCATCTTAAAGCTCACCGTTTGGCTCGCCTCGGATTTCGCCGTCAAGCTCCAATGGGCGATTACATTGCCGATTTCGTTGCGCATTCATGCAAGCTCGTCGTCGAGGTCGACGGTGAAAGCCACGAATTCGCCGAGCGCATACGTCACGACGAGGTACGCGACGAGTGGTTCGCGTCGCGCGGCTACCGCGTGTTGCGCTTCACCAATGACGACGTGATGAAGAACCTGGAGGGAGTGGCTCTCGCCGTCCTTCAGGCAGCGGAGCCCGGAGCACCCCCCTCCCTGACCCTCCCCCGCAAGGGGGGAGGGAACGGAGAGAGCGGTGTATCCGATGGCGCGGAGGGGGCATGACCATGCTCTCACCCGTTCGCCTCATCTCTGAAGCTGCCGAACTCGCCGCGCGCCGCCACAACGGCATGGCGCGAAAGGGGCGAGGTCAGGAGCCCTATATCAATCATCTCGCCGAGGTCGCGAACCTGCTTGCGACCGCGACCGACGGCGCCGATGCCGAGCTGGTCGCGGCAGGCTGGCTGCACGACACGATCGAGGACACCGATACCACCCGCGAGGAGCTCGCGCAGAGATTTTCCGAGCGCATCGCCTCGCTCGTTTCCGAGTGCACCGACGACATGAGCTTGCCGAAGGCCGGACGACGGCAGAAGCAGATCGAGGACGCTCCGAAAAAATCCGCTGGCGCGAAGCTGATCAAGATCGCCGACAAGATCAGCAATACGGGGGCGCGCATTCAGACAGACCTGACTGCCGAGGAGCGCGACGATCTCGCCGATTACGTCGGATGGGCCACGCAGGTCGTTGCGGGCTGCCGCGGCGGCAATGCGTGGCTCGACGAGAAATTCGATGATGCCGTGAAAGCAGCGAAGGCCTTGCTGTGATCCGTCAAACATTCAATCGCAAACGGGGCTTGTGATGTCCGTCAAAATAAAGCGTTCCGTCTATGCCGACATGTTCGGCCCGACCACCGGCGACAAGGTGCGACTGGCCGACACCGACCTCATCATCGAGGTCGAGAAGGATCTCACCACCTATGGCGAGGAGGTGAAGTTCGGTGGCGGCAAGGTGATCCGCGACGGCATGGGGCAGTCGCAGGTCACCAACAAGCAGGGCGCGGCCGACACGGTCATCACCAATGCGCTGATCGTCGATCATTGGGGCATCGTGAAGGCTGACGTCGCGATCAAGGACGGCATGATTTCGGCGATCGGCAAGGCCGGCAATCCCGACATCCAGCCCGGCGTCACCATCATCATCGGTCCCGGCACCGACGTGATCGCGGGGGAAGGAAAAATCCTCACCGCCGGCGGTTTCGACAGCCACATCCATTTCATCTGCCCGCAGCAGATCGAGCACGCGCTGATGTCGGGCGTCACCTCGATGCTGGGTGGCGGCACCGGCCCGTCACACGGCACCTTCGCCACCACCTGCACGCCGGGACCGTGGCACATGGGGCGGATGATCCAGTCGTTCGACGCTTTCCCGGTCAATCTCGGCATTTCCGGCAAGGGCAACGCCTCGCGCCCCGCCGCGCTGGTCGAGATGATCAAGGGCGGCGCCTGCGCCCTGAAGCTGCACGAAGACTGGGGCACGACGCCGGCCGCGATCGACAATTGCTTGTCGGTGGCCGACGATCACGACATCCAGGTGATGATCCACACCGACACGCTGAACGAATCCGGCTTCGTCGAGGATACCATCAAGGCGTTCAAGGGCCGCACCATCCACGCCTTCCACACCGAAGGTGCCGGCGGCGGCCACGCCCCTGACATCATCAAGGTCGCCGGCCTGAAGAACGTGCTGCCGTCCTCGACCAATCCGACGCGCCCCTTCACCCGCAACACCATCGACGAGCATCTGGACATGCTGATGGTGTGTCACCATCTCGATCCCTCGATCGCCGAAGATCTGGCGTTCGCCGAAAGCCGTATCCGCAAGGAGACGATCGCGGCCGAAGACATCCTGCACGATCTCGGCGCGCTCTCGATGATGTCCTCGGATTCCCAGGCCATGGGCCGCCTCGGCGAGGTCATCATCCGCACCTGGCAGACCGCCGATAAGATGAAGAAGCAGCGCGGGCAGCTAGCCCAGGACAAGGGCAAGGACAACGATAATTTCCGCGTCAAGCGCTACATCGCCAAATACACGATCAACCCCGCGATCGCGCACGGCGTGTCGAAGCTGATCGGCTCGGTCGAGAAGGGCAAGCTCGCCGATCTCGTGCTGTGGTCGCCGGCCTTTTTCGGCGTCAAGCCGGACTGCATCGTCAAGGGCGGCACGATCGTCGCGGCGCCCATGGGCGATCCCAACGCCTCGATCCCGACGCCGCAGCCGGTCCACTATCAGCCGATGTTCGGCGCGTTCGGCAAGGCGCGCATGGCATCGTCCGTGGTGTTCACCTCGAAGGCTGCAGTTACTGGCGGTCTCGCGCGAAAACTCGGCATCGAGAAGAAGCTTTATGCCGTCCAGAACACGCGCGGCAGGATCTCCAAGAAGAGCATGATCCACAACGACGCCACGCCCGATATCGAGGTCGATCCGGAGACCTACGAGGTCCGCGCCGACGGCGAGCTGCTCACCTGCGCGCCGGCGGAGGTGCTGCCGATGGCGCAGCGTTATTTCATGTACTGAAATAGCGCCTCGACGCATGTCCCGGGAATATGGCTTGAGTGCGCGTCCGGGGACGGCTTTTCCGGTTTTGCGTTCGGTCCCGCCTGGTCTAATGTCCCGCCCGGTATCGTACCCTCTAGAAGAAAAGCCGGGAGGATTTCTCGTGATTTACGTCGTTGCAACCCTGACCATCAAGCCCGAGACGCGCGCCGAATTCATCGCGGCCGCCACCGCCTGCATCAAGGAGACGCGGAAAGAGCCCGGCAATATCGCCTATGATTTGCACGAGAGCGTCACCGACCCCGCCAAGATGGTGTTCGTCGAGCAGTGGGAGAATGCCGAGGCGCTGGTGCCGCATCGTGCCATGGAGCATATGAAAACGTTCGGCCGCGTCGCGGTGAAGTGCTTCACGGCACCGCCGAAGATCGAAGTGATCACGCCCGAGAAGGTCGAGACGCGGTAAAGAGGTAAGACGGATGATCCGGGCGACGCAGGTCAGAGGACAGCACCGCTTCACGGAAGCGCCAGCGGACACGGTCGTGCTCGATTTCGACGATCGGCATCGCCGTCGCATGGCGATGACGGGCACGCGGGGGCTCGAATTCCTGCTCGACCTGGAGCATGCCGTCGCGCTGCGCGGCGGCGATGCGCTGGTGCTGGAGGACGGCCGGCTGGTCGAGGTGGTGGCGGCGCCCGAGCCGCTGCTGGAGATCCGCGGTCGCGATCCGCACCACCTCATTCGCGTCGGCTGGCATCTCGGCAACCGTCATCTGCCGACGCAGATCATGGCCAAGGCCTTGCGCATCCGCCGCGATCACGTCATCGAGGCCATGGTGAAGGGTCTCGGCGCGCGTGTGATCGAGATCGAGGCGCCGTTCGATCCCGAAGGCGGCGCCTACGCCGACGCCGGTCATGCGCATGGGCACCACGATCATCCGCATCATGGTCATGGCCATCATCATGATCACGGCCATCACGATCACCATGATCATCACGGCCATGACCACCACAATCATGATCATGCCGCGCATGACCATAGCCACGAGCACCACCATCACCACGATGAGCATTGCGACCATCCCGACCATCACCACAGCCACAAGCATGCTCATGACCACAAATGAGCCGGTCGGCACCGGTGGCCTCGCCGAGGGCGAGGCGGCGGCGCTGTACCGGCTGATGACTTGGCTATCGCCGGCATTCCCGGTCGGGGGGTTCTCCTATTCCAGCGGCCTCGAATGGGCGGTCGAGGCGGGCGACATCACCGACACGGCCTCGCTGGCGGATTGGCTCGATGCGATGCTCGGCGACGGCTCCGGCTTTTGTGACGCGACGTTTCTGGTCCACGCCTATCGCGCCACGGA
The DNA here is from genome assembly GCF_054060315.1 of Bradyrhizobium sp. USDA 4354. Classification (NCBI taxonomy): domain Bacteria; kingdom Pseudomonadati; phylum Pseudomonadota; class Alphaproteobacteria; order Hyphomicrobiales; family Nitrobacteraceae; genus Bradyrhizobium; species Bradyrhizobium sp. USDA 4354. The sequence continues at coordinate 646,932 of NZ_JBSSDC010000001.1, read as the reverse complement.
AGCGGACGAGACGACCGCTTTGAACGAGATCGCCGAGCTCGCCGCTGCCTTCGTGCCGTCGCGCGAGCGGCAGCTGGAGACGACCTCGCAGGGCCGTGCCTTCATCGACATCGCCCGCTCGGCGTGGGATGCCGACGGGCTGGACGCCGCGGTCGCGGCATGCAGCACGCCACTGGTCTATCCGGTCGCCGTCGGTGTTGTCGCAGCTAAGCACGCCGTGCCGCTGGCGCCGACGCTGCACGCCTTCCTGCATGCGCTGGTCTCGAACTGGATTTCCGCGGCCAGCCGGCTCATTCCGCTCGGCCAGACCGATAGCCAGCGTGTGCTGGTGAGGCTGGAAGCCGCCGTTGCCGCGACCGCCCATCGTGCGCTGAACGCGACATTGGACGATCTCGGCGGCGCGACGTTCCGCGCCGATCTCGCCAGCCTGCGCCACGAGACGCAATATACGCGGCTGTTTCGGTCATGATCCGTGCGGCCTTTAACCCATCGAGCGAGAGCGAATTACATGTCGAAATCTCACGGCCCCTTGCGTGTCGGCGTCGGCGGCCCGGTCGGATCGGGCAAGACCGCGCTGATGGACCTGCTCTGCAAGACCATGCGCCAGCGCTATGACATTGCGGCGATCACCAACGACATCTACACCAAATGGGATGCCGAATTCCTCGTACGATCGGGATCGCTGACGCCGGATCGCATCGCCGGCGTCGAGACCGGCGGCTGCCCACACACCGCGATCCGCGAGGATGCCTCGATGAACCTTGCCGCGGTCGCGGACATGCGCGCCAAGTTTCCCGGACTTGATCTCGTGCTGATCGAGTCCGGCGGCGATAATCTCGCTGCCACTTTTTCCCCGGAGCTGGCCGACCTCACCATCTACGTCATCGACGTCGCCGCCGGCGACAAGATCCCGTCCAAGGGCGGCCCCGGCATTACCCGGTCCGACCTCCTGGTCATCAACAAGACCGACCTTGCGCCCCATGTCGGCGCCTCCCTGGAGAAGATGGAGACGGACGCCAGGCGCATGCGCGGCGAGCGTCCCTTCGTCATGACCAATCTGAAGAAAAGCGAGGGACTCGACCGGATCGTCGGCTTCATCGAGGCCAAAGGCGGCCTGAAACGGCAGGGCTGACCGGACGCGACCACTTGGCGCAGGCGTTTTTCGCCTTTAACGCCTGGGGCAACGCCGCAACCGCGGAACAAATTTCGCACACGGCGATTAACTACCTTCGGCGCCCGGGGCGAATTCATCCCGTCCAGACCATCGGCCGGGCGGATTAAGCTTTTCAGGCGACCCAAGTTGCGTACTGATGCCTCCTCCTCCATTATCTCCACCACTGGGGTTTACCCTGTTTTGGCACATGGCCGTTCGAGCGGCGTTCATATGCTCTGTGTTTATTGCCGACCTTCTGCTTTCGCCTGAGTAGTCGCGTGGTCAGGCTAGGTTTCATCATCGGATTTATCGCTCTGCTCGGAGCCTTGCTCTCCGGGCTTGCAGCCTATCGCGTCCATGACCAGGAGCTGGCGCTGGATCGGATCGCGCTCGCGCGTGCGATCGACGTTCATGCGAGCCTGGTTCAGGATCGCCTCACCGAGCGGGAGCTGCTCGCGCGTGTCGCCTCAGGCCTGTTCCGCGCGCCATCCGTGATCAAGCCGAACATGCTGGAGCCGCTGCGCTCGGCGATCTACGCCTTCAAGACCGATTTCGTGGTGGCCGGCTGGATCGCCCGGCTCAAGCCGAACGAGCTTGCGGCGGCGCAGGCCGCCATCGCCGGTGCCGGCTTCCCAAATCCGCAGATTCGCTCCTATGACGACAAGCCGATCAATCTGGCTGAAATCACTCAGCCGATCGACGTGCTGATGGACCTCGAGCCACGCAGCAACGAGACCAAGACGCTGCCCGGCCGCAGCTACGATCAGGATCCGGTTCGCAGCGCCATGCTGACACGTGCGCGCGCCGAGAAGAGGTCGGTTGCCTCGGACCCGGTGCCGTTGATCCGTGGGAACGGCGCGATCGGCGTCATCGTGGCTGCGCCCGTCATTCCCGAGGGAGCAACGGAGCCGGCCGGATTCGTCACATTTTCCTACGAGCTCGCCTCGCTGATGCTGACCAATGACGACATGTCGTTGTTTGCGGTCGCGCTTAGGGATCCGCGCAAGGAAGGCGGCGAGCTGATCGCCAACGACCAGGGTGTGGTCTCGACGCGCATGGCGGCGGCGGACGGAACGGCACCGTCGGCGACGCGCACGGTGAGCTTCGGCGGTCGTGATTGGCAACTCGGCTATTACGCGACGACCAACTCGATGCGCCGCGCCGAGCAGACCGCGATCATCGTGGCGGCGATCGGCTTTGCGATCACGGCAATGGTGTGCGGCCTGTTCGGTTATGTCGCCTACAACAACCTGCGGCTCAGCCGGGAGATCCAGGTCAGGATCGGCTTCGAGCGCCGGCTGACCGCCGTCATCGACGAGCTCAACCACCGCGTCAAGAATATCCTGGCGGTGATCCAGTCGATCGTGACGCGCACCTTGCGCCACGGCTCGGACATCGACGTCGCCCGCGAGCTCCTGATCGGACGCATCCACGCCATGTCCAACGTGGTCTCGCTGCTCAGCGAGAGCCAGTGGCAGGGCGTCAAGCTGAAGGGCCTGTTCGAGGCGCGCGCCATTCCGCATGCCGACCGCATCGCCGTCACCGGTCCTGATATCGCGGTCAGCGCGCGTGCGGCGCAGAGCCTCTCGTTGCTGTTCTTCGAGCTTGCTTCGCATTCCGACGAGGGCCTGTCGCTGGTTGGAAAGCATCCGCATATCACCGCCGCCTGGACGGTGACGGGCGAGGAGGGCGAGGAGGTGTTCCATTTCCGCTGGGAGGAGTTCAACACCAGCGAGGCGACGCGCCGGCCCGATTCCGATTTCGGTCTGATCCTGCTCGACCGCGTCGCGCCCGAGGCGTTAGGGGGCACCGCCAAGCGCTTCTTCACCGACGTCTCCTACGTCTACGAATTGACCGCGCCGATGGAGACGGTGGTCGACATGACCGAGCGCGACCGAACGGACAAGATCTCGGCGCCGGTCAGGCCGGTGCGCAGCTAACCCTTCGGCCGCAAAACGAGGTCGACGAGGTTACGCGCGTAAGCGGGCGTGACCGGCGCGATGCCGAAAACGTAGCGATAGAACAGGCTGCCATAGATCGCATCGTAGAGATCCTGAGGAAGTCCCTCGGCCAGAATGCTGCCATCCTTCTGGCCCGCGGCGATCATCTCGACCAGTGCGTCGCGGCGGAATTGCAGATAGCGCGCGTAGAACAGCTCTGCCGAGCCGGTCTTGGAGATGCACTCCGAGATGACGGCGAGCTGGACCTTGCCGAATTCGCCCTGGAGTGCCTCGGCATAGGCCGCCGCATGGCGGCGCGCACGCGCCGCGGGGCTGCCGGAGCTCGCCGGCGGCAGCGGCAGCATCTGTGCGGCGTGGTGAAGAAAGGCGTCGATCAAAAGCGCCTCGCGGGACGGCCACCATTTGTAGATCGTCATTTTGGAGACGCTGGAGTGCCGCGCGACCGCGTCGATGGTGGTGGCGGCAAGTCCGGTGGTGGCCATCAGCGCATAGGCGCTTTCGAGAATGGCGTTGCTGGTCTCGATCGACCTTGGCCGGCCGCGCCGGGGCGCGCTGTCAGCCTCGTCACTCCCGTCCTTCGCCATCGCCACGCCCGGTCTCCTCACGCAGAATCCCGGCATAGCGCAGCCACGGCCTTCGGCCTAGCAGAATCGCACGATTTTGTGACTAGGCCTGCTGCCGCAGGGCGGCCGGCAGGTCCTGCCGCTTCGACCAGGTCACGTAGTAGGCGACCGCGGCCATCGCGGCGAAGCCGATGATGCTCACCACGATCTGCATCACCACCAGATTGGGCCCGGTGATCAGGATGAGGTGGCCGGCAAAGGACAGGAACACGCCGACGCAGAACACGGCGAGCCATTCCTCCCCGCATCGGATGACGGCCTGAAGCGGCTTCAATCGCAGGCCGGGGTGATCGGCCGGGACAAGATGCGTCGCGAGGAAGGCGAGCGCGAGGAAGTGAACCACGCGATAAGGCGCGAGGTTCTCCTTGTCGGTCGGCGCGATGCTGTCGAGGAGAAGGTCAGGCAGATAGGCGGACAATCCCGGCGAATGGCGCAACAGGGTGACGGCCATCGCGACGACGAGATAGCTCCCTGCGAGTATCCGCAGCCAGGGGAGGTCGCGCAGCGCCCGCCCGGGCGCGCCCGTGACGGCGAACCAGCCGCCCAGCACCATCAGCATCTGCCAGCAGAGCGGATTGAAGGTCCATTCCTGGTCCGGATAGACCCGGAAATTCCAGTCGAACCAGCGCGCGGCAAGATACAGCGCGACCGATGCCGCAAGCGTCAGGTTCGGCCGTCGCAACAGGCCCCACAGCGCGAACGGAAAGAAGGCCATCAGCGGGATCATCAGCTGCAGCAGGTCGAGGTTCAGCGGCTCTTCCTGGAGCACGAGACCGCGGATCAGGATGCGCAGCGGGTGCTCGAGAATCCCGGAGATGTTGTATTGGTGGATGATCTCCGGCGCCATCGATTGCGAGGCGACATAGGCGATGATGTCGATGTAGATCACGAACAGCACGACATAGGCGGCGTAGAGCCGCCAGACGCGGCGAAAGATGCGCGTCGCCGCGACCACGTAGCCGCGCTCCAGCGCCATCCTGCCATGGATGATGGCAACCCCGTAGCCCACCACGAACACGAACAGATCGGCAGCGCCGCTGAAGCCGAAGTTGCGTAGCGTCAGGAGGTTGACGACGTTGTTCGGAATGTGGTCGACGAACACCGACCAATTGGCGATGCCGAGCGTCAAATAGAGCCTGGCGTCGTGCTGGAATGCGGCGAGGTTCGCCTTGACGGACGGTTTCATTGAGTAAAATAGCTTTTGGAATCAGGGTGATGCTTTTAGCGGCAACCGCCTGTCCCTCCGAGTAGCGTTTCCGTGAGCGGCAGGCATTCGTGCCGGATGGAGCAAAATTGCGCGGCGTCGCCTGGATCGAATTCGGATAGATGCGTTCGCAGGACTTACGACGAAATTTTCTAACCCGCTCTGACCGTTACTCGGCAGGTTCGGCCGACACCTCCTCGGACACGCCGGCGCGGCTCGCCAGGATGCCGAGGGCGACGCCGCCGATCGCCAGGATCGGCAACAGCCGCTTGAGCCCTATGGCGCGAACGATCTGAAGTCCGGTGGCGAGGAGCATCGGATCTGCAAGCATGCTCTGCGCGGCCGACTTCGCAGCGCGCTCGGCCGCGATCTGGGCGCGCTTCTTCACCTCGCGCTTGTAGCCCCAATAGGAGCCTGCCGCGGCCAGGGTCAGCAGGAAGAAGATGCCCGCGCCGGTAAGGCAGGCCTGCACCGGGCCATATTTCTGCAGGACCGAGATGAAGGCCGCGGCGCAAAGGAAGCCGGTCGTCACCAACAGCGCGAAGGCCGTGCCTGCGGCAAGGGAGGTCAGCCGAACAGTCGTGCCGGTGGATGCACTGATCCCGTCGATGATGCGCTGAAACATGGCCTTACTCCTCAATCAGCCGAATCGTCACGGGCCGACAGCGGCGGCGCGCCGCCGCCGTTTCGATGCGCGTTGGCGACCTTACCGGCGCCAGGCGACGCCGATCAGGAAGCCGATGCCGAGCGCGAGCCCGACGGTCGCGAGCGGCCGCTGCGTGATCGCCTCTTCCAGCGTTTCCTCGATCGAGCCGTAGGCGTCCTGTGCTGCCTCCATCATCGCGCTGCCGCGCTCCGACATGTCGTCGATCGCGGTATCCATGTTCTCGCGCGCCTGGCGATAACCGCGGCGAGCCTGCTTGCTGGTGGAATTGGCAAAGGTGTTGAGCGCGTCGGTGATCTGGTCGGTGAGGGCGGCGATATCGCTTTTCACGGCTGCTACATCCTTCTCGAGACGGTCTCGGGTGGCTTTGTCGGTCCAGTCTCTCATCCCGGCTTCGGCATTGGTCGTGGACATCAGGAGCTCCGAACTGTTGACGGCTGAGATGGGCGGAGAACGTTTCGTCGCCGGGTAAGTTCCGTTCGCTGAAACCGGTCAGGCTTGCGGGAGCTGCGGCGAATTCTCCGGCAACAGGTGCTCCTTCAGGATCAGTGCGACGATCAGCAGCGGCGACGACAGGAACGCGCCCATGGGGCCCCACATCCAGGTCCAGAATGCCAGCGCAAGCAGGACCGCAAGTGCGTTCAGTGCCAGCCGCCGGCCGATGATGGTCGGTGTGATGAAGTGCCCTTCCAGGAAGGTGAGACCGCCGAAGGCGAGCGCCGCCATCAGGCCGCCTCCGATGGTCGGGAAAGCGACCAGCCCCACCACGACCAGCACCGCGAACATCGCAACCGGCCCGATGATCGGGATGAAATTGAGCGTCGCCGCCAGCGCGCCGAGGCCGGCGGGATTGGGCATTCCGGTGAGCGCGCAGATGAGGCCGGTGGCGACGCCGACGCCGATATTGATGACGGTCACAGTCAGGAGGTAATTGCCGAGATGGACCTCGATCTCGTTGAGAATCCGAAGCGTGCGCAGCCGCGCGTCATGATCGCTGAAGGTCATGATCATGGCCCGCCGCAGGTCGCGCCAGCTTGCGATGAAGAGGATAAGGGTGACGAAGAACAGCACGAACTCGGTAAACGTCGGTGACAGGAATTCCAGCGTCGGCTGCACCCACTCGATCTTGGGCATCTGGAAGCTCGGCAATCCTTCCGATCCGCCGAGCATGGCTTGCATCTCCCGCCACAGCGCAACTGGCCGGTCGAACACCTGCAGCTTGTCCTTCAGTTGCGCGCCGAGCTCCGGCAGGCGCGTGCTCCATTCCATGATCGGCGCGGCGATCAGCGCCAAGGCGAAGGCGACCACCGCGGTGCCCGCGACCACGATCAGGACCGCGGCGAGCGCGCGGGGGACCTTGCCACGCTCGAGGAGGCTCGCCGCCGGCGAAAGCATGGTGCCGATGACGAATGCCATCACCACCGGCAGGAAGAACGCCCTCCCGACATAAAGCACGGCGACGACCGCAATCAGGAGCAAGCCTGCGAGCGCGAAGGCGGTGAACTCGGAGCGGCGGATCACCGGCGGCGGCAGCTCACTATGGCCGTCGGAAAGCGGTTTGCCTTCGCTGCTGCCGGAAATCAGACGTTCACTGGGAAGGACGCGCACAATACCTCTCCCGCACGGAAACCGCGATCCGCGCGCCCATTGACGACCTCACAACGCGTGGACGGCGTGCCGGTTCCATCGCGGCTTCGTGAACAACGGCTCGCTTGACTGTGACGTCGCTGCCGCACGCCGTGCCGGAACTCGGGTCCGCTCGGCGGAGTTTGTTGGGCAGCGCATCACCCTGATGCACACATCCAACGGGGCAGCACATGACAAAGTTGTTTGCAGTCCGTCGCAGCTTCTCGCCGCGCGCCGTTACCGCATTCTTTTTCGCAACCGCTCTGCTCGCAGTGCCGTTGGGCAGCGCGAGCGCGCAATCGTTCGGCTACGCGCCGATGCAGCCGCGGGCGTACCCGCAGGACCAGGGTTATCTGCACGACGACGTCAACGAGGCGCCGCAGGCCGCCGACGAGGACGCCCAGTTGCCCGACCGGCTGCGCAAGCAAATCGTCAGCTTCGACAGGAGCGAGCCGGCCGGTACCATCGTCATCGATACCAACAACACCTATCTCTATTACGTGCTCGGCAATGGCCGCGCGATCCGCTACGGCGTCGGCGTCGGCCGCGAAGGCTTCACTTGGTCTGGCGTGCAGAGCATCAGCCGGAAGGCCGAGTGGCCGGACTGGCATCCCCCGGCCGAGATGATCGCGCGCCAGCCCTACCTGCCGCGCTTCGTCGCCGGCGGCCCCGGCAATCCGCTCGGAGCCCGTGCGATGTATCTCGGCTCGAGCCAATACCGCATCCACGGCACCAACGATCCCTCCACAATCGGCAAGTTCGTCTCGTCCGGCTGCATCCGCATGACCAACGAGGACGTCATCGACCTGTTCAGCCGGGTCAATGTCGGCGCCAAGGTCGTGGTGCTGCCGAAGAACGCCCCCTTGATGGCCAAGGGAGGCGACAGGGCCGCCGACCCCGTGCGCAAGCGTCCGGCCGTGACGACGTTGCCCACGGGCCGGCAGGCATTGAACATCACGACGTGGGCCGTGAACTAAGGCTGAGCGAGGACATATGAGCAGACGCCTGGTTGGCAAAGTGGCTGGCGGTGCGGCGATCTTGATCGCTGTCTCCGCCGGTCTGGTGTCGGCACCGTCGGCGCATGCGGAGGATTTCTTCTCGGCATTGTTCGGCGGCTTTCGGATGCGGCCGCCGCCGGAGATCCGGATGCCGTTCCCGAATGACGACATGCCGCGCTATGACGCGCCACGCCAGCGGGTCTCCTATGGCGGCGGCACGGCCTATTGCGTACGCAGCTGCGACGGCCGCTATTTCCCGGCGCAGGGAAGCGATGCCGAGAGCAAGGCGCAGTCCTGCAAGAGCTTCTGCCCCGCCTCGGAAACCTCGCTGGTCTACGGCAGCAATATCGACGATGCCACGACGGAGAACGGAAAGTCCTATTCCGACCTGCCGAACGCGTTCCGCTATCGCAACGAGATCGTCGCCGGCTGCACCTGCAACGGCAAGAACCCGGCTGGGCTCGCATCGGTCAAGGTCGAGGACGATCCAACCCTGCGAAAGGGCGACATCGTCGCCGGCGCCGGCGGCCTCGTGGTCGCCAGCCGCAATGCCAACGACCGTCGCGGCGTGGCGATGAATTTCTCGCCGCTGCCGGAGTCGGTGCGCGCCAAATTCCGCCAGGTCCCGGTGGTGGCGAAGGAGTAGGGCGCGGGGCGTTGGCTAGGTTGCCGCGCCTTACAAAGCCTGTCGTCCCGGAACTGCGCGCGCTTTGGGAGCGCTTGTCCGGGACGACACGATCGCTCTGCCGACTAAATGCAATAAATTACAATGGGTTGCGCAAGTGGAACCGGCGCGCCTTGCGAGCGTTAGGACAACGTCAGCAACTTGCCTGAAGGGGGGTCCCAGCGATGCTGGTCGGCGTACTCGTCACCTTTCTTGTCGTCATTCTCGTGCTTTATCTCATCAACATGCTGCCGATGGACGGCCGCGCCAAGCAGATCGCGCGCGTGATCGTCATCATCATCGGCATCGTGTCACTGCTGAAATATCTCGCAGTGTTCTAGCGAAGCTGTCGTAGCCCGGATGAGCGAAGCGATATCAGGGGTGCCGCAACAAAGGTCCCGGATCTCGCTGCACTCATCCGGGTTACGAGTGCAACAAAAAGCCCCGGCTCTCGCCGGGGCTTCGTTCGTGCCGCTTCAGTGCAGCGACTTCAGCCAGTCGTCGACGTCCTTGCGAACCTGGTCCTTGGCCTTGCCGTAGCGTTCCTGGAGCCGGCCCTCGAGCTGCTCCCGACGCCCTTCGATCAATTGGAGGTCGTCGTCAGTGAGCTTGCCCCATTTCTCCTTGGCGGAGCCCTTGAACTGCTTCCAGTTTCCTTCGACGCGATTCCAGTCCATGACCATCTCCCATGGGTTGATGGCCGTACAACGCGAGCGGCGAGCGGCCGTTCCGCAGCGCGCCGCGACGTTTCGCGCGCTATGTGCGATGCTCTCGTAGCCCGGATAGAGCGCCGTTCAACAGGCGAGCGTCTGCGGTACACGTGCCCAACAAGAAAAGCCCCGGCGGAGGCCGAGGCTTTTGATGTCTCTGGCTCAGCCCAGCGCCTTCGCCTCGCGGCGGCGGGCGGTGAGGATGTATTCGGTGTAGCCATTCGGCTGCTCGCGTCCCCTGAAGATGAGGTCGCAGGCTGCCTTGAAGGCGACGCCGTCGAAGGCGGGCGCCATCGGCTTGTAGATGGTGTCGCCGGCGTTCTGCTTGTCGACCACGACCGCCATGCGCTTGAGCGATTCCATCACCTGCGCCTCGGTGATCACGCCCTGGTGCAGCCAGTTGGCGAGATGCTGGCTGGAGATGCGCAAGGTGGCGCGGTCCTCCATTAGGCCGACATCGTGGATATCAGGCACCTTGGAGCAGCCGACGCCCTGGTCGATCCAGCGCACGACATAGCCGAGAATGCCCTGGCAATTGTTGTCGATCTCCTGCTTGACGTCGTCGGGCGCCCAATTCGACTTCGACACCGGAATGGTGAGGATGTCCGAGAGTTTTGCGCGCGGGCCGCCCCTGGTCAGCTCCTGCTGACGTGCGATCACATTGACCTGATGGTAGTGCAGCGCGTGCAGCGTCGCGGCGGTCGGCGAGGGCACCCAGGCGGTGGTGGCGCCGGCCTGCGGATGGCCAAGCTTTTGCGCCAGCATATCCGCCATCTTGTCGGGCGCGGCCCACATGCCCTTGCCGATCTGGGCGTGGCCGGGCAGGCCGTCGATCAAGCCCATGTCGACGTTCCAGTCCTCATAGGCCTTGATCCAGGCCTGCGCCTTCATCTCGTTCTTGCGGATCATCGGGCCCGCTTCCATCGAGGTGTGGATCTCGTCGCCGGTGCGGTCGAGGAAGCCGGTGTTGATGAACATGATGCGCTTGGAGGCGCGCTGGATGCAGGCCTTGAGGTTGACGGTGGTGCGCCGCTCCTCGTCCATGATGCCGACCTTGAGCGTGTTCTCGGGCAGGCCGAGCATCTTCTCGACGCGGTCGAAGATCTCGCAAGTGAGCGACACCTCGTCGGGGCCGTGCATCTTCGGCTTGACGATATAGGCAGATCCGGTGCGGCTGTTCTTGACCTTCGAATTGCCCTTGAGGTCGTGGATCGCGAGCAGGCCCGAGACGGCGGCGTCTAACAGGCCTTCCGGGACTTCCTCGCCCTTCTCGTCCAGCACCGCGTCGGTGAACATGTGGTGACCGCAATTGCGCATCAAGAGCAGGCTGCGGCCGTGCAGCTTGAGCTCGCCCTTTCCGTCAGGCGTCTTGTAGAGGCGGTCGGTGTTGAGCGAACGCGTCAGCGTCTTGCCGCCCTTCTCGAAATCGGCGGACAGCGTGCCGTTCATCAGGCCGAGCGTGTTGCGGTAGACCAGCACCTTGTCTTCGGCATCGACCGCGGCGACCGAGTCTTCCATGTCGAGGATGGTCGACACGGCGGCCTCCATGATCATGTCGGCGACGCCGGCCGGATCGTCCTTGCCGATCGCGCTGCTGCGGTCGATCTTCACCTCGACATGCAGGCCGTTGTTGACGAGCAGCACTGCGCTCGGGGAAGCCGCATCGCCCTGGAAGCCGGCGAACTGCGCCGCGTTCTTCAGCGCGGTCGCATTGCCGCTCTTCAGCTTCACCGCGAGCTGGCCCGCGACGACGCTGTAGGCGGTGACGTCGGTGTGGCTGCCGGTCGCGAGCGGCACGGCGGTATCGAGGAACGCCTTGGCCTTGGCGATCACCTTGTCGCCGCGCGCCTTGTTGTAACCCTTGCCGCTCTCTGAGGGATCGTGCGGGATCGCGTCGGTGCCGTAGAAGGCATCGTAGAGCGAGCCCCAGCGCGCATTCGCTGCGTTCAGCGCATAGCGCGCGTTGGTGAGCGGCACCACGAGCTGCGGGCCGCAGATCTTGCCGATTTCCTCGTCGACATTGGCCGTCTCGACCTTCTGCGTCACCGGCTCCGGGACGAGATAGCCGATCTCCTTCAGGAAGGCGGTATAGGCGTCGAGGTCGAACGCCTTGCCCTTGTTGGCACGGTGCCAATCGTCGATCTTGGCCTGCAGCGCGTCGCGCACCGCCAGCAGCGCCCGGTTCTTCGGCCCAAGGTCCTTGATGATGGCGGCAACCCCGGCCCAGAACGCATCCGGCGCGATCCCCGTTTTCGGGGCCGCTTCCTTGGCGATGAAGTCAAACAGAACGGGAGCGATCTTCAATCCGTGGGCGTCGACGCGTTTCATGATGGGCTTTCTTGTTGGAAATGGCTGTTTTTGGCTGCTTTTGACCCGACAGCAGCAAAATGCGCCCACGTGGGGCAGCTTTCGAGAGCCTATTAGCCCCAAAATCGGGGCGGTGAGAAGACCCCTAACAGCTTGTCAAAATGTCAAGACGAGGTAGGGGGCGCGCAGCAGGTCTATCGCCCGAAATGGAGCAAATGCTGCCGCGAACACCAATCTATCACCGTCACCCTGAGGTGGCCGCTTCTTCAGCGGCCCTCGAAGGGCGACGGCCCGGCTGGTGGCTAGCATCGGGGCCGTACATCCTTCGAGGCTCCCCATACGCCGCTCCGCGCCGCATGGCTCGCACCTCAGGATGACGGGACTGTTGGCTTTGTTCTGGCCACGACGACACGGTGACGTAGCGCGAGGTCGGCCCCTCAAATATTCGCAGCGAGGTCCACGAGTTCGTCGAACAGCACGCCGGTCGTCTTCAGCATCTGCTCGATCTCGTCCGCCGCATCCGCAACCGTCCGCTTCGACGTGTCGATCACGAGCTCGGCCGCCTGCGGCGCTTCGTAGTCGTTACCGATGCCGGTGAAGGATTGCAGCGTGCCGGCGCGCGCCTTCTTGTAGTGGCCCTTGGGATCGCGCTCTTCACAGATTCCGGCCGGCGTCGCGACATGGATTTCGCGGAACGCGGTGTCGGCGATGCGGCGCGCAGTGGCGCGGTCCTCGCGGGCGGGCGAGACAGCGGCGACGATGGCGATATGGCCGTTGCGGGCGAGATGCGTCGCGACCTCGGCGAGCCGTCGGATGTTCTCGCTGCGATCAGTGGCGGAGAAGCCGAGATCGCTGTTGAGACCGGCACGCAGCGTGTCGCCGTCGAGCAGGATCGGCGAGCCGCCATTGGTGAACAGCCTTCGCTCCAGCGCTCTTGCCAGCGTCGACTTGCCGGAGGCGGGCAGGCCGGTGAGCCAGACCACCGCGCCGTTGTGGCGATAGCGCGCGGAGCGTTCGTCGGGGCGCAGCGCTGATTCCACCGGCACGATATCGACAGGCACGGCGCGCTGGCCGGCATCGACCGACAGCACCAGACCGCCGCCGGCGATGCGCCCGGACACCTCGATCACGAGACGGCCGGTGCGCGGATTCTCGGTGTAGGGATCGGTTGCGATCGGGTTGGACAGCGAGATGTCGATCTCGCCGACATGGTTGCGGCCGATCGCCTTGTTCTCGGTGCTCGACAATTCGCCGGGATCGACCGCCTTCTCGATCGCCACCACGGTGGCGCGGCTTTCCTTCGGCCCGCAGCGCACCAGCAGCTGGTCGCCCTTAGCGAGCGGCTTGTCATGCAGCCAGAAGATGCGCGCGCGCAGCCGGCGGGTCTCGCGCGGGGCGGTGCCGACATGGGCGACGATGTCGCCGCGCTCGATGAACAATTCGCGGTCGAGCGTGATGCCGACCGAGCGGCCTGCGCCCTGCCGTCCCGCAACCGGCGTCACCGGCCAGCTCTCCACCGTCTTGATCTTCGCGATCTTGCCGGCCGGCATGATCACGATCTCGTCGCCGGCAACCAGGCTGCCGGATTCGATGCGGCCCGCGACGATGCGGCGGTCGTCGAATTTGTAGATCGCCTGCACCGGTAGCCGCAGCGCCAGCGCTTCGAGCGGACGCGCCGGCTCGAGCCTATCGAGCGCCTCGACCACGGTCGGTCCCTTGTACCAGCCGATGCGGCCGGTGCGCTCGGCGACGCCGTCGCCGTCGCGCGCCGAGATCGGGATCACGGCCGTGGGCGTCACACCGAGGCCGTTGAGATGCGCCGAGATCTCGTCGCTGATGTCCTTGAAGCGCTCGGACGAGAAATCGACGCGGTCCATCTTGTTGACGACGACGGCGACCTGCTTCACGCCGAGCAGATGCAGGAGATAGCCGTGCCGCCGTGTCTGGTCGCGCACGCCTTCGAGCGCGTCGATGATCAGAACCGCGCCGTCGGCCTGCGAGGCGCCGGTGATCATGTTGCGCAGGAATTCGGCATGGCCGGGTGCGTCGATCAGCACGATGTCGCGCGAATTGGTGCGGAAGCGGATCTGCGTGGTGTCGATGGTGATGCCCTGGTCGCGCTCGGTCTGCAACGCATCGAGCAGGAACGACCATTCGAACGGCATGCCGCGCCGCGTGCTGACGGCTTTCAGCATTTCGAGCTTGCCGTCGGGCAGGCTGCCGGTCTCGTGCAGGAGGCGGCCGACCAGCGTCGACTTGCCGTGGTCGACATGGCCGACGATGACGATGCGCACTTGGGGACGTGTGGTGCCGTTCGGCGTCGCGGGCGAAGCGGGGGTGACGATCATGTTCATATCGCGCTCGCGTTCTTGATCAGAGATAACCGGCGACGCGCAGACGCTCGAAGGCGTCCTCGGTCTCGTGGTCGAGTGCACGGCCGGCACGCTCCGGCACCTTGGTCTGCTCGAGCTCGATCAGGATCTCGTCGATGCTGGACGCTGTCGAATTCACGGGGTTGGTGATGTCTTGATCGCCCAGCGAGCGATAGCGCTTGCCGTCCTTGGCGAGATATAGTGGGATGATCGGGATGTTCTCCCGCTTGGTGTAGGCCCAGATGTCGGCCTCGGTCCAATGCAGGATCGGATGGATGCGCAAATGCGCGCCTTGCGGCGGCGAGGCGTTGAAGTGATCCCAGAACTCCGGCGGCTGATCGCGCACGTCCCAATTGCCCTCTAACCCACGCGGCGAGAACACGCGCTCCTTGGCGCGGGTTGCCTCCTCGTCGCGGCGGATGCCGGCGATCAGGCCGTCGAAGCCATATTTGGCGAGCGCCATCTTGAGGCCTTCGGTCTTGCGCGCGGCGGAACGGGCAGCCGGCGGCAGCGTCGGATCGACCGCATCGATGGGCGGGCAGGGCTCGACACGCAGGTCGAGATCCCACTCCTTCCCGTAACGATCGCGGAAGCGATACATCTCCGCAAACTTCTTGCCGGTGTCGACATGGAGGGCCGGAAACGGCATGCGGCCGAAAAATGCCTTCCGCGCCAGCCAGATCATGACGTTGGAGTCCTTGCCGAGCGACCACAGCAGCGCGATCTTCTTCAGGCGGGCAAAGGCTTCGCGGAAGATGTAGATGCTCTGCGCCTCAAGCTGGTCGAGATGGTCCATGCTGGGCGCAACATCAGCAGAAAATTCTTGCGAGCTTGGGCGTCCCAGGGGGGCCGGGCTGCTCACTCCAACAACTGCGGAATCGTCCTTGAGAAGATGCATCTCTGCCACTTTGCGTTTGGAGGCGAAAATTCTATAGTTGCGGTGCAGAAGAGAAGAAAAAATTTTCTCTTTGCGCGCTAGAAACGACACATATATAGAAAATAATTCCAGTCAACCCCGGATGTAGGGGAAGCGAGTATCGCATGCGGTTCTTGCCGGTGTTTCTCGATCTGAAGGCCGGTCCGGTGGTCCTCATCGGCGCGGGTGAGCTTTTGCGCGCCAAGCTGCGCGTGCTCAGCGCTGCCGGCGCGCGCATCCGCGTGCATGCGATCGACGGCAATCATGAGTTTGGGCTCGGCTCCGAGGACGCGGCGCGTATCGAACTCGCGGCCGGCGATCCGCTGAACGCTGATCTCGCGGGCGTCATTGCCGTCGTTTGCGCGGGGGCGGGCGATGTCGGCGTTGCCATGTCGGTGCGGGCCAAGGCGCTCGGTCTGCCCGTCAACGTCATGGACGATCTCGAGCATTCCAGCTTCATCTTCCCGGCGATCGTCGACCGCGGCGATGTCGTGGTCGCGGTCGGCACAGGCGGCACCTCGCCGGTGGTGGCCCGGCGCGTCCGCGAGAAGATCGAGGCGCTGCTGCCGGCGCGCATCGGCGAGCTCGCCGAGTTCATCGGCAGCTTCCGCAAATCGATCAACGAGCGCATCGCCGAGTTTCCGCTGCGCCGCCGCTTCTGGGAGCGCGTCATCGACGGCCCGATCGGTGCCGCCGTGCTCGCCGGCCGCAAAGGCGAAGCGGACGCGACGCTCAAGGCGATCTCCGATCCCTCCGAATTCGCGCGCGCCGACAAGCCGGAAGGCTCCGTCGCGCTGGTCGGTGCCGGTCCCGGCGATCCCGATCTGCTCACCATCAAGGCGCTGCGGGCGTTGCAGGACGCCGACATCGTCTTCCATGACGAGCTGGTCTCGCCCGAAATTCTCGACCGCATCCGCCGCGACACCACGCGCGTACCGGTCGGCCGCCGCGTCGGCAAGCCCGGCATTGGCCAGAACGCCATCAACAAGCGCATGATCGAGGCCGCGCAATCAGGTCAGCGCGTGGTGCGGCTGAAGGGCGGCGATCCCTTCGTGTTCGGCCGCGGCGGCGAAGAGGTGGAAGCGCTGCGCGCCGCCGGCATCGCCTATTCGATCATTCCCGGCATCACCGCAGGACTTGGTGGCGCTGCCGATTTCGAGGTGCCGCTCACCTATCGTCACGAGGCGAACCGCATCACCTTCCTCACCGCGCACAAGGCGCGCGATGCCGAGAATGTGGATTGGTCGACGCTGACCGACACCAAGATGACCGTCGTGGTCTATATGGGCTTGACCGCAGCGCCTGCCGTGCGCGCCGGCCTGTTCGCGGCCGGCCGCTCGCCGGAGACGCCGGTCGGCGTGTTCGCCCGTGTCACCCGGCCGGATGCGCAAGGCGCGATCGGTACGCTGCGCGACCTGCCGGAGCTCGTGCGGCGGATCCAGGGCGGTCCCGCGATTCTCATTATCGGCGACGTGGTCCGGCATGCCGGCTCGCTTCGCCGCCAAACACCCAAACAAATCATCTCTGACCTCATGGATGCAGCCGAATGACCTCTCCGCTCGAACAGAAGAAGATCAAGATCGCCGGCCCCTCGGTCGTGACCGCCAACCGCACCTGGGACGGCATCGTGGTCTATCGCACCGCTGCCAAGGGCTGGTCCGCGGACCTCTCGGAAGCCGCGATCGTGCGCAACTCCGACGAGGCCAAGGCGTTGCTTGCGGAGGCCGTGGCCGATGACGTCGGCGCCATCGGCCCCTATATCGCCCCGGTGCAGGTCGGCGAGGACGGCAAGATCCTGCCCGGCAATCTGCGCGAACAGATCCGCCGCACCGGCGTCACGATCGGGCAGCCGGCCCAAGTTTAAGGCATTCTCTTATGTACGCTTACGACGAAATCGACCGCACGCTCGTCAACGAGCGCGTTTCGGAGTTCCGCGACCAGGTGAAGCGCCGCCTTTCCGGCGAGCTCACCGAGGACGAGTTCAAGATCCTTCGCTTGCAGAACGGCGTCTATCTGCAGCTCCACGCCTACATGTTCCGCGTCGCGATCCCCTATGGCACGCTGGCGACGAACCAGCTGCGGGCGCTCGCCCACGTCGCGCGCAAATACGACCGCGGCTATGGCCATTTCACCACGCGCCAGAACATCCAGTTCAACTGGATCAAGCTCGCCGAGCTGCCGGATGCACTGGCCGATCTCGCCGAGGTCGGCATCCATGCGATGCAGACCTCCGGCAACAACATGCGCAACGTCACCTCGGACCAGTGGGCCGGCGTCGCGCCGGGCGAGATCGAGGATCCCCGCATCTGGTCGGAGCTGATCCGCCAGCACACCACGCTGCATCCGGAATTCTCGTTCCTGCCGCGCAAGTTCAAGATCGCGATCACCGCATCCGACCATGACCGCGCCGCGATCAAGATCCACGACATCGGCCTCCGGCTGACCAAGAATGAGAAGGGTGAGACCGGCTTCGAGGTGCTGGTCGGCGGCGGCCTCGGCCGCACGCCGTTCATCGCCAAGACCATCAAGCATTTCGTGCACGGCCGCGATATCCTCAGCTACATCGAGGCGATCCTGCGCGTCTACAACCAGTACGGCCGCCGCGACAACATCTACAAGGCGCGCATCAAGATCCTGGTGCATGAGCTCGGCATCGAGAAGTTCTCCCGCGAGGTCGAGGATGAGTGGCAGCAGATCCGTAACTCCTCGCTTCAGATCGACGACGAGGTGATCGAGGACATCCGCTCGCGCTTCACCTATCCTTCTTACGAGAAGCTGCCGCACATGCCGGACGAGCTGCGCCAGGCCGCGGCCGATCCTGATTTCGAGGCGTGGCGCAAGAACTCGGTCGCCCCGCACAAGGTGCAGGGCTACTCGATCGTCACGATCTCGCTGAAGCCGACCGGCGGGCCTCCGGGTGATGCCACTGCCGAGCAGATGGATGCGCTCGCCGATCTCGCCGACAAATACTCCTTCGGCGAGATCCGCGTCGGCCATGAGCAGAACCTGGCGCTGCCGCACGTCGCCAAGCGCGATTTGCCGGCGCTGTGGAAGGCGCTCGACAAGCTTGGCCTCGCGACGCCCAACGTCAATCTGATCACCGACATCATCGCCTGCCCCGGGCTCGACTATTGCTCGCTGGCGAATGCGCGCTCGATCCCGATCGCGCAGGAGCTGACGCGGCGCTTCGCCAATCACGAGCTCGCCAACCTGATCGGCCGTCTGCACATTAACATCTCAGGCTGCATCAACGCCTGCGGCCATCACCATGTCGGCCATATCGGCATTCTCGGCGTCGAGAAGAACGGCGAGGAGGTCTACCAGATCACCATCGGCGGCCGCGCCGACGAGAACGCCGCGCTCGGGACCCTGATCGGGCCGGGTGTCAAGTTCGACGAGGTCGCCGACGTCGTCGAGGACATCGTGGAAGCCTATCTGGCGCTGCGCGAGCGGCCCGAGGAGCTGTTCATGGACACGGTGAAGCGCCTCGGCGTCGAACCTTTCAGGGAGCGCGTCTATGCCACTCGTTAACGGCGGAAAGATCGCCGACGACAGCTTCGTCAAGCTGGCCGTCGACACGCCGCTGCCCGAGGGCGGCGACATCCTGGTGCCGGCCGAGCGCTTCATTGGCGAAGCCGATGCGCTGCTCAAGCGTTCGGGCAAGGTCGGCGTGATCTGGCCGAACAATCGCGACATCGCCGAGCTCGTGCCGTATCTCGGCAAGATCGCCGCCGTCGCGCTGGTGTTCCCGACCTTCCGCGACGGGCGCGCCTACAGCCAGGCCCGGCTGCTGCGCGAACGCTACAATTATCGCGGCGAGTTGCGTGCGACCGGCCAGGTGCTGCGCGACCAGTTCGTGTTCATGCTGCGTGCCGGCTTCGATGCCTTCGAGGTCAAGAAGCAGGCCGACGCGGAAGCCTTCATGCAGACGGCGAAGCGCTATTCGGTGTTCTACCAGCCGACCGGCGACGGCCGGATCACGGCGCTGCATCGGCGCATGCAGTTGCGTCACTCAGAAGGTGTCGGCACGTGAACGCGATCGCGCCTCATATCTCCTCCGCTTCCGTCTCCGCGTTGCCTTCGGCGGAAGAGCTCGATCGCACTTTGCGCGATGCCTCGCCCGCGGAGATCATCGCTGCCGCGCTGAAGACGGTCGGGCGCGACAAGCTCGCGCTGGTCTCGTCCTTCGGCACGGAATCGGCGACGCTGCTGAAGGTCATGGCAGACGTCGATCCCGGCGATCCCGGTGATCTTTCTGGACACCGGCTGGTTGTTCGAGGAGACGCTGGCCTATCGCGATACGTTGATTGCGGCGCTGGGCCTGAAGGACGTCCGCTCGATCAAGCCCGCCGAGGAGACGCTGTCGCGCGACGATCCCGACCGCGACCTCTGGTTCTCCGATCCCGACGCTTGCTGCCGCATCCGTAAAGTCGAGCCGCTGGCGCGTGCGCTGAAACCGTTCGATGCCTGGCTCAACGGCCGCAAGCGTTTCCAGGGCAATGTGCGCGCCGACATTCCGGTCGTCGAGGACGACGGCGCGCGGTTGAAGTTCAATCCCTTCGCCAATGTCTCGCGCGAGGAGATCGAGGCGATCTTCACCCGCGCCAAATTGCCGCGTCATCCATTGGCCGCCTCCGGTTTCCTGTCGGTCGGGTGTATGCCTTGCACCAGCAGAACGGCCGAAGGCGAGGATGCACGCGCCGGTCGGTGGCGCGGCCGGGCCAAGACAGAATGCGGCATCCATACGATGAAGACTTCGTAGCACAGTCACGCTGCCGCGCCGCGAACAAGAAAATCGGGTTCCGTTGACACAAGAGCGTTTCGCCACGAGTTATGCCTGCCATCGATGACGCCGACGTCATCGAGGTGAATGGAGATGGACATGATGCGCCGTATCGTTCCGCTCGCGGCAGGATTGCTTTGGGCCAGCTCGGCTCTCGCCGCTGACATCAATCTTTTGAACGTGTCGTACGATCCGACGCGTGAGCTCTATGTCGAGTTCAACAAGGCGTTCGCGACCGCCTATCAGAAGGAAACCGGCAAGAGCGTCGAGATCAAGCAGTCGCATGGCGGCAGCGGTTCGCAGGCGCGCGCCGTGATCGACGGCTTGCAGGCCGACGTGGTGACACTGGCGCTCGCCTATGACATCGACGCCATTGCGAACAAGGGCCTCACCGCGGCCGACTGGCAGAAGCGGCTGCCGCAGAATTCGTCGCCCTACACGTCGACTATCGTGTTCCTGGTGCGCAAGGGCAATCCCAAGGGCATCAAGGACTGGGACGATTTGATCAAGCCGGGCGTTGCCGTGATCACGCCGAACCCGAAGACGTCAGGTGGCGCGCGCTGGAATTATCTTGCAGCCTGGGGCTTTGCGCAGAAGAAGTACGGCGCGGCCGACAAGGCCAAGGAGTTCATCGGCAAGCTGTATCAGCAGGTCCCGGTGCTCGACACCGGCGCGCGTGGCGCGACCGTGACCTTTGTCGAGCGCGGCGTCGGCGACGTGCTGCTCGCCTGGGAGAACGAGGCGTTCCTTGCTCTGAAGGAGTTCGGCGCGAACAAGTTCGAGATCGTGGCCCCGCCGCAATCGATCCTCGCCGAACCGCCGGTCGCCATCGTCGACAAGGTTGCCGATAAAAAGGGCACCCGCAATGCCGCTGACGCCTACCTCCAATATTGGTACACCAAGGAGGGGCAGGAGATCGCTGCGCGCAACTTCTACCGTCCGCGCGATGCCGAAATCGCCAAGAAGTATGAGAATGCCTTCGCCAAGGTCGAGCTGTTCACGATCGACGACGTCTTCGGCGGCTGGACCAAGGCGCAGAAGGAACATTTTGCCGACGGCGGCGTTTTCGATCAGATTTACAAGAACTGATCGCGCGCTGTCGTAGGAGGCTTTAGCAGGGGGCCTGGTGAGCGCACTCGCAGCACGACGCCGGACATTGCCGGGCTTCGGTCTCACCATGGGACTGACGCTTTCCTGGCTGTCCATCATCATCCTGATTCCGCTCGCCGGCCTGTTCCTGAAATCGCTCGAGCTGAGCCCCGAGCAGTTCTGGAACATCCTCTCCAGCCGTCGCACCCTGAACGCCTTGCGGGTGTCCTTCGGCCTTGCCTTTGCGGCGGCCTCCGTCAATCTCGTCATGGGCAGCATCATCGTCTGGGCACTGGTGCGCTACCGCTTTCCGGGGCGGCGCATCTTCGATGCCATCGTCGACGTGCCGTTCGCGCTGCCGACGGCGGTGGCCGGCGTCGCGCTGACCGCGCTGTTCGCCGAGAAGGGCTGGCTGGGTGCGCCGCTCGCCGCGCTCGGCATCAAGGTGGCGTTCACGCCGGTCGGCATCTTTGTCGCCATGATCTTCATCGGCATCCCCTTCGTAGTCCGCACCGTGCAGCCGGTGCTCCAGGATCTCGACCCCGAGATCGAGGAAGCCGCGGGCAGTCTCGGCGCCAGCCGCTGGCAGACCATCATCCGTGTGATCCTGCCCTCGCTCGCACCGGCGCTGCTCACCGGCCTCGCGCTCGCCTTCGCCCGCGCGGTAGGCGAATATGGCTCTGTGATCTTCATCGCCGGCAATCTGCCCAACGTCTCCGAGATCGCGCCGCTCCTGATCGTGATCCGGCTCTCCGAATTCCGCTATGCCGATGCAACCGCCATCGCGGTGGTCATGCTCGTCGTCTCCTTCGTCATCATCTTTGCCGTCAACCGGCTCCAGCGCTGGGCGCGGAGCCGGATCCCGGCGCGCTGAGGGCGGATCATGACGATGCAGATCGCAGATTCCGTGTCGCTCTCGGCCTCCGACTCAAAGGCACGCGCGCATGCGGCGGCAGCGCGCGATAACCTCCGCACCGAGCCGCGCGCGGTGCGTATCGCCATCATTGCGCTGGCGGTGATCTTTCTCACCGTCTTCGTGGTGCTGCCGCTGGTCGTCGTGTTTGCGCAGGCGTTCTCGCGCGGCATCCTCGCCTATTTCGCCGCGCTGGCCGAGCCGGAGGCGATGGCGGCGATCAAGCTGACGCTGATCGTCGCGGCGATCTCGGTCGGCCTCAATCTGGTGTTCGGCCTCGTCGCCGCCTGGGCCATCGCCAAGTTCGATTTCCCGGGCAAGACCTTCCTGATCACGCTGATCGACCTGCCGTTCTCGGTCAGCCCGGTGATCTCGGGTCTGGTCTTCGTGCTGCTGTTCGGCGCGCAGGGTTATTTCGGCACCTGGCTGCGCGATCACGACATCCAGATCCTGTTCGCGGTGCCCGGCATCGCGCTCGCCACCACCTTCGTGACCTTCCCGTTCGTGGCGCGCGCGCTGATCCCCCTGATGCAGGAGCAGGGGACGCAGGAAGAGGAGGCTGCGATCTCGCTCGGCGCCTCTGGCCTGCAGACGTTCTTCCGCGTCACCCTGCCCAACATCAAATGGGGCGTGCTCTACGGCGTCCTGCTCTGCAACGCGCGCGCGATGGGCGAGTTCGGTGCGGTCTCCGTCGTCTCCGGCCACATCCGCGGCGAAACCAACACCATGCCGCTGCTGGTCGAAATCCTTTACAACGAATACCAGTTCGTCGCCGCCTTCGCGATCGCTTCGCTGCTGGCGATGCTGGCGCTGATCACGCTGATCGCAAAAACCCTCCTCGAACGTCATCTCGACGAAGGAGAAGACGCAAGTGACCATTGAAGTCAGGAATCTCAACAAGAAGTTCGGCAGCTTTGCCGCCCTCGACGGCGTCGACCTCAAGGTCGACAACGGCGAATTGCTGGCGTTGCTCGGGCCCTCAGGCTCCGGCAAGACCACCTTGCTGCGGATCATCGCCGGTCTCGACTGGCCGGACTCCGGCGAAGTGTCCTTCAACGGCGAGGACGCGCTGGCGCAAGGAGCCCGCGAGCGGCATGTCGGATTCGTGTTCCAGCATTACGCGCTGTTCCGCCACATGACCGTGTTCGAGAACGTCGCCTTCGGCCTACGCGTGCAGCCGCGCGCGATCCGCAAGGACGAGGCTGCGATCCGCGCGCGAGTCAAGGAGCTGCTCGATCTCGTGCAGCTCGACTGGCTCGCCGACCGCTATCCGAGCCAACTCTCCGGTGGCCAGCGCCAGCGGATCGCGCTCGCCCGCGCACTCGCGATCGAGCCGCGCATCCTGCTGCTCGACGAGCCGTTCGGTGCACTGGATGCCAAGGTGCGGAAAGAGCTGCGCAAATGGCTGCGCTCGCTGCATCACGAGATCAACGTCACCTCGATCTTCGTCACCCACGACCAGGAGGAAGCGCTTGAAGTCGCCAACCGCGTCGTGGTGATGGACAAGGGCAGGATCGAGCAGATTGGCTCGCCCGATGACGTCTATGAGAGTCCGGCGACGGCCTTCGTGCATGGCTTCATCGGGGAATCCATCGAGTTGCCGGTCCAGGTCGATGGCGGCGTGATCAGGCTCGGCGATCGGCCGCTTCAGCTCGCGGCGGACGGCCTGGTGCCTGGCGCGTCAAAACTGTTCGTGCGGCGACATGACATGCTGGTCGGCCCACCCGGCAGCGGTGCCCTCGAGGGCGCCGTGCAGCACGTCCGCAATTTCGGTCCCGTGCAGCGCGCCGAGGTCGCCCTGTCAGGTGGCGAAACCATCGAGATCGACGCCCCCCGCGACAAGGAACTGCGCGCCGGCGACACCATCGGCCTCAATCCCCGCCGCTACCGGATATTTCCGGGCTAAGGCCCCGTCATTCCGGGACGGTCCGAAGGGCCAGATCTCAGGTGCGCAATTGCGCACCAGAGTTCGATGCTTCGCATCGCCTGGAATGACACCGGACAGATTTTCCTCAAAATTCACCTTTCAGCCACGGTTGGTATGCAACAACGGCCCCTCATTTGGGGGCCTCGATTCATGCGCGCTGCGGCCGCAATTCTCGTCACTTTGCTGCTCGCCGGCTGTGCCGGCAACGAAGCACCGGTCCAGCAGCCGTCCATGTATACCGACATGGCGGTCCCGGGCTCCAAGCTCGACGCGCAAGCCGCCGCGGTGATGATCTCGCAATATCGCCAGAACAACATGCTCGGCACGGTCGTGATCGACCCTGATCTGATGCGGCTCGCCGAATCCCAGTCCCAGGCCATGGCCGCGGCCAACAAGATGGACCACGACGTCCGCGCGCCGCTGGCCAAGCGTCTTGCCACCGGCGGCTATCCGGCCACGGTTGCCGTCGAGAACGTCTCGGCCGGCTATCATACGCTGGCGGAAGCGTTTTCAGGCTGGCGCGACTCGCCTCCGCACCGCGCCAACATGCTCAAGAGCGGTGTCACAAAATTGGGCATCGCGGCGAGCTATGCTCCGGGCACCAAGTACAAGGTGTTCTGGACCATGATCCTGGCCTCGACCGAGCGATAAGCCAGACTTGATCCCGGGATGCATTGACGCCGCGGCGGACTGTCGCCACGGTGGCTCGCCTTTTGCTATTGTTTCCTCATGACCGATCATAGCCCGGAATCCGCAAGCGTCCCCGCGAATGCGCAACGCGTCCTGGTCCTCCAGGGCGGCGGCGCGCTCGGCTCGTACCAGGCCGGCGCCTTTCAGGCGCTGTGCGGCTACGGCTTCGAGCCGGAATGGGTTGCCGGCATCTCCATCGGCGCGGTCAATGCCGCCATCATCGCCGGCAACGAGGGCCGCACCCGCGTCGAGCGGCTCAAGGAATTCTGGGAAATGGTGTCGGCCCCGGTGCCGTGGAAGCCGGTCGGCAAGAGCGACCAAAGCCGCGAGCTGTTCAATTCGACCAGTGCTGCGCTGATCGCGACGTTCGGCGTGCCCGGCTTCTTCACGCCGCGCATTCCGCCGGCGCCGCTCTGGCCGCCGGGACATCCCGAGGCGGAAAGCTATTACGACACCTCGCCGCTCAAGAAGACGCTGGAGCGTCTGGTCGATTTCGACCGCATCAACGATCTGAAGACGCGCCTGTCGGTCGGCGCGGTCGGCGTCACCTCGGGCAACTTCAAATATTTCGACAATTACGAGTTCAAGAAGCTCGGCAAGAAGATCGGCCCCGAGCACATCATGGCCTCCGGCGCGCTGCCGCCGGGCTTTCCGTCCGTCGTGATCGACGGCGAGCATTACTGGGACGGCGGCATCGCATCCAACACCCCGCTCGACTACGTGCTCGACGCAGAGCTCGCGCGCGACATGCTGATCTTCCAGGTCGATCTGTTTTCCGCCCGCGGCGATCTGCCGAATTCGCTGCTCGAGGCCGCCGAGCGCGAGAAGGACATCCGCTATTCCAGCCGCACGCGCATGAATACGGACAAGAACAAGCAGATCCACAATGCCCGCCGGGCCGTGCGCGACCTGATTTCCAAATTGCCCGATTATCTCAAGAACGACCCTTCCGTCGAATTTCTGGCCAAGGCATCACGTGAGAGCACCGTCACGGTGGTACACCTGATCTACCGCAGCAAGAACTACGAATCCTCGTCCAAGGACTACGACTTCTCGCATGTCGCCATGGTCGAGCACTGGGAAGCCGGCGTGCGCGACGTGCACCTGTCGATGCGTCACAAGGACCGGCTCGACCAGCCGCAATCCGGCGAGACCATGGTGACCTACGATCTCACGGGGGACGTCACCGCGTCTCCGCCAAAAAGGAGCGAAGAACATGGGTAGTCTTTCAGGCAAGAACGCCGTCGTGACCGGTTCGACCAGCGGCATCGGGCTCGCCTACGCGCGCGCCTTTGCCGCCGCCGGCGCCAACGTCGTCATCAACGGCTTCGGCTCGCCGGAGGACATCGAGAAGGAGCGCGCCAAGATCGAATCCGACTTCGGCGTCAAGGCGATCTACTCGCCCGCCGACATGACCAAGCCCGCCGAGATCGCCGGGATGATCGCGCTCGGCGAGAAGTCGTTCGGCTCGGTCGACATCCTCGTCAACAATGCCGGCATCCAGTTCGTGTCGCCGATCGAGGAATTCCCACTCGAGAAGTGGGACCAGATCATCGCGATCAACCTGTCCTCGGCCTTCCATTCCATCCGTGCCGCCGTCCCCGGCATGAAGAAGAAGGGCTGGGGCCGCATCATCAACACCGCCTCGGCGCACTCGCTGGTCGCCTCGCCCTTCAAGTCGGCCTACGTGTCGGCCAAGCACGGCATCGCCGGTCTCACCAAGACCGTGGCGCTTGAGGTCGCGACCCACAAGATCACCTGCAATTGCATCAGCCCCGGCTATGTCTGGACCCCGCTGGTGGAGAAGCAGATCCCCGACACCATGAAGGCGCGCAATCTGACGCGCGAGCAGGTCATCAACGACGTGCTGCTCGATGCGCAGCCGACCAAGGAGTTCGTCACCTCCGAGCAGGTCGCCGCACTCGCCCTGTTCCTGTGCAGCGATGATGCCGCCCAGATCACCGGCACCAACCTCTCGATCGACGGCGGCTGGACGGCGGAGTAGGTCGCGCCGGTTCAGCTAGCTCGCTGTCATGCCCCGGCTTGCCGCCTTCGGTAAAGCTTCGGCGGCCGAGCACCCCCGTGGCCCGACGTAGCCTTGGCGGAGCCGGGACCGGGGCATCCAGTACGCCGCGGCTTCTCGCTTCTATCGTCGGCATCTCTGGAATACTGGATCGCCCGGTCAAGCCGGGCGATGACAGTGAGTGGGGAGGTCTCGGACCTCAATGCGTCCACGCCAGTGCCGTCACGATCACCGACGACAAGTTCAGCTCGGCAAACATGATCTTGCCGGAGACCACGAACAGCACGCTGGCAAGCGTCAGCCGCAGCACCGTCTCGGGCACGCGCGTCGCGCTATAGCTGCCGACGATGATGCCGGGAAGCGAGCCCAGCAGCAGCACGCCCATCAGCGCCCAGTCGACGTCACCGAGCGCCCAGTGTCCGATCCCGGCAACCAGCGTCAGCGGCACGGCATGGGCGATGTCCGAGCCGACGATCGTCGCCATCGGCAGGCGCGGATACAGCAGCAGCAGGACGGTGACGCCGACCGCGCCGGCGCCGACGGAGGAGATCGACACCAGCACGCCGAGCACGATGCCGGTGATCACGGTTGCAACCGCAGTGGTCCGCTCATCGACCTGCTCGAGGCGCCTTCGATAGCGCTCCATGATCGCATTGCGGAAGATCAGCGACGTGGCGGTCAGCAGCAGCGCGAAGCACAGGACGAGATTGACGAGGCTGCGCTCGGCATCGCTTCTGAGATCGAGCTTCCACAGCACCAGCAGCGTCAGAGCGCTCGCCGGAATGCTGCCGCAGGCGAGCCTCAGCACCGCCGGCCAGTGCACGCTGCGCGACCAGCCATGCACCACGCTGCCGCCGGTCTTGGTGGCGGCGGCATAGAGCAGGTCGGTCCCGACCGCGGTGGAGGGATGGACGCCGAATAGCAAAATCAAAAGCGGCGTCATCAACGAGCCGCCGCCTACGCCGGTCATGCCGACGAGCAGGCCGACACCGAATCCAGAGGCGACGTAGAGTGGATCAAGCATGTCCGGAGAATCTTAGGTTGATCTCGTCGGTTGGGCAATACGACGTAGAATAAACTTTCTCCGGCACGCAACCGCCTGGATCAAATAAGAAAAATCATGCTGCAAGTGGGAGATGCATAGCCATTTTGCCCTGTTCACCGGCGGCTTGCGAAATCACCGTTCCCTCATCGGGCAGCTAGCCGCATGGTCTATCTGCCGAACGCCAGCACGTGCAGGCCGAGGCGCTGCCGCACGATCCAGAACAGCAGCACCGTCTCGAAGGTCAGCGAGATCGAGGTCGCGGCCGCGGCGCCGTGGCCGCCGTAACGCGGCACCAGCGCGATGCAGAGTACGACGTTCATCACGAAGGCCAGCCCGTAGGCGAGCGCGCAGATCTTCTGCTGACCAAGCATGTTGAGCAGCCGCTCGACCGGACCAATCGCAGAGCGCACCACGAGGCCGATCGCGGCCACGAACATGATGTCGTAGCCGATCACGAATTGCGGCCCGAACAGCCACAGCAGTGGCTTGCCGAGCGTGAGCAGCACGATGGTCGCGGCCAGCGACGGCCAGAACGTCCAGTTGATGGCGTGCGCCACATAGGCCGACAGGCGCGCCTTGTCGCCGAGCGCATTGTATTCTGCAAATCGATGCGCCGTCGTGGCCGACATCGCGTAATGGATGAACGAGACCAGCGCGAGCGTCTTCACCACGGCGAAATAGACGCCGACTTCGTCGGACGGGCGGAACTGCTGCAGCACCAGCACGTCGGTGTAGGACAAGAGCAGGTAGAAGCTCTCGACCAGCAGGATCGGCAGTGAGACGGCGAGCCAGCCCCTGACGTCATAGGCCTTCGGTCCCTGCTCGATGTGATCGGCGAGCTTGCGGTTCAGTACCACCATCTGCCCGGTCATCGCGATCCACACCGCGCTGGCGCTCGCGACCATCGCCGCAACCGCGCCGAGGTGATAGCCGAGCAGGAAGGCCGCGGCCGTTATGCCGATGATCAGCGCCTGGCGGATGATGAACTGCGGCATCAGGCCGAGCTGCATCCAGTCATGCGACCGGGCAATGCCGTCCTGGGTGTTGGCGACCACGAAAGCCGGCAGCGTCATGCAGCCGATATAGAGCGGCAGCAGCTCGGCCGGGTCGATCCAGGGCGACAGCAGTTTGACGATGCCGGCAAGGCCGAGCGACACCAGCGTAGACACGGCAAAGGTCAGCCAGCGGCTGCCGGAGAGGAAGCCGCGCAGCAGCGCATGGTCGCCGCTCGCGCGGTACTCCGGAATGATCTTTTGCGCGGAGGCCGAGATCCCGAAATCCATCATGCTGCCGAGCAGCAGCACCCAGGTCCAGACATAGACATAGATGCCGTAGTCGGACGTCCCCATCCAGCGCGCGAGCAGGACCTGCGAGACATAAGCGAGGCCCGCGCTGATGACGCGGATGATGAAGATGGTGCCGGCGAGCCGCCGCGTCAGCGACGCCTCGCTCGATCCACCCGTGAGCTTAGCCCGCAACCGCGCGATCAACCCGGCCGGTCCGGTCGTTGCGGGTTCTGCATCCATCACGGCCACGTCGAAAATCCCCAGGGCGACCTGCAGCGCCAGGTGAGGGATTAGCAACCATTCGTTAAGATTGGGTTGGGTGAGACGCCGTGGCCACACTCTCAGCTGTCGTCCCGGACATGCGCGCCTCAAGCGCGCGCCGATCCGGGACGACAGCTGAATGCGGAGCGCGAGCCGAGCAACTCACTCGGGCCTCAATCCAAATTCGTATTGAACTCGTACGCCTTCTCCGGCCCGACCAGCGTGAACTTCAGCGCCGCCCCATCCGGCTTGGCGCCTGGAGGCAGCCCGTCGAGCTCGAACGAGAAGCGCATCACCCCGGGCGGGCCGTGCTGCACCGGCGCCGGAACAGGCAGCGCCCAATCGGGTGTCGGGCCTTCCACGAACAGGTTGACGTTGCGGCTGTCCGGCGTCACCACGTCGACCACCACATTCTTAGGACCGTCACGCTTGATGTCGCGGATGGTGAGTGGATTGGGGTCGCCGATGTTGGCCGGCTTCGGCACGGTGTCGAGCGCGGCACGCAAGTTCGCATCCTCGGTCGAGGCGACGCTGTTGAAGCCGAGCTCGGCGCTGGCCTCGACCGGAATGCAGAGCTTCTCGCACACCGCGTAGTTGATCTCGGCGCGCAAGGTCACCGGCTTGTCGGCGGCCTTGGCGACGATGCGCAAGGGCAGCACGACCTGGTTGTGATAGCCGATCGAATGGCCGCCCGCGCCGTCGTCGAACTTCAGCGGCGCCGGCCACATGATCGTCACCGCCTCGACATTGTCGGACTTCGAGAAGTCGAACCGGGGTGGAACGCCGGAATCGCCGGGCATACGCCAGTAGGTCTTCCATCCCGGCTGGAGCTGGAAGGCGATACCGCCGAGCAGGACCGCGCCGCTGCGCGATCCCGCGAGCAGCCGCACCGCGGAATGTCCGTCGCGCTGCCACGGCGAAGCGTCATCGGCACGGGCGGCAAAGGCCAACGACGACGCAAGCAGGGTTGTTGCGACGCCAATCGCCGCACGCAGGGGAACTTGTGTGAGCATAGCACGTCTTTACAGGGTCGCCCCAGGCCAAACCATTGAATTGCTTGTGATGGATGCACTTGAATCAAGCTGAAGCAAGCCTTGATTTGACAGCTGCCCGGCCCGACATCAGGATAGGAATTGAAACCGGAGTGCTTCACCGATGGCTCCCACAGGCAAGAGGACGGGCGAAGGCACCCGCAGCTCGGGCCCCGCGCTGCCCAATTCGGCCGGTTATCTCGACGGCCGGCTCCTGATCGCAATGCCCGTGATGGGCGATTCCCGCTTCGAGCGCTCGGTCATCTATCTCTGCGCCCATTCCGCCGAGGGAGCGATGGGCATCATCGTGAATCACCCCGCCGGCAGCATCGACTTCCCCGAGCTGTTGCAGCAGCTCGGCATCATCAAGAAGGGGCAGCACATCAAGCTGCCGGAGAATGCCGAAAGCATGAAGGTGCTGCGGGGCGGACCGGTCGACACCGGCCGCGGCTTCGTGCTGCATTCCAGCGACTTCTACATCGAGAACGCGACGCTGCGGATCGACGAGGGCGTCTGTCTCACCGCGACCGTCGACATCCTGCGCGCGATCGCCAACGGCTCCGGCCCCAAGCACGCCATCCTCGCGCTCGGCTATGCCGGTTGGGCGCCCGGCCAGCTCGAGACGGAGATCCAGAGCAACGGCTGGCTGCATTGCGATGCGGATGCGGATCTGATCTTCGGCGACGACGTCGACGACAAATACAACCGCGCCTTGCAGAAGATCGGCATCGATCCCGGCATGCTCTCGAACGAGGCGGGGCACGCGTAGCTCGCTCCGCAGTCGTCCGGCCTTCCGCCGTCGTGGGGTACCCTCCGCTGTCGTCCCGGACAAGCGCGCCTCAAGCGCGCGCAATCCGGGACCCATACGCCCAGGGTGGAGTTTGAGGCAGGCCGGTCACCACGAGTCTTCGCCAAACCACGCCCTGTGGCTATGGATTCCGGATCTGCGCTTGCACTTGTCCGGGACGACAGCTGAAAGTGGAACGCCGGCAGTGCAACTTACTCGCTGCTGTCCCGGCCCCCGTGCGCAATTGCGTACCGCTTGTCCGGGACGACAGCGGAGCATGCCGTTACTCCGCCGCCTGCTGCTGCACCGTCGGCTCCGTCCCCGCCACCGTCGCGCGGCGCATGTCGCGGGGCTGGGACTGGTCGTAGCGGCGGACGCGGTGCATGGTCTGGCGATTGTCCCACATCACGAGATCATGCAGCTTCCATTTGTGGACGTAGACGAACTCGGGCTGCGTCGCATGCTCGTTGAGATCGCGTAGCAAGAGTCGCCCCTCCGGCACGCTCATGCCGACGATCTTGCCGGCATGCGATGAGAGATACAGCGATTTGCGGCGATGCACGGGATGGGTCCGCACCAGCCGTTGCAGCACCGGCTTGAACATCTCCTTCTCCTCGTCGGTGTATTCGGTGAAGCCAAGCGATCCGCGCGAATACATCAGCGAGTGCTCGCAGACGAGGTCCTCGATCTCCGCCTTGGTCTCGTCGTCGAGCGCATCATAGGCCGCGCGCATGTCGGCGAATTCGGTGTTGCCGCCTTTCGGGTTCACCACGCGCGCCGACAGCAGCGAGAATTTCGCCGGGATGGGACGGAACGAGCTGTCGGAATGCCAGAGGCAATTGCCGAGATTGAACAGATTGGCGCGGCTGTCCTTCGGCAGCGGCTTGCCGTCCTTGCCGAGGTTGGAGACGTCGTTCAGGCCCGAGGTGAGGCGGTATTCAGCCGCCTTGGTGATGTTGCCGCCGCGCGCGTCCTCGCGCTGGCCGAAATTCAGCGCGAAGGCCATTTGCTGCTCGTCGGTGATGTCCTGGTCGTGGAAGACCAGCACCGCGTATTTGTCCATGGCCGCCTCGACCTCGCGCGCCTGGTCAGGTGTGAGAGGCTTGCGCAGATCGAGGCCGGAAACCTCGCCGACAAAATGTTTTTGAAGCTGCCGGATGGCGATCGTCATGACGTTCTCTCCCGCGTGCCGCGAGCGGTTGGTCCCGCTCTGTCGGCGAAAAAGCTACTCCCGCACTCGCAGTTGTCAACGCGCGGCGCGCATGGCTCTCACGCGTTCCGGGCCATCAACCCGCCATCGACCGGGATCACCGCGCCGGTGAGGAACGACGCCGCCGGCAGGCACAGGCTCAATGTCATATGCGCGACCTCTTCAGGGTCGCCGTAGCGGCCGAGTGCAGTGCGGCGCTTGGCGTAGATGATCTTGTGCTCCTCGGAGATGCGGTCGGTGATGGCGGTGCGGATTGGCCCCGGGCAGATGCAGTTGACGGTGATGCCCTCGCGGCCGAGCTCCACCGCCAGCGAGCGAGTGAGGCTCGCGACGCCGCCCTTCGCTGCCGAATAGGGGCTGTGCAATGCGGTGGCGCCGAGTGCCTCGGTCGAGGCGATGTTGACGATGCGCGGGCTCTTCGACTTGCGCAAGTAGGGCAGCGCGGCGCGGATGATACGCGGATGCGCCGTCAACATCACGGCGATGCCCTTGGCCCAGGCGTCTTCGTAGGCGTCGTCGTCGATCGCGACACGCACGGAGATGCCGGCATTGTTGACCACGATGTCGAGCCCGCCGAAATGCGCCGCGACGTCGCCGACCACGTTCTTGATCTCGCCGCCGTCGGCGACGTCGAGCTTCCACGCCCTTGCTGCGCCACCGCTCGCCGTAATTTCCTTGGCGACCACATGCGCGCCTTTCTCGTCGAAATCCGTGACGGCAACGTTCGCACCCTCGGCGGCGAACACGCGCGCGGTCGCGCGCCCCATGCCGCTGGCCGCGCCGGTAACGAGAACGGTGAGGCCCTTCACGGACCGGCTGAGCTCCCTAGAGTCGGACATGCTGTTTCCTCGCGCCTCGCTTGTTCTTGTTATGATTGACAAGGCTGGCATCGATCCGCAGACAGGTCAAACAAGCAAGACAAAAGGGGAGGCCGCAATGGCGAACGAGCTGGATTTTTCGGGCAAGCAAGTGCTGGTCGTCGGTGGTTCCAGCGGCATCGGCAACGGCATCGCGCAGGCCTTTCGCGCGAAGGGCGCAGCTGTTGCGGTGTGCGGCACGCGTGCTCACGCAACGGAATATTCAGCCGACGAAGGCTCCGATCTCACGGGCCTTGCGTACGCGCAGCTCGATATCAGCAACCCCAATGCGATCGTGGCGTTCAAGCCGTCGTTCGATCGCCTCGACGTCCTCGTGCTCGCGCAGGGCGCGGTGCTCTATCGCCGCGGCGAGTTCGAGATGACTGGCTTTCGCAAGGTGGTCGAGGTCAACCTGATGAGCCTGATGGCCTGCGCGACGCGGTTTCATTCCATGTTGCGGGATTCCAAGAGTTCGCTGATCATCGTGTCCTCGACTGCGGCCTATCATTCCACCATGGGCAATCCTGCGTACAATGCGTCGAAGACCGGTGCGGTCGGATTGACGCGGACGTTGGGCGAGGCCTGGGCCGAGGACGGCATTCGCGTCAACGGCATCGCGCCCGGGCTCGTCGACACCAAGATGACGAAGGTGACGACCGACAATCCGAAGCGGCTCGAAGGCGCGCTCGCGCGCATCCCGCTGCGGCGATTGGGCACGCCGGCTGACATGGCGGGCGCGGCGCTGTTCCTGGCTTCGCCGCTGTCGTCCTACATCATCGGCCAGACGCTGGTCGTCGATGGCGGCCTCATTCTGTAGCTCGGGATGAGCGAAGCGACGTCCGGGATTTTGCTTGCACCGAACCCGGGTATCGCTGCGCTCACCCGGGTTACACTTTCGCCATGGCAAGGAACCGTGCAGCTTCTGATCGGTTACTTCGGCTGATCACCGAGGAGGATTATCATGGACGCGGATCGGATCGTTGGATCAGCCAAGGAAGTGGCGGGCGGCGTGGAAGGCACTGTCGGCGAGATGGCGGGAGACGCAAAGACGCAGGCCTCAGGCAAGGCACGGGAAGCCGCAGGCACGGTGCAGAACCTGTACGGCCAGGCCAAGGATGCCGTGCGTGACGCCACGGACACCGCCGCGAGCTATGCCAAGGACGCCTACGACAACAGTGGCGAGAGCTTCCGCGACGGCTCGAAAGCTATCGCGCAGAAGGTGCAGGACAACCCGCTTGGCGCGCTGCTGGTTGCCGGCGGCATCGGCTTCGCGCTGGCGCTGCTGATGTCGCGCCCCGCGCGCCGCCCGCCGCCGCGCTGGCGCTATTACGGTTGAGCGACAACGCACATTCTCGTGCCCCGGACGCAGCGCAGCACCATAAGCGCGTTCACGCGCGTCTTCGATGCGCTATGGTGGTGCGCTGCTGAGCCGGGGCCCATTCTTTTCTGAATGTCGTGAGAGGGACTGGGTCCCGGCTCTGCGCAGCAGCGTTAGACGCTGCAGCGCGTCCGGGACACGAGACCTTAGCTTGGGAATTTACCGGAACATCTCCGCCGATCGCCCAACATTGCCAGGCGGTCGCGGAATCCCCGGATTTGAGTTCGGATTGCGCGGCCCTGGGGCCGGCGTCAATTGACGCGGTGGCGGAGGCTGCGGAGAGCCGAAGCCGAAGAAATCCCTGAATGACGGCGTTGCCTGTGCCGGCTGCTGCGGGGCGACCTGCGGCTTCTTCGGCGCGAGCTTTGGCGGCGCGATCGCCGCGGCCGCGCCCGGCGAACCCTGAGCCGCGCCGCCGTCGGGCGTCGTTGCGGCCATCGGCGTATCGCCCTTGGCCTGCTCGCGGCCGACTTCCCGGCGCGGCCAGGCATAATCGTCGGCGCGGCCGGCTGGGGCTGCCAGCGGCTCACCCTTCACCATGGTCTTGGCGGCGAGCGCATCGACGGCGGCGGGACGCGTGCCTGGCCCGCCCAGCAATTGATCGGTCGAAATCGAGGCTGCAACCAGCGGCACGATCGGCCCGGCCAATGGCCGCGGCGCGGGCTTGCCCGGCTCGGCGCTGGTGTCGGGGGTCGCAGGCTCGCTCGGCAGCGCGATCGGGCCGGAGCGCCCCGCAAGCAGGCGCGTGATCTCGCGCTCGACATAGTGCGCGAGCTTGCGCGCGCCGGCCTTGGTGAAATAGACGCCGTCAGAGCTGCGGAGCTGACGGATCTGGCCTTCGAAGTCCGGGCCCTTCTGGAGGAAGCGGCCGGCTTCGTCGACAAAGCCGTCCCAGACGTCGACATAGGTGATGCCGGCCTTGGCCGCGCCCTCGCGGTAGAGCGAATCCAGGAACAGCGTGTCCGCAGTGCCCTTCGGTCCGCGAACTGCGGGCAGGCCGACCCAGAGCACCGGCACGCCCTTGGCCTTGAGGACGCCCGCGAGCTCCTCGATCTTCTTGCCGTAGAGCTCGACCCAGCGCTCGTCGCGGAATTCGTAGAGGCCGTTCGGGTTGCGCGCCGTCTTTTCCGGTGCGGCTGCCGGCGTGTCGGCATTGTCGGCGTCATCCTGCGGCAGGTCGGCATCGGCCGGCTTGTCGTCGGGCTTGGCGGCGCTATCGGTGCCGCTGGGCTTGACGTCGCCGGGCTTCGCCGGCTGCTTGGCGCGCGCGCCCTTGTCGTTCTTCTTGTCCTTGTCTGGGGCCTTGTCCGATTTGTCGGCGGCCGGCTCGCGGATCGCGGTGCGGTCGTTGAGGCCGAGCATGACGACGATCACGTCGGGTTTTTCAGTCTCGAGAATGCCTTTGGCCGCCGCCGCCCAGTCCGCGGGCTCACCCTTGGGCTGATATTTGATCAGGCCGGACGTGGTCTTGTGCTTGCGGATCACGCCCATGTCGGGCTGCTCGGCGTAGGCGTCTTCGAGGCCGTAGGCGAGCCAGTCGGCCATGGCATCGCCGATCACCAGCACGTTCTTCTCAGGAATCGTGTCGCGCTTGGCTGGTGCCGGCGCGCGCGAAAAATCCTGGCGTGGTGCCTGCGGCGGCGGCTGTTGGAACGGCGCAAAGAAGTCGCCTCCGAACCAGCCGCCACCTCCGCCGCCCCGTGACGGGGGCGGGGCCGCGCGCTGCGGCGGGCCGCCGAAGCCGGGGAAGTTGAAGAACTGCGCCGAGGCAGGTCCCGCGACCGAGACCAGGATCGCAAGCGCCGTCCCCAGCGCGATCAACGGGCCGGTCTCGGTCAGCGCCTTGAACAGGGACTTGTGCTTCGACATGCGATCTCGGGCGGCGCAACGGAATTGGAGGTGGCTTCCAATATAATAACGGAATCCGGCCGCAAACGGGCAGATTCTCTTTGTGAATTCTCGCCCATACACCGGGGAACACCAGTCTCGGTCAAGGCTGGCCGCCAAAATCCCCGGTTCAAGGTTACTTTCGACGCGAATTTACCGCCCGCGCAGCCGGTCCAGCACGTCGGAGGAGGCAAAGCCATCGGCGGGGACGCCGACCGAGGCCTGGAAATTGCGCAGGGCTTCCCTTGTCTGGCCGCCGAACTGGCCGTCCGGGGTGCCCTTGTAGAGGCCGCGCTGGGCCAGGAGCTGCTGCAGTTCCAGCCGCTCGGTGCGCGACAGCTCCCGCTCCTGGCGCGGCCAGGGCTGCACGAAGGGCTGCCCGCCGCGCAACCGGTCGGCGAAATGGCCGATCGCCAGCGCATAGGCTTCGGCCGGATTGTACTTCATGATGACGCGGTAATTCTGCAGCATCAGGAAGCCCGGTCCCTGCGCGCCGGCCGGTGCCAGCAGATAGGCCTTCTCCGCCGGGTGCGGGAAGGGCTGGTTATTCGGACGCTTGAGCCCGAGCTTGTCCCATTGCGCGATCGGCATCGCCTTGGCGCGGTCGGCCAACATGTAGTTGAAGCCTTGCGGCACCACGACCTCGTAGCCCCAGGTCTGGCCCGGCTGCCAGCCGTCCTTCTTCAGATTGTTGGCGGTCGACGCAATCAGGTCGGTCGGATTATCGACGACGTCGCGCCTGCCGTCGCCGTCACCATCAACCGCGAAGCGCTTGAACGCGGTCGGCATGAACTGGGTTGGGCCGAAGGCGCCGGCCCAGGAGCCGCGCAGCTGCTCTTGGCGCAGATCGCCGCGATTGAGAATCTCCAGCGCGGAGAGGAACTCGTCCCTGAAATAGGCCTGGCGGCGGCCGACGCAGGCGAGCGTCGCGGTCGATTGCAGCACGCTGCGGTCGCCCATCTGCGTCGAGTAGTTGGACTCGATGCCCCAGATCGAGGCGATGATGTAGCGGTCGACGCCGGTGGCCTTCTCGGTGGCGTCGAATTGCGCCTTGTATTTGGCAAGGATCTCGCGGCCCTTGGCGAGGCGGTTGTCGTTCACCAGGATGTCGAGATAGTCCCAGATCGACTTGGTGAACTCCGGCTGCGAGTCCATGAGGTCCATGATGCGCAGGTCAGGAGAAAGCCCCACGGTGAAGCGCTGAAAATTCTCCTGCGTGATGCTGCGCCGTGCGGCATCGGGCCACATCGCGGCGACGCAATTGTTGAAGTTGCCGGCGGCCTCACGGATCGCGGCGGCCGTCATCAGCGGATGGCCGGAGGCGCCATCCTCGCCGCTCCAAGGCAATGCTCCCGTCTGCGCACCGCCGGGTCCGGGCGCAGGTTGCGCCGGCGCTGGATTGGAGCCCGAGAAGATGCCGCCGAACAGGTTGGACAGGCCGTTCTGCGCCTGGGCGTGCGCGCCAGCCGGCAGCAGCAAAGCGGCGGCAAGCATCGCTGCGCCGGTCAGAAATCCCGCCCGTTGTGCCAGCCCTGCCATTGATTGCATCATGTCCCACCCGTCGGCCCTAAGAATCCGCCACAGGACGCCTGGTTAGCGTTGCCAATAGCTTAACAAAGGTGAAATTTTGGTGACGGCCTTTTTCTTAACTCTGTCGGGCCGAGGCCCCACATCCGCCTTTGTTGGCGGCTGCAAACAGGCTAGCAAGATGCCATTGCTCCGTTCACGTCCTCAGGTATTCGATCGCTCACATGAAAATTCGCAAAGCTGTATTCCCCGTCGCCGGCCTCGGCACCCGCGTCCTGCCTGCCACCAAGGCGATGCCGAAGGAAATGCTGACCATCGTCGACAAGCCCTTGATCCAGTACGTCTATGACGAAGCGAAGGAAGCCGGCATCGAGCACTTCATCTTCGTCACCGGCCGCAACAAGAGTGTCATCGAGGATCATTTCGATCGGATGTTCGAGCTCGACACGACACTGGCCACGCGCGGCAAGAAGGCCGAGCAGGACATCCTGGCGCAGAACCAGCCGGAAGCCGGCGCCGTCAGCTTCACCCGCCAGCAGGCGCCGCTCGGTCTCGGCCACGCCGTCTGGTGCGCGCGCGACATCGTCGGCAACGAGCCGTTCGCCGTGGTGCTGCCCGACGAGCTCGTGCTCAACACGCCCGGCTGCCTGAAGCAGATGATCGAGATGGCATCCTCGCTTGGCGAGAAATCCAATCTGGTCGCGGTCGAGGCGGTGCCCGATCACCTGACCCATCAATACGGCATCTGCGGCGTCGGCAAGCGCCACGGCAAGATGTTCGAGGTCGACGGCATGGTCGAAAAGCCGCCCAAGGGCACGGCGCCCTCCAACCTCTCGATCACCGGCCGCTACATTCTGCAGCCGGAGATCTTCAAGATCCTGGAGACCCAGGAGCGCGGCGCCGGCGGCGAGATCCAGCTCACCGACGCCATGATCGGGCTTGCCAAGACGCAGAAATTCTACGGCGTTGAGTTCGAGGGCGAGCGCCACGATTGCGGCTCCAAGCCCGGCTTCCTCCGCGCCAACATCGCCTACGGCATGAAGCGCCCGGAATTGCGCGACGGGCTGATCGCCGAGATGAAGAAGTATCTGGGGCAGTAGCGCACCCTCGTGATTGCGAGCGAAGCGAAGCAATCCAGAATCTTTCCGCGGAGCAAGTCTGGATTGCTTCGTCGCAAGCGCTCCTCGCAATGACGGGCAGGGAGCCCTCACGCCACCAGCGACAGCTGCGGCAAGCTGGCAACCACCGACTGGTTGCGCCCGCCGGCTTTTGCGGCATAGAGCGCCTTGTCGGCGGCGGCAACCAGGATCGACCAGTCCATGCCGGCGGCGGGCACGAGGCTGGCGATGCCGCAGGACACCGTCGACATCGCCTCATCGTCGGACCAGCCCTGCACCTTGAGGCGGATCGTTTCGGCCACCTTGAAGGCATCGGCAGCCGAGATGGACGGCAGCAGCACGGCGAATTCCTCGCCGCCATAACGCGCGGCGCAGTCGCCGGCGCGGCTCACTGAATCGGAAATGCAGATGGCGATGCCGACCAGCACCTGGTCGCCGGCCTGATGACCGAACGTGTCGTTGTAGGCCTTGAAATGATCGGCATCGATCATCAACAGCGCGATCGGCGCCTTCTGGCGCATGGCGCGCCGCCATTCGGTGTCGATGACGGAATCGAACTTGCGGCGGTTCTTCAGGCCCGTGAGCGCGTCCGTCGTCGCCATCTCCTCGAGCTTGCGCTCGGCCTCGGCGCGCCGGCCGATCTCGCGCGCGAGCACGAGCGTCGATCCCAGCACGAACAGGATGAGCGCCAGCACCACGGCGCCGATGCGGAACGCCTCCTTCTGCCAGAGCGCGAACACTGCGGCCAGGGGTTTGCCGGCCACCACGAACAGCGGTCCGCCGTTGCTGCTGCGGACATAGAGCCGCGGCGTCGGATCGACCGGGCCCTGTCCCGAATAGGAGGCACCGACCGGGAGATTGTCGGGCTTCCAGTTCTGGCGGTCGTTCAGGTTCGTGCCGATGATGTCGAGATCGAACGGCCGTCGCATCATGATGGTGCGGTCGCGCTTGAGCACGGTGATGGTGTCTTCAGGATCGAGGTTCAGGCGCTCGAACAATTCGTGGAAATAGCTGAAGCGGATCGAGCCCGCGACGACGCCCATGAAGCCGCCGTCGGTATCGCTGATGCGCCGGCTCAACACGATGGAATAGGCGCCGCGAAACAGCATCGGGCGGCTGATGAAGAGGCCGACCGCGGCATTGTCGCGATGAACCCTGAAGTAATCCTCCTCGCTCCGGTTCTCGGGGAGGGGATCGAGCGTGGAGGCGTCAATGGTCAGCCGGCCCTCGGCGTCGAACACCTGGATGGCGCCGAAATGCTTGGCGGTGGTCGCATGGTCGAACAGGATCAGGTGGCGGATCGTCTTGGAGACCGCCGCGAGCTCGGGCAGCAGCATGTTGCTCGCGACCGCCTTCAGCGACAGGTCGTAGATCTCGACGTTGCGGCTGACGTCGGACTCGATGCTGGTCGCGAGGTTCTCCAGCGTCTGGCGGGCGAGCGCCTCCTCGCCGCGGCGCATGTCCAGCATCACGTTGACGCAAATGGCGGAGAAGCCGATCACCGTCACCACGGACGAGATGATCAGCAGCTTCGTCGAAATCCGCCACGGCCGGCGGGCCGTGACGTCGCGCCATCCAGACAACATCGTTCGCTCCTGGCACTAGTGGATGCGCCCGAAAGCTTGAGTAGTGTTTAAGGCACGACGGCGCTGCCGCAATGAGTTAAGAATCGGTGTATGCGGCGCACGGTTTTGGGCAGCCGCATGTGAGCGGGACGAGAGGACGATTGTGAACGACTACCACGCGTTGCGCGATTATCTGCTGCGGCAGAAGCAGGACGAGTTCGTGCTGAGCTTCGAGCAGATCGAGGAGATCATCGGCGCGGCGCTGCCGCGCGCGGCGCATCGTGCCTCTTGGTGGGACAGCCTGCGCAGCCCCGACATCCAGATGCCGCAACGCGAAGCCTGCCTCGCCGCCGGCTTCGTGGCGACGCGCATGCCCGATGGTCAGAGCGTGCGGTTCAGGAAGCAGAAGGGTGAGCGGCGGCGGTAGCGAGAGACTTACCCTCCCCCTCTAGGCAGGGGAATCGCATGTGGGATTCTGTAAGTCATTGCGAAGCGGCGAGAAATTGATTCTGAAGGTAGCTCCTGATTCGGATGGAGCGGCCGATGAACCGATTTGCGGAGTGCTTCGAGGAATTGCCGGACCCGCGCGCGGACAATGCGCTGCACGATCTGACGGAGATTTTGTTCATTGCGTTGATGGCGACGCTGTGTGGGGCAACGAGTTGCACCGACATGGCGCTGTTTGCGCGGATGAAGGCCTATCTTTGGGAGGGTGTGCTGGTGCTCGAGCATGGTCTGCCGAGCCACGACACGTTCAGCCGCGTGTTCCGCATGCTCGATCCGGCAGCGTTCGAGAAAGCCTTCCAGCGCTTCATGAAGGCCTTTGCGGAAGGCGCGAAGATCAAACAACCGAGGGGAGTGTGATCGCGCTCGACGGCAAAGCGCTGCGGCGCGGCTACGAGCGCGGCAAGAGCCATATGCCGCCCGTCATGGTGACCGCTTGGGCGGCGCAGACCCGCATGGCGCTGGCCAACGTGCAGGCGCCGAACAACAACGAAGCTGCCGGCGCGTTGCAGTTGATCGAACTTCTGCAGCTCAAAGGCTGCGTGGTGACGACCGATGCGCTGCATTGCCATCGCGGCATGGCCAAAGCGATTGTGGCACGGCGCGGCGATTACGTGCTGGCGGTGAAGGAGAACCAGCCGGCGCTGTTGGCCGACGCCAAGGCTGCCATCGGTGCCGCAACGCGCAAGGGAACCAGAGCGACCACCACCACCGATGCCGATCACGGGCGCAAGGAAAGGCGCACTGCCGTTGTCGCACCGGTCAAGGACATGGCGCAAAAGCACGACTTTCCCGGGATCAAGGCCGTGGCCAGGATCACCAGCAAGCGCGGCAAAGACAAGGCCATCGAGCGCTTCTTCCTGATGAGCCAAGCCTACAGCTCCAAGGATGTTCTGCGTATCGTCCGTACTCACTGGACCATCGAAAACGGCCTGCATTGGCCGCTCGACGTCGTCCTCGACGAGGATCTGGCCCGCAACCGCAAGGACAACGCCCCGGCCAACCTTGCCGTACTCCGGCGTCTTGCCCTCAATGTCGCCAGAGCCCATCCCGATACAACCACCTCCTTGCGCCTCAAGCTTAAGCGCGCCGGATGGAACGATGCCTTTCTCTTCGAGCTTCTTGGCCACATGCGATAGCCCTACCCCTCTAGGGGAGGGTAAGAGAGCAGTCAGCTCGCCGCTTCCAGCCGCACTTCCGTCAAGAGGCGCATTGCGGCATCGGCGTCCATCGGCTCGCCAAAAGCAAAACCTTGCGCGTATTCGCAGCCCATTTGGTAGAGCTCGACGGCGTCGGAATCGGTCTCGGCGCCTTCGGCCACGACGTCCATGCCGAGATCGTGTGCGAGCGCGATGATCGACTTCAGGATCACGGGGCGGGTCCCGCGGCTGGTGGTTCGCACGAAGGACTGGTCGATCTTGATGGTGTCGAACGGGAAGCGCTGGAGATAGGCCAGCGACGAGTGGCCGGTGCCGAAATCGTCCAGCGACAGCCCGGTGCCGAGCTCCCGGATCCGCGTCAGCATCTGCGCCGCGTGCTCCGGATTCTCCATCACCAGCGATTCCGTCAGTTCGAGCTTGAGCGTGTCGCGCGCCACGGAGGAACGCGACAGCACGGTGCGGATGTCATGGATCAGATCGTGGCGCAGCAACTGCCGCGAGGAGACGTTGACCGAGGCGAA
The DNA here is from genome assembly GCF_054060315.1 of Bradyrhizobium sp. USDA 4354. Classification (NCBI taxonomy): domain Bacteria; kingdom Pseudomonadati; phylum Pseudomonadota; class Alphaproteobacteria; order Hyphomicrobiales; family Nitrobacteraceae; genus Bradyrhizobium; species Bradyrhizobium sp. USDA 4354. The sequence continues at coordinate 604,172 of NZ_JBSSDC010000001.1, read as the reverse complement.
GATCGGCTCGCGCGAGCGCATTGCGCGCTGCCACACCGAGAGCTGCTTGGCGGTCTGGTCGAGCACGAACATGCCGAGGTCGACGATCAGCCCGGTCTCTTCCGCGATGGTGATGAATTCCGACGGCGCCATGCGCCCGAGCTTCGGATGGTCCCAGCGCGCCAGCGCCTCGAAGCCGGCGATGGAGCGATCCTCCAGCCGTACGATCGGCTGGTACAGGATGGTGATCTCCTGCCGCTCGATGGCGCGGCGCAGCTCGCTCTCCAGCGTCAGGCGGTCGGTTTTTCGCGCGCGCATCGCGGGCTTGTAGACGTCGATGCGGTCGCCGCCAATGCGCTTGGAGTGATACATCGCCAGCTCGGCGTCCTTGATGATCTCGTCCGTGAGCTGGGTTTGCGGGTCGGACAGCGCGAGGCCGATCGAGGCGGTGAGGAAGATCTCGCGGTCGTTGAAGGCGATCGGGGCGCGGATGGTCTTGCGGATGGTCTCGGCGAAGGCGGTGATGCGCGCCGGGTCCTGCTCCGACAGCAGGATCAGGCCGAACTGATCGCCGGCCATCCGGGCCAGCGTGTCCTGCGGCTTCAGGATGCGGGTGAGGCGGCGCGCCAAGGTCAGCAGGATCGAGTCCCCGACCGCGATGCCGACGGAATCGTTGACCTGCTTGAAGCGGTCGAGGTCGATCACCATCAGCGTCGGCCGCAGCGTCGGCATGGTCTTGGCGAAATGCGCGACCGCACCCAGCCGGTCCATGAACAGTTTTCGGTTGGGCAAGCCGGTGAGATTGTCATGCACGGAATCGTGCAGCAGGCGCTCCTCGGCGTTGCGCAGCTCGGTGACGTCGGTCAACGTGCCGACCACGCGCGAGACCTCGCCGTCGGAGCCGACGACGGGACGGGCCTTCAGCGCGAACCACATGAAGTGGCCGTCCGGCGTGCGCAGGCGGAAATCCTGCACGAGGCGGCCGCGGCGCTGGTCGAGCACGCTGTCGAGCGCGGCGCGGAAACGGTCCTGGTCGAGCGGATGCAGCACCTCGAGCCAGGACGCAGCCGGGCCTTCCAGTGTGCCGCGCTTGAGGCCGAGCAGGGCTTCCGTCTCAGGGCTGGTGAATACCTTGTCGGCGGAGACGTCCCAGTCCCAGATCAGGTCGCCGGAGCCGGCCAGCGCCAGCGCGCGGCGCTCGATGTCGGAGACGACGCCCGTGGTGGCGCCGCCGCCGGCGAAGGCGTGCTGCATCACCGTGAAGCCGATCAGCATCACGATCAGCACGAGGCCGCCGAGCAGGGCAGGGCCGACGATGTCGTTGGTGACGGAGCCCGCGACCGTCATGCCGGCCGCGACCACCCAGACCACGAGGAGGAACCAGGTCGGGATCAAGAGCACCGCGCGGTCGAAGCCGTGGGTCGAAAGATAGACGATAAGCGCAAATCCGGCGAAGGCGATCAGCACCAGCGAGATACGGGCGATGCCGGAGGCCACTGCCGGATCGAACAAAGCGAGCGCTACCAGCGAACCCAGGAAGGCGAGCCAGCCCACCGTGATATGCGAATAGCGCACATGCCAGCGGCTGAGGTTCAGGTACGCGAACAGGAACACCAGCAGCGTCGCCGCCAGGATCGCCTCGCCCGCCGCGCGCCAGATGCGCTCGGCGTTGTTCGACATGTCGAGCACCTTGCCCCAGAAGCCGAAATCGACGCCGATATAGACCAACACCGCCCAGGCCAGCGCTGCCGCCGCCGGGAACATGATGCTGCCCTTCACCACGAACAGAATGGTGAGAACGAGGGCCAAAAGCCCGGAGATGCCGATCACGATGCCCTGGTACAGCGTGAAGGAGTTGACCTTGTCCTTGTAGGCTTCCGGCTCCCACAGATAGAGCTGCGGCAGCTTGTCGGTGCGCAGCTCCGCGACGAAGGTGACGACGGCGCCGGGATCGAGCGTGATGCGGAACACGTCCGCGGTTGCGCTTTCCTGCCGTTCCGGCCGGTCGCCGATTGAAGGCGTGATGGTCGCGATGCGCGACAGCCCGAGGTCGGGCCACAGCAGCCCCGAGGAGACGATGCGGTAATGCGGGGCGACGATCAGGCGGTCGAGCTGGTCGTCGGTGTTGTTGGCGAGCGCGAACACCACCCAGTTCTGTCCCCCCTCGCGGGCGCGCACCTCGATGCGGCGGACAATGCCGTCGGTGCCGGGCGCGGTGGAGACCTGGATGCGGTCGGCATCGCTGCGCTGATGCTCGATCACGCCGGTGAGGTCGATCGCGGGCGCGTCGCTACGGACGCTGACGGCGTCGAGCGCGCGCGCGGGGTACGCGGCGACAAGAATCATGAGGCCCAGCGCGATGGGCGCGAGGCACCTGATCAGACGCAAGGTCAGCTCTCCGCGTTCGACGCAAACTCTTCAGTGCAAGGCGAATCTAAAAGGCGATTTCAGACCGGACCGAAGTGGTTCGGTGCGTCGCGATAGATGCCACGAAAGCGAGGAAAATCAAAGGGTTTCCGGCTTGCCCTGTGGGCCGGTGGCCTAGGCCTCCAACACAATTTTGCCAATATGTGCGCTCGTCTCCATGCGTCGGTGGGCGTCCGCCGCCTTTTCCAGCGGGAAAGCGCTGTCCATCACCGGCTTGATGCGGCCTTCGCGCAGAAGCGGCATCACTTTCTGCTCGATCGCGGCCACCATCGCCGCCTTGTCCGCATTACTACGGGGGCGCAGCGTCGAGCCGGTATGGGTCAGGCGCTTGACCATGACCTTGGCGATGTTGACGCTGATCTTGGGGCCGTTGAGGGTCGCGATCTGGACGATGCGGCCGTCGACCGCGGCGGCATCATAATTGCGGTCCACATACTCGCCGGCGACCATGTCGAGGATCAAATTGACGCCCTCCTTGTTGGTCTCTTCCTTGACCACGGCGACGAAGTCTTCCGTCTTGTAGTTGATGGCCCGATCGGCCCCGAGCTTCAGGCAGGCATCGATCTTGTCCTGCGATCCCACGGTGACGAACACCTTCGCGCCGAATGCCTTTGCAAGCTGGATTGCCATGGTGCCGATCCCGGAGGAGCCGCCATGGATCAGCAGCGTCTCGCCGGCCTTGAGGCCGCCGCGCTCGAACACATTGTGCCAGACCGTCATCAGGGTTTCCGGCAGCGCGCCGGCCTCCTTGATCGACAGTGCGGGCGGCACGCTCATCGCCTGAGCGTCCTGGGCGATGCAGTACTGCGCATAGCCGCCGCCGGCGACCAGCGACATCACCTTGTCGCCGATCTTGTGCCGCTTGGCGTTGCTGCCCACCGCGACCACTTCGCCGGCGATTTCGAGGCCGGGCAGGTCGCTGGCGCCGGGCGGCGGCGGATAGGCGCCGGAGCGCTGCGCCACGTCGGGCCGGTTCACGCCGGCCGCCTCGACCTTGACCAGGATCTCGTCGGGACCCGGCTGCGGCACGGGACGTTGTTCCGGCACCAGCACCTCCGGTCCGCCAGGCTTGGAGATGGCGACCACGGTCATTTGCGCGGGCAGCTTGTCCATGATGTGTCCTTGAGCAAAGGTGCAGGAGGAAACGAGGCCCTTGCTTAGCCAGCGCGGTGCAGGCTGGCAACCGCCTCAGCCATGCGACAGGCGCGAACGCAGGAGGAACGAGGATGCCGATCGAAGACGAGGACCGCCCGCGCAGGAAGATCACGCATGAAATCGGCCAGGATCTCTCATTGTTGTCGGTCGAGGAACTGACCGAGCGCGTCGCGCTGCTCAAGACCGAGATCGCGAGATTGGAAGAAGCCGCCACCAAGAAACGCGCCTCGCGCGATGCGGCGAACAGTTTTTTCAAGTCGTAGGATTGTCACGAGTCTCGTCTCCCGGACGCGGTGCGGCACGCAGTGACGCTCCGCAGAGCCGGGACCCATGCCTCACCTGGTACATCGGCCAAAGAACTGGGGCCCCGGCTCAGCAGTGCAGCACTTCGTGCCGCACTGCGTCCGGGGCACGATGGCGGCTCGGCCACTGGCTGACATGGCTAACGAACTCTCAAAAAATTGGCTTGTTTACTTCAGATTAAGCTTTCGGGTTTATGACCGGAACTGTCCTCGTTTGGACACCGAGTGGCTCCTGTCCACTCTGTTTGACGCCTCCCTGTTATCAACTTTCAAAGCCGCCGGTCTCCGGCGGCTCTTTTTTTGCGTCCAAAGCGTTTTCGAGCGAAGTGGGTACCGGTTCGCGTCAAGAAAACGCGTCAAAACAAGAGTCTCTTCCACAGTTGCATTCCGAGCAATGACCCGCGGAAACCATATCCGCGCTTGTCACTGGACTCCGCGCTTCCAGCGCGCAATGATTTGTTCATCATAAGCCGGCGCCCAAGCCGGACAGTCAAACAGTTGCGTAAGAGGCGTTAACCATGGAACGTTTGCAGGCCGACGGCGCTCTCGTTCAACTCAGCGAGCGGTTCACCAATTCTGCGGCGTTCGGCGCGCTGTTCCGCGAGGGCATGGACCTCGTCGAGGAAACCGCCGCCTATCTCGACGGCGCCGGCCGCGTCGAGGCCAAGGCGCTCGACCGCGCCGTCAGTCTCACTTATGCGACCGAGAGCATGCGTCTCACCACGCGCCTGATGCAGCTCGCGTCCTGGCTGCTGCTGCACCGCGCGGTCAAGGAAGGCGAGATGACGCTGAGCCAGGCCAACCGCGAGAAGACCAAGGTCAAGCTCACCGCCGCCGATCCCGGCCCCGCCGACACCATCGAGAAGCTGCCCGCGCAACTCCAGGACCTGATCCATCGCTCGATGAGCCTGCAGACCCGCGTGCGCCGCCTCGACAGCACGATCCATACCCCGCCGGCGGAACACTCCGCGATCGGCAACCCGCTGGTGCCGCATCTCAACGCGCTGAAGGCGGCGTTCGAGCGGTAGGGTCTATCCGCCACCTCAACCTCGAACCGCCACCCTGAGGTGCTCGCCTCTTCGGCGAGCCTCGAAGGGCGACGGCCCGGCTGCATCTCGGCCGTTCATCCTTCGAGGCTCCCGATGGGGCGCTGAGCGCCCCATCACTCGCGCCTCAGGATGACGGATTGAACTGCTGGAGAAGACGGCACCAAACAAAAACGCCCCTGGTCTCCCGGGGCGTTTTTCGTCTCAGCCTTGCGGGTGGCTCAATCCTTTTTGAGAAAGCCCGAAAACTTCTTCTGGAAGCGCGAGACGCGGCCGCCGCGGTCCATGATCTGCGCCGAGCCGCCGGTCCAGGCCGGGTGCGACTTCGGGTCGATATCGAGGTTCAGCGTGTCGCCTTCCTTGCCCCAGGTCGAGCGGGTGAGGTACTCGGTTCCGTCGGTCATCACGACCTTAATCGTATGATAATCCGGATGAATTTCGGCTTTCATGGCAATTCCTCGGCGCCCGGCGCCTTTTCTGGTGGCTAGCGAATGACGGATTTGGCCGGCTCTATACCTCACGAAACCCCGCAAAACAAGCCATGCCGGGCGGCTGACGGGTTTGCCCCTAAGGGACTTCCCGGATTTGCCACTACCCCCACACCGGCCTATTGGGAGCGAACCAATGCAATAGGTCGGATATCATGAGCGCAGTGGAACGGCTTGATGACCACGATGTCGAACGGCCTGCAATGAACTCCGCGGACATCCCGTCGATCGAGGCCGAGCTGATCGAAGAGCCCGCCAAGGGCCGCGCCAAGCTGCGGCCGCTGCTTGCGCTCGCGCCCTATGTGAGCCGCTATCGCGGCCGCGCCGCGCTCGCCTTCGTCGCGCTCACGATCGCAGCACTGACGACGCTGCTGGTGCCGGTCGCGGTACGACGGATGATCGATTTCGGCCTGACGCCCGAGGGCATCGAGCTGATCAACAGCTACTTCTCCGTCATGCTCGCCGTCGTCGGCGTGCTCGCGCTGGCGAGCGCCGCGCGCTACTACCTCGTGATGACGATCGGCGAACGCATCGTCGCCGACCTCAGGCGCGACGTCTTCGCCCATCTGCTGTCGCTCTCCCCCGCCTTCTTCGATTCCGCACGCAGCGGCGAATTGATCTCGCGGCTCACCGCCGACACCACCCAGCTCAAATCGGCCGTCGGCGCCTCCGTCTCGATCGCGCTGCGCAACCTGATGATGTTCCTCGGCGCCGCGGCGATGATGGTGATCACGAGCCCAAAACTGTCGGGCTTCGTGCTGCTGGCCATCCCCTTGATCGTGCTGCCCCTTGTGGCCTTCGGGCGCTGGGTGCGGCGGCTGTCGCGCAATGCGCAGGACACGCTCGCCGACGCCTCCGCCTATGCCGGCGAGCTGGTTGGCGCGATCCGCACCGTGCAGGCCTATACCAGCGAGAACTTCGCCGAGAAGCGTTTCGGCGGCGAGGTCGAGCAGGCCTATGAAGCGGCGCGCACCTCGACCCAGGCCCGCGCCGTGCTTACGGCCATCATCATCTTCATCGTGTTCGCAAGCGTGGTCGCCATCCTCTGGATCGGCTCGCATGACGTGCTCACCGGCGCGATTACGCCGGGCCGGCTCGGTCAGTTCGTGCTGTATGCGGTGTTCGCCGCAGCGGGCCTCGGCCAGCTCAGCGAGGTCTGGGGCGAGGTCTCGGCGGCATCAGGCGCGGCCGAACGCCTGTTCGAGATCCTGCACGTGAAGCCCGAGATCACCGCGCCCACGGCGCCGCGGACGCTGCCGGTGCCGGCGCGCGGCGAGGTCGGCTTCGACCAGGTCAGCTTCGCCTATCCGGTGCGGTCCGACGTCAAGGTGCTCGACGCGGTGTCGTTCACCGTGCGCCCGGGCGAGAAGGTTGCGATCGTCGGTCCCTCCGGCGCCGGCAAGAGCACGATCTTCCATCTCTTGCTGCGCTTCTACGATCCGCGCAGCGGGACGATCTCGCTCGACGGCGTGCCGGTCAAATCCGCCGACCCGCGCGATTTCCGCGCCCGCATCGCGCTGGTGCCGCAGGAATCGGTGGTGTTCGCGGCGAGTGCCCGCGAGAACATCCGCTTCGGCCGGCCCGATGCGACCGACGCGGAGGTCGAGCGCGCCGCCGAGCTCGCGCACGCCGCCGAATTCATCCGCCGCCTGCCCGAAGGTTTCGAGACGGCGCTCGGCGAGCGCGGCGTGACGCTCTCCGGCGGCCAGCGCCAGCGCATCGCGATCGCGCGCGCCATCCTGCGCGATGCGCCGCTCTTGCTGCTGGATGAAGCGACCTCCGCGCTCGACGCCGAAAGCGAGACGCTGGTGCAGACCGCGCTGGAAGAGCTGATGCGTCACCGCACCACGCTGGTGATCGCGCATCGCCTTGCCACCGTGCTGTCCTGCGACCGCATCCTGGTGATGGACCAGGGCCGCATCGTCGAGCAAGGCACGCATGCCGAGCTGGTGGCAGCGAACGGGCTCTATGCACGGCTGGCGCGGCTGCAGTTCGAGGGGGCGTGAGAGGTTACCGGCACTTCGGCGACAGCGCCGGCACGTTCGGCCACGGCCAGTTCTTCCAGCTGCCATCCTCTCCGACGCAGGCCGATGGAGCAGGGCCGCTCGTATCGGGTTGCGCGGCGAAGCGCTGGTCGACATAGGTCGTCGACACATATCCGGCGATGATGACGCCGAGAAAGACCGAGGAACCCGCGGCCAGATCGCGCAGCTTCATCGATCCTCTCCATCCGCTTTGCCGCCGCTGAGACAACGAATAACTGACGCTGCAGGATCCCGGCGTGACGGGGCCTCACGCCCGCCAGAATTACGCCCGCCAGACCATCTTCAGCACCGGCCGTCCCGAGGTCGGGTTCACATCGTCCCCCGCATGGGCAAAGCCGTTGCGCTCATAGAAGCGGATGGCGCGGCTGTTATCCTTGTTGACGAGCAGCGTGACGCCCGAAGGGGACAGGCGTTTGGCCTCATCCACCAGCAGCCTTGCTGCGTCCGAACCCCAATGGACGGGATCGACCACGAGCTGATCGAGATAGCCGTCGCCATCAATCGTGACGAAACCGATCAGCGCGCCGTCCTGTTCCGCCACCACGATCGAGGCCTTCGGCACCAGGTCCCTGCGCCAGCGCTCGCGCCACCAGTCCAGCCGGGCCGCGAAATCGATCTGCGGATAGGCCTGCTGCCAGGTGCGATGCCAGAGGTCGATCGCGGCAGCCTCGTCCTCGGGTCGGTAGGGGCGGAGATGGAGTGCGCTCACTACCGCTCCGTCAGCTTCAGCTCGATGCGGCGGTTGCGCTTGTAGGCTTCCTCGGTGTTGCCGGGATCGAGCGGCTGGAATTCGCCGAAACCGGCCGCGACGAGGCGCTGGGCGGGCACGCCGAGCGAGATCAGGTACTGCACCACGGAGATCGAGCGGGCCGCGGACAGGTCCCAATTCGATTTGAAGTTCGGGCCGTTGACCGGCCGCACATCGGTATGGCCGTCGACGCGCAGCACCCAGGGAATCTCGCTCGGGATTTTCTTGTCGAGCTCGATCAGCGCGGTCGCCAAGGTGTCGAGCTCGGCGCGGCCCTCGGCCAGCAAGGCCGCCTGTCCGGTGTCGAAGAACACTTCGGACTGGAACACGAAGCGGTCGCCGACGATGCGGATGTCGGGGCGGTTGCCGAGGATGGCGCGCAGGCGGCCGAAGAATTCCGAGCGGTAGCGCGACAATTCCTGCACGCGCTGCGCCAATGCAACATTCAAGCGAGAGCCCAGATCGGCAATGCGATTTTGCGATTCCTTGTCGCGCTTCTCGGAGGCATCGAGCGCCTCCTCCAGCGCGGCCAGTTGCCGGCGCAGCGCGCTGATCTGCTGGTTCAGCACCTCGATCTGCGCCAGTGCACGCGCCGAGACCGCCTTCTCCGAGTCCAGCGCCTTGCCGAGCTCGGCGGTCTTGCCTTGCGCATCGTTGCCGGCGGCAGCGAGGCCCTCATAGAGACCCTTGATGCGGTCGCGCTCGGTCTCGGCCGAAGCGAGGCCCGCCTTCAATTGCGAGACCTGGTCGTCGAGCGAGAGCTTGCCGAGCTTCTCCAGCGACAACAGCTCGTTGAGCTGGGCAATCTTGGCGTTGAGCTGCTCCAGCGCCTTGTCCTTGCCGGTGACCTCCTGCGACAGGAAGAACTGCACCACCAGGAACACCGACAGCAGGAACACGATCGACAGCACCAGCGTCGACAGTGCGTCGACGAAGCCGGGCCAGTAGTTGAAAGCGCCTTCGCTGCGGCGGCCGCGCGCTAGAGCCATTGACGTCTCCACTTTCGTGTCCCGGACGCGGTGCAGCGTGCAACGCTGCTTCGCTGAGCCGGGACCCAGAGTCTCTCTCGAATGGGCCGGCTCAGCGACGCATCATGTCATGCTGCGTCGCGTCCGGGGGCGCGATACCGTCTCAACTCTTCTCGGGTTGACGCGCGATCCGCTCCAACAGGCGCCGGATCTCGCGGTTCTGCTCGCCCTGGCCGTCGGCCCATTCGCGGATCATCTGCTGCTCGGTGCGCATGTGCGAGACCAGCGCCTGGATGGCTTCGGCAAGGCTCGCCATCGCCGCGGTGGTGCCGCGGCTGGTGTTGCCTTCCTCGAGCACGGAGCGTAGCCGCTCGACTGCCGCCTGGAGCTCGCCGCCGGCGACGCCGCCGCCTGCCGCAACGGCCGTTTCGCCATTGCCATATTCGCGCACGGTGGTGGCGAGCCAGTCTTCGAGGTCGGTGTAGAAGCGGTTCTGCGCCTGGCTCGATTGCAGGTCGAGGAAGCCGAGGATCAGCGAGCCGGCAAGGCCGAACAGCGAGCTGGAGAACGAGATGCCCATGCCGCCGAGCGGGGCGGCCAGGCCCTCCTTGAGGGTGTCGAACAGCGCGCCCGAATCGCCCCCGACCTTGAGCCCGTCGATCACCTTGCCGACCGAGCCGACCGTCTCGATCAGGCCCCAGAAGGTGCCGAGCAGGCCGAGGAACACCAGGAGCCCGGTCATGTAGCGCGAGATGTCGCGGGCTTCGTCGAGCCGGGTCGCGATCGAATCGAGCAGGTGCCGCATCGTGGTCTGGGTGATGGTCATCCGCCCGGAGCGTTCGCCGCCCAGGATCGCCGCCATCGGCGCCAGCAGCCTGGGGTGGCGGGCCGGGGCCAGGCCGGGATCGGCGATGCGGAAATTGTTGACCCAGGAGACTTCGGGATAGAGCCTGATGACCTGGCGGAACGCCAGCACGATGCCGATGAACAGCACGGCCCCGATCAGGGCATTGAGCCCGGGATTGGCGAAGAAGGCCTGGATGATCTGCTTGTAGAGCACCACGCTTACGAGCGTGCACAGCACCAGGAAGACCAGCATCCGCACCAGGAAGACGCTGGGCGAGGACAGTTTGGTGTACTCGATATCCATGGTGGAGCGGGAAGTGCCAGACCGCATGCCGGTATCATCCGTTACGAAGCTTGATTGCGGCGCGCACTATGGCACAGCGCCGGCCCAAAAAAAGCGCCGGGTGCGCCGATTTCGGGGACAGTTCGGGGAACCCGGACCGGAAGCGGCGCTTTGATAAGCAGGTCTCTGCAGAAGTTCGCCATTCGGGGGGGCGCATGAGCGTCGTTTCCGCGATCATCGGGACTGCCGAACGCGTGCCGCTGCCCGACGTGGTGATGCGCGCCGCGATCCAGCGCCTGTGCTCCCGCATGGCGGCGCGCCTGTCCGCGCCAGGCGCCGGCGACGATGCCGCCTTCGCCGGACGGATGATGCTGCGGCCGATCGTCGAGGGTGCGGCGGCCGGGCATGACGAGGTGCCTGCCTCCTTTTTCGCCGAAGTGCTCGGCCCCAACCGCAAATTCTCCTCCTGTTTCTACAAGACCGGCGCGACCACCTTGCAGGAGGCGGAGGAGGAGGCGCTGCGCCAGACGGTCGAGCACGCCGGTCTGGCCGACGGCCAGACCATCCTGGAGCTCGGCTGCGGCTGGGGCTCGCTGTCGCTGTGGATGGCCAGGCAGTTTCCGCACGCGACCGTGACGGCCGTGTCGGCCTCGGAGGCCGAGCGCGCCCATGTCGAGGACGAGGCGCGGCTGCGCGGATTCTCGAACCTGCGGGCGGTCACCGCGGACATGAACGTGTTCGCGCCCGAGGGCCAGTTCGACCGCATCGTCACGGTCGAGATGTTCGAGCAGATGACCAACTGGCGCAAGCTGATGACGCGCGTGCGGTCATGGCTCGCGCCGGAGGGGCGGTTCTTCATGCACGTCGTCACGCATCGCTCCGGCTCTCATCTGTTTGACCCGGCCGATCGCGACGACTGGATCGCGCAGCACGTCTTCACGGGCGGGCTGATGCCGAGCCATCACCTCATCAGGCAGTTCGACGACATCTTCACGATCGAGAAGGAATGGTGCTGGAGTGGTATGCATTACCAGCGCACCGCCAACGACTGGCTCGCTAATTTCGATGCGCGTCGCGGCGCCATCGAGGCGTGCTTGCGCAGGGTCTACGGCGAGGAGACCGCCCTTTGGATGCGTCGTTGGCGCTGGTTCCTGCTCGCGACCTCGGGCCTGTTCGGCTACGCCGATGGAACCGAATGGGGCGTCAGCCACTACCGGATGAAGGCCACCGAGTGATTGCGCTGTTCCGTCGCAGCACGCGGCGGTGGGCCCCGACTCACAATCAAGTGACACCGGAAAAGCCGTCTGAATTCAAGACGATACGCCGTGTGACAATGAGCCGCCCGCGTGATGCGTTGCATCGCAGCAGGTGCATTCTATTTTGACGGCATCAGTCGCGTGTAAAAGGTCCAGAAAGGGCCTCGCGCGAGCAATGAGCAGTATCAACAATATCGGGGCACCCCACTTCATGTCAGGACTTCGTGCGCGATCGGCATGCGTTGCAATGATGCTCGCGGCCCTAGCGCCGCTGTTGGCAGGCTGCGACGAGTCTAGTTCCGCAGTTTCCGCCGCGCCTCCGTCGGACCCTGACGTCAGCATCGTGATCGTCAAGCCGCAGTCGCGCGCCGTGGTGCGCGAGCTGCCGGGCCGCATCGCGCCGACGCGTGTTTCCGACGTGCGGCCGCGCGTCTCCGGTATCGTGGTGGAACGCCTGTTCCGCCAGGGCAGCGAGGTGAAGGCGGGCGATCCGCTCTACCGTATCGATCCGCGTCCGTTCGAGGTCGAGGTGATGGCCAACGAGGCCGCGCTTGCCAAGGCCGAAGCAGCATTGATGCAGGCCAAGCAGCAGGCGCATCGTATCGCCACCCTCACCAAGGATCGCGCTGCCCCCGAAGCCGAGAACGAGAAGGCGATTGCAGCCGAACGCCAGGCTTATGCCGAGGTCGAAGGCCGCAAGGCCGAGCTCGCGCGGGCAAAACTCAATCTCGACTTTGCCACCGTGCGCGCGCCGATCGACGGCGTGGTCGGTGCGGCGCTGGTCAGCGAGGGGGCGCTCGCCGTGCAGAACGAGACCAATCTCGCCACAATCCAGCAGCTCGATCCGATCTATGCCGACTTCACCCAGTCGGTGACCGAGCTCAACCAGCTCCGCCGTGCCTTCGAGAGCGGCGACCTCGAGCGCATCGCCGCCGATGCCGCCAAGGTGCGCCTCGTGCTCGACGACAACACCATCTATTCGCTCGACGGCAAGCTGCTGTTCTCCGACGCCAAGGTCGATGCCCACACTGGGCAGGTGACGTTGCGCGGCGAGTTCCCCAATCCCAAGCGCGAGCTGCTGCCGGGCATGTATGTCCGGGTCCGCATCGACCAGGGTCTCGATTCCGATGCGATCGCGGTGCCGCAGCAGGCGATCCAGCGCAATGGCGGCGGCGGCAGCGAGGTGTTCGTCGTCAAGGACGACAACCACATCGCGGTGCAGGCGGTGCGCACCGGCTCGGTGCAGGACGGGCTCTGGTTCGTCACCGAAGGCCTGAAGGCCGGCGACAAGGTCGTGGTCGAAGGGTTCCAGAAGTTCGCGGCCGGCGACAAGGTCAAGCCGCAATCCTGGTCGGAGGCGGACGCGACCGCGGACAACCGGCACGCCCAGCAGCTCACGCGGTAACGCGCTATGCCGAGTTTCTTCATCGACAGGCCGATCTTCGCCTGGGTGGTCGCGCTGTTCATCTGCTTGATCGGTGCGATCGCGGTGCCGCTGCTGCCGATCGCGCAATATCCGATCATCGCGCCGCCCTCGATCTCGGTCTCGACCAGCTATCCCGGCGCCTCGCCGGAAAACCTCTACAACAGCGTCACGCGGCTGATCGAGGAGGAGCTCAACGGCGCCGCCAACATCCTCAATTTCGAATCGACCAGCGACTCGCTCGGCCAGGTCGAAATCATCGCCAACTTCCAGCCGGGCACCGATACCAGCGCCGCCTCGGTCGAGGTGCAGAACCGCATCAAGCGCGTCGAGGCGCGCCTGCCGCGCGCGGTGATGCAACAGGGCATCCTGATCGAGGAAGCTTCCAGCGCGGTGCTTCAGATCATCACGCTGAACTCGACCGACGGCAGCTTGGATGAGGTCGGCCTCGGCGACTTCATGATCCGCAACGTTCTCGGCGAGATCCGTCGCATTCCCGGCGTCGGCCGCGCCACGCTGTATTCGACCGAGCGCTCACTTCGCGTCTGGGTCGATCCGGCCAAGCTCGTCGGCTATGGGCTGACCGCCGACGACATCAACAAGGCGATCGCCGCGCAGAACGCGCAGGTGGCCTCCGGCAGCATCGGCGCCGAGCCGTCGACGTCGAGCCAGCGGACCTCCGCGCTGGTGTTGGTCAAGGGTCAGCTGTCGTCCCCGGACGAGTTCGGCGCCATCATCCTGCGCGCCAATGCCGACGGCTCGACCGTGCGCCTGCGCGACGTCGCGCGCATCGAGGTCGGCGGCCTCAGCTACCAGTTCAACACCCGCCTCGACGGCAAGCCGACCGCCGGTCTTTCGGTGCTGATGTCGCCGACCGGCAATGCGCTGGCGACCGCGAGCGCCGTCGAAGCCAAGATGAAGGAGCTGTCGCGCTTCTTCCCGGCCAACATCACCTATGAGATCCCCTACAACATCACGCCCGTGGTCGAGGCCTCGATCAAGAAGGTGCTGTCGACACTGGTCGAGGCCGTGGTGCTGGTGTTCGTGGTGATGTTCCTGTTCCTCCAGAACATCCGCTACACCATCATTCCGACCATCGTGGTGCCGGTGGCGCTGCTGGGTGCCTGTTCCACGCTGCTGCTCGCCGGCTACTCCATCAACATGCTCTCGATGTTCGGCATGGTGCTCGCGGTCGGCATCCTCGTCGACGACGCCATCGTCGTGGTCGAGAACGTCGAGCGCATCATGGCCGAGGAAGGCCTGCCGCCGAAGGAAGCGACGCGGAAGGCCATGTCGCAGATCACCGGCGCCATCATCGGCATCACCCTGGTGCTGATGGCCGTGTTCGTGCCGATGGCGTTCTTCCCGGGCTCGGTCGGCATCATCTACCGTCAGTTCTCGGTCACCATGGTTGCGGCGATCGGCTTCTCCGCCTTCCTCGCGCTGTCGTTGACGCCGGCGCTGTGTGCGACCCTGCTCAAGCCCGTCGAGGCCGGTCATGGTCACGCGAAGAGAGGCGTGTTCGGCTGGTTCAACCGCATGCTCGAAGGCGGCAAGGAGCGCTATTCCAGCACCGTCGGCTTCTCGCTGAAGCGCACCGGCCGCCTGATGCTGGTCTATGCCGCGCTGCTGGTCGGCCTGTCCTGGGCCTTCGTCAATCTGCCCGGCGGCTTCCTGCCCGTCGACGACCAGGGCTTCATCACCACCGACGTGCAGACGCCGTCGGATTCGTCCTACGCCCGCACCGAGGCCGTGATCGAGAAGGTGGAAAAATACCTGGCGCGGCGGCCGGGAGTCGACAACGTCACCTTCCTCACCGGCTTCAGCTTCTCCGGCCAGGGCATGAACACCGCGCAGGCCTTCATCACCCTGAAGGACTGGTCGGAGCGCGGGCCCAAGGACTCCGCCGCCGCGATCGTCAACGACGTCAACCGCGACCTGGGCTCGTCGATCCGCGACGCAAAAATCTCGGCGCTGCAGCCGCCGCCGATCGACAATCTCGGCAACTCCTCCGGCTTCTCGTTCCGCCTCCAGGACCGCGGCCAGAAGGGTTACCAGCAATTGATGCGTGCCGCGGATCAGCTGATCGCGGAGGCCAATGCGAGTCCGGTGCTGCAGAAGGTCTATATCGAAGGCCTGCCCGAGGCGGGCGTGGTCAATCTCATGATCGACCGCGAGAAGGCCGGCGCCTTCGGCGTCACCTTCGAGGACATCAACAACACGATCTCGACCAATCTCGGCTCGAACTACATCAACGACTTCCCGAACCGCGGCCGCATGCAGCGCGTCGTGGTGCAGGCGGACGCGCGCGACCGCATGCGGACCGAGGACATCCTCAATTACAACGTCAAGAACAGCCGCGGTCAGCTGGTGCCGTTCTCGTCCTTTGCCACGGTGGAATGGGCGCGCGGGCCGACGCAGATCGCCGGCTTCAACTATTATCCGGCGGTGCGCATCTCCGGCGAAGCGAGGCCCGGCTTCACGTCGGGCGATGCGATCGCCGAGATGGAGCGGCTCGCCGACAGATTGCCGCGCGGCTTCGGCTATGAATGGACCGGGCAGTCGCTCCAGGAGAAGCTCTCGGGCTCGCAGGCGCCGTTCCTGCTGGCGCTGTCGGTATTCGTGGTGTTCCTGTGCCTGGCCGCACTCTACGAGAGCTGGACCATCCCGCTCGCGGTGCTGCTCACCGTGCCGCTCGGCATCGTCGGCGCCGTCGCCGCAGCGACGCTGCGGAACCTGCCCAACGACGTCTATTTCACCGTCGGCCTGATCACCATCATCGGTCTTGCGGCCAAGGACGCGATCCTGATCATCGAATTCGCCAAGGATCTGCGGAAAGAGGGCAAGCCGCTGGTGGAAGCCACCATCGAGGCCTGCCGCCTGCGCTTCCGCCCGATCCTGATGACCGGCCTTGCCTTCATCTGCGGCGTGCTGCCGATGGCGATCGCGCACGGCGCCGGCGGCGCCAGCCAGCAAGCGCTCGGCAGCGTGGTGATGGGCGGCATGATCGCAGTGGTGATCCTGGCGCTCTTGATGGTGCCGGTGTTCTTCGTCTCAGTGCAGCGCGTGCTGGGCGGGGATCGCGAGCCGGCGCCGGCAAGGGAAGGTGAGGCCTACGGGCCGCCGGCGCGAGCGCACACGAGTCATTGAGCCGCATCGGCTGTTGCCTTCTTCGCCTCTCCCCGCTTGCGGGGAGAGGCCGGATCGCATCGCAGATGCGATCCGGGTGAGGGGGACTCTCCGCGAGTCGAACTCTCACCGTCCTCGTGGAGACTCCCCCTCACCCCAACCCTCTCCCCGCAAGCGGGGCGAGGGAGCGGACCGCCGCTGTGGCCGTGCCTTACGCCGCCTTCCGCAGAATCTTCACCAGCTCTCCGTGCACGAACTCGTTGCCGCAGACGACGTGCCCATTCGTCAGCGCATCACCGGGCGTGTCGATGTCGCTCACGGTGCCGCCCGCTTCCTTGACCATGATCTGCCCGGCCGCGATGTCCCAGGGCGACAGATTCCGCTCCCAGTAGCCGTCGAGACGGCCGGCGGCGACGAAGGCGAGGTCGAGGGAGGCGGCGCCGAAGCGGCGGAGGCCTGCGACGCGGTCCTGGATCGCGGTCATCTCGCGGCGGAATTCCTCGTGGTCGCCGCGGCCGATATGGGGCAGGCCGCAGGCGACCACGCATTCGTTCAGCTGGCGGCGGCCGGCGACGCGCAGGCGCTGATCGTTGAGGAACGCACCCTTGCCGCGCTCGGCGATGTAGAGCTCGTCATTGGCGGGATTATAGATCACGCCGGCGATCACCGTGCCCTCGCGGGCGAGGCCGATCGAGATCGCGAATTGCGGGATGCCGTGCAGGAAGTTGGTGGTGCCGTCGAGCGGATCGACGATCCAGGTGTGGCTCTTGTCGGTGCCCTCGCGGGTGCCGCCTTCCTCGCCGATGAAGCCGTAGCCGGGCCGGGCCTTGGCGAGGTCCTGGTAGAGGATCTCCTCGGCGCGCTTGTCGGCGAGCGAGACGAAATTCGCCGGCCCCTTCAGCGAGACCTGGAGATGCTCGATCTCGCCGAGATCGCGCTTGAGGCTGCGGCCGGCGCGGCGCGCGGCCTTGACCATGACGTTGATAGTGGCTGAATACAGCATGAGCTCTGGACTTGATCGGGGGGATGGGCGCAGAAACACGCCTGTTTGAGGGACTGGGTGCCCCGTGAGGGGGCCCGCGTCAAGTCATTTGGTCCCGAGCCACTTCCTGGCGGCGGCCTCCGCCTTGGCCCGCTCCTCGGCCGGCAGTTCGGACAATTGCTTGTCGAGCTCAGGGTCGCCTTTGCCGGTGGTTTTGGCCACCAGGTGCCATTTGAAGCCTTCGACCTTGTCCATGGATGTGCCCACGCCGTTGATCAGCACCCATGCCAGCCGGTTCTGCGCGATCGCGCTGCCCTGGCGGGACGCCTTGCGGAGCAATGCGACAGCAGCCGGCTGGTTCTTCGGCGTGCCGTTGCCGTTGAACATCGCGATCGCATATTCGACCTCGGCATCGACATTGTCGGCGAGCGAGGCGGCCTGAAGCAGCCGCACCGCGCGTTCCGGGTCCTTCGGCACACCGGTGCCTTCCTTGTAGAAGGTCGCGAGCGCGTATTGCGCCTCGGGCAGGCCTGCATCGGCGGCCTGGCGCAGCAGTTCAGCGGAGCGCCGGACGTCCTGCGGCAGTGTCTGGCCGTCCAGATAGAGCAAGGCGAGGTTATAGGCCGCCTTGGGCTCGCCGAGCTTGGCGGCGGAGGCCATCAGCTTGACCGCCTCGTTCTTGTCGACCGGGCCGCCACGACCCGAGATGCGCAGCATGGCGAGCGCGAACATCGCCTCGCGATCGCCGGCGTCCGCAGCGCGCTTGTACCATTCGGCCGCCTTGGCGTAGTCGCGCCGGATGCCCATGGCGTTGGAATAGAGCTCGCCGAGCATGGTCATCGCCTTGGGATCGCCGGCTTGTGCGCGGGCGGTGGCGAGCTCGAACGCGGTCTTGTACTGGCCGCGCTGATAGGCGCCGAACACCAAATCGACGTTGGGATCGTCGGTCGGCGGCGCGGGGATCACGGTCGCGGCCGGCTTGGGCGAGGGGGACGGCTTGGGGGAGGCCGAAGGTTTCGGCGCGGGCGCGGCCTCCTTCTTCTTGGTGATCGTGTGCGGCTTCGGCTTCTGTTTTTCGGCGGATGCGCTCGGCGTCGTGGCCGGCGGGGTGATCTGGAGCTGCGCGGCCGCGGGCGCCGTGAGCAGCAGCGTGGCTAGCATGGTGATGCCTGGGAGCTTCATGTCGGGCGCTAGCCGTGCTCCTGACTCGCAGGATTCTGGCCAGCCGCCGCCGTCGCATGGGCCTTCTTGATCGCAGCATCGACTTCGATCAGAGCGGTCTTGGGCCCGCGCGGATCGGCCCAGATGAAGTCGCCGACCAGCACGAAATCGGCGCCGCTGGCGGCGAAATCGTGCGCCTCGTCCAGCGAAGTGGCAAAGCCGATGCAGGGCGGCTCGAACAGTTCGGCCCACCAGTCCAGCCGTTCGGCGATGGCCTGGGATGACGGCCGTTGGCCCTTCTTGTCGGGCTCGCCGAACAGCACATAATCGGCGCCCATCTCGCCCGCGCTCATGGAATCGTGGCGCGTGGCAAGCCCCCCGACGCCGACGATGCGATCGGGCTTGAGCGAGGGGGCGGCCTCTTCCAGCGCTGCAACGCCCGTGAGGTGTGCGCCGTCGGCGCCGCCGCGTGCGACGATTTCAGGATGGCCGTCGACGAGGAGTGCTGCGCCTGCCTTCTGCACCGGCGGCGCCAATGCCTTGATGCGCGAGATCATGGTGCGCTGATCGGTCTCCTGCAGCCGCAGCAGCACGGCGGCGACGTCGGCGGAGGCGAGCAGGCCCGGCAGCTCGGCGACGAGCGGAGCGGGATCATCGACCACGGGCGTTGCGAGGTAGAGACGCGGCGCCGGGCGCGGCGGAGGCGGCTTGTTCGACAAGGTCTAGGCTGCCTTCTGTTCCAGGCTGCTTTGCCATTCGCCCTTGGACGCAAGGCCGTTCATCCGCGCGCGATGGCTGAAGGCGCGCTGGCCGGCCGCGACATTCTCGGCCTTGCCGGACCAGGCCTTCTGCGGCGCGGCCTGCAGCGCGCGGCCGTAGGAGAAGGTCAGGCCCCAGGGCAGCGGACCGAGCTTGTGCATGGCGTTGAGATGGGCGGTTGCCTCCTCGTCCGACTGGCCGCCGGAGAGGAAGGCGATACCAGGCACGGCTGCGGGCACGCAGGCCTTCAGCAGCCGTATCGTCTTCTCCGCGACTTCCTCCACGGACGCCTGCTTTGCGCACTTCTTACCTGAGATGGCCATGTTCGGCTTCAGCACCATGCCCTCGAGCGCGACGCGCTGGACGCGCAGCTCCTGGAACGTCTTGTCGAGCACGCGTTGCGTCACGTCATAGCAGCGATCGATGTCGTGGTCGCCGTCCATCAGCACCTCCGGCTCGACGATCGGCACGATCTGCGCAGCCTGGCACAGCGCGGCATAGCGCGCCAGCGCGTGGGCGTTGACGCTGATCGCGGTCATCGAGGGGATGCCCCGGCCGTCAGTGCCGCTGCCGATGTCGATCACCGCCCGCCATTTGGCAAAGCGCGCGCCGCGCTCATAGTATTTCTTCAACCGTTCGGCGAGCTTGTCGAGCCCGATGGTGACGAGCTCGCCGGGGCACATCGGCAGGGCTTGCGTGCCCTCGTCGACCTTGATGCCGGGAATGGCGCCGCTCTGTTCGATCAGCTTGATCAGCGGCGTGCCGTCCTTGGCATCCTGCCAGATCGTCTCGTCATAGAGGATCACGCCGGAGATGTATTGGCTCATGGCATCCTTGGAGCGAAACAGCATCTCGCGATAGTCGCGGCGGTTCTCTTCCGTCGATTCCACGCCGATGGCGTCAAAGCGCTTCTTGATGGTGCCGGAGGATTCGTCGGCGGCAAGGATGCCCTTGCCTGATACGACCATGGCGGTCGCGATCCTGTTGAGCTCAGTCAGATTCATCGAGAGGTCCTCCCAAAACGATTCTGCCCTTGCCCGTGAAAATAGACCGTTCTCGGGCAATTGCCGAGTTAACGTTCGTCGCAGGGTAAAGGGGGGAGGTCTTGTTTACCTCTCCCCGCCTGCGGGGAGAGGTCGGATCGCCCCCGGCGATGCGAAGCATCGTCCGGCGCGATCCGGGTGAGGGGGTACAGGTCTATCGATAGGGCACAACTCGCGGAGAGAGCCCCTCACCCCGACCCTCTCCCCGTAAGAACGGGGAGAGGGAGGGAGATCACGCCACCTTCGGATCCAGCTCGCCCTTGGCGTAGCGCTTGGCCATCTCGGCGGTGGTCAGCACCTTCTTGATCTTGGACGCTTGCCCCGCGGTATTGAACTCCTGCAGCCGCTGCTTGCACAGCTTGGTCATCGCTTCCATCGCCGGCTTCAAATATTTGCGCGGATCGAACTCTTCCGGGCTGTCCTTCAGCACTTTCCGGATCTGGCCGGTCATGGCCATGCGGTTGTCGGTGTCGATGTTGATCTTGCGCACGCCGTTCTTGATGCCGCGCTGGATTTCGGCGACAGGCACGCCCCAGGTCGGCTTCATCTTGCCGCCATAGGCGTTGATGATGTCCTGCAGCTCCTGCGGCACCGAGGAGGAGCCGTGCATGACGAGATGCGTGTTCGGCAGCTTGCGGTGGATCTCCTCGATCACGTTCATGGCGAGGATGTCGCCGTCGGGCTTGCGGGTAAATTTGTAAGCACCATGCGAGGTGCCCATCGCGATCGCGAGTGCGTCGACCTTGGTCTCCTTGACGAACTTCACGGCCTCGTCCGGATTGGTCAGGAGCTGGTCGTGGCTGAGCTTGCCTTCGGCGCCGTGGCCGTCTTCCTTGTCGCCCATGCCGGTTTCGAGCGAGCCGAGCACGCCTAACTCGCCTTCCACCGAGATGCCGCCGAGATGGGCCATGTCGGTCACGGTCTTGGTGACGCCGACATTGTAGCCCCAGTCGCCCGGCGTCTTGCCGTCGGCCTTGAGCGAGCCGTCCATCATCACCGAGGTGAAGCCGGCCTGGATCGCGGTCATGCAGGTCGCCGGCTCGTTGCCGTGGTCGAGATGCACGCAGACCGGAATGTGCGGGTAGATCTCGGTCACGGCGTCCATCATGTGCTTGAGCATGACGTCGTTGGCGTAGGAGCGCGCGCCGCGCGAGGCCTGGATGATGACGGGCGCATCGACCTGGTTGGCCGCGTCCATGATCGCCAGCGCTTGCTCCATGTTGTTGATGTTGAAGGCCGGTACGCCGTAATCGTTCTCCGCCGCGTGGTCGAGCAGTTGACGTAACGTGATCCGAGCCATCTGTCTTTTTCTCCCGTTGGGGCCTGCAAGGCTGATTTGAAAGGCCGCTTGATTACTTGATACGCAGAACTTCGACGCCGGGCAGGGGCTTGCCTTCCATCCATTCAAGGAACGCGCCACCGGCGGTCGACACATAGGTGAAGTCACCGGCCACATGGGCCTGGTTGAGCGCCGCGACGGTGTCGCCGCCGCCCGCGATCGAGATCAGCTTCTTGGCCTTGGTGCGCTCGGCGGCGTGCTTGGCGGCCGCGACCGTGCCGCGGTCGAACGGCTGCATCTCGAACGCCCCGAGCGGTCCGTTCCAGACCAAGGTTGCGGCGTCGTCGATCGCGGCGTGGACGCGCGCCACCGATTGCGGGCCGACGTCGAGGATCATGCCGTCGGCCGGGATCGCATCCAGCCCATAGGCATGCGACGGCGCGTTGGCCGCGAAGTGATAGGCGACGGTTGCGTCCACGGGGAGGATGATGGCGCAATTGGCGGCTTCCGCCTTCTCCATGATGCGCAGCGCGGTCGGCGCGAGGTCTTTTTCGGCCAGCGACTTGCCGACCGCGACGCCCTGCGCGTGCAGGAAGGTGTTGGCCATGCCGCCGCCGATCACGAGCGCGTCGACCTTGGTCACGAGGTTTTCCAAGAGGTCGATCTTGGTCGAGACCTTTGCGCCGCCGATGATGGCGATGACGGGCTTGGTCGGCGACCCCAGCGCCTTCTCCAGCGCATCGAGCTCGGCCTGCATGGTGCGGCCGGCATAGGCCGGCAGCTTGTGGCCGAGTCCTTCGGTCGAGGCGTGGGCGCGGTGCGCGGCCGAGAACGCGTCGCTGACCCAGATGTCGCCGAGCTTTGCGAGCTCCGCGACGAAGGCGGGATCGTTCTTTTCCTCTTCCTTGTGGAAGCGGGTGTTTTCCAGGCAGAGAATGTCGCCGTCGTTCAACGCCGCCACGGCTTTGGCCGCAGGCTCGCCGATGCAATCGTCCGCGAAGGCGACGGGCTTCTTCACCACCTTCGACAGTGCCTCGGCCACGGGCTTGAGCGACTCCTTGGCATCCCGCCCCTTGGGCCGGCCGAAATGCGCGAGCAGGATGACCTTGCCGCCCTTGTCCGAAAGTTCGGTGATGGTCGGCGCGACGCGCTCGAGCCGCGTCGCATCGGTGACGCGCCCGCTCTCCATGGGCACGTTCAGATCGACGCGCAGCAGCACGCGCTTGCCCTTCACGTCGACGTCGTCGAGGGTGCGGAATTTGTTCGCCATGGGACACTCTCTCTTGTCCCGGGCGCACTGCGGCGCGAAGTGCCGCTGTGCAGAACCGGGACCTACGCGGGAGATGGGTCCCGGCTCTGCGGAGCAGCGCAAGCGCGCTGCACCGCGTCCGGGACACGAGATCTTGCTTAGATCACCTTCGCGATCGCGACGGCGGTGTCCGCCATGCGGTTCGAGAAGCCCCACTCGTTGTCGTACCAGGACATCACGCGCACCAGCGTGCCGTTCTGCACCTTGGTCTGGTCCTCGTGGAAGGTCGAGGAGTGCGGGTCGTGGTTGAAGTCGATCGAGACGTTCGGCGCGCTGGTGTAGCCGAGGATGCCCTTGAGCTGCTGCTCGCTGGCGCGCTTCATCGCCGCGTTGATCTCCTTGGCGTCGGTGGCGCGCTTGGCGACGATCTTGAGGTCGACGACCGAGACGTTCGGCGTCGGCACGCGGATCGCGACGCCATCGAGCTTGCCCTTCAGTTCCGGCAGCACGAGGCCGATGGCCTTGGCGGCACCGGTCGAGGTCGGGATCATCGACATCGCCGCGGCGCGGCCGCGGTAGAGATCCTTGTGCAAGGTGTCCAGCGTCGGCTGGTCGCCGGTATAGGCGTGGATCGTGGTCATGAAGCCGGTCTCGATGCCGACGAGGTCGTTCAGCACCTTGGCGACCGGCGCGAGGCAGTTGGTGGTGCAGCTTCCGTTGGAGACGACCAGGTGGTCCTTGGTCAGCGTCTCGTGGTTGACGCCGTAGACGATGGTGGCGTCGGCGCCGTCGGCGGGCGCGGAGACCAGCACGCGCTTGGCGCCGGCGGTCAGATGTGCGGAGGCCTTGTCCTTCGAGGTGAAGATGCCCGTGCATTCCAGCGCGATGTCGACGCCGAGATCCTTCCACGGCAGCTTCGCGGGATCGCGCTCGGCGGTCACCTTGATCTTGCTATTGCCGAGGCTGATCGAGTCGCCATCGACGGTGACGGTGCCGGGGAAGCGGCCATGGACGCTGTCGAAACGGAGCAGATGGGCGTTGGTCTCGACCGGGCCGAGATCGTTGATGCCGACGACCTCGATGTCCTTGCGGCCTGACTCGGCGATAGCCCGCAGGACGTTGCGGCCGATGCGGCCAAAACCGTTAATTCCGACGCGGACTGCCATGTTTCGTCTCCTTCAATGACCGTTGTCATCCCGCACAACGCGCTATTACGCGCCTGCGAGGGTTTTTTAGGGGCGGACGCCCGGTTCGGCCGGGCGGTGCTTGATCATATGGGAGATTAGGTAGTCCTTTTTTGCGGCAAGCTCAACTCTCAGGAAACGCGCTTCAGCACAGCGTTAACTGCGGCCTCGGCGGTAATGCCGAAATGCTTGTAGAGCTCCTTGGCAGGACCGCTTTCGCCGAAGGAATGCATGCCGATGAATTCGCCATCCTGGCCGATCACGGCATCCCAGCCCCAGCGCACGGCGGCCTCGATCGCAATCTTGACCGGCGCGTTGCCGATGATGGCGGCGCGTTTCGCCTCTGGTTGCGCTAACAACAGCTCGAGTGAGGGAACAGAGACAACCCGTGACGCGATGCCGCGTTCCGCGAGCTGCTTTTGGGCCGCGACCGCGATCTCGACCTCGGAGCCGGAAGCGAACAGCGTCACCTTGGCTTCGCCCTGGGCAGCGACCAGCTCATAGGCGCCGGCCGCACAAGGATTGTCGTTCGGTGCGGTGGTCCGCAGCTGCGGCAGGTTCTGCCGCGTCAGCGCCAGCACGGTCGGTCCGTCCACGCGGTTGAGCGCGAGCTCCCAGCATTCTGCGACCTCGATGGCATCGCACGGACGGAACACGCGCATGTTCGGGATGGCGCGAAGCGCGGCGAGATGCTCGACCGGCTGATGGGTCGGGCCGTCCTCGCCGAGACCGATGGAATCGTGGGTCATGACGTAGACGACGCCGGCGCCCATCAGCGCGGCAAGGCGCATCGCAGGACGCGCATAGTCGGTGAACACCAGGAAGGTCGCGCCGTTCGGCGCAAAGCCGCCGTGCAGGAAGATGCCGTTCATCGCGGCGGCCATGCCGTGCTCGCGAATGCCGTAATGGATGAAGCGGCCCTTCGGCGTCTTGGCCGAGAAGGCGGTCGCCGATTTCGCCTTGTTGTTGTTGGAGCCGGTGAGGTCGGCCGAGCCCGCCAGGAATTCCATCGGCATCGCGGCGGCGATCGCCTCGATCGCGGCCTCCGATGATTTGCGCGTCGCCGCCGTCAGCGGTTTCTCGATCAGCTCCTTCTTGTGCGCGCGCAGCGCCTTTGCAAGCGACGCCGGACGCTCATGGCGCAGACGCCGCTCGAACTCGGCGCGCTTGCGGCTGCCGAGCTCACCGAGCCGTGCTTCCCATTCCTGCCGTGCCGCTGCGCCGCGGCTGCCGGCCGCGCGCCACGCCTTCAGCACGTCGTCAGGAACTGAGAACGGCTCGAGCGAGATGCCGAGATTTTCCTTGGCCGCCTTGAGCTCGTCGGCCCCGAGCGCCTCGCCATGCACCTTCGCAGTGCCGGCCTTGTGCGGCGCGCCGAAGCCGATGGTGGTGCGGCAGGCGATCAGCGTCGGCTTGTTCGATTTCTTCGCGCGCGTGATCGCGTCGGCAATGGCGGCCTTGTCCTGGCCGTCGATCTTCTCGGCAGCCCAGCCCGCCGACTTGAAGCGCTTCACCTGGTCGACGGAATCCGAGATCGAAGTCGGGCCGTCGATCGAGATGCCGTTGTCGTCGTAGAGCACGATCAGCTTGTTGAGCTTCCAGTGCCCGGCCATCGCGATCGCTTCCTGCGACACGCCTTCCATCAGGTCGCCGTCGGAAGCGAGCACATAGGTATGGTGGTCGACGATCTTCTTGCCGAACTCGGCGGCGAGCATCTTCTCGGCCAGTGCCATGCCGACTGCGGTCGAGATGCCCTGGCCGAGCGGCCCGGTCGTGGTCTCGATGCCATTGGTGCGGAAGTTCTCGGGGTGTCCCGGGGTGAGCGAATCGACCTGCCGGAACTGCTTGATCTGATCCAGCGTCATCTCGGTATTGCCGGTCAGGTACAGCAGCGAATAGAGCAGCATCGAGCCGTGGCCGGCCGACAGCACGAAGCGGTCGCGGTCCGGCCAGGCGGGCGCGGCGGCATCGAATTTCAGGAACTGCGTGAACAGCACCGTGGCAATGTCGGCGGCACCCATCGGCAGGCCGGGATGGCCCGATTTCGCCTTCTCGACAGCGTCCATCGAAAGGCCGCGGATCGCGTTGGCCATACCGGAGTGATCGACCTGCGTCATGTCTGAAATCCGTCTGAAAAGAGGCGCTTGGCGATGTATGCCCGCGCGGGAGGAGCCTGGCGGCCACTGAAGGGGTCGGGGCTGGGATAGCACCTCGGTTCCGGCAGGCCAAGGCAATCAAACGCCGGTTTGGCCGTAAAAGTTGCCTGTGTGGAGATCGGTTTTCCGCCGGGATCGTGCCGGGGGAATTGAGAGGCAGCACGACGTCTTCCCGATTGATCGGTGCATAGTTTTGCGGCGGCGTTGCGCTTGGCTAGCTTGCCACGTAAATTTCTGCTTCTAACCGCTTGCCGAACCGAGTCTTTTGCCGGACGGCAAGCTCCAGGGAAAGGCCACTGGGCAAAGGCCGCCAGGTTCCGCCGCTGACTGCATGAACGATCGCGTCTCCAACAGTTCCGCCATGACGGAGTCATCCGCCGTCGAGATCGAGATTGCGACTCGCAGGCTCATGGCGGCGCTCGATGCGCTCGAAAGCGCGGTGGAGCGGCGGCGCGATGCCGATCGCGACGAGAACGAGCTCGCGGCGCGAATCCAGGCATTGGGCGCAGACCGGTCGCGACTTGCCGACGAGCTCGACGGCGCGCTGGTGAAGGCGCGCAAGCTCGAGCGCACCAATCGCGAGATTTCCGACCGGCTGGATTCCGCGATCGTCACGATACGCTCGGTGCTCGATACCGGAGAGGACGGATGAGCCACATCAACGTCACCATCAATGGCCGGCAATACCGCATGGCCTGCGAGGAGGGCCAGGAGGTGCGGCTGCTCAAGCTCGCCGAAACCCTGGAGACACGCATCCAGTCGCTGCGCGGAAAGTTCGGCGAGATCGGCGATGCGCGTCTGACGGTGATGGCGGCGCTGACCGTGTGCGACGAATTGATCGACACCGGCAACCGTGTCCGGACCCTCGAGCAGGAGTTGACCGAGCTTCGGGATTTCCGCAACGCCGCCGTCGAGCGCGCAAGGATGACGCAGACCGCCGTGGTGAATGCGCTGAACGCCGCCGCCGAACGCATCGAGAAGTCGACCCAGGTGCTGAACCGCACCGTCGGCAACGGAATCGCGATCGGGTAAGCGTCCACGTATCGCGGCTGGTTTGCTCGATGTGATCACGCCCCTTACCCTCCCCTCCAGGGGTAGGGGAATCGCATATGGCGTTGGCGGGGTGTTGCCAAGCGGCTGGAACTGGATTCTTTGGGTGTCTCTCGATTCCCGAGGGAGCCCTAAATGCGCAAGCTCAAGCGCCTGTTTCGACCGCTCAAGGATCCGCGCGCCAGCAACAGCCGACACGATCTGGTGGATATCCTTGTCATTGCATTGGCGGCTACGCTGGCTGGCGCCAAGACCTGCACCGAGTTCGAGTTCTTCGGCCAAGGCCGCGAGGAACTGTTGCGGCGATTCCTGGAGCTTAGGCACGGTATTCCGAGCCACGATACGTTCAGCAACGTCTTCCGTGCGCTGGACCCGAAAGGTCTGGAAGCGGTTTTGCGCAAGTTCAGCAAGAGCTTCGGCATCGAGGGCGTGGTCAGCATCGACGGCAAGGCTCTGCGCGGAGCCTTCGCGCGTGGCCGGCAGGCCACGCCGCTGCATATGGTCAACGTCTGGGCGGCCGGCACGCGTATGGCGTTGGCTCAGCGGAAGGCCCCCAATCGCAACGAGGTTGCTGGAGCTCTCGAAGTCCTCGCGCTGCTCGATCTGGACGGAGCTCTTGTCACCGCCGACGCCTTGCATTGCCGGCCCGATACCGCGCAAGCCATCCGCGACCGGAAGGGGCACTACGTGTTGGCCATCAAGAGCAATCGTGGCCGGCTCTTCAAGGCCGCCAAGACGCTGGTCGACACAGCCCGAAAGGCTGCGCGAGCGAGTCAACGAAGGGCCACCGCCCACGGCCGCATCGAACGCCGGCAGGCCATCATCGCGCCGGCGCCACAGTTGGCGAAGCAATACGACTTCCCTGCTATCGCCGCCGTCGGCCGCATCGACAGTTGGCGCGCCAACTCGGGCAAGACCGCCAAGCATACGGTCCGATATTTCCTGGCCTCGCGCCTGCTGTCGGCCAAAAAGCTGCTCGAGGCCGTGCGCGCCCACTGGAGCATCGAGAACAACCTGCACTGGGTTCTCGACGTTCTGTTCGACGAGGACGCCTGCCGCAGCCGCAAGGATCACGCTGCGGAAAATCTCGCTCTTATTCGCAAGCTGGCCATCAATGCCCTGCAGGCAACGCCCGGTCCCGCGCGCATCAGCCACAAAATGCTCCAGGCCAGATGGAATAACGACTTCCTTCTCTCCACTCTCGCCCATATGCGATAGCCCTACCTCCAGGGGGAGGGTGGCACTGTGAGGGCTGCGAAAGCGCTGCAGCGCCGGGCTGGCGATTCGTCAGTATCGTTGTTACATTGGCTGCGCGAGGCTGCGACGTGCGTCAGGAGCCATATATCCCCGGGGCCTTATCGATCCTTTAGGGAACTGTCCCTGGCCGGGCCCGTGGGCCCGGACATATGGTGCCCACCTACTTTCGTAGGGAACTCCGGGATCGAGTGCTTCAACGGCGTACGCGGCTTCGCACTGTTTTCTTCTGCTCTGTCGAATTGCGTCCCCGACACGCTTGCGGTTCTATTCCGGTGTCATGCCCCGCGCAGGCGGGGCATCCAGTACGCCGCAGCGTAGAGGTCTAGCACTGGCGTCTCTGGAATACTGGATCACCCGCTCCAGTGCGCGCAATCGCGCACAAGGCGGGTGAGGACGGCGGAGCAAGACTTCGCCTTCGGGGAAAACGCGCATGTCCAACTCCAAAGCCGAGCTCCGTGCCAAAGCCCTCGCCAAGCGCGACGCACTGAGCGAGAAGAAGCGCACGGCAGCCGCCGCAAAGCTCGGCAAGCGCGGGCTGCCGTTCGAGCTGCTGCCCGGCAGCATCGTCTCCGGCTATTCGCCGATCCGCAGCGAGATCGATCCGATGCCGCTGCTCACGAAGCTCGCCGAGGAGGGCGCCAAGCTGGCGCTGCCTTGCGTCACCGCGCGCGGCCAGTCGCTGATCTTCCGCGTCTTCCACCCGAGGGATCGCCTGATGCTCGGCCCGCTCGGCATTCCCGAGCCGTCGCCGGCAGCGGCCGAGGTGATCCCCGACATCATGCTGACGCCGCTCGCCGCCTTCGACCGCCTCGGCCATCGCATCGGCTATGGCGCGGGCCATTACGATTTCACCTTCGCGCATTTGCGCAAGACCAAGCACATCGTCGGCATCGGCCTCGCGTTTGCAGCGCAGGAGATCGAGGCGGTTCCGGCACTATCGCACGACGTCGCGCTGGATTATGTGCTAACGGAATCGGACGTGTTCGATTTCCGGAGTTCTGAAGTTGCGCATTCTCTTCGTGGGTGATGTCGTCGGTCGTAGCGGGCGCGAGGCCGTCGCCGAATATCTGCCCGGCATGGTCAGGGACTGGTCGCTCGATTTCGTCGTCGTCAACGGCGAGAATTCGGCAGGCGGCTTCGGCATCACGGAAGCGATCTACCGGGAGTTCATCGAGGCAGGCGCCGATGCGGTGACGCTCGGCAATCACTCCTGGGACCAGCGCGAGGCGCTTGTCTTCATCGAACGCGCCGACCGCCTGGTGCGTCCGGCGAACTATCCGCGCGGCACGCCCGGCCGCGGCGCCGCCTTGGTCGAGACCAAGAACGGCAAGCATGCGCTCGTCGTCAACGCGCTCGGCCGGGTCTTCATGACCCCGTTCGACGATCCCTTCGCCGCGCTCGAGCGCGAGCTCGGCGCCTGTCCACTCGGCGTTGCCGCGGACGCCATCGTGGTCGATTTCCATTGCGAGGCGTCCAGCGAGAAGCAGGGCATCGGCTTCTTCTGCGACGGCCGCGCCAGCCTCGTCGTCGGCACCCACACACATGTGCCGACCGCCGACCACCAGATTCTCTCAGGCGGCACCGCCTACATGACCGATGCCGGCATGACTGGCGACTACGATTCCATCATCGGCATGCAGAAGGAAGAGCCGCTGCGCCGGTTCACCACGGGAATTCCGTCAGGGCGTTTCGAGCCGGCAGCAGGCGCTGCAACGCTCAGCGCCGTCGCCGTGGAGACGGACGACGCAACGGGCCTTGCGCTGAAGATTGCGCCAGTGCGCATCGGCGGTCGGCTGGAGCCGGCGACGCCGAAATTCTGGTTGAGCTAGTTCTACAAGCTCGGTGTCGTCCCGGCGAAGGCCGGGACCCATAACCCCAGGGAGTAGTTGTTGCGCGAAGCTGGTCACTCCGAGTCTTCGCAAAACTATTGCTGCGGCGTATGGGTCCCGGATTGCGCTTCGCTTGTCCGGGACGACAGCAGAGATTGGCGCGCGACCGCGCGTCAATCGCGGTGTGCTACTCCGCCGTCTGCTCCCGCAGCTCCGCCACGTCCTTCGCCGTCAGCTTCGAGCCCTTCGCGCCGAATCGCGCCGTGACATAATTCGCCACAGCCGCGATCTCGTCGTCGGTGTACGCGCTGCCGAACGCCGGCATCGACAGCGCACCGTCGGGCGTATGGCGCTTGGTGCCCGAGATCACGATCTGCGCGACGTTGGTGGCGGCGGGGTCGTTGACGGCCCAGGTGCCGGTCAGCGTCGCCATCGGCGAGACCGGGCTCTCGCCGCTCCAGCCATGGCAGCTGGCGCAGGCGCTGGCGAACACCTTCTTGCCGCGCACGTCCGCCGTGACGCCGTCGCGGTGAGAGGCGGGGGCGACAGGCGCCGTGGTGGCCGGCAGGTCGGGCGAGGGCTGCGGCGGCACGCTGCGCAGGTAAGCAACGATGCTGCTGATGTCCTCGGGGGCGAACTGGCTAAAACTGTGATCGACCGCTTCACCCATCGGGCCCGAGGCCGAGCCATGGCCCGGCGCGTGGCCGAGCGACAGATACGAGATCAGATCCGCATCGCTCCAGCTGCCGAGACCTGTCGCCTTGTCGGAGGAGATGTTGAAGGCGCGCCAGCCCGCCGTGATCGCGCCGGCGAACTTCCTGCGGTTATCCAGCGCGAAGCCGAGATTGCGCGGGGTGTGGCATTCGCCGCAATGCGCCAGCGCCTCGGCGAGATAAGCGCCACGATTCCACTCAGGGCTCTTCGACGTATCCGGTGCAAAGCGGGTGTCCGGGTTGAACACCGCCGACCAGAACATCATCGCCCAGCGCTGGTTGAACGGGAACGACAGCGTGTTGTGGGGCGCCTTGGCGTGCACCGCTGGCAGGCTGAACAGATAGGCCTTCACCGCCAGCACGTCCTCGTCGGTCATGAAGGTGTAGGACGTGTACGGCATCGCCGGATAGAGCCGCGCGCCGTCACGGCGCTTGCCGTGCTGGACCGCGTTCAGGAAATCCTGGTCGGTGTAATTGCCGATGCCGGTCTCCTTGTCCGGCGTGATGTTGGTCGAATAGAGCGTGCCGAACGGCAGCTTGAAGGCAAGCCCGCCGGCATAGTCCTTCTCGCCCGGCTTGGTGTGGCAGACCATGCAGTCGGCCGCCTTGGCCAGATATTCGCCGCGTTCGACGATGCCAGCTTTCTCCAGCTTGGCCGGCACGCCGGTCGGCTTGCCGGCGCGGTAATCCGCCAGGGCCACCTTGGTGCCGCCGGCGAAGTCGAGCGGGCCGGGCCCGCGGATGATGAAGATTCCGAGCGCCACTGCGACGATGGCGATCACGACGAGACTGGTGAGGATACGCATCTTGCCGCTCATGCCTTCTTCCCCGCAGCCAGCAGTTTTCGATCGACGGGTAAGCGCCGCAGCGCCACGCCGGTTGCCGCGTAAATCGCGTTGCGCAGCGCGGGCGGTCCGGCATTGACGCCGGCTTCGCCGATGCCCCCGGGCGCTTCGCCGCTCTTGACGACGATTACCTCGATCTTCGGCGTCTCGTTGATGCGCATCATGCGGTAGTCGTGGAAGTTCGACTGCTGCACGCGGCCTCTGTCGATGGTGATCTCGCCATAGAGCGCGGCGGTGAGGCCGAAGATCAGCCCGCCCTCGATCTGCGCCTTCACCGTGTCGGGGTTGACCGCGATGCCGGTGTCGACCACCGAGGTGATGCGGCGGAGCGCGATCTCGCCGACATGGTCGATCTCGGCCTCCACCACAGTCGCGATGAAGCTTGCGAATGACGGCTGCACGCAGACGCCGCGGCCGACGCGCGGAGGCAGCTTCTGACCCCAGCCGGATTTCTCCGCGACCTGGTTGAGCACCGCGAGCATGCGCGGGTTCTTGGTCAGCATCGACTTGCGGAACTCGATCGGGTCCTTGCCGGCCTTGCGGGCAAGCTCGTCCATCGCGCACTCGACCGCGAACACGTTGTTGTTCGGGCCGACGCCGCGCCAGAAGCCTGTCGGCACCGACAGCGGTTCGGCGCGGACATACTCGACGTGGAAATTGGCGAAGTCGTAGGGCGCATCGACCGCGGCGTCGACCGCGTCGATGTCGATGCCCTTCTGGAACGCCGGCGGCAGCCAGCGCGCCAGCACGGCGGAGCCGGCGACCTTGTACTTCCACCCCGAGACCTTGCCGTCGACCAGCGACGCCGTGATCTGGTCGCGATAGACCGGGCGGTAGACGTCGTGCTGGATATCCTCCTCGCGGGTCCATACCACCTTCACGGGATAGTCCACCTGCTTGGCGATCTTGACCGCCGCGACGACCATGTCCGGCTCGAGCTTGCGGCCGAAGCCGCCGCCGAGCAGATGGTTGTTGACGATCACCTTGTCGATCGGCAGGCCCGCCGCCTTCGCTGCCTCCGATTGCACGCGCGTCATGATCTGCGTACCGGTCCAGATCTCGCAGGAGTCGGGCTTCACGTGAACGGTGGCGTTGATCGGCTCCATCGAGGCGTGCGCCAGGAACGGCAGCTCGTAGGCCGCCTCGAACTTGTCGCCGCTCGCCAGCGCCTTGGCGATGTCGCCGTCTGACTTGGCGACCGCGCCGTCTTTCTGGCTGGCCTTGCGCAGATCCTCCCA
The DNA here is from genome assembly GCF_054060315.1 of Bradyrhizobium sp. USDA 4354. Classification (NCBI taxonomy): domain Bacteria; kingdom Pseudomonadati; phylum Pseudomonadota; class Alphaproteobacteria; order Hyphomicrobiales; family Nitrobacteraceae; genus Bradyrhizobium; species Bradyrhizobium sp. USDA 4354. The sequence goes on along the minus strand of NZ_JBSSDC010000001.1, from coordinate 571,332 downwards.
GATATCCTTGGTGGTGATCTCAGCGTTCGGCCCCTCGTTCCACTCGATCTTGAGCGCTTCGAGACCCTTCTTCGCCGCCCACATGTGATCGCCGATCACAGCAACCATGTCCTCGAGCACCACGACCTTGCGCACGCCGGGGAGTTTTATCGCGGCGCTGTCGTCGACCTTGCCGACCTTGCCGCCGAACACGGGGCAGGCGGCGACGGTCGCGAACTTCATGCCGGGCAGGATCGCGTCGATGCCGTAGACGGCCTTGCCGTTGACCTTGTCCGGCGTGTCGAGCCGCTTCAACGGCTGGCCGATGAGGATGAAATCCCGGGGATCCTTGACTGCGACGTCCTTCGGTGGCGTCTGGCCCTGCGCGGCAAGCGCCAATTCGCCATAGCCGAGCTTGCGGCCGCTCGCGGCATGAGCGACCTCGCCCTTCGACGCGGTGCAGCTTGCAGGCTCGACGCCCCACTGGCTGGCCGCCGCCTGCACCAGCATGGCGCGCGCGGTGGCGCCGGCCTTTCGCAGCGGCAGCCACCAGGCGCGGATCGAGTTGGAATTGCCGGTGACTTGCAAGCCGAAGGTCGGATTGCCGTAGAGCTTGTCGTTCGGCGGGGCGTGCTGCACCTCGACCTTGCTCCAGTCGGCATCCAACTCCTCAGCGAGCACCGCGGAGATCGAGGTATAGGTGCCCTGGCCCATCTCGACCTGCGGCATCATCAGCACGGTGCGGCCGGTCGCGTCGATGCGGATGAAGGCGTTGGGCGCGAACTTGCCTTCGGTCGTATCGCGCGGCTGCACCGGCTCGTTGACGGCAGCGCGCAGCGGCAGATGGAAGGCGAGCAGAAAGCCGCCTGCGAGACCGCCCGTCAGCAACGCGCGGCGGGAGACGCTGTGATGTGCATTCATGGCGGACCTCACGACTGCCGGCCGTTGGCCGCGTGCTTGATGGCCTCGCGGATGCGCACATAGGTGCCGCAGCGGCAGATGTTGCCGGCCATCGCGGCGTCGATGTCGGAATCATCCGGATTCGGCGTTGCCGCCAGCAGCGCCGCGGCTGCCATGATCTGGCCGGACTGGCAGTACCCGCACTGGATCACTTCGGCCTCGAGCCAGGCCTTCTGCACCTTCGCGCCCGCAGGCGTGCTGCCGACATGTTCGATGGTGGTGATGGCGCGGTTCGCGACGGCGCTGACCGGCAGCACGCAGGAGCGTACAGCCTTGCCGTCGACATGCACGGTGCAGGCGCCGCATTGCGCGATGCCGCAGCCGAACTTGGTGCCGGTCATGCCGAGGATGTCGCGCAACACCCACAGCAACGGCATGTCAGGTGGTGCGTCGAAGGATTTCGTTTCGCCGTTGATGGTGAGAACAGTTGCCATATGCATTCCCTTGCTCGACGACCGCCTGCGGCGATCACGTCGACGAATTTTGCGCGACCATAATCATATCGATGCGAAACGATGAAGCTCCCAAATTCGCAGCAATGCATATTTGCGCGGTTGAAGCGGCAGACCATGACGTTCACGAATTTGTGCGGCGATCGCTGCCAGCGTTTTGGGCTATTTGATATGATAAGCGTCATGTTTTGGCGCATTTTCATTGCGTGCGTCATCGACCGCCGCAGATCGTCGTGCGAACGCGCAAAATCATGCGATGACGAAATTCGTGCGATTGGGAAAGTCGGGCGGCCGACATTGCTGTCCAGCGGATGGATGGGTAACAAAACAGACCGGATGGATGGGTAACAGTCGTTCATGGTTCGGTCCGCTGCGGCGCTGCGCTAGCGCAGCGCCGCAGCGTTGATGTTTTTTGGTCGATGATGCCGATCGGCACGTTGAAGAAAACGTACTTGCCATTGCCCGTCAGCGGCTTCCTCCACGGCAACGGTTTCCCCAGCGAGAGCGCTGCAGAGATGGATGAGATCGCCGCGCCATTTGATCTCGCCATTGGAGCGAACCTGGCGCACCGCCGCTTCGACCGGATAATCCGGCTCCGGAAGCCGACTTGGCATCGCACGAGGAGAAGCGTGGTAGGCGCTGGCAGGTGGACGCTGCCCAAGTGCCTCGTGCGGCCGTTCTTCGTTGTAGTCGCGCACAAATGCTGCGAACCGGCGGGCTTGCGCGGTCTTGGTCGGCGGCGGTGGCCGCATGGCTTCCAGAAGCGTGAGGTGAAAACGCTCGTGTCGGCCGTTCTGCTGCGGATGGCCAGGATCAATTCGTTCATGACTGATGCCAAGCTTGATCCACCATACCGACAGCGCCGTCAGACCGGTGGTTCCGGTTGAGGCGAACGGCGAGCCGTTGTCGGAACGGATGATCTGCGGCAAGCCGTGCTCGCGAAACGCCCGCTCCAGCAGCGGTTGGCACTCGGCATATTGCGTGCTGCCCGTCGCCGCCAGGCTAATCAAATAGCGGCTGAAGCCATCGGTCACCGTGAAGGGCTCAACGCGAGATCCGTCGCCCAGCCGGATCCAGCCCTTGTGATCGAGAGCCCATACATGGTTGGCATGCTGCGGCACCGTCAGTTGTCCCATACGCGGCGGCGCTCGTCGCCGGACCCGACGGCTGCTGACCAGTCCCGCCCGCTTGAGAATCTCGCCCGCCGTCGAGGCCGACGGCCAATCGACATCCCCTTGGCGAGCCTCAAGCTTGCTGACGATCTTGCGCGGTCCCCAGCTCGGCCGCTCGAGCCGCAGCCCAACGATCGCATCCACAATGTGCTGCGGCGTCGCTCGCCCATGCACCCGCGCGGCGTGGGAGCGATCGGCAAGTCCTCCAGGTCCCTCCAACCGGTAACGATCCAGCCATTTGTAACCGGTCTTGCGGCTGATCTCGTATCGCTCGCAAAGCTCCGTCATCGTCCACAAGCCGGTTCGCTGTTCCGATATGAAGCTAATCCGCTGGTCCATTGCACAGCTCTCTCGCCAAGGCATCGGCTGATCCTCCAGCCGATAGAGAACTGTTACCCATCCATCCGGTCTACTGTGTTACCCATCTATCCGGTCTGGACACTAATGCCACCTTCTCCCACAAGGGGAGAAGGGAAGAGGGAGCGTGGCAATTTCGGAATTGTAGCATTATGCTCCTGTTTTGCCCGACGGAGCAACTGTTGGTCGCACCGATGTGCGCGCAGAACTCGAATCATCTCTCCCGAAGGGAGAGGTCGGACCACATCGAAGATGCGATCCGGGTGAGGGGTTACGGTCTCACCGCGCGCTGCGGCCCCTCACCCGGATTGCTCAGGCGCGCGATTGCGCGCCATAGCAATCCGACCTCTCCCCGTCGGGAAGAGGTGAACCGCGCCCGGCCGCTAGCGTTCATCCCAAGCCATTGATTTCACACACCCCGGCTACTGTGCATGGGGTTGTTTTTCAGGTTTTTGATTCAAGGGCCGCAGGAGCACCCGTCAGCCCTGCCGAAAGCCCATCCGGAAGGCGCCCCAGTGCCTGCCGCGGATCACGATCGGCGAGGACAGGTCCTTCATCAGCACGAACTGCCCGCCGCCCATGTCGCGGCGATAGGTCTGCAGCAGGAACGGCTTTGTGTTGGTCGCGACCTTCTTCACCGCGCGGTCGGTGAACAGGCGGCGGTTGCGGCAATTAGCGTTGTTCCAGACCGGGTCCTTGCCCTGCGGCAGGCGGTAGTTCGGATTGTGGGTCGGCAGGTACCCGCCCTTGGCCCAGGCGACGCAGAACACGATGCGGGGATCGGATTTCTGGATCGGGTCCTGGATCGCGGGCAGCACGCGATCGGTGAAGTCGACGTAAGCGGTGTTGTACTGCTTTGGATCGGTGCGGGGGATTTCCCGGTAGTTCTCGTCCATGAGCTGGTCGAGCGTGATGACGCCGCGGTCGATCGCAGCTTCGAATTCCGCCGAGATCCGCTTCGCGGTGTCGACGACGACGCGGATCAGCGGCGCATCCGACGTCTCCACGCCGCTGTCCGCGATCAGCGCGATCAAGCCTTCGGAGGTGTCGAGCAGCTTCGCCACGCGCTCGTCGGCGCTCTTGAGATCGCGCGAGGAGAGGTCGACGCCTCTTGCGAGTTCGTTGAGCTCGCTGATGACGGTGTCGCAGTGTCCGAGATTCGAGGTCGCCGCGCGCGCGACGCCGTCGATCTCCGCTTCCACCGAGGCAAAACCCTGCTGGACGCGCGAGATGATGCCGGAGATCTGCTGGGCGCCTTCGCCGGCGGTCTTGGCGCGCTGCGAGGCGTCGCTGCTCTCGCCGATCAGGCCTTCGATCTGGCCGTCGAGATCGCGCACGGTATCCGAGATCTGGTGCGTGGCCTGGCGGGTGGCTTCCGCCAGATTCTTGACCTCGCTTGCGACAACCGCGAAGCCGCGGCCGGCGTTGCCGGCGCGGGCCGCTTCGATGGTGGCGTTGAGCGCAAGCAGATTGGTCTGCTTCGCGATCGCCTCGATCGAGCCTGATACCTTCGCCACCTGCGCCAGCGCCGAGCCGACGGCGCTGAGGCGCGCCTCGATCCGCTCCACGGCTGCGACGAGCTCGGAGATATGGCTGACCGCGGTGTCGACGGCGCTGCGCGACTGCGCGATCTCGCCGACCGCCGCCGATGTGGTCGTCTGCACCGCCTGCGATGCATTGGCGATGTCGTGGTTGGCCGAGACCATCGTCTCGGCCGTCTTCTGGAGCCGATGGAACCGCTCCGACTGGTTCGCGACACGGTTCGCGACTTCCTGGACGTTGCCAGCGATGTCGGCGAGCTCTACGCCAAGGCCGCCGATGCGGTCGGCGAGTTGGTCGATCAGCCGTTCGGCGAGTGTCCGGTTGGATCCGGTGTCCAATACTGCAAGTTGTGCGGCGGACATGTCTTGGGCTTCCTCCAGTCAGAGCCGTTCGCCGGCCCTCCGCGGCATTCCCATTCCGAGTTTGTGACTTAGAGGATGATTCGGGCCCGGCGTCTTGCCTGAGCGTGCACTACAGTTTGTAGGCGGTGCGAAATCCGCCCCAGTGCCGGCCCTGCACGCGGATCGGGACGTCGATCTCCCGCATCATGACCGTGTTCCCGTTGCCCATGTCGCGGGCATAGCTCTGCACCAGGTACGAGCGCAGGTTGCGCGCGGCGGCGAGCCCCGCCGGATCGTTGAAGATCCGCCGGTTGCGGCTGTTGGCCGTGTTCCAGGCGACGTCGCCCGGCCGCTGCGGATGCGAATAGATCTTGTTGTGCACCGGCAGGAAGCCGTTGCGGTCGACCATGGCGCAGAACGCCATCCGGGGCTCCCTCGCCAGAAAGGCTTCCTGGAACGGCGGCAGGGCGCGGTCGGCCCAGTCGAGATACTTCGTGCGGTATTGCTGCGGATTGGTGCCCGCAATTTCCGCGTAGTCGGTGTCGAAGAGGTCCTCCATCTTGACCTCGCCGCGCGCGAGCGCCTGCTCGAAGATCTTGGTCAGCGCATTGCCCGCTTCCATGGCGCGGGTGACGAACTCCGTGCTCTCCTCATGGATCGACCAGAGCTTATCCTCGATCTTCTCGTTGAGCGCGGCGTTGGGACCAACGAATTGCGCGCGGGCGCCGGCCTTGGATTGCTCGACCACGCGCAGGCGGCAGGCGCCGATGTTTTCGAGGGTGCCTTCGATCATCGCTTGCTGTGCAAGCCGGCCTGCGTCCGCGCCGCCGATCAGCACGCCTTCCATCGCGATTTCATAGACCGGCATCACGCCGCGCGAGGTCTCGAACTTGAGATGGCAGGGCAGCCGCTCCGTCTTGCGGCGGTCGTCGTGCTCGCTCTGGCGGAGCAGCACGGCGCAGCGCGATTTCAGCTTCTGTGCGAACGTGGTGACGGCCCTGCCGGCACCGGCGACGCTCTCGCCATGGGTCTCGGCCGCCTTGGTCGCGGCATCGATCTCGGCCGCGCTCTCGCCGACCGAGATGATGAACTCCGAGGCGCTGGCGGCGTTGCCGGAGACTTCACTGGTCGTGGCGTTCTGCTCGGCGACCGCGCCGTTGACGGTGTCGAACACCGGGCGGATCGCCTCGATCGCCTGCGAAATACGATGCACCGCTTCCGCAGAGCCGGCGGCGTCGCGCTGGAGCGCATCGATCTTCTTTGTGATCTCTTCCGTTGCGCTCTGCGTCTGCACCGCGAGGGCCTTGACCTCGGTGGCGACGACCGCAAAGCCCTTTCCCGCGGCGCCCGCTCGCGCGGCCTCGATGGTCGAGTTGAGCGCGAGCAGCGTGGTCTGCCGCGCGATCTGCGCGATCAGATTGACGACATTGCCGATGGCGGCGGAGGATTCGCGCAGGCGATCGACATTGGCGCGGGCTTCCTGCGCCGCAGCGCTGGCCTCGTCGGCGAGCTTGCCGGCTTCGCGGACCTGCGCCCCGATGCCCAGGGCGGACTGGGTGAACTTGTCGGCGGCATGGGCAAAGGTGGAGGCGGTCGACTGCGCCGCATTGGTGCGGCCGGTCAGGGCGTCGGTGCGGTCGCGGATGGCGGCAAGCGTCGCCGCGGTCGCCTCGGCGCCGCCGGCCACGGAATGGGCGGCGCGCTCGAGCTGGCGAATCATCGCGCCCAGCTCGAGTTCCAGCAATTCCAGGATTTCCCTGGCGGAATCGCTTTCAGTGGCCGGGGCGGGCTCGGAATTGGCCACCGGCTGCGCGGTCTGCGGAGCTGCCACAGGGCCAGCCATATCAGGCAGGCGCTTCCGAAATAGTCCGAACGCCATCACGTCTCTCTTGTCGGGGAACGGGCGGACGCTATTTTCGCAGGCCGGAATGAAATCAGGGTTAACGACGCCCGACCTCTAGGCACGGACCATTACGGTGGCTAGCTCTACAGTGCTACCGTAAGGCTACCAGAGCCCTTTGATTCCGGTGGGTTGGCGGCCTATAAGGCCGCGCTTCCCACGCTCACCTTTGGCTGACTATTCCACAAGAGACCACGCATGGCCGGACATTCCCAATTCAAGAACATCATGCACCGCAAGGGGCGGCAGGATGCGCAGAAGTCGAAACTGTTCGGCAAGCTGGCGCGGGAAATCACCGTCGCGGCCAAGCTCGGCACCCCTGACCCCGCCATGAACCCGCGCCTGCGCGCCGCCGTGATCGCCGCGCGCCAGGAGAACATGCCGAAGGACAATATCGAGCGCGCCATCAAGAAGGCGCTCGGCAGCGATGGTGAGAACTATGACGAGATCCGCTACGAGGGCTATGGTCCCGGCGGCGTCGCCGTCATCGTCGAGGCACTGACCGACAACCGCAACCGCGCCGCTTCCGACATCCGCTCCTTCTTCACCAAGTCCGGCGGCAATCTCGGCGAAACCGGCTCGGTCTCTTTCATGTTCGACCGCACCGGCATCATCGAATACGACCGCAGCGTCGCCTCCGACGACGCGGTGCTGGACGCCGCGATCGAGGCCGGCGCAGACGACGTCGTTTCCGGCGAGGGCGGCCACGAGATCTACGCCTCGACCGAAAGCTATCGCGACGTCGCCAAGGCGCTGGAAGCCAAGTTCGGCGAGCCGCGCAAGGCCGCGCTGATCTGGAAGCCGCAGAACACGGTTACGGTCGACGACGAGACCGGCGAGAAGCTCTTGAAGCTGATGGACCTGCTCAACGAGCACGACGACGTTCAGAACGTCTACGCCAATTTCGAGGTGTCGGACGCGCTTGTTGCGAAGATGGGCGGGTAGGGCCCGCGTGTCCCGGACGCGGCGCAGCGCGAAGCGGTGCGACGCAGAGCCGGGACCCACGGCGCCGCGTGCGCTGGAGGCAACATGGGCCCCGGTTCAGCAGCGCAGCACTACGTGCCGCGTTGCGCCCGGGGCACGAGACCGTCTTTCCCCTGTTATTTCCGTTCTGTTTCTGTTTCCCTCAGTCCGGCCAGCCGCTATCACTGGCCCATGACCGCGCTCCCGATTCGTGGCCCCGTTCGCATCATCGGCATCGACCCCGGCCTGCGCCGCACCGGCTGGGGCGTGATCGAGGCTGAGGGCAACCGCCTGATCTACGTCGCCTGCGGTTCGGTGGAACCGCCGGACGATCTGCCGCTGGCGAGCCGGCTGCTCGCGATCCACGAGGGGCTCGCGTCCGTCCTGTCCGATCACCAGCCGGTGGAAGCCGCGGTCGAGCAGACCTTTGTGAACAAGGACGGCGTAGCGACGCTGAAGCTCGGCCAGGCCCGCGGCGTCGCCATGCTGGCGCCTGCAATGTTCGGCATCTCTGTCGCCGAATATGCGCCGAACCAGGTCAAGAAAACGGTGGTCGGTGCCGGCCACGCCGACAAGCAACAAATCGCGATGATGCTGAAGATATTGCTGCCGAAAGCCGAGCCGCCGTCCGCCGACGCGGCCGACGCGCTCGCCATCGCCATCACCCACGCCCATCACCGCCAGAGCACCGCGCTCCGACTGAAGGTGGTGGGAATATGATCGGCAAGCTCAAGGGCCTGATCGATTCCTACGGCGAGGATTTCGTCATCCTCGACGTCGGCGGCGTCGGCTATCAGGTGCATTGCTCGTCGCGCACCTTGCAGCATCTGCCGTCGCCGGGCGAAGCCGCCGTGCTGTCGATCGAGACTTACGTCCGCGAGGACCAGATTAAACTGTTCGGCTTCCGCACCGATCAGGAGCGCGAATGGTTTCGCCTGCTCCAGACCGTGCAGGGCGTCGGCGCCAAGGTCGCGCTCGCGGTGCTCGGCACGCTGTCGCCGGCCGACCTCGCCAACGCCATCGCGCTGCGCGACAAGGCCGCGGTGGCGCGCACGCCCGGCGTCGGCCCCAAGGTCGCCGAGCGCATCGTCACCGAGTTGAAGGACAAGGCGCCGGCCTTTGCGAATGTCGATCCCGCCGTCGTGCATCTCGCCGGTGCCGTCGACGACCAGCGCGCGCCGCGCCCCGTGGCAGATGCGATCTCCGCGCTGGTCAATCTCGGCTACGGCCAGCCGCAGGCCGCCGCGGCGATCGCGACAGCGTCACGCAGTGCAGGTGAAGGCGCCGAGACCGCGCAACTCATTCGGTTGGGTCTGAAGGAACTGGCGAAATGAGCGACGGCCAGCGCCTCTCCGCGTGGGGCCAGGGCGCGGCACGCCAACAGTTGTTGCGGCTCGGCGGTATGTTCGTCGCTGTTTTTCTTGGAACGTTTGTTGCCGGATATCTTGCAATGCTGGCAGTGTCGGCATCAGGTTGCTTTCTGAGCCGTGTTATTCGATGCTTCTCGACCTCGCGCGACCTGATCGGGTTCAGCAGTTTTGCTCTGCCGAGACTGTCTTTGCCCGCAGCCATTACAGCGCTGTTGGTTACGACGATCTTTCTATTCCGCGGCATTGTCGTCTGGTGGAACGTTCTTGTCGCAAGCTTGCTTTCGGTTCTGGTGATAGGTCTGATTGATCGCGTGCCGTTTCATTCGGGCGAAGTAGTTCTCATCTTTGTGTCAGGTTTGATCTTCTTCGTGGGAGCTCAAGCTTCCCTTCTCATCCGCAATCGGCTCGTTAGATCCTTGATATGACCACTCCTCCCCGCATGGTCTCGCCCGAGCGCCGCAGCGACGATGTCGGCGACACCGCGCTGCGCCCGCAATCGCTGTCCGACTTCGTCGGCCAGCAGCAGGCGCGCAAGAACCTCTCGATCTTCATCGAGGCGGCGCGCAAGCGCGGCGAGGCGCTGGATCATGTGCTGTTCGTAGGTCCCCCCGGTCTTGGCAAGACCACGCTGGCGCAGATCGTGGCGAAAGAGCTCGGCGTCGGCTTCCGCGCCACGTCGGGTCCTGTGATCGCCAAGGCCGGCGATCTCGCAGCTCTCCTCACCAATCTTGAAGAGCGCGACGTGCTCTTCATCGACGAGATCCATCGCCTCAGCCCCGCGGTGGAAGAGGTGCTCTATCCCGCGATGGAGGATTTCCAGCTCGACCTCATCATCGGAGAGGGCCCGGCGGCGCGCTCGGTGAAGATCGAGCTGTCGAAATTCACCCTGGTCGGCGCCACCACGCGCGCAGGCCTCCTCACCAATCCCTTGCGCGACCGTTTCGGCATTCCGGTCCGGCTCAATTTCTACACGATCGAGGAATTGGAGAGCATCGTCAGCCGCGGCGCGCGCGTGCTCAATGTCGGCATGAGCGCGGACGGCGCCAACGAGATCGCGCGCCGCGCCCGCGGCACGCCGCGCATCGCCGGGCGCTTGCTCAGGCGCGTGCGCGATTTCGCTTCCGCGGCCGATGCCGACAAGATCGACCGCAAGATCGCCGATCACGCGCTGAGCGCGCTCGAGGTCGATGCCGCAGGGCTCGATGCCATGGACCGCCGCTATCTCACGACCATCGCGATGAACTATGGCGGCGGCCCGGTCGGCGTCGAGACCATGGCCGCGGCCCTGTCGGAGCCGCGCGATGCCATCGAGGACATCATCGAGCCTTATCTCATTCAGTGCGGCTATCTGCAGCGCACGCCGCGCGGCCGCCTGCTGACCTCGCACGCCTTCCGCCATCTCGGCATCGCCGAGCCCTCGCGCGATGCGGCGGCGCAGTTCGGCCTGTTCGGCACGGATGACAGCGACGAGTGATTTGCTGAAACGTTCGCCGGTCCGGCTTTGATCAATTTCCGGTAATCTCGTGCAGACGATCTGCACGAACACACCCCAATTCCGCTCCAATCAGATATCATCAAGACGCCGCATCACCATCGGGCTTCCATGATCACGCGCCGTCATCTCATCCGTTCCATCGGCGGCCTGTCCGCCCTCGGCGTCTCGACCGCCGCTTATGGCGTCGGCGTGGAACCGATGCTGCGGCTCCGCGTCACCCGCTATCATCCGACGCCGCGGCAATGGCCGGCGGATCTTCCGCTGAAGATCGCCGTCATTGCCGACATCCATGCCTGCGATCCCTGGATGCCGCTGGACCGGATCGCGGCCATCGTCGACCGCACGAACGCGCTGAACCCCGACCTCATCGTGCTGCTCGGCGATTATGTCGCCGGCCTGCATCAGGTCACGCGCATCATCCCATCGAGCGAATGGGCGAGGGTGCTGGCGGGCCTCAAGGCGCCGCTCGGCGTCCATGCCGTCATGGGTAACCACGATTATTGGGATGACAGGACGGTGCAGCGGGCCGGGCAGGGGGCGACCGTCGCGCATCGTGCGCTGGAGGCGGCCGGCATCCCCGTCTACGAGAACGATGTCGTGCGCCTTACCAAGGACGGCCGTCCGTTCTGGCTGGCCGGCCTCGGCGATCAGCTCGCCTTCCTGCCGGCGCGCCGGTTTCGGAGCATGGTGCGCTTCGGTGCCGATGATCTCAATGCGACGCTCGCCAAGGTCACGGACGATGCGCCGATCATCCTGCTCGCGCATGAGCCCAACATCGCGCCGCGCGTGCCCGCGCGCGTCGCGCTGCAACTGTCCGGCCATACCCATGGCGGCCAGGTCCGCCTGCTCGGCTGGTCCCCCGCGGTTCCGCCGCAGCATGGCGTCCGGCTCGCCTATGGTCATGTCAGGCTGAAATGCGACGTCATCATCTCCGGCGGCCTCGGTTGCAGCATCATGCCGCTCCGCGTCGGCGTGCCGCCGGAGATCGTCGAGGTGACGCTGGGGGGAGGGCCTTTGGTGACGTAACCCACGCTTGCGTGGCCGGCCGTTTTTGCGCAAAACGGCCCGGTTACCGACAAGCGAAGAGGCTCGCGACGTGACAGCTCATCTCGACGGCGAGATCCGCGACGGCCGCCACCACATGCAGGTCCGGGTCTACTACGAGGACACGGATTTTTCCGGCATCGTCTATCACGCCAACTACCTGCGCTACATGGAGCGCGGCCGCACCAATCACCTGCGGCTGATGGGCGCCGAGCAGCAGGCGCTGTTCGAGCAGACCGAGACGGAAGGCGCCGGCTTCGCCTTCGTGGTGCGCTCGATGCATCTGGACTTTTTGAAGCCTGCGCGAATGGACGACGTGCTCGATGTCGTGACCTGGCCGGTCGCGGTGAAGGGGGCCTCCATCATGCTGGCGCAGGAGGTTCGGCGCGGCGATGACGTGCTGGTCAAAGCCGAGGTCCGCGTTGCCTTCATCAGCGGCGGTCGCGCCCAGCCGATCCCGAAGTCGATCCGCACGCTGATGAAGGCCGATCTGGTTTCGTGATCGCTCGATAGCGGATGACCTATCGACTCTGCCAATTGCGACGATACATTCGCGGTCACGATCAACCGATGAGGTCATCATGTCGCGTCCGCCGCTTCCACCCTTCACCCGCGAAACCGCCGCGCAAAAGGCCCGCATGGCCGAGGACGCCTGGAATTCACGCGATCCGGTGCGGGTCTCGCTCGCCTATACCGAGGACAGCCGCTGGCGCAATCGTTCGGAAGTTTTTCAGGGCCGCGAAGCCATCGTCGCCTTCCTCACTCGCAAATGGGAGAAGGAGCAAGACTATCGCCTCATCAAGGACCTCTGGGCCTTCGACGGCAACCGTATCGCCGTGCGCTTCCAGTACGAATGGCACGATGCCGGCGGCCAGTGGTATCGCTCCTACGGCAACGAGCAGTGGGAGTTCGACGAGCATGGCCTGATGAAGCGGCGCGAGGCCTCGATCAACGACATCGCGATTGAGGAGAAGGACCGCCGGTTTCACTGGGCCGCGCCGGGACCGCGGCCGGCCGATGTGCCGGGATTGGGAAGCGACCCGTTCTGAGGTGCTTCCTCTCCCTCTCCCCGTTCTTACGGGGAGAGGGTTGGGGTGAGGGGCTGTCTCGGCGAATTCGGTGACAGTCGGACTCGTGGAGAATCCCCCTCACCCGGATTGCATCTTCGATGCAATCCGACCTCTCCCCGCAAGCGGGGCGAGGTGAAATCAGCGCTTCGCCAGAAACCTTGTAATCGCCCCGCCCAGCTTCGCATTATCCATCGGCTCCGCCAGCGACGCCCTCGCCGCCGCCACGACACCCTCCGGCGCCTTGCCGTCGCGCAGATCGCAACACACTTGCGCGAACCCGACGTCGAATTCCGGGTGCGGCTGCACGGTCAGTGTTGCGCCGTTGGCGTAGAGCAGGCCGGCATGCGGGGTGAACTCCGAGGAGAGGATCGTCAGCGCATCGGTCGGTGGCTCGATCACCTGGTCCTGATGTGAGGCGGCGATCGCGATCGTTTCGCCCTCGACGACGCCGTTCTCCGGCAGCACCTGATAGACGTGGCGGCCGATGCCCCAGCCCTTCTCGGATTTGCGCACGGTGCCGCCGAGCGCCTGAGCGATCAGCTGATGGCCGAAGCAGACGCCGACCATCGGCGTCTTGTTGGTATAGGCCTTGCGGACAAAGTCCTCCAGCAGCGCGATCCAGTCGAGCCCGTCATAGACGCCGGCCGCCGCGCCCGTGATCAGCACGGCCTCCAGCTTGCCGTGATCGGGAAGCGCATCGCCGTTGGGGATGCTGACGACCTCGACCGTCGCCGTCGGATCCTCGCTGCGGATCATCCGCTCGAACATGTCCGGAAACGAGCCGTGCTGCTCGCGATATTTTTGTGGGACCTGCCCGGTCTCGATGATGGTGATGCGTGCCATGTGCCCCCGGGTAACAGGTTGCGAAGCTCAGTTGCTTTCTGCCCCATGTTGCTGGTGTGGCGCTGTGCGCTCCAGCAGCGCGCTCTGCTTGCGGACCTCGTTGAGAAAGGCCTTCGCCAGGCGCGACAGCGGCTCGGCTTCCGACCATAGCATATAGGCGACCGCCTGGGTCGTCGGCGTGAACGGACGGACGACGAGGCCGCTGCCGCCGTTCTGCCGCGGCGAGAAGGGATCGACCACCGCAGCGCCGACGCCGGCGGCAGCGAGCACGCAGGCCGTGTTGCAGTAGCGCACCTCGACTGTCGGCTGGAACGGCGCGCCGGCACGGGCAAAGCTGTCGCGCACGGCCTCGCCCAGCCGCGTGCCGCGCTCGAGCCCGATGAAGGGCAGGCCGGACAGGTCCGCAGCCGAGATCACCGGCCGGTCGGCGAGCGGATGCTGCGGCGGCAGCACGCACACCATCTCGCCGGTATGCACCACCTCATGCGCGATGCCGGGATGATGCGTCAGCCCGAGCGCGAAGCCGAGCTCGGCGACCCGGCTCAGCACGCCCTCGATGATGCCCTCGTAGCGGCGGACGTCGAAGAACATGCGCGTCTCCGGGCGGCGGCGCAGGAATCCTGACAGTGCGGAGGGAATGATGCTGTAGGCGAGCGGCGGCGTCGCCACGATGGCGAGATGCCCGGAGCGGTTCTCGCGTAGATCGCGCACGCGGCTCTCGAGCTTGGCGTGCAGCGCGAAGATCGCCTCGCTTTCCTTGTAGAGCGCCATCGCTTCTGCGGTCGGAAACAGCCGGTTGTTGAGGCGCTCGAACAGCGCGAAGCCCGCCTGCGCTTCCATCGTCTTCAGCGCGTTGCTGACCGCAGGCTGAGATAGGGCCAGCTCGTCCGCCGCCGCCACCGTGGTGCGGTGGCGGATGACGGCACGCAGGATCTCGAGCTGGCGCAGGTTCATATCACTGCCGATTATACTCAGGGCTAAAACATCATAGCAAAGCGAATTGATTTTGCAGCCCCGCTCGCCCGTAATGACAGCGGATTTGCGCGTCGCATCAAAGGGTTCATTCGCCCATTGAGGCAGCATTGCGCACAGATTGGAGGCAGTTTTGGTTCGTGTCCTTCGCGCCGCCGCCGCCCAGATGGGGCCGACGCAAAAAGCAGATAGCCGCGAGCATACGTTGTCGCGGATGATCGACATGCTGGAGGAGGCCGCCGGCCGTGGCGCCAGCCTCGTGGTGTTTCCGGAGCTTGCCTTCACCACCTTCTTTCCGCGCTGGCTGCTCGAAGGCGAGGCTCTCGATCGGTATTTCGAGCGCGGCATGCCGAACCCGGCGGTGGCAAAGCTGTTCGATCGCGCACGTGCGCTCCGCGTCGGCTTCTATGTCGGCTATGCCGAGCTGACGCCGGACGGCCGCCGCTACAATTGCGCCATCCTGGTCGATCGCGACGGCGAGATCCTCGGCCGCTATCGCAAGGTGCACCTGCCGGGCTCGGTCGAGCCGCGGCCGGGCGCGCGCTACCAGCAGCTCGAGAAGCGGTATTTCGAATATGGCGACCTCGGCTTCCCTGCGTTCCGCGCCGGGTCGGCCTGGGCCCACGCCATCATGGGCATGATGATCTGCAACGATCGCCGCTGGCCGGAATCCTGGCGCGTGCTCGGGCTGCAAGGCGTCGAGCTCGTCTGCATCGGCTACAATTCGGCGGCCTACGATCCCAATGGCGGCACGACGGAAGACGGAGTCTTGCGCACCTTCCACTCGACGCTGGTGACGCAGGCCAACGCCTACATGAATGCGACCTGGGCGATCTCGGTGGCCAAGGCGGGCGAGGAGGATGGCTCCGGCCTGATCGGCGGCTCCTGCATCGTCGATCCCAACGGGCGCATCGTCGCGCAGGCGCAGACGCTGGCCGACGAGGTGATCGTCGCCGACATCGATCTCGATCTCTGCCGCCAGGGCAAGGACAAGATGTTCAACTTCGCCGCCCACCGGCGGCCCGAGCAATACAGGGTGATCACTGAACGCGCCGGCGTGATCGAGCCGGCCGTTCTCGACGCTGACTGAGCAGGTGGCACGACGCTGGCAAAGCTGACATGGGCAAAGGAGCTGACATGACACGCCTCTCATTTTCTCTCGCTGTTGCCGCGCTGGCTGCGGTGACCTGCGCGCGAGCTGCCGAGCTTCCGGCGGAGATCAAGCAGGCGGGCACATTGAAGCTTACCGTCAACTCCACTTACGCGCCGATGGAATATCGCGATCCCGCAACTGGCGAGCTGGTCGGGCTCGACATCGATCTCGCCAATGAGCTCGCCAAGCGGCTCGGCGGCCTCAAGATCGTCTGGAGCGAGACGCCGTTTGCCGAATTGATCCCCTCGCTCCAGACCAAGCGCGCGGACTTCATCATCTCCGGCATCTCGGACCGCGCCTCGCGGCGCGAGACCGCCGATTTCGTCGATTATCTCGCGACCGGCCCGCAGTTCTTCGTGATGGCGGAGAGCGCGGCCAAGGATGCAACCGATCTCTGCGGCAAGAAGGTCGGCACCACCCGCAGCACCAGCTTCCCGGTCGAGATCGAGAAGTGGAGCAAGCAGAATTGCGAGCCGGCCGGCAAGCCCGCGATCCAGTACGTTCCGGGCGAGAACTCCATCGACGTCCGCAACCAGCTTAAGCAGGGCCGCATCGACGCCGCCGTGCAGGGCAGCGAGACGCTGCCCTATGCGCGGACGCAGGAGCCCAGCAAATACCGCATCCTCGGTGAGGCCTTCGCCAAAGGCTATCAGGGCATCATGTTCCGCAAGGACGATGCGGCCCTGCGTGAGGTCGTGACGGAGAAGCTCGCCGCCATGATCGCCGACGGCGCCTACAAGGCCGTTCTCGACAAATGGGGCTTAGGTGCGAACGCAGTCGCCCAGCCCATGCTCAACGCGGCGCCGCAATGAAGCCGGCGCCGGCACTCGCGGAGGGATTTCCCGATCTGTCGGGCATGCGGATCGCGCGCGAGCCGCACTGGTTTCGCTGGATCAGCGCAGCCGTGATCGTCCTCGTGCTGGCTGCGATCGCGCGCGCGTTCGCGAACGGTCAGATCGAATGGTCCTATGTCAGCCGCTTCCTGACCGCAAAGGTCATTCTCGAAGGCATCGTCAACACCATGGTGATGGCGGTGCTGGCGATGGCCCTCGGCATCGTGCTCGGCATCGTCGTCGCGGTCATGCGGCTGTCGCCCAATCCGGTGCTGAAGACAGTGGCCGCCGGCTACACCTGGTTGTTCCGCGGCACCCCGCTGATCCTGCAACTGCTGCTGTGGTTCAATCTGGCGCTGGTGTTTCCGACCATCGGCATTCCCGGTCTATGGTCCGCGCGCGCCGTCGACGTCATGACGCCCTTTCTCGCCGCGCTGCTCGGGCTCGGCATCAACCAGGGCGCCTACACGTCCGAAGTGATGCGCGCCGGCATGCTGTCGGTCGACATCGGACAGTACGAAGCGGCGCAGGCGATCGGCATGGGACGGCTGCGCGCGCTGCGCCGGATCGTGCTGCCGCAGGCGATGCGCGTCGTGATCCCGCCGCTCGGCAACGAGTTCATCGGCATGGTGAAGGCGACCTCGCTCGCCAGCGTCATCCAGTACCCGGAACTGCTGCACAATGCCGAGAACATCTACTATGCCAATTCCCGCGTCATCGAGCTCCTGATCGTCGCCGGGCTCTGGTACCTGCTCGTGGTCTCGATCCTGACTCCGCTGCAGATGCTGCTCGAACGCCGCTTTGCACGCGGCACATTGCGGCTGGCGCGATGACAAAACCCCTCGTCGCGATCCGCTCCGTAGCCAAGAATTTTGGGGAGTTCCAGGCTCTCAAGAACGTCTCGCTCGACGTCTGGCCCGGCGAGGTGATGTGCCTGATCGGCGCCTCCGGCTCGGGCAAGACCACGCTGCTCCGCTGCATCAACCAGCTCGCCACGATCGATGCCGGTGGCATCTGGCTTGACGGCGAACTCCTGGGCGTGCGCGAGCAAAGCGGACGGCTCCATCGACTCAGCGAACGCGAGATCGGGCGGCAGCGGCTGAAGACCGGCATGGTGTTCCAGCGCTTCAACCTGTTTCCGCACAAGACTGCGCTGGAAAACATCACCGAAGGCCCGACCCAGGTTCAGGGGCGCAAAGCCGACGAAGTGCGCGCCGAGGCGATCGAGCTGCTCCGGCGTGTCGGGCTTGCAGCCAAGGCGGACTCCTATCCGGCGCAGCTCTCCGGCGGCCAGCAGCAGCGCGTCGCGATCGCGCGGGCGCTCGCCATGAAGCCGATGCTGATGCTGTTCGACGAGCCCACCAGCGCGCTCGATCCCGAGCTCGTCGGTGAGGTTCTTGCTGTGATGAAGGAGCTGGCGCGAAGCGGCATGACCATGATGGTGGTCACGCACGAGCTCGGCTTCGCGCGCGAGGTCGCCGACCGTGTCGTCTACATGGACCAGGGCGCGATCGTCGAGCAGGGGCGCGCCTCCGAGGTGTTGGGTGCGCCGCGCGAGGAGCGCACCAAGGCATTTCTTTCTGCGGTGATCTGAAGATAGGGGCGTGGTGATGAAGAGATTTTTTGTTGCGGCGGCGCTGCTTGGTGCCATGACCGTTTCGGCTCTAAGTGTTCAGGCTTGGGCCATCGAGCTGCCGCCGGAGATCGCAAAGCGCGGCAGCATCAAGGTGGCCTTGGTGCCGAACTATCCGCCGATGGAGTTCCGCGATCCCGCGACCAACGCGCTGTCCGGATTCGACATCGATCTCGGCGAAGCCATCGGCCGCAAGCTCGGCGTCAAGATCGAATGGACCGAGACGAGCTTTGCCGAGTTCATGCCGTCGATCTCGACCGGACGCGTGGACGCCATCCTGTCCGGCTTCACGGACTATGCCAGCCGGCACGAGATCGCGACCTTCGTCGACTACTTGCGGAGCGGTCCGCAATTCTTCGTGCAGCAGTCGCGCAAGGCCGAGTTCAAGGACGCGGTGGCGCTCTGCGGCAAGAAGGTTGGCGCCAGCCGCCGCACCATGTTCCCGGCGCAGATCGCGGCGTGGAGCGAGAAGAATTGCGGCAGCAATCCGATTCAGTTCGTCGGCACCGACGGCTCCGCCGACGCGCGCACCCAGCTGAGGCAGGGCCGCATCGATGCTGCTGCCCAGGGCAACGAGACGCTACCCTACATCATGGACCTCGAGCCCGGCACCTACGCCACGGTGGGCGAGCCCCTCGCGCAGCAATTCACCGGCATTGCCCTGCCGGTGAAGGAGAAGGCATTGCAACAGGCGATGCTGGAAGCGGTCGATGCGCTGATCGCCGACGGCACTTACAAGAGCCTGCTGGCGAAATGGAAATTGAGCGACAACGCAATAGAGAAGGCGACCATCAATGCTGGACAGTAAGGCACTCCAGAGCATCCCGCTCGTTCCGGCCAACACCGCGGATCCCGCGCCGGACTATCCCTGGCCGCAGCCGTACACATCCGCGATGTTCCTGTCCTTCGACGTCGATGCGGAGAGCGCATGGACCAGCAAGGATGCGGTGCATGCGCAGCGGCTGATCACCATGAGCTATGGCGGCTACGAGGCGCGCGTCGGCACGCCGAAGCTTTTGGAGCTGCTCGACCAGCTCGATCTCAAGGCGACGTTCTTCGTCACGGGCTGGTCGGTGGACGCGCATCCGGCGATGGCCGAATCGATTCTCAAGGCGGGCCACGAGATCGGCCATCACGGCTATCACCATCTCTTGCCAGACCCCGGCGATCCCTGGCTCGAGGAGGAGCTGGCGCGCGGCTTCGAGGCGCTGAAGCGCCGGCTCGGCGTCAAGCCGGCCGGCTATCGCGCGCCTTACGGCGAGTTCACCGAGGAATTGCGCGTCGCGCTGGTGCGCCACGGTATCGTCTACACGTCTTCGTTCCGCGACGACGTCAGGCCCTATCGCCATCGCCTCGCCGACGGCAGGCCCGGCACGATCGAGCTGCCGGTGACCGCGAGCTATGACGACTGGATGCACGGCCTCTCCGCCCGCTTCAGCCCGCGCTCGATCTTCCCCAAGGAGCATGTGCTCTCGATGTGGAAGGACGAGCTGGACGAAATCCGCGACTGGGGCGCGATGGTGACGACGGTGCTGCATCCGCAATGCAGCGGCCGTCCGATGCGGCTGCGGCTGCTGCGCGAATTCCTCACTTATGCAAAGTCGTGCCCGGATGTCTGGATCACGACCGGCGAGAAGATCGCGGAAAACTTCCTGCGCCACGAAGCCGGCAGCCGCTGAGCAGTGCTATGACCCGTCGCCGCATCCTCGTCATCAACCCCAACTCGTCGGCATCGGTGACGGCGGCGATCGATGATGCAGTGGCGCCGCTGCGCATCGCCGGCGGGCCTGAGATCGAGGTGGTCGGTCTTGCCGAGGAGCCGTCGGGCATCAGCTCGCAGCGCGACGCCGACAGCGTCGTCATGCCGCTGGTGAACCGCGTGTCGCGCGACGATGCGGATGCCTTCGTGCTCGCCTGCTTCAGCGATCCCGGCCTGCACGCAGTGCGTGAGGCGGCGGGCGGGCGCCCGGTCATGGGCATCGCCGAATGCGGCATCTTCCGCGCGCTGATGCTGGGCGAACGTTTCGGCGTGATCGCGCTGTCGCCGTCGAGCATCCGCCGCCAGCAGCGCATGGCGCGGGTGATGGGCGTCGATAGTCGCTACGCCGGAAGCTGGTCGGTCGGCGCGAGCGCGGCCGAGACGGCGGGCGCCGATATCCGCGGCCGCCTGATCGAAGCCGGCCGCGCGCTGGTCACGCAATGCCGCGCCGATGTCGTGGTGATGGGCTGCGCCGGCATGGCCTCGCACCGCACGGCGATTGCGGAGGCGATCGGCGTGCCCGTGGTCGAGCCGGCGCAACAGGCGGTGGCCGCTGCGATCGGCGCGGTCTTGTTGAACACGTAAGATCCTTCAGGAGCCTCTCGTAATGCCTGTCTCCCGCCGTTCGCTCCTCAAGGCCGCCGCTGCAGTGCCGGCGCTGTCGCTGCCGGGCATCGTTCGCGCTGAATCTCAATCCACGCTGCGCTTCATCCCCGTCATCGACCTCGCCTTCGTCGATCCCATCTACTCGACCGCGCAGGTGTCGCGAAACCACGGCTTCATGGTCTACGACACCCTCTATGGCATGAGCTCGTCGCTCCAGGTCTCGCCGCAGATGCTGTCGGGCCATGTCATCTCCGCCGACGGGCTGCAATGGGATCTCACATTGCGTGACGGCCTGTTCTGGCACGACGGCGCGCGCGTGCTGGCTCGCGATTGCGTCGCCAGCATCCGCCGCTGGGCCGCGCGCGACGGCTTTGGCGGGGAGCTGCTGGAGGCGACCGCAGAACTGTCGGCCGCCGACGACCGCACCATCCGCTTCCGCCTCAAGCGTCCGTTCCCGCTGCTGCCGCAAGCGCTCGGCAAGGCCGCGATCAATGCCTGCTTCATGATGCCGGAGCGGCTGGCGAGCCAGGACCCGTTCAAGCCGCTCACCGAGGTGATCGGCAGCGGCCCGTTCCGCTATCTCGCCGACGAGCGCGTGCAGGGCGCGCGCAACGCCTATGCCAAATTCGAGCGCTACCAGCCGCGCGCCGACGGCAAGCCGGATTGGACCGCCGGGCCGAAGGTCGTCCACTACGACCGCGTGGTCTGGACCACCACGCCCGATGCCGGCACCGGCGTTGCCGCGCTGCAGACTGGCGAGCAGGACTGGCAGGAGACCACGCCGCACGATTTGTTGCCGGTGATCAAGGCCGCCGGCGACATCGAGACGCGCATCCTCGATCCCCGCGGTTACGCCTGCATGCTGCGCCTCAATCATCTGCAGCCGCCGTTCGACAATCCCGCCATTCGCCGCGCGCTGCTCGGTGCGATCGACCAGTCCGCGTTCATGACTGCGGTCGCCGGCACCGATCCGGCCTTTCAGGTCTCGCCGATCGGCTATTTCGCACCCGGCACGCCAATGGCGAGCGACGTCGGTCTCGACGTCTTTCGCGGCCCCCGCAACTACGACAAGGTCAAGGCCGATCTGAAGGCTGCCGGCTACAACGGCGAGAAGATCGTGCTGCTCGTCCCCACCAACTCGCTGGCGCAAAAGCCGCTCGGCGAGATCGCGGTGGACTCGTTGCGCAAGGCGGGCATGAATGTCGAATATGCCGGGCTCGATTTCGCCGTGGTGTTGCAGCGCCAGTTGAAGAAAGACCCGATTGGACAGGGCGGCTGGAGCGCGGCGGTCGGCAATTGGCAGGGCATCGACTGGCTCAATCCGGCCGGCAACACCAACATCCGCGGCGAAGGCAAGGTCGCCGGCTGGTATGCGAGCGAAAAGATGGGGGCGTTGCGCAGCCAGTGGCTGGCGGCCTCCGAGCTTGCCGAGCAGCAGCGCATCTGCCGCGAGATCCAGGCGGTCGCGTTCGAGGAAATCCCCTATATTCCGATCGGCCTGTACAAGCAGCCGACCGCCTATCGCAAAGAGATCACCGGCATTCTCGACGGCACCGCCGTGTTCTGGAACGTACGCCCCGCATGAGCACAACAGCAATTTTCGGCAGCTATGTGCTGTCACGGAAAGACGGCGCGCAGGATGTGCTGCGCGACCATTGGGTCCTGGTCAAAGGCAAAAAGATCGCCGCAGTCACGCGCGACAAGCCGCGCGCGGACGAGGTCTATGACCGCCCCGGCCGCTTCGTGCTGCCGGGCCTGCTCAACTTGCACAATCACTGCTTCTCCGAGGCGGTGGCGCGCAGCCACACCGAGGACGGCAATGGCCGCAAGAACAACCAGAGCATCGTCTACACCGTGCTCTTGCCGCTGACCAAGCGCGGCGCCGATATCCTGTCGGCGGAGGAGCGCCTGGCGGTCGCGCGGCTCGGCATCCTCCAACTGCTCAAGGGTGGCGCCACCACGGTGATGGAGCCGTTCCGGAATTCGATTCCGGAAATGTTCGACGCGGCGGAAGAGATGGGCATCCGCTTCTACGGCGCGCCCTATCTGTTCTCGACCTCCGATGCCAAGGCCGGGCCCGACGGTGTGGTCCGCTATTCCGGCGACGATGGCGCCGCCGACATGGCGACGTGGGACGCGCTCTACCAGCGCTGGAACAATCGCGGCGATGGTCGCATCAGCCTCGCGATGAGCCCGCATGCCACCGACACCTGCGGCCCCGATCTTCTGAAGGCGTGCGCTGTGCGGGCGCGTGAGCTCGGCGTGCCCATCACGACGCACATGGCGCAGAGCCGCGCCGAGGTCGAGACCATCGGCAAGCGCTATGGCGGCCGCACGCCGGCGCAATATCTCGACTGGCTCGGCCTGCTGGCGCCCGATCTGATGGCGGCGCACTGCATGTTCAGCAGCGACGACGATCTCAAGCTGATGGCCGCGCGCGGCATGACCGTGCTGAACTGCCCGCGTGTGTTCGCGCGCGCCGGCATCACCGCGGCGTTCAGCCGCTTCGCCGAGCACGGCGTGCGCACCGTGGTCGGCACCGACGGCTACAACATGGACCTGCTCGGCGAGCTTAATGCGGCATCGCTGATCTCCAAGATCACCTCGGTGCGCCCTGATGTCGCGAACTCACCCGCACTGATCGAAGCGAACACGACTGTCGCCGCCGACGTCATCAAGCGGCCGGACCTCGGCCGGATCGAGCCGGGCGCAACCGCCGATCTCACCGTCGTCGACCTCACCCATCCGCATCTGCAGCCGCTGTTCGATCCGCGCCGCGCGCTGATCGCACTCGCCAACCGCGCCAATATCGACCAGGTCATGGTCGACGGCCGCGTGCTGGTCGATGAGGGGCGCTACCTTGGCGCGGATGAGGCGGCGATCACCGCAGCGGGCAGCGCTGCGATCGGCAAGATCTGGGATCTGCCGGAGGCGCAGGCGGCGTTCAACGGCTGATCGCCGTCTCGGGCAGTTCCTCGAACTCCACCAGCGCCTTGCGCATGGTCTCGACCAGATCCAGCGCCACCGGCGAGGGGCTGCGCTGCGCCGGAAAGACCGCGGAGAATTCGAAGTCGATGCGCGGCATGAAGCGGCGCACGACGACGCCGCGCGTTGCAAATTCCTGCGCGGTGAAGGGATCGCAGATCGCGACGCCAAGCCCCGACGACACCATGCCGCACATGATTTCCGACAGCGTGGTCTCGACCCTGAGCACGCGGCGGACGTCGTGGCGATGGAAGACCTGGTCGACGAGATGCCGGCTCGACGATCCCGCCGACAGCGAGATGAAGGTCTCGCCCTCGAAATCGCGCGGCTCCAGCACCTCTTTCTCCGCCAGGCGATGCCCGGTCGGCAATACCGCGACGCGCGCCGGCGCGGGCAGCCGCATGCTCGGCAGGCCGGAATGGGCGATCGGCACCTCGGCAAAACCGATGTCGCACTGGTTGTTCAGCACCCAATCGACCACGATCGGCGAGATCACGCCGAAGAAGGCGAGGTTGAGGTTGGGCCGCTCCATCAGGAAATGTCCGGCAAGGCGGGGCAAGTATCCGTTCGCCAGCGCCGGCAGCGCGGCGATGCGCAACGAGCCGGTGCGGCGGCCGCGGATCTCCTCCGCAGCCGCGGTGATGCGCTCGAGACCAACGAAGGAGCGCTCGACCTCCGTATAGAGCGCCATCGCTGCGGCAGTGGGCACGAGGCCAGTGCCGCGCCGCTCGAACAGCTCCATCTTCAAGAGCGCCTGGAGGTCGCGCAGCAGCCGGCTCACCGCCGGCTGCGTCACCACCATCAGCTTCGCCGCCTCAGTGACGCTGCCGGTCAGCATCGTCGCCCGGAAGGCCTCCACCTGCCGCGAATTGATCCGCGCCATCTCGCATACCAATCATAACATTTCAGCATGCAGAGGGTGCCATTATTCATTGGACGATGGAAGTATAGGTTGCGATCTTTTTCATCAGGACTGGAGACAGCCCGCTTTTTCGGCAGATTGGAGGGGTTCAAACCTCCAGATCGCGCCAAAACCCGCCGAACAGGGGCCGGAGCCCTGATCGGAAGCGGATTTGCGCGGAAGGAAATGCGGCAGCGTGCTTCAGCCTGCGAGACTCGTCGGCATGTCACCTCATTCCGGTATTGGAGATCGGTCCATATGAAGACTCTTCGCCTTCTGACAGCAGTCAGCATCGCGGCGCTCATTGCCGCCCCGTCGGTCGCCTCGGCTCAGCAGAAAACGCTCTATGTCGCCGGCTATGGCGGCTCGTTCGAGAAGACCATCCGCGACGAGGTGATCCCGGCCTTCGAGAAGGAGAACGGCGTCAAGGTCGAGTACGTCGCCGGCAATTCCACCGACACTCTGGCCAAGCTCCAGGCGCAGAAGGGCAACCAGCAGATCGACGTCGCCATCGTCGATGATGGCCCGATGTACCAGGCGATCCAGCTCGGCTTCTGCGGCAAGCTCGACGGCTTGCCCGCCGATCTCTACGACACTGCGCGCTTCAAGGACGATCGCGCCGTCGCGATCGGCATCGTCGCCACGGGCCTGATGTACAACACCAAGGTGTTCAAGGAGAAGGGTTGGGCGCCGCCGACCTCGTGGAACGACCTGAAGGACACGAAATACGCCAAGCAG
This sequence comes from Bradyrhizobium sp. USDA 4354, assembly GCF_054060315.1. Classification (NCBI taxonomy): domain Bacteria; kingdom Pseudomonadati; phylum Pseudomonadota; class Alphaproteobacteria; order Hyphomicrobiales; family Nitrobacteraceae; genus Bradyrhizobium; species Bradyrhizobium sp. USDA 4354. The sequence goes on along the minus strand of NZ_JBSSDC010000001.1, from coordinate 546,264 downwards.
CTCGTGATCCCGCCGATCAACAACACCTATGGTCTCGAAGCGCTCGTGATGCTGTCGAAGATGAATGGCGGCGGCGAGACGAACGTCGATTCCGGCTTCAAGATCTTCAAGGAGCAGATCAACCCGAACGTGCTGGCCTACGAGCCGTCGCCGGGCAAGATGACCGAGCTGTTCCAGTCCGGCCAGGCCGTGATCGCGGTGTGGGGCACCGGTCGTGTGCAGAGCTTTGCCAATACCGGCTTCCCCGTCGACTTCGTCTATCCCAAGGAAGGTGCGGCGACCCTGCTGACGACGGCGTGTCCGATCAACAAGCCCAATGCTTCGCCGCTCGCTGCGAGCTTCGTCAAGATGCTGCTCGATCCAAAAGTCCAGCTCGTGATGCTGAAGGATTATGGCTACGGCCCGGTGCTGAAATCGCTGGTGATCCCGCCGGAGCTCGGCAAGATGGCGCCGATCGGCGAGCGCGCGGCCAAGCTCTACAATCCGGACTGGACCGTCATCAACGAGAAGCGCGAGGAGTGGACCAAGCGCTGGAATCGCGAGGTCGAGCGCTGATCTGATCGTCGGTAGCGGAGACAGCGCATGGCTTATCTCGAGCTCGATCGGGTCGCAAAGCAGTTCGGCGTCCAGACCGTCGTCGACGACTTCAGCCTGTCGGTGGGGAAGGGGGAGTTCATCTCCTTCCTCGGCCCTTCCGGCTGCGGCAAGACCACGACGCTGCAGATGATCGCGGGCTTCCTCGATCCCACACGCGGCGCGATCCGGCTCGAGGGCAAGGACCTGACCGCGATCCATCCGGCGAAGCGCGGGCTCGGCATCGTATTCCAGAGCTACGCGCTGTTTCCGCACATGACAGCGGCGGAGAACGTCGCCTTTGGCCTCGAGATGCGTGGCGTGCCGCGCAACGAGCGGGCCGAGCGCGTTCGCGCCGCGCTCGCGATGGTGGGCCTTGCCGGTTATGAGGACCGCCATCCGCGCCGCATGTCCGGCGGCCAGCAACAGCGCGTGGCGCTGGCGCGCGCGCTGGTGATCAAGCCGAGCGTGCTGCTGCTCGACGAGCCGCTGTCCAATCTCGACGCAAAACTGCGCGAGGAGATGCAGATCGAGCTGCGCCAGATCCAGCGCACCATCGGCACCACCACGATCCTGGTCACGCACGACCAGAACGAGGCGATGTCGCTGTCCGACCGCATCGTGGTGATGAGCCAGGGCAAGATCGAGCAGATCGGTACGCCGCAGGAAACCTATGAGAAGCCGGCCTCGGCCTTCGTCTCGCAGTTCCTCGGCAAGACCAATGACTTTGCCGCGACCATCGAACGGACCGCGACGCCGGCGCGGCTGGTGGCAGGCTCCTGGAGCGCGCCGGCGCCGGCCGGCCTCAATGGCCCGGTGACCGTCAGCATCCGCCCCGAGCGCATCGGGTTCGGCGATGCCGGCCTCGTCGCAAAAATCGTCACGCGCATCTTCCAGGGCAATCACTGGCTGTTCCAGTGCGAGAGCGAATGCGGCCCGGCGATCGTGATCCGTCAGAATGACGGCAAGGCGCAGCCTGGCGAAGGAGAGGCCGTTCGCCTGTCCTGGCATCCGGAGGACATGAGCGTGCGCGCGAGGGCCGGCGCATGAGCGCGGTCGCCGAGGAACGCAGTGCGCGTGCGCCGTGGGCGCTGACGGCGCCCGCCTTGATGCTGTTCGTCGGGGTGCTGCTGATCCCGCTGGCGATGACCGTAATGTTGTCGTTCCACGATTGGGGCCAATACAAGGGCATCGAGCCGGTCTTCATCCTCAAGAACTGGCATGAGATCGCGACCGATCCCTACTACGCCGAGATGTTCTGGCGGACGTTTCGGATCGCGATCTTGACAACGCTGCTGACGGCATTGCTGGGCGCGCCCGAAGCCTACATCCTCAACCGCATGAGCGGCCGCTGGAAGAGCTTCTTCCTGCTGATCATCCTCGGGCCGCTGCTGATCTCGGTTGTCGCGCGCACGCTCGGCTGGGCGCTGCTGTTCGGCGGCAACAACGGGCTCGTCAACAAGCTCTTGATGTCGCTCGGCGCGATCCGGTCGCCTATTCCCTTCATGTTCACCGAAGCCGGCATGGTGATCGCGCTGGCGCATGTGATGATGCCGTTCATGGTGCTGTCGGTGTGGGCGGCGCTGCAGCGGCTCGATCCGCAGATCGAGAACGCTGCGATGTCGCTCGGCGCCGGACCCGTGACCATTATCCGTCGCATCATCATGCCGCAGATCATGCCGGGCGTGCTGTCGGGCGCGATCATCGTGTTCTCGCTCTCGGCGAGCGCCTTCGCGACACCCGCGATCATCGGTGGCCGCCGGCTCAAAGTCGCTGCGACGCTCGCCTATGACGAGTTCCTCAACACGCTGAACTGGCCGCTCGGTGCCGCCGTCGCAACGCTGCTGCTGGCCGCGCTGGTGCTGATCGTCGTCGGCAGCAACGCGCTGATCGAGCGTCGTTATGCGGAGGTGTTTCGATGAGACGGAACGGCCCGCTGGCGCTGATCTTCCACACCATCTTCGTCATCGTCATGGTGGCGCCGATCCTCGTCGTCTGCCTCGTCGCCTTCACGCCTGAGGGCTTCCTGTCGCTGCCGACCAACGGGTTCTCCCTGCGCTGGTTCAGGACGATCGCGAACTATCCCGAATTCATCCACGCCTTCTGGGTCAGCCTTGGCCTCGGGGCGCTCTCGTCCCTCGTGGCACTCTTGTTCGCGGTGCCGGCGGCGCTGGCGATCGCGCGCTATCGCTTCCGTGGCCGCGATGTGCTCGCGGCTCTCTTCCTGTCGCCGCTGATGATCCCACATGTCGTGCTCGGCATCGCTTTCCTGAGATTCTTTACGTCAGCCGGTCTCGGCGGCAGCTTCGCCGCGCTGATTATCGCGCACGTCATCATCGTGTTTCCGTTCGCGCTGCGGCTGACGCTGGCGGCCGCGACCGGCATGGACCGCTCGGTCGAAATGGCTGCGGTCTCGCTCGGCGCCGGCGGCTGGACGCTGTTCCGCCGCGTGACCTTGCCGCTGATCCTGCCCGGCGTCATCAGCGGCTGGGCGCTCGCCTTTATCCAGTCCTTTGACGATCTCACCATGACCGTCTTCCTCGCGGCGCCCGGCACCGAGACGTTGCCGGTGCGCATGTTCCTTTATATCCAGGACAACATCGATCCGCTGGTGACGTCGGTCTCGGCCTGCGTGATCGCTGTTACCATGACCGCCCTCATTCTGCTCGACCGCTTCTACGGGCTCGACCGTGTGCTCGCCGGCAAGGGCGATACGGGACGATAGGAGAACCTATGTCTAAAGCGTTTTCGAGCGAAGTGGACGCCGGTTCGCGTGAAGAAAACGCGTCCAAACAAAAATCAGAATACGACGTCGCCGTCGTCGGCGGCGGACTGCTCGGCTCCGCCATTGCCTGGGGCCTCGGCCGCCTCGGCAAGAAGGTCGCCGTGCTCGACGAAGGCGACATCACCAAGCGCGCCTCGCGCGCGAACTTTGCGCTGGTGTGGGTGCAGAGCAAGGGTCTCGGCATGCCGGCCTATACGGTGTGGACCGTGCAGGCCTCGCAAGCATGGGGCCGGCTTGCCTCCGAGTTGAAGCAGCAGACCGGCCTCGACGTGTCGCTGCAGCAGAACGGCGGCTTCCATCTTACACTTGGAGAAGACGAATTCGGTCAGCGCGCCGAGCTCGTCAAGCGCATGCACAATCAGGCCGGCGCCGCCGACTACAAGATGGAGATGTTGCCGCCGTCGGAAGTGAAGAAGGCGCTGCCGCTGATCGGGCCCGAAGTCTCCGGCGGCAGCTATTGTCCGCTCGACGGCCACGTCAATTCGCTGCGCACGTTCCGCGCCTTCCACACCGGCTTCAGGGCGTTCGGCATCGACTATTTTCCGGAGCGTCCGGTCTCGGCGATCAGCAAGAGCGGCGGCGAATTCCGCCTGACGACGCCCAAGGGCGAGGTGCGTGCCGCCAAGATCGTGCTCGCCGCCGGCAACGCCAACCAGACGCTGGCGCCGATGGTTGGTCTTTACGCGCCGATGGGGCCGACCCGCGGCCAGGTCGTCGTGACCGAGCGCACCATGCCGTTCCTGCCGCATCCGCTGACCACGATCCGGCAGACCGACGAGGGCACGGTGATGATCGGTGACAGCAAGGAGGACGAGCTGGATGATCGCGTGCTTAAGCCTTCGATCAGCGGCGTCATGGCCGATCGCGCGCAGCGGATGTTCCCGCATCTGTCGCGGCTCAACGTGGTCAGGAGTTGGTCCGGCATCCGCGTCATGCCGCAGGACGGCTTTCCGATCTACGACCAGTCGGAGACGCATCCCGGCGCCTTCGTCGCCTGCTGCCATTCCGGCGTGACGCTGGCTTCCAACCACGCTTTCGAGATCGCGCGCATGGTGGCGCAGGGCGCGCTCGAGCCGGAGCTGGTCGGCGCGTTCTCGGCCAGCCGTTTCGGTGGCGCGGGCGCTACCAGCAGCAGCGGCTATTGAAGACTCTGAGAAGGAGCCAAGGGGCATCCCATGTTTAGACGATCCGAACAGGACAAGCGCCCACAGGTGCAGATCTTCGTCGACGGCGTTGCCGTCGCGGCGCGCCAAGGCGACACCGTCTCCGCCGCGCTATTGGCATCCGGTCAGGACGCACGCCGTTCCACCGCAGTCAGCGGTGCTCCGCGCCTGCCCTATTGCATGATGGGCGTCTGCTTCGACTGCCTCGTCACCATCGACGGCGTCGGCAACCGTCAGGGCTGCCTCGTGCCTGTCGCCGAAGGCATGCAGATCGAGATTCAGAAGGGCAAGCGGGAGATCGGAAAATGACTGTGGCTCCCAAGCGCGACGATTACGACGTCGTGGTGATCGGCGCCGGGCCTGCGGGTCTTGCTGCTGCCGCGACAGCCGCTCAAGCCGGCCTGTCGACGCTGCTGCTCGACGAGAACATCGGCCCAGGCGGCCAAGTGTTTCGTGCCATCGCTTCGACGCCGGTCACCGAGCGCGATCAGCTCGGCGCCGAGTATTGGGTTGGAGCCGGTCTCGTGCAGTCGCTGCGCGCAAGCAACGCCGAGGTGATCCATCGTGCCACAGTCTGGAGCCTCGACCGCAATCTCGACATCGCCGTTTCGATCGGCGGCGCCTCGGCCTTCGTCAAGGCGAAGCGCGTGATCCTCGCGACCGGCGCGCTGGAGCGGCCGTTCCCGATTCCTGGCTGGACGTTGCCGGGCGTGATGACCGCAGGCGCCGCGCAGACGATGCTGAAATCGTCAGCTCTGGTGCCGGACGGACGCACGGTGATTGCGGGGCAGGGCCCGCTGCTCTGGCTCCTCGCCGCGCAGATCTTGCGGCTTGGCGGCCGCATCGACCGTATCCTCGACACCACCGAGCGCGGCAATTATTTCGCGGCGCTGCCGCATGCGTTCGCGTTCCTGACCTCGCCCTATTTTTCCAAGGGCCTGTCGATGATGCGCGAGGTGAAGGCGAAGGTGCAGGTCATCTCCGGCGTCACGGAGCTTGCTGCGGCGGGTGACGGCCAGCTCGCGAGTGTCAGCTATGTCGCCGGCAGCAAGCGCGAGACGATCCCTGCGGACCTGTTGCTGCTGCATCAGGGTGTCGTGCCCAACGTCAATCTAGCGATGGCGGCTGGTGTCGAGCATCGCTGGGATGATCTGCAATTGTGCTGGTCGCCGGCGCTGGACGCGAGCGGCAATTCGTCGGTTGCTGGCATCGCAATCGCGGGTGACGGCGCCGGCATCGGCGGTGCCAATGCAGCGGTGGTGCGCGGTCGCATTGCCGCGCGTGCCGCTGTCGAAGCACTTGCCCCCGCGGCTGTCGCAAAACTTCCCGCAATGGCGGCGCTCCGTTCCGACCTCGCCAAGGCTGAGCGCGGTCGCGTCTTCCTCGACACGCTGTTCCGCCCCGCGCCGCAGTTCCGCATTCCCTCGGGCGATACCATCGTCTGTCGTTGCGAAGAGGTCACGGCGAAGGACGTTCTCGATTCCGTCGCGATCGGCGCGACGGGGCCGAACCAGCTCAAGGCCTATCGTCGCACCGGCATGGGCCCGTGCCAGGGCCGGCTCTGCGGCCTCACTGTCACCGAGCTAATGGCGCAGGCGCGCGGCAAGACCCCGCAGGAGATCGGTTACTACCGGCTGCGGGCGCCGGTGAAGCCGATCACGCTCGCCGAGCTCGCCGCCGTTCCAAAGAGCGAGGCCGACGTCAAGGCCGTGGTGCGCGGATGAGCAGACACGTGGATGCGATCGTCATTGGCGGCGGCATCCACGGATGCTCGACCACGTTACATCTTTGCCTCGCCGGCCTGAAGCCGGTGCTGATCGAGAAGGACTATGCCGGCCGCCATGCCTCCGGCGTCAATGCCGGCGGCGTGCGCCAGCTTGCGCGGCACATCCCGGAGATTCCGCTCTCGATCCGCTCGATGGGCATCTGGGAAAAGATTTCGGAGCTCGTCGACGACGATTGCAGTTTCGAGAGCCACGGCCAGGTGCTGGTCGCCGAGAACGAGGACGAGCTCGCCGTCTGCCGCGCGCGCGTCGCCGAGCTCAATGCGCTCGGCTTCACCCATGAGGAACTGGTCGACGCCGACGAATTGCGGCGCCTCGTGCCTGCGGTGGCCGAGACTTGTCCCGGCGGTGTGGTCTCGCACCGCGACGGCGCGGCCAATCCGGCGCAGACGACGACGGCGTTCCGGCGCAAGGCGGAGCAGTTAGGTGCGACCGTGCGCGAAGGCGTGGCCGCCGGCAACATCCGCTACAACGACGGCCTCTGGCACGTCGATGTCGGTTCGGAGAGTTTTGCCGCGCCGGTGCTCGTCAATGCCGCCGGCGCCTGGGCCGGCAAGATCGCGGCTGATCTCGGTGAGCCGGTGCCGGTCGAGACCGTGGCGCCGATGCTGATGATCACCTCGCGCGTGCCGCACTTCATCGACCCCGTCGTGATCCTGCGCGGGCGAAAGCTCTCCTTCAAGCAGTTCAAGAACGGCACCGTGCTGATCGGCGGCGGCCATCTGGCGACGCCCAATCAGGACCGCAACGAGACGGTGCTGGACTGGAGGAGCCTCGCGACAAGCGCGCAGACCGTGTTCGAGCTGTTCCCGGTGATGCGCCGCGCGACCATTGTTCGCGCCTGGGCCGGCATCGAGGCCAAGATGAAGGACGACATCCCCGTGTTCGGGCCGAGCTCCCGCCACAGGGGGCTCTATCACCAGTTCGGCTTCTCGCTGCATGGCTTTCAGCTCGGCCCCGGCGCCGGCGCCGTCATGGCGGAGCTGATCGTCAACGGCGGCACCCAGACCCGCGTCAGCGATCTCGGCATCGACCGCTTCCATCCTTCCACGCTCTAAGAAGAGGACATCATGAGCATCACCCGCAGCATCCGCACGCCCATCATGCACCGCGCCGTCGAGGCCAATGGTTTCGTCTTCCTTGGCGGCACCATCGCCGACGACACCTCGGTCTCGATGGGCGAGCAGACCCGCAACATCCTCGACAAGATTGCCGGCTATCTGAAGGAAGCGGGAACCGACAAGTCGCGCGTCGTCAGTTCTTCGATCTTCGTCACCGATCTTTCCAGGAAGAAGGAGATGGATGCGGCCTGGACCAAGTTCTTCGGCGACAATCTCCCCACTCGCGCCACAGTCGGCGTCGCCGATCTCGGCGGCGGCGCGCTGATCGAGGTGGTGGTCACCGCGCTCAAGGGCTGATCGCGCAAGGCGACGAAGGACGACAGCGCCTCTGGCGCTGTTGTCCCCTCGCGCCGCGCCTTGATCTCGCCCTTCGATGGGACTACGTAGAGAGCTCCTCAATCAGGATATTCGCAGCCATGGATTTCACCCCGATCGCAAAGCCCACCTGCCTTGCCCACGGGGAATGCCATGCCTGCTTCGATCATTCTGTCCGACCTGTCGCTGTCCACGTCTGACGGCCGTTCTCTTCTCTCCAACATCGATCTGACATTCGCGGCCGAGCGAACCGGTCTCGTCGGCCGCAACGGCGTCGGGAAAACCACGCTGCTTGCGTCGATCCTTGGGGAACACGCTCCCCAATCAGGGCGCGTTCTGATCAACGGCACCATCGGATCGTTGCGTCAGAACGTGCAGGTCCTTGCCGGAGCGACCGTGGCCGACCTGTTCGGGGCCCGCCAGGCGCTGGACCTGCTTCGCCGTGCGGAGCGAGGCGATGCCTCGGCCGACGATATCGCCGCGATTGACTGGACGCTCGAGACGCGGCTCGAGGCCGCGCTGGCGCGCCTCGGGTTCGATCGATCTCCGGACACGGAGCTGTCTTGCCTGTCCGGCGGCCAGATCACGCGGGTTCGACTCGCTGCACTGGTCTTCGCCGAACCCGATTTCCTGCTGCTGGACGAGCCCACCAACAATCTCGACCAGGACGGACGCAGGGCGGTGACCGATCTTCTCGCAGCCTGGCGCGGTGGCGCGATCGTCGTCAGCCACGACCGCAGCTTGCTGGAGACCATGGATGCGATCGTCGAGCTGACGTCGCTCGGAGCCGCGCGATACGGCGGCAATTGGAGCCGGTACCGCGAGCAGAAGGCCCTTGAACTCGCCGCAGTCAGGCATGATCTCGCGCATGCCGAGAAACGTCTCTCCGAGATCGACGGCAACGCACAAGAGGCCGCGGAAAGGAAAGCGCGCAAGGACAGCGGCGGCAGGAAGAAGCGCGCCAAGGGCGACATGCCGCGCATCCTGGCCGGTGCACGCAAGGATCGCAGCGAGGACAGCGGCGGCAAGAACGCGCAAATCGCCGTGCGGCGGCGCGCAGAGGCGATCGATGCTGTGGACACGGCGCGTCGGCGTATCGAGGTTCTTCAGCCGCTGTCGGTCAAGCTGCCCGCGACTGGCCTGCCGGCGGGCAGGGAAGTGATTTCGCTCGACGGCGTCAGTGCGGGCTATCGGCCGGAGCGGCCGGTCTTGCGCGATCTGTCGCTGACGATCGTCGGACCGGAACGGGTCGCGCTGGTCGGCCCGAACGGCTCCGGCAAGACGACGCTGCTGAAACTGATCGCGGGCGAGCTGCGCCCGCTCTCGGGCACCGTGAGGGTCAGGCCGGACTTCGCGTTGTTCGACCAGAAGGTCAGCCTGCTCGATCCCGCGCTCTCGATCTTGCAAAATTTCCAGCGCTTCAATCCGGAGGCGGGGACGACCGAATGCCATGCCGCGCTGGCGCGGTTCATGTTTCGCGCCGATGCGGCCTTGCAAGTCGTCAGGAGCCTGAGCGGAGGGCAGATGTTCCGTGCGGGCCTTGCTTGCGTGCTTGGCGGGGTAGCGCCACCATCGCTGCTGATTCTGGACGAGCCGACCAATCATCTCGACATCGAATCGATCGAAGCCGTCGAGGCGGGCTTGAGGGCCTATGACGGTGCGTTGCTCGTCGTCAGCCACGACGAGGCGTTTCTGCAAGCGATCGGGATTGCGCGCCGGGTCGATCTTGCCACCAACGCGCAACGTGAGCATGGCGGGATCATCTGATCCCGCCGCTCGGCCTGAATATATCGGCAATTCCTAGCAGTGATTTTCAAAAACCCGACGCCCTTCCCCCAGCGCGTCGGGTGGAAAAAATGAGTATCAATCCGTGATCCCAACGCCATTGTTGTGACTTGTATCTCAGCGATTTTCCACTCCGGGAAACTACCGCATCGGAGCGGGCGCGGTGTCAAGCGCCTCCGCCCGGTTCCAGCGCCTCGCCGATCTCCAGCGGATGGGCCATGGTCTCGTGCAGCGCGTCGCGGTCGAGCTCGCCTTCGGAGATGCTGATGACGACGCAGGCGACGCCGTTGCCGATCAGATTGGTCAGCGCACGGCATTCGCTCATGAACTTGTCGATGCCGACCAGGATCGCGATCGACTGGATCGGAATATCAGGCACGATCGAAAGCGTCGCTGCGAGCGTGATGAAGCCGGCACCGGTGACACCCGAGGCACCCTTCGAGGTGATCATGGCGATACCGAGGATGCCAAGCTCCTGCCAGATCGTCAGATGCGTGTTGGTCGCCTGCGCCAGGAACAACGTCGCCAGCGTCATGTAGATGTTGGTACCATCGAGGTTGAAGCTATAGCCGGTCGGAATCACGAGGCCGACCACCGAGCGCGAGGCGCCGAGATGTTCCATCTTCTGGATCATCTGCGGCAGCACGGTCTCCGAGGACGACGTGCCGAGCACGATCAGCAGCTCGTCCTTGATATAGGCGATGAAGCGCAGGATCGAGAAGCCCGCCAGCCGCGCGATCGCACCTAGCACGATCAGCACGAACAGGATGCTGGTGAGATAGAACGTGCCGATCAGCGCGGCGAGGTTGAGCAGCGAGCCGAGGCCGTAGGCGCCGACGGTGAACGCCATGGCGCCGAAGGCGCCGATCGGCGCGACGCGCACGATGATGCGGATGATGCCGAAGAACATCTTCGCCGCCTCGTCGATCGCGTCCGCAATGGGCTCGCCGGCCTTGCCGAGGAAGGCGATGGCGAAGCCTGAGAGGATCGAGATCAGCAGCACCTGCAAGAGGTCGCCGCGCGCGATGGCGCCCAGATAGCTGTCGGGGATGATCGCCATCAGATGGGCAACGATGCCCTCCTCCTTGGCCTTGGTGACGTAGGTCGCGACTGAGTTCGGGTCGATGGTGGCGGGATCGATGTTGAAGCCGTGTCCGGGCTGGAGGATCTCGCCGACCAAAAGGCCGACCGCGAGCGCGACGGTCGAGACCGTCTCGAAATAGATCAGCGACTTCAGCCCGACCCGGCCGACACGCTTGAGATCGCCCATCGAGGAGATGCCGTGCACCACTGTGCAGAAGATGACAGGCGCGATCATCATCTTGATAAGCGCGATGAAACCGTCGCCAAGCGGCTTCAAGGCCTTGCCGAGATCGGGATAGAAGTAGCCGATGAGCACGCCGAGCACGATCGCGATCAGCACCTGGACGTAGAGGATCTTGTACCAGGGCTGGTGTCGGCGATGGATGGCTGGCTGGATCGCGACTTGTGTCATAAAGTGAGCCCCGGAACGCATTGATCTTGCAGGATTTGGATCCTGCTTGATCTGCACCATGTGATGGCCGCCGCAGAAGTGACAATCACATTTTTGTCGGATCGCACGAACATCGATCGCGGCACCGCAATTGGGGGGAACATGGCGACCGCATCAGGCTCCGACGAGCGAACGCAAGGCTATTTTCCGCGTTGGAAGCTCAAGACCTCGGGCGTGATCATGCCTGAGGAGCGGCTGCCCTGGGGCCAGACCGTCGTCTCAGGTCTTCAGCATTGCGTCGCGATGTCAGGCTCGACGATCATCGCACCGCTGCTGATGGGGTTCGATCCCAATGTTGCGGTCCTGTTCTCCGGCGTCGGCACGTTGATCTTCTTCGTCATCGTCGCGGGGCGCGTGCCGAGCTATCTCGGCTCGAGCTTCGCGTTCATCGCCGTCGTCATCGCGGCCACCGGCTATGCCGGGCAGGGGCCGAACCCGAACCTGTCGGTTGCGCTCGGCGGCATCGTCGGCGCCGGCGTGCTGTACGGCCTGATTTCGCTGATCGTGATGTGGTCCGGCGTTGGCTGGATCGAAAGGCTGCTGCCGCCGGCCGTCACCGGCGCCGTCGTCGCCGCGATCGGCCTTAACCTCGCGCCCGTGGCGGTCAAGGCGGTCAGCGGGGGCGCGTTCGACACCTGGATCGGGCTCGCGACCGTCCTGATGATCGGCGTGGTCGCCGTTGCCGCTCCAGGCCTGTGGCGCCGCCTGCCGATCATCCTCGGCGCGATCGGCGGATATCTTTTGTACTTGCTGTTCGCGAACGGCCTCGGTTTCGGCAAGCCGATCGACTTCGCGCAACTGGCGGCCGCGCGGTGGCTCGGCCTGCCGAACTTCACCGCGCCGAGCTTTCAGGCCGATGCAATCTTTCTGATTGCGCCGGTTGCGGTCATTCTCGTCGCCGAGAACCTCGGGCACATCAAGGCCGTCGGCGCCATGACGGGCCGAAGCCTCGATGCCTATCTCGGCCGCGCCCTGTTCGCCGACAGCCTCGCGACGGTCGTGGCGGCCTGCGGCGGCGGTACCGGCGTCACCACCTATGCCGAGAACATCGGCGTCATGGCGGCGACCAAGGTCTATTCGACCTTGCTGTTTGCGTTTGCGGCAGCGGTGTCTATCCTGCTCGGCTTCTCGCCGAAATTCGGCGCGCTCATTTTGTCCATCCCGGGTCCCGTCATCGGCGGCCTCTCGATCGTGCTGTTCGGGCTGATCGCGGCGATGGCCGGACGAATCTGGGTCGAGAACAAGGTCGACTTTGCCAATCCTGCGAACTTGATCACCGTCGCGGTGGCGCTGACGGCAGGCGCCGGCGATCTCACGCTCAGGTTCGGTACGTTCACGATCGGCGGCATCGGCACCGCGACTTTTGGCGCGATCATCCTGTATCAGATCTTGACCTCGCCGGTGGCACGCCGCTCGGAATGAAGTCCCTGCAATATGCCACGCACACAGATGTCATGCCCCGCGAAGGCGGGGCATCCAGTACGCCGCGCCTTTCTGTGGCGATTACGACCATCACGGAGTACTGGATCGCCCGCCTTCGCGGGCGATGACAGTGGAGCCTCGCCTAACAGCGTTGCATAGCGGGATGGAACAAAATGCAGGTTCCATCCATGATCAGGCATCCCGGAGAAAGCCCATGCCGCAAACCGAACGCTCAACCTCCTTTCCCTCGCGCCTCGTCGGTCAATACGCCCTGGTGACCGGCGCATCGCAAGGCATCGGTCGCGCCGTCGCCGTCCGGCTCGCCCAGGAAGGCGCGACGGTTGCCATCAACTATTTCGATCATCCTGAAAAGGCCGAGGAAGCGCTCGCGCTGGCGCGGACGGCATCGAGCGACCGCGGCCACGGCAAGCCGGACCACGTCATCGTCAAGGCCGATATCGGTAACGAGCAGGAAATTGCCGCGATGTTCGAGACCATCCTGGCGCGCTGGAAGCGGCTCGACTGTCTTGTCAACAATGCGGGCTTTCAGAGGGAGTCACCGAGCGAGGCGCTGGACGTCGAAACCTATCGCCGGATCATCGACGTCAACCTCAACGGCTCCGTGCTCTGCGCGCAGAAGGCGCTCGCGCATTTCGTCGCGCGCGGCGGAGGCGGGAGCATCATCAATTGCTCCAGCGTCCATCAGATCATCCCGAAGCCCGGCTATCTCGCCTATTCGATCAGCAAGGGCGGAATGGCCAGTCTGACGCGCACGCTGGCGCTGGAGTTCGCCGGCCGCGGCATCCGCGTCAACGCGGTCGGTCCCGGTGCAATCGACACGCCGATCAACGCGGCTTGGACCGGCGATCCGGCAAAACGCGGCGTCGTGACCAGCCACATTCCGCTCGGCCGGGTGGGGACACCGGAAGAGATCGCCGCCGTGTTCGCCTTCCTCGCCTCGGATGATGCAAGCTACATCACGGGGCAGACGATCTATGCCTGCGGCGGCCTGACTCTGTTTCCGGAATTCCGGGAGAACTGGGCGAGCTGAACGTCAGCTTCGGGCCACGCGTGTCCCGCGCGGGGATAGAGGTCAGGGCCGGGTAGGGGTCTGCGGCGCCGTGTGCTATCGACCGTGGACGACGCTGCCGCTATTGGCAGACGCCGACACGTGACGGGCTCGTGACCACAACGATCAACATCAATGCCTACAGCGACGCGCTGGTGGTCCTCGGGACCGCCGGCGTCGTGGTGCCCATCGTCCGCCATTGGGGTATCAACCCCGTGCTGGGCTATCTCGGTGCCGGCGCCATTCTCGGTCCGCTCGGGCTCGGCTCGCTCGTTCGAGAAGTCCCGTTTCTGTACTGGTTTACCGTGACGGACGCGCAGAACGTCGAGGGTATCGCCAATCTCGGCATCGTATTCCTGCTATTCCTGATCGGACTCGAATTGTCGTTCAGGCGGCTCGTCACGATGCGGCGGCTGGTTTTCGGGCTTGGCGGCCTGCAGGTGCTGGCGACGTCCGCCATGATCTTCAGCGCGGCGCTGCTCTTCGGGCAGAACTCCGATACGGCCGTCATCCTCGGCGCGAGCCTTGCGCTGTCCTCGACGGCGATCGTGCTCGAACTCCTGTCCGCTGAGAGACGGCTCTCCACCACTGCCGGGCGCGCCAGCTTCTCGGTGCTGCTGGCCCAGGACCTCGCAGTCGTTCCCATTCTGGTTCTTGTCTCGGTGCTCGGCGCAGGCAGCGGCGGCTCCGTCGTGGCGCACATCTCCAGTGCGGTCCTGAAGGCCGCGGTGGCGGTCGCGGTCCTCACTCTGCTCGGACGGCTGCTGATGCGCCCGCTGTTCCAGATGGTTGCGGGCACGCATTCGACGGAATTGTTTGTTGCCGCGACCTTGTTCGTCATCGTCGGCGCAGGGCTTGCCGCACACCAGGCCGGACTGTCGATGGCGCTCGGAGCATTCGTCGCAGGACTGATGCTGGCGGAGACCGAGTATGGCAAGGCCATCGAGGCCACCGTCGAGCCGTTCAAGGGCTTGCTGCTGGGTATCTTCTTCTTCACGGTGGGCATGGCCATCGACTTCCGCGTGTTCATGCGCGAGCCTGGTTGGCTGCTGGTTGCCGTTATCGGCATTCTCGCCGGCAAGGCAATCGTACTCATCATCCTCGGCCGCCTCTTCAGGCTCTCATGGCCGGCGGCAATCGAGATCGGCTTCCTGCTGGGTCCGGTCGGCGAATTCGCTTTCGTCAGCATCGGAATGGCGGCGGCCGGCGGCCTGATCGAACCTCGCGTGTCGAGCTTTGCCGTCGCCATCACCGCCGTGACGATGGCCTTGACGCCGCTTCTGGGCATGCTCGGGCGACGATTGGCCGCGAAGCTCGGTCACGAGCGTGCGCTCGATCCTGAACTCGCGGTTCGGCCGCCCGGCGACCGGGCGCAGGCCATCGTGGTCGGCTATGGCCGCGTTGGAAAGGTCGTCTGCTCGCTGCTGACCAGCCATGGCCTGGACTACATCGCGGTCGATCACGATCCGGTCGCCGTGGCGCGCGACCGCCGCGACGGTCACAAGGTCTATTTTGGCGATGCGACAGAATCGGGCTTCCTCGAAGCCTGCGGCCTGATGCAGACGACCGGTGTGATCATCACCATCCAGTCGCGGCCGGCGATCGATGCCGTCGTCGAGCGGATCCGCGCGGCGCGGCCGGATGTGCTGATCGTTTCACGCGCGCGGGACGCCGATCATGCCCGTCACCTCTATGCGATCGGCGCCACCGATGCAGTGCCGGAAACGATCGAGGCAAGCCTGCAGCTTTCGGAAGCCGCATTGGTCGGCCTCGGAGTTGCGGTCGGGCATGCGATAGCCTCGGTGCACGAGAAGCGGGACGAGTTTCGGCTGACGCTGCAGCAAGCCGCCCGCATTGCAGGACAAGAGAAGGCGCGTCCGCTCGATCTCACGGGGCGCCGGCCTCCGCGATAGCCGCCGATCCGGGCGGCTGTACGCCGCGACTGTCGTGATCTGGCAAAACCCGCCCGCGCCAACTACATCTGCGCCATGACAAATGCTCCGCTGGCAAACCCTCCGCTCCAGGATTTCATCGGCCGGCACGAAAATCTGTTCGTGCTGACCGGCGCCGGCTGCAGCACCAATTCAGGCATTCCCGATTACCGCGACAGCCAAGGCAACTGGAAGCGGACTCAGCCGGTCAACTTCCAGGCCTTCATGTCGGACGAGCCTACGCGCCGGCGCTATTGGGCGCGCAGCCTGATCGGCTGGCGGCGGTTCGGCCAGGCGAGGCCGAACGATGCGCATCATGCGCTGGCCCGGCTCGAGGCGAACGGCCGCTGCGGGATGCTGCTGACCCAGAACGTCGATCGGCTGCATCAGTCCGCCGGCCACCGGCAGGTCATCGACCTGCACGGCCGGCTCGATCTGGTCCGCTGCATGGGCTGCGGCCGCAAGACGCCGCGCGATGAGTTTCAGCACGCACTTGGTCGCGCGAATGCGGCGTGGCTGACGCTCGATGCCGCCGATGCACCTGATGGCGATGCTGATCTGGAGCACGAGGATTTCTCGTCCTTCCAGGTGCCGGCCTGCGAAGCCTGCGACGGCATCCTCAAGCCCGACGTCGTGTTCTTCGGCGAGAACGTACCGCGCGACGTGGTGGCCACGGCGCAGGATCACTTGGCGCAGGCCGATGCCATGCTGGTCGTCGGTTCGTCATTGATGGTCTATTCCGGCTTCCGTTTTGTGCAAGCTGCCGCACAGCGCAATATTCCGATCGCCGCCGTCAATCTCGGCCGCACCCGCGCCGACGATCTCCTGACGCTCAAGGTCGAGGAGCGCTGCGAAGCGGCGCTTGCATTCCTGCTCTGAACGCGCCGGCGGCGAACACGCCTTGCCTATTGCATAGGTGCCAAGCAGAATAGCCGGGCGCGGCAATCCCCTTGTCGTCCATGGCATGGAAATTGCTGCGCTTTTGACCCCAGTCTTGACGTTCAGCACGGAGAATTTGGAATGCTTGAGGGAGCCGAGGTGCGGCTTGCCGTGGATATCGGTGGCACGTTCACGGATATCGTGCTGGACGTGGGACAAGACCGCAAGACGCGCAAGGTGCTGACGACGCCGCAGCGTCCCGAGCAAGCGGTGCTGGACGGCATGCGGCTCATTCTTGCTGATGCACGTGCGCATATCAGCGACATCGACGTCTTCATTCACGGCACGACGCTCGCGACCAATGCCATCATCGAACGCCGCGGTGCAAAAACGGCGCTGATCGCGACCGAGGGCTTTCGCGACGTGCTCGATATCGGCACCGAAAGCCGTTACGATCAGTACGACCTCAGCATCGACAAGCCGAAGCCGCTGGCGCCGCGCAGCCTGCGCTTCACCGTGCCCGAGCGTATCGACGCCCACGGCGTCGTCCGCCTCGCGCTGGATGAAGCGTCGGTGCGCGCGCTCGCGCCAAAATTGCGTGAGCTCGGCGTCGAGAGCGTCGCTATCGCCTTCCTGCACTCCTATGCCAATCCCGAGCACGAGCGCCGTGCGGCCGCGATCATCAGTGAGGAGTTGCCCGGCATTTCCGTGACGGTGTCGTCAGCCGTGTGTCCGGAAATCCGCGAATATGAGCGCACCTCCACCGCGGTTGCGAACGCCTATGTGCAACCGCTGATCGACGGCTATCTCGCCCGCATGGCCGATGCCCTGCAGGTCGAGCAGTTCCGCGGTGCGATCTACCTCGTCACGTCAGGCGGCGGCGTCACCTCGATCGAGACGGCGCGGCGTTTTCCGGTGCGTCTCGTCGAATCCGGTCCTGCGGGCGGCGCGATCTTCGCGGCGCAGATCGCGGCACGATTAGGGGAGAGCAAGGTGCTGTCCTTCGACATGGGCGGCACCACCGCAAAGATCTGCCTGATCGAAAAATACCAACCGGAGACCTCGCGCGTGTTCGAGGTCGATCGCGCCGCGCGCTTCCTCAAAGGCTCCGGCCTGCCGGTGCGCATTCCTGTGATCGAGATGGTCGAGATCGGCGCCGGCGGCGGCTCGATCGCGCATGTCGACGCGATGAAGCGCGTCACCGTCGGCCCGGAGAGCGCCTCGTCGGAGCCCGGGCCCGCCTGCTACGGCCGCGGCGGCGAGCGTCCAGCCGTGACCGATGCGGACGTCGCGCTCGGCATGATCGATCCTGATGCCTTCGCGGCCGGCACGATCAAGCTCGATCCGGAGCTGTCGAAGCAGGCGTTGCTGCGCGATGTCGGTGCGCCGCTCGGCCTGTCCGCGGAAACCGCCGCCTATGCCGTGCACGAGGTCGTCTGCGAGAACATGGCGAGCGCGGCGCGGGTGCATGCGGTCGAACGCGGTGCCGTGGTCGGCCAGCACACGCTGATCGCGTTCGGCGGCGCCGCGCCGCTGCATGCGGCGCGCGTCGCCGAGAAGATCGGCGTCTCCCGCGTGATCGTGCCGTCGAATGCCGGCGTCGGCTCGGCGGTCGGATTCCTTGCCGCGCCCATCGCCTACGAGCTGGTGCGCAGCCGTCATGTCCGTCTCGATGATTTCGACGCCGAGGCGGTCTCCGATCTCTTGCAGGAGATGGCGACCGAAGCGCGCGCGCTGGTCGAGCCGGGCGCCGCCGGTGCGCCGGTGCGCGAGCGTCGCGCCGCCTTCATGCGCTATGTCGGCCAGGGCCACGAGATCTCGGTCGAGTTGCCGAACCGGCGGCTGGCTTCAGCTGATCTCGCGGGCCTACGCCAGAAGTTCGAGACTGACTATTCCGCGATGTTCGAGCGTCCGATCCCGGGCGCGGCGATCGAGGTCTTGAGCTGGTCGGTGCTCGCCACCACCGAGGCGCGCAATCCGCCCGCCGTTGCTTCCGTGGCGCGCAAGCCCGCAGCCAAGGCCTCCGGCAGCCGAAAGTTCTTCGATGGCCGGGCCGGGGAAGTGATCGAGATTCCGCTCTATCGCCGCGAGGACATGGCGCCGGGTGCGACCATCGCGGGCCCCGCCGTGATCGCGGAGGACGAGACCTCGACCTTCGTCTCCACCAGTTTTGACGCCCATATCGACGGTGCCGGCAGCATCGTCATGGAACGAAAGGCGGCCTGATCATGAGCAAGGCAAGCAGCGCGAGCCTGATCGACCTCCAGATCATGTGGCACCGGCTGATCGCGGTGGTCGAGGAGCAGGCACAGGTGCTTTTGCGCACCGCGTTCAGCCCGATTGTGCGCGAATGCGGCGACCTCTCGGCCGGCGTCTTCGACCTCAAGGGGCGGATGCTGGCGCAGGCGGTGACCGGTACGCCCGGCCACGTCAACTCGATGGCGGAATCGGTCAAGCACTTCATCGATCACTTCCCGATCGAGACGATGAAGCAAGGCGATGCCTACATCACCAACGATCCCTGGATGGGCACCGGCCATCTCAACGACTTCGTCGTGACCACGCCCTGCTTCAAGGACGGCAAGGTCGTCGCGCTGTTCTCCTGCACCAGCCATCTCATGGACATCGGCGGCATCGGCTTCGGGCCTGACGCCACCGACGTGTTCATGGAGGGGCTCTACATCCCCATGCTGAAGCTGATCGACCAGGGCGTCGTCAACGAGACGCTGATGGCGATGATTCGCACCAACACGCGGCTGCCGATCGACACTGAAGGCGACACATATTCGCTGGCGGGCTGCAACGACGTCGGCTGCGAGCGCCTGGTCGAGATGATGACCGAGTTCGGCATCGACACGCTGGACGAGCTCGGCGATTACATCTGCGACCGCTCGCGCGAGGCCGTGCTCGCCGAGATCGCCAAGCTGCCAAAGGGCAGCTGGCGCAACACCATGGTGGTCGACGGCTATGATGCGCCGGTGACGCTGGCGGCGACGCTGACGATCTCGGAGCAGGGCATTCACGTCGATTTCGACGGCACATCCGCCGCCTCGAAGTTCGGCATCAACGTGCCGCTGTCCTACACCACCGCCTACACCGTGTTCGGCCTCGGCTGCGTCGTCGCCTCGCAAATCCCGAACAATGCCGGCTCGCTCTCGCCGCTGACGGTGTCGGCACCGGCGGGCGCGATCCTCAATGCGCCGAAGCCCGCGCCGGTCGCCTCGCGCCACGTCATCGGCCAGATGCTGCCGGACGTCGTGTTCGGCTGCCTGCGCCAGATCATTCCCGAGCGCGTGCCGGCGGAAGGCACCTCGTGCCTGTGGAATCTCAATGTGCGCGGGCAGACGCGAAGCGGCGTCGGCGGCAATTACGGGTTCTCGATGGCGGTGACCTCCAATGGCGGCACCGGCGCGCGCTTCGGCAAGGACGGCCTGTCGGCGACCGCCTACCCAAGCGGCGTGCGCGGCACGCCGGTCGAGATCGCGGAGACGCAGACGCCGCTGATCTTCTGGCGCAAGGAGCTGCGCCCGGATTCCGGCGGGGCAGGGCGCACCCGCGGCGGCCTCGGCCAGATCATCGAAGTCGGCAGCGGCGTCGATGCTCCCTTCGACATTCTCGCTGCATTCGACCGCATCGATCATCCGCCGCGCGGCCGCGATGGCGGCCGGAACGGCGAGGCCGGCTATGTCGGCCTGAAGTCGGGCAAGAAGCTGCGTGGAAAAGGTTTTCAGCAGGTGCCTCCGGATGATCGCCTGGTGGTGCTGACGCCCGGCGGCGCCGGCATCGGCGATCCCGGGGAGCGCGATCGGGCCGCCATCAAGGACGACATCGAAAGCGGCCTCGTGTCTGCCGACAATGCGGCTTCAGTTTATGGGTATGCGCGGTGACGCCATCCGGCGTCGGACATAGCGAACGGAGGGGAGCAATGATCACACGAAGGAATTTCACCGCGGGCGCAGCGACGCTGCTCGCTGCCGGCCACTTCTCCACCCGTGCGCGGGCGGCGACGGTGAGCTGGGACATGTCGACGGTCTGGCCCGACGGCAATTTCCACACCCAGAACGCGATGGCCTTCGCCGAGGAGGTGAAGAAGCAGAGCAATGGTGCGGTCGCCATCACCGTGAAGGCCGGCGGTCAGCTCGGCTTCAAGGGGCCCGAGCACCTACGCGCCGTGCGCGACGGCCTGGTGCCGCTCGCTGACGTCCTCAACATCCAGCAGGTCGGCGACGAGCCCTTCATGGGCGTCGAGAGCATTCCCTTCCTCTGCGGCTCGGTGGACGAGCTCAAGGTGCTGCACAAATATGTGCGGCCCGAATACGAGAAGATTGCCGCGCGCAACAGCCAGAAGATCCTCTACATCGTGCCGTGGCCGACGCAGTATCTGCATCTGAAGGCGAAGGTCGCCGACGTCGAGGGTCTGAAGAACATCAAGATCCGCGTGCCCGACAAGAACGCGGTCGACATGCTCAATGCGATCGGCATGGCGGCGGTGATGATCCCCTGGGGCGAGACGATTCCCGCGCTGGCCTCCGGCGCGGTGGCCGGCGTCTCCACCTCGTCGGTGTCGGGCGTCGACGGCAAGTTCTGGGAATTCCTGAAATACGTCTACCCGACCAACCATGTCTGGTCGTCGCAGATGCTCACCGTCAATCTCGATTCCTGGAAGGCGCTCAGCGCCGATCAGCAGCAGCTTGTCTCCGGCATTGCCGCCAAGATGGAGCCGGGCTTCTGGGCGAACTCGCTCAAGGCAGATGTCGACAGCCTCAACCGCCTCAAGGAAGGCGGCATGGAGGTGGTGCCGGTCTCGCAAGCCATGATGACGGACATCCGGGCCAAGACCGCACCGCAGCTCGATGCCTTCCTCAAGCGCGTGCCGGCGGCCGACAAGCCCGTGCGGGCCTATCTCGCCGAAATGAAGCGCGGCTGAGGGCGGAGCAGTGGTGAGCGTTTCGTCCGAAGCACCGCAGAGCCTCAATGCAGCGGCGCCCGCGCCGCTACGCATCGTCCTCGACGGCATCGATCGCCTCGGCCGGCTCGACGGCTGGATCGGCGGCGGGTGTCTCTTGATGCTGACGCTGCTGATGCTGTGCGAGGTCGCAACCCGCTTCCTCTCGAACTTCCTGCCGTTCTTCCCGCCGACCATCTCGATCGCGTGGGAATATTCCTCCTATCTAATGGCGGCGTCGTTCACCTTCGGCGCCGCCATGACCCTGCGCGTCGGCGGCCACATCCGCGTCGTGCTGCTGCTGAAGAACGCACCAGTGCCGGTGCAGCGCGCGCTCGAGGTCCTCTCGGCCGCGGCCGGCTTCGCCTTCATGGCGTTCCTGACCTCGGCCATGGCGAAATTCGCCTGGAGCGCGTTCGTTCGCGGCCAGGTCTCGACCTCGAGCGACACGCCGCTGTGGTTTCCGCAAGCCGTCGTCACCTTCGGCATGCTGCTGCTCACGCTCCAGTTCCTGGCGCGCGCGATCCAGGCCGCACTCGGCCTGCCGCTGGAGGACCATCGCATGAAGGCCTCGCCCGTCGAATGACCGCTTTGCTCACACCCGGATCCAGGATCGCATGACCATCGAAGTCCTCGCCCTCTTTGCGATCCTGTTTGCGCTGCTGGCCTGCGGGGTCTGGATCGGCCTCACGCTGGCGCTCACCGCGACGCTGCTGCTCGCGACGTTCCGCTCGATCCCGCTCGACAAGCTGCTGCCGCAATATGCCTGGAACATCCTCACCACGCAGGAGCTGCTGGCGCTGCCGCTGTTCATCCTGATGGGCGAATTGCTGTTCCGCACGCGCCTGTCGCGCTCGCTGTTTCAGGGATTGGCGCCGTGGGCCGGTGTGCTGCCCGGCCGCCTGCTGCATGTGAACGTGATCGGCTGCACCATCTTCGCGGCGATCTCGGGCTCGTCGGCCGCGACCACGCAGGTGATCGGCCGCATGTCGCTCAACGAGCTGCTGCGCCGCGGCTATTCGCGCGACATAGCGATCGGCTCACTCGCCGGCGCCGGCACGCTCGGCTTCCTCATTCCGCCGTCCAACATCATGATCATCTACGGCGTGCTCGGTGACGTCTCGATCTTGAAGCTGTTCACGGCCGGCGTGCTGCCCGGCCTGCTGCTCGCGGCGACCTTCATGGGCTGGGTGATGCTGCACACCAGCCTCAATCCCGCGATGGTGCCGGAGACGGAAGCCAAACTTTCGCAGGTACCGTGGGGCGAACGTTTCGTCGCGCTGAAGGATCTCGCGCCGGCGCTGTTCCTGATCGCCTGCGTGCTCGGCTCGATGTATGGCGGGCTCGCAACGCCCTCGGAGGCCGCCGCTGTCGGCGTGCTCGGCGCGGGGCTCGTCGCCTGGGCGCAAGGGTCGATGTCGCAACAGGTAATGCGCGACGTGCTGATCGGCTCGGTCGTCACCTGCTCGATGATCGCGCTGATCGTGCTCGGCGCCTCGATCCTCGGCAATGCCGCGGCCTTCCTCGGCATCCCGCAGGCGGTGGCCGCCTTCGTCAAGGGGCTCGGCCTATCGCCCTTCATGCTGATCGTGGCGCTGATCGTCTTCTATCTCGTGCTCGGCTGCTTCCTCGACGGCTTCTCGATGATCGTGATGACGTTGCCGATCGTGCTGCCGATCGTGAAGGGCGCCGGCTTCGATGAGGTCTGGTTCGGCGTCTTCCTCGTGCTCGCCGTCGAAATGGCGCAGATCACGCCTCCGGTCGGCTTCAACCTGTTCGTGATCCAAGGCCTGACTGAGGATGGCCTCGGCTACATCGCGCGCGTCACGATGCCATATCTCATGATCATGATCGGCTTCGTGCTGCTGCTGACGCTCTGGCCGGGCATCGTCACGATATTGCCGAAAATGCTTTACGGATAAGCCGCTCCGTTCCGGGATCGGCCGATCGAGGCGGAAACGTCAGCACCGCTGCCGTTTCAGTTCGCCCTGCATCAAAGTCGCTCTTGCGCGCATTCCGTGTTTGCACGTCCTGTGATCCGTCGTACACTGTAACGGCAAGCGGAAGTACAACAGCAATCACTCCAGTGAACGTGGCTCCTCGGTGCGATGCGCCGAGAGAGGGGACGTCTGTTGCCGACTCAGTCCGATGGAGGACGATCGACGCACACTGAATTGCAGATACCCTCGCGGCGCGCTCACGAGACGCAATCAACAAACACAAGAGCGGGAGGAAGTGCAAATGAGGAAGCAGTGGCTCAACTCGGGCTTGCCTGTTCTCGCCGTTGCGGCATTCGCGGCATCGGCGGCATTGGCTCAAACCGTGGATACGTCCCGGATCGAGGCCGCCGGCCAGAACGATTGGCTCACCTATCACGGTTCGTACAAATCCCATCACTACAGCCCGCTTGCGCAGATCAATACGAGCAATGTCGGCAATCTCGGCGTGGCCTGGATGCACATTCCCGGACGATCGACGCGCGGGCTGCAGTCGATGCCGCTCGTTGCCGATGGCGTGCTGTATTACTCGGGTTCTTACAGCCGGGTCTTCGCGCTGAACGGCGCGACCGGCGAGGTCATCTGGTCGTTCTTTCCGGAGCTGGATGAGGCACTCATCAGCCGCCAGACCCACTCTCCATACAACCGCGGCGTAGCTCTCGGTGAAGGCAAGGTCTTCGTCGGCACGATGGATGGGCGTGTCTTCGGCCTGGATGCGAAGACGGGAAAGGTCCTTTGGGAGACCAGGCTGATCGACTCGCAGAAGCTCACGGTCGGCTTCACCGGCGCGCCGCTTTACGCGAAGGGCAGCGTGATCATCGGCGCGCAAGGTGGCGAATGGCCGGGCCGCGGCCCGATCTTCGCTCTCGATGCCGCGACGGGAAAGAAGAAGTGGGAATTCCTGACGGTCGCGGGCACCGACGAGGCCATGAAGACCTGGGGCAACGAGTCCTGGCGCACCGGCGGTGGTGGCGGCTGGATGCCGGGCACCTACGATTCCGAGACCAACACCATCCTGTGGGGCACCGCGAATCCGGCGCCGCTCTACGATTGGTCGGGCGCCGACTACAAGACGCAAGGTGCGCGTCCCGGCGACAATCTCTACACCAGCTCGGTGATAGGGCTCGATATCGATACCGGCAAGCTGAAATTCTATCATCAGGAACTGCCGCACGATGCCTGGGACTTCGACAGCGCCGTCGGCGAGTTCGTGATGCTCGAGCGTGACGGCCAGAAATACGTGGTTCATCCGAACAAGGGCGGCTTCGTGTTCGTCTACGACCGCAATCTCGCCGTGAAGAACGTCTGGCGGCTGGTCGAGAACATCAACTTCGTCAAGGATATCGACCCCAAGACCGGCGCGCTGATCGGCCGTCGCGATTTCCCGGTCGGGAAGGTCACCGAGCCGCCGCTGTGTCCATTCATTGGCGGCGGCATCAGTTGGAACGCCGGCTCGTACAGCCCAAAGACCGGTCTCTACTACAAGATCGGGCAGGAATGGTGCATGACGCTGGATATCCAGAAGACGACGCCGGTCACCGCGCCGCAGGTCCAGCTCAACATCGGTGCCGATTTCAAAATGGCGCCTCCTCCGGGCGGCGAGATCTACGGGCACCTCGACGCGCGCGATCCGATAACGGGAGCGAAGAAATGGGAGGTTCGCTATCCCGAGCCTCCGCTTGGGAGTGTGCTGTCGACCGCGGGCAATCTCGTCTTCGTGCCTGATTCCCGCGGCGTGCTGCACGCCTATGATGCGGAAACCGGGGCCGAGCTGTGGAAACACAACAACGGCACCGGCCACCAGGGCGGCATCGTCAGCTACTCCGTCGGCGGCAAGCAATATATCGCCGTGACGGCGGGTTTCGGCGGCATGCTGGCGGACGAATATGCGCCGAACTTCGGCGGCATCTACAAGAGCATGCCGCGTGACGACGGCGCCCTGGTCGTCTTCAGCCTGAAATAGGGTGCCGCAAATGGTCGATCGAGGAGCGGGCGCAAGCCCGCTCTACGATCGATTGTAGCAGCCGTGCGAGATTCAGGAATGGAGCGTACCTGTTGAGACTGCCGTTCAAAACGATTCCGGCGGGCCTGGGCGCCTGGTTGCTGTGGGCTGCGATGGCTCAAGCACAATCCGCCACGCCCGCGCCGGAGAACGCGACGTTCGAGGTCGAGCAGGTGTTCGCGGGAACGTGCGGCTTTTGTCATTCCGACGGTGGCCGGGCGCCCGGCAAGGGGCCGCAACTGATGAATTCGCCGCGCGACGACGAATTCATTCGCAACCGCATCAAGCACGGCAAGCAAGGGGCGATGCCGGCATTCGACGGCGCCTTCACCGATACCCAGATCGACCAGATCGTCAAATACATCCGCGCCTTGAAACCGCGCGACGGCTGAATCGCAGAGAGCGCGGAATGAAGGCATTTGTCCCGGTCCTCGTCGCTGCCGCCATCGTCCTGTCGGGACCGGCCCAGGCGCGAACCCTGGACGCGATCCGCTCGAGCGGCGTGATCGGGCTGTGCGCACATCCCAATTCGCTTCCTTTTGCGCACAAGACCGGCGATCCGCCCGGCTTTCAGGTCGAGCTCGGTCGGGTGCTGGCACGCGAGCTCGGTGTCGCGCTGAGACTCGACTGGATCATCACGCAGTACCAAATGCGCAGCGCCGGCTGCGACATTCTTCTGGACGTCATCGCTGACCGTGAAGCGCAAGGCGAAACCCGCCTGAGGATCTCAAAACCGTATTATCGCACGGGCGTCGCGCTCGCGGTGCCCTCATCCAGCACGCTCACGTCCTTTGCGAGCCTCAACGAATCGACCAGGGTGGGCGTGCAGGTTGGATCGATCGCAGCCATGATCATCGGTCAACGACGGGTGCCGACATCGACCTTCGGCTTCGAGAGCGACAGCCTGGATGCCGTGTCGAACCACGAGATCGATGCCGCCGCTGTTACGCCCACCGCGGCGAGCTATTTCAATCTGACGCATCCGGACAAAAAGCTCCGGATCCTGGATCGCGACGAGAGCGTGGTCGATCTCAACTGGAACGTCGCCGTCGGCATGATCCGTCCGGACGATGCGTTGCGCGAAGCCATCGACGGAGCAGTGGAGCGGCTGCGGAGCGACGGCACGATCGACCGGATCTACGGCCGCTATGGGATCGTGCTGCAGGCGCCGAGATAATCGAGCCGCACAAGGGAACGACGCTGTCCCGACTGAGCCGGGACGGCGTCGCAGCCGCGCGAGGTACCGCTAGCGTTGGCCTTACGCCGCGGCCTTCTTCCGCGCGAGTTCGGCCTTGTACAGCTCGAACTCCTCCGCAATCGCCTTCGCGATTGACGGCCGCTGACGCAGGCGCTCGTAATACGCCTTCAGGTTCGGCCATTTCGCAAGCTCGATCGGCGGCGTCGCCATGGTCCAGTTGATGATCGTGACGAGATAGGCATCGGCGACGCTGAAATGGTCGAGCAGGAAGTCGCGGCCCTTCAGGTAATTGTCGAGATAGTCGAGGCGCGACAGGTTCTTTTCCAAGGCATAGGCCTTAGCCTCCTGCGGCGCCTTGCGGTCGAGCAGGGGCACGAACAGGCTCTTGTGCAGCTCGGTGCCGATGAAGCAGAGCCATTGATGCAGCCTTGTGCGCTCGATGCCCGCTGCGGCGCCGAGGCCCGACTGCGGAAAACGGTCTGCGACATATTGCAGGATCGCGGCGTTCTCAGTCAGCACCATGCCTTCGTCGGTACGCAGCGTCGGCACCAGGCCGATCGGGTTGACGGCGCGGAAATCGGAGCCGTCGTTCAAAACCTTCTTGGTCGGCGGGTCGACCTCGAGATAGTTCGCCTCGGCACCGGCTTCGTACAGCGCGACGCGTGTCGCCATCGAGCAGGCGAGCGGCGAGAAATAGAGATCCATCTGTAGCCTCCTTGGGCAATTCCTTTTTTGGGTGTCGCTCAACCTGGCCAGATTGATTTTTGTACCATCTTGCATAATATGAGTGCGGTCAAGGATTATTTGCGATATGGTACAAAAATCGAAGCCGCCAGCTGCTGCCAATGAACCCGAGCAACGCAGCCAACCCGAGCGCCGCGGCCAACCCAAGCGCCGCGGCCGTCCGCGCGCCTACGAGCCTGACGTTGCACTCGGCAAGGCGCTCGACCTGTTCCGAAAGCAGGGTTTTGCCGCGACCTCGCTCGATGATTTGAGCGAAGCGACCGGGATGAACCGCCCGAGTCTCTACGGCGCCTTCGGCGACAAGCGCGAGCTCTACATCAAGAGCTATCAGCGCTACCGCGAGGACGCGCGGGCTTCCATGGCCGCGATCTTCCGCGAGGAGATGCCGGTGCGTCAGCGGCTGGAGCGCATCTTCGCCTCCGCGCTGAGCATCTATCTCTCGGGCGAGACCGGCCCGCGCGGCTGCTTCACGGTGGTGACCGCGGCGTCAGAAGCCGTTGGCGATCCCGAGATTCGCGCCATGGTGCTCGACGGGCTCACCGAGCTCGACAAGGCCTTTGCGAGCTGCTTCCGCCGCGCCAAGGAGAAGGGCGAGTTGCCGGAGAGCGCCGATCCGGTCGTGCTGGCGCAGATCGCATCAGCCACCGTCCACACCATCGCCATCCGCTCGCGCGCGCGCGTTCCGCGCAAGGAGCTGGAGGCGATCGTGAAGGGCGCGATCGATGTGATGGTGGGGACTGGCGCCGAGACCTGAGCTGTCGTCCCGGACAAGCGAAGCGCAGATCTACCGTCTTGCGTGTCAAGGGATCGATCGAACGCGGAGGATGCGGCATCGTGCTCGGTCGTCAAGGCGGCTGCGCCCCGCCTTCGGCGGTGGCCTCCGGCCAGCCTTGACGATCTGCGCCCGATGCCGCGAGTGGCTGCCGTGATCGACGCCTCAGCGTGCCGCGGCTGCAGCGGGAGCCTTGGCCATGGCATCCCGCAGCTGGGCGTTCAGCCGCACCAGCAGTTTGCGCATCACAGCGACCATAATCACCTTGCCGGGCTTACCCCGTGCCCGCAGCCGGCTACAGAACTCCTTGATCTGCGGGTCGAACCGCATTGCCGTGCGCGCTGGGTTGAACAGGACAACCTTGATTGACGTGCGCCCCGGCGCCAGCCCGCGGCGCTTGCGGATGCTTCCGCTCTCATGAACGCGGGGAGCCAATCCGCCGAGCGCCGTAATCTTCTTGCAGCCAAACCTGCCGAGTTCCGGCAGCAGCGCCAACAGACCGCGTGCGGTCTGTTCAGCAACGCCGATCTGGTTACACAGAACCTCTTCCTTGAATGCCAGCTGCGGGTGTTCGTCCTCGTGCCGGGCAAGCTCGACAGCAATCGCTGCGAGAGCTTCGTCCAGATGAGCAATCATGCGCTCGATGGAGCTGCGGACCGCGTCCAATGGCGCGGTTGCCAGGCGGCAGGCCTCCGCATGCCGCATCGCCTTGAGCTGCCGCTGGCGCGCCATCAGGCAATCCAGCGTTACATCTTCCCGGCGGCCCAGGCGCAGCTCGCCGGCATTCAAGCGGTCGCGCCCATAGTCTCGCAGCAACCGCGCATCAATCCGGTCTGTCTTGGCCTTGATCCCTCGCACTTGGCGGAAAGCCTTGACCCGCTGCGAGTGAACGACGGCCCACGGAATCATCCTGTCCGCCAGCGCCGCTTCCAGGTTCCGCTCCCAGCCACCGGTGCGCTCGAACGCCACGAGGTCCTCAGCGGGATCGAGCTGCTCAACCAGGGCTGCAATTGCGGCCGCATCATTGCCATACCGCCGCACGCGCTCGCAGCCTTCCGCTGCCACATCCAACCAGGATTTGCCGACATCAATTCCAATGATACGCTTGCCGCTCATACCGACCTCCCTCATCATAGTCGGGTCCGGAGCGAGCACTGGATTGCAAACGGGCGATTAGCCCTCTCTACCGTTCGTGCCCGGACCCAGCAGCGCCGGCGGGCCTCCAGATCTGCACGATCGTCAAGATCTTCCGGGACCGCGAGGTCCCGCCGGCGTCCGATCTTCCATCAGGAAGACGCCAACAACATGCAATCCGGGACCCATAACCACAGGGAGCGGTTTAGCGAAGATTCGGAGTCGAATAGTTTGGTACTGCGACCCTGCGCTATCGATGAATCACGCAGTATGGGTCCCCGCCCCGTGGGCAATTGCGCATTAGGCGGGGACGGCACCGCTTATGAAGCGAGATCGTGGCCTCAGCTAAGCCGCCCGGATTTGCGCGAGGAAACGGTCGACCTCGTCGCGCAGCCGCTGCGATTGCTTGGCTAGCTCGATCGCCGAACCCAGCACTTCCTCGGCCGCCGTGCCCGTCGCGGCGATGCCCGCGGTGACACCGGAGATGTTCTGCGAGACCTCGCCGGTCCGGGCAGCCGCCTGCTGGACGTTCTGTGCGATCTCCTGCGTCGCCGTGCCCTGCTGGCCGACGGCCGCGGCGATCGCGGCGGAGATTTCGTCGACCCGTTGGATCGTTGCGCAGATCGACTGGATGCCGTCCACAGCGCCTGATGTCTCGCCCTGCACCGCCGTGACCTGGGCGCCGATCTCCTCGGTCGCCTTAGCGGTCTGTGTCGCCAGCGCCTTGACCTCGGAGGCGACAACGGCAAAGCCGCGGCCGGCTTCGCCCGCGCGCGCCGCTTCGATCGTCGCGTTCAGCGCCAGCAGGTTGGTCTGGCCCGCGATGCCGTTGATGAAGGAGACGACGTCGCCGATCTTCTGCGCCGCGTCTGCCAGGCTCTGCACGCGCTCGTTCGAGCGCCGTCCGTCACTCGCGGCCTTGCCCACCACTTCGGTGGCGTGGGCGAGGCGGCGGCTGATCTCGGTCATCGACGAGGACAATTCTTCCGCCGCCGCCGCGACGGTCTGCACGTTCTCCGACGCCAGTGTCGAGGCCGACGACACCGCGCGCGTCTGCTGTCGGGACTGCTCGACGATGGTCGACATCGACCGCGCCGTATGCTCCATCTCGACCGCAGCTGACGACACGGTGGTGACGACGTCGCGAATGCTGGCCTCGAAATTGTCGGCAAGCGCGGCGAAGGCGCGCCGCTTCTCCGCTTCGGACTGCGCCTTGGCTTCCAGCTGCTCGGCCTGAAGCTTGCCAAAGTTGACGGCGTTGTCGCGGAACACCGCGACCGCCTTCACCATCGCCCCGACTTCGTCGTTCGCCTTGCTAGCGGGGATGGTGACGTCGGTCCGGCCATCTGCAAGCTCGCGCATGACGGACGTGATGGAGAGGATCGGACGCGAGATGCTGCGGGCGATGAGATAGCCGACGATGGCGGCAAGCACGAGCCCGATCGCGGCGATCGCGATCGCGAGCATCCAGGCGCGGTCAGCCGAGGCCTCGTAATCGGCATTGTCCATCACCAGCTCGACGGCGCCGAGCGGCTTTCCGGAAAAGTCTTTGATCGGTCCTAGCAGGGCGGCGACCGGCGTGCTGTCGAGCTTGCCCTGCTGCATCGTGAAGTCGCCGCCGGTGGCGCGGCCGTAATCGGCCGCGTCGAAGAAGCTCTTGCCCTTCAGCGTGCCGCCGAACAGCTTGAAGCCGGAGCCATGGCGAGGTGGAAGGCGACGTCGACATGGCGGTTGGCTTTGAAGTCGTCGAGGAAGGACTGGGCGAAGGTCAGGCCGAATTCGACCGAGCCGAGATGCTTAGCCCCTTGCGCGATCGGCACCACGCCGCGGATGCCGAGACCGGCGACACCGCCCTCGAGACCGACCACGACTTTGCGGTCCTGGTTGGCGGCGACGACCGTCTTGCGAAAGCCCGAGAGGTCGTCGCCGAACTTGGCGGGTTGGTGCACGCGCAGGAACGAGGTTGCCGGCGCCATATGAAACTGGAACTGTTCGACGCCGTACTCCGATTTGGTCGCGGCGAACACCGGTCCGAACAGGGTAACGAGCGCGTTGCGGTCCTGTTTCGCCATTGCATCCTGCGTCGCCGGCATCGCGGCAACTACGGTGCTCATGGCGGCGGCGCGGCGGGATTCCTCGGCGATGCGCGACAAGAGGGCATCATAATGGCTGCGCAGCTCGCGCTTGTCGGCGCGGTCGATGATCCCGCCGATGATCCACATCGCGCCGAGTACGGCAAACAGCGCGGTCGCTGCGGCCGTCACCGCCAGCGCAACCGTGATCCGCATCCTGAGGCCGAGGCTCGCCCGCATGTCGACTCGTTGTTTGAGCGTTGATTAACAAAGCCTATCAACTTCTCGCTAAGAGACGGTGAACGGAATACCGGCAGAGCGCTGTGGTTGTGGGGGGAGATGGCTGTGGTGACCGGGCTGCTCCGCCGAACAAAGGTGTCGTCCCCGCGAAGGCGCTAGTGCATGCACATATCTTCCCGAGTCT
Organism: Bradyrhizobium sp. USDA 4354; assembly: GCF_054060315.1. Lineage (NCBI taxonomy): Bacteria > Pseudomonadati > Pseudomonadota > Alphaproteobacteria > Hyphomicrobiales > Nitrobacteraceae > Bradyrhizobium > Bradyrhizobium sp. USDA 4354. Next base: position 514,615 of record NZ_JBSSDC010000001.1, on the reverse strand, counting down.
AATCAATGACTTGCCTCTGGAGTGCAGAGAAATGCTGCACTCCGGCGGACCGACCCTCGTGAATTCTCGTCGCTGAGTAGTGAGCAAGTCTTTGATTGAGAGTCGGTTTTTAGGTTCGAAAAGATATGTGCATGCACTAGCGCGAAGGCGGGGACGACACCGAGCATGAGGCGCGCGCGTGCCTCTTCCAGCCAGCTAAGGCCTCAATACCCCCTGACCCGGTCCACCACGTTCTCCAGCGCACCGCCGGCCTCGAACTTCGCGATCTGCTCGGCGACATAGGCCGAGATCGCCTCCGCGTCGGTGTCGGCGGCGTTGTGTGGCGTCAACACCACCTTGGGGTGGGTCCAGAACCGGCTGTCCTTCGGCTGCGGCTCCTGCACGAACACGTCGAGCGAGGCGGCGCCCAGCGTGCCGTCGTCGAGGCAGGCCAGGATATCGGCTTCGTTCTGCAAGCCGCCGCGGCCGGCATTGATCAGCACCGGCGCGCCGAGCGGGCTGTTGCGATTGAGCTTCGTGAAGACATCGCGGTTGAGGATGCCGTTTGTGTCAGGCGTCAGCGGCAGCAGGCAAACCAGAATGTCGGTCGTGCGCAGAAACGCGTCGATCTGCGCAGCGCCCTGGAAGCATACCACGCCGTCGATCGCCCGCGGGCTGCGGCTCCAGCCGGCGACACGGAAGCCGAGCCGTCGCAGCACATTGGCTGCATCGGCCCCCAGTGTGCCCAATCCCATGACGCCGACCGTGATCGCGCTCGCCGGCCACTGATATTTTGGTTCCCAGCGTTTCTCGCGCTGCGATTGCCTGAGGTAAAGCTCCTGGCGGTGATGCATCAGCACGTGCAGAACGACATATTCGGTCATGCGATTGGTGAGATCGGGCACGGCGACGCGCACCAGCGGTACATCGGGCAGGCTCTTGTCCGCCATCAGCGCGTCGACGCCGGCGCCGAGATTGAAGATCGCGCGCAGATTGGGGAACGCACCGAGATCGCCCGGCACCGGCTTCCACACCGCCGCATAGTGCACCTCCGCCGGATCGAGCCCGGCGTCCGGCAGCAGCGCCACGCGGCGGTCTCCGCAGACCGCTTCGAACCGGGCCTTCCAGCGCTCCGGGAGCCAGTTCTGCTGCGTGCTGTTGATCAGGACGGCCAGTGTGCCCAGGGTCATTCGAAGTGCCTCGTCGGTTCCGCTTGAGAAGGACCCCTCCTTGGCACGATCTGCCGGATTTTTCTTGCAAATTTTTTCCGCAGCCCTGTCGGCGCGGGGCATATTGGCGCGTCTTCAGAACAGACGAGGAAAGTGTCGCCCATGCTCTACGCCATTCTTTGCTATCATGATGAGGACTTCGTCGGCTCCTGGAGCAAGGACCAGGACGAGACCGTGATGAAGAAGCTCGCTGTGGTGCAGGAGAAGCTCACCAAGCAGGGCCGGCTCGGGCCGGTGGCGCGGCTGTTGCCGACGACCGCGGCGGCGACGCTGCGCAAGGAGGATCCGCCGCTGGTGCTCGACGGCCCCTATGCCGAGACCAAGGAGCAGCTGCTCGGCTTCTACATCGTCGACTGCAAGAACCTCGACGACGCGCTCGACGTCGCGCGCGAGCTTGGAGCCGCCAATCCCGGCGGCGCCTACGAGGTGCGTCCCGTCGGCGTGTTCCGGCCCGGAGGAAACCTGACGTGAGCGAGGCCGATACCGCTTGGATCGAGACTGCGCTGACCTCGGCGCGACCCCAGGCGGTCGGCGCGCTGCTGCGCTATTTCCGCGACCTCGACACGGCCGAGGAGGCCTTTCAGAACGCCTGCCTGCGCGCGCTCAAGACCTGGCCGCAGAACGGGCCGCCGCGCGATCCCGCAGCCTGGCTGATCATGGTCGGCCGCAACGTCGCGATCGACGAGGTGCGGCGCGCCCGCAGGCAGCAGCCGCTGCCCGAGGACGACCAGGCGATCTCCGATCTCGACGACGCCGAAGGCGCGCTCGCCGAGCGGCTCGACGGCTCGCACTATCGCGACGACATTTTGCGGCTGATGTTCATCTGCTGCCATCCAGGGCTGCCGGCGACGCAGCAGATCGCGCTGGCTTTGCGCATCGTCTCGGGCCTCACGGTGAAGCAGATCGCGCGCGCCTTCCTGGTCTCGGAGGCCGCGATGGAGCAGCGCATCACGCGCGCCAAGGCGAAGGTCGCCGAGGCCGGGACGCCGTTCGAGGCGCCCGGCGCGATCGAGCGCTCCGAACGGCTCGCCGGCGTCGCCGCGATGATCTACCTGATCTTCAACGAGGGCTATTCGGCGAGTGGCGACACCGCCGAGATCAGGAAGCCGCTGTGCGAGGAGGCGATCCGGCTGGCGCGGCTGCTGCTGCGGCTGTTTCCGAGCGAGCCGGAGATCATGGGCCTGACGGCGCTGATCCTGTTGCAGCACGCCCGCAGCGCGGCGCGCTTTGCCGACGACGGATCGCTGATCCTGCTGGACGATCAGGATCGTTCCTTGTGGAACGGCACCATGATTGCAGAGGGCCTCGCGCTGATCGACAAGGCGATGCGCCACCGCCGCAGCGGGCCCTACCAGATCCAGGCTGCGATCGCCGCGCTGCATGCGCGCGCATCGACGCCGGAGGAGACCGACTGGACCCAGATCGACCTGCTCTACGGCGCGCTCGAAGTGGTGCAGCCCTCTCCGGTGGTGACGCTCAACCGTGCGGTCGCGGTCTCCAAGGTGCGCGGGCCGCAGGCCGCGCTCGATCTGATCGAGCCGCTGGCGCCGAAGCTCGCCAACTACTTCCATTTCTACGGCGTGCGCGGCGCCTTCCTGATGCAGCTTGGCCGCAACGATGAAGCCCGCGTCGCCTTCGACCGCGCCATCGCGCTCGCCAATACGTCGGCCGAAGCCGCTCACATCCGCATGCATCTCGACCGCCTGATCCGGGACAGCCAGCCGAAGGGAGCCGGCGCGCGGCAGGGCGCGAAGGCGACATAGGCGCATCTGCCTCCACATCGTCATGCCCGGGCTTGTCCCGGGCATCCACGTTCTCCGGCCCTCTTGTCTAAGACGTGGATGGCCGGGACAAGCCCGGCCATGACGTGGGAGGACTGTGCCAAAAAATCCGTTTCCGATTTGTCGGCCCCTGCGGTTCCCGTTCGTCCTAAGCCCGGATCTACGGAGCCCCTCATGCTGAAAGCCATTGCCGTCATCGCTATCGTGCTCGCCGTCGGCATAGCCGCCGTGCTCGTCTTCGCATTGACAAAACCCGACACATTCCGCGTCGAGCGCAGCCTCGCCGTGAAAGCACCGGCCGACGCGATCTATCCAGTGGTCGCCGATTTCCACCGCTGGACCGCCTGGTCGCCCTACGAGCATCGCGATCCCGCCATGAAGCGGACGTTCGGCGGAACCGCGGCAGGGAAGGGTGCGACCTATGCCTGGGACGGCAACAACAATGTCGGCGCCGGCCATATGGAGATCCTGGAGGCGAACGGGCCCTCCAAGCTCCGCATCAAGCTGGATTTCGAGCGGCCGTTCGAAGGGCACAACACCGCCGAGTTCACCTTTGTGCCGCAAGGCGATGCCACACTGGTCACATGGGCGATGTACGGTCCGGCCCCGTTCCTGTCCAAGGTCATGCAGGTGTTCATCAACATGGACAGCATGATCGGCAAGGATTTCGAGGCAGGCCTCGCCGGCCTGAAGAAGCTCACCGAGAAGCAATAGGCCTCACTGCAAACGAAGAGGAGAGAAACCGATGCTCAATCCCTATCTGTTCTACCAGGACAATTGCGAAGCGGCGTTCAACTATTACGTCAAGGTTCTCGGCGGCAAGATCGATGCAATGATGCGCGCATCGGATGCACCGCCGGAGATGCCGGCCACGCCCGGCCGCGAGAAGATGATCATGCATGCGCGGATGTCGCTGCCCGATGGCAGCGTGCTGATGGCATCCGACGCGCCGGCCGAGCACTTTCACAAGCCGCAGGGCTTCTCGATCTCGCTCACGGTCAAGGACCCCGCGGATGGCGAGCGCAAGTTCAACGCGCTCGCCGACGGCGGCAGCGTCACCATGCCCTTCAGCAAGACGTTCTGGGCCAAGGGCTTTGGGATGTGCGTCGACAAGTTCGGCATTCCCTGGATGGTGAACTGCCCGGCGGAAGGCATGTGACGGGCGCGAGCGCGCGCGATCCGCTGAGTTGCGATCCCCTCTCTCCAATGCTGCGGGAGAGGGGACGCGCATGGACCCGCTACGTCACGCGCCGATCGGCCGTTTGTCCTCTCACCGGATTGATCCGGTGACGTCCTCGCGCGGCGGCGACGACTCCACGCAGCGAGGGCAGATCACGAGCTTGCTGCCGAGCTGCCTGTCGTTCTCCGCCTGTATTTCGTCATGGACCGCCCACCATGCCTCGGAGTATGGGCGCAAAGTACCGAGCACCCTTTCCCGTTCCTGATTGGGATCGCTTGCCGCGGGCGCGTCATTCGTGACGCGCCGCTTCGCGACATGAGGACGGTTCGGATCCTTGCCAAGGCCATCCCACGCGATGGGACGACGTTCCTGCGCTGAAGCGCCTGCGCATCCGATCAGCGCTGTGCAAAAAGTGAGCAAGATTAAGCCGTGTCGAATCATGCCGGGCCTTTGCTGCGTATGCGACGCGCAGAATCCGCGTGAGACACGCGCATCACGTCGGTTCAATGGAACTCAAGGCAAATCAAATTTTGCCGGCATGGCCGAATATGAGTCGTGCTTTCGCATCACTTTGCGGGCGCAGTGAGGCCGCTTCGTGAAATCAACTGCATCGCACAACAATTGGCGCAATATTGGGCTGTGATCTGCACGCCAGAATCGCTATTGGTGATTCATAAAAGCTACAAACTGGGATGGACGTCACTTGCAAGGGAGCGACCGATGGCGGCGGCGCTACAGATCAATTTTGCTCTTTGGGGAATGCTCATCTGCGCCAGCGCAAAGCTGGTGCCGGTGATACAGACTCTCTTTTGAAGACAGCCAGCGCCTGATGGCGCAGATCACCCGGTGCGCACGCCGTAAGCGAGCGCAGCGAACATGGCGTATGGCCTCGGACCAGCCAAGCAATCGCCTTCGATGTGACGCGGTTCACAGAGCTCATTGACGTCACACCCGTGGCAGCTGTCAGCTTCGTCAGCGACACCGCGGATAGATCGCGGCGAGATCGCGCCCCTTTAGCAGCAGCAGCCGTGAGCTCAAGCCGCCGTGGCGGCTGATCCAGTCGCGCACCGGGCCGGGATAGGCGGCAAGCACTGCGACCGATGCCTCCGGCTCGGCAGAGAAGCGCCCGCGCCGGTCCACCGAACGCGCGGCGTGGAAACCGAGCACGGCACGCTTGGTGACGCAGATGCGCTCGCCCGGGACGATGCTCAGCACCAGCGTGCAAGCGGACAGGCAGGGACCGTCGATCACCACGCGCTCGCCGCTCTCGCGCACTTTTTCGAACAGATCGAGGAACGGCCCGACCTGTCCGCCCGGAGACTGGATGATGCGGATCTCGGCCGCGGCGGGCGTGACGGCGAGCAGCGCGGATGCGAGCATCAGCACCTTGGGAAAGATGAGGCGTCGCATGAACTCTCCACCAACTCGATTTTGTAGGGTGGGTTAGCTGAGCGATTGCGCGAAGCGCAATGGCTCGGCGTAACCCACCATCTTCGGCCTCGCGTGAGAAGAGGTGGGTTACGCCCAACGGCCCGCGCTTCGCGCAGCCGCAGCGCTAACCCACCCTACATGTCCTACCCATTCCGCCTTTGCCCGCGCAGCGTCGGCAGGCCGATGCCCGCCGCATCGAAGCCGCCATCCACGGCCAAAATTTGGCCGGTGATGTAGCTCGCACGGCCTGAGCACAGGAAATAGATCGCTTCCGCGAGCTCCTCTTCCAGGCCGTAGCGGTTGAGCGGAATGGCGTCGTGATAGTCTGCGCGGATCTCCTTGGTGTGCACCTGCTTCGCCATCGCGGTGTCGACCGGTCCCGGCGCGACGGCGTTGACGCGGATGTTGAGGGAGGCGAGCTCGACCGCGAGCTGCTTGGTGAGGTGCGCAAGGCCCGCCTTGCTGGTGCCGTAGGCCGAGCGCAGCGTCGAGGCGCGCACAGCCGAGATCGAGGTGATGTTGACGATGGCGCCGCCATTGCCGTCGCGCATCAAGGGCACCGCCGCCTTGGTGCAGAGGAACGGTCCGGTGAGGTTGACCTCGAGCACGCGGCGCCAGTCAGCCTCTGACGTCTCCATCAGCGGCGCGAACACCGCGATGCCGGCATTGTTGACCAGCGCATCCAGCCGGCCGAACCGCCGCTCGATTGCCGTCATTGCGGCGCTGACCGCGGCCGCGTCCGAAACGTCGCAGGTCATCGCCAACGTCGCCTCGCTTTGGCCGATTTTCGGCGACCGCGCGGCCGAGCAGTTCGCCCTCGATGTCGAGCAGCGCCGCGCGCCAGCCCTCGGCCAGGAATTTCTTCGCGGTCGCAAGCCCGATGCCGCGCGCGGCTCCGGTGACGAGGGCGACTTTTTGCGGGGCTTGCGGCATTGGCTGATCTGTCCTGTGTCCGGAACGGGGCGCGCGAGCGCGCTGGCCCCTTTTACTTCGCTTTCGTTCCGGCATGAAAGGCCTCGACCCGCGCCTATCGGGCCCAATGCGGCCCAAATGCGCCTGCCGCGGTTGCGCTGCGGCCTCGAAAAAAATTCTGCCCCGCTGTCGGCTCGGCGGAAGGTCGTTCGTCTTGGAGGGGAGCGCGGGCCAGCTGTTTCGGCCCGCAGGACATATCGGAATGACTGAGAGCAGCGAGCAAGTTCCATGCGATTCATGATGCTGATGATCCCGCTCGGCTACGAGAACGCGCCGCCGGACGTGCAGCTCGATCCGGATCGCGTCGCGGCGATGATGCGCTATAATGAGGCGCTCAGAGATGCCGGCGTGCTGATCACGCTCGACGGCCTGCATCCGCCCTCGATGGGCGCACGCGTCTCGTTTGCGACCGGCGTGCCTGTCGTGATCGACGGGCCGTTCACTGAAGCCAAGGAAGCCCTGGGCGGCTACTGGATGATCGAGGTCGCCTCGCGCGCCGAGGCGATCGCCTGGGCGAAGAAGTGTCCTGCCTCGCCCAACGAGATCATCGAGATCCGGCAGGTGCAGGAGCTGGTCGACTACTCGCCCGAAGTGCAGGAGGTCGTGGCCGGGTTTGGCGACCTGAAGACGTAGACGAGACGGCCGCTAGGCGATTTTCCAATCGATCAACCCTAAGGAGAAATCCATGAGCACCGAACACAAATTCCTTGCCGTCTATCTCGGCAGCATGAGCGGATCGAAAATGGCGGCCTGGCGCGCGCTGCCCGAGGCCGAACGGAAGGCGAAGGAGCAAGAGGGCATGGCCGCCTGGCACGGTTGGGTCGAGAAGCACAAGTCCGTCATCGTCGAGATGGGCGGCCCGCTCGGCAAGACCCGCAGGATCGACGCGAATGGCATCACCGAGATCAGCAACGCGCTGACCGGTTTCACGGTGGTGCGCGCCGCCTCGCAGGAGGAAGCTGCAAAGCTCTTCGAGAACCATCCGCATTTTGCGATCTTCCCTGGCGAGGCGATCGAGGTCATGCCCGTGCTGCCGCTTCCCCAGATGTAGCCTGGCAACATTGTTTCCGGGCCCGATGCCTGCCGCATCGGCCCGGAAGCACCGTGGAAGTACGGGGTTAATCACGCGCGATTCCCGCTAGTGACCTTCACCTCCGGCTCATGTAAAGGTCGTTCACATGAGCTGGCGCAAGGAGCAGCGCCGCGCCGAGCGCGGCTATCACCACGGCAATCTGAAGGAGGCCCTGTTGCAGGCCGCTCTCGGCCTGATCGCCGAGAAGGGCGCGGCGGGCTTCACCTTCGCCGATGCCGCGCGCATGGCCGGCGTCAGCGCGGCGGCGCCCTATCGGCATTTCCGCGACCGCGACGAGCTCCTGTCCTCGATCGCGCAGCGCGGATTTGAGCAGTTCGAGGCGCGCCTGTCCGCGGCTTGGGACGACGGGCGGCCCGACACGGTCACCGCGTTCGAACGCGTCGGCAAGGCCTATCTCGCCTTTGCCCGCGAGGAGCCCGCCTTCTACAATGCGATGTTCGAATCGGGCGTGCCGGTGGATGTCAATCCCGCACTCCAGGCTGCCAGCGAACGGGCCTTCAACATCATCCGTGCCGCGGCCGAGCGCCTCGCTGCGCTGACGCCGCCGGGCACGCCCCGTCCGCCGGCGATGATGATGGCGCTGCACATCTGGTCGATGTCGCACGGCGTCGCCTCACTGTTCTCGCGTGGCGATGCCGCGCGGCGCAAGCTGCCGATGTCGCCGGACGAACTGCTAGAGGCCGAAGTGCTGATCTATCTGCGCGGGCTCGGCTTCCCGATCGACCGCCGTCCGGCCAGCAAGAGTGCCGAGCCGCCGCCGGTGCCGCCGGAGGCTTCCTCCGGTTCGGGCGTGCCTCCGGGTGGCCCCTGGGGCAAGCCGAAATAAAATTGCGCAAATAATCACGCGGGCGTGTCTTGCGGCCAGCTTGACAAAATCGCGGGATGGTCTAGCTATGTAAATGTTATTTACATTCACAACGGCGCTGGTGCCGTGATGGAGATGGGAAATGGCCTACACCGCTGATGTCAATCGATGGCGCGGCCCTTCGGACCAATACCAACAGTACGAGCGTCCCCGCATGCTCGATACGCCCTGGCATCCCGGCTGGATCGCCGTGACCATTCTCGGCTTCATCATCTGGTGGCCGATCGGACTTGCCCTTCTCTTTTTCACACTCGGGAGCAGAAGAATGTCGTGCTGGAGCCACCAGGATCGCTGGCAGAACAAGATGGAGCGGATGCAGTACAAGATGGATCGCATGCGTGACCGCATGGAGCGCCGCGGCTTCGGCTTTGGCTTCGGCCCGCCGTCCTCCGGCAATCGCGCCTTCGACGAATATCGCGCCGAGACGCTGCAGCGCCTCGAGGAAGAGCAGCGCGAGTTCAAGGATTTCCTGACCCGTCTGCGTCACGCCAAGGACAAGGAAGAGTTCGATCAGTTCATGGCGCAGCACAAGACGCGCCCGACCCCGCCGCCGACCGATCAGCAGCAGGGGTGACATCTCTCAAAGCCTTCAGGCGCATGCCCCCAAAGTCCTGATGGCCCCGAGCCGCCCGCCCGCGCAACCCGCAGGCGGGCGGTCTGGTTTTTGGAGGTAGCGTAGCGCGCAGCCGCGACGGCTCAGGTCGCTGCGAGCTGCGCGCGAACCGACGCCAGGAAGTGTTCGTAGGCGTGGTCCACGATCTCGTTGAGGGACCGCGTGCGCGCGAACATCGCCTTGGCCTCGGCGAGAAACTCCTCGCGTGTCGGAATCTTCGGCAGATGCAGATGCGTCAGCGCGTCGACGCCTTCATGCGCGCGATCGAGGATGTCGTGCAGCGTCGGCAGCTGCAACTGGGCGAGATCGGCCCGGCGCCGCGCCGACGAGATCGCATGCGCCAGGGTCTGCGCATCGAACCGTCCGGCGAGCTCGCGCGCGGCCCGCTGGATGACCCGCGCGCCGAGCGGCTGCTCGTTGCGCAGCACCTGTTCGGGCGGTGCCTTCATGTTCCAGACGACGCCGATCCACGACAGGACCGTCAAGACGTAATAGGTCACGTCGACTTCCCACCAGCGAAAGCCTTGCCGCACGCTGCTCTGATAGGCGTGGTGATTGTTGTGCCAGCCTTCACCCAACGTGAACAATGCCAGAAGCCAGTTGTTGCGGGAATCATCGCCCGTCACGTAGCGCTTGCGTCCGTGAACATGGGCAAGTGAATTGATGCAGAAGGTCGCGTGATAGAGCAGCACCGTGCTCCAGAGAAAGCCGACGACCAGACCTGACCATCCCGCCATCAGGAAGCAGAGCGCTGCAAGCGTAAAGGCCGGCAGCAGCTCGAGCCGATGCAGCCACATCAGCTCCGGATAGGCGGCGAAATCGGCGACTTTCACGAGGTCGGTCCCGTCGTGCCGCCGGTAAAAGATCCAGCCGAGATGGCTGTAGAGGAAGCCGCGGTGACGCGGCGAATGCACGTCAGTCTCGGTATCGGAATGCAGGTGATGGTGTCGATGCTTGGCCGCCCACCACAAGACGCTCTTCTGCGCGCTGCTCTGTGCGAGGCAGGCCAGGACGAACTGAAACACCCGGCCGGTCGCAAACGCCCGATGCGAGAAATAGCGGTGATAGCCGGCGCCGATCGCAAACATCCGCACGCAGTAGAGTGAGATGCAGATCGCGACGGCCTGCCAATCGATGCCTGACCAGACCGCTGCAATGCAGCCGAGATGGACCAGGAGAAACGGTAGGACGGAGGGATACATGATGTCGTCGTGCTGGTCGTCGGCGGCGGTATTGGGCGACATGTTTTCAGAGTGACCTTGAACGAAGAGGATGCGCGCCTCGCTCCAGCGGAGCTAAAGCCTGCCAGGTGTGAAAAACCCCGCTGATGGCGTGCCACCGCGGGGTCGCGATTCATTCCGGCCAAAGCAGTCGGCCGAAGCTCGATGGCTGAACATATGGTTCTGAATGCCTGGTATGCAAGCACGTAGTCTCACGGAGCCGCTGCGGCGCTGAGCCACTGGCCGGCTTGGCGCACAGGTGGCCGACGGCCTAGATTTGTCACCTGAGAAGGAAGCATTCGGAGGCGACGGTGACGGGAGCCATGACGGTGACGAGCGGCGACCTCTGGCGGCAGATGCGCGCCGAGGCGCAACACGCAGGCGCCGCAGATCCCATCTTCGGCAGGGTCCTTGCAGACGCAATTCTCGCCCACGACGATCTTGGCGCCGCCTTGTCCGATCTGATCGGGCGACGGCTTGGCGGCAGCGCCGCCACGCGCGCGCGCTTCACGGCATTCGCCAACGAGACCTTGCACGGCGAGCCGGATCTGGTCGAGGCGGCAAGCCGCGACCTGCAAGCCATCGTGCTTCGCGATCCGGCCGTCGCCGGCCTGTTGCCGCCGATGCTGCATTTCAAGGGGTATGCGGCGCTGCAAGCCTGGCGCGTCTCAAACTGGCTCTGGGGTCATGGCCATCGCGACGCGGCGCTGCTGTTTCAGAACGAGGCGTCGAACGTGCTCCAGGTCAGCATTCATCCAACAGCCTGCATCGGGTCCGCCGCGTATCTCGATCATGCCACCGGCATCGTGATCGGCGCCAACGTCGTTATCGGTGACGACGTCACCATCCTCCAGAACGTCAGCATCGGCCGCAGCAGTGAGCTGCCGGCGCGCTCGCCGCGCATTGGTCGCGGCGTCTACATCGGCGCGGGCGCAAGCATCCTCGGCGACATCAGCATCGGCGATTTCGCCAAGGTCGGCGCCGGCACGATCGTGACCGGCGACGTGCCGGGGGGCTGCACCGCAATCGGCAATCCTGCGCGATTGACCAATTGCCCGGAGCCTGCCTCCGCGGCTTGACGTACCGTCACATCGTTAGGCGGCGCGGCGGTGGCTTTCGCCGCCATGATGCGGCGTGACCGGCTCCGAGCTGGTCTGGCCCGGTGCATCCAGCACGGCGACGTGATGCCGGTAGACCATCTCCCAGCCCTTCCATCCCGTGAACAGGAGAATGCCGACCACGATTAGGGAGAGCACCACGCCCCACGGCTTGATCGCAGCCTCTGCACCCTGCGCGTAGCGAAGATAGAAATTGACCAGCGCCAGTATGACCGCCGTGAGATTGCCGACCATGTGGTACCAGGCATCGTTGAGACGGCGGATGCGCGGCTCGCTCAAGAAGTCCGTGAAGCCGGCTGCGGCGGCAAGCAGCGCCATGGCGATGCCGGCGCCGATCAGCCACATCGCGGCGCGTGCCCAGAAGGCGTCACCGGTTCCGATGAAGGCCAGATCGACGATGGGCGCGCCGACCAGGAACGCGACGGGGAACGGGATGAGCATGGGGTGGAGCGGGTGATCGCCGATGGCTGCAGTCGTCTTTGGGTTGATGGTCATGGCAAGGCCTCGCTGAAAGTGATTTTCCGGACAATTTTTGGCGCGAGGGCTGGTTCCTCCGGTTGGGGAAGAGTGCACGCGGAACTCGCGTCCGGGACTCCGGACCATGTCTGTCTCGGCGGCGATCCCCCTGCACTGCCTACCTTTCCCGCAGCCAAACTCGCCGCCAGTAACCCCGCATTAACCATCGGCGGGCTCTGGTAAGTGTGGACAGGCGTGCCCGAGCCCGAAGTCAAGGCCTGGGGTCAAGGCCCCTTAGTTTTGACATCTTGGCGGGGAATGCAGGCGGCCGGCTTTGGACGAGCCCTGCACCCCAGAAAGACAAGGCTTTGAGCGGGCTTGCCGGCCGCGCCAGTTTCTAGCGCGGCTGTTGGGGAACACCGGCAGCGATTTGCTGGCCGAAGGACATTAGGTAACGATCGCCTTGAGAGGATACTGCTTATGAATCCGGCCGACGTGGCTCAGTCAGCCCTTCCGGTTGCTGCCTCCGCCGACGTGTCGCTGATTGCGCTGTTCTGGCAGGCTCACTGGATCGTGAAAGCGGTGATGCTGGGACTTCTGTCCTGCTCGGTCTGGGTCTGGGCGATCGCCATCGACAAGATCTTTCTTTACGCGCGCACCCGGCGCTCGATGGATCGGTTTGAGCAGGCGTTCTGGTCCGGCGAGTCGATCGAGGAGCTCTATCGCACGCTCTCGGCCAAGCCGACGCATTCCATGGCGGCCTGCTTTGTGGCGGCGATGCGCGAGTGGAAGCGCTCGTTCGAGAGCCACGCCCGCTCGGTCGCGGGCCTGCAGATGCGCATCGACAAGGTGATGAACGTCTCGATCGCGCGCGAGGTCGAGCGGCTGGAACGGCGTCTGCTGGTGCTGGCGACGGTCGGCTCCGCCGGCCCCTTCGTCGGCCTGTTCGGCACGGTCTGGGGCATCATGTCGAGCTTCCAGTCGATCGCGGCGTCGAAAAATACCTCCCTGGCGGTTGTGGCCCCCGGTATCGCGGAGGCGCTGTTTGCGACCGCCGTCGGCCTTATCGCCGCCATTCCTGCCACTATTTTCTACAATAAGTTCACCTCCGAGGTGAACCGTCAGGCCCAGCGGCTGGAGGGCTTCGCCGATGAATTTTCAGCCATTTTGTCTCGTCAGATCGACGAGCGGGGCTGACGGACGGCATGTATAGTGTGAAGGGCAATTTGGGCACGCGATCATGGCGATGAACGTTGCAAGTTCGTCCGGCGGCGGCGGGCGCCGCGGCCGGCGCAAGCCGGTCGTGGCCGAAATCAACGTCACGCCGATGGTCGACGTCATGCTGGTGCTGCTCATCATCTTCATGGTGTCGGCACCGATGTTGACCGTCGGCGTGCCGCTCGACCTGCCCCAGACCCAGGCCAAGAGCCTCGAAAACAACGACCAGAAGCCGATCCAGATGTCGGTCGACATCAAGGGCAAGGTGTTCATCAACGATGCCGAGATCGCGCTGAACGAGCTGGTGCCGAAGCTCAAGGCGATCACGGACGCGCGCGGCGGGCTCGATGAACGCATCTACCTGCGCGCCGACAAGAAGGCCGATTACGGCACCGTTGCCAAGGTCATGGGCCTGTTGTCCGGCGCCGGATTCAAGAAGCTGGCCCTCGTCACGGAAGCGGATCAGGGGTAAGCGGTGAAGGTGAACGTCGACAAGACACTCGTTGCGTCGATTGCCGTCCACGTCCTCGTGCTGGGATGGGGGCTCGTCACCTTCAGCAGCAAGGCCTACGTCGCGCCGGAGGAGTCGCTTCCGGTCGACATCATCTCCACCGATCAGCTTGCCAAGATGATGGCCGGGCAGAAGACCGGCGAGAAGGACAAGCCGAAGCCCAAGGTCGAGAAGATCGCGGAAGCGAAGCCCGAGGAAGACGCCGTCGGCAAGGTCACCGAGAAGAAAGAGCTGATCAAGACCAATTCGCAGCCAGAGCCGCCGCCGAAACCCGTCGAGAAGCCGGTCGAGAAGAAGCCTGAGCCGCCGAAGCCCGTCGCCGAGGCCAAGCCGAAGGAAGAGCCGAAGCCGCAGGAAAAGAAGCCTGACCCGGCCAAGGAAGATCCGATCGCCGAGCTGCAGAAGAAGCTGGAGACCAAGAAGCCCCCGCCCAAGCCCGTGGAGCAGAAGGTCGCGGCGGTACAGCCGCAGCAGCAGCCGAAGCCGAAGGAGCGCACCTTCGACCCCGCGCAGATTCAGCGCGATCTCGACAAGCGCGCCGCGACCCGGCACGAGCTCGCCGGCTCGGCGCTGAATGCATCGGCTTCGCTGGGAGCGGCGACCGGGACTGCCGCCAACAACGTTGCGACCTGGCGCGGTGCATTCCAGGGCGCGGTCAAGCGCTGCTTCACGCCGACCTATAACGGGCAGGACGCCGACCAGTACGAAGCCGACATCGACATTCCCATGAAGATCGACGGATCGCTAGCCGCCGAGCCGATCGTCGTCGCGGTGCGGGGACCGTCGCGCTCGATTGCTCAGGCCATTGCCGAGAGCGCCAAGCGCGCCATCGTGCAGTGCCAGGTCTATTCGTTCATGCCGAAGCAGCAGTACGAAAGCTGGAAGCTCATTCCGATGACTTTCGGCCTGAAAGATATGTTGTGACATCCGAACAAAAGAATTTTGCGATGAATGACGTGAGCTCGATGAACCGCCGCCGCTTCATGACCCTGACCGGATCGACGCTTGCGCTGCTTGGGAGTGGACGCGCCTTCGCTCAAGGGCAGGACGGCCGCCTCCGCATCGATCCCACGGCATTCCAGCCGATCCCGATCGCGATCACCAATTTCGTGCCGGGCTCGCCCTCCGACGGCGACGTCGGCAACGGTGTCACGCAAGTCATCACAAACAATCTCAAGCGCTCGGGGCTGTTTGCCCCGATCGACCAGGCCGCCTTCATCGAGCGCATCAGCAACATCGACGTCGCGCCGCAATTCCAGAACTGGAAGACGCTCAACGCGCAGGCCCTCGTCACCGGCCGCATGACGCGCCAGCCCGATGGCCGGCTGAAGGCCGAATTCCGTCTGTGGGATGTGATCTCCGGCCAGCAGCTTGCCGGCCAGCAATATTTCACCTCGCCGGAATATTGGCGCCGCATCGCCCACATCATCTCCGACCAGATCTACGAGCGGATGACCGGCGAGAAGGGCTATTTCGACAGCCGCGTCGTGTTCGTGGACGAGACCGGGCCGAAGGAGCGCCGCGTCAAGCGGCTCGCGATGATGGACCAGGACGGCGCCAATGTGCGTTACCTGACCCGCGGCTCCGATCTCGTGCTGACGCCGCGCTTCTCGCCGAACTCGCAAGAGATCACCTACATGGAGTTCGGCCAGGGCGATCCGAAGGTCTATCTCTTCAACATCGAGACCGGCCAGCGCGAGATCGTCGGCAACTTCCCCGGCATGACCTTCGCACCGCGCTTCTCGCCGGACGGCCAGCGCGTCATCATGAGCCTGCAGCAGGGCGGCAATTCCAACCTGTTCGTGATGGATCTGCGGTCGCGCTCGACCACGCGCCTCACCGACACGCCGGCGATCGACACGTCTCCGTCTTACTCGCCGGACGGCACCCGCATCTGCTTCGAGTCCGATCGCGGCGGCAGGTCGCAGATCTACGTGATGGCGGCAGGCGGAGGGCAGGCGCAGCGGATCTCGTTCTCCAAGGACGACACCAACGCCAGCTATTCCACGCCGGTGTGGTCGCCGAAGGGCGACTACATCGCCTTCACCAGGCAGGGCGGCGGACAGTTCGCGATCGGCGTCATGAAGCCGGACGGCTCCGGCGAGCGGTTGCTCACCTCCGGCTTCCACAACGAGGGGCCGACCTTCTCGCCGAACGGCCGCGTGCTGATGTTCTTCCGCGACCCCGGCGGCAATGGCGGACCGTCGCTGTACTCGGTCGACATCTCCGGCCGCAACGAGCTGAAGGTGCCGACGCCGGGCTTTGCCTCGGACCCCGCATGGTCGCCGCTCTTGTCCTCGACTTCGGGCTGACAAGATCGCAGTTGAAACATCGCGTGTTCAGACGCGCGATGTTTTCGAAAAAGCGCGCCGATTTTTTCGCGTTCGCTGCGAAGGGCAAGACTTTCTTCACCTTGTGCCCGGCAAGGCTTGCCTACCTGCTTGATATGTAAGCGGAAATCGCTTCGCTATTGCCGAAAAACAACCCGACTTTAACGATGTTCCCTCAGAAAAGCTTCATCTCGGCTGGGTAAGACTACGCGCCCAAACAGGACGCGCGTACAAACCAAAATGCAGTTCGCAAGCCAGAGCGGAGAGCACGGGCAGCCGCCGCCGGTCAACCCGGCAGCGCAGATCGATTCGCTCTTTGAAGCGCCGGGGCCGCTGCTTGCCGGTCTCATCTTCGTGTCGATCGGTGCTGCGCTGACCGCGCTGAAGACGGGCGAACCCCTCATTTGGGCGTGTGTGGCGCTTCTCGTCCTGGCCGGGACGGTGCGGGCGATCGATTTGCGTCGCTATCAGGCACGCAATTCGAGCGTGACCGCCGAGGCGGCCAAACGCTGGCAGACGCGGTATCAGATCGGGGCGAAGATTCAGGCTGCTGCGATTGGCACCTGGTGCGGCACGACCCTGCTCGCCACCGACGACGCGGTCGCGCACATGATCGCGCTGTCGGTCACCACAGGCATCGCCGCAGGGGGGGCGGGAAGGGCGTACGGACGGCCGTCGATCTTCCACCTCCAGGCCGTGCTCATTTTCGCCCCGGCGGTGTTGGCGTTGGCGTGGCGCGGCACGCCTTACTATATCGCGATGGCGGTTGTGAGCGCTGCCTTCCTGTTGGCGATCATGCAGCTTTCGGTCAACCTGCACCGGATATTCATGGGCGCGGTGGTGGCGCGTGAACGCGAAGCGGCGCTCGCAGGCCAGTTCGATACCGCCCTCAACAACATGCCGCACGGGCTTTGCATGTTCCACCGCGATGGGCAGCTTGCGGTGATGAATCACCGTTTCGCGGCGATGATGAGCCTGCCCGACAATCTGCCGCAGAGCGGCACCAGCGCGCGCGACATCGTCGCGGCGTGTGTCAAAGCCGGATCCGTCTCCGCTGCGAACGGCGAGCAGATCATCGCTGGCATCGAGAGTTCGCGGGAGAAGGAGATCATCACCGCCGATACGAACATCGAGCGAAATCGGTCGCTGTCCTGGACCGTCCAGCCGATGGCGGACGGAGGAGCGGTGGTGCTGCTCGAGGATATTACGGAGCGGCGCAACGCCGAAGCCAAGATCAGCCATCTTGCGCGATATGACGACCTCACGGCACTGCCGAACAGGGTCAATTTCCGCGACGAGATCGAGCACCTGCTGGCTGTCTCGCACGACGCGGCGCAGCTCTCCGCGCTGCTCTTCATCGACCTCGACCAGTTCAAGCAGGTCAACGATACGCTGGGCCATCCCTGCGGCGACCAGCTCCTGTGCGCCGTCGCCAACCGCCTGCGCGAGATGCTGCGCCCCGAGGATTTCGTCGCCCGGTTCGGCGGCGACGAGTTCGTCGTGTTCCAGCAGAACCTCACCGCGCCCGAGGACGCCGCAGCGCTCGCCCGCCGCATCGTCGAGCGGTTGAGCGAGCGTTATCGCATCGACAATCATCTGGTCGAGATCGGCGCCAGCGTCGGCATCGCCCTGACCTCGCCGGACGGCACCAGCGCCGATACGCTGCTCAAGAACGCCGACATGGCGCTGTACCGCGCCAAGGCCGACGGCCGCGGCACCTTCTGCTTCTTCCGCGACGAGATGGCGGCGACCGTCGAGGCGCGGCGCATCCTCGAGCTCGACCTGCGCAAGGCGCTCGCCAACGAGGAATTCGAGCTGTTCTTCCAGCCGCTGGTCAATCTGAAGTCCGGCAAGATCACCACCTGTGAGGCGCTGCTGCGCTGGAATCATCCGGTGCGCGGCACCGTTTCGCCGATCGATATCATCCCGGTCGCCGAGGACATGGGCCTGATCGTCGATCTCGGCCGCTGGATCCTGCGCCGTGCCTGCATGGAATGCATGAAGTGGCCGGAGGGTGTCAGCGTCGCCGTCAACTTCTCGCCGCAGCAATTCCACCAGCGCGATGTCTTGAGCGAAATCCGCTACGCACTCGAAGTGTCGGGCTTGCCGGCGTATCGACTGGAAATCGAGATCACCGAGTCCTCGCTGCTGCGCAACACCCAGCTCACCCACGACATCCTGTCGCAACTGCACGCGCTCGGCGTGCGCATCTCGCTCGACGATTTCGGCACCGGCTATTCCAGCCTCAGCTACCTGCATAACTTCCCGATGCAGAAAGTGAAGATCGATCGCTCCTTCCTTGAAGGCATCGATACCGACCGGCCGTTGACGCTGCTGCGCGGCGTCGCGCGGCTGTCCGCCGACCTCGGCATGGCCGTCGTGGTCGAAGGTATCGAGACCAACGAGCAGCTGGAGCTGATCAGCGCCGACGGCACCGTGACCGAAGGGCAGGGTTACCTGTTCAGCCGGCCCGTTCCGGCGGTGCGGATCCGCCAATTGCTCAACGCCTCGCACGGCCGTCGCATGCCGGACGACCAGCTCGCCGTCGTGTCATCGCGATCGGCCTGATCCTTTCCCGGCAGCTCCTTCATCGCAATCGGCTCCCGCTTGCTCCGTAATCTTGCGGAGCCGCAAAGGTTAACCCTAACAGTTCTAAGGCTTTGCAATTTCGTTAAGGAACCATTAATCTCCTGCTACTCGCGGAAGTTGCTTGGAGTTTAGAGGTAGCAGATGAAGTCCGGAGCCGAACCGACCCCGGCGCTCCTTCCCCGAGGCGCAGCGCTGTTTGACCGCATCGATTACCGGCTCATCGAGACCCCCGAGGACAAGGACAATCTGTATTTGATGCGCTACCGCGCCTATCTGCAGGCCGGTCTGATCGAGCCGTCAGCTTCACTGCGCGTCAGCGATCGCTTCGACGAAACGCCCAACACCTGGAATTTCGGGATCTATGTTGATGGAGAGCTTTGCAGCTCCGTCCGCATCCATCTTCTGACGTCGGAATGGCGGATGTCCTATACCACCGAAGTGTTCGGTGACATCCTGCATCCCCGCCTCGATCGCGGCGAGGTCTTTGTCGATCCGTGTCGGCTTGTTGCAGATCCCGACAAGCACCACCGCTTTCCCGAACTGCCCTACCTGACGGTGCGCCTGGCCTTTGTCGCGTGCGATCATTTCAATGCCGACACCGGGCTTGCCATGATCCGGACCGATCATCAGGCGTTTTACCGCCGCATCTTCCTGCACGAGACCATCTCACCGGAGCCGCGGGGTTTTCCGGGGTGGCCCACCAAGAAGGCGGTCCTGATGGCGACCGACGTCCGGCGGCAGCGGGACAAGGTTCTGGCACGGTTTCCGATCATGCGCTCCAGCGCGTTTGAGCGGCGCATGCTGTTTGAACGCAGCGCCCCGCGCCAGGCTGCCACGCGGCCGGTGCTGCTGACCACGTCGCGGAACCTGGATGTGGCGGCTCCGGCGCTCGGTTCCGTCTAGTCGGGCGAGCCAACTCGATTCGGCCCAAAATTCCAGCAAGTGCCGGCGCTTTTGCCGGCTGACACAGCTTGCCTTCACCCTCGCGCCACATTTACAACCCATTAACCATGCCGGTTGCTTTTCGCTGGTTGGGGGCATTTGACCGGCTGTGGCAAGGTTCCGTCAAGGTTGACGGAACGTTCGCTTAACCAACCCCCTGTAGACCGGACAGCAGTGGACTAACGTGAGCGTGGAGGCTCCGGAATGAAACATCCTATGCGTATCCTCCAGGGATTGAAGCTGGCCGCGGTGCTCGCCGTCGCGCTGTCGATGGGCGCCTGCGCCAACAAGAATGCCGCGACGGATGCGATGGCCAATGCGGCGACGCCCGGCAGCCAGCAGGATTTCGTCGTCAACGTGGGCGACCGCGTGTTTTTCGAAAGCGACCAGACCGATCTGACCCCGCAGGCGATCGTGACGCTGGAGAAGCAGGCGCAGTGGCTCCAGACCTATCCGCGCTACTCCTTCACCATCGAAGGTCATGCCGACGAGCGCGGCACCCGCGAATACAACATCGCCCTCGGCGCCCGGAGAGCCCAGTCGGTGCGCTCGTTCCTCGCCTCGCGCGGCATCGATCCGAACCGCATGCGCACGATCTCCTACGGCAAGGAGCGGCCGGTGGCAGTCTGTAACGACATCTCCTGCTGGTCGCAGAACCGCCGCGCCGTCACTGTCTTGAACGCGAGCTCCTGACGATCAGTCAGGTCCCTGACCATCAGTCAGGCGCCGTTCAGCTTCGGAATTGGATGATGCCGGCGCCCTCTCGGGCGCCGGTTTCGTTTCAGCATTCTGTGACTTAAAACCCCTTGGTACCAGTCACATTTTTGGCGTACTCCACTTCAATGTGTGGCGCGTCGAATGTTCCGTCGCAGGCCATTTCGCTTTTGTCGTCAGGGCAAGATGTCATCCAGATCTAAGGTCTTTACCGGCACCGTGGCGATTGCCGCGCTGCTCTCTTTCTGCTCGCCCGCACTTGCGCAATCGGTGTTCGCGCAGTCGGATGATGCCGACCCGGAGATGCGGATCGAGCGGCTGGAGAACCAGCTGCGCCAGCTCACCGGCCAGAACGAGGAGCTGCAATACCGTAACCGC
Organism: Bradyrhizobium sp. USDA 4354; assembly: GCF_054060315.1. Taxonomy (NCBI): domain Bacteria; kingdom Pseudomonadati; phylum Pseudomonadota; class Alphaproteobacteria; order Hyphomicrobiales; family Nitrobacteraceae; genus Bradyrhizobium; species Bradyrhizobium sp. USDA 4354. The sequence continues at coordinate 493,996 of NZ_JBSSDC010000001.1, read as the reverse complement.
CAGCTGGAAGAGCGGCTGCGGGCGCTCGAGGGCGGCGCGCAAGGCGCGCCCGGACAGGCGCCCAACGTCGCGGCGATGCCGCCTGCGCAGATCGCACCAAGTCAGATCGCGCCCGGCTATCGCCAGCCGCCGCCGCAACAGCAGGCCGTGCAGCCGAGTTACGAGCAGCCGCAGATCGCCGCTCCCGCGCCGATCGTTCAGGAGCAGCCGGCGCCCGGCGCACCCGGCACGCGCCGCCGTGGCGATGCCTTCGATCCGAACCAGAACCCGAACGCGCCGGGCGCACCGCGCGCGCTCGGCGGCGGCCAGCAGCCGATGCCGGCAGGAGCTCCGAGCGGGGCACCCGGCGGCCGTAACGCGGGCGAGCCGCTCGATCTCGCCAACACCAGCCCGCGCTACCAGCAAGGTGTGCCGCCAGCCGCGCAGCCCGGCTATCCACCGGCCCAATCCGGCTATCCCGCGCCATCGGGCGGCGCCGGCCTGGCGACGCTGCCGCCCTCGGCGACGCCGCGCGACGAGTTCGATCTCGGCATCGGCTACATGCAGCGCAAGGACTATGCACTGGCCGAGCAGACCATGAAGAATTTCGCGCAGAAATATCCGAACGACCCGCTGCTCGGAGACGCGCAATACTGGCTCGGCGAGAGCTACTTCCAGCGCCAGCAATATCGCGATTCCGCGGAAGCCTTCCTCGCCGTCACCACCAAATACGAAAAATCGGCCAAGGCCCCCGACGCGCTGCTGCGGCTCGGCCAGTCGCTCGCCGCGCTGAAGGAGAAGGAGGCCGCCTGCGCCGCCTTCGGCGAGATTGGCCGCAAATATCCGCGCGCCTCCGCCGGCGTCAAAGCGGCGGTCGATCGCGAGCAGAAGCGGGTGAAGTGCTGATCCGCTGACAAAGCGGATGGCGTTGCGCTAAACAGTCGATCCATCAGCGGACGATTGCAGCGTCATGTCAGACGACGACAATTCACCGATCTCGGCGCGCGAGGCGAGGCGGCTCTTCGCCGGCCTGAAGGCTGCGCCGGCGCTGGTGCTTGCGGTCTCCGGCGGGCCCGACTCGGTCGCGCTGATGTGGCTTGCGGCACGCTGGCAGCGCAGCCTTGCGCGCGGCCCGCTTCTCACCGTCGTCACGGTCGACCACGGTCTGCGCCCGGAAGCCGCCCGCGAGGCGCGCGAGGTCAAGCGGCTTGCCACCGAGCTCGGATTGCCGCACCGGACCCTGCGCTGGCGCGGCGCAAAGCCGAAGTCGGGGCTGCCTGCCGCTGCACGCGAGGCCCGTTACCGCCTGCTCGCGAAGGCCGCGCGTGCCGCCGGTGCAAGCCATGTGCTGACTGCCCACACCCGCGACGACCAGGCCGAAACCCTGTTGATGCGCCTCTTCCGCGGCAGCGGACTTGCCGGGCTGTCGGCCATGGCTCCCTTCAGCGCGCGCGACGGAATCGTGCTGGCGCGTCCGCTGCTCGATGTCCCGAAATCGCAGCTGATCGCGACCTTGAAGCGGGCGAAGGTCGGTTTTGCCGAGGACCCCACCAACCGGGACACCGCCTTCACCCGGCCGCGGCTGCGCGCGCTGCTGCCGCTTCTCGCGGCCGAGGGCGGCGACACCCGCAATCTGGCGCGGCTCGCGGCAAGGCTGGCGCGGGCCAATGCGGCGGTCGAGGTGCTGGCCGACGGCGCCGAGCGCTTCCTCCGTTTGCGCGATCGCGGCGATGCGCCACAGGCGGGCGTCCGAAGCTTCGAGGCCTCGGCCTTTGCCGCCCTGCCGGAGGAGGTCCGGCTGCGGCTCCTGCTGCGGGCCATCAACGCGCTCGGACATGAAGGGCCGGCGGAACTCGGCAAGGTGGAAACCCTGCTGTCCGCACTGGACGAGGCCATTGCCGCAAGTCTCGATGCCCGCGCCACCGGCCGGCCGGTCCTGAAGCAGACCCTCGCGGGAGCCTTGATCAGCCTTGCCGGTGGGCGTATCCAGATCGCGCCGGCTCCGGTCCGGCGGCGCACCGGGAAATGAGCACGAATGAGAGCGGATCATGGCACCGGCCGTTTCGCCTCCGCGCCGTCAGGCCACCTTAACCAGGCCGGAAAAACCCCGCCTCGGGCGCCATTATTTCAGCGGGAATCGCTCTAAGATGGGATAAATAGTCCCATCTCGTTCCCTTGGCAGCGACCGGGGCGGCACCTAAATTGTATGCGTCTAACGATGAGGATTCCTTGGGATTTCCTCGCATTGACCAAAGCCACTGCCCAAGGATCAAGGTCGCGATCCGCGCGACCACGAAGGAAGATCGATGAACGCCAATCTGCGCAATTTCGCCCTCTGGGTCATCATTGTTTTGCTGCTATTGGCGTTGTTCACGCTCTTTCAGAACCCGGGTCAGCGGGCCTCCTCGCAGGACATCGCCTTCTCGCAGCTCCTGAGCGAAGTTGATCGCGGCAATGTGCGCGACGTCGTAATCCAGGGGCCGGACATCCACGGCACCTTCACCAACGGCTCGAGCTTCCAGACATACGCGCCGAACGATCCGACGCTGGTGAAGCGGCTCTATGACAGCAAGGTGCAGATCACTGCGAAGCCGCCGGGCGACAACGTGCCCTGGTTCGTCTCGCTGCTGGTCTCCTGGCTGCCCTTCATCGCGCTGATCGGCGTCTGGATCTTCCTGTCCCGGCAGATGCAGGGCGGCGCCGGCAAGGCGATGGGCTTCGGCAAGTCGCGCGCCAAGATGCTGACCGAAGCGCACGGCCGCGTCACCTTCGAGGACGTCGCCGGCGTCGACGAAGCCAAGCAGGACCTGCAGGAGATCGTCGAGTTCCTGCGCGATCCCGGCAAGTTCCAGCGCCTCGGCGGCCGCATTCCGCGCGGCGTGCTGCTGGTCGGCCCTCCCGGCACCGGTAAGACTTTGATCGCGCGTGCGGTCGCCGGCGAAGCCAACGTGCCGTTCTTCACCATTTCGGGTTCTGACTTCGTCGAGATGTTCGTCGGCGTCGGCGCGAGCCGCGTCCGCGACATGTTCGAGCAGGCCAAGAAGAACGCGCCCTGCATCATCTTCATCGACGAAATCGACGCCGTCGGTCGGCACCGTGGCGCCGGTCTCGGCGGCGGCAATGACGAGCGCGAGCAGACGCTGAACCAGTTGCTGGTCGAGATGGACGGCTTTGAGGCCAACGAGGGCGTGATCCTGATCGCCGCGACCAACCGCCCTGATGTGCTCGATCCCGCGCTGCTGCGTCCGGGCCGCTTCGACCGTCAGGTCGTGGTGCCCAATCCCGATGTTGTTGGCCGCGAGCAGATCCTCAAGGTGCATGTCCGTAAAGTTCCGCTGGCGCCCGATATCAATCTCAAGACCATCGCGCGCGGCACGCCGGGCTTCTCCGGCGCCGACCTGATGAACCTCGTCAACGAGGCCGCGCTCACCGCCGCCCGCCGCAACAAGCGGATGGTGACTCAGGCCGAGTTCGAGGAGGCCAAGGACAAGGTGATGATGGGCGCCGAGCGCAAGTCGCTCGTCATGACCGAGGAAGAGAAGCTCTTGACGGCCTATCACGAGGGCGGCCACGCCATCGTCGGCCTCAACGTGCCCGCGACCGATCCGATCCACAAGGCGACCATCATCCCGCGCGGCCGTGCGCTCGGCATGGTCATGCAGCTCCCGGAGCGCGACAAGCTGTCGATGTCGCTGGAGCAGATGACCTCGCGCCTTGCCATCATGATGGGCGGCCGCGTCGCCGAAGAGCTGATCTTCGGCCGCGAGAAGGTGACCTCGGGCGCCGCTTCCGACATCGAGCAGGCCACGCGCCTCGCCCGCATGATGGTGACGCGCTGGGGCCTGTCGGAAGAGCTCGGCACCGTCTCCTACGGCGAGAACCAGGACGAGGTGTTCTTAGGCATGTCGGTGTCGCGAACGCAGAACGCCTCCGAGGCGACGGTCCAGAAGATCGACTCCGAGATCAAGCGCCTAGTCGAGGAAGGCTACAAGGAAGCGACCCGCATCCTCACCGAAAAGCACGCCGATCTCGAGGCGCTCGCCAAGGGTCTGCTGGAGTTCGAGACGCTGACCGGCGATGAGATCGTCGACCTGCTCAAGGGCAAAAAGCCGAACCGCGAGTCCGTGCTTGAGCCCACTACGCCGCGCGCTTCCGCCGTGCCCCCGGCCGGCAAGTCGCCGCGCCCGCGGCCCGATGCGGATCCGGGCCTCGAGCCGCAGCCGCAAGCGTAATCGACAAGCGGCGGATGAAAGCGAAAGACGCGGCGGAAACGCCGCGTTTTTTGTTGGTAATTCCGTTATCCTGAGGTGCGCGCCATGCGACGCGAAGCGGCGCACGGGAAGCCTCGAAGGATGAGCGGCCCCGATGCAGCCGGGCCGTCGCCCTTCGAGGGCCGCTGAAAAAGCGGCCACCTCAGGGTGACGGTGATGGAAGCATCGCTGTATCTGTCCGCGTCATTGTGGATGCAGCTCGCGCAATAGTTTGGCACCGGCTTCGTAGGGTGGGCAAAGGCGCCCTTGCGCCATGCCCACCATCTCTCAGCTGTCGCAACAGAAGTGGTGGGCACGCTGTCGCTTGCCCACCCTGCGATATCTCACTTCGGCGTCGCATCCCGCCGCCGCAGAAACCGCAGCACGTCGTCGGTGAACTGCTCCGGGTCCTGCAGGAACGAGAAGTGGCTGACCTCTGGCTGGATCAGCAGGCCGGCGCCCGGAATGTTCGCGGCCATGAACTCGGTGTTCTCGCGCTTGATCGCCTCGTCGTGATCGCCATCCACGATCCAGGTCGGCACCTTGATCGCCGCGAGATCTGATGCCGTCCATTTCGGCTGGCTCTCCCACATCTTGGTGATCTCGTCGACGAAGCTCTTGTACTGCGTCGGCGTCGGTGAGAGACGCTTGTACTCTTCGCCCGCCCGCGCGATGTAGGCGTTGAAGACCTCGCTCGAGGCGATGTCCGCAACGCCCGACGGATCCGAGTTCGCCGCGAAGGCGAACAGCCTGCTCACCCGCTCCGGATGCTTCATGGCGATGTCGAGACCGATGATCGCACCGTCGCTCCAGCCGACGATCGCCGCCTTCCTGATCTTGAGATGGTCGAGCAGGGCGACCACGTCCGAGGCCATCAGATCGTAGCCATAGGGCTCCTGGTTGCGGCTGCTGCGGCCATGGCCGCGGCTCTCCATGACGATGACCTGATAGTGCCGTTGCAGCGCGCGGACCTGGTGGCCCCAGTAGTTGGCGTTGGCCAGACCGCCATGCAGCAACAGGACGGGCTGGCCGCGGCCGAACACAGCGTACCAGACCTTGACGCCGTTGACGGGTGCAAAGCCACTCTGTGCCGCCTTGGGCAAGGTTGGCGTCGGCGGCAGGCTGAGCCATTGCGGCGCTGCGTGCGCCGTCGTGACCGAGACCGTGATGAGAAGTGCGATGAAGAGATTGCGAAGCAGCATGACACCTTCCTCGTCGGCCATCGGATGATACCGCATGACTGAACGGACGCGTCAGCTCGCAAGACGGTCCGCACCGAGAAGTGAACGCAGCCTGCGATCGCGCGGGCGACAACCCCAACCGAGATGGGCATTTGAAGGCTGGGTGCGCTCTCTCAGTTGCGCACGCGCCGGACCTGTTCAGCCGGGTTTCGATACGGCTTCGACCCGCTCGAGAAATCTGGAGCCGCCGGCCCGCCCCGGGGCGAATGCGGGAAACACTAAAGAAGAACTTAACGCTTGCATCCTACTTTGGCCCGCCATGACTGATCAGGTCGTCCACAGCGCGGTTCACCCGTTTTCGGCACGTGCAGCGCTCCCCTGGGCGGTGGGGCTCGGCCTCTATGCTGTGTTGCTGGTTGCCGGGCCGCGGCTGCTCGGTGATCCCGACAGCTTTTCTCACATCGAGGTCGGTCGCTGGATCATCGCGCATGGCACCCTGCCGGCGAGCGATCCCTTTTCATTTTCAAAGCATGGCGCGCCCTGGATCACCTTCGAATGGCTGTCCGAGGTCATCTATGCTGCCGTCTACGCGCTTGCCGGCTGGCCGGGCGTCGTCGCGATCGCGGCCGCGGCGATAGCGCTCGCCTTCGGCCTGTTCACCTCCTTCCTGCTGCGCGAGCTTTCGCCAACCCTCACCCTGCTCATGGTGATCGCAGCAATCGTCCTGCTGGCGCCGCACATGCTGGCGCGGCCGCACGTGCTTGTGCTGCCGCTGCTGGTGACCTGGGCGGCTGCGCTGGTTCGCTGCATGGATCGCAGCACGCCTCCGCCATATTGGGCCCTGCCGCTGCTGGTGCTGTGGGCCAATCTGCACGGCAGCGTGGTGCTGGCGCTTGGGCTGATCGGCCCGGCGGTGCTCGAGGCGCTGCTGCGTGAGCCGCGAAGCGAATGGCCGCGCGTGCTGCTGCGGTGGCTGCCATTCTCGGCATTTGCTCTGGCGGCTTCCTGCCTGACGCCGCACGGGCCGGAACCCCTGCTGATGCCGCTGACCACGCTCGGCCTCGGCTCCGCGCTCGCCTGGATCGCGGAATGGCGGCCGCAGGATTTCAGCCACATCGGCGGCTTCGAGCTGCTGCTGCTGGGGAGCATCTTTGCGCTCGCGCGCGGCGTCACGCTGCCGGTGGTGCGGGCCTTGGTGGTGATCGGCTTGCTCCATTTCGCGCTGGCGCAAATACGCAATGCGGATCTGCTGGCCATGCTGGCGCCGCTCTATCTGGCGGCCCCGCTGGGCCGGACGTTCGGCGGGCCGAGCGGGCACGATGCCGACGGCTCCTCGCGCGGCTTGCACCTGGCCGCGGTCGGTGTCTTGGCCGCGATGAGCGGATTGGCCCTGGCGCGCGACATCCGGCCGCCGTCCATCATCACCCCCGAGGCCGCCATCGCCCGAGCCGGCCTCGCCAAAGCGGGCCGCGTGCTCAACGACTATTCTTTCGGCGGCTATTTGATCTTTGCCGGCATTCCCACCTTCATCGATGGCCGCGGCGAGCTCTACGGCGGGCCGTTCATCGACCGCTACAATCGTGCGCTGGCGCTGATCGACCTTGGAGACTTTCTCAAGCTGCTCGACGACTACGGCGTCGGCGCGACCGTGCTTGCCCCGCGCACACCGGCGGTCGCAATGCTCGACCGGCTGCCGCAGTGGCAGCGCGTCTACAGCGACGATGTGGCGGTCGTGCACAAGCGGCGGGAGACGCCGCAAAGATAGATCAAGCGGTACCGAAGGCGGCGTATTGGCCCCCGAGCCATATGCCTCTCAGAGCGCCTTCGAGACGCCGCGCCGGTTTGGTGTCCCAGGGCAGCAGCAGGAAATGCCGCGCACCGATCGCGCGCAGGCCGCTAGCCGCCATCAACTTCCGGGTCGTGCCGGCACCGAGCAGGACCGCGTCCCGGTCGAACTCGCAGCGCGCAACGGCCAGGCGCGTCAGCGGGTTGTACGGATTGTGCTCGATCACGCAGACGAGCCCGCCGGGGCGCGTCACGCGCCGCATCTCGGCGATGAACTGCGCCCATTCGGTCGGCGCGATATGGTGCATCACGCAGACGGCCGTGACCAGATCGAAGCTGGCGTCGGCAAACGGAAAATTGCGGCCGTCAAATTCCCTGTAGTCGACCCCGCGGTTGTGAGCGCGAGCCTGCGCCAGGCTGGCCGATGAGACGTCGATGCCGCTCAAGCCGCCGACCATGCCATGCAGCAGCGGGTGAAGGCTGCCGACGCCGCAGCCGACGTCCAGCATCTCAGGCCTTTCCGTGTCCAGCCGCTGCGCGATCAGATCGCGCAGCAGATCGGCCTTTGCGCGCATGAAGAAATCATGCGGCAGACCTGAGAAGTCGATCGAGGATTGGACCACATCACGGTAGTTGTCGTGATAACCGTCGAAGAGCTCGGTCATGCGCTGGTTCACTCGTTGACGGCGTGGATCGCGTGTGTCGCCGATGTCTCGTCGCGATCGAAGCCGACCCGTGCCTGCACCACGTAGAGCGGGCGGCGTTTCACCTCGGCATGGATGCGGCCGACATAGAGACCCACGATGCCCGTCATCAGCATGTTGATTCCACACAGCAGCGACACGACGACGATCGTCGAGGACCAGCCGGTCACGAGATGGCTGTCCTTGCTGAGCCATAACAGGACCACCCAGCCGCCGTAGAGCAGCGCCAGTCCGGAGACCGTCAATCCGCACCAGATGGCCAGCCGCAAGGGCAGATCGGAAAAGCCGAGCGCGGCGTTCACCGCCAGCCGGACCATCTTGAACAGCGGGTATTTGGTTTCGCCCGCGGCGCGCTCGAGGCGGTGGAAGGCGACCTCGGCCTGCCGGAAGCCGAGCCAGGCGATCATGCCGCGTACGAAGCGATCCTGCTCCGGCATCTGCCTGAGCGCGTCGAGCACCTTGCGATCGATCAGGCGGAAGTCGCCGACATCGGCGGGGATGCCGACGGAGGACATCCTGCCAAGGAGCCGGTAGAATAGATGCGCGGTCGCACGCTTGAAACGGCTTTCGCCCTCGCGCGACAGGCGGCGGGCGTGAACGATTTCGTTGCCCTCCTTCCACTTCGCGATCAATTGCTCGATCACTTCGGGCGGATCCTGCAGGTCGGCGTCCATGACGATGACGGCATCGCCTTGCGCGGCGTCCATGCCGGCGGTGATGGCGATCTGATGGCCGAAATTGCGCGACAGGCCGATGTAGCGAAAGCGCGGGTCGCGCGCCGCGAGCGCCCGCAGCACGATCGAGCTGGAATCGCTGCTGCCGTCGTCGACGAAGATCGCTTCTGCCGGCCCGTCGAGCCTGGACATGACCTGGTCGAGCCGGCGCAACAGGACCGGCAGCACGGCTTCCTCGTTGAACACGGGGATGACGAGGCTGTAGCGGATCGATCTGGAATTGGCCGCCATGCGAGGGATTCCGGCTGGGTTGCAGGGGCGGAAGTCTATGAGCCGGTGGTTAAGGCCGCCTTGCCGCAACCGTTAAGGGTCTAGGGGCGAGGGCATGGCAGGGAGAGGCAGACCGGAATGGTGACGTGCAGTTAACCACGCTCGGGCAGCCGCGGCTTCGGTCTAGGACTTGCGGCGAATCCGGTAGAGGACAAACCGCTCCGAGGTCTCCAGCACCTCCAGCAGATCCGGCAGCGGATTTGCGGCCGGTGATCCCAGCACATAGAGGTAGTCGAAATCCCGGTACCAGGTGCGGACAAACGGCGGAGCCTCCGGCGGCGGTCGGCCCGTCGCGATCGCGGCAAGCAGGCCTGACGGCACCGGTCCGCCATAGGGGATGGCAATACGGCGCACGTCCTCACGCGGCCGCACGGGCTGCTTGCCCGCTTCCGTGAACAGGTTGGGCACGAATGCGTTGGCATAGTGCACGGCCAGCGTCGGCGCATAATACATCGGATACGAGGTGAGGTCGGCGAAGGGCGGATCTCCATTGTCGCCCGTGCTTCCGACGAGAACGCGTGAGCCGCGATCGATCTTCTGGAACGAGGCGATGATCGCCGCATAGTCGGTGCGGTAGGGCAACCAGACCGCGAGGACGACGGCGAGATTGAGCAGTGTGATGCCGCTGATCGCAGCGAGCGCAGCCATTCTCCACGCCCGGCCTGGCAATGACAGCGAGCAGAACGCCGGCAGGATCAGAGCCGCTGCGGGAATCATACGAAGATCGACGAACGAGGTTCCGAACAGTTTTGAGGGAATGACGAGGTAAAGGAGCGCGAAGCCGATCGCGAGCCAGATCCCCGCCGGCTCGAGCCTGACAACGCCGCGCCTTGCGGCGAACAGCAGTGAAATCATCAGCGCCAGTCCGGTGATCGCGGCGATCGTCAGATTGTAGCCGTTCATGATGCGGAGCGGCCAGATCGGCTTGAATGCGACGAACCAGCTGTTGCCTTCGCTTCCGATCGAGCCTGCCGTGACGTGCATGATCGCAAGCAGCGCGAGCGCCGGCAGGGCCAGCGCGCCAAGCCGCGCGGCTGCGACGGGATACGCGACCCGCCCTTGGCGAATACGCGACAGTTCGAAAAGGCCAAGCGTCGCGCCGTAGATGCCGAGCGAAAAGAAATGCGCCACATAGAGCGCGGCGACGAAGATCAGATTGGCGGCGAAGCGCAGCGGCCAGGGGCCTTCGGCCAGCATCAGATAGACGGCAATGCCCCAGAGCGCGAGGCCGAGTCCGAACTCGAAATTCACGAACCCCCAGCTGAACGGCAGGCAGTAAAGGAAGGCGAGCGCAGCGAAGCCGGCGAGATCAACGCGTCCCTTCCTGACCCATTCGAGCAGAAGCGCGCCGGTGACGATCAGCAATTGGCTCAGCAGCAGAAACAGCCGTGTGGCGCTCTCGACGCTCATCAGCCGCGCCATCTGGGGGACCAGCAGATCCATTCCGAGGTTGGGATAGAAGGCCCAGGCCACCTCGTAATGCGGATTGGCATCGGGGGTGCCATTCTGGCTGAGAACATACATGCGGGCGAGGTGATTGGGATAATCGACCATCGCGGGAATCGGCGTCAGCAGCACCGGAAGAAACGAGACCGCCGCCAGCATCGCGAGAACGATGATCGCCACGGCTCGGTCCGGGTCGGGACGAGCCGGATTTGTCAGGGTCGGCTTGCTGGAAGGAACCATGTGATGGAGTCGCTGAGGCCGAAGACGTGCCCTGGAGCAGTTCCTCACTTCGAAGGCGCCGCGGTCGCGCTGTCTGCGGTGTCTCGCACATGGATCACCGCGATGTCGTCCGCATAGATCCGCTTCCAGCCCTTGAGCTGGTCGAGGATCTGCGGGCCCGGCGCATCGGCGACCAGGAGCGTCGCGTCGATCTTGTACTCCTCGAGCAGGCGCGGCAGCAGCTCGGGCTTCTTGCCCTCGGTCGCCTTGAAGAAGTCCATGATGAACTTCTCGCCATAGAGCTCGGCGCGGCCGTCGACGAAGACCGGAATGTCGCGCGAGATCAGATAGCCGCCGAACTGGTACGCGTTGAAGATGCGCTGCGGCTTGAGTCTCTCGAGCAGGTCGACCGCCGCAACCGGCGTCTGCGTCATCGTGAAGGCGAAGCGGTGGTGCCCCATGTAGAGCGACGTCGAGGTCCAGCTTGCCGCCACGATCATCAACGCGCCAAGCGCGGTGACATAGCGGGCCGGCCAGCGGTCGGCACCGGCCACGTCAGGCGCCGGACGCGGGAACATCTCGCCGAGCGGCTTTGCCAGCACCAGCGGCACCAGAAACGCAAATGCCTCGATGCTCCTGACATGGCTCAGTGCGCTCCAGGTCAGGAACAGGATCAGGAAGATCCGGGGCGCCGACAACACCAGGCCGCGATAATAGCCGAATGCGATCAGGGCGAGCAGGGCGCCCTCGAACGGGGTAAACGTGGCGAAGTTCGCCGGCATCCATTCGAGGATCAGCGACAGCAGCTCGCCGAGGCTGAGGATGTTGGTCGCGCCCTGCAGCGTTCGCCAGCCGTACGGTGTGCAGCAGCTCGCGACCAGCGCGCCGATTCCGAACAGCACCCAGCGCATGAACAGCGACAGCCGTCGTCCCTTCTCGGCATGCTCGACCGCTTCGAGCGAGATCGGACCGATCAGCGCGAGGCCCAGCACGAAGCCGCCATGAAGGTTCGCCCAGAGCGCCATCAGCGGCAGCCAGGTCCAGGACGGCGCGCTCTTGCGGTCGGCAGCCGCCATCAGCAGGCCGACCCAGGCCAACATGACGGGCAGCGCCAGAATATGCGGACGCGCCAGCACGTGGTGGATCGACAGCAGCAGCGCCAGCATCGCGAACAGCACGGCGCGCGGAGCTTCGATATGCGCGTCGAGCAGATAGACGAAGATTGCGACCGCGAGCGCGACGGCGACCGCGGTGAGGATGACGGGGCCTGCCCAGTCCCATTGCGCATGGGAGAAGGCGAACGCGGCCTGCGACAGCCAGGACGTCGAAATCCACGGCTCGCCGGTTCGCGTGAAGGAATAGATATCGATGGTGGGCATGGCGCGGTGATCGAGGATCCATTGCCCGATCTTGATCTGCCAGAACGAGTCGGAATCCTGAAGCAGCGTGTCGCCGAGAAAAAGGAAGAACAGGTAGGCGCCGGCGCCGACGCACAGTGGCACCAGGGCCCGCGCGCGGCCCTGCACCGCGATGCTGTTGGCAAAGGAAAGGGACATGCCGCCTCGTCGTCCTGTTGTTCTTGTCGGTCCGAGCATGATCCGGACCCGGAGGGCCGCGTTGGCGCAAGGCAGGTAGCGGCTTTCCGAGAAGATCATGCGCAAACAATAACCTGAAGCACGATGAACAATTCATCTCATCCCGCTTCAGCCCGAGTGGGCGGCATTGGACCACGGCGGTCATAACTTCGGGTAAACCGGCTGCGCCAGGCCGGCTTCAGGTCTCGACAATTTAACGGATTGTTTTGGAATTCGATTTACCATGGGCGAATAGGCGCAAACCGTTCGATGTTTAAGCAGTCGAATTAACTGCGGCGCAATTCTTTGCCTCTAGGTTCGGTTCCATGGTCGTGCGGCGCTGGGAAGCCGAAAAGACCAGATCAGTTGTAGCCTCGTGTACTCATTTGGAGCACTCTATGAAGAACCTCGTTGCGCGTTTCTTGAAGGATGAATCCGGCGCCACCGCCATTGAATACGGCCTGATCGCTGCCGGCATCGCGCTGGCGATCATCACCGTCGTCAACAACCTCGGCACCACGCTGAACGCCAAGTTCACCTCGATCTCGACCAGCCTCAAGTAAGACTGGACGATCACCGGAATAGCGGAGAGCCCCGTCATCGACGGGGCTCTTTTGCTTTGCCCGGGGGTATCGGCGCGGCGCATTCGACAATCAGGCTTAAGCCTCCTTCAAGTCATTCGGGTGTATGGCTTGAACGCATCTGCGTTACCGTATTGCGTCAAAGGAAGCCGCATGGCCGAAGCTTCGTCCGTCCCGCTTGCTGTTGGTCGTCACGCACTCCCTGCGACGCTCTTCAACATCTCTTTCGTGCTGGCGATCGTCACGCTGGCGTATTTTCCGACCGCTTACCTCACCCATCTGTGGATCTTTGACGCGGACGGACGCGGCATCCCGACGGACTTCGTCAATGTCTGGGCGGCCGGAAAGCTCGCGCTCGAGGGGCATCCCGCGCAGGCCTGGGATTGGGATATTCAGAAGCAGGTCGAGCTTGCGCTGCTCAAGCAGGATTTCGTCGGCCACTTCGCCTGGCACTATCCGCCGCCCTTCCTGTTCGTCGCGTCCTTCCTCGCGCAGTTTCCCTATGCGGTGGCTTTCATCGGCTGGGCCGCGTTCAGCATGGTGCCCTATCTCGCCGTGATGCGCGCGATCATCGGGCGCAGCGCGGGCCTGGTGATTGCGATTGGATTTCCAGCCGCCTTCCTCAACATCCTGGTCGGGCAGAACGGCTTCCTCACGGCATCGCTGATTGGCGGCATGCTCTATCTGCTGCCGAAGCGCCCTGTGCTGGCCGGAATCTGTCTCGGCCTTCTCAGCTACAAGCCGCAATACGGACTGCTGTTTCCGCTGGTTCTGCTCGCCGCCGCCGAATGGACGGTGCTCTTCACGGCCGCAATCGTCACCGCTGCGATCGCCGCGGTGTCCTGGTTCGCCTTCGGCACCGAAAGCTGGCAGGCGTTCTTCCACTGGATCCCGATGTTCTCACAGGCCTTCCTGACCGAAGGCAGGGCGCCTTGGTTCAAGATGCAGAGCATCTTCGCGCTGGTGCGCTATCTCGGCGGCACCGAGCAGCTCGGATGGATCTTCCAGTGGGTGTTGACGGCAGCGGTTGCCGTCGTGCTGGTCGTGGTGTGGCGGAGCCGGCTGCCCTACGCCCTCAAGGCGGCGATGCTCGCGACCGCGACGCTGCTCACGACGCCCTATCTCTTCATGTATGATCTGGTCGTGCTGGGCATCGCGGTGGCCTTCCTCATCCGCGCCGGGCTCGATGAAGGTTTCACTCGCCATGAGGTGATGGCGCTGGCGCTCGTCTTCGCGCTGCTTGCGAGTTTCCTGTTCCTCGGGCAACCGGTGGGCTTCCCGGCCATCCTGATCGTGTTCGGGCTGATCCTCGGACGCTGCGCGGCTTGGCGGATGGCCGAGGCTGCATCGGCGCAACTCGCGGCAGCGCGAACGAGCTGAGAAGCTCGACCAGGCTCGGGCTCCGGGTGAGACGCTAGGGCGTGTACTCATAGGCGTTCGCCGTCAGCGTCGATGTCTGCTGCACCCTCGATAGCGGCGGAACAGCTGACATTCCTCAGCCGCCGCTGAGGGCCAACAGGCGACCTTTCTGGATCGGCCACCGCCGACGGTGGGTGATGCCCGCGGCACAAGAAGCGGGCTCCGCCTCGCACGCATGCGTTGAAGGAACCGGAGTTGAGCTCGCGTTGTCGGGTCGGGGTCGTCGCAGCAATATGGCTATGGAGACGGCTTGTATACGTGAGTATAGTCGTCACGAGGCATATTCCTGGTCGATCATTGACCGCTGTGAGGCCAGGTTCGACCCGCCGTGCATCGTTAGCGATCACCCGCCGTTTGCCACTCCGGGCGAGAGACAGGTCCGCAATCCGGTAGAAGAATGCCTCGATTGATCCATCGCTCGTGAGCAAGAGGTGATCATGCACCATCCGATTCAAGTGCCGTCGGTCGCGCTCGATTCGAATGAGCGCAAGCGCCCCGAGGAGGCACTGCGCGAGAGCGAGGAACGCTTTCGCACGCTGGTGCAATTCTCCTTTGATGTGTACTGGGAAACTGACGCGCAGCATCGCTTCATCCGCCAGGAGTTCGCTGAGACACTTCCCGAACCGCCCGTCTCCGAGATCGGCAGGACACGATGGGAGGTCCCTTATCTGGAGCCTGATGCAGAGGGCTGGCGCAAGCACCGGGAGATACTCGATGCCCACCTTCCGTTTCGCGATTTCGAGCTCGCGCGGCCGACGCCCGACGGCGGCAAGCGCTATGTGTCCGTCTCCGGGCTTCCCATCTTTGACGACACCGGGCACTTCATGGGCTACCGCGGTGTGGGGCGCCACATCACGGAGCGCAAGCGCGCCGAACAGGCGCTGATCGAGAGCGAGGCCCGTTTCCGTACCTTCGTGGACCACGCGACCGACATGTTCATGCTCCACAGCGAAGACGGTCGCGTTCTCGATGTGAACCGGAATGCCTGCGAAAGCCTCGGCTACAGCCGGGGCGAACTGGTCGGTGCAGCTGCCTCCTTCTTCGATCTGCAGATGGATCAAGCGGCCTGGCGTGCCAACCGCGAGCGCCTCAAGGCCGGCGGCATCGCTACGCTCGAGAGTCGCTATTGCCGAAAGGACGGCATTGTGTTTCCCGTCGAAGTCCGTATGCGGGAATTCTGCGAAGGCGGCCGGTCACAGATCATTTGTCTAAGCCGCGACATAACCGAACGCAAGCGAACCGCCGAGACGTTCCGCGAGATGCAGGCTGAACTAACCCACGCCAATCGCGCGGCGGCGATGGGCCAGGTCACGGCTTCGGTGACACACGAACTGAGCCAACCGATCACCGCGATGCTCTGCAACGCAGAAGCCGCACTGAACTGGCTAGAAACACAATCTCCGGATCTCGAAAAGGCACGGCAGGCGCTCGCATCCATCGTCGCAGAAGCCAAGCGAGGCGGTGAGATCATCGGTTGGATCCGTTCCCTGATCAAGAAAACGCCGGCGCCGAAGGAGAGCGTCGACCTCAATGGCGCAATCCTGGACGTGATCACCATAGCTCGGAGCGAGCTGATCAAGCATGATGTCTTGGTCCAGACCGACCTCGCTCCGGGCTCGCCGCTCGTGAAGGGCTATCGCGTCCAGCTGCAACAGGTCGTTCTCAATTTGATCCTCAACGCGATTGAGGCAATGAACTGCCTCGACGTTGGCGGACGAGAGCTGCGAATCAGCACGGCTGCAGATGCCTCAGGTCTCGTCGTTGTCGCCGTGCGGGACAACGGTCCCGGACTTGACGTGGCAATGATCGACCGCCTGTTCGACCCTTTCTACACCACCAAGCCGGACGGCATCGGCATGGGCTTGTCGATCTGCCAATCGATCGTCGAGGCGCACGGAGGGCGGCTTTGGACCCGAGCGAATGAACCACGGGGGGCCGTGTTTCTGTTTAGTCTGCCTTCGGAACAGGGGTGATCCACGCCGCTTTTCATGAGCGGGCGCTGCGCAGGCGGGAGCCCGCGGCCTCAAACGCATCCTCGCTACGGACGCGATGATCCTTCATGCCGGCCGCAGCGGCGCAACGGGATCGGCGCGTTCGCTCGCTCGCAGCAGTCATTATTCAATCACCTTGTCGGCTCGGCCGATGACCTCGGCCGGAATTCTCAATCCTAGCGCCGCAGCCGTCTTGAGGTTCAGGGCAAGCTCGAAGGCGATCGGTTGCTCGACCGGAAGCTCTGCCGGTTTGGCTCCCTGAAATATCTTGGCTGTATATTGTGCTGTTTGCTTGCCCATCACTGCGAGGCTTGCCCCATAGCTTGCGAGGCCACCCAAATCCACGAAGGCGCTGATTTGGTAAACCGCTGGAATCTTCTTACGAGCGGCCAGTAAAACAATTTCCGGCTCTATCGGAGCAGCAGGTACGAAAAGTGCATCGCACTTTTCCTGCACCATTCTTTCGAAAGCTTGGCCGAGATCATCCCGGGAGGAAGTAAAGATGGGGATCGTCACCAGACCCAATATCTTTGCAGCGGCCTCCGTCTCTTCAAACTGCCGCTTGCGGGCGGGGATGGGCGAGCCCAGCACGGCCACTCGCGTTGCTGCGGGAAGGATACTGTGCAGAAGTTCAAGTGACTTGCCGGTTGTGTCGGAGAACATCGTGGCTACACCGGTAAGGTTTCCTCCGGGATGCGCTAAGCTGTTGATAAGGCCCAAAGCCACCGCATCCCCGGCTCCCCACATCACGATAGGAATGGTTGCGGTTGCTCGTCGCGCGGCGGCTATTGCAGGTGTTGCAACTGCGACCACTACGTCTGGCTTTACGGCGATCAACTCGTTCGCGAGCTGATCGAGGCGCTCGATATGGCCCTCTGCCGCTCTGCGCTCGATGACAAGGTTCTTGCCGTCCGTGTAGCCGAGCTTCTGCAGTTCGCTCCTGAAAACTTCGAACAAGGCGCGCTGGACTTCACTTTCCCACGAGTCGGTGTTCAGGAATGCCAAACGCCACACCTTACGAGAGGACTGCTGCGCTCGTGCATTTGGCGGTCCCGCCAAAATCGCGCCGATCGCCAGCGTGATCACATCCCGCCGTCTCATCGCCCGACCTCCTGACGCGCATAGGAGGACAAGCATAGCACATTAAGCTATGTCCGCTTAGGATCATTCTCGACGATTGGGCCTGATCTCGGTTGCGCCCGGTCGACCCCTCACAGCTGACGTCTAGGCGGCGGCGCTGGCCAATTGCAGACTAAGCGTCCGCAAGCGAACGGCGGTGGGTTAGCCAATAGTCATTCTGCCACTCCTCGTAGCCAAGCAACTCACCAAAGCGCCTTTCGCGGTTGTCGGACCATGCTCCGGGCTCGCTCAGAAGCGTAAGCATTGCATCAACCCGCCACTCGTGGCCCGGTAAGGCGTAGAATAGCCTTCGGTATTTGAGCTGCGGCAGTTCAGGGCACGGTTCGATCACCTCGTGTCTTATCAGTCGGCCTACAGCAACATGCCTATCGAACAGCCGCCAATATCGAATACAGATGTCTGGCTCATCACCGACGAGATCCATGAAATATGCGAGGGGCTTCGTGCCCCTCAGCATTAGGCCGAGTTCTCTGTTGGTGTGAACCAAATAGGGCAGCTGACGAAGCCATTTGGGGTGCATGTTCGGCATCTTGACCGCACAACGTTAGTTTCCGCGAAGAGTCAAAACCGATAAAGTGTCCCCGAGCAGATGTTTCCGCTTGGCCATCGGCAGCCGAGATTGCCCTTGGCAGTACACATCTAGTGCGCGGCCGCCCGCGCGATGAGCGGACAGCTTTCGAGGATCGTGCCGGGGCGGGCGCCCTCGATGGCGACGCAGGGCCGGGAGCGATCGATGGTGAGTGCGTAACGATCCAAAAGCGCGTTGCGGTCCGGTTCGCCGCGCATGTGCAATTCGCGGACGCCGCCGGGCAGCGGCGCCTTCAGCCCGGCGCGAATTCGCTGGTCGAAGATGCCGCCGGGGACGATTGGCACAGCGATATCGGCGAGCAGGTAAAACCGCGACTGGGAGGGGAGCTGCGGCGCGATATAGGCGAGCGGCTTGCCGAGGATAAAGTAGGTCGCGGGCTGATCGAGCTCGTTAGCGATCTTCGGCCGGTAGACGTCGGACCAGGGGCGGTGCCACCAATCCGCCGGCTGCGACCACGCTGCGATCGCGGCTGCAACCGTCAACGTCAGCACGCTGAGCGGACGAGGGGACGCCGTCAGCCATGTCGGCCCGGTGCTCGCAGCGAGGCGCGCGAGCAGCAGAACGATCAGCGGGCCGCACAACAGCTCCAGAACGACCGCATAGCGCTGGATCGAGAACAGGCCGAGCCACGCCAGGTAGGAGACTGCAAACAGCACCACAAGCTGCGCATCACGTCGTGTGAGGATCGCGCGCTTTCGCGTCTTGCGGGCCCACAGGCCGAGCGCGAGCAGGACCGTCACGACCGCGAATCGCGCGTCGCGGAACGGATGCTCCGCGCCTCTGTGGTCGCCGATCAGCCAGTAGAAGGGGTAGGCCAGTGCGTCGAGCACGCCATGGGGCATGAACTGCGCATCCATCAGATTGACGGCGGCCACCTCGCTTGACTGGAATAGTGCATTGAACAGCGGGAAGATCGGATTGCCCGTGTCGCGCCACGTGATCAGGCACCATCCGCCGCCGGTGAGCGCAGCGCCGATAATCCCGCCGGCTCCAAGAAGCGTGATCGCCCGCAGCGGACGCGTGGAGGCGAGCACCGCCGCGGCAGCGCCTATCGCGTAGACGACATTGGTCAGCTTCAGCCCGACCGCAGCGCCGATCAGGAGCCCGGCCAGCAGGTAGCGGATCGCGGGTTGGCGATCCGTAGTCAGGATCAAAAGGCAGCCGCCGATCACGGGTAAGGCAAGCAGCACGTCGGAAAAGCTGGTGCCGACTTCCGAGAGCGTCATCGGACCTGAGGCCGCGATTGCGACCGCCGCCGCGATCGAAGCGATGGTCGCGGCCTGGCGCAGGACCAGGCGTGCAAACAGGCAGATGAGCGCGAGGTTGAGGCCGTGAATGGCGCCGATGATCATCAGCCCATACGGCGACGGCAGGACTTGGCGGAGGTAATAGACCGGAAAATAGACGATCGGATTGAAGTAGGTCTGAAAGCCCGGCGGGATCGCATCGACGCCATAGCGGCCGTTGAGAACGGCCCACACATTGTATTCGTGGTAGTTCTGCCAATCCCAGTTGACGTCCTCGCCCATTGCCAGGGTGTAGAGCGCGCCTGCCAGCATCGAGCAGACGACAATGGCGATGGCTGCAAGCGCCTTGCCGCGCGGCTTCGCCGACCATGATTGCCGCAGCCTCCCGGCCGCGGGGATGGACATGACCTCTCGCAGATCGGAGGAAATCGCCGCGCGTTCCAACATCAAGGCGCCATGTGCGCCGGGAACATCACGAGCAGAGCCGGGTCGCTGAACCGCAGAAAGCCCGCTCGTGAAACGCATTGCCGAATTCCAATTTACAACCGCATGACTACCGCCGGCCAGTTAAGGTTGCATGAATCAATGCGGGAATTTTGCGGCTTGACGCGTAAAGGTTGCGTACGTCGGGAACAGGATGAGGGCGGAGTGCGGGTCAACAGGTGCAACGGCACTGACGCCGATGAGCCTCATCCAGAGGAGGCGCGTCAGCGCCGTCTCGAAGAACGAGGTGTGCGCAGGGCGTCGCTACGAGCCAGATGCAAAGCGCTGTGCTTGCGGGAGAGGGGGGAGAGGGTTGCTCCGGCAATCTTCAAGACGGGCCCTCATGCCGCCGACGCAGCCTTGGCGCCCCCGTCCGCTCGCCATGGCGCTTCACGCATTTCCCATCTTGTCATTCACCCTGAATAGTTGTTCAGTCCTTGCGGGGCGATTTGCATCTTCTGACGTGACGAAGCGTTCGGCCGCAGGGCGTGCGGCTGGCGTGTGGGACAGGAAGCGCGCCATGGTTTATCGGCGGACGCATCAAGTGGTGAAGCGCCTTGCGGCCCGGCGCAGTGCGATATTGGCGGCGGCGCGGGAGGCGGCATCGGAAGGCGGGATGGCGGCCGTGCAGATCGCGCCGGTCGCGGTCCGGGCCAATGTCGCAGCCGGCACGGTCTACCGCTATTTTCCTTCCAAGGCCGAGCTGATCTCCGAGCTCATTGCCGAGGTCTCCCGCGACGAGCTCGCGGCGATCCGCCGGGCGGCGGATGCCGCGCCGGGGCCGTCCTCGGCGCTGGCGGCCGCCGTCACCACCGTGGCGGTCCATACGCTGTCACAGCGCAGGCTGGCCTGGGGCATCCTGGCCGAGCCGGTCGATGTCGATGTCAGCGCCTCCCGGCTTGCCAGCCGGCGCGAGATCGCCGGCGAAATTGCGTCCCGGATCGACGCTGCGGTGCGGGCTGGCCATCTGCCGGCGCAGGATACCGCGCTCGCCGCCACCGCATTGCTCGGCGCCCTGCATGAGGCCCTGGTCGGCCCGCTCGCGCCTGACAATCTCGATGATCCCGTCAAGATGCGCGACGCGGTGCAGACCGTGACGCTGCTGGCGCTGCGCGCCGTCGGCGTCATGGACGCCCGCGCCCGCGGCCTCGTGGTGCAGCAGACGCTGCTGCCGACCACGAAGGCGCTGGTTGGGGCGTAACATCGGACACGCGGTCGAGGTGCAGACCTGATCGCGCTCAGGCCGTTGTTCGAGCGGGCCTTTTCGAGAAACCGCAGCACCCGCGCCGAAATCGCCTTCTACTGTGCATGGGGTTGTTTTCGCGTTTTTTGTTTGAGCGGCCCGGACTTCACATATTCGCGTCGCCCCCGGGGCCGACCGAGGCGATGCGCACCATGTTGGTGGTGCCGGGAATGCCGAGCGGCACGCCGGCGACGATGATCACGCGCTGGCCGGCGCGGACAAAACCGTCCCGGAACGCGATCTGGCCGGCGCGGCTCACCATGTCGTCCTGGTCGCGCGCGTCCTCCGCCACCACGCAGTGCACGCCCCAGGCCACCGCAAGCCGGCGGCCGGCGCTGATGTTCGGCGTGATCGCCACGATCGGCGGCTTCGGCCGCTCGCGCGCCACGCGTACGGCGGTCGAGCCCGATGAGGTCCAGCAGATCAAGGCGGGCAGGTCGAGCGTCTCGGCGATCTGCCTTGCGGCGTCGGCGATGGCGTCGCCCGCGGTGGATTCAGGAGCGGGGCGCTGGGCCATGATCACCGAGCGGTAGGTCGGGTCGCGCTCGACCTCCTCACCGATGCGGTTCATGGTCGAGACCGCCTCGACCGGGAATTTGCCGGCCGCCGATTCGGCCGACAGCATGATGGCGTCGGCGCCTTCATAGACGGCGGTGGCGACGTCGGAGACTTCGGCGCGGGTCGGCACCGGCGACTGGATCATCGATTCCAGCATCTGGGTCGCGATCACCACCGGCTTGCCGGCGCGACGCGCCATGCGCGTCATCTGCTTCTGCAGACTCGGCACCCGCTCCAGCGGCAGCTCGACGCCGAGGTCGCCGCGCGCCACCATCAGCGCGTCGGAGGCCTCGATGATGTCGGCGAGGCGGTCGATCGCCTGCGGCTTCTCGATCTTGGCCATCACGGCGGCGCGGCCGCGGATCATCTTCTTGGCTTCGAGCACGTCGTCGGCGCGCTGCACGAACGACAGCGCGATCCAGTCGACGCCGGTGACGAGGGCCGCCTCGAGGTCGGCGCGGTCCTTGGGCGTCATCGCCGAGACCGGCAGGTCGGTGTCGGGCAGGCTGACGCCCTTGCGGTCGCTCATCTTGCCGCCGACGACGACCCGGGTCACCGCATGCTCCTTCGACGTCTCCTCCGCGATCAGCCGCACCTTGCCGTCGTCGAGCAGCAGCGCATGTCCCGGCCGCAGCGCGGCCAGGATCTCCGGATGCGGGAGATGGACGCGCGTGGCATCGCCTGGCGTCTTGTTGGAATCCAGCGTGAAGGTCTGGCCGTTCTGGAGCTGGACCGCGCCGTCAGCGAAGGAGCCGAGTCTCAGCTTCGGGCCCTGAAGGTCGACCAGGATGCCGATCGGCCGGCCATAGCTGCTCTCGACGTTGCGGATCGTCGCCACCAGCTCCCGCATCTTGTCATGCGGGGTGTGGCTCATGTTGATGCGGAACAGGTCGGCGCCGGCCTCGAACAGGCGGCGGATCATCGCGAGGTCCGACGAGGCGGGTCCGAGCGTCGCGAGGATCTTGATACGGCGAAGGCGCCTCATGGCTTACTTCCAGACGGGGGCGAGGGCGCTGGCGGGAGGCCAGGCGCGGGCGGCGTACCACCGGGCGGGCTGTTGGGCAAACCCGGAACGCCGCCCGGGCCAACCGGGCCGGGCAGGCCAGGAACACGTTGCTGCGCCGGCTGTTCGTTGGCGTCGGTCAGCTGCACCGTCCAGGCCCGCTGCTCACCGGTGTCGACCTCGAAATAGCCGGTGCGATCATAGCCGCGCGCCAGGCAATCCTCGGTGCCGCGGATGGTGAACTCCTTGTCGCGCGAGCACATGAAGGCCTGGCCCGACCATTCGCCGCCGCGGTCATAGTCGATGGCGTAGATGTAGTAGTAGCGAGCAACCAGCGTGCCCCGTAGCAGCGTCTCGCAGGAGCGCGACGAGATGTTCCACCAGCCCTCGGTGGTCCAGCCCTCGGCGTCCTTGTAGCCAAGCGCAATGCCGACCCGGCTCGACGTGTTGTTGCAGAGGCGGAAATCGGCGGAGGCGGGATTGGCGCAAAGGCACAGAAGGGTGACCGCCAGCACCGGGACCAACCGGGCGAGCAGACGAAGCGGGGAGCGGGGAGATTCGGCAGTCATTGTCGCGGAAGCTATACCAGATCATTGACGATTTGGCGTAGGGCGGGGGGAACTGCCCCATAGCCGGGCCGTGGCCCCTTTGCGCCGCGATATGGCAAAATCTGTGACAGGACCCACCTGATCCCGTAAGGGTGACCGCCACCGGGACGGGCCTTAAGGAAGACAGCCATGGCAATCGACGACAAAACCAGAACGGAGCTCGAGGCGGCCGCTTTCCGGCGCCTGGTCGATCATTTGCGGAGCCGGACGGACGTCCAGAACATCGACCTGATGAACCTGGCGGGTTTCTGCCGCAACTGCCTCTCCAACTGGCTCAAGGATGCCGCTGACGCCCAGGGCGTGCCCTTGAGCAAGGACGAGAGCCGGGAGGCCGTCTACGGCATGTCCTACGAGACCTGGAAAGCGAAGTACCAGGGCACGGCCACGCCCGAGCAGCTCGAGGCGATGAAGAAGGTCCATCCTCACGGGCACTGAACGGCCTATGGCGGTGCCCTGAGTCGCACCACACAACAGCTTTCTTTGCGTCGGCGCAGGAAGGTGTGGGCGCGCTGTGGACGAGCGCGATGCTTGCTTGAACGCCGGGAGCGCCGACCCTAAGGGTCTACCCAGCACGCGCGGTGACGATGCCGGCGTCACCTCGTTTTGCCAGTTCCATTGGGAGTACCAAGATGGCCACCTCCGCCGCCGTCCGCGACGACGAGCCCGCGACGAAATTTGCCAAGGACCAGCTCAAATCCATCATCGAGCGCATCGAGCGGTTGGAGGAAGAGAAGAAGGCGATCTCGGACGACATCCGCGACGTCTATGCCGAGAGCAAGGGCAACGGCTACGATGTCAAGGCGCTGCGTACGATCGTGCGCCTGCGCAAGCAGGACCCCAACGAGCGCGCGGAGGCCGAGACCATTCTCGATACCTACATGCAGGCGCTGGGGATGATCTGAAGGCGCCAGGACCGCGCCTCATCCGTAAGAGTACCTCACCGGGCCGCAATTTGCGGGGCCCGCGCTTGGGCAAAACCCGCTGGTCTGCTAGAATGCTCGGTGAAGGGACCGAGCAATGGATGTGCCTGGACCAGAGCGCAGGCTCGCCGCGGTCCTCGCGGCTGACATGGTCGGCTTTAGTCGTCTCATGGAGGTCGACGAGGGTGGCACGCTCGCGCGTCTCAAGACCCACCGGATCGAGCTCATCGATCCGGCGATTGCCAAAAACCACGGCCGCATCATCAAGACAACGGGCGACGGCCTGCTCGTCGAATTCCATAGCGTCGTCGACGCAGTGTTGTGCGCTGCTGAAATTCAGAGCCGGATGGGACGCCGCAACGCCGATGTCCCGCCGCCGCGATGGATACAATTCCGCATCGGTATCAATCTGGGCGACGTGATCGTCGACCAGAACGACATTTTCGGCGACGGCGTCAACGTCGCGGCACGGTTGGAGACGCTGGCCGAACCTGGGGGCATCTGCATCTCCAGCGCTGTGCGCGACCAGCTGGGCCAGCGTCTCGATGGCGTCGCATTCGAAGACATCGGCGAGCAGAACGTCAAGAACATCGCGCGCTCCATCCGCGTCTACCGGATTCGATTGGAGGATGGGTCGGCAAGCGCGCCAGCCGGCACGATGGCCCCTGCAAAGGCGACTGGCAAGTCGAAGAAGCCGTCCATCGCCGTGCTGCCCTTCGCCAACATGAGCGGCGATCCGGAGCAGGAGTTCTTTGCGGATGGTTTGACCGAAGACATCATCACGGAGCTTTCCCGCTTCCACGACCTGCTGGTGATCTCGCGCAACTCGACCTTCGTGTACAAGGGAAGGTCGGTCAAGGTGCAGGACGTCGGCCGCGAATTCGGTGTCGACTACGTCATCGAGGGAAGCGTGCGAAAGGCCGGGAATCGCGTCCGCGTCACCGTGCAGCTGATCGATGCGGAGACGGACCGGCATATTTGGGCCGAGCGTTATGACGGCGAGCTCAAGGACATCTTCGCGATCCAGGACGAGATGACCCGGGCGATCGCGGCCACGTTGCCCGGCCGTGTCGAGGCGGCGACGCACGATCGGGCGAACCGCAAGCCGACGGACAACATGGCAGCCTATGAATGCGTGCTGGCCGCAAAGGTCTTGCACCATCGCTCCAATCGCGAAGACAATGCGCGGGCGCAGCTTCTGCTCGACCGGGCGCTCGAACTCGACGGCAACTATGCTCACGCACACGCGTGGAAGGCGTGCGTCCTCGGCCAGACCTGGGTCTATAACTGGTGCGCGGATCGTGACGCTACCTTTGAGCAGGTGGCTGCAGAGCTGGAAACCGCGCTGGGCCTCGACGACAATGACAGCGATGTCCACCGCATCCTCGCGGCACTCAATCTGAATCGCGACGACCATGACAAGGCCGCCTATCATCAGGAACGCGCGCTCGCGCTCAACCCGAACTATGACCTCGTGGTCGTGCAGCAGGGTGAACTGCTGACCTGGCTGGGGCGGCCGGAGGAGGGCATCGACTGGATCAAGAAGGCGATGCGGCTCAACCCGTATCACCCGGAACGCTTCTGGAGCCATCTCGGGCGCGCCTATTACTGTGCCGAGAAATACGCCGAAGCCGCCGAAGCTTTCTCGAGGATCTCACGCCCCGATCACACCCATCATGCGTTCCTTGCCGGAATCTTCGCGCAGATGGGCAATGCAGTGGCTGCTGGTGCGCACGCGGCCGAAGTTCTCAGGCGTGAGCCGGCATTTTCGGTGGCCAATCATCTTGCTACCCAGCATTACAAGCAGCAGGTCGATCGTCAGCGCTATGAGGCAGGCCTTCTCCGGGCAGGCCTGCCGGCTTGATCTGGCGCACGACGGAGACTGCCTGCGATCATCGCAGGATGGGCTACGAGACTGAATTCGTGGAGGTCGCTATGCGCCTCAGCGCAGCGCCGCCGTGCGCATGAGGAACGACGTCGTCTCGAGCTTTGCGGTCGCGCTGCCCGAGAAACTGTCGCAGGACAGGCCCTGCATCGGATCGTCGGAGAAGCCCATCGCGATCACGGCGCGCGGCTTGACGAAATAGCCGCGCAGCGCCGCCGTATCGAGCTCGCCCATCAGCGTCACCGACATCGCGCGGCTGGCGCTCGGCGACAGCATCACGATCTTGAGCCAGACGCTCTCGCCCTTGGCCGCAGAGAGGCGGGTGGCGGTTGCGATCCTGCCGTCGATGCTCTTGCCGACCACCGTGTTGATCTCCGTCGCCTGAGCCACGCTGCGGGACGCGGCGGGGCGGGCGGTGCGCGGGATCGGCGCGGAGGCGGCGACGACATTGGCACGGTCGACCGGGGAGGCGGCCGGCGCGTAAGCCAGGGCCTGGAAGGCCGCGTTGGACACGCTCGCGGTCGGTTGCGGATCGGTGGCGGCGGCCAGCGCCTGGCGCGCCTTCAACGCTGCGACCTGCGCCGGCGTCGCCTGCTGCGGCGCGGCCGGGACATCATCCCAGAAGCCGCGGGCATTGATGATGTCGGCCGGGGTCTCCAGCTTTCCGTCAACAGGCTTGCCGGTCGCCGGCTTGTCAGCCACGGGCGCGGGCTTCGGCTTGGGCGGCGCGACGATCTGGGCATCGGCCGAAGCGAGCTGGAGAGTTGCGGCTACTTGCGGCTTGGCGCGCGGCGTCGGCACCGGCTCGGCGGGCTTGGCGGCGGCTGCGACCACGGTCGGCGCCGCCGGCTTCGCGGCGATTGCGGGCGCGCCCTCGTCATCCTCGTCGCTATTCGCGGCGGCGGGAGCCGGCTTGCTCCTGAACAAGGCGGCAAAGAAATTCGGCTTGCTGCCGGCATCGTCGCCGCTACCGCGCCGCTCGATCTCGGCCTTGGCGAGCTCATAGCCTTTCAGCGGCACGCCATCGGTCGGCAGATGCACCGTCTTGCCGTCCGGGAAGACGCGGGCGAGCTGGTCATGCGTCATGCGCGGCCAGTGCCGGATGCTGCCGGTGTCGAGGTGCACGAAGGGCGAGCCCGAGGTGGGATAGAAGCCGACGCCGCCGCGCTGCAGGCGCAGGCCGGCGAAACGGATCTGCTCCAGCGGCACGCCCGGGATATAGAAGTCCATCGCATGCCCCAGCATGTGCTGGCTGAACCGCGCCACACCGGAGGAGCGGCGGCGGAGCATGGCGTTGGTGGCGGGAGAGCGATAGGAGGAGATGATCTGGATCGGCTGCTTGCCGTCGACGTCGCGATAGACTTCCCAGAGGATGTCGAACAGGCGACGGTCCATGACCGTCTCGTCCTGGGTGCGCCAGTCGCGCAGGAAGTGGTTGAGCTGCTTCAGCGCCGCTTCGTCGTAGCGCCCGTCGCGCTTGAAGGTGACGGTGAGATCTTCGCCGGAATGGGTGTGGTGGAAGGAGAGCGTCTTGGTCTCGTTCAGCGCGGCCGCGTCATGAACCGAACCGGCGGCCGCAAGCAGCAATGCGCCGGCGAGGCCGATCCGGGATCCGGCCTTCACGCCCGCATGGGACAACGACAGCACAGCGAATTGGCGTGCGAGACCAGTCAGCACGTATGAGCCCACCCAGTCGACGAGCGTTCAAAATGGACTCTCCCGCCAACCCCGTTAGCAGCGCGAAAGAGGATGAACGCTTTCTTAAAGCGAGAAGGTTAATTCGAGGTTGACCTTCCCGCCCCCAAACCAAGTCAGAATACGATCCTAAACGGTTGACTGTGGCAAAAAAACGCCCGCTGCCCGAGCGCAGGTTGGAGAATGGTTAACGTTAAGCGGCCCCATCCAGAGGACGGGGCCGCTTATTTCATCGCAGAATTGTTGTGAACCAGGCGCTGAGCCGGGCTCAGCGGGTAAACACCCGCTGCGGACGACGGCCGACCGGCGCCGGCGGCTGGGTCGGGGCCGGCGCTCCGAACAGCCGCTCGAAGAAGTTTGGCCCAGACGAACCGAAGCCCCCGCCATTGTTGGCCACTGCGACCCCTGACGGCAACGTCGTGGCCGGGCGCGAATAACTCGGCTGGGAATGGGCCACGATGGCCTCGAGGTCCTTGCCGCGGTTGTTCTTCAGGATGTTGATCATGGCCGCGTCGCGGCCATAGACGTCCTTGCGGAACTGCAGCTTGCCGGCGTCGTCCACGAACGCGGTCTGATAGGTGATGTTGACCGGGATCGGGGTCGGGAATTTCAGATCGATCTCGCTCTTGCCGTACATGCTGCGCACGCGCTCAGGCGTGTACCTCTCGTTCGGCATGGTGATGTTGAGCAGCACGGACGCATACTGATCCGGATTCTGCACGCGCATGCAGCCATGGCTGAAGGCGCGCTCGTCGCGGGCGAACAAATGCTTGTCCGGCGTGTCGTGCTGATAGACCAGAAACTTGTTCGGGAAGTTGAAGCGGACGCGGCCGAGCGCGTTGGCTTCGCCGGGCGGCTGCGAGATGTGCACCGAGCCGTCGCGATTCTGTTCGAGCCTGAGGCCCATGCGCTGAAGCACGGTCGGGTCCTGCTGCAGCGCCGGCAGATATTCGTTGTAGACGATCGACGGCGGCACGTTCCAGGTCGGATTGACCGTGATGTACTTCATCGTCTCGCTGAGCAGCGGGGTCGCATGCGTTCCCGGCTTGCCGGTCACGACGCGCGTGGTCCAGACCTGCTGGCCGCGCTGCATCACCTTCAGCGTGAAGTCGGGAATGTTGAGGATGACATAAGCATCCCCCAGCGAGGGCGCGCCGAGATCGCGCGGCAGCCAGCGCCAGCGCTCCATGTTCACCAGCACGGTGTCGATCTGCTTGTCGCGCTTCGGGGTGTTGAGCGCCTTGACCGTCTTGTCATCGAGGATGCCGGTCGCCTTCATCTCGGCGCTGCTCTGGAATTTGCGCACGGCGTCGGCAACTGCCGCGTCGTAGCGGGTGTCGCTCGGGTTCTCGGCGAGGCCGAGCTTGGCGCGGAGCTGCGGCACGCGTGGATCCTCCACGACGATTTCAGCCTGCTTCTTGCCGGCAGGGGTGTATTTCAGCGCGGGACCGTCGGCGATCTCGATCACCGGGCCATTGTCCTGGCCGCGCAGCTCGGCGAGCTTGGCCTTCAGCTCCCTGTAGAGCTTGTGCGGTGGGTTGTAGCTGTCGAGCGCTGCGGAGGCGTCCGCCGCGGTCGTGACCTTGGCGAGCACCTCGTTGGGGTCGACCGGATGTTCGGGATAGAGAATGTCGCCGCTGACCTGCGACCAATGCATGCGGCCGCTCTGGGCATGGCGCGCATAGTCGAACATGCTGGCGGTGAGCTTGAGCTCGGCATCCGCCAGCGCATCGGGCGTCGTTGCGGCGGCGAAATCCGGCACCGGATAGTCGGCGGGATTGAGGCCGTCGGACGCCGCGTCCTTCAGCCGTGCGCTCACGCCCTTGGCCGCAGCGGTCAGGTTGCCGCCTTGCGTCCAGACCGGTGCGAAATCGCGCGCGCCGTAAAACTTCTCGATCGCCGCGCGCTCGTTCTTGCGGTCGAAATGGCGCGAGGTCTTGGCGCCGATGATGTCCTTGAGCTTGTCCGCGACCGGCTGGTCGGCGGCGGGCACGTTGCTCGCGGCCTTCACCGGCTCGGCGGCGGGAGGCGCTGCGGCAGCAGGTGCCGTGGGAGCGGCCGGCGTGACGGTTGCGGTGTCGGCCTTGGCGGGCTCGGTCTTTGCGGGCTCGGTCTTCTCAGGTTCGGACTTGGCCGTCTCGCTCTTCGGTGCTTCAGGCGCGGGTGTGGTGGCGACGTCGGACGGCTTGGTCTCGACCTTGTCCGGCGCCGGCGCGGCGTCCGCTTTAACGGATTCCCTCACAGTCTCCTTGGCGGAATCCTGCACCGTGGCGGTGGTGTCGAGCTTGATGTCGGCTGCAGTCGGGGGCGGGACGTTTGCGGGCTCGGGGCGCGGGATCGCAGCTTCGATCGCGAGCTCGGCGGCGCTGCTGCGCGCCTGATCCTGCGCCAGGGCCGAGCTGGCCGACACCGTGAGGAAGGTCGCCGCGACCGTCATCAAGACACGGTCAAAGCCCGCACGGTGGTTCAAACAGTCACGCATTGTGTCGCACCCCTCGGGTGAGCTGTTCCGTCGTGGAACAGCCTCGTTATGGCCTATTGGTGAGTTTCGGCTAAACCGCGCCGGCCTCTCGAAAGTTGCACGCCTGCACGCAACGATTCCTACGCAGACGATATACAGGCCCCGATTTTGCAGCCAGCGCTACCCGGGACAACTCACGACAAACTGACTTCAAGGGAGCCTCTTGGCAACGGATCGTGCGCTTCTGCCACGCGCTTTTCACTCTGTCTGTCACTTCCAAGTCACGGTTCAAATCGCAGCCGAATTCTGTCGTCATGCGAACGGCTTACAGCCGTCTCGCGCCGTCGCGCGAACCTCCGTTCGCACTGGGCTCAGTGCGTCTCCTCACCGCTTTTGCCGCCATGCCCGGGAACCCCGGCCTCGTCGAGTTTGCGGTAAAGCGTTGACCGGCCGATTTTGAGGCGGCGAGCCACTTCGGACATCTGGCCGCGATAGTGCGAGATCGCGAAGCGGATGATCTCGTTCTCCATGTCTTCCAGCGAGCGGACATCCCCGGTCGCGGTGAGCATGGCGAGAGTTCCCACAGCGGGGAGCGGAGCGATTGGTATTTCATTACCCGACACCACTGAAGGCGCCGCCGCGGGCTCGAGCATCAACGGGGCGGTCGGAATATCCGTGATGGGATGCGGCTGCGAGGCGAGCAGGGGGAAATCGCCGAGGCCGAGCTGGTCGCCGTCGCTCATCACCACGGCACGGTAGACCGCGTTTTCGAGCTGGCGGATGTTGCCGGGCCAGTCGAGCTGGGCAAGCTGCGCGACGGCCTCGCCGCTGATGCCGGTGATGGGGCGGTTCTCCTCGGCGGCAAAGCGCGCCAGGAAATGCCTGAGCAGATGCGGGATATCCTCACGCCGGGCCCGCAGCGAAGGGATCGTCAGCGGCAGCACGTGCAGGCGATAGAACAGGTCTTCGCGGAAATGTCCCTGCTTCACCCGCTCCAGCAGCTTGCGATTGGTGGCCGAGATGATGCGGACGTCGACCTTGACCGGCTTGCGCCCGCCGACTGCCTCCACGGCACCTTCCTGGAGCGCGCGCAGCAGCTTCACTTGCGCGGTCAGCGGCAGCTCGCTGACCTCATCCAGAAACAGCGTGCCGCCATGAGCCTCGACAAACTTGCCCATGTGCCGCTCGGTGGCGCCGGTGAAGGCGCCCTTCTCATGGCCGAACAGGATGGACTCGACGAGATTGTCGGGAATCGCGCCGCAATTGACCGCGACGAACGGCTTGGCCTTGCGCTCGCCGCTGCCGTGGATGGCGCGCGCGAACATCTCCTTGCCGACGCCGGACTCGCCCTCGATCAGCACGGGGATCGCTGAGTTTGCCGCCTTCTGTGCGGCTCGCATCACGCCCGTCATGGCCTCGGCGCGCGTGATGATGTCCGAGAATGTCAGCCGGCCTTCGCGGCTGTGACGGATACGCTGCAATTCGCCCTTGAGCGCCGACGTGTTGAGCGCGTTGCGCAAGGAGACCTGGAGCCGCTCCACGCCGACCGGCTTGACGACGAAATCGGCCGCGCCCGCGCGCATCGCCGAGATCACGTTGTCGATGCCGCCATGGGCGGTCTGCACGATAACGGGGATGCTCAGGCCTGCTTCGCGGATTTTCGCCAGTACGCCCATGCCGTCGAGGCCGGGCATCACGAGATCGAGGATGACGGCGTCGATGGCCGGTGCGTCGGGGGCGGTGAGGGTGGCGATCGCGGCGTTGCCGGAGTCGACGACGACCGTCTCATAGCCGCATTTCTGCACCATGTTCTCGACCAGCCGGCGGGCTACTGCGTCGTCGTCGGCGATCAAAATACTGGCAGCCATGGTGTTCCCCGCACGCTACTACTATCTGTCTCGAATCGGGGCACTCTGGCCGAAGCCGATTAACACACGCTTAAACCTTGATGCCCCCGCCCGCCGCCGCGCTTGTTGAACACAGGTTTCCCACACAATGAATTCGCGCTCCAAGACCGCTGTCACGAAGTCTGCTCTCCGCAAGCCAGCCACCAAGACATCCGTCGCCAAGAAATCTGCCGCCAAGAAATCTGCCGCCAAGGCAAAACCCTCTAAAACTTCACTCGCAAAGCCTGCGAGCAAGACCGGCAAGCTTCCGGAGTGGAACCTTGCCGATCTCTATTCCGGGATCGATGCGCCGGAAGTGGCGCGCGATCTCGAAAACTTGGATGCCGACTGCGTCGCCTTCGAGACGGACTACAAGGGCAAGCTGGCGACAGGGACAGCAAACGAAGATGGCGGAAAGTGGCTCGCCGAGGCGGTGCGACGCTATGAGGCGATCGACGATCTCGCCGGCCGTCTCGGCTCCTATGCCGGCCTCGTCCATGCCGGCGACAGCGTGGACCCTGCGATTTCAAAGTTTTATGGCGATGTGTCCGAACGCCTGACGGCGGCGTCCACGCATCTGTTGTTCTTCGCGCTCGAGCTCAACCGTATCGATGACGATATTTTGACCCGCGCGATGCAAGCCGCCGAGCTCGCGCACTATCGTCCCTGGATCGAGGATCTGCGCAAGGAGAAGCCCTACCAGCTCGACGACAAGCTCGAGCAGCTCTTTCTGGAGAAGGCGCAGACCGGCTATTCCGCCTTCAACCGCCTGTTCGACCAGACCATCTCCAGCCTGCGCTTCAAGGTCGGGCCTAAGGAGCTCGCGATCGAGCCGACGCTCAGTCTGCTGCAGGACCGCGACGGCGCCAAACGTAAGAGCGCGGCGGAGGCGCTGGCGAAAACCTTCAAGGCCAATGAGCGCACCTTTGCGCTGATCACCAACACGCTCGCCAAGGACAAGGACATCTCCGACCGCTGGCGCGGCTTCAAGGACGTCGCGGATTCCCGCCATCTGAACAACCGCGTCGAGCGCGAGGTGGTGGATGCGCTGGTCGCCTCGGTCCGCGCCGCCTATCCGAAGCTGTCGCATCGCTATTATGCGCTGAAGGCGAAGTGGTTCGGAAAGAAGCGGCTGGCCTATTGGGACCGCAACGCGCCGCTGCCGTTCGCTGCGACTGACGTCATCGGCTGGCCGGATGCGCGCAACATGGTGCTGACCGCCTATCGCGGCTTCTCGCCCAAAATGGCCGATATCGCCGAGCGCTTCTTCGTCGACCGCTGGATCGACGCGCCGGTGCGGCCGGGCAAGGTCCCAGGCGCGTTCTCGCATCCGACCACGCCGTCGGCGCATCCTTACGTGCTGATGAACTACCAGGGCAAGCCGCGGGACGTGATGACGCTCGCCCATGAGCTCGGCCACGGCGTGCATCAGGTGCTCGCCGCGAAGAACGGTGCGCTGATGGCGCCGACGCCGCTGACGCTGGCGGAGACCGCGAGCGTGTTCGGCGAGATGCTCACCTTCAAGCGGCTCCTGGCCCAGACCAAGAACGCGAAGCAGCGCCAGGCGCTGCTCGCCGGCAAGGTCGAGGACATGATCAACACCGTGGTGCGGCAGATCGCGTTCTATTCCTTCGAGCGCGCGGTCCACACCGAGCGCAAGAACGGCGAGCTCACCGCGACCCGGCTCGGCGAGATCTGGCTGTCGGTGCAGGGCGAGAGCCTGGGGCCGGCGATCGAGATCAAGGCGGGCTACGAGAACTACTGGATGTACATCCCGCACTTCATCCACTCGCCGTTCTACGTCTACGCCTATGCGTTCGGCGACTGCCTCGTGAACTCGCTCTACGCCGTCTACGAGAACGCGGCCGAAGGCTTTGCCGAGCGCTATCTCGACATGCTCGCCGCCGGTGGAACCAAGCACTATTCCGAGCTGCTGCGGCCGTTCGGGTTAGACGCCAAGGACCCGAAGTTCTGGGACGGCGGCCTCAGTGTCATCGCGGGGATGATCGACGAGCTCGAGGCGATGGGCTGAGGGGCGCGGGCGCCTCTCGCGGCACGTAAAACATCTGTTGAACCAGGTCTCTGGCGATGTTATACAGATGTATAACGGGTTGGAGCGTAGACCATGAAAATTGAGATCAAGAAGATCGGCAATTCAGACGGACTGCTGCTGCCGCGCGAATTGATGCAGCGGCTCGATCTCAAGCGCGGGCAGCAATTGCACATCGTGGAATTGCCCGGCGGTGGCTTCCAGGCGCTGCCTTACGATCCCGATTTCGAGCGGACGATGGAAATCGCCGACGAGGTGATGGACAAGTATCGCGACACGCTCGCGGCGCTTGCGAAGTAGTCGGCCATGCAATGAGCGATCCTCAGGAGCCGCTCTGGATCACTTACGAGCAGGCCGTCGCCATTCACAGCCGGCAACTCCGACGCTTCGGAGGCGCGCCTGGACTGCGTGACGAAGGCATGTTGCGGTCGGCGCTCGATCGCCCGATCAACAAATGGCGCTACGAGCAGGCGCCGTTGGACGAGCTTGCCGCAGCCTATGCATTCGGGCTCGCGAAGAACCATGCATTCGTCGACGGAAACAAGCGCATCGCCTTCATGGCGATGATGGTCTTCCTTCGCAAGAATGGCGTGGCGTTCAGTCCCGATCCGGCGGAAGCGACAACCATCATCCTCTCTCTCGCCGCCGGCGAAGTCAGCGAGCAGAGCCTCACGCGCTGGATCCGCGACAATTGGGATTCCAAATGACCCGATTTGCGGGAAAACTGCGCAGCTGTGCCGTTGCCCTGCCCAAAGGTTTAAGGTATCCCAGCCCGAGAATTCGACTTTCGACTGGGGACAATCCATGGCTGACCATAGCGAAGTGGCGTACACCACTGCCGACGGCAACGACTACGTTGCCCACGAGCAGACCTACGAGGGCTTCATCAAGCTGGTGAAGTACGGCACGGCCTCGGTCGCGCTCATCGTGATCCTGATGGCGATCTTCCTCACCTGATCCATCGCCTGGTGCACCGCCAGCGTCGTCGGTGCTCATAAAATTTGCATTCAAGCCGGTGCCAAAACCGGTATCCAACGTTGCGGGAGTGACGCTAAGTTTGCGTGCGCGCTTTTTCCCGCGCCGCCGGAGGGCCTATGAAGATTGCCGTTGCCAAGGAAATCGATCCGTCGGAGCCGCGTGTTGCCGCTTCGCCTGATACGGTGAAGAAGTTCAAGGCGCTGGGCGCCGAAATCGCCGTCGAGCCGGGTGCCGGCATCAAGTCGGGCCTGCCGGATTCCGAATTCACCGCCGTGGGCGCCACCGTCAGCACTGACGCGCTCAAGGACGCCGACATCATCATCAAGGTGAAACGCCCCGAGGCCTCCGAGCTTTCGCAGTACAAGCGCGGCGCGCTCGTCGTCGCCATCATGGACCCTTACGGCAACGAGGCCGCGCTGAAGACGATCGCTGATGCCGGCGTTGCCGCCTTCGCGATGGAATTGATGCCGCGCATCACCCGCGCGCAAGTGATGGACGTGTTGTCCTCGCAGGCGAATCTCGCCGGCTACCGCGCCGTGATCGAGGGCGCCGAGGCCTTCGGCCGCGCTTTCCCGATGATGATGACCGCCGCCGGCACCGTGCCCGCCGCCAAGGTGTTCGTGATGGGCGTCGGCGTTGCCGGTCTCCAGGCGATCGCGACCGCGCGCCGTCTCGGCGCGGTCGTCACCGCGACCGACGTGCGGCCCGCGACCAAGGAGCAGGTGGAATCGCTCGGTGCGAAATTCCTTGCTGTCGAGGACGAGGAGTTCAAGAACGCGCAGACCGCCGGCGGCTACGCCAAGGAAATGTCGAAAGAGTACCAGGCCAAGCAGGCCGCGCTCACCGCCGAGCACATCAAGAAGCAGGACATCGTGATCACGACCGCGCTGATTCCGGGCCGGCCGGCGCCGAAGCTCGTCAGCGCCGACATGGTCAGGTCGATGAAGCCTGGGTCGGTGCTGGTCGATCTCGCGGTCGAGCGCGGCGGCAATGTCGAGGGTGCCAAGCCCGGCGAGGTCGTCGATCTCGATGGCATCAAGATCGTCGGCTACACCAACGTCGCCGGCCGCGTCGCGGCGTCGGCTTCCAGCCTCTATGCCCGCAATCTGTTCTCCTTCATCGAGACCATGGTCGACAAGAAGGAGAAGAAGCTCGCCGTGAACTGGGACGACGAGCTCGTCAAGGCCACCGCCCTGACCAAGGACGGCGCCGTGATCCACCCGAACTTCCAGCCGAAGGTTTAAGGAGAGCCGTCATGGAGCATGCTGCACAGGTCGTCGACCCCTTCATCTTCCGGCTGTCGATTTTCGTTCTCGCCGTCTTCGTCGGCTACTTCGTGGTGTGGTCGGTGACGCCGGCGCTGCACACGCCGCTGATGAGCGTGACCAACGCGATCTCCTCGGTGATCGTGGTCGGTGCGCTGCTTGCCGGCGGCGTCGCCAACGTTTCGAGCGGCTCGGGTTGGGCCCGCGCCTTCGGCTTCGTTGCGCTGATCTTTGCCTGCATCAACATCTTCGGCGGCTTCCTTGTCACCCAGCGCATGCTGGCGATGTACAAGAAGAAGTCGAAGTAAGCGGCCACCTCGGGCTGATGGGATCAATGGGGACCTGAGATGAGCGCCAACCTCTCTGCATTTCTGTATCTCGTGGCGGGAGTGCTGTTCATCCTGTCGCTGCGCGGGTTGTCGAGCCCGGCTTCGTCGCGCCAGGGCAACCTGTTCGGCATGATCGGCATGGCGATCGCGGTCGCCACCACGCTTGCCAACCATCCGCCGGCCGACGGGCTCGCCTGGGTGCTGGTGATTGTCGGCATCGCGATCGGCGCTGCGATCGGCGCGGTGATCGCCCGTCGCGTGCCGATGACCTCGATGCCGGAGCTGGTCGCCGCCTTCCACTCGCTGGTCGGCATGGCCGCGGTGCTGGTCGCCGCCGGCGCGTTCTATGCGCCCGAAGCCTTCGACATTGGCACCCCCGGCAACATCCATCCGCAGAGCCTGGTCGAGATGTCGCTCGGCGTCGCCATCGGCGCGCTGACCTTCACCGGCTCGGTCATCGCGTTCCTGAAGCTGTCCGCGCGGATGAGCGGCGCACCGATCATCCTGCCCGCCCGTCACATCATCAACATCGCGATTGCGGTGGCGCTGGTGTTCTTCATCGTCCGCCTGGTCCTCACCGGCGGCGCGCTCGACTTCTGGCTGATCGTCATCCTCGCCCTGGCGCTCGGCGTGCTCATGATCATCCCGATCGGCGGCGCCGACATGCCGGTCGTGATCTCGATGCTGAACTCCTACTCCGGCTGGGCCGCGGCCGGCATCGGCTTCACGCTCGGCAATTCCGCACTGATCATCACCGGCGCGCTGGTCGGCTCCTCGGGCGCGATCCTGTCCTACATCATGTGCCATGCGATGAACCGGTCCTTCATCTCGGTCATCCTCGGCGGCTTCGGCGGTGAGACTGCTGCGGCCGGCGGCGGCACCGGTGAGCAGAAGCCGGCCAAGCTCGGCTCGGCGGACGATGCCGCCTTCATCATGAAGAACGCCTCCAAGGTCATCATCGTGCCCGGCTACGGCATGGCGGTGGCGCAGGCCCAGCACGCGCTGCGCGAAATGGCCGACATCCTGAAGAAGGAAGGCGTCGAGGTGAAATACGCCATTCACCCGGTCGCCGGCCGCATGCCCGGCCACATGAACGTGCTGCTCGCCGAAGCCAACGTGCCCTATGACGAGGTTTTCGAGCTGGAGGACATCAACTCCGAGTTTGCGCAGGCCGACATCGCCTTCGTGATCGGCGCCAACGACGTCACTAATCCTGCGGCGGAAGAGGACAAATCTTCGCCGATCTACGGCATGCCGGTGCTCCAGGTCTGGAAGGCCGGCACCGTGATGTTCATCAAGCGCTCGCTCGCCTCCGGCTATGCCGGCATCGACAATCCGCTGTTCTACCGCGACAACACCATGATGCTGCTCGGCGACGCCAAGAAGGTCACCGAGAACATCGTCAAGGCGATGTAATGGGGAAGGGACCGTGGCCATCAACAAGGAATGGCACCGGTCCCATCCCATGCCGCCCAAGGCGACGCGCGAGCAGCGCATCGCTTGGCACGCTGCCCACAAGGCGGCGTGCGGCTGTCGCGACGTTCCGGCGAGTCTGCGCCCTGACGTCATGAAATTGCTGCGGAGCCGTCGCAAGCCCTAGCTTCAATCGGGGGCGGGCCGTGCCATGATGACCATCGTCAAGTGGATCGCCATCGTTCTCGTGACCGTCTATTGCGCCGGTCTCCTCGTGCTGTATGTCCGCCAGCGCGAGATGCTGTTTCCGATCCCGCCTGTCGGTCGCACCGCCCCCGATGCCGCGGGCCTGCCCGAGGCGGAAGAGCACATCCTGACCACGTCGGACGGCGAGAAGGTCATCGTCTGGCACGTGCCGGCGAAGGCTGGCCGCCCCGTGATCCTTTTCTTTCCCGGCAACGGCGATTTTCTCGCCGGCCGCGTCAGCCGTTTCAAGGCGATGACCGCCGACGGCACCGGCCTCGTTGCCCTGTCCTATCGCGGCTATGCCGGCTCGAGCGGGATGCCGAGCGAACAGGGGCTGCTGTACGATGCTGCGGCCGCTTATGCCTTCACCACCGCGCGCTATGGAGCGGAACGAATCGTCGCCTGGGGCTTCTCTCTGGGGACGGGCGTGGCGGTTGCCATCGCCTCGGAACATCGCGTTGGAAAGCTCATTCTGGAGGCGCCTTATACATCGACCGTCGACGTTGCGGCTTCGTCGTTCTGGTTCGTTCCGGTCCGCCTTCTGATGCGCGATCCGTTCCATTCGGATCAGCGCATGGCGCGCGTCACGGTGCCGCTGCTTGTCATGCATGGCACCAATGACCTTGCCATTTCGATCATCTTCGGAGAGCGTTTGTTCGCACTCGCCCATGAGCCCAAACGGTTCGTTCGCATGGTGGGCGGCGGGCACGACGATCTCGATCAGTATGGCGCGATCGAAACGGCGAGAGGCTTCATTGGCGGCTGACAGCTTGGTTAAACGTTACGTTCCCGCACTCGCTGTCTCCTGCTTGACGCTTCTGCCGCAGAATGCATTTGCCGCAACCGGACTTGATGGCGCGGCGATGCGCTGGCCCTATGCGCTGCCCTTTGCCGGCCTGTTGCTGTCGATCGCACTGGGGCCGCTGCTGTTTGCAAAATTCTGGCACCATCATTACGGCAAGATCGCTGCTGCATGGTCGCTGCTGGCGCTCGCCTCGCTCCTCGTCTTCGCCGGCAGCATGGCGACGCTGGCAGCGCTCGTTCACGCCATCCTCGCCGAATATCTCGGCTTCATCGTCCTGCTGTTCGCGCTCTATGTCGTGGCCGGCGGCATCCTCATCACCGGCGACATCAAGGCCACGCCGGCGACCAATGTGGGCATCCTTGCACTTGGCACGTTCGGGGCGAGTGTCGTCGGCACCACGGGTGCCGCGATGATCCTGATCCGCCCCTTGCTCCGCGCCAACCGGCTGCGGCGCCACAACACCCATGTCGTCATCTTCTTCATCATCCTGGTTGCCAATGTCGGCGGCGCGCTGAGCCCGCTTGGCGATCCCCCGCTGTTCGTCGGTTTCCTGCACGGCGTCGACTTCTTCTGGACCACGCGGGCCATCTGGTTGCAGACCGTGATCGTGGCCGGGCTGCTGCTCGCGATCTTCATCGCCATCGACGTCTGGCGCTTCCGGAGCGAGCCGCCGCCCGATGACACCGGCCCCGCGCAGCCGGTCCGCATCCGCGGCCTCGTCAACCTGGTGCTGATCGCGGCCATCGTCGCGAGCCTCCTCGCCTCGGCGATGTGGAAGCCCGGCATTGCGTTCGACGTTCTCGGCACCAAGCTGGAGCTGGAGGACGTCGTCCGCAATCTGGTGTTGCTGGCAATTGCGGCGCTGTCGGTGTGGCTGACGCCCGATGAGCACAGGCAAGCCAACGGCTTCACCTGGGAGCCGATCCGCGAGGTTGCCAAACTGTTCGCAGGGATCTTTGTCGCCATCATCCCGGTCATTGCCATGCTCAATGCCGGCCACCACGGTGCGTTCGCCTGGCTGCTGTCGGCCGTGACGGAGCCGAACGGCGCACCGCGCGAGGTCGCCTATTTCTGGTTCACCGGCCTGATGTCGGCATTCCTCGACAATGCGCCGACATATCTGTTGTTCTTCGAGCTCGCCGGCGGCGACCCGCAGGTGCTGATGCATGAGCTCTCTGGCACGCTCGCTTCGATCTCCATGGGGGCGGTCTACATGGGTGCGCTCACCTACATCGGCAACGCGCCGAACTTCATGGTGAGCAGCATTGCCAGCGAGAACGGCATCGAGATGCCGAGCTTCTTCGGCTATCTCCTGCGCGCGGGTGCCGTGCTGATTCCTCTGTTCCTGCTGCTGACGTTCCTGCCGGTCGCACCGATCCTGCACTGGCATTGAATCTGGCGCCTGATTTGATACTGCTCATTCAAGCAACTGGAAGCGGTGGATGAGCGCACATAGCCCGATGCCCCGGTCGGCCTGGATCTTCCCGGCGCTGGCCGTGCTGTTGTTCGCAGCCGTCAGCGCGACGGGTTATGTGTTCACGCTGTCGTTTGGCGGGCTCGTCTTCGCCATCGTCCTTCTGGTTATTCTGTTCGGCACGGTGTTCGCCGCGGTTCATCATGCCGAGGTGATCGCGGAGCGGGTGGGCGAACCCTATGGCACGCTGGTGCTGACGCTCTCGGTGACCGTCATCGAGGTGGCGCTGATCACCACGATCATGCTGGGCGACAAGCCGGCCCCGGCACTGGCCCGCGACACCGTGTTCGCCGTGGTCATGATCGTCTGCAACGGCCTCGTCGGCCTCTGCATCTTCATCGGCGGCCTGCGCTATCGCGAGCAAGGTTTTCAGCTGTCCGGCGCCAACGTCTATCTCAGCGTGCTGTTCGCGCTCGCGACCATCACGCTGATCCTGCCGAACTACACCACCACCACGCCGGGCCCGGTCTATTCCGCGGTTCAGCTCGGCTTCGTCGACGTCGTCACGCTCGCGCTGTACGGCGTCTTTCTCTATACCCAGACCGTCCTGCACAAGGATTACTTCGTTCATGAACGGGCGGAGGGCAAGGGCGGGGAGGTACACCTGTCGGCCGGGGTGCTCGCGCTCACCGTGGCGCTGCTCCTGGTCTCGCTTCTCGCGGTCGTGCTGCTGGCCAAGAAATTCTCGCTGGTGGTCGATGCCGTGGGCGCCAGGATCGGCGCGCCGCCGGCCTTTGCCGGCCTTCTGGTTGCGCTGTTGATCCTGATGCCCGAGGGCGTCGCGGCCATCGGAGCGGCGCGCAAGAACGATCTCCAGAAGAGCATCAACCTTGCGCTCGGCTCGTCGCTGGCGACCATTGGTCTGACGATTCCTGCCGTCGGCGTCGCCACCTACGCGCTCGACAAAGAGCTCGAACTCGGCCTCAGCGCCCAGGGCAGCGTGCTTTTGCTGCTGACCTTCTTCCTGAGCATGCTGACCTTCGGCACGGGCAGGACCAATGTCCTGTTCGGCCTGGTCCATATGGTGGTATTTGCCGTCTACGTGTTCATGGTTTTCGTGCCCTGAAGCGCGGTCGCGCTTCAGGCTATTGTTTCAGCATGATCTTTCCGGAAAACCGCTCCACACTTTTCCGGATCATGCTGTGAGGAGAATCCCAATGCTTGCCGCCAAGTCCGAGATTCAGGTCGACAACGAAGAGGTCCGGGTGACGGAATGGCGGCTTGCCCCGGGCAGCGCGACCGGCCATCACACCCACGGGATGGACTATGTGATTGTTCCGGTCGTTGCCGGCGAGATGACCATCGTGGCGCCCAATGGCGAAAGGTCCAAGGCGCAGCTTGCCGCCGGGAAATCCTATTTCCGCAAGGCCGGCGTCCAGCATGACGTACTTAACGAAACCTCAACTGAGATCGTGTTCCTTGAAATTGAGCTGAAACGCTAGGGTCGCGCCACCGTTGCCATCGATCCGTCGCAGTTGATCCCTCACAATGCCCTAAAGTTCCCGCATCAGGTCGCGCGGGGAGTGTGGTCGGAATGCTGAAATACCTCGCAAAAATTTCGATGGATATTTTCCCCTCGGTGCTCGCGACGATCATCGGGGCCTACATCGTTAATCATTACATCAACGCCAAGCCGGCCGCCGACACCCCAGCCGCCGTGACCGCGCCCGCCCAGACCGGCAGCGACGGCAAGTCCACCGATACCGCCAACCTTCCCGCTCCCGGCGTCAAGGCCAAGGGCATCCCCGAGAAGAGCGTCACAGACAAGGCGGCGGTCGAGAAGCCTGCCGATCATCCCCCGGCCGCCGAGACCAAGGCCGCAGACGTGGCCCCCGCTGAGACGGGCCCGCGCGGCCGTCCCTCTGCCCGCGACAAGGCCGCGGCGAAATCCGCGCCGGCTGCTTCTGCTCCCGTGGTTGAGGCCAATTCGGCCCCGACGGCGGCTTCCCCGGCCCCCGATGCCAACGATCTGGCGCGTGCTGCGATCGAGCGTCTGCGCAAGTCGCCCGAGGGCAAGGCTGCCGAAGCCAGGTCGTCCGAAGCCAGGTCGTCCGAAGCCAGAGCATCTGAAACCAAGCCGGCCGAGGCTCGCGCCTCGGATTCCAAGCCGGCCGAGCGGCCGGCAGAGCCTGCGGTGCGGGACGCCGCCCGCACGCCGGACGCCCCGCGGGTCGTGAATGTGGAGCCGTCTCCGGTCCGTCCGCTGCCGCCGCCGATCAATGTCTCGACGCCTTCACCCGAGGCTTATGGCAATGGGGGCTCCAATCCGCCCTACACGGCCTCGATCGGCAACGACGATCCGAATCGGGTGACGCCGCCGGCCGACATTCCCGTGCCGGTCATCGCACCGCCGCTCGACCTGCGTGCCGATGCGGGCGCCGCCCTGCCGCGGCTG
Source organism: Bradyrhizobium sp. USDA 4354 (assembly GCF_054060315.1). NCBI lineage: Bacteria > Pseudomonadati > Pseudomonadota > Alphaproteobacteria > Hyphomicrobiales > Nitrobacteraceae > Bradyrhizobium > Bradyrhizobium sp. USDA 4354. Next base: position 451,190 of record NZ_JBSSDC010000001.1, on the reverse strand, counting down.
AAGAAGACCAATGTCGCCGACGAGATGCTGTCGGGCATGAAGTCGATGTTCAACGCCGTTCTGCCGAAGAGCGCCACCCCCGACTAAGACTGCGCTCAGGCTGCGCCAAGCCGTCAGCCGCCGACGCGGGCGAGGCCGCTGCGGGCGGCTTCGTCGCGTGGACGAAGTGCAACCGCCTTGGTGTAGGACGCCGCCGCCTTGGCCTTGTCGCCCAGCCGCTCATAGGCCTGTCCGCGCGCGGTCCAGACCTGGGCGTTGTGCGGATCGGCCTCGGAGGCTTCATCGAGATCGGCTGCGGCCTCCTTGACCTTGCCGAGCGCGAGATAGCTGTTGGCGCGGCCGAGCAGCGGCTCGGACTTTTGCGGGTTGAGCCCGCTCGCGGTGCTGAAATCGGCGATTGCGAAGTCGTGCTGGTTCTTGCCCTGGTAGATCAGGGCGCGGCCATAAAGTGCCTGCGCATTGTAGGGATCGAGCCCGACGGCGCGATTGAATTCGTCGAGCGCTGCCGCGGTCTCGCCTGACTTGGCCAGGGACTGGGCCTTTACGGTGTGGGCCTGAGCTTCGGTGACGTTGCCGGCGCTCACCGCGCTCTCGACGGGCGCGGCCGCCTTGGGGGCTTCCTGCGGCTTGTCCTTCTCCGGGAGCAGCGATCCGAGATCGAATGAGCAGCCGCAGAGCGCGATCCCCATCGCGGCCAGCGCGAGCGGCTGCCGCCAGATCTGGCGTAGCCGCGGCAAGCCACGCTCGGGGAAAGGAGAGGCCATCTACGGTTCGCTCGCGCTAGAGCATGATCCGGAAAAGTGTGAAGCGGTTTTCCGAAGAGATCATGCTCAAACAACAAACTAAAGCGCGATGCTAATTCGTCCTAGAGCATGATCCGGAAAAGTGTGCAGCGATTTTCCGAAAAGATCATGCTCAAACAATAGCCTAAAGCGCGATGACGATTCTTCCTGATCTCATCTCGCTTTGGTCTCATCGCGTTTCAGCGCCGCATCGGTAGTGCCCATCCCAGAATGGCACCGCTCACAAACAATAACGCGGGCCAATGGCCCGCGTCATCGATAACTGAAGGCTTGCTAAATCAGGTCAGCGCGGGCCGCGCGGACCTGCACCGGGGCCGCCACGACCGCCGCGATCACCACCCGGGCCGGCGCCGAACACCGGCTTCGGCTTCATCGGCAGCAGGCCTTCGCGCTGCAGCTTCTTGCGAGCCAGCTTGCGCGCGCGCCGCACGGCTTCGGCCTTTTCGCGGGCCTTCTTCTCGGAGGGCTTCTCGTAATGACCGCGGAGCTTCATCTCGCGGAAAATTCCCTCGCGCTGCATCTTCTTCTTCAGCGCCTTGAGGGCTTGATCGACATTGTTATCGCGAACGAGAACCTGCACGCGGCATCCTCTTCAGGTGGATCGGATTTGAAATCTGGTAAGTCAAAGGGGATGGCGAAAACGCGCAAGCCCTTAACCTTGAGCGCGCGGATGTACCAGACAAAACCGGAGATGTCCACCGGCCAAGCAGGTTTTCGGGCCAAGTTCGGCCATTAAATGCGGCGAAAATACCTCCATGCGGCCCCGATTTGGGCGGTTTGACGCCGAGGAAGAGGCCGCGACCGGAGCTTTGTTCCGGAATCTTTGCAATGAGGGGACCACAATGGACATGAAAAAATGCGCCGCCGAAGCCATCGGCACCTTCTGGCTTACATTCGCGGGCTGCGGAAGCGCGGTGATCGCCGCCGGCTTCCCCCAGGTCGGCATCGGCCTCGTCGGCGTCTCCTTCGCCTTCGGACTGAGCGTGGTCACCATGGCCTATGCGATCGGCCACATCTCGGGCTGCCATCTCAACCCGGCCGTCACGGTCGGTCTGGCCGCCGGTGGCCGCTTTCCGGCGGGCCAGATCCTGCCTTACGTGATCGCCCAGGTGGTGGGCGCGATCGTCGCCGCGTGGCTGCTCTATCTCATCGCCAGCGGGGCACCCGGCTTCGATGTCAGCAAGGGCTTTGCCTCCAACGGCTATGACGCGCATTCGCCTGGCCAGTACAGCATGATCGTGTGCTTCCTCACTGAGGTGGTGATGACCATGATGTTCCTGTTCATCATCATGGGTGCCACCCATGGCCGCGCGCCGGCGGGTTTCGCACCGCTCGCGATCGGGCTCGCGCTGGTGATGATCCATCTCGTCAGCATTCCCGTCACCAACACCTCGGTGAACCCGGCGCGCAGCACCGGCCCGGCATTGTTCGTCGGCGGCTGGGCGCTGTCGCAGCTCTGGCTGTTCTGGGTTGCACCGCTGATCGGCGGTGCGCTGGGCGGGGTGATCTATCGCTGGCTTAGCGAGGAGCCCACCGGCGTAGTCGCGGGCGTGAAGACGGCGTGATCGCAAGGCGGGATCGCTGCCAGAGCATGATTCGGACCCAAAAGTCCGCGTTAGCGAAAAGTGTGAAGCGGTTTTCCGAAAGGATCATGCTCAAACACTAATCGCGGCTGCGGTCCCGCTACTTGCCTGTGGTGGGGCGCACTTCGGTGACGTGGCCCATCTTGCGGCCGGGGCGCGGCGCGCCCTTGCCGTAGATGTGCACGGTCGCGCCCGGCACGCTCAGCCACTTTTCGTAATCGTTGATCTCATCGCCGATCAGGTTCGTCATGGTGACGACGTCGCCGTGGCGCACGGGCTTGCCGAGCGGCCAGCCGGCGATGGCGCGGATGTGCTGTTCGAACTGCGAGACGGAGGCGCCATCGAGCGTCCAGTGCCCGGAATTGTGCACGCGCGGGGCGATCTCGTTGACCAGCACCTTCGGTCCGGTGCCATTGGCGAGCACGAACATCTCGACGCCGAGCACGCCGACATAGTCGAGCGCGCTTGCGATCTTGCTGGCGATGCTGCGCGCTTCCTCGGCGAGCGCATCCGGGATCGTCGCGGGCGCGCGCGATATCTTCAGGATGTGGTCGCGGTGCTCGTTCTCGGTGACGTCGAAGCACTCGACCTGGCCCGTGGCCGCGCGCGCGGCAATCACGGAGATCTCGCGCTCGTACGGCACAAAGGCCTCCAGGATCGCCGATTTGGTGGCGAGGCTGGTCCATGCTTTCGCGATGTCGTCGCCCTCGCGGATGATGGCCTGGCCCTTGCCGTCATAGCCGAAGCGGCGGGTTTTCAGCACGGCCGGAAGGCCGATCCTGGCGATCGCCTCGCGCAGCGACGCGACCGAGGTGACATCGGCATAAGCGGCGGTGCCGATCCCGAGCCGCGTCACGAAATCCTTCTCGGCGAGCCGGTCCTGGGTGGTCTCGAGGATCTTGCGGTTGGGCAGCACCGGGCGGCGCGCGTCCAGCACCATCGCGGCGGCGGCCGGCACGTTCTCGAATTCGTAGGTGATGACATTGACGTCGCTCGCGAACAGCTCCAGCGCTTCGACATCGGCATATTCGGCGCAGGTCGCGTTCAGCACGACGTCGAAGGCCGGCGAGTCCGGATCTGGCGAGAAGACCTGGCAGCGCAGGCCGAGCCGCGCCGCGGCCATGGCCAGCATCCGGCCCAATTGTCCGCCGCCGAGGATTCCGATGGTGTCACCGGGCTTCAGCTTCACGTGCCTGGTGTCAGTCACGCCTTGTCCTCCGGGCGCTCGGCGACCGCCTCAGTTTGCGCCTTGCGCCAGGCGGCGAGGCGATCGGACAAGGCCGGGTCGGACAATGCCAGCACGGCGGCTGCCAGCAGCGCGGCGTTGATCGCGCCGGCCTTGCCGATGGCGAGGGTGCCGACCGGGATACCCGCTGGCATCTGGACGATCGAATAGAGCGAATCGACGCCCTTGAGCGTCTTGGATTCGACGGGAACGCCGAATACCGGGAGTTCCGTCAGCGCCGCCGCCATGCCGGGCAGATGTGCGGCGCCACCGGCGCCGGCGATGATGACCTTGTAACCCGCGGTCTTGGCACCCTTGGCGAAAGCAAACAGCCGGTCGGGAGTGCGGTGGGCCGAGACGACGCGGCTGTCGGCGGCAATGCCGAGCGCATCAAGCGTGTCGGCGGCATGCCGCATCGTGTCCCAGTCCGACTGGCTTCCCATGATGATGGCGATCGGCGCGGTCATGACGTCAATTGTGCCCGGAAAAACAGAAAGATAGGCCAGATTAACGGTTCCGGCCGGCGGCTCGCAAGGCGGTGGCAAGGAGAAGGGAATCCACTATCCTGTCTTGGTGAATCCCCGCAAGCCTTCATTGAGCAGGATGCCCATGAAGAAACCAAAAAGGGCTAGCGCTGCGAAGGCCAAAGAGGGCCCGAAGACCAGCACCGGCCGATCCAATGCCGCCCCCAAACGGCTGACCAAGCGCCCGGCAAAGCCGCCGCGGCGCGCCACGGCGGGCGATAATGGAGCCAAGGACAATTTCAGGGCGACAATCCGGGACTTGCGGACCAAGCTCAAGGAGGCGCAGCGCCGGGTCGCGGAACTGGAAGCTGCGGCCGACACCGATTTCCTGCTCGAGATTCCCAACCGGCGTGGCTTCGAACGCGAGCTCGCGCGCGCCATCGCCTATATGAAGCGCTACCGCGCCAGCGGGGCGCTGATCGTGCTCGACGTCGATCGGCTGAAGCCGATCAACGATTCCTTCGGCCATGCCGCTGGCGACGAGGTGCTCAAGGCGATTGTCGCCACGTTGACGCGACAGGTCCGCGCCTCCGACGTGGTCGGCCGGCTCGGGGGGCGACGAGTTCGCGCTGCTGCTCTGGAATCTCAGCGAGACCGATGCCAAGGCGAAGGCTGCGGCCCTGGAGCAGGCGATCGACGAATTGTCCTTCGTCTTCCGCGGCCAACACGTGGCCGCGGGCGCCTCCGCGGGCGTCGCCTTGCTCGGTCCCCACTCCGACGCAGGCCGCGCCCTGGAAGAAGCCGATGCCGCCATGTACGTGCGCAAGGCGCAGCGCCGGCACGAGCTGCGGATCAGGCTGGTCAGCAGCGAGCGCTAATTTAGAGGGTCGCGAGATCTTCGGGCACGTTGCCGAATTTGCGCAGCAGCGTCGCGTCCCCGAATTCGCCAGTCATGGGATCGCCCCTGCGGCTGAACGCGACCGCGCCGATGTGGCCGGCCCCGTGAGCCAATATCTCCGCGCGCCGCAACGCGGCGGCCGAGGTCTGGCATTCCTCGGCAGTTCCCGCGACCGGCGAGCCGTCGGCATCGATCAAGAAGGGCATTGCAACGTAGTAGGTCACATCCGACATGGCGTTGCTCCAATGATGAACTCAGGCGGCGCTGCTCTTGCTCCGTATCTTGCTGCGCGAGGTCTCCGGAATGCAGCCGGCGGAAATCGCCGCCTGCAATTCCTCCAGCTCGGCTTCCAGATATTCGTTGGCCATGATCAGCGCCTTGATGGTGCTGCGCAGATTGCCGTCGCACATCGCGATCGCCTGATCGCAGGCCTGTTCATAATGGCTGTTGTCGAGAAGGGGCGTTGCCGACATCTGCGTTGTCCTTCTGCCTTATCTTGGCGTTTCCTGGGTCGCTGGGATCTCTCGAATGTTCCTATTTTGTTCTTTTCGAGTCAAGCGGATTCAGATCCGGCGAGCGGCCGCGAAAGACCGGCTCAGGGCTCAGGCGATGATGTCGGGGGTAATCTGGTCTTCGATGAACGCGATGCGGTCGCGCAACAACAGCTTGCGCTTCTTGAGCCGCTGTAGCCGCAATAGGTCGGGGGCGGGCGATTGATGCAACGCATCGATCGCCGCATCGAGATCTCGGTGTTCCTGCTGCAACCGGGTGAGCTCGGCTTCGAGCTCACGCTCATCTTCATTGGTCATGTCTGCGGTGGCCGAAAACCGAAAGGCGTGAGATCTGGGCTGTGGATGCCCTGTGGAAATTATCGTCCTTGCGCAGCGTGACCGCAAGCGATCTGCGACCCTCGCTCGCCGATCTCCCGCAACATATTTCTGCGAGGAGCTGCGGCGTTGCGCAGGCGCATTGATATCATGGATTTTTCCCGCGTGGTTCCCTTAGTCACGCTTCGTTACATATGAACTTTCGAAAATGACGCTGCGACGACGGATACCCATCGACAGGACGAATCGGTGATGTAGACTTGCTTGTCCGGATCGAATCCTGAGGTTCAACCCTACCGAGGAGGTTTCGAATGACAATTCAGGCACATCTCGTTGAATTGGAACGGAAGCACAAACTTCTCGAAAACGAATTGCACGAAGCTCTCGTGCACCTTTCAACAGACGACCTGCAAATTGTTGAGTTGAAGCGCCGGAAGTTGATGGTCAAGGACCAGATCGAGCGTCTGAAGCAAGGCGACACGCTCCACTAGTAAACCCCGTAACAGTGTAGAGTTGATCACATCCTTCGCAGGGGTGAGAGCCTTCGTGCCCATCCCTGCTGCAAGGTGCACGCCGCGCAAGATCTTTGCGCGGCGCTAGTTTTGTTTGGACGCGTTGTCTTGACGCGAACCGGTATCCACTTCGCTCGTGAACCTCTAGATGTCGGCGAGCTCGGCGACGTGATCGGCGATCGCGAGCGACGACGTCAATCCCGGCGATTCGATGCCGAACAGATTGATCAGCCCTGCCACGCCGTGATCGCGCGGGCCTTGCATCAAAAAGTCCTGTGTGGCCACAGCTGGTGGCACGATCTTCGGGCGGATACCCGAATAGCTCGGCATCAGCGCGCCATCGGGCAGCGTCGGCCAGTATTTGCGGATCGCCGGGTAGAAGCGCTCGGCGCGTGAGGGGTCGACCTCGTAGTTGATCGTCTCGATCCATTCGACGTCGGGCCCGAAACGCGCCTGCCCTGCCATATCCAGGGTCAGATGGACCCCTAACCCGCCGGGTTCGGGCACCGGATAGATCAGGCGCGAGAACGGCGCCTTGGCGTTGCAGCTGAAGTAGTTTCCCTTGGCGAGATAGGCCGGCGGAATCCGGTCCAGCGGCATGCCGTCGATGTTGCGCGCTACATTCGTCGCCGACAGCCCCGCGGCGTTGACGAGAAGGTCGCATTGCAGCGTCATCGGTGCCTCGCCGCCGGCATCGATCTCGATGAAGCCGCCGGCCGCCTTGGCGCGGATCAGCGGAGTGTGAAACGCGAAGGCGGCGCCGGCGTCCTCGGCTTCGCCGCGCAGCGACAGCATGTAGGCGTGGCTGTCGATGATGCCGGTTGACGGTGACAGCAGCGCAGCATCGCAGGCGAGCGCCGGCTCCAGCGCGCGTGCGGCCTCGCCCGAGAGCAGCTGCATGTCGAGCACGCCGTTGGCTTCGGCATGCGCCTTGATCGATTGAAGCTTCTCGGTCTCCTTCGGGCTGGTCGCGACGATCAGCTTGCCGCAATTTCTGTGCGGGATGCCGCGCTCGGCGCAGTAGCGGTACAGCGCGTGCTTGCCGGCAACGCACATGTGCGCCATCCAGCTCCCGGCGCGGTAGTAAATGCCGGCATGGATCACCTCGCTGTTGCGCGAGGAGGTGATGGTTCCAATGGCCTCGGACTCCTCGAGCACGATCACCTCGCGCCCGGCCTGCGCGAGCTTTCGGGCCACCGCGAGACCGACCACGCCGGCTCCGATGACGACGCAGTCGACCCTATCCATGGTTGTTCAGGATGTCCGCTGGAAGCGCCGGTGGCATCAGGCCCGGGAGCGGCGGCGCAGGGGAATTTTCCGTTAAGAAAGCATTTATCATGTCAGGGCAATTGCCGTATTTCGCGTCACATTTTTCTGTTGTGCGTACAGGCGTTTACCCGATCCAAACCCACGAGGCCAGACAATCCGACGTTGAAATCGCGGGTGGCTGATGGCTGAGAAGAACTGGCACGTGGGCAGCACGCTTCCGATTGCTGTGCAGGCCGTCATATGCCTGGCCGGTGCGGTCGCGCCTGCGCATGCCTTTGCGGCATCGGACAGCCTTATCGTTCCGAGCGATCTCGCCAAGCTCGATCCCGGCGTGATCTGGGAAGCCCTGATCGCCGGCATCGTCGTCTGCTCGTTCCTCGCTGCGATGGCGCTGTGGATCCATTCCTCGCTGCGCCAGACCCGGCGTTTGCAGTTGCGGCGCAATGCCTTCATCTCCTCCGCCATGAACAATCTCAACCAGGGCGTGGTGATGACGGATGCGCAGCACCGTGTCATCTTCTGCAACGACCGCTACCTCGATATCTATGGCCTGACGCGGTCGGATGTCCGACCTGGCATGAACGGCCGCGAACTCCTCGAGTTGCGCCGCAGGCGCGGGGTCCTGGACGGCGTTTCCGACGACGAATTTTACGACAAGGCGGCAAGCGCCAATGGCTTGATCACGGAACTGCCCGACGGACGGGCCATCCTGGTGAAGTTCTTCGTGCTGCCGAACGGTGGCTCGGTCGCCACGCATCTCGACGTCAGCGACCAGCGTAGGCTGTCGCGACAGCTGGCCTCGACCAAGCAGTTCCTGGAGACGGTGCTGGACAACGTGCCGGCCTGCGTCGCCGCCAAGAACATCGAGGACGGCCGCTACATCTTCGCCAATACGGCCTATGAGCGCTTCTGGGGCTTTTCGCGGGACCACGTCGTCGGCAAGAATGCGCGCGAGCTGTTTGCGCCGGTCTCGGCGGCCACGATCGAGGCAACCGACAAGGCCGCGCTTAATTCGCCGGACGGCCAATTCCGCAACGAATTTGAGGTCGAGCGCGGCGCGGAGCGGCGCATGGTCGCCTCGATCCGGATCGCGGTGCGCAATGAAAGCAACCGACCCGGATTCCTGCTGCTGGTGTTCGAGGACATCACCGACCGCCGCTCCCTGTCGCAGGAGCTGGAGAGCACCAAGAAGTTCCTCGAGCTCGTGGTCGACAACATCCCGGTGGCGCTGATCGTGGAGGAGGTCAAGGATGGCCGCTACCTGCTCGCCAACCGCAGCGCCGAGACCATCCTCAACCGCAGGCGCGAGGAAGCCACCGGCCTGACTGCGTCCGACATCTTCAACGCCAAGGAAGCAAAGCTGATCATCGCCCGCGACGAGGCCGCGATCAAGAAGCGCGGGATGATCACCGAGGAGCATCCGATCTCCACCAAGGACGGCCTGCGGCTGTTCCTGACCCGCCGCGCCACCGTGCTCAGCGACGCCGGCGAGCCGCAATATCTGATCAAGACCCATGAAGACGTCACCGACCGCCGGCAGACCGAGTCGCGCATGGCGCACATGGCCTATCATGACGGTCTCACCGATCTGCCGAACCGCGCCGCCTTCCTGCAGGCGCTGACCCAGATGATCGAGGCCTGCGAAGGCACCGGCGAAGAATTCGCCGTGCTCTGCGTCGACCTCGACGGGCTCAAGGAGGTCAACGACGTCTTTGGCCACGCGCTCGGCGACAAGCTCCTGATCGAGGTGGCCCAGCGGCTCCAGGACTCCGCGCGGGGCGGCGTGGTGGCGCGCCTGTCCGGCGACGAGTTCGGGCTGATCATCGACGGCAAGCAGCCGGAAGCGGGCCTTGCGCTAGCGCAGCAGATCGGCGAGGCCGTCGCGCAGGAATTCCAGATCGACGGCCGGCCGGTCCGTGCCGGCGCCACCACCGGCATGTCGATCTTCCCGCACAACGGCACGGATGGCGCTTCGCTGCTCGCCAATGCCGGTGCGGCGCTGTTCCGCGCCAAGCAGAAATCGCGCGGCACGATCAGCCTCTACCAACCGGAGATGGACCAGCAGATCCGCAATCGCCGCGTGCTGCACCAGGACCTTTCGATGGCGATGAAGAACGGCGAACTCTCGCTCGCCTTCCAGCCGCAAGGTGTCGCCCGCCACAGCGTCGCCGAGAGCGAGATCATCGGCTTCGAGGCGCTGGCGCGCTGGCAGCATTCGGTGCGCGGGCAGGTCTCGCCGGCCGAATTCATCCCGATCGCCGAGGAAAGCGGCCTGATCGTCGAGATGGGCGAGTGGATCCTGCGCGAGGCCTGCCGCGAGGCGGCGTCCTGGCCGAAGCCGCTGCAGGTCGCGGTCAACTTGTCGCCGGCGCAATTCATGCACGGTGACGTGGTTGGCCTCGTCCATTCGATCCTGATCGAGACCGGCCTTGCACCCGGCCGGCTCGAGCTTGAGATCACCGAAGGCGTGCTGATCGAAGATTTCGACCGGGGCCTCGCGCTGCTGCGCCGCCTGAAGGCGCTCGGCGTGCGTATCTCCATGGACGATTTCGGCAGCGGTTACTCCTCGCTGAGCTACCTCCAGGCGTTCCCGTTCGACAAGATCAAGATCGACCGCGCCTTCATCATCAATCTCGGCCGCAACCCGCAATCGGCGGCGATCGTGCGCGCCGTGATCGATCTCGGCCACGGCCTCGAAATGTCGATCATCGCCGAGGGCGTCGAGACGGTGGACCAGCTCGCCTTCCTCGCCAAGGAGGGCTGTGATGGCGTGCAGGGCTATCTGCTCGGCAAGCCGCTGCCGATCGGGAAATATGCCGGCCTCATCGGCCGCGCCGAAGCCATGGAGCTTGCGCTCAAGACCGGTTAGTGATGAGAGCGTATCGCTCCCATTCGACGGCCTCATGGCGGATTACGACCTCGCGATCATCGGCGGCGGCCTGAACGGCGTCAGCCTCGCCCGCGATGCGGCCGGCCGCGGCCTGCGGGTTATCCTGTTCGAGCAGGGCGATCTCGGCGGCGCGGCATCGTCGGCAACACCGCGGCTGATCCACGGCGATCTTGCGGTGCTCGAGCGCCGCGGTTTTTGGCGGGTGCGCCGGGCTCTGGCCGAGCGCCGGACCTGGCTCCGGATCGCGCCGCATCTGGTCCGGCCGATGCGTTTCGTGATTCCTGCGCATGCGGACGAGCGTCCACCGTGGCTGCTGCGCGCCGGCCTGTTCCTCTATGACAACCTCGCCGGCCGGAACGGCCTGCCCGGATCGACGACCCTCGACATCACCCATCATCCGGTCGGCAACGCGCTGAAGCGCCCATTCGGCACGGCGTTCGAATATTCGGACTGTGTCGTCGACGATTCCCGCCTTGTCGTGCTCACGGCGCTGGACGCGGCCGAACGTGGCGCGGCGATCCGGACCGGGGCACGCTGCGTGCGTGCCGACAGAACCGACATTTGGCGGCTCGCCGTGGTCGATCGCGGTCATCGCCGCACCGTCACGGCCCGGGCGCTGGCCAACACCACCGGTGGCTGGACGTCGATGGTCGCGGAGACCGTCCTGCGCCAGCCGCAGCCCGCCGTGGCAGCCATCCAGATGAGCCAGATCATCGTGCCCAGGCTGTTCGATTCAGACAACGTCTACGTCTTCCAGAACAGCGATGGCCGACTGATTTTCGCAAGCCCGTTCGAGCGGGAGTTCACGCTGATCGGCACGGTCACGCATGAATTCACCGGCGATCCCGCAATCGCGGCGATGTCCGGATTGGACGTCGGCTATCTCTGCGAAGCGGCCAGCCGCTACTTCCGCGAGCGCGTCACTCCGACCGACGTGGTCCGGACGGTCTCCGGCGTCAATTTGAGGCCGGCGTCCGCGCGGCGAGGTGACGGCACGACTGTGTTCCACGCGCGCCGGCGCAAGGCGCCGCTGATCACGATGTTCGGCGGCGACGTCACCGCCTCGCGCCTGCGCGCGGAGCGAGCGGTGACGAAGCTGACGCCGTTCTATCCGATGTCGTCGCCCTGGACTGCCGGCGCTGCGCTGCCGGGTGGAGATTTCGCCTGGGACCGTTTCGACACCGAGGTCGACCTCGCACGCGACCGCTGGCGCTTTCTGTCGGAGCCGCAGGCCCAGCGCCTCGTCGCCGCCTATGGCACGCGATTGCCGGTGGTGCTGAGCGAGGCAAAGACACGCGACGAACTTGGGCCTGCCTTCGGTCCCGAACTGACCGGCGCGGAGGTGCGCTATCTCATGACCCGCGAATGGGCGCGTTTTCCGGATGACGTTCTGTGGCGCCGCTCCAAGCTCGGCCTGACAATGCCTGCGGCGGACCGCGACGCGCTGGCTGGGTTTATGGCGGATGTGAGCTAGTCGGGATCTCGTGCACCCGGCACCCCCCGGGATCGCGAGCACCATGGCGGATAGCGTGGATGATGATCTCCTCGCTTCCGATCTCGTAAAAGACGAGAAACGGGTAGGGCGTTGTGGTCAGCCTCCTGATGTCCGGATCGTCCGTTCGTAGACCGATCTCGGGATGCGCAAGCAGCAGGCCAATCACGTCCCGAATGCGCTTCTGGACGCGCGCCGCTCCCTGAGGAGACGCTTCTGCGATGTAGGTCAGAATGGAATCGAGATCGGCGAGCGCCGGAAGCGTGTAGCGAATATTCACAGGCCGTGTTTGGCCCAAGTCGCTCGGACTTGAGCCTCGGTTGCGAATTCACCCCGTTTAGCCGCCGCCTTGGATACGGCAATCGCCGACCTTTCATCATCCGACAGGATGACAGGAGGCGCTGCGTCGGCACCGGCGAGCTGGAGTACGATTCGGGCAATGTCGTCCTGCGCGTCCGCGGGCAGACTGCGCGCGATCTCCAGGGCCTGATCCAGCAACTTGGTCATATCGCCATCATACGCCGTTTGACGCCTCGCATGAAGGCCAATTTCCGATGATCCGCTCCGAACCGGTTGAGCTGGGGACGATCGGCCGCTAGCGTGCGGCGGAATCGGGGTTGGCAGGGACCATGGCGGAAGAGTTGCCCGGAACGGACGTTGCGGCTGAAGCGGCTGGCGGAGATGCGTTTCCCGCGGCGGAGCAACCGCTGCTGCGCATCGAAGGCGTCGCCAAGACGTTCGGAACGTTCCGCGCCGTCGACGGCGTCTCGCTCGACATCGGGGCCGGCGAGTTCTTCGCGCTGCTCGGCCCGAGCGGCTGCGGCAAGACCACGCTGCTGCGCATGCTCGCCGGCTTCGAGGCGCCGGACGAGGGGCGCATCCTGCTCGGCGGCAAGGACATCGCGCAAGCGCTCCCGCACGAGCGCCCGATCAACATGATGTTCCAGAACTATGCGCTGTTCCCGCATCTGTCGGTGCGCGACAACATCGCCTTCGGCCTGAAGCGCGCCGGCATGGCGCGCGCAGACGTCGCCACCCGCGTTGCGGAAATGGTCGCGCTGGTGAAGCTCGAAGGATTGGAAAAGCGCAAGCCGGACCAGCTGTCCGGCGGCCAGCGCCAGCGCGTGGCGCTCGCCCGCGCCTTGGCGCGCCGGCCGCAATTGCTGCTGCTCGACGAGCCGCTCGCAGCTCTCGACAAGAAGCTGCGCGAGAGCACGCAAGGCGAGCTGATGGAGCTGCAGCGCCGGCTCGGCATGACCTTCATCATCGTCACCCACGACCAGGAGGAGGCGATGACGATGGCGAGCCGGATCGGCGTGATGAAAGCCGGCAAGCTCGCCCAAGTCGCGAGCCCCCGCGAGCTCTACGAGGCGCCACGCTCGCGCTGGATCGCGGAGTTCGTCGGCGACATCAATCTGTTCGACGGCGAGTCCAAATTGCGCGACGGTCATCGTCTGGTCATTGGCACCCGTGACGCGGGTGCGCTGGTCGTGGCCGAGCCGCGCGAACCCGTTGGCGCGGGAAAATTCGTGGTCGCGATCCGCCCCGAGAAGGTCAAGCTGTCGCGTCGCGCTCCGGTGAGCGAGGCCGGTCGCGAGACGGCGATCAACCGGCTCGACGGCATCATCGCCGACATCTGCTATCTCGGCGGCACCACCACCTACAAGGTGAAGCTCGATACCGGCGGGATGCTGCAGGCCTCCGTCGCCAACAGCGCGCGCCTCGACTTCGATGCCTACAGCCTGAACCAGCATGTCGTTGCCTGGTTTACGCCCGACGATTGCGTGGTATTGCCGTCATGAGCTCCCGCCGCATCTTCGCAAGGCCCGCGCGCTTCGCCGCGATCGCACCCTATGTCTGGATGGTGCTGTTCTTCCTGGTGCCGTTCGCCTTCGTGCTGAAGATCAGCCTGTCGCAGACCGCGATCGCACAGCCGCCTTACGAGCCCCTGTTCGACCTGGCGGCGGGATGGCACGCGCTCAAGACAGCCCTTGCTGCGTTGTCGATCGACAATTTCAGGCTGCTCGGCTCCGACGACATTTACGTGTTTGCTTATGTGCGCAGCCTTACCGTCGCGATCACTGCGACCGCGCTGCTGCTCCTCATCGGCTATCCCATTGCCTATGGCATGGCGCGGCTGCCGAAACGCTGGCAGGCGGTGGCGATGGTGCTGGTGATCGTGCCGTTCTGGACCTCGTTCCTGATCCGCATCTATGCCTGGATCAACATCCTCCAGCATGACGGTCTGCTCAACCAGATCCTGCAGGCGCTGCATCTGGTCAGCCAGCCCGTGGTGTGGCTCTCCACCGACACCGCGATGTATATCGGCATCGTCTATTCCTATTTGCCGTTCATGATCCTGCCGCTCTACGCCACGCTCGCCAAGATGGAGCCGGCGCTGGAGGAGGCGGCCTCCGATCTCGGCGCGCCGCCGTGGCAGGTGTTCTGGCTCGTCACGTTCCCGTTGTCGCTGCCCGGCGTCGGCGCCGGCGTGCTCTTGTGCTTCATACCGATCGTCGGCGAGTTCGTGATCCCGGATCTTCTGGCCGGCTCCAATTCGCTGATGATCGGCCAGACCCTGTGGCTCGAATTCTTCACCAACAAGGACTGGCCGGTCGCCTCCGCCGCGGCCATCGTGCTGCTCGTCGTGCTGCTGGGGCCTCTGCTCTTGTACGAACGGCTGCAGAAGCGGCAGCTGGAACAGGGAAGGTAGGGCGATGCGCAAGACCTCCCGCTTGTCCCGATTCAACATCGCCTCGCTCGCGCTGGGGCTGGCCTTCCTCTATTTGCCGATCCTCATCCTCGTTCTCTATTCCTTCAACGCCTCGCGGCTGGTGACGGTGTGGGGCGGCTGGTCGCTGCGCTGGTATCGTGAGTTCTTCAACGACCGCGCCATGATCGAGGCGGCCTGGATGAGCCTGCGGGTCGCGGTCTCCTCCGCGACCATCGCGACGCTGCTTGGCACGCTCGCAGCCGTCGCATTGTCGCGCGGCGAGCGGTTCCGCGGTCGCACGCTGTTCTCCGGCATGCTCTATGCGCCGCTGGTGATGCCGGAGGTGATCACCGGATTGTCGCTGCTGCTGCTGTTCGTCGCGCTGAATGCCGAGCGCGGCTTCTGGACCGTGACGATCGCCCATACCACGCTGACGATGTGCTTCGTCGCGGTGGTCGTGCAATCCCGCCTCGGCTCACTCGATCGCTCGCTGGAGGAGGCGGCGATGGATCTCGGCTGCAACCCCGTCCGTGCGTTCGTCGCCGTGACGCTGCCGCTGATCGCGCCGGCGATCGTGGCGGGCTGGATGCTGGCTTTCACGCTGTCGCTGGACGACCTCGTGATCGCGAGCTTCGCGACCGGTCCCGGCTCGGCGACCTTGCCGATCCGGATCTATTCCGAGGTGCGGCTCGGGGTGAAGCCCGAGATCAACGCGATCTGCACGCTGGTGATCGCCCTGATCGCGGTCGTCATTGTCATCGCCTCGCTCGCTTCGAAGCTGTCGAGCTCGCAAGGCGAGAGCGCGGCGCCGCTGTGAGTGACTCGTCATTGCGAGAAGCGTAGCGACGAAGCAATCCAGAGTGCTCCCGCGGGGGCATTTCTGGATTGCTTCGCTTCGCTCGCAATGACGAGGGATATTTACGACTTCACCGCACCCGCCGTGAGCCCGCCCACCATGTAGCGGCGGAAGGCGTAATAGACTGCGGCCGGCGGCAGTGCGTAGATGAAGCCGGTCGTCATCAACAGCTCCCACGGCGAATCGTCGGCGGCCAGGAAGTTGCCGAGGGCGACGGGGAGCGTGATCTCGCGGTCGTTCGAGAGCAGCAGGAACGCGTAGAGATATTCGTTCCAGGCCAGCAGCACGGCATAGGTGCCGATCGCGACCAGCGAGGGCATCATCAGCGGCAGGTAGACCAGGCGGAAGATCTGCAGCGTCGTGGCGCCGTCCATCACGGCGGCCTCGTCCAGCTCCACCGGCAGCTTGTCGGAGGCCTGCTTCAGCACCCAGATCGCGTAGGGGCTGGCGATCGTCACCATGGCCAGGATCAGCGACCAGTGATTGTTGAGCAGGCCGTAATTGCCCATGGTGCGGTACATCGGCACGGCGAGGAACGCCGCCGGAATGAAGTAGGTGAAGAGCGCGAGGTTCAACACAATGCGCCCGCCCGGCACCTTCAGCCGCGAGATCGAGAACGCAGCCGCGGTCGCGATGAACAGCGTCAGCGCGCCGACGGCCCGCCGCGATCAGCGTCGAATTCCAGAACTGGACGTAGAAGTCGCGCAGGAAATAATGCTGCTGCTTGAACACGATCTCGAAATTGTGGAGCGTCGGATGGTCCGGCCACAGCTTGCCCGAGAACGCGTCCTCCTTCGGGGAGATCGCGAACAGGAACATGTGATAGATCGGGATCATCGTCCACAGGAAGACGGGAATGCCGATCAGCAGGAGCCGCGCTTCGGTCGCGACTTCGCGCCAAGAAAACTCTCTTACGCCGGGGAGCTTCATCGCGACAACCGTTTCATCATGAAATACACGAGCGGCAGGACGAACGGCATCGCGCAGACGATGGATGCCATCGCCAGCGAGAGCTGGTCGAGCCGGAGATAGCGGATGCCGAGCGTCGACAGCACGTGCGTGAGGTCGGCCGGGCCACCGCCGGTGAGCAGGTAGACGCTGTTGAAATCGCCGAGCGTCCAGATCATCGAGAGCAGCGTGCAGGTCACGTAGAGCGTCTGCATCGACGGCCAGGTGATGTAGCGGAACTTCTGCCACCAGCTCGCGCCGTCCACCTCGGCGGCCTCGAACAGGTCGTGCGAGATCGCGAGGCGGCCGGTGATCAGGATCAGCGTCCAGAACGGCAGCGACTTCCAGATGTGCACGCCGATCGCCATGCTGAGCGCCACGGTCGGGTCGTTCAGCCAGTTCGGGCCGTCATCGCCGGTGAAGGAGAAGATGAGGTGGTTGATGACGCCCCATTCGGGATTGAGCATGAAGCGCACCGACAGGATGGTCGGGATCGACGGCACCGCCCAGGGCAGGATGAAGATCACCGACAGCCATTTGATCCAGGTGCGCTGCTGGGCGAAGAAGCCGGACAGGAACAGCGCGATCAACATCTTGATGTTGATCCCGATGACCAGGAAGATCAGCGTGTTGATCGCGGCGCGCGCGAAGATCGGGTCGTTGTAGAGCGCGACGTAGTTTTCCGGCGCGCGCGCCAGCCACAGCCCATAGCACACCGGATAGACGACGAAAGCGAGGAAAACGAGCAAATAGGGCGCGAGCAGGATGATGCCCCAGACTTGCGCCGGGGTCAGCCGCGACGACAGGGGCGGGCCGGGAATTGCCTGATCGCCAGAGAGCGTGATCGCCATTCTTTTCGGACTCTTCAAAGAGAAGCCGGCCGCGAAACGCGGCCGGTGTTGTTGTTACACCTCTCGCCGCAATGCGGGGAGAGGGGCGGATGACTAACCCGCGACCTGCTTGATGCGGGCAATCAGTTCGTCGACGGCCTTGTCGACCGGAACCTTCTCGCTGACGACGCGGTTCATCGCCTTCGCCCACACGTTCTCGTTGTTGAGGATCGTGAACTTCCAGTTCTTGGTGAAGTCGAACGCGGCGGTGCCGCCCTTGAACTGGGTGTAGACGGCCTTGCGGTGCTTGTCAGCCTGCCAGAATGGGCTCTCCTGGCTTTCCTTCGTCACCGGGAACCAGCGGCCGAGCGCGCCCTCGATGTAGGGACGGACGTTCTCTTCCTGGAGCAGGAAGCTGATGAACTGCTTGGCCTCGGCCTTGTTCTTGGCCGCGGTGAAGACCAGTCCGGTCTTGACGTCGGAGCGGTAACGGATCGTCGAGCCATCAGGGGCCTTTGGAAAGGAGGCCGTGACGATGTCCTGCTCATAGGCCTTCTTGCCAGCGTCGCGCTGCTCCTGGGTGAGGGCCTGGTTCTGCGAATCCTCGAACCACTTCGCCGCGATCGAGATCGTGAAGTTGTGGGTCATCACGATCGTCTTGTTGTGGAACGCGACGTTGTTGTCCGGGTCCTTCCACGTGGTGGAGGACGGCGGCGTGCAGCCCTTGATGTAGGTGTCGGTGTAGTCCTTCATCGCCTTGATCAGATTCTCGCGAACCTTGGGATCGTCGACCGTGAGCTTGCCGTCGTCGTCGACCAGCTTGACGTGGTAGGCGTCCATGAAGGTGTAGAACGACTGGAAGGAGTCGGTGGATTCCACGCCCATCGGCTGGCCGACGGCGTAGAGGCGCTGGCCGGTCGCCTTGCGGATCGCCGGCTGCACCTTGTCGCACCAGAACGTCCAATAGCCCGTCCAGTCGTTCGGGATGTCGCTCAGCTTGAAGCCGGCCTTCTCAAGCATGTCGTTCCAGATCTGGACGTGCATGCTCTGCTGCTTCAGCGGGAAGCCGTAATAGGCCTTCTTCTTGGCGACGTCGTTGTAGAGGATCGACGCATCGAGCGTGTTCTGCACGAACCGGCCCTTGATCGGCTCCATGACATCCGTGAGGTCCTCGAGCTTGCCCTCATAGGCCCACTTGCCCTGCGCCTGCACGTCATAGGAGTCGGAATAGGCGACATCGGGAACGGTGCCGGCATCGAGCGCTGCGACCGTCTTCGGAATCATGTCCTGGATCGCGTATTGCGACAATTCGACCTTGATGCCGGTCTTGGCTTCGAATTTCTTGATCGTCTCGATCAGCGCGTCGTCTTCGGACCGATAGAAGCCCTTGCCCCACCAGACTGTGATCGTCTTCTGCTGTGCAAAGGCGGGTGCAGTGGCGGCAAACAGCCCAACCGCAGCGACCGCCAATGAAACTGCGCCAATAACCTTGGATTTCACGTTTTTCTCCCTCAAACGGCCGGTGTTTTAACCGGTCGTATAAAACACTAGCGCATGGTCGTCATCCGATCTAGCGGCTTCTTGTCAGACCTATGTCGCGGTTGGAGAGAGGCTGTGGAGATGCGAATTTCGCGCATTGATCCAAAGGCCGCATCAATACATGCCAATCAATTCGCCTCGTGGTGTGTCTGGCTTTGTCAACGTTTCCCTTTGAGGCTGGACGAAGGCGGGCTCGTCTCAGCGGATCTGGACCGCGGCTTGCCTTGCCCGCTCGTCGGAGAAGGGGAACGCCATGCCTCGAGGAGCATCTTGAGAAATTGGCTGGCATGAGGCGATAGCATCGCCCCGCGCCTGCGCACGATGCCGATCGTCCGCGACACTTCCGGCTCGGTCAACCGAATGGTGTGAATGATCGGATGGCCGGCCGCTGGCGTCGCGAGCCTCGGTAGCACCGCGATGCCGAGTCCAGCTTCGACCAGGCCAAGCGAGCCGGAGAGGTGAGCGACCTCATAGGACCAGTTCAGCTGCAAGCCGTGCCGCGCCAGCGCATTGTCGATCAGCGCGCGATTGCCGCTGTTGCGGCCGACGGTGATGACCCGGTGCGACACGATTTCCGACCAGCTGACCTGCTTGCGCGATGCCAGCGGATGGTCATGACGGCAGGCCAGGACGAAAGGGTCCTCCACCAGCTTCTCGAATTCGATTTCCGCATGCGAAGCGCCGATGAAATTGATGCCGAAGTCGGCTTCTCCACGCGCGACCGCTTCCAGTCCCTCATTGGCACCGATGTCGAGTATCCGGATGCGAATGCGCGGATACGCTTCGGCAAACCGGCCGATCGCACGCGGCAGGAAATAGAACACCGCTGTCGGCACCGCGGCTACCGAGACGAGGCCTGAACTTCGCGCGCCGATATCGTGGATGGCGAGCACCGAGGTCTCGAACTCGTCGATGAGGCGGCGCACCTTCGGCAGGAAGTCGCGGCCGGTCATGGTGAGATTGACGTGGCGCGTCGAGCGTTCGAGCAACGGCGCACCGAGGCCTTCTTCCAGTTTCTGAATGCGTCGGCTGAGCGCCGGCTGCGACAGGTTCAGTGCCCTGGCGGTCCGGACGAAGCTTCCCGTCTCCGCCACGGTGATGAACGCCTTGAGGTCGAGCAGTTCTGCGTTCATGGGCATGCTCCATTATACCGATATACGAAATAATACCTCAGATATTTGCATTTCACAAAAGAGTTCTGCCGGAGGATGCTCTGGCTCGCGCGAAGATGTCGCCGAACGGAAGAGCTCCATGAACGATCAGATTGCCATTCCCTGTGTGGTCATGCGCGGGGGCACCTCGCGCGGGCCGTTTTTCCTGGCCCGCGATCTTCCGGCCGACCCCAACCTGCGCGATGCGGTCCTGTTGTCGGTTATGGGCGGGGGGCACGACCTTGGAATCGACGGGATCGGCGGCGGCAATGCCGTCATCAACAAGGTTGCGATCGTCGGGCCGGCAACGGTGCCCGGCGCCGATGTTGATTACCTGTTTGCCCAGGTGCGGGTTCGTGAGGGGATCGTCGATACCTCGCCGAATTGCGGAAACATGCTGGCGGCCGTGGGGCCGTTCGCAATTGAAGCCGGCCTGGTCGCCGCTGCCGCAGATCGCACCCATGTGCGCATCCACAATGTCAACACCGGCAAGTTGATTGACGCGACCGTTCCGACACCCGCAGGACGCGTGACTTACGACGGCGAGGCGCGGATCGACGGTGTTCCGGGAACGGCCGCGCCGATCGAACTGTCGTTCCCCAACGCGGCCGGTGCGCGCACCGGTCGCCTCCTACCGACGGGACATCCGGCCGACCGCATCGAAGGGATCGATGTGACCTGCCTCGACGCGGCGATGCCGGTCATGCTGGTCCGCGCGGCGGATCTGGGATGGAGCGGCCGTGAGGCTCCCTCGGATTTCGCCGACAAAGGCTTCCGAGCGCGTCTCGAAGACTTGCGCATCGAGGCTGGACGCCGGATGGGCTTTCGAGATCCCGCGACGATGGTGATCCCGAAACCGGTTCTGATTGCGCCCGCGAGAGAGGCGACGTTGAACGTCAGGTACTTCATGCCACACGACTGCCATAGCGCGCTGGCGGTCACCGGCGCGGTCGCGATCGCGACGGCATGCGTCACGCCCGGGACGATCGCCGCAGAGATGGTCGGACCGCTGGCGAC
The DNA here is from genome assembly GCF_054060315.1 of Bradyrhizobium sp. USDA 4354. NCBI lineage: Bacteria > Pseudomonadati > Pseudomonadota > Alphaproteobacteria > Hyphomicrobiales > Nitrobacteraceae > Bradyrhizobium > Bradyrhizobium sp. USDA 4354. Next base: position 430,173 of record NZ_JBSSDC010000001.1, on the reverse strand, counting down.
GCCGGTGCCGATCACGCTCGCCCATCCCTCGGGCCAGCTCGTGGTTCGGCTGGAGCCCGGCCCGGTTGCCCGGGTGCTGCGGACGGCCCGGCGAATCTTCGAGGGCCACGTCTTCGCCCGTCGATCGCACGTGCCTCATTCGGTGCTGGCGGCCTGAAGCCCGCCGCCTCCAAAGCCAGCACAAAAACAGCATGGGAGAAACGAGAAATGCATAAGGAAGCGCTGGTTGGGCACCCGAGCACCGAGGCGGGAAAGCCATTCTACCGGATTCTCTATATCCAGGTGCTGATTGGCCTCATGCTGGGCGTCCTCACGGGCCATTTCTGGCCCGAATTCGGCGCCGCGCTGAAGCCCTTTGGCGACGGCTTCGTCAAGCTGGTCAAGATGATGATCGCGCCGATCGTGTTCTGCACCATCGTGAGCGGCATCAACAGCGTCAGCGATTCCCGCGAGGTCGGCCGCACGCTGGTGAAGTCCATGGCGCTGTTCTACCTGCTGACGGTGCTCGCTTTGCTGGCCGGGCTGATCGCCGTGTCGCTGATCCAGCCGGGCGCGGGCATGCATGTTGCGGTCAATACGCTGGATCCGTCGGTGGCCGCGAAATTCACCAAGCAGGCGGGGGTATCCGGCTTCGCGGAATTCATGCTGCACATTATCCCGCATTCGTTCTTTGGAGCGTTCGCCGATGGCGAAGTGCTGCCGGTGTTGCTGGTCTCAATCCTGATCGCCTTCGGCCTGAGCCGTGCCGGTGATGGGGGTGTCGTGGTGACAAAGGCAGTCGCCTCGTTCTCCCAGGTGCTGTTTGTGTGTTTTGGCTTCATCATGAAACTCGCTCCGCTCGGCGCCTTTGGGGCCATGGCGTTCACGGTAGGCCGCTATGGCATCCGATCGATCGGCTCGCTCGGACTGCTGATCCTGACATTCTATCTCGCCTGCTCCGTCTTCGTGGTGGTCGTGCTTGGTACGCTGGCGCGGCTGAACGGCTTCAGCCTGTGGAAGACGATCCGCTACTTCAAGGAAGAATTGCTGATCGTGCTCGGCACGTCGTCGTCGGAGCCGGCGCTGCCTGGCGCGCTGCGCAAGCTGGAGCAGCTCGGATGCCGGAAAGGCGTGTCAGGGCTCGTGTTGCCGATGGGCTATTCCTTCAATCTGGATGGCAGCGCCATTTATCTCACCTTGGCTTCCATCTTCATCGCGCAAGCCTGCGACATTCACCTGTCATGGGGGCAGATTGCAGCGATGCTCGGATTGATGCTGCTGACGTCCAAAGGGGCGGCCGGTGTCACCGGCAGCGGCTTCGTCGCGCTTGTCGCGACCCTCTCGGTCATGCCGGATTTGCCCGTGACCGGCGTGGCGCTGCTTGTCGGCATCGACCGCTTCATGTCGGAGGCACGGGCGCTGACCAGCATGATCAGCAACTGTGTCGCATCCATCACCATTTCGCTGTGGGAGGACGCCTGTGATCGCGAGGTGCTGGCCCGCGAACTGGGACAGGGGGGCACTCTCACGGTCGCGACCGGGACGAAGATGGGGGCGGCACCGGTGGTGCGGGAGGACAAGAGCTGGATTTCGACGACGCAATCGGCCGCGTAACGCCGCATTTGCATGAAATCGGCGCAGTATTCAGCCTGGCAAGTCGAGCTCGTGGCGTGCAGGCTGCCAACCCAAAGGAAGTGACGTTGGTACCTCTAGAGCATGATCCGGAAAAGTGTGCAGCGGTTTTCTGAAGAGATCATGCTCAAACAAGAATCTAAAGCGCGATGACGATCCATCCTAATCTCGTCGCGCTTTAGTTGGACTTGGCGCTGTCCTTCGCGTTCTCCGCCGTCGGCGATTCCGCCGGCGCGGTGCGCTTTCCGCTGCCGGTGATGCGCTCGATTGCGGAGCGCACGGCGTCACCCCCTTTGCGGTCCTTCAGCATGTCGAGCAGCGGCGCGGAGGCCGGCGAGCGGCGGATCAGGCTTTCGGGATCGGGGAAGATCAGCGGATCGTCCCAGGGGCCCTGCACCACGAAGGGCAGTTCGAACCCCGACGCGCTGTTGAGGCTCGCCACGCCCTTCATGTCGTATTCGCGCGTCGGCACCGAGGCGGTGCCGGTGAGCGTGATCTTCGCCGCCGGCCCCTCGACGCGGATGTCCTCGGCGGTGGCGATCCCGTCGGAGAATTTCACGGCGATGGTAAGATTGTTGTAGGGCGTCGAGCCGTTGCGGAAATTGCCGCCGCCCGACAGCGGCCGCCGCTCCAGCCGCTTCAGGAGCTGCTCGGCGTTGAAGCCCGAGATCGCACCGTCGTGCCCGGTCACGGTAGCGCTTCCGTCGAGCGACTGTACGAGGCCGAACGGGCTCGATCCGGAGGCGAGGAGCGAGACGTTGATGTTGCCGCGGCCTGACAGCTTGTTGAGACCGAACAGCTCGGTGGCGCAGGCCTGGAGATCGACGTCGGTGAACTGGAATTGCGCCTTGATGTCGGCGACGGTGTCGGACCGCGCGATGCCGAACGAGCCCTTCGCGATCCCGCCATAGACCTGCGCCTCGCCGACCGAGAGCGCCAGCGTGCCATTGCGTAAATTGGCGCCGATCGCGGTGCGGCCGAGCTTCGTCGGCCCGACCGTCAGCCTTGCAGCCGACAGGCGCATGTCGAGGTCGGTGGTCGACAATCCGTTGAGATCGAACAGCTGCCTGTTCCAGTCGCGCGCGCCGCTCGCGAGCAGGCGGAACGTCGAGATATAGGGTGTAAAGTCGAGCGCGTCGGCGGCGAGCGTCGCCTGCAGCGTCTGCCGGCCGTTATTGGCGTAGGTCATGACGCCCTCGGCGGCATTGCCGTCGAGCTCGACATTGACATTGGTGAGCGCGATCGAGGCGCCGACGACGTTGGCGCGCGCCTTCAGCGCGAAGCGGCCGAAGCCGCCGCTGCCGGGCTGCGGCTGCCCGGTCCAGCGCAGAGCGTTGCGCAAGGACGGGCTGTCGACGGTGAGCGTGCCTTCCATCATCGGGCTGGTGCGATTGGCGACGCTGCCGTCGAAGGCAAGCTTGAGCGGCGAGCTGGCGATTCGCGCCTTCAGGCCGGACCGGTCGCCGGAGAGGGCGGCGACGAAATCGGAAAAGCTGATCGAGCCGTCGACGCGCTCGCCGCGCCAGTCGAACTGTCCGGTCGCGGCAAAGGAGCGCGAGATCGAAGGCCAGGCCAGCGACAGGTCGATGTCCTCGAGCTTCTCGGTGGCATGCGTGGCGGCGTCCTCGTAATCGAGCACGCCGTCCTGGATCCGGATTTCGGAGAACGAGACCTGGTTCTCGGCCCCGGGCTTCATGGTGCGCGCGATGGTCTGGATGAAGGGCGTCCAGTTGCTCTCGCCGTCCGGCTTGAGGCTGACATGGATGCGCGGGCGCAGCAGCGTCAGGTCGGCGATCTCGAATCGTTGCAGCAGCAGCGGCAGCAGCCGCAGATTTGCGGTGAGCACGTCGACCTGGAGCGCTGGCGTGCTGGTGCCGCCGCCCTTGAGGCCGACGTCGCGGAAGGAGATGTAGCTCGCCGGCAGCACCGAGATGTCGATGCTGCCCGCGACATTGAGCTCGAGCCCGGTGACGTCGCGGATCTGCGCTTCGACCGCCTTGCGCAGCGCGTCGCGGTTGATGAGCCAGGAGGTCGCGATCAGGGCGATCAGCGCGACGCCGAGCAGCGCCGCGATCGGCGTCCCGAGGCGCTTCATTCCTTGGGCCATGGTCAATGGCATGTCCTGATCGGGTTGGTCGCTGGAGCCAGAAGGGCGGGCCGGGAAACCTGTGCGCCCACACCCAACCCCCACAACTTGATGGGTTTTCTTGACGCTTTCAAGGCCGCGGCACGGTTATGCCCACGGCATGAGCAGCTTCTATCACCCAGGGGCGGAGCGGAGAACCCCCGTATCATTGACGGCTTCGGACGATTTCGCCTAATAATCGCCGCCAATAAGGCGCGACGCCTGCAAGCCGAAGGTTCAGTCGAGGTTTTTTGCATGAACAAGGTCTATCCCGACGCCAAGTCGGCGCTCGACGGCATTCTAAAAGACAACATGATGATCATGTCGGGCGGCTTCGGCCTCTGCGGCATTGCCGAGGAACTGTCGGACGCGATCCGGGAGTCCGGCGTCAAGGGCCTGACGGTGGTCTCCAACAATGCCGGCGTCGACGGCATCGGGCTCAGCCGTCTTCTCGAAACCCGCCAGATCAAGAAGATGATCTCGTCCTATGTCGGCGAGAACAAGCTGTTTGCCCAGCAATTCCTCGCCGGCGAGCTGGAACTCGAATTCAACCCGCAGGGCACGCTGGCCGAGCGCATTCGCGCTGGCGGCGCCGGCATCCCGGCCTTCTACACCAAGACCGGCGTCGGCACTCTGATCGCCGAAGGCAAGGAAGTGAAGGAGTTCGACGGCGAGAAGTACCTGATGGAGCGCGGCCTGTTCGCCGACCTCGCCATCGTGCACGCCTGGAAGGGCGACACCGCCGGCAACCTCATCTACCGCAAGACCGCGCGCAATTTTAACCCGATGATGGCGACTGCCGCCAAGATCACGGTGGCCGAGGTCGAGCATCTGGTTCCGGCCGGTGAACTCAATCCCGACCACATTCATACGCCCGGCATCTTCGTGAAGCGCATCGTCGAGGTCGGCACGGCCAAGAAGCGCATCGAATTCCGCAACACCCGCCCGCGCACCAGCGCATGATCCGGAAACGTGGAAGCCGGTTTTCCGATCAGATCATGCGCCACTAAAGAATCGACAGGAGCACAACGATGGCCTGGACCCGTGAACAGATGGCCGCGCGCGCCGCGAAGGAGCTGCGTGACGGCTATTACGTCAATCTCGGCATCGGCATCCCGACGCTGGTCTCGAATTACATCCCAGACGGCATGGACGTCAGCCTGCAGAGCGAGAACGGCATGCTCGGCATGGGCCCGTTCCCCTACGAAGACGAGGTGGACGCGGACCTGATCAACGCCGGCAAGCAGACCGTGAGCGAGCTGCCCTCGACCTCGTATTTCTCGAGCGCGGATTCCTTCGGCATGATCCGCGGCGGCCACATGGATCTTTCGATCCTCGGCGCCATGCAGGTGGCCCAGAATGGCGATCTCGCCAACTGGATGATCCCGGGCAAGATGGTCAAGGGCATGGGCGGCGCGATGGATCTCGTCGCCGGCGTCAAGCGCGTCGTCGTGGTGATGGAGCATTCGGCCAAGGACGGCCCGAAGCTGCTGAAGAAGTGCAATTTGCCGCTGACGGGCGAGCGGGTGGTCGACATGGTCGTCACGGATCTCGCCGTCTTCACCATCGACAAGCACGGCGACGGCGGCATGGCGCTGATCGAGCTCGCCGACGGCGTCTCGCTCGACGAGGTCAAGTCCAAGACCGAAGCCGAATTCCGCGTCGCGCTGAAGAACACGTAAGCGAGAAACGGGCGCGCATCACTGTGGTCCGTGCGTCCCATCTCCCGTGAATGCGGGCGATGGCGTGAATGCGCGGACGATGGGCATCCCGTCAAGCGGGGCCGCTCGGCACTTCGGAGAACCGGGTCAGCCAGGCAACCGGGCCGATGCTCGCGGCGATGATCAGGAGGGCCGCGAGCGCGCCGTCCTCGAAATTGCCGCGGCTTGCGTACTGGTAGATCGACGTGGACAGTGTTTCGACGTTGAGGGGCCGCAAGAGCAGCGTTGCCGGGAGCTCCTTGAGACAGTCGACGAACATGATGATGACGGCGCCGAGCATCGCGGGCCGGAGCAACGGCAGATAGATCTGCCTCAACATGACTGCCTGGCCTGCGCCGACCGCGCGCGCGCTCTCGTCATAGTCGCTCGGAATGCTGTCGAACCCGGCCTTGATCATGCCGACCGGCACAGCCAGAAAACGAATCGTGTAGGCGATCACGACGGCCATCCCGGAGCCGACCAGGACCAGCCCGGGAAGGGAACGTCCGGTCCAGGCCGCGACCGCGCTCAGCGCATTGTCGACCGCCAGGACCGGGGTGAGCAGGCCGAGAGCGATGACGAGACCCGGCAGCGCGTATCCGGCCTGCGCGGTGCTCAGCGCCACATATCGCAGAGGATCCGGCCGCAAGCGGTGCGCGATCGTCGTGGCGAGCGCAAGCATCAGCGCCATGAGCGTCGCGAGCGCCGCAAAGGCAAACGAATGGAAGGTGTGGCGCCACAGCAGCGGGTCGAAATTTGCAAGCAGTCCGCGACCGAGAGCCTGATGCGCCAGATAGAGCAGCGGTACCACGAAGCCGATCAGCACCGGCAGCACGCAGACCGCGAACGCGATCGACGCTCTTGCGCCCGACAGCGGGGTTCGCTGCCTCACATGCGGGCTTTCGGCCGAGAACTCGGTGCTGGCGTTGCGACGGCCGTAACGCTCCATCGCGATCAGGCCGGCGACGATCGCAAGCATCAGGCATGCCAGTTGTGCTGCACCGGCAAGGCTGCCGCGGTTGAGCCAGGTGGTGAAGATCGAGACCGTCAGCGTGCGGATGCCGAGATATTCGCTGGCTCCGATGTCGTTGAGCGTTTCCAGCGCGACCAGCGCCACGCCGACCGCGAGCGCCGGCCGCGCCATCGGCAGTGAAACGCGCCAGAAGATGGTCCACCGGCCGGCGCCCAGTGTCCTGGCCGCTTCCGCGAATTCGGCTGACTGAACCTGGAACGTCGCGCGCGCCGAGAGATAGACGTAAGGGTAGAGCACGAGCCCGATCACGAAGATGGCGCCCGGCAGCGAGCGGAGGTTGGGCAGAAGGCTGAGGGCATCGCCCAGCGGCAGCCAGATCGCCAGGCTGCGATGCACCAGGCCGAGCGGTTCGAACAGATCGGCATAGACGTACGCCGCAAGATAGGTCGGAATCGCCAGCGGCAGCGGCATCAGCCACAGGAGCATGCCCCGGCCGGCAAAATCGTGGCGCGATATCACCCATGCAGTGCTGGCGCCGATCAGTAGTGTGACCGCGCCGACCCCGACGAGCAGAAGCGCGGTATCCAGCAGGGCGGCCGGCAGCACATAGTTGATGAGGCCGTGCCACACATCGGGCGCCGGCTGCAGAGCCAGCGAAACGATCGAGATCACGGGCGCCGCGACCAGGATCGCGGTTGCGATCGCGATTGCGGTTGCGGCGCGCCCGGCGTGGGCACGGCCTCTCGAGCGAGGCCGTGCGTCCGAAGTTTCTCCCAGCTTAAGAGACGTGGGCCGCCAGAGATCAGTTGTCAAAGCCGACCTTGTCCACCAGCGAGGCCGCAGCCTTGCGGTTGGCGGCGATCTTTGCGATCGGCAACGGATCCGGGCCGAGCTTGCCATAGCCCGCGATGGTCGCGTTGACGGCGACACCGCTCCGAACCGGATATTCGTAGTTCTGGTCGGCATACATCTGCTGCGCCTGCTCGCTCACGAGCCACTCGATCAGCTTGATACCGTTTGCCTTGTTGGGCGCGTTCTTGGCGAGCAGCACGCCGGAGAGGTTGACGTGGGTGCCGCCGCCCTCGAAGGTCGGCAGGATGACGCGGGTCGCCTCCGCCCACGGCTTCTTCTCGGGATCGTTGTTCATCATCAGCGCCCAGTAATAGGTGTTGCCGATGCCGATGTCGCATTTGCCAGCGGCGACGTCACGCGCGGCTTCGCGATCGCCGCCCGACGGCTTCTGCGCGAGATTGGCCTTCACGCCGCGCAGCCATTCCTCGGCCTTGGCCTCGCCATACTTGGCCGTGTAGGCCGCGAACAGCGCGTTGTTATAGATGTGCTGGCCCGAGCGAATGCAGATCTTGCCCTTCCACTTGGGATCGGCGAGCTCCTCATAGGTGATCTTGTCCTGCTTGACACGATCCTTCGAGGCATAGATCACGCGCGCGCGCATGGAGATGCCGGCCCAGTGTCCGTCCGGATCGCGATACTGCGCCGGCACGACCTTGTCGACTGCCTCCGACTTGATCGGCTGGGTGACACCGGCCTGCACGGCCTCGTCGATGCGGCCGATGTCCACCGTCAGCAGCACGTCGGCCGGACTGTTGGCCCCTTCCGCCTTCATGCGCTGCTCCAGACCGGAGCTTGCGGAGACGACGTTGACCTTGATGCCCGTGTCCTTGGTGAACGCATCGAACAGCGGCTGGATCAGCTTGGTCTCGCGGTAGGTATAGACGTTGACCTCGCCATTGGCGGCTGCCTCCGACACGAAAGACGTGGTCAGGCTCAACACCGCCGCAGACGCGGCGAGGACGCGAAGATAGATCATAAGGGCTGCTCCCAGGCGCGCGATTGAACGCCGATTGAGTAGCGCAGGCGCTGGGACAACGTCAGCGACGCGATGTCGCGAGGGCATGAGCTTAGAGTAATTCCAAAGTATCTTTTAGACTCATTCTAATGCTTGAGCGAAGGTCATGGGAAACGATTGGCGCCCTATGATCTTGCCGGCCTCGTCTTGCTCAGGCGCTGCGAGACGCTGGCCAGCCACGACGTCTCCTCGCGCACCAGGCGGAAGCCGAGATTGGCGGGCGGCACGCCCTGGGCGCAGCCGCCGGCACGGGCGTCGCGGATGAAGTCGGTGACATAGGCGCGGTGCGCACCCTCGGCGACGCGCACGCCGCAATTCACGGTCGCGCGGCCGGGATTGCCGGCGTCATCGGCACGCGAGCGCACGAAGCACGTCGCGGTCCACTCCCAGACGTTGCCGGCGAGGTCTTCGACGCCATGCTCGTTCGGGCCGAACTTGCCGAAGCGATGGGCCGTAGTGTCGGAGAGGTCGCGTTCGGATTCGCGCTCGTAGCGGCTGATCCAGCGCGTCGAGGGGTCGCTTGCATCGACCGGTGCAGCATCATCCCTAAATCGTGAGCCGGCTGCAAAGGCCCATTCCTCGTCGCTCGGCAGGCGGTAATGGTGACCGGTCTTGCGCGACAGCCAGCCTGCATAGGCCTCGGCATCGTGCCAGCTCACCTGCACTGCGGGGCGATCGGGGGCGATCGCCACGTCGCGATCGAGCGCGCGGCAGGCGCCATCCTGCACGCAAAGCTGATAGTCGGATGAGGCGACCTGATTTCGCATGATGTGCAGCGGCCGGTTCATCCGCACGGAGCGCAGCGGCGCTTCCGCCTGCCGCCCGGCCGCGGGTGAAGTCGCCGGCTTCGCGATATGTGAAGCTGCCGGCGGCGACCTCGATCATCGCCGGCTCGCCTCCCGCGTGGCGCGTCGTCATCTCGGAAACCAGAGGCGCAACGGCCAGCGGCCCCGCAAGCCCGGCCGCGCAGGCGAGTGCTAGTTTGAGCTTGAATGCGATCAGCATGGTCATTCCCGAAAGAAGGAGGGGCCGGCGATGACCGGCCCCTTGTCGCGTCTAGTTGGTGCGGGCAGGCGGTATTTCAACAGGCGCCTTCACCTGGGTCATCAGATCGTCGTTCCACTTGCCTTCGACCTTGAAGTGCGCGGTGGCGCCGAGATCGGCGGCCTCGATCAGATTGTGCGTGACATAGGCGTAGATGCCGGGCTGCTGGAATTTGTACAGCGCAGCTCCCGCCGAACCGCCGCGGATGAACCAGGTCTCGAGCCCGACCTCAGGTGCATTGCCGAACTTTCCGGTCTCCCAGACATAATCGCCGTGGCCGCCGATCAGATGCGGACGGCTGTCGCGATTGGCCTGCGAATGCACGATCAGCACGTTCTCGCCGACCTTGGCGGTGAGCGCATTCTTGCCGGTGAGCGCGCCGACCTTGCCGTTGAACACGACATGGGAGGGGATCAGCTTCTTCATCACCTCTTCCGTGTCGGTAAAGGCCTCGCCCGGCGATCCGTAGGACTTGAAGTTGCCCTTCTCGTCACGCGGTACGTACATGTCCTGCTCGCCGATGTAGTAGACCTTGTCGTATTTCAGCGCGCGGCCCTTGCCGTCGTTCAGCCCGTCGCGCGGCAGCACCATCACTGCGCCGTTCATGCCGGAGACGACGTGCCAGGGGATCATCGGGCCGCCCGGTGCGCAGTGATAGACGAACACGCCGGTCTTGGTCGCCTTCCAGCGCAGCACGACCTGCTCGCCGGGATTGATGAGCGTGAGCTCGCCGCCGCCGAGCGCGCCGGTCGCGGAATGGAAGTCGATGTTGTGCGGCATGGTGTTGGTCGCGGGGTTGACCAGCGTCAGCTCGACATAGTCACCCTCGTGCACAACCATGAGAGGTCCCGGCATCGAGCCATTGAACGTCATCGCCTGGAAGGTGGTGCCCTTGTCGTCGATGACGACCTTCTTCTCCTCGACCGTCATCGTGAACTCGATGATCTTGGGCGCCTGCGTCGTGGCTTGCTCGTGCGCATGCACGAAAGGCGGAGCGACCAGCTCTACCTTCTGACGCGGCAGCTTGAGATCGCTGGCGGCAAAAGCCGGGGCCGCCAACATCAGGGCGGTCGCGGCGGCGCTGATCAATGCGGCTCTGCGGGTGAACATCGGAAGCATCCTTCATGTGAAAAGGTTTTGATGACGGATGCAGTGTGCGCCGATCGCGGCAAGCGTGTTTGTGCTGCGACAAGCTTCCGCCGGATTCACCCTCCGCAACAGGACCTAGGTTTCTCGAAAGAGCGGGATCGGCGATACCAACTCACCGTGTCCGCAGGCGCGATGCCGATCGATGCCGAGCGTCAACTCAGCGGCAACTCGTTTGCATGTTCAAGTTGGATGGCGATCTCGATCGCCCCCGCTCATGTGCGTGGATGAGATCGCAAGGCAAGCCTTGGCGAAGGCGCGGCCGGTCAGAGCAGATTCACGGCAAGCCAGACCAATCCCCAGATCGCCAGCGACAGCACGACGAAGACGGCGATTGCTGCGGCCAGGGCGCGCACCACGCCGGCGGCGGCTGGCGTGGCCGGGGCCGGCCGGAAGTCGTCGAAACGCGGGATATGGCCGCGGACGTCGAGCAGGGAGAGAATGAGTTCGAGTGCGAGAAGCCTCATGGCAAACGCTCCGGATGGCCGCGAATTATTTCCGATCATGGCCAGGAACCCGCCGCCGCGCTTTGCGCGAGCGCAAAGTCGCTTCCGCGCATCCGGGTTAATTGAACTCATTCCGTGATTTGCCGTGGCGTCTGTGCGCGGCGGAAATTTACGAATGGGTAAGATATGAGAGCTGATCTTGCGGCGATCTACGGCGAGGAACGTCTCCCACGCTACACCAGCTATCCGACCGCACCGCACTTTACGCCTGCGATCGGTCCGGACACGTATGCCCGGTGGCTGACGGAGCTGCCGCCGGGCGCCAGCGCGTCGCTTTATCTGCACGTGCCGTTCTGCCGCGAGATGTGCTGGTACTGCGGCTGCCATACCCAGATCGTCCGTCGCGACGAGCTCATCGCCGGTTACCAGCGGACGCTGCGCAGCGAGATCGCGCTGGCCGCCGAAACCATCGGCCGCCGCATCAAGGTCGAGCACATCCATTTCGGCGGCGGTACGCCGACGATCATGGCGCCGGAGGCTTTTGCCGAACTGGTGGCGACGATGCGCCAAAAGTTCTTCGTGCTGCCTTCGGCCGAAATCGCGGTCGAGATCGATCCCCGCACATTGACCGTGGACATGGTCGAGGCGATGCGGCTCTCCGGCGTCAACCGCGCGAGCCTCGGCGTGCAGAGCTTCGATCCCGTGGTGCAGCGGGCGATCAACCGCGTGCAGAGTTTCGAGCAGACGGCTTCCGTGGTCGACATGCTCCGCCACGTCGGGATCGAGGGCATCAATTTCGACCTGATCTACGGCTTGCCGCACCAGACTGTCGCGTCGTGCCTGGACACGGTGCGGCGCAGCCTCGCGCTCGCGCCCAATCGCTTCTCGGTGTTCGGCTATGCCCACGTGCCTGATTTCAAGAAGCACCAGCGCATGATCAACGAGGCCGTGCTGCCCGACGGCCCTGCGCGCCACGACCAGGCCAGCGCGATCGCGAATGCGCTGAAGGAGGCCGGCTACGTGCAGATCGGGCTCGATCATTTCGCGCGTCCCGGCGATTCCATGGCCGTGGCGTTCGAGCAGGGCACGCTGCGGCGCAATTTCCAGGGCTACACCACCGATCGGAGTGAAATCCTGCTGGGTTTCGGCGCGAGCGCGATCGGACATCTGCCGCAGGGCTACGTCCAGAACGAGGTGCAGATAGGCGCCTATGCGCAGAGCATCGCCGCCGGCCGCCTCGCCACCGCGAAGGGCTATGGGCTCACTGACGACGATCGGCTGCGTGCCGACATCATCGAACGCATCATGTGCGAGTTCAGCGCCGATCTCGGCGACATCTGCGCGCGCCATGGCGCAGAGGCAGGGGCGATGTTGAAATCGGCGGCGCGTCTGAAGCCGCTGATCTCTGACGGGGTCGTGAGGCTGGACGGCGATCGGCTCGCGGTCGCAAGGGACTCGCGCTTCCTGGTGCGCAGCGTCGCCGCCGCGTTCGACGCGCATCTGGATCCGGGCAAGCAACTGCATAGCAGGGCGGTGTAGCCCCTCGTCATTCCGGGGCGCGCCTCTTGGCGCGAACCCGGAATCCATTTCACTGCACTGGTTGCTGCCCAATGGATTCCGGGTTCGCGCTGCGCGCGCCCGGAATGACGAGTTGAGGAACCGGCAACAGCTTGCGCTCCAACAAAGACTCTCGGTCCCGCGCCGCTATCGTCAGTTCGGAACGGAGTTGTCCATGCCCTTCCGATCCGATGATCTGGTCGATGACATCATGCGCACGGCGCCGCACACGATCCGCGTGTTTCTCGCCTTCAGGATGGCTTGTGTCGGCTGTCCGATCGCGACCTTCCACACCGTGGATGACGCCTGCCGCGAGCATGGGATCGACCGCCAAAAATTCCTCGCTGCATTGAGCGATTGCGTGCCGGCGTGATGAGGTTTGGAATTCGCGCGAGTGCGTGCGAATTCCCGGGTGAGGGCGCTTTCGCCGTAAGCGGAAGCGCCCCTCACCCCTATCTTGTGGAGAGACGTATCGCCGTCGGCTCTCACGTCGCGCCGCTGTCGGCGCTCCGCTCCGCCAATACGACGATCTTGTGCGGCTCGCGCAGGATGATGCGCTGGCGGCCGCTCTCGACGAGACCTTGGCTCTCCCAGCCGCTCAGGATGCGGCTGACGGTGTGCAGGGTGGTGCCGGTCATCTGCGCGATGTCCTGGCGGCTGATCGGGAAGTCGATCTCGATGCCGTGGTCGAGTTTCTTGCCGGACTGCTTGGCGAGACGCAGCAGCGCATGCGCGACGCGTTGCTCGACCTGCTGGGTCGACATTTCCAGGATGCGGGTGTGACTCTCCTGGAGCCGCGTGCCGACGGTCTGGAGCGTGTTGGCGGCAAGCGCCGGAAACCGCTCGACCAACCGCGGCCAGGCCGAGGTCGGCCAGATCAGCACGACGCTGTCATCGACCGCCATCGCCGTCGCCGGATACCGCGCAGCTCCGATCGCCATCGCGAGCCCGAATGTTTCGCCGGGCGCGACATAGCGCACCACAATCTGCTCGCCGGTCGGCGTGGTCTTGGCCGCGCGGACATGGCCGTGCAGCAGCAGGAAGAAGGACTGCGCGTCCGCCCCCTGCTCGAAGATTGCACTGTTCTTGGGATAGCGCGCCGAGCGGGCCTCACGCAGGATCTCGTCCAGAGCTTCCGGCGTCACCCCCGCAAACAACGGCAGATGCGCAACCAGCGATGTGTCGACCTTGGCCATTCTGCCTCCTTGACATCAGGGAGTGTGATGGCACCTGCAATCGTCGGGTAGTTTGCGATAGCGCAAAACGGGCCGGCCGGGTGGCAGTATTTTTCCAAATAACGACCTGAATTCATTGGAGTTGACCCCATGGCTGGCGCCCGATCCCGCAACTTTGCGGGCTGGCCGCTGTTTGCGAACAGCTTTCGTCCCTTCTTTCTGCTTGCCGCGATTCAGGCGGCGCTGTCGATCCTGGCCTGGTTGCCGATGTTCTATGGCGAATTGTCCGTGAGCTCTGCATTCGCGCCGCGCGACTGGCACATCCACGAGATGCTCTATGGCTTCCTGTCGGCGGTGATTACCGGGTTCCTGTTCACGGCAATCCCGAACTGGACGGGGCGGCTGCCGATCCGGGGCACGCCGTTAGGAGCGCTGCTGGCGGTCTGGCTTGCCGGACGTATCGTGGTGACGGTGTCGGCCAATATCGGCTGGGCGTTTGCGCTGGTCGTCGATGCCGCCTTCCTGACGTTGGTCGTCGCCGCCGCGACGCGCGAGATCATCGCAGGCGGCAACTGGCGCAATCTGCCCGTGGTGGGGCTGGTGCTCGTTCTGCTCGCCGGCAACGTCGCCTTTCATGTCGAAACGCATTACGAGGGCGCGGCCGACGTCAGCATCCGCGTCGGCATCGGCGTGGTCATTCTGCTGATCTCGTTGATCGGCGGCCGCATCATTCCGAGCTTCACCCGAAACTGGCTGGTCAAGTTCAATCCCGGCCGTCTGCCCGTGCCGTTCGGACGTTTCGACGGCGCGGTGATCGGATGCAGCGCGCTCGCGCTCGTCTCATGGATCGTGGCGCCGCTCAACATGATCACCGGCATCGTGATGGCGGCGGTTGGCGTGCTGCATCTGGTTCGGCTTGCACGCTGGGCCGGCGATCGCACCACGCGCGAGCGGCTGCTGCTGATCCTGCATGTCGGTTATGTCTTCGTGCCGTTCGGTTTCATTCTGAACGCTCTGGCCGCCTTCGGCGTGCTGCCGCCAAGCGCCGGCATCCACGCCTGGATGGCGGGGGCGGCGGGAACCATGACGCTCGCAGTGATGACCCGCGCGAGTCTCGGCCATACCGGACAGGCGTTGACGGCTTCGCCGGCGATCCAGGGAATCTATGCTGCAATCATTATCACGGCTTTGGCCCGGGTCGCTGCCGTTCTATTGCCAGCCCATGACAATGTGTTGTTGCACATCGCCGCCTGCGGCTGGATCGTCGCCTTCCTCGGATTTGCCGTCGCGTTCGGCCCGCTGCTCGCCGGCAGCCGGTGGCGTGCCCTCGCCACGATGGGCGTTCCCGCTGCGGCACGCTGAGCTCAAGCTGCACTCGCCGAGGGCGGCGCTGTCAGAGGCCGCACGCCCTTGCGCCAATCGGTGATGGTGCAGCCGAACCGGCCGCGGAACCAGCGCGCCATGGCGCTCTGCGCGGAGAAGCCAAGCTGCATCGCGATGTCGGCCAGCGGCCGGCCGGGATCTTCGATCAGCCGGGTCACGAGATCGGCGCGTCGCGCGTCCAAGATGGCCGAGAAGCTGGTGCCCGATGCAGCGAGGCGGCGGTGGATGGTCCGGCGGGTGCAGGCAAGATGCTCGGCGACGCGCTCGACCGTGCAGTCGCCGCCGGCGAGCAGAAGGCGTACGACCTCGTCGACCTTCTGCTCCCAGCTTGCGGGCCGTGTTTCGATCGCCTCGATCCGCTTGCGCAGATAGCTCGCGATCAGTGGATGCGCGCTCGGGATCCGACGTTCCATTTCGTGCGCCGACAACAGGATCGCGTCATCCTTCGCGCTGAAGATCACGCGGCAGCCGAAGAATTCGCGGTAGCGCTTGCGGTCGTACGGCGGTGGATAATGCAGGTGCACTTCCTGCGGCCGCCAGTCGTGACCGAACAGCGACTGGATGATGCGGTGGACGCTGCCGAGCGCCATGTCGATCGACTGCCGCGACGCGCTCGGGTGCCGGCCGCGCAGATGCATCGTGATGGTCACGGTCCGCTTGCTGCGCGCAACGTCCAGCCGCATGCCATCGTGATGGATATGGATGAAGCGCGAGAACGCATCGATGGCCTCACCGACGGTTGCTTGTTCGCGCACGATCAGGCCGACCGCGCCGAAATTGGTCAGGCCGCCGCGCTCGGCGAGACGCAAGCCGAAATCTTCGGCGCCGGACGCCTCCGCCGACAATTCGAGCAGACGGCGCAGGCCTGCGACGGCAATGGGCGTGTCGGGCTTGTCGACGCAGGCTGGCGGCAATCTTGCCTTGCGCATCATCTGCCTGGGGTCGAGCCCGACCGACCGGGCGACCTCCGGATAATAACTCAGGCTTGAGCTGCGAACGAGGTCGGTCATGCGAACCGTTCCTGCCAGCCATCCCTGCAGATGTCTCGAAATGTAAAATTTCTGTCCCGCTCAGTCAAACCCAGGAACCGGACGGAACATACATAGGAGAAACCGAAGCACGGGCGTGAATGCCGTGTTTACGACGGCGTGGCAAGGCGATGGAGCCGGCTACCGTCTCGGAGCATTTGACCAAGACATTGCTGGATCGGGATATGCCGGGAAACATGCTTTCCAAGGGTGAGATATTCGTCATCGACACCGACGCTGCCTCGCGCGAACAACTTTCGACCGCGCTCCAACAGAACGCCTACGAGGTGATCTGTTTCGCTGACGGTGCCTCTCTCTTGTCCGCAGCAAAGGCGCGGATGCCGGCCTGCGTGCTGCTGGAGCTACCGTCCGACCAATCCGGCTTCGAGGTGCTCAAGCGGCTGCGCGGCGAGAACTGCATGGCGCCGGTGCTGGTGACCTCGGCGAACGGCAGCATTGCCATGGCGGTCGACGCCATCAAGAGCGGCGCGGCCGACTTCATCGAAAAGCCGTTCCGCACCCACGACATCGTTGGCCGGATCGATGCCGCCATCGACGAGTTCGCCCGGCCCGCCGAGATCCGGCAACGCTGGCTGCCCGGCTGCGAGCCCCTGACCGAGCGCGAAGGCGACGTGCTCGAGCATCTCGCCGCCGGTCTCACCAACAAGGAGATCGCCCGGCGCATGCATCTGAGCGCGCGGACGGTCGAGGGTTACCGCGCCAGCGTCCTGAAGAAGGCCGGCGCCCGCAACGTGACCGATCTGCTCCGCCGTATCTTCGGCCAGGCTTCGCCGTCCCAGGTTTAAAGGCTGCCGGGACGACAAAGCGTTCCGCGGCCATGGTGCGGCCGTGGCGGCGCCGCACAGAAACCTCAATCGAACCAGTTCCTTCCCTGCCGCGTCCAACCACGATGGCGAGGCATTTCATCGCGCGCGTCCGGCTGGCGGCGCAGCGATACCGGCAGGAGGGACTTTATGCGCATCACCGCAAAATATTTGGCAACCACGAGCCTGGTCCTGGTGACCACGGCCATCGCATCGCCGGCATGGGCCGCCAACGTGGACGCCACGTCGGCGATCGACACGGTCACCGTCTATCCCGACGGCGCCACCGTCACCCGCGTCATCTCGTTGGATCTCGCCTCCGGTGACTCGACGCTGGTCGCCAGGGATTTTCCGCTCTCGCTCGATCCGTCTTCCCTCCGCGTCGAAGGCGAGGCAGGCGCCAAGCTCACCATCGGCACGATCGATGCGCGGCCGCCGAAGGCCGCGCCGCCCGCGAACCTCTCCGAGCTGGACAAGCGCATCGAGGCACTGAGGGATCAACGGGCCGATCTGCAGGGTGCGATCGACTCGGCCAACGCCCGGCGCAAGTTTGCGCAGCATTTTGCTGAAGCCTCGCCGGCCGGCCTCGGCGAAAAGGGCGAGGCGCGCCCCATCGCCGAATGGCGCGCGGCCTTTGCCGCGGTTGCCGAGGAGATAGCGACCGCTGACACCGCAATTCGCGATGCCACGCGAAAACAGCGCGAGTTGGACCGCCAGATCGCGGAATTGGAAGCCGAGCGCTCGGCCAAGCCGCCGAACAAACTGGAAGTGCGGATCGACGTCGCCTCAGCCGCGGCGACCAAGGCGACGCTGCGCGTGACCTATGCCGTGCGCAACGCGCGCTGGGTTCCGCTCTACGACGCCCGGCTCGATACCGGCGCCAAGGATCGCAAGCCGCAGCTCGAACTCGTTCGTCGCGCCGAGGTCACGCAGTCGACCGGCGAGGACTGGTCGAACGTGACGCTCGGCGTCTCCACGGTCCGCATCAGCCGCGGCGGCAGTGCCCCGGAGCTAAGCTCGCTGGTTGCGCAATATCCGCAAGTGCCGAAGCCGCTGGCGCTCGGCACGGCCTCCGATCTGGCGCGCCCGGCCCCGATGACGCGCCAGGCGCAATCGCCGGCCATGGCCAAGATCGCAGAGGCGGCCGAGCCGCGCGAGCGCGCCGACGAGCAACAGGCGGTTGCCGAGATCGGCGACTTCCAGGCCACCTTCAAAATTCCCGGCCGCGTCAGCCTCGGCGCCGCCGAGGGCGCCAAGAGCCTCCGTATCGCTGCGGCGATTGTGCCCGCCGATCTCGCGGTGCGCGCCGCTCCGGTCATGAATCCCACCGCGTTCCTCGAAGCCAGCTTCAAACAGGCGGACGACACGGCCCTGCTGCCCGGCAAGGTCGCGATCTACCGCGACGGCACCTTCGTCGGCCGGGGCAAGATCACGGCGTCCGCCAAGGACGACATCGTGCGGCTCGGCTTCGGCGCCGACGACAAGGTTCGAATCGAGCGCGCGGTGCTCAAGCGCAACGAGGGCTCGGCCGGCCTGCTCGTGACGACGTCGAAGACCGACGAGCGTTCGTTCAAGACCACGATCCGCAACGGCCATGATTTCCCGATTCGCGTCGCGATCGAGGATCAGCTGCCGGTCAGCGAGAACGAGGACATCGTCGTCGAGATGCTGCCCTCGAGCACTCCGCCGACCGCGAACAACATCCGCGACAAGCGCGGCGTGCTGGAATGGTCGTTCGACGCCAAGCCCGGCGAGGCCCGCGACATCAACTTCGCCTGGCGCGTCCGCTGGCCGAAGGACAAGAGCATGGTGATCGCCCCGGCGGGGTAGCCAGCCACGAAGGAAGTGCGCTCCCTCTCCCGCTTGCGGGAGAGGGCTGGGGTGAGGGCTCTCTCCTCTGGGCATGTCCCGTCGTGGAGACACTCTCTCCCCAACCCTCCCCGCAAGCGGGGGAGGGAGTGCACCTTCACCGTGGCGGCATCGCCGCCCGCATCGACTGCGGCAGCACGTACGGCACGCCGTCGGCCTGGTGGACGACGGCATCGATCTCGAAGATGCCGCGAATCCTCTCGCGCGTGACGACCTCCGTGCGCGGGCCGTCCGCGGCGAGCCTGCCGCCGTTCAGCACGACGAGCCGGTCGGCGAAGCGGATCGCGAGATTGAGATCGTGCAGGATCGCGATGACAGCGGTGCCGGCAGCCGCGCGGCGGCGCGCCGCTTCGACGAGGTCGATCTGGTGGCGCAGATCGAGGCTTGAGGTCGGCTCGTCCAGCAGCAAAAGCCCGGGACCGTGCTCGGCCTCGCCGCAGGCGAGCTGCACCAGCACCCGGGCGAAATGGGCGCGCTGCTGCTCGCCGCCTGACAGCGTCGGCAATCGCCGCTCGCGGAAATGTGCAAGGCCGACCTCGTCGAGGGCGGCATCGACGAGCGGTCCAGCCTCGCGCAAGCTGCGCTCGCCGGCTCCCATCAGCACGATCTCCTCGACCGTGAACGGGAAGGTGACGTTGATGTGCTGGGACAGCATCGCGCGGCGCGCGGCGAGCTCGCGCGGCGTGAAGCTGCCGATGTCGCGCTGCTTGAGCCGCACCTCGCCTGCGCTGGGGCGAAGATCGCCGGAGAGCAGCCGCAGCAGCGTTGACTTGCCGGCGCCGTTCGGGCCGATGATGGCGACCATCTCGCCGGCCGCAACCGTCAGGCCGACGCCATCGAGCAGCGTCGTGCGGCCGATGCGCTTGCTTAAATGCCGTGCCTCGATCACCGCCGTCATAGCGCGGCAAGCCCGCGCTGCCGCAGCAGGATGACGAGAAAGACGGGTGCGCCGACGGCCGCCGTCAGGATGCCGATCGGCATCTCCGCCGGGGCCACGATGGTGCGCGCCAGCGTGTCGCCGCCGACCATCAGGATCGCGCCTGATAGCACCGAGGCCGGCAGCAGCAGGCGATGCGCCGGCCCGATCACGAGACGGAGCAGATGCGGCACGACGATGCCGACGAAGCCGATGACGCCGCTGATCGACACCGCGACACCGGTCATGGCGGAGACCATGACGATCGAGATCCGCTTCAGACGCTCGACATCGACGCCGCCGTGAAAGGCATCAGCCTCGCCGAGCACCAGCAGATCGAGACCGCGGGAGATGAAGGCGCAAGCGGCAAGCCCGAGGACGAGGACCGGCGCGAGCACGGCCGCCTTGGTCCAGGTCGCGCCGCTCATCGAGCCGAGCATCCAGAACGTGATGTCGCGGAGCTGGCGGTCGTCGGCGATGAACACTAGCAGCCCGATGCCGGCATTGGCGATGGCAGTGATGGCGACGCCGGCGAGCAGGAAGATCGCAATCGAGGTCCGTCCCGAGCGGCTGGAGATGCCGTAGAGGATTGCGGTGGTCGCCAGCGAGCCCGCAAAAGCTGCCAGCGGCAACAGCTCGGTCTGGAGAAAGCGCAGCGCTTCGCCGAAGCGGGAATCGGTGAAGACGATCGCGCTTGCGGCTGCGAGCGCGCCGCCGCTGGAGACGCCGACGAGGGCGGGATCGGCGAGCGGGTTGCGAAACAGCCCCTGCATGATCGCGCCGGCCGCGGCAAGCAGGCCGCCGACCATCGCGGCCGCCGCGATCCGTGGGATGCGGATCGACCACAGCACGAGCTGGTCGCGGGCCGTCATGGCCGTGCTTTCGCCGGCCAAGCCCAGCGCGACAGGCAGCCGCGAGAGCGGGATGCCGGCCGCGCCAACCGTCAGAGCGACGACGATGGTGATCAATAGCACCACGAGCAGAAGGGGGATCGCGAACGAGGCAGACCGCCGTCCCGCGCTTCGTCGCGGGCTCCGTGCTTCGATCCCGACGGCCACGCTCATTGCCGGCAATTCGCCGCCGACAGGGCCGACGTGAACGCGCCGCCCTGGTCGGCCAACGCCGGGTAGAGCTTGACCGAGAGATCGCGCGCCGCCGCCGCGGTGCGCGGCCCGAAGCCGAGCAGATAGAGCCCATCCATGGCGATGAAGCTCTTGTTGGCCGCGACCGGCGTCAGCGCAAAACCGGGATGGGCATAGATCGCATCGGCCTGCAGCGATTCCTTGCCGCGCTCGATCGACAGCACGAATTCGGGCTTGGCGGCCACGATCGCCTCGTCGCCGATGATCTTGTAGCCGTCGTAATCGTCGACGGCGTTGGCCGCGCCGGCGAGCTGGATGATCTCGTCGGCCGCGGTCTTGCGGCCGGCCACCATCGCCCGCCCGTTCTGGAGCGACATCACGAACATCACGCGCACCGGCTTCGTCACCTTGGCGCGCAGTGCGCGGAGCTGCGCAAGATCGGTGCCGACAGCGGCGCTCAGGCATTCGGCACGCGCATCGACGCCCATGGCGTGGCCGACCAGTCTTATCTTCTCGATCAGGCCCTCCTCGGAGAAGGTCTCGGGCACCAGCACCAGCGGCACCTTCGCCGTCTCGAGGATGTCCATGGTCTCGCGCGGGCCCGAGCCCTGGATCGCCAGGATCAGGGTGGGGTTGAGGCCGAGCACGCCCTCGGCCGAGATCTGGCGCATGTAGCCGACATTGGGTTTGTCGTGCAGCGCCGCCGCCGGATAAAGGCTCGTGGTGTCGACGCCGACCAGCCGGCTTTCCAGCCCGAGCGCATAGAGGATCTCGGTGATGGCGCCGCCGATCGAGACCGTGCGCGCAAAATCGGCAACAGTGACCTCGCGATTGCGCGCGTCATGCACGGTGATGCCAGCCGCGTGCGCGGCAGATGCGAGCGCGATTCCGCCGGAGAGCAGGAGATAGGCGAGGGTGCGGCAAAATGTCATTGCGGGTTACTTCGTCAGGATCAGCTTGTTCTGCGAGGTCAAGCGGAGACGATAGCTGTCCTCGCCATGCGCAATGATGATCTCGCGCTCGGCCGCAAACAGCTCGCGGCTGTCGATCCGACTCCCGCGCATGGTCAAAGTTCGCGTTGCTGGAGAAGGGCTTTGTGCCGGCCCTGCCGCGCTGCCGTTGCTGTCTCCTGATGTTGCTGACATTGTCGGTGTGATGCACTTTCGAAAACTTGGAGTACAGCTTGTTTGTATAGGCGGCGCGAAGCGCATTCCAACGGTCGCAATTTACAATCGATATAAAGTGCAACCTGATGTCATTGACCGTCAGAGTGTTGCCACGTAACCATTTCTTCCGGTGGGGAACATGCCCGCCTCTTGAGACAATCAAGCCAGCCAGTCGCTCGCGTTGCGAGCGCACGCCAGCCAACAGACTGAAAAAGCTAAGTGAAGTGCAGGCTGGGGCTGATATGGCTGACGGGGCTAGGTATTCGCGCGCCCTGATTTTGGGCGCGTCGGTGGTTTCCATTGCGGCAATGATGGCGGAGAGCAGTCTCGCGCAGACCGCATCGCCGCAGGCTGAAAACGCGTCCTCGGAACGACCGAAGCAGGCCGAGCGCAAGCCGGGGAAGCCGCAAGTCGCGCAGCAGGCAACGCCTGAGCTCCTGAACGCCCGCGCCCAGGCCGGCGGCACGGCGCCCGTTCAGGTGCTCGACACCATTACCGTCGCCGCAACCAAGACCAAGGAGCGCGCGATCGACGCGCTCGCGCCGGTCAGTTCGATTACGCTCGACCAGATCCAGGGAATCCAGCCGAACCGGCTGTCGGACATTTTCTATGCGGTGCCCGGCGTGTCGTTCCAGGAGCGCGGTGACGACCCCGCGACGGTCATCAACATCCGCGGCTTGCAGGACTTCGGCCGCGTCGCTGTCGTCGTCGACGGCGCGCGGCAGAACTATCAGCGCACCGGCCACAACGCCAACGGCTCCTTCTTCCTCGACCCTGAATTGATCGGCGGCGTCGACGTCGTGCGCGGACCGACCGCCAACATCTACGGCTCCGGCGCGATCGGCGGCCTGGTCTCGTTCCGCACCAAGGACATCGACGACGTGCTGCGTCCCGGCGAGCGCTGGGGCGTCGATCTCTCGGGCTCCTACGGGTCCAACAACAATCGCGGCCTGGGTTCGGTGTTCGGCGGCGTGCGCGCCACGCCCGATGTCGACATCTTCGGCGGCGCGGTCTACCGCACGCAAGGCAACTACAAGGACGGCAACGGCACCGAGATCGGCAATACCGGCAATCAAGTCGAGGCCGGGCTGATGAAGCTCACAGTGCGACCCGCCCTCGGTCACGAGGTCAAGTTCGGCGCCGTCTTCCAAGACTACCAATACCACATCGGCCAATTCAACCGCGGTCCGGTGGCAACGGCGGCACAGCGGGCGCTCTATCAGGGCTCGTCGGTCTATGCTTCCGATGCCAAGAACTACACCGGTACGATCACCTGGAACTATTCGCTGCCGAGCGACAATCTGTTCGACTGGCATATGTCGGTCTACGGCAACCGCGTCGACAACGATCAGACCAAGACCTATCACAACTCGACCGGCGGCTCGGCCTATTGCGGCACCGGCAATTTCGGTAACAACATCTCGGGCTGCGTCGGCGACAAGCGCGGCTATGTTCTCAACACCTACGGCATTGACGTCAACAACACCACGCGCTTCAACGTGGGCGACTGGCGCAATGCCGTCACCTGGGGCGTCGATGCCTTCCAGGACGACGTGATCACGACCGAGAGCCGCGGCAACTCCAACATCACGACGCCGAGCGGCATCCGCACCGTCTCGGGCGGCTTCATCCAGTTGAAGCAGAATTACAGCACCTGGTTCGAGGCGGTCAGCGCGATCCGCTATGACCGCTACGACCTTGATTCCGGCAGGACCAGCGCCGGCGGCGACCGCTTCTCGCCGAAGATCACTCTCGGCGTCACGCCCGTCCCGGGCTTCCAGCCCTATGTCAGCTATGCCGAAGGCTATCGTGCGCCCTCGATCACCGAGACCGTGATTTCGGGCGCGCATGCGACCGGTGGCGGACCGGCTCTCTTCCCCTGTCCAGACGGCACCGTCGGCCTGTTCTGCTTCCTGCCCAACCCGAACCTTCGTCCCGAGGTCGGCAAGAACAAGGAAGTCGGCATCAACCTGAAATACGACAACATCTTCACAGCATCCGACTCGTTCCGCGGCAAGATCAACCTGTTCCGCAACGACGTCAGCGACTACATCGACCTCGTCCCGTTCGGATTCGTGACGTTCCCGGGGGTTGGCTCGTTCGCTCAGTACTACCAGTATCAGAACATCGCGCAGGCCCGCATCCAGGGCTTCGAGGCGGAGACGATGTACGATGCCGGCACCTGGTTCATCGGTGTCGCCGGTCACTACATCCAGGGCAAGAACGTCGCCACCAATATCGGGCTCGCGACCATCACCCCGCGCAAGGTCGTCACGACCGGCGGTGTCCGCCTGCTCGATCGCACGCTGATCCTGACGGCGCAGTGGGCGTCGTTCGGTGCCAACAACGACGTGCCCGCCAACTATCTTCCTTCGACCGGCTACGAGCTGGTCAACCTCTACCTGACCTACAACGCCACCAGGGACATCGTGTTCTCGGCCTCGATCGACAATCTCTTGAACCAGTACTACCGGCCTTACGCCATTCCCGGCAGCTCGACCGATGGCACGTCGCAGAACGACGTGCTGTGGTCGAGCCCGGGTCCGGGAAGAGTCTACAAGGCCGGCATGAAGATCCACTTTGGAGGTGCGTAGGCCTGAAGGCGCCGCAACACCACAACCTCCGCCGGGCCGCGCTGATGCTCCAGCGCGGCTTCGGCGCGTTTTCGTCTTGATAACAAGGAGAGACTTTTCATGTTCATCGCTATGAATCGTTTTCAGGTGAAGAAGGGCGCGGAGACCGCGTTCGAGACCGTCTGGGCGACCCGCGAATCCTATCTCGGCAGCATGCCGGGCTTCGTCGAGTTTCATCTGTTGAAGGGCCCGGAGGCCGAGGACCACACGCTGTATTCGTCGCACACCAGTTGGGTCGACAAGGCGGCGTTCGAGGCCTGGACGCGCTCGGAGGAATTCCGTCGCGCCCACGCCCGTGCCGACAACAGGACTGGCGAGAGCCTGTATCTCGGCCATCCCAAGTTCGAGGGCTTTGAGGTGATCCAGAGCGAGCGCAAGGCCGCGGCCGCCTGAGTCAATGACGCACGAGAGGAGCCGGATATGCTGAGCACCGATCTCGCCGATCTCAAGGCGTACATGGCCGACAATCCCGGCGCGGTGATCGAGGACGTCGCGCGCGAGCGCAAGGTCACCCCGCGCGCGGTGATCGAGGCGTTGCCGTCGTCCATGATGCGCATCGGGGGCGGCGAGCACTTTGCTGCCGCCATGCAGGACATTGCGGAATGGGGCGAGGTCACGCTGATCGTGCACACGGATGATGCGATCTTCGAGTTCACGGGCCCAATTCCCGCTGGCGAGATCGGCCGCGGCTATTTCAACCTGATGCAGCCGAAGGGCCTGCATGGTCATTTCCGCCACGAGCGCTGCGCGGGTGTCGCCTTCGTCGAGCGGCCCTTCATGGGCAAGATTTCGGCCTTCGTCGCGTTCGTGAACGCCGACGGCGGCATCATGTTCAAGGTCTTCGTCGGTCGCGACGAGACGAGGGCGCTGCGGGCGGATCAGCTGGCACGGTTCCGCCGGCTTGCCGATCGTATCGCGGCGCAGCCTGCTGCGTAGCTTCCTTCCATCTGTCGGGAGATCAGGATGCAGGGCATTTTCAGGCTTCGGCACGTGATCGCAACCATCGCACTGGCCTTCGCGCCGACACCGGCCTTCGCGATCGACGAAGCCCTGCTGCCGCGCAATCTGTCGCCCTGGGGAATGTTCGTCGGTGCCGATATCATCGTGAAGACGGTGATGATCGGGCTCGCCATCGCCTCGCTGGTGACATGGACGGTGTGGCTCGCCAAGACCATCGAGCTGCGTCGCAAGGGTTCGCTCGCCTTGCAGCGGACGCGCGCCCTCGAGGGCAACGTGACGCTGGCCGAGGCATCCGCACGGGTCGGCGACGCGCGCGACGCGGTCGCCCAGCTCATCCAGTCCTGCGCCAGGGAGGCCGAGCTCTCCGGCGGCGTTCTCGACGACGGCCTGCAGGAGCGGGTCGCGTTGCGGCTGGAGCGGGTCGAGGCGGCGATGTCGCGGCAGATCGCGCGCGGCACCGGCGTGCTCGCGACCATCGGCGCCATCGCGCCCTTCGTCGGCCTGTTCGGCACCGTCTGGGGCATCATGAATTCGTTCATCGGCATCTCCGAGAGCCACACCACCAGTCTTGCGGTCGTCGCGCCCGGCATTGCGGAAGCGTTGCTCGCTACGGCGCTCGGTCTCGTCGCCGCGATTCCGGCGGTGGTGATCTACAATCATCTCGTCCGCGGCATCGCCAATTACCGCGCACTGCTCGGCGACGCCTCGGCGCAACTGATGCTGCTGGTCAGCCGGCAGCGCGACCACGGCCATTTCCGTCTGGCCCGGGCGGCGGAGTAGGCCATGGCCGCGAAGCTCGGCGCACGTTCGGCATCGCCGCTCAAGCGCGGCGCCAGTGACGATCTCGACGTCACCCACGAGATCAATGTCACACCGTTCATCGATGTGATGCTGGTGCTCCTGATCATCTTCATGGTGGCGGCTCCACTTGCCACCGTCGACATCGGCGTCGATCTGCCGGCTACCGCGGCCGAACCGGCGCCACGGCCGGACAAACCGGTGTTCGTCACCGTCAAGCCGGATCTTTCGATCGCGGTGGGTGAGGATATCGTGGGCCGCGATGCGCTCAGCACCTCGCTCGACGCCGCCACCAAGGGCCGCAAGGACGAGCGCATTTATCTGCGCGCCGACAAGGCCGTCTCCTATGGCGACCTGATGGAGGTGATGAATACCTTGCGCAATGCCGGCTATCTCAAGGTCGCCCTCGTCGGCCTCGACGGACGCAGCTGATGGCCGCGAGCGCCTTCGTCTTGCACGAGCCGCTCGGCGAGCGCGAGGGCGCGCGCTGGGGTGCCTCGGCGGCCGCGATCGTGGTGTTGCACGTGGCTGCCGCGCTGCTTGCGATGAGCTGGCTCAGGACGCAGCCCGAGCAGGGCGTTAGCCT
The DNA here is from genome assembly GCF_054060315.1 of Bradyrhizobium sp. USDA 4354. NCBI lineage: Bacteria > Pseudomonadati > Pseudomonadota > Alphaproteobacteria > Hyphomicrobiales > Nitrobacteraceae > Bradyrhizobium > Bradyrhizobium sp. USDA 4354. The sequence continues at coordinate 403,284 of NZ_JBSSDC010000001.1, read as the reverse complement.
GCCCGCGATCATGATCGACATGTCGCCGGTGACCTCGGCGCCGCAGCCGACGCTGGACAACGTCGCGCCGGGGCCGCTGATGCAGGAGGCAGATGCCTCGCCGCCGGAGCCGGTGCAGCAGCAGGCCGTCGAGGAGACCATCGCGCCGACGCCGCCGCAGGAAAAGCCGGATGTGGTCGCGCCGCCGGAGCAGAAGCTGGAGCCGTTACCTGCCAAGCCCGAGCCGGCGAAGATCGTGCCGGTCGAAAAGCCAGCGCCGACGAAGCCGAAGGTGGTTCGGCGCGAGGCAAAGAAGCCGTCGGAGGTGACGCCCGCGCCGCGCACCAGCGCGCCGCCGCGTGCCGAGCGCGAGGCGCCGATGGCATCCGCCATGAGTGCGGGTGCGACAGCGTCCGCGATCGCATCCTACAATCAACGCGTCCGCGCGCATCTAATGCGCTTCCATCAATATCCATCCGGAGGCGGCGGCCAGCGCGGTGTCGCGAGGCTGAGCTTTACGATTACTCGTAGCGGGCAAGTGATGTCCAGCCGCCTCGGCGGCTCTTCGGGCGTCGCGGCCTTCGACGCTCAGGCGATGTCCATGGTCCGCCAGGCCTCGCCGTTTCCGCCGATCCCGGACGAGATCAAGAACGGCTCGATGAGCTTTACGATTCCGGTGGAGTTCACGGTGAGGTAGCGAGCTTCCTCAGACAATCCCGCCGTTCTAACGGGTGGAGGGTCGTCTCCGCCACCTCATCGAGAGTGTGGGATGGAGCTCTATCCTCGTCATTGCGAGCGTAGCGAAGCAATCCAACTGTCTCCGCGGAAAGATTCTGGATTGCTTCGCTGCGCTCGCAACGACAGAGCATGAGGCGCCGCTGTCGTTCCAATCCCTCTCCCCGTAAGAACGGGGGAGAGGGAGAGGAGCGACCGTCACCTCACTTCGCCTTCAGGAAATCCGCGACCTCGAGCAGCACGAATTCGTTGTCGTCGGCCTTGTTGGGATCGCGGCTGGAGGAGAACGGCAGGTTGTTGTCGTTGCCGACGATGATGCGGGTGTCGTCGACGCGATCGACGTTCTCGATGGTGAAGAACGGGAAGGTGTAGACGCCGTCGTTGAGCGGCTTCCGCGCCTTTTTGTCGGGATCCCTGATCTTCAGCAGGTCGATATAGCCGATCTTGCGCACGGGCTTGCCGACATTGGTGTCGGTCAGCTCGATCTTGTAGACGCGCTTGAACTTGGCGAGATCGGGGAAGCAGTTCTCGCCGCGCTGGCCTTGCGGGCAGGCCTTGTCGGCCGTGCCTTCGCCGTTGTCGCGCTCGATGACGAGGCCGGAGGCCTGGTCGATCATGTTGAAGTCGCCGATGGCGTTGCCGTTCTGCTCGAACACATATTGCCAGTAGCGGCCGGTGAATTTCTCCGCAGCAACGTCGAATTCGAGGATGCGGGCGGCTTCCTTGCCGTCTGCCTTCTCCCAGTCCTTCTTCTCGGCATCCCACAGCGGTCCTTCGAGCAGGCCATAGAGGAACTTGCCGTCCTTCGACGCGGCGAAGCCCTCATAGCCCTTGGAGCGGCGGAGATTGACGTTGGTGTAGGTCGCGCCGGGTGCGCCGGGCGTGGCGACGGTCCAATTGTCCGGCGAGCGCACCGGCTTGCCGCCGGCTACCGTGTCGAACACGCCGAGGATTTTTCCTGTCTTGTCCGCCTTCAGGATATAGGGGCCGAACTCGTCGCCGATCCAGAAGGTGTCGCCGATGATCTGGAAGCCCTCGGTGTCGAAGTCGGAGCCGGTGAGATAGCGCTTCTGCGTGTCCTCATGGACGATGCGGAACGGCACATTCTTGTCGGGGTCGTGCAGGAAGATGGTCTCCTGCCGCTCGATCTTGCCGCTCGCCCAGTCCATCTTGTAGCGGTTCAGGTACAGCATCGAGTCCGGCGAGTTGGCACGCGCGCCCATGCCGTTGTCGGTGATGACCCAGAAGCTGCCGTCGGGCATGGTCTTGATGCCGGAATGGCCCTGCAGCGGCTGGCCCTTGAACGGCAGCGACACGCCGGTCGGCCGCTCATAGGACTTGCCCATGACAGTGCCAAGCGCGTCGACCCGCTTGCCGGTGGTATATTTGCCCGCCGTCTTGAGATCGGCGGGTGCGTCAGCCGGCGCGTCGATGAACGTAGCGGCCGGCATCACCACGTGGCCGGCGAGCTTGGCCGGAAATTCGCCCTCGCTCTGCGCCAGCGCAGAACTCGCGGTGAGAATGATCGTTGCGACGGTGCTGAGAAAAGTCGCGCGCATGTGCGTCTCCTGTTGGCGGACGCAACGCTTATGCGGATCGCATGTTGCAGTATTGTGAAGCCGGGCCAAAGGCTGCAGCATTCTTCCGCTTCTTGATCGATTCTGACGAGGTGGCCGCGTGCGCGGCGACCTCGCCGAATCCGATCGACTGCTAGGCAATCTTGCGGGCGAGGAAATCGCGGATCAGGCGGGTGACCTCGTCGAACCTGTCCTCGAGCAGGAAATGGCCGGAGTTGATCAGATGAAATTCCACCTGGGGCAGGTCGCGCTTGTAGGGATGGGCGCCGTCGGCGGGAAAGATGAAATCGTTCTTGCCCCAGACGATCAGCGTCGGCGGCTTGTGCTTGCGGAAGTAGGCCTGCACCGCGGGATACAGCGGCAGATTGGTCCGGTAATCGTAGAACAGGTCCATCTGGATCTCGTTGTTGCCGGGACGGTCCAGCAGCGCCTGATCGTGCACCCAATTGTCGGGTGAAATCCGGCTCACGTCGGACATGCCGTCGGTGTACTGGAATTTCGTCGTCTCCAGCGTGACGAGCTTCATCAACGCCTGCCGGCTCGCATCGGACCCGTCGGCCCAGTATTGCTTGATCGGATTCCAGAATTCCTTCAGCCCTTCGTCATAGGCGTTGCCGTTTTGCACAATCAGGCCGCTGATGCGCTCGGGGTGCTTGAGCGCCAGCCGCCAGCCGACGGGAGCACCGTAATCCATGACATACATCGCATAGCGGGTGACGCCGAGCTGGCCGAGCAGGCCGTCGACGAGCTCGCCGAAGCGGTCAAACGTGTACTTGAATGTCGAGCGCGCAGGCATGTCGCTCTGGCCGTAGCCGGGGTAGTCAGGCGCGATCACGCGGTATCGATCCGCCAGAGCCGGGATCAAATTGCGGAACATGTGCGAGGAGGTGGGAAAGCCGTGCAGCAGCAATACCACCGGCGCATCCTTCGGCCCGGCTTCACGGTAGAAGATCTTGATCCCGTCGACGGTCTTGGTCCGATGGTACGTAATCGGATAGCCGCCGGCTTCGCGTTGCGGCTTCGCCGCGGCAGCCGGCGCGGCCGCGGCAACGGCAACTCCGGACAAGCCAAGAACGAGGTGTCGGCGATCGAGGCCGGCTGATGGGCGTGTGATGTTCTCGGTGCTCATGTCGATCTCCTAGTCAAAATCGGTGATGGTTGTATTCGCCGGTCGACGCTGGATTTTTCGATGGTGCCGTCAATGCAGCCGGCGGCGTGTGATCGGCGGGCTTATGGTTGGTGCGCCAGAGGATGCCGAAGGCAGATCCGACTTCATGCTGTCTTCGCGCGTCGGGCCGAAGTGCCGGAATTGTGCAGCCGAATGGCGTCCGGCATTCGTCGATTGATCGTTTTCTAGGCAAGCTTCCAGCCGTCCTATTCCAAAGTCCGTAGCAAGCTTCGGGTAACCGATTGCGACCGGCGGGATCAGTCCATATGATCGAGAAGCTACTTCTCGGGTTACGGAAAGACGCGTCTGATGGACCGGCTGGAGGCGATGTCGGTGATCATCGCGGTCAATGAAACAGGAAGCTTTTCGGCAGCCTCCCGGCGCCTCAGGATGCCGGTCGCAACGGTCAGCCGAGCGGTAGCCGAGCTGGAGGCACGGCTGAATGCCCAGCTGTTTCAGAGGTCGTCGCGCCAGATGACACTGACCGATGCGGGACGATCCTATATCGAGGCCTGCAAGCGGATCATCGAGCAGGTGGACGATGCCGAGAGGGAGGTCTCCGGCGAGTACAGAAGTCCGAGGGGCGATCTTGCGATCACGTCGCCGTGGGGACTGGGCCACATGCACCTGCTGCCGATCGCGCTCGAGTTCATGGAGGCTTATCCTGAGATCGCGCTGCGGCTCGTCCTTACCGATCGCATCGTCAACACCGTCGACGAGAACATCGATGTGTCGGTTCGAATCGGCAGTCTGCCGGACAGCAACCTGATCGCAACTCGGGTCGGCTCGGTCCGGTTCGTGCTCTGCGCCAGTCCCGGATACCTCGCGAAACGGGGACACCCGAGCGAGCCCGCCGATCTTGCGTCGCACGATTGTATCGGCGTCGACAGCCATGCTGCGCAGAAGAGCTGGAAGTTCGTCAAGGACGGCAGCGAAGTCATGGTGCCGATACGCTCGAGATTGACGGTGAGCGATTCGGAGGCGGCGGTCGAAGCTGCCGTCGCAGGTGCCGGCATCACGCGCGTGATGTCCTACAAGATGGAGGCTGCGCGGCGTTCCGGCAAGCTCGTCCTCATGCTGGAGGAATTCGAGCAGGAGCCCTGGCCCGTGTATGTCGTCTATGCGGAGCGAAAGCCTGCGCCGGTCAAGCTCCGCGCTTTTCTCGACTGGGCCACGCCGCGCCTCAAGGCGCGGCTGGCCTAGTTTTGCTACTCCTTCACCGCGCCGGTGAGCGAGGACACGTAGTAATCCACGAACAGCGAATAGAAGATCGCGACCGGCAGCGAGCCGAGCAGCGAGCCCGCCATCAGCGCGCCCCACTGGTAGACGTCGCCGGTGACGAGCTCGGTCAGGATCGCGACCGGCACGGTCTTGTTGGCGCCGCTCTGGATGAAGGCGAGCGCGTAGATGAACTCGTTCCAGGACAGCGTGAACGAGAAGATGCCGGCCGAGATCAGCCCGGGCACCGCCAGCGGCAGCGTGATCCGCCGCAGGATCTGCAGCCGGGTGGCGCCGTCGACCAGCGCGCATTCCTCGAGCTCGTAGGGGATCGACTTGAAATAGCCGATCAGGAGCCAGGTGCAGAACGGCACCAGGAACGTCGGGTAGACCAGGATCAGGGCAAGCGGCGAGTCGAACAGGCCGAATTGCACCACCACGGTGGCGAGCGGAATGAACAGGATCGACGGTGGCACGAGATAGGCGAGATAGATGCCGAGGCCGACATAAGGACTGCCGCGGAAGCGCAGACGCTCGATGGCGTAGGCCGCGAGCGTGCTCGCGATCAAGGACAGCGTGGTCGAGCCGATCGCGACGAACATCGTCGTCTTCAGCCATTGTGGATAGGCGGTGTTGAACAACAGATGCTTGATGTGGGCGAGCGTCGGCGAGGAGATCCAGAACGGGTTGTTGTCCCGGTAGTTCATCAGCTCCGCGTTTGGTTTGAACGAGGTGATCGCCATCCAGTAGAACGGGAACAGCAGGATCAGAACGAAGCAGCCGAGCGGCAGGTAGATCATCATCAGCCGCCGCAACCCGGAATCCCAGGCCATGGTGTCGGGAGCGGCCTTCGCATCGGCGGCGGTCGGTTGGACAGCAGTGTCAGTCATTGGCCTCTCCCTGCTGCCATTTGCGGCGCGCCAGGCCGAAATAGGAGAACAGTGTCGCGAACACCAGGAACGGGATCATCGACACCGCGATCGCGGCGCCTTCACCGAGCTCGCCGCCGGCGATGCCGCGCTGGAACGCCAGCGTTGCCAGCAGGTGGGTCGAGTTGACCGGACCGCCGCGGGTGATGGCGTAGACGAGCTGGAAGTCGGTGAAGGTGAAGATGATCGAGAAGGTCATGACGATGGCGAGGATCGGCATCATCATCGGGAAGGTGATGTAGCGGAAGCGCTGCCAGGCGCTGGCGCCGTCCAGCATCGCGGCCTCGTAGAGCGAGGGCGAGATGGTTTGCAGGCCCGCCAGCAGCGAGATCGCGACGAAAGGAATGCCGCGCCAGATGTTGGCGGCGATCAGCGAGAAGCGCGCGGGCCAGGGCGAGCCGAGGAAGTCGATATTGCTCGATCGCCAGTGCAGCACGTCGACCAGGAGGTAGGAGATGATCGAGAATTGCGGATCGTAGATCCACCAGAAGGCCAGCGCCGAGAGCACGGTCGGCACGATCCAGGGCAAAAGGATGATCGCACGCAAGAGGCTCTTGAACGGAAAATGGTTGTTGAGCAGGAGCGCGAGCCAGAACCCGAGCGCGAACTTGCCGAAGGTCGCGATTCCCGTGTAGAGCACGCTGTAGAACACCGCGTTCCACCACAAGGGATCGGTGAGCAGATACTGGAAGTTCTCCAGCCCGATGTAGATGCCGCGCCGGCCGATCGTGGTGTCGGTGAAGGCCAGCCAGACGCCGAGGCCGAGCGGGTAAGTCAGGAAGACCGCAAGCAAGCCGATCGCGGGCGCAAGGCACATCACGATCAGGAATGGCTTGTAGTCGAACAGGCGCACGATCCAATTCGGCTGTCGTTGCGCCAGTGCGTGAGAGGAAAGCGTCGTCACGGACATTGGGTAGTTGTCCTGTCTCTGAAAGTCACCACACCCCTCATTGCGAGCGAAGCGAAGCAATCCAGTCTGGTTCTGCGGTGGCAGTCTGGATTGCTTCGTCGCAAGAGCTCCTCGCAATGACGGCTGCTTTGTCGTTGCCGTTACCGGCCCTGCCGCCGGAAGTACCGCTTGCAGCGCTGCTCGGCTTCGGCGGCCGCGGCCTCCGGCGTGGCGGCGCCGGTCGCGACGGACGCGAACATCTGGATCAGCACATAGTCGGCGCTGACGGCACCCGTCGCCGTCGAGATCGGGCCCTTGTAGCCGTCGTAATAGGTGCTGTTCATCGTGTTCTTGAACAGCTTCACCTTGGGATCCTGCGACCACACGGCGGCCTCGGCATAGGCGGCCAGCGGCTGGGACCAATAGCCGGAATTGGCATTGAGCCACGGCTCGTACTGGTCCTTCTCCAGCATGTATTGCAGGAAGGCCTTTGCTGCGTTGGGGTACTGGCTGTGCTTGAACACCATGGCGTTCAGCGTCAGGCCGGCCATGGGCGAAATCTTCGCAACGCCCTTGGGCAGCAGCTGATGCTCGCTGTCTTCTGCGATCGCCTTGGTCGCCGGGTCGTTCTTCAGCGAGAAGTACAGCGAGACGCCGTTGGCGGTCAGCGAGATCTCCTGCGAGGCGTAGGCACGGTTGTTGCTGACGTCGTTCCAGGACGGCGTGCCCGCGATGAAGGTCGGATAGAGCTGCTTGACCCAGTTCAGCGCCGCGATCGTCTCCTTGCTGTTGATGACGACGTTGCCCTCTTCGTCGAGCAGGGACCCGTTGTGCGACCACAGCGCCCAGTTGGCGAAGCCGTTGCCGTCGCCCTTGGCGTTGCCGAGCGCGAAGCCGGCCGGCTTGCCGGCCTTGTGCAGCTTCTGGCACAGGTCGACGATTCCGGCATGGTCTTCGGGCACCTTGTCGAAGCCGACCGATTGCAGGATCGACTTGCGGTAGATCAGGGGCCCCGCGGTGGCGCCGAACGGCAGTCCGATCCAGGCGTCGCTCTTGTTCTTCTTGCCGTAGCGCTGCGCCAGCGGCAGCCAGCCGCCATACCGCTTGCCGACATAGTCCGCGACGTCGGTCAGCTCGATCAGCTTGTCGATATAGATGTGCGGCGCATCCGAGAAGCCGATGATGATGTCGGGGCCGGCGCCGGAATTGGCGGTCACCGCAGTCTGCTGGTTGATGTCCTCCCAGCCGACGAAGTCGACCTTGACTTCGACTCCGGTCTCCTTGGTGAATTTTGCCGCATTGGCGCGGAATACATCCTCGTCGGCCTGGACGAAGCGCACCGGGCGCAGCATGCGCAAGGACGCGCCCTTCTCGATCGCGAGCTTGGGTGCCGGAACGTCGGCAGCCTTGATATTGGATGTTTGCGCTGCAGCACCGGTGGCCGCGAGCGTTGCAGCGGACAGGCCCAGCGCCAAGGCATCACGACGTGTGATGTCGTTCCTCATCAGTACCTCCCTATGATGTTCCCTTCCCGGCGTTGATCGCCGGTGAAGGGCCGTTTCGGTCGTCGGCGCGTTTTACGCCGGCCCGCCTAGCTGTTCGGTCCGCGGTCCATGCTGACGGGCTGCCAGCGGCGGAGCGCGGTGTTCTGCAGCACCGACGGATTGACGCAGCTTACCGGCCACATGCCCTGAAGCACCAGTGACAATTCGTAGCCCACGCGGCGCTTGCGCGCCTCGTCAAACCGTGCCGAGGCCGAGGCGACGTGGGCGGTCAGGGTCACGTTCTCCATGCCGAGCAGGGGATTGTTGTGCGAGGGCGGTTCCTGCTCCAGCACGTCGAGGGCGGCATGCGCGATCCAGCCCTCTTGCAGCGCCTTGATCAGGCTCTCCTCGTCCACGGTGGCACCGCGTCCGGTGTTGATGAAGATCGAGCCCTTCTTCATCTGCCGGAAGTGCTTCTCGGTCAGCATGTGGTGCACCTCCGGCCTCGCGGGGGCGTGCATCGAGACGAAGTCGGATTGCGACAGCACCTCGTTCAGCGTCGCCGGGATCACGCCTTGGTCGTACATCAGCGTTTCCTGGATGAAGGGATCGTAGGCCATCATGCGCAGGCCGAACGGCGCGGCGCGCTTCGCAACCGCGCGCGCGACGCGGCCGAACGAGATGAAGCCGAGCGTCTGGCCCATCAGCCTCGGGATCTTGAGCAGTGCCGGCCGACCCTCGGCCCAGCGGCCGTCACGTGCCATGCGGTCTTGCTCGACCAGGCGGCGAAAGCCCGCGAGCAGCAGCATCATGGCGTGGTCGGCGACCTCCTCGATGAAGGTGTCGGGGATGTTGGTCACCGGAATTCCACGGGCGGTGGCGGCCTTGACGTCGACACTGTCGACGCCGACCGAGCCGAGCGTGATGACCTTGCAGCTCTCGAGCGCGTCGATGATCGGTTTGGTGATCGGGATGCCCTTGGCGTAGATGGCGTCGGCATTTTTCGCGGCGGCGATGAACCCGGCCTCGTCGGCGGGCGCCTCGACGATCTCGGCATCGATCGGATCGAGCGCCTCGCGCTCGTAGGAATAATCGCTGCCCGCGACGGTGAAGCTCGCACCCTTCGGCGTCACCACCCTGTATTTCGGCATGTCTTGCTCCCGATTTGGTTTCTTGTTGTGACCCGCCTTCGTGGCGGGCCTTTGCGTCTTTTACGCGAAATCGGGGCGGGTGCGTACAATTCCCAGTTGTCGTGAACGCGGTATATTTCCGTTTTTCCGTGCGCGGTCCGGGCTTCTACGGAGGCACGTAAGTAACTTGCTAAGGGCTCCCCCACTAAAAATTGATTCGATTTTGATCGATCTGGTGGTCGCGTGCCCGTGTCCCATCATTGCCGGAGCTAACCTGTGAAGTTGAGCAATCTGAAGATCGCGCCCAAGCTGGGCATTCTTGTCGGCGTCACTTTGTTAGGCTTGTGCGTCTCCGGTGTTCTCGCCGGCTATCTGATGAAGCGCGAGATGGTGAATGCGCGCATCGACCAGACCAAGGCAATCGTCGAGCTGGCCCGCAACTACGCCGCCACGTTGGTGAAGCGGGTCAATGCCGGCGAGATGACAAAGGATGCCGCGCTCGCCGAGCTGCGCCGCTACGGCAATGCGATGACCTACGACAAGGGCTCCGGCTATCTGTTCGGCACCACCTACGACGGCATCACGCAGCTTGCGCCCGATCCGAAGGTGATCGGCGCCAACCGCATGGACGTGGAGACGAACGGCCGGAAGCTGTCCCGCGAGATCATGGACGGTGTGAAGGCGAACGGCGAGATCCTGCTGTTCTACGAATATATGAAGCCCGGCCAGGCCAAGCCGATCCGTAAGCTCGGCTACGCCGTCGCGGTGCCCGGCTTCGAGATGTATCTCGGCACCGGCGCCTATCTCGAGGACATCGACGAGAAGATGGGCCCGGTCTACTGGCTACTTGGCCTTGCCATGCTCGGCATCTTCATTGTCGCCGGCGGCGTTGCCTGGCTGATCGGCCGCGGCATCAGCCGCCCGCTGGCGCTGCTCGGCGGCCGCATGAAGGACCTCGCCGACGGCAAGCTCGAAGGCGACATTCCGGGCGTCGGCCGCGGCGACGAGGTCGGCGCAATGGCCGCTACGGTGCAGATCTTCAAGGACAACGCGGTCCGTATCCGCGACCTCGAGAAGACCGAAGCCGATGCCCAGGGACGCGCCGCGGCGGAACGTCGCAGTGCGATGGTCGAGATCGCCAACGACTTCGAACGCAGCGTCAACGGCATCGTCCGCTCGGTCTCCTCGGCCGCGGCCGGCATGCAAACGACGGCGCAGTCGATGACCGCAACCGCCAGTGACGCCTCGTCGCGCGCGGCGACGGTCGGCGCTGCCTCGCAAAAGGCTTCCGGCAATGTCGGCACGGTCGCGGCGGCGGCCGAAGAGCTGTCGAGCTCGGTCGCGGAAATCTCCCGCCAGGTCACGCGCTCGACCGAAGTGGCGAGCCGCGCCGTCAACGATGCCGAGCGTACCAACGCCACCGTCCAGGTGCTCTCCTCCGGCGCCGAGAAGATCGGCGAGGTCGTCAAGCTGATCCACTCGATCGCGGCGCAGACCAACCTGCTCGCGCTCAACGCCACCATCGAAGCGGCCCGCGCCGGCGAGTCCGGTCGCGGCTTCGCCGTGGTCGCCTCCGAGGTCAAGGCGCTCGCCAACCAGACCGCCAAGGCGACTGAGGAGATCTCGGCCCAGGTCGCGGCAATGCAGACCTCGACCAGCGACGCGGTCGCCGCCATCTCCGGCATCACCCAGACGATCGCCGAGATGAGCGAGATCACCGCGGGCATTTCCGCGTCGATCGAGCAGCAGGGCGAGGCGACGCGCGAGATCGCGCGCAACATCCAGTCGGTCGCGGCCGGCTCGAGCGAAATCAACGCCCATATCGGCAGCGTCACCTCGGCCGCGGAAGCGACCGGCAGTGCAGCCACCGACGTGCTCTCCAACGCCCGCGAGCTGGACAACCAGTCCGGCGCGTTGCGCAGCGCAGTGGATGGCTTCCTCGCCAAGGTCCGCGCGGCGTAGCGGCTTGCGATAGAACAGCAGGTCCCGTGCCCCGGACGCAGCGCAGCGCTTTCCTGGCGATGCGAAGCATCGTCCAGTCAGCGATGCGCTGCTGAGCCGGGGCCCATGCTTGTGGCAGTCTGGGTCCCGGCTCTACGATGCATCGCTGGCGCGCTGCATCTTGTCCGGGACACGGGGGCCCGCCCTACTGCTTCTCGATCTTCGCGTTGGTGATCAGCTTCTCCCACAGCACCAGCTGCTCGTTCACGAAAGTGCCGAGCTGCTCCGGCGTGCCGGAGAAGGCGTCCATGCCGAGTGTGGCGAGCTTGGCCTTGATCTCTGGATTCTCGACGATCTTCCTGATCTCGGCGTTGAGCCGCGTCACGATCTCCTTCGGCATGCCGGCGGGGCCGAAATAGCCCTGCCACGACGAGATGTCGAAATCCGGCACGCCCGCCTCCTGCATCGAGGGCAGGTGCGGCACCAGCGGCGAGCGGTCCTTGGTGGTGACGGCAAGCGCGCGCAGGGCGTTGCCGTTGACGTGCGGCAGGCCGGTCAGGATATCGACGAACATCATCGAGACGCGGCCGCCCATGACGTCGTTGAGCGCCGGCGGCGAGCTCTTGTAGGGCACGTGCAAGAGGTCGAGCCCGGCATTGTGCGCGAAGGTCGCACCCGACACGATCGCCGAGGACGAGCCCGAGGCGTAGCTCAGCTTGCCCGGATTGGCCTTGCCGTAAGCGACGAGCTCGGCGACGGACTTGGCCGGCACTTCCGGATTGATGACCAGCATGAAGGGCAGATCGCCGGTGCGGGCGATCGGAGTGAAATCCTTGACCGGATCGTAGGTGAGGCTCTTGAGCAGATAGGGATTGGCCGAATGCGTGGTGTTGGTCGTCACCAGCAGCGTGTAGCCATCGGGGGCGGCCTTCGCGACATAGCTCGCGGCGAGCATGCCGTTGGCGCCCGCCTTGTTCTCGATGACGATACCGACGCCGAGCGCCTGCGACAGATGCTGCGAGATCAGCCGGGTCGTGGTGTCGGTGCCGCTGCCGGCCGCGAACGGCAGCACCAGCGTGATGTTGCGGCTGGGATAGTTGTCGGCCTGAGCGGTGGATGCCGCAGTGAGGCAAAGTGCGGCCGCGCCGACGGTCCGCAGGTTTCGAATCAACGCTGAAATCATGTCTGGTCGTTCCCTCTTTTTCGTTGGCGGGGAACCTAGCTTCTCTTCGTCAAAATCGGAAGACGTGAGTTTGTCGCCCACTCTCGTGCCCCGGGCGCAGCGCAGCACGCAGTGATGCGCTGCCGAACCGGGGCCCACCTTTCCGGCACACTGGGTCCCGGCTCTGCGATGCACCGCTTGCGCGCTGCATCTTGTCCGGGACACGACATCCGCCGCTTGATCCGCGCTACGGAATTACTTCACCGCCGAGCCCTGGCGCGATGCAAGCACGACGCCGGCGAGCACCAGCGCGTAGCCGATCAGGTGGAACGGCTGGAGCTTTTCACCCAGCAGCAGGATCGCCATCGCCGAGCCGAACACCGGCACCAGATGGAAGAACGGCGCCGCCCGGTTCGGCCCGATCAGCGCCACGCCGCGATTGAAGAAGAGATAGGCGAGGGTGGAGGGAAAGATCAGGATGTAGCCCAGCGTTGCCAGCGTTATTGCGTCGAATTGCAGCACGCGGCCGCTTGCCGCCTCCCAGATCGCCGTCGGCAGCAGCATCGTCGCGCCGCAGCAGGTGGTGAAGGACAGGAACGAGAGCTGATGGATCTTCGGCCGCCGCGGGATGAAGGCGGAGTAAATGCCGAACGCCACCAGCGAGGAGGCGAACATGATGTCGCCCCTGTTGAAGCTGATGCTCGCGAGCGCGGCGAGATCGCCGCGCAGGATGATGATCAGCACGCCGAGCAGCGAGATCGCGATGCCGCCGAGCTGCGCGCCGGTCAGCCGGACGCCGAACAGCACCAGTGACCACAGCGCCACGAACAGCGGACCTGCCGACTGGATCAGAAGCGCGTTCAGCGCCTCGGTGTATTGCATCGCCCAGTACGAGATCGCGTTGTTGAAGGCAAAGCCGACCAGCGACAGGAACAGCATCAGCGGCAGGCTGCTCCGCAACGCCGGCCAGTCGCGCTTCAGATGCGGCCAGGCGAACGGCAACAGGATCAGGAACACGCCGAACCAACGGATCGTGGTCACCGTCAGCGGCGGCACATGCGCGCCGACATGGCGCGCAAGCACGATGTTGCCGGCCCAGAACAGCGAGGTCAGGCTGAGCAGCAGATAAGGCTGGTTGTTGAGCCAGCCGGCCGGATTGGCGGCCGGTGGCGCGGGCGAAGCGATCGTCATGGGCGTTGCATGCAAGCTTTCGCCGGATTGCCGTGATGACACAAGTCACAGGGCCGCAATGCTACAATGCAGGTATGACCCAAGGAGGCGCCATTGGCGGTCAATATGTTGAACATCGAGGGCCTGGAGCGGCTCGATCCGAATGCGCCGGTGGTGATGCTGAACCTGATGCGCTTCCACGCGCGCTCGCGCGACGGCGATGGCTCGGGCTGGGATGCGTATCTGCGCTACAGCGCGATCACGGTGCCGATGATCAGGGCGCGCGGCGGCACGCTGCTCTGGACCGGCGAAGCGAAGGCGGTCGCGCTCGGCCCACATCAGGGTAACCACTGGGACTTCGTCGCGCTGGTCTATTACCCGTCCGTCGCGGCCTTTCTCGACATGATGACGTCGGAAGCCTACGAGCGCGAAGCCGACCCGCATCGCGTCAACGGCTGCGCCGAGCACGTCATCATCGCCACGAACGAGGCCTACAGCAAGTTCAGGCCGAAGTAGCGAGCGCTCTTTCTTACCCTCCCCTGGAGGGCAGGGGAATCGCATGTGGGATTCTGTAAGTCATTGCGAAGCGGCGAGAAATTGATTCTGAAGGTAGCTCCTGATTCGGATGGAGCGGCCGATGAACCGATTTGCGGAGTGCTTCGAGGAATTGCCGGACCCGCGCGCGGACAATGCGCTGCACGATCTGACGGAGATTTTGTTCATTGCGTTGATGGCGACGCTGTGTGGGGCAACGAGTTGCACCGACATGGCGCTGTTTGCGCGGATGAAGGCCTATCTTTGGGAGGGTGTGCTGGTGCTCGAGCATGGTCTGCCGAGCCACGACACGTTCAGCCGCGTGTTCCGCATGCTCGATCCGGCAGCGTTCGAGAAAGCCTTCCAGCGCTTCATGAAGGCCTTTGCGGAAGGCGCGAAGATCAAACAACCGAGGGGAGTGATCGCGCTCGACGGCAAAGCGCTGCGGCGCGGCTACGAGCGCGGCAAGAGCCATATGCCGCCCGTCATGGTGACCGCTTGGGCGGCGCAGACCCGCATGGCGCTGGCCAACGTGCAGGCGCCGAACAACAACGAAGCTGCCGGCGCGTTGCAGTTGATCGAACTTCTGCAGCTCAAAGGCTGCGTGGTGACGACCGATGCGCTGCATTGCCATCGCGGCATGGCCAAAGCGATTGTGGCACGGCGCGGCGATTACGTGCTGGCGGTGAAGGAGAACCAGCCGGCGCTGTTGGCCGACGCCAAGGCTGCCATCGGTGCCGCAACGCGCAAGGGAACCAGAGCGACCACAACCACCGATGCCGATCACGGGCGCAAGGAAAGGCGCACTGCCGTTGTCGCACCGGTCAAGGACATGGCGCAAAAGCACGACTTTCCCGGGATCAAGGCCGTGGCCAGGATCACCAGCAAGCGCGGCAAAGACAAGGCCATCGAGCGCTTCTTCCTGATGAGCCAAGCCTACAGCTCCAAGGATGTTCTGCGTATCGTCCGTACTCACTGGACCATCGAAAACGGCCTGCATTGGCCGCTCGACGTCGTCCTCGACGAGGATCTGGCCCGCAACCGCAAGGACAACGCCCCGGCCAACCTTGCCGTACTCCGGCGTCTTGCCCTCAATGTCGCCAGAGCCCATCCCGATACAACCACCTCCTTGCGCCTCAAGCTTAAGCGCGCCGGATGGAACGATGCCTTTCTCTTCGAGCTTCTTGGCCACATGCGATAGCCCTACCCTCCAGGGGAGGGTGAACTGGCAGCGGCGTGCGTGGATGAAGTTCGTGGCTAACCCGACTGCTTCCGCGATGCCGCGAACACGCCGGCCAGCACCAATGCAAAGCCGATGAAGTGGAACGCCTGCGGGTGTTCGCCCAGAAATGCCATCGCCATGATCGAGCCGAACACCGGCACGACGTGGAAGAACGGCGCGGCGCGATTGGCGCCGATCAGGCGCACGCCGCGATTGAAGCAGAGATAGGCGAGCGCCGATGGGAAAACGGCGACGTAGAACAGGCTCAAGATGTTCGGCCCGTCGAGCCTCATGACCGGGCGGGCAGACAGTTCCCAGACCTCCAGCGGAATGAGACAGGCGGCGCCGCAGCCGAAGGTGAAGGCGAGGAACGAGAGGCCGTGCATCGGCGGCCGCTTCAGTGACAGCACCGAATAGAGCGCGAAGATCAAGAGCGCGAGGAGGAAGATCAGGTCGCCCTTGTTGAAGTCGATGCTCGACAGCGTGGTGAAATCGCCGTGCAGCAGGATGGTCAGCACGCCGCACATCGACAGCAGCACGCCGAAGGCCTGCGCGGCGGTGAGCCGGATGCCGAGGATGACCAGTGACCACAGCGCCACGAGCAGCGGCGCGGCCGACTGCAGCAGCAGCGTGTTGAGTGCCTGGGTATGCTCCAGCGCCCAATATTGCAGCGTGTTGAAGGCGCCGATGCCGGTGACCGAGAGCGTGACCATCAGGCCGAGCTTGCCGCGGATGGCCGGCCAGTCCTGCACGAGGTGCTTCCAGGCGAACGGCAGCACCAGCAGGAAGGCGAAGAACCAGCGCAGGAACGACAGGGTGACCGGCGGAATGTGGCCGGCGGCGAGCCGCCCGACGATGGCGTTGCCGGCCCAGCACAGCGCGGTGATGCTGAGCAGCAGATATGGCTGGTTGGCGATCCAGCTGTGGCCGGATGTTTCCGCGCTCGTGGTCTGGCCGGTGGCGGACATTGTGATGATGCGGGCTCCGCGTGGAGTACGCCGAGCCCTCCGGCCCGGCGAGATCCGGGCCGGCTGATCACCCGGCACCGTCCAAAGACACGGAAATCGAGGTTGCATCAACGGGGCGCGGACGCATCGCGACCATGCTAGCGGCGAAGGCGGCCTCTCACGCTTTGGTCGAAGCCATTGCGCCCGTAGCGAAGGTTTCGGGATTTTCCGGGGATATCAAAGGCTTGGAGTGCGCGCTGGGCCCGAAAAAAGCCCCGTTCTTGCTTGCCTAGAACGGCCGCTTCCTTTATCCGGTTGGGCTGCCTCGCGTGCGAACGGCCTCGGCCGGGAATTGGGCTGGGCAGGCATGATCTTAGGAAAAGTGGGTACCCCGTTTTCCGTTCGGATCATGCCACTTACAAAAGAAATCTTCGAAGGATTACCCGCGCATGGCCAATGTTGTCGTCGTCGGCGCCCAGTGGGGCGACGAAGGGAAGGGCAAGATCGTCGACTGGTTGTCGGAGCAGGCGGATATCGTCGTCCGCTTCCAGGGCGGTCATAACGCCGGCCACACGCTGGTGATCAACGGCAAGACCTACAAGCTCGCGCTCCTGCCATCCGGCGTGCTGCGCGAGGGCAAGCTGTCGGTGATCGGCAATGGCGTCGTGTTCGATCCCGCCGCCTTCCTCGACGAGGTCACCAAGCTCAGGGCGCAGGGGGTCGCGGTCTCTCCGGACAATTTGCGCATCGCCGAGAACGTCACGCTGATCCTGCCGCTGCATCGCGAGCTCGATGCGCACCGCGAATCCGCCAGCGCCGCGACCGCGATTGGCACCACCCGCCGCGGCATCGGGCCTGCCTATGAGGACAAGGTCGGCCGCCGCGCCATCCGTCTGATGGACCTCGCCGACCTCGATACGCTCCCGCACAAGATCGACCGGCTTCTGGCTCACCACAATGCACTGCGCCGCGGCCTCAATCTGCCGGAGTTCGACGGCAAGGAGATCGTAAAAGAGCTGACCGCGCTGGCGCCGCAGCTGCTGCCCTATGCCGAGACGGTCTGGCGGCTGCTCGACATCGAGCGGCGCGCCGGCAAGCGCATGTTGTTCGAGGGCGCACAAGGCGCGCTGCTCGACGTCGATCACGGCACTTATCCTTACGTCACCTCGTCCAACACGGTGGCGGCGCAGGCCGCGACCGGCGCCGGCCTCGGGCCCGGCGCGGTCGGCTACGTGCTCGGCCTGTGCAAGGCCTACACGACCCGCGTCGGCCAGGGCCCGTTCCCGACCGAGCAGGACAACGAGATCGGCCGCAAGATCGGCGAGCGCGGCCGCGAGTTCGGCACCAATACCGGCCGTCCGCGCCGCTGTGGCTGGTTCGACGCCGTGCTGGTCCGTCAGGCGGTCCGAACCTGCGGCATCAATGGCCTCGCGCTGACCAAGCTCGACATCCTCGACGGCTTCGATTCGATCGAGGTCTGCACCGGCTACAAGCTCGACGGCAAGGAGATCGACCATTTCCCGGCCGGCGAGGGCGCCCAGGCCCGGGTCGAGCCGATCTACGAGACCATCGAAGGCTGGAAGGAGCCGACCGCCAGCGCGCGGTCCTGGGCCGACCTGCCGGCCCAGGCCATCAAATATGTCCGGCGGATCGAGGAATTGGTGGGGTGCCCGGTCGCGCTGCTTTCCACCAGCCCGGAACGCGAAGATACTATCCTGGTGCAAAATCCGTTTGAAGCTTAACGCTATCTTACCGGGACGCGCGTATAGTTGAGTAGAAATGGCTGATTACTACCCGCTGATCGCCCGCGCTATTGCCGCCCTGGACCCCAACGCTCCCGGCGAAAGCCGTCGCGCGCTCTATGAGCGGGCGCGCACGGCCCTGATCGCGCAGCTGCGCAGCGTGCAGCCACCGCTCTCCGAATCCGAGATCACGCGCGAACGGCTGTCGCTGGAAGAGGCTGTCCGCAAGGTCGAATCGGAAGCCGCCCAGCGTGCCCGCGAGGCCTCGCGCCCCGGTGGCGGCACCCGCTCCGGCGGCAGTGGCGATGCCTTCCGCCGCGCCAGCGCCCGTGCCACCGAGCCCACCCCGGCTGCGGCGCCGCCGCGCACGCGTCCGGCCCCGACGCCGCCACGGGCCGACCGCCCGTCCTTCAATGTCGACGACCAGGGCGAGGCCCCGCGCCCGCCGCGCGCTCCCCGTTTCGACGCCCCGCGCCAGGGAGGGCCCTCCGCCCCGCCGCCGCCGCCGGAGCCGCCGGCCGGGCGCGATCGCCAAGCTGCGCGGCGTCCGCCCGACGTCGGACCTCCGCCGCCGCTGCCGCCGTCCCCCGGCGTGCGCGGCTTCCGCGACATCACGGCCGACGCCAATGATCTCGGCGGCGCTGCCGCGCAGGCCAGCCGCGCCGCGCGCCGCACCTATGCCAACGTGCCCTCGCCCTCGCCGGAATTCGACCGGCTGGAGCCGAACCTGGAAAACCGCGCCGGCGAGTCCGAGGCGCCCTATTCCTACGACGAATCGATCGAGGAGGCCGAGCGCTACGCGCCGCCGTCGCCGCGTTCGCGCGTCGCGCCCGACCGCGACGCGAAGAAGCGTGCTCGCACCGGCTCGGCGTTTCCGTTCAAGAGCGCGATCGCCGTCGGCATCGTGCTGATCCTGGTCGGCGCCGGCATTCTCTGGGGCAAGCAGCTGGTCCAGACCGTCAACGGCTTTCTCAAGCCGTCCGCGACACAGGTGGTGGAGGCGCCGAAGGATCCGTCGCAGCCGCAGAGCAAGCCGAAGATTCCCGATCGCGTCGGCCAGCCCTCGGCCAGCGATCAACCGGTCGCGCCGGTGGCGCAGAAGGTAGTGCTCTACGACGAGGATCCGTCCGATCCCAAGGGCAAGCAGTTTGTCGGCTCGGTGGTGTGGCGGCTCGAGCCGATCAAGGCCTCGGGCAACCAGAAGGCCGACGTCGCCGTGCGCGCCGACATCGAGATCCCCGACCGCAAGTTCAAGATGACGATGTCGTTCCGCCGCAACACCGACTCCTCGCTGCCGGCGAGCCACACCGCGGAGCTGACCTTCATCCTGCCGCCGGATTTTCCCGGCGGCAGCGTCTCCAACGTGCCGGGCATCCTGATGAAGTCGAACGAGCAGGCGCGCGGCACGCCGCTCGCCGGCCTCGCGGTCAAGGTCACCGACGGCTTCTTCCTGGTCGGCCTCTCCAATGTCGATGCCGACCGCGCCCGCAACGTGCAGCTCCTGAAGGAGCGCTCCTGGTTCGACGTGCCGCTGGTCTACGCCAACCAGCGCCGCGCCATCATCGCCATCGAGAAGGGCGCCCCCGGGGAGCGCGCCTTCAACGACGCCTTCGCCCAGTGGGGCGATTGAGCTCTTCACCTCTCCCTACGGGAGAGGTGAAGCAAGCGATCTCGCTGGCAGCGGCCCAATCGAAATTAGAACCGCGCTACTGCGCCGCCGCTTCTCGCTTGCGGGCTGCCGCTGCGGCTGCGTGCTGGCGGTCCATCACGGCGCGACAGCCGGGGCTGACATGGGCCTTGTTCCGCACCATGCAGGCGGTGATCCGCGGGATATCCGGAATCTCACTGGAGCACAGCCGCATCGCATCGCCCGAGCACATCTGCTGGGCTTCTTGCGAGAAGGCGAGACTGGGTGATGTCTGGAGTGCGAAGGTGGTGGCGAGTGCGAAGAGAGAGGTGATGGTCTGATAGCGCGTCATGAAGGATGCGTCCCCGAGTTCCGTGGGTTGAGCCACTTGATTTTGGGGCGCCGCACGCGGCTTGATTTGCCGCATGTCACAGCCTCCACGCCGGGACCTCGATCCCGCATGTGGTCGCTCGATTACTTGTGATGTCGAATCGAAAGTGCTGCGCCGCCCGAGCGAAGTATGCGCCATTGTCACGGACCTGCAATGGTCAGCGCAAAGGAATTCGCAATTGTTGCGCGCGAGTCACGCCGCAAGCGGCGCTACGTGATCAGATCAGTCGGTCGGGCGATGCGCTCGCTTGTTCCGGGTCACCAGCACCGAGCGAAGCGGCATGTTCCTCGACCGCCGTGACGCCCTTCGGGGTGAGCTCGAACAGATCGCCGTCCTTCATCACATAGCCGCCTGCGATCAGCTCGCCGATCTTGCCCTGACGGTCGTCGGCGAAGGCGACCGACTGGCTGATGTCCCTAAGGATCGAGAGTTGTTCGTCGCGCAGCATGTCTGACATCTCCGATCTCCTCTGGGGCCGATCCTCACATGCCGTGGCTCTGAAACACCTTGCTGCAAGCGCGCGACAATCTGGACCGGTTGGCTTGCAGGCAGCTCTGCACCGCGCCGTCATTGCCGAGATCCTTGCGGCAGAAGCGCGACGCGTCGCGCGAGCAGGCCTGCTGCTCCTGCTGCGTGCCCTTATGGCCTTGCGCAACAGCGGGCGTCTCCGACAGGCCGCTCAGGGCCGCCAGCGCGATCGTCGCCAGGAGAAATTTGGCCAGGAGAACTTTGCGGGCCATCGGCCGCTCCAATCCGACAGGGATAATTGTGGTCCTGTCTGAACTCGTCGCCCTGCCACTTGTTCCCCAGAGGCAGCCCCGCGCCCCGGCTGTTCAAGGTTCCCGCTGCGCTGCTATAACACTGGCGAAGTGTGAGGGTTGTTTGATGAAACGCTATCTGGTGTTTGCGCTGGTCGGCCCGTTCGTCGGCGGGTTCCTGCTGCTGCTGACGACGACCTACCAGTCCGGCTATTGGGCCCAGACCAATCTCGGCGAGGTCGGCAAGCTGTTCGCGGTGTTCTTCAAGACCCTGCAATACAGCTATCTGTTCGGCTTCCTGCCCGCGCTGATGATCGGCGCGGTCGACGACATCCTGATCCACATCCGCCGGATCGGCCCGGGTTTGCGGATGCTCCTGGTCGGCCTGTTCGCCTTTGTTCTGGCCTCGCTCACCTACAGCTCGCGCGGACCGGATTCGGGCGCGGTGCAGTTCATCCTGTATGGCCTCGTCGGGTTCGTGCCGGCGGTGATTTCATCCTGGCTCGTGCATCGCTATATCGAGGAGCCGCAAGCGGCGGCGGCGCCGACCTGACGCGCGGCGTTCGATCGCGGCAGCAACCTCCGCCGCGCTGGCGCGTTCACCGAAGGCCATGATCATGTCCGAGGACGATATCCTTGCTCCGCGCAAATCCCGTACGGGCAGCAGCTCGCGCGCGACCTTTTCTCGCAACGAGGCGCGCGGGCCGATCATCGACCAGGAAGGCCACGAGATCAGGCCGGAAACCCTGGAGCAGGGCTTTCGTGAGTTTCGCTTCGAGTTCGGGCAAGCGAGCCCGTTCGGCAATCTGACGCGCGAGCAGCGGATCGCGCGCCTCGAGGCGATAGCAAAGCTGCTCGACGTCGCCTTCATCCTGCCCGGCACCAACATCCGCTACGGCATCGACGGGCTGATCGGCCTGATCCCCGTCGTCGGCGACATCGTCACCACCGCGATCTCGCTGTGGTTGGTGCGCGAGGCCCGCACGCTGGGGGCGCCCTGGCACATCACCGCGCGCATGCTCGGCAATGTCGCGCTCGACGGCGTGGTCGGCTTGGTGCCGTTCGCGGGCGACGCCTTCGACGTCATGTTCCGCGCCAACATGCGCAACGTGCGTCTCCTGCGCCGCTGGCTGGAAAAGCAGCCGCGGATGTAGTGTCTCTTTAAATTCCTCCGCCTTGCTCTCGCGTGTCCCGGACAAGGTGCGGCGCGTAAGCGCGGCGCCGCAGAGCCGGGACCCAGGAACCACGGGGGATGTCGATCCGTGGGCCCCGGCTCTGCAGCGCACCGCTGAAGGAGCGCTGCCATAGCGCGTCGAAGACGCGCGTAAACGCGCTGATGGCGCGTCCGGAGCACGAGGGTCGCAAACGCAGAAAGCGCGATGACCTTCGGCCATCGCGCTTTCTGCGCATATCGGAGGCTTGCGAAAAGCTTACGCCGCGTCGGCGTCGGTCTCCGCGGCCGGAGCCGGCTTGGGCCGACGGGGCAGCGGGAAGGCATCGCTCTCGTACAGCGAGCGGATGCCGTTCTGGTCGAAGCGCGCTTCCTCGACCTGAAGATAGGCGCCGTTCAGCGAGTCCGTCGGCAACTGCTCCATCGCGAACTGCACGGCCTCGGCCGCAGTGCCGAACCGCCGATAGGTGAAGCCCGCACGCTTCTTTTTGCGGATCGCGGCGGGGAAGAGTTCGGCGGAAGTGTTGAAGTTGAACGGACGCAGTGGACGCATGGTCAAAGACCTCGTGATCTTCTCTGGGGCTTTAAGCGCGTGGGGTTGGGGAGGGCAGGGGCCGCAATCAAGCGGGCCCGCCGCATGTCATTTTCGTCCACTAATATAGGCCGATTTGACAGAAATGCGACCCCCGCGATGCGAGATGATGAATCCGCGCATGGCAGCTCCGCTACTGAAATAAATCAAGTAATATCAAATAGTTAAATTGCTTACATCTTGCCAAGAAGCAGCAGCACGATCAGCACCACGAGCACGACCCCGCCGATGCCCATGCCGGAATGGCCCAGGCCATAGCCGTAGCCGCCGAACCGGCCGGACAGGCCGCCGACCAGATAGATGATCACCAGGATGATCAGGATGGTCCCAAGCGTCATGGCATCCTCCCTGGCGGCCGCCGAAATGCGATGATCGGCCGCACCGCCAGAGGAGAAAAGCACATCACGCCCCCGGGTTCCATGGGGGAACCCGCGGGCGTGCGCTGTTTATTTCGGCTCCAGCTTCAGCGCCGCCGAGTTGATGCAGTAGCGCAGACCGGTCGGCCCGGGGCCGTCGGGGAAGACATGGCCGAGATGGCCGCTGCACTTGGAGCAGAGCACTTCGGTGCGGATCATACCGTGACTCGTATCCCGCTCCTCGTCGATATGGCTCTCGACCGTGGGCTGGGTGAAGCTCGGCCAGCCACAGCCGGAATCGAACTTGGCATCCGACTCGAACAGCACATTGCCGCAGCCGGCGCAGACATAGGTGCCGGCGCGCTCCTCATGCTCATATTCGCCTGAGAAGGGACGCTCGGTCGCCTTCTCGCGCAGCACGGCGTACTGCATCGGCGTCAGCTCGCGCCGCCACTGCTCTTCGCTCTTGATGACCTTGTCGTCGGTGGTTTTCGCCTTGGTGTCGGGCATGGGTCTCCCGTTTCTTCAGTGATTTTGTTTTCGGTGATGTCGCGATCAGTTGGTGGCCTTGCTGGCATTCACCAGCGTCGGCTTCTCGATGTAATTATCCGCGAACAGCTTTTTCAGGTTCTGGACCTTCGGGATGTCGTTATAGGCGATGTAGGGCTGGTTCGGGTGCAGCGTCAGATAGTCCTGGTGATAGGCTTCTGCCGGGTAGAATGCCTCGAGCGCGCCGATCTTGGTCACGATCGGCTTGTTGAAGACCTTGGCGCCGTTGAGCTGGGCGATATAGGCCTCCGCCACCTTCTTCTGCTCGTCGGACGTGGTGAAGATGGCCGAGCGATATTGCGGGCCGACGTCGGGACCCTGGCGATTGAGCTGGGTCGGGTCGTGCACCACCGAGAAATAGATCTGGAGGATCTTGCCATAGGAGATCTTCTTCGGGTCGTACTTGATCTCGACCGATTCCGCGTGGCCGGTGCGGCCGCTCGAGACGGTCTGGTAGTCGGCGGTCGCCTTGGTGCCGCCGGCATAGCCGGAGACGGCGTTGACGACGCCTGCGGTGTGCTGGAAGACGCCCTGCACGCCCCAGAAGCAGCCGCCGGCGACCACGGCGGTCTGGATGCTGCTCGCGGGCGCCGCGTCCAGTGCGGGGGCGGGGATCACGACCGCATCCTCCGCGGCCCGGGACGGCATCGTGAAAGCCAGCGTCAGGGCGGTGGTTGCGGCGAGCAGGGAGGCGAGGGCGGTTCGGCGCATGGCAATCCTCTTTCGGAAGGGCTGACAGTCTAGGGCGGTCGGGACCGGGCGAACAGCCGGTCCGGCCGCGTTTTCGCATCATCCGAGATACGGGCCGGGACGGCGATTGTTACGAGATGACGGACACGAGGCCGTGAAGACGGCCGGGGCGGGCAGCCTGACTTGGCGGGATGCGGAACTCCGCGCTAGATGAACCGGCGCGATCGAAGATCGACCATTACGAAATGGTGGCTGGAGCTGACCTGACAACATGCTGCGCGTCGTTTCCCTGACCCTCGCCGCTCTGGCCGCCTTTATTTCGACTGCCGCGGCCGATCCCCAAACCGGCGACGATCTCGCCCTTTGCCGCGACCGCCAGGCGGAGATACAGGCTCGCGCCGCCGCCTGCGGCAATCTGCTGAACGCCGACCGTCTCACCGGCAAGGACAAGGCGATCGCGCTGTCCGTGCGCGGCAATATCCTGCTCAACAAGCGCGACCATGTCCATGCGATCGAGACGCTGTCCATGGCCATCGATCTCGATCCGGACAACGTCGTTGCGCGCAACCTGCGCGGCCTCGCCTATGAACGCAGCGGGCAGGACGACCTCGCGATGGCCGACTACAACCTCGCGCTCCAGAAGCGTCCGGCCTACGGCGTTCCCTACAACAACCGCGGCGTCATCTACGCACGCCGCGGCGCGCTGCAGAGTGCGATCGACGATTTCAGCCTGTCGATCAAATACACGCCGAAGTTCCTGCTCGCCTGGACCAATCGCGCCCGCGCGCGAACGCTGATGAAGGATTTCGACGGCGCGATTGCGGATTTCGCCGAGGCCGAGAAGATCGATCCGGCCGCGCCGCAGATCGCCGGCAATCGCTGTGTCACTTACGGCATGATGGGCAAGTTCGACCGCGCCCTGGCCGACTGCAACGGCCTGATCGAGAAGCAGCCGAAGAACGTGTTCGCGATCAACAACCGCGCTGACGTCAACATGATGAAGGGCGACTTTGATGCCGCGCTGAAGGACTACAACACGGCCATCCAGATCAATCCGAACAATGTCCGCGCCCATTCCGGCCGCGGCCAGATCTACGAGCGCCGGAAGGATCTCGCGCAGGCCCGCGCCGATTATCGCGCCGCGGCCTATTCGCTGACGAGGTTCGACGAGACGGAGGTCGCCCGCGCCCGCGCCATCGCGCAGGAGCGGCTCGCCGCCCTGACGCCGCAGGCGCCGGGAGCCGCGCCCACCGGTCGCCGCGTCGCGCTGGTGATCGGCAACGGTGCTTACAAGAATGTCCACGCCTTGCCCAATCCGCCACGAGATTCGAAATTGATCGCTGGCGTGCTGCGCGACGTCGGTTTCCAGACCGTGATATCGGTCAGCGACCTCACTCGCGACAAGTTCTTTGACGCGCTGAAGGCCTTCGCGGAGGAAGCGGAGAAGGCCGACTGGGCCGTGGTCTATTACGCCGGCCACGGCTTCGAGATCGGCGGGGTGAACTATCTCGTTCCGGTCGACGCAAAGCTCGCCGCCGACAAGGACGCCGAGACGCAAGCGGTCGCGCTCGAGCAGGTGATCGCCGCAGTCGGTGCCGCGCGAAAAATGCGTCTTGTGGTGCTCGATGCCTGCCGCGACAATCCGTTCGCGCCGACCATGCAGCGCACGCTGGCGCTGAAGCTGGTCGACAAGGGCTTTTCCAACATCGAGCCCGGCGCCGGCTTCATGGTGGTCTACGCCGCCAAGCATGGCGAGACCGCGATGGACGGCGACGGCAGTGCCAACAGCCCGTTTGCCACTGCGCTGGCGCGCGAGATCAAGCAGCCGCGCGTCGAGATCAGAAAATTGTTCGACATCATCCGCGACGACGTCTGGGCCGCGACCCGGCACGCGCAGCAGCCGTTCACCTACGGCTCGCCCCCGGGCCGGGAGGATTTCTACTTCGTCGCGGGGAAGTGAGGCGAGCTCGGATTCGTAGGGTGGGTTAGCCCTGCGATTGCGCGAAGCGCAATCGCTCGGCGTAACCCACCACCTCTGTCGCTGCGGAGACTAAAGAGGTGGGTTACGCCTTCGGCTAACCCACCCTACGGCAGCGGAGATTCAAATGACGATGCTCAGCCTTTTCGCCGCCCGCGTAATCCCCGTGTACAGCCACCGCGCCCGGCTATCCCCAAACGCAAAGCTCTCGTCGAACAGCACGACGTCGTCCCATTGCGAGCCCTGCGACTTGTGCACGGTCAGCACGTAGCCATAGTCGAACTCGTCGTAAGGCTTGCGCTGCTCCCAGGCGATCTGCTCGATGCCGCCCTCGAAGCAATCGGCGCGCACCGAGACCTTGGTCACCTTGTGGCCGAAATCCTCGTCCGGCGACAGTCGCATCGACAGGATGCGCGATTTCGAGCGCGAGGTGTTGCGCGACTTCACGCGCCACAGGCCGCCGTTGAACAGGCCCTTCTTGCGGTTGTTGCGCAGGCACACCAGCTTGTCGCCGGCGACTGGAAAGGTGTCCTCGATGTTCTGGCGCTGGCGCACCCGCATGTTGTAGGCGCGGCGCGTGTTGTTGCGGCCGACCAGGATCTGGTCGGCGCCCATGACGCGGTCGGGATCGAGCTCCTTGCGCGAGACGACCTCGCTCTCGCCGTAGCGGCCGATATCGAGCTCGCGGCCCTCGCGGACATCCATCGACATCCGCACGATCGGATCGTCCTGGGCCTGGCGGTGCACCTCGGTCAGCATCGCGTCCGGCTCTGAATTGGTGAAGAAGCCGCCGCCCTGGATCGGCGGCAGCTGCGCGGGATCGCCCAGCACCAGCAGCGGACAGTCGAACGACATCAGGTCGCGGCCCAGTTCGGCGTCGACCATCGAGCATTCGTCGATCACGATCAGCTTCGCCTTCGAGGCCGGCGCGTCGTCCCACAGCTCGAAACTCGGCTGCTCCTCGCCGGATTCACGGGCACGGTAGATCAGCGAGTGGATGGTGGAGGCGCCGTCGCAGCCCTTGTTGCGCATGACCAGCGCAGCCTTGCCGGTGAAGGCGGCGAACTTCACCTCGCCATCGACGCCATCGGCGATGTGCCGCGCCAGCGTGGTCTTGCCGGTGCCGGCGAAGCCGAACAGGCGGAAGATCGGCGGCGTGCCGCCCCGGCCCGGCTTGGCCTTGAGCCAGTCGCCGACGGCCTTCAGAGCGGCATCCTGATGCGGAGTGAAAGTGGCCATGTCTGTCTTGAGGGAGTGGCGAATGAGGCGATTCGCCTTCCCCCAAAACTAACCATTCGCCCCGGCCATTCAAGCGGGGCATGGCTACCTTACTGCCAGCCGGGAACGCCGCGCATGTCGGGCAGCTGGTGGGCGATGCCCTTGTGGCAGTCGATGCAGGTCTTTTCCTTGGTGAACAGGAAGCGCTGGTGCGCCACCGAGGCCCGCGGCGACTGTTTGGTGATGTCCATGGAATCGGCGCTGTGGCAGTTGCGGCATTCCAGGGAATCATTGGCCTTGAAGCGCGCCCATTCATGCGCGGCGAGCTCGAGCCGGTGATCCAGGAATTTCTCCCGTGTATCGATCGTGCCGAAAATCTTGCCCCAGACCTCCTTGGAGGCCTGCATCTTGCGCGCGATCTTGTCGGTCCAGTTGTGCGGGACGTGGCAGTCCGGGCAGGTGGCGCGCACGCCGGAACGGTTGGTGAAGTGGATGGTCGACTTCAGCTCGGAGAAGACGTTGTCCTTCATCTCGTGACAGCCGGTGCAGAACTTCTCGGTATTGGTGATTTCCAGCGCGGTGTTGAAGCCGCCCCAGAAGATCACGCCAGCCACGAAACCGGCCAGCACCAGCGTGCCGAGCGCGAACACCGAGCTCGGCCGCGTCAGCACGCCCCAGAGCTCGCGCACGAAATCCCAGCTTCGCGCGATGAAGCCGCGCTTGGCTTTCAGCTCCGCATCGGGCTCGTCAGCAGTCGTCGTCATCGCCGGCCACCCGGACTTGCGCGCGACAGCAGCGTGTCGATGTCGGTGAAATCGTTGCTGACGGGCGGATTGGCGGTGTTCTGCGGCACGTGGCATTCGGTGCAGAAGAAGCGGCGCGGCGAAACCGAGCCGAGGAACTGGCCATCACGGTCCATGAAGTGCGTGATCGAGACCATCGGCGCCTGCGACTCGGCCGTGCGCGCCCGTGCATGGCAGGACAGGCATTTGTTGCCGTTGAGATCGACCTGATAGCCGTCGATATTGTGCGGGATGACGGGCGGCTGCTCCGGATAGTTGCGCACCTCCTTCTCGGAGGTGTTGCGGTTCGGCAGCATCGGCGGCGCCGGGCCCTCGTCGTTGAGCGGGGTCGGGCCGCGCAGGCCGGAGGTCACGGTCTGCGCCGTCAGCGAACTCGTGCCCGCTGCGATCGCGAAGGCGAGCAGGATGATTGCGGATCGTTTCATCATGACATGTTCACCCGCTCGATGCGCACGGCGCATTTCTTGAAATCGGTCTGCAGCGAGATCGGATCGGTGGCGTCGAGCGTCACCTTGTTGATCAGCTTGGATTCGTCGAACCACGGCACGAACACGAGGCCGCGCGGCGGCCGGTCGCGACCGCGCGTCTCGACGCGGGCGCGGATGAAACCGCGGCGGGAGACCACCTTCACTTCGTCGCCGCGCCGCAGCTTCATGTCCTGGGCGTCGTCCGGATGCATGAAGCAGACGGCTTCGGGAAACGCCTTGTAGAGCTCGGGCACGCGGCGCGTCATGGTGCCGGAATGCCAGTGCTCCAGCACGCGGCCGGTCGAGAGCCAGTAGGGATATTCGTTGTCGGGCGATTCCGCCGCCGGCTCGTAAGGCAGCGCGAAGATGCGCGCCTTGCCGTCGGGATAGCCGTAGAACTGCACGTCGGTGCCCTGCTTGACGTAGGGATCGCTGCCCTCGCGGAAGCGCCACTTCGTCTCCTGGCCGTTGACGACGGGCCAGCGCAGGCCGCGCTCCCGGTGATAGGTGTCGAACGGCGCGAGGTCGTGGCCATGGCCGCGGCCGAACTGGGCATATTCCTCGAACAGGCCCTTTTGCACGTAGAATCCGAATGCCTTGGCTTCCTCGTTGGAGTATCCGGCCTCGATCTCCGACGTCGGAAACTTGTCGACCTGGCCGTTCTTGTAGAGCACGTCGAACAGCGTCTTGCCGCGATATTCCGGCTTCTTGGCGATCAGCTCCTCGGGCCAGACCTCTTCAACCTTGAAGCGCTTGGAGAACTCCATGAGCTGCCACAGGTCGGACTTGGCCTCGCCGGGCGCGGTGACCAGCTGGTGCCAGAACTGCGTGCGCCGCTCGGCATTGCCGTAAGCGCCTTCCTTCTCGACCCACATCGCGGTGGGCAGGATCAGATCGGCGGCGAGCGCCGTCACGGTCGGATAGGCATCCGAGACCACGATGAAATTCTCGGGGTTGCGGAAGCCCGGATAGGTCTCCTCGTTGACGTTGGGACCGGCCTGGAGGTTGTTGTTGACCTGCACCCAATAGGCGTTGATCAGGCCGTCCTTCAGCATGCGGCTCTGCAGCACGGCGTGGGCGCCGTTCTTGTCGGGAATCGTGCCTTCCGGAAGCTGCCAGATGTGCTCGGCGTGATCGCGATGCGCCTTGTTGGTCACGACCATGTCGGCGGGCAGGCGGTGCGAGAAAGTGCCGACCTCGCGCGCGGTGCCGCAGGCCGAGGGCTGGCCGGTCAGCGAGAACGGGCTGTTGCCGGGCGAGGAGATCTTTCCGGTCAGAAGATGGATGTTGTAGACGAGGTTGTTGGCCCAGACGCCGCGGGTGTGCTGGTTGAATCCCATGGTCCAGAACGAGACCACCTTGGTCTTGGGATCGGCATAGAGCTCGGCGAGCGCCTCAAGGCGATTGAGTGGCACGCCGGACATTTTTGCAGCCTTCTCCAGCGTGTAATCCGAGACGAACTTGACGTATTCGTCATAGCTCATATCGGTGGAGTCGTTGGCCTTTGCTGCGCCTGTCGCCTTCTTCTGCAGCGGATGCTCGGGCCGCAGGCCATAGCCGATATCGGTCTGCCCGCGCCTGAAGATGGTATGGGCGTTGACAAAATCCTTGTTGACGCGGCCGGTCGTGATGATGTGGTTGGCGATGGCGTTGAGGATGTAGAGATCGGTCTGCGGCACGAACACCATGCCGATGTCGGCAAGGTCGAACGAGCGGTGCTCGAAGGTGGAGAGCACGGCGACGCGCACGTGAGGCGCGGACAGCCGGCGGTCTGCGATGCGCGACCACAGAATCGGGTGCATCTCCGCCATGTTGGAGCCCCACAGCACGAAGGCGTCGGTGGCCTCGATGTCGTCGTAGCAGCCGGCCGGCTCGTCGATGCCGAAGGTGCGCATCATGCCGGCGACCGCGGAGGCCATGCAGTGCCGCGCATTGGGGTCGATGTTGTTGGTGCGGAAGCCGGCCTTGAACAGCTTTGACGCCGCATAGCCTTCCCAGATCGTCCACTGGCCGGAGCCGAACATGGCGACGCCGTTCGGCCCGCGCTTCTTGATCGCCTCCTTCCACTTCAGCTCCATGATGTCGAAGGCTTCAGTCCAGGATACGGGCGTGAACTCGCCGTTCTTGTCGTATTTGCCGCCCGTCTTGCGCAGCATCGGCTGGGTCAGGCGGTCATGGCCGTACATGATCTTGGAGAGGAAGTAGCCCTTGACGCAGTTGAGGCCGCGATTGACCTCGGCCTTGATGTCGCCGTGGGTGGCGACGACGCGATTGTCCTTGGTCGCGACCATCACCGAGCAGCCGGTGCCGCAGAAGCGGCAGGCGGCCTTGTCCCATTTCAATTCGCTCACTTCGCGCTCGGCGGCGAGGTTGGCGGCGAGCGCCGGCGCCGGGAGGCCGGCGGCGGCCGCGGCGATCGCGGCGGCCTCGAGCTTCAGCATCTGGCGGCGGTCGAGCTTCGGCGATGTCATGATGGCTCTTCCTGACTCACGCGGTTTCGATGGCGTGGAAGACCAGCGCCGCGGAATAGACGTGTTGCAGCGACTGGATGGTGTTGAGCAAGGTGCCGAGGCTGCCGGCATCGGGCGCTTCGGTGACCACGACGAGTTTTCCGCGCGCGTCACGGCCGTGAATCTCGCAGCCGGGCAGCGCCGTGATCTCGGCTTCGACCTCGGCGAGGCGCTCGGGACGCGCCTGCACGATGATGCTGGCGATCTCGGCGCCCGGCGGCGACACGATGCGGTCGGCGCTGAGCACGCGGCCGGTGATCAGTGCGCGGCGGTTGAGTGTGGTTCTGTTCAGTGTGGCTTGATTGGCTGTGGCTTGGGCCATGATGCCTGTCTTTCGCTTTTCGAATGATCAATGCGCGGAGGTTGGCGGGCCGGGAGGGCCGGTGAACATCTGATAGATCCAGACGCCGAGCCCATAGGAGCCGACCGTCCCGACCGCGAGGACGGGCATCACGACCGCGGTCAGGAACAGGAACGCAAAAATCTCCATGCGCTTACGGCGCACGCGCGACGTCGTGTCGTCAGGGGCCGACATATTCGGTCTCTTCGGGGATGAGATGGGGAATCGGGACGGCATCCGGGCCGTTGCCTTACTGCACTTCTGATCCATCCGGGCCGCCACGGCGTTGATCTGGATCAACCTATCGACTTGCGCGGATGTCGCAGCGCCGGGGGCGACCAGCCCCGCTTCGCACGCCGGGCGGCGAAATCATTCTCCCGCGCGGCGGAATTGCCACTCCGTAGACAGCTTCGCCTCACGCTTTAAGATGAGCTCAACAAGAATAAGCGGGAGAGCGACGCCATGAAGTTCGGCATCTTCTACGAGCTGCAATTGCCACGGCCCTGGGTGGCCGGCGACGAGCTCAGGCTCTACCAGAACGCGCTCTCGCAGATGGAGCTCGCCGACAAGCTCGGGTACGACCACGCCTGGGTGGTCGAGCATCACTTCCTCGAAGAATATTCCCACTCGCCTTCGCCGGAATCCTTCCTCGCCGCGGCCAGCCAGCGCACCAAGAAGATCAGGCTCGGCCACGGCATTCTCCAGCTCACCACCAATCACCCGGCGCGCGTCGCCGAGCGTGTCGCCGTGCTCGATCTGCTCAGCAACGGCCGCTGCGAATTCGGCATGGGCGAGAGCGCGTCCATCACCGAGCTGGAGCCGTTCGGCCGCGACATGGAGACCAAGAAGGAGGTGTTCGAGGAGGCGGTCGCCGCGATCTTCCCGATGTTCAGGGATGCCGGCAGCGAGTACCACGGCAAGTACTTCGACATCCCGTTGCGCAACGTCGTGCCCAAGCCGGTGCAGAAGCCGCACCCGCCGCTGTGGATGGCCTGCTCGCAGCTGCCGACCATCGAGCGCGCCGGCCGTCACGGCTTTGGCGCGCTCGGCTTTCAGTTCGTCAGCGCGGATGCTGCGCACGCCTGGGTGCACGCCTATTACAATGCCATGACCAAGCGCCTGCACAAGCTGGCCGACTATGAGATCAATCCGAACATGGCGCTGGTGTCGTTCTTCATGTGCGCGAAGACGGACGAGGAGGCGCGCGCCCGCGCCGACGGCGCCACCTTCTTCCAGTTCGCGCTGCGCTTCTACGGCGCCTCGCAGAGCCGCCAGCGTCCCGCGCCCTACACCGTCAACATGTGGGACGAGTACAACAAGTGGAAGCGCGACAATCCGCAAGCCCAGGAGGCGGCGCTGCGCGGCGGCCTGATCGGCTCGCCCGAGACCATCCGCAGGAAGCTGAAGCGCTTCCAGTCCTCGCATATCGACCAGGTGATCCTGCTCAACCAGGCCGGCAAGAACAGCCACGAGCACATCTGCGAATCGCTCGAGCTGTTCAGCCGCGAGGTGATGCCCGAGTTCCAGGACGATCCGGCGCAGGCGGCATGGAAGCAGGGGGTGATGAGCGGCGAGATCACGCTGGAAGAGATCGACACCGAAGCCTTTACGGATCGCTACGGCAAGCTCGCCATCAATGTCGCACCAGTGAGGGCGGCGGGATAGACGCGCGAACCTAGTCCCAATATGGAATGGCCGGGCGGGCGATCATCAGCCAGAAGATCATCAGCACGGCTGCGAACGCCGGAAAGCCGAAGGCGAACCACCATCGGAAGAGATGGTGATACCGGGCAGGCAGCTTGGTGTTGCTCGCAACCGCTGCGACGGCGAGATCGCGCATCTGCTTCTGCATCCACACCACAGGCAGCCAGAAGGCGCCGGTCACCAGATAGAGTGCGATGGACGCCGCAACCCAGCCGTCGCCAAGGGAATACCCACTCGACCAGGCGAGCCATGTGCCGGTGATCGGCTGCAGGATCACGGCACTCGCCGTGAACAGGAAGTCGGCCAGCACCACCGTCCGCGCGACTCCCGCGATCTCGCGCGGGTCGCCGCGCAGATGCGCCGCCAGCATGAAAAAAGCGATGCCGGCACCGGTGCCGAGCAGGACTGCAGCACCGACGATGTGCACCATCTTGACCAGGAAATAGAGCATCAGCGATCTTCCCGGATCGCCATGGCAACCAGATTGAGCATGATGACCGGCCAGATCTTCAGCATCGGTCCCAGCGGATCGGCCCACAGGCGGGGAACCAGCGCCGTGCCGATCACGGCATAGGTGAGCGAGATAATCAGTGCTGCCCACAGCCCGTAGCGGCTCAGAGGCCGCCAGAGGATGGCGAGGCCGATGACGATGTCTGCGAGCGCGCCGGCGGTGACGGTGAGCGCCGCGACGTTCTCTTGCAACCCGCCTTCCCGCAGCAACGACATGCCAATGTTCCAGCCTGCGCTCAGCGAGATGATGCCTGTGGCGATCCAGAACGTGCCGAAGACGCCGAAGATCAGCGGCTTGAGCGCATACAGCGGCGCAAACCAGCGTTCCTGCACCGAGGCGGGCTCACGTGCGAGCGCGACCTCGAGAGCGCGCGGCCTCATGCCGGTCACTTGACGCCAGGGCTCAGGGTCGCCGGTCGCGCCGCGCCGCATCTCGGCCTGTGCCGTCGAGTTGACGGGCGTTCTCCAGCCCAGCATCTGCGCAGCGTCGCCGACGCGATAAGCGGCTGAAGCCACCCAGGACGGCAGGTGCAGGCGGTAAGCAGCCCGCCAGCGCAGCCAGGAGCGAAACAGCGCGACCGCGTCGCTGAAGGCGATCCGCTTTGGACCGGCCAGATCAAGCGCGACGCGGGAGGGAGCACCCGGTCGCAGGAAGAACACCACTGTCTCAACCACGTCGTCGAGATGCACGGGTTGAATAGCCGCCGTGTCGGGCATGACGGGTAGGATCGGGAGTGACGCCAGACCTCGCAACAGCGCGCTGCCGCCATAGGCGGGCCGGCCCACCACGACGGAAGGCCGCAGCACGACCCAGTCGAGGTCACGCGCCATCAAGACAGCTTCGCCGTCCCGCTTGCTGCGCGAAAAATCGGTGCGGGCATCGCGATCGATGCCGATCGCCGAGAACAGGATGACACGGCGGACGCCCATGCTTTCACAGGCCGCATAAAGCGCCGCGCTGCCGGCGACATGAACGCCTTGCATGTCCTGTCCCTGCAGGGCACCCGCCGCATTGATGACGGCATCGGCGCCTGCAAGAAGGCTCTTCCATTTCGAAGCGTCGGTGGTCCGAGCAATATCGAGGGTGACGTGATGTCTATCGGGTGACGTCACCGGATGACGCGAGACCAATACGCATTCATGCCCTTCGGCGGACAGCCTCGCATGGATTGCCGATCCGATAAGCCCCGTACCTCCAACGAGAAGGATGCGCATGGATTGCTTCTTCGATCTGTCGGCCAGGATGGCGCAAACGGCTGATCAAACTCCGAAGATCTGGAGAATAAAGCGGGTGCGATGCCGATCGTTCCTCGCGGCGGAACCTGGAAGTTCGCGAAGGCCGCTCAGTCATGTTGCTGACGCATTCTCTGTCTTAGTCGGTGACAACTTAAAACACTACGTGGGAACCACCCTGGTTCACACGACGGTTCCATAGCCAAGGGGTTGGCTCGAATCCGCAAAACATCGGCGCAAGCCTCATGAACGCTCTCGCGTTCGCTTGCCCTGTTTGCGGGTGCCGGGAACCGGACGACGAAAAAATCACAGGAGTTATGATGCTGTTCCGCTCGAGCGCCGCACTTTGCGGCGCCCTGGTTGCGCTTGCCGTGTCTGTTACCGTTGCTAGATGTGAAACGCGCGGGGTCTACTCAAACGCCGTCGTCGATGCCGCCTCCGGGGATGCGGTCGTCGGCGCTGCATCCATGTACAATCCATTCAAGCCCGGCAAGGAGGAGGGAGGTCCGCGCACAGCATCCGGCGAGCGTTATGATCCCTCTGCCTGGACGGCGGCCATCAAGACGGGTCTGCGTCGGAAATTCGGTGGGGTCCAATTCGGTGTGAGACCGAAGTTTGCCCTCGTTGAGGCCGCAGGCAAGAAGGTCATCGTCAAGATCAATGACGTGGGGCCACTCAGGCCCGGCCGCATCATCGACTTTAACGAGCGCACGATGCGCCATTTCGATCCCAGCCTGGAGCGCGGAGTCATCAAGGACGTAAGAGTCAGCCCGCTTTCAGGGGACGATTGGACACTGGGACCGGTGGGCTGAACATCCCGCGCGGAAGAGGTCGTGCAAGTCTTGGACGAATTGACAAGTCCTGGACGAATTGACCGCCTCAGCCGGGACGGCTTCTGACCCGCAACGGATATGGCAGACTTAGAAGGCTGGACGCGGGCTCAAGTCCGGAGCTTTGTCCGCTCGGACAATCGTATCACGGACTGACGCGGTCGCCCTAACTGCTGCCGTGCTGGTCTTGATCGTAGGACTGCAGGATCCGGACGAAATCAGCCATGCTGGATCGATCCCGGTTTTCGGCAACAGCCGCAAGCTGAGTATCGGATGCGGACTGGCTTCCTTGCCAGAACCGCATGAGGAGATCGGCGATGTTTCTCATGGCGTGTTCTCTGCGGCCAGGTGTGGCAGTAGACACCAACTGAGCGGCAACGCGCCGCTAAAGCATGATCCGGACCCGAAGTGCCGCGTTAGCGCAAAGTGCGAAGCGGTTTTCCGGAAAGACCATGCGTAAACGACGACCTTAAGGTCGAGAAAAGCCGGCGGGCGTTACGCCGCCGACCTTGCTCCGCAACTGCCGGCTCGCGGGACCGGTTCCGTTGCTCTCACTCCGGATTTGTTGGTAGCACCAGCATTCGGTTGCCGCCATTGCGCACGGGTATGAAGGGGGCATACCTAGGTAGACTTGGACTGGTGAAGCGGAATCCGTCGAGCAGGTATCGACGTCCGTGGATGCCCCGTGGCAGTCCTGGCGCGTCTGGACGTCAATTCCCCCGGGGTGTGATTGCGGCCCGTGTCCGCAGACGCTGGCCTCTCTGCCTTTCGCGGAAATCGCCTTGCTGCTATCCTCCCGCAAACAATGTCTTGCGGAGGAAACGATGCGGTCTCAGGCGGTGCCCACAAATCCGTCGGCGGGCGATGTTACGTCCGCGGTGCTCGCCATCGGCCGCTCCGATTTCCGCAAAGTCCTGATCGACACGCTGCGCCGGCAGGCCGATGTCGGACATTGCATGGTGTTCGCGCTGAGCCGGGCCGGTGCCGCGCGCTGTCTGCTCGATGCCGGCAACATTCCGATCGGCGGCGATCTCGGCGCGGCCTATGCCGGCCAGTTCCACGAATCCGATCCCAACCGCGACGCGATGTTCGAAGGCGAGGGCGGGGCGCCGATCATGCTGCCGGCGTTCGCGCCGCGCATGTACGGCGCACGTTACCGCAAGATCTTCTTCCAGGATTCCGGCATCGTCGACAAATGCGCGACCGCGATCTGGACCGGCGACACCTGCTTCTACGTCAACTTTTATCGCATCGCCGCGCAGGGCCGCTTCAGTGCCGTGCAGCGTGAGCGGCTTGAGGCAATCGCACCGGCGATCGCGGCAAGTGTCGCGCGGCATTTCCAGGAGAATGCAACGCCGGACCAGTCCCTCGCTGCCTTGTTCGCCACCCGCCGGCCGCTCGCCGCGCTGACGCCGCGCGAGCAGGAGGTCTGCCGCCGCATCCTCGCAGGCTTCAGCTCCGAGGCGATCTCACAAGCGCTCGGCATCAGCCTGCATTCGACGCTGACCTACCGCAAGCGCGCTTATGAGCGGCTCGGCATCTCCTCGCAGGGCGAGCTGTTTGCGATCGTGCTGCGCCTGCTCGCCGGCTCGCGCGGTGTGAATTAAGGGTGCTCTTACGTCGCGATGTCTGCTCCGAAAAGCTAGACGGCTGCGTTGCGTAGCCTTGGAAGACTCTTCCCAAGAACTAGCTGTTACCTGACCAGCCGATGGTAGGTCCTCATCCCAGGTCGAGTGACGGCGATCACAGAGCCGTTGCAACTTTAAAGACATGTAGGTAGTCTTCGAAGCAGCCTGAGGCTGGCAATGGCTCTATTTCGAAGAATCTTATTGGCTTTATGGATTGTTGGACTAGGGGCGGGATCCGCGTTTGCCGAGAAGCGCGTGGCCCTTGTCATCGGCAACTCGGCTTATGAAAAGGTCGCGCGGCTCGGCAATCCCTCCAGCGATGCAGCGCTCGTGGCTGACACCTTGAAGGCTGCCGGCTTCGATCTTGTCGAGCTGCGCCTTGACCTGAAGGTAGCCGATATGAGGCGGGCCCTGCGCGATTTCATCGAACAGTCCCGCGATGCCGAGGTTGCGGTCGTCTACTATGCCGGTCATGGCATCGAGGTTGATGGGGTCAACTATCTCGTCCCGATCGATGCCGTCCTCGAACGCGACACCGACATCTATGACGAGGCATTGTCGCTCGATCGGGTGTTGGTAGCCATTGAGCCTGCGAAAAAGTTGCGGCTGGTGGTTCTTGACGCGTGCCGTGACAGCCCGTTCTCGAAGGCGATGAAGCGGACACTTGCCTCCAGGGCGATTGGACGCGGCCTCGCAAAGGTGGAACCAGCAAACCCGAACACCCTGATTGCCTTCGCATCAAAGGCAGGTTCAACGGCGTTGGACGGTGACGGCAAGAATAGTCCGTTCACGGCGGCGATGGTTCACCACGTGACCAGGCCCGGTCTGGATCTTCGAAAGGCTTTTGGTTACGTCCGCGACGAAGTCTTGAAGTCTACCGCCAACAGGCAAGAGCCATATCTCTACGGCTCGCTTGGAGGCGATGATCTGTCGCTTGTCCCGGCAGCGCCGTCCGCGACGGGACCGCAGGGCGATCCTCAGACGGCTATCCGGAGAGACTACGAGCTGGCGCTGCAACTCGGGACGCGCGACGGCTGGGAAGCTTTTCTGTCTCAATATCCGGATGGCTTCTACGCCAACCTTGCAAGGGCACACGAGAAGAAGATCGCTGCAGAGGAGGCGCGGGCAGCTGCAGCCGAAAAGGCGAGGCTTGCGGAGCAGGAGAGGGCTCGACTCGCCGCGGAAGGTGCAAGACAGTTCGAGATTGAAAAAGCAGCCGCGGCCGCCAAGGCTGCTGAAGAGGCCCGCATCGCTGCCGAGAAGGTCAAGCAAATCGAACAAGACAAGGCTGCTGCCGCTGAGCGAGCTCGTCTGGCAGCCCAGGAGAAGGCAGCCCAGGAGCAGGCACTTCGAGACAAGGCCTTGCGAGACAAGAACCAGCAGGTCGCTGCTCTACCACCTTCCGTCGAGGCGGAGCAGATGAATGTGGATACAGCTCGCGCGCTGCAAGCCGAGCTGCGCCGTGTCGGGTGCAATGTGGGCGTTGTAGACGGCGTTTGGGATGAGCCCTCTCGGAAAGCCCTCGACCTCTTCAACAAGCACGCTGGCATGAAACTGAATGTGAGCGTCGCCACGACCGACGCTCTGGACGCTGTCAAGAACAAGAGCGGGCGAATATGTCCGCTGATTTGCGAGAACGGTTACCGCGCAGAGGGGGACCGCTGCACGAAAATCACCTGCCGCAAGGGTTATGTCCTGAACGAAGAGAACGAGTGCGAGAAGAAGGGAGCATCGCCTGTGGCAAAGAGCAAGCCAGAGGTGCCGCAGCGCGAAGCAAGACCTTCTTCGTCCTCCGCCGTCGCTCGTGCGGATGCGGCTCTATCTAACGGCACCTACCAGAAATGCATGGGCCCGATCACGGGATGTTATGCAAGAGCTATTCAGCAGATGGATCCGGAAAGAGCCAAGATCTGGTGCAGTCGGCGGCCGACGTGCTGAATCGCCAAGGCAGACGAAGAAGCAACGAGAGTTGCTTGTGGTTACGCTGTTGTCGCGGCAGTCGCGTTTCGAACTCGCTTCAGCTTGACAGATCGAGGGAGCAGAAAATGTCGAGGATTCTTGCAGTTGCTTTAATCGTTATGTCTCCGCTGGTGCTTGCGGTCGAGGCGAGGTCCCAGGGGCACAGTCCAGCAGCCAAAATGAGTTCCGACAACGGACAATGTCCCACCGGGAGTTGCGCCATGGACGGATCGGCTTTCGCAAAACACCGAAAATATTGTTCGCCAGCCAACTGCCTGAACAACCGCTTCAACAAGAAGCAGACGCAGAGGTAGAATTTGAATCGTGTTCGGCGCATCATCCGGCGCTGCGACCCTGCGATCTAAGGAGCTGTACCGCAGGCATATTCGAACGTCGCCTCGTGACCCTCAGTGAACATGATGCATCGTCGACGTCTGCTGCTGTAGTTGTGCGGACCACGTCTGTCCCTATGACTGGGGACAGACGCCGGCACCGGCGGTCGCTAGTCTGGCCTCGACGACACGAGAAAAGAGAGGCCGCCTTGAGCACCGCGCCGCATATCGACATCGACCCTGATACATTCTGGACCGATCCCTATCCGATGCTCGCGAAGATGCGGAAAGAGGCGCCGATCGCGTTCGTGCCGCAGCTCGGCTCGACGCTGCTGACGAGCCGCGACGACATCTCGATCTCCGAGAAGCAGATTGACGTGTTCTCCTCGCACCAGCCCGCCGGCCTGATGAACCGGCTGATGGGCCACAACATGATGCGCAAGGACGGCGAGGCGCACCAGGTCGAGCGCCGCGCGATGTTCCCGACGGTCTCGCCGAAGACGGTGAAGGCGCATTGGACCGCGCTGTTCCAGGGCCATGCCGACCGCATTCTCGATTCGATCGAGCCGGGGCGCATCGACTTCATGCGCGACTTCGCGCTGCCGTTCTCCGGCGAATGCCTGAAGTCGATCACGGGCCTCGCCAACATCGGCTTCGAGGACATGGACGCGTGGTCGCAGGGCATGATCGAGGGCATCGCGAACTATGCCGGCGATCCCGCGGTCGAGGCGCGCTGCCACGCCGCGACGTCAGGCATCGATGCCGCGATCGACGACATCCTGCCGGCGATGCGCAAGAATCCGGACCAGAGCATCCTCGGCGTGCTGCTCGCCTCCGGCATGCCGATGGAGAGCGTGCGCGCCAACGTCAAGCTCGCGATCTCGGGCGGCCAGAACGAGCCGCGCAAGGCGATCGCCGGCACGGTCTGGGCGCTGCTCACCCATCCCGACCAGCTCGATCTGGTCCTGCGCGGTGAAGTGTCCTGGCTCCAGGCCTTCGAGGAATATGCCCGCTGGATCTCGCCGATCGGCATGTCGCCGCGGCGGATCGCAAAACCCTGGAGCATCCGCGATGTGTCGTTCGAGCTCGACGAGCGCGTGTTCCTCATGTTCGGCTCCGCCAACCGCGACGAGAAGCACTTCGAGCGCGCCGACCAGTTCGACGTGCGACGCGACACCACCAAGAGCGTCGCCTTCGGCGCCGGCCCGCATTTCTGCGCCGGCGCCTTCGCTTCGCGCGCCATGATCGCCGACGTGGCGCTGCCGACCGTGTTTGCCCGCGCGAGGCGCATCGAGATCGCCGACGACGAGCCGGTGCGGATCGGTGGCTGGGCGTTCCGCGGGCTGCAGAATCTGCCGGTGAAGTGGCATTAGGCTGGGTGA
Source organism: Bradyrhizobium sp. USDA 4354 (assembly GCF_054060315.1). NCBI lineage: Bacteria > Pseudomonadati > Pseudomonadota > Alphaproteobacteria > Hyphomicrobiales > Nitrobacteraceae > Bradyrhizobium > Bradyrhizobium sp. USDA 4354. The sequence goes on along the minus strand of NZ_JBSSDC010000001.1, from coordinate 362,429 downwards.
TGCCTGCGTGCACCTAAGGGATTGTGGCACGCGTCCCGTCATACGTTCGGTGTCATCGCCCGGCTTGACCACTCCGCGATGACGCCATTCTGCCCCTGTTTTGCCCGACGAGTCAAACCAACTTCGGATAATGCGTAAGTCATTGTTTTCGCACGCCCTGGCTACTGTGCATGGGGTTGTTTTGCGACTTTTCATGTTCCGGTCGTCTCGGCTCGGACGGAATCTGCGCGGCTCTCACATTCGCGTGCGGAAAAATTCTGTCTGCATGGTCGCGGCCGCTTGAAATATTAATCATGCACTCCGCCACAGGCGCAGTGCTCGCATCGCTATTTTTCCGCACGTCTCGACACCTCCGCTGAGCCGCACCATCATTCCCGAACGCAGACGAAGTGACGGCCGCATGCGGCCGGGAGTGTGGAATGCAGCGTCGGGACTTTCTGAAACTGTCGATTGGAACAGCGGCCGCCGTTGCCTTCGGCTCGCCCGCGATCGCGCAAGGCGCGGTGAAGGAAATTCGTATCGGCTACCAGAAGACCGGCGTGCGGGTCATCACGCGCCAGCAGCAGGCCGCTCTGGAAAGCATTTCGCAGCCTTAGGCATCGAGGTGAAATGGATCGAGTTCTCGTCGGGGCCTCCGATGATGGAGGCGATGAACGTCGGCAGCGTCGATTTCGGCGCGGTCGGCGATTCCCCGCCGGTGTTCGCGCAAGCCGCCGGCGCCGCGATCGTCTACGCCGCCGGCCAGCCCATCACCAACGGCCAGGGCATCCTGGTGCCCAGGGATTCGCCGATCCGCGACATCGCCGACCTGAAGGGTAAGCGCATCGGCTTCACCAAGGGCTCCAGCGCCCACAACATCGTGGTGCAGGCGCTGGAGAAGGCCGGTCTCACCTATGCCGACATCACCCCGGTTTACCTGACGCCGCCCGGATGCCGGTCCCGCCTTCGCCAATGGCAGCATCGAGGCCTGGGCGATCTGGGATCCGTATTTTGCGATCGGCGAGGCCAAGCAGAACGGCCGCATCCTGATCAATTCGCGTGAAGTCACCAAGACCAATTCCTTCTACATCGCCAATCGCGAGTTCGCGAAGAATCATGGCGCGATCCTGCAACAGATCGTCGATGTGACCACCGCAGCGGGCAAATGGGCCGAGCAGCACCGCGACGAGGTCGCCAGATCGCTCGCCGCCATCACCGGCGTCCCGCTGGACATCCAGACCGTTGCCGCCAATCGGGCGAACTTCGTGGTCGGCCCCGTCACCGACGAGATCGTCGCGACCCAGCAGGGCGTCGCCGACCGCTTCTACAAGCTCGGCCTGATTCCCAAGCCGATTGTCATCCGCGACATCGTCTGGCGCAACCCGGCAGCCTGATCGTGCCGACCAGCCTTCCCATCCAAAAAGGTCTGAACATGAAGCGTATCGTTCAACGCGTGATCGCAGCCATCGTCATGTCGATCGGCATCGTCGCAGCCGCCGTTGGCACGACTTACGGCTAGGGCACATCCATGAGCCAATCCAAAAGCAACATCCTCTGGTTCCTGCCGACGCACGGTGACGGTCGCTATCTCGGCACCGGCATCGGCGGCCGCGAGGTCAATTTCAACTATCTGCGCCAGATCGCGCAGGCGGCCGACCAGCTCGGCTATTTCGGCGTGCTGCTGCCGACCGGGCGCTCCTGCGAGGATTCATGGATCGTCGCGTCCAGCGTGGCGCCGTTCACCGAGCGGCTGCGTTACCTGGTGGCGGTGCGTCCCGGTCTGCAATCGCCGAGTGTGGCGGCGCGCATGACCGCGACGCTCGATCGCGTCACAAACGGCCGGCTGCTCGTCAACGTCGTCACCGGCGGCGATCCCGTCGAGAACAAGGGCGACGGCATCTTCCTCGCTCATGACGAGCGCTACGAGGTCACCCGCGAGTTCCTGGGCGTCTACAGCGATCTGCTCGCCGGCAAGACGGTGAATGTCGAGGGCAAGCACATCCGCATCGAGGGCGGCAAGCTCCTGTTTCCGCCGGTTCAGTCGCCGCGGCCGCCGCTCTATTTCGGTGGCTCCTCCGATGCCGGCATCGATGTCGCCGTCGACACAGTCGACAAATATCTCACCTGGGGCGAGCCGCCGGCGCTGGTCGCCGAGAAGATCGCGAAGGTGAGGGAGGTCGCCGCCGCGCGCGGCAGAAAACTCTCCTTCGGTATCCGTCTTCACGTGATCGTCCGGGAGACCAATGAGGAAGCCTGGCGCGCTGCGAACGAGCTGATCAAGCATGTCAGCGACGACACCATCGCGCTGGCGCAGAAAAACTTTGCCCGTATGGACTCCGTCGGCCAGCAGCGCATGGCGCAGCTCCACGGCGGCAAGCGCGACAAGCTCGAGATCGCCCCGAACCTGTGGGCCGGCGTCGGCCTCGTCCGCGGCGGCGCCGGCACGGCGCTGGTTGGCGACGCCGAGACCGTCGCAGCCCGCATCAAGGAGTATCAGGACCTCGGCATCGATACCTTCATCATGTCGGGGTACCCGCATCTGGAGGAAGCCTATCGCTTCGCCGAGCTGATGTTCCCGCTGCTCGCGCTGGAGCAGCCGAGCAACGTGACGAAGCTGCATTTCAACGGCGGTCCCTTCGGCGAGACGGTCGGCAGCGATTTCCGTCCGCAGCACCGGGTGTCGCAATCATGAGCCTGATCGACAGCATTTCGCTTCCGCGCAGCATCCGCCTGCCGCGGGTCGACGGCCTGGTCCAGTGGATCGTGCCGCTCGCCATCATCGCGATCTGGCAGGTCGCCTGCGTCACCGGCTTCGTGCCGACGCGGGTGCTACCGGCACCGAGCGATGTTGCGCTGGCCGGCTGGAAGCTGCTGCTCTCCGGCGAGCTCGTCCGCAATATCTGGGTCTCGTTCTGGCGCGCCTCGATCGGCTTTCTGATCGGCGGCAGCATCGGCTTCGCCTTCGGGCTCGCCAACGGCCTGTCGCAGCTCTCGGCAAAGCTCACCGACACCACGCTGCAGATGGTGCGCAACGTGCCCCATCTGGCGCTGATCCCGCTGGTCATCCTCTGGTTCGGCATCGACGAGAGCGCAAAGCTGTTCCTTGTGGCGCTCGGCGTGTTCTTCCCGATCTACCTCAACACGCTGCACGGCATCCGCACCGTCGATCCGCAGCTGATCGAGATGGGCCGCATCTACGGCATGACCGACGGCGAACTGTTCCGCCGCGTGATCTTTCCCGGCGCGCTGCCGTCGATCTTCGTCGGCATTCGCTTCGCGCTCGGCATCATGTGGCTGACGCTGATCGTCGCCGAGACCATCGCGGCGTCATCGGGCCTCGGCTACATGGCGATGCAGGCGCGCGAGTTCATGCTGATCGACGTCGTCGTGCTCTCGATCCTGATCTACGCGCTGCTCGGCAAGCTCGCCGACAGTGCCTCCCGCGTGCTGGAGCGCTTGACGCTCTCCTGGCACCCCGCCTTCCAGAAACGTTGAGCAGAAATACTGGGAATCACATGCAGACAGCGCTTCGTACCTCCCTTCCCGAGACCGAGCTCGCCAGCCGCGCCAATTTCGCGCCACACGCCCGCGTGGTGCGCGAGGAGCGGCTGGTTCAGGCCAGCGGCCTGCCGCTCAGCATCCGGGGCTTGCGCAAATCCTTCGGCGACAACGAGGTGCTGCGCGGTATCGATCTGCACATCCCCGCCGGCCAGTTCGTCGCGATCGTCGGCAAGAGCGGCTGCGGCAAGAGCACGCTGCTGCGCCTGATCGCCGGCCTGGAGAAGATCGACGCCGGCAGCATCAGCTTCGGCCAGGACATTCAGCCAAAAGACATCCAGCCCGAAGACATCCGCGTCATGTTCCAGGAGCCGCGGCTGTTGCCCTGGGCGCGTGTGCTCGCCAATGTCGAGGTCGGTCTTGGCCGTGATCGTGCCTCCACCGATGCGCATGCGCGCGCGGAGAAGGCGCTGACCGAAGTCGGCCTCGCCGACAAGCGCGACCAGTGGCCTTCGGTGCTGTCGGGCGGCCAGAAGCAGCGCGTCGCGCTCGGCCGCGCTCTGGTCTCCCGCCCGCGCGTGCTCGCCTTCGACGAGCCGCTCGGCGCGCTGGACGCGCTGACCCGCATCTCGATGCAGCGCCTCTTGGAGCGGGTCTGGCGCGACCAGGGCTTTACCGCAATCCTTGTGACCCACGATGTCGCCGAAGCCGTCGCCCTGGCGGACCGGGTGCTGGTGATCGAGGACGGCCGCATCGCCCACGACGTCACGGTCAACGCGGCCCGGCCGCGCCAGCGCGGCTCGGCCGAGCTTGCCGGCCTCGAAGGCTCGATTCTGAGCCACCTGTTGTCGGCGGACGATCGTACCTAAATACAGGGAACCCCGCTTTCGGGGAGCAACGCCATGAATGTAGTGCCCCGCGATCTCATGACTGAAATCCCCGTCTCGTCCGCCGATTTCCGCGGCGCCATGCGCCATCTCACCGGCGGCGTCAGCGTCATCACCGCCGGGCGGGGCAAGGACATCACCGGCATGACGGTGACCTCGGTGGCCTCGCTGTCGGTCGAGCCGCCGACGCTGCTGGTCAGCATCAACCGTGACGCCTCGTCGTTTCCGCTGATCCGCCGCCACGGCGCTTTTGGCGTGAACATCCTCAATGCCGACCAGCTTGAGGTCGCCGAACGCTTTGCCGGCAAGGGCGGGCTGAAGGGTGCGGATCGCTTTGCAGGAAGCCAGTGGGTGACGGCAGTCTCGGGTGTTCCGCTGCTGGTCGGCGCGCTCTCGGCCTTCGATTGCGAGGTCGAGGAGATCGTCGAGCGCCACTCGCACGGCATCGTCGTCGGCCGTGTCAGGGACATCAGGAGCTCGACCCGCACCGCCGCGCTCGCCTATTGGCACGGCCAGTACGTGGCGGTCGACCAGGACGAAGACGCGGCAAGACTCGCCGATGTCAGCCTTCCCGCGCGCGGCCGGCGCGGCATTTGATCTGCGCCGGCACGCGCCAGGCTGGCCTTTTCGGCCTCATCGCTCTAGAAGCGCCCTGAGCTGTCCCGCCAGACGCATGGAGCGGAACGATGAAGCGCGTGGCTACCTGGGTCTTCTACGCCATCGGTGCGCTCGCGATCGCCTATCTCGCGCTCTACGCCTATGCGATGTTCACCGGCTCTCCGATCGTGCCGGGCGACCCCATCCACATCTTCCGCAAGCCCGACGCGCCGAGTTATTCATAGAGCTTTCGTAGGGTGGGTTAGCCCTGCGGTTGCGCGAAGCGCAGACCGCTGGGCGTAACCCACCATGCTTCAGCGAACGCCGGACGAAGTTGGTGGGTTACGCCGAGCAGATGCGCTTCGCGCATCTGCAGGGCTAACCCACCCTACGATCTCTCTGAACTCACCCCCTCAAAATCGCCAGCGCCAGCGCCTGCGCGCGCGGCACGATGCTGTCGATCTCCAGATATTCCTCCGGCGTGTGCGCGAGCCCACCGACCGGGCCGAGGCCGCAAATGGTCGGCGTGCCGACCGCGGCGGTGAAGCCGGAATCGGCGCAGCCGCCGGAGAACTCGCCCTGCAGCGTGGTGAGGCCCACCTGCCTTGCGGCCGCCTGATAGCCTTCGAACAGCGCCTTCGACTCCGCGCTCTGCACCACCGGCACGAACTCGCCCTTGATGGTGAGCGTCGCACTGGTGCCCGGCACGTAAGGCGTCGCGACGATCTTTTCGATCGCACCCATGATCCGCGTGCGATCGGCCGGATCGACATAGCGCAGGTCGATCTGCCCCTCCGCGTAGGGCGCCGTCGTGTTGACGGACTGCCCGCCCGAGACCAGGCCGACATTGAGCGTGATGCCCTTGTCGAGATCGGTGAGCGCGTGGATCTGGACGATCTTGTGAGCGAGCTCGCCAATGGCGCTCACCCCGGCGGCGAAGTTGGCGCCGGAATGCGCGGCCTTGCCGGTGATGGCCATGTGCATGAAGATGCCGCCCTTGCGCCCGGTGACGACGTTGCCCGTGGGCCGGCCCGGCTCGGAATTGAACACCACGCGGGCCGCGCGTCCCTCGCGCTCGATCACCGGGCGCGAGGAGGGCGAGCCGATCTCCTCGTCGGAGGTGATCAGCACCTTGATCGGATGCGGCGAGCCGCCGAATTTGTGAAAGGCCGTCGCCACGAACACGTTCATGACGAGCCCGGACTTCATGTCGGCAACACCCGGTCCATAGGCGCGGCCATCTCGAACTGTGAATGGACGCCGTCCGGCCTCACCCTTGCCGAATACGGTGTCGCGATGTCCCATCAACAGCACCGGCTTCTCGTTGCTGCCGGGCTTTGCCACCTCGGCATGGATCGCATCGCCGAAGGTGGCGTTAGCCTCGCGCCGAAACGGAATGCCGTGCTCGGCAAAGTGCCGCTCGAATCGCGCACCGACCGCATCGACGCCTTCCTTGTCGTAGGATCCGGAATCGATGTTCACGACGTCGCGGAGCAGATCGATCATCGCCTGCTTCTGCGACACCAGCCAGTCCATGATTTGAGCTTCAGACATGTTCACCCTCGGTGTGGTTCTCGGGCGGGTTATAGGGCCTGGCGCGCGGATGGCCTAGTCGCGTGGCGCGCTCCCGTTATGCGAGGAGCGCTCTCTCCGCCGTCATTGCGAGCGCAGCGAAGCAATCCAGTCTGTCACCGCGGAGGGATTCTGGATTGCTTCGCTGCGCTCGCAATGACGAGGATTGGCCGCCTGCATTCAAACAAGATGCCCAGGCCTGAGCCTGGGCATCTGCATTCTCGACCGTCGTGGAGCCCTCACGCCCCCACCATCGGCATCCGCGGATATTCTCCGGGCGTGCCCGCGGGCGGGATCGGGATGCCGCCGTCGGCGTATTCGTTGAGCTTGTTGCGCAGCGTGCGGATCGAGATGCCGAGGATGTTGGCGGCATGGGTGCGGTTGCCGAGGCAGTGCTTCAGCGTCTCCAGGATGAGGTCGCGTTCGACATCGGCCACGGTGCGCCCCACGAGGGCGCGCGTCACCTGCTCGGCGGCCATGGTGGCATGCGCCACGGCCGGCGCGGTCTTGGCAAGATCGAGGCGGTCGCCGTCCGGCGTAATGATGGCGTCGGGACCGATCTCGTCGCCCTGCGCCATCAGCACCGCGCGATGCATGGTGTTTTCGAGCTCGCGAACGTTGCCCTGCCAGCGGTTGGCGGAGAGCACGCGACGGGCTTCCGCCGAGATCGGGCGCAGCGGCACGCCGTTGGCCTCGGCGTATTTCTTCACGAAGTGCTGGGCGAGCTCGAGGATGTCGGCGGGACGTTCGCGAAGCGGCGGGATCTTCAAATTGACGACGTTGAGGCGGAACAGCAAGTCCTCGCGGAACGTGCCTTCGCGCACGGCCTCGGCCAGGTTGCGGTTCGAGGTCGCGATGATGCGGATGTCGACCGGCACCGGCCTGGTGCCGCCGACGCGGTCGATCACGCGCTCCTGGATGGCGCGCAGGAGCTTGGATTGGAGGCGGACGTCCATCTCCGAGATTTCGTCGAGCAGCAGCGTACCGCCGGTCGCTTCCTCGAACTTGCCGATGCGGCGCGCCACCGCACCGGTGAAGGCGCCCTTCTCGTGGCCGAACAGTTCGGACTCCAGGAGATGCTCGGGGATCGCGGCGCAATTGATCGAGATGAAAGGACGCTTGGCGCGGGCCGAGCGGGAGTGAACGTAGCGGGCCAGCACTTCCTTGCCCGTGCCGGATTCGCCGGTGATCATCACCGAGGCGTCCGAGCCCGCGATCTGCTGGGCGAGCTTGATCACCTTTGCCATGGCGTCGTCGCGATAGACCAGCTCGCGGGAATCGTTGGCGACGGCGGCCAGCACCGCGGCGATCAGCTCCGGATCCGGCGGCAGCGGGATGTATTCCTTGGCCCCCGCATGGATCGCGGCGACGGCGGCGCGGGCGTCGTTGGTGATGCCGCAGGCGACGATCGGGGCGTGGATGTGCTCGGCTTCCAACCGCAGCACGAGGTCGCGGATGTCGAGCGCGACGTCGACCAGCAGCAGGTCGGCGCCCTTGCCGCCGCGCAGCACGCGCATCGCCTGCTCGTGATCCTCGGCATGGGTCACGGTGGCGCCGTTCTCCATCGCGATCTTGGTGGCGGTGGTGAGCTGGCCCTTCAATGTGCCAACGATGAGAAGCCGCATGTCAGTCTCCTGTCCGTCTGCTCGCGCTGCCGCGCGTCACGTCCTTGTGTGCTAGCCGCGTTCGGCCTTGATGATTTCCGTCATGGTCACGCCGAGCTTGTCCTCGACCAGAACGACCTCGCCGCGGGCGACCAGCTTGTTGTTGACGTAGATGTCGATGGCTTCGCCGACGCGCCGGTCGAGCTCGAGCACGGTGCCTGGTCCGAGCTTCAGGAGCTCGCCGACGTCCATCTTGGAGCGGCCGAGCACGGCCGAGACCTGCACCGGCACGTCGAATACCGCTTCGAGGTCGGCGGCCGCGCGCGCCGCATATTCGTCCTCGTTGTAGCCGACGTCGGCGCCGGCAGGCGGCATCGGGCCGTTGAGATCGGGCAGCGGGACCTGTCCGTCGGTGTCGCTCATGGTTTAGCTCCCCCTGCGGGACGCGATATAGCGTCCGACCATTTCGTCGATCTTGGCCGCGATGGCGCCGCGCTCCAGCACGACGCCGCCATCGGCCCATTCGATCCGGCAGTCGCCGGTGGCAATGTCCGGCTCGGCCAGGATCACCAGCCGGCCCTCGAAGCCGCTCTGCTTGGCGAGCCGCTCGATCTTCTCGCGCGCGCTGTCGTAGAGCGCATCGTTGATGCGGACGACGAGATGCGGCGTCGCGACCAGATGCGAGAAGCAGTCCTTGACCAGCGCGATGACCTCGCCGAGCGGCTCGGCCGCGATGAGATCGGCGCACAGCTTGCGCGCCACCGCGACCGCGACCTCGACCGCCTCGGTCTCCATCCTGGTCTCGATGCTGCCGATGCCGGAGGCGACGCCCCGAATTGCGATGTTGATCTCTTCCATGGCGAGCGCAACGCGGCGGTCGCTCTCGGCCTTGGCCTCGCGCTGGCCGGCGGCAAAGCCGTCCTGGTAGGCGCGCGCCTCGGCTTCCGCGACCTTCTGGGCGATCTCGGCTGCAGTCGCGGCCTTCTCGCGCGTCGTCCGCTCGGGCGCCGCGAAGTCGGTATCGAACAGGAATTTCGCCGGAGCGGCCATCAGTACACCAGCTCGTCGTCGGCGCGGTTCTTGGTCAGCATGATCTCGCCCTTGGCGGCGAGATCCTTGGCGAGGTTGACCAGCAGCGCCTGGGCCTCGTCGACGTCGCGCAGGCGCACCGGGCCCATCGCCGCCATGTCGTCCTGGAGCATCTTGGCCGCGCGCGACGACATGTTGCCGAAGAAGAAGTTGCGGACGTCCTCGTTGGCGCTCTTGAGCGCGACGCCGAGCTTGTCCTTGTCGACGTTGCGCATCAACGTCTGGGCCGAGCCGGAATCGAGCTTCACGAGGTCGTCGAAGGTGAACATCAGCGCCTTGATGCGCTCGGCGGATTCGCGGTTGTCCTCTTCCAGCGAGGTGATGAAGCGGGTTTCGGTCTGGCGGTCGAAATTGTTGAAGATTTCCGCCATGACCTCGTGGGCGTCGCGGCGGCGGGTCTGCGACAGGTTGGACATGAATTCGGTGCGCAGCGTCTTCTCCACGCTCTCGATCACCTCCTTCTGCACCGCCTCCATCTTCAGCATGCGGTTGACGACGTCGAGCGCGAGCTCCTCGGGCAGGATGCCGAGCACGCGCGCGGCGTGCTCCGACTTCAGCTTCGACAGCACCACCGCGATGGTCTGCGGGTATTCGTTCTTGAGATAGTTGGCGAGAACCTCTTCCTGCACGTTGGAGAGCTTCTCCCACATGTTGCGACCGGCGGGGCCGCGGATCTCGTCCATGATGCCGTTGACGCGCTCCGGCGGCAGGTACTGCTGGAGCAGGCGCTCGGTGGCGTCGAAATTGCCCATCAGCGCGCCCGAAGCCGACATGCGCGAGACGAATTCGAGCAGCATGTCCTCGACGGTGTCGACCTCGACGGTGCCGAGTGTCGACATCTCCAGCGAGAGCTGGCGCACCTCGTCGTCGTCGAGCAGGCCCCAGATTTTGCCGCCATATTGCTCGCCGAGCGCCAGCATCAGGATCGCGGCGCGCTTCGGCCCGGCCAGCCCTTCGGTCTTGGCGCCGCCCGCGCGGCTGCCGGCGCGCTGACCGAGCGTGGAGATCACGCTGGTGATGTCGTTGGAGTTGGCGTTCTGCAAATTGGCGGCCATGTCAGATCACTTCTTGATTCACTTGGCAAAGTTACTTGGCTTGGGTCATTTGGCTGGTTCGGTCAGCCACTGGCGGATGATGGCGACGGTTTCGTTGGGGTTGCGTTCGGCGAGCTCGCCGACGCGATGAACGGACTGGGCGTGGACCTGACCCTGGATGGTGGCGACGTCGATGGCGCTGGCGGCGCCGCTCGGCAGTAGCTGCTGGCCGGCGGCCGGCGCTGCCTCTTCCGAAGCGGCGGGCCCCGTCAGCACGCCGGAGATGGCGGCGGCGACCTCGTCGGAGGCGAGGATGCGCTTGACCAGCGGACGGATCACCAGGAACAGCACGACGAGGCCGAGCAGCATCATCACGCCGAGCTCGACGAAATACATGACGTCGTCCTTGGTGAACTGCAGCATGCCGAGGAAGCCGCTGGGCTCGCCGACCGGGGCGGTGGAGGGGGCGTCGGCAAAGCGCAGATTGACGACCTCGACCTGGTCGCCGCGCTTCTGGTCGAAGCCGATCGCCGAGCGCACCAGGGTGGCGATGCGGTCGAGCTGCTCCTTGGTGCGGTCCTGGTAGGCGAGCTCGCCCTTGTCGTTCTTGGTGTAGATGCCGTCGACCAGCACCGCGACCGAGATGCGGTTGACCCGGCCGGCTTCGGTCACTTCGGTCTTGGTGGTGCGGGAGATCTCGTAATTGTTGGTCTCCTCGGTCTTCTTGCTCTGGTCCTTGGCCGCGACGCCGTTGTTCTGCTGGTTGCCGGGCAGCTCGTTGTTGACGGTGACCTGGCCGTTGTTGTCGGCGGTCATGCTCTGCTCTTCGCGGGTCTGGCTCGAGCGCAGCACGCGGCCTTCGGGGTCGAACTTGTCCGAGGTCTGGGTGATCTTGTTGAAGTCGAAATCGGCGGAGAGCTGCACGCGGGCGCGGCCCGAGCCGACCACGGAGGACACGATGTCCTCGACCTGCTTGCGCATCCGCTTCTCGAAGGCGATGCGGCGCTCGTCGCCGACGGCCTGCTCCGGATCGGTCGCCGCGCCGTCGGCAAGCAGCTGGCCGGCCTCATCGACGATCGAGACCCGCTGCGGCTTCAGCCCGTTGACGGCGGAGGCGACGAGATGGCGGATGGCGCGGATCTGCTGGGCTTCGAGCGCGCCGCGGACCCGGACTACGATCGAGGCCGACGGCTCCGGCGCCTCGCGCGCAAACAGCGGGCGCTCGGGCAGCACCAGGTGGACGCGCGCGGCCTGGATGCGATCGATGGCGCGGATGGTGCGGGCGAGCTCGCCTTCCAGCGCGCGCAGGTGATTGATGTTCTGGACGAAAGAGGTGGTGCCGAGCGCGTCCGACTTGTCGAACACCTCGTAACCGACGCCGCCGCCCTTGGGCAGGCCGCCCTCGGCGAGCTTCATCCGCAGCCGGGTGACCTTGTCCTTGGGCACCATGATGATGGAGCCCTCATTGCGGATCTCGAACTGGATGCCCTGGCGTTCCAGGTCCTTGATGATGCTGGAGGAGTCCTCGACGCTGAGGTCGGTGAACAGCGTCGTCATCTGCGGCGTGGTGACGCGCATGATGACGAAGGCGAAGAAGCCGATGAGCGCGGCGGTGACCGCGATCATGGCCCCGAACCGGGCGGCACCGATACTCTTCAGAAAGTCCGCAAGCCCTTGCAAGCAACCGCCCCACAGATTCGGCTGCTTTCACCGGAAAGGCCGACTGGGCAATTATTGCCTAGGTGATGGTTTCGATATGGTTAACGAAGATTAAGAGGTCGGACAAAAGTGCATCATGAAAAAGATCGGCCTCGCAGGGCGAGGCCGATTTTCGTCAAAAGGTGCAGATTTCCGGATCGCCTACTGGCGATATTGCTGGATGCGGGTTGTGCGAAGACCCGCCAGACCGTGCTGGTCGATGGAAAACTGCCAGGAGAGGAATTCGTCGACCGTCAGGGTATAACGGCTGCAGGCCTCCTCAAGGGAGAGAAGTCCACCACGGACAGCGGCGACGACTTCGGCCTTGCGGCGGATGACCCAGCGTTTGGTGCCGGGTGCAGGCAGATCCGCGATCGTCAACGGACTGCCGTCCGGCCCGATGACGTATTTTACCCTCGGGCGATGGGGTTCTGTCATGGCGTACTCACAAACTCTCAACCACTGAACTCACGCCGTAACCGTAACCCCGGCGGCTTAAAAATCCGCTAAGCCTAAGGCTTCAATACAATTCTCGTTGAATCTTGCGGGAACGCGGCCGGCCCGGCGGGCGGGAGAGGTGATCTCGGCCGGCTGAGCGGGGCAGAAGGTAAATACTTTACTAAAGAATGGGGCCGGCGCGGATGCCGCAAGGCTCTCTCTTGTCGTCCCGGGGCGCGCCAACGGGTCCGCGCGAAGCGCGGCTCGATGACAGGCTCCGCGCGAGCCCGGGACCCATAACCCCAGGGAGTAGTTCTTACGAAGACTCGGGGTTACTGCCTCACGCGAAAACGACTTCCTGGGGTTATGCATCCCGCTCCCGTGCGCAATTGCGCACTAGGCGGGGATGACACTGAATTTGTCGCTGCAGCGTTCCTCAGTTGCTGCTCGTCGCGATGATGCTCTTGACCTGGCTCAGCGTGTAGCTGGCGCCGTCGATGGTGAGCAGCGGCGGCGACTGGGTCAGGTCGACCGACGACACCACGCCCTGCACCTGCGCGGCGATGCCGACATTGTTGTTCGCGACGTCCTTGCCCGTGGCCGAGATCGTGTACTTGCCGTCGGGCCATTGCGTGCCGTCATTGCCCATGCCGTTCCAGGTGAAGGGGATGTCGGTGCCGGCGGCGGCGCTATATTTGCCGGTGAACACGGTCTGGCCGCTGGCATTGGCCACCGAGATTTCGACGGTGGAGTCGGTCGGCACGTTGAGATGCCAGGTCGCCGACGAGTTCTTCATCGTCGCGGTCGAGCCGTCGACCAGGGCGGTCTTGCCGACGAAGCCCAGCGCCTGGGTCGCCTGCGTGGTCTGCTGCAGGGTGACGAGCTGCGACAGCGAATCGTTGGTCTTGAGCTGCTGCTCGACGCCGGCGAACTGCACCAGCTGCTGGGTGAACTGGTTGGTGTCGAGCGGATCCAGCGGGTTCTGGTTCTGCAGCTGCGTCGTCAACAGCGTCAGGAAGGTCTGGAAGTTGCCGGCGAGCGTCGATCCCGTCGTCGAGCTCATCGACGAATTCGACGAGGATTTCGGGATGTCGGTCGTCCCGGAGACGACGGACGGGGCGGTGGTGGCATTCGTGGTGGCCATGTCTCGATACTCCTCACACCCTGATGTCGACGCCGCTGCTCGATCCGAGCATGCGGCCATAGCCGCGCCCGATGGGCGCGGCAGCAACGGTTTCGTCCTCGGTGACGATCAGCCGGCGGGCATTGCCGCCATTGTCGTTGTTCTGGCCGGAATTCTGGCCCGATGAATTCTGGTCGCGCAAGCTGAAGGACAGCCCGTTGCTGCCGGTCTTGAAGCCGGCATCGTCGAGCGCGCGCTGCAATTGCGGCGCGTCCTGACGCAGCATTTGAAGCGTCTCCGGCTTCTCCACCGTGAGATGCGAGGTGACGTTGCCGGCGCGGTCGACATTGATGCGCACGTCGATGCGGCCGAGCTCGGCCGGATCGAGGCTGATGTCGAACCGCGACTTGCCGGCGCGAATGGCGGCCGCGATCTCGATCGGCACGCCGCTGATCGGAACAGTCGTGTGGGTTGCCGCGGTCGCGGTGAGCGTCGCGGTCGATGCGGTCGCAGCCGAGGTGGTATTGGTCAGCGGCGCCTGCACGGCGGAAGCGGCCTGCGCGCTGGTGTCCGAGGCGGCAACGGCGGTTTGCGTGCCGGCATGCGCGGGCGCGGCCGGCGCGCCTTGTGCCGGATCGGCGCTGCGGTCGGCGGCACCTGGCTTCGCGTCGGTCGCTCCGCCATTTGGCTCCGGCTTGACGCCTTGCGCATGCGCGGCAGGTACCGGCGCTTGGGACGTGGCGGCGTTCGCCTTGCCGGTGTCCTGGCCGATGTTCGAGATGTCGGTCTGGGCCTGCGCCGCGACGGCGTCCTTGAACGAGGTTTTTGGCGTGCTCTGACTGGCGATGGCGATCAGTCCGCCATTGGCTTTCGCTTCGGTCGTGGTGGCTTCGCTCGTGCCGGTCGCGGTCTCGCCGAGCGTCGTCGTGGTGTCGGCATCGACCTCGGCGCCTGCGGTCTTGGCGCTCTTGTCGCTCGTCGTAGCGGTATCGGTCTTGGTGCCCGCGATCTGCGCCGCGGTGGAGGCACTGGCGGCAAGACCTGCCGCGGCGATCGTCAGCGGCGAGGCGGCGGCATCGCCGGCCTGGCTCGCAGCCGCGTTCGGATCGACGGGAACGACGGGCGCTGCAACGACGACGCCGGGATCGGGCGCGGCCATCTGCGCCACATCGGCCGCCACGCCGGCAGCCGCATCGGCGGCCGCGGTGACGGCGTCGGTGCCGTCGGTCTTGTCGCCCTTGGTCTCGTCGGATGTCTCCGCCGATTTCGCCTCTGATGTCTCGGGCTTGTCCTTGATCTTGCCGGCGTCCTTGGCCGGATCGCTGGTCGCCTCGCTCTTCTCATTCTTCGCCGGCGCAGACGTGTCGGTGTCGTCGCTCGCCTTGCTCTGCGAAGCCTGGTCCGTGGAAGAGGCGTCGCGCGGGCTGCGGTCGGACGCCGTGGAATCGCTCCGGCGCGGCGCGGCGTCCTGCGCCTGCGCATTGTTGCTGATGGCCTGGGTGTTGCTGTCGACCAGCGTGCCGAAGGAGTCGGTCGCGGGCGGGTCCTTTGGCCCTTGCGACCGCGCAGGCTTCTGCTGCGCGCTCGGGACTTGCACGCTTGCCACGACATCTGACGTACGACCAACCACAGGCAACCCCTTGGAAGCAACTTCGGAGTAGGGGGAGCAAGGAGCGGGCCAGCGTCCCTCTTCGATTATTTCTATAGCAAAATCAAATGGTTGATGGTTTGAAGCTGCCGCCGGGCAGCCCGGCGCCACCCCGCCATTTCTGCCGCCCCGGCAAGAATTGCCCTAAGCCGGCCGCCCGCGTGATTGCTTCACCGGAATGCCGCCTATATTAATGAGGTTACTCTCAGCCGCTTTCGACTTGGGCAGTCGTGCTCTTCGGGAACTAAAGTTCCGGGGGATCGCCGTTGTCCCGCGAGAAGGCACAGCAATCGCGGATCGCGCTACGTCGCCGTCACAACGCTTTAGGGCCCATGCTCAACAGTCTGGATCTCGAAGGCCGTCCCGAGGACACCAGGGTCGTCGTCGCCATGTCGGGCGGCGTCGATTCATCGACGACGGCTGCGCTGCTCAAGGCTGAGGGCTATGATGTCGTCGGCATCACGCTGCAGCTCTATGATCATGGCGCGGCGACCCACCGCAAGGGCGCCTGCTGCGCCGGCCAGGACATCCACGACGCCCGCGACGTCGCCGCCAAGCTCGGCATTCCCCATTACGTGCTCGACTACGAGGATCGCTTTCGCGAGTCCGTCATCGACAACTTTGCCGACTCTTATGCTCTTGGTGAAACGCCGGTGCCGTGCATCGAGTGCAACCGCAGCGTCAAATTCCGCGACCTTCTGAAGACCGCGCGCGAGCTCGGCGCCCAGGCGCTCGCCACCGGCCATTATGTCGCCTCGCGCCGTCAGGGCGACGGCTCGCGCGCGCTGGTCTGCGCGGCAGATAGCGACCGCGACCAGAGCTATTTCCTGTTCGCGACCACGCAGGAACAGCTCGACTTCCTGCGCTTTCCGCTCGGCGACATGACCAAGCCCGAGACGCGCGAGCTCGCGCGCCGCTTTGGTCTTGCGGTCGCCGACAAGCACGACAGCCAGGACATCTGCTTCGTGCCGACGGGCCGCTACACCGACATCATCACGCGCCTGCGGCCGAACGCGATGGACCCCGGCGATATCGTCGATCTCTCGGGGCGCGTGCTCGGCCAGCATCACGGCATCGCCAATTTCACCGTCGGCCAGCGCCGCGGCCTCGGCATCGCCTCCGGCTCGCCGCTGTTCGTGGTGCGGCTGGAGGCAGCCAGCCGCCGCGTCGTCGTCGGCCCGCGCGATGCGCTGAAGATGCACCGCATCAGCTTGCGCGACGTCAACTGGATCGGCGATGGCGACATCGACCACGCCATCGGCGGCGGCCTCGAGATGTTCGTGCGCGTGCGCTCGACCCGCTCGCCGCAGCCGGCCTGGCTGCGCGGCAGCAATGGCCATTACGAGGTCGAGCTCGTCGCCGGCGAAGAGGGCGTCTCGCCGGGGCAGGCCTGCGTGTTTTATGATGCGCCTGGCGGCCAGGCCCGCGTGCTCGGCGGCGGCTTCATCCAGAGCGCCGCGGCGAAGCTCGGCGCCGCGACATCGCGGCCGCTCGTGGAAGCAGTCCGCGGCTGACGGATGGTGGCATTGGAATGCACTCTCGCGACACCGGAAGTGCGCTCCCTCTCCCGCTTGCGGGAGAGGGTTGGGGAGAGGGCTCTCTCCACATGCGATATCTCGCGAGCGGATAAAGCCCTCACCCGCCACGCTCTTGCGAGCGTGTCGACCCCTCCCGCAAGCGGGAGAGGCACAGACCGCGCGAGGGGCTGGATTTGATCTCACCAACGGCTTTTACTCTCCAGAGTTTTTGTTAGGGCAGGGGGCATGGCAGCAGACATCTCGCGGTCCGGGGTCGAGAAGGCCTATGGCCGCTGGGCGCCGGTCTATGATCTCGTGTTCGGCAAGGTGTTCGACGCCGGCCGGCAGTCGACCATCGCCGAGGCCGACCGCATCGGCGGCCGCATTCTCGACGTCGGCGTCGGCACCGGGCTGTCGCTGTCCGACTATGCGCGCACCACGAAGATCTGCGGCGTCGACATCTCCGAGCCGATGCTGCGCAAGGCGCAGGCGCGCGTGCGCGCGCTTCGCCTCTCCAACGTCGAGGTGCTCTCGGTGATGGATGCGAAGAACCTTGCTTTCCCCGACAACGCCTTCGACGCGGTGGTCGCGCAATATGTCATCACTGCCGTGCCCGATCCCGAAGGCACGCTCGACGAGTTCGTGCGCGTGCTCAAGCCGGGCGGCGAGCTGATCCTCGTCAACCACATCGGTGCCGAGAGCGGCCCCCGAAAGCTGTTCGAGCTCGCCTTCGCCCCCGTCGCCCGCCGCCTCGGCTGGCGCCCGGAATTCCCCTGGGCCCGCCTCGAGGGCTGGGCCGCCAGGCACGGCGGCATCACCCTCACCGAGCGCCGCCCGATGCCGCCGATGGGCCATTTCTCCCTGATCCGCTACCGCAAATCGTGATCGTGCCACGGGAACGCGCGCCAAGGCCGGCGCGTTTCCATCCCATGCGCACGACATCAAACATCATTCTGGCCGGCCTCCTGATCGCCGCTTCTGGCGCAGCGATCGCGCAGGCCCCGCCCGCCCCGGCGACGCCGCCGCAACAGACCGCGCCGCCTTCCTCGCAACACACCGCGAACTGCACCCTGCAGGACCGTCCGAATCGTCAGGCCGACGGCACCACCACCGGCCAGTCCCGGGAACCGCTCGGCGACAAGCTGGCCAAATCCGAGGGCGTGCTCTGCCCGCCCGCCGGCGTCGACCCCGAGATGCACGCCCCGGCCCCTGACACCGGCGCAAACACCCCGGTCATCCCGCCCCCCCGGCAGCCCCGGCGGCGATCCGAATGTGAGGCCGAAATAACTTATCGCGCCGACTCGTCCGCCGAAGCTTGAGCGAAGGCGGAAGCCCTGGCGTAGGCGGACGCGCTTCTTCCTTTGCCTCTCCCCGCCGGGGAGGGGCCGGAAATCCGCGCAAGGCGCGGATTCCTGGTGAAGGGGACTCTCCGCAAGTCTGGTGCCTGAAAACGGCCGAGCCCGGCGCCAAACGGCTCGATTCCGCAGCGAAATCACTCAGCAATCGCCGCCACTTTGCTTGACTTCCCGCCGCCCCCTTCATTATATGCCGCGCGTTCGCGAGATCGGCCTCAAGTCGCCGCCGCGATCCCTGTGGCGGGGTAGCTCAGCTGGTTAGAGCACGGGAATCATAATCCTGGGGTCGGGGGTTCGAGTCCCTCCCCCGCTACCAAAAAGCCAATTCAAATCATGTGCTTGTCCCGATAGTCTTTTCGCACGAATCCTTCAGCCGCGCGCCGTAGCAAATTCCGTAGCAGTGCCCTTCAGCGCCGTACCGATTTGACCTGGCCGTCGCGCCGGCCCTCGAAGGTTTGCTCGGGAAGCAAGCGACCGGTTCTGTGATCACCATCACAGGTGTGGCCGCCTTCCCCTGTCTATACTGCCGGCTCGGAAGCAGGGTGGCGACCATGCGGAATCGGATTGCACTGGTTTTCAGTTTCTTTTTTTTCACTTCTCTGGCAGCCGCTGATCTTGCGGCCGCAGACGACCGGACAATCTGCGCGCAGCGCGGCCATGAAGACCGCATCGCCGCGTGCTCGCGGCTGATCGCAAAGAGCGGCGGGCGCGACGCCGTGGCGTTCGACAATCGCGGTGCCGAATATGGCGACAAGGGCGACTACGATCGCGCAATCTCCGATCTCAGCGAGGCCATCCGCATCGATCCGAAATACGCGCTTGCCTGGCAGCATCGCGGTGCCGCCCTGCTTCGCCGGAACGAAGTGGATCGGGCCATCGCCGACCTGACCGAGTCGATCCGGCTCGATGCAAACAATCTGAACGCCTTGAACGACCGCGGCATGGCCTATGCCGCTGCAGGTGATTCCGAGCGCGCGCTTTCGGATTACAACGCAGCGATCCGCATCAATCCGAGGTTCAAGTTCGCCTACTTCAATCGAGGGCGGCTCTATGCCGGCAAGGGCGACCACACCCGGGCGATCGCCGAATACTCCGAGGTAGTTCGCATTGACCCGACCTACGGTTATGCGTTCAACAATCGCGGACTGTCCTATCAGCACACCGGCCAGTCCGAGCGTGCCGTGGCCGATTTCAGCGAGGCGATCCGGCTTTTGCCGAGGACAACGCTGGCCTACAACAACCGCGGCGACATCTATCTCCTTCAGGGCAGGTACGATCAAGCCCTCGCCGATTTCAATGAGTCGCTGCGCAATGATCCGCAACATCAGAGCGCGCTGGTAAACCGCGGAATGGTGTTCGAGAAGCTGGGCGAGGTCGCAAAGGCCCGCGCCGACTTCAACGCAGCTCTGGCTGCCCCGCAGAAGTACGACAGCGCGAAATGGTCGATGGACAAGGCGCGCGAACGCCTCGCCGCGCTGGACGATACGTCCATCAAGACCGTTCCCGCCACCACCACGTCGGTCATCGCGCTGCCGGGACCGTCAAGTAGAAATGACAGGCGCATCGCGCTCGTGGTCGGAAACTCCGCTTATGAGAATGTCGCAGCGCTCGCCAATCCGGCGCGCGATGCGGCGCTCGTCGCCGAAACGCTCAAGCTCACCGGATTCGATTCCGTCACGCTGCTGGCCGATCTGCGCAAGGATGCGTTGACCGCGGCACTGCGCGACTTTGCAAGGCAGGCGGAAATCGCCGACTGGGCGATGGTATATTACGCCGGTCACGGCATGGAGGTCGGCGGCGTCAACTATCTGATCCCGATCGACGCGAAGATCGCATCCGACCGCGACGTCAGCTTCGAAGCCGTGGCGCTGGACCAGGTGTTGAACGCGGCGGAACGCGCCAAGCGGCTGCGTCTCATCGTCCTCGATGCCTGCCGCGACAATCCATTCGCCAACCAGATGAAGCGCACCATGACGCTGGCGTCGCGTTCGGTGTCGCGCGGCCTTGCGGCGATCGAGCCCGAGGCGGGCACGCTGGTGGTGTATGCCGCCAAGGACGGAGAGATGGCGCTCGACGGAGAGGGCAGGAACAGCCCGTTCGCCACGGCGTTCGTCAATAATATGCGCAAGCCCGGTCTCGAGGTGCGCCGGCTGTTCGACGTCGTGCGTGACGATGTCATGGAGGCGACCAATCGTGCACAAAAGCCGTTCAGCTACGGATCGGTCTCGGGCCGGCAGGATTTTTACTTCGTTGCCGGGAAATGAGACAAAAGGCTTTGGCTGTCGCGCGGGCCAAAATTCACGGTATTGAGCCGAATTTCGGAAATATCGTATCCCTCGCCCATCCCGGCTTATCCTGAGGGGCGATCGCGTCGTCGTCATGTTCGCGAGCCGGGCTTGCGGTGGACGCGGCAGTGTCGGGCGCGAGTGGCCAAGGGCAGGGCGGATTGCTCTCCGTGAGCCCTAAGCTTCGCGCGGACGAACGGCGCTGCTAGGCTTCGTCTCGTCTGTAAGTTTCCGGCTTCGTCGACGGGGCCCGGGAAAACTGCGGCGAAATGGCGGGCCGTGCGTACGGCAAAACCGTGTGGTCCTGGCCGTCGTTGCTGCGGTCAAGCGCTTGCGGAGGCGGTGATCGCGTCAACCGGCGCGGTGCTGGTGAATTTCGCAAGCGTGAGGGAGGCCAGAAGGAACTCGGCTCCCGGGAGAGCACGGCATAAACCGTCCGACCATCGCGCAGGGAAGGCCGAGTGATTGGCACCACCTGTATGCCGCTGTGCGGTCTCCTTTGCGCTATCTTCGCGCAGCGGACCGCGGGTGCGAGGTCAGCACCCGGCCTTCCCTGCGCCCTCTTGGCTTTCAGAGGGTGGAGCGACCAGGCAAAGCTCGGGCGGATTGCGCCACGAGGGCGCGAAGCCGTGGCCTTCGCCGGTCAGATTGGATTCCGCACGGCGGGGTCAGGCGCGCAGGAACTCTTGCACATGGTCGAAGATTGACTCCGCGGGCCAGCGTCGCCGCCGATGGCTGGCCTGCACGGCCCCGCCTCCAAGCCCCCCGTACCCCCCAGGGTGGGGCCGTGCTTCCCACGCAGGAGGTGCAATTGTCCGAGCCGACCGAGCAAGCCATCAGGGAGCGCGCGCACCAATTGTGGGAGCAAGCCGGCAAGCCCGAAGGCCGCGAAGAGGAGTTTTGGCACGCCGCCGAGCAGCAGCTGCGCAACGAGGACAAATCGAACACGACGCGGACGCCGGATACGCTGTGACCGACAAGAGGTGCCCATTCTGCCAGGGTCTCGGATGGGTCTGCGAAAACCATCCGCTCCGGGTCTGGAGCGAGAAGCTCGGCGGCTGCCGCTGCGGCGAGGGCATGCCCTGTGCCTGCAACACGGCCGAAGACCCTGAAGTCAGAGTGGTGATCGTCGAAGCCGATACGACGTGGCACTAGCGGCGCCGGCGCGAAATGGTGGTGCGTAGGATGGGTAGAGCTCTTGCGAAACCCATTATGCATCCGCGTTCGAATATCCTGATGGGTTTCGCTTCGCTCTACCCATCCTACCGAGCCTGAAAAAAAGAAAAAGCCACCGGGTTCTTCAGCCTGGCGGCTTCGAAAGGTCCGTAGCTGTTGATCGTCTTCCCAGCCTTGTGCGTACCGCCGTTACCTTGTTTGCGGCCATGCCCGGTCGTTGTAGGCGATGGTGCGTGATTCCGCTGTGATCTGGAGCACACAGTGGAAGGGATTCCACGCGCTATGCGCGTTGCAGCTTGTCCGGAGCACAAAGCCGTTGCCGGTCTCCCTCAGGTCCGATACCACGCCGCCACATTCCACGTGATGGTGTCCCAGCCCGAGATGTCGATCATCAGGTTGTTGACGCTGGCGTTGACGATGTGGCGCGAGAGCAGCGGCAGGAACACGTGGGCCTCGCAGAAGGTCTCGTCGACCTTCATCAGCAGCGCGGCGCGCTTGACCGGATCGAGCTCGTTCTGCGCGGCCTTGTAGGCCTTGTCGGCTTCCGGATCGGAATAGCGCGAGTTGTTGCGGCCGAGCCACTTATTGTCCTTGGTGGCGATCTCCCAGGACACGCACTGGTTCAGCAGGCGCTCCGGATCGGGCTGAGGCTGCGTCGTGTTGTACATCTCCATGTCGGCATAGAACTTCGAATAGGTGTCGGGATTGCCGACATCGGAGGAGAAGAATACGGAGGCGGTGACCGCCTTGATCTCGATCTCGATGCCGGCCTTCTGGCAGGCCTGCTTGATGATGGCCTGCGTCTTCTGCCGCGGCGCGTTGGTCGAGGTCTGGAATACGTATTTGAGCTTCTTGCCGTCCTTCTCGCGGATGCCGTCTGCGCCCTTGGTCCAGCCGGCCTCGTCGAGGATCTTGTTGGCCTTGTCGATGTCGAACGCGTATTTCAGCTTGGGCGACTTGAACTGCTTGGGCGCGTTGACGAAGCTCGCGGTGGCGATGGCGCCGCGCCCGTAGATGAACTTCTGGATCGAGTCGCGGTCGATCAACAGATTGATCGCGCGGCGGACGGCGGGATCGGACAGCGTCGGGTGCTTGGTCTTGACGCTCGAGCGCTCGCCGTCGACCTCGGTCCAGGGATCCGTCGTGTTGAGGATGATGAACTCGACATTGCCGGAAGGCGTGATGTCGAGCTTGCCCTTGCCGCCCGCCTCCATGCGCTTGAGGACCTCCTCCTCGACCTGCATGTTCCAGGCAAAGTCGTATTCGCCGGTCTGCAGCACCGCGCGTGCCGCAGACACCGCGTCGCCGCCGCCCTTGACCTCGACCGTGTCGAAATGCGGCTGGTTCTTGATGTGATAGTCGGGATTGCGCTCGGCGCGGATCATGTCGCCCGGCTTGAACTCGACGAATTTGTACGGGCCGGTGCCGACCGGCTTCAGATTGCCCGGCGCTTCGCGCGACTTCGCGCCGACATAGTCGCCGAAATGATGTTTCGGCAGGATCATCCCGACCGAGCCGACGAACGGATCGGCCCAGAACGGCGTCGGCGCCTTGAAGTTCACCTTCACCGTATGGTCGTCGATCTTGTCGACCTTGATGTCCTTGTAGGACCCGGTCGTATAGGCCGCGGTCGCGAGATCGGCGGCATACTGCCAGGTGAAGACGACGTCGTCGGCGGTGAACGGCTTGCCGTCATGCCATGTCACGCCCCGCTTCAGCTTCCAGATCACGCTCAGGCCGTCGGCCGCAAGGCCGCCGTTCGCCTTGGTCGGAGCCTCGGCGGCGAGACAGGGGATGAGATTGCCCTCCTTGTCCCAGCCGGCGAGCGGCTCGAAGAAGATGCGCGAGGCGATCTGGTCCTTGGTGCCGAGCGCGAAATGCGGATTGAGCAGGGTGGGCGCCTGCCAGAGCAGGATCTTGAGCGTGCCGCCGCCGCCGGCCTTGGTCGGCTTATAGGCAAGTGTGGAATCCGCCATCGCCACGTCGTGCCAGACCAGGATTTGGCTGGCGAGGGGCGCTGTGATTCCGACCGCGGCCATTGTCCTGATGAACGAGCGCCGCGACAGCGTGCCTTGCTTCACCTCCGCGACCAGATTGCGGATTTCGTTCTCGTTCATCGGATGCCCTCCACCTCGCGAAGAAACGTCGTCACCGGCTCAGTGCGCTCTAACTCAGCACGTCCGGCGTGGTGGAGTCAAAGAGGGGGGCGGACGCTTCGCCACGGTTGCGTAGGGGACTGCGCCGCTTTGCCGCGATCCCGTCATGCTCGTGGCGCACGGTGCCGGCGCTCCGCATTCGTTTCCCGTTTGCGGCCGATTGGAGAAGGGCTGCCCGCGATGGCCGGCCAATATGGATTTCCATTTCATTGATTTCGCAGCGCAGAAAAGGGAATACGGTTCCGTTGCCGCAGACTCCATGGAGACCAAGATGTCGTTTCGCCTTCCCCTGATTCTCTCCGCCGTGCTGGCCGCATGGTCCGCCGCAGCCGCGGCCGAGACCATCAAGATAGGCGTGACGCCGGGGCCGCACGCGCAGATCCTCGAGGCGGTGAAGCCGATCGCGGCCAAGCAGGGGCTCGACATCCAGCTGCTCGAGTTCTCCGACTACGTGGTGCCGAACGCCGCGCTGGATGCCGGCGAGATCCAGGCCAATTCGTTCCAGAACCAGCCTTACCTGGACAACCAGAAGGCCGACCGCGGCTACAAGATCGAGGCCGTCGGCCTGACCGTGAACTTCCCGATCGGCGTCTATTCGAAAAAGCACAAGGCCTTCGCCGACATCCCCGAGGGCGGCAAGGTCTCGATCCCGAACGATCCGACCAATGGCGGCCGCGTGCTGCTGCTGCTGCGCGACAAGGGCGTGATCAAGCTGAAGGACGGCACGGGCTTCAAGCCGACGGTGCTCGACATCACCGACAACCCCAAGAAGCTGAAGTTCATCGAGGTCGACGCGGCGCAGGCGCCGCGCGCGCTCGACGATGTCGACGCCGCCGCGATCAACACCAATTATGCAACCCAGGCCGGCCTCGATCCGGTCAAGGATCCGATCCTGCGCGAGGATCCGAAGGGTCCTTATGTCAACCTGATCGCGGTGCGCAGCGCCGACAAGGACAAGCCCTGGGTCAAGGTCCTCGTGGACAGCTACCACACGCCCGAGGTCAAGGAGTTCGTCCTGACCAAGTTCAAGGGCGCGGTGCTGCCGAGCTGGTAGGCAGTCTGCCCGCGAAGAGTCCATGTAAGGGCGATCCGGCGGGCAGCCTTGCGCAGGAATCTTGCGTATGAGCCTTGCGCAATGCCCGCTTGTCTGGAGCTGCGGCAACCGACATCATCGGGGCCCATCCTCGCCCGACAGGGGTCGTATGAAACGCTTTGCAAACCTGAAACGCCTGGGCTTCTTCACGCGCCTGCTCGACGAGGCCCCGGCAGCCGAGCGATATCGCTTCGCCGCCGAGCAGATCGTCCGCGCCGAACAGGCGGGCCTCGATTCCGCATGGATCGCGCAGCATCATTTCCACGAGCGCGAGGGCGGCCTGCCGTCGCCCTTCACCTTCCTGGGTTACGTCGCAGCCCAAACCTCGCGCATCCGCCTCGGCACCGGCATCGTCACGCTGCCGCTGGAGAATGCGGTGCGGGTGGCAGAGGACGCCGCGGTGCTCGATCTCCTCTGCAACGGCCGCTTCGAGCTCGGCGTCGGCACCGGCGGCAACCCGTCCGCCTTTGCCGCCTTCGGCCTCGACAGTGCCCAACGCAACGAGATCTTTGCCCGCAATCTCGACATCGTCCGCAAGGCGCTGACCGGCAAGCCGCTCGACGGCGGCGACACGCTCTATCCGCAGCGGCCGCAATTGGACAAGCGCATCTGGCAGGCGACATTCTCCGTCGCCGGCGGCGCCCGGGCCGGCAAGGCCGGCGATGGCCTCCTGCTCTCGCGCACCCAGCCGCGAGCCAAGGACGCGCCAAATGCGACGCTCGCCGAGATCCAGAATCCGATCATCGACGCCTATCTCGCAGCGCTGCCGCCGGGCTGCGAGCCGCGCATCATGGCCTCGCGCAGCGTCTTCGTCGCCGACGACCATCGTGAGGCGATGCGTCTCGCCGACCTCGGACTGCGCCGCGCGCTGCCGCAATTCATGAAGGGCGGACACCTTCCCCCGGGCGAGACGCTGGAGGAGATGATCACCGCGTTCGACACCCATGTCGGCGCCGCCGATGAAGTCATCGCATCGCTCCGCACCGATGCCACGCTGGAGCGGGTGACCGATCTCGTCTTCCAGGTGCATTCGGTCGACGCGCCGCATCCCTATGTCCTGCGCTCGATTGATCTCGTCGCGGAGAAGGTCGCGCCAGCACTGGGCTGGGCCCGGACGGCGGCCGACGTTGCCCTCGCAGGCTAGCTGGAATGAACATGATCGCGTTGCACGAGGCTGACTGATGGGTACACAAGATATCATCGACACGCTCGCCGGGATCGAGCCGGGATCGGCTCTCGACGCCATCCGCGCGCGCCGCCTGCAGGCGCGCGAGAACGCGCAGAAGAGCTATCTCGCCCTGTTCGAGCCGATCGATGCCGGCGATTTTTCGCTTGCCGAGCGCGCCGCGGTCGCGGCCTTCGTGACCGGGCTCCATGGCGAGTCCCCCGTCGCGGCCTTCTATCGCGAGAAGCTTGCCGCGAACGCGGATGCAGCGCCTCTCCTCGAAGCGATCAAAGCCGAGATCGAGCGCGGCAAGACGTCCGGACCGTATGGCGCCTTTCCCGCCGGCCCGTTATCGATCGAGAACAAGGCCGGGCTGATCTATCGGGTCAGTGGGGAGCGCAAGCCCGAGCTCGGCGCCCGGCTGGTCGCGGCACTGGAGCACGCGCATCTGCTGGTGTTCCGCCCGCGCGATGCCGCGTCCGCGGACATGAAGGCGCTGCTGGCCGCCGGCTGGTCGACCACCGGCATCGTCACGGTCTCCCAGCTCGTTGCGTTCCTGTCGTTCCAGGTCCGCGTCGTCAGCGGCTTGCGCACGCTCGTAGCGGCAGGCGCGCAGGAGGCCCAATCATGAGCACCGTCAATCCCCCCGTCGTCTTCACCCAGGACGAGCTCGGCTGGGTCTCGTGGATCGAACCGCTGCCCGAGGCCGAGCTGACCGAGCGGCACTTCGCCGGCCTGGTCGACCGTGCCCGCGCCAAGTCGGACTATTTCCGCCTCCTGGTGCGGGACCCCGAAGTGCTTGAAGCCCGCACCAAGACCGACAAGGACATCTTCTACAATGTCGCCGACGGCCTGCCGCGCGCCGAGCGTGAGCTCGCCGCTGCCGCGACCTCGCGCTACAACGGCTGCATCTATTGCGCCTCCGTGCATGCGCGCTTTGCCAGCACCTATTCCAAGCGCCGCGACGACGTGCAGCGCTTGCTCGACGAGGGCGTCGGCGCCGATCTCGGCGAGCGCTGGAATGCCGTGGTCAAGGCCTCGGTGGCCCTGGCGGAGACGCCGATCGCATTCGGGCCCGACAATATCGTGGAGCTGCGCCGCGCCGGTCTCGACGACGCCGAGATCGTCGACGTCATCAACGGCGCATCCTTCTTCAACTGGGCGAACCGGCTGATGCTGTCGCTCGGCGAGCCCTCGAAATAGGCAATCTCCCGGCACAAGAATTGCTGCTTGTATCAACTAAAATGGATGGAGCCGTGCATGAGCAACATCGATCGTCGTACCCTGGTCAGAGGCTCGCTCGCCGCGATGATGGCGAGCGCGGCCTTCTCGCGCGCCGCGCTTGCGCAATCCGCCGAGCCGATCCTGCTCGGCGTCAGCGGTCCCCTCACGGGACCGAACGCGCAATATGGCGCCCAGTGGAAGCAGGGCTTTGATCTCGCGCTGGACGAGATCATGGCTGCCGGCGGCATCAATGGCCGCAAGCTCGCCTACCAGTTCGAGGACAGCCAGAGCGATCCGCGCCAGTCGGTGGCGATCGCCCAGAAATTCGTCTCCGATCCCCGCATCGTCATGGAGCTTGGCGATTTCTCCAGTCCCGCCTCGATGGCGGCTTCGCCGATCTATCAGCGCGGCGGCCTCGTGCAGTTCGGCTTCACCAACTCACATCCTGATTTCACCAAGGGCGGCGACTTCATGTGGAGCACGTCGGTCAGCCAGGCCGACGAGCAGCCGCTGCTGGCGTCCTATGCCGTGAAGCGGCTCGGCCTGAAGAAGCTTGCGGTGCTGCACCTCAACACCGATTGGGGCCGTACCAGCCGCGACTATTTCGTCAAGGCGGCGAAGGAGTATGGCGCCGAGGTCGCGGTCACCGAGGGCTACATCGCGGAGGAGCGCGACTTCCGCTCCACGCTCGTGCGCGTGCGCGATGCCAATCCCGACGGGCTGATCCTGATCTCCTATTATTCGGACGGCGCGCTGATCGCGCGCCAGGCCCGCCAGGTCGGCTTGAAGCAGACCATCTGCGCCGCAAGCTCGGTCTACTCGCCGAAATTCCTGGAGCTCGGCGGCGAGGCGGTCGAGGACGTCCATCTCGGCACGCGCTATTTCCCGCAAGACCCACGGCCCGAGGTGAAGAAGTTCATTGCGGGCTTCAAGGCCAAGTACAATGGACAAGAGCCCGACGCCTTCAACGCTTATTCCTATGACGCGATGAACATGGCCGCTGCCGTGGTGAAGATCGGCGGCACCGACCGCCGCGTCATCCGCGACGCCTTTGCCAAGGTGAAGGACGTCTCCAGCGTCATATTCGGCCAGGCGACGTTCGACGTCGAGAGCCGTCGCGTCAAGGGCGCCATGAATGCCGAGCTCGTCGTGCGCAAGGGCCAGTTCGCGCTCTGGGACGGCAAGCCAACCTGACTATGACGGCCGGAGCGATCGTTCCGGCCACCTTACTCTCACTGGAAACCTCGCGTGTCCTCTTGGCTCGACTACACGATCAACGGGCTGATCGTCGGCAATGTCTACGCCCTCGTTGCGGTCGGGCTCGCGCTGATCTTCGGCGTCAGCCGGCTGATCAACTTCGCGCAAGGCTCGATCTACCTGGTCGGCGCCTATATCGGCTGGGTCGCGGTGGTGCAGCTGCATACGCCCCTGCCGCTCACCATCATCGTGGTGGCGGCGGCCGCAGCGGTGGTCGGTCTGATCATCGAACGGTTCGGCCTGCGGCCGCTGCAGAACTCGGTGCGCATCGCGCCGCTGCTCGCGACGATCGGCATCAGCTTCGTGCTCGATCAGCTGGTGATGCTGACCTTCTCGCCCAATCCGCGCGCGTTGCCGAGCCAGCTGCCTGACGTTCGCTTCCAGCTCGGTGACGGCACGATCGGCCCGCTTGATCTCTTGATCGCCGGCGTCGGCATCACCAGCGCGATGTTGCTGTTCGTGTTCCTGCGCTACAGCAAGCTCGGCTGGGCCGTGCGCGCGGCGTCGCAGGATCGCGATGCCGCGATGCAGATGGGCGTGGATGTCAATCGCGTCAATCAAGCGGTGTTCGGCATCGCCGCCGCGCTCGGCGGCGTCTCCGGCATGCTGGTCGGCATGTACTACAACCAGATCGACACGGCCATGAGCCTGCAGGCGACGCTCAAGGGCGTCGTTGCTGAAGTCGTCGGTGGTGCCGGCAACGTGCCGGGCGCGGTGATCGGCAGCCTGCTGCTAGGACTGGTCGAAAGCTACGGCGTTGCCGTGTTCGGCACCAGCTATCGCAATCTGTTCGCCTTCCTGCTGCTGGTCGTCGTGCTGGTGCTGCGCCCGAACGGCCTGTTCGTCAGCGCCCGGCAAGCCCCGCCCGAGCCGCTCACCGGCACCTTCATTGCGCCGAGCCGGCCGGTCCGCATTCCACGCTGGACCTTGGCTGTGGCGGCTGCTGCCTTTGCGGTCCTGCCGTTCTTCCCGGTGTCCTTCTACGTGCTCCAGACCCTGATCAATGCCTGGCTGCTCGGCATGCTCGCACTCAGCCTGACGCTGGTCGCGGGCACGATGGGGCAGGTCTCGCTCGGACACGCCGCGCTGCTCGCGATCGGCGCCTATACATCGGCGCTGCTGTCGCTGACGCTCTCCGTTCCTGTCGGGCTTGCCGTGATCGGTGGCGGCCTGATGAGCGCTGCGCTCGGCACGCTGTTGATCTCGCCGTCCTTCCGCCTGCGCGGGCACTACGTATCGATCGCGACGCTCGCGATCGGCGAGATCGTGTCGCTGGTAATATTGAATTGGGAAAGCGTGACGCGCGGTCCGATCGGCATCTCCGGCATCCCGCCGCTGTCGCTGTTCGGCTACGATCTGATCAGCCCGTCCTCGATCTATTGGTTCAGCTTAGCCGTGATGGTTGTGCTGGCCCTGCT
Organism: Bradyrhizobium sp. USDA 4354; assembly: GCF_054060315.1. Taxonomy (NCBI): domain Bacteria; kingdom Pseudomonadati; phylum Pseudomonadota; class Alphaproteobacteria; order Hyphomicrobiales; family Nitrobacteraceae; genus Bradyrhizobium; species Bradyrhizobium sp. USDA 4354. Next base: position 332,616 of record NZ_JBSSDC010000001.1, on the reverse strand, counting down.
CCAGGGACGCCTGCTCGGCTCGCATCTCGGCCGCAGCTTCCGCGCTATCCGTGACGACGACATCGCCGCCCGCGCCTACGGCCTCAGCCTCAACCGCTACAAATCGCTGGCCTTCATCTTCGGCGGCTTTGCCGCCGGCGTCAGCGGCGGCATCGCCGCGCATCTCTATTCCTACATCAACCACGAGACCTTCAACACGCAGCAATCCATCCTGGCGCTGACCGTCGTCATTCTCGGCGGCCTCGGCAATGTCGTCGGCGCAATTCTGGGGGCGGTGGCGCTGGTCGGGCTGCCCGAGGTCTTCCGGATCGCGGCTGAGTATCGCATCCTGATCTACGGCATCGTGCTGCTGCTGCTGGTGCGGTTCAGGCCGCAGGGCCTGTTGGGGACGATTTGATGGCGGAGCAGCACAATCCCATGCTGTCCCTGCGCGCGCTGACCCGCCGCTTCGGTGGTCTCACCGCGGTCGATGCGATTGATCTCGACCTCGCCAAGGGCGAGCTGATCAGCATCATCGGCCCCAACGGCGCCGGCAAGACGACGATGTTCAATCTCGTGACGGGGCTCGATCGCCCCGACGCCGGCAACGTCCGTTTCGAAGGCCAGGACATCACCGGCCTGTCGCCGGAACGGCTCGCGGCCGAAGGGATCGCGCGCACCTTCCAGCTCGGCCGCGTGTTCGGCAATCTCAGCGTCATGGATAATGTCCTGATCGGCGCGCACACGCGGCTGCGCGCCGTGAAGCCGGCTGTGCCGGTAATCGGTCCGCTAATCGAGCTGGGCCTCGCATTGCTGCGCCCGGCCAGCGTCAAGGCCGAGGAAGAGCGGCTGCGCGAGGAGGTGAAAGCCATTCTCGCCCGCTTCGGCGAGCGGCTGCTGCCGCGCATCGACCAGCCCGCCTACAGCCTGTCCTACGCCAACCGCCGCCGGGTCGAGATCGCCCGCGCGCTCGCGCTGAAGCCACGCCTCTTGCTGCTCGACGAGCCAACCGCCGGCATGAACCCGACCGAAACCGCGGAGATGCAGGCCCTCGTTGCCGAGCTGAAGGCGGAAGGACTGACCATTCTCCTGATCGAGCACAAGCTGGAGATGGTGATGCGCCTGTCCGACCGCGTCATCGTCATGGACGAGGGCAAGAAGATCGCTGAAGGGCCGGGCGAGATGGTGCGGAGCGATCCCAAGGTGATCGAGGCCTATCTCGGCCACGGCCTGTCGGGCGCGGCGGAGCAGGAGAGCGCGGCATGACGAGCCCACCCGAAGCACTGCTGGCTTTGTCGAACGTCAACACCTACTATGGCCAGGCCCAGGTGCATTTCGACCTCTCGATCACGGTCGCGCGCGGCCACATCGTCTGCCTGCTCGGCGGCAATGCCAGCGGCAAGTCGACGACGATGAAGATCATCCTTGGCCTGGTAAAGCCTCGCTCGGGCGAGGTGACGTTCGACGGCGCCTCGCTGATCGGCCTGTCCACGCCGCAGATCGTCCGCCGCGGCATCGCCTCGGTGCCGGAGGCGCGGCGGCTGTTTGCGGACATGAGCGTGCGCGAGAACATTCTGATGGGCGCCTTCGTGCGCAACGACCGCGAGGCGATTGCGCAGGATCTCGAGAGGATGCTGACGCTGTTTCCGAAGCTTGGCCAGCGGCTGTCGCAGCGCGCCGGGTCGCTGTCGGGCGGCGAGCAGCAGATGGTGGCGATGGCGCGCGCATTGATGAGCCGGCCCCGCATGATCGTCATGGACGAACCGACCATGGGCCTGTCACCGCTCTATGTCGATCGTGTGCTGGAGCTGATCCGCACCATCAATCAGGAGGGCGTCTCGGTGTTCATGGTCGAGCAGAACGCCAGCCTCGCGCTCGAGATCGCGCATGAAGCCTATGTGCTGCAGACCGGCAAGATCGTGCTGTCAGGCCCGGCGCGCGCGCTGAAGGACGATCCGCGCGTGCGGGACGCCTATCTCGGCGGCTCCGAGGCCGCATGATGCAGCGCGCTGACCTCTCCACGTCATGGCCGGGGACAAGCCCGGGCATGACGACCTCCATCTCGTATCAAGCCGAAGCTGCGCTCTGCGCTGGCTCCACCGGCAAATCATCGCCATGGGGATCGCCCGGCGCCGTGGCCCAGGCCAGATCCACCAGCGTCACGATCCGGCGGCCGCCGCCGTCGAGCTGGACGACGATCAGGCCCTGCTCCTCCATATAGCTCAGCAGGCGCTGCGCCCGGCGCAGCGAATGCGAGCCATAGGCCCGGGCGATCGCGGCATCGCCGGGGCAGGGCCAGCCTTCTTTCGCCGCGCGCGCGATCATCATGAACACGCCCTGCATGTCGTCGGGCAGGATCGAGGCGCGCAGCGACACGTCCTGCCAGGCGTCGTCTTCAGTGAGATCCGTCCCGAGCCCGGCGCGCGCATGCGTCAGCATGCGGCGGAATTCATTCAGGTCAGGCACGGCCGCGCCGAGGCCCTCGATGCGGCAGCGGACCACGAATTCCTGATAGAGCACGCCGATGGCGCGGAAGCCGGCGTCGGGCTCGGCCAGCACGGCGCGCAACGTGCGGTCGACACGTTCGCGCCGCTCCGCCAGCTCTTCGGCGCTGACCGGTACCTCGACCACCTCGGGCCGGATCTCCGGCGTGGCGGCCGCCTTCGCCGCGCGAAGCTGCTCCAGCAGATCCGGCGCGGGCCGGCGCTGCGGCCGGCTGGCATCGGGCGGTGGTGCCGCCAGGATCACGGCGCGCGCATCCTCCAGCGTCGCCTCCGGCAGCGGCATCAGCCGCGGCGTGGAATTGCGCGGGCTGGTATCGGTCGGCCCGATGTTCAGACGCAGCGGACGGCGCGACAGCGCAGGACCAAGCGCCATGAACTGGCCGCGCTCGAGATCGCGGAAGGCTTCGGCCTGCCGCCGCTCCATGCCGAGCAGATCGGCGGCGCGCGCCATGTCGATGTCGAGGAAGGTCCGGCCCATCAGGAAGTTGGAGGCTTCCGCCGCGACGTTCTTGGCGAGCTTGGCCAGGCGCTGGGTCGCGATGATGCCGGCAAGGCCGCGCTTGCGGCCGCGGCACATCAGGTTGGTCATGGCGCCGAGCGACAGCTTGCGCGCCTCGTCCGAGACTTCGCCGGCCACCGCCGGCGCGAACAGCTGCGCTTCGTCGACGACGACGAGCATCGGGTACCAATGGTCGCGGTCGACGTCGAACATTCCACCGAGAAAGGCCGCGGCGCGCCGCATCTGGTTCTCGGCATCGAGCCCTTCGAGATTGAGGACGGTGGAGACGCGATGCAGCCGCGCGCGCTCGCCGGCGACCTGAAGGCCGCGCTCGGTGTGGTCCTCGGCCTCGATCACCAGATGGCCGAAGCGCTCGGCCAGCGTCACGAAGTCGCCTTCGGGATCGATGATGGCCTGCTGCACCCAGGGCGCGCTCTGTTCAAGCAGACGCCGCAGCAGATGCGATTTGCCGGAGCCCGAATTGCCCTGCACCAGGAGGCGGGTCGCCAGCAGTTCCTCGAGGTCCATGGCGGCCGCGGCGCCTGCCGTGGTCTGCCCCATCTCGATCGCAACCGTCATGTCCCCGACTCAAGTCCCCATCATTGGCGGACAGGGGCTTATCAATCCCGCCGCGGCGCGTCGAGCGGCGCAGGACGAATCGTGCCGTGTTGCCCACGGACGCGTTCAGGCGTGATTCGATTGCCGTAGCAGTGCGGGCCGATAAGGGGCTTGCGGATCATCGTCCTCGTTCTCGGGGATCGCGCAGGAGCCGAATTCCTGCCTGATCCGCTCAATCTCGGCGATTCGCTCGTGCAACCGCCGCAGATGCTCCGGCGATGTCGCCTTCCAGAATCGGAACGTGTCGGCCGTGAGCGGCAGGAACGCGGTGCCTGATAGCGTCGGCTCGGGAACGACGGTGCGGCCAAGCAGCAGGAAGCGGTCGGTACCGGAGACGACGAGGGTGGCATAGCCCCTGTTTCCGATCCGCCTGATGCCGTTCAGCGACCATTCGGCGAGCTTGCTGAAATACGGCTCCTCGCGCCAGCGGTCCGGGCAATCGTCGTCGACGGTGACATTGACGGCGTCCTGGCTGAAATGCACCACGAGGCCGGCTTTCTCGGGAAACCAGTCGTCATCGAGATGGCCTTGCAGCCAGGCGCAGGTGAACGACCGGCACATTTGCGGGCGGCGGTCGTAAATGGCGCATCCGGTCCCTTTCTGCCAATGCCGGCAGAGCTGGTTCACCGGCTTGTCGACGGCGGCCACTTCGAGGATATCGCAGCAGGCGTTGCACGATCCGCACTGCCGGGCGGGACGGGCGGCCTTCGGCAGGCCGGTTGCGCGAAAGCCCTGGCCGTCGCGGACCAGCAGCTTCTGCTTCTCCAGCGCGGTCAACGCACGTTCGATCTTGAGACGGGATAGTCCGGTGGCGTCGATCACGCCCTTCATCGTCGTCGCGCCTGCCTCCACTGCGCGGACGACGCTCAGCATCGCCTGATCCATTTTTGTTGTTCTTGTTCTCTCAGCCGTGCATTGCGATTTCGCCGGAACAACAGACCGGCAAACAGGTCTCTGAAACCTGATTTAGAAAGATATGGTGCTCATCTCTTTGTGGCTGGCAAGAAGTCGGACCCGTCCTGCGCGCATGCAACGCTTGCGCGAATGAAGGACCTGCACGTGACGGAGCTCATCTCGCGCCGAAATCGGCTTGCTTTGCCCGCGAAGCGCCGGGATATGACGAGCGGCATGCAGTCGTCTCACGCAGTCGTGATATCAGCGCTCCGCGCGTGGGCGCGATGTGGCCGCGACCCGATCGCGTGGCCAATGAGGTGCAACGACGGTCGTTGAATTTGTGCCACACCGGGAACGGTGTTGCGCCGAACCAGACGTGAGCTGCGGTGCAGAGAGGCGATACCACGCTCGGCACGGAATGACGCAGATCAAGATCCGTGAGCCCGAGACCTGCTATCCGGCCGTATGACTTTTCTGACCTTCTTCACGGCGACCTACTTCCTGCTGGCGGTGCCGGGGCCAACCAACACCCTGCTCGCGACATCGGGGGCCGGAGCCGGCGTCTCGCGCTCCCTTCATCTGCTCGCGGCGGAGCTATGCGGGTATCTGCTGGCGATTGCGGGTGCTGCGGCTGGCGCTCGGTCCTTTCATCAGCGACGTCCCGATTGCGGCACTGGTGCTCCGCGTTGCCGTGACGATCTACATCCTGTGCCTCGCGGCCATGCTCTGGCGCGTCAACACGCGCGAGCTGCGCGACGGTGCTGCGGTGACGTTCGGTCAGGTGCTGCTGACGACCCTGTTGAACCCGAAAGCACTGGTCTTCGCGTTCCTGCTCCTGCCGCTTGGAGCCGGGCCGCTCGAATTGGTGCCGTGGCTCGGCGTGATCGTGCTTCAGATTCTCACCGCCGGCGCCGCGTGGATCATTCTGGGTGCAACACTCGGACGCGGCGCCCGTCGCCTCGGGCGCCCTGACCTCGTCACGCGTATCGGCGCGGTCACGCTGGTCGCCGTGACCGGCCTGATCTGGCTTCAATCATTCCTGATTGCCTGAGCGCCGACGTCGCTGGAGGCGGCGCGCTACTGCGCGCCGGATCCGCCCTGCACGATCTTCTCGTTCAGCTTCTGGTCCACGGTATCGACGGTGCGGTCGATCTCGGCGTTGGGCACGCCGAGCTGATGCGAGATCAGCTTCACCAGGAGGTCGACGCGTTCGATGAAGGGCGCGCCGCTCGCGACCGCGCGCGCGGCCGAGGACGGCTTGAGCAGGCTCTCGGCGGCCTTGGCATATTTCGCGAACGGCACCTGGTCCTGCGGATCGGCGCCGAGGCGGCGGGCGATCGCGTCGACATGGTCGTAGATCGTCTGCGAGCGCTTGAGATCGCCATGCACGGCGTCGCGGATCGACTGCGGCTCATTGGGAGTGATGCAGCGGTAATTGCCGGTGAGCAGCATCGACCATTTCGCCAGCGGTACGAACAATGAGTCGAACACCTTCAGCTTCACCGGCACGTCGTGGCCGTCGAGCGTCACCGCGTCGATATCGGCTTCGAGTTCGCGCAGCAGCTTGTTGTGCTTCTCGTCGGCAAAGACCGATGCCTTGAAGTTGGTGGGCAGGCCGACATGAAGCACGTTGGCGGCTTCTTCCGGCGGACGGAATGCCTGCGGGTCGGGCGAGCACAGCGTCACCAGTCCCGGCTCGAACCGCTCCCACACCTGCGCATTGGTGTAGGCCTCCTCGAGATCCATGTGCGCGAGCGCCGGAATCCGCTTCAGATAGGGCAGTGGCGGCATGTTCATGATCGACAGGCACGGCAGCTTCGCCGCGGCGATCTTGACCATGAGAACGCGAACCGTGTGGTTGGTGTATTGCGGCTCCTGCATCGCAAGGCCGACCAGATCGTAACGGGAGAGGTCGACATTGGCCGGCGTGACCGCATCGAGCTTGCCGGGCAGGTCGCGGGAGAAGATCGCACGGTGCACCGTCTCGTCGCGCAACTTGATGCGCACCTCGGTACCGTCGCGGTTGATCAGCTCCGCGGTCTTGGCGCGGCAGACCAGGGTCACGTTGTGCCCGGCCATCAGCAGCTTCGTGCCCAGCAGCGAGCCGTAAGAAGCCCCGAGAATCAATATGTTGCGCGCCATGCTCCGTCCCTTTGACAATTTGTGTGATTTTTCAGCCCCGGCCGTCATGCGCGGGCGAGTTGCCGGCATGTAAAGCGAACTGGGTGGGGATGGCAACTGGGATAATGCATACAAGGCGGCGCGAGGGGTCCCAAGCCGTGGGGCAAAAGGCTCGGGTCCTTGCTCGTTCGAGAATACTGCGCTTTCCGGATCGGGATCTTTCAGGTGTCCCGGCTCATTCCAGCTCGCCGTAGGCGCAACGTCGTCGTCACACGTCGCTCGCGGATGAGCGGCACAATGGCGGGTCTTGGCGGTTCTCCTGCCACCTCGGCACTCGGCATTGATGCGGTGGCGATGCGCCGCATCCTTCACCACATCGTGCTTTCACAATCGCGGCCTACACAGGCATGTCTCTTCTGTCGGCACGCCAAGTATTTTTGACTCGCCGACCGCAACAAGAAACGACAAAGCCCGCATCGCAAAGTTGGCAGGGTGCGCGGCGATAAACTGTCTGTCAGCGACGGAGCTGGGACGTGACGATTGGGGTGAGCCGGCCTGGACTTTGTGCCCAAGCACGCGCGTTTGAAATGCAGACCGTTTCGCGCTGTCGCAGCGCCGAGATGGCGCTGAAGGAAATCGCCGAGATGGGCAGCATCGCCAGGCGCAGGCGCAATGGACGCGATCAGGCGCGCCTGCGATCGCATCGAGCAGGCGTGCACGGGGCCAAGCAGAACGCGAAGCCGGCCGATCCGGACGCAAGTCCGGCCAACCGTTGACGGCGCCGTTCGGGGGACTGACATGGAAGGTGATCATTGGCCTCACCGCTCGTGCGACGGCGCCGGTCGAAACCTGGCACGCTTGCGGGATCGCGCATCGCAATTTTTCGAAAGCCTGTCCGTCGCAGAGCTTGCGCGTGAGACGCACCGGCATCTGTGGATTTCAGACTGGTTGAGGGTCGCAGACGACTACCGGACATTGGCCGAATCTGCGCGCGAAACGCGTTCCTCTCCGATTGCCGGGGAAGCTTGGCTATGTTCGTTGACGGCCCTTGAAGTCGCCAGAAGCCTGTCTTGTCCGGGAGATGCCGAGAGTGCCGACCTCGCAGACGAGGTCAGTACCAGCCTGAGAGGTCTCGAGACAGAGGCTGGTCTGGCGATTGAGCGCGTCAAGATCGACTGCTTCGACCAAGGTGCGCTGGCTGGCTTCTTTCTGCCGGCGCTCCGTCGCGGGTCTGCCGCACCAGCGGTGATCTGCGTCGGTGACGAGGGCGCCACTTTGGGCTCGATGATGAGCAGGCTGTTGCCAGCCTCGCTCTGCGGGACCATGTCGCTGCTGCTCGTTGATGCCGCCAATTCAACGGTTCATCGCTCCTTCAAGCCGGAGCACAGGCTTCAGTTCTGGCTGGACTATCTGGAAGCTCGCCCCGATGTCGACCCGCGGCGGATCGGAATCTATGGCGAAGGGGCGGGCGCCTCCCATGCCTCCCGCCTCGCGCTCTCGGATCGCAGGATCGCGGCGGCCGTGTGCGACGGCGGGCTTGCGACCACCGTCATGTGTCAGGCGTCACTTCGCTTGATGACCGGCTTCGGGCCGGCCGTTCCTGACCGGGTCTCGAGAGAGGCAATGCTGCCGCAGCGTCGGATCCCGTGCCCGCTGCTCATGGTCGTCGGGAGTCGCTCCATGATGTGGGAGCATGATGCTCTCGAGCTGCAAGCCGACTATCGGCAGATTGGAGTTGATTGCTCGGTCGTCGTGCCCAACAACGTCCCGCACCCGCTCGGCGAGGTCGAGAATTTCATCGCCGTTGACGATTTCATTCTCAAGTGGCTCGACAGCAAGCTTGGATCTGCCCGTCAGCTTGATCCGGTGACCCACCTCTAGCTTGTCTCGCGGCATCGCAGGACCTGGCGGCGCGACGACAGCAGCGCCCCGGCTCGGGCGCTCATTTGATGCCCGGCAGCAGCGGATCAGGACGCGTCGATAGCCAGCAATCGCGCAGCCAGCCGGGCGTTCTTGGCGATGGTTGCGAGCGAAGCGTTCAATTCAGCCAAGGTCTTCTCGTCGAAATCGTTGAACATCGTCGAATTCAAGGCGAGCTTTCGCTTCGACAATTTTTCGATCTCCGTCGTCGCCTTCGTCGTGAGCGACATCAGGACGAAGCGGGCATCGTCCGCAGCCGGTCGCCGCGACAGAAGGCCACTCTTTTCGAGGGACTTGGTCTGGTTGGTCACGAAGGCCGGGTGGACCCGCAGCTTGTTGGCGATGTCGATGCCGGCGACGCCGCGCCCCTCGTCCAGTTCAGTGATCGCCATCAGGATCAGCCATTGCGGCTGGGTAATGCCCAGCAGTCCGGCCCAGCTGGTGTGAATGTCCTCCAGCTGAGCGTGAATTTCGACGACGTTCCAGATGAAGTCCGTAATCGCCCTGTCGAGTTTCTTCTCGAGCATGCGGCTCCCCGTTTGGCTTTGACCGGTTTTTTATTGTTCTTGGATCAGTCTTTTACCGGGATATTGGGGGGACGTCTCGAATATCGCGCAATGATCATGGCGGTAGACGCAACATCGCGCGAACAGATTGGCCACTTGGTGCTTGCAAAAAGCAATTAATTAAATTACGTCTCCCCGCACTCAGAATTTGCTGCTCTTGACCATTGCGACAGGCAGCGATGTGAGACCTCCAAGAAAGCCCTCGGGATGCCCCCTGAGGGCTTTTTCTTTTTATTACAATTTGTTGACAGGTTCCCCGGCTCTCCCTGTTGCGCCCGGGCAACATTCCGCGCCGAACTGTAGATTCACTAAATCAATAAATTGAGGCCATTGTTTTTATAAACTATACGTGAGGCACGACGGAGGGGGGGCACCTCGCTGTCGTTTCAGTCCGGACCTTCAGTGCGGATCTGAATTGAACGGAAATTATGAGGGTGAAGCGGTGTCCTCCGAGGAAGCCGAGCCCCTGAATCGACCTGGAGGTTTACCTAATGAAGTTGACGAAGACGCTTTTGCTCGGCTCGGCTGCCGGCCTGATGGCCGCCTCCGGGGCGTTCGCTGCCGATCTCCCCGTGAAGGCCAAGGCGGTCGAATATGTGAAGATCTGCTCGCTGTACGGCGCTGGATTCTACTACATCCCGGGCACCGACACCTGCATCAAGCTGGGTGGTTATCTGCGCGCTGAAGTCGCGTTCAACACCAACAGCAACTACGGCATCTCGAACGGCGCTCCCGCCGGTGCGCACAACCGCCTGAGCAACTACTACCAGATGCGCGCTCGTGAAGACCTCAACATCGACACGCGCACCGCGACCGAATACGGCGTCGTCCGCACCTACTTCGACGCGGTCTTCACCTGGACGACCGGTGGCTACGTCGGCACGGGCTCCGCTACTGGCACGACTGGTTACACAGCCACGACGGCCGGTACCACCACCATCAACTCGACCGACGGCGGCACCTCGGGTGGTTCGCTCGGCGTGTACTACGCCTTCATCCAGTTCGCCGGCTTCACCATGGGTAAGGCCGTGTCGCAGTTCGACGCGCCCTGGACCAACTATCCCGGCAACAACATCGACAGCCTCGTCGGCGGCAGCGGCACCGTCACTGGCGTGAACCAGTTCACCTACACCGCTGACTTCGGTCAGGGCATCACGGCGTCGTTCTCGGCCGAAGATGCGACGGCCTACTACCAGGCCGGCAACCTCAACATGACCGGCGCGACTGCCGCTGGCATGGTTGGCGGTTCGTATGGCTCGAACGCCATCGGCGGCTCGCGTTCGCCGAACCTCGTCGGTATGGTCCGTGTCGACCAGGCCTGGGGCCTGTTCCAGGCGTCGGTTGCTGCGCATGACAACCACGTCGCCTATTACGGCGCGACCGAGACCACTGGCCACCCCGACGACAAGTGGGGTTGGGCGGTTCAGCTCGCTCTGTCGATCAAGAACATCCCGACCGGTGCGGGTGATGTGATCAACATCCAGGGCGTCTACACGGACGGTGCGACCCGCTACAACTTCCAGAACCTGGCGGGCAGCTCCTACCAGATGTACGGCAGCTCGGGCATCGCCTATCAGAGCGTCGGCTTCGCCAATGCTCCTGACACGGTGTTCGTCACCGGCTCGCAGCAGGAGACGGTCAAGACCTGGGGCTTCCGTGGTGCGTACACCCACAACTGGGATCCGTACTGGAACACCGCGCTCTACGGTGCTTATGCTCAGGCGCAGTTCGGCACGCTCGCCAAGACCGCGCTCTGTGGCGCCGGCGGTGCTGGCGGCGTGTTCGGCGGCCTCGCGGGTGTCACGGGTTGTAACCCTGACTTCGCGATCGGCCAGATCGGCATCATCACCCGCTGGACCCCGGTCAAGAACCTGACCTTCTCGGGCGACCTGAACTGGACCCGTCTCGACCAGAAGTACTCGGGCACTGCCGTGCTCAGCCCGGCTGCCAACACGGCCAAGCCGACCGCTGCGTACGAGCTGAAGGACCAGGACAGCTTCACGCTGCTGCTCCGCGCCCAGCGCAACTGGTAATATCTGTCGAAGCCTTTCGACGAGCACCCGGCGGGAAACCGCCGGGTGTTTTTTTGTGTGCATTCTGCGTGATATATGGGACCGGGATGTGTCGCCCGGCTGTCAACCCGCCGGCGCAAAATATTCCTCTTTGCCGAAATTCGGAAATATCGTATGTGTCGCCCCATCCCGGCTCATTCTTGAGGGGCGATCATGAGGTCGTCATGTTCGCGAGCTGGGCTTGCGGTGGACGCAGCAGCGTCGTGTACGAGATGTCAAGGGCAGGGCGGATTGCTCTCCGTGAGCCCGAGGCTTCGTGCGGACGAGCGGCGCTGTCAGGTTCGTCTCGCCTGTAAGTTTCCGGCTCCGTCGACGGGGCCGGGAAAACTGCGGCGAAATGGCGGGCCGTGCGTACGGCAAAACCGTGTGGTCCTGGCCGTCGTTGCTACGGTCAAGCCTTGGCGGATGCGGCAGTCGCGTCAACCGGCGCGGGTGCCGGTGAATTTCGCGAAGGCGAGGGAGGCCAGAAGGAACTCGGCTCCCGGGAGAGCACGGCATAAGCCGTCCAACCATCGCGCAGGGAAGGCCGAGTGATTGGCACCACCTGTATGCTGCTGTGCGGTTCTTCCTGCGTGTGCTTCTCGCGCAGCGGACCGCGGGTGCGAGGTCAGCACCCGGCCTTCCCTGCGCCCTCTTGGTTTCAGAGGGTGGCAAGACGAAGCAAAGCTCGGGCGAAATCAGCCGCGAGAACGTGAAGCCGCGTCTGCGGCCATACATTCGCTGTCATCTGTCATCGCCCGGCTCGACCGGGCGATCCAGTACTCCGAGACGGCAGTGATTGAATCGAGAGGCCGCGGCGTACTGGATTCCCCGCTCCAGTGCGCGTGCGCACAAGGCGGGGAATGACAGCGTCACTTGGAGCACCAAGCTGTCACCTCACACTCCGTCATTGCGAGCGCAGCGAAGCAATCCAGAATCTTTCCGCGGCGGGATTCTGGATTGCTTCGTCGCAAGGGCTCCTCGCAATGACGAGGAGGAGAGAGTGTGCGCCACACGCCTCTCTCGTGCCCCGGACGCAGCGCAGCGCTCCTTCAGTGGTGCGCCGCAGAGCCGGTGCCCATCTCGCCGCATTGAACCATGTCGCTCTGGGTACCGACTCTGCGCCGCAACGCTCGCCGCGTTGCAGCTTGTCCGGGACGCGAGAGTTGCCAACGATGGATGTTGGCATGGACTCTCTCCGCTGGCCTTGCCGCCGTTGTCCGTTCCGACCTTGGACGCGCCTCAGCCCTGGCTGGCCACGCGCGCGCGTTCGAGATGCTGCTCGATCTTGGGGCGGTCACGCGTGCGCTCGAAACTGGTGCAGAGCAGTTCGGTCTCCTCGAGCGAGACCGGAGCACGATAGAGCCGGCACATGAATTCGGCGGTTCCACGTCCCTTGCCGGTGCCCGGGCCGCGCTCCGCGAGAAACATGCAGTCCCGGCAGACGCTGGCATCGAGCCGCTGATGGGCCGCGTCGAGATGATTGAGGATCTCGCGGAGAGAGTCGCGCAGCCTGATGCACTCGTCGGTCCCGAGCGCCGTGACCGCATTCATCACGTGGTTGATCGGGTCGTGCTGGCTCAGGCATTTCTCGCCCTGAGCGGTGACGTGCAGGACGACGGAACGCTTGTCCTCGTGCGACGGCTTTCGCACCAGAAAGGACTTGCTCTCCAGAGTCTTCACGATCTGCGATGCAGTCGCTCGGGTGGCGCCGATGAAGCCGGCCAGCGCGGACGGGGTGCGCGAAAACCTGTTGGCGCGGCCGAGAAAGCGCAGCGCCATCCACTCCCGATCGCGCAATCCATGCTGATTGCCTTCGAAATACCAAGCCCTCGCCGCCTGAACCAGCAGCTCGACGGCTTCTCGCGCCAATGGCATGAATCTACCTCGTCCCCGGAACTTCGTCTGCGGCGTCCCGAAGCCGCCTTGCGCCCTGAGCGTCCGACCAGCATGTCGTGTCGAACCCTCGTCCAAAGGCACGGACCGCAACGCGCCGAACCTTGGCCGACGGGCGTCGCATCGTCCGGAGCGAGAGGCTGCGCCGCCGATGGCATGCCGACGTCGTCGTCGCGCGGGAGCCCGGGTTGCCATCGTCGGCAGACGGTGGATCGGAGTAGTTCAACCGAAACCCCCAAAGTTCAAGTCACAAGCAGACGTTTCTTGTATTCCGCGGAAACGATGAATGAGCTTCTCAACAAAATCAAGTAGAGACCCTCGCGGAGACTGGATGTCGTCGCAAGCGAATGGAACGTTCAAGGCAATCTCACGCTTCGGGACACATGATGGTGAATGCAATACGCTGCCTGACGAGCAGCCTGCGCTCAACTTACGAAGGTTTGATTGCACGGCACGTTGTTGTCTGTCGTTGACGCAAATTGATCGAAGCTTGTGCACGAGGATCATGTTGGCGCGGCACGTCATCCACAACTTGTGCGTTCTGTCGGAAAAACGCCAGGGGAACTCACAGGAATTGCACGTGCCGGTTGTTGCCGCCGTGCTCGCGGAATCGTCCGCTCGATCGTCTGCACCACTGCCGCGCGTTGCGCTCACGACGGAAATCGGTGATGGGTGTGCGCGCGCATGCGCTGGAAGCGTGACGACATGCGCAATCTGCTGTCGAAAACCACGAGCAGGACGGGCGGCAGGCGGCGCTCGCGCCGTCCCCTCTCCACCTGCTATTCGCCCTTGAGCATGTCCCGGAGCTCGCGGAATGGATCGGCGCTCGGCGGGGCCGAAGCGCCTTGCCGCATCGCGCTGTAGATTCGCGGAACCATCTCGACCGCCTGGTCGAGGCCCGAATCACGTCCCGACTGATAGCCGCCCATCAGGCGAAGGTCGCGCGTGTCCTCGTATTTCGCGATCATGGCGCGCAGCTTGCTCACCAATTCGCGCTCCTCGGGGTCCCAGACGTTATGGGCGAGGCGGGAGACCGAGGCCAGAACGTCGACTGCCGGATAGCGCGCCTGGTCGGCGATGTGTCTGGAGAGCACGATGTGCCCATCGAGTGTGCTTCGAATCGTGTCCGCGATCGGCTCGTTGTGATCGTCGCCGTCGACCAGCACGGAGAAGATTCCGGTGATCGTGCCGGATCCCTCCTCTCCGGGCCCGGCGCGCTCCAGCAGGCGCGGCAGATCGGTGAAAACCGTCGGCGCGTAGCCGCGCGCGACCGCGGGCTCGCCTGCGGCGAGCGCGACCTCGCGGGCGGCGTGGGCGAACCGGGTGATCGAATCGACCATGAGCAGGACCGATTCGCCGCGGTCGCGGAAATATTCGGCGACCGCCATCGCCGTCTTCGGCGCCAGCCGCCGCATCATCGGGCTTTCGTCGCCCGTCGATACGATTGTGACGGCGCGGTGACGGTCGCTGCCCAGCACGTCCTCGATGAACTCGCGCACCTCGCGGCCGCGCTCGCCGACCAGGGCCAGCACGACGGTGTCAAAGCCCTGGCTGCGGGCGAGCATCGCAAGCAGCGTCGATTTGCCGACGCCCGATCCGGCAAAGATGCCGACGCGCTGGCCGGCGCAGATCGGGGCAAACAGGTCGATGACGCGTACGCCGGTGCGCAACGGCTTGTGCACGCGTGCGCGCTTCATGGCCGACGGCGCCTCCGCCTCCGCCGAGACCGCCTGGGATCCCTGGGTGAGTGGCCCCTGTCCGTCCAGCGGCGCGCCGAGGGCGTTGATGACGCGGCCCTTCCAGCTCGGATCGGGCGCGAAGGCCAGAGGCGGCATCCGGTAGGCGACCGAGCCGAGCCCGCCGGCAAATTGCCGGTCGAACGGCTTGGCAACGATGCCGTCGCTGTCGATCCGCACCACTTCGCCGATCTGGCGCTTGCCGGCCGAATTGACGCCGATGAGCTCGCCGAGCCTGACGAAGCGCGACAGGCCGGAGACGCGGAAATGCGTCGGCGCGATCTCGGAGATCGCGCCGCTGACGCTTGCCAGGGGAGTGCTCTGCTGAAGTTCCAGCAGCGCCCACTCGAGTTGCCGAAGAGCGTTCAAGGAAACCGTCCAACCTCAATCCTGAAGCATGATCCGGAAAAGTGTGCAGCGGTTTTCCCGAAAGATCATGCTCAAACAACAACCTAAAGCGCGAGGCGCAGTCTACTTGCCGGGTTCGCCGAGCGTCCGGATCGCGTTCTGCAGCGAGCTCTCGGTGCCCTCGATCATCGAGTTGGTGCCGTCGAAGGCGCGCGAGGCCGAGATCAGCCGCGTCAATTCGAGCATCGGATTGGCGCCGGAACCCTCGACATAGCCTTGCTTGAAGCCGTCCCGGGAGAAATCGGCGATGGCGGTCGCGGGCCGGTCGGGTGTCACGCCGGAATTGCCGTAGCGTTCGAGATTGGCGTCGGGTGGAATGTTGAACAGGCCGATGGTGCCGATCTCGTTGTTGTCCTGGGTGATCGCGCCGCTGCGCGCGATCGAGATCGGTCCGCCGTTCGGGTCGAGCGTGATCTGCGCGCCGCCGGAATCGACGACGGGGAAGCCGCTCACTGTCTGAAGATCGCCATTGGGGGCGATCTGGAGGCGGCCGTCGCGCGTGTAGACCGTGCCGTTCGGACCGGCGAAGGCGATCCAGCCCTGGCCGACCACGGCGACGTCGAGCGGGTTGCCGCTCTCGGTGATGTTGCCCATCTCGCGCGAGATGATGTTGTCGCCGGGCGAGGAGAACGCCACCGGGGTCGGCCCCGCCTTGGACAGCACGGTCTCGAACTTCACCACGTCGGTGCGGAACGCCGCCGTGTTGACGTTGGCGACGTTGTTGGCGATCGTCTGGAGGCGCTTCTCGAGGGCGACCTGCGCCGACAATCCCACATAGAGAGCCGATTGCATGACTTACCTGTTGAACTTGATGTTCTGAAGCGTCGTGAGCACGTTGGTATCCATGCTGATCGACGTCGCGGCGCCGGCGATCAGGACCAGCGCGGGATTGGTCGAGCTGTCGCTCTGGGCCTGGGTCGCATCCCACATCGCCGCGAAGCGCTGCACGAACTTGGTCACCTTGGCCGGGTCCTGGAAGTCGGTGAGGTTGATCTTGCTCGCGATCATCTTGGCCTGGGCGTCGATGTCGGCCGAGCTGATCGTCGCCGGCAGGCCGAGCGCGGTCTGAACCACCTGCGTCAGCGCCTTGTCCGCGAGGATCTGGTAGGCGGTCGTGATCGTGGAAGCCTTGCGGGTGAAATACAGCGCCAATCGCAGGCCCTCGTTCTGATCGCCGGCCTTCTCCTCCATCGTCTGCGTGACGTATTGGGTCGCGGTACCGGTCGTGGCCGCGGCGGTCTGGGTCGCCTTGTCGCCGAGGGCGGCGAAATTGAAGGCGGTTGCGAATTGCCGGTAGCGGGTGTCGGTCAGCTTGTTGGCGAAGGCGTCCTTGCTCGCGACCCCCTCGGTCAGCACCTTGCGCATGAACGCCTTGGCATAGGTCATGTCGCTGAGGCCATAGGCCTTCATCGCGTAGGAATAGAGACGATAGTCCTTCAGGAAATCGTCGATGGTCTTCACCTTGCCGATATGGCTGAGGAAATAATCGGTCTCGCGGCTGACGTCCGGCTGCTTCGCGACCTGCGTCAGCGACTTGCCCATGTCCTTGGTCAGCCTGGTGTAGTCCGCGATGGTGGATAGCATGACACGCGCCCCTCTGGCCGCCGTTGCGACACCGCTTCAAGCTGCCGCCAATTGCTTGCGCGGGGCTGGCGACGAAGAAGCCAGCTTCGCGCAAGCGTCGCCGACTAGATATTCCCAGTGGGATCGGCGATGGAGTGGCGCGTTGGGCAGTTTCGTGGGGGTTTTCATCACGGTAGCGGCGCTGCTCGGTGGATTTGCTGCCATGGGCGGGCACCTTGGCGTGCTCATGCAGCCGTGGGAGTTCGTGATCATCATGGGCACCGCGGCCGGCACCTTCATCGTGGCCAATCCGTGGAAGACGGTCGTGGACACCGGCGTTGCCTGCATGCAGGCCA
The DNA here is from genome assembly GCF_054060315.1 of Bradyrhizobium sp. USDA 4354. Taxonomy (NCBI): domain Bacteria; kingdom Pseudomonadati; phylum Pseudomonadota; class Alphaproteobacteria; order Hyphomicrobiales; family Nitrobacteraceae; genus Bradyrhizobium; species Bradyrhizobium sp. USDA 4354. The sequence continues at coordinate 315,505 of NZ_JBSSDC010000001.1, read as the reverse complement.
TCGCCGGCGCAGTGCCGGGGCAGCGCTATTATCTCGACCTGCTCGGGGCGCTGCATGCGCTGATGCGTGAGCTGCGGGGCAAGGGCCGCAATGAGGTCGAGGCGCATATCGACGACCCCTCGTCCTCCGAGATCTTCAAGGCGTTCCCGAGCGTGCTCGGAGATCCCTCGCTACTCCAGTTCATCTGCGACTATGTCCGCCTCATCATCATGGGCAATGCGCGCACGCACGAGATCGAGGCGCTGATGGACGAGGAGATCCACACTATAGTGAAGGGCAAGCTGGCGCCCTATCATGCGCTGGTGACGGTGTCCGAGGCGCTGCCGGCGCTGGGCATCGTCGCCGCCGTGCTCGGCGTCATCAAGGCGATGGGCGCGCTCGACCAATCCCCGAAGCTGCTCGGCGGCTTCATCGGCGCGGCCCTTGTCGGCACCTTCGCCGGCATCTTCCTGTCCTATGGCGTCCTTTCGCCCTTCGCGATCAAGATCAAGATGACGCGCGAGAAGAAATGCCGGCCCTACATCATCGTCAAGCAGACGCTGCTGGCGTTCATGAACGGTGCCATGCCGCAGATCGCCGTCGAGCACGGCCGCAAGATGATCGCGAGCACGGAGCGGCCATCGATCGACGTCGTCGAGAATGAGACCATCGCAGGTCCCAAGGCGGTCGTAACCGAGGCCGAACCCAAGGCGGCGCGCGCATGATGATGGAAGACGCCGAGGTCGATCAGCGCAAGCAGCTGCCGAACTACCTGCTGGACGCCGCCGGCATATCGATCGATCGTATGCCGATGCTCAATGTGATCTTCGATCGCATGGCCGCATCGTGCACCGACAGCCTGCAGCCGATGGCTGGAACGCCCTGCTATTTCTCGGTCAACGGCATCACCAACGACCGCGTCGGCGACATCATCAAGGACTACGAGGCCAATGCGGTCGCGGCGGTGCTCTATGCCGAGCAGTGGGACTCGCGCGTCATCATCATGCTCGACCGTGACTTCGTGTTCACGATGGTCGAGGCGATGTTCGGCTCTGACGGCGCCGAGCCGCCGCTCGACGTCGAGCGCTCGTTCTCGAACATCGAGCTCCGACTGGTGCAGGCGTTGTTCGAGCGCTTCGCCAAGGCGCTGCAATCCGCCTTCGCCGGCACTTCGAACGTCACCTTTCGCGTCGAGCGGGTCGAGACGGCGATGGCGTCGCTGGCGATCGGGCGCGCCAGCAACATGTCGATTTGCGCGAACATGATGGTGCAGGCGCTCTACCGCGGCGGCCAGATGTTCCTGATCATTCCGCACTCCGCGCTCAACCCGCTCAGGCAGAAGCTCGCTCACGTCGTCGTCAGCGACGGCCGTGCCACCGATCCGCGCTGGCGCGAGCAGATGGAGAGCGAGGTCCACCGGACCGAGGTGACGCTCAGCGCGGTGCTCGACGAGAAGATGGTGACGCTCGGCGACGTCGTGAAGTTCAAGGTGGGGCAGGTGCTCGAGCTCGAGGCCACGCCGCGCACGCTGGCCCGTCTCGAAAGCAACAACCAGGTGCTGTTCTGGTGTCAGATCGGCCAGCTTGATGGCTATTACGCCATGCAGGTGGCAGATCCCGTCGATCAGAAGCGGGAGTTCGTCGATGATATCCTATCTCGTTGATGTCGTGCTGCTGATTGCGCTCGCCTTCACCAGCATGCGGGTCACCAGGATGCACCGTGAGCTGGCGCGGTTGCGCAGTTATCAGGGTGAATTCTCGACCATCGTGCACGAGACCGCGGGTGCGTTCGACACGGTCATCTCGGCGGCGCACGATTCTACCGCCAATCTCGGAAGGCTCGCCAACGTGCTGAGCACGAAGATCGATCAGGCGCACGAGGCGATCGCGGCGCTCGATGCGCGGAGCGGGCTCGTACCCGCCGCGACCGCGGGCGCCGACCTGAACAAGCATTGAAGCCGAAGCCGGCAGAACGAATACGATCGGAACGCCGCGGCGCTCCGGGAGTGGAAATACCAAGAGGCGATACCAAATGGCGCAATCCTTCGACTATGAGTCTGCACCTGCATCGGCAGAGGCCGAGACGTCTCCGCTGGAGCGGCTGGCGGAGATCGCCCAGCGCACGGCCGAGGAGACCGGCAAGTTCGCCAATGTCGACGCCATCCTGCGCATTCCCGTCACCATGCAGGTGGTGCTCGGATCGGCGACCATTCCGGTGGCAAACCTGATGAAGCTCGGCCGCGGCGCGGTGGTTCCGCTCGATCACCGGGTCGGGGAGCCCGTCGATGTCGTCGTCAACGGCCGCATCGTCGCCCGCGGCGAGGTGGTCGTCGTCGAAGAGGACAATTCCCGCTTCGGCGTCTCGCTCACGGAGATCGTCGGACCGCTGGGGCAGGGTGATACCTGACCATGGCGGCACCGGTCGGCATCGCTCCCGTCAAGCAGCGAGGCGTTACCACGCTGGGCGGCACGGAAAAGGTCGCCGCGCTCCTGCTGGCGATGGGCCGGCAGGCGGCGGCGAGCGTGCTGCAGCAGTTCGAGCCGCAGGAGATCCGCATCGTCACCAAGGCGGCGGCGGAGCTGCGGCCGATCACCGCGCAGGAGCTCGAGGGAATCGTCGAGGAGTTCGCCCAGCAGTTCTCGATGGGCGCGAACATTCTCGGCACGCTCGGCGGACTGGAAGCCGTGCTCGGCGACGTGCTGCCGGCCGACCAGGTCTCGCAGATCATGTCGGATCTGCTCGGCAATTCGAGCCGGTCGGTATGGGACCGAGTCTCGTCAGTGTCGGAAAACTCGCTGGCGAGCTACCTGTCCAAGGAGCATCCGCAGACCGCGGCGCTGATCCTGTCCAAGGTCAAGCCGGCCTGCGCTGCCAAGGTCATGAGCCAGCTCCCCTCGAGCCTGCGCAACGAATTGATGCGGCGTGTGCTGAGCCTCAAGCCGATCGTCGATGACGCCCTGCGCATTATCGAGAAGACGCTGCATGAGGACCTGACGCTGAACTTCGCCCGCAACCTCGGCGCCGACACCTACGCCCGCGTCGCCGACATCATCAACAAGATGGAACGCGGCCACATCGAGGACATGCTGAAGAGCCTGTCGGAGAAGCGGCCGAAGTCGGCCGAAGTGCTGAAGGAGCTGCTGTTCACCTTCGACGACGTGGTCAACCTGACGCCGAAGGCGCGCACCATGATCTTCGACCAGGTGCCGACCGATCGCATCGTCGTCGCGCTGAAGGGCACCGACAAGCATTTCCGCGAGTTGATCCTGTCCTCGGTCGCCTCGCGCGTCCGCCGCGTCGTCGAGCACGAGCTCGCCATCGGCGAGCCGTCGAACCAGCGCGACGTGCTGGAGGCGCGGCGCGTGATCACCGACCTCGCGCTCGAATTGGCGGAGAAAGGCGAAATCGAGCTCAACCCCGAGCAGGAGGATGAGCTGGTCTTCCGCTGACCGCTGAACGGGCATGGCAGAAACATCCGATCAGGAGAGCAAGACAGAAGAGCCGACCGAGAAGAAAGTCCGCGATGCGCTCGAACAGGGCAAGATTCCGGTCTCTCGGGAGGCATCCATTTTCGCCTCGATGGCCGCGCTGATGGTGATCCAGGCGTTCCTGATCGGCCAGGGCGTGCAGCAACTGACGCCGACGCTGAAGAGCCTCCTCGACGATCCCGAGGGCTTCCCGCTCTCGACCGGCGCGGATGCGCAGAACCTGCTCACCGTGGTCGGCCTTCAGGCACTGCGGTTCCTGGTGCCGCTGGTCGTCATCCTGGTGGTGTTCGGGCTGGCCGCGTCGCTGCTGCAGAACGCGCCGCGCCTGGTGCTCGAGCGCATCAAGCCGGACTTGTCGCGAATCTCTCCGGTCAGCGGCTGGAGCCGGTTGTTCGGGACGCAGGGCCTGATCGAGTTCGCCAAGTCGCTGTTCAAGCTCGCCGCGGTGACCGCCGTCGTCGCCTTCGTGCTGCGCTCGTCCGAAGCGAGGGCGTTCGAGGCGATGTACACCGATCCGGTCGCGCTGCCGGAGATGATTCTCAACATCGCGATGCGAATCGTGTCGGCGATCTGCATCGCGACCATCGTCCTGGTGGCGATCGATCTGGCCTGGGCGCGCTTCCACTGGCGGCGCGAGCTGCGCATGACCAAGCAGGAGATCAAGGACGAGCACAAGCAGGCGGAAGGCGATCCGCTGATCAAGGCGCGCCTGCGCTCGCTGGCGCGCGACCGTTCGCGCCAACGCATGATCGCCTCCGCCGCGCGCGCGACGCTGGTGATTGCGAACCCGACACACTTCGCGATCGCGCTGCGCTACAAGCGCGAGGAGAACGCCGCGCCGCTCGTGGTGGCCAAGGGCATGGACGTGATCGCGCTGAAGATCCGCGAGGTCGCCGAGCAGAACCGAATCCCCGTCATCGAGAACAAGGCGTTGGCGCGCGCGCTCTACGAGGCAGTCCAGGTCGATCAGGTGATTCCGGCGGAATTCTTCCGGCCGGTCGCCGAGATCATCTACTTCCTCCAATCCAAGCAGACGCCGCGGCCCGAGAAGGTCCAGTAGATTTCCGAGGACGGTGGTCCGCGCATCAGCTTGACGAAAGCTTAACGCCCTAGGCTTGTCCCGAACGGATCAGAATGGAGCCGTCGTGGGACCGCTTTATCTCTTCGAACTCGCATCATCGCAGGCGCGGTACCTCGAACTGCGCCAGTCGACCATCGCCACCAATGTCGCCAACGCCAACACGCCGGGCTTTCGGGCGCGCGATGTCGAGCCCTTCAACAAGGTGCTCGACGGCATGCCGGTCAGGCTTGCGACGACATCGCCGTCGCACATGCAATTGTCCGCAGCCGAGACCGACACGCGGGCGACCGCGAAGAAGGACAGCTGGGAAGTGGTTCACTCCGGCAACTCCGTCAGCCTCGAGCAGGAAATGATCAAGGGCAGCGACGTCAGCCGCGACTATTCGATGAACGCGGCGATCGTGCGGTCGTTTCACCGCATGGTGCTGTCGAGTGCAAAGGCCTGAGGTGAATTGACATGCTGGACTCATTGAGCGCCTCTCTGTCGGTCGCGAGCTCGGGGCTCGAAGCGCAGTCGACGCGCATGCGCATCGTCTCGGAGAATCTCGCGAACGCCACCTCGACGGGGCGCACCGCCGGCGCCGATCCGTATCAGCGCAAGACCATCACCTTCGACGCCGCGATGGACCGTGCCTCGGGCGGGCAGCTCGCGAAGGTCAAGGAGATCGGGGTCGACACCACGCCGTACCGCGTGGAGTACGATCCGGGGCATCCCGCTGCCGACAAGGCCGGCTACGTCAAGCTGCCGAACGTGAACATGATGATCGAGATGGCCGACATGCGGGAGGTCAACCGGTCCTATGAAGCCAATCTCCAGGTCGTGAAGCAGGTGAGGTCCATGCTCGGCATGACCATCGACCTCTTGAGGAGCTGACAATGCTTGAGGCGATTTCATCCACGGCGATATCCGCCGGCCAGGCGACGACCCGCGCAACCGAGACGCAGGCCGTCGCTCCGGCGGCGACCACCGCGATCCAGACCAGTGACGACGTCGGCTTCGAATCGGTGATGAAGCAAGTGACGACTGACGCGATCGGGACGCTGAAGGCGGGCGAGGCGGCGTCGATCTCGGCGATGCAGGGCAAGGAATCGACGCGCCGCGTCGTGGAGGCGCTGATGTCGGCCGAGCAGGCCCTGCAGACGGCGGTCGCGGTTCGCGACAAGGTCGTGCAGGCCTACCAGGAAGTCGTTCGGATGTCGATTTGATCTGAAGGAGTGGGTTAAGTGAAATCGCTTGCTATTGCGGCCACGGGCATGAATGCCCAACAGACCAACATCGAAGTCATCGCGAACAACATCGCCAACATCAACTCGACCTCGTACAAGCGGGCGCGCGCGGAGTTCACCGATCTGTTCTACCAGATGGACCGCATGCAGGGCGTCGCGAACACCAACGGCTCCTCGCCGATTCCGGAAGGCGCCAATCTCGGCCTCGGTGTCAAGTCGGCGGCGATCCGCAAGCTGCACATCCAGGGCGCGCTGACGCAGACCGGCAATCCCTACGACCTCGCGATCAACGGCCGCGGCTGGTTTCAGGTGCTCGGACCCAACAACGAGGTGCAATACACCCGTGCGGGCTCGTTCAACGTCAACGCCAACGCCCAACTTGTCACGATTGACGGTTACCTGCTGGATCCCGCGATCACGATCCCGCAAGGAACGGTCGAGGTCACGGTCAACCAGACCGGCCAGATGTTTGCCAAGCTGGACACCGAAGTGAATCCGCGGCAGATCGGCCAGCTCAACCTCGCCAACTTCGCCAACGAAGCCGGCCTGGAGCCGCTGGGCGGAAATCTCTATCGCGAGACCACGGCGTCCGGCACACCGGTCGTCGGGCTGCCGGGCGATGCCGGCTACGGCAAGATCAACCAGAAATGGCTCGAGGCCTCGAACGTCGACCCGGTCAAGGAGATCACCGAATTGATCTCGGCGCAGCGCGCCTACGAAATGAATGCCAAGGTCATCCAGGCCTCGGATGAGATGGCCCAGACGGTCTCGAAGGGCATGCGCTAGTTCCGGTGTCTCGATGTTGAACAGGGTGGGCCTGATCGTGCGCGGGTTGGCCGCCGTGCTGCTGGTTCTCGCCGCGGCGGAGGTCGCTGCGGCCGAGGAGAAGCGGCTTCCCGTGCCGGCCGTCTCGATCCGCGCCGGCGAGCTGATCCGCGAGGAGATGATCACCGAGCGTGCCTTCGCGCCGAGCCTGCTCGGCGTCGCCATGTTCATCGAAGGGCGCCAGGTCCTGATCGGCCGCATGGCGCGGCGCGCACTGTTGCCGGGCCAGCCCATTCCGACCAATTCGGTGGAAGATCCCTGGACCGTCGCCCGCGGTGCCATGGTCAAGGTCGTGGTCGAAGACAGCGGCCTGTCCATCGTCACTTACGGTTCGGCGATGCAGTCGGGCGCGGCCGGCGCGCTCATCCCGGTGCGCAATACGGACACCGGGGTGATCATCAGGGGCGTCGTCCAGCCGGACGGCACCGTCAAGGTCGTGGACGGGTCATGACCAGACTCCTGCTTGCGCTAGTTCTGCTCATGTCGACCGCCAGCGCCCAGGCCGCCGTCCGCATCAAGGACATCGCGGACATCAAGGGTTTGCGCGAGAACCAGATCGTCGGCTACGGCCTCGTCATCGGGCTGAACGGCACCGGCGACACGCTTCGCAATGCTCCGTTCACGGAACAGTCCCTGCAATCGATGCTCGAGAACATGGGCATCAACGTCAGGAACGAGGCGACGAGCACCAACAACCCCACGCGTCCGACCACGCTGCGCACGCGCAACGTCGCGGCGGTGATGGTGACTGCGGACCTGCCGCCCTCGATCGGGCCCGGCGAGCGCATGGACGTCACCGTGTCGTCGCTCGGCGATGCGACGTCGCTGCTCGGCGGCACGTTGGTCATGACGTCGCTGCGCGCGGCGGACGGCGCCGTCTATGCCGTGGCGCAGGGCGCGATCACGGTCGCCGGTTACAGCGTCGGAGGCCAGGCGCAGAACGTCAGCCAGGGCACGCCGACGGCTGGACGCATCCCGAACGGTGCCCTGGTCGAACGCGAGGTGCAGGGAAGTCTCCACGAGATGGAGTTCCTGGTGCTACAGTTGAAGAACCCGGACTTCGTCACCGCGACGCGCATCCTCGACGCCATCAACCGCTACGCCGGCGGACGCTACCGCGCGCAGATTGCCTTTGAGCGCGACTACCGCACCATCGTGCTGTCGAAGCCGCGCCATATCGGCCCTGTCCGCTTCCTCGCTGAGATCGGCGAATTGGCGGTCGAGCCGGACACGCCGGCGCGGGTCGTGATCAACGAGCGCACCGGCACGGTCGTGATCGGGCGCGACGTTCGGATATCGACCGTCGCCGTGACCCACGGCAATCTGACGGTTCGTGTCACGGAGATGCCGGTGGTGTCGCAGCCGGCGCCGTTCTCGCGGGGGCAGACGGTGGTCGTTCCGCAGACGGTGGTCGAGGCCAACGAGGCCGGATCGCAGGTGGCGATCCTGAGCGGGGTCGATCTCCAGCGCCTGGTGCGCGGGCTGAACCAGATCGGCCTGAAGCCATCGGGGATCATCGCGATCCTTCAGGCGATCAAGACCGCAGGCGCGCTCCAGGCCGACGTCATCGTGCAATGATGCACAAGCGTCGTGCAAGCTTGGTCGCTCAATGCTCAGTCTGAAGCGAGAATCGCACGCGGCCCGATGCTGAAGCTGGATCACAAAGCCAAACTCCTCCTGCTGGCCGCGGCATCAGTGCTCGCGACCGCATCGCCCGTCCTGGCACTGGAGGAGGCCAAGCCGTCGAAGCCGCTGAACCTGCTCTCCTTCGCGCGCGCCCGCGCACCCGGACCGCAGAAGCCGCAGCCACCGGCCACCGCAATTCCAGGCGACGATGCTTCGATCCGGGCGACGGCATGGGCGGCCGAAGATTCGGGACCCGCGATCACCGGTGCCGTGCCGGCTCCGGAGACGCCGGCACCCGCGGCTACGCCCACCCCGGTACGTCCGGCCAAGCCCGGTAGCGTCACGGCGTCGCCGAAGCCCACGCCGCCGCAGGCTGCGCCGGCCCCGGACAGCGAAATCGCCCTGTTCTGCAGCAACGTCGCCGATCCCGCCGTCGACGCAAGGCTGGCCTGGCAGCTCAAGGAGCTGGAGAAGGCCGAGACCCTGCTCCGCGAGCGCATCGCCGAAGTCGAGGCCAAGCGCGCCGAATACGAGAAGTGGATGGCGCTGCGCGACGACTTCCTGAAGAAGGCCGAAGCGAGCGTGGTCGAGATCTATTCGCGCATGAAGCCCGAAGCTGCGGCGACCCAGATCGCCGGCATGGCCGACGAGACCGCCGCCGCCGTGCTCGCCAAGCTCAGCCCGAGGAGCTCGAGCGCGATCTTCAATGAGATGGATACGGCACGCGCGGCGCACCTCGCCGACCTGCTGGGCGGGATGCGCCGCGTGGATGACGGAAAGACCAAATAGATGAACAAGCCGATCCTCATCCTCTCGCTCGCGCTCGCATCGGTGCCCCTGGCCGGATGCTACCACGATCCCGCCGAGGTCCTGACCGGCCCGCGACTGTCGCCGGTCGGGAGCGGCCTCAGGACGCAGGCCGATCCGATTCCGGTGACGCCGCGCATGCGCACGCCCGTCAGCTATCGCTCGACCTGGGACGACGGCACCGATCTCTACCGCGATCCCCGCGCCCGGCGCACCGGTGATGTCGTGACGGTGATCATCTCAATGCAGGATAAGGCCAAGCTCGACAACAAGACCGGCCGCTCGCGCGATTCGCAGATCAAGTTCGGGCTCGACTGGCTGATGGACGTGGCCGGATGGAACGACACGGGTTCGGCCAACGCCAACCTCAGCACCAACACCCAGATCAAGGGCAACGGCCAGATCGACCGCACCGAGGACATTAAGCTGTCGATCGCGGCCATCGTCACCGACGTGTTGCCGAACGGCAATATGATGATCAGCGGATCGCAGGAATTTCGCGTCAACACCGAGATGCGCGTGCTCAACGTCGGCGGCATCGTGCGGCCGCGCGACATCTCGCGAGCCAACACGATCTCCTACGACAAGATCGCCGAGGCGCGCGTGTCCTATGGCGGGCGCGGAAATCTGTCGGACGTGCAGCAGCCTGGATGGGGACACCGGATCTATGACGCCGTGGCACCATTCTGAGGTTCGCAGCCGGAGGGGCGCACCGGGACGGCGGGGGACGCCATGCGCCTGATCGCCGCCATCGTCGTGCTGACCCTGATCGCGATCGGCGCGGGCGCCGTTGCCGGGCTGCATCTGATCGCGACCGCCGAGCGCGTCGCCGACGCCAAGAAGAGCGCCACGCCGCCGCCGATCGCCTCGGGCTACGCCGGCAGCGCGCGGCTCAGGAAACTGTCTCCGATCGTGACCAATCTCGCCGCGCCGGCCAACAACTGGGCGCGAATCGAAGCCTCCATGGTGACCGACAGCATGAGCGACGAGGATGCCGGCATTCTGGCGGCCCATATCAGCGAGGACATCGTGACCTATCTGCGTTCGGCGACGGTTTCGCAGTTCGAGGGATCGCGCGGGCTCCAGCATCTGCGTGACGACCTGACCGAGCGCGCCACCATCCGCTCGTCGGGCAAGGTCCGCGAATTGATCATCGAGACGCTGGTGATCCAGTGAGACTGAGAATCCTGCTGCTCGCGTTGGTTCTGGTCGTGCTGCCCGAAGCGGCGTTGGCCCAGATTCCGGACCTGAATTCCCTGTTGCCGCCGGGAAACGGCTCGACCAGCGGCCGGATCATCCAGCTTATGGCGCTGATCACGGTGCTGTCGGTGGCGCCGGGACTGCTCATCATGGTGACGAGCTTCACGCGATTTGCGGTGGCGTTGTCGTTCCTGCGCGCCGGTCTTGGCCTTCAGACCACGCCTGCCAACCTGGTGCTGATCAGTCTCGCGTTGTTCATGACCTTCTACGTCATGGCGCCGACCTTCGACAGGGCGTGGGAGAGCGGCGTCCAGCCGCTGATGAAGAACGAGATCTCGGAAGAGGAAGCCTATCTGAAGATCACCGATCCGTTCCGCGAGTTCATGCTGGCCCATGTCCGGGACAAGGATCTCCAGACTTTCGAAGCGCTCGCCGCGGAGAGCTTCCGCAAGAAGTTCGACGACAAGCGGATCGATTTGCGCGTCATCATTCCGGCCTTCATGATCTCCGAGCTCAGGCGCTCGTTCGAGATCGGATTCCTCATCATCCTGCCGTTCCTGGTGATCGACATGATCGTGGCGACGCTGACCATGTCGATGGGCATGATGATGATGCCGCCGACGATTCTCGCGCTGCCGTTCAAGATGCTGTTCTTCGTGCTGATCGACGGCTGGAACCTGCTCGCCTCCGGACTGGTGCGGTCGTTCTCGTAAGAGCCGCGATCGCTGGCCGGCTGGGTATGGTTAAGCGATACACGCTGGTCATGGTTAGCGACAGGTAATGTTAACCATATGATTTTACTGCGAAATTCAAGTGGGCCTTAATCCGGAAGCAAGATTCGGCGTGCTAGCAATGCGGGCACGGCGGGTTGGACCCCACCCACATCAGTCCAAAGGCATGATGCCGCCCCTCCGTACCGGTGAAAGCCCGGTATGTCCCCTCGTGAAAATGTATCGCGTACAAAAAAGGGACATTCGCAATGTCAAGCCTGCTTACGAACTCGACTGCCATGACCGCACTCCAGACCCTGCGGTCTGTGGGTTCGCAACTCTCCACCACGCAGAACCGGATCTCCACCGGTCAGCGCGTGGCCACCGCTTCGGACAACGCCGCCTATTGGTCGATTGCCACCTCGATGCGCGCCGACAACGCCGCGCTCTCCGCCGTCTCCGACTCGCTCGGTCTGTCGGCCGCGACCGTCGACACCGAATATACCGCTCTGACCACGGTCATCGGTGACAAGGACTCCGGTCTGACCAAGCTCCAGTCGCTGCTGGTCCAAGCCAAGACCGCGGGTATCGACCGCACCAAGATCCAGGCGGACGTCACCCAGATCCAGCAGCAGATGAAGAGCACGGCCAATGCCGCGACCTTCAACGGCATCAACTGGCTGAGCACGACGACCGGCACCACACCGACGAGCTTCAGCCTCGTGTCGTCGTATTCGCGCGTCGGCGGCACACCCACGATCGGCTCCATCACCGTGACGACCGCCAACTACACGCTCTACTCCAGCACGCAGACCGGCATTCTGGACACCGTGAGCGGCAGTGCGTCGGTCGACACGATCAACATCTCCGCGCTGACGGACTCGGCCGCTGACCAGACCACGCTCGATGGCTACATCGCGCAGGTCACGACCGCCATCAACTCGGTGGCCGCGTCCGCCGCCAATCTCGGTGCCGTCAAGAACCGTATCTCGACCAACTCGGAGTTCGTGAAGTCGCTGATGGACTCGGTTGACCGCGGTGTCGGCCAACTCGTCGACGCGGACATGAATGCGGAATCCACCCGCCTGGCCGCGCTTCAGGTCCAGCAGCAGCTCGGCGTTCAGGCGCTTTCGATCGCCAACAACAGCAGCCAGAGCATCCTATCGCTGTTCCGCTAACACTTGGATCATCGGAAGGAGGGCCGCGCTTCTCGCGAAGCGCGGCCCTTTCGTTTGGCGTGACCTCGCGCGCCGCGATTCCGGCTGCCTGTTGCTGCCGGAGCACAGAGCCACAAGCCTCGCACAAGCTTCGCTCGCTAACCTCGCCGTTACGACAGATTGGGCCTTGAACCCGCGTTTGCGGAGAGCCCAAAGGCATGACGCCGCCCTGTCGTACCGGTGCAAGCCCGGTATGTCCCCCAAGCTCGATTCAATCTTCAAAGGGACATCAAAATGGGTTCTAGTCTTCTCACCAACTCCTCCGCCATGACCGCGCTCCAGACCCTGCGGTCTGTCAGCGCACAACTCGCCACCACGCAGAACCGGATCTCCACCGGTCAGCGCGTGTCCACCGCTTCGGACAACGCCGCCTATTGGTCGATTGCGACGTCGATGCGCTCCGACAACGCCGCGCTGTCCGCGGTTTCCGACTCGCTCGGTCTGTCGGCTGCGACCGTCGACACCGAATATACCGCTCTGACCTCGGTGATCGGCGACAAGGAATCCGGCCTGACCAAGCTCCAGGCGCTGCTTGTCGAAGCCAAGACCGCGGGTATCGACCGCACCAAGATCCAGGCGGACATCACCCAGATCCAGCAGGATATGAAGCTCAAGGCCAATTCGGCCACCTTCAACGGCATCAACTGGCTGAGCACGACGACGGGTACCACCCCGACGAGCTTCAATCTCGTCTCGTCGTATTCGCGTGTCGGCGGCACGCCCACGATCGGTTCGATCACTGTCACGACCGCCAACTACACGCTCTACTCCACCACGCAGACCGGTATCCTAGACACCGTGAGCGGCAGCGCCTCGGTCGACACGATCAACATCGCCGCGCTGACCGACTCGGCGGCGGACCAGACCACGCTCGATGGCTACATCGCTCAGGTCACCGCTGCCATCAACTCGGTGAGCTCGGCCGCGGCCGATCTCGGCGCGGTCAAGAACCGCATCTCGACCAACTCGGAATTCGTCAAGACCCTGATGGACTCCGTGGATCGCGGTGTCGGCCAGCTCGTCGATGCCGACATGAACGCGGAATCGACCCGCCTCCAGGCTCTGCAGACCCAGCAGCAGCTCGGCGTTCAGGCGCTCTCGATCGCCAACCAGAACAGCCAGAGCATCCTGTCGCTGTTCCGCGGCTAGGCGGCGCTCTCGAAAACGACCGTGCTCCCTCAGGGAGCACGGTCCCCGCCATGATCGGCGGACGCGACGGCACAACACGTGCCGGCAATCGACCTCCCGACGCCAGACTTCGAGCAACACGCCGCAGCCGATCGCGCCGCCACGCCCCCGCGCGTCCTGCTTGCGGCTGCCAAACCGGTTGCGTCGCCCAGGCTTCTTGTAAAATTGCAACGCCTCGCCCGCGAACCGACACATTCGTGGCCTTGCGCAACCTTCAGACAAGGTTGGCAGCTGAGTGTCCTCACCATTCGCATTGGTACGAGGTCATATGCTCAGTCGTGCGCAGGTACAGCAACTGCTCAACAATCTGCTGGAGCTTGGGCCGCGACGCCTGATGGCCCTGGGACTGATCGGCTTTGCAGTTCTCGTCACCGTCGTCGGCGGCGCCTATTATCTCAGCCGTCCCGAGTTCGAGACGCTCTACACCGGTCTCACCCGCGAAGACGTGACGCGCATCGGCGCGGCGCTGCGCGAGCAGAACATCACCTTCGACGTCAATTCCGCTGGCGATGCGGTCTCGGTGCGCCCGAGCCAGACCATGCAGGCGCGGATGCTGCTCGCCGAAAAGGGACTGCCGACCAGCGCCAATTCCGGTTACGAGCTGTTCGACAAGATCGGCTCGCTCGGCCTGACCTCGTTCATGCAGGAGGTCACCAAGCTCCGGGCGCTGGAAGGCGAGATTGCGCGCACGGTCCAGTTGATGAAGGGCGTGAAGGCGGCGAGGGTGCATATCGTGCTGCCGGTGCGCGGCTCGTTCCGCGCGACGCAGCAGCCGCCTTCGGCTTCCGTCGTGCTGCGCACCGACGGCGCGATCGAGGCGCGCACGGCGCAGTCGATCCGTCATCTCGTCGCCGCCGCCATCCCCGGCATGAGCCGTGACAAGGTGACGGTGCTCGATGCCGACGGTTCGATGCTGCTCGCCGAAGAGGACGAGGCCAACGCCGCGCCGACCAAGATGGCGAGCCTGCAGAAGACGGTCAGCGGCATGGTGCAGGAGAACATCCGCAAGGCGCTGACGCCGTATCTCGGCCTCGACAATTTCGAGGTGAGCGTCGCTCCGCAGCTGTCGACCGACAAGCGGCACATCAACGAGACGGTCTACGATCCCGAGAACCGTGCCGAGCGTTCGGTGCGGAACGTGCGCGAGAAGGAATCCTCGCAGAACGCCGACCGTTCGACGCCGACCACGGTGCAGCAGAATCTCCCCGATCAGCAGGTGAATGCCGGGGGCGGCAAGAACTCCAGCGAGGACAAGACGCGCCGCGAGGACGTCACCAATTTCGAGGTCTCGTCCAAGACCACGACGACGGTGAGCGACGGCTACTCGGTCAAGAAGCTGTTCATCGCCGTCCTGGTCAACCGTGCGCGACTGGTCGCCGATCTCGGCGACAAGAGCAATCAGGCCATCGTCGACAGCAAGCTCGCCGAGATCAGTCAGCTCGCGGCGACGGCGGGCGGACTGGACAAGGCGCGCGGCGATCAGATTCAGGTGACGGCCGTCGATTTCATCGAGGGCTCGCGTGAGCTGGCGCCGGTGCCCCCGATCAGCTTCGTCGAGATGATCAACAAGCAGCTCGGCAGCGTCATCAACGCGGTGACGATCCTGGCCGTTGCTTCGATGCTGGTCTGGTTCGGGCTGCGACCCGCGGTCAACGGCATTCTGACCCATCGCGCGGAGCAGGAGCAGGCCGAGGCGGCTGAGGCCGCCCAACTCGAGGCCTCGGGGGCCCTTGCGTTGGCCGACAGCGACGAGGCCGAGCTCAACCTCGTCGAAGACCTCGAAGGCAAGATGCAGCGAACGCCGCAGAAGCGGCTGGAGCAGATCGTCCGGCTCGATCAGATGCAGGCGGCGGCGATCCTTAAAGACTGGATGCGACGCGAGGAGGCGGCATGAACGCGGCAATCGGAAAACTCCTGACGCAGTTCGACGCGAATGGCCGGGTCAAGTCGTCGCCGCCCCCGCCGCCGAAAATCCAGGACGTGCTGACCAGGCCGAAGGAAGCCAGGCGCGAGCCGCAGCCTCAAGCGCAGCCTCAGGCCCAGGCGCAGCCGCAGCTTCAGGCGCCGCCACCTCCGGCGGCCGCGGCGGAAGCTCCGCCGGTCAATCTCCTGGACGATGCCTATCGGCGCGGCCATGCGGCCGGCCTCGCGGAAGGCGACGTCAAGCTCGCCGAGGAGCGCGTCCGCAGCGCGATCCGGCTCGGCGAGGAGCGGGCCAAATGGTCCGACCAGCAGGCGGCCGCGATCGTCAGCGGCTTCGAGGCGGCCTGCCGCGAGATCGAGACCAACATCGCAAGCTCCGTTGCGCGGATATTGCTGCCGTTCCTCGCCGAGGCGGTGCGCGACAAGGCGATCGGATCGCTGGTCGAGCAGGTTGCGGCGCTGACCGGCAATTCTCCGGTGCCGGTGTTCAAGGTCACTGGGCCGAGCGAGCTGCTCGACCTCGTGAAGACGCAGCTCGAGGCTTCGAGGCGAACGGGCATTGCCTACGAGGCCGCGGACACTTTCGAGGTCCGCGTCGTGGCCGACCAGACCGTGATCGAGACGCAGATCTCCGCTTGGAGTGAACGCCTCAAGGAAGCGCGCCGGTAGTCCGCCATGGAAGAGGTCAAGCATGAGATCGTGATCGTCCGCCGGCGCAGCGCCTTCGCCGAGGAGGCGCATCACGGCGGCGTCTGGAAGATCGCCTATGCGGACTTCATGACCGCGATGATGGCGTTCTTTCTCGTCATGTGGCTGCTCAATGCGCTCAACCAGGACCAGAAGCAGGTGGTCGCGAGCTATTTCAACCCGATCAAGCTCGCGGAGAACGCACCTGCCCCGAAGGGTCTCAAGGATCTTTCCAAGAAGGAGCCGTCGTCCTTCGAAGGCCAGGATGGCAAGCGTCAGCCGGCCGGGCCGAACGAAGAACGTCGCGGTGACTCTCCAACCGCCGAGAAGCCGGCCTCCTACGAGGAGAAGGTCCTGTTCCGCGACCCCTATGCGACGCTCACCGAGATCGCCAATATCGCGAGCCAGTCCTCGGGCCAGCGCCGCGCCGGCGCTCTGACGTCCGCCGAAGAGGAGGGCCTCAAGGGTGGCGACGCCTACCGCGATCCCTTTGATCCCGGCTATTGGAGGCTGGCGCCGCAGGCGTCCAAGGACGCGGATCGCTTCATCGAGAGCGAGCCGAAGCCGAATGCGTCTGCGCGCGACAACGCGTCCGGCGCAGGTCAGGGAGATGCGCAGCCGCGCCGTGGCAAGATGGATGATGCTGGCGGAAGCGTAGCGCCGAACGCAGATAGCTCGTCCACCAGCCTCTCGCCCCTGCTGCCGCCGGGACCTGTAGCGACGCAATCCTCGCGCGAGGGCAACGGTCAAACTGGCGTTCAGGCCAACGCCGCCCCGCAGGCGCGCCCCAACGACACGACGAAGGAGTCCGAACCGCGCGAGGCGGCGCAAACGCAGCAGCCGACCCTCAAGCAGCTTCAGTCCGCGATTGCGGACGCGCTGTCGGACATCAAAGCGGGCGCAGGGCCGGCGGCCGAGGTGCGTCAGGTCGAGGAGGGACTCCTGGTCAGCCTGACCGACGACGCAAGCTTCGGCATGTTCGCGGTCGGCTCGGCCGAGCCGCGGCCCGAGCTGATCCGCGTGATCGACAAGATCGGGCCGCTGCTGACGAAGCGCCAGGGCATGATCATCGTCCGCGGCCATACCGACAACCGGCCGTATCGTTCGGAGACCTACGACAACTGGCGGCTGTCGACCGCTCGTGCGCAGATGGCCTATTACATGCTGGTTCGTTCCGGCGTCGATGCGCGGCGGATCGAGCATGTCGAAGGTTACGCCGATCGGCGACCGAAGCTTCCGAACGATCCGGCGGCCGCGCAGAACCGCCGGATCGAGATCCTGATCCGGGAGAAGCGCCCTTGATCAGGCTGCTGCGCCGCGCCGCCTTGCTGCTGCTGCCGTTCACGGCGGCAAACGCGCTTGCTCAACCTGCGCCCCAATCCGGCGAACCCTATGAGCTCGTCCGTGCGTTACAGGCGGTGCAGGACGGCATCGCCAACGGCGACACCGCCGCGCATAGCAGTCACATCGCGCTGATCCGGCAGATCGGCGAGAAGTTTCTCGCTGCCGATCCGGCCGTGTGGAGCAATCCGCAGAACAGCCAGGCCGTGGTCATCTACCTGCTCAGCGGCGGTGCGCCGCAGGTCGTCCGCAAGCTACCGCGCGACAAGATGAACGTCGACGAGCGGCTGTTCAATGGTGCGCTCGCCTATGTCGAGGGTCGTCAGGACGAAGCGCGGGAGCTGCTCAAGGACGTCAAGCCGCGGACGATTCCCTCGGGCCTGGGCGGACAGGTCGCGCTGGTCCAGGGCGCGCTGTTCGCGCGTGCCGAGGCATCGCTCGCGATCGAGCGCCTGGACGATGCGCGCCTGCTGTTGCCCGGCACGCTGGTCGAGGAGGCGGCGCTGCGGCGCGAGATCCTGCTGGTGGGGCAGGCGGAGGATTTCGAGAAGTTCGAGTTCCTGACGCTGGCCTATATCCGCCATTACCGCAACTCGATCTATGCCGGCGATTTCTGGCAGCGCTTTTCCGCGGGGCTGACGCAATCGAGCCTGCCGCTTGAGGAGCGTCGCTTTGCGCGGATCGCAGCCCTGCTGGAGCAGATCGATCGCACCAGCCGCCTCAAGCTGTATCTCGTGATCGCGCGCGCCGCGATGGTGCGCGGACGGCTGGCCGTGACCCGGCTTGCCGGCGAGCGGGCGCTGACGCTCAGCGCGGACGCCTCGGCGGATCGCGAGCGGGCCCATTTCTTCCGCGGCGCCTCGCGGGCGCTCACCGACGAATATGACGGCGGTCTCGCCGAGCTGAAGGCGCTCGGCCGGTCGAAGCTGCCCGAGCGCGACGTCCCTCTCCTGAATGCCACGGTGCAGCTCGCGCTCGACGTCCGCAAACCGTTCGCGAGCGGATCAGCCGCGGCAGCAGACAAGCCTCCGGCAACGCCGGCGCGGCTCGATCTGGCGTCATCGACCGTGACGCTCGCACGGGCGCAGAAGCAGCTCGGCGAGCTCGAACTCCTGACCAAGGACCGCCGTCCATGACCAAGCTCAGTGGAACCTCCGGACAGCTCTTCTCAGGTCTCGCCGAGAGTCTCAACATGCGCGGGACGTCGCGTTCCGCAAAGAGCGCTGGGAGCAAATCGCAGGCAAATTCGTCGTTCAACGATCTGCTCCACACCGTCTCGAACCTCGCAAAGCAGGCACTGAGCGATGATGGCAGCGAAACGACCGCGAAGACCGGAACGCTGCGCACGCGTCTGGCCCACCCGACAGAGAAGAAGGACGCGACGTTGCGCGAACGCGTCGTGGCGTCCGGGGGACCAGAGTCCACCGAGGAGTCCTCCGACAAGAAGGCCGACAGGTCGTCGGAGAAACTGCGTCCGGTGGATCATGCCGCCGGGGTAGACGTCCAGGCTCAATCGGGCATTGCTGTGGTGGTCGGGCAGGAGATCGCTGCCGCGCCTGCCGTGAAGCCGCAGCTGCAATTGCAGTCCGCCGACAAGGACGCGCCCGCGCGCGACGAGCGGTCCTCCACGGCGAAGCGCGAGGCTCCCGCCACGGGCGCGAAGGCGGCGACGGTCGACACCGCCCCATCCAGTGTCGCCTCCACCGCCGCGCGCTCGCAGGCTGCGGCTTCGCAAGCAGTGGGCGCGGCGCAGTCGGCGCCGACGCAAGGCACGGAGGCTTCGAGCGCAATGCCCGCGTCAGCGGGCTTCGAGGCGGTCACGGCCAATGTCGAGCGTGCTGTCAAGGCCGCAGGGCGCGACGCGTTGCCCGAGGCGACCAAGGTCACCGTGGTCCAGCAGGAGACCCATCTGCCGCCAGCGCAGTTCAACGCCCCGCAACAGGTCGCCAATGCAGCCGTCGCCGAGTTGAAGGAGTCCTCGGCACCGGCGGCGTCTGATCTCGCAACGTCCCAGACCAATGCGCCGGATCAGCCGCTCAAGATCCTGACCGTCAATCTCGAACCGCCCGCGCTCGGTAACGTCACGGTGCGCCTGCGCCTCGTCGGCACCGAAGTGTCCGTCCAGCTTGCGGCCGAGCGCAAGGATACGAGCCTGATGCTCGACCAGCAGCGCGACCAGATCCGCGATCTCATGCAGTCGGCGGGCTATGTCGCGGACGTCGCGCCGGTCCAGCACGGCTCGTTGGACGGATTCCAGAGTGGCTCCGGCCAGTCGCAGCCGCAGCTCTCGGGCCAGCAACAGTCCTCGCCGCAGTCGCAAGGCACGTTCGGCGGTACCAGCACATCGTCGGGGCAATCCGACGGCGGCGCGAAGCAGGCCCGCCAGGAACGCCAGCCCAACCAGGAGACGCGTCATGATCAGGACGTGGCGCCGCATCATCGTCGCGGCCCTGTTTATCTCTAATGCGAGCGCCGCCCAGGCGGCCGCCGAAATTGCGCGCCCCTGCGAGCGCGAGATGGCGCGTGCGGCCCGGCAGCACGGGATTCCGCTCGGCATTCTCTATGCGGTCGGCCTCACCGAGACCGGCCGGCGCGGCGCGCTCCATCCTTACGCCCTCGGTGCCGACGGCCAGACCGTGTTCGCCAAGGACATGGATGACGCAATCGCGAATTTCGAGACGATGCGCAGCAAGGGGATCAAGTTGATCGACCTCGGTTGCATGCAGATCAACCACTATTATCACGGCGACAAGTTCGTTTCGGTACGGGCGATGTTCGATCCCGCTGGGAACGTCGACTACGCCGCGCGCTTCCTCAAGGAGCTGAAGCAGCGCGAGGGAAGCTGGACCATGGCAGTCGCCCGCTACAATGCAGGTCCCAACAACCAGCCGGCGCAGAAGCGCTACGTCTGTCACATCGTCGCTCATCTCGTCTCGAGTGGCTTCGGCGCGTGGACCGACAAGGCGCGCTCGTTCTGTCAGCCGAAAACGACCTGACAACATGAAGTTGTGCATCGCGCCCAGTCATCAGCCCCGCGCAAGCAAGACCCCCCATTCTAGCTGCAACCTACCAAAGGAGCCCAATCCATGAGCCTGTATGGTGTTATGCGCACCGGTGTTTCCGGCATGTCTGCGCAGTCCAACAAGCTGTCGACGGTCTCGGACAACATCGCCAACGTCAACACGACCGGCTACAAGCGGGCTTCCACGGAGTTCTCCTCGCTGATCCTGAAGAGCGGCTCCGGCAATTACGATTCCGGCGCCGTCGAGACCACGGTCCGCTACGCCATCACCGATCCAGGACACACGCAGTTCACCACGTCGAGCACGGACCTCGCGGTTCAGGGCAATGGCTTCTTCGTGGTGTCGAACGCAGACAATACCCAGCAGTATCTGACGCGCGCCGGCTCGTTCGTGCCGGACAGTCAGGGCAATCTGGTCAACGCGGCCGGCTACTATCTTCTGGGCCAGCCCGGCCTCGTGACCAACTTCTCGCAAAATAGCCTGGCCGGAATGCAGATCGTGAACATTGCCCAGGTCTCGCAGGTGCCCGTGCCGTCGACCGCGGGAACGCTGACGGCGGGGAATCTGGATCCGAACGCGGCTGTTATCGCCGGTCCGCCCGGCCCGGCATCATATTCCTCGAAAAGCTCGATCGTGGCCTACAACAATATTGGCCAGCCGGTCACGCTCGACGTCTATATGTCTCACACCGCGACGGCGGCCGGCTCGGACACCTGGCAGATCCAGGTGTACGATTCCGCGACGGGTACCTCGCTCGCCCCCGCCACCACCTTCACCTTCGATACCACGGCGGCCGGCAAGGGCGCTCTGGCTGCTGCAAGCCCGACCGGTCTCACCGTGACTGTGCCGGGCGGTGCGGCGCTGACCATGAACCTGTCGAACATGACGCAGGCCGGCACCGACTTCAGCTTCAAGGCGACCGTCAACGGCAGTGCTCCCTCGGCCATCGACAAGGTCGACGTCGACGAGGCGGGCCACGTGACGGCGATCCTCAAGAACGGCCAGCAACGGACGCTCTACACCATCATGCTCGCCGACGTCGCGAGCCCCGACAATCTGACGCCGGAGCCGGGCAACGTCTATTCGACCAACATGAACTCCGGCAATGCGCAGGCCGGCAATGCCGGCACCGGTGGGCTCGGCACGATCCAGTCCGGCGCCCTGGAAGATTCCAACGTCGACCTCGCGGACGAGCTCACCGGGATGATCGAGGCCCAGCGCGGCTTCACCGCCAACTCGAAATCGTTCCAGACCGGTGCCGACCTGCTCGACGTCGTCGTCAACCTGAAGCGCTGAATTCTGCAGCGCCCATCCCGGGCAAGAGCAAACCATGTCCCTAACCGCCGCCCTCGACTCCGCTCGCGCTTCGCTCATGGCGTCGGGCATTCAGTCCTCGACGATCTCGCGCAACATCGCCGGTGCCAGCGCCGCCGGCTATTCGCGCAAGATCGCCGTGCTGGACAATCTGCCGAATGCCGGCGTCTATGTCGCGGCGATCCAGCGCGCCGCGAGCGGCGGCCTGTTCACCAACGTCCTGACCGCGACTTCGGCGTCCACCAAGCAGAGCGCGATCTATGACGGTCTCCAGAAGATCGCGGCATCGACGGTGGATGATCCCGAGCTCGATCAATCGCCGACGGCGCAGCTCAATGCGCTGAAGCAGGCGTTGCAGAAATATGCCAACGCCCCCGATAACACCACGCTGGCGCAGGCGGCGGTCACGTCCGCCAAGGACATGGCGACGGCGCTCAATCAGGCGACCCGGACCGTGCAGTCCGTCCGTGAGAGCGCGGATGCCGACATGAAAACGTCGGTTCAGAACATCAACCAGTTGCTCTCCCAGTTCGAGACCGTGAACACCGCGATCGTGAAGGGCACGATCTCCGGCGACGACATCACGGACTACCTCGACCAGCGTGACAACATCGTCTCGAAGCTGTCGCAAGAGGTCGGCGTCTCGATGTCGATCCGCCCCAACGGCGACGCGGCGCTCTACGCCGACAGTGGCGTCGTGCTGTTCGACAAGACGGCGCGGGCGGTGAGCTTTGCGCCGACGAATGCCTACACGGCCGGCACCACGGGCAATGCAGTTTACATCGACGGCGTCCCCGTGACCGGCGCCAACTCGGTGATGCCGCTGAAGTCGGGCAAGCTCGCAGGGCTGGCCCAGCTGCGTGACCAGGACACCGTCACCTATCAGGGCCAGCTCGACGAAATCGCGCGCGGCCTGATCAACACTTTCAGGGAAAGCGATCAAACGGCTGCGGCGCTGCCCGATGTCCCCGGTCTCTTCACCTATCCCGGTGCACCGGCGATGCCGGCGAGCGCGACCGTCTCGGTAGGTCTCGCCGGCACGATCTCGGTTGCCGCATTGGTCGATCCGGCCCAGGGCGGCAATCCGAATCTGCTGCGCGACGGCGCGATCAGCGGCAATCCCGCCTACCGATACAACACTGCCGGCAACGGCGGCTATTCGGTCCGGCTGCAGCAGCTCATCGGCGGCATGGATGCCTCGCAGCCATTCGATGCAACCACGCAAGGCAAGCCGAGCGGCAGCCTGATCGACTTCGCATCATCGTCGACGAGCTGGATTGAAAACCAGCGCAAGACCGCCAACGCCAACTCCGAGTACCAGAGCACGCTGCTGAACCGCAGCATCACGGCGTTGTCGAACGTCAACGGCGTCAACATGGACGACGAGATGGCGTTGATGCTCCAGGTCGAACGCACCTATTCGGCGTCGTCAAAGATCATTTCGACCGTCGACGAAATGCTGCAGAGCCTGCTGGCTGCCGTGGGGAATTAAGTCATGATGAGCGCAAACTACATTTCCACCCTGATGTTGTCCTCGTCGTTGAGGTATTCGATCACGAGCAACCAGGCGGCGCTGAGCAAGGCCTCGACGGAGGCGACCACCGGCCGCTTCGCCGATGTCGGCCTCGAGCTCGGTGCCACGACGGGAAGCGACCTCACGCTGCGGGCGGACTGGAGCTTCGCCGATCAGCTCGTCGATACCAACGGGCTCGTCGCGGGACGCCTGGATGTGACGCAGAACCGGATCACCCAGCTCAGCAAGACCGCAACGGACTTCCTCAAGGACCTGATCGCGGCCCGCAGCACCGACGGTGGCGGGCGGGTCATCCTGCCGCCTGCAGCCTCCAATCTCCAGGATCTGATCGGCGCGCTGAACGTCTCCTATAACGGCTCGTATCTGTTCTCCGGCATCAACACGCAGAACGCGCCCATCACGCCCTACACCACGGGCTCGGCCAGCAAGAACCAGGTCGATGCCGATTTTCTCGCGGCCTTCGGCTTCTCGCAATCCTCGCCCGGCGTGGGCACCATTACCCCGGCCCAGATGCAGACCTTCCTCGACACCACCTTCGATGCCGAGTTTGCGAGCCCGGCCTGGAACACCAACTGGTCGTCGGCGACAGACCAGGCCATGCAAAGTCGTATCTCCACGACCGAGATCGCCGATACGTCCGTGAGCGCCAACCAGATCGGCTTCCGCAGGCTCGCCGAGGCCTACACCATGATGGCCGATCTCGGGAATGTAAACCTGAGCCAGGAGACGTTCCAGGTCGTCGTGGACAAGGCCATCGGCCTCGTCGGTAACGCCATCAACGACCTCGCTGCGCTCGGCGGCAGCGTCGGCACGGTCCAGCAGCGGGTCACCAGCGCAACCACCAAGCTCAAGACGCAGCAGGACATTCTGAACAATCAGATCGTCGGCATGGAGAAGGTCGATCCGACCGAAGCTTCGGTCCGCGTCAACACCCTGCAGACCCAGATCCAGACGGCGCTGGCGCTCACCTCGCAGCTCCAGAAGATCAGCCTGATCAATTACCTCTGAGCCGGGGCTCGTAACCTTTGTCCAGTTGTTCGGTCTCCTGCGAAGAGTGGTCCTGATGACGTTTGAAGCCTATGAAGCGGTCGTTGACGAAAGCGGCTATGAGGCCCGAAGCCGCGAGCGGCAGGCGCTCAGCCTCGGCATCGACCGGCTCGAGCGGATCCAGAAGGGGCGTTTCAGCATCGAGGACCTGGTCGAGAGCCTGCTCTATGTACGGCGGCTGTGGACGATCTTCATCGAGGATCTCGCGCACCCGGACAATGGGCTCCCGGACAAGCTGCGCGCCGACATCATCTCGATCGGCTTGTGGGTGGTCAAGGAATCTGACCGCCTCCGCGAACAGCGGTCGAACGACGTGGTGCAGCTCATCGAAATCAACCGCCTGATCCGAGACGCGCTTTAATGAAGATCTCCTTGCGTGCAGGCGAACGGATCTACATCAACGGCGCGGTGCTCCGCGTGGACCGCAAGGTCTCTGTCGAGCTCGTCAACGACGTGATGTTCCTGCTCGAAGGGCAGGTCATGCAAGCTTCCGACGCCACCACGGCGCTGCGACAGCTCTATTTCATCGTCCAGCTCATGCTGATGAATCCGACCGACGTCCGCGACGCTGCGGCGCTCTACGCGCAGCATCACGCGGCCCTGTGTGCTGTGTGCGAAAGCCGCGAGATGCTGGACGGACTCGGTGCGGTCGACGAGCTGGTCGGGGCGACGCGCTACTTCGAGGCGCTGAAGCGGATTCGAGCCCTGTTCCCGGTGGAGCAGGCCATCCTGGCTGGCGCCGCCACCGTTTCCCCATTCGAGGCTGCCTGACAGCGGAGAGGCTAGATGAACGTCAACAGCGCGACCGACACGACCGGCAAGTCGTCCAGTTCGACCGGCACCACCTCGGCGACGTCGAGCAACAGCGTGGACTACAACACGTTTCTTCAGCTCCTCGTTGCCGAAATGAAGAACCAGGATCCGACCAATCCGATGGATACCTCGCAATATATGAGCCAGTTCGCTCAGCTCTCGACGGTCGAGCAGGCGATGCAGACGAATTCGAAGCTGGACGCGCTGCTGTCTTCGCAGTCCTTGTCGCAGGCCAACGGGCTGATCGGGAAGACAGTCAGTTTCACCGACGCGACCGGCGCCAGTTTTTCCGGCAAGGTCGTCTCGGTCTCCATCAACAGCGACGGCTCCATCGCGACTCTCGCGGACGGCACGAAGGTCGCGGTCGGGCCCGGGCTCACGATCAGCCAGTCATGAACGAGCGGGACGCCCTCGATATCGTCCAGGCGGCGATCTGGACCATCATCGTCGCCTCCGGGCCTGCGGTCGGCGCCGCGATGCTGGTCGGCACCGTCATCGCGCTGATCCAGGCCCTGACCCAGATCCAGGAGGTGACGCTGACCTTCGTTCCGAAGATCATCGTCATTCTCCTGGTCGTTGCCGTCTCCGGCTCCTTCATCGGCGCGCATCTGTCGACCTTCACCGAGATGGTCTATTCGCGGATCGAGCACGGCTTCTGATCCGGACAGCGACCTGCCACCACCCTCGCGTAAGCTTTGCGCGGCAGATTACGGGCGGACCCCTCTGCCGGTGACCCATGTCCGATACGTTAGCTGCTAGCCTGCCCAATCCGCGCCGCCTCGGGGCGGATGCCTTTTTCGCTGGCGGCATCGTGACCATGCTCACGATCCTGTTCCTGCCGATTCCTCCGATCCTGATCGATCTCGGCCTCGCGTTCTCGATCGCACTGTCGGCGCTGATCCTGATGGTCGCGCTGTGGATTCAGCGGCCGCTCGACTTCTCGGCCTTCCCGACCGTGCTGCTGATCGCGACGATCCTGCGCCTGGCGTTGAACATCGCGACGACGCGCCTGATCCTGTCGCGGGGCGGGGAGGGCGAACAGGCCGCAGGTCACGTCGTTGCCGGCTTCTCGAAGTTCGTCATGGGCGGTGACTTCGTCATCGGCCTGATCATCTTCGCGATTCTGGTTACGGTGAATTTCGTCGTGATCACCAAGGGTGCGACGCGTATCGCCGAAGTCGGCGCCCGTTTCACCCTGGACGCCATTCCCGGCAAGCAGATGGCGATCGACGCGGACCTGTCCGCAGGCCTGATCGACGACAAGGAGGCCCAGCGCCGGCGGCGCGAACTTGAAGAAGAGAGCGCGTTCTTCGGCGCCATGGACGGCGCCTCGAAGTTCGTCCGCGGCGACGCCATTGCCGGCCTCATCATTACCGCGATCAATATCTTCGGCGGCATCGTCATCGGCGTCACCCATCACGGATTGACTCTGTCCCGCGCTGCCGATGTCTACACCAAGCTCTCCGTCGGCGATGGCCTGGTGTCGCAGATGCCGGCGCTGATCGTCTCGCTGTCCGCCGGCCTCCTGGTCTCCAAGGGCGGCACCAGGGGCTCGGCGGAGCAGGCGGTGCTGCGGCAGCTCGGCGGCTATCCGCGCGCGGTGTCGGCCGCAGCGCTGATGATGTTCGTGCTCGCTTTGATGCCGGGACTGCCGATGGCGCCCTTCGTGCTGCTCGGGGGTGTCATGGCCTTCGTCGGCTATTCGCTGCCGAAGCGGCAGGCCGCGCTGAAACAGAAGGAGGATGCGCGCAGGGCCGACGAGCGCGCTCAGGCTGAGGCCAAGGAATCCGTCAAGGAGCAGCTCAAGACCGCCGAAATCGAGCTGGCGCTCGGCGGCCACCTTTCGGTCCATCTCCTGGGCTCGCGCACCGAGCTTGCCCACCGTGTGGCCAAGATCCGCAAGAAGTTCGCCAAGCAGTACGGCTTCGTCATTCCCGAGATCAAGCTCACCGACAATCTGTCGATCGACCCAAAGAGCTACCAGATCCGGATTCACGACACGCGCGTCGCCCATGGCGAGCTCAGGCTCGGCGAGGTGCTGGTGCTGGTCGACAAGGACGGCAAGCCCGACGTGCCGGGCGACGAGGTGATCGAACCCGCCTTCGGCATGAAGGCGCTGTGGGTGACGGAAGCCTTCACCGACGAGGTCAAGCGACAGGGCTGCAAGCCGGTCGACAATCTGTCGGTGCTGCTCACGCATTTGAGCGAAGTGATCAGGGCGAACCTCGCCCAGCTGCTGTCCTACAAGGACATGCGCGCCCTGCTCGACAGGCTCGATCCCGAATACAAGCGCCTGGTCGAGGATCTCTGCCCTTCGCAGATCTCCTATTCGGGCCTGCTGGCGATCCTGAAGATTCTGCTGGCCGAGCGAGTCTCCATTCGCAACCTTCACCTCATCCTCGAGGCGATCGCGGAGATCGCGCCCCATATGCGGCGCCCCGAGCAGGTCGCAGAGCACGTGCGGACGCGGCTTGCCCAGCAGATCTGCGGCGACCTCTCCGACAATGGCGTGCTCAACGTGGTCCGTCTCGGCAACCGCTGGGACCTCGCTTTCCACCAAAGCCTGAAACGCGACGCCAAAGGCGACGTCGTCGAGTTCGATGCCGACCCGCGCCTGATCGAGCAGTTCGCGACCGAAGCCAGCGCCGCGATCCGCAAGTTCACCGAGAGCGGCACCAGCGTGGTGCTGGCGGTGACGCCGGAAGCCCGCCCCTATGTCCGGATGATCCTGGAGCGGGTGTTCCCGACCTTGCCGATCCTGTCGCATGTCGAAGTCGCGCGCAGCGCCGAGATCAGGGCGCTCGGAGCCATATCGTGATCTCTGGGCTCGCCGATAGCGTGCTGGTGACGTTCATCGTGTTCTGCCGCATCGGCGCCTGCCTGATGCTGGTGCCCGGCTATTCCAGCGTCAACGTTCCGCCCCAGGTGCGCCTGTTCGTCGCGCTGGTCACGACATTTGCGCTGACGCCGATCCTGATTGCGGTCCTGAAACCGCTCACGGACAACGCGGCGCCGCTGACGCTGGCACTCCTGATCTGCTCCGAGCTCGTGGTTGGCAGCGTCATCGGGCTCGGCGGGCGCGTGTTCTTTCTCGCCCTCCAGACCATGGCGACCGTGATGGCGAGTGCGATCGGGCTGAGCAACATCCCGGGCACACCGGTCGGCGACACCGATCCGGCGCCGGCCCTGGTGCCGCTGATCATGGCGGCCGTCACCACGCTGTTCTTCATGACCGACCAGCACTGGCAGGTGCTGCGCGGGCTGATGAACTCCTACGACGTCTGGCAGCCCGGCAACAGGCTCGGCGGCAGCATGGCGCTCGAGCTACTCGTCGGCCGCCTGTCGGAAGCGTTCGTGCTGACGCTGCGGATCTCGAGTCCCTTCATCGTCTATTCGGTCATCGTCAATCTGGCGGTCGGCCTGATCAACAAGCTGACGCCGGCAATTCCGGTCTATTTCATCTCGGTGCCCTTCGTGCTGTTCGGCGGCTTCCTGCTGCTCTACCTCACCAGCGACGAACTGCTGACGCAGTTCATGCTGGGCGTCTCGTCGTGGCTGGCGGAGTGACCGGGGTCATGACGTCGCGCGCGGACAAGCTCGACCGGATGGTATCGCTGGTGAAGCTCCAGCTCCGGCTCTCGGAATGGCAGCTCGCGCAATTGCGGCAGCAGGAGCGCAGCCTGCAGGACGAGCAGGAATGGTTGGTCGGAGCCCTGAACGATGGAAGGCCGCCGGCGGGTTCATCGAGCGAATCGATCGCGCGGCGGCTCAACAGGACGAGCGTCGGCGCGCGCGCCGTGAAGGAGCAGGCCTCGCGGCAGCTCGACCAGGTTCGCCGCGAGACCCGCCGCGTGAAACAGCTCGAGGAGGTCGCCAAGGCGGCGCTCGCAGACAAGCTTCGCGACGCCGAGAAGCGCTCGCTCGAGGATATGACGGGAACGAGCCTTACCGTGCGCGCGTGGGTGCCACAGCCAGCCAACCGGAACAAGACATGATCGTGACAGCGACGCCCGACCTCGTTCTCGATGTCCTCGAAGCCGCCGATCCCGTGACGCAGCGCGCGGCGACCGCGAAGCTCGACGCGCTGAAATCGTCGGACGCCGATTTCGCCGCCGCGATGGACGCGGAGGTCGGTAAGGCCGCGGCGGCTGCCGATCAACCCGCGGCGAAGGCCGCCGAAGTGCAGTCGGGTGCAGTGAACGGGTCGCCGGTGCAGGTGATCAAGGCGCCGGCATCCGGCGAAGTCTACCGGAAGTTCGAAGCCTTCATCCTCCAGACCTTCGTCGAGACGATGTTGCCGAAGGAATCGGAGGAGGTCTTCGGCAAGGGCACGGCTGGCGGCGTCTGGAAGTCGATGCTTGCCGAGCAGCTTGGCAACCAGCTGGCTAAGGGCAAGGGCATTGGTATCGCCAAGCAGCTCGCCGCCGCACATCCGGCCGGACCGGACGATGCGGGGAAGGCCGGATGATGATCCGCGAACGAGTGACAGAAGTTGAGGGGTGAATTTCCGATGCAGGTACTAGAAGGCGCGACGGCCATGGCGATCGACCAGGCGGTCGCGGAGACCGAGGTGATGACGGCGGAAGCGGCAGCAAGCGATGCGCTGCTGCCCGTCCTGCTGCCGAGCGCGAGTGGCGAGGCGATGGCCGACGCCGCGGATCCGGTGAGATCGGACGAGGTGCGTGGCCTCCTGGCCGCAATCCGCCGGCTCGCCAGCATCGTCGAGGAGGAGACGGTCGCGCTCGCGACGGGGCAGAAGATCGATTTCGACGACTTCAGCGCCCGGAAGAGCCGGAGCATGCTCGAGTTCGTCCGCCTGATGCGGGCGCGGATGCATCTCGGCGGCGAAGTCGAGATCACCGAGGAGATTCAGCGGCTACGGGAGAAGCTCGAGCGGAATCGTTCCATTCTGGAAATGCACTACGACGCGGTCCGCGAGGTCGCGGGCATCATCGTCAAGGCGATCAAGGAAGCCGAGTCGGACGGCACCTATACCGGTCGCGCAGCGCAGGACGGAAAATGATCAGGCTGGTGCTGGCCGGGCTCTGGGTATGCATCCTCACCGCGGGCACGAGCTATGCCGTCGCCTATTGGAAGGAGAACGGCAGCCTGCTGCCGGCGAAGGACGAGTATCTCGACGGGCTGCAATATCAGAAGACGCGGGCCCTGAGCGTGCCCATGGTCGAGAACGGCAATGTGCAGGGCTACATCGTCGCGCGCTTCGTCTACACCATGGAGGCGCGGACCATGCACCAGCTGAATGTTCCGCCGGAGCCGTTCGTCGTGGACGAGGCGTTCCGCAGGATCTATGCCGACGAGCGTCTCGACTTCAGGAAGCTCGCCCGTTACGACCTCTCCATCCTGACGACGGCGATCAAGCAGCGCGTCAACGAACGGATGCAGGCTGACATCGTCCAGGACGTCCTGGTCGAGGACTTCAACTACGTATCCAAGGAAGAATTTCAGCAGAAGCCGTAGAGCAGGCCGTTCGGAGATACTGCTTCCGGAAGGATCGTGCCCAATGGCCACCTGAGGCCGGCGCCACGGTTGCGTCGCCGTTGCAGGCATGTGTCCTGCCGTCTCCGCCGTTGAAAGTACAACGGCCTCTGCGAAGGTGCTCGCAGAGGCCGTTGCCGGTTTCGTGGCAGTGTCCTGCCGTCAGTTTCCGGCCGGGTAGGCCGCCGGGGCGGCATGCGCCCTGTTCAGGAGGATGCCGACCTCATCGAGCTCCTGCACCGGCTCGTCGAGGGTCTCGCCGGCCGGGATGTTGAGGCGGTATCCGACGTAACGGCGGGCCACGATCGCGTCGAAGCCGAGGCGGTCGCGGAGCTTCTTGCGTAGCTTGCTGACGTGACTCTCGATCACGCTCTCGTCGAAGGTGGACTCGAAGATGCCGTAGACCGCGTTGAAGATCTGCGTCTTGGTGATCCACTTGCCGTGGTTGGCGACCATATATTCGAGAATGCGCAGCTCGCGGCGGGGCAGGGTGAGGGCGTGGCCCGCGATCTCGGGGTCTCGGCCGTTGAAGAAGACCTGGATCCTGCTCTCGCAGGGCCTCGGCAGCTCGCCCACCCGGCGGCGCGCGATTGCGGCCGTTCGGGCGAGGATCTCGCGCAGGTGAATCGGCACGTGCACGACGTCGTCGACGCCCGATTCGAACAGCTCCAGCGTGTTCTTGAGCATCTTCTGGCCGCTCATGGCGATGATGGGTGCCGAGGAGCGCTTGCGCATCGCCCGCGGCAGGCTTCCGCGGGCATCGCAATCCCCGAGGAGAAAGGCGTCCACCGCCGCCAGATCCGATTCACTCGCAGATTGCAGCCAGTCCCAGAATTCTCCGGAAGAGAAGCCGATCGACGATACGCCTTCGCGAACGAGCCCTCCGACATAGCTGTTCGCGACGCTCTCGCGATCATCAACGATAATATACATCAGTCTTTCGCCCCTGTTTCGCACTTGTTGCGGCCGGTTGGTTGTTGTGATGCCCCGGCTCGGCAACGATGCTGTTTGACGACATTCCATCCCGCGAACCGTTGTTATGGTTTCGATATTCGCGGGCAGCCCTACGCATTCAGTGCCTGCGTCTCGCAGGCCTGTTACTTCAACTCGATACTGAAACGCTTACTGCGTGAGGCTCGGCGGGTGTCTTACGGATCACCTCGCGGAGCGGATTGAGAAACGACCTAAAACAGCTGCGCCAAGTTGCTCATCGCGCCCGAACACTGCTGAACTGTGTCGATCTCCTCGCCGACTGGCGAGAATCACTTGAGTAGGACCGTAACAATTGCCGATTTCCGATCAAGCGTGCGTAAGAAAGCGATTGCTACGTGTGCTTGATACTGTTGATTCGTTTCGGGTTGTTTCTTGATGTATTCAATCGCATCAGTTGATTTGGATTTCTAACTAGTTTTGCACCGTGCCGGTTGTAAAGTTCCGCATCCCCGTACAATTGCAGCTATTTTGAGTGGTGCTCCGGGTCATGCACATTGACGGGTTTTCAACCCCGGATTGCCCCTGGCGCTCGCTTCTCCACGTGCGACAATTCGACTCACACTTGGCGCGGTGACTCCAGCTTGGTGAAATCTTGGCGAGTGTGTGTCTTTCGAGTCGCACTATCGCCACGTGTATGACGCGATTTGACTCATGCGGTGTCGCATCGCGCGCGACGAAAAGTTTTCGATGCGCACGTTTCAGGCAAGCTTCGGCAAATAACGTCACCGTTCGATAGATCGAACCGAACGGAGCATTTTCACATGTTGTCCGATGGACCAGCTCGTCCCAACGCGGCCGCGGATGCTTCCGCGGCGGCGAAGCCGGGTTCGGAGGCGAGCGATACAAAGGACAATGCTGCGCGCGCGACCAAGCCTGCTGCGAGCACAAAGCGTGTATCGGCTGCGGCGGGCGACGAAGCTCTCGCGAAGGAGGCACTCGAGGGCTTGAAACGTATTCGCGCCAAGGCGCGCCTCGACAAGATGGCGATCCCGAAACCTGCGCCGGTCGTGATCAAGCCGGCCGTGATCGTGGCGAAGCCGCCGCCACCCCGCCCGACATGGGTTGCGCCGCTCGCAACCCTGGCGGTCGCTGCCATGTTGGTGGTCTGCGCCTGCACCGGCGTGATCGCCTATCTCACCACCCAGCCCGCTCAGAACAACGCTGCGGCCAATGCGGAAATCAGAATTCTGCGCGAGACCGTCGCGCAACTGCGCAGGCAGGTGTCGGGCGTGTCCGAAAATCTCGACGGCTTGCGCACCGCGGTCGATCAGTCGAGCAAGGTGACGAATGATCGTTTCGGCAGGTTTGCCGAGAACCTGGACCGGATCGAGCGGGTGAGTTCGTCCTCCACAGTGAAGCTCGACAAGCTCGCTCAGGTGCAGGCCCAGGCTCCCGCGCCGGCAATGGTGCAATCGCAGCCGGTGTCACAGCAAGGGCCGATGATGGCCTCGGTCGCAGCGCCCGAATTCACGGGATCGGTGCCTGCGACCGAGCGTGCGTCGGCGCCGCGCAAGACGATCAAGGGCTGGTCGGTCCGCCAGGCCTATGAGGGGATCGCGATCCTGCAAGGCCCGAACGGCGTCATCGAGGCCGTGCTCGGGCAACAGGTGCCCGGTCTTGGCCGCATCGAAGAGATCAGGAACGAGAACGGGCGCCTGGTGGTGGAATCCAGCGGCGGCGTCATCTATTCGTCACGCAAGGCAACGCCCTGATCGAGCCGCCTTCTATTGGCGGTGATGCTCGAAGCTGGTGCATAGCAGATCGACCTCCGCCTCCGCGATCGGCGCGCGAAACAGGCGGCAGCTGAACTCGACGGTCGTCTTGCTGTCAGTGGTGGTGCGATCTTCCCGCAGGAAGATGCACCGCTTGCAAACGTCGGTGTGGTGCCGCTGCTCGGCAGCATCCGACTGGTCCAGCACGTGCCGGAACGTGTCGCGGAAGCGGATCTTGACGTCGTCGTCGAGAACGGCAATCGCCTCGACGAGAACGTTGACGGGGTCGCGCACCAGAAACTTCTTGCCCTGCTGCGTCACGCTCAACATCACCGATCGCTTGTCCGTGGCCGAGCGCTTTCGTTCGATATAACCGAGCCGCTCGAGCTCGCCGATGATGAAAGAGGCGGTGCCGCGCGTGGTGCCGACGTAGCTCGCCAGCGCCGACGGCGTTCGGGAAAACCGGTTGGCGCGGGACAGGAACCGCAGCGCCATCCATTCGCGGTCGCGCAGGCCGTGCTTGGCGCCTTCGAACCACAGGATTCGCGCGGCCTGCTCCAATAGTTCAATCGATTCGCGAGCCAAATTCATTTCAGTTCCAGGTCGGATAAACGTCTATTTCAATTGAGCCTTGGGCAGCGCAATCTGGGTGGACGAGAATGAAACCCGGGCGCTCCATCGTCCGTTGCCGGGCAGCCGATCGCGCGTCGGGAGGAAGCCGCCCCGTTTCCAGAGATGGAACTTCCGGCCGTGGAACTACGGTGTCACAAAGAAAGTTCGAGTAAATCGTGCGGCCCAGATCCTTCGAAAATTTCAATCAAATGACGACGGTTCGCACGGGAATTGGCGATGATGTGCGATGCGCGAGCAACATGATGTGTCACTCTCGTATCCGCGATTGCCATTTGTTGCGGCCGAGCCTGTCGCGTGCGCGAACGAGAGCATTCCCTGCGACGTCTGATGTCCGGCCGGCAGCGAAAGAACCGCATTTTTCGGTTAACGGATGTTGCGATGCAATGCGGCTAGATGGTTAAGTTCGCGCGCGATCCAGGGAACGTCAGGAGGGCGGCCAGAGCGGCCGCCCTCTCTCTTTCAGAACGTGCCGATCTCACTTCGTCATCGCGCCGTAGACGATGTCCTGGACCTGCTCGCGATCATATTTCCTGAGCTCACCCGATCCCTATCGTCCTTCGCCTGCGCGCCACAGTGCATCTAGGCCGTGCCGATAGGTGGGGCAGGCCAGCGTGAGGCCGAGCTCGCGCTTCAATTTCGCGTTGGCGACACGCGCGCTGCTGGCATAGAAGCTGCGGGCCATTGCCGACATCTCGGCAGTCGCGAACGCTTCCTCGGGCGGCGGTGCAATGCCCATCAGCTGCGCGGCATAGGTGATCACGTCCTGTGGCGGCGCGGGCTCGTCGTCGCAGACGTTCCAAATGCCGCCGCCCGGGTGATGAACAGCGGTCATGATCGCGCTCGCGATGTCGTCGACGTGGATGCGGTTGAAGACCTGTCCTGGCTTGATGATGCGCCTCGCCGTTCCCGCGCGCAGCGTCGCCAGCGCGTTGCGGCCGGGACCGTAGATGCCGGCGAGCCGCAGGATCGCGGCATTGCCGCGCGCCGTGTCGATCCAGGCCTGCTCCGCAGCAACCCGCATGCGCGTGCGGTCGAGGGCTGCCTGCGGCGGCGTGCTCTCGTCGACCCATGCACCGCCGTGATCACCGTACACCCCGATGGTGGAGAGATAGACGATCCTGCGGCGGCTCCCCTGGAGCACGTCGCCGAACGCCGCGATCGCGGGATCGCCGGTGCTGCCGGGCGGGATGGACACCAGGAGGACATCGGCGTCGTGAACCCGTTGAGCCGTTTCGCGCGAAGGGCGGCTGCCGGAATACGGATGCGCTTCGAGCCCGGCGAGATCGTTCCGCTGCGCGGGGTCGCGCATGGTGCCGGCGACATGCGAGAAGCTGCCGCCGTGTTTGCGGACGAAGTGCCGGGCGCTGTAGCCGAGGCCAAGGATGAAGAGCCGCATGCGTCTCCCGTGCAGGTCGGAGTTCCCGTTCGCGCCGTCGCGCGCAGTTCGCTCATAAGAGATTTTTGGGTCCGGCAAAAGATATTGCGATTTGTCTCGTCCTCCGGCTCGGTCGATGCTCGCTCGTCGCAGGAGCATCGGAAGGGAGGCATCGATCATGCAGGCCGAAGCGCTGGCCCAGTCGCCAGTGGATGCCGCCGATCTGATCCAGCGCGCGGCCGCGCTGATTTTCGACGTCGACGGCACCTTGGCCGAGACCGAGGAGCTGCATCGGCAGGCCTTCAACCTTGCCTTCGCCCGCCACGGTCTCGACTGGCAATGGGACCGCGCCGTCTACAAGGACCTGTTGCGGGTGACGGGTGGCAAGGAGCGCATGCGCGCCTACCACAAGAGGCTAGGGACCGCTCCGCCATTGTCGGACATGGACATTGCAGAACTCCACCGCATCAAGACCGCGCAGTATGTCGGGCTGGTCGAGACCGGCTGCTGTCCCCTGCGGCCGGGCGTGACGGATCTGCTCGCTGCGGCGAGGGCGCGAGACCAACGGCTTGCAATTGCGACCACCACCTCGCACGCCAATATCGATGCGCTGCTCTCGCGGGCGCTGGGCAAGCGCTGGGCTTCGGATTTCGAAGCGATCGTCGCCGGCGACGACGTCAGGCACAAGAAGCCTGCGCCGGACGTCTATCTCGAGATCCTGGCGCGACTGAAGCTGGAAGCGCCCGACTGCGTCGCAATTGAGGATTCCGGCAATGGCCTGATTGCGGCCTCGCGCGCCGGCATCCCGGTTCTGATCACCCGCAGCATGTTCTTTGGGGACGATGACTTCACCGAGGCGCGGGTCGTGCTGGATGATCTGTTGGAACTTGGGACCGCCAAACAAAAAACTGAAAAACAACCCCATGCACAGTAGATCACGCTCGCGTGATCGCCGGGTTCAGTGGACGCGGTGGCTCGCTCTATCGTCCTCAGCCTGTTCGACAATCTGCGCGATCGGGCTCGACTGGTGGTGCACCAGGCGCCAGTCGTCTCCAACGCGTCGAAAATGGTTGGAGGCGGCCAAGGCGGTGCCGTCGACGATTTCGATGCAGAGCACCCGCGCGCTGTCGCCGTCGACGATTGCCTGCGGTTCGGCGCAGACGATCTGCGGCCGCTGCGGGTTTTGCAGGATGTCGCGCCAGCTTCCGATCACGGTGGCGCGCCCGATGATGGCCGGCCAGCCGGGATGGATGCAGGAGATGGCGTCGTCGTCCGCCCACATCCGCTCCATGCCGGCGAAGTCGCCGGTTGAGAACGCGGCGTAGAAGGCCGCGTTAGCGGCGATGACCTTGCTGTCCTTTCCCATCGCTCTCGGGTGGGGCAAGGACAGGCAAAAATCAAGCGCAACTTCCGTCGATTTTGGCCGCAGTGCAGCATTCAAGATGCTGCCCGCTTTGTGGTCACGCCGAGACGTACGTTGCTACGGCCTGCCGCGCGCCATCCTTGTAGAGACGGCCGAGCGCCGCGGTGACGGCCTCGCGCAGGCGCGGCTCGGCGCCGAGCGGGCCGAACACCTTTGCCACGCCGAGCAGTGCGGGCGCGAGCCGCTCGGCAACAGGCCCCGCCTCGCGCGCCAGTGCGGCGAACTCGCCGGCGAGTGGATCGCGCACGTCGATCGGTCGGCCCTGCTCGTCGAGGCCGGTGACGTAGCGCATCCAGCCGGCCACCGCGAGCGCGTGCGTTGCGACCGGCAGGCCCCTCGCAAGGCGATCCTGCATCGCGCCGAGCAGCCGCTGCGGCAGTTTTTGCGAGCCGTCCATGGCGATCTGCCAGGTGCGGTGATGCAGCGCTGGATTGGCGAAGCGATCGAGCAGCGAGGCGCGATACGCGGCGAGATCCGTGCCTGATGGCATCGTCAGCGTCACCGCGGCCTCTTCCATCACCTGCGCGGCAAGGCGCGCAAAATGCGGATCCTGCATGGTGTCGGCGATGGTCTCGTAGCCTGAGAGATAGCCGAGATAGGCGAGCGCGGAATGGCTGGCGTTGAGCAGCCGCAGCTTCATCAACTCGAACGGCTTGACGTCAGTGACGAGCTCGACGCCTGCGGCGGCAAGATCGGGTCGACCCGCCGTGAAGCGGTCCTCGACCACCCATTGCGTGAAGGGCTCGGTCATGACCGGCCAGGCGTCGCGCATGCCCAGCGCCGATGCGACCGCATCGCGGTCGCGATTCGTCGTCTCCGGCACGATGCGGTCGACCATGGTCGAGGGGAAGGCGACCGCATCCGCAATCCATTTGCCGAGATCCTTGGAGCGCAGCGCGGCGAACTGCGTCACGATCCGCTGCACGGTGTGGCCGTTGGCGGCGAGGTTGTCGCAGCACAGCACGGTGAACGGCGTGGCGCCTAGCGCACGCCGGCGTGCCAGCGCGGCGACGATGAAGCCGGGCGCCGAGCGCGGCGTATCGAAATTGTTGAGATCGTGCACGATATCGGGATGCCGCTCGTCGAGGTCGCCGGTCTGTGGCGTGTGGCAATAGCCCTTCTCGGTGACCGTCAGCGAGACGATGCGGATGGCGGGATCTGCCATGCGCTCGACCAGCCGCGCCGGGTTCTCGCGCGCGACCAAGCTGTCGAGCAGGGCGCCGATGACGCGGTGCTCGGTGCCTGCGGCGGCGCGCACGGCAACCGTGTAGAGATGATCCTGCGGAGCGAGGGCGTCGCGCGTATCCGGGCTGCGCAGGCTGGCGCCGACGATGCCCCAGGATGGGGAGCCGTTGGCAAGGCAGTCGTCGATGACAACGGCTTGGTGCGCGCGGTGAAAGGCCCCGAGGCCGAGATGCACGATGCCCGGCGTGACGCGCGAACGATCATAGGCCGGGCGGCGGATGGCTGGCGGCAGCCGGTCGAGATTGGCGCGGCCAAGGCGCATGGTCGTCTCTCCCGTATTTGGCCGCTGCTTGACATGGCGCCCGTATCGGGTCAATGCTCCGGTCAATTGGTAAGACCAATTTTCCAAAATTGGCGAGCCGCGCGGCTGGAATGCCCCGCGCGACCCTTTCGGGGAGGACCAGCGTGCCGCTGGAAGCTGTGGAGGCGAGACGGCTCTACCGCCAGGTCGCCGATCAATTGCGAAGCCTGATCGACAGCGGCGAGTACGCGGTCGGCAGCCGCTTGCCGACCGAGCGCGAGCTCGCCGATCAGCTCAAGGTCTCGAGGCCCACGGTGCGCGAAGCCTTGATTGCGCTCGAGGTGGAAGGGCGCCTGCGCATCCGCGTCGGGTCCGGCATCTATGTGATCGAGCCCGCCGCCGTCGCCGCGCCCGCACCCGCTTCCGTCATCGAGGGACCGTTCGAGCTGCTGCGCGCCCGCGAATTCCTGGAAAGCGCCATCGCCGAGCAGGCCGCGCGCGTGGCGACCAAGGACGATGTCGCCCGCATCGACGCGTCCCTCGTCGCGATGGAGAATGTCGAGCATCCCGGCGAAGCCTCGATGGTGCACGACCGCGCATTCCATGTCGCGATCGCCGGAAGCCTCGGCAATGCCGTGCTGGTGCGCGTGGTCGGCGAGCTGTTCGACCAGCGTCTCAATCCCTATTTCGCACAGCTCGCGCATTATTTCGAGAGCCCGGGCACGTGGCGCACCGCGCTCGACGAGCATCGCGCCGTGCGCGACGCGATCGCGGCGCATGATCCCGACGCCGCGCGTGAAGCCATGCGCGCTCATCTGGCTCGCTCCCAGGAACGCTTTGCGCAGAATTTCGGCGCCGAGACCGCGGCGGGACCGGCTTCGGGGCAAAGCCGCACGGTGCGATCGGCGGCCAAACCGGCAAGACCGAAGCATGCGCCGAAGAAGAAACGAGCCGCAAGCAGCGGCGCGCGGCGGCGATGAGATTGGGCGGCCCGCATCCGCTTCGGACGCGGGCGAACAAGAAGCAGACTTGAACGATGGAGGAAAAGTCGATGTTGAGGAAGATGACGATTGCCGCGGCGATCTCCGCCGCCACGTTGCTGGTAGCGACCAGCGCGAGCATGGCGCAGACCAAGCTCAAATGGGCCCATGTCTACGAGACCTCGGAGCCGTTCCACACTGCATCGGTCTGGGCCGGGCAGGAGATCGGCAAGCGCACCAATGGGCGCTACCAGATCGAGGTCTATCCGGCGTCCCAGCTCGGCAAGGAAGCCGACATCAACCAGGGCCTCTCGCTCGGCTCGGTCGACATCATCATCTCGGGCTCGAGCTTCGCGGCCAAGAGCTTTCCGCCGATCGGCGTGACTTATTATCCCTACACCTTCCGCGACGCCGATCATCTGCTCGCCTACACCAAGAGCGACATCTTCAAGGAGCTCGCCAAGGGCTATGAAGACAAGAGCGGCCACCACATCGTCGCGGTGACCTATTACGGCGTGCGCCAGACCTCGTCGAACAAGCCGATCAAGACCTGCGCCGACATGAAGGGCCTGAAGATACGCGTGCCCGACGTGCCGGCCTACCTCGCAATGCCGCGCGCCTGCGGCGCCAACACCGCGCCGATCGCGTTTGCCGAAGTCTATCTCGCGCTCCAGAACGGCACCGTCGAGGCGCAGGAGAATCCGCTGACCACGATCGAGGCCAAGAAGTTTTACGAGGTGCAGAAGCATATCGTGCTGACCGGCCACATCGTCGACCACCTCAACACCGTGGTCGCCGGCGCGCTGTGGAAGAAGCTCAGCGACGAGGACAAGAAGATCTTCA
The DNA here is from genome assembly GCF_054060315.1 of Bradyrhizobium sp. USDA 4354. NCBI lineage: Bacteria > Pseudomonadati > Pseudomonadota > Alphaproteobacteria > Hyphomicrobiales > Nitrobacteraceae > Bradyrhizobium > Bradyrhizobium sp. USDA 4354. The sequence continues at coordinate 275,535 of NZ_JBSSDC010000001.1, read as the reverse complement.
CCGACGTCGCGCAGGAGGCGGCTGCCAAGGCCACCGGGGAGATCAAGCAGAACGAAGCCAAGCTGGTTGCCTTCTTCAAGGACAAGGGCCTGACCGTGACCGAGGTCGACAAGAACGAATTCCGCGACACCGTCCTGAAGAACGTCGCGTTCGAGACCTTCGGTTATCGCAAGGCCGACTGGGAGAAGATCCAGGCGGTGAAGTGACGACGTAGTCGTCGTTCCGGGGCGACGCGGAAGCGTCGAACCCGGAACCTCGAGATTCCGGGTTCGGCTCTCCGGGCCGCGCGTTGCGCGGTCCCGTCGAGTCGCCCCGGAATGACGATGGAGAGGTTTGAGAGGTAACCATGTCGACCGCCGAAATCCACCGGCAGATCACCGCGGATGAGATCGCCCATACCTTCGAGGAGGAGGCGACGCCGAAGGTCGATCTCGGCATCTATGCGTTCGAGGACTGGGTGGCGCTGGCGATCTTCTGGGTGATGGCGCTCGCCGTCTTCCTGCAGTTCTTCACCCGTTACGTGCTCAACGACAGCTACGCCTGGACCGAGGAGATCGCGACCTATTGCCTGATCGGCGTGGTTTTCATCGGCTCCTCGATGTGCGTGCGGCTGTCGCGGCACATCCAAGTCGACCTCGTCTATCGTTACCTGCCGCATCCAGTAGGGCGCGTGCTGTCGACCGCGATCGACCTGATCCGGATCGTCTTCTTCGGCTACGCCATCAAGTTGGTCTGGGTCTACATCCAGATCATCGGCGACGAACAGATGACCACGATCAATCTTCCCAAGGACTACGTCTATTGCGCCGTGCTGCTCGGCTTCGTGCTGATGTTCGCACGCTCCGTGCAGGTGGCGCTACAGAACTGGCGGCAGGGCTACTCGGTCCTCGAACGTCCCGGTGCCTACGACGGATCGGAAGGATAAGACCATGCTGCTGCTGCTCGGAGGCTTTCTCGTCCTGATGCTGCTCGGCGTTCCCGTGGCGATTGCCATGGCCGCGTCGTCGCTGCTCTACATCCTGGTCAGCGGTGTGACGCCCGACGTCACGCTGGCGCAGCGCATGATCGCCGGTGTCGAGAGCTTTCCGCTGCTCGCCGTGCCGTTCTTCATCCTGGCCGGCAACCTCATGAACATCGCCGGCGTGACCGGCCGCATCTACAAATTCGCCGTCGCACTGGTGGGGTGGATGCGCGGCGGCCTCGGCCACGTCAACATCATCGGCTCGGTGATCTTCTCCGGCATGTCCGGCACCGCCATCGCGGATGCCGCCGGCCTCGGCACCATCGAGATCAAGGCGATGAAGGACCACGGCTACTCCACTGAATTCTCGGTCGGCGTCACCGCGGCCTCCGCGACGCTCGGGCCGATCATCCCGCCGTCACTGCCCTTCGTGATCTACGGCATGATGGCGAACGTCTCGATCGGCGCGCTGTTTCTCGGCGGCGTCATTCCCGGCGTCGTGCTGACGCTGTTCATGATGGTGACCGTCACTTATTTCGCGCACAAGAACAAATGGGGCAGCGATACGCCGTTCTCCTGGCCGCAGCTCGGCTCGGCCGGGCTCGAGATCTTGATCGTGCTGTCGTTCCCGATGGCGATCTGGCTGATGGTGCTCGCCGGCCTCTCGGTCAACATGGCCGTCGTCATCGGCCTCGGCACGCTGCTCCTGATCGACTGGTATTTCGACTTCTCGGCGGTGATGGCGCTGATGGCGCCGGTGATCCTGATCGGCGGCATGACGCTCGGCTGGTTCACGCCGACGGAAGCCGCCGTCGCCGCGGTGATCTGGTCGCTGTTCCTCGGCCTCGTCCGCTACCGCACCATGACGTTCCGAACCGTCGCCAAGGCGACCTTCGACACCATCGAGACCACGGCCTCGGTGTTGTTCATCGTCACCGCCGCGTCGATCTTCGCCTGGCTGCTCACGGTGTCGCAGGCAGCCCAGATGCTGTCGGACTGGATGCTCAGCATCACCCACAACAAATGGGTGTTCCTGGCGCTCGCCAACGTCCTGATCCTGTTCGTCGGCTGCTTCATCGACACCACGGCGGCAATCACCATCCTGGTGCCGATCCTGCTGCCGATCGTGCTCAAGCTCGGCATCGATCCCATTCATTTCGGCCTGATCATGACGCTGAACCTGATGATCGGCTTGTTGCATCCGCCGCTCGGTATGGTGCTGTTCGTACTCGCCCGGGTGGCAAAGCTCTCGGTCGAGCGCACGACGGTGGCGATCCTGCCCTGGCTGGTGCCGCTGATGCTCGCGCTGATCGCGATCACCTACATTCCCGACCTGACCCTCTGGCTGCCAAAATACATGGGACTCTCCAAATGACCTCGACTGCTCTCGCCGCGACCCTGTTCGGCCCCGAAGATCTGCGCATGATCGAGCATCCGCTCGACAAGCTCGCCGACGGCATGGTGCGCATCCGCTTCGGCGCCGGCGGCATCTGCGGCTCGGATATGCACTATTTCCGTCATGCTCGCACCGGCGATTTCGTGGTGAAGTCGCCGCTGGTGCTGGGTCATGAGATCTCGGGCGAGGTCGTGGAGATCTCCGGGGCCGCCGCCAATCTGAAGGTCGGCGACCGCGTGGCGGTCAACCCGTCGCGCTGGTGCGGCCATTGCGTCGCCTGTCGCGAGGGCCGGCCGAACTTGTGCGAGAACATCTATTTCATGGGCTCGGCTTCGAAGACGCCGCACATGCAGGGCGGCTTTGCCAATTACTTCGACGCGATCCCGGCGCAGTGCGTGAAGATTCCCGATCACGTGTCCTATCAGGCCGCGGCGCTGGCCGAGCCGCTCGCGGTCTGCCTGCACGCGGTCGCGCGCGCCGGCAAGATCGAGGGCAAGCGCGGCATCATCTTTGGAGCCGGCCCGATCGGGCTTCTGACCATGCTCGCCGCGCACCGCGCCGGCATGGCCGACGTCACGGTCGCCGACATCGCACCGGCGCCGCTGGCCTTTGCGACCAAGCTCGGGGCTTTGCATGTCGAGAATGTCTCCGGTGGCGAGGAAGGACTGAAGGCGCAGGCTGCGTCGCGACCCTATGACATCGCGTTCGAGGTCTCGGGCACGGCGGCGGGTCTTGCCAGCGCGATCGGCATCGTTAGGCGCGGCGGCGTGGTGGTGCAGATCGGCAACCTGCCGGGCGGCCAGATCCCGACGCCGTCGAACGCCGTAATGGCCAAGGAGATCGACCTGCGCGGCTCGTTCCGATTCGGCTTCGAGTTCATGACCGCGGTGGAACTGATTTCTGCCGGTAGCGTCGATGTGCTGTCGCTCGTGACCGCCGAGCGGCCGCTGTCGACTGCGCCCGACGCGCTGCGGCTGGCGCTCGACCGCTCGCAGAGCGTGAAGGTCGTGTTGACCGCGAATTGACTTTTGTTTTGACGCGTTTTCTTCACGCGAACCGGTACCCACTTCGCTCGAAAACGCTTTAGGAGAGACCCATGATGCTGGAGGGATGGCGCTGGTACGGGCCGGATGATCCGGTCTCGCTCGATGACGTCAGGCAGGCCGGGGCGACGGACATCGTCTCGGCACTGCATCAGGTGCCGATCGGCGAAGCCTGGACGCGCAAGGCGGTCGAGGAGCGCAAGAATTTCATCGAGCACGGCCAGCCGGGCCGCTCGCAGCTGACCTGGTCGGTGGTGGAATCGATTCCGATCCCCGATGACGTCAAGCGTCTCGGGGCTAAGGCGACCAAGTCGATCGAGGCGTGGATCGCGAGCCTGGAAGCAGTCGCGGCCAGCGGCATCAAGACCATCTGCTACAATTTCATGCCTGTCGTCGATTGGTGCCGCACGGACCTCGAATGGGAATTGCCGAACGGCGCCCGCGCCATGCGCTTCGACCAGGACCGCTTTGCCGCGTTCGAGCTGCACATCCTCAAGCGCCCGGCCGCCGCGCAGGACTATTCGCCGGAGCAGCAGGCTCGCGCGAAAAAGCTGTTCGAGCAGATGAGCCAGGCCGATAGCGACTATCTCGTCATGGTCATCGCCAGCGCGCTGCCGGGCTCGACGACGGAGCCGATGACGATCCCGCAGTTCCGCGACCGGCTGGAAGCCTATCGCGATATCACGCCAAAGGTCCTGCGGCAGCATCTCGCCGAATTCCTCGCGCGTGTCGCGCCCGTCGCCGAGCAGCTCGGCGTCTCGCTGACGCTGCACCCGGACGATCCGCCGCGGCCGCTGTTCGGCCTGCCGCGCATTGCCTCGTCAGCCGACGACTATCAGGCGCTCTTCGATGCCGTACCGTCCCGGGCCAACGGCATCTGCCTCTGCACCGGCTCACTCGGTGTGCGCGCGGAGAACAATCTGCCAGAGATGGCCGAGCGGTTCGGCCCGCGCATCGCCTTCGCCCATCTGCGCGCGACCAAGCGCGAGGCTGATGGCCTCTCGTTCTACGAGTCCGATCATCTCGACGGTGACGTCGACATGATCGCCGTCCTCAAGGCTCTGTTGAAGGAGAACGCGCGGCGCGCACCCGACAAGAAAATCGTGTTCCGGCCCGATCACGGCCACCGCATGCATGGACGATCTCGCCGCCACCAAACGCACCAATCCCGGCTACACCGCCATCGGCCGCCTGCGCGGCCTCGCCGAGCTCCGCGGCGCGATCAGGGCGATCGAGCATCGGTAGGGGCGGAATTCGAGCGCAGCTCTATCCACATTGTCATTGCGAGCGCAGCGAAGCAATCCAGAATCTCTCCGCGGAAAGACTCTGGATTGCTTCGCTGCGCTCGCAATGACGTGGAGGAGAGGAGCCTCCCCCCAGCACCGCCTGCCTAGTAACACGCCTCCATCGCCCCCAGCTTCGGATAGAGCCGGTCGATCGCGGCGATCTCGCTTCTCATCTGAGCGATGATCCAGTCGCGGATCTCGGCGGCGATGGGACGCATGATCCGGTTGCGCGGCGGCAGGAATTCGCAGATGCGGCGCGTGGTAGTCAGCGTGTCGGAGGCCGGCACCAGCGCGCCGGTGAGCAGCCAGTGCGAGGCGACCGTCAGCCAGCCGAGCGCGATGCCCTGCCCGAGCAGGGCGGCCTGCACCACGACAGCATAGTCGGTGAAGCTCAGCGCCTTGGCCGCGCCGCGGCGCCCGGTGAGGAGCGAAGCGTAATCCGCGGCCCAGTCGCCGGGCGTCTCGGCGAGGCGAATGATGGTGTTGCCCTCGGCGGGATCAGTCTCGCCGAGATAGCCGGGGCTGCACATCGGCAGCATCACTTCTTTCATCACCAGCATGCCGCCGGATGACGGCTCGTCGCGGTCGCGGAAGCGCATGCCGAGATCGACATTCTCGACCGGCCCGCGGAGCGCGCCGGAGATCAGCTGGAAGCGCAGATCCACTTGCGGAAACTGCTTCTGCAGCTTGTCGATGCGCGGCATCAGCCAGTGTGTGGTGAAGGCGGAGGAGACCGACAGCGTCACCGTCTCGGTGCCCTTGCGGCGCCGCTCGATCTCGACGAGCCCGCTCTCGATGCTGCGGAAGCCTTCGAGCACGCGGCGATACAAGAGCTCGCCTTCCTCGGTGAGCACCGCGCGCCCCGCCTTGCGATCGAACAGGCGGACGCCGAGATGCTCCTCGAACTGGCCGAGCATGCGGCTCACCGCCGGCTGCGTGACGTTCAGCTCGGCGGCCGCAGCCGTGAAGCTGCCATTGCGCGCCGCTGCGTCGAAGACGAACAGGGCGTTACTGGAAGGCAGCATGCGGCGCAGCTCGGGCATAACGTCATGTTATGGGCGCGGTGAGAATTTGGCAATTGCCGAGTTTTCGCAAGTCTGGTGTCATCGACATGACAGCCCAGAGACAGGGGCTCTGAACGACGATCTGCTGCAGCGCACGCTTCGGCCGTGGCTGCGCAGACTCCCTGTCTATAAAGCAGGCTTATGGCGCGCAGCGAGGCACGCCAGCTAGGGACATGGCGAGGTCGATCGTTGGAGAAGCGAGCGGAAAGCGTCGAGATCAGGTCCGCCAGCAAGGCCTATGGCGCCGTTCGCGCCCTCGACGACGTTTCGCTCAATGTCGGCGCCGGTGAATTCGTCTCGCTGCTCGGCCCCTCCGGCTCCGGCAAGACCACGCTGCTCGGCATTCTGGGCGGCTTCATCCTGCCGACCTCAGGCACGATTCTCTTCGGCGGCCGCGACGTCACATATATGCCACCGCACAAACGCGATATCGGCGTCGTGTTCCAAAACTACGCGCTGTTCCCGCATATGAGCGTCGGCGAGAACGTCGCCTTTCCGCTGCGCGCGCGGCGCCTGCCGAAGCCCTCCTGGCCGGACAAGGTGCGCGCAGCGCTCAGCATGGTCGGGCTTGCCGGTTACGAGGAGCGCGGCATTGCGCAGCTCTCCGGCGGTCAGCGCCAGCGCGTGGCGCTGGCGCGCGCCATGATCTTCGAGCCGCGCCTGATCCTGATGGACGAGCCGCTCTCCGCGCTCGACAAGCAGCTGCGCGAATCCATGCAGATCGAGCTGCGCGCGTTGCACAAGCGCATCGGCGCGACCATCATCTACGTCACCCATGATCAGCGCGAGGCACTGACCATGAGCGACCGCGTCGCGGTGATGAAGGACGGCAGATTGATCCAGATCGACAAGCCTGAGCGCCTGCACGATCATCCCGCCGATTCCTTCGTGGCGAGCTTCATCGGCGAAGCGACGATGCTGCCCGTCCGCCGCGTCGATGCTTCCAGCGTCGCGCTCGGCAATGCATTGCTGCGCAGCGCGCGCGCCATTCCCGATGGCGATGCCCTGATGCTGGCCGTGCACAGCGAGAAGCTGCTGATCGACGACGGCGCGCAGGATGCCGCCTGCAACCGGCTGACCGGAACGGTCACCGATATCGTCTACCAGGGCGAGAGCCTGCGCATTTTCCTCGCGCTCGCCGACGGCATCGCGCTCAGCCTGCGCCAGCCGAGCTATCACCAGGCCTATCACCGCATTCCGCCGCTCGGCGGCAGCCTCACCGTCACCCTCCATCCCGAGGACACCATCGTCGTGCCCAGGGCGAGGGACTGAACTCAAGCCTCATCCAACCCGAGAGAAGAAGCGATATGTCGTCAGCAGCCTCGTTCAGCAATTTCAAGATCCTCACCTTCGACGTCGTCGGCACCTTGATCGACTTCGAAACCGGCGTGCTCGAAGCCGTGCGCAAGATCGGAGGCAAGAAGGCGGCCGAGCTCAGCGACGAGCAGATCTTCGAGCCTTACAAGCGAGGCCGCGACAAGCATTACGAGCGCTCGAGCGAAGTGATGTTCCACGTCTATCGCCATCTCGCGACCGAGCTCGGACTGCCGGCTGATGATGCGTCCTGCGACGTGTTCCAGCTCTCGGTGCTGCGCTGGGGGCCGTTCGCGGATTCGGTGGAGGCGCTCAAGCGCCTGCGCACGAGGTTCCGTCTGGTGGCGATGACCAATGCCGACCGAGTCGCACTCTCATGCTACGCGCATGCGCTCGGCAATCCCTTCGACGACACCGTCTGCGCCGACGACACCGGCGTCGCCAAGCCGAACCCGGAATTCTTCGCTTATAACAAGGGCCGCCAGTCGGCGTTCGGCTACAAGCAATCCGACATCCTGCACGTCGCGCAGAGCCAGTATCATGACATCGGGATCGCGCGGAAGCTCGGCTACAAGGTGTGCTGGATCGAGCGTCGCCAGGGCATTGCCGGCTTCGGCGGTACGCCGGCGGTGGAGACGCTGACCAAGCCGGACTTCCATTTCCCGACGCTGAAGGCGCTCGCGGACGCCGCGATCGGGCCGGCGGCGTAACGGAGAGCTGTGGCATGACGCGGGATTTTAGCGCGCTGCCTTCGGTCAATTCGCTGTGGGAAGCCACGGCGGATCCGGCGCGCGACTATCCCGTGCTGTCGGGCGAGCAGCAGGCGGATGTGGTGATCATCGGCGCCGGCTACACGGGCCTCTCCGCCGCGCACCACATTGCCAAGAGCGGGCTCAGCCCCGTCGTGCTCGAGGCCAACCGTCCTGGCTGGGGGGCGAGCGGGCGCAATGGCGGCGTGATCACCGCAAAGTTCCGCCTCTCGTTCCGCGAGATCGACGCCGCGCACGGCCGCGCCATGGCGCGGCGCATGTACGAGATCGCGCATGAATCGACCGACATGGTCGAGGAGCTCGTCTCGGAATTCGGCATCACTAGCGCGAACCTCACGCGTATCGGCCAGGTCAAGGCTGCCCACAATGAGACGACGCTGAAGGCCGCGATCGACGAAGCCAACTGGATGACGCGCGAGATGGGCTCCGGCGCGGTCCGCATCCTCGACAAGAACGGCGTGCGCGAGGAAACCGGCTCCGACATCTTCGTCGGCGGCGTGCTCAATCCCGGCTCGGGCGGCATCCATCCGCTGAACTATCTGCGCGGCCTCGCCGACGGCGTGGCGCGCCGCAGCGTGCCGATCTTCCAGGAATCGCCGGTGGTGCGACTACGGAAGGAGAACGGCGGCATCCTCGCTGAGACGCCGCAAGGCGCGGTGCGCGCCAGGCAAGCGATCATGGCCACCAACAGCTATTCGGACTTGACCGGCGCGACCGCGTATCTGCAGCGCACGCTGATCCCCTTCCGCAGCGCCATCGTCGCGACCGAGCAGCTGCCGCGCAATCTCGCGGGAAAGCTGATGCCGACGGGGCGCACCTACACCGAGACCAAGCGCATGATGCGCTGGTTCCGCATGGTGGACAACCGCGTCATCTTCGGCGGCCGCGGCGCCTTCGGCAAGCAGGACTCGCAAGCCGCATTCGACGCCTTGCGCAAGGCGATGGTCGGCATCTTCCCCGACCTCGCTGATGTCCCGCTCGCATACAAATGGTCGGGCCTCGTTGCGATGACGCTGGACTCGGTGCCGCATATCGGCCGGCTCGACGACCGCACGCTGTTCTCGGTCGGCTACAACGGCGCCGGTGTTGCGATGTCGAGCTTGATGGGCCGCTATCTCGCCGCCTTCGTCCGCGGCGAGACGCCCGACATGGGCCTGCTCGACGCGCGGCGCATGAAGGCGATTCCGTTCTATCCGCTGCGTGAGCCCGCCGTGCGCGTGGTCGCCGGCTGGTACCAGTTTCTCGATGCGATCGGTCAGTGAGCTCTATTTGGAGGAGGCGAGGATGACGATGAAGCAGAGTTTGGGATTGGGTTGCGCGCTGCTGGGCGCGATCGGATTGACCAGCGCGGCTGATGCCGCCGAGCAGATCACCTTCGTCTCGCAGGGTGGCGCCTATCAGCAGGCCCAGACGGTGGCGATCCTCGATCCCTCCGCCAAGAAGCTCGGCATCACCATCAACCAGGATTCCATTCCCGACGCCTGGCCCGCGATCAAGACGCAGGTCGGCAGCGGCAAGCCGATCTGGGACGTCGTCGACACCCCGACCGGCAACTGCCTGCGCGGCGGCGAGCAGGGGCTGATCGAGAAGCTCGACTTCTCGAAGATTCCAAACGGCGCGGCGATGCCGGAGGCCTATCGCAGTCCCTATTCGGTGTCCTACGAGTTCTATTCCAGCGTGCTGTCCTACAGCCAGAAGACCTTCCCGAAGGACGCGCCGAACAGCTGGGCCGATTTCTGGGACGTCAAGAAATTCCCCGGCCGCCGCGCGCTGCGCAACCACCCGTTCGCGACGCTCGAGGCGGCGCTGATGGCCGACGGCGTCGCGCCCGACAAGCTCTATCCGCTCGATGTCGACCGCGCCTTCAAGAAGCTGGAGGAGATCAAGCCGCACATCACGGTGTGGTGGACCTCCGGCGCGCAGTCGGCGCAGCTGCTCAATGACGGCGAGGTCGATATGGAGATGGCCTGGAACGGCCGCGTCAGTGCGGTCGCCAAGGAGGGCGCCAAGGTCGCCTTCACCTACAACCAAGGCATCCTGCAGAGCACCTCGCTCTGCATCCTCAAGGGTGCGCCGAATCTCGGTACGGCCATAAAATTCCTCAACGAGGCCGTCGATCCCGTGCACCAGGCCAACCTGCCGCTCCACATCGATTACGGCCCGGGCAATCCGAAGGCGTTCGAGACGGGCGTGATCAAGCCCGAGCGCGCGGCGCAATTGCCGAGCGAGCCGGCGAATGCGGCGAAGCAAGCGCTGATGTCCTACGCCTGGTGGTCCTCGCCCGCGGGCGAAGCCGCCGAAAAGCGCTGGGCATCGTTCATGCAGAAGTAAGGCGAGGCAGCGTTGACGACATCCTTGCCAGATCCCTCCCAGAAGCATCAGCGCCGCGAGCACGGGCTGATGCTGGCATTGGTGTCGCCGGCGCTGCTGGTGATCCTGGCCCTGATCGTGCTGCCGGTCGGCTGGCTGGCCTGGCAGTCGATCTATCATGACGGCTTCACGCTGGAGAACTATCGCCGCGTCTTCACTGAAGACCTCTACTGGCGCAGCTTTGCGCTGACCTTCGAGATCAGCCTCGCGGTCACGTTGATCGCGCTGCTGCTCGGCTACCCCGTGGCCTATCTCGCCAATTCGGTGCCGAAGGGCTGGAGCATCCTCATCCTCTCACTGGTCGTGCTGCCGTTCTGGACCAGCGTTCTGGTCCGCGCCTATGCCTGGCTGGCGCTGCTCCAGCGCAGCGGCGTGATCAATCAGTTCCTGCGCTACGTCGATGCAATTTCCGAGCCGCTCGCGCTGGTCCATAACACGTTCGGCACGGTGATCGCGACCGTGCACATCCTGCTGCCGTTCATGGTGCTGCCGCTCTATGCCACCATGCAGAAGATCCCGAACGACCTCATGCAGGCCGGCGCCAGCCTGGGCGCGAGCCCGTCGCTCACCTTCATGCGCGTGTTCCTGCCGCTGTCACTGCCGGGTGTGCTCGCCGGCTGCACCATGGTGTTCGTGCTCTGCCTCGGCTTCTACATCACGCCGGAGCTGCTCGGCGGCGGCCGCACCGTGATGGTGTCGATGCTGGTGAGCCGCAATGTCGAGCTCTACAACCAATTCGGCGCAGCCAGCGCGGTCGCCGTCGTGCTGTTAATAAGTGTGCTCGCGATCTTTTTCATTGTAAGCCGCTTCATTTCGCTCGATCGTGTGTTGGGGCAGAAATGATGCGCGCCTCGCCCGCACGGATCGCCCTCTACGTGATCAGCGCGCTGGTGCTGGTCTATCTGATCCTTCCCGTCCTGATCATCGTGCCGATCTCGTTCTCCAGCGCGCGCTTCCTGACCTTCCCGCCGCCGTCCTTCTCGCTGCGCTGGTACCAGCAATATTTCTCAAATCCGGCCTGGATGCAGGCGACGCGGGTGACGCTGTCGATCGCGCTCCTCACTGTCGTGATCGCGACCCCCTTTGGCGTGGCCGCTGCCTATGCCATCAGCCAGTCGAAGCTGCGGATCATGCGGCTGATCCATATGGCGCTGCTGCTGCCGCTGGTGGTGCCGATCATCATCACAGCGGTCGGCATTTTCTTCGTCTATGCCAAGGTCGGCCTGGTCGCCACCATGCCCGGCCTCGTGCTGGCGAACGTGATGCTGGGCTTGCCTTACGTCGTCATCTCGGTGCTGGCGGGCCTGCAGAGTTTTGATCCGGCGCAGGAGATGGTGGCGCGCAGCCTCGGCATGAACCGCCTGCGCAGCTTCTTCGCGGTGACGCTGCCGCAGATCAAGTCCAGCGTGGTTGCCGGCGGCATCTTCGCTTTCATCTCGGCGATGGATGAGACCATCGTCGCGCTGTTCATCTCCGGCGGCCAGTACCAGCCGCTGACTAAGCGCATGTTCACCGCGCTTCGCGACGAGATCGACCCGACCATTGCCGCGATATCGACCTTGATGACGGCGGCCTCCTTCATGCTGGTGCTGCTGGCGGGCGCGCGACAGAAGCGGAGCGGGTGAGGATAACGCACGTCCCAGGGACCTCGATCCCGGCACGGGGCTGAAAATTGGGGGGAGCAAATTATCCGATCGCGAAATCGGCTGCCGTCTCTGCGTGAATTGCGGTCGTGTCGAACGTCTCGACCGATGTGTCGTCCGGGCCGACCAGCATCGTGATCTCGGTGCAGCCGAGGATCATGCACTCGGCGCCGCCGGCGACCAGGGCCGCCATCGCCTCCTGGTAGCGACGGCGGGAGGGTGCGGCGACGTTCCCGAGGCACAGCTCGTCGTAAATGATGCGGTTCACCTCGGCGCGCTCGTCCGCGGGAGGGACCATGACGTCGAGATCGTGCGCGCGCAATCGGTCGACGTAGAAGTCTTCCTCCATCGTGAACTTGGTGCCGAGCAACCCGACCCGCCGATATCCCTTGGCCCGGATCCGCTCGGCCGTCGCATCGCCGATGTGAATGAACGGCACGGTCACGCTCGAGATGATCTCGGGCGCCAATTTATGCATCGTGTTCGTGCACAACACGATCGCTCGCGCGCCGGCGCTTTCGAGGAGCCGTGCGACGTCCGCCAGGCTGGCTGCCGCCTCCTGCCAGCGCCCGGCGTACTGCATCTGCTTGATCTCCTCGAAATCGTAGGAATACATCAAGAGCGGAGCGGAATGCAGCTTTCCCATGCGGTCGCGGATGCGCTCGTTGATGAGCCTGTAGTAAAGCGCGGTGCTCTCCCAGCTCATGCCTCCGATCAGGCCGATGGTTTGCATTCCGGTGCTCCAGACGAGTTGGTTCGGCCGGATCGTAGACGAAGATTTCGAAGCTCGCCATCACGGCCTTGGCAGGGCCTGTAGTGCAAACCGCAGGGACGGGCATGACGCCTGCGCAGGCTGCAAGAAGCCTTTCGATCTTGCGCGCTCTCCCGGCCTGTCCTACGCCAGTTTCCGAATATATGAGCGCATCGCCGAAGCCTTGAGGAGCCGACATGACCATTCGCAACACCCGCACCGGGGGCCAGATCCTGATCGATCAGCTCGTCGCCCAAGGCGTCGAGCGCGTCACCTGCGTGCCGGGTGAGAGCTATCTGGCGGCGCTCGATGCGCTGCATGACAGCCCGATCGACGTCGTGATCTGCCGCGCCGAAGGCGGCGCCGCGATGATGGCGGAGGCCTATGGCAAGCTCACGGGGCGGCCCGGCGTCTGCTTCGTCACCCGCGGCCCCGGTGCCACCAATGCCAGCCACGGCGTCCACATCGCGATGCAGGATTCGACGCCGATGATCCTGTTCGTCGGCCAGGTCGACACCGGCATGCGCGAGCGCGAGGCGTTCCAGGAGCTCGACTACAAAGCAGTGTTCGGCTCGATGGCGAAATGGACGGTCGAGATCGATCGCCCCGACCGCATTCCGGAGCTGGTCGCGCGCGCCTTCCGCGTCGCCATGCAGGGCCGCCCCGGTCCCGTGGTGATCGCGCTGCCGGAGAACATGCTGACCGAGACCGCGGCCGTCGCCGATGCCATGCGCATCGAGCCTGCCGTGAGCTGGCCGGCGCCTGCCGATATCGAGAAGCTGGGCGCCATGCTGGCGGGCGCCAAGGCGCCGCTCGTCATTCTCGGCGGCTCGCGCTGGACCGATGAGTCGGCGAATAGCATCGCGCGCTTTGCCGAGCGGTTCGACCTGCCGGTCGCGACCTCGTTCCGCCGGGCCTCGCTGATCGACGCCGACCATTCGCACTATGCCGGCGATCTCGGCATCGGGCCGAGCCCGGGCCTGAAGGCGCGCATCGAGGGCGCCGATGTCATTCTGCTCATCGGCGGCCGCATGTCGGAGATGCCGTCCTCGTCCTATACGCTGCTGGATATTCCCACTCCGCGGCAGAAGCTGATCCATGTGCATCCGGGCTCCGAAGAGCTCGGCCGCGTCTATCAGCCCGCGCTGGCGATTCAGGCGACGCCGGCTGCCTTCGCCGCCGCCGTCGAGACGCTGAAGCCCGCCGGCGCGGTGGCCTGGAAAGGCGAAGCCGCCAAGGCGCACGCCGATTATCTCGCCTGGACCGGGAAGGCGCGCGAGCTGCCGGGCACGTTCCAGTACGGCCAGGTGATGACCTGGCTGCGCGACCGCCTGCCCAAGGACGCGATCGTCTGCAACGGTGCCGGCAATTATGCCGGCTGGATCCATCGCCATCACCGCTTCCACAGCTTTGCCGCGCAACTGGCGCCGACCTCGGGCTCGATGGGCTATGGCGTGCCGGCGGGCGTGCTCGCCAAACGGCAATATCCGGATCGCGTCGTCGTCGCCTTTGCCGGCGACGGCTGCTTCCTGATGAACGGTCAGGAATTCGCAACCGCCGTGCAGTATGACGCGCCGCTGGTCGTCATCGTCGTCGACAATGCGCAATACGGCACCATCCGCATGCACCAGGAGCGCGACTATCCCGGCCGCGTCGTCGGCACCCAGTTGAAGAACCCGGACTTCGCGATGTATGCGAAGGCGTTCGGAGGCCATGGTGAGCGTGTCGAGCGCACCGAAGAGTTCGCGCCCGCGTTCGAACGCGCGCTGGCCTCGGGCAAACCGTCGATCCTCCACTGCATCATCGATCCGCGCGCGATCTCGGTCGGCAAGGATTTTGCGCCCGCGGTGAAGGCGTAAGCCGTGGCGACCGGTCGCCACGTTGCGATCATCGGAGCCGGCGCGGTCGGTGTGATCAGCGCCATCGAGGCGCTGCGCGAGGGCCATCGCGTCACGCTGATCGATCCCGGCGAGCTAGGCGGCGAACAGGCGGCGAGCTACGGCAATGCCGGCTGGCTGTCGTCGCATTCGGTGATCCCGCCGGCCGAGCCGGGCGTCTGGAAGAAGGTGCCGGGCTATCTCCTGGACCCGCTCGGCCCGCTCGCGATCCGCTGGTCGTACCTGCCGAAAGCGCTGCCCTGGCTGATCAAGTACCTGCTCTCGGGCTGGACCGAGGCGCGGGTCGAGACGACGGCGTTTGCGCTGCGCGACCTCTTGAAGGATGCGCCGCTGCTGCACCGGAAGCTCGCGGAAGAGGCCGGCGTGCCCGAGCTGATCGAGCGCAACGGCGTGATGCATGTGTTCACCTCGCGCGGCAGTTTCGACAACGATCTCGGCTGGCGTCTGCGCAAGAAGGTCGGCGTCGAATGGCTGGAGCTCAATGCCGACGAGATGCGTCAGCGCGAGCCTGATCTGCATCCGCGCTACACCTTTGGCGTGGTGGTGGAGGAGGCCGGACGCTGCCGCGATCCCGGTGCCTATGTCGCCGCGCTTGCCGCTCATGCGATCGCCAGTGGCGCGAAGCACGTGCAGGCCAAGGCGACCGGTCTGAAGCTAGACGGCAACAAGCTCGCGGCTGTTCTCACCGAGACCGGCGAGATTGCCTGCGATGCCGCGGTGGTCGCGGCTGGTGCCCGCTCGAAGCAGCTCACCGCGTCGGTCGGCGATTCCCTCCCGCTCGAGACCGAGCGCGGCTATCACGTCATGATTGAGGATCCGGAAGTAGGTCCGCGCAGCTCGATGATGGCATCCGACGCCAAGATGGTGGTGAATTGGACTGACAAGGGCCTGCGTGCCGCCGGCACGGTCGAGATCGCTGGTCTCGAAGCCGCGCCGAACTGGAAGCGCGCCGAAATCCTGCGCAACCATCTGCTCGGGATGTTCCCGAAACTGCCGAAGGACATCCCGGCCTCGCGCATCAAAACCTGGTTCGGCCATCGCCCGAGCATGCCGGATGGGCGTCCCTGCATCGGCCATGCGCGCGCCTCCCGCGACATCGTCTATGCTTTCGGCCACGGCCATGTCGGCTTGGTCGGCTCGGCCCGCACTGGCCGCCTTGTCGCCCAGCTCCTGAGCAGCAAGCAGCCCGAGATTCCACTCGCGCCGTTCGCACCCGATCGTTTCCTCTGAGAGCGCACCATGACCACCTCAGCCAGCTCGCCCTCCCGCATCGCCCGTGGCGGCAAGGCCGTCTATGGCGCACCGCTCGGCATCCTGATGCTGGAGGCACGCTTCCCCCGCATTCCCGGCGATATGGGCAACGCCACGACCTGGCCGTTCCCCGTGCTCTATCGCGTGGTCAGCGGCGCCTCGCCGGAGAAGGTGGTGCTGAAGAGCGCGGCCGGCCTGCTGCCCGACTTCATCGACGCGGCCAAGGATCTGGTGCGGCTGGGGGCCGAGGCCATCACCACCAATTGCGGATTCCTCTCGCTGTTCCAGAAGGAGATCGCGGCGGCGGTCGGCGTTCCCGTCGCGACCTCCTCGCTGATGCAGGTGCCGTGGGTGCAGGCGACCTTGCCGCCGGGCAAGCGCGTCGGCCTCGTTACGGTATCGGGCTCGACGCTGACGCCGTCTCATCTCGAAGCCGCCGGCGTGCCGCTCGATACGCCGCTGGCCGGCACCGAGAACGGCAAGGAGTTTTTTCGTGTCCTGATCAAGGCCGAGAAGGACGACATGGACATCGCGCAAGCCGAGCGTGACGTGGTCGAGGCCGGCAAGCAGCTCGTCGCCAAAAATCCGGATGTCGGCGCCATCGTGCTCGAATGCACCAACATGCCGCCTTACGCGGCCGCGCTTCAAGCCGAAGTGGGATTGCCCGTCTACGACATCTATTCCATGATCACCTGGTTTCACGCGGGCTTGCGCCCGCGCGTATTCACGTGATGTGACGGTGAGATTGTCCCAAGTCCTGGAGTGAGACCATGAAACTGTCCGGCAAGGTCGCAGCCATCACCGGCGCGGCGCGCGGCATCGGCAAGGCCTGCGCGAAGAGGTTTTTGGACGACGGCGTCAAGGTCGTCATTTCGGACATCGATGCCGAGGGCCTCGCCGGCACGGCCGCCGAGCTTGGCCGGCCTGATGCCTTGCGCACCGTCGTCGGCAACGTCGCCTGGCGCACCGATGTCGATCAACTCGTCGCGACTGCAGTGAAGGAGTTCGGCCGGCTCGACATCATGGTCAACAACGCCGGTGTCGCCCGCAACCGGGACATCCTCGAGATTACCGAGGAGGAATTCGACGAGATCATCGGCATCAACCTGAAAGGCGCGTTCTTCGGCGTGCAGGCGGCGGCCAGGCAGATGATCGCGCAAGGCGGCGGCGGGGTCATCATCAACATGTCCTCGGTGAATGCGCTGCTGGCGATCCCGGCGCTGGCGACCTACGCCATGTCCAAGGGCGGCATGAAGCAGCTGACGTCGGTCGCGGCCGTCGCGCTCGCCCCGCACAACATCCGCGTCGTCGCGGTCGGGCCGGGCACGATCCTGACCGACATGGTGGCGTCGTCCATCTACACCTCGGACGATGCCCGCAAGACGGTGCTGTCACGCACGCCGGCCGGCCGCGGCGGCGAGCCGAGCGAGGTGGCGTCCGTCGTGGCGTTCCTCGCCAGCGACGATGCGTCCTACATCACCGGGCAGACGATCTATCCGGATGGCGGCCGGCTGGTCCTGAACTACACGGTGCCGGTGAAGGAGAAGTAAGGGGCATCGAAAACGCCCCATACTCGCTGTCATCGCCCGCGAAGGCGGGCGATCCAGTATTCCAGAGGCGGGTGTTGGAGAGCTCGCTCCCGCGACATTCGCCGCGGCGTACTGGATGCCCCGCCCCTGTGCGCAATTGCGCACTAGGCGGGGCATGACAGCGGTTGATGTGTTGGGCTGCGAAGCCTCACTCCGCCGCAACCGTCATCCCGTGACCCAGCCGCTTCGAGATGGCGCCGGCGCAGTCGCGTAGCGCGTGCGCGATCGGGCTGTCCCAGCGGGCGTCGAATGTTCCTTCCGGCCCCATCGCGGTGATGACCAGCGCGACGTGGCCGGAATGATCGAATACGGGTGCCGAGAATGCGTTGACGCCGGGCAGGGGATCGCCGAGCGCGCGGGCAAGGCCGTGCTTGCGCACCTCGGCGAGCATCTCGGCAACCTTCGCGCCTCTCACGGCGCGCTTTGGATTGTAGCCGACGCCATGACGGTCGAGGCCGCTTTCGAGCGCGGCGTTGATCGTCTTCTCCGGCAGGAACCCCGCGAACGCGCGGCCCGTCGCAGTCTCCAGCAGCGCCATCACCGAGCCGACGCGCATCACGATGTGCACCGGCTGGGCCGGCTCTTCGAGCTGCACCACGGTCGGGCCGTGCGTGCCCCAGACCGCGAGCGAGACCGCGTGGCCGATCTGGCTTGCGAGGCCAGCGATCTTCGGCCGTGCTATGCGCACGCCGGAAAGCCGGCGCAGGCTGATCAGGCCGAGCTCCAGCGCCAGCGCGCCGATCTCGTAGCGGCCGGTGCTCTCGTCCTGCTCGATCAGGCCGATACGGGAGAAGCTGGCGAGATAGGGGTGCGCCTTGGCCGGGGTCATGCCGGCCTCGCGGGCGAGATCGCGCAGCATCATCGGCTCGCCGCTCCTTGCGAGCGCGCGGAGCAATTCTCCGCCGACCTCGATCGACTGGATGCCGCGGCTTTCCCTCTTCATGCGCCTCCTGGCGTTTTGCTTACGCCGCGTCGCGCTTGGCGGCGCTGTCGGCAAGATGTCTGCCGGCAATGTAGCCGAAGGTCAGCGCCGGCCCAAGCGTGATGCCGGCGCCGGGATAATTGCCGCCCATGATGCTCGCCATGTCGTTGCCGGCGGCATAGAGGCCGGGAATCACCCGTCCCTCGGCGTCGAGTGCCCGTGCGTTCTCGTCGGTGACGATGCCGGCATAGGTGCCGAGATCGCCGATCACCATCTTGATGGCGTAGAACGGACCGTTCTCGATCGGCGCGACGCAGGGGTTCGGACCGTGCAGGGCATCGCCCTGGTAGCGGTTATAGGCCTTCGAGCCCTTGCCGAAGGCGGCATCATGGCCTTGCGGCGCCGTCACATTGAACTGCTTGACGGTCTCGGCGAATGCCTCGGCATCGATGCCGGCTTTCGCCGCCAGCGCCTCCAGCGTATCGCCGCGCATGAGATAGCCGGTCTTCAAATGATGACCCAGCGGCATCGGGAAAGGCGGCACGCAGCCGAGGCCATACTTCCGCAACGTCTTGTGGTCACAGACGAGGAAGGCGGCGATCTCCTTGCCGGGCTTGGCAGCCTTGACCATGGCCTGGACGAAGTCGTGATAGGAATTTCCTTCATTGGCAAAGCGCTTGCCGTCGCGCATCACCGCGATCACGCCGGGTTTGGCGCGGTCGATGAAATGCGGCATCACGCCCTTGGATCCGTCCTTGCGCGTGGTCAGCGACACCGGGACCCAGGCCGCCGCGTTCGGCAGGCGATCTTCGATGCGTCCGCCGGCGCGCTCGGCCAGACGCAATCCGTCGCCGGTGTTGCCGATCGGCCCCGGCGAATAGTGCTCGTTGCCGGTCGGCGCATGCGGGAACATCTTCTTGCGCCGTTCGACATCATGCGGAAAGCCGCCGCAGGCGAGCACGACGCCGTGGCGTGCACGAACGCGCACCTCGCGTCCCTCGCGCGAGACGATCGCGCCGGTGACAGCACCGTTCTCGACCGTCAGCTCGCGCACCGGCGAGGACAGCCACATCGGAATCTTGAGGTCGAGTGCGGATTTCGCAAGTCGCCCTGCGAGCGCATTGCCGTTGGTGAGCGTCATGCCGCGGCCGTAGCGCAGCACGTCCATCAGATGCCGCGACAGCCGCTTGGCGACATAGACCGCCGAGGCCAGCGACTTCGTCACCCGCATGAAATGGATGATCTCCTTGCCGCTTCCCAGCATCATGCCGAACACGGTGAGCTCGGGCAGGGGCATGCCGAGCGTCTTGATCAGCTCGCCGAGCTCGCGGCCGTCGAACGGGCGCGTCACCATGGAGCGGCCGCCCTGCGCGCCGCCGGGCGCTTCGGCGTGATAGTCCGGAAATACCAGCGGCATGTCGAAACGCAGTGCGGTCTTGGTGGTGAAGAAATCGACTGCCTCGGGGCCGGCGCTCAGGAAGGCATCGACGCGCGCGGCGTCGTAATTGTTGCCGGCTTCATGACGCAAGTATGTGCGGGCCTGGTCCGGTGTCTCCTCAATGCCATAGGCCTTTGCCAGCGAGGTGCCGGGAATCCAGAGCCAGCCGCCGGAGCGGGCAGTGGTGCCGCCGAAGCGCGGCTCCTTTTCGACGATCAGCACGTCGAGCCCGCGATCGCGCGCGGTGATCGCGGCCGACATGCCGGAGCAACCCGATCCGGCCACGAGCACATCGCACTCGTAAGTCTCAATTGCGCCATGCTCGTTGCCGGTCATCTGGACCTCACTTCTTCAGGAGCGGACATTTGGATTCGGAGACCGGGCGGAAGGCATCCTCGCCCTTCACGGTCTTGACGACATCCAGATAGTCCCACGGCTCCTTGGACTGCTCGGGCTTCTTCACCTTGGCGAGATACATGTCGCGGATAACGCGGCCGTCCTCGCGCAATTTGCCGCCGTGGACGAAGATATCCTCGATCGGCAGCTCGCGCATCTTGGCCATCGCCTTGGCGGAATCGTCGGTGCCGGCCGCCTTGATCGCCTTCAGATAGTGCAGCACCGAGCCGTAGACGCCGGTCTGGATCATGGTCGGCATCACCTTGGTGCGCTCGTAGAACTTCTTCGACCAGGCGCGGGTGGCCTCGTCCATGGCCCAGTAGGAGGCTGTGGTCATGTAGGTGCCCTGCGCGGCCTTGAGGCCGATCGCGTGCACGTCGGTGTCGAACATCAACAGACCGACGAGCTTCTGGCCGCCCTGGACCAGGCCGAACTCGCCGGACTGCTTGATCGCGTTGTCGGTGTCCTGACCGGCATTGGCGAAAGCGACCACGTCGGATTTCGAGCTCTGCGCCTGCAGCGCGAAGGAGGAGAAATCGGCGGTGTTGGTCGGATGCTTCACGCCGCCGAGCACCTTGCCGCCCATCTCGTTGATGAATCGCGTCGCGTCCTTCTCGAGCTGCTGGCCGAAGGCGTAGTCGGCCGTGATGAAGTACCAGGACTTGCCGCCTTCCTTGATCACGGCGGAGGCCGTCACTTTGGACAGGGCATAGGTGTCGTAGGTGAAGTGCACGGTGTTCGGGCTGCACAGCTCGTCGGTCAGCGAGCTCGCGCCGGGGCCGGAGAGCAGCGCGATCTTGCCCCGCTCACGCACCATGTTGTGCACGGCGATCGCGATGCCGGAATTGGGGATGTCGACGACGGCATCGACCTTGCCGTTGTCGAACCAGCCGCGGACGACCTGAACGCCCACATCGGTCTTCATCTGGTGGTCGGCACTGATGATCTCGATCGGCTTGCCGAGCACGGTCGGGCCGAATTCCTCCACGGCCATCTTGGCCGCCTCGACCGAGCCCGGCCCGCTATTGTCGCGGCCCCAGCTCGACAGGTCCGTCAGCACGCCGATCCGCACCACGTCGTCGGAGACTTGTGCGGTGGCCGCTGTGGTCATGGCAGCCGAAGTCATGGCCGCGAGCATGGCGGAGGCCAGAAGCCCTCTCATTATCGTTTCCTCGCTTATTGGCCGCTTGGTGCGGCAGGGTGGGATAAATTAGATAATAGCGAATGAGTTTGTCAATTGCGAATATGGGCGGAATGGGTTCCGCGATCGTTGGGCAATGTCGCGTTGGTAGCGCTAATGCCTCAACACCCGTCATTGCGAGCGAAGCGAAGCAATCCAGAGTCTTTCCACGGAGGCAGTCTGGATTGCTTCGTCGCAAGGGCTCCTCGCAATGACGGGTGGTGCGACACCTGCGCACAAAATCCCGCGCCGTTATCCTGTGAGAGACAACACCTCCACAGATTGCAACCGTCACAACGTTTAGCCATGATGCGCTCTGGAATCGTTGGGGCAGGGCATGACGACAGCAACGGGGGTCTCCGTTTCCGCGGAGAGATCGACGACGGCGCATGTGGTGTGGGCAAGCGCGCTCGGCACCGCCATCGAGTGGTACGATTTCCTGATCTACGGCACGGCGGCAGCGCTGGTCTTCAACAAGCTGTTCTTCCCGAGCTTCGATCCCTTCGTCGGTACGCTGGCGGCGTTCTCGACCTATGCGGTCGGCTTCGTCGCGCGTCCGATCGGCGGCGCGATCATCGGGCATTACGGTGACCGGCTCGGCCGCAAGACCATGCTGGTCGCGACCATGATCGCGATGGGACTCGGCACCTTCCTGATCGGCTGCCTGCCGACCTACAGTCAGATCGGCGTCTGGGCCCCGATCCTGCTCGTTATCCTTCGTTTCGTTCAGGGCATTGGGCTGGGCGGCGAGTGGAGCGGCGCGGTCGTGATGGTGATCGAGCACGCCGGCAATCGCCGCGGCTTCTACGGCAGCCTGGTGCAGGTCGGCTTTCCCGTCGGCGTCGCCGCCTCCACCGGCATCTTCGGCCTGATGACGAAGCTGCCCGAGGCGGACTTCCTCAGCTGGGGCTGGCGCGTGCCGTTCCTGATCAGCATTCTGCTCGTCGGCGTCGGCTTCATCGTGCGGCTCAGGCTCGCGGAGACGCCTCACTTCAAGGAGATCGTCGAACGCAAGGAGGTGCTGGCGCAGCCGGCCCTCGAGGTGCTGCGCCGCGACTGGCGCAGCTTTCTGCTGGCGATCGGCATCACCGTGTCGGAGGTCGGGCTCGCTTATCTCCTCACCGTGTTCACGGTGGTTTACGCGACGACAAAGCTCGGTCTGCCGCGGCAAGTGATCCTGGATGCGGTGGTCTATGCCGCCATCGTCGAGTTCGCGACGCTGCCGTTGGCGGGCTGGCTGTCCGACATCTTCGGACGCAAGGCGCTGTATCTCGCCGGCGGCGTATTCTCGGTTGCGCTGGCCTTTCCGCTGTTCTGGTTCCTCGACACCAAGGAGCCGGCGCTGATCACGCTCGCGCTCGTCGTCACGATGACGCTCACCCATGCGCTGCTGTTCGGGCCGAAGGCCGCGTTCATGCCGGAGCTGTTCCGCACCCAGGTGCGCTACAGCGGCGCCTCGCTCGGCGCCAACGTCGCGGCGGCGCTGAGCGGCGGCTTCTCGCCGCTGATCGCGGCTGGGCTGCTGGCATGGGCCGGCTCGTACTGGGCAGTGTCGGTCTACATCGTCGCGCTGTCGATCGTCACGATCATCGCGACGCTGATGGCGCCGGAGACGGCGCGGGACTCGCTAAGATCCTGAACGCCGGGACGAGCAAGCGGGATTTGCAGCGTTCGGAAACACCAGGAATGTGATTGTCGCCGGCGCAAGCCGAATTGATCCCGGCGGTGTTGCGCGTGCCTCTAACCGGGGCAGCTGGCCATCGGTGGTCAGCGCGAGTCTCTTGCCGTTCAACTGCACAATCGTGGCCTGCAACCGCGCCGCGTGCAGTGTGTACCGTTCAGCGGAGTCCGATAACGCCAGCGCGTGTGATGTGCGGCGCGACGTGTTGATTGCAAGCAGCGACACCGCTCCTGCCGTGGCCGGATGGCAATGCGCATAGAGATGGAGATCGCGCGGGGCAGCCATGCCTGCGTCGAGCACGATCGTTCCCATCAGCCGGCGCCAGAGCAGCGCGGCCCAGTAGCTCGGCCGCGGCCGGAACGTTGTTTCGTCGAGCAGGCCGTAATCGCTGGCGGCCAGCGTGTTGTGCATCACCACCTGGACGCCGGCCCTCGCCAGGCGTCCGAGCTGGTCGAGATAGCGGAACGTGTCGAGAAAGGTCCGGTCCCATCGGCTGCCGCCGCAGGCCGCATCAGCGGTCTCGGTCAGCCAGATCGGCTTGCCGGGCTCGAATGCGTCGCGCAGGGCCTGATAGGTCCTGAGTGTCGCATCCGTGCGGGCCAGCCATTGTTCGGAGAGGGCCTGCGCCGGATCATCGTGCCCGCCGCAGCGCGGCGAGATCGTGTTGTAATGGTGATAGGAGAAGCGATCGACGCCGGGACCGGATGCGGCAAGCAGGTCGCGTGTGGTGATGCCCGCATCGGATGGCGACGGTGCATCGCCGACCGAGCCGGGACCGAGGATCAGCGTCTCGGGCGCGGTCCGCCGCATCCAGTCGCGGAAGACCTTGAAGTCGCGGCCATAGGCGATCGCATCGTATCCCGCCGCTGCGCCGCCCGTCGCGGCGAGCGTCGGCTCGTTCATGAATTCGGCGGCGGCGATACGGCCGCCCAGCTCGCGCGCGGCGCCGACCAACTGCTGCGCCTGATCCGGCTTCCATATGCCGTTGGCATCGCGGCTGCCGGGGCTGATCGCAAAGGAGGTGACGATCTCCGCATCGACCGCACGCGCGAACTCCATGACGCCGCGCCACTGCGCCCTGCTGAGCACCGAGTTGAATCCCGGCGGCGGCTTTCCCGGCGCCTCGGCAAAGAACGTTGCATTGGCCCAAGTGCCGCTCACGCGCAGATAGACCGGCGACAACGCTGCGGCGAGCAGGCGCAGTCGCGCATTGGCAAGATCGATCGGCGATCTCGCGCTGTAACGATCCCGTTCGTCGAAGGGACGCCCCGTTGGCGGATAAGGCTTCCAGAACCGTCCGCCGGTCACCTCCACCATCTCGATGTTGTAGGATTGAAAGCGCACGTCGATCGTTCCGAGCTCTTTGAGATCGGTGGGTGCGATGAAGATATCGTCGGCGTGCGCCGCGCACATCGTTGCGGCCGCGAGCAGCGCGATCGTCGTCATGCGCCGGTCCAAATGCATGAGAGGCAACCCTGGCCTTTATCCGGACCGACAATTTATCTGTATTTTACCTCGCCATCGACGCCGACTGCCGGACCGCCGCCGCCGGTGGCGCCAAGGGAGCCGGCCGCCGCGGCGGCAAAGGGGGGACGGACCGGCACCACCAACCAGGGCGGGACACAAAAAAATCTTCGGCAGCCCCCTTGAAACTGATGTCCGGTTTTCTAAGTCGTTTTTCGCCGCGAGAGCGGTGTGCCGGATGCCAGAATCGGGTCCGGCACGGGCGCCGGGCTGGTCTTTTCGGACCCGTCTGAATTCCCGCCTTGCGCTCCTTCGTATCCATCTTGCTCTTTGGAGGACTTGGTTATGAGGACCAGTTTCGACTTCGCGCCCCTGTGGCGCTCCACCATCGGATTCGATCACCTGGCCGACCTCGTCGACAGCACGCTGCGCCAGGCGACCGAGGACAACTATCCCCCCTATAACATCGAGCGTTCCGGCGAAGATCACTACCGGATCAGCCTTGCAGTGGCAGGTTTCGGCGCCAGCGATATCACCGTGACCGCCGAGCAGAACGCGCTCACCATCGAGGGCAAGAAGCCCGAGACCGCTGCGCGCGAATACCTGTACCAGGGCATCGCCGCACGTCCGTTCCGGCGCGTGTTCAACCTCGCCGATTACGTCCAGGTGAAGCAGGCCTCGTTCCAGGACGGGCTCCTGATCATCGACCTCGTCCGCGAGGTTCCGGAAGCGATGAAGCCGCGCCGGATTCCGATCGCGGGCGGCGCTCCTGCGGCATCGCAGATCGAGCAGAAGAAAGCAGCCTGAGCGCTCGATCGATCAAACGGCGGAACGCGGCGCGCGGGTGCGCGGGCCGCGCTCCCGATGCACGAAGGAGAGAACCATGGCTTTTCGTGATCTCATTCCCTGGTCGAGAAACCAGGAGCTTGCGCCGGTGCGCGACAATTTCGATCCCTTCCTGACGCTTCACCGCGAGATGAACCGTCTGTTCGACGATGTCTTCCGCGGCTTCGGCGGGACCGGCCTGTCGCCGCTGATGGAAGGCCGTTTCGGCTGGCCGAAACTCGAGCTCAGCGAGACCGACAAGACGCTGACCGTCTCGGCCGAGCTTCCCGGCCTGACGGAGAAGGACGTCCAGGTCGAGATCGCCAATGGCGTGCTGACCGTCCGCGGCGAGAAGAAGGCGGAGCACAACGGCGAGGGCAGGTACTTCACCGAGCGCTATTACGGCGCTTTCGAGCGGCAGATCCCGCTGGAGGGTGTCGAGGAGGACAAGGCCGAGGCGTCGTTCAAGGATGGCGTCCTGACCGTGTCGCTGCCGAAATCGGAGAAGGCGCGCGAAGGCGTCAAGCGCATCGCGATCAATACGCATTAGTGTCAAGCGGGGCGGCGGCGATTGGCGCCGCCGTCTCATCGTCAACAAATCCGTCCCCCCGGAAAGGAGCATGAGGGAGACACACCAATGACCAACGTGAAGACCCGTTCCGGCACTCTCGATCCGCTGTTTCACCCAGCGGCCCACTACGACTCGCCGGCCGAAGTCCTGAATGCCGAGGAGCTCTCCACGCCGGAGAAGCGTATCATCCTGTCGTCCTGGGCATCCGACATGTACGCGGTCGAATCCTGTCCGGCCTTGCGCGAGATTCCCGGCATGAGCCACACGGTCCGGCTCGTCGACATTCTGGCCGCGCTGCGCCAGCTCGACGGCGACAATGACAATGACGACCCGCCGCGGGGCGGCGGCGTGCCGATGCGGCTGCGGCGGCCATGGGCCGCCGCAGAAGGGCGGGCCGCATGATGTTCACGCCCACCATTCTCGGACTGGTGCTGCTCGGCCAATCCTCGGCAGCCTGGGCTGTTCCCTATCTGGCCCTGCAGGGCTGGATCGTCGCGCCACGCGACGAAGGCTGAAGCCACCAGGGTCTCGAACATCCACACAACGCAAAGCGGCAGGTGAAGATGATGAATGCTGTGCGTCTGCTTTTCCTGGCCTTGCTGGTGCTGACGCTTACAGCGTCGCAGCCTGCCGCCGGCCAAATTCCGGATTTGAAGACCGGCGGCTCGGTGCCGACCCTGGCGCCGCTGGTGCGTCAGGTGACGCCCGCCGTGGTCAACATTTCCGTGCATGGCCGCGTGCGCGAGGACAACCCGCTCTATCGCGACCCGCTCTTCCGTGAGTTCTTCGACGTTCCCAGGCAGATCGAGAAGGAGGTCAATGCGACCGGCTCCGGGGTCATCGTCGATGCCCAGCGCGGCTATGTGCTGACCAACAATCACGTGGTCGAAGGCACCTCCGCCGTTCAGATCACGACCAGGGACGGTCGGCAATTTTCCGCCAAGGTCATCGGCCGCGATCCGCCGACGGACGTCGCGGTGCTCCAGATTCAGAACCCGGCCGGACTCAAAGCGCTTCCCTTCGGAGATAGCGATGGGCTCGAAGTCGGTGATTTCGTCCTTGCGATCGGCAATCCCTTCGGCCTCGGCCAGACCGTGACATCAGGGCTCGTCAGCGCGCTGGGACGCACCGGCCTCGGCAAGCAGGGCTATGAGGATTTCATCCAAACCGATGCGGCGATCAATCCCGGCAATTCCGGCGGCGCGCTGGTGAGCCTGCGCGGCGAGCTCGTCGGCATCAACTCGGCGATCATCTCACCCGCGGGCGGCAATGTCGGCATCGGCTTTGCCATTCCGGTCAACATGGCGCGCAAGGTGATGGAGCAGATCATTGCCAAGGGGCGCGTCGAGCGCGGCCGCATCGGCGTTTCGCTGAGGGACCTGCATCCGTCGGTCAACAAGGGTTTGAATCAGGGCGCTGTCATCGCCGAGATCGCCGCGGATTCGCCGGCGGAGCAGGCAGGGCTCCGCAAGGGCGATATCATCACCCGGGCCGACGACCGTCCGATCCGCACCGCCGCCCAGCTCCGCAACACGATCGGACTCGCGCGCGTCGGCGAGGAGGTGAAGCTGACCTTGTTGCGCAACGGCGCACCGCTCGCGGCCGTGGTGAGAATAGCGCCCGCGCCCGAAACGAGCAGTGCCGCCGCCGGCGGCAATCGTCTCGTCCGCTAGCAAAGCTCGCGGCGCGCGGTGACGCGCCGATCCATGCGTCGGCCGGCCTCCGCCGCAAGCCCCGACCGGCAGGGCGCAGACCGTCAACTAGCCGAGTTCCAGCGGCCGATTGCCCTGCGATGGGCCATATACCAACGTGGTGCCGCCATATTTGAGCGGGAGTGATCTTCCGTGAGGGAGGCACTCCGATGCACAAGGCTCTGATCACCGCTATTGCAATTCTGGCTTGTGTGCCAGCGGGCGCAGTTGCGCAGGAGCGCGCGGGCTCGGCAGCGCTCGGCGCCTTGTCTGGTGCGGTCGTGCTGGGCCCGGTCGGAGCCGTCGCAGGAGCCTTGGTCGGCTACACGGCCGGACCGTCGATCGCCCGGTCCTGGGGCCTGAGAGGTTCGCAATCGGCAAGACACCGGCAGCCGCCGCGTCGCGCGGCCGCGACCCGCGTTCCACCGCGCACGCGCGAGGCGATGAATGCCAACGGCCAGATGAGAGCTGCCGGCAACCCGCCGCCGGTTCATGCCGCGCCGGTCCAAGCCGCGCCTGCCGTCTCCGCGCAAGCCGCGACGCCGCCCGTTCAGGGATTCGATTGACGCCTCGGCGTCAGGCCGCCGCCTTCGGCCTCAACCGGTCGACCCTCCGCGTAATCAGCGCTGCTACCGCGAACGATCATGGCGCAGCTTGCGTCCCGATCAGGGCTGGCCGAGAATCTTCTTCGCGGCGCGAAGGTGCGGCTTGTCGATCATCTGGCCGTCGAGCCGCAGCGTGCCGGACTTGGGATTGCTCGCGAACGCCGCGATCACCTTCTCCGCCCATATGCGCTCGGCCTCCGTCGGCGCGAAGGCCGCGTTGACGATGTCGACATGCTTGGGATGGATCAGCGCCTTGGCTGAGAATCCGTCGCGCCGCGCCGCGCGCGTTTCGGCTTCGAGGCCGGCGAGATTGTCGATGTCGGTGTAAACCGTGTCGATCGGCGCGACCTCGGCCGCGGCTGCTGCCATCAGGCAGAGATCGCGCGCCAGGCGATAGGGGCTGTGGAACACGCCGCCGGAGGCTTTCTCGGTGGCGCCGAGCGAGGCCGAAAGATCTTCCGCGCCCCACATCAGCCCCGCGAGACGGGGGGAGCAGCCCTTGTAGCTGCCGAGCCCGAAGATCGAGCCTGCCGTTTCGGTCGCGACGCAGACGATGCGGGTGGCGCCGATCGCGATGCCGGCTGCCGCCTCGAGCGCTTCGAGCCAGGTCGCGACCTGCCGCACGTCGTCGCCGCCTTGCGATTTCGGCAGCACGATGCCGTCCGGCCTGCCCGGCATCACGGCGGCAAGATCGGCCAGCGTCATGCCGGTATCCAGAGCATTGACGCGGACATAGAGCTGATGTGGCTTGTTGCGGCCTTTCAGCATCGCAAGTGTCAACCCGCGCGCCTCCGCCTTCTTCTCGGTGACGACGGAGTCCTCGAGATCGATGATCAGCGCGTCGGCCTTGCCTTCGCTCGCCTTCTCGAATTTGCGCGGGGAATCGCCCGGCACGAACAGCATCGAACGCATCAGACCGGCCTCTTGTGCATCATCGCCATGCGGCGGCATTTGCCGACGATCTCGTCGTTCTGATTCAGAGCATGGTGCTCGAACTCGACGATGCCGGCCTTGGGCCGCGATTTGGATTCCCGCACCGAGAGCACCTTCGTCGTCGCCCGCAAGGTGTCGCCATGGAAGGCCGGCTTTGGAAAGGTGACGTCGGTCATGCCGAGATTGGCGACGGTGGTGCCCAAGGTCGTATCATAAACCGTCATGCCGATCATGATGCCGAGGGTGTAAAGGCTGTTGAAAATGCGCTGGCCGAACTCCGTCTTCTCGGCGAAATGCGCGTCGATGTGCAGCGGCTGCGGATTGAGCGTCAGCAGGCTGAACATGGTGTTGTCCATCTCGGTGACGGTCCGGGTCAGCGGATGCCTGAACTCCTGGCCCACGGAAAAGTCTTCGAAATAGAGTCCGGCCATCGCGGTTTCCTCCCTGCGAAATAACGGCGCGCTCGCACTGTCGCGCCGCATGACCCTATGCATGGTAGACACACTTCACGGATAAATTCACGTATCTGTGCGCAGTTTTTCGAGTTAAGAACGCGGGTGAGGGCACGTCCGGACGCAGCAAGCGGCGACGGCCTTTGCGTGGGGAACGCGAAGGGAAGGGAGATGGCGCGGTCGCGGCTCCCAAGAAGGAGATCAAGACCATGGATTTCGCGCTCACCGATCAGCAGGAAGCCATTCGCGACGCCATAGCCAAGATCTGCGAAGGCTTTCCCGACGCCTATTGGCTGAAGAAGGACCACGACGGCGGCTTCCCGCACGACTTCCACAAGGCGCTGGCGGACGCCGGCTGGCTCGGCATCTGCGTGCCGGAGGAGTATGGCGGCTCCGGGCTCGGCATTACGGAAGCCGCGATCATGATGCGCACCATCGCGGAGTCCGGCGCCGGCATGTCCGGTGCCTCCGCCGTGCACATCAACGTGTTCGGACTCAATCCCGTCGTCGTGTTCGGCACCGAGGAGCAGCGCAGGCGCATGCTGCCGCCGATGGTCGAGGGGCGCGAGAAGGCGTGCTTCGCCGTCACCGAGCCCAACACCGGACTCAATACCACCCAGCTCAAGACCCGCGCGGTCGCCAAGAACGACCGCTACATCGTCAATGGTCAGAAGGTGTGGATCTCGACCGCGCAGGTCGCGCACAAGATTCTGTTGCTGGCGCGCACCACGCCGCTGGAGGAGGTGCGCTCGCCGACCCACGGCCTCAGCCTGTTCTACACCGATTTCGACCGCAACAGGATCAAGGTCCACGAGATCGAGAAGATGGGCCGCAAGATCGTCGATTCCAACGAGCTGTTCTTCGAAGACTTCGAAATCCCGATGGAGGATCGCATCGGCGAGGAGGGCAAAGGCTTCGAGTACATCCTCGAAGGCATGAATCCGGAGCGCATTCTCATCGCGGCCGAGGCGGTCGGTCTCGGCAAGCTCGCGCTGTCGCGTGCGACCGAATACGCCAAGACGCGCGTCGTGTTCAATCGTCCGATCGGCAAGAACCAGGGCATCCAGCATCCGCTCGCGGTGAACTGGGTCGAATTGGAGGCGGCCTGGCTGATGGTGATGTCGGCGGCCTGGCAATACGACAAGGGCATGCCGTGCGGCGCCGCGGCCAATGCCGCAAAATATCTGGCGGGCGAAGCGGGCTTCTCGGCCTGCGAGCAGGCGGTGATGACCCATGGCGGCTTCGGCTACGCCAAGGAATTTCACGTCGAGCGCTATTTGCGCGAAGTGCTGATCCCGCGCATCGCCCCGGTCAGCCCGCAGCTCGCGCTCAGCTTCATCGCGGAAAAGGTGCTGGGGCTCGCGAAGTCGTACTGAACGGGTCTATTCGGCGGCGATCCGCTCCATCGCCATGGCGCGAAGCCTGGCGCGCTGGATCTTCATGCCGTTGGCGCTGTCGGTGACGGGGAAGGCTTCCACGACATAGATCCGCGCCGGCACCTTGTAGCCGGCAAGCCGCTCGCGCAGGCGCGCGATCAGCGTCTCCTGCATTGGAGGCTCCTTTGCGGGAATGACAAAGGCGACGCAGCGCGCCTGGCCCTTGAGATCGACCGCGACGACCTGGGCGTCGGCGACACCGGCGCAGGATTTGAGCTCGTCCTCGATTTCGCCGGGCGCGACCAGGAAGCCGCCGAGCCGCATCGCATCGCCGGCGCGCGTCTCGTAGACGAAGGAGCCGTCGCCGCGCAGCCGGCCGATGTCGCCGGTGCGGAAGAACCCGTCGGCGGTAATCGCTTCGCGCGTTGCCGCGGGATTGTTGAAGTAGCCGAGGAAGCGTGACGGCGCGCTGATCTCGATCTCGCCGGAGACGCCTTGGGGCGCAAGCTCGCCGGTCTCGACATCGCGCACGCGGACTTTCGCGTCCGGCGACATCGGCCAGCCGCCGCCTTCGATGCGCTCGGCGAAGGCATCACCGGCGCGGCCGATCGAGAACAGGGCCTGCACCTCGCTCGAGCCGTAGAGGCCGAACAGCTTCATGCCGCGCGCTTCAGCCTCTGCCGCCAGTTCGCGCCAGCCGGGCTGAAACGCGGCGAAGCCGCAGATTTCGAGATGTGGAAATGGGTGTGGCGCATCGGTGAGCGCCAGGATACGGCGGAACATCTCGTCCGAGCCGAAGGAATGCGTGATCCCTTGCTCGCTGAGGACCTTCAGGGCCGGCGCCGCCTCGAAGGCGTCGAGCACATGGATGGTTGCGCCTGCTGCGATGAAACCGAGCAGGCTCGTCATGCCGAACGTGCCGCAGAACGGCAGCATGGCCAGCAGCGAATGACGCTGGTGATCGAGCTGGAGCGCGTTGGCGACGGAGGCGGCGTGCGTCGCCAGCGTTCGCTGCGAATGCGCGACGAGCTTCGGTCCCTTGGTCGTGCCCGATGTCGTGTAGAGCAGCACTGGCAGGTCGACGTCGCCTTGAGCAGGCGGAGCCGCTGGATAGGGCTTCTCAAACGCATCGAACCGCACGCAGGGCCACTGTGCCGGCATCGCATCCGCGCCGACCACCGCGAGCCTTTGCAGTGCCGGCACCTCGTCTTTGGTGATGCCGGCGAGGATGGCGGCAAAATCGATCGAGCGGAATGCCGCCTCGACCACCATGAGCTTCGCACCGGACAGTTTGAGCAGGTGCGCGACTTCCGCGCTGCGGTAGCGCGTGTTGACGGCGGCGGTGACGGCGCCGAGCCGTGCGGCGGCGAACAGCAGTGCGAGCCATTCGATCCGGTTGACCAGCCAGACCGCGACGACGTCGCCCTTGCCGATGCCCTGCGCGGCGAGCCAGGCGGCGGTCTGCTCGACCTTGTTCGAAAATTCCGCGCGGGAGACGGGTGTGCCGTCGAATACCAAGGCCGGATCGGCAGCGGTCTCGATCCGGATCAGCGACTGCAGTGAGAAATCGTTGGCGCTCATGCCAACTGGAGTAACGCGCTCGCGCAAACCTGTCTACTTGGTGCCGAACATCCGGTCGCCGGCATCGCCCAGGCCCGGCACGATGTAGCCGTGATCGTTGAGCCGCTCGTCGATCGCGGCGGTCCAGATCGGCACGTCGGGATGCTCGCTCTGGAACTGGGCGATGCCCTCGGGTGCGGCCAGAAGGCAGACGAAGCGGATGTCGCGGGCGCCGCGCGCCTTGAGCAGGGACGCACCGGCGCAGGCCGAGTTGCCGGTCGCCAGCATCGGGTCCATCAGGATCACGGTGCGGTCGGACAGGTCCTGCGGTGCCTTGAAGTAGTATTCCACGGCCTGCAACGTCTCGGGGTCGCGGTAGAGCCCGATATGGGCGATGCGCGCAGAGGGCATCAGCGCCAGCATGCCGTCGAGGAAGCCGACGCCGGCGCGCAGGATCGGCGCCAGGGTGAGCTTCTTGCCGGCGATATTCGGCGCCCGCATCGGCGCGATCGGCGTCTCGATCTCGACCAGCTCTAGCGGCAGGTCGCGCGTCACCTCGTAGCAGAGCAGCATCCCGATCTCGTTCAGGATCTCGCGAAAGCTCTTGGTCGAGCGGTCCTTCTCCCGCATCAGGGAGAGCTTGTGCTGGACCAGGGGGTGGGCGACGACGTTGACGTTGCTGCTGCTCATGAAACCGCTCTACACGGTTCCGTGAAATTGCGCCAGATCGGGCCGGCCTTTTCCGCGGGGATAGCGGGCCTCAACCGGGCAGCGCGACCGCACTGCGCGATCGGTTGCTTGCGTCGTAGGCAGTAATGGTCAGCTCGCGGTCGATCGCCGTGCGAGATCGGACGAGCTAGACCCCGAGCCCGCGCGCCAGCAGCGTGATCACCAGCGTCAGGATGCCGCCCCAGACCAGGCTCAGCGTCATCGTCAGGATGGTCACGGTGACGGCCTGCTCCAGACTTCCCTTGAAGGGCTGCATGCTAGCCGTCCGAGGCCGGGCTCGCGGTGATGCGCATGCCGAGCAGCAATGCGCCCATCAATGCGACCAGGACGACGATCTTGAGCTCGACCATGTCGTTACCTCGCAAGCCGCGCCGGGCACCGCGTCACCGATCAGGCGGGGAGATGCCAGACATGGATTGCGGTTCTCAGCGCGATCAGCGCGGTGAGCACGCTGCCCATCGAGAGCAGGCCAAGCGCTTGGAGCGCGATGCGCTTGAGCTGGGCCTTGCGCGCGTCGGAGATGCGCAACGGGCGTTCGGCCCCGAAGGGCCGGTCAAAGTCATGTGTCAGGATCGACATAGCGGAAGTCCTCATCCTTGGCGCGGCGAGACGGCCGCGCCAATCTGCCGCTTATGATGTCGATCGTTGCGTAGGATTGCGAGATGAGCACCGGCGCGCCCGCATAGGAATGTCATAAAGATGCCGATCCTCGTGCCGGCAGCCCTCTGAAGAGATCGAGGTTCCGCTTCGGTCGGGCGGATTGAGACGGCGCGGGATCCGAATGCGTGATCCCGACCGCTGCGGCAAAGGCGAGGCGCAGCCGCGGTTCTTCGATCTGCTTGCAGAAGCGGTCCAGGATGTCTGCCGCGTTCTGTAGCTGCCCACTGATGGCCGCGCAGAGCTGGGAACTGGTTCGCCGGAAGAAGTGGAACGTCTCGTCGGCGATGCGTTGCCCACCGACGCGATCGAGCTCCGTCGCGAGTGCAGCAACGTTGAGCCTGTCGGACTCATCCCGCGTCACGGCAAAGCGCAGCAGCGCCAGCTTCCAGGAATGGAGCAGCCTGTGGGATCCATCGAGGCGATTGAGCATGCAGTGTCCGGACGGCCTCGGCCCGTCAGGTTCCGACACTGTCGATCAATTCCTCGTCCGCGAACGCAGCGAATGCGCGCACCACGCCTCTCTGCGCAGCTGCGTCCAGCGGCACGATCGGAAGCCTGGTGGCGGCCGACATCAGGCCAAGGACGTTGAGGGCGTATTTGAGCGCGGCCGGACTTTCCCTGGACAGGCAGGCGATAAGCGGGATCAGGCGCTTGTGCAGATAACGAGCGGATTGCAGCCTACCCTGCCTGACATGCGAGAAAATCGTCCGGCAGAGATCCGGGGCGATGTTGGCGACCTCCGAGATCGCACCGTCGCCGCCGTCCGCGATGAAGCCGAATGCGGTGGTGTCGTCGCCGGAGAGAAAGCGAAAACTTGCCGGCAAGTTGCGGGACAGCCGCATCGGACGGGTGATGTCACCACTCTCATCGCGCAGGCCGACGAACTGACGCGACTCGACCAGACGCAGAAGCGTCTCGTCGGCAAGCGGGCGCAGCGTGCGGGAGGGACTATCGTGCAGGATCACGGGCAGTCCGATCGCACCGGCAATGGTGCGGAAATGCGCGAGCATGCCCTCCTGCATCGGCTTGTTGTAGGCGGGCACGACCGACATCACGGCATCGGCGCCGGCCGCCTCCGCGCGCCGCGCCAGCTCGATGGCGTGGCTGGTTGCGTTGGATACCGCGCCCGCGATGACGCGCACGCGGCCGCGGGCGACGTCGACCGCGGTACGAATGACGAGCTCCTGCTCGGCCGGCGAGAGCGTCGGCGCCTCGCCGGCCGTCTCGCAGACCACGATGGCGGGAACGCCGGCCGCGATCTGTCGCTCGCACAGTGCGGCGAACGCCTTGAGATCGATCGCATCTGCTGCGTCGAACGGGATCGGCAGGTCCGGAATGAATCCGGTGAACCAGGCGGCGGGAGGGATGAGCATTGGTTTTCGCCTGTTGGCGCCGGCTCAGGCGGCGCGCTGCGAGACGATGGTGTCGGGGCGCTTGCCCATGTCGAGCTCGATCTCGCGCGGCAGCTCGACGATCGTTTCCGGATGCTGTCCGTTCTCGAACAGCGCATATTTGATTGCCTGGGCGCGGCTGACGAACAGGCCGCCATAGAGGCCGTTCTGTTCCTGGGCGACCCATTGTCCCCGGCGATTCCTGCCGATGAAGACGATGGTCGAAGGCGAGCTGCACGAGGGAGGTTCGACGAGTTTCACAGGTTTAATCCTTCTGAACGATGGCGGCCTCGGACGCACATCCTTGCCGGCGTGCTCAATATCCTCGGTCGGGAATATGATTTCGAGGGTGGGTGCGCAGCGATCTCATAGGAAGGTCATAAAGCCGGTGGCTCACACTGCGTCATTGGCAATGTGGACCAGCGCGAACAGCGCGCCGAAGGCGACAGCTTCGTCCCAATGATTGAGTGCGGCCCTGAATGGCGGCTCGCGTCTGACGAGGCCTGCGAGTGCGCACAGGATGATCGACATCCAGAGCAGGACGGCGAGGCTCCGGCCAAAACCGACGCTGCCGAATGCAGCGAAGCCAATGAGCAGCGCCAGGCGGACGGCGAAGCGCGCAATCACGCGCGACGGCCTCAGCGTGCGCGGCATGTCCGGAGCTTGCGACATGGCGTCGATCCGCCGGGCGGTCTAGCTGAAATTGTCGCAGGCGACCGGCTCGTAAAGCGGATGCAGCACGGGACGGACGGAAGGAACGCTCGGCCGCGATACATCGGCCGCCAGCGCCCGGACCTCGAGGAACGCCGACAGCATGGCGAGCGCGAGGTCGGCATGGCGTGCCTCGACCGCGGCGTCCAGCCAATCCGGCAGCTCTCGCTCGCGTGACAGCGCGCAATGCCACTCGCCCTCGTCATAGGCGATACGGCGGACCTGCCACATCGGCAGCTCCAGCTCCATCAGCACCAGCGCCGCATCGGCCCATGCCTCGACGTCGACCAAGCGCGCGAGGCGCGCGGTGCGCTCGCTCTGTCCGAGCGAGGGGATGCGCCGGCAGGCGTGCCCTATGATGTCGAGCATCAGCGGCCGCGTCATCGCATCGGCCTTGCGCAGCCGCTCGGCGAGCGAGGGGGGATCAAGCGGGCGGAGAGCGGCGGTCATGTCAGGCCTCCTGGAGTTGGCGTCGGTCAGTCGGCCGGCCTCGCCAAAATGGCCTGGAGGGCATTTGAAAACGAGATAGGGATCGGGCGGGAGATATAGGGATCTCATAAGTGACGGGTCTTCCGGCTCAGCGCGATAGTCCCTCGACTTTCGTCTTCGCCGAGGGTGGATGCTTATAGAAGCAGGGCTTTTTGAAAGACCTTGCCCGCTGTCCGCCGTAACAATCGCCGGCGAAAGTGGTTGATGGCGTCGCTGCGCTGCCTGCTCGATGCGACTGCTCGGAACGGATCGTCGGTGTCACATGGTCGCCCCGGCGCGACGTGCCGGCCTTTATGAGATTCCTATAACGTCGCCATAGGCCTCATCTCGAAAACCTATGTGCGCGGTGGCACTTCAGCGCGGTGAAGTTCCCGGCCGTCGGCTGGGAGGCAGGCGTTGCATTCGCGCAGCAAGCTATTCCGCCGGGATCAGAGACGGTTCCGGATATCATCGCGCAACGAGGAGTATCTCCATGATGGACCTTCTGATGCTGGGGCTCGGCTTCGTCTTCTTTGCCCTCGCGATCGGCTACACCTATGCCTGCGAACGGCTGTGACGGAGCGGATCATGATCTTTGATTACGCCCTTGCCGGCGCCGTCTCGTTCGGCCTCCTGGTTTATCTCACTTACGCGCTGCTGCGGCCCGAGCGGTTCTGACCGTGCTGCTGCTTGTCGAATTGCTGCTGGCCGACGCCGCGCTCGTCGCTAGCCTGCTTGCGCTGCTCCTGCCGCTGTTGCGCCGGCCCCAAAGCCTGAAGGGTTAATGCCATGACTGTGATCGGTTGGCTCCAGATCATTCTTTATTGTGCGGTTGTCGTCGCGCTGACCAAGCCGCTCGGCTGGTACATGACGCGCGTGTTTGCCGGCGAGCGCACTTTCCTGTCGCCCATCCTGCGCCCGATCGAGGCCGGCATCTACTGGATTTCCGGCGTCGACGAGAAGCGCGAGCAGCATTGGCTGACCTACGCGGTCGCCATGCTGCTGTTCCATGTCGGCGGCTTCCTGATCATCTACAGCGTGATGCGCCTCCAGGCCGTGTTGCCTTTCAATCCGGCTGGGCAGTCGGCGGTTGCGGAGGATCTATCCTTCAATACCGCGATCTCCTTCATCACCAACACCAACTGGCAGAACTACGGCGGCGAGAGCACGGTCTCCTATCTGGTGCAAATGCTCGGCCTGACACATCAGAACTTCCTGTCGGCGGCAACCGGCATCGCGCTGGCGGTGGCCCTGATCCGCGGCTTCTCGCGCGCCTCGATGCGCACGATCGGCAATTTCTGGGTCGACGTCACCCGCTGCACGCTCTACGTCCTGTTGCCGATCTGCATTGTCTACACGCTGTTCCTGGTCTGGCAGGGCATGCCGCAGACGCTCGGCGCCTATGTCGCGGCGACCACGCTCGAAGGCGCCAAGCAGACCATCGCAGTCGGCCCGGTCGCATCGCAAGTGGCGATCAAGATGCTGGGCACCAACGGCGGCGGCTTCTTCAATGCCAACGCCGCCCATCCGTTCGAGAACCCGACCGCTCTGTCGAATTTCGTGCAGATGTTGTCGATCTTCCTGCTCGGCGCGGCGCTCACCAACGTGTTCGGCCGCATGGTCGGCAACCAGCGCCAGGGCTGGGCGATCCTCGCCGTGATGGGCGTGCTGTTCGTTGCCGGCGTTGCCGTCTGCTACTGGGCGGAAGCCAACGGCACCTCGATCTTGCATGCGCTGGGTCTGACCGGCGGCAATATGGAGGGCAAGGAGGTGCGCTTCGGCATCGTCGCGTCCTCGCTGTTCGCCGTGATCACCACGGCCGCTTCCTGCGGTGCCGTCAACGCCATGCACGACAGCTTCACCGCGCTCGGCGGCATGATCCCGCTGATCAACATGCAGCTCGGCGAGATCATCGTCGGCGGCGTCGGCGCCGGCATGTACGGCATGCTGCTGTTCGTCATCCTCGCGATCTTCGTCGCAGGCCTCATGGTCGGCCGTACCCCGGAATATGTCGGCAAGAAGATCGAGGCACGCGAGGTCAAGATGGCGATGCTCGCCATTCTCGTCCTGCCGCTGATGATTCTCGGCTGGGTCGCCGTCGCCGTGGTCTATCCGACGGCCGTCGCCTCCATGGCGAACGCCGGACCGCACGGCTTCACTGAAGTGCTGTACGCCTTCACCTCGGGGACGGCCAACAACGGCTCGGCCTTCGCGGGCCTCACCGGCAACACCTTCTTCTACAATCTCACGCTCGCCAGCGCGATGTTCGTCGGCCGCTTCTTCATGATCGTTCCGGCCATGGCGATCGCAGGCTCGCTCGCGGCCAAGAAGTCGATCCCGCCGTCGATGGGCACGTTCCCGACCACCGGAGGCCTGTTCGTCGGCCTCGTGGTCGGCGTCATCCTGATCATGGGCGGCCTGACCTTCTTCCCGGCTCTCGCGCTCGGCCCGATCGTCGAGCATTTGGCGATGAACGCCGGCAACCTGTTCTGATCCAGCTTTTTCGGAGTGACCTCCATGGAACCTGTCCACAAACCCAACAAGCGCATGCCGGTCTCGGCGATGCTGGATCCCAAGATCGTGGTGCCTGCGATTGGTGCTGCCTTCACCAAGCTCGATCCGCGCGCCATGATCAAGAACCCGGTCATGTTCGTGGTCGAGATCGTGGCCGCGCTCACCACCGTGATCTTCCTGCGCGACCTCGTCACCGGCGGGGAAAATCTCGGCTTCACCTTCCAGATCATCCTCTGGCTGTGGTTCACCGTGCTGTTCGCCAACCTTGCCGAAGCAGTGGCCGAGGGCCGGGGCAAGGCGCAGGCCGAGACGCTGCGCAAGACCCGCACCGAGAGCCAGGCCAAGCTCCTGAGCGGCACGGGCCGTGACTACAAGCTCGTATCAGGCACGAGCCTGAAGGTCGGCGATCTCGTGCTGGTCGAGGCGGGCGACACGATCCCCTCGGACGGTGAAGTGATCGAGGGCGTCGCCTCCGTCAACGAGGCCGCCATCACCGGCGAGTCCGCACCGGTCATCCGCGAATCCGGCGGCGACCGTTCGGCGGTGACCGGCGGCACGCAGGTGCTGTCGGACTGGATCCGCGTCCGCATCACGGCAGCCCAGGGCTCGACCTTCATCGACCGCATGATCAAGCTGGTCGAGGGCGCCGAGCGGCAGAGGACGCCGAACGAGATCGCGCTCAACATTCTGCTCGCCGGCCTCACCATCATCTTCGTGTTCGCCACCGTGACGATCCCGAGCTACGCGGCCTATGCCGGCGGCTCGATCTCGGTGATCGTGCTCGTCGCTCTCTTCGTGACGCTGATCCCGACCACGATCGGCGCGCTGCTCTCGGCGATCGGCATCGCCGGCATGGACCGCCTGGTCCGCTTCAACGTGCTGGCGATGTCGGGCCGCGCGGTCGAAGCCGCCGGCGACGTCGACACGCTGCTGCTGGACAAGACCGGCACCATCACGCTCGGCAACCGGCAGGCGACCGCCTTCCGTCCCGTGCGCGGTGTCACCGAGCAGGAGTTGGCCGATGCCGCCCAGCTCGCCTCGCTCGCGGACGAGACGCCGGAAGGCCGCTCCATCGTCGTGCTGGCCAAGGAGAAGTACGGCTTCCGCGGGCGTGACATGGCCGAGTTGGGAGCGACCTTCGTTCCGTTCACGGCGCAGACCCGCATGAGCGGCGTCGACGCCGGCGGCTCGTCGGTGCGCAAGGGTGCGGTCGATGCCATCCTCAACTATGTCGGCGGCGGCGCGCCGTCCGCGATCGCCTCGGGCAATGCGGCACGGGCCATGCAGCCCGCGGCTCTGTCCGAGGTCGGACGCGAGATCAGCGCCATTGCCGACGAGGTCTCCAAATCGGGCGGCACGCCGCTCGTTGTCGCCAGGGACGGCAAGCTGCTCGGGATCGTCCAGCTCAAGGACATCGTCAAGGGTGGCATTCGCGAGCGTTTCGCCGAACTGCGCCGCATGGGCATCCGCACCATCATGATCACCGGCGACAATCCGATGACGGCCGCCGCCATCGCCGCGGAAGCCGGCGTCGACGATTTCCTGGCGCAGGCAACTCCCGAGGACAAGCTCAAGCTGATCCGCGACGAGCAGGCCAAGGGCAAGCTGGTGGCCATGTGCGGCGACGGCACCAACGACGCCCCGGCGCTCGCCCAGGCCGACGTCGGTGTCGCCATGAATACCGGCACGCAAGCCGCCCGCGAGGCCGGCAACATGGTCGATCTCGACTCCAACCCGACCAAGCTGATCGAGGTGGTCGAGATCGGCAAGCAGCTCTTGATGACGCGCGGTGCGCTGACGACGTTCTCGATCGCCAACGACGTCGCCAAGTACTTTGCGATCATCCCGGCGATGTTCCTGGCGTTCTACCCCCAGCTCAACGTGCTCAACGTCATGAACCTGTCGAGCCCGCAGAGCGCCATCCTGTCGGCGATCATCTTCAACGCGCTGATTATCATCGCGCTGATCCCGCTGGCGCTGAAGGGCGTCGCCTATCGCGCGGTCGGCGCCGGCGCGCTGCTTCGCCGTAACCTCTTGATCTACGGGCTTGGCGGCATCGTCATTCCCTTCATCGGCATCAAGGCGATCGACCTCGCGGTGACCGCCTTGCACCTGGCCTAACCCCGTCATTGCGAGCGAAGCGAAGCAATCCGGAAATATCTCCGCGGTTGACAGCTTGGATTGCTTCGTCGCTTCGCTCCTCGCAATGACGGAAGAAATCGGAGAAGACACATGCTCAGAGAAATCCGCCCCGCCATCGTCCTGTTGCTGGCGCTCACTGCCATCACGGGCCTTGCCTATCCGCTCGCCATGACCGGCAT
The DNA here is from genome assembly GCF_054060315.1 of Bradyrhizobium sp. USDA 4354. Lineage (NCBI taxonomy): Bacteria > Pseudomonadati > Pseudomonadota > Alphaproteobacteria > Hyphomicrobiales > Nitrobacteraceae > Bradyrhizobium > Bradyrhizobium sp. USDA 4354. The sequence continues at coordinate 234,311 of NZ_JBSSDC010000001.1, read as the reverse complement.
CGCCGGTGCGTTGTTTCCCGTGCAGGCGCAAGGCAGCCTGATCGAGAAGGACGGCAAGGTGATTGGCTCCGCCCTGATCGGGCAGGAGTTCAAGGACGACAAATACTTCCACGGCCGCCTCTCGGCGACGCTCGCCCCCGACCCGAACGATTCGACCAAGACGGTCCCCGCGCCCTACAACGCCGCCAATTCGGGCGGCTCCAACCTCGGTCCGACCAGCAAGGCGCTGGCCGACCGGCTGAAGGAAGATGTGGACAAGCTGAAGGCGGAGAATCCGAATGCGGCTGTGCCGGTCGACCTGGTGACGACCTCGGCCAGCGGCCTCGACCCGGATATCTCGCCGGAGGCAGCGGAATTCCAGGTGCCGCGCGTCGCCAAGGCCCGGAATCTGCCGGAGGACGCTGTGAAGCAGATCGTGGCCGCGAACGTCCAGGGCCGCTTGCTCGGCCTGCTGGGCGAACCCCGCGTTAACGTACTGGCGCTCAACCTCGCGCTGGACCGCGCGTCGGCGAAGTAGCGGTCTAGGCTCCCGGTGCCCGGATGGCTATATTGGAGCGAAGCCTTTTTCTCCCTCTCCCCGCTGCGGGGAGAGGGTTGGGGTGAGGGGGAGTCCCCACGACGACTGTGACAATTGGACTCGTGGAGGCTCCCCCTCACCCGAAATTCAAGCTGCGCTTGAATTCCGGCCTCTCCCCGCAAGCGGGGAGAGACGAAGAGGCAGGCGAACAACCTAACGAGCCGTACCGTCCTGATGGTCCGAGAGCGCCGCGATCCCGAACAACGACCCTCTCCCGAGGCGCTGCTGGAAGCAGCGCGCCGGGAGGAGAGCGCGAGCGGCAGGCTGAAGATCTTCGTCGGTGCCGCTCCCGGCGTCGGCAAGACCTACGAGATGCTGCAAAGCGCCCATGCCAAGCGCAAGGCAGGCATCGATGTCGTGGTCGGCTTCGTCGAGACCCATGGCCGTGCCGAGACCGAGGCGCTGGTGCGCGGCCTTGAAGTGGTCCCGCGCAAGAGGCTGGACTACCGCGGCCAGATTGTCGAGGAGATGGACCTCGATGCGGTCATCGCGCGGCGGCCGCAGATCGCGCTGGTCGACGAGCTCGCCCACACCAATGCGGCCGGCAGCCGTCATCCCAAGCGCTATCTCGACGTCGAGGAGCTGCTCTCCCACGGCATCGACGTCTACACCGCCGTCAATATCCAGCACATCGAGAGCCTGAACGACGTCGTCGCCCAGATCACCCATGTCAGGGTGCGCGAGACCGTGCCGGATTCGGTGTTCGACCGCGCCGACGCGATCGAGCTGATCGACCTCACGCCTGACGATCTGATCCAGCGGCTCAAGGAGGGCAAGGTCTACGTGCCCAAGCAGGCCGAGCGGGCGCTGGAACACTATTTCTCGCCGGGCAACCTCACCGCGCTCCGTGAGCTCGCACTGCGGCGCACCGCCGAGCGGGTCGATGAGCAGCTCCTCACCCACATGCAGGCGAATGCCATTGCCGGGCCCTGGGCCGCGGGCGAGCGCATTCTCGTCTGCGTCAGCGAGGATCCGCGCGCGGCCGGCCTTGTGCGCTACACCAAGCGGCTGGCGGACCGGCTGCATGCGCCGTTCACCGCGATCTCGATCGAGACGCGGCGATCCCTGCAATTGTCCGACGAGGAGCGCGATCGGCTGGCCGATACGCTGCGGCTGGCGGAATCGCTCGGCGGCGAGGCGCTGACCATTCCCGCCGTCGGGCGCCGCATCGCCGACGATGTCGTCAATTTCGCGCAAGGCAACAACGTCACCCAGATCGTAATCGGCAAGTCGACGCGCTCGCGCTGGTTCGAGATGACGCGCGGCTCCGTCGTGCACGACCTGGTGCGCCGCGCCGGCAACATCACCGTCCACGTCATCGCCGGTGACGAGCTGCCCGGCGAGGCCGCGCCCAAGACCGCGGTGCAGACCGCTGCGCGATCGGAGCCGTTCGATCCGTTGCCCTATCTGAAGGCGCTGGGGATCGTGCTGATTGGCCTCGGCGCCGCCGAGCTGATCCAGCCACGTTTCGGCCTCGAGAACGTCGACCTTGTACTGCTGACTTCGGTCGTCGCGGTTGCCGTGCGCTATGGCTTGTGGCCGTCCCTGCTGGCGACGGTCGCGGCTTCGCTCTGCTACAACTTCTTCTTCATTCCGCCGATCTACACGTTCACCATCACGGATCCGACCAACGTTGCCGCCTTCGTGCTGTTCATGGTGGTGGCGATGATCGTCTCCAATGTCGCAGCGCGCGTGCGCACCCAGGCCGATGCCGCGATCGGCCGGATCAGGATGACCGAGCAGCTCTATGCATTCAGCCGCAAGCTCGCCGGCACCGCCACGCTCGACGACGTCTTGTGGGCGAGCGCCTACCAGATCGCGTTGATGCTGAAGGTGCGCGTGGTGCTGCTGTTGCCGGACGCGGGCCTGCTCACGGTGAAATCCGGCTATCCGCCCGAGGACGAGCTCGATCAGGCCGATCTTGCCGCGGCCAATTGGGCCTGGAGCAACGATCGCCCCGCCGGCCGCGGCTCGGACACGTTGCCGGGCGCAAAACGACTGTTTCTGCCGATGCGCACCGGCCGGGGCCCGATCGGCGTGATCGGCATCGACAACGACCGCACCGGCCCGCTGCTGACGCCGGACCAGCGGCGGCTGCTGGATGCGCTGGTCGACCAGGGCGCACTCGCGATCGAGCGCGTGCTGCTGGTCGAGGACATGGACCGTGTCAAGCGCACCGTCGAATCCGAGCGGCTGCGCTCGGCGCTGTTGACCTCGATCTCACATGACCTGAAGACGCCGCTCGCCTCCGTGTTGGGGGCGGCCTCCACCATGCGCGATCTCGCCGGCGCGCTCTCCGACACCGAGAAGCGCGACCTGCTGGCCACCGTGATCGACGAATCCGAGCGGCTCAATCGCTTCATCGCCAATCTGCTCGACATGACGAAGCTCGAATCCGGCGCCATCGTGCCCAACACGGCGCTGCACGATCTCAGCGAAATCGTGGGCAGCGCGCTGCGGCGCGCCAGCAAGATCCTTAACCGCCACAAGGTCGAGCTGGTGCTGGCCGCCGATCTGCCGATGCTCCAGCTCGATGCCGTGCTGTTCGAGCAGGTGCTGTTCAATCTGCTCGACAATGCCGCAAAATACTCGCCACCCGAGACCACGATCTCGATCCGCGGCCGGCGTGACAGTGCCCATGTCGTGCTCGAGATCGCGGACGAGGGGGCCGGCATTCCGCCCGGCGAGCTCGAGAGCGTGTTCGACAAATTCTATCGCGTGCAGAAGGGCGATCACGTCCGCCCCGGCACCGGGCTCGGGCTCGCCATCTCCCGCGGCTTCGTCGAGGCGATGCGCGGCACGATCTCCGCTGCTAATCGCAGCGAGCGGAGCGGCGCGGTCCTCACCATTCGCCTGCCCGTCCCAGCAGAGAGCCACGCATTGGATACCGCCGCATGAGCGCTGCTCCGATCAAGGTCCTGGTCATCGACGACGAGCCGCCGATCCGCAAATTGCTGCGGATGGGGCTGACGACGCAAGGCTATGAAATCCTGGAGGCGTCGAACGGCAAGACTGCGCTGGAGAAGCTTGAGGAAGAGCCGGCGCTGATCATCCTCGATCTCGGCCTGCCCGACGTTCAGGGGCATGAGCTGCTCCGCACCATCCGCACCCGCAACGAAGGCGTGCCGATCGTGGTGCTGTCGAGCCGCGGCGACGAAGCCGGCAAGGTCCAGGCGCTCGATCTCGGCGCCGACGATTATCTGACCAAGCCGTTCGGCATGGAGGAGCTCCTGGCGCGCCTGCGTGCCGCGTTGCGTCACCAGCTTCAGGTCAAGGGCGAACGCCCTGTGTTCCGTACCGGCGATCTCTCGGTCGATCTGGTCCGCCGCATCGTCAAGCTCGGGGAGCGTGATGTGAAGCTCTCGCCGAAGGAATATGACCTGTTGCGCGTGCTTGTGCAGCACGCCGGCAAGGTGCTCACCCACCGCTTCCTGCTGAGGGAGCTCTGGGACGAATTGACGGACGCGCAATACTTGCGCGTCTATGTCCGGCAGCTCCGCCAGAAGATCGAAGCCGATCCGGAACGGCCGCAATATGTGCTGACGGAAACGGGGATAGGGTACAGGCTGAAGGCGGGGGATTGACGACGTCGTTTGTGGCGCGATGCTGTCCCCACGTCGTCATTGCGAGCGGAGCGAAGCAATCCAGAGTCTCTCCGCGGCAGACTGGATTGCTTCGTCGCAAGGGCTCCTCGCAATGACGGAGTGGATCAGCCCGCCTTCCGGTGCCTCGCCGTCGACCGGTGGGTCTTCCTCGCAGCCTGCCGTCGCCCCGTCGCACGCCGCGCGTGCGACTTCGTCGCCGTTTTCTTGCCGCCGCGCCCCTTCAGGCTCTGCTTCAGCGCGTCCATCAGGCTGACGACATTGCTCGGCCGCTCCTCGGGCTCCGGCAGCTCGATCTTCTTGCCGCTGGCCTTGCGCTTCACCAGTGCCTTCAGCGCGTTCTCGTATTCGTCCTTGAATTTGCCGGGATCGAAATGCGCCGCCTTGGTCTGCAGGATGTGGCCGGCGAGCTCGACCATGTCCTTGGTGATCTTCGGGCTCTTGATGTCGTCGAAGAATTGGTCCTCGTCGCGCAGCTCGTAAGGGAAGCGCAGCGTGGTGCCGAGCAGGCCCTTGCCGAGCGGCTCGATCGCCATGACGTGCTCGCGGTTGGTGAGAACGATCTTGGCGAGCGCCACGCACTCCTCGTCCTTCATCGCGTCGCGGATCACCGCAAAGGCATCGGCCGCCGCCTTGCCGTCGGGCGCGATGTAATAGGGATGGTTGAGGTAGCGCTGGTCGATCTCGTCGCGAGGCACGAAGCTCTCGATGTCGATGGTGTGATTGCTCTCGATCTGGACCGCCTCGAGCTCCTCCGGCTCGATCTCGACATATTTGCCCTTGCGCAGCTCGTAGCCGCGGCCCTTCTGGTCGCTCTCGACGACGTCGCCGGTCTCGGAATCGATCATCTGCTGCTTGAGCCGGTTCCCGGTCTCGCGGTTGATCAGGTGAAACCGCGTCTTCTCGGCCGCAGTGGTCGCCGGATAAAGCACGATTGGGCAGCTGACCAGCGACAGCTTCAACGTTCCCTTCCAATAGGCGCGCGGGGCCATTCCATTCTCCAGCGTTTTCAATGCGTTTTGGAACCCCAACCGTCCCGTGGGGTTTTGGTTCCGGGCGGGGCTTTTGCCGTGATAGGCTTCAATGCCGAAAGAGAAGCGGGACCGGTCGTGCTGCAAAGACTCTCTCCACTTACCGACAGAAGCGGGACTTCGAGAAGACGCCCGAGCCATCGGGCAAGACCGCAGTAGCCCCCTCGAAACAGCGGCGCTTCGTGATCCAGAAGCACGATGCGAGCCGGCTGCATTACGATCTCAGGCTCGAATTCGATGGCGTGTTCAAGTCGTGGGCGGTGACGAAAGGGCCTTCGCTCGATCCGCACGACAAGCGGCTGGCGGTCGAGGTGGAAGACCATCCGCTCGACTATGGCGATTTCGAAGGCACGATCCCCGAAGGACAATATGGCGGCGGCACGGTGATGCTGTGGGACCGCGGCACGTGGGAGTCGGATGATCCGGAAGCCGGCTTCAGGAAGGGCGATCTGAAGTTCACCCTGCATGGCGAGAAGCTGCATGGAAGCTGGGTCCTGGTGCGCATGCGCAACCGCGGCGGCGAGAAGCGGACCAACTGGCTCCTGATCAAGCATCGTGACGAATATGTCCGCGAAAGCGCGGACAACGACATTCTCGAACAAGACAGGTCAGTCGCCTCCGGCCGCGCGATGGAGCAGATCGCCGAAGGCAAGGGCCGCGCGCCAAAGCCGTTCATGCTGGCCAAGGGCGCCAAGAGCAAGGCCGATGCAGTCTGGCAGTCCGACCGTGCCGAGGAGACGAAAGGGCGCACGGTGAAGCCCGCGCCGCGCACCGCGTTGAAAGGCGGCAGAGCGGCAAAAAAGAGAGCCACGACCGCGACGAACGCCAAGAAGGTCTCGGAGATGCCGGATTTCGTTGCGCCGCAGCTCTGTACGCTGGTCGAGCGGCCGCCGGCCGACCAGGGCTGGTGCCACGAGATCAAGTTCGACGGCTATCGCGTCCAGCTCCGGGTCGAGGACGGCGAGGCGACGCTGAAGACACGCAAGGGGCTCGACTGGACCGGCAAGTTCGCCTCCATTGCCAAGGAAGCGGCTGCGCTGCCAGAGGTGATGATCGACGGAGAGATCGTCGCGCTCGACCATAACGGCGCGCCGAACTTCTCCTCGCTGCAAGCTGCGCTGTCCGATGGCAAGACCGACGAGCTGATCTTCTTTGCGTTCGACCTTCTGTTCGCGGAGGGCGAGGACTATCGCCGGCTTCCGCTCGGCGAACGCAAGGCCCGGTTGAAGGAGCTGCTGGGCCAGCGCAAGCGGAAATCGAGCCAGATCCGCTACGTCGAGCATTTCGAGAGCGGCGGCGATGCCGTGCTGCAATCGGCTTGCAAGCTCGAGCTCGAAGGCGTGGTGTCGAAGAAGCTGAACGCGCCGTATCGTTCCGGGCGGACCGAGAGCTGGATCAAGTCGAAATGTCGCGCCGGCCACGAGGTGGTGATCGGCGGCTACAAGACCACCAACGGCAAATTCCGCTCGCTGATGGCCGGCGTGCAGCGTGGCGATCATCTCGTTTTCGTTGGCATGGTCGGCACTGGCTTTGGCGCGGACAAGATCAAGCGCATCATGCCGGCATTGAAGGCGATAGAGGCCAAGCAAAGCCCCTTCGGCGGCAAGAATGCGCCGAAGAAGACGCGCGAGGTGCATTGGCTGAAGCCGGAGCTCGTCGCCGAGATCGAGTTCGCCGGCTTCACCGCCGACGGCAATATCCGCCAGGCGGCGTTCAAGGGATTGCGGCAGGACAAGCCGGCCGAGGAGGTCGAGGCGGAGACGCCCGTCGATACCGAGCTCGCCGAGCCCCAGGCAAAGAAGCCGGCGCGCACGAAGGCGGGCCGGCAACCGAAGCAGGCCGCCCAAAACGCCGAGGTCATGGGTGTCGTCATCTCCAAGCCGGACAAGGAGCTCTGGCCCGATGACGGCGATGGTGGCGTCGTCACCAAGCTGGACCTTGCCCGCTATCTCGAAGCCGTTGGCGAATGGATGATCGTGCACCTGAAGGGCCGGCCGTGCTCGCTGATCCGCGCTCCCGATGGCATCAAGGGCGAATGCTTCTTCCAGCGCCACGCCATGCAGGGGACGTCGAACCTTCTGGAGCTCGCGCGGGTCTCCGGCGACCGCAAGCCCTATCTTCAGATCGATCGCATCGAGGGGCTTGCCGCGGTGGCGCAGATCGGCGGCGTCGAGCTGCATCCCTGGAACTGCGCGCCTTATGCCTATGACACGCCGGGCCGGCTGGTGTTCGATCTCGATCCCGCGCCCGACGTGGACTTCGCCGACGTCGTCGAGGCGGCAAAGGAGATGCGGCAGCGGCTCGCCGATATCGGCATGGACAGCTTCTGCAAGACCACCGGCGGCAAGGGCCTCCACGTGGTAGTGCCGCTGCTCCACGGCGCGCGCGACAAGGTGAGCTGGAAGGAGGCCAAGGCATTTGCACAAGGCGTCTGCCAGTGGATGGCCGACGACGATCCCGAACGCTATCTGCTCAACATGTCGAAGAAGCTGCGCAAGAGAAAGATCTTCCTCGATTATCTCCGCAACGACCGCATGTCGACGGCAGTTGCCCCGCTGTCGCCGCGGGCGCGCGCTGGGGCCACGGTCTCGATGCCGCTGACCTGGACGCAGGTGAAGAGCGATCTCGATCCGAAGAAATATACGCTGCGCACCGTGCCGGGCCTGCTGGCGCGATCGAAGGCGTGGGAGGGTTATGATGACGCCGCCACATCGATCAAGGCGGCGATCAAGAAGCTGGCGGGGAAGGTGAAGTAGCCGCTTTGCAAAATGTCATTCCGGGCCGCGCGAAGCGCAGACCCGGAATCCAGAGGTTCATGGCGCGGGATTCCGGGTTCGCGCTTGGGCGCGCCCCGGAATGACCGCCCCGACTAGATCCGCCCCATCAAGAGCAGGATCAGCAGGATGACGATGACAAGCCCGAGGCCGCCGCCGCCATAATAACCGGTGCCATAAAACGGACCGCCGCCGATGCCGCTGAAGCCACCGAGCAGGGCGATGACCAGAATGATCAGAATGATCGTGCCGATTGACATGCGAATCTCCTCAGCCCTTGGTTGAAAGGGTCGTTTGCACCTGTCCCGCCGTGTGGGGGCAACTTGCCGCAGGTTTTATAGTTCCGGCTTCGCAACGTAGGCGCCGGCTCCGACTCGCATGGAACCTTTGCCCTTCCGCCGGCCATGAGTAGGTGAGGATCTCTCAAAAGGGATTAGGGCTATGTCAGCACCACTTGTCGTCTCAATTCCGCATCGTCTCGGTCGCGAGGAGGCGGTGCGCCGGCTCAAGGCAGGGCTTGGCCGCGCTGCAGCAAGCATTCCCGTGATGCAGGTCGAGGAGGAGCGCTGGAGCGGCGACAGCATGAATTTCCGCATCCGCGCGCTCGGCCAGGTCGCGACCGGTCAAGTCGATGTCGCCGACGATCAGGTCCGGGTCGAGGTGGTGCTGCCCTGGCTGTTGCAGCGCTTTGCCGAGATGGCGCAGGCGACGATCAGGAAGCGCGGCCAACTGCTGCTGACCAAGGACGGGGGCAAGTAACTTCAGGCGCGCACGCGCTGCCGCGAGGGCCTGATGGCACTCGCCGGTCGGGCCTCGATGACCAAGGCAGGACAATCGCGGAAAGCCTGCGCGAGCGGCAGCTCGTTGCCCGCAAGGCTTGGTGCGGCATAGCCTGTGATGTCGATGGTGGCGTCAATACCCTCCGGCGCGGGCCATTCCCGGCCCGCTTGGGTGAACGGCGCGAACTGACGCCCGATCGCGATAATCGCGGCTGCGCGGCCGTGGCGACGCGCGAAGGCGATGACATGGCCGGCATGTGCGCCCCGTACCTCCAGCGGCTGGTAGTCGCCCTGCGCGAAGACGTCGGCAAGCTCGCTGCGCAGCTTGAGGAGATGCCGCGTCCAGGCCAGCTTGAGCCGGCCGTCCGGCCAGCTCTCGATCAGGCCGCTCCAGTCCGGCGCTTCCAATGACGACAGCGCCGCGTGGCGCGCGGCAAAGTCGACCGGACGGCGGTTGTCGGGATCGACCAGCGACAGGTCCCAGAATTCGGTGCCTTGATAGAAGTCCGGCACGCCCGGCAGCGTCGCCTTGAGCGTGAGCTGGCTCAGCGAGTTCAACGTGCCGAGCAGCGCGAGACGGCGAGCCAGGGTTTGCAACGCCTCCAGGAATTCTGCGGATCGAGCGGGGTCGAGGATCTTCTCGATGAAGTCGCGGATGCCGTTCTCATACGCTTCATGCGGATTGAGCCAGCTCGTCTCCTCCTTGCCCTCGCGCGCGGCCTTGAGCGCATAGGCCTGGATGCGCTCGACGAAGACGGCATCGATCGGCTCTTGCAGCGGCCAGGCGCCGAGCAGGGTCTGGTAGAGCATGTATTCGAATGTCGCAGACGGTGCGCGGAAATTGCCGTGATGTGTGAGATGCGGCGCGTTCAGCACTTTCCAGCGCGCCACCGCGCTGGTCCACTCGCCGGGAATCTCGCTGAGCGCCGCGATGCGCGTGCGGGCATCCTCACCACGCTTGGTGTCGTGGGTGGCCGTCGCGGTCATGCCGTGCGGCCACTCCCTGGCGCGGGTCTGCATGGCCTGGTGGAAGGCGGGAATGGTGAGGCCTGTGCTCGCGGGATCGCCGCCGACCTCGTTCAGCGCCAGCAGCCGGTGGAATTGATAGAACGCGGTGTCCTCCAGCGACTTCGCCATCATCGGCCCGGTGAATTGCTGCACCTTCAGCGCGAAGCGGCGCACGCGCGGCGTGCTGTGCGGGGGGCGGCCGGGCTTGAGCAGATCCATGGTCAGGGCATCGTGCAGGAAGTCGAAGATGCCTTCGTCCGCGGCGAACCATTCGGCGCGGGCGCGCGCGATGGTGTCCTCGATCAGCTTGCGGTCGTGCGCCGTCGCCCCGGCCGTGGTGAGATAGGTGCGATAGACCGGGAAATGCAGCACATAGAGCTCGAGCGCCTGTCGCAGGCTGTCGGCCGAGTAGTCGCGTGTCGAATAGTGCCCGTTGGCGATGCGCGCGAGCAGGCGCGTCAGCACGGTGAATTCGCTGGTGAGCAGCGTCTCCAGCACGCGCCGCTTGGCATCCTTCACGTAAGGCGCAAGCCGCGGCGGCCGGTTGCTGATCTGCCGCCAGGTCTCGTCCAGCGCCTCCAGCCCCTTGGCGTCGACCAGCACTTGGATGATGACGTTCATCCACTCGTAGCCCGTGGTGCCCTGGACGCCGGCGAAATGCGGCAGGCGCTCGTGCTCGCACAGGATCTTCTCGATCACCGTATAGAAGGGCTTTGTGTTGCCTTGGGCGTCGCGCACCAGCCGGCGCAATCGCTGGCAATATTGTGCGGGGTCACGCAGGCCGTCGATGTGATCGAGCCGGATTCCTTGCAGTCTGCCCTCTGCAACGAGTTGCTTCACCAGCCGGTGCGTAGCGGCGAATGTGCTCGCGTCCTCGACGCGCAGGCCGGCGAGGCCGTTGACGTCGAAGAAGCGGCGATAGTTGATGTCGCTGGAGGCAAGCCGCCAGTGGCCGAGCTTGTAGTGCTGGCGCTCCAGGAGATGATGCAGCGTCAGCGTCTGTGCCGGGCGGTCCTTGCCGGCGCGATAGGCGGCGAGGCCGCCACTGATGATGTCGGCGGCGCCTGCGATCTCCTTGAGCTCGGACTTGAAGCCGGGGGCTTCCTTGCGATTGGGACGGCGCAGTCCCGTGTAGCGGGTCGCGAGCGACAGCAGGCGCTTGCCGGGCTCCGTCTCCGCCGCGTCCGCCTCCTTGACGACCACCCGCAGCACCTCGCCATAGCGCTCCGGGGCGATGGGTAGACGATGCTCGAAATACCAGGCGGAAAGGCTTCCCTCGTCCGGATCGTAGCGTAGCTCGATGTCGCCGCGCTCCAGCGCCTCGCCGTAGGATGTGCCGAGGATCGGCAGCAGCACGCCGCCGCGGGCGCGGTAGGCCAGTTGATCCCAGTCGATGTCGAAGGAGGCCGCGTGCGGCGAGGCCTGGCCCCATTCCAGCACGTCGAGCCACCAGGGATTGTCGGCGAAATGCACGCCGACATGGTTGGGCACGAAATCGATGATGAGACCGAGATCGTGCTGCTGAAGCGCCTCGCTCAGCCGTGCAAAGCCAGGCTCGCCGCCGAGCTCGGGATTGAACTGGCTATGATCGACCGTGTCGTAGCCATGGGCCGAGCCCTTGCGCGCCTTCATCACCGGCGAGGCGTAGACATGCGTGATCCCCAACGCTTTCAGGTAAGGCACGACCGCGGCAGCCTTGTCGAAGTCGAAATCCGCGGTGAGCTGAAGCCGGTAGGTCGCGAGCGGAATCGCAGGAGGCATGTCAACCTCCGAGACGCCAGACCACCGACCAGGGCGGGAGCCGCTCGCCGGCCGCGCCGCCCCAGATCGGCGCGCCCGCGCTGGCATTGGACATGATCTCGTGGTCCGAGAGATTTGCCGTCAAGCGCAGAACCGTGCCGTCGCCCATGCGCCAATGCGCGGTGAGCAGGCCGTCGTCGGCCGCCTCGGCGTCACCGAAGCTCGCGCCCTTCAGCCGCGGCATGATCTCCCTGTGACGGAGTGCGAGCAGGTCCTTCACCAGCGCAAGCCGCGCGTCCTGTTGCGGTGTGCGGCCGGTCCAGTCGAGCACGGCTGACCGCAGCGTTGCCGGGTCGAGCGGATCGGGCACCTCGTCGCCGTATTTTTCGTAAGCCCAGGCATATTCCTGCTTGCGGCCCTTGCGCACGGCATCGGCGAGTCCGCCCTGGAAATCGCAGAAGAACGGGAAGGGGACCGTCGAGCCCCATTCCTCGCCCTGAAACAGCATCGGCACCATGGGCGCGAGCAGGGTCACTGCGAGCGCAGCCTCGATCTGCTTTGGCGATGCCAGGCTTTCCAGCCGCTCGCCAAGCGGACGGTTGCCGATCTGGTCGTGGTTCTGCAGGAAATTGACGAAGGTCGCCGGCGGCAGCGTGCCGCTCGGCTCGCCGCGCGGCTTCTTCCCCCAGAATTCCGAGATCTCGCCCTGGTAGACGAAGCCGGAGGCCAGCGCGCGCGCGAGGTCCATGCGCGGCGTCTGGTAATCGGCGTAGTAACCGGCGAGCTCGCCGGTCAGCATCACATGCCAGACGTGGTGATAGTCGTCATTCCACTGTCCGCGATATTTGCCGTTCGGCGGCTCCTGTGCGGCGTCGAGCAGGCTGGCGCGATTGTCGCCGTTCTCCAGCACGAGATGGATGTGGCGTCCCGTAGCCTTGGCGAGCTCGCCGGCGGCAACGCTGAGGTCCTGCAGCATGGACTGCTCGCCGGGGACAGCCATAATGTGGTTGGCGGCATCCAACCGCAGTCCGTCGAAACGGTAGTCGGTCAGCCAGGACAGCGCGTTCTCGACCGCGAACGCGCGCACCTGCGGCATGCGGTAGTCGATCGCACTGCCCCAGGGCGTATGCGCATCGGTGAAGAAGGTCGGCGCATAGCGGCCGAGGTAGTTTCCTTCCGGGCCGAAATGGTTGTAGACCACGTCGAGGAATACCATCAGCCCGCGCAGATGCGCCTCGTCGATCAGCGTCTTCAGGTCTTCGGGCCGGCCATAGGCGCTGTCGGGCGCATACCACAGCACGCCGTCATAGCCCCAGCCGCGGCGTCCTGCGAAATCGGCCAGCGGCATCAATTCCAGCGCAGTGATGCCGGCCGCTGCGAGATGATCGAGCTTGTCGATCATGGCGCGGTAGGTGCCCTCCGGCGTGAAGGTGCCGACATGGGTCTCGATCAGCACCGTCTCTTCCCAGGGACGGCCGCGCCATTCGCGCGCGCGCCAGGCGAAGGCGTCGTGATCGATCACCTCGCTCGGGCCGACCACGTCCTCGGGCTGGAACGCCGAAGCGGGATCCGGCACGTCGATCTCGTCGTCGATCCTGAACTTGTATTTGCTACCGGAGGGTAGGCCGGCAATGTCGGCGACGTACCAGCCATCCTGCCGGCGCTGCATCGCGTGCCTGCGGTCGAGCAGGAGGTCGACCCGGCGCGCGGCGGGCGCCCATAGCCGGAACGACACGCCGTCCTTCGTCGGCCTCGCCCCGAAGGATGGCCTCATGGCGCCCCCGCGAAGGCGAGCACGGAGCGCGGCGCCGCCTTGCTGTCGCTCCCGGGCAGGAAGTCGATCGTGTTCAGCTTGGCATCGGTCGTGTTCAGGATCTGCTGCCAGCTCTTGTATTCGGTCATTTGCGGCAATTTGAATGCGATCTCTTCGGGAGCGGCGTTCAGGACGATAAAGATCGCAGCCCCGCCCGGTTCCATCGGGCCCATCACATAGGAGAGAAATCGCCCATCCGGGAATGTCCAGTCGCTCTCCGTCATCTCGTTGCCTTCAGGCGTCAGCCACAACGCACCGTAGGAGGCGCCGTCCTTGGGCCGGCCACCGAGCCAGCGATGGCTGCGCAGCTGCGAGAACCGGCGGCGGATGTCGGCGAGATGGGCGACGAAGTCGACCATGTCGTCGCCCTCCTTGCCGAGATTGTCCCAGCCGACCCAGCCGACTTCGTTGTCCTGGCAATAGGCGTTGTTGTTGCCGGATTGCGAGTTGCTGACCTCGTCGCCGGCGAGGATCAGCGGAACGCCCTGCGCCAGCATCAGGCAGGCCAGCACGTTCTTGCGCAGCTGCCGGCGCAGGCTGATGATGTTGGGATCGTCGGACGGCCCCTCGACACCGCAATTGTTGCTGTGATTGTCGTTGGAGCCGTCGCGATTGTCCTCGCCATTGGCTTCGTTGTGCTTCTCGTTGTAGCTGAAGAGGTCGGCGAGCGTGAAGCCGTCATGGACGGTGATGTGGTTGATGCTGGCGCGCGGCCGCCGTCCGTCGTGGTTGAACAGGTCGGACGACGCGGTCATGCGGCTGGAAATGTCGCCGATCAGGCTGCCTTCGCCGCTCCAGTAGCGGCGCATGGCGCTGCGATAGCGGTCGTTCCATTCCGACCATTGCGAGGGGAATGCGCCGACCTGATAGCCGCCGAGGCCGAGGTCCCACGGCTCGGCGACGAGCTTGACGGTCGCCAGTACCGGATCCTGCCGGACCGCGGTCAGGAACGAGCTGCCGCGATCAAAGCCGTTCGGCCCGCCGCGCAAGCGTGGTGGCAAGGTCGAAGCGGAAGCCGTCGACATGGCAGACCTCGACCCAGTAGCGCAGGGAATCCATCACCATCTGCAGCACGCGCGGATGGGTGAGGTTCACCGACGAGCCGCAGCCGGTGAAGTCGTCGTAATAGCGCGGGTTCTCGCGGTTCAGCCAATAATAGGAGGCGTTGTCGATGCCGCGATAGCACAGCGTCGGGCCGAGGTGGTTGCCCTCGGCGGTGTGGTTGTAGACGACATCGAGCATCACTTCGATCCCGGCATCGTGCAGCCGCGCCACCGTGGTGCGGAAGGAATCGAGCGCGTTGTCCTGGGCGTAGCGCGGCTCGGGTGCGAAGAAGGAAAGCGTGTTGTAGCCCCAGTAATTGGCGAGCTTCTTTTCCACGAGGATGCGGTCGTCGACGAAGCTGTGGATCGGCAACAGCTCGACCGTGGTGACGCCGAGCTTCTTCAGGTGCTCGATCATCGCCGGCGAGGACAGGCCGCCATAGGTGCCGCGCAAATTCGGCGGCACGTCGTCGCGCTTCTGTGTCAGGCCTTTGACGTGGGCCTCGTAGATGATGGTGTCTTCCCAGGGGATGTTGGGACGGATCTCGCGGCGGCCCCAGTTGAAGGTCTCGTCGACCACGACGGCCTTGGGCATGCCGCGCGCATTGTCGCGCCGGTCGAAGGACAGGTCTTCACGCGGTGAGCCGGTGCGATAGGCAAAATGCGCATCGCTCCAGACCAGCCGCCCGGCGAGCCGCTTGGCATAGGGGTCGAGCAGCAGCTTGTTGGCGTTGAAGCGATGGCCGTGCTCGGGCTCGTAGGGGCCGTGCACGCGATAGCCGTAGAGCTGGCCGGGCGAGACGTCATTGAGATAGCCGTGCCAGACATCCTCGGTCTTCTCAGGCAGCTCGATACGCTCGAGCTCGCGGCGGCCTTGCGCGTCGAACAGGCAGAGCTCGACCTTCTGCGCGTTGGCGGAGAACAGCGCGAAATTGGTGCCGCGTCCGTCCCAGCTTGCGCCGAGCCGTGCGGGCGATCCAGCGGTCAGGCGCATCGATCAGCTTTCCGGAACGAGGAAGATCGCGGCGAGCGGCGGAATGGTGAGGCGGAGCTCGCCGCTTCCGGCATGAACTTCGCCGATATTACCGACGTTGCTGCCGCCGTAGTGGGCCGAATCCGAGTTGAGCACTTCTTTCCACTTGCCGCCGAACGGCACACGAACGCGATAGTTCTGGTAAACGTTCGGCGAGAAGTTGACGATGACGAGACACCGTGCGTGCTCGTCGAATCCCTTGCGCAGCCAGGCGAACACGTTGCGATTGGCATCATCCGTGATCAGCCATTCGAAACCGGCCTGGTCGCAATCCATCTGGTGCAGCGCCGGCACCGCGCGGTAGAGCCGGTTGAGATCGCGGATCAGCGCCTGGATGCCGGAATGGTATTTGTATTCGAGCAGGTGCCAGTCGAGCGACTGGTCGTGATTCCATTCCCGGCTCTGCGCGATTTCCGCGCCCATGAACAGCAGCTTCTTGCCGGGATGGCCGAACATGAAGCTGTAATAGGCGCGCAAATTGGCGAAGCGCTGCCACTCGTCGCCAGGCATGCGGCCGAGGATCGAGCGCTTGCCGTGCACGACCTCGTCATGCGACAGCGGCAGGATGAAATTTTCCGAGAACGCATAGTGCAGGCCGAACAGGATCTCGCCGTGGTGGTGCTTGCGGTAGATCGGATCCTTGCTGATGTAGCTCAGCGTGTCGTGCATCCAGCCCATGTTCCATTTGTAGCCGAAGCCGAGCCCGCCGAACTCGACCGGGCGCGAGACCTGCGGCCAGGCAGTGGACTCCTCAGCCGCGGTGGTCGCCTGCGGGAAGCGGGCGAACACTTCCGTGTTGAAGCGGCGCAGGAAGTTGATCGCCTCGATGTTCTCCCGCCCGCCATACTGGTTTGGAATCCACGCGCCGGGCGGCCGGCTGTAGTCGAGATAGAGCATGGACGCGACCGCATCGACGCGCAGGCCGTCGATGGCGTAGCGCTCCAGCCAGAACAGCGCATTCGACACCAGGAAGTTCGTTACTTCGGTGCGGCCATAATTGTAGATCAGCGTGCCCCAGTCGAGGTGGCGACCCTGGAGCGGATTGGCATGCTCATAGAGCGAGGTGCCGTCGAAATGGCCAAGTCCGTGCGGATCATCCGGGAAATGACCGGGCACCCAGTCCAGCAGCACGCCGATGCCTTCGCGGTGGCAGGCATCGACCAGTGTCGCAAATTCGTCGGGTGTGCCGAAGCGGCTGGTTGGCGCGTAGAGGCCGGTCGGCTGATAGCCCCAGGAGCCGTCGAAAGGATGCTCGCTCACTGGGAGGAATTCGAGATGGGTGAAGCCCATGTCGCGGGCATAGGCCGGCAGCTGCTCAGCCAGCTCGCGATAAGTCAGCCATTCATTGTTGCCCTTGCGCCGCCACGAGCCGAGATGGACCTCGTAGATCGACATCGGCGCCGACACGGCATTGATGCCATCAGGCGCCGGGCGCGGCCGCGCCAGATGCGCCTCGTCGAACACGATTGAAGCCGTCTTCGGCCGTAGCTCGCTGGCAAAGGCCAGCGGATCGGATTTCAGCGGAAGCAGGTGGCCGTGCGGGCCGATGATTTCGAACTTGTAGTGATCGCCGGCCTTCGCGTGCGGAATGAACAATTCCCAATAGCCGCTTCCGCGCACCCGCATGGGGTGACGCCGCCCATCCCAGAAGTTGAAATCGCCGACCACGGAGACGCGCCGCGCATTTGGCGCCAGCACGACGAAGCCGATGCCGTCGACGCCCTCGAGCCGCACCGGATGCGCGCCGAGCTTGTCGTAGAGGCGCTGATGGGTGCCTTCGCCGAGCAGGTAGAGATCGAAATCGGTCAGGATCGGTGGAAAACGGTAGGCATCCTCGAACTCGACGACGTTGTTGCCGAACTTTGCGCGCAGCTGATAGCGCTTCGAGCCATTGGGCAGGGCGCCGATGAACAGGCCCGCGTCGTGGACGCGGTCGAGCGAAGCGACCTCGCCCTGCTCGCCGACCGCCTCGACATTGGTGGCTTCGGGGAGAAAGGCACGCACCACGCTTCTGCCGCCCTCGGGATGCAGCCCGAGATAGTGGAAGGGATCGGAGTGGCGGCCCTCGATAATTGCATAGGCTTCGGCAGGCAGTTTAGGCATGGGCTTCGCTCTCGGCACTGGACAGAATGCGAAGCAGTCCGGTCAGCGGCGCATGGAGCCCCTCGGGCCGGTGGGACAGCTCGTACTCTACTTCGTCGAACGCTTGATCAAGCAGGAAAAATCTTAACAGGCCTTCCGCGGATGGCCGATCTTCCGGCCACAGCCTCCGATCGGTCATGGCTTCGCGGTAGGCGGACAGGAAGGTCGCGGTGGCGCGCTCGCGCCATTCGTCGAG
The DNA here is from genome assembly GCF_054060315.1 of Bradyrhizobium sp. USDA 4354. Classification (NCBI taxonomy): domain Bacteria; kingdom Pseudomonadati; phylum Pseudomonadota; class Alphaproteobacteria; order Hyphomicrobiales; family Nitrobacteraceae; genus Bradyrhizobium; species Bradyrhizobium sp. USDA 4354. The sequence continues at coordinate 216,573 of NZ_JBSSDC010000001.1, read as the reverse complement.
CGCGGCCGCAAGCCGGTCTTGCTCGTCGGAGGCGCCCGTCAGCGCGCGGTTCAGCGCTGCGTTGACCGAAAGGTCAATCGAGCGGACGAGGCCGGCGACGTCGCGCGCGGCCGGCGCCTTGCGCCGCTTATTGGCCAGCGGCACACGCGGATCGCCGTCGAAGTCGATGATGAAGATATCGTCCTTCACGATCAGAGTTTGCCCGAGGCGGAAGTCGCCATGATGACGGATGTTCAACCCGCCGATCCCGGAAGGCAATAGCGCATTCAGGCGGTCGGACAGGGCCGCGCGGGTCTCCGTGAGCTGATCGATCAGCCGCCGGTCCGCCTCCCGCAGGCCGTCGCGGCTCTCGGTCAGCCGCTCGAAGATCCGCTCGGCACGTGCCTTGAGGTCGGATATCAGGCGCTGAACGTAGGCGGAGCCGATCGGCTCCGGAGCGAGATCGTCCGGCTTTGCCGCGGCCAGCGCGACATGCAGCTCGCCGAGCCGCCGGCCGATCTGCGCGATGAAGTGCAGGTAAGGCGCCTGCTCCTGGGTCTCGCGGAGCGTTTCGCCCGCCGGCAAGACGCGCTGCTCGTCGATATAGCGATCGAGATAGCCCGTCGTCACCGTCCAGCCGTCGCCCTGGTTCTCGACATAGGCATGCAGCACGCCGAGCGCGCTGCGCTGGTTGCCCTCGACCAGCTCGACGCTGCCGAGCAGCGCCGGTGTGTTGGCGAAGCGCGCGACTTCGGTGAGATAATGGCCGATCTCGATCTCGGGACTGACGCCGCTTTCGAGCCGGCGATAGATCTTGGCCACGTATTGATTGTCGACCAGCGCGGTGCTGTTCGACTGCTCGATCGCGCGGATGCGCCCGGGCTCCTTGATGATGTAATCGGCGAAGCGGCTGGTCGCCTTGAATTCCAGCCGCAGATTATTCTCTTCCACGGTCAGGTTCTGCGACAGGTTGCGCAGGAACAGGCCGATGAAGATCTGGTCGGTCGCAACATCGAGCAGCGTTCCTTCACGCGCGCCTTGACGCACGGCGGCGAGCGCCTTCGGGTTGAAGCGTTCGCGGTCGAAGCGCACCCACTCGATCTGTAGCGGCATCACATAGCGTGTCGTCGCCTCACCTTGCCTGGTCTCGAAGAACGCAATCCAGGGTCGGTTGTCGCCGATGTCGCAGAACGGCACCGCCGAGGTCAGCGCGGTCTTGATCTGCTTGGGATTGTGCTCGGGATACCACCGCGTCCGTGACAAGAATCCCGGCAGCACGTCGCGCTCGAACACGCCGCGCTCGCGGGCGAGCGACACCCAGTTCGAGTTCACCGGCACCACCAGCGTCTCGAATTCCGGCACCGCGCGCGGCGTCACCGGCTCGGACTTGTCGCGCTCCAGAAGCTGGAACCAGTAGAAGCCGTAGGGCCCCAGCGTGATCATGTAGGGCAGTTCGCCGATCGCGGGGAAGCGGGTGCGGCCGAGCATCTCCTGCGGGATGCGGTCCTTCCACGGCGACAGATCGAGCTCGGTCGCCTGCGCGGCGCGCGAGAGATTGGCGACGCAGAGGATCACCTCGTCGCGGTATTGCCGGACATAGGCGAGCACGGCGCGGTTGGCCGGGCGGATGAAGGTCATGGTGCCGCGGCCGAAGGCGAGCGTCGACTTGCGCACCGAGATCAGCCGCTTGGTAGCGCTGAGCAGCGAGGACAGGCTGCGCGATTGCGCCTCCACGTTCACGGACTCATAGCCGTAGACCGGGTCCATGATCAGCGGCGCGTAGAGACGGGCCGGGTCGCAGCGCGAGAAGCCGCCGTTGCGGTCCGGGCTCCACTGCATTGGCGTGCGCACGCCGTTGCGGTCGCCGAGATAGATGTTGTCGCCCATGCCGATCTCGTCGCCGTAATAGATGATCGGCGTGCCGGGGAACGACAGCAGCAGCGAGTTCATCAGCTCGATCTTACGGCGGTCGTTGTCCATCAGTGGCGCAAGGCGCCGGCGGATGCCGACATTGATGCGCGCACGGGGATCGTTGGCGTAGGTGGTCCAGAGATAGTCGCGCTCGACATCGGTGACCATCTCGAGCGTCAGCTCGTCGTGGTTGCGCAGGAACAGCGCCCATTGGCAGCTCGCCGGAATGTCCGGTGTCTGGCGCAGGATGTCGGTGATCGGGAAGCGGTCCTCCTGCGCGATCGCCATGTAGATGCGCGGCATCAGCGGGAAATGGTAGGCCATGTGGCACTCGTCGCCACGGCCGAAATATTCCTGCACGTCCTCCGGCCATTGATTGGCCTCGGCCAGCAGCAGCTTGCCCTTGGAATACGCGTCGAGCTCCTGGCGCAGGCGCTTGATGATCGCATGCGTCTCCGGCAGGTTCTCGTTCGAGGTGCCCTCGCGCTCGCACAGATAGGGAATGGCGTCGAGCCGGAAACCGTCGACACCGGCATCCAGCCAGCGCTTCATCACCTGGATGATGGCGCTGACCACGCGCGGATTGTCGAAATTGAGGTCCGGCTGGTGCGAGAAGAAGCGGTGCCAGTAGAACGCGCCGGCCTCGGGATCCCAGGTCCAGTTCGATTTCTCCGTGTCCGTGAAGATGATGCGCGTGCCCTGGTATTTCTGGTCGGTGTCGCTCCAGACGTACCAGTTGCGCGCGCTGGAGCCCGGATGGCTGCGCCGCGCGCGCTTGAACCATTTGTGCTGGTCCGAGGTGTGGTTGACGACGAGCTCGGTGATGACGCGCAGGCCGCGCTTCTGCGCCTCCTGGATGAAGCGCTTGAAATCCTTCATCGTCCCGAAATCGGGATTGACCGCGCCGTAATCGCCGATGTCGTAGCCGTCGTCGCGGCCGGGCGAGGGGTAGAACGGCAGCAGCCACAGCGCGGTGACGCCGAGCTCCTGGAGATAGGGCAGCTTCTCGGTCAGTCCGGCGAAGTCGCCGATACCGTCATTGTTGCTGTCGGCGAAGGCCTTGACGTGGAGCTGGTAGATGATGGCGTCCTTGTACCAGAGCTCATCCACGACCTCGGCAGCCTCAGCCTTCTTGGTATCGACGGAAGACAGAACGTTCATGGCGTGAACCCTTACGCCAGGCAGCGGAACAGAAGCGCCGGATCGCGGTCGGGATCGATACGCAACCTGATCCCGCCCCATTCGATGCGGGACTGTTCGCCGGTGAGGAGGTTTTCGAGTGTCGTCACATGGTGACGCTGTCCACCGGCGTCAACGGTGACGTCGCCGAGCGGGAGCCAGCATTCACGCACATGGCGCGAGAGCGCGATCACGATGACGACCGTGTTGGCCGGATCGGCCGCCTGCTTGGCGAAGGCGATCGTCGCGCCGTCCTCGATGCCGAGGAAGCGCAAATTCGCCGTCTGCTGGAGCGCCGCGTTCTCCTTGCGGATGCGATTGAGCGCGGCAATGTAGGGTTTGATGTTGCCGGGCTTGTCCCAGTCGCGCTGCCTGATCTGGTACTTCTCGGAATCGAGATATTCCTCGCGGCCGGGAATCGCCTCATGCTCCAGCAGCTCGAATCCGCCAAAGATGCCGTAATTGCCTGACAGCGTCGCCGCCAGCGCGATGCGCGACTTGAATGCCCAGGCCTCTCCGCTCTGGAGGTGATAGGGCAACAGGTCAGGCGTGTTGACGAACAGGTGCGGACGATAGAAATCGCGCTCGGGATAGCGCGTCAGCTCGCCGAGATATTGCTCCAGCTCCCACTTTTCCGTGCGCCAGGGGAAATAGGTGAAGGACTGCGCGAAGCCGAGCTTGGCGAGGCCCTTCATCAGCTTTGGCCGTGCATAGGTCTTGGAGAACAGGATCACCTCGGGGTGACGGTGGCGGATGTCGCGGATCAGCCACTCCCAGAACGCAAGCGGCGCGGTGTCGTGATTGTCGATGGCGAAGATGGTCACACCGTGGTCGATCCAGAGCAGCATGGCATCGCGAAGCGCGTTCCACAGGCCGACGCGATCGACCGAATTGAAATCGGGGATGATGATGTCGGAATAGGGGCCGTCCGCCGCCCGCACCGAGCGGTCCGGCCGCCATTTGAACCATTCCGGACGCTGCGTCAGCCAGGGATGGTCCGGCGAGCACTGCACCGCGAAGTCCAGCGCAAGCTCGAGCCCGTACTCGAGACAGGTGGCGACCAGCGCGCGAAAGTCCTCGATGGTGCCGAGCTCGGGATGCAGCGCATCGTGGCCGCCCTCGGCCGAGCCGATCGCATAGGGCGAGCCGGGCTCGCCCTCATTTGCCACCGGCGCGTTGTTACGGCCCTTGCGACTTGTGTGGCCGATGGGATGGATCGGCGTGAAGTAGAGCACGTCAAAGCCCATGGCGGCGATGTCAGGCACGCGCGCGATGCAGTCGCGCAGCGTGCCATGACGGCCCGGCAATGCGCTCTGGCTGCGCGGCATCATCTGATACCAGGCGCTAAAGCGCGCCTTGTCGCGGTCGGCGGTCAGCGGGAAAAGTGGCGAGCGGGTGAGGTCGGGCCGCGACTGGCTCTCGGCCATGGCTTCGCCGAGCTCGGCCGCGAGCAGCGATGTGACGTCGCCGTTCCGAAGATAGTCCTCGCACTGCCTGATGATGACCGCTGCGGCGTCCTGACGCGCGCCATGCGCCTTGGTCAAGAGGCCGGCGCCCTCGATCGCATCGAGGCTGACATCGGCTCCCGCGCGCCGTTTTCGCGCGACCGCGTGCGACCAGGTGGCGAACTCGTCGGTCCAGGCTTCGATCGCATAGACATATCGGCCCGGCTCGACGGGCGTGAACGCGCCGCACCAGCGGTCATTGCCGTGAAGGGTCATCGGCTCGCTCCGCCAGTCGCGGTCCTGCTCGCGGCGCCAGATCAGCGCGGCGGCGATCACCGCGTCGCCGTCGCGGTAGATGTCGGCCCAGACCTCGACCGGTTCGCCCGCGATCCGCTTCACGGCAAAGCGACCGCCGTCGATCAAGGGATAGACGTCCTCGATCAAGAAAGCGCTGCCGGCTGCGGCACTTTCGACAGTTTGAATTGTCTTGTTCACGGTGATGCCATTGACAAGAAAGCAGGAGCCCGTTTCCCTTGTCGGGAACCCACGCTTGGTACCATTATAGAAAGCCGCTTGTGTGTCATTGGTTCCCTTGGGAACGGCAAGCGCAGTTTGCGAGTTACCCCTGACTAACCTCTTCCGCGACCTCGTTAAAATCGATGCCCTTGGCCAAACAATGGCCTGCAAGCTGCGTGCCGAATGGATCTTTTAGCTCAAGCCCGGATCAAGGGCGTTCAGTCCGAATTCATCGATGCTCTCGGCAAGCTGCGGGTCACCGCGCCCGAGGCGCTCAAATCCATCCTCGACGCCCTGCCGGAGAAACGGGTCTATCGCTTCGTCAGCGGGCCGGTCGTGGTGCGTGCGCTCGGACATCCGCGCACGCAATTGGCGGCCATCGGCGCGCCACCGCTGCAATGGAAAATCCTCGGCAACGGCAATGTGATCGCCCAAGGCGAGACGCGCGAGCCCGTCATCGCCTGGCCCGCGGGCCTGGCGCTTGGATACCACCGCTTGACGCTGACCGATGCCGAAGGCGTGTCGGAAGAGGTGCCGATGATCGTGGCGCCCGAGCGCGCCTTCGGGGGCGATTTCGATCGCGGCTGGCTGCTGGCCGTCCAGCTCTACAGTGTCCGTTCGGACCGCAATTGGGGCATCGGCGATTTCACCGACCTCGCAGGTCTCGTCCGGCTTGCCAAGCAGCTCGGGGCCGACGGCGTCGGGCTCAATCCGCTGCATGTCCTGTTCGACGACCACCCGGCCGATTGCAGCCCCTATTCGCCGAACAGCCGGCTCTTCCTCAACCCGCTCTATATCGACGTCGAGGCGATCCCGGAATTTTCCTCCGATCTCGTCCCCGATGCAGCCGCGACCGCCGCGCGACTGCGTGAAGGCGACCGCGTGCCCTATGCCGACATGGCGGCGCTGAAGTGGTTGGCCTTGCGCGCTGCGTTCAACAGCTTCGTGACGAGCGCGAGCGAGGCGCGCCGCAAGGCGTTTGACGCCTTCCGCGCCGCCCGCGCGCCGCTGTTGTCCCGCTTCGCCTGCTTCGAGGTGCTGCGGCATCGCTTCAACGCACCCTGGTGGGAATGGCCGCTGGAATGGCAGCAGCCTAACGAGGCCAAGTGCGCCGAGCTGCGCAACGGTCCCGGCAGGCGCGAGGTCGAGTTCGTCGAATTCGTGCAATGGACGGCCGATAGCCAATTGCATGCCGCCAAGGAGCTCGCCAACCAGCTCGGCATGCGGGTCGGGCTCTATCTCGATGTCGCCGTCGGTGTGCAGTCCAACGGCTTCGATGCCTGGAACGAGCAGACGGCGATTTCCCGCCATCTCGCCGTCGGCGCGCCGCCCGACGTGCTCAACACCATCGGCCAGGACTGGGGTCTCGCCGGCTTCAACGCCGGCGGGCTGGAAGCGCAATCCTTCGTGCCGTTCGCCGACATGCTTGCGGCGTCGATGCGACATGCCGGCGCCATCCGGCTCGATCACGTGCTCGGCTTGAAGCGGCTTTATCTCGTGCCGCGCGGCTTCAAGCCCGACAACGGCGCCTATGTGCAGATGCCGTTCGAGGCGCTGCTGGCGGCGGTGGCACGCGAGAGTGCGGCCCATAAATGCATCGTGATCGGCGAGGATCTCGGCACCGTGCCCGAAGGCTTCCGCGAGATGATGCAGGATTTCGGCATCTGGTCCTATCTCGTCATGATGTTCGAGCGCGACGATGCCGGCCATTTCCGCAATGTCGACCACTACCGGCCCAATGCGCTGGTCACGCTGAACACGCACGATCTGTCGACCTATGCCGGCTGGCGCTCCTTCAGCGATCTCAAGATGAAGCGCTCGCTCGGGCTCGATCCCGGCGAGAACGACCAGGCGCGCTGGGATGCGCTCGGCAGGCTCGACGAGATCCTGAGCCAGAACGGCATCGCCGCCAACGACCTCTATTCGGTGCTCGCCTTCCTGTCGCGCACGCCGTCCCGGCTGCTCGCGGTATCTTTGGAAGATCTGCTGGGTGTGATCGACCAGCCCAACATTCCCGGCACGATCGACGAGCACCCGAACTGGCGCCAGCGGCTGCCGGTTGCGCTCGACAAGATCGCGTCCAAGATCGATCGCGCGGCTTTGAAGGCCGCGACGCGGGAACGTTCATTGCCCGGCGGGAGTTGACAGCCGGAATTCCTAGGCTCGCACCACATTGTCTCAGAGAATCGAGGACTATGCGCTGATCGGCGATTGCGAGACCGCGGCGCTGGTCGGGCGCAACGGCTCGATCGACTGGCTGTGCTGGCCTGCCTTCGATTCCGACGCTTGCTTTGCCGCCATCCTCGGCACCCACAAGAACGGTCGCTGGCTGATCGCACCGCACGGGGACGTGACCGGCATTTCGCGCAATTATCTCGGCAATACCCTGATCCTCGAGACGCGCTTCGAGACGAAGAGCGGTACCGTCGCGCTGATCGACTTCATGCCGCCGCGCGGCAAGGCCTCGGACATCGTGCGGCTGGTCCGAGGCGTCAGCGGCACGGTGAAGATGCGGATGGAGCTCGTTATCCGCTTCGGCTTCGGTGCCGACATTCCCTGGGTGCGCCGGATGGATCATTCGCTGCTGGCCATCTGCGGCCAGGACATGACGGTGCTGCGAACACCCGTCGAGACCCGCGGCGAGGATCTGACGACGATTGCCGAATTCGAGGTCGGGGCGGGCGAGACCGCGCCCTTCGTGCTGACCTACGGCCCCTCGCATATCGAGCCGCCCGGGCCGATCGATCCGGAGGTCGCTCTTCAGGAGACCGAGACATTCTGGCAGGACTGGTGCGGCCATTGCGCCCGCGATGGCGACTACCAAGACCTCGTCTTGCGCTCGCTGATCACGCTGAAGGCGCTGACCTTTGCTCCGACCGGCGGCATCGTCGCGGCGCCTACCACCTCCTTGCCGGAAAAGCTCGGGGGAAGCAGGAACTGGGATTACCGCTTCTGCTGGCTGCGCGACGCGACCTTCACGCTGCTGGCGCTGATGAACTCGGGCTACACCGAGGAAGCCTCGGCCTGGCACAATTGGCTGCTGCGTGCAGCCGCCGGCTCGCCGGCGAACATGCAGATCATGTATGGCATCTGGGGCCAGCGGCGGCTGCTGGAATGGGAGGCGGGCTGGCTCGACGGCTATGAGGGCGCCCGGCCGGTGCGCGTCGGCAATGCCGCGCATGCGCAGCTGCAGCTCGATGTCTACGGCGAGTTGATCGACGCATTCCACCAGTCGCGCATGGCCAAGCTCAAGCTCGACGAGGAGAACTGGGCTCTGGAATGCGCGGTGCTCAATCATCTCGCCGAGGTCTGGGATCGGCCCGACCACGGCATCTGGGAGCGCCGCGGGAAGCCCAAGCACTACGTGTTCTCCAAGGTGATGACCTGGGTCGCTTTCGACCGCGGCATCAAGAGCGCCGAGACCTTTGGCTTCAAGGCGCCGCTCTTGCACTGGCGCACCCTGCGCGAAGCCATTCATCGCGACGTCTGCAACAACGGTTTTGACGCAGAGGAGAATGCCTTCGTCGAGTCCTACGGCACGAAGCTGCTCGATGCCAGCGTGCTGTTGCTGCCGGCGGTCGGCTTCCTGCCGGCGTCGGACCCGCGCATCTGCGGCACCATCGCCGCCGTCGAGAGATGCCTGATGCGTGACGGTTTCGTGCTGCGGCACGACCCGCGCGAGCTGCCTGCCGGGCAGCCGCCGCTCGAAGGCGCGTTCCTGGCCTGTAGCCTGTGGCTCGCCGATGCCTATGTGCTGTCGGGCAATCTCGACAAGGCGCAACTCTTATTCGATCGTGTGGTGGGCGTTGCGAACGATGTCGGGCTGCTGGCGGAGGAATACGATTCCGAGGCGCGGCGCCAGACCGGAAACTTTCCGCAGGCGCTGACCCACATCGCCCTGATCAACACCGCACATAATTTGTCGGCAGCAAGGCTGCGCAGCGAGAAGCCGGCGGTGCAACGGTCGAAGTAAGGCGAGCGCGTAACAATGCCAAGTGTGATGAACAATGCCAAGTGTGATGAATGACGCTTGATCACTGCGACGACGGAGGTGCGCCCCCTCTCCCGCACGCGGGAGAGGGGAAGCAGCCTGCCGCCGCTCAGCCAGCCCCGTTCCGCTTCAAGATCATCTCCATCGCCTCGGCAAAACCGTCCTGCTCATTGCTCGCGGTGACGTGGGTCGCCTCATCCTTGACGTTGTCGGCAGCGTTGCCCATGGCGATCGAGGTGCCGCTGACGCGGAACATTGCGAGGTCGTTCTGCATGTCGCCGATGGTGGCGACGGCGTCGGTCGAGATGCCGAGGCGCTTGGCCATGGCCTCGACGAACGTGCCCTTGTTGAAGCCGGGCGGGGTGATGTCGAGATAATAGGTCTGCGAGCGGACCGCCATCGCCTCGCTGCCAAGTGCTTCTTGCATGACCTTTTCGCAGCGCTCGAGGCCCGCAGCATCGGCGCTGGCGCCGACGATCTTGCAGGCGCTCGTAAGATACGGCACGAAATCAGTGACGATGGTGGGGTCGGCGCGGATCGTGTGCTGCTCGTGGGCGACGTAGCTGCCGCGCGGATTGTCGATCAGCCATTTGTCGGTGGTGAACAGCCAGATGTCGGCGCCGTAGTCGCGGAGGATCTGCAGGGATCGCTCGGCCGCGCGCGGGGGAATCAGGTGCTGCTCGACCGGCCTCATCTCCGGATCGATGATCGAGGAGCCGTTGAAGGGGCCGACCGGCAGCCACAGCGCCAGTGGCTCGATCAGGAAGCGCATGCCGATCGCAGGGCGGCTGGAGGTGATGGTGAAGCCGATGCCGGCCCGGTGCAGTCGCTGCACCGCGCTCCTCGCGCGGTCGGTCAGCGTCTTGTCCTTGGTCAGCAGCGTGCCGTCGACGTCGGACACCACGAGTGAGATTTGCGTCATGGCAGGACCTTGGAATTCATCAGGTTGCCCCGAAAGATTTCTTGCCTCAGCGTTTCGCGCCGCCCAGTTTCAGCTGCCGCACGATTCCGTCCACGATCGCTTCGACGGTCTCGTCGATCGAGACCGTGATCACGTGCTCGCCCGCCTCCGGCGGCTCCAGCGTATTGAATTGGCTCGTCAGCAGCTCGGGCGGCATGAAGTGTCCTTTGCGCTGCGCCAGCCGTTCGGCGATCAGCTCCTTGGTGCCCTTCAGGAACACGAAGCGGACGTCGTCGCGTCCACGCAGCAGCACGTCGCGGTAGGCGTGCTTCAGCGCCGAGCAGGCGATGATGACGTGCTCGCCGCGCTGGCACACAAGCGCGATCTCGTCGGCGATGGCGTTGAGCCAGGGCCAGCGGTCCTCGTCGGTGAGCGGATGACCGGCCCGCATCTTCTCGACATTGCTGGCGGGATGAAAGCTGTCGCCGTCCTCGAAACGCCAGCCGAGCCGCTCGCCGAGTGCCTTCGCAACCGTGCTCTTGCCCGAACCCGACACGCCCATCACGATCAATGCACAAGGTGCTTCAGCGCGGCCCACGAATTTCCTCCGGAAGCGCGGCCCTATCGACCAGCCAGACGGTCTCGCCATTCGAGCGCGCGCGTAAGGCCGGCAGATTCTCGCCATTAAAGAGGCGCGTCAAGATCGGCCGCTTGTCGTGCCCGGCAATCTCGAACAGCATCTCGCGGCAGGAGGCCAGAACGGGCAGGGTGAGCGAGATCCGCGGCACGAACGGCGCGACATTGGCTTTGGGCACGCCAACGACCCAGCGTCGGGTTTCCTCGATCTCGGGATATCCGGGAAACAGCGAGGCGGTGTGCCCGTCCGGCCCCGCGCCCGTCAGAACGAGATCGAACAGCGGGCGCGCCGGATCGAGCTGGTCTGCGCCGTAGACGGCCTGCAGCTCGCGTGCATAGGCTTCCGCGCCGGCATCGGGATTCTCAGCCGTGGTCGGAATCGGGTGGATATGGCCGGCGGGCGCACTGCGGTCGAGAAACGCCGCGCGCGCGACCGCCATGTTGTTGAGGGGATCGGCTTCGGGCACGAAGCGCTCGTCGCCGATGAACCAGTGCACGCGGTCCCACGGAATCCTGCCGCGCCAGGACTCGCTCCCGAGCAATTGATAGAGCTTCTTCGGGCTGGAGCCGCCGGTGAGGCAGATCGCGATCCGTCCGGGATTGGCCGCGATCCGCGCCATCACCCGTTCGGCGGCGGTGTGGGCAAGCGCTTCGGCGTCGGCTTCGACGATCAGCTTCGGCTGGCGGGCCGCAATCACGAGTATTTCCGCCAGCTTCGCCCGTCGCGCCGGAGCAGTTCATCGGCGCAGGCGGGGCCGTCGCTGCCGGCTTCATAGGTCTCGATGCCGTTGGTGCCGGCTTGTTTCCAGGCGTCCAGGAACGGCTGCACCGCCTGCCAGCCGGCCTCGACGCCGTCGGCGCGCTGGAACAGGATGTTGTCGCCGATCATGCAGTCGTAGATCAGCGTCTCGTAGCCGGTCGAGGGATCGGCCCGGAAATAGTCGCCGTAGCGAAACTTCATCTCGACGCCGTCGATGGTGACGCTCGGACCCGGGACCTTGGCGTTGAACTGAAGCTCGATGGTTTCGGTCGGCGCGATGCCGATGGTGAGGAAGTTCTGCGACAGGCGGTCGACGTCGGTGCCCGAGAACATCGAGAGCGGCGCCTGCTTGAACTTGATCGCCACCTCGGTGCGCTTGTGCGCCAGCGCCTTGCCGGTGCGCAAGTAGAACGGCACGCCGGCCCAGCGCCAATTGTCGATCATCAGCTTCAGCGCGACATAGGTCTCGGTGGTGCTGCCCGGCTTGACGTCCGTGGCCTTGCGATAGTCCGGGATCTCCTCATCGCCGATGCGGCCCGCGAGATATTGCGCGCGCACCGAGCTCGTCAGTGCTTCCTCCCGGCTCGGCCGCTGGATCGCGGTGAGCACCTCGGCCTTCTCTGAGCGGACCGAATGGGCGTCGAAACGGCTCGGGGGCTCCATCGCCACCAGCGACATCAGCTGGAACAGATGGTTCGGCACCATGTCGCGCAACGCGCCGGTGGCATCATAGAAGCCGCCGCGATGCCCGACGCCGAGCTTCTCCTCGACGGTGATCTGGATGTGGTCGATGTGGTTGCGATTCCAGATCGGCTCGAACATGCCGTTGGCAAAGCGCAGCACCAGGATGTTCTGCACCGTCTCCTTGCCGAGATAATGATCGATCCGGTAAATCTGGTGCTCGTCCATGATCTTCAAGAGCTCGGCATTCAGCGCGCGCGCCGAGGCGAGGTCGGTGCCGAACGGTTTTTCGACGACTAGCCGCCGCCAGGCGCCGTTCTCCTTCATCATGCCGGTGCGGCCGAGCTCGCGCGCGGTCGGCGCGAAGGCGGCGGGCGGGGTGGCGAGATAGAACAGCCGGTTGCCGCCGGTCTCGTGCGCGCATTCCAGCGAATCCAGGTGCTTGCGCAGGCGGTCGAAGGAGGGCGGATCCTTTGCGTCGGCCTCGACGAAGGTCACGCACTCCAGCAGCTTCTTGGCGATGTCGTCGTCCACGGGCCGCGTCGCGAACTCGCGCAGGCCTTGCATCAGGCTGTCGCGCAGCTCGTCATCCGATTGGCCCCTGCGGGCCACGCCGACGACGCAGAATTTTTCCGGCAACAGGTGCTCGGCCGCCAGATTGTAGAGCGATGGCATCACCAGGCGATGGGTGAGATCGCCGGTGACACCAAAGATGACGAAGGCGCAATTTTCCGGCTTGCGCTTTGCTTGCGGGTCTTTTGTCACGAACTGTCGGCCTTCGCTTGGTTACGCTTACTTTGGCTTCGCCGCGCCCGGCTGCTTCGGCTCCTTGTGGCCGCCGAACCCTGCACGCATTGCAGAGAGAATTTTTTCGGCGAAGGTGTGTTCCTTGCGGGAACGGAAACGTGTGTAGAGCGCCGCGGTCAAGACTTCGGCCGGCACCGCCTCATCGATCGCGGCATTCACGGTCCAGCGGCCTTCGCCGGAATCCTCGACGAAGCCGGAATATTCCGACAGAAGCGGGCTGTCGGCGAGTGCGGTCGAGGTGAGGTCGAGCAGCCAGGAGGGGATCACGCTGCCGCGCCGCCACACTTCGGCGATGTCGGCGAGATCGAAATCGTAGCGATGATCTGCCGGCAAAGCCTCGATATTGGCATTCTTGAGGATGTCGAAGCCTTCGGCATAGGCCTGCATCAGGCCGTATTCGATGCCGTTGTGGATCATCTTGACGAAGTGCCCCGCGCCCACGGGGCCGGCATGGATGTAGCCTTGCTCGATACGGGGATCGCGCCCCTCGCGTCCTTCCGTACGTGGGATGTCGCCGGCGCCGGGCGCGAGCGCGGCGAAGATCGGATCGAGCCGGTCAACCACCTGCTTCTCGCCGCCGATCATCATGCAATAGCCGCGGTCGAGGCCCCAGACGCCGCCGGAGGTGCCGACATCGACATAGTGGATGCCGCGCTCTTTCAGCGCCTTGCCGCGGCGGACGTCGTCCTGCCAAAAGGTGTTGCCGCCGTCGATGATGACGTCGCCGTCCTGCATCACGGCGGCGATCGTCTCGATCGTGGTCTCGGTGATGCGCCCTGCCGGCAGCATCACCCAGGCCGTGCGCGGCCGCTCCAGCTTGGCGACGAACTCTTCCAGCGTCGCCGAGCCGACTGCGCCGTCTGCGGCAAGGCCGGCGACGGCCTTGGCGTCCTTGTCATAGACCACGGTCGAATGTCCCTGGCGCATCAGGCGGCGAACGATGTTGCCGCCCATTCGGCCGAGGCCGATCATGCCGAGTTGCATCTGCATTATTCCCTTAGTTCAGCGCGTCATTGAGCGCCGCGTTGAGGGCCGCGAGACCCTTCTTGAGCCCGCCCTTCAGGTGCACCCGCAGCGCACGCCGGCCCCGCTCGGTGAGCACGTCGAAATCGCCGCGCGCCTGCGCCGCCTTGATGACGCCGAAGCTCGCTTTCTGGCCCGGCACCTGCAGATCCTTGACATCGTCCGCCGTGATCTGGAGGAACACGCCGCTGTCGGGTCCGCCCTTGTAGGCCTGTCCCGTCGAGTGCAGGAAGCGCGGTCCGAACTCGGCGCAGGTCGCGACGTGCCGCTTCTCGCGTACCTCTAACCGCATGGCCTGCAGCGCGTCGGTCGTTGCCTTGTCACGCGCGATGTAGCCGAGCAGGGCGACATAGTCGCCATGGTTCGAGCGGGAGAGATGCGCCTTCAGCCAGGAGCTGAGATCGCCGTTGGCGCCGGCCGCGCGTAACGCCGTCGCGTTGGCTTCATCGGTGTAGAGGTCGGCCTCATCCGTGCTGACCACCGGCTGCTCATCCGGCAACGCGCCGGTCTTCTCGAACGCGGCAGTGAGCTCGCGGGTCTTGATCTTGGCCGCTTCCACGTCCGGCTGGTCGAATGGATTGATGCCGAGGATCGAGCCTGCAACCGCCGTCGCCATCTCGAAGCGGAAGAACTCCTGGCCCAGATGCTCGATCGACTTCATGACGATGCGCACCACGGGATGGCCGGCCGCTTCGATGGCGGCAAGCTTGGAGTCGTGGGCGGCGTCCGCTTCGCCCTCGATGCGGATGTCGATGAAGAAGCGATCATTGCCGTAGACCGAGGGATCGCCCAGCGGCTCGCCCTCGATCGGGATCAGGCCCTTGCCCTCCTTGCCGGTCGATTCCGCGATGAGCTGCTCGGCCCAGGCGCCGAAATCGGCGATCTTCTTCGACGCCAGGATCGTCACCTTGTCGCGGCCTTCCAGCCCGGCGAGGCCCATGGCAAGCCCGAGCTGCACGCCCGGGTTCTCGGATGGCGGCACGTCCGGCCCGCAGGAGCGCGCCATCGCGAGCGCATGCTTGATGAAGGCCTTGACGTCGATGCCCGCGGTTGCCGCCGGCACCAGACCGAACGGCGAGAGCACCGAATAGCGTCCGCCGATCGAGGGCTCGCCGTGGAAGATGCGGGCGTAGTTCAGCTTCTTTGCCGCCTTCTCCAGCGACGAGCCGGGGTCGGTCACGGCGATGAAGCGATGGCCGGTCTTCACCTTGGTCCCGACCGCCTTGGCAACCTGTTCATGGAAATAGTCCTTCATCGCGTTCGGCTCGGTGGTGCCGCCGGACTTGCTGGAGACGATGAAGACGGTGTTGGCGATGTCGATCTTCGCCTCCATCGCCCGCACCTGCGCGGGGTCGGTGGAGTCAAGCACATGCAGCTTCGGGAAACCGGGCTTCTTGCCAAAGGTCTCGGCCAGCACTTCGGGGCCGAGGCTCGATCCGCCCATGCCGAGCACGACGGCGTCGGAGAATTTCTGGCCCTTCACGCGGCCCGCATAGTCCTCGTAATCGGCAATGTCGGCCTTGGCCGGGCTGTCGAGCCAGCCCAGCCATTTGTCCTCGTCGGTGCCGGTCCACACTGACTTGTCGCGCTGCCAGAGCCTGCGAATCTTGGCGGAGGCGCGCCATTCCTCGGAGCTCTTGACCACGGCCTTGCCGAGCCCGTCGCCGAGCGAGAGCAGCTGGCGGTCGAGCGCGGGCCCCAGCACGGTGGCACGCTTGTGCGCGACCGCGCCGTAGAGCTTGTCGGCGGCGTCGGCGAACAGCTTGACGCCGTCCCTGACCAGCTCCTCGGTGATCGCATCGAGCGAGATGCCGGAGCGCTCCAGCTCCTCCAGCACGCGCCTGGCGTCATCGACATTCTCTTCCAGGCTGTCGCGCGGCTTGCCGTGGTCGCGAAACGCATCCAGCGTTGCCGGCGGCATGGTGTTGATGGTGTCGGGGCCGATCAGCTCCTCGACATAGAGGACGTCGCTGTAGTCCTTGTTCTTGGTGCCGGTGGAGGCCCACAGCATGCGCTGCGGCTTGGCGCCCTTGGCGGCGAGCTTCTCCCAGCGCGGACCTGTGAACAGGCGCTTGTAATCCTGATAGGCAAGCTTGGCATTGGCGATCGCGACCTTGCCCTTCAGCGCGGCAAGCCGCTCCTTCTCCGATGGATCGTTGGCGCGGGCGATCTTCTCGTCGAGCTGCTTGTCGACGGCCGAGTCGATCCGGCTGACGAAGAAGCTCGCCACGCTCGCGACATGCGACGGATCGCCGCCGCCGGCGACGTACTTCTCGAGGCCGGCGAGATAGGCTTCGGCGACCTCGAGATAGACTGCCTTCGAGAACAGCAGCGTGATGTTGATGCTGATGCCGTCGCCGATCAGCGTCTCGATCGCCGGCAAGCCCTCGCGCGTCGCCGGCACCTTCACCATCAGGTTCTTGCGACCCACGTCCTTCCACAGCCGGCGCGCCTCGGCGACCGTGCCGGCGGTATCCATCGCCAGATAGGGCGACACTTCCAGGCTCACGAAGCCGTCCTGGCCCTCGAGGCGATCATAGACCGGGCGCAGCACGTCGGCGGCGTTCTGGATGTCCTCGATTGCGACCGCCTCGAACAGGTCGGCCACGGTCCGGTCGCCGCGCTTCAGTGCCTTGCCGATCGAGGCGTCATATTCGTCGGAACTGCCGATCGCCTTCTCGAAGATCGACGGATTGGAGGTGACGCCCTTGACGCCATCGGTGTCGATCAGCCGCTTCAGGTCGCCCTTGGCGATGAAGCCACGGGCCAGGAAGTCCAGCCAGACCGCTTGTCCGTGCTTTTCCAGTTCTTTGAAGGGATTCATGATGTTTATTTCTCTCCAAGCCTGCGGACGAGGGGTTTTCGCGCCGGTCCTGACGCGCTATCCTCTAGCTTACATGCTCCCAGGAGGGAACCAATCAAGGTTATGGGAGTCATACTCTCCAGTGTAACTCCGTCGCGATCATGGCGATCCAGGCGGGCAGTGGCTGTGTTGCGTAAAAGTCGTCGGCCGGAGGGCGCGGCCGAAGTCTCGTTGCGTAATGTCAGGCATCGCGGCTCGTCAGCCTGTGGTTTCGTGGAGTGCCATCGGCGGATTCCGATCCGCGCTGCATCGTGATTAGGCCGCGAATGGCCATGCTGGGGGAAGAACATGCACGCCGATAAGAACGGTCTGGCCGTCGCCGACAGCCAGCAATGGGTTGCGTCGGTAAGCATCGACGCATGCCGCGATCTTGAAGTCGGTCGATGCGTGACGCAGATGCGGCTGCTGGTCGCGGCGGGCTTTGCCATGACCCTGCTGAGTGCAAGCCTTGCCTTCGACTGGTGGGACAGTCTCGGCGATTACGACACGACAGTCGGCTATGCCGGTGTCGTGGTGTTCGGCCTGGTGACCATCTGGCTGATCTGGATGCTTCCCGCCGAGCGAGGAGCGGTGGTGGTCGTCACCCCCTACGGCATCCGCGATCTCCGCATCGGCAAGGAATTTCTGCTGTGGGAGTCGATCGCGGAGATTTCCGCTGGAGAATACCGCGGCCACAAGACGATCGTGCTGACGCCGACGCCGGCATTGCGGCGCCAGCTGTGCGCCATCCCCACCTTGGCCCGTTGCGCGCAGGACGGTCGCATCATCATCCGGTTGGAAGGCTTGGCGACCGATTTTGATACACTGCTGTGCGCCTGTCGCGACTGCCACGCTGCCGGCCGCGCGGGCACCGCATTGCAGCAGGAAGATGAACGCGGCCCCCAAAGCTTCGCCGTACAAGTGTCATAAGATCGCCGCTCCCGGATCGCTATGCTGCATTGCCGGACAGTCACATCCCCGGGAACGCCCGGATGTTGCGACCAAGTGACATTTTCTGGAAATGAGCCAATATAGACAGAGATTCGCACAAATTACAGGCATGTGCCTGTTCGTAACTCATGGAGTGCCTACGTTGTGCGTTGCGTCGTGTTGGCACCCGGGTGTCCAATGATCGTCATGTGCTCACGCTGATTCGAAACGGCCTGAGGAACGGTCCGGTAACTGCTTTCGTTTCAGCTTGTAGCGGAACTCACGCGGAGAGGGATCATGTACAACGATTCTCTATTCAACGCTTTCGCTCGGTCGTTCGAGGCGAGAAGCCAGCACGACATGTCGATGGCGGAATATCTGGAATCGTGTCGAAGCGATCCCATGAAATACGCGAACGCGGCCGAACGACTGCTAGCGGCGATCGGTGAGCCCCAGACGATCGACACGCGCCAAGGACCCACGCCTTGGCCGTATTTTTTTGAACCGCACGATCCGCACCTATCCGGCCTTCGCCGGCTTCTACGGCATGGAAGAAACCATCGAGCGCATCGTCGGTTTCTTCCGCCACGCGGCGCAAGGCCTGGAGGAGCGCAAGCAGATTCTCTACCTGCTCGGCCCGGTCGGTGGCGGCAAGTCCTCGCTGGCCGAGCGGCTGAAGTCGCTGATGGAAGTGAATCCGATCTATGTGCTCAAGGCCGGCGACGAACTCTCGCCCGTGTTCGAGAGTCCGCTCAGCCTGTTCGATCCCGATCAGCTCGGCCCGATGCTGGAGGAGAAATACGGCATCCCGCGCCGACGTCTCACCGGCCTGATGAGCCCGTGGTGCTACAAGCGGCTGGAGGCCTTCGGCGGCGATATCTCGCAATTCCGCGTCGCCAAGATCCAGCCGTCGCGGCTGCGCCAGATCGCGATCGCCAAGACCGAGCCCGGTGACGAGAACAACCAGGACATCTCCTCGCTGGTCGGCAAGGTCGACATCCGCAAGCTCGAGACCTACGCCCAGAACGATCCCGACGCCTACAGCTATTCCGGCGGCCTCAACCGCGCCAACCAGGGCGTGCTCGAGTTCGTCGAGATGTTCAAGGCGCCGATCAAGATGCTGCATCCGTTGCTGACCGCGACGCAGGAAGGCAACTATATCGGCACCGAGAACATCGGCGCGATCCCGTTCACCGGGATCATCCTGGCGCACTCCAACGAAGCCGAGTGGGCGAGCTTCAAGGCCAACAAGAACAACGAAGCCTTCATCGACCGCATCTGCGTGATCAAGGTGCCCTACTGCCTCAGGGTTACCGAGGAGCAGAAGATCTACGAGAAGCTGATCCAGGGCTCCGAGCTCGCCTCCGCCCCTTGTGCGCCTTCGACGCTGGAGACGCTGGCGCGGTTCTCGGTGATGTCGCGCCTGCGCAAGCACGAGAATTCCACGGTGTTCGCCAAGATGCGGGTCTACGACGGCGAGAGCCTGAAGGAATCGGATCCCAAGGCGCGCAGCGTCCAGGAATATCGCGATGCCGCCGGCGTCGACGAGGGCATGGACGGTGCCTCCACCCGCTTCGCCTTCAAGGTGCTGGCTGCGACCTTCAACCACGATCCGCAGGAGGTCGCCGCCGATGCCGTGCATCTGATGTACGCGCTGGAGCAGGCGATCCGCCGCGAGCAGCTGCCGGAGGAAACCGAGAAACGCTATCTCGAATTCATCAAGGCGGAGCTGGCGCCGCGCTACGCCGAGTTCATCGGCAACGAGATCCAGAAGGCCTATCTGGAATCCTACTCGGATTATGGCCAGAACCTGTTCGATCGCTACGTCGACTATGCCGACGCCTGGATCGAGGACCAGGACTTCAAGGATCCCGACACCGGCCAGCTGCTCGATCGCGAGCTTTTGAACCAGGAGCTGACCAAAATCGAGAAGCCGGCGGGTATCGCCAACCCCAAGGACTTCCGCAACGAGGTCGTCAAATTCTCGTTACGGTCGCGGGCCCAGAACGGCGGCAAGAATCCGACCTGGACCTCCTATGAGAAGATTCGCGATGTGATCGAAAAGCGGATATTCTCCCAGGTCGAGGACCTGCTTCCGGTCATCTCCTTCGGGTCGAAGAAGGACGGCGAGACGGAGAAGAAGCACGGCGAGTTCGTCGCACGCATGGTGGAGCGCGGCTACACCGAGCGTCAGGTTCGCCGGCTCGTCGAATGGTACATGCGCGTGAAGCAGGCCGGTTGAGGCGGATGGAAAAGTGCCCATTCACATTATTGACAGGCGCCTGAATCCAGGCGGCAAGAGTCTTGAGAACCGCCAGCGGTTCTTGCGTCGGGCCAAATCCCTGGTGCAGGGCGCCGTCAAGAAGACCTCGCAGGAACGCGACATCAAGGACGTCCTGGAGGGTGGTGAGGTCACGATCCCGCTCGACGGCATGCACGAGCCGCGCTTCCGCCGTGAAGGCGGAACGCGGGACATGGTCCTGCCCGGTAACAAGAAGTTCGTCGAAGGCGATTACCTCCAGCGCTCCGGCCAGGGCAGCGCCAAGGATTCCGGCCCCGGCGAAGGCGACAGCGAGGACGCCTTCCGCTTCGTGCTGAGCCGTGACGAGTTCGTCGATCTGTTCCTCGACGACCTCGAGCTTCCGGATCTCGCCAAGCGCAAGATCGCGCAGACCGAGAGCGAAGGCATCCAGCGTGCCGGCTACACCATGTCCGGCTCGCCGGCCAACATCTCGGTGAGCCGGACGGTGAAGCTCGCGCTCGCCCGCCGCATCGCGCTCAAGCGTCCCCGCAAGGACGAGCTCGACGAGCTGGAAGCCGCGATCGACGCCTGCACGGACGAGGACGAGCGCGCGGAGCTGGTCGCCCAGCTCGAAAGGCTGAAGGCGAAGTCCAAGCGCATCCCCTTCATCGATCCGCTCGACATCCGCTACCGCCGCTTCGAGACGGTGCCGAAGCCCGTCGCGCAGGCCGTGATGTTCTGCCTGATGGACGTCTCCGGCTCGATGTCCGAGCACATGAAGGATCTGGCGAAACGCTTCTACATGCTGCTCTACGTGTTCCTGAAGCGGCGCTACAAGCATGTCGAGATCGTCTTCATCCGCCACACCGACCGCGCCGAGGAGGTGGACGAGCAGACCTTCTTCTACGGCCCCGCCTCGGGCGGCACGCTGGTCTCCAGCGCGCTGCAGGCGATGCACGAGATCGTGCGCGAGCGCTTCAACCCGTCGGACTGGAACATCTACGCCGCGCAAGCCTCCGACGGCGACAATTCCTATTCCGACGGCGAGCTCACGGGTCTGCTGCTGACCGACAAGATCCTGCCGGTCTGCCAGTTCTTTGCCTATCTCGAGGTCGGGGAATCCGGCGGCAGCGCCTTCGATCTCTCCGACTCCTCGCTCTGGGCCCTCTATGAGCGCCTGCGCAACAGCGGCGCACCGCTCTCGATGCGCAAGGTCTCGGAGCGTAGCGAGATCTTTCCGGTGTTCCACGATCTGTTCCAGCGCCGCGAAACTGCCCAGGAGAAGACCGCTCCATGACGGAACGATTGTTCGAAGGCGCCGATTGGGATTTTCACACCTTGCAGCGCATCACCGATGCCTGCGAGGAGGTGGCGTTGAAGGATCTCGGGCTCGACGTCTATCCGAACCAGATCGAGGTCATCACTGCCGAGCAGATGCTGGACGCCTATTCGTCGGTCGGCATGCCCTTGTTCTACAAGCACTGGTCGTTCGGCAAGCACTTTGCTTTCCACGAGGCGTCCTATCGCAAGGGTCTGATGGGGCTCGCCTATGAGATCGTGATCAACTCGTCGCCCTGCATCTCCTATCTGATGGAGGAGAACACGGCGACGATGCAGACGCTGGTGATCGCGCACGCCGCCTTCGGCCACAACCATTTCTTCAAGAACAATTATCTGTTCAAGCAGTGGACCGATGCCGACGGCATCCTGGACTATCTCGACTTTGCCAAGAACTACGTCATGCAATGCGAGGATCGCTACGGCCGCATCGAGGTCGAGCGCACGCTCGATGCCGCGCATGCGCTGATGTCGCACGGCATCGACCGCTATCCCGGCAAGAAGAAGCTCGATCTGCGCGCCGAGGAGAAGCGGGCAGGGCGCCGCCGCCAGCACGAGGAGGAGGTCTTCAACGATCTCTGGCGCACAGTCCCCAAGGGCGCGGCCAAGACCCGGTCCGCGCTCAGCATCGAACGCCGCCGCAAGCTGCTCGGCCTGCCGCAGGAGAATTTGCTCTATTTCCTGGAGAAGAGCGCGCCGCGGCTGGCGCCCTGGCAGCGCGAGCTGCTCCGCATCGTCCGCCACATCGCGCAATATTTCTATCCGCAGAGCCAGACCAAGGTCATGAACGAGGGGACGGCGACCTACGTCCACTATCGCATCATGACCAGGCTGCACGAGCAGGGTCGTATCAGCGACGGCAATTTCCTCGAATTCCTGGGATCGCACACCAACGTCGTGTTCCAGCCCGAATTCGACGACCCCCGCTTCTCCGGCTTCAACCCTTACGCGCTCGGCTTTGCCGTGATGCAGGACATCGAGCGCATCGTCACCAGGCCGGGCGACGAGGACCGCGAGTGGTTCCCCGACATCGCCGGCAAGGGCGATGTCATGGGCGTGCTGCGCGACGTATGGGCCAACTACCGGGACGAGAGCTTCATCGGCCAGTTCCTGAGTCCCAGATTGATGCGGCACTTCCGCATGTTCCATCTGCACGACGATCCCGAGGAGCGCGCCGGCATCCGCGTCGATGCCATCCATGACGAGCGCGGCTTCCGCCGCGTTCGCCGCGAGCTGGCGCGGCAGCACGACGTCGGCTTCATCGACGCCAACATCGAGGTGGTCGACGTCGATCTCTCCGGCGACCGCCGCCTGATCCTGCATCACCACGTCATCAAGGGCTCGCAGCTCAACGAGACCGATGCCAAGCGGGTGCTGCAGCATCTCGCCGATCTCTGGACCTACGACGTCGCGCTGATCGAGGTCGATGCCAACGACAAGGTCCTGCGCGAATACGTCGTCAGCCCGCGCCCGATCGCGGCGGCGGTGGCTTGAAGGCGCAGCAGATCAGGCTATGACGGCATTGAGAGACTAGCACTAGCCTCTCGCCGTCACCCTGAGGTGCGCGTTCAGCGGCGCAAATGCGCCGCTGAACAAGCCTCGAAGGGCGACGGCCCGGCTGCATCTCGGCCGTGCATCCTTCGAGGCTCTGCAAGCGGTGCTGCGCACCACTTGCTTCGCACCTCAGGATGACGGTGATGCTCCGTCATTGCGAGTGCAACGAAATCAATCCGGCGGCGCGCTAGTCCGATCGCTTGGCCGATTTGCCTTTCGCCTTCGACGCATTCAGCTCCACCGCCGCACGGATCAGCGCCTTCAACGCCTTCTCGTTGATCTTCTCGCCTTCGCGAATATCGATCGCGCGGCGCACGTTGCCATCGAGGCTGGAATTGAACAGGCCCGCGGGGTCGTCCAGCGCCGCGCCCTTGGCGAAGGTCAGCTTCACCACTTCCTTGTAGGTCTCGCCGGTGCAGATGATGCCGTCGTGCTCCCACACCGGAACGCCGCGCCATTTCCACTCCTCGACGACGTCAGGATCGGCCTGCTTGATCAGGCCGCGGACCCGCGCGAGCGTCTCGCCGCGCCAGTCGCCGAGCTCCATGATCCTACCGTCGATCAGTTTTGAGGGCGAGGCTGTGCCTGCTTCCTTCGCGCTGCTCTTCTTCACCGTCACGGCCTTCTTCATCATCGCCTCGTTCACGCGTTGCTGCGGCCAAGATAGGGCAACGCGAACAGATAGAGCCCGGTCGCAAGCAGCGGGATCAGCGGGACGAGCGCCAGGAAGCCGATCCACACGGCCTGGACCTGCATGGTCATCGCCACGATGTTGGCAATGACTGCGAGGGTGAAAGCCATCGACAGCCAGCGGTGAATCTGCCGAATCCACATATGCGTGCTCATTGGGACCTCCTTTGAGATTGATCGGAATGGACGCCGGCGGAGCTAGAGCATGATCCGGAAAAGTGTGCAGCGGCTTTCCGAAAAGATCATGCTCAAACGAGAACCTAAAGCGCGATGACGATTCATACTGATCTCATCGCACTTTAGCCTGTGCGCGCCAGCAACTCGTCCAGCTTGGCCAAGAACTGCTTCCAGCCGGCATGCGCGCCGCCGAAAGCCTGCTTCTGTGTCGGGCTGAAGCCCGCCTGCTCGACGCGCAGATGCGTGCCCGCGTCCGTCGGTGTCAGCGTGAAGGTCACCACGCTCTTGAGATCGAAGGCGGCGTCCTCATGCGAGAAATTCCAGGTGTAGGCGAGCGTCTTCTGCGGCTCGATGGTGAGCACCTCGCAGTCCAGAACGCCGCCCCATTCGCCGCGCAGGTTGAAGCGATGGCCGACCGTCGGCTTGAAGTCGTTCTTCATCAGCCATTCCTCCATCAGATGCGGCTGCGTCAGCGCGCGCCAGATCCGTTCAGCCGGAAAGGCAAATTCGCGCTCGATGACGACGGTGCGAGTCTCGGCAGGTTCGTTCATTGGTCCATCCTCTTCAGGAGATCGTCGAGGGCGTCGAGCCTTTTCTGCCAGAACCCGGCCATCTGACCGGTCCAGTCGATCAGCGGATTGAGCGCACCGGGCCGCGCGCTGTAGTGGGTCTGGCGTCCTTCATGGCGGTCGTGCACCAGGCCAGCCTGCTTCAAGGCGCCGAGATGCTTTGAGACCGCCGGCTGGGACACACCGGATCGCGCCGTCAATGCCCCGACGGTCTGCTCCCCCTCGCGGCACAGCCGCTCGAAGATCGCCCGCCGCGTCGGGTCGGCGAGCGTCCTGAACAGGAGATCGTGCGCGGCGGACATGGGGAATCCATAACTCGGAAGTTATGGATGAACTCATAACTGGAGGGTTATGGGTGAGTCAAGTGCAACGGGAGGAGATGGCGCTGGTTGGCGCAGCCCTCTCCACGTCATTGCGAGGAGCCCTTGCGACGAAGCAATCCAGCGTCTTTCCGCGGAAGGATTCTGGATTGCTTCGCTGCGCTCGCAATGACGGAGGAGATGGCGGTGCCTGGAGCGCTGCCCCTACGGCCGCAAATACAAGTACCCTTGCGACTGCAGCTCGGCCAAACGCACCACGCCGCCCTTCTCGGCGCCGACGAAGCCCGGCAGCAGCTCGTTGAGCGTGACGTTCTGCGCCTTCATCGTGTTGCCGCAGGCGGCGAACTCGATGCCGTCCTTGGAGAACTCGACCACGCGCTTGCTGATGTCGGGGTTGGCCTGCGCCGAGTGAAACGCCTTCAGCGCCGGGCCGTGGATCACCAGCGCGATCGTCACATGCTCGGGGCCGCCGACGCCGTCGATGTGGTTCTGGATGTTGCCGAGCACGAAATTGACCTTCTCGGCATCGCTGAGATGGTAGACGACCTTCAGCTTGTTGCTCGCGCCGGCTTCGGTCGCAGCTTTCGCGCTGGAGGCGCCGAGCGCCGCGCCAAGGACCGCGCCAAGGGCCGACACAGCGCTCCACAAGATATTCCGGCGGTTCATGGCGGTCTCCCTCGACTGACTGAGCTCGCGCGACAGATATCACTTGTGGCGCAGTGCGGCGAGTTCCTTGCGGTCAGTCACGAGTGAGGCGCATTCGCGGTTGTCGGTGCGGTCGAGCCGAAAGATCCTGTCGTCGGCGCCGCCCACCAGCGACTGTTCGGCGTCGTCATCGGGCTTGTTGTTCTGCCAGACCCTGACCCGTTCGAGCCGCACGATTGCCGACTTGTCGTCCTTTGACAGCGCCACGCCGATGCCGCCGCCTTCGCAGTCGACGCCGCAGCCGAGGCGGATTTCGGTGCCGTCCTTGGTGAACGCGGCGTGGTTACAGGAGCCGCTGGAATCGAAATCGCCGCTGCGATGGCGATACCTGAAGCCGAGGCGGAACGAGTTGTGGAGCTGCTTGTCCTCCTTGTCGACCTCCGCGGAGACCAGCAGCTTCATCGAGGCCACCTTCTGCTTGGGGTGGCGCGCCAGATGCTCGGCATCGTAGCGACGGACGAAGCAGGCATAGGCCTTGTCCGCGGGCGCCCCCGCATAGAGGCGCGCGTTGAATGCGTCGGCTTCGGCCTTGGTGGTCTCCCGGACCTTGTCCTCATCGGCGCGGGCGACGCCGGTCAGCGCAGCAAAAGTTAGAGCAGCAATGACAGTGCGCTTCATGACGGCCTCGGGCGCGCGATAATTTGACCGCAGCACAACAGTGCTGCTGTCTGTTAGACGCGAGCGAAGTGCAGCGCGTTCAACCTTCGCACGTCGCTCGCGTGACCATCGTGCAGGAGATACGGGCCAACGGCCCCGCGCCGGGCCTTAGTCACAGCTCGGATCAAGAAGGTTCAATGGGAGTGACGCCTTGATTTCTCCGGAACCCGATGCCGGCGATCGCTGCGACATTGTCTCGGTTCGTCAATGTGATAGCCTTCACAGACGACCGCCTTTGGCGGTCGTAGGCTGGGGCTGCCTTGCAAGTTTGTGGAGTCCCCCGCATGGGCGAAATTCGCAACTTCAGATCCGGAAATCAGGATGAGCCGCCGCCGCACAGCGGAATGCCTCGTCGTCTCGCTGCGATCATCGTCGGCGACATTGCCTCCTACAGCCGGTTGATGCAGGCCGACGAGGAAGGCACGCATGTTCGCGTCAAGCGGATCGAGCGGGATCTCATCCAGCCCAGCATCATCGAACACCATGGAAGCTTGGTGAAGACGACCGGCGACGGCTTCATCGCCATTTTCGAGAGTCCCGTGGAGGCCGTTCGATGCAGCATCGTCATCCAGCAAAATCTCGTCGGTCGCAACGCCTCGGTTCCCAGGCATTCCCGGCTCGAATATCGGATCGGCGTCAATCTCGGTGACGTCATCGTGGAGCCGGACGACATCTATGGCGACGGCGTCAACATCGCCACGCGCATCGAGGGCATCGCGGAGCCGGGGCAGGTCTACATCTCCGGCGCGATCTACGAGCAGATCAAGCACAAGATCGTGTGCGGCTATGAGTCGCTCGGCGACCGCAAGGTCAAGAACATCACCGATCCCGTGCGCGTCTATCGGGTGCTGCCGGATGCAGACGCCGTCGGCAGGACCAGAAGCCGGCGCGAAAACGTTCTGCTCTTTCTTCTGATCACGGCATTGCTGGTGATCGCGGGTTACGTGCTTTGGTACGTGCTGGTGCAGCACCGCAGCCGGGTGGGGCAACAGGCTGCCGCTCCTCCGATCGCGGCGCCGTCGGCTTCGCCGACGCCGCAATCCGTTCCCTCGCTACAGAGCCCGGCGGTACCGGCGCCACAAGCCGCACCCGCGGCTTCTCCGTTGCCCGCAACGGCGCCATCGCCCGCAGCATCGCCTTCACCATCTCCGGCATCCAGTCCATCGGCGACGGCGGTCCGAGAACCCGAGATGATCGCCATTCGCGGCGGCAGCTTCGCCATGGGAAGCAATGACGATCCGACCGAGCGTCCCGTCCACCAGGTCACGATCAAGCCGTTCTCGATCGGCAAATATCCGGTGACCGTGCAGGAGTGGAACGAATGCGCCGCCGCAAAGGCGTGCTCCTTCACGGCCACCGGCAAGGACGATGCGCCGGTCAGCAATGTGAGCTGGACCGACGCGCAACAATATGTGGCGTATCTCTCCCAGGCGACGAAAAAGCCGTACCGGCTTCCGAGCGAAGCCGAATGGGAGTATGCGGCGCGCGGTGGAACGCAGAGCAAGTACTGGTGGGGCGACAAGCTCCAGCCCGGTATGGCCGGCTGCAAGGATTGCGGCAATCTCGGGACCGACCAGCCGGCGAAGGTCGGCAGCTTCAAGCCAAACCCGTTCGGACTATACGACATGGGCGGCGCGATCGACCAGTGGGTCGAGGATTGCTGGCATAAGAGCTATCAAGGCGCGCCTGGCGACGGCTCAGCATGGACCGGCGGCGATTGCTCCTCGCACGTCCTGCGCTCGGGCTCCTGGAAGAACGATTCGCGATATGTGCGGCCATCCAACCGCGATGGTTACGACACCAATGTCCGTTACCCGACGCATGGATTCCGTGTCGCGCTCAGTCCTTAGAGCTGGAGTAGGTTTGATGAAAATCATTCGCTGCGCCGCGCTGACGGCGGCGCTCGCATTGCTGCCAGGTGTTTTGCTGCCAAGTGTTTTGCTGCCAAGTGTTTTGCTGCCAAGCGTTGCGTACTCTCAGGGCAAGACAGCTCCCAAAGATGCAAAGCTCTATTTCATCACCCCGCAGGAGGGGCAGAAGATCCGCGGCGGGTTTTGGGTCCGGTTCGGTCTACGCAACATGGGCGTGACGCATGCTGGCGACGACTACCAGAACGCCGGTCATCATCATCTGCTGGTCGACGTCAACGATCCCATCGATATCAAGGAGCCGATTCCGCAGGACAAGTCCCATCTGCATTTCGGAGCAGGGCAAACCGAAACGTTTCTCGAGCTTCCGCCCGGCACGCACACGCTGCAATTGGTGCTGGGCGATGCGAAGCACTATCCCTTCGATCCGCCCGTCGTGTCTGACAAGATCACCATACGAGTGAGGCAGCCCGGTTCAGTCCGGCGCCGTTGATCACCGCAGGCTGGCGTTGATCTTGTCCAGCACCGCCGAACCCGGGCACAGCGTGTCCGCTTCCAGCGTGTTGAGCGGGGTCTCGACCGTGTTGAGGTGCTCGTGCAGGTCTTCGGCGTCCGGATCGACGTACAGAAGCCCGGTGACGATCTGTCCCTTCGCGGCGTGCCGCGCGAGAAAGGTCTGAGCGCCGAGACGGTCATGCGGATCGTAGTCCGCATCGATCTTGCGCAGCGCGATCTTGCTGCCGTCATGCTGCTCGACCACCTGCACCGTGCCCGGCGCGTAGTCGACCGCGATCGGATCGCGGCCGACCAGCACGTCGAGCCGGTTCACGGCGTCATTGTGCTCGCGGACATAGTCGAAGCTCTTGGTCGAGCCGGCGTGGTTGTTGAAGGCGATGCACGGGCTGATGACGTCGATGAAGGACGCGCCCTTGTGGCGAATCGCGGCCGCGATCAGCGGCACCAGCTGGGTCTTGTCGCCAGAGAACGAGCGGGCGACGAAGGTCGCCCCCAGCTGCAGCGCGATCGCGACGAGGTCGATGGCGTTGTCGGTGTTGGTGACGCCCTTCTTGCTCTTCGAGCCGCGATCGGCGGTGGCCGAGAACTGGCCCTTGGTCAGGCCGTAGACGCCGTTGTTCTCGACGATATAGGTCATGTTGACGGCGCGCCGGATCGAATGAGCGAACTGGCCGAAGCCGATCGAGGCGGAATCGCCGTCGCCGGAGACACCGAGATAGATCAGGTCGCGGTTGGCGAGGTTGGCCCCGGTCAGCACGCTGGGCATGCGGCCGTGCACGGAGTTGAAGCCGTGCGAATTGCCGAGGAAATAGTCCGGCGTCTTCGACGAGCAGCCGATGCCGGAGATTTTTGCCACCCGATGCGGCTCGATCGAGAGCTCGTAGCAGGCCTCGATGATCGAGGCCGTGATGGAGTCGTGGCCGCAGCCGGCGCACAGCGTCGAGATCTTGCCCTCGTAGTCGCGGTGGGTGTAGCCGAGCTCGTTCTTCTTCAAGCCCGGATGATGGAACTTCGGCTTGGCAATATAGGTCATGACACGGCCTTGCGGAGCGGGGTCACCTTGAGGTGATCCTGGTGGTCGCCAATGGCTTTTGCGATGAAACGGGCGGTGATCGGGGTGCCGTCGTAATGCACGATCGGCACGAGCCGCACCGGATCGATGCCGTTCTCGTTGACGATGAGCTGGCGGAGCTGGCTGTCGCGGTTCTGCTCGACGACGTAGACGAAGTCGTGCTCGGCGAGGAAGCTCGCGACGCTGGAGTGGAACGGGAAGGCGCGGATGCGCAGGCGGTCGAGCTGATGCCCGCGTGCCTCTAACAGGCCGATCGCCTCGTCCATCGCCGGCGAGGTCGAGCCGAAATAGATCACGCCATATTTGGTCGGCCGTTCCGCATTGGCCTGCAGCGGCCGCGGCACCAGGTCCTGCGCGGTCTCGAACTTGCGCACCAGGCGCTGCATGTTGTCGGCATAGACGGTGCCTTCCTCGGAATAGCGCGCATAGCGGTCGCGCGAGGTGCCGCGGGTGAAATAGGAGCCTTTGGTCGGATGCGTGCCGGGATAGGTGCGGTAGGGGATACCGTCGCCGTCGACGTCGAGATAGCGCCCGAAGTCGCGGCCCTCCTCCAGCATCTCCGCCGTCATGATCTTGCCACGGTCATATTGCCGGGCGTCATCCCACTTCAGCGGGCGGCAGAGCCGGTGGTTCATGCCGATGTCGAGGTCGAGCATCAGGAAGATCGTGGTCTGCAGCCGCTCGGCGAGATCGAAGGCGGCAGCCGCGAACTCGAAGGCCTCGGCCGGATCTTCCGGGAACAGCAGCACATGCTTGGTGTCGCCATGGGAGGCATAGGCACAGGCGATGATGTCGCATTGCTGGGTGCGGGTCGGCATGCCTGTGGAGGGGCCGGCGCGCTGGATGTTCATGATCACCGCCGGGATCTCGGCGAAGTAGGAGAGGCCGATGAACTCCGTCATCAGCGAGATGCCGGGGCCTGAGGTCGCGGTGAAGGCGCGGGCGCCGTTCCAGGAGGCGCCGATGACGATGCCGATCGATGCCAGCTCGTCCTCGCCCTGCACGATGGCGTATTTCGCCTTGCCCGTCTCCGGATCGTGCCGGTACTTCTTGCAATGGGCGGTGAAGGCCTCCGCGACCGACGATGACGGCGTGATCGGATACCACGCGCACACGGTGGCGCCGCCATAGACGGCGCCGAGCGCCGCGGCGCTGTTGCCCTCGATGAAGATGCGGTCGCCGACCTTGTCGGACTTCTTCACCCTGAGCCCGATCGGACATTTCAGGTTCTGCAGCGCCCAGTCGCGGCCGAGATGCAGCGCGTGGACGTTGGAGGAGAGCAGCTTCTCCTTGCCCTTGTACTGCTCGCCGATCAGTTGCTCGATCAGCTTCGGGTCCATGTCGAGCAGCGCGCTGAGCGCGCCGAGATAGATGATGTTCTTGAACAGCTGGCGCTGGCGCGGATCGGTATAGGTCGAATTGGTGATGGCGGTCAGCGGCACGCCAATCACGGTGATGTCGTCGCGGAATTTGGTCGACGGCATCGGCTTGGTGGAATCGTAGAACAGATAGCCGCCCGGCTCGATGCCGGCGACGTCCTTGTCCCAGGTCTGCGGGTTCATCGCCACCATCATGTCGACGCCGCCGCGGGCGCCGAGATGGCCGGCTTCGGTGACCCGCACCTCGTACCAGGTCGGCAGGCCCTGGATGTTGGAGGGGAAGATGTTGCGTGGGGACACCGGCACGCCATGGCGCAGGATCGCGCGCGCGAACATCTCGTTGGCGCTGGCCGAGCCCGAGCCGTTGACGTTGGCGAAGCGGACGACAAAGTCGTTTACGCTGCTGATCGGCTTTTTGTCGGACATGTCGAACCCGCGTGAGTCATCTCGATGAAATATTTCTGCATGTCCCAGGCGCCGGTGGGACAACGCTCGGCGCACAGCCCGCAATGCAGGCAGACGTCCTCATCCTTCACCATCACGCGTCCGGTCTTGAGATCCGAGGAGACGTAGAGATCCTGGTCCGGATGCGCCGAGGGCGCTTTCAGCCGCTGGCGCAGATCGCTTTCCTCGCCGTTGCCCGTAAAGGTGATGCAATCCATCGGGCAGATATCGGCGCAGGCATCGCATTCGATGCAGAGCGAGGTCGAGAACACGGTCTGCACGTCGCAGTTCAGGCAGCGATGCGCCTCGCCGAGCGCGAGCTTGACGTCGTAGCCCAGCTCGACCTCGGCGCGGATGTCCTTCAGCGCGATCACCTTGTCGCGATGCGGCACCTTGAAGCGCTTGTCGTTGGAGATGTCGTTGTCATAGCTCCATTCGTGGATGCCCATCTTCTGCGAGGAAATTTGCACCTCCGGCAGTGGGCGCTCGGTGATGTCTTCGCCCGACAGCATCTTGTGGATCGACAGCGCGGCGTCATGGCCGTGCGCGACCGCCCAGATGATGTTCTTCGGCCCGAACGCAGCGTCGCCGCCAAAGAACACCTTTGGATTGGTCGAGGCGAAGGTCTTGGGATCGACCATAGGCATGTGCCATTTGTCGAACTCGATGCCGCAATCCTGCTCGATCCAGGGGAAGGCGTTCTCCTGGCCGACCGCGACCAGCACGTCGTCGCAGGGAATGGTCTGATCGGGATCGCCCGAAGGCACCAGATTGCGGCGGCCTTTGGCGTCGTATTCGGCTTTGACGTGCTGGAAGGTGACGCCGATCAGCTTGCCGGCGACATGCTTGAATGCCACCGGCACCATGTAGTTGAGGATCGGGATATCCTCGTGGAGCGCGTCTTCCTTCTCCCAGGGCGAGGCCTTCATCTCCTCGAAGCCGGAACGCACGACCACCGTGACTTTCTCGCCGCCGAGGCGGCGCGCGGTGCGGCAGCAGTCCATCGCGGTGTTGCCGCCGCCGAGCACGATGACGCGCTTGCCGATCTTGTCGGTGTGGCCGAACGACACGTTGGCCAGCCATTCGATGCCGATATGGATGTTGGCGGCTGCCTCTTTCCGGCCGGGAATGTCGAGCTCGCGGCCGCGCGGCGCGCCGGAGCCGACGAAGATCGCGTCGTATTTATCCGCGAGCAGCGACTTCATGCTCTCGATGCGGTGCCCGCCCTTGAAGTCGACGCCGAGACCCAGGATGTAGCCGGTCTCCTCGTCGATCACCGAATTGGGCAGGCGGAATTTCGGGATCTGCGTGCGCATCATGCCGCCGGCTTCGGGATCGGCATCGAACACCGTGCAATGATAGCCGAGCGGCGCGAGATCGCGTGCCACCGTCAGCGAGGCGGGGCCACCGCCAACCAGCGCAACGCGCTTGCCGTTCTTCGGCGAGGGGCGCGGCAGGCGCTGCCTGATGTCGTCCTTGAAATCGGCGGCGACGCGCTTGAGGCGGCAGATTGCGACAGGGGTTTCCTCGACCCGTCCGCGCCGGCACGCCGGCTCGCACGGACGGTCGCAGGTGCGTCCCAGAATTCCGGGAAACACGTTCGATTTCCAATTGATCATATAGGCGTCGCTGTAGCGGCCTTGTGCGATCAGTCGGATGTATTCGGGAACCGGGGTGTGCGCAGGACAGGCCCACTGGCAATCGACCACTTTGTGAAAGTAGTCGGGGGCCGCGATATCGGTCGGTTTCATTCCTACCCTGTCCGCGCAGGCCCAAAGACCCCGCGGCCTTTTCTTGAGCTTGGCGGACGCTTAATGCGTCTCGATCTGGTTTCTGAATGACGTCATTGGGTTAGCTTATTAGAACCGTTCCGAAGTACAACGGCAAATTTGCGCGCTTCCCCTCTTTCATGGGAGCCAAGCGCGCACGGCATTCATGCTCCGCGCAATGTGCGTGCGGTGCAGCATGTTGCGGTGCGGATGCTGGTTCAGCTGCGCGCGAGATCGCTCTTCGCGAGGTCCCACATCAGGCAGTAGGTGCCGACGGAGATGGGAAGCTGGAAGGGCGCCGCAGGCGGGCCGGTGAAGCGCTCGGCGATGACTGCGGAGACCGCGCCGACATGGGTGCCGTCGATCAGCACGAACCAGTCGCGCGCGCCCTCGTTGCGCGCCGCCGGTATGTCCGCCGTTGCGCCCGACAATTCGGGCTCGCTTTCGAGCAGGTGCATCGACATGATGCCGTCGCGCTTGTCCGGCGCGAGCCTGTCTTGCAGTGCATCACGCCAGGACGCGGCGTTGCCGGGCGTCGGCCGCAGCCGCACCACGCCGAGGGCAGCCCCGCGTCCGGTGCCCTTGCTGATGGTGATGCGCGCGACGACGCGCAGCATGTCCTTGAAGCGCGCCATGGTCTGCCGCGACCAGTCGGTCGGGTTGGCGAGCCGCGCCTTGTAGGCGGGACTGTCGAGCACCTCTAACGTCGCGGTTGAATACAGGCACAGATATCTGGGATTGGCGGCATGCGCGACATAGCGCCGCGCTTCAAGGAATCCGTCGATCGCGACACGCTCTTCCAGATGCTCGCGATCGTACCAGCGGTTGAAATCGGCTTCATCTGAAACGTCGATGTTCATCGACGTCAGCAGCATGCCCTTTCCGGCGAGCGGCATTCTTCTTGTCCTCTCATCGCCCGATCTTCGATGCGAGGTCAGCGATGGACTTCATCACCGCGTCCCTCACGCCGCCATCATAGAGCGAATGTCCGGCTTCTTCCACGATGCGGAGCTCGGAACCGGGCCAGACTTTCGCAAGGGCCTGGGATGTCGCAGGAGGACACAGCAGATCATAGCGCCCCTGCACGATGATACCGGGAATGCCGGCGAGTCTCCCCGCATTCTGCAGCAGCTGGTCAGCGGTCATGAAGCTGTCGTTGACGAAATAATGCGCCTCCATGAATGGCGTCGCCGGTAGCGTCCGCCACACGTTCAGCGAGGCCAGTTCCAGCCGTGTCTTTGCAGGCTTGTGCTCGGAGAGCGTGCGCTCGGTGTCGTGCCAGGCCTTCGCCGCTGGGCCATGCACGCTCGGGTCGGCATCGAGGATGCGGCGCCAATAGGCATCGACCGGCCGGTCGCGCTCCTCGGGCGGCAGCACGCTAAGGAAATCCTCGTAAAGCGCGGGATGGAATTGCGACAGGCGGGAGGTGAAGGCCGTCTCGACCTCGGCCCGCGTGCCGAGAAACGTCGCGCGCAGCGCGATGCCGGAAACGCGCTCGGGATGCGCTTCCGCATAAGCCAGCGCCAGCGTCGCGCCCCAGGAGCCGCCGACCACCATCCAGCGTGAGATGCCGAACTTTTCGCGGATCTTCTCCATGTCCGCGATCAGGTGCGCCGTGGTGTTGTGCTCGCGCGATCCCTTGGGACGGCTGCGTCCGCAGCCGCGCTGATCGAACAGCACCGCGCAGAAACGGTCGGGATCGAACAGCCGGCGATGATCGGGCTGGCAGCCGCTGCCGGGCCCGCCATGCAGATAGACCGCAGGGATTCCGTCGGCGCGGCCGACGCTCTCGACATAGAGCTCATGGCCGTCGCCGACATCGAGCATATCCGAGGTCAGCGGCGCAAAGGGATCGGCGCGCCTGACCGCTGTGCCTGCGTCGGCGTCAGGCGTCATTCTCGGATTCCAGGGTGCCGCCGGCGAAATTGCGGTAGAGGAAGCGGTTGGTCTCGCCCTCGGCCTCGCGCTCGGCCTGCTTGAAGATGGTCTCGTGCAGCGGCGACAGCGCGCAAGCGGGGTCGGTGTTGGCGGCATCGCCCGTCAGCGCAAAGGCCTGGCAGCGGCAGCCGCCGAAATCGATCTCGCGGAATTCGCAAGTCTTGCACGGCTCTTTCATCCAGCCGGTGCCGCGATAGCGGTTGAAGGCGTCCGAGTTCTGCCAGATCCAGGCGATCGAATGGTTGGAACGCACGGATTCGAACTCGAGCCCGGTGATGCTCTCGGCGGCATGGCACGGCAGCACCTTGCCGGCGGGCGAGATGTTGAAGAACTGCCGGCCCCAGCCGCCCATGCACTTCTTCGGCCGCAGTGCGTAATAATCCGGCACGACGTAGTCGATGGTCAGCCGGCCCTTCAGCCGTTCGCGCGCCTCCTCGACGAGTCGGGTGCATTCGTCGAGTTGCGCCACGGTCGGCATCAAGGCGGCGCGGTTCTTCAGCGCCCAGCCGTAATATTGCACATTGGCGACCTCGAGCCGGTCGGCGTCGAGATCGAGCGCCATCTGGATGATGTCGGGGAGCTGGTGCAAATTCTGCCGGTGCATCACCGCGTTCACGGTGAGCGGCAGATCGAGCTCGCGCGTCCATTTCGCGACCTCGAGCTTCTTGCGGTGAGCGTTCCTGTAGCCGGCGACGCGATCGGCAAGGCCTTCCTCGATGCCCTGGAAAGAGATCTGCACATGGCAGAGCCCGGCATCCGCGAGATCGCTGAGCTTCTCGCGCGTCAGCAACACGGCCGAGGTGATCAGATTGGTGTAGAGGCCGGCGTCGCTGGCATGCTTCACCAGCTCGACGAGGTCCTTGCGTGCGGTCGGCTCGCCGCCGGAGAAATGCACCTGCAACACGCCGATCTCGGCGAGCTCGCTCAAGACCTTCTTCCACTCGTCCGTGGTCAGCTCCTTGCCCGAGCGGTCGAGCTCGACCGGGTTGGAGCAGTAGGGACATTGCAGCGGGCAGCGATGGGTGATCTCGAGCAGCACGGCGAGCGGAATGCCGAACGTCTCCGCCGTCGAGCGCTGCTTCTCCAGCACCGCGAGGCTGTCGCTGGTCTCGGGCGGGATGGTGCCGAGCACGTCGCTCATGACGTCTTCTCCCGGGCTTCGGTGAGAAAGCCCTTATCGGCGAGATCCTGCAGCATGGCGATCACATCAGTGAGGATCGCATCGCGCGGCGCGGCGTATTTCGCCGCGAGCCGATCGGCGACGTCGCCGACGCTACGCTCGCCGTTGCAGAGCTGCAAGACCTCGACCGCGATCTCGTCGGGCGCCAGCACCCGCTCCGGCGCCAGGATCACCCAGACCTTCCGCGTCTCATCATATTTCAGCTTGGCATGCCGCGGCAGCACGGGGCGGCTTGCCTCGCTGACGCTGATGTTCCGCGGCCCGGCCATTGCTGTTCCTCGTTAGCTCGCTTTGGGCACGAACGCGCCCGGTGGAATGTGGCCTTCGACATAGGCATGCTGGAGCGCATCGAGCTGCACCCAAAGCACGTTGGTCTTGAAGATCAGCGCGTTGCAGACCTGCGCGCGCTGCTCCGGCGTCGTGGCATGCGTCTTGACATAATGAAGAGCGAAATTGGCATCGCGCGGCGCCTGGGTGAGGCGGCGCTTGAAGTAGCTCATGATGTCAGGATTGACGAAATCGTAATGCTCGAGCATGCCGGCGATGCGCTCTTCATGCAGGTTCGGCGCGAACAATTCGGTGAGCGAGGAGGCGATCGCCTCCAGCGGGCTCTTCTCGCGGCAAAAATGCACGTAGGCTTCCACGGCGAAGCGCGTCGCCGGCAAGATACCCTCGGTCGATTCCACGTAAGCCGTATCGAGCCCGAGCCCTTCGGTCAGCTTGAGCCAGCGCTCGATACCGCCCTCCGAGCCGACATCGCCGTCATGGTCCTCGATGCGATGGCGCCATTCCACGCGCGTGGCGCGGTCGCGGAAGCGCGAGATCACCACCGCGTCCTTGATCGGGATCGTGCTCTGGTAATAGTAGCGGTTGAGCGCCCAGGCCTGCACCTGGCCCTTGTTCAGCTTGCCGCCGTGCAGCAGCTTATGGAACGGATGCAGGCTGTGATAGCGCGTCGCCCCGATATGGCGCAGCGTCGCCTCGAGCTCCTCGGCCGAGTTGAGCCTTGAGTCCTTGCCGATCGAGAGCGCGGTCATTCCAGTCAGTGATGCGGCATTCACAGCACGATCTCCGTTCCGTCAGCGGGTATCTGCCAGCCCGCCTGCTCCGCGGCTTTGCGCTCAGGCGAGGCGGGCAGCAGCGCCGGATTCGAGTTATTGATATGCAGAAACAGCTTCCTGTCGATATTGAGGTCGGCCAGCCGCGCGATGGCGCCGTCGTCGCCGGACATGGCGACATGGCCCATGCTCTTGCCGGTCTTGTGGCCGAGGCCGGCCCTGATCATCTCGTCGTCGCGCCAGACCGTGCCGTCGAAGAACACCAGCGCGGCGCCGTCGATCTCGGACTTGAGTGCATCGGTCACCTCGGCGCAGGCGGCGATGAAGTAGAAGAACTTGCCCGTGGCCTTCTCGGTGATCTTCAGGCCCAGCGTGTCGCCGTCGCCGCTCTCGCCGCCCGGATGCACCTTGCCTTCAAGATACCAGGCCGACTTGCCCGGCACCGCGAAGGGCAGCACCTCCAGGCCGGAGCGCGCGCCATCCGGCAGGCGGGGGCTCGAACGGCTCGCGAAGTGCGATCGGCTGGCGCCGCACGTTCTTCTCGTTCAGCACGTTGAAGATGCTGTTGCTGGCAAGGATCGCCAGCACCTTCTCATGCGCATAGATCGTGAAGGGCGAACCTTCGCGCATCGACAGCAGGCCCGCCACCGCATCGACTTCGCTGTTGGTCAGAATCACGCCCGCAACCGGCGTGTGACGCAGCGCGCCCGCCTTGGGGTGCAGCTGTGGCGTGGCGTTCAATTGCTGCCGCAGGTCCGGAGAGGCGTTGATCAGGAACCAGTGCTCGCCGTCACCGCTGAAGGCGACCGAGGCTTGGGTCCTTTGAAGCTCGTGGCCGCCGCTACGGGCCGCTCGGCAGCCGTCGCAGCCGCAATTCCATTGCGGAACTCCGCCGCCGGCCCCGGCGCCCAGGACGACGACGCGAAGCATGATCCGTCTCCTGGAGGCAAATTCGCGAGGTGGATCTCAGGCCGACACAAATCCTGTCTTCCGGAAACGCATCGTGACCGAAAGAATGCGGGCCGAAAGATCCACCTGCGCAGAACGCAATCTCACCAACCGCTTACTTGCGGGTGGCGCTCACATACATGTTGATTTCCATGCCGCAGGGCACTTCGACGATCTTCGGGGCTTTCCAGGCCATTTCGGCTCTCCATCTTGCGAATTCGGGACGTATCCGCCCGCCCGTTAAACTAATGCTGGCGGAAAAGTTCGCCAGTGAAATTTTCCCGACCTAGGTAGTAGGCTGGCAGAATTGTTGCACTGCAAAGAGAGCGCATTGCAGCCGCAAAGATGAGCGAATGACATCCGCAAAATAGCCGATAGGTCGTGATCCCTGTCGGGATAAACCAGTTGTGAGTATGGAACGGCTTCTATTCGGCTACAGGCGACCCCATTGGATCAGGCATGCCCAGATATTTCTTCAACACCCGTATCGGCGACGAATTGATCGTGGATCCTGACGGCGAGGACCTGCGCAACCCCGATCGCGCCTGGGAGGTCGCGCGCCAGATGATCCTTGAAGTCGTCAAGTCGGAAGGCACCCAACGGGCCCTGCTGGAAGCAGTCATCGAGGTCACCGACGCCGAAGGCGAGATCGTGCTGGAGTTCCCCTTCACCGAGGCCCTGCTGGACCTGCCGGACCAGTCCGCAACAAGGCATTGAGCCCAGCTCTCTCCCCGTCATTGCGAGGAGCCCTTGCGACGAAGCCATCCAGACTGTCTCTGCGGAGGGACTCTGGATTGCTTCGCTGCGCTCGCAATGACGGCGAATGAGGCACCATCCGGCACCAAACCCGCCCTTCACCCCCGCGAAATCCGCATGGCTTTGCCGCGTTGCCGGCGCTAAAAGACGCCGGTTACACGGAGCAAGCCATGCAAGATCTCTGGCGCCTGTCGGCCGCCGACCTCGCCACCCTCGTCAAATCCAAAAAGGTGTCCGCCAGGGAGGCCGCCAAGGCCGGTCTCGCCCGGCTCGATGCCGTCAATCCCCAGCTCAACGCCGTGATCGACCACCGGCCGGAGGACGTGCTCAGGCAGGCCGACGCCGTCGATGCCGCCATCGCGCGGGGCGAGGATCCCGGGGTGCTCGCCGGCGTGCCCGTCACCATCAAGGCCAATGTCGACCAGGAAGGCTTTGCCACCACCAACGGCCTGAAGCTGCAGCGCGACGTGATCGCGCGTGAGGACAATCCGGTGGTCGCCAATTTCCGCAAGGCCGGCGCCGTCCTGCTCGGCCGCACCAATTGCCCGGCCTTCTCCTACCGCTGGTTCACCACCAACCTGATCCATGGCGACACCAAGAACCCGCGCGACGCTTCGCTGACGCCGGGCGGCTCCTCCGGCGGCGCCGGCTCGGCGGTCGCGGCCGGCATCGGCCACATCGCCCACGGCACCGACATCGCCGGCTCTATCCGGTATCCCGCCTATGCCTGCGGCGTGCACGGATTGCGCCCGACGCTCGGCCGCATTCCCGCCTTCAACCCGGCGCTGCCGGAGCGGCCGATCGGGCCGCAGATCATGGCGGTGTCAGGCCCCCTGGCGCGCGCGGTCAACGACATCAGAATTTCGCTCGAAGCGATGTCGGCCCGCGACATCCGTGATCCCTGGTTCGTGCCGGTGCCGCTGCAAGGCCCGGCACGGGACAAGCGCGCCGCGCTCTGCCTCAATCCGGGTGGCCTTGCCACCACGCCTGAGGTGAAGGCCGCGGTGAGCGATGCCGGCAAGCGGCTGGAGCGCGCCGGCTGGACCGTCGACATCATCGAGGACACGCCGCCGATGCGCGAAGCGGTGGAGTGGCAGATCAAGCTCTGGCTCGGCGACGGCTATGAGGCGCAGCTCGAGATGGCCGAGCGCGAGGGCGATCCCGGTGCGCTGGCCTGCCTGCGCGGCAACCGCAATAGGGTCACGCCGATGGACCAGGCGAACTACGCCAAGGCGCTGACCCGAAGAGCGACGCTGACGCGCGAGTGGATGCTGTTCTTCGAAAAATACGCCGTGCTGCTGACGCCGGTCTCCGGTGAATTGCCGTTCCCCGATCATCTCGACTGCAAGGACGACGACTCCTTCAAGCGGGTCTGGGAAGCGCAGCTGCCGCAGATCGCGATTCCCTTCATGGGCTTGCCGGGCCTCGTGGTCTCCACCGGTCTCGTCGGCAAGGCGCCGGTCGGCGTGCACGTCGTTTCGGGGCGCTATCGCGAGGACCTGTGCCTGCTCGCGGGCGAAGCGATCGAGGCCGGCGGCGTGCCGCCGTCGCCGATCGATCCCGTGGGCTAGCGATGACCGCCATCTACGACTTCAAGGCCAACTCGCTTGCCGGCGAGGAGGTGCC
The DNA here is from genome assembly GCF_054060315.1 of Bradyrhizobium sp. USDA 4354. NCBI lineage: Bacteria > Pseudomonadati > Pseudomonadota > Alphaproteobacteria > Hyphomicrobiales > Nitrobacteraceae > Bradyrhizobium > Bradyrhizobium sp. USDA 4354. The sequence continues at coordinate 176,166 of NZ_JBSSDC010000001.1, read as the reverse complement.
GATGCGCCGTTTCGAGAGGCAGGTGCTCTTGATCGTCAACACCGCGAGCAAATGCGGCTTCACGCCGCAATATCGGGGCCTTGAGGATCTCTATCGCGACCTCTCCCCGCGCGGCTTCTCGGTGCTCGGCTTTCCCTGCAACCAGTTCGGCGCGCAGGAGCCGGGGCAGGCGAGCGAGATCCAGGAATTCTGCTCGACCAATTACGACGTCACCTTTCCGCTGTTCGAGAAGATCGACGTCAACGGGCCGAAGGCGCATCCTTTGTATGAGTACCTGAAACGTCAGCAATCCGGCCTGTTAGGGGCGTCCATCAAATGGAATTTCACCAAATTCCTGGTGGACCGTGAGGGCCGCGTGGTCGCGCGCTACGCGCCGACCGCCCGTCCCGAAGGATTGCGGCAGCAAATCGAAACACTGTTGTGAGCGAGACAATCATGAGCGACGAATTTCCCGACCGTCTGTCGGTCGATCCGAACAGCCCCTATTACAACGCCGACATCCTGGCGCGCGACGTCGGCATCCGCTTCAAGGGCATCGAGAAGACCAATGTCGAGGAGTACTGCATCAGCGAAGGCTGGGTCCGTGTCACCGCCGGCAATGCCAAGGACCGCTACGGCAACCCGCTGACCATCAAGGTGCATGGTCCGGTCGAGCCGTATTTCAGGGATAAGAAATAGTGTGGGCTGAGTGCGCCGCTCTCTCGTCGTCATTGCGAGGAGCCCTTGCGACGAAGCAATCCAGGCTGTCTCCGCGGATGCATTCCTGGATTGCTTCGCTTCGCTCGCAATGACGAGCATAATCACCAGAGGCCACCCCATGTCCGTCCGCATCGTCGACGTCCGCGAGATCACCAAGCCGATCTCATCGCCGATCCGCAACGCCTATATCGACTTCACCAAGATGACGACCAGCCTGGTTGCCGTCGTCACCGACGTGGTGCGCGACGGCAAGCGCGTCATCGGCTACGGCTTCAACTCCAACGGCCGCTACGGGCAGGGCGGCCTCATCCGCGAGCGCTTTGCTGCGCGTATTCTCGAAGCCGATCCGAAGTCGTTGCTGAACGAGGCCGGCGACAATCTCGATCCCGATAAGGTCTGGGGCGCGATGATGACCAACGAGAAGCCGGGCGGCCATGGCGAGCGCTCGGTCGCGGTCGGCACCATCGACATGGCGGTGTGGGACGCGGTGGCGAAGATCGCCGGCAAGCCGCTGTTTCGCCTGCTCGCCGAACGCCACGGCGTCACCGCCAATCCGCGTGTGTTCGTCTACGCCGCCGGCGGCTACTATTATCCGGGCAAGGATCTCTCGATGCTGCGCGGCGAGATGCGCGGCTATCTCGACCGCGGCTACAACGTCGTCAAGATGAAGATCGGCGGCGCGGGAATCGAGGAAGACCGCACCCGCATCGAGGCGGTGCTGAAGGAGATCGGCAACGACGCGCAGCTCGCCGTCGATGCCAACGGCCGCTTCAACCTGGAGACGGCCATCGCCTACGCCAAGATGCTGCGCGACTATCCCTTGTTCTGGTACGAGGAGGCCGGCGATCCCCTCGACTACGCGCTGCAGGCCGCGCTCGCCGAATTCTATCCCGGCCCGATGGCCACAGGTGAAAACCTGTTCAGCCATCAGGACGCCCGCAATTTGATCCGCTACGGCAGCATGCGTCCCGACCGCGACTGGCTGCAATTCGACTGCGCGCTGTCCTATGGCCTGTGCGAATACCAGCGCACGCTCGAGGTGTTGAAGACCTACGGCTGGTCCCCCAGTCGCTGCATCCCCCACGGCGGCCACCAGATGTCGCTCAACATCGCCGCCGGCCTCGGCTTAGGGGGCAACGAAAGCTACCCCGACCTGTTCCAGCCCTATGGCGGCTTCCCCGACGGCGTCCGCGTCGAAAGCGGCCACATCACCATGCCCGAGCTTGCAGGCATCGGCTTCGAAGGCAAGTCCGATCTCTACAAGGAGATGAAGGCACTGGCGGAGTAGCCCTACTGTGGCGACACACTCCGTCATTGCGAGCGTAGCGCAGCAATCCAGAATCCCTCCGCGGACGCAGTCTGGATTGCTTCGTCGCAAGTGCTCCTCGCAATGACGACGTGGCGAAAGCCTCGCAATCATCTTTTGGTTGTGATATCGTAACGGCTGCCGTCAGCCGAGTACGATCATGAAGCAGCCCTGCGTGTACATGCTCGCCAATCGCCGCAATGGAACGATTTACACGGGCGTCACGTCCAATCCGCCGCGCCGCGCATTCGAACATCGCGAGGGTTGGTGAAGGGCTTCTCGTCAAAGTACGGTTGCAAGCTCCTTGTCTGGTACGAGCTGCACGCCACCATGACGGACGCGATTGCGCGCGAGAAGCAGATCAAGGGCGGCAGCCGAGCGAAGAAGCTTGCGCTGATCGAGAGCGTCAATCCGAACTGGGAAGATTTGTACCAGACGCTGATCTGACCGGCGGGAGTAAGTCGCGAGGCGTCGCCAAACCCTTCGTCATTGCGAGCGCAGCGAAGCAATCCAGGATATTCCCGCAGAGACAGTCTGGATTGCTTCGTCGCAAGGGCTCCTCGCAATGACGGTCGGGAGCGAGCGTTTGCTTACGACAACCGCATATCCAGCAACCTTCGTCCTTCACCCTTCAGCAGCTTCTTCACCGCGCTCGACGCCACCACCTCGCCGTCATTGGCGTAGGCCTCGTGGTTCTTCTCGATGTCGTCGAGGCGGTAGAGATAGTTGACCATCACGCCGGCGGACTCGCGCACGCCCTTGGGCGAGAGGTCGCCCATCCAGTTGATACGCTCCAGTCGCGCGCCGTTGCCGAGATGGAAGCGGGCGACGGAATCGATCAGCCGGCCCTTCGGCGTGCGCGCCCTCAGGAAATAGTGCGCCGCGAGCGGCTCGATCACGCCGCGGAGCAGAGCCGCCGTCTCGGGGCTTTCGAACCATTTGGGATCGTCGAGGCGCTTCAGCACCTCGCGGTCCTCGTCCGACAGCGGCAGGTCCTTGTCCTGCTTCACCCATGGCATGAAGCCGGGCACCGGCGACAGCGTGACGAAGCTGTCGAGCTTCGGCAATTCGCGGCGCAGCTCCTCCACCACCTGCTTGATCAGGAAGCTGCCGAAGGAGATGCCGCCAAGGCCGCGCTGGGTGTTGGAGATGGAATAGAACACGGCGGTGCGCGCCTTCGCGATGGGAAGGTGCTGGCGGTCGACCGCGAGCAGCGGCGCGATCGCGCCGGGAATCGTCTCGGTCAGCGCCACCTCGACGAAGATCAGCGGCTCGTCCACCATCGCAGGATGGAAGAAGGCGTAGCAGCGGCGGTCGACCGGGTCGATGCGGCGGCGCAGATCGTCCCAGTCGGAGATCTCATGCACGGCCTCGTAACGGATGATCTTTTCGAGGATGTTGGCCGGGGTCGACCAGTCGATCCTGCGCAGCACGAGAAACCCCCTGTTGAACCACGAAGAGAGAAGATGCGAGACGTCGCGATCGAGCGCGGCGAGATCGGTGTGTCCGTTCATCATTCCGAGCAGATCGGCGCGCATGTTGACGAGATCGCCGGTACCGCCCGGCGCGCGGTTGAGGCGGCGGATCAGCTCCTGCCGCCGCGGCTCGGAGGCGAAGTGCAGGGCGCTGGCATCCTCGTCGCTCGGTTTGGCGCGCCATTGCTCGATCGCCTTGGACAATCGTTCCCGGTCGGGGCCGAAAAAGCGCACCAGTCCTTCGAAGAAGGCGCGGCGTCCCTCCGCATCCAGCTCCTGATAGAGATCGAGCACCTCGCGCGCCATGGCGGTGCCGGACGCTTCGCCGCGGCCGGACAGCAGCGCGCCGCAAAGCTCGAGCAGTCCATCGGCATCTCGTTTGGTGTCCGAGGCATCGCCGCGGCGAAGCAACGTGCGGCCGCGCTCGGAGATGGTGGCGAGCAGGTCGGAGAAGAAGGCGTTGGCCATCTGGGCTTTCGTGTCAGGTTTGTGCGATGCGGGAGCTTACACGGGATTTGGGTGGAAACCGATCACAATCAAGCAGGCGAATGCGGCATCTTTCGTTGGGCCCTGCGTTTGGCGAATGCGGTCATGCCGGGCGGAGGCGGGAAGGGGCGGAGCGTGCGGTGGCATTTGGGAACGAGGCGGCAGCCACATTCTCCGTCATTGCGAGCGCAGCGAAGCAATCCAGAATCCCTCCGCGCCGGCATTCTGGATTGCTTCGTCGCTTCGCTCCTCGCAATGACGGGATTGGGGCTACCCCTTCCCCGCAAACTCCGTCGGCGTCCGCCCCGTCACCTGCCGGAACGCGGCCGAGAACGCCGGCACACTGGCATAACCCAGCGATGTGGCGAGCTGCTTCACCGAGACATTCGCATCCGTGGACAGCCGCTGGATCGCCGAGGCGATCCGCGCACGCTGGCACCAGCTCTTGAAGCTCAGCTGCGTCTCGCTCGGGAACAGCCGGGACAGTGTGCGCGCCGAGGTTCCGACCTCGCGCGCCAGCGTGTCGATGTCGTGTAGCCCCGTGGGATCGTCGAGCACGATCATCGCGGCGCGGCGGCAGCGCGGCTCGTGCGGCAGCGGCACGAAGGTCGCGGAATCCTCGGCCTGGTGCAATTCCAGCATCACGAGGCGGACCAGCAGCTCGGTGCGCTCCTCGGTGTTGCGCGCGTCGAACAGCGCCAGGATCGCCTGGTGCAGCAGCGGCGACACCCGCACCACGAATTCCCTGGTCAGGCCGTCGTAGCGCTGCTCGCGCTTCAGCCAAGCCAGGTCGAAATACAGCGTGCGCATCTCGATGTCGGCGAGCAGGTCGATGGCGTGCTCGAGCCCGGCCGGCACCCAGACGGCCCGGTCCGGCGGCACCAGCCAGCGTCCCCCCGGCGTCGTCACCTGCATCGTGCCCTTCGCGGCATAGATCAGCTGCGCCTCGCGATGCAGGTGCGGCTCGATCCGCATCCCCTTGGGATAATCGCGGGCGACCAGGTGTACGCCTGCGGGCGAACGGTGATTGCTCCGGACCTCCCGGAGGATTGGCGTTTCCAAGACAGTCATTGGCAGCATCCCGTCATGGGCAGGACATATAACTCATTTCGGAGCAGGAGAGGATTCGGGAATGAATAGCCCCAGTCGGGTCATCAGTTTCGTCAATGCAGGCCATTTCATCGACCATTACTCGATGCTGATCTTCGCCGCCGCCGTCATCATCATGGGCCCGGCGCTCGGCATGGCCTATTCGGAACTCCTGCCTTACGCGACGCCGGGCTTCGTTGCCTTCGGCGCGGGCTCGCTGCTCACCGGCTGGCTGGGGGACCGCTGGAGCCGCCGCCACATGATGCTGATCTTCTTCGTCGGCATCGGCGCCTCCATGATTGCGGTTGGTTTCGTGCAAACCCCCGTGCAGCTCGGTGCCGCGCTGCTCGCGATCGGCATCTTCGCCTCGATCTATCATCCCGTCGGCACCGCCATGATCGTGTCCTATGCCGACCGGCTCGGCCGCGAGATGGGCGTCAACGGCGTCTGGGGCAATCTCGGCGTGGCCTCGTCGGCCTTGGTCACCGGCGTGATCGGCCAATATCTCGGCTGGCGCTTTGCCTTCATCGTTCCCGGCGTGGTCACTGTCCTGATCGGCATCGGCTTCGCGATGACCGTCGTCCATGAGGACCGCAAGGGCTCGAAGCAGGCGGCAGCGCAGGCGCGGGTGGCAAAACAGGACATGTGGCGCGTGATCCTGGCGCTGCTGATCGTGGTGATCGCGATCTCGACGACGTTCAACGCCGTCACCGTGGCGCTGCCAAAGCTGTTCGCCGAGCGGCTCGCGGATCTCACCAAGAGCCCGGCGCTGCTCGGGGTCATCGCGGCCTGCGTCTACGTGTTCGGCGCGATGACGCAGTACACGATCGGCCGGCTGCTCGACCGCTATTCGCTGAAGACGGTGGCGCTGCCGCTGTCCTTCATGCTGGCGCCGTTCCTGTATCTGGCCGCGAGCCTGAACAATCTGCCGCTGATCCTGGTCTCGATCGGCATCGTCATGGGTGCATTCGGGCAGGTCACGGTGAACGATGCCATGGTCGGCAAGTACACCACCGAAGAGTGGCGCTCGCGCGCCTATGCCGTGCGCTATTTCGTCGGCTTCACCGCGGCCGGCGCGTCCGTCGGCCTCGTCGCCTGGCTCTACGAGCAGGGTGGCTTCGTCACCATGCTGCACGCCTTCGCCGCACTCTGCCTGCTCGCGATCGCCGCCGCGCTGATCCTGCCGCGCGAGATCAGGACGCCGCAGACGGTGTGAGGGGAGCGATCTCGTGTCCCGGACAAGCTGCAACGCGTGAGCGTTGCAGCGCAGAGCCGGGACCCAGAGGCCGCGAATTCGATCGAGAGATGGGCCCCGGCTCAGCAGCGCACCGTCGAAGACACGCTGCGCTGCGTCCGGGGCACGAGCGCGGCGCGTTCGCAGCAATGGCGCAGGACCTCGCGGCACATCACGCATGCCCCACCCACGATGCCATTCTGCCAGTGTTTTGCCCGACGGAGCAAGTCGTTTCGGCAAGTCAGAAATTTCTCAACCTTCTCAACGCCATCCCTACAGTGCATGGGGTTGTTTTCGCACTTTTTGTTTTTGCCCCGTCAATCCCAGCGCAAGCGAGAGGAACCCGTGTCGCCTTCCGCGGGTTCTATCCCTCGTGGCCCCGGTACCCGGGCCAGAGAAGGGGGAAAGACGCCTGCATGCAATGGACCCTGCTCCGACCGGTCGGCCTTGTCCCCGCGGCGCTTGTCCTCACCTCCATTGCGGCCGGGGCCGAAGGCGGCAAGTCGGCCGCACCCTTCGAGTCGCTCCTGATCCTGCAGATCGCGCTGCTGATGGCGGTCGGCCGCGGCCTCGGCGAGACCATGCAGCGGATTGGCCAGCCCTCGGTGATGGGCGAACTGCTCGCCGGCATCATCCTGGGGCCGTCGCTGTTCGGCTGGATCTGGCCGGAGGCGCAGCACGCGATCTTTCCCAAGACGCCCGAGCAGAAGGCGATGATCGACGGCATCGCGCAAGTGGGCATTCTGCTGCTGCTGTTGCTGACCGGCATGGAGACCGACCTCAAGCTGGTCCGGAAGGTTGGCAAGGCCGCGATCGCGATCTCGATTGCCGGCATCCTGGTGCCCTTCGCCTGTGGCTTCGCACTCGGCGAGTTCCTGCCGGATGCGCTGCTGCCCAATCCGCAAGAGCGCCTGGTGGCCTCGCTGTTCATGGGCACGGCGCTGTCGATCTCTTCGGTGAAGATCGTCGCCGTGGTGGTGCGCGAGATGAATTTCATGCGCCGCAATGTCGGGCAGATCATCGTTGCGACCGCCGTCATCGACGACACCATCGGCTGGATCATCATCGCCGTCATCTTCAGCCTGGCTTCGCACGGCACGCTGGATATCGCTTCCGTGGCGAAGGCCGTGCTGGGGACGCTCGCCTTCCTCGCCGTCAGCTTCACCATCGGCCGCCGTCTGGTGTTCCAGCTGATTCGCTGGGCCAACGACACGCTTGTCAGCGCGGCGGCTGTCATCACCGTGATCCTGCTGTTGATGAGCGTCATGGCATTGATCACGCATCTGATCGGCGTCCACACCGTGCTCGGTGCCTTCGTCGCCGGCATCCTGGTCGGCGAGTCCCCGATCCTGACGCGGCAGATCGACGAGCGCCTGCGCGGGCTGATCTCGAGCTTCTTCATGCCGGTGTTCTTCGGTCTGGCCGGGCTCAGCGCTGATCTCTCGGTGCTGCGCGATCCCAATCTCCTGATGCTCACCGGCGTCCTTGTCGTGATCGCCAGCGTCGGCAAGTTCGGCGGCGCTTTCATTGGCGGCACCGTGGGCGGGCTGAATGCCAGGGAGTCGCTGGCGCTCGCCAGCGGCATGAACGCGCGCGGCTCGACCGAGGTGATCATCGCCACCATCGGCCTTTCCATCGGCGTGCTCAGCCAGAACCTGTTCACGATGATCGTCACCATGGCGATCGTGACGACGATGGCGATGCCGCCGATGCTGCGTTCAGCGCTGGCCAAGCTGCCGATGAACGAGGAGGAGAAGGAGCGGCTGGAGCGGGAAGAATTCGAGAAGCGCGGCTTCATCGCCAATCTCGAGCGTCCCCTGCTGGCGGTGGACGAAAGCGTCAACGCCACCTTCGCCGCCCACATCGCGGGGCTGATTGTCGGCATGCGTGGCCTGCCGATCACCGTGCTGCATATCGGCGAGCGGCCTAAGGAGCGGGAGAAGGGGCGCGACGAGGATGGAAGCCACGAAGCCGTGGTAAAGAAGGCCGCCGCGACAGTGTCGGTCGACAATGATGGAGATGCCGGCAACGTCGATGTCGTCACCCGTACGAGGCAGGCGGAGCTCGGCGAGACGATCGCCGACGAAGCGCGCAAGGGCTTCGATCTCCTGGTCGTCGGCATCGACAAGGTGACCGCGACCAAGGACCGTTTCGATCGGAGGATCGACGACATCGCCACGCAGTTCGAAGGACCGCTCGCGATCGTCGTGGGCAAGGGCAAGCATCTGAAGCAGCCGATGCCCGATGCGCTCAACATTCTCGTTCCCGTTTCCGGCAGCGCTGTTTCCAAGCGCGGTGCCGAGGTCGCGGTGGCGCTGGCCGGCTCAGGCTCGCTCCGGGTGATCTATGTGGCGACGACGCGGGACAAGGGCGCACAGCGTGGGGTTTCCCGCGGACTGAGCCAGGAGACGGGCATCCTCAAGGACACCAGCGATCTCGCCGCCCGCTACGACGTCGACATCACCACCACGCTGCGGGTGAACCGGGCGCCGGAGGCCGCGATCCTGCGCGAGATCGACACCACCGACGTCGATCTCGTCGTCATGGGCGTCGACCGCATCCAGGCGGATCATCTCTCCTTCGGCGGCGTCGCCGACGCCGTGCTCAGGCAGTCGAAGGTCTCGGTGCTGCTGGTGTCGAGCGGCGAGGCGCGGCAGGCTCCCGCGGAGAAGGCTTAGCCCCGCCGTCATTGCGAGCGCAGCGAAGCAATCCAGACTGTCACCACGGAAAGATTCTGGATTGCTTCGCTGCGCTCGCAATGACGATTGGGGGCAGCCGTTGTCTACTTCACCGCCACAGTCTCCGCCTTCACCGCCTTCTTCGACGCCCGCCAGTTCTCGAAGCGCTGCACCACCACGAAGAAGGCCGGCACGAACAGCACCGCGAGGCAGGTCGAGGCCAGCATGCCCGAGAACACCGTGATGCCGATCGACTTGCGCGCGCTGGCGCCGGCGCCAGTCGCGAGCACCAGCGGCACCACCCCGAGGATGAAGGCGAACGAGGTCATCAGGATCGGGCGGAAGCGGGCGCGGGCTGCCTCGATCGCCGACTCCAGGATCGGCTTGCCGTCGCGGCCGTGCAGCTCGAGCCCGACCTCGACGATCAGGATCGCGTTCTTGGCCGACAGCGCGATCAGCAGGATCAGGCCGATCTGGCAATAGAGGTTGTTGTCGATCTTGAGAGCGCTGAGGATCAGCATCGGCCCGAGCAGCGACAGCGGCACCGCGAGGATCACCGAGATCGGCGCGTACCAGCTCTCATACTGGCCGGCCAGCACGAGATAGACCAGCAACATCGCAAGACCGAACACCCAGTAGATCTGGTTCGAGACCGCCTTCTCCTGATACGACATCGCGGTCCATTCATAGCCGGTGCCCGGCGGCAGTGTCTTGTCCGCGATCTCCTCCATCAGCTTCAGCGACTGGCCGGAGGAGTAGCCCTGCGCCGGCAGGCCGATCACCGTCGAGGACGGATAGAGGTTGTAGAGGCTGATCAGCGACGGGCCGGTGGCCGGCGTGATCTTGGCGACGGTGCCGATCGGGATCATGTCGCCGTTCGAGTTGCGCACCTGCATGTTGGCGATGTCGCGCTCGGTGACGCGGAAGGCCGGATCGGCCTGGGTGTAAACCTGGAACACGCGGCCGAACTTGTTGAACTGGTTGACATAGGACGAGCCGAGATAGGTCGACAGTGCCGAGAACACCTGATCCGTCGTGACGTGCAGGGTCTGGGTCTTGACGCGGTCGATCTCGACGTTGAATTGCGGCACCGACGAGCGGAACGAGGATTGCACCCGCTGCAGCGCGCTCTGGCTCTGCGCGTTAGAGACCATCGCACCGGTGACGGCCTGCAGCTTGGCGAAATCGCTGTTGCCGTCGCGCAGCTCGACCTGCATCGAGAAGCCGGCCGCGTTGCCGATGCCCTGGATCGGCGGCGGCGGCAACACGATGGTGCGCGCTTCCATGATGGTCGCGAGCTTGTCGTTCAGTCCGTACACCAGCGAGCGCAGATCCTCGCCGGGCCCTTTGCGCGCGTCCCAGTCCTTCAGGATGATGTAGGCGACGCCGGCATTGGCAAGGCTGGCGCTGTTGTCGAGCGCGGAGATGCCGGCGATGGTGATGACCTGTGCCACGCCGGGCGTGTCCTTGATCAGCCCGCTCGCCCTGTCGAGCACGGCTTGGGTCCGCTCCAGTGCGGCGCCGTCGGGCAGTTGCACGGCGGCGATCAGATAGCCCTGGTCCTCGATCGGCAGGAAGCCGGTCGGCACCCGCGACAGGCCGTAGCCGCTGGCTCCGATGACCAGCAGCGCGAACGCGACCGAGATGGTGGCGTGCTTCACGAGGAAGGTGATCAGCCTCGTGTAGCCGCGCTCGACGCGGTTATAGACGGCGTTGAAGCCGCGATAGAAGAAATTGCGCTGCTCCGGCGGCACCGCTGGCCGCAGCCAGAGCGCGCATTGCGTCGGCTTCAAGGTCGCGGCGTTGATGGCGGACAGCAGCGCGGTCGCGGCGATCACCAGCGCGAATTGCGAATAGATGCGTCCTGTGAGTCCTGCGAGGAACGACGCCGGCAGGAACACCGAGATCAGCACCAGGGTGATGCCGACGATCGGCGCGAACAGTTGGTCCATCGCCTTGATCGCGGCGTCGTGGCCGTTCATGCCCTGCTCGATGTTGTGGGCGGCGCCTTCGACCACGACGATGGCGTCGTCGACCACGATGCCGATCGCGAGCACGATCGCAAACAGCGTCGACATGTTGATGGTGAAGCCCAGCGCCGCCATCGCGGCAAAGGCGCCGATGATGGTCACCGGCACCGTCGTTGCCGGCACCAGCATCGCGCGCCAGTCCTGCAAGAACACCAGGATCACGACCAGCACCAGAAGGCCGGCCTCGATCAAGGTCATGTAGACCTCGTGCACCGAGGCTTCCACGAACTTGGTGGTGTCGAACGGCGTGTCGTATTTGACGCCTTCGGGGAAGCGCTTGGCGAGCTCGGCCATCTTCTTCTCGACGGCCTGCTCGACCTGCAGCGCGTTGGCGCCGGGAGACTGGAACACGCCGATGCCGACCGCCGGCTGCTTGTTGAGCGAGAAGATCTGGCTGTAGGTCTGCGCGCCGAGCTCGACCCAGCCGACGTCGCTCACCCGAGTGACGTCGCCGCTCGTGCCCGACTTGACGATGATGTTCTCGAACTGGCTGGCGTCGTCGAGCCGTCCATTGACGTTGAGCGTGTACTGGAACGCCTGTCCCGGCGGCGTCGGCGGCGCGCCGACCTGGCCGGCGGCGACCTGCTGGCTCTGCTGCTGGATCGCCTGGATCACGTCCTGCGGCACGAGGCCTCGGACTTGCAGCTTGTTGGGATCGAGCCAGATCCGCATCGAGTACTGGCCGGCGCCGAACACGGTGACGTTGCCGACGCCGGGCAGGCGCGAGAGCTCGTCGCGGATGTTGATGGTGGCGTAGTTGCTCAAGTAAAGGCTGTCGTACCTTGCATCCGGCGAGGTCAGCGTCACGAACAAGAGGATCGAGGTCGACCGCTTCTGCACGGTGACGCCCTGGTTCTGCACCGCCTGCGGCAATTGCGACAGCGCGCTGGAGACGCGGTTCTGCACCAGCACCTGTGCGAAGTTGAGGTCGGTGCCGATCTTGAAGGTCACGGTCAGCGTGTAGGTGCCGTCGGAGCCGCTGTAGGACTGCATGTACAGCATGTCCTCGACGCCGTTGACCTGCTGCTCGATCGGCAAGGCGACGGTATCGATCACGGTCTTGGCGCTGGCGCCGGGATAGCGCGTGGTGACCTGCACCGTCGGCGGCACCACGTCGGGGTATTGCGCGATGGCGAGATTGAACAGCGCGACGCCGCCGATCAGGATCATCAGGAGCGCGATGACGTTCGAGAGGACCGGCCGCTCGATGAAGAATTTTGAGATCATGGCTGGCGCCCCCTCACTTGGCGGATCTACTTGGCAGACGCCTGCGGCTGCTCGATCTTCGTCACTTGCGGGTCTATCTTCTGGCCCGGGATCACCCGCAGAAGTCCCGCGATCACCACGCGGTCCTCCGCCTTCAGGCCGCTCTCGATCACGCGCAGGCCGTTGTCGGCGGGGCCGATCTGCACCTTGCGCTGCTCGACGATGTTGTCGCCGTTGACCACCAGCAGATAGCGGCCGCCCTGGTCGCTGCCGAGCGCGGTATCAGGGACGAGCAGGGCGCTCTTCTCCTGCTCGAAGGGCACGCGGACCCGGACGAAATAACCGGGCAACAGCACTCGCTTGTCGTTGGGAACGAGGCCGCGCACCGCCAGCGTGCCGGTCGACTGGTTGAGGGTCGGCGAGACGTAGTCGAGCTTGCCTTCGTGCGGATAACCGGTCTCGGTCTGGAGGCCGATCTGGATCGGAAACTGCTTGAGATCGGTGGGCGTCAGTCCCCGGCGAGCCGCCTCGGCGCGGATGCGCAGCACATCCTGCTCGTTCACGGTGAAGTTCACGTAGATCGGGTCCATCGCGACGATGGTGGCGAGCTGGGTCGGCGAGGAAACGCCGACGAGCTCGCCGATCGAGACCATGTGCGCGCTGACGACGCCGTCGAACGGCGCCGTGACCTTCGTGTAGCCGTAATTGACCTCGGCGAGCCTGGTATTGACCTGGGCTTGCTGCAGATTGGCCTGCGCGTTGTCGCGGTTAGAGGTCGAGGTGTCGAGCGTGGCTTGCGAGACGGCCTGGCGCTGCACCAGCTCGGCCTGCCGCTTGTAGTCGGCCTCCGCCTGCCGGAGCGAGGCCTGCGCCCCGGTCTCGGCGGCCTGCGCCTGCTCGAGCTTGAGCTTGTAGGTCTCCGGCTCGATCGTGAACAGCTGGGTGCCCTGCTTGACGAAGGTGCCGTCCTGATAGTCGATCGTTTGCAAAAAGCCCTGCACGCGCGCGACCAGATCGACGCTCTTGATCGGGGCCGTGTTGCCGGTGGCCTCGATGTAGCGCGTCACAGGACGCTGCACCGGCGTCGCGACGTCCACCTTGGGCGGCGGCGGCGCCACGAACGTGTTCTTGTCCTCACAGCCGGCGAGCGCGATCACGGCGGTTGCCGTTGCCAAAGCCCGCCCGACATGTCTCCACGCTTGCTTACGTCGTGCGGGAGATGCGGGATTCGCGCGCGTCATTCGGTGGTCCCCGATTGCTGTCTGTCGGTGCGGCAGGCTACCAACAAATGCCCGGCCGTGGAACACCATAGCCATGGCAGTCAGAGGCCTTGCACTGCAAACGGCCGTGTGGCCTTTGACAGATTTGTCATGGTGCTTTTCACTGGGCGCACGATCGAGCACAATTGTATCAAAGGCGGTGCGACCACCACCAACGAAGCGCTGCGCAAGGCCTACGACAATAATGGCCTGAAGGACTCATCGATCCGGACGGACTAGTCTGTCGGCGCAATTGGCTAGATCCCGGTCGCAGCTGCCCCTCGCGCATGCCATGCTGCAAGCACGTCCCGCTCTTCATTGGCGGTAAGCCCGATTACCGGGCCGTTGCTGGCGTTGAGCCAATGCAGCGTATCGCGTGCGGTGACCGCGACCGGTCGCGAGGTCAGGCCCGCCGCGCGCGCCGGCGAGGTGTCGCGCGTCAGGAACCCGGCGTAGTCCGGCAATGGCAGCCACATCGGCAATGACCGCGGACCTGCCCAGCGCCTGGCGTCATGCGCTTCCAGAAAGGTGCGATCGACCCAGGTGAAGGTGCATGACGCATCCAGCGCGGATGCGCACTCGGCCAGGAATTCGCCGCGCGTGCGGATGGGCCCAATCCCGTCATAGATGCCGGTGAGACGGGTCTCTGCCGCATGCACGATCCACTGCGCGAGATCGCGCACGTCGATGAACTGGACCGCATCCTCCGGCGATCCCGGCGCCAGCACCTCGCCGCCGCGCGCCAGCCGCGCCGGCCAGTAGGCGAACCGTCCGGTCGGGTCCTCGGGCCCTGCGATCAGGCCGGCGCGGCAGATGAAGGCATCGCCGCCGACCGCCTGCTCGCAGGCGACCTTGGCGGCGCCATAGATCGCGTCGGTGCTGTGCTCGACGTCCTCGGCGATGGGCTCGCGCAACGGTGCCGTTTCGGCGCGTTGTCCCGGGATGCGATTGTCGGCATAGACGCTGATCGTGGAGACGAAGGTCCAATGCACGCCCGGCCGCTTCAGCGCGGCGACCGCACGACGGACCTGGCCGGGATGACGCGAGACGTCGACCACGGCGTCGAATGTCGCACCCGCGAGCGGCGCAAGCCCGTCGGCCGCGTCGCGGTCGATTCGCACGAAGCGTGCGCCCGCGGCAATCGGCCCGGCAAGGCCGCGGGCGGCGCAGGTCACGTCATGACCCCCAGCGCAAGCATGGCTTGCGATCGCACGCCCGAGAAACTGGCTGCCGCCGAGAACGAGAATGTGCATGGAACGGTCCGTGTCGCCGACGAGGTCGCGAGACTACAACCCTTACTGGCAGTTGCAACCGGTCCATCAGCGCGGCCTGATCTCCTCGTGTTTCGCCATCGCGCGCTCAAACTTCCGGTTGAACAGCCACATCGCAGCGAGGATCTCGCGGTAGCTTGCCGAGGTACGCGCCCGGTCGGCCTGTCCGAAAGCAAAAATGCTGTTGTTGCGCAGGTGCTTCATGATCGTGGGGCTGGACACCCTGTAGTTCAGGAGATCGCCCGATTTGAGCGCAGACCTGGTCGGGGTGGGAACGATCTGGATCAGCTCGAACAGCTTCATCTGGTCGATCGGGTCGGGCAGCGTCCTCACGATTCCAGGTATCTCGCGGAACAGGTCGGCATGCGCGTTCATCAGCCCGTCGCGCACGTTGGTCCAGTGGTTGAAGCGGTGATCGGTGCCGCGGGCCCGCGCCTCTTCCTTCTCGTCGCGCGCACTCAGCGCCGGATCGATCGCGGCGATGTCGTCCTTGATGGCCTCCCATTTCCTGCGGCCGTTGCGGTCTTCGGAGGGGCCGGTCTGGAAGCTGCCCATATAGGTGTTCGAGCGCGCATTGCGGACATTCTGCTTGCCGTTGGTCTCCGCAAA
The DNA here is from genome assembly GCF_054060315.1 of Bradyrhizobium sp. USDA 4354. NCBI lineage: Bacteria > Pseudomonadati > Pseudomonadota > Alphaproteobacteria > Hyphomicrobiales > Nitrobacteraceae > Bradyrhizobium > Bradyrhizobium sp. USDA 4354. Next base: position 160,824 of record NZ_JBSSDC010000001.1, on the reverse strand, counting down.
GAACAGCCCGAGGCTGATGCGCCCCGCAGCCTCGGCATGTTCAGGGGCAAGCCCCTTGGCGCGGGCGATCGCAACGGCGAGATCGACGACATCCCTAAACGGCGTCGGCGAGTCCTGCGCGCTGGCAGGCGGCGCCTCCATGATGTCGAACAGCTTGCCGTACTCGTCGACCAGCGGCTCGATGTCGGCATCGAAATAGGCCGGCGGAATCTCGAACTTGTTCGGCCGGCCGATCCGCGACGGCATGGCGTCGGTGAGGTCCTTGTAGCTGCTGATCACAGCGACGCGCGCGAGATAGAGCGCCTGTCCCGGCAGGTTCGGCAGCGGCTCCTTCGCCTCGATCTGGCGCCGCCGCTCGGCGAGGATGGATTTGAAGTCGGCGAGCGCCCGCTCGTAGGTGGCGAGCGCCTCGGATTGCCTTGGCGTCGGCGCGGCCTTCTGCGCAACGGCGGGCGCCGCGACGAAGAAGGCGGCAGCCGCAAAGGCCGCGGCGGCAAGTCGTCTCGATCCCATGGCTGGTTCCTGTCGATTCGAGGGCCAGCCGGATCGTAAACATCAGACGCGAGCAGCCGCAAATTCTCCTTTCATGCCGCCCGGTACTCCGGCGCCGTCGCCAGGAACTTCGCGTAAACATCCGCATCCGGCGGCAGGAAGCGGCCTGCGAGCCCGCCGCGCTTCTGGTTCTTCGCACCGATGTCGGCCATCAGCTCGTCGAAATGGCGGTAGTGATAGGGGGCGACGCAGAGGCCGCCATAGACGCCCGCGGCCGGCCGCTCGACGCGCTTGAAGTGCAGCATCATCTCGATGTTGTCGCGCATCGCTTGCGCCGTCGGCTGATTGGCGAGCTGGCCGTCGGCATAGCGCACCAGCCAGTTGGCAGCGAGGTCGGCGCAGAGCACGGTGCAGAACGAGGAGTTGAAGCCGACGAAGCCGAGCTCGGGTAGATCAGGGTTGGCGATCAGGCGATAGAGCCGGTACTGGCCGTCGGCATCGACCAGCTTCTGCTGATAGGCCGCGGGCAGGAACGGCACGCCGAGCTTGTAGCCGATCGCGAGCACCGCGACGTCGGCGCTGACGCGCTCGCCGCCGCTCATCACGATGCTGTCGCCCTCGTAATGATCGAACGTGCCGAACACCGCCTTGATACGGCCGTCGGCGACCATCGGATAGAAGCCCGGCGTTGCGATTGGCACCGAGCAGTTGACGCCGTCCTCGATCCGATCCGTCGGCACCATCTTGCACTGTTTGAGCTTGAGCTGCGCCTTCAGCAGGCTCTCCAGCCCGCGCCAATTGGCCCAGACCAGCGGCGCGGAGAGGCGATGAGCAAGCCTTGCCATCGCGCTCGCGCCCCAGCCCGGAAACATCTCCTCCTGCGCGCGGATGTAGAGGATGCGCTTGAAGTTGACGAGCCCGCCGATGAAATAGGGAATGCGCCAGACCGGTTCGCGCATCACGATCGTCACCTCGCGCGCGCCTGATTTCACCGCATTCACCGCGATGTCGGTCGCCGATTTCGAGCCGCCAAGCACGACGACACGACGTCCTTTCGCGAGCGTGGGATCGCCGTATTTCGACGAGTGCAGGATCTGGCCGCCCTGCGCCAGAAAGCCGTCCTCGCCGGGGCAATGCAGCTCGCGCGGCTCGTTGAACTGCCCGGTGCAGACCGCGACGAAATCGAAGTCTTCGTTCGTCGTGCCGTCCTTGCTCGTCAGGGTGAGGGTCCAGCCGGGCTTGCCGTCGGCGCGCCGCGCCATGTCGGCGACTTCGGTGTTGAGGCGCAGCATGTGGTCGAGTCCAAAACTCTTGGCGTAGTCGGCGAGATAGGCGTGGACCTGCGGCCCGGTCGGCCATTCCGGATAGGCGTCCGGCATGGCGCGGTCGGTGTAGCGGTAGAGTTCCTTGGGGCTCTGGGTCTGCACCTCAGGATAGGAGCGCGCCGGCTCCCAGACGCCGCCGAGATCGCTGCTGCGCTCGACGATGGTGACGCGGTGGCCGCGGCTGGAGAACGCTTTTGCGGCGGCAAGACCGGAGACGCCGGCGCCGATCACGCAGACATGTTTTGGGCTGACCATGGGGTTGCTCGCAATCGATGTGTTTCGCGCGCAAGCGGCCACGTTCGGCCGCAAGGCGCGGCCGGCCGAGCTGCTCGCAGATGAAAGTGGACGGGGTGGCGGGCTGCCTAGTCGTTGGCCTCGGGCGGCAGGAAGTCGACCTCATGCAGCGCCGAGATGCGCACGACTTCGGCAGGGTCGGTCAGATTGTGCAGCTGATTGAACAGCGCCTCCAGCTTCTGCATCGGCGAGACCCAGAACAGCGCGCGGCATGGCTTGTCGGATTTGTTGAAATAGCCGTGCGGAATGCCGCGCGGCATGCGCACGAGGTCGCCGGCATGAGCCTTGACCCATTGGCCGTCGAGCTTGAGGTCGAGCGTGCCTTCCTGCACCAGGATGAACTCGTCCTGGGTCGGATGGATGTGCACCGGCACGAACTGCCCGGGATCGCTGTTGGTCTCGAACGCGAACGTGGAATCGGTGACGGCCTTGGGGAAATAGACCTGGCCCAGGATGTTCCAGCTCTTTCCGCCATAGCCCGTGCCAACAGCGGTAATGCCCTTTTCGAGTGCAGTCATGGCTTGCTCCTCATGGATTCCGGCGGGGACGGAGCTTCCGCCAGCTGGTGGCCGGCTGTCTATCCGCTAAACGAATCCGGACGCGGCTATTGCCATGCAGCACGACGGTTTTGCGGGTTGCTGCCCTTTTCGCACCCGGGGAACTATTATAGGCTTAAAGCAATTCCGTGACGCGAAGCGTGGTCGAAGATGTCCGCAGCCGTGCTGGAAATGAGCGCAAGGGCGTCTGCAGCCGAACGGCTCGCGGATTTCGCCCGCGTCACCACTGACGATGTCGACGAGGCGGCCGAGCAGATCGGCCGCATCTTCTGCCCGCACGATCTCGAGCCGACACGGCCACGCGCGGCCGGTTTCTCGGCCCGGCACAATTGCGCGGCATTCGACGGCTTCTCCATCAACTACGTGGCCTATGGCGGATCGGTTGGTATCGATCCCGGCTGCCTCGAGCGCTTCTTCCTGGTGCAGATCCCGCTCGCGGGCGCCGCCCGCATTCGTGCCGGCCATCGTGAGCTCGATGCCGCGCCGGGCCGGACGGCGTCGCTGCTGTCGCCGACGATTCCGACCCGGATGATGTGGAGCGAGTGTGCGCAGGCGATCCTGCTGCTCGATCGCCGCATGGTCGAGCAGCGCGCCGCGGCGCTGTCGGGCAGGGCGGCAGGGGTAGTCGAGTTCGATCCGGTGATCGATTTGGACGCGCCCTCCGGGCGGGCCTTGCAGACCAGCCTTGCCGGGCTGATGACGCTCGCCGAGCGAGTCGGTCCCTCCGGCCGCCTGTCGCCGGTCGCAATGGCCGATTGGCGCGAGCTGCTGCTCGACCATCTCCTCAACGGACAGCGGCATGGCCTGTCGGATGCGATCAGGACGTTCTCAGGGCAGGCCGAGCGCCTGCCGCGCGCGCTCCGCGCCGCGCGCGACCATCTGGCGGACAATGCCGACGAGCCGCTCGACCTCGTGCAGCTCGCCCGCATCTCCGGCATCGGCATCCGTGCGCTCCAGCTCGGCTTCCGCCGTCACTTCGGCGTCTCGATCTCACAGATGCTGCTCGACATGCGCCTTGCGGGCCTGCATGCGCGCCTCGCGCAGGTCGCGCCCGATGCCTCCATCACCGAGATCGCCTTCGAACTCGGCTTCACCCATCTCGGCCGCATGGCCGGCGCCTACCGCGAAAAGTTCGGCGAGACGCCGTCGGCGACGTTGCGGCGAAGGATGAGCTAGCGCGGCCGCCTACTTCCGCGACCGCGTCGTGTTGTCTTCCGCCGCCTGCCTGCGCAGAAAAGCCTCGACATCGGCCTGTACCGAGTAGGGCGTCGGGATCGCATCGCCGGCGGAATCGACTGCGGTGTCGAGGCAGCGGCGCAGCAGGCGTGCCAGCTCGGCCTTGCGGTAGGGCTTTCGCAGCAGCGGCGCGCCCATCGTGGCGCGTCCCTGTGTATGCAGCGAGTCGTAGGCGTAACCGGAGGTGAACAGCACCCGTAAGGACGGCCGCGCGGCCACCATCTGCTCGGCGAGCTCGCGTCCGTTCATGCTGCCGGCCAGCACGATGTCGGTGAAGAGCAGATCGAACGGCGTGCCTTTGGCTGCGATGGTGAGGGCTTCGGTCGCATTGACGGCCGGGATGACCTTGTAGCCGAGGCTTTCGAGCTGGACCGTGACGTAGTGGCGAACGTCGCGGTCGTCCTCGACGCAGAGGACGGTTTCCTTGCCGCCCACGATCTTGCGATCGTCGTCGCCGGTCGGGCGCAGCGTGCTCGCCTCCGCCTTCGGCAGGTAGATCGTGAAGACCGTGCCGCGTCCTTCCTCGGACGCGACCTTGATGCCGCCGCCGGACTGCTTGACGAAACCGAACACCATGCTGAGCCCGAGCCCCGTGCCCTTGCCGACCTCCTTGGTCGAGAAGAACGGATCGAAGATGCGTTCGAGGATGGCCTGCGGGATGCCGGTGCCGGTGTCGGCGATCTCGATCTCGACATAGTCGCCGGCATAGCCGGCACCGACCGCGGCGGCCTCGCGCACGCCGAACACGACGTTGCGTGTCGTCAGCGTCAGCCTGCCGCCATCCAGCATCGCGTCGCGGGCATTGATCGCGAGGTTGAGCAGCGCCGAGCTCAGCTGGCTGCGATCAGCGTAGGCGAGCCAGACGCTGCCGCCTAACTTCGTCACGATCTCGATCTTCTTGTCGAAGGTTGCCAGCAGCAGCTTGGCGAGTTCTTCGATGAGCTCGTTGACATCGATCTCGGCCGGCTGCAGCGCCTGCTTGCGGGCAAAGGAGAGCAAGCTCGATGTCAGCGCGGCGCCGCGATCGGCGGCCTCGCTGATCAGCTTGGTGATGGTCGAAAGCGGCGGGTTGTCCTTGACGGCGTCGGCGAGGATCTCGATCGTGCCTGTTATCACCGTGAGCATATTGTTGAATTCATGCGCGATGCCGCCGGTGAGTTGCCCGACCGCCTCCATCTTCTGGGACTGGATCAGCTGCTCCTCGGCGGCTCGCTTCTGGGTGATATCCCTGACGAAGGCGTTGATGATGGAGCGTTCTCCGATCCGCGACACCGTGCTGGACGCCTCGACCAGAATGCGCTCGCCGTTCCTGTGCACCAGGGTGACTTCGAAGCGCATGCCGGCCGGCGTGTCGGACAATTCCGGAACGAGGCGCGCCATGCGTTGCCTGAAGGCGGCGCGCAGCGGCTCGGCGACGACGAGATCGACGACGTCGGCGCCGAGCGCCTCCTGGCGGGTCCATCCGGTCAGCGCCTCCGCCTGAAAGCTCCACTCCAGCACGGCGCCGCTTTCGTCGATCTGAATGAAGGCATCGAGCGCGGTCTTGATGACGGCTTGCATCATCTGCGCGTTGGCCTGCGCCTGCTCAGCCAGCTGCTCAGCGGTGCGTTTTTGCTGCGATGCCTCGATCGTGCGGGTGCAGAGATGGGCAAGCAACACCGCAACGGCGGCGCTTGCCAGCAGGGCGATGAGCCGGGCCGTGCCGAATTCCGCGGTGCCGGTCGCCAGATCGGAGGTCAGGAAGACTGCAGCAGTCACGACGACCTGTGCGGCCAACGCGAGTGTCAGAAGCCCCCTGAGTTTCATCGTCTCACACCAAAGACGCCAGCCGCGGACCGCCCGGCCGCCTTGTCGAGCGGCGGGCATCATGTGAGCTACAGACTCGGCGCGGCGGCGTCGAGGGGCAATTTCCGGTGGTGCGGAACGGGGCCGCCTTAACCGGCCGGCGATTCGGTCTGGCGCAGCGTCGTCACCCAGATCGCGCGCGCCACCTGCTGGGTCGGGTTGTCGAACATGTGCGGCACGATGCTCGGAAAACGAAAGCTGTCGCCGGCCTCCAGCAGGTGGGCCTGGTTGTCGAGCCACAGCCGCAGACTGCCCGAGAGGATGTAACCCGCCTTCTCGCCGGTGTGCTGCAGGAAGTCGGTGCCGGAGGAGGCGCCGGGATTGAGCGTGAGCTCGTAGAGCTCGAGCTGGCCTTTGCCTTCCGGGGTCAGCGCTTCCTTGACGACGCCGCTGGCGGTGAGCCGCAGCAGCCGCCGGTTGTTCTTGCGCACGATGTAACGCTGCCCGTCGGCGGGATCGCTGCTTTCGAAGAAGTAGGAGATGGGAACGTCGAGCGCGATGCTGAGCAGGCGCAGCGTGCGGATCGAGGGCATGGCGCGCGCGCGTTCGAGCTGGCTGATCATGCCGGTGGACAGGCCGGTCTTGTTGGCGACGTCCTGGATCGAGAGGCCGGCGCGCTGGCGCAGCAGCCGCACGGTTTCACCCAGCCGCTGGTCGACGGCGTCGTCGGCCTCGACCGTCGAGGCGTCCTTCGGACTATTCGTTTCGCCGCGACCATTCATGTCGCTCTCCCATGCATCATCTCAGCCTCGGACCGGATCCGTCCCATGGCTTCAGTCGGAGTGAAAAGGTCGCGCATACTAGCAATGCGATTGACAGCTGTATTTAGTCATGATGAAATTTTGGCTGAAAAATTTAGAAGCACTAAAGCCCACTCCTGTCCCTCTGCCGGGGTCTCGGGGGCGCGGGAGACGGTGCCGCGTGCGGAAACGGAGAGTGGGTCATGGCAGACGACACCGGCAAGCTCGGCGTTGGGGCACTGCATCTCGGCATTCCGAATCGCCGTCAATTCTTTCAGCTCGGCGCCGGAGCCGCGGCGGGATGGACGCTTTCGAGCAACGCCTTCGCCCAGACCGAACGCCCGACCAATCCGCCGGACAAGCCGCGCGGCCAGGTGATCGCGGCGCTGTCGCAGGAGCCGACCGTCTTTCATCCGCTGATGCCGGGCATCGAGGTCGACCAGGGCATTTGGTGGCAGGTGTTCTCGCTGCTCTGGTACATCGATCCCGCCGGCAATTTCGTTCCCGACCTCGCACGCGAGGTCCCGACCATCGAGAATGGAGGCCTCTCGGCCGACGGCCTGACCTGGAAGATCAAGCTGCGCAACGACGTGAAGTGGCACGATGGCACGCCTTTCACCGCCGAGGACGTGAAGTTCTCGCTCGAGCTGATCAACGACGCCAACTTCCGCGCGCGCAGCCGCGTCGGCCACAGTCTTGTGAAGGACATCAAGGTCGTCGCAGCCGACGAGATCCACTGGCGCATGGAAGCGCCCTATTCGCCCTACATGTCGATCCTGGGATCGCTGACCTTCATCGTGCCGAAACACATCCTGGAGAAGGTGTCAGATCCGAACGCCTCGCCGTTCCACAATGCGCCTGTCGGCACCGGGCCCTTCCGCTGGGGCGAACGCGTGCCCGGCGACCACATCCTGCTCAACGCCCACACCGGCTATCACGGCAAGGGGCCTTACGTCGAACGCGTGGTCTTCAAATACATTCCCGACCTTACCGTGCTCTACACCCAGTTCCGCACCGGCCAGGTCGACTACACCGGCCTGCAGGGCATCTTGCCGAACTTCGTGCAGGAGGCGAAGACGCTGAAGGGCCGCAAGATCGTGGTCTCCTCGACGTCCTCGGTGGAGCATATCGCGCCCAATCTGGAGTTCGGTCCCTTTGCCGACCGCGCGGTACGCGAGGCGCTCTATCTCGCCATCAACAAGCAGGCGATCATCGATGCGCTCTATTACGGCCTGCCGACGCAGACCGAGAGCTTCGTGCCGCAACAGGCCTGGTCGTTTCAGCAGGGACTGCCGCAGCATAAATACGATCCGGCCAAGGCCAACGCGCTGCTCGATGCCGCAGGATGGGTGCGCGGCTCCGGTGGCGTGCGCGAGAAGGACGGCGTCAAGCTCGAATTCACCAACTCGACCACATCGGGCAACGCGGTGCGCGAGCAGACCCAGCAGCTCCTGATCCAGGACTGGCGCGCGATCGGCGCTGCGATGCGCGTCAACAACATGCCGGCCGCGGTGATCTGGGGCGACTTCTGGCAGCAGTCGAAGTTCAACTCGGTGCTGGTGTCGGTGAACTTCATGCTGGGCAGTGATCCCGACGTGACGCCGCGCTTCGGCTCCGGCGCCATCCCTGCCAAGGGCGGCCGCGGCTACAACACCTATCAGTACAAGAACGCGGAAGCGGATCGTCTGCTCGCCGAAGGCGCCAGGCAGTTCGAGCTCGCACAGCGCAAGACCACCTATGGCGAGCTGCAGAAGCTGATCCGCAACGATTATGCGATCCTGCCGATGTTCCAGGGCTTCATCGCCGAAGGCGTGAAGGAAGGGCTGCAAGGCTTCCGTCCCAACATCAACACCTCGATCAACTGCTGGAACATCCGCGAATGGTACTGGGCCTGATGTCCTGGGCACGCTGGATCGCCTGAGATGGCCCGTTACGTCGTCAACCGCCTGGCGCAGGCGATCATGCTGCTGGTCATCGTCTCGGCGATCGGCTTTGCCATCCTGCATCTGGCGCCCGGCGGCCCGCTGTCGCAGTTTGCCATCTCCGGGCAGATGACGCAGGAGGATCTCGACCGCGTCACCAGGCAGCTCGGCCTCGATCGGCCGCTGCCGATCCAGTATCTCGACTGGTTCGGCCGCATGGTGAGAGGCGATTGGGGCCGCTCCTATCGTGACGGCGAGGCGGTGCTGTCGGTGATCTCCTCGCATCTCGGCGCCACGCTGGAGCTGATGGCGACGGCGACGATCATCGCGGTGCTGCTCGGCTGCTGGATCGGCGTGCTGGGTGCGCTGCGCCGCTATTCGCTGTTCGATACGCTCGCGACCGTGGGCGCCATGATCGCGCTGTCGATCCCGACCTTCTGGTTCGGCCTCGTCACCATCTACGTCTTCTCGGTGAAGCTCGGCTGGCTGCCGGCCGGCAACCGCCAGACCGTCGGCGACGGCTCCTTCCTCGACCTGCTGCATCACCTGATCGCGCCGGCTATGGTGCTGGCGCTGGTCGAGACCGCGATGTGGGGCCGCTTCATGCGTTCCTCGATGCTCGAGGTCATCAACCAGGATTACATCCGCACCGCGCGCGCCAAGGGCATGCCGGAATGGCGCATCCTCACGGTGCACGCGCTGCGCAACGCGCTGCTGCCGATGATCACGGTCGCGGGCCTGCAGTTTCCGACTCTGCTCGGCGGCGCGCTGGTTGCGGAGACCGTGTTCACCTGGCCCGGCATGGGCCGCCTGTTCCTCGATTCCATCGGCTACCGCGACTATCCGGTGGTGATGGGCATTCTGATGTTCTCGGCGACGATGGTGCTGATCGGCTCGCTGCTTGCCGACATCTTCTATGCCGTCGTCGATCCGCGCATCCGGGTGGGCTAGGCGATGGCGACCGCGACCCTTGCCACCGTCCAGCTCGCCCCCGGCCAGGCCGCGTGGCGGCGCTTCCGCCGGCACCGGCTCGCGCTCGCCGGCGCCGTGATCATCCTGGTGCTCGTGCTCGGCTCGGCGTTCGGTCCCTATCTGCTGCCGTTCGACGACACCTATATCGACATCATGAAGCGGTTCGCGCCGCCGCTGTCGGGCGCGCATATCCTCGGCACCGACGAGCTCGGCCGCGACGTGCTGGCGCGGCTGATGATGGGCGGGCGCGTGTCGCTCTCGATCGGCATCGTCGCGATGGTGATCGCGATGGCGGTCGGAATTGCCGTCGGCGCCTTCGCCGGCTTCTATGGCGGCGTGGTCGGCGCGGTCCTGATGCGGCTCGTCGACGCCGTGCTGTGCTTTCCGACGATCTTCCTCCTGCTCGCGCTCGCGGCGCTCACCGAGCCGGGGCTCGTCACCACCACCATGCTGATCGCGGCGACGGCGTGGATGGCCGTTGCCCGCGTCGTCGAGGCCCAGGTGCGGTCGTTGCGCGAGCGTGAGTTCGCGGTGGCCGCGCTCGCTTTCGGCTCGTCGAATCTGCGGATCATGTTCCGCGAGCTCGTGCCCAATGCGATCGCGCCGATCGTGGTCGCCGCGACGCTGAACGTTGCGAAAGCGATCCTGCTCGAATCCTATGTCAGCTATCTCGGCTATGGCATCCAGCCGCCGGCGGCGAGCTGGGGCAACATGCTCAACAATGCGCAGATCTATCTCACCAGCGCGCCCTGGCTCGCGATCGCGCCGGGCGTCGCCATCACGCTCGCGGTGACCAGCTTCAACTTTCTCGGTGACGGCCTGCGCGACGCGCTCGATCCGCGAATGAACATCCCGTGACGAGTAAGACCCGATCGAACTGAACTCCAGGAGTGCCCCATGTCCCCGCCGCTCAACCGTATCAACAGCGACGAACGCCTACCGGCGCAGGTGGATGTCGTCGTCATCGGTGGCGGCGTCATCGGCGTCTCGGCGGCCTATCATCTGGCGAAGAAGGGGCACTCCGTCGCCCTGGTCGAGAAGGGCCATGTCGGCGGCGAGCAGTCGAGCCGCAATTGGGGCTGGTGCCGCCAGCAGGGCCGCGCCCGCGAGGAGATCCCGCTCGCCCGCGAGGCGCTGCGGCTGTGGGAGGACATGCAGAACGACGCCGGCGTCGATGCCGGCTTCCGCCGCACCGGCGTCTTGTTTCTCACCAAGAGCAAGGACGAGCTTGCCGGTTGGGAGCGCTGGGCCGCGATCGCACGCGAGCAGCAGGTCCACTCCACCGTGCTGACGCCGGCCGAGGTCGCCGAGCGCATGCCTGATAATGCCGACACATGGGTCGGTGGCCTGCACACGCCGAGCGACGGTCGCGCCGAACCGTCGATGGCTGTCCCTGCGCTCGCCACCGCCGCGCGAAAGCACGGCGTCACCATTCATCAAGGCTGCGCCGCGCGTGGGCTGGAGACGACCGGCGGGCGGGTCAGCGCCGTCGTCACCGAGAAGGGCACCATTCGCACGCAATCGGTGCTGCTGGCGGGCGGCGCGTGGTCGTCGTTGTTCTGCCGCCGCCACGGCGTCGAGCTGCCGATCGGCCTCGTCAACGCCACCGCCTGCCGCACCACGCCGGGACCGGAGATCACCTCCGGCGCGCTCGGCACCGATTTCTACTGCATCCGCCGCCGCCTCGACGGCGGCTTCACGCTGGCGCTGCGCAACCGCGGCACAGTGGAGCTGTCGCCCGATCTGCTGCGGTATGCCTGGACATTCTTGCCGACCTATCAGCACCGCAAGAACGGCCTGAAACTGTCGTTCGGCAAGTCGTTCTTCGACCAGCTCATGCGCGGCACCAGCTGGAGCTTCGACAAGCCGTCGCCGTTCGAGGCCGAGCGTGTGCGTGATCCCGCGCCCGACATGTCGCTGGTCAATGCAGCGCTCGCGTCGCTGATCAAGTCGAATCCGGAATTGAAGGATATCGAGATCGCGGAAGCCTGGGGCGGCACCATCGACTGCACGCCCGATACGATCCCGGTGATCTCGCCGGTCGATGCGCTGCCGGGCTTCTTTCTCGCCACGGGCTTCTCCGGCCATGGCTTCGGCATCGGCCCGGCGGCCGGCAAGCTCGCCGCCGACATCGTGACCGGCGCGACGCCCCTGGTCGATCCCGCCGCCTACAGCCACAAGCGCATGATCGACGGCCGTCGGCTCGCGCCGGTCAGCCCGTTCTGAGGGCGGCATGACGGTTCTCTACAAGGCCAACATGGTGCGCGGCGCGGAGTGGGCGCGCTTCTTCGCGGAGCGCGCGCCCGACATTCCGTTCCGGCTCTGGCCCGACATCGGCAATCCCGCCGAAATCCGCCATCTGGTGGCCTGGGTGCCGCCGGATGACATCGCGACGACCTTTCCCAATCTCGAGCTGGTCTTCTCGGTTGGCGCGGGCGTCGATCAGTTCGACACCACGAAAGTCCCAGCGCACATTCCGCTGGTCCGCATGCTGGAGCCCGGCATCGCCGAGACCATGGTCGAATACGTCACCATGGTCGTGCTCGGCCTGCATCGCGATCTCCTCGACTTCATCAGCCAGCAGAAGCAGCAGGTCTGGCGCGAGATCCGGACCACGCCGGCCGGGCGTCGGCGCGTCGGCGTGATGGGGCTCGGCCAGCTCGGCCAGGCGGTGCTCGAACGGCTCAAGGCGTTCGGCTTTCCGCTATCGGGCTGGAATCGTTCGCCGCGCGAGATCGAAGGCGTCACCTGTTACGCGGGCGCTGACGCCCTGCCGAAATTTCTGGCGCAGGCCGACATTCTCGTCTGCCTGCTGCCGCTGACGGATCAGACGCGCGGCATTCTCAATGCCGACCTGTTCGCGCGCCTGCCGCGCGGCGCAGGGCTCGTCAATGTCGGGCGTGGCCCGCATCTCGTCGAAGCCGATTTCCTCGCAGCCCTCGACAGCGGCGCACTATCCGGCGCGGTGCTCGATGTCACCGATCCCGAGCCGCTGCCTGCAGGCCATCCGTTCTGGAGCCATCCGCGCATCCTGCTGACGCCGCACAATGCCAGCATGACGACGCCTGACACGGCGGTCGATTTCGTGCTCGACGTCATCGCCCGTCACCGCCGCGGCGAGGAGCTGCCGGGGCGCGTCGATCGTTCGCGGGGTTATTAGGGCAATCGCATGAGCATCGGCACAAAAAGATCCGACCAGGCCGTTGCCGAAGCGCGGGCTCCCGTACTCTCGGTCGCCGGCCTCACCACCTCCTTCATGCTCGAGCGGCGATGGATACCCGTCGTCCGCAACGTCTCGTTCGATATCGCGCCGCGCGAGACCGTCGCGATCGTCGGCGAGTCGGGCTCGGGCAAGAGCGTCACCGCGCTCTCGATCATGCGGCTGATTCCGCAGGAGATCGGCCGCGTCGAGGGCCGCGTCATGCTGGCGGGGCGCGATCTGCTCGCGCTGCCCGAAGCGAGCATGAAAGACATCCGCGGCAATGATGTCGCCATGATCTTCCAGGAGCCGATGACGAGCCTCAATCCGGTGCTCACCATCGGCTTCCAGATCGCGGAGGCGCTGATCCAGCATCGCGGCCTGACGCGCGCGGCGGCGGAGGTCGAGACCATCCGCCTGCTCGATCGCGTCCGCATCCCCGCGGCGACATCGCGCTTCCACGAGCATCCCCATCGTTTCTCCGGCGGCATGCGCCAGCGCGTGATGATCGCGATGGCGCTGGCCTGCAAGCCGAAGCTCCTGATCGCGGACGAGCCGACCACCGCGCTCGACGTCACCATCCAGGCCCAGATCCTGGAGCTCTTGAAGGAGCTCCAGCAGGAAGAGGGGATGTCGATCCTCTTCATCACCCACGATATGGGCGTGGTCGCCGAGATCGCCGACCGCACCGTGGTCATGTATGGCGGGCAGGCGGTGGAGCTTGACGCGACCTCGCGCATCTTCGCCGCGCCTTCGCATCCCTATACGCGCGCGCTGCTCGCAGCCGTGCCGCGCCTTGGCTCGATGGACGGGCGCGCGCGGCCGATGCGCTTTCCCATCGTCGACAAGGTGACGGGGACTTCGGACGAGCCGGCGGAAACGCCCGATACCGTCTCGCCGGCCGAGCGGCCGTTGCTGGAAGTCTCGGGCCTCACCACGCGCTTTCCGATCCGCTCCGGCTTGTTCGGCAAGGTCTCCGGCCGCGTCCATGCGGTCGAGAACGTCTCCTTCACCTTGCGCGCCGGCGAGACGCTGGCGCTGGTTGGCGAATCCGGTTGCGGCAAGTCGACCACGGGCCGCTCGATCCTGAAGCTGACGGAGCCCGACAGCGGCACGGTCCTGATCGACGGCCAGGATGTGCTGGCCATGAACGGCCGCACCTTGCGCGATGTCCGCAAGCACATGCAGATCGTGTTTCAGGATCCGTTCGCGAGCCTCAATCCGCGCATGTCGGTGGGAACGGCGATCGCAGCCCCGTTGCTGGCCAACGGGCTCGCCACTGCTGCGCAGGCCCATGACAAGGTCGCCGACCTGCTCGTCCGCGTCGGCCTCTCCGCCGACATGGCCGCGCGCTTCCCGCACGAATTCTCCGGCGGCCAGCGCCAGCGCATCTGCATCGCGCGTGCGCTTGCGCTCGGACCGAAGCTGATTGTCGCGGACGAAGCGGTCTCCGCGCTCGATGTCTCGGTCAAGGCGCAGGTCGTCAATTTGATGCTGGACCTCCAGGCCAGCATGGGCCTTGCCTATCTCTTTATCTCCCACGACATCGCCGTGGTCGAGCGCATGAGCCACCGCGTCGCGGTGATGTATCTCGGCGAGATCGTCGAAATTGGTCCGCGCGCTTCGGTGTTCGGCAATCCTCAGCATCCCTATACCAAGAAGCTGATGGCCGCCGTGCCGGTGCCAGATCCGTCGCGCCGCGGCACGCGCCGCCAGGCCTCGACCGACGAGATCAGAAGCCCGGTGCGCGCGCCGGATTACCAGCCGCCGGTGCGGCAATATCGCGACGTGTCGCCCGGTCACGTCGTGCAGGTCTGGGGCGAGGAGTGGTCCGCCTGATACTGCGAGCTTCACGAAGCCAAGTGCGGATCTCTGATCTCGGCAAGACGCGGGCATTTCGCTGACCAACCGCGCGTTGCAGCTCCAATTCGTTTCGCCGCCGGCTATCGAGACGATGCCGATGGGCCTCCGGAAATTGTGACCGGATGGAGCGACAGGAAAAGAGCAGTGTGTGAACCGCTTCATACTCAATCGCTCTCCTTCTGAACTACCACTGCGGCAAGAAATTGCCGCACCCGCACCATTTGGCATACACGGGTGAGATGCAGTGCCTGCGCAGCCGCGTGCGCGCAGCTTTGGATTGGCTCTCGTCTTGCTCACGAGCGAGCCAGCCCATCACTCCGCAAAGATCATTCAGAAATTGGAATGAAAGGGCATCGCGCAACTCACGCAGCTGCTGTTCGGGGTCGGCCGGTAGGCTGCTACTTACTGAGAAGGAGCCCCCCCCATGAAGATAAGCAGCGCAATTTCCAGCGCCTTCTCTTTAACGAGGCGCGTCAGCAATTTTCGGATCGCCCGTTCCAGTCTGATCAAATCGGCCCATCTTCTTGAAAGAATCGGGCTGGCAGCCATTGGGGCCTCTGGCGGCCTCTATGTTGGTGCGACCCTGTTGCGTCAGAAGGCCGGACTGTTTGAAAGCGGCTGGATCGTCTTGATAACGATGCTCTACGGAGCTCTTGGCTACTATGTCGGAATTGATCTGTCCGGCAATGTCGCACGCAGACCGACGTCGAGCATATCGGAAGAATGGAACGGTTCCGAGCCGGTCGAGATCATGAGTGCGGCCGGAACGTTCGGCGCGGCGATCGCCGCAACTCTGTCCGTCAGCATCCTTGTCCTTGATCAAAACCTGCCTAACGGCCTGATAGGCTTTGTTGCCGGCTGTTGGGTGGTTGGTTCTTCGCTTCAAGTTGCGGCGGGCACGATGGCTCGCAGCTATGACGTGCCGATCAGCGAGCAATGAAGCAACTGTGGTCACGGAAAACATCCGCTTGGCACCGTACGCCGCAGTGTTGGTTCGGTTCTGGTTTGGAGCGACCGCGACGACTGATCGCAACCTCTGCCGTCCAACGCTACGTGCCAACGATGCTTGGTAGCAAAGCCGTTCGCTTCGAGCCGCGTCACTGCTTGAAAGCGATATCGGTATTGAGAAACCTAAGTTATCGCGCAACAAACAAGACGTGCCATCATGGTGGCGTTGGTATATTGTCCGCGTGCCGTGGTCCAAAATTCTGCTAACCGCCAACCACACGATCGGTGGGAGCCATGCAGATTGCGGAGTGGCTCGAGAAGCTGGGGCTTGGGCAATACGCAGAGCCTTTTGCCCAAAATGGGATCGACATAGGCGTCCTTCCCGAACTGATGGACCAGGACTTTGAGAAGCTCGGAGTCCTGCTCGGCCATCGCCGCAGAATACTGCGTGCTATCGCCGACCTCGATCCAGCCGCATTGATCGCATCGCCCGCTCCCCCTCAGGACGCCGAGCGGCGCCACCTCACCGTTATGTTTTGCGATCTGGTCGGCTCCACCGCTCTCTCGGCGCGCCTCGATCCCGAGGATATGTGGGAAGTGATTCGGGCCTATCGCGCCGCCTGCGCGAGCGTGATCGCTGCTTATGACGGCAGGATAGCCAGATTCGTCGGTGACGGAATACTCGTCTATTTCGGCTATCCGCGTGCCCACGAAGATGACGCGGAGCGCGCGGTGCGCGCGGGCCTCGACATGATCTCCGCTATACGCCAGCTCAAAACAGGCGCCGGCGAACGGGCTGAGCTGCGGATCGCAATTGCGACCGGGCTTGTGGTGGTCGGCGACCTCATCAGCGGAGATGCGTCGGAGGAGCACGCGACCATCGGCGATACACCAAACCTCGCCGCCCGGCTCCAGAGCCTGGCGGAGCGCGGGGGTGGTCGTCGTTGCCTCGTCCACGCGCCGGCTGCTTGGCGATCTCTTCTCACTTCGCAATCTCGGCCGCCGGGAGGTCAAGGGAATAGCAGAACCCATCGCAGTCTGGGCGGTGGAAGGAGCGACCGCATCCGAGAGTCGCTTCGAGGCAGTCCGTGCCGCGCGCTCGATCGGCTTTGTCGGCCGCAAGAACGAGATCGAGTTCATCCTCTCGCGCCAGCGGGAGGCATGGCAGGGTCGGGGCCGGATCGTGTTGATTTCCGGCGAAGCGGGCATCGGCAAGTCGCGTATTGTGGCAACGCTGTCCGAAAGCCCCTCGTTGGGGACGCACCGTCGCGTGCGATATCAGTGTTCGCCTTACCACACCAACAGTGCGCTTCATCCCTTTGTCGCGCAGCTCGAGCGCGCCGCCGGAATCCGCTCGCACGACACGCCAGAACAGAAGCTCGATAAGCTCGAGGCAATGCTGGCAATAGGAACCCAGCAGGTCGCCCGGGTAACACCGCTCATTGCGGCTCTGCTTTCGATTCCCACCGGCGATCATTGCCCGCCGCTCGGCTTGAGCCCGGCGCAGCAGCGCCGACAGACATTTGCCGCCCTTCTCGATCAGCTTGAGGGATTGGCGCGAGACCAGCCGCTGCTGATCATCTGCGAGGATATGCATTGGGCCGATGCCACGACACTTGAACTGTTCGATCTCGCGGTCGATCGGATCAGGGGATTGCCGATACTCGTGCTCTTGACATCCCGGCCAGAGTTCGAGCCCTCCTGGTCGGGCCTTGCGAACGTCAGCCTGTTGCGGCTCGACCGGCTCGATCGGCAGGACACGCGCGCGCTGGTCGAGCAGGTGGTCGTCGGTCGCCAGCTGCCACGCGAGATGATGAAGCAGATCATCGACAAGACCGATGGCATCCCGCTATTCGTCGAAGAGTTGACCAAGATGGTGCTGGAGTCCGGGCTGCTCGTCGAAGATGCCGGGCGCTACCGCCTGAATAGTCCGCTCCCGCCGCTTGCGATTCCCGCGACGCTGCAGGATTCGCTGATGGCGCGGCTCGACCGGCTCGCTCCGGTCAAGGAGGTGGCGCAGATAGGCGCCGCCATTGGCCGCGACTTCTCGTACGCGCTGCTGAAAACCGTGGCGAGACGCGACGATCTGACGCTGAGCGCTGCGCTGGGACAACTTGAAGAGGCCGAACTGCTGTTGCGTCGTGGGACTCCGCCCGAAGCAAATTATAGTTTCAAGCACGCCCTTGTCCAGGAAGCGGCCTACGAGAGTCTGCTCAAGAGCAAACGGCAGGTGCTTCACACACGAATTGGCGATGTCCTGCGCGAGAAGTTTCCAGTCGTCGCCGAGACCGAGCCGGAAGTTCTGGCGCACCACTTCACAGAGGCGGGGCTGAGCGAAGTCGCCCTCGAATGGTGGCGCAAGGCGGGCCAGCAGGCGCTGAAGCGCTCGGCCTATTCCGAGGCGATTGCACATCTCGGCAAGGCCATTTGCCGCCGCCGATGAGTTGCCCGGTGATTCCGGCCGGATGATGAGCAGGCTTCATCTTCAAATTGCTTATGGCCGCGCATTGCGGGGTGGCCTCGGTCATAGCGCTCCCGAAACGGTCGCCGCATGGACGCGCGCGCGACAGTTCGCGGCCGGTATCGATGATCCCGTTGAACTTGCACCGGTCCATTCGGGTCTTTTCAACGCCTGCCTGACGCATGGCGAACTTGCTCCGATGCGGGAACTGGCGGATGCCATCAGGAGCGCCGCTGACCGACGGCCAGACTCGCCGGTTGCCGCCGTCGTGGCCCATTGGACTGGCGGCGTTACCTGCTGGTTCGGAGGCGACTTTTTGAACGCGCGAACGCATCTTGAGCGGGCGTTGGCGATCTATCGGGCCGAACCGGATCCCGCGACATTCAAGGCTTCGGCGCTGGATCTTCCGTTCGTGATCATGCGATTTCTCGCCCTGGTGCTCTGGCCGCTCGGCACCATCGCTCGCGCGCGCAGGCTCGCCGCAGAGGCGGTGAGTGCTTCAGGAGAAAAGCGGGCGCTTTCCCAGGCCAACGCGCTTGTTCATCGCGCCGTGTTCGACGGACTGTGCGGGGGCATGTTGCAGCAGACAGAGACGATCCTGGCGCTCGGTCTCGCACGCGACCACACGATGCCGCTGTACGTGGCCGCCGGCACCTACCTGAATGGCCTCGCCAAGTGGCGTGCCGGCGACCGAATGGCCGGGCTGGCGGACATGCGTCACGGCTGGACCTTGCTGCACGACAACGATTGCTACCTCTGCGAACCGTTTTGGGGAATGCATGTCGCCATGGCGGACGCAGAGGTGGGCCAGGTCGAAACCGGGCTGGAAATCTTGGGCGAGTTGATCGCCTGGACGGGACAATCCGGCCAGCATTGGCTTGATGCTGAGCTGCACCGCGTCCGGGGAGAACTTCTGTCGCGCCTCCCTTCGAACGAGTCCAGTGCCGAAGATGCCCTGAAGCGAGCGTTGGAAATCGCCCGACACCAACAGACGAAGACTTTCGAGTTGCGCAGTGCCCTCGGACTTGCGCGCCTGTACAAGACAAATGGCCGGACGGGCGCGGCATCCGAAGTGCTCGCTCCCGTGCTCGTTGAATTCGATGCGGAGCGACATCTTCCTGAAGTCGAGGAAGCGAAGCGGCTGCTCAGGCAAGAGCATTGACGACGTGCCGCGTCCCTGGCGGGACGGCCTGCGATTCAGGGGATGTTGGTCACGAATTGACGTGCACGAAATCCCGCAAGAGCGGATAGATCTCGTTGTTCCAGCGCTTGCCCGAGAACACGCCATAATGGCCGACGCCGGCCTGCATGTGGTGGACGCGGCGATAGGCGCGTACGCCGGTGCAGAGGTCCTGGGCGGCCAGGGTCTGGCCGATCGAGCAGATGTCGTCCTTCTCGCCCTCGACCGTCATCAGGCCCATGCGGCTGACCGCCCTGGTGTTCACCGGACGGCCGCGGTGCATCAGCTTGCCCTGCGGCAACAGGTGCTCCTGGAACACGTCGCGCACGGTCTCGATGTAGAACTCGGCCGGTAGGTCCATCACGGCGAAATATTCATCGTAGAACGTCTTGATGGTCGCGGCCTTCTCCTTCTCGCCCTTGGCGATGTGGTTGGCGAGGTCGAGATGCTGCTTGATGTGGCGCTCGAGATTCATCGAGACGAAGGCGGTGAGCTGCACGAAGCCGGGATAGACCTTGCGCAAGGCGCCGCGGCACTGCATCGGCACGTAGTTGATCAAATTGCGCTCGAACCACTCGATCGGCTTGCTCTTGGCGAACTCGTTGACCCTGGTCGGCTGGATCCGCGTGTCGATCGGGCCCGCCATCAGCGTCAGCGTCGCCGGGCGCGAGGGGTGGTTGTCCTCGCACATGATCGCCGCGGCCGCGAGCGCGGAGACGGAGGGCTGGCAGATCGCGACCATGTGCGGGCGCGGGCCAAGCTGTCCGAGGAAATCAATCAGGTGCTCGGTGTAGTCGTCGAGCCCGAAGCGGCCCTCGCTGCGCGGAATGTCGCGCGGATTGTGCCAGTCGGTGATGTAGACGTCGTGGTCCTGGAGCAGCGTCTTCACGGTGCCGCGCAGCAGCGTGGCGAAGTGTCCGGACATCGGCGCCACCAGCAGCATGCGCGGCTGCTCGCCCGCGCCGTCCTTGCGGAAATGCAGCAGCGAGCCGAATGGCGTCGCGTAGGCGATCTCCTCGCTGACGGCGATCTCGCGGTTGCCCACCATGACGCTGTCGATGCCGTAGGCGGGACGGTCATAGGTGAGGGTGGAGCGCGAGATCAGCTCCAGCGCGGCCGACAGCCGGCCGACGACCTGGTCCGATGAGCCCTGAGGCACCAGATTGAGGAATTTGAGTGCGGACGAAGCCCCCGCGCGCCATGGCGCCGTCAGGTCCATGTGGTTCTGAAAAGCCTGATAATACATCGACATCATACTGAAGCGCCCACCTGCCTCCTGTCGTGATGCAATATCGAAGCCAGACGGGAGCCGGACCGCCCGGAAAATTGGCACGTCGCTTGCTGCGCCCTGGGCGGGTAGGCACAGATCACGGGCACGCACGCGCGGGCGGTGCGTTGCCCAGGCGTGAGGGAAGGCTCTATGGCGAAGGCGACACTGACCATCAGCAGCAAGAACTACTCGTCCTGGTCGCTGCGCGGATGGCTGCTGACGAAATTCTCCGGGCTCGACTTCGAGGAGATCGTCACCGCGCCGGACGATCCGTCGGCGCGCGCCGAAATCCTGCTGCTGTCGTCGTCGATCCTGGTGCCGTGCCTGCGGCACGAGGGTGCCGTGGTCTGGGATACGCTGGCGATTGCCGAATATCTCAACGAGGTGATGCCGGATGCCGGCCTGTTGCCGGCCGACCGCATCCAGCGCGCCCATTGCCGCTCGATCTCGGGCGAAATCCACTCCGGCTTCACCACGCTGCGCGCCTCGCTGCCAGTCAACCTGAAGGGACACTTTCCCGGCTTCAAGATCTGGTCGCGGGCGCAGGCCGACATCGACCGGGTCTGGTTCATCTGGCGCGACTGCCTGGAGAAATCGGGCGGTCCCTTCCTGTTCGGCGCGCAGCGCACCATGGCGGATGCGATGTACGCCCCGGTGGTGACGCGCTTTGTGACCTACGACGTCAAGCTCGCGCCGCCGCTGAAGGCCTATGCCGAGACCATCATGGCCATGCCCGAGATGCAGGAATGGATCGCGGCGGCGAGGGAGGAGCCGGCCGAGATCGAGGAGCTCGAGGTCGAATATTAGGCAGATGTTGCGCGGCCCTGCCTGTTTCGGCGGCGGGGTCCCCTCGCTGGCGGCCTCACAGCTATGCCTTTGCCACCGTTAACCTTTGGCGCCGGTGCCAGGCCCAGGCCATCCGACACGCTGCCGAGATATTGTACACGCCAGCAGAGCCGCATCGACATCTAGCCGTGAACAGGTGCGTACACGGCGTTTCGGCTGATTCGGACGTGATTCGTTCGGGCCGCGTTCCGAAGGTTAAAGCGGAGCGCGGTCCCGTCGCATTTTGAAACAGAGACCGCCTTCAGGCGGCCCCGCGCTGCTTCAGGCGCGGAAGGCGCCAGCCGATCACGGTTGCTTCGACCGCAATGCCGGCCTCGTGGTTCTGCCAGCGTCCCTCGACATAGCGGCAGGCGAACGGCAATTGATATGTTCCGCTGTGATCCTCGCATAACACTTCGAGTGGCAGGCCCGGCGGTGGTTCTCCGGCGCCGTCGAATTCCGCCAAACGTCTATCGCGCGTTGCCATTCCAAAAATCTCCCCTAAACAAAGCCGCGGAGAGCGCCCACTTCCTCCGCGTGCGGTTCACTGCTCCCCGTCCCAGGGGAACGAGCCCAAGCTCAACGCGAGAATGCGGTGCGAGTGTGGTAGCCTCATGCGGCGGCGCGCAAACAGCGCACATTGATGTGATCGACTGGCCGAGGAACTTTCATGCTGCTTCGAAACGCCGGCGTTTGTTTCGCGATGTTGCTGCTCGCCACGCAGGCAGCCGTGCCGGTGCACGCGCAGGACGTGCCTGGCATCGAGATCTGCACCGTCGAGAAGACCATGGAGCGCCGCACCAGCTGTCTCCAGAGCAATGTCGACTTCCTGCAGAAGACGATCACCAAGCTCACCCTCGATCATCAGCAGAAGCTGGATGCCGCCAATCGCCAGATCGACGCATTGAAGACGAGCCTCGCCGCATTGCAGAAGACGCTCGGCGACCTTCAGGCCGCGCAGGCGAAGACCGCCGAGGATCTCAAGAAGAAGCAGGACGCGCCGCCGGCGAAGGACGCTGCCAAATAAGCGCGCCGATCACGCGACGCGGTATCGCTCCATCACGCCACGATCAGGCTCATAGCCGAGCCCGGGGCCCGAGGGCACCGCGACATGGCCGGTGGCATCGACATCGGCGCGGCCGTTCCAGAGGCAGGCCTCGCGCTTCAGATAGAACATCTCGACCAGCCCGTCGTCGCGCGCCGCGAGCAAATGCAGCGTCGCCAGCAGGCCCGGACCAAAGTAAGGAGAGTGCGGCACGATCTTGACGCCGGACCGATCGGCCAGGCCTGCGACCTTCAGGAATTCCGTGATGCCGCCGACCTTGATGACTGAAGGTTGGGCGTGGCTGACCGCGCCCGCCTCCATCATCTGGCGGAATTGATATTCGGTGCAGGCATTCTCGCCGGCGGCAACGCCGAGCCCGCCTTTGCTGCGCACCTCGGCAAGCGTGGCAAAGTCTTCCGGCGGCCAGACCGGCTCCTCCAGGAACATCGGTTCCGCGTCCCGGCATGCTTTCGCGAACGCGATCGCCTGCTCGCCGGTCAACGGGCAGTTCATGTCGACCATCAGCGGAATGTTCGGGCCGATCGCCTCGCGCGCGGCAAACACGGCCGGCGTCGTGGTCTCGTGCAGCTTGATCGCGCCATAGCCGAGCGCGAGCGCCTTCCTGCATTCCGCGGCGATGTTGTCGGGCGAGCCGATCCGCAACAGGCTCGCATAGGCGGGAATGGCCGTGCGCCTGACCTCTCCGAGCAAGCGATGCAGCGGCACAACCTCGATCTTCGCGGCGAGGTCCCACAGCGCGATATCGAGCCCGGAGATCGCGAACATGGTGATGCCGTAGCGGCCGAATAGATGCAGGTTGCGCTGGATCTGCTCCATGACCCCTGGAATGCCAGCCGCATCGGGCACCTTCAGCCGGCGCGCCTGCGGCGCGATCATCTCCTCGACGGCGCTGCGGGTGGTGCGCGGACAGACATAGGCGAAGGCATCGCCCCAGCCGGTCAGCCCGGCATCGGTCGTGACCTCGACGAGGACCATGTCGAGGGCCGTGATGGCGGAGGGGCCCTGGCGAAAGCTCGCGACACCGGCGTCATAGGGGATGCGGATATGGTGCGCCCGCACATCGGTGATTTCCATGACCCGGTTCCTCTTTCTCGTGAGCGGTTTCGACGAGTGTAGCCACGAACGCCAGGGCGTTGCCAGTGGCCATTGCCGGACTATTCTCACGTGAAGGACAGCAATGCCGATCAAGCAGACAGGTGCCGGCCGGCGCATCATCGCCGTGCTTCGAATGAGGGCCTGAACCGCCATGAATCCAGCCCAGCGCGCGCTCTGGTATATCGAGAGCCATCTGGCCGAGCCGATGACGCTCGACGAGATCGCGGAGATCTCCGGCGTGTCGCGGTTCCACATCGTGCGTGCGTTTGCCGCAGCTACCGGTCTTCCGGTGATGCGCTACGTGCGCGCACGGCGGCTGACGGAGGCCGCGCGCAGTCTGGCAAAGGGTGCGCCGGACATTCTGTCACTGGCACTGGAGGCGGATTACGGCTCGCACGAAGCCTTCACCCGCGCGTTCCGCGACCATTTCGGCACGACGCCCGAAGCGGTGAGAGCGGCAACGTGCGTCAGCCACCTCAAGCTTCAGGAGCCGATCCTCATGGACTCCACCATGCTCGACCATCTCGCCCCAACCGCGTTTCGAGACCGCAAAGGCGTTCCTCATCGCCGGTCCCGCCGAGCGCATCTCCTGCGACAACGGCGCCATGATCCCCGGTCTGTGGCACCGCTTCCATCAGGAGGTCGCCGACATCCCCGCCCGCATCGGTAACGTCGCCTATGGCGTCTGCTGCAACGGCGATGATGCCGGCAATTTCGACTACATCGCCGGCGTCGAGGTCGCCGACTTCTCCGACCTGCCGCGCCGCTTCGGCCGCATCCG
The DNA here is from genome assembly GCF_054060315.1 of Bradyrhizobium sp. USDA 4354. Classification (NCBI taxonomy): domain Bacteria; kingdom Pseudomonadati; phylum Pseudomonadota; class Alphaproteobacteria; order Hyphomicrobiales; family Nitrobacteraceae; genus Bradyrhizobium; species Bradyrhizobium sp. USDA 4354. The sequence continues at coordinate 136,753 of NZ_JBSSDC010000001.1, read as the reverse complement.
CATCCCCGAGCAGCGCTATGCGGTCTTTACGCACACAGATCACGTCGCTGCGATCCGGCGCACGGTGAACACGATCTGGAATCAGTGGCTGCCGGCCTCGGGCCTCAAGGCCGCGGACGCGCCGAACTTCGAGCGCTACGATGAGACGTTCGATCCTGCAACCGGCAATGGCGGTTTCGAGATCTGGCTGCCGGTGAGGGAGTAGCCTGATCCGGACCCGAAGGGCCGCGTTCGCGCAAAGTGTGCAGCGGTTTTCCGAAAGGATCATGCTGAAACGATAACGCAAAGCGCGATGACCCTCATCGCGCTTTGCAGCGCAACGCTGGCATACCGTCCCGCTTGCTTGGCAAGCCCCGGCGACTTTGTCATAACCGCTGGCAAATCTTGCCTGCGGGGCCCGTGCCGGACATCCCGTGCAAGTCATAACAAGCAGCCGGGAGGGTCCCCACATGTCCAACGTCCGCGTTCTCGCCACCGACCTCGAATTTCCCGAAGGGCCGGTCGTGATGCCGGACGGCTCGGTGGTGCTGGTGGAGATCCGCGGCCAGCGCCTGACGCGCGTCTACCCTGATGGCCGCAAGGAGATCGTGGCGAAAATGCCGGGCGGCCCGAATGGCGCCGCGCTCGGGCCCGACGGCAAGATCTACATCTGCAACAATGGCGGCTTCTCCTGGATCCCGACCCGCAACATGATCATGCCGGGTCCGCAGCCGGACGATTATCTCGGCGGCTCGATCCAGCGCGTCGACCTGCAATCCGGCAAGGTCGAAACCGTCGTGTCCAAATGCGGCGCGCACGATCTGCGCGGGCCGAATGATCTCGTGTTCGACAGGCACGGCGGCCTCTGGTTCTCCGATCTCGGCAAGCGCCGCGCGCGCGAGATGGATGTCGGCGGCATGTATTACCTCAAACCCGGCATGACCGAACTCGTGGAGGTCGTGCATGGCGTGCTGCCGGCCAACGGCATCGGGCTGTCGCCGGACGAGAACACGGTCTACATCGCAGAGACGCCCACGGGTCGGCTCTGGGCCTATGAGCTCTCCGCGCCGGGCACGCTCAAGCCGCGCGATGCGATCTATCGCGGCGAGCGCGGCAAGCCGATCTGCGGCCTCGGCGGCTACCAGATGTTCGACTCGCTCGCCGTGGAGGGAGGCGGCAATGTCTGCGTTGCCACGCTCGTCTCCGGCTGCATCTCGGTGATCGCGCCCGACGGCACCCTGGTCGAGCAGGTTCCGACCGGCGACCGCGTCACCACCAATATCGCCTTCGGCGGCCCCGAGTTGAAGACCGCCTACATTACGCTGTCGGGCAAGGGCGAGCTGATCGCCATGGACTGGCCGCGGGGCGGTTTGCCGTTGAATTTTTTGAACAAGTGAGCCAAGCCGTCATTGCGAGGAGCCCTTGCGACGAAGCAATCCAGGCTGTCTACGCGGTAAGATTCTGGATTGCTTCGCTTCACTCGCAATGACAACGGAGAGAAACTTCAATGCCCTGGCCCGATCCCGTCACCCTGCGCGGACAGCACGCCCGGCTCGAGCCGCTGTCGCATGATCATCGCGAGGGGCTGGTCGAGGCCGTCAAGGACGGCGAGCTGTCGAAGCTTTGGTACACCGCGATCCCGCTGCCGGAGAACATGGGCGAGGAGATCGACCGCCGCCTCGGCTTGCAGGCCGCCGGCTCGATGCTGCCCTTCACCGTGTTCGATGCCGGCGGCAGGATCGTCGGCATGACCACCTATATGAACATCGATGCCGCCAACCGCCGCGTCGAGATCGGCTCGACCTGGTACGGCAAGAGCGCGCAGCGCGGCCCGCTCAACACGCAGTGCAAGCTGCTGCTGCTGCGCCATGCCTTCGAGACCCTGAACTGCATCGCGGTCGAGTTCCGCACGCATTTCTTCAACCACCAGAGCCGCCGCGCCATCGAGCGCCTGGGCGCCAAGCAGGACGGCATTCTGCGCAGCCACCAGATCGCGCCGAACGGCACCTTGCGCGACACCGTGGTCTACAGCATCACCGCCGCCGAATGGCCGACGGTGCAGGCGCATCTGGAATTTCAACTCAACGACAAGCCGCGCTAGGTGCGGCCGAGGGACCATGGACAGATTTGATTATGTGATCGTCGGCGCGGGCTCCGCCGGTTGCGTGCTCACCAGCCGGCTCAGCGAAGATCCCAACGTCAGCGTCTGCGTGCTCGAGGCCGGGCCCAGTGACTGGCATCCCTACATTCATCTGCCGGCGGGCTTCATCAAGACCTTCCACATGAAGAGCATCAACTGGGCCTATCAGCAGGAGCCCGGTCCGTGGACCGGCGGGCGTAGCATCTACGCGCCGCGCGGCAAGACGCTCGGCGGCTCGTCCTCGATCAACGGCCACATCTACAACCGCGGCCAGCGCATGGATTTCGACACCTGGGCGCAGATGGGCAATCGCGGCTGGGGCTATGCCGACGTGCTGCCATACTTCCGGCGGCTGGAGAAGCGGGTCGGCGAGGGCGAGGACACCTACCGTGGCCGCGATGGCAACCTCATCGTCACCACCATGAACTGGCGCGATCCGCTCTGCGAGGCCTTCATGGAAGGCGCGGTCTCGCTCGGCATTCCCCGCAACCCCGATTACAACGGCAAGACCCAGGAAGGCGTCTCCTACTGCCAGCGCACCATCAACAACGGCCTGCGCGTCTCCGGCTCGACCGCGTTCCTCAAGCCCGCGATGAAGCGGCCCAACGTGCATGTGCATACCCATGCGCACGCGACCGAGATCATCTTCGAGGGCAAGCGCGCCGTCGGCGTGCGCTACACCAAGGGCGGCCGCGGCGGCCAGCCGGTCGAGGTGCGCGCCAACAAGGAAGTGATCCTCTCCGGTGGCAGCTATAATTCGCCGCAGCTGCTGCAGCTCTCCGGCATCGGCTCGCCGGATCTGTTGCAGCAGCACGGCATCGCCGTCCGTCACGCGCTGCCGGTCGGCGAGGGGCTGCAGGACCACTATGCCCCGCGCACGGTGGCGCGCGTGAAAGACATCAAGACCATCAACGAGCTCCGCCGCGGCTTCTCGCTGTGGATCGAGGCGTTGAAATGGGCAACCGCGCGCCGCGGCCTGCTGTCGCTATCGCCGACCATGGTCTATTGCTTCTGGCACTCCGGCGAGAGCGCGGAAAGCTCCGACCTCCAGCTCACCTTCACGCCGGCGTCCTACAAGGAAGGCGTGCAGGGCCAGCTCGAGGACGAGCCCGGCATGACCGTGGCGTCCTGGCAGCAGCGCCCCGAGAGCCGTGGCTATGTCCACATCCGCTCATCCGATCCGTTCGCGCCGCCGATCATCCAGACCAATTATCTCGATGCCGAGCTCGACCGCCGCGTCATCGTCGGCGGCATGAAGCTCGCGCGGCGTCTTTTGAAGTCCGCGCCGCTGTCGCCCTATTACGCCTACGAGGATTTCCCCGGCCCCAACGTCAACACCGACGACGAATTCCTGCACGCCGCCACCGAGCGCGGCACCACCACCTTCCACCCCGGCTGCACCTGCCGCATGGGTCCGGCGGACTCGACCTGGGCGGTGGTCGACGACCAGCTCCGCGTCCACGGCCTCGAAGGCCTCCGCGTCATCGACGCCTCGGTGATGCCGCGCATGATCTCGGCGAACCTCAACGCCTCCACCATGATGATCGCCGACCGCGCCTCGGACCTCATCCGCGGCAAGGTGCCGATGGAAGCCGCAAGGATTCCGGACGCCGCGGTGGCGTAGGAAGATCCCGTGCCCCGGACGCAGCGCAGCGCTTCTTCAGCGCTGCGCTGCAGAGCCGGGGCCCATGTCGCCGCATTGTACCGTGTCGCTTCCTGGGTCCCGGCTCTCCGCAGCAGCGTTGCACGCTGCAGCGCGTCCGGGACACGCGCGTTCGTTCACCTGCCTTGCGAGATTTGCTGTGTCGCCCCCGTCAACCCCTCTCCGAAAAATATTCCACTTTACCGAAATTCGGAATTACGTCATAAGTCGAAACAGCCCGGCCCACGAAGAGGGGCGGTTCGCGAGTCGTTCGAAACGCGGGCCGGGTTGCGGTGGACGCGGCAGCGTCGTGTGCGAAAGCTAAGGGCAGGGCGGATTGCTCTCCGTGAGCCCAAGGTTTCGCGCGGACGAACGCCGCTGAAAGCGTACGGCAAAACCGTGTGGTCCTGGCCGTCGTTGCTGCGGTCAAGCCTTGGCGGATGCGGCAGTTGCGTCAACCGGCGCGGTGCCGGCGACTTTCGTCGGGGTGAGGGAGGCCAGAAGGAATTCGGCTCCCAGGAGAGCGCGGCATAAGCCGTCCGACCACTGCGCAGGGAAGGCCGTGTGTTCGGCACCACCTGTATGCTGCTGTGCGGTTTTCTGCGTGTGCCTTTTGCGCAGCAGACCGCGGGTGCGAGGTCAGCACCCGGCCTTCCCTGCGCCCTCTTTCTTCGGAGGAGCGAGGAGTTCAGCAAAGCTCGGGCGAGATGAGCCGCGAGGATGCGAAGGTGTGTCTGTAACGCAGATGCGACCTGGAGAACGGCGTCGTTGCCCCTTGCTCGTCATTGCGAGCGTAGCGAAGCAATCCAGAGTCTTTCCGCGGAGGGATTCTGGATTGCTTCGTCGCAAGGGCTCCTCGCAATGACGGCGCTGTATCAGCGCGGCCAAACCTATCCCCGTCACCCTGAGGTGGCCGCTTCTTCAGCGGCCCTCGAAGGGCGACGGCCCGGATGCATCGGGGCCGTGCATCCTTCGAGGCTCCCCATGGGACGCTTTGCGTCCCATGCCTCGCACCTCAGGATGACGGGACCAGAAAGTAGGATCGGTAGAGCGAGCGAACCCCATCAACTTCAACATCGCGGGAAGAGCTTGATGGGTTTCGCTTCGCTCTACCCATACAAGTCTTCCTACACTTCCCGTCGGCTCAAGAACGCCAGCCGCTCGAACAGGTGCACGTCCTGCTCGTTCTTGAGCAGCGCGCCGTGCAGTGGCGGGATCAGCTTGCGCGGGTCGCGCTCGCGCAGCTGCTCGGCGCTCATATCCTCGTTGAGCAGCAGCTTGAGCCAGTCCAGCAGCTCCGACGTCGATGGCTTCTTCTTCAACCCGGGCACCTCGCGCACCTCGAAGAAGATGCGCAAGGCTTCCTCGACCAGGCGCTTCTTGATGCCGGGGAAGTGGACGTCGACGATGCGGCCCATGGTGTCGGCGTCTGGGAACTTGATGTAGTGGAAGAAGCAGCGGCGAAGGAACGCGTCCGGCAGCTCCTTCTCGTTGTTGGAGGTGATCATCATGATCGGGCGCTGCTTGGCCTTGATCGTCTCGCCGGTCTCGTAGACATGGAATTCCATGCGGTCGAGCTCGAGCAGCAGGTCGTTGGGGAATTCGATGTCGGCCTTGTCGATCTCGTCGATCAGGAGCACCGGGCGCCGCTCGGCCGTGAAGGCCTCCCACAGCTTGCCGCGCTTGATGTAGTTCTTGATGTCCGACACGCGCGCATCGCCGAGCTGACTGTCGCGCAGGCGCGACACCGCGTCGTATTCGTAGAGGCCCTGCTGCGCCTTGGTGGTCGACTTGATGTGCCAGGTCAGGAGCGGCGCGTTCAGCGCCTTCGCCACTTCCTCCGCCAGCACCGTCTTGCCGGTGCCGGGCTCGCCCTTGATGAGCAGCGGGCGCTCCAGCACGATCGAGGCATTGACGGCGACCTTGAGATCGTCGGTCGCAACATAGTCCTTGGTGCCGGTAAATTTCATTGCGTGTCCTTGGGTAATCGTCGGCGCGAGGCGCGGGCCCCGGTCGCGACAAGGGAACGGCCGCTCGTGGCGGCCGTTCCTGGTTCGGTCAGGCTTTCAGACCCGTTTTATCAGCGAAAGGATGACGAGCACAATCACCGCGCCGATCGTGGCGTCCACGATGGCGCCGACCGTGCCCGTTGCCAGCTGGATGTGCAGCTGGGGCAACACCCAGCTTGCGACCCAGCGCGCCGATGATGCCGACGACGATGTTGCCGATCAGTCCAAATCCCGCCCCGTGGACAATCTTGCCCGCAAGCCAGCCCGCGATCGCGCCGATGATGAGCGCTGCGACAATTCCCATTGCAAACGTCCCCAAAACAACCCCGTGAGGCGGTCAATTCTAGAGCAAAATGTGATTGGGTCCATGTTGAATTGGCTCGCCGACGCGCGTGGTTCACCTCTCCCCGGCGGGGAGGGGTGAAGCGGCGCCCCTTGACGTCAGCCACCCGACGGGCAATCTGTCACCCATGTTCCTGCAATTCTTCACCTCTCTGCGCGATGCGCAGGTCCCCGTGACGCTGCGCGAATACCTCACGCTGATGGAGGCGCTCGACGCCGACCTCGCGGACTTCACGGTCGAGAATTTCTATTACCTGTCGCGCGCCTCGCTGGTGAAGGACGAGCGTAATCTCGACAAGTTCGACCGCGTCTTCGGCACGGTGTTCAAGGGGCTGGAGAGCCTCCTCGACGCCATGGAGAAGGCGGAGATCCCCGAGGAGTGGCTGAAGAAGCTCGCCGAGAAGTACCTGACGGAAGAAGAGAAGAAGCAGATCGAGGCCATGGGCTGGGACAAGCTCATGGAGACCCTGAAGAAGCGCCTTGAGGAGCAGAAGGGACGGCACCAGGGCGGCTCGAAGTGGATCGGCACCGCCGGCACCTCCCCGTTCGGCGCGCACGGCTATAACCCGGAAGGCGTGCGCATCGGCCAGGAGAAGAACCGCAACAACCGCGCCGTGAAGGTGTGGGACAAGCGCGAGTTCAAGGACCTCGACGGCAATGTCGAGCTCGGCATCCGCAACATCAAGGTGGCGCTGCGGCGCCTGCGCAAGTTCGCGCGCACCGGCGCGCCCGACGAGCTGGATCTCGACACCACGATCCGCGAGACCGCCAATCACGGCTATCTCGACGTCCACATGCGCCCCGAGCGGCGCAACGCGGTGAAGCTTTTGGTGTTCTTCGACATCGGCGGCTCGATGGATGCGCATATCGAGCAGGTCGAGGAGCTGTTCTCGGCGGCGAAGAGCGAGTTCAAGCACATGGAGTATTTCTACTTCCACAACTGCCTTTATGAAGGCGTGTGGAAGCAGAACAAGCGCCGCTTCACCGACCGCACGCCGACCTGGGACGTGCTGCACAAATATCCGCACGACTACAAGGTCGTGTTCGTCGGCGATGCCTCGATGTCGCCTTACGAGATCATGGTGCCGGGCGGCTCGGTCGAGCACGTCAACGAGGAGCCGGGCTCGGTCTGGCTCGATCGCATCATCCGCACCTATCCGCACGCGGTGTGGCTGAATCCGGTGCAGCAGAAGCACTGGGACTATTCGGAATCCACTACCATCATCAGACGCATTTTCGCCAACCGGATGTACCCGATCACGATCGAGGGGCTGGAAGGCGCGATGAAGGAATTGACGCACTGATGCTCCCCGTCGTCATTCCGGGGCGCGACGCAGTCGCGAACCCGGAATCCATCGGGCCGCAGCGCGTGTAGATGAATGGATTCCGGGTTCGATGCTGCGCATCGCCCCGGAATGACGAAAGAGAAGGGAACACTTATGCCCCAGACCATCACCCGCGGCATCAAGGCGCTGATCGACGAGGCCAATGCCGAGATCGAGACGCTCTCGGCCAAGGACGCCATCGAGATCTCCAAGAACGGCGACGTCGTCATCGTCGACATCCGCGATCCCCGCGAGATCGAGCGCGACGGCCGCATCCCCGGCGCCTTCGCCTGTACCCGCGGGATGCTCGAATTCTGGATCGATCCGCAGAGCCCGTATGCAAAGCCGATCTTCCAGGAGGACAAGAAATTCCTCTTCCACTGCGCCGGGGGCTTGCGCTCGGCGCTCGCGGCCAAGACCGCGCAGGATATGGGCCTCAAGCCCGTCGCCCACATCGCCGGCGGCTACGCCGCCTGGCGCGATGCCGGTGGCCCGACGGAGCAGTGGGTGCCGAAGAAGAAGGGGTGAGGTGAACTCCTTCCTCACCACATACTCCGTCATGCCCGGGCTTGACCCGGGCATCCACGTCTTTGCCGCGACGAAAAACGTGGATGGCCGGGACAAGCCCGGCCATGACGACTGAGACAATTGCCGGAGCATGCAATGACCACCGCCACCGACCCCCTCGTCTCCACCGAATGGCTCGCCGCCCGCATGGGCGACGCCAACGTCAAGATCCTCGACGCCAGCTTCAAGCTGCCGGGCGTGCTGCCGCTGCCGAAGGACGACTATCTCGCCGCGCACCTGCCGGGCGCGGTGTTCTTCGACGTCGATGCGGTGTCGGATCATTCCAACCCGCTGCCGCACATGTTTCCGAGCGCCGAGCAGTTCGGTCGCGACGTCGGCAATCTCGGCATCGGAAATAGCGATACCGTCGTGATCTACGATGCCGGCGGCTGGGTCGCAGCACCGCGTGCGTGGTGGATGTTCCTGTCCTACGGCCACAGCAATGTGCGCATCCTCAATGGCGGCCTGAAGAAGTGGCGCGCTGAAGGGCGGCCGGTCGAGAGCGGCGAGGTGAAGCCGAGGCCTGCGACGTTCAAGGCGAGCTATGATGGAAACCGCGTGCGCAGCATGCAGCAGCTGATCGCCAACGTCGAAAGCCGCACGGAGCAGGTGATCGACGCGCGCGCCGCCGACCGTTTCGAGGGCCGCGCGCCGGAGCCGCGGCCGGGCATCCGCTCCGGCCACATTCCCGGCGCCCGCAACGTGCCCTACAATCTGCTGTTCGATGCCGCGAGCGGCACCATGAAGCCGCTCGAGGACTTGCGCGCCGCCTTCACGAACGCCGGTGTCAAGCTCGACGCGCCGATCGTGACGAGCTGCGGCTCGGGCGTGTCGGCCGGCGTGCTGACGCTCGCGCTGTATCGGCTCGGCATCACCGACACCGCGCTGTATGACGGCTCCTGGTCGGAATGGGGCCAGGCCGGCGGCCCGCCGATCGCGACCGGGCCGGCGTGAGGCCACGATGGCAGTGCGCTCCCTCGCCCCGCTTGCGGGGAGAGGCGAAGAAGCGCGTCAGCGCGTGCGCGCCGTCGTTGTCGTCGCGAAGGCCGGCTGCGGCTGGCCGAACGGATCGAGCTGTTGCTGCAGCTGCTGAGGCTGCGGACGTCGTACCACGCGATGCCGCTTCTTCGCCTTCGCCTTGCGCTTGGTCGCCTTGCTGTCGGATGCGCCGCTGTCCGCCTTGCTGCTCTCGGTCTTGGCGTTCGCCGGCGCATCCTTCACGGCCGTGGTCGCGGGATCGTTCAGCGCGGCTACCTTGGCTGCGGCGACATCGATCGCTGGGGCGTCGAGGGCGGCACTGGGATCGGCGGCCGTCGGCTCGCTGACGCTTGCGGCAGGCTGAGTCTCGGAGATCGAAGCCGTGGTGTCGGCGGGGGTCAGCGTGTCGATGGAAGCCGGCGCTGCGGCCTCCGCGGTCGTTTCGGGCCTGGCTGGTTGGGCAGCCGGGACGTCGGCTGCGGGCGCGGCGTCCTGAGGCTGAGCGTCGGGCTCGCTCGCTACCGCGGCGACCTGCTGCGGCTCATTCGCCGGCAATCCAATGGTCGGCACCCGGTCACGCAGCGACGGCGCGGGCTCGGCGGGCACTTCCGGCTCGGTCTGCAACACCGCGAGCACCGGCGGGGCCGGCTCGGAAGCCTGCGCGAACACCTGCTCCTGCGGCCCGTTCCGCCAGGAGGGGTTGCTGACATACTGCTGATGGGTCGCCCGCAGCAGCGCGGCGGCCCCGAGGCCGAACACCAGGATGGAGGTTGACAGCAGGATCGCGGCAAACAGGAAGCGAAAGCCGGGAAGCATCGAGCGGTTGCGAATTTCCGCCCCGGCGGCGAGGAGGCCAGGGCCCAAGAGCCATCTGAACGCGGTGACGGTACTGCTTGCCGCGTTCGCCACGCGGAATCGGAGCTCAAAAAGGTGGCGAATCAGGCTGATTCGACCATATCGCAACGCTTCGGCATCGTTCTGTTAAAATCGCGGCCGAACAGAGCGGCAATTAATGGCGCGATACGATTTCAGCCCCGTGATGCAACGGGGCCACGGTCGTCTTGCGGATCACAAATCGGCAAATCCGGCGCAAATAGGCCTGATATGTCTTGAATGTGCCGCTATCTTCCGTCATCTGGCCGTTAACGGTCCGATCGGGCTTGGGGACTATACAAGAGCGATGATGATCAAACACTTTCTGACGATATGCGCTGCCGCAACAGTCGCTGCGGCGGGAACCTCGCTCGCTCAGGCTCAGAGCTATCCGGTCCAGCAGGCGCCGGGCTATGGCGCCCCGGCCGAATATCGGCCCGGTGACCGCACGCCGAATTTCGACGCGCTGGACGAAGACGACGAAGCGATGCCGCAGGCCTCGCTACCGCCGCCCGGTCCGGCTGACGATCCGCGCTACGGCCGCCCGGTCGGCGCGCCTCCGGTCTATTCGGCCGCCCCGCCGCAAGGGCCGGTGATGTCGCCGGATGATCCGCGCTATGGCCGTCCGGCTGGTGCTCCGCCGGTCTATTCGGCGGCGCCGCCGCAGGGCCCCGTGATGTCGCCGGACGATCCCCGCTACGGCCGCCCCGCCGGTCCGCCGCCGGTGATCTATGCCAACCGTCCGGGTCAGCAGGCCCCCGCCAATGATGGCCTGCGTCCGCCGGAGGCCGTGGGCGGTCTCGCCGCGACCGGGACGGTCCAGCCCGCGCAGCCGCCCGTCGGCGCCGATGGCCGGCCGATAACGCTGGCCTCGCTGCCGCCCGAGGAGCAGCCCGATGCTGCGCCGGTGCAGCTGCCGCCCAATCTGCGCCGCCAGGAGGTCGCGTTCCAGACCAAGGAGCCGGCCGGCACGCTCGTGGTCGATACCCCCAACACCTATCTCTATTACGTGCTCGGAGGCGGCCGTGCGATCCGCTACGGCGTCCGCGTCGGCCGCGACGGCTTCACCTGGACCGGCGTGCAGAAGATCACCCGCAAGGCCGAGTGGCCGGACTGGCATCCGCCGACCGAGATGATCGAGCGTCAGCCCTACCTGCCGCGCTTCATGGCCGGCGGCCCCGGCAATCCGCTTGGCGCCCGCGCGATGTATCTCGGCTCGACCGTCTACCGCATCCACGGCACCAATCAGCCTTCGACGATCGGCAAGTTCGTCTCCTCCGGCTGCATCGGCATGCTGAACGAGGACGTCTCGGACCTGTTCGATCGCGTCAAGGTCGGCACCCGCGTGGTGGTGATGCCGGGCGGCCCGCCGCCGGGAACGGCGACCGCCTCCGCTGCGCCGACACCCGGTGCTGCTCCTGGTCCGGCTCCGATGGCCGCCCAAGCTGGCCCGGTCCCGGGCACGCAGCCGACGGTGGTGCCGCCGCTGCCCGCGCCGGTCACCGTGCGCTAAGCTCCGAGAGACAATTCAGACTGCGAAGGGCGTGCCGTCGGCACGCCCCAATTTTTTAAGATCTGCGTCGTTTCAGGCCAGCTTCCGTGGCAGCTCTGCGCCCTTGGTGAAGGCATCGATCGCCTCGACCATCTGGCCGTAATGGATGCCCAGACCGTCCCTGGTGGCGTAGCCGAGATGCGGCGTCAGCACGAGATTGTCGAGCTTGCGGAAGGGGTGGTCGACCGGCAGCGGCTCGACCGAGAACACGTCGATGCCGGCGCCCGCGATCTTCCGCTGCTGCAACGCCTCGAGCAACGCCTGCTCGTCCACGATCGGCCCGCGCGCGGTGTTGACGAGAAAGGCGGTCGGCTTCATCCGCGCGAGATCGGCGCGGCTCACCAGGCCCCGCGAGCGCTCGCTCAGAACAACGTGGATGGTGACGATGTCGGCCTTGGCGAACAACTCCTCCTTGCTGGCGTAGCTGACGCCGGCCGCCGCGCACTTCTCCGGCGTCAGGTTCGGGCTCCAGGCGATCACGTTCATACCGAACGCTTTCGCGATCCCAGCCATCTTGCTGCCGAGCTTGCCGAGCCCGACGATGCCGAGCGTCAAGCCCTCGATCTCGACGCCGGCAAAGCTCTGCCAGGGCTCGCCCGCATGCATGCGCGCATTCTCGCGGCCGATGCCGCGGGTCAGCTCCAGGATCAGGCCCATGGTGAGCGGCGCGGTCGGATCGCGGGAATATTGCGTGCCGCCGATGGCGATGCCACGCGACTTCGCCGCCTCCATGTCGATCGCGGCGTTGCGCATACCTGAGGTCAGCAGCAGCTTCAGCTTCGGTAAGCTCTCGAACAGGCTCTTGGGGAAAGCGGTGCGCTCGCGCATCGCGCAGATGATATCGAAATCGGCCAGTGCGCTGGCTGCGGCCTGCTCCGAGGCGAAGGGATGGCTGAATACGATGACGTCAACACGGTCCGACAGCTTCGGCCAGTCCGCGACGTCGAGGGCGAGGTTGAAATAGTCGTCGAGAATTGCACAGCGCAGCCGGCTCATCGGCGTTCATCCATGGCGAGAGGTGGCGGCGCAAGCGGGAGCGCCCTCAGCGGAACCTGGCCATGGTTGCGCGCAATCAGCCTCGCGCGCAAGCAGCCTGCGGCTTCAAAAGTCCGATAGGAGACAGGGGTTCAGAGGTCGCGGGGCTTCAGTCGGAACGGCGCATCCATGCCGTGCTTGGCGCGCCAGGCCGGACCGGGTCCGCGCATGTAGTGCAGCTCAGGCCGGTAGGGATTGAAGGCGATGGCGAAGAAGCGCTTCCAGAAAGCCTTGATCTCCGAGACGAACCCGGAGACGTGGCCGGCTTCTGCCGGAACAGGAAGGGTGTTGGTCTCGATCAGAGCCATGGTCGGCCTCGCTGTGCTCCCGTTCATTCTGAGCGGGCGGCGCTGTTTCCGCGCGAAACCGAGCTTTGGCCTGCTTTATTAAAAAATGGTTTCAATTGTCCGGATCGGCGGCGAGATGGTGTCCGGACCGTATTCATCCGTGGTGAACGGACGGAAAACGTTGCCCTTTGGGGACGGGATCGTTACATCGGCGGCAAGCAAATTCCCTCAAATCGAAGGTTTCACGGGACCGATGGCGCGCCAGTTCATCTATTTCATGCAGGGCCTGACCAAGAGCTACCCGACCCGGAAGGTGCTCGATAACATCCATTTGTCGTTCTATCCGGACGCCAAGATCGGCGTGCTCGGCGTCAACGGCTCGGGCAAGTCGACGCTGCTCAGGATCATGGCCGGCCTGGACAAGGAATATACCGGCGAGGCCTGGGTCGCGGAGGGCGCCCGCGTCGGCTATCTCGAGCAGGAGCCGCAGCTCGATCCCAAGCTCTCCGTACGCGAGAACGTCATGCAGGGCGTCGCCAAGCAGAAGGCGATCCTCGACCGCTACAACGAGCTCGCGGTCAACTATTCGGACGAGACCGCCGACGAGATGACCAAGCTCCAGGACGAGATCGAGGCCCAGGGCCTGTGGGATCTCGACAGCAAGGTCGACCAGGCCATGGACGCGCTACGCTGCCCGCCCGACGATGCCGATGTGACGAAACTCTCCGGCGGTGAGCGCCGCCGCGTCGCGCTGTGCCGGCTCCTGCTCGACCAGCCCGAGCTGCTGCTGCTGGACGAGCCGACCAACCATCTCGACGCTGAGTCCGTGTCGTGGCTGGAAGGGCACCTGCGCAACTATCCCGGCGCGATCCTGATCGTCACCCACGACCGCTACTTCCTCGACAACGTCACGGGCTGGATCCTCGAGCTCGATCGCGGCCGCGGCATTCCCTATGAGGGCAATTACTCGTCCTGGCTGGTGCAGAAGCAGAAGCGTCTGGAGCAGGAAGGACGCGAGGACGCCGCGCACCAGAAGACGCTGGCCCGCGAGCAGGAATGGGTCGCGTCCTCGCCGAAAGCGCGTCAGGCCAAGTCGAAAGCGCGCTACCAGCGCTATGAGGAGCTGCTCAAGCAGGCGAGCGAGAAGCAGACCCAAACCGCGCAGATCATCATTCCGGTCGCCGAACGGCTCGGCGCCAACGTGGTCGATTTCGAAGTCCTCAGCAAAGGTTTCGGCGATCGTCTCCTGATCGACAATCTCACGTTCAAGCTGCCGCCCGGTGGCATCGTCGGCGTGATCGGCCCCAACGGCGCCGGCAAGACCACGCTGTTCAGGATGATCACCGGCCAGGAGAAGCCGGACTCCGGCTCGATCACGGTCGGCGAGACCGTGCATCTCGGCTATGTCGACCAGTCGCGCGATGCGCTCGACGGCAAGAAGACCGTGTGGGAGGAAATCTCCGGCGGCAACGAGCTGATCCTGCTCGGCAAGAAGGAAGTGAATTCGCGCGGCTATTGCTCGTCGTTCAACTTCAAGGGCGCGGACCAGCAGAAGAAGGTCGGCGCGCTCTCGGGCGGTGAACGCAACCGCGTGCATCTGGCAAAAATGCTGAAGTCTGGTTCGAACGTTCTGCTGCTCGACGAACCGACCAACGACCTCGACGTCGACACGCTGCGCGCACTCGAAGAGGCGCTGGAGGATTTCGCCGGCTGCGCCGTCATCATCAGCCATGATCGCTGGTTCCTCGACCGCATCGCGACCCACATCCTGGCCTTCGAAGGCGACAGCCATGTCGAATGGTTCGAGGGCAACTTCCAGGATTACGAGAAGGACAAGATGCGCCGGCTCGGTCAGGACAGCATCATTCCGCACCGCGTGAAGTACAAGAAGCTGACGCGGTGATGGCGGCATGATGCGGCGGGGGCTCATTGCTGCGGTGATCGCTTTCACCTGCGGCTGGTCGTCCGCCCGCGCCGCAGACGCCGCCTTCACGCAGTTCATCACCTCGCTCTGGCCGGAGGCGCAGGCCACGGGCGTCTCGCGCGCGACGTTCGACGAGCAGACGCGCGGGCTGGAGCCTGACTACAAGCTGCCCGATTTGATCCTGCCAGGACGGCCCGCAACTGGCGCCCCGTCGCAGGCCGAGTTCGTGCAGGTGCCGGCCGACTACGTCAAGGAAGCTTCGATCGCGCGGCTCGCCGGCGAAGGGCAGCGGCTGCTGCAGAAATATCGCACCGCGCTGACCGAGATCGAGAAAAGCTCCGGCGTGCCCGCGACCGTGATGCTCGCGATCTGGGGCCGCGAGACGGACTACGGCCGCTACACGCTTCCCTACGATCTCGTCCGTGTATTGGCGACGCAGGCCTATGTCGGCCGCCGCAAGGATCAGTATCGCAACGAGTTCATCCTCGCGCTGAAGATCCTGGGCGAGGGCGTGGTGACACGCAAGGACATGCGCTCCTCCTGGGCCGGCGCCACGGGGCTGACGCAGTTCCTGCCGTCGGAATATTACAAGCATGGCGTCGATTTCGACGGCGATGGCCGCATCGACATCTGGCACTCCGTGCCGGATGCGCTGGCCTCGGCCGCGCAGCAGCTCTTCAACAAGGGCTGGCAGAGTGGACTGCGCTGGGCCTACGAGGTGCAGGCGCCGGCGAAGGTCGATTGCACGACGGGCGTGCCCGAGGTGACGAAGCCGATCGGTCAATGGCTGCGCGAAGGCTTTGTGCCGGTGCGTGGCGCGAGGCTCAGCGCGGCCGAGCAGGCGCAGCCGGCCTCGCTGCTTCAGCCCGAAGGCATCTACGGCCCGTCGTTCCTGACCACGAAGAATTACTTCGTCATCAAGGAATACAATTTCTCCGATCTCTACGTGCTGTTCGTCGGCCATCTCAGCGACCGCATGACGAGCCCGCTGCCGTTCGCAACGCCCTGGTCGGCCTCCAAGCAGTTGCGCACCAAGGATGTCGAGACCATGCAGCGCGGGCTCACGCGCATCGGGCTCTACAAGGACAAGATCGACGGCAAGGCCGGCATGCTGACACGCGCGGCGCTCGGCGCCTACCAGAAGTCGGCAAGCCTCAAGGTCGATTGTTGGCCGAGCGAAGAGGTGCTGCGCTCGATCCAGGCGGCGCGATAGCAGGGGTTCAAATGAAAAAGCCCGGCCGAGTTGCTCGGCCGGGCTTCGATCGCGGTGCGGAGGTGCGCGTAGCGATCAGATCAGTAGCAAACGCGAACCGGACGGACGACCCAGCCGTAGCCGTCCCAATACCGCTCACGGCGCCAGTAGCAGGGCGGGGGCGGCGGGCCGGGCTCGGCGATATAGACGGGGCCGCCATAGGCGGGACGGCTCGACGCGATGGCGCCGCCGACGATCGCGCCGCCGATCAGGCCGGCCGCAATGCCGGCGCCGACGCCGTCGCCGGCTTTGGCGGACGGGGTGGCGGTCACCAGCGAACCGGCGACCGTTGCAACCGTAAGGGCAGCAACTAAAGTCTTCTTCATGCTCTTGGCTCTCCTGGGAGATGGACTTCCCCTTGTGAGGGGTGGCCCGGGTTTCAAAGGTTCACGCACACTCTGATGGAATTGGCCGTTGGGCTAGCAAGCGCGCAAATGGTCAATCCACGGTAAACGCACACGGAGCTGTGACGAGAAAAAGCGGTCTTTTTCAGGCTCCGAGATGAACGGCCCATCGTGTTGAACCGGCTTAGAGCGCCTCAGCCGCAGACTCGGACGCGGCGGACGCGCCAGGCATAGCCGTCCCAGAAGCGCTGCTTCTGCCAGACGCAGCCGCCGCCGTAATAGCCATCAGCGACGTAGCCGGGAGCCGGCGCGTAGTAGCGGGGCGGGTAATAGCCGGGTTCGTAATAGCCCGGACCGGGTCCGTAATAATACGGAGAGGCCAGCGCGCCGCCGACGATGGCACCGCCAATGATTCCCGCCGCGACGCCTGCCGCGACACCGCGCTGCGCATGAGCCGGCGTTCCGGCCGCAACGGCCAGGGTGGCGACGGCGGTGACCGCCAGGAGCGACTTCTTCATTGGCTTGACCTTTCAGACGAACCCGCGGGAACTGTTTGGGACATAAGGTTCCATACTTCGCTTGAATGATCAATGAACGGTACCGTTGCGAGCGACGACCAATCGGTATGAGCCCCAGCTTCACCGGGAGACGATGATGGGCAACGCGATGGTCAATGCATTGATCGCCGCCGGGATCGTTTTCGCGATCGGCTACGGTTGGATCGCACACCTCCAGAACCGCGGACGGCGCGCCCGCGCAACGGCCGGCAGCGACCCAGGGAGTAGCGGCGGCAGCAGCTATTCCGGAACGAGTGACGGCTTCTCGCTGGGAAGCTGGTTTTCCGGCGGCAGCTCGGGGAGCTCGACTGACGGCGGCAGCTGTTCGAGCGGCGATAGCGGCAGCAGCAGCGGCGGTGGAGATTGCGGAGGGGGTGGCGACGGTGGAGGAGGCGGTGGCGGCGACTAGTCCGGCCACAATCTTGATCCAGCGCAAAGGCTCGTTTTAGAGCCGTTCTAGGCTTTGATCGGGCCAGTTTGGAATAGCTTCAAATACCGGTTTTTCCTTTTGCATCCGGCCGGCCCGTTAAATATCGATGATGGTGCATCACCGAAGGGCCTGCCGCTTCCATGATCGTTTGTTCCTGTAACGTGCTGAGCGATGACGACATCCGCGCCGCCGTCGCCGAGTCCGACGATGCCGTGCGCCATGCCAAGCAGGTCTATGGATGTCTCGGCTGTAGTGCCGAATGCGGTCGCTGTGCCCGGACCATCAAGACCATCATCGACGAGGCGCTCGGTCCTTGCGCGCAGTCCTGCTGCGCTGGCTGTCCCCACAGCCACACCGTGGCCGCCAATGACGAGACGGTCGAACCCGCCGAGTTTGCCCTCGCGGCCTGCTAAGAACTTCAGCATCCCCGGCTGAGCTTTTCCCCGGCTTCGTCCGCGCAGCCGGTTGCCCTTGTCCATAAACTCATTTAGAAGCATTCTAAATTCGGTTGTGGCCGATTTGGACTGCGAGAGCTGGAGTGAACCATGCAGGGCGACGCAAAAGTCATCGACTATCTCAACAAGGCGCTGCGTCACGAGCTGACTGCGATCAATCAGTACTGGCTGCACTACCGCTTCCTCGACAACTGGGGCCTCCTGGACATGGCCAAGGTCTGGCGTAAGGAGTCTATCGAGGAGATGGAGCATGCCGACAAGCTCACGGCACGCATCCTGTTCCTGGACGGCTTCCCGAACATGCAGGTGCTCGATCCCCTGCGCATCGGCCAGAACGTCAAGGAGATCATCGAGTGCGACCTCGCCGCCGAGATGAGCGCGCGGGCGCTCTATCAGGAAGCGGCGACCTACTGCCACGGCGCCAAGGACTACGTCACGCGCGACCTGTTCGAGAAGCTGATGAGCGACGAAGAGCACCACATCGACTTCCTCGAAACCCAGCTCGACCTGATCGGTCGCATCGGCCTCGAGCTCTACACCCAGAAGCATGTCGGCGGGCTCGAGGGCGAGGGGCACTAATTCGACGCGCTAGCGTTGTCACATACTCGGTGTCGTTCCCGCGAACCGCGCGGACCCATAACTACAGGGAGCAGTTCGGGCGCGCGATGGTAACCACGAGTCTTCGCCAAACGACGTCCTGTGGTATGGGTCCCAGATTGCGCTGCGCTTGTCTGGGACGACGCTGTAATTGTCGCGCCAGCTGCACCTACAGCTGGGTTTTGTAGCGCGCTTCTATGACGTCCTGGCTCTCCGCTTCGCCCAAGCCCGTCTGGTCGTGAATGACCTCGCCGATGCTCGGCATCACCGAGCGCTGCACCTTCTCGGACGACCACAGCTTCGAGCGCATCAGCGCCTTGCCGCAATGGAAATAGACTTCGCTGACTGCGACGTTCAGCACAGCGCGCGGCGGCTTGCCGAATTCGACCATCGAGGCGAGCAGATCCGGATCGGCCGATAGCGTGCCGCGCCCGCCGACGCGCAGCGTCTCGTCGATCCCCGGCACGAAGAACAACAGATGCACGAAGCCCGAGCCTTCGACGACGTTACGAAAACTGTCGATGCGGTTGTTGCCGGAGCGGTCGGGCATCAACAGCTGGTTGGGACCGGCGACATGGACGAAGCCGATGCCGCCGCCGCGCGGCGAGGCGTCGACACTGCCGTCAGCGCCCGACGTCGCCAGCACGCAGAACGGCGACATCTCGATGAACTTCCTCGCATGTGCATCGATCGCGGGTCGCGCCTTCTCGATCACACGCGGACTCGGCTTGGCATAGATGGTGGCGAGGTCTTCGGCGCTAAGATCGGTCAACGGTGTGCCTCCGCTTCAGTTTGGGCCAAAGCTATCCGATCAGGCGTGTCCAGCCAACGAAATCCATCGCGCTAAACTGCATCCGCCGGGACGAAGCAGCTGATGATGACGGCGCCGCGGTGGTGAACATACCACACCACGGCCTGGCCTACCGGATTGCCGCGATCGCGGATGATGGCGCGTTCAGGCACCTCCATCCATTGTCCCTCGATCGGCACCCAATAGGTGCCGCCACGCACGTCGTAATCGGTGCGATGGCCGTCGGAGATGTCGCAGCAGGGCACGCCATTCGGCGCGATCACGCTCTTGAACCAGGCACGGATGTCGGGCGGGACGTGATCATATTGCCCGTTGTCGAAGGCGAATGCGGCGCTCGTCAGCGACGTCGTCGCAGCCAGCCAAACGCACAGTGCCAGCCTGTGCATGCGATCCTCCTCGTCGTGTGTCGATTCGTATCGTTGATACGGATTAAGCCCGAGCTTTCAGCGCAATGCATGCTCAAATAATATGCGGCGGGGCGCGACACATATGATGCGTTGCCATATCAAGACAGCGCTTAGCGTTCCTACGTCGTCCGCCGCGCTGCGGTCTGCTGCAATTGCCCGATCTGCTCGCTGTAGGACTTCGCATTGCTGCGGTGCCCGCGCGTCTCGGCGCTCGCGGGATCAGGGTTGCTGCCGAACTTAACAGAAGTGTGCAGAAGGATGTAGGATTTCGGCTCCGCCGATCGTCTTTCAGGCTGACACCGGAGATCCTGCATGTGCCGCAACATCAAGACGCTGTTCAACTTCGAGCCGCCGGCGACGGAGGATGAGATCCACGCCAGCGCCCTGCAGTTCGTGCGAAAGCTGTCGGGGTTCAACAAGCCGTCGCAGGTCAACGAGGCGGCGTTCGAGCGTGCGGTGGCCGAGGTCTCTGAGGCCGCACGAAAACTCCTGACGTCGCTGCATACGCATGCGCCGGCGCGCGACCGTGAAGTTGCGGCGGAAAAGGCGAAAGAGCGCTCGCGGCTCCGCTTCGGTTCGTGAGAGAGCTCAAGCAACGTGCTCCGTGATCTGGCTCACGGTGTCTGCTGCCTCAGCTTGCGATGGTGGCTGCCGGGGTTTTGATCGCCCGGAGCACGACCATGAGCCGCCCCCTTCTTCCCCTGAAAGCAGGTGCAATCGTCTTCACGCTGCTATGGACCGCGTGGATGATGTGGTGGAGCGGCTCGTTCTCGAGCGCGAATGTGATCATCCTCGCTCTGTGCGGCGCTGCGGTCGGCTATCTCTGGTATCGCGCCATGCGCTGGCAGTTCGAGCGCATGGGCATGTTGCCGCGGCGCGAGGATCGGCCGAAATAGGCGTTAGTCCTTGTGGTCGCGCTTCTTCTTTCTCTTCTTCTTGTTCTTGTGATCGTCGCCGTCATCGCTCCCGTCATCGACGATTGCCTCGTCAGTCTCCTGGACGGCGGCCTCGAGCGCTTCGCGCTCGGCGGCTTCGCGTTCGCGCTGGCGGCGACGTTCGTCCCAGGCGTCGAAGAGCTGGTCGAGCCACGGCAGCACTTGCTCGATCGACGGGCAATTGGCCGGGCGGACCCGGCTCGCCGCGCGGGCCTTGCGGCCCTGCGGGCCCCTGCGGTCCGGCAGGCCCCGGCGCGCCGGCTGCTCCGCGTGAGCCGGCTTCGCCCTGCTTGCCTTGCGGACCGGGCTTGCCAGGAGGGCCGGCCTTTCCGATCGGCCCCGGCTTGCCCTGCGGCCCCGGCTTGCCGCGCGCCCCGTCGGGGCCGCGCCGGCCCGGATGACCCTGCGGCCCCGGCCGTCCCGGCTCGCCTTGCCGCCCGCGCGGACCCTGAGGTCCCTGCCGTCGTCCCTGATCGTCTGCCACGCCACTGCTCCCTTCACCCGAAGAAGCTACTTAGCGGCGTTTGACGACAGCAGCAATTCTGCCCACGCATCGTGCCAAGCTTGATCAACATCAATCGGCCGGGCGAGCGGCCGTGTCATCGATCGCACGCGGCCACACCCCTCGCGAGGAGCGACCGATGCGCGCAGCGTGGAAGGTCTTTTGCCTGTTCGCTGTCATTCTCGCGGCCTCGCTCGGCCTCGATCACCTGCTGGTGCCTGACATCGTCCCGGTCGCATTCGCCGAGGAGCCGCAACCGTCATGGGCTGTCATGACGGCTTTCTTCCTCCGTGCGATCGAACTGATCGCCGGCTCGGTCGCGATGATCGCGCTTGCGGTCATCGTCGGCGGACTGATCCAGCGCGCGTCCTCACGCGCTAGTCTTGATAGGCAGGCACGTCGATGCCGGAGGCGGCATAGAGCCTGATCTTGTTGCGCAGCGTGCGCACCGACAGGCCGAGGACACGTGAGGCGCGCGTGCGGTTGCCGTCGCAGCGCGCCAGCGTCTGGAGCACGAGCTCACGCTCGACCTCGTCGACCGTGGCGCCGATCAGGAGCGGAACGATCTGGTTTGGAGCAAGGAATTGTGCGTCCGGCTCGGACGCAGCGACATGAACAGTGGTCATCAATACACCTCCCGACCAACGCCCGCTTCCATCGTTGGAAGCGGATCGAGAACCAACGACCCCCAAGCCGTAGATCCACGGTGGTCCGGTTTGGTTAATGAAGGGTTAACCGGGGGCGATCGCACCAATTGACCTCAGGAATGCCGCGAAGCCGCCGCGATTGCTGGGAGATGCGTATCGAGACGGTCCGATCTCGCTCGGCTAATTCATTGTCATGCCCCCGCCTAGTGCGCAATTGCGCACGGGGGCGGGGCATCCAGTACTCCGAGAAGCCCGATGTCCCACGAGGAGTCGCGGCGTACTGGATCGTCCGCCTTCGCGGACGATGACAGTGAGCGAGTGGTGACGGTAGCGCCCTCACACCGTCCGATACCCGCCGTCCACCATCACGATCGTTCCGGTGACAAAGGCCGACATGTCGGAGGCGAGGAAGATCGCGGGTCCCACGATATCCTCGGGCTTGCCGGTGCGGGCCAGCGGAGTGTGGTCGACGAAAGCCTGCACCAGCGCCGGATTGGTCGCGCGCACATTGGCGTTGATGTTGGTTTCGATGAAGCCGGGGCCGATTGCGTTGACGCGCACGCCTTCCTTGCCGAGCTCGACCGCGAGCGCCTTGGTGAAGCCGAGCACGCCGTGTTTCGAGGTGGTGTAGGCTGCCGAGCTCGGCGTGCGCAGATGCACGAAGGATTGGATCGAGCCGATATTGACGATGCGGCCTTTGCTCGCGCGCAGAGGGCCAAGGAACGCCTGCGTCATGTTGAAGACGCCGTTGAGGTTGAGCGAGATGATGTCGTTCCAGTCCTTCGCGACCGTTTCGGTCTCTGCGGTGAAGGCGTTGCGGCGGGTGATGCCGGCATTGTTGACGAGGATCGAGACCTGTCCGATCTTCTCGGCCACCTGCTTGGCCAGCGCAAAGCAATCCTCGCGCCTGATAACGTCGAGCGGAAAGCTCTCGGCCTTGCCGCCGGCTTGCCGGATCTCCTGCGCGGCCTCCGCAACGGTCTCGGCGTTGACGTCGAGCAGCACGACCTGTGCGCCCTCGCGCGCATAACCGGCGGCGATCGCCCGGCCGATTCCGGAACCGGCGCCGGTGACGACGGCAATGTGGTTCGCGAGCAACGCCATGACATATTCCTCCCATTTTCGTTTCGAAGTTTCACGAAAAGCTAACTCGAAATTAAGGGGTCGGAAACGGCGGCCTTGGCATACTGATCTTCATTGCTAAACGTTACGCGCATGATGGAACGGCTCGACTCCTGGAAACTCGCCCTGGAACGCCTGCGGTCGGTGCACTCGCCCGATTGGGCCGAGGCTGGCCGGCTGGTGGCGGAGATCGTGCGGATGAGCAGCGACGTCACGCTGCGCCAGGCCGCCGAGCAGGCGCTTCCGGTGCTGCGTCAGGCCGTGGACAATGACGACCGCGGTGTGACGCTGGCGGCCCAGCGCCGCCTCGGCGTGGTGCTCGAGGTCGTCCACGATCTGACTGCCCCGCGCTTCGGCCGTCGCAACGCCATGCCGAAACAGCTGTCCAGCGAGGACCGTGCCCGCAAGATACTCGGCCTGCCGCTCGCCGTGCAGCTCACCTGCGAGGACATCAACCAGGCCTATCGCCGTGCCGCCAAGGGCATGCATCCCGACCAGGGCGGCAGCGCGGAAGCCTTCATCGACCTCGCCGCCGCACGCGACATCCTGATCCATCCCGGCGCGCACAAGGACGCGTGAGGGCGCGTCAGCTTCTGCTCGCGCAACACAAAAACAAACCGGGCAGGACGCTGGCGTCCTGCCCGGCTCTTCGTCCGCCGATCGAATTGTTACCAGGTGCAATGGCCGTTCTTGAGCGCGGCATCCTTCACCGCGAGCGCGTCGAGGAAGGTCGGCACGGTCGCGCTGGCGCGGTGATAGCCGGCCGGCCACGGCGTCGTCGGGATGCTCTCGTCCCAGATCTGGCAGAAGCCGGTGTCCTGCCAGCGGATCAGATGATAGCTGGCTTCGGCAGGGCTCGCTGCGACGAAGGCAGTGACGGCAAGACCGGCGGCAGCGCACAGCACGGAAATACGACGCATGATCAGCTCCTCAAATGAAAGATGTGATGCGCCTCCCGACAATGAGGGGAGGGGTGGTGCGGGACGTTTTGGGGGATGCGCCCCGAACAAGATGTGAGTAGCTGCTTGCGCCGATCAGGTTCAAACAGAGCCCGTGAGAATTGACTGATTGCGGCCGGAGAACGAGCGGTCCTGCACAAAAAGACGAAGGCGGATCGCTCGCGCGACCCGCCCTCAAACGCGATCTCTCGCCGAGAGCTCAGAGCGTGCAGCGGCGATCCGCGCGCATCTTGATCTGGAGGTCGGACGCCTGCTGGAAGGTCGCGAGCGGCTTGCTGACGACCTTGTAGGTCGACACCCCAATTTGGAACGGCTTGTACTTGAGGTCCTCGTTCCAGACCTGGCAGATGCCGGTGTTGTCCCAGCGGATCACGTAATAGCCGACCGCCGCCGAGGCGGGCACGGCAAAGGCGGAACTAGCGAAGCCGGCAACGGCACAGAGCGCGAGAACGCGACGCATGAAGTATCTCTCCTTATCGGGGAAGTAGGATGTGAAAATTCGTGCGGTAAAAGCAGGTCCTTTGCAAGCCGGGGAGCTGCCATTCACGGACATGTCAGCTGCTCCCCAAGCATTTGGTTTGGCCGCGTGCCCGGCAAGCCACACGTGCTCACTTCGCAGGCGAGGCGACCGCCTCGATCTCGATCAGCATCTTCGGATCCGGCAGCGCGTGCACCACGCAAGTCGTCCGTGCCGGATAGGGCGGCGGGCCGAAGGCGCCGGCATAGAGCGCGTTCATGGCGGCGACATCAGAGGCGCGGGTCAGGAGCACGTTGACCTTGACGAGATCGTGCATGCCGGCGCCGGCCTCGCCCAGCACACGCTGGATGTTGACGACGACGTTGGCGAACTGCGCCTCGAAACCGTCGGGCAGCGCGCCGTTGGCATCGAAGCCGGGAATGCCGGAGATGAACAGGAGGTCGCCGACGCGCGTCGCAAAGGACAGCGGCGGCGCCTTGACGTGCGGCGGGGGCGCGAAATGCTGGATCGGCATGGGATCACCTCGTGGATGGTGGCTGACGCAGGAGCGTAGCGGCAGGCG
Source organism: Bradyrhizobium sp. USDA 4354 (assembly GCF_054060315.1). Classification (NCBI taxonomy): domain Bacteria; kingdom Pseudomonadati; phylum Pseudomonadota; class Alphaproteobacteria; order Hyphomicrobiales; family Nitrobacteraceae; genus Bradyrhizobium; species Bradyrhizobium sp. USDA 4354. The sequence continues at coordinate 112,042 of NZ_JBSSDC010000001.1, read as the reverse complement.
CGGCGCACGCAAAACAAAAAGTGCGAAAACAACCCCATGCACAGTAGCGATCGTGCGGAGATCGTTAGGCTTTTTAGAATTCGGGAAGAGAGAAATATCCGCTTGCTCCGTCGGGCAAAACAGGGGCAGAATGGGCATGATGGCGGCGGTCGGTGCGCAGTGCTTCGCCTCTCCCCGCGTGCGGCCCGCGGGTGGTGAGAAGACGGGCCATCTACCCCGTCATTGCGAGGGGCTCTTGCGACGAAGCAATCCAGACTGTCTCCGCGGAGAGATTCTGGATTGCTTCGCTGCGCTCGCAATGACGGAGAATGAGGACTTTCCGAGCGCGCAGCCGCCGCCCCATCATGTTGCCGCCGCGATCGATCGGATAGATTCGCTGAGTCTGATTCGATTCCACCCTTGAAAAATAGCCCCCGGAGACACCCATGAAGATCGCATCCACCTTTCGCGCCGTGCTGGTCGCCATCGCCGCGCTGGCCGGCCTCTCGACCGCGGCGCAGGCCGACAGCGGCTTCGTGACGCTGACGATCTACAAGGCGGGCTGGATCATCGGCGGCTCGGGCGGAAGCGGCGTGCTCAACTTCCGTGGCCGCACCTATGGCCTCTCCACCGGCGGTCTCGACTACGGCCTCGTGTTCGGCGGCTCCAAGACCGTGCTGCGCGGCCGTGTCTCCAACATCAACCGCCCCTCCGACGTCGCCGGCGTCTACGGCGCCGCCGGCGCGGGCCTCGCGGTCGGTGCCGGCGCCCGAGCCATCGTGCTCACCAACCAGAAGGGCGCGGTGCTGGAGCTGACCGGCACGCAGGTCGGCCTGATGGCGAATGCGGATCTGAGCGGACTTGCGATCACGATGCGGTAGAAGAAGGTGCCGTAGGGTGGGCAAAGCGCGCAAGCGCGGTGCCCACCATCGCGCGCCGCCGCGCGGCTGATCGATCTTGCGAGCTACCGTGCTGCGGGCGGGGCCGCCAGCGCCCGCATCAACTCCGGAAACGGCGTGAGCGGCTCGCAGCGCTCCATTCCCATAGCCACCGGCCGCACCCGGTCGCCGTCGAAATCAAAGACGTAATTGTCGCGAACGACGATGCCAAAGGGATTGTCGCGGAAGATCGCCACGCAAAGGGCCGTGAACGTGCCGCCCTTGAACAGACCGCCCCACCGCTCATACGGCGCGGTGATCTTGGCGTCTCGAACTACATGGCGATTGCGGTCGCGGATGTAATCCGCAATCCGTACTCGATAGTCCCTTGGCAGGGACGACGTAGGCGATGCCGCCTGGCGCACCGTGCTCGGCGGACGGCTCTCGGCCGCACTGGCGGTGACGTCCATCACGAGCAGGGCAAGCGCGGCCGTGATGGTGGCTGATCGTCGCATCGGTCCTCTCAACGTCATAGGCCTCACTAGATGGGAGAGCGGAGCCCATCGCTCGCGCCGCGATTCGTCAAGTGCACGCGAGCGTTCGACGCGACGAAGGCCGGCCCATTCCAAATCGGCGAAGGTCTCGTTGCCGTAACTCTTCTCCGCGGCATCGCAACGGTGGCATGTCGGCAGCAGAGTGAGGTACGCTTCGTGTTCCACACCTTGGAGGATTGCGAGTGCTCGATAGCTTCGAGTGGCCGACGCCCGATGACGCAGCCGACGAACGGCTGTTCCGGAACGTTCGCGAGCACGGCTGCCATCTCATGGGCATTGCCGGTGACGCGAAGGGGCCGGGGTATGTGTTCTCGATCGGGCTCTATCTCAATTACGCCCATGCCGAGCTCGTCATGTTCGGTCTCGCTGGAAATGACGCCGCCAAGGTCATCAATGCGATCCGCGACCGCGCAGCCGCGGGACGGTCATACGCCGACGGCGATGTCTGCGATGACCTGCCGCTCGAGCGCAAGGTCTGCTTCGTCGAGGTGCCGCTCAGCGCATACCAGGCCTATCTTGGGACGGCGATCTGGTTCTACGCGAAACTGCCGCGGCCGTTTCCCTGTCTTCAGATCGTCTGGCCGGATCAGGAGGGACGATTTCCCTGGGAAACCGGCTGCGACCCGCGGCTGAAGATCCATCAGCCCGTGTTGCGACCGTTTTCATGAGCGCGGTTCGTAGCGCGGTCCAGCACCAACGGAACGAAGCAAGACCTAACCCACCACTTTCTGCATCCGCGGCGGCAGAAGCGGTGGGTTACGCTTCGGACAGCGCTCCGCGCAGCCCGAAGCTAACCCACCCTACGATTTTTCGACCGCAGCATGAATCCGCTCGCAATGCGCGACGAGGTTTGCGTGCGCTTCGACGAAGGCTTTCAACGGCGTCGGGATCGGAAAGTAATAAATGTTGGCGATGAAGCCGTAGATGCCGGCATCGACGCTCGTCGGCGCCGCGCCGTGCACGAAGCCTTGCGCTGGCACGATGTCCGCCAGCACCTGCAAGTCGGCGAGCCCCCGCGCATAGGCCTGCTCGGGCGTGTAGCGGCCGATGCCCTGGAAGTGATAGCGCTGCGCGTTGTAGGCCTTGGCCTTCTCGAACCCTTCGGCGCTCACTTGCGGATGCTGCGCGATGAAGGCGTCGCGGAACGCCGGATAGAAGCGCTCGTCCTTCCAGCGCGAATAGGACATCACCCAGTAGAGATCGTCCAGCATGCGCGTCACGAAATGGTTGGTGCGGCGCTGCTCTGGCGACAGACCGGCATCGATCGTCAGGCGATATTTCGCGATCGCATGCGCGATGATGGTCTCGCTGTCGCCGATGGTCTCGCCGTCGTCGACGATGTAAGGCAGCTGCCCGCGCGGTGCAGCGGAAGCATCGAAGACGTGCTCATGCACGAACGGCACGCCCGACAGCTTGAGGAAGGCGTAGACCTTGAGGCCGTAGCCGTTGTTGTCGGCGACGCCGAAGAGTTGCGGATAGGAATAGAGGGTCAGCATCGGCGGGCTCCTCCGTGGTGGTGGAGGCCAGCATGCAGGGGCGCGGAGATGGACGCAATGGCAGCCGCGTAGCCCGCATGAGCGACAGCGACAAGCGGGAATAGCGGCCCCGGATCTCGCTTGCGCTCATCCGGGCTGCGAACGCGCCGCTGCCGCAAAGACGGCGAGCTGCGCGTCGAACGCCCGCTTGAACGCCGGCCGCGCTTCGCCGCGCGCGACATAGGCGGCGATAACAGGGTATTCGTCCAGCAGGCTGGATGTGTTCAGCCGGCGCAGCACCGTCACCATCAGGAGATCGGCGGCGCTGAAGGCGCCGTCCAGCCAGTCGTCATTGCCGAGGCGGCGGGACAATTCGCCGAGCCTGACACGGACGCGCTCCTGCAGCATGGGCAGCCGCTCCGCGTACCAGCTCTGGTCGCGTTCGAAGAGCATGGCCATGGTGAGCTCGACGATCGGCGGCTCCACCGTGCTCAATGCGGCGAACATCCACGCGATGGCGCGGCTTCTTGCGTTCGGCTCGGTGGGCAGCAACCCGGCATGACGCTCGGCGATGTGAAGCACGATCGCGCCGGACTCGAACAGGACGAGATCGCCGTCCTCATAGGTCGGAATCTGCCCGAACGGATGCAGCGCAAGATGCGCCGGCTGCTTCATCGCCGCGAATGAGACGAGGCGGACGTCGTAGGGCTGACCGACTTCTTCCAGCGCCCAGCGAACGCGCATGTCGCGGGCCTGCCCGCGGCCGCGGTCGGGCGAGCTTTCGAAGGCCGTGATGGTCGGAGGCATGTGGAGGCTCCATGTGGGTCGCGCTCTGGTCCAGAGGACGAACGGGCGGTGCGGATTCCGACAATCGAGCTCTATCGATCCAAACAATGTCTGACATTGACTAACGCTCGCGCCTGCTGCTTCGCCGCCCGGTTCGCGAGATAACGGCCTTGACGGTGGATTGGAATCCGAACATTGTGATCGCGTTTAAGTAGTGGAATATTTTTGTCTCTCCCGTCAGTCATTGCAGGGATTTGACGTGAACAAGATTTTTGTCGCCTTCTCGTTTCGAGATCGCAACGAGCAACTGGTCAGGGATGTTGACCGGATCATCCGTAGCCACGGTCTCGTGTCTGTCAGTGGAGAAATTCTTGGCGGGCAAGATCTGACGCCGGAAGTCCAGGCCCGCATCCGAGATTGCGACGCCCTGGTCGCGCTGATGACGCGAGAGATGCAGGTGCAGGCGGAGGGGCAAAGCTATTGGCTGCCGACCCAATGGGTGTCCGGCGAATATGTATCTGCACGGGCCAGGAATCAGTTGGCCATAGCACTCATCGAGGACGGTGTCCGATTGAACGGGCCGTATGCGCAGAATGAGCATATCAAGCTCGATCGAGCTGCGCCCTCAGAAGCACTTCTTCGTCTCTCCGAAACGATCGGTTACTGGCGAGCGGAAGCGGGGCGGGCTCTCGAGATCAGGCTTGTGCCCAAGGAGGCGGCCGTCTTCGCAGCCAGCGGCAATGCGCGGTGCCAGTACAGGCTCGTCGCTCCGAACGCGATGGCGCCGAGTCCCTGGCTCGATGGGCGGGCGGCCCGCAAGCCGGGTGGCGTGTTTCTCGTCGTGCCGGGCGTCAAGCCGGATCACGCCATTGAGGTGCAGCTTCTCGAGGGCGCCAGTCCAAAGTGGAATTCGGTCGAGTCTCCGCAGTGGGTTCACATCGAGCTGGCGAGCGTGTGATGACAAACGTCAAGATTGCCCAGCTTTCCGAACAAATCGAGCCCGCATACTGGCGGTGGTCGGTCTGGCTCGAAGGAGAGGAGATCGCCGCGGTCGAGGAGGTGGTCTGGAAACTTCATCCGACGTTCTCGCCGCCCGAGGTGCGCGTGACGGATCGCGCGAGCAACTTTCGCCTGAACAGCAGTGGCTGGGGCGAGTTTCGGATTCAGGCGGACGTCCGCATGAACAACGGGCAGAACCTCGCGCTGAGTCACTGGCTGCGTCTCGGCCGGTCGGCGCCGACAAAGGAGGAGATGGTTGCGATCCAGGCCGGCGACGTCGCACCGCTTGCGCTCGAGCCCGGCGAACGCCAGCCGCGGGTGTTCCTCTCTTATACCAGCTCGGACGCCCGGCTGGCAGGCGCGGTCGCAAAGGAATTGAAGCGCAATCATGTCGACGTCGCCATCGACGTCGACATTCCTTCAGGCGTCAATCTCCGGGACTGGACTTCGGAAAAGATCGCCCAGAGCGATGCCACCGTGTTCCTGCTGCCAAACGCCGATTCCGCGATGCTGTCGAACAGCTTCACGGGCTATGAATTGCAGCTGGCGCAGAGATCGGACAGGCCGATCATTCCGATCCTGCGATCGGAGGCGGACGTGCCGGATCAGCTGAAAAGCTTCAAATCCATCACTGTCGAAGGGGGGCCATCCGCCGAGATCGACGTCCAGGCCATCGCCCGCTCCATCACCAATATCGTTCGTTGAACGAGGATCTCGTAGGGTGGGGTTAGCCGCCCACGACGACGACGGTCGCTCAACACGGAACGGCGCAAGGCGTAACCCACCACTTTAGCGTCCGCGGCGACAAGCGGTGGGCTACGCCGCACGGCCTGCGCTTCGCTTTGGCCGCCCAGCTACCCACCCTATGAAGCACGACCAATCCACGCCGCCAGCTCGCGCCAGGGCTCCAACGTCCAATGTCCGGATGCGGCACCCGACGGCGAGGGCAGCACGAATGTGTCCGGCCAGCTTCCATCCCGCGCCTGCCGCCCCAGCGCAATCGCAGCTGACGGCCTGCCGTAAAACAAGCTCGCCGCCTTCTTGCTCGTGAACGCGATCGTCCGCGGCCGGTACTTATCGATCTTGGCCTTGAATCCCGGCACGTCGATCGCCTCCGCCGCGATCTGGTGATCCATCCCGGCGCCCGTCTTGCAGAGATCGGTGAAGCCGATCCCGAGCGCGATCAGCGAAGCGAACTCGCTTGGCTGATAGCGCCGCGGCGTGATCCCTGCCTCATGGATCGCGCGCCAGAAGCGGTTGCCGGGATGGGCATAGTAGTGCCCGAGCTCGGCCGAGCGCGCCGAGGCGGCGGTGCCGACAAAGACGAGGCGTAGGCCCGCGCGGAGCTGGTCGGGGAGGCGGTGGTGGGAAGCGTTGAGCGAATCTTGTGTCGGAAGCAAAGCCGATCTCACGGAATCAACACACAATAGGGTCGCCGGCTAGTCACATAGATCGAGTCGCTGGCTTCACAATTCCTCTGCGCTCGAGAAATGACACACTATTGAACTGCTGGTTTGTAATTAGACTAAATCCTGGATTCTCATTTAGCCATCGCTTCCGCGCCTTAGTTCGAGCCTCGTTGTCTCGGATCGCCTTTAGCGCCGGGTAATGCGTGGTGATCGGATTGTCGACAGAGTCTGGATCATCGAGCGCCCGGCGTATTTGCGTCGCAATCTCAGACCGGTATGACTCGATCTTTGGAACAAGCGAGTAGATATCAGTATCGTCGATAACTATGGTCCGCATCTGATTAATGTCGAACGGTATCTTGTCGGCTGTCCGTATGATTTGCACCACTGGAAGGCGCATCATGTGACGGATCGCCAGTTCATAGAAAACATTCGGATTGTGATGCGAGAGATCAACGATCACCAAGCGAGCCTTGCCGCTTCCGACACGAAAGATAGCTTTTGCAAAGTCGAGTGCTTCTTCGAAAGAAGAAGCTGGGAAATTTCTTGAAACTCGCCGTCGCTCTTTTTGGGTTAGTGCTGTTTTCTTTCGCGCTTTCTTGCGCCCGAGCTTCTTCTTCGAGCGTGGCGGCGAAGAGCTTTCCAGAGATGCGCTGTCCGTATCTAACGGTTCTTCGATTTGCTTATCCATTTAAAAGCTCGCCCATAAATAGAAAGGATGCAGATAAGAACAAAGAGGGAACTTTGTCAAATTCAAAGATTAGAAATCCACATGGAAAGGCCGGGCTCTCGCCCGGCCTTTCGCTACGAATGGATCCCGCGTGCGCCCCCTCACAACACCCGATTACTCTCCTTCACCTTCTCCGCATCCAGATAAACGCTTGAGCCCATCTCCTTGAACTTCGCGCTCATCTTCGCCATGCCGTCCTCGGCCGTGCCCTGCATCGACATCCCCACCGAGTTCGGATCGTTCAGCGTCGCCGCATAATCCCGCACGTCCTGGGTGATCTTCATCGAGCAGAATTTTGGACCGCACATCGAGCAGAAATGGGCGACCTTGTGGGCTTCCTTCGGCAGGGTCTCGTCGTGGAAGTTTTTCGCGGTGTCCGGGTCGAGGCCGAGGTTGAACTGGTCGCTCCAGCGGAAGTCGAACCGCGCGCGGGAGAGGGCGTCGTCGCGCAGTTGCGCCGCCGGGTGGCCCTTGGCGAGGTCGGCGGCGTGGGCGGCGATCTTATAGGTGATGACGCCGGTCTTGACGTCGTTACGATCAGGGAGGCCGAGATGCTCCTTCGGCGTGACGTAGCAGAGCATGGCGCAGCCGAACCAGCCGATCATGGCGGCACCGATGCCCGACGTGATGTGGTCGTAGCCCGGCGCGATGTCGGTGGTCAGCGGCCCGAGCGTGTAGAACGGCGCCTCGCCGCATTCCTTGAGCTGCTTGTCCATGTTGATCTTGATCTTGTGCATCGGCACGTGGCCTGGGCCTTCGATCATGACCTGGCAGCCCTTGTCCCACGCGATCTTAGTGAGCTCGCCGAGCGTCTCCAGCTCCGCGAACTGCGCGCGGTCGTTGGCATCCGCGATCGAGCCCGGGCGCAGGCCGTCGCCGAGCGAGAACGAGACGTCATACTTGCGCATGAGGTCGCAGATCTCGTCGAAATGCGTATAGAGGAAGCTCTCCTTGTGATGCGCCAGGCACCACTTCGCCATGATCGAGCCGCCGCGCGACACGATGCCGGTGACGCGGTTGGCGGTGAGGTGGATGTATTGCAGGCGCACGCCGGCGTGGATGGTGAAATAGTCGACGCCCTGCTCACATTGCTCGATCAGGGTGTCCTTGTAGAGCTCCCAGGTCAGCGCCACCGGATCGCCGTTGCACTTCTCCAGCGCCTGGTAGATCGGCACGGTGCCGATCGGCACCGGGGAGTTGCGCAGGATCCACTCACGGGTGGTGTGGATGTTGCGGCCCGTCGAGAGGTCCATCACGGTGTCGGCGCCCCAGCGGATCGCCCACACCATCTTCTCGACCTCTTCCTCGACGGAGGACGTCACCGCCGAGTTGCCGATATTGGCGTTGATCTTGGTCAGGAAGTTGCGGCCGATGATCATCGGCTCGAGCTCGGAATGGTTGATGTTGGAGGGGATGATGGCGCGGCCGCGCGCGATCTCATCGCGCACGAATTCCGGCGTGATGAAGGCGGGCACCGAGGCGCCGAAGCTCTCGCCGTCGGCGAGGGCTGCTTCGGCGCGTTCGAGCTGTGCCTTGCGGCCGAGATTTTCGCGGGCGGCGACGTAGATCATCTCCTTGGTGACGATGCCGGCGCGGGCGAATTCGAGCTGGGTCACCTTGTGGCCGTCGAGGCCGCGCAGCGGCTTGTGATAGGCCGAGAAGGCGCGCGCGGCCTTGTCGGTGGAGACGCTGCCATTGTCCTCCGGCTTGATCTGCCGGCCCTCATATTCCTCGACGCCGCCGCGCTCCAGCACCCAGGCTTTGCGGTTGCGGGCAAGGCCGGCGTTGACGTCGATGGTCACGCTCGGGTCGGTGTAGGGGCCCGAGGTGTCGTAGACCGGCAGGTTCGGCTCGCCGGCGCCCTCGGAGAGGATGATCTCGCGCAAGGGCACGCGCAGATCGGGCGCGGCGTCGGGCGAGGCGAAGATCTTGCGCGAGGAGGGCAGCGGGCCGGTGGTGACGGCGGGGACGGTCTGTTGCGGGTTGGAGCGGATGTTCATGGGATCCTCCGGTTTAGTTCGTAATTCCTGGGTGCATCTCAATCTCGTCATCCTGAGGTGCGCGCACTTGCGCGCCTCGAAGGATGAAAGAGCCGGGCCGTCGCCCTTCGAGGGCCGCTGAAGAAGCGGCCACCTCAGGGTGACGGGGTGAAGAGGGTGTCTCCGTCATTGCGAGCGCAGCGAAGCAATCCAGGAATGCGTCCGCGGAAGCGGTCTGGATTGCTTCGTCGCAAGGGCTCCTCGCAATGACGCGTGGTGAGAGCGGAACATGCATCACGCCGCCTCCTTCGACAGGCCGAGCCATTGCCGCACGCGGGCATCGGGGTCGGCGTTCTGAGTGACGTCGCTGACGACAGCGATGGAGTCGGCGCCCGCTGCAAAGATCTCCGCGGCGTGCTCGAACTTGATGCCGCCGATGGCGACCAGCGGGATGGTGCCGATGCGCTGCTTCCATTCGGTAATCTTGGGAATGCCCTGCGGCTCGAAGCGCATCGATTTGAGCGTGGTGAAGAAGATCGGGCCGAGCGCGACGTAGTCCGGCTTGGCTTCGAGCGCGGTCGCAAGCTCGGCGTCGTCATGGGTGGAGATGCCGAGGAGAAGGCCCGCCTCGCGGATCGCCTTGAGGTCGGCCTCGGCGAGGTCTTCCTGGCCGAGATGCAGATATTTTGCACCCGCAACGATCGCGGCGCGCCAATAATCGTTCACCACCAGCTTGGCCGGCGTGTCCTTCGTGATCGCCAGCGCGTCGGTGATGATCTGCAGCGCATCGGCGTCGTTCAGCTCCTTGGCGCGCAGCTGGATGGTGCCGACGCCGAGCTTGGTCAGGCGTTCGACCCAAGCCAAGCTGTCGACGACAGGATAGAAGCGATCAGGATACGCGTGGCGATCAGGATACGGCATGCCAGAACGGGGTCCCAACGACAGGGGTGGAGGGGGAGGCGAAATCGCGGGCGTTCATCAGCCCGGCTTCAAAGGCGGTGCGGCCGGCATCACAGCCCAAGCGGAAGGCGTTCGCCATCGCGACGGGATCGGCGGCTTTGGCGATGGCGGTGTTGAGCAGCACGGCGTCATAGCCGAGCTCCAGCGCCTGCGCGGCGTGAGAAGGCGCCCCTAAGCCGGCGTCGACCACCAGCGTGATGTCGGGCAGCCGCTCGCGCAGCAGCTTCAGCGCGTCGCGATTGGTGATGCCCTTGGCGCTGCCGATCGGCGCGGCCCACGGCATCACCACCTTGCAGCCGGCGTCGACGAGACGGTTCGCAACCGAGAGATCTTCGGTGCAATAGGGGAACACTTCGAAGCCGTCCTTGATCAGGAGGCTTGCTGCTTCGACCAGGCCGACGACATCGGGCTGCAGCGTGTCGTTGTCGGCGATGACCTCCAGCTTGATCCAGCTGGTTCCGAACAATTCGCGTGCGAGCTTTGCCGTCGTCACAGCCTCGCGCACGGTGCGGCAGCCGGCGGTGTTCGGCAGCACGGTGACGTCGAGCTCGCGGATCAGATTCCAGAACGCGTCCCCAGTCTTGCCGCCGGCGGATTCGCGCCGCAGCGACACCGTGACGATGTTGGCGCCGGAAGCACGGATCGCGCTCTGCATGATCGCGGGCGAGGGATAGAGCGCGCTGCCGATCAAGAGGCGGGAGGCGAAGGTCTTGCCGTAGAAGGTCACCATGTTTTCAGCTTTCTTGCAGGCGACTTGCACGGACCGTCATCCTGAGGTGCGCGCACTTGCGCGCCTCGAAGGATGACAGCGCCGCTTGCGGCCATCCTTCGAGGCGAGCCGAAGGCGGCTCGCACCTCCAGCGACGAGCGCTATGCGCTCGCGCAGGTATGACGGCGGAGTTTGTGGCAGCATTCATCCTCACCCTCCCTGCCGCGGGGTGATGATCTCGATCTCGTCACCGGCCTTCAGAGCGGTTTCGGCCCAGCGGCTTTTCGGCACGACGTCGTAGTTCAGCGCGATGGCGAAATGGGTGCCTTCGTAGTCGAGCTCTGAGAGCAGCGCGTCGACGCTGGCCGAATTCACCTCGCGCTGCTCGCCGTTGACGATCACAAGCACTGCATCACCTCGTTGTCGATCTGGCCGCGCTGGACATAAGCGAGCGTCAGCTCGGCGAGAACAGGCGCGATCAGGAAGCCGTGGCGGTAGAGCCCGTTGACGCTGATCTTGCCGCCGCGAATGCCGATACGCGGCAGGTTGTCCGGATAGGCGGGACGAAGCCCCGAGCCGAATTCGACGATGCGCGCCTCGCCGAAGGCCGGATGCACCGTGTAGGCTGCACCCAAGAGCTCCAGCGCCGAGCGCACGCTGACGCCAGTGTCCTCCGCCTCGATCGAGGTCGCGCCCAGCATGAACAGGCCGTTCTCGCGCGGGATCACATAGAGCGGCCAACGCGGATGGATCAGCCGCACCGGGCGCGCCAGCTGCACCTCGTGGCTCTCGATCAGGATCATCTCGCCCTTGACGCCGCGCAACTCAGGCTGCTCGTCGCGGGCGCCAAGGCCGCGGCAGTCGATCACGATGCCTTTAGGATCCAGGTTTGCGAGATCGTTTGCGGTGACGTCGCTGCAAAACCTGATGGTGCCGCCGGCGGCGCGGATGCGCTCGTGCAGCTTCGGCAGCACGCGGCGCGGCTCGACATGGCCCTCGGCCGGGAAGAACAGCGCGTCGCGAAAGCGGCCCTCCAGCGACGGCTCGAGCTCGGCGAGGGCGGCGGCATCGAGCCGGCGGTGATCCTCGGTCATGCGCGCAAAGCGCTCGAAATCGTTGCGCTCGCGTGGGAGCGCAACGACGAGCGAGCCGTTGAAAGGCGTGTCGGGCAGCTCGCGCCGCCAGATATCGAGCGAGCGCAGCCCCAGGCGGCTGATGATGGGTTCTGCGACCTCGGCCTCGCAATAGGGCGCGAGCATGCCGCCGGCCCAATGGCTGGTGGCGTCCGTCATCGCCTCGTCACCGCGCTCGTGCAAGGTCACGGCGTGACCGGCCTGTGCGAACAGCAGGGCCTGCCAGGCGCCGGCAATGCCTGCGCCGATGATGGATACCGGTGAATCCGGTCGCTTGGTCGTTTGTGACATCCCTGTCCCTTCGCCGGCATGACCCGGATCAGGTTCAAAGGGTCACCGCGGTCCTGGGCGGTATTGCCCATTTAGCGGTATCTCAGCTCCTCCTCGGAGCACCCCTCGGAACGGCGCTAATGTATGCCAGCGGGGCGGGGTGGTCAACGCGTGTTGGCGGGAACCCAGGTGTGCCCCGGACGCGATGCAGCGCGCCGCCTCTTGGCGGTGTGATGCGTCGCCGAGCCGGGGCCCATTTTTGCGTGGAGCGCTGGGTCCCGGTTCAGCGCCGCGGCGCTTTTGCGCCGCAGCTTGCCCGGGACACGAAAACTACTTCAACGCCTGCGCCCGCGCGTTGCGCACGCGCTGGGCGAGCTTCCGGTGCGACGCAGTGCCGAACATCGGCTGCGGATTGCCGTTCGGCTCGAGCCACGGCTCGCCCATGGTGTCGCCCGCATTGGCGACCTGCACGGCCTCCTGGCGCTGGCGCTTTGCAGCGTAGTAATAGCCGCCCGCGAAATAACGCACGGCTCGGGCGTGGTCGCCATTGGCGGCGCGGTAGGCGCCGGCGAGGTATTTCACCGCATAAGTGAGGTTGGTGTTGGGATCGCGCAGGCCGGCGGCATCGCCGGTGTAGCCGAGGCCGCGGGCGGTCGCGAGCTTGATCTGCATCAGCCCGATGGTGCCGCCGCGGCCGACCAGGTGCGGCTGATAGCGGCTCTCGCGCATGATGACGCGATGCACCAGCGCCTCCGGCACGCCGTTGGCGCGGGCATGGGCCGCGACCATCTCGGCGTATTCGGCTTCGCCGGCTATAGCGGCCTGCGTCATCATCAGCCCTGCCGCAACGAGCACGGCAATACGTAATATTTTCATTGAATATTCCTCGGCAGAACGGACTTGCACCCTCGCGCGTTAGGCCGTGGGAACACGGCGATGATGTGGCGAAATGTCACCAGCGGCGATTTTCGCCGGGCCGTCGCTTTTACGACTTAAACATGGGTTAAGTTTGTAGCTGGTGGAGCGCCTTACGCGACAGCGGGTCTGTCCTTCGCGCATTCGCCCAAAATCGCTGATCAAAACCAGCACTCGGGAGGACGTCCATGACCCCAGCAGACATCGACGACATTCCCAAGCAGAACCCCTGTGCACAATGTGGCACACCGATCCCGTTCCCGGACTGGATCGAGCCGGGTGAAGGCCGCGTTTCCTATCTCTGGAAGTGCCAGGCCTGCGGCTACCGCTTCGAGGCAGTAGCGATATTCGATGAGCATGCGATCAAGCATCCGCCGCTCGCGGCTTGAATTGCTGGCTTAAGGGCGCATGATCTCTCCGGAAAACCGCTACACACTTTGCGCTAACGCGGCCCTTCGGGTCCGGATCATGCGCCAAGCCGCCAGCCGCGGCCCCTGCCACACCGGCAATTGCATCCGCACGATCAAGCCATGCGGCTTGCGGTCGTGCAGCGACAGCTCGCCGCCATGGGCGAGCGCGATCGCGCGCGCGATCGAGAGGCCGAGCCCGAAGCCGGTGGACTCGTCCATGGTGCGCGCGTCGTCGCCGCGCACGAACGGCTCCAGCACTTCCTGCTTGCGCGCATCCGAAATGCCGGGGCCGTCGTCCTCGACGTCGATGACGAGCGTGGTGTCCGAGACGTCGAGGCGGATCGTCACCTCGGCGCCGAACCGCACCGCGTTCTCGACCAGATTGGTGACGCCGCGATGCAGATCGTCGGGCCGCGCGGCGGCGGTCGCGGACGCCGGCCCATCGTAATGCACGACATGGCCCACGTCGCCGAACTGATCGGCGACCAGCTGCAGCGTGCTGGCGATGTCGACCAGCGTCACCGCCTCGATCTTGCGATCGTTGCGCAAGAGCGACAGCACCGATTCCAGCATCGCGCGCATCTGGTCGAGATCGATCAGCATGCGCTTGCGGTTGCCCTCGTCCTCGATGAACTCGGCACGCAGGCGCAGCCGCGTGATCGGCGTGCGCAGATCGTGGCTGATCGCGGCCAGCATCCTGGTGCGGTCCGACATCAGCCGCGCGATCCGCTCGTGCATGCGGTTGAGCGCGCGCGCCACTGAGCGGATCTCTTCCGGGCCGCGCTCGGGCAGCGGCTCGGCGGTGCCGTCGAGACTGAAGGTCTCCGCGGCCTTGGCGAAGGACGACAGCGGCCTCGTCAGCGCACGCGCCGCCCACAGGCCAAGCACGGTGACGCAGATGAAGGCGCTCATCAGCGCGGTCAGCCAGGGCCCGCCCCAGAACCACGGCCGCGGGCCGCCATCGACATGGCCCGCGATCACGGTCCCGTCGGGCAATTGCACGCCGATACGGGGCTCGATACTGCCTGATGCCAGCAGTCCGGTCTTGAAGGCGCGGCCGAGATGGCGGCGCATCGCGCGCAGATGCAGGCTGTCGCTCTCCTCGAGATTTGCCGTGCCGGGCGCCAGCACCTCGATGCCGAGCCTGGGGAAGGCGCGCGCGAGATCGGTGGCGAGGCGCGGACGCTCGCTCGCCTCCGCCGCGCCGAGCAGCAGCGCGGCATCGGCCAGTTGATGCGCCCTGTCCGGCGAGGCAACAGGGCGGTCCGGCCGGCTGATCAGGAAGGCGGTGGTGACGACGAGATGGAGCGCCACTGTCGAGGCCAGCACCAGTGCGGCGATCTGCCCGCCGATGCCCTTGAGGTGGAAGAACGAGAACGGCTTCATCGTCGGCCCGTCAGCTGCTCAGGGGCACTGCGACCGCTTCGGGGCTTGCTGCCTCAGTTCTGGCGACCTCGGTTCGGGGCGTGAACAGATAGCCGCCGGAGCGCACCGTCTTGATGAGGGTGGGATCGGCCGGATTGGGCTCGATCTTGCGGCGGATGCGGCTGACCAGCACGTCGATGGAGCGCTCGAACGAGCCGGTGGTGCGTCCTTGCGTGAGGTCGAGCAGGCTGTCGCGCGACAGCACGCGGCCGGGGCGCTCGCAGAACGTGCGCAAGAGATCGAACTCGGCGCTGGTCACCGCGACGCGCGCGCCTTCGGGATTGCGCAATTCGCGCAGGCGCAGATCGATGCGCCAGCCTTCGAAGGCGAGCGTGGAGGCGCCCGCGATCGTGCTCGCCGCCAGCGCCGCGGCCTGACGGCGCAGCACCGCGTTGATGCGGGCGAGCAGCTCGCGCGGATTGAACGGCTTCGGCAGATAGTCGTCCGCGCCCATTTCGAGGCCGACGATGCGATCGACGTCCTCGCCGCGCGCGGTCAGCATGATGATCGGCGTCTGCGATTCGGCGCGCACCTTGCGGCATAGGCTGAGGCCGTCCTCGCCAGGCAGCATGACATCGAGAATGATGAGGTCGACGCGGTGATCGGTCATGGCGCGAGACATCTCGCGGCCGTCGCTCACGGCGGTGACGTTGCAGGCGTTGTTGCGCAGATACTTCGCAATCAACGTCCGGGTCTCGCGGTCGTCCTCGACGACCAGGATATTGGGATTGGGAATGGCCATGCGCTTTGTTTGTCCAAGATTCAGGCCAAATGGCGAAGATTTTTGTTTCAGAGTGTTTCCATAAGTCCCGTCGCAATGCCGGGACATGACGGGCGGTGGAACGACAAGATCTCATTAAGGCCGCTAACCATACGGTGACGCCGTTCGCCACGAAACCCCGCAAGAATCACGGAGCCATCATGACCTCGATTTCGGCGGCCTCCGCCGGCAGCCACCAGTCGCCGTTGCAGCGGCTGCAGCAGGAATTGCAATCGCAAGTCTCCGCCGGCACGATCTCGTCGTCGGACCAGTCCGCGCTGTCGACGGCGTTGACCGACATCGACACCGCGCTCCAGCGGAGCCGGGCAGGCGGTCAGTCGAGCGGCACGCGTCCCTCCAAGGAGGAGATGCAGTCGAAGATCGACGATCTCATCTCGAACGAAGTCTCGAACGGGACGCTGACCTCCGACCAGGCCGAGGAGCTGAAGAGCGTGTTTCAGTCCGCCTTCGCGAGCGGTCCCGGCGGCGCGGGCGATCCGTCGCCGGACGACAATTCGTCGGATTCGTCGACGACCGACACGACCGGCAGCGCGTCGGCCGACGCGACGACCAAGGATATCCTCCAGCAATTCCTCCAGGCGCTCCAGCAATCGCAATCGTCTGCATCGTCGTATGGTGCCAACGGCAGCTCAACCGGCAATTCGAGCTTCTCCGCCCTTCTGATCGACTACGAGAGCTGACCCAGGCGACGTCAGGTCGGCGCGGTCCTCGCCGCGGTCATGCTTCACCCCAGGGCGCATGGTTGTCGGCGGGGAACCGTGCATCGCAAAATGTTCCTGAGTGACGCAGGAACAAGCCTTGTGAGTTCTCCGCTCGCGCATTGCGCGACGAAATTGCGGCGCGCACGGAACTGCGCGTGATCAGCGCTGTTTTCTCCGCACAAGGTTTTCGTTGAAGGAGAGGACACCATGATGAAATCGATCGTCGCCGGCCTTGCCGGCACAGCACTGCTCGCGACCGCTGCGTTCGCGCAAACGCCGCCCGCCACTACCGACAAGGCGCCGGCCGCGGCTACCGCCACGACGACGAGCGCGTCCGACCAGTGGCGTGTGTCGAAAATGTCGGGCGTGAAGGTCTATAACGAGGCCAAAGAGAACATCGGCTCGATCAACGATCTCCTGATGGACAAGAGCGGCGCCATCAAGATCGCCGTGATCGGCGTCGGCGGCTTCCTCGGCATGGGCGAGCATCTGGTTGCGGTGCCCTACGAGAAGCTGAAGTTCGTCAACGAGCCCGTCGCCTACAGCGGCACGGCGGCCACCAGCCCGCCCGGTCGGCCGGCCTCGACCACGACGACCGGCGCGGCGACCGGAACCGACAAGCCTGCGGCGACCACGACCTCGTCGAAGTGGTATCCGGACCACGCCGTGTTCAATGCGAGCAAGGACGAGCTGAAGAACATGCCCGAGTTCAAGTACTCGGAGTAATGCGGCTCGCGTAACCGCCTGAACGAAGCGCGCCCGGTTTTCACTGGGCGCGCTGTCGTGTCCTGTTCACCTCGCCGGATGCGGCGCTGCCGCTCAACTGCCGCTGCCCTTGAGCCGTTCGTTGCGCCGGCGCAGGCCTTCCAGGGTGGCGAGGAGGATGACCGAGATTGTCGTCAAAATCACCGCCGCTGCCGTGATGGTTGGGCTGATGTTCTCGCGGATGCCGCTGAACATCTCGCGCGGCAGGGTGCGCTGCTCGGGACCTGCCATGAACAGCACGATCACCACCTCATCGAAGCTGGTCGCGAAGGCGAACAGCGCGCCCGAGGCGAGGCCGGGCAGGATCAGCGGCAGGATCACGCGTCGGAACGCGTAGATTGGCGAGGCGCCGAGCGAGGCGGCGGCGCGCGCCAGATTGGTGTCGAAGCTTTGCAGCGTCGCGCCGACCGTGATCACCACGAAGGGTGTCGCCAGCGCGGTATGAGCCAGGATCAGGCCGAGATAGCTGCCGGTCAGTCCGATCGGTGCGAAAAAGAAATAAAGGCCGACCGCGGTGATGACCCCGGGCACGACGACCGGCGACAGCACGAAGGCCAGTACGAGCGGTTTGAACCGGCTCTTCCATTGCGCCAGCCCCAGCGCGGCCAGCGTGCCAAGGACCATGGACAGCAGCGTCGAGGCGACGCCGATGATCATGCTGTTCTTGAGCGAATTCATCCAGCGCGGCGAATTGATGAAGTCGTCGTACCAGCGCAAGGAAAGTCCCGGCAGTGGATACGTGAGGTACGAGCCCGAGCTGAAGGACAGCGGCATGATCGCAAGGATCGGCGCGATCAGGAAGATGAACACCAGCGTCGAAAGGACGATGGTCGCGGTCCAGGCGATGCGCTGGCTGGGCGTGCGGAGGGAGGAATTGTCGCTCAATTCTTCATGCCTCCCGTGACCTGCTGGCCCTGCACCAGCTTGCCGTAGACGAGGGCGAGCAGAAGCGTGGCCAGCAGCAGCACCGCTCCCAGTGCCGAAGCAAGGCCCCAATTGGCGGTCTCGGTCGTGTAGAGCGCGATGAAGTAGCTGATCATCTGGTCGGCGGCGCCGCCGACGAGGGCCGGCGTGATGTAGTAGCCGAGCGCCAGAATGAAGACGAGCAGGCTTCCGGCGCCGATGCCGGGCAGGGTTTGCGGCAGGTAGATCCGCAGGAAAGCGGTGAGAGGCGGCGCACCAAGCGAGGCGGCGGCACGCATGTAAGCAGGCGAGATCGCCTTCATGCTGCTGTACAGCGGCAGGATCATGAACGGCAGGAGCACGTGGGTCATGGCCACGCAGACGCCGAAGCGGTTGTAGATCAGGCGCAACGGCTCGTCGATGATGCCAAGCCAGTGCAGGCTGTCGTTCACGACGCCCTTGCTCTGCAACAGGACGATCCAGGCGCAGGTGCGGACCAGAAGCGAGGTCCAGAACGGCAGCAGGACGAAGATCATCAGCAGGTTCGAGCGGGCCGGCGGCAGCGTCGCCAAGAGGTAAGCGACGGGGAAGCCGAGGATCAGGCAGAGGGCCGTGACACTGATGCTGATGAGGAAGGTACGGGCGAAAATGTCACGGTAGATGGCTTGATCAGGCGGGGCTGCGACGATCGTGCCGTCCGCATTCCTGACAAGGTCGAGCGCGGCGAGAAGGTAGAAGCCGGTCACCGGGCCGCCGGCGTCCTTGATGGTCGTCCAGGTGGCGCGTTCGCGCCAGGCCGGATTGATCTTGCCCAATGTCTCCTTTGCCGTCCCTCGCTCCGGGGCCGCCTTCAGATTGCGCGCCGTGCTGGTCAGGATCGTGCGGAAGCCGTTCAGCGCGTAGTTGAGCCGCTTGGCCGCAATCGCGATCGTGCCGGCGGCGCGCGCGGCCAGGATATCGCTTGCCAGCGCCGCGTAGGCGGCCTCGTCCGGCAGGTCCCTGCCGTCCCAGCTGGCGAGAGCAGCTATGGTTTGGGGGAGGACTTGGCGTACCTCGCGGTCATCGACCGAGCGCCACAGCATGCCGGCAATGGGCCCAGCGAAGGTGAAGAGCAGGAAGACGAGCAGCGGCAGGACCAGCGCCAATGCCTTGACCTGGCGTGCCCGCTCTGCGCGCCTCAATCGGCGCTTGAGCGGCACCTCGGCCCTGGTATCGGCGCCGATCGCGGGCGCTGCTGTCATGGAGAAAGCCTCTTGGAGCAGCCTGAGCAAGCGCCTCGTCCTTCGAGACGACCGCTTCGCGGTCTCCTCATGATGAGGCTCATTGATAGCGGTGCCTGTAAAGACGTCGCCCCAACCTCCGTCCTCATCCTGAGGAGCCCGCCCAAGGCGGGCGTCTCGAAGGATGGCCGCAACGAGACGGCTTGCAATGCGCGCCGCACGCCGGTGCTGTCGCGCGTTATTTCGCGGCCCATTTGTTGAAGCGCTCGGTCAGGCGGTCGATGTTCTCGAGCCAGAAGGCAACGTTGATCTCGACCGCGTTCTTGATGTTGTCAGGCGCTGTCGGCAGGTCCTTCAGGACGGCGGGCGCGAGCCGGGCGGCTGCGTCCTTGTTCGAGGTGCCATAGGCAATGTTCTCCGATAGCTTTGACTGGTTCTCCGCCTTGCCGACGAAGTCGAGGAACTTGTAGGCAGCGTCCTTGTTCGGGCTCCCCTTCAGGATGACCCAGCTGTCGAGAGTGAACAGCGCGCCGTCCCACACCATGCCGAAGTTCTTCTTCTCGTTCTTGTTCGCGGTATCGATGCGTCCATTGTAGACCGAGGTCATCGCCACCTCGCCGGAGGCGAGCAATTGCGGCGGCTGGGCACCGGCCTTCCACCAGACGATGTCGCCCTTGATAGTGTCAAGCTTCTTGAAGGCGCGATCGACGCCTTCGTCGGTCGCCAGCACCTTGTAGACGTCCTTCGGTGCGACGCCGTCGGCCATGAGCGCGATCTCCAGCGTCGTCTTCGGGCCCTGACGCAAGGCGCGCTTGCCCGGAATCTTCTTGGTATCGAAGAAGTCGGCCCAGCCGTTAGGAGCCTGCTTCAGCTTGTCCTTGTCGTAGCCGAGCACGAAATCGTAGAGGATGGCGCCGACGCCGCAAGCGTTGACCGACGGCGGGATATAGGCGGCCTCGCCGCCGATCTTGGAATAGTCCAGCTTCTCGAACAGGCCTTCCTCGCAGCCGACCGCGAGCTCGTCGCTCTCGACCTGGACGACGTCCCAGGTGGCGGCACCTCCCTGCACCTTGGCGCGCAACACGCCGACGCCGCCGTCCCAGGATTCGTCGTTCATCGCAACGCCGGACGCCTTCTTGAACGGCTCGAAATAGACCTTCTTCTGGGCATCCTGATATGCGCCGCCCCACGAGACGACCGTGAGGTCACGCGCCTCTGCGATCGTAACCAGCGCAGCGCTGGCGCTGAACGCCGCGGCGAAACCCAGAGCAATCTTGCGCTTCAGCATGGTCTTCGTTCCTTCTTCATGTGAGTTGCATTGACATTGATTGTTTCAGCTCCGCTGTCGGTAGATCAGACGGGATCGAGGGCGAGGCAGTCCTCCGGGCGGAAGGTGATGAATACGGCCTCGCCATGTCTCAGGCTGTCATGCGCGCCCGGCTGAAGCTTCACCATGAACTCCCCGTTGCCGGCGACATCGAGCACGGCCAGCGCGTGGTCGCCGAGATAGATGGTGTTCTGCACTCTGGCCGCCAGCCGGTTCGGTCCTTCGCCGGAGGTGCCGTTCGGGACAATGGCGACACGCTCCGGCCGCACCGACAGGGAGGTCGATGCGCCCGCGCCTGACACGTTGACCGCCCGTGCGGTCACGGCGCCGCCACCGGCCAGCGCGACGCGGCAATAGTCCGTGTCGATCGTCTCGACGGTACCGGCCAGCACATTGTTCTCGCCGATGAAATGGGCGACGAAGCTGTTCACCGGATGCTCATACAGCGCGTCGGGCTTGTCGATCTGCTGCACGATGCCGTCGTTGAACACGGCGATGCGGTCCGACATGGTGAGCGCTTCGCTCTGATCGTGAGTGACGTAGACGATCGTGATGCCCATCGTCTCGTGCAGCTGCTTGATCTCCAGCTGCATCTGCTCCCGCAGGCGCTTGTCCAGGGCGCCCAGGGGCTCGTCCATCAGCACGAGCTGCGGATTGAAGACCAGCGCGCGGGCCAGCGCCACGCGCTGCTGCTGCCCGCCGGACAGTTGCCCGGGCCGCCGGTGGGCCAGGGTTTCCATCTTGATCATGCGCAACGCCGCAGCTACGCGCTCCTGCGTTTCCGCCTTGTTCGACTTGCGAACCGATAGCGGGAAGGCGATGTTTTCCGCGATCGTCAGGTGCGGAAACAGCGCGTAGTTCTGGAACACCATGCCGATGTCGCGCTTGTGCGGCGGCACGTTCTTGATCGGCCGGTCCGCGAGGTAGATCTCGCCATGCGTCGGAACCTCGAAGCCGGCCAGCATCATCAGCGTGGTCGTCTTGCCCGAGCCCGACGGGCCGAGCAGGGTGATGAACTCGCCCTTCCTGATGTCGAGATCGAGGTTTTTCACCACGAGATGCTCGCCATCATAGGTCTTCTGAATGCCGGAAAAACGCACCAGCGCCGGCGCGGGTGTGACCATGCCGGCTTTCATGTTGTCCTCGCGTTGTCCCCTAACAATGCCGTGCGAGATTAGCATCCTCCAGCGAGAATGCCAGCGGTGCAAGCAACGAAGAGGCGTGCGGGCCCGGCGAGTGGGCGCGCTACATCCCCGACAGCTTCGTCACATACACATTCAGCGAGCCGCCGGCTTCGGCGACCACGCGCAGCGTCTTGGAATCGAAGGCGATGTCGGCGAGAGTCAGGCTGTCGATCTTGGCCTCGACCTTGAGGCCGTCCTCGCTCTTCTGGTAGTCGGCGATTGCGGCCGCGATCTTCTCGCGGGCGTTCGCAGCGATAGGCTTCAGATCGAGCGTTGCCTTCTGCAGCAGCGCCTGCTGCATCTGCGGCACGACCGCGCGCGCCGCCGCTCCCAAGAGGCCGAAGGCCGCTTCGGACTCGACCGCGAGCTCGATGTCGGCGAGCCGCAGCATCTGCCGCGCCTGGTCGAGCATCGGCCGGCCCCAGATGTGCACGGTCGCCTCGGCGCCGAGGCCGAACCAGCTCTTCTTCTCCTTGGCGCGCACCAGAAGCGAGATCAGCAGCCGGTCGCCCGAGGGGACGACGTTGGCGCTCTTGACGGTGACGTCGACCGGGCCGGAGCCGTCCTCGGGATAGGTGCGGCCAACCATCTGGGCTGCGATCAGCTTGTTGATCTCGGTGAAGGGCACGTCGATCGGGACGCCGATGTTCACGCCTGTGCCGGTCGGCGGCACGATCGAGATCTTGTCGGGGAACGGACAGTCGGGCTTGGTCGATGTCGAGGTCACGCGTGTCTCGGCTTCGAGGCCGAGCAGCAGCGTCACGGCCTGCGCATCGACGCGCGGCTGCGCGGCGATGGCGCGGACCGGTTTCATCTCGAGCCAGAGCGGCGGCAGCGCGGCCGAGGAGCTAGATCCTTGCAGCGGGATCGAGCGGCAGGCCTTGGTCCATTGCGCCCTGGCGTTCTCCCGCAGCGATGGATCGTTGCGGATGCGCTCGGAGACGGCGTTGATCTGCTCGCCGACGGTCTTGTCGATCAGCGGCTTCACCTGCGCCGGCACGTTGACCTTGGCGCCGGCGACGTTGAGATTGGTATCGCCGAGATTGACCTGGGCGCCGAGATTGGGCTCCAGGTGCCAGGCGGCGGCGAGCTTCGGGCGCGAGGTGACGACCACGTTGCCCTTGATCTCGGCGCTGGCGTTCAAATTCTTGATGTTGACCGCGCCGATCCGTTTTGCCGCATCGCCACCGAGCACGCCGCCGAGCGCGTCGCCAAGCGCGCCTGTGGCTTTGGATGACAGCGAGCCGGTCACATTGAGCTTGCCTGTGAGCGGGGTCGAGATCGTCAGCACGTCATTGTCGCCAGTGGCCGCCATCGGCCCGCGCACGGCGGACCAGCCGATATCGGCGTTCTCCAGGATCTGCGAGATTGGGTTGTCGGCCTTCCCGGCGAAATTGCGCGGTGCAGCCTTCTCGGCCTGCTCACGGATCGCCGACAGCGCGATGGCGACCGGTGCGACCACGATCGAGCTCTTCGAAGCCGGCGGCAGCGGCGGCAATTGCGCGACGACCGGCGTCGCCGAATTCGTCGCGCGCGGCGACAGCAAGTCCATCGCCTTCAGGCTGATGAAGAACGACGCCGCGAGCACTGCGACGCCGATCAGGATGGTCTTCAAATTCCACGTAAGTCGCATCAATCCCCCAAGCCGCCCCGGCGGGGATTTTACAGGGCGGGCGAGGAGGGCGCTAGAGCGCACCGGTGGGGTGGAATTGGGGCGAACAGGTTAACGGCTGCGAATGCGCCGTGGCCGTCTTCTCAGGCCGTCAGCGCATCGAGCTGCGCCGGGGGCGGCGGACCGCTCTCACTTTGCCGGCACTGCCGCCACCGCAGAACAGGCGATCGCCGCCGTCCGACTCCAGTCCCGAGACCATCGTTCCTGCGGGCAGGTCGAGTTGCTCCAGCACCTTGCCGGTCTCGGGATCGACCCGCCTGATGTCGCTGTCCTCGCCTTCCCAGGTGCCATGCCAAAGCTCGCCGTCGACCCAGGTGACGCCGGTGACGAAGCGCTTGCTTTCGATGGTGCGGAGAACCTTCCCCGTGGCCGGATCGATCTGATGGATCTTGCGCTCCCGGTATTGACCGACCCAGAGCGAGCCTTCCGCCCAGGCCAAACCTGAATCGCCGCCACCGCCGGGCGCGGGAATGGTGGAGATTACCTTGCCCGTCGCGGCGTCGATCTTCTGGATGCGATCCTCGGCGATCTGGAATAGGTGGCGGCCGTCGAAGGCCGTCCCCGCATGCGCGGCGACGTCGATGGAGCGCGCGATCTTGCCGCTGGCGGGATCGACCGCGTTCAACTTGTCGCCGGATGCGAACCAGACATGGGTGCCGTCATAGGTGACACCATGCACGGCCTCGACGCCTGGAAAGGGCCCATACTCCGTGACGATCTCGGCGGCTGAACGTTTCATGTGCTCGATCCCTTTGAACTGGTGCACACCCTACGTCTTCAGGAGCGGCGTGGGGAGTAACAAGCCTGTCGGGAAACCCGGAATGGGCGGCGTCATCCAGCGGCGCGCCCGTCCATGTCCGAAGCACTGCACCTTGCCCGACCGCGCCAGCTCCTCGAGCGCGCGTTGCACGGTGCGCGGACTGTTCCCAAGCGCAAGTGCGAGGGCCGAGCTCGACCATGGCTCGCCGTCGGCGAGAAAGGCGAGGACGGCGGCATGCTTCTCCTCGACGGGCCGCGCCAGCACGAGGACGTCGCGCGTCTTCCGCGGCGCGAGCACAAAGCCCTGCTTCGTCGCGCTGACGTCGGCGAGAGGCTCGAGCTTGGTGCGGAGCCGTCCGATCTCGACGCGCAATCGCGCGCGGTGCGACTCGTCGGCGTGCCTCGCTTGGAACGCGCCTGATATCAACGTTTCTCGCAAGACATCTGCGGGCCATGCCTGCGCCAGCAGACGAGCGAGCGCGAACAGCACGGGACGCGTTCCGAGCGACACCATGACGCCTTGCCTGCGCACCACATGATGGAAGGTGTCCACGACGAGCGCTGTCGAGGTCGCCAGCCTCTCGACCTCTCCGAGGAGCAGCGGGTGTTCGCTGCCGCGCGCGATCAGGCGTGCCGCCGGCGTGTCGAGTATGAGGTTCGCGCTGTCGACCTCGGCCACGAGCGCCGGGATTTTCGCAAGGCGCGCTGCGTGAGCCGCGCGGCCGAGGGCCGTGCGCGCGTCTTTCGTTCTGAGCCGCCTGATTGCGATGCCGGCGACCACGAGCTCGCGGACGACTTGGGAGGCGGGCGGGAGCGGCGCAGGACGGACTTCGGCCAGCGTGCGCTCGGCCTCGTCAAGGCGCCCGACCAGAAGCAAGCGGCGCGCCTCGATATGGCCGGCATGGGCGGCGTTGGCGAGATCGCCGTGCTTTTCGAGCGTCGCTCGCGCTGCAGCGAGCGTCTTCACCGGCCAGCTCAGATCGCGCGAGACCAGCGCGATCTCGGCCTCGGCGACGATGCACCTTGCGCGCGCCACCGCCTCGCGCGGACCGAAAGCGCGCGCGGCGGTGCGCAGCAGCGCCTTTGCTTTGCCGAGATCACCGAGCTGCGCCATCGCGATGCCGCGCAACGCCAGCGACGGCGCGTCGTTGCGCAGCGCGACGCGGTTCAGCGCGCCGAGCGGATCGCCGGCCTCTAACGCGCGCGCGGCGGCGGTGATCAGCGACTCCATGTCAATCCCGCCACACTTGTTACTCCCACCGCGCAACCGCCTGGTGCCAGAAATCGTTGGCAGGACGTCAAGCAAGCAGTTTGGAGAACCATGATGACTTCAGCAGATAAAGCAGGGACTAACGGAAAGACCGCCATGCAGACCCCGCCGGTGGTGTCGCCGCAGGACTGGGAGGCGGCCCGTCTGCAACTGCTCGTGAAGGAAAAGGCGCATACCCGTGCCCGCGATGCCCTGGCCGCCGAGCGGCGTCGCATGCCGTGGATGGCGGTGGACAAAACCTATGCGTTCGAAGGCCCCGGCGGCAAGCTCAGTCTGCTCGACCTGTTCCAGGGCCGGCGGCAGCTGATCGTCTATCGGGCTTTCTTCGAACCCGGCGTGTTCGGCTGGGGGCCCGATCACGCCTGCCGCGGCTGCTCCATCGTGGCGGACCAGGTCGCCCATGTCGCGCATTTGAATGCCCGCGACACCACGCTCGTGTTCGCCTCGCGCGCGCCGCAGGCCGATATTGCGCAGCTGAAGCAGCGGATGGGCTGGACCATGCCCTGGGTCACCATCACCGACAGTTTCGACGCCGATTTCGGCGTGGACGAGTGGCACGGCACCAACGTGTTCTACCGCGACGGCAGCCGCATCTTCCGCACCTATTTCGTCAAGAGCCGCGGCGACGAGCAGATGGGCGGCACCTGGAACTATCTCGACATCACCCCGCTCGGCCGGCAGGAGGTGTGGGAGGACTCTCCCAAGGGCTATCCGCAGACGCCGACCTATAAATGGTGGAACTGGCACGACAGCTACACCGAAGGCGGTGCGCCCGATAAGAAATGGGTCGAGATCTCGGACGCCGGCGAGAAGGCGTTTCGCGAGGAGGCCGCAGGGGAGCGGAAATGACCTCTCCCGTCAGCGCGGTCCCCAGCGCCGGCCGCGACGGTATCGTGGCCGCGCGCCACCTCGCCAGATGGCTGGGGCTGGCGGCCACGCCGACCTTTGCGATCATGGCCGTTCTGACCGCCGCGCTCGGCGGCGGCCCGGCGGACATGCTGTGCGGCGCCGGGCAGGGGTCTCTGCTCGGCGGGATGGTGCCGATGTATCTCCTGATGAGCGCGTTTCATTCGGCCGCGTGGCTGAGGCTGATCGCGGAGCGGCGGAGCCGATGAGCGGCTTCCAGTGGTGTGCACGCCTCATCCTTCGAGACGACCGCTTCGCGAAGGACGACCCGGCGTGGCCTGGGTCGCTATTGCGACTGCGCCTGCAGATACGCAACCACCTTCGCCGCTTCCTCTGCCGAGACGCCGCCATAGGGCTGCATCTTGTGGCCGGATACGACGTCGTCAGGCTTGACCATGAAGCGGGTGAGCTTGTCCTGGTCCCAGACGAAGCCGGCTTCCTTCATTGACGAGGAGTAATTGTAGTTCGGCAGCGAGCCCGCCTTGCGTCCGACGATCTTGTTGAGGTTGGGACCGAGGCGATTGTCGCCCTCCTTCACGGAGTGGCAGGTGCGGCAGGAATTGTTGAAGGCCTGCTGGCCCGTGTCGTCACTCGCGGGTTGCTGCGCGAGCGAGGAGGGCGCGCACAAGAGCAGCGTCAGTGCTCCGGCGCCGGCCAGAGCGTGCAGCCATGGGCTCGGCGAGGATTGCAGGCGTGGTTGCATTTGCGCCTCCATCGGGGACCATGCCTGCAGCAGGCGCGCGTCGGCATGTCGGGGACAAACGAAAACGGCCCCGGTGAGTTCCGGGGCCGCTCGCGTCACGATGTCCTGTCGCTTTACCGCGTCGCGGCGCCGAGGTCTGCACGGCGCTCGGTCATCGGCAGCACGATCACCTTGGTGCCGACGTTGACGCGGGAATAGAGGTCGGTGACGTCCTCGTTGGTCATGCGGATACAGCCGGACGAGACGCGCTTGCCGATGGTCTCGGGGGCGTTGGTGCCGTGGATGCGGTAGATGGTGCCGCCGAGATACATGGCGCGCGCCCCTAACGGATTGCCGGGGCCGCCGGCCATGTGGCGCGGCAGATAGGGCTGGCGGGCGATCATCTCCGGCGGCGGAGTCCAGGCCGGCCACTCGGCCTTGCGGCTCACCGACTGGATGCCGGACCAGGTGAAGCCGTCGCGGCCGACGCCGATGCCGTAACGCAGCGCCTGGCCGCCTCCGAGCACGTAATAGAGATAGGTGTTGGGCGTATCGATGATGATGGTGCCCGGCGCTTCGCGCGTCGCGTAGGAAACGGTCTGGCGGCGGAAGCGGGCCGGCAATTCGACCGTATCCTGTTCTTCCGACGGCTCGGTCTGGTAGCTCGGCGCCTGATAGGGCTGATAGGGTTGATAGGGTTGGATCGGCTGCGGCGCGGCCATCGGCGGCAGCGGCTGGAAGAACGGGAAGAGCTGCACCGGCGCGGCATTGGCTGCACCCGCGAACGCGATTGCAGAGACCGCGACTGCGCCGAATGCAACGGCGCGCGAAAACGTCTTGAACGTGTCCAGATTGAACATGTGATCGCCCCTGTTTGCTCGGTGTTCTCTGCCACCGCGGCACCGTTTCGGTGCTCCGTTGCCCAAAGTCCTAACGGCAAAACGTTTCGGGACATTTGCGCGGAAAACCGAAAACGTTTCATGGCGGCAAGGATTGTTTCATGACGGTTTCGTGGCTCCGTGGGCCCGTTAACGAACAAAACAGCCGGCCGACACTTCTGTGACGTCACACGCCTGAAATATCCTTCGTTGATGGTCGATGCCTGAGAATCATCAAACTCTCGGGATTTTCCCATGCGGGTATTAATCGCGACCGATGCCTGGCATCCGCAGGTCAACGGTGTGGTCCGGACGCTGACCTCGCTGGCGAATGCGGCCAAGGCCCTCGATGTCGAGATCGACTTCCTCACCCCCGACGGTTTTCCGTCCTGGCCGCTGCCGACCTATCCGGGCCTGCGCATTGCGCTGCCGAGCGGGAAAGAGATCGCGCGGCGGATCGAGAAGGCCGCGCCGGAGGCGCTGCACATCGCGACCGAGGGCCCGATCGGCTGGGCCGCGCGGGCCTATTGCCGCCGCAACCGGCTCGCCTTCACCACCTCCTACACCACGCGCTTTCCCGAATATGTCTCGGTGCGGACCGGCATCCCGGCGAGCATCGGATACGCCGTGCTGCGCCATTTCCACGATGCCGCCGCCATGACCATGGTGGCGACGCCCTCGCTGCGGCAGGAGCTGTCCGAGCGCGGCTTCAAGCGGCTCGGCTTCTGGACGCGCGGCGTCGACACCGAGCTGTTCCATCCCGACGCTCCGGCCCAGCTCGACCTGCCGCGCCCGATCTTCATGACCATGGGGCGCGTGGCGGTGGAGAAGAATCTCGAAGCTTTCCTCTCGCTCGATCTGCCCGGCACCAAGGTCGTCGTCGGCGACGGTCCGCAGAAGGCGGCGCTCGAAAAGAAATATCCGGACGCGGTGTTCCTCGGCGAGAAGAAGGGCGCGGATCTCACCGCGCATCTCGCTGCAGCCGACGTCTTCGTGTTTCCGAGCCTCACCGACACCTTTGGCGTGGTGCAACTCGAAGCGCTCGCCTGCGGTACGCCGGTCGCGGCGTTTCCGGTGACGGGTCCGAAGGACGTCATCGCCGATCACCCGATCGGCGCGATCGATCACGATCTGCGTGCCGCGTGCCTGCGCGCGCTCGCCATGTCGCGCGAGACCTGCCGCAATTTCGCGCTGGAGCGTTCCTGGGAGAACAGCGCGCGCCAGTTCGTCGGCAATCTCACCTCACTTCAGCCCAGCCGCGCGTTGCGCGCCTCGCCTCGCATGGCGCGGCGGCCGGTGCGCGGTTGATCTTCAATTGGAACCACAGCGAGAACCTCATCGATGGCTAAGATCATGAACCTTGACGGCACCCAGCAGCTCGACCTCACCCGCGGCACGGTCGAGCAGGCCTATGACCGCTGGGCGCCCGTCTACGACCTCGTGTTCGGCGGCGTGTTCGCCAAGGGCCGGCAGGCCGCGATCGCTGCCACCAACAAGATCGGCGGCCGCGTGCTCGAGGTCGGCGTCGGCACCGGCATCTCGCTGCCGCTCTACGCGCCGAACCTGCGCATCTTCGGCACCGACATCTCGGAAGCGATGCTGGACAAGGCGCGCCGCCGCGTGAAAGAGCAGAAGCTGAAGAATGTCGAGGGCCTCGCGGTGATGGACGCCGAGAAGCTCGAATTTCCGGACAATTCCTTCGACGTCGTGATGGCGCAATACGTCGTCACTGCGGTGCCCAATCCGGAGAATGCGCTCGACGAATTCGCCCGCGTGCTGCGTCCGGGCGGCGAGCTGATCATTCTCACCCGCGTCAGTGCCGACACCGGCATGCGCCGCTTCATCGAGCAGAAGCTGCAGCCGGTGGTGCGTCCGCTCGGCTTCCGCACTGCCGAGTTCGCCTGGTCGCGCTATGCCAAATGGCTCGCCGGCGCGCATGGCATCGAGCTCGCCGAGCGCCGCTTGATCCCGCCGCTGGGGCACTTCTCGCTGGTGCGCTTCCGCAAGGTCGACGTCGCCAAGGCGGCTTGATCAGAAGCTCGCGCGTCGCGTGCGTCATCGCGCCGCTGCACATCGTCACATGACAAAATGATGATGTCACACGGCCTACATCGAATCCCTGTAATTCCGGACCCGAAAACATTTTGGGGGAGAGCATGATCAAGAATTATCTCGAGCAGCTGCGGATCCAGCGCTGGGACGACCATCGCTACTATCACCACAGCCGCATCAATCAGAGCCTGCACTTCGTCAGCGCGCTGAGCTTCCTCTTCGCCTATGTCTGGCTGTTCATCGATCCCGTGGTCTCCGCGCTGGTCGGCTGGCTGGTGTCGATGACCTCGCGCCAGGCCGGTCACTTCTTCTTCGAGCCGCACACCTACGACCACATCAACCAGGCGACGCACGAGTACAAGGAAGAAATCAAGGTCGGCTACAACCTGCAGCGCAAGGTGGTGCTGATGGCGATCTGGGCGCTGTCGCCGTTGGTGCTGGTCATCGATCCGACGCTGTTCGGCCTGTTCACGCCCTGGGCCAGCGCGACCGACTTCATGCGGCAGGTGGCGAAGATCTGGCTGGTGGTCGGCGGCGGCGGTCTCCTGTTCCGCACGGTGCACCTGTTCTTCATCCGCGACGTCGAGACCGGCCTCGTCTGGATGACCAAGATCCTGACCGACCCGTTCCACGATCTGATGCTCTATCGCAATGCCCCGCTCGCCCTGATGCGCGGCGAGCTGATGGATCCCGGCCTGCACCTCAACCCCGAGCATACGCTGGGCTTCATCGACGAGCCCGTGCTCGAAGAGCAGCACGCCTGAGCGCGGCGCGCACAACACACTCCGATGTCTGATGGCTACGTCATGCCCGGCCTCGCGCCGGGCATCCACGTCTGGGGGGCCTCTTCGCCTCTCCCCGCGTGCGGGGAGAGGCCGACGCGCGTAGCGCGGCGGGTGAGGGGGGCTCGCCGCGGGGGTCCAGTCAGCGGGGTGTCCGCTAGCACTCACCGCGTGCGTGGAGAGTCCCCCTCACCCCGACCCTCTCCCCGCAAGCGGGGAGAGGGGGAGGAGGGACCTCGCCCCGGAATGACGGTGGTTGTGTTGGGAGCGCAGACCTCAGCGCCCAAAACGCTTGGCCAGCATCTCTTTCAGTATCTGCCGCTTGATCTGCTTGTTGGTAAGCACGCCGTCGTGCCACCAGAAGCCGTCGGCCTTCATCTTCTGCGCGGCGCGGACGAAGCGTTCGGCGACCTCGGCGAAGTCGGCGTCGCTGTAGTTGAGGCTGAAGATCAGCCGGCCGGTGCCGACCCAGCTCAGCGCCAGGCCTTCGGCGCGCAGGTAATATTGCAGCATCCAGTTGTAGCGGGACGGGAGAGTGTATTTCACCGTCCAGATCGACGAGAAGTTGGCGAACCGCACCGGCAGGTCGGCGCCCTCCATCATCTGGTTGAGTTGTTGGACGCGGCCGTTCCAGGTCTCCTCGAGGCCCTCATAGACGGCACGAAAATTCGGGCTGGCGAGGCGGCTCAGGAACTCATCCATCGCCGTCATGACGTAGGGGTGCGAGTTGAAGGTGCCGCGGGCGAAACAGATGTCGGCGGGGCGGTCGTCGCGGAAGCGGCGCATCAATTCGCGCTTGCCGCAGACCACGCCGACCGGCAGGCCGCCGGCAAGACTCTTGCCGTAGGTCACCATGTCGGCGCGCACGCCGAAATATTCCTGGGCGCCACCGGCTGCGAGTCGGAAACCGACGAAGACCTCGTCGAAGATCAGGACGATGCCGCGTTGGTCGCAGACCTCGCGCAATTTCTTCAGCCACTCGGTGTAGGCCGCGCGATCGAAATTGCCGCCGCGCGAGGAATCGACCAGCGAGGAATCGCCGGGCGCATTGGCGTTGGGATGCAGGCCCTGCAGCGGATTGACCAGCACGCAGGCGACGTCCTTGCGCGTACGCAGCACGTGCAGGGTCTTCTCCGACGTCTCGGCGAGGGTGTAGGTCTCGTGCGCGGGAATTGGGTTGCCGACGCCCGGCTGCACGTCGCCCCACCAGCCGTGATAGGCGCCGGCGAAACGAACCAGATGCGTGCGCTTGGTGTGGTAGCGCGCCAGCCGCACCGCCTGCATCACGGCTTCGGTGCCGGACATGTGGAACGAGACCTCGTCGAGGCCCGAGATCTGGCAGAGCCGCTGCACGTTCTCGAGGATCACGGGATGGTAGGGACCGAGCACGGGCCCCAGCGCATGCGCGCGCTTCTCGGCGCCTTCGATGCATTCCTTGTAGAAGTCGTTGCCGAAGATGTTGACGCCGTAGGATCCCGTGAGATCGTAGAAGCTGTTGCCGTCGACATCCGTGACGGTGACGCCGCGCGAGGACTCCATGAAGGTCGAGGTGCCCAGATGCTCGCGAACGAGACGCGAGAACTGGAACGGGACACGATAGCTTTCGGTGAAATTCAGATCGGAGATTTTCTCCGCGGCCTCCTTCGTCATTGCGCGCCCCTTCGGGTAGCGCTGGGCGTAGAGGGCGGCGAGGCGGAAGAAGCCATCCTTGCGCTGCGCGGCGATGTTCGCCGGCGCGCCGTCGCAGGAGAAGTAATCGTTCTCTCCGAACTCGTAGAACGGGAGCAGCTTTGCCACCCGGCGCGACATCTTGGAGTGCCCGGCGAGCGAGTGGTGCTTGGCGCGGGACAATTCGACCCGCGCCTTGATCTTCGGGAGGACGGCGGCAGCGGAGGCTGCGGCGGCCACGGACATCGAGAGAATCGGGAGTGTCGTTTCCATGACAACAAGCGCTAACCCTGTGAGCTGACAGATTCATGACAGTCAAAGCCCTCATCGCCTCTTTCACCCAGCAGGAAGACCTCAACTTCCTGTTGACCAACCGCATCCCGCGCGCGGCCCTGACCCGCTTCATGGGCTGGTTCTCCAAGATCGAGAATCCCTTCGTGCGGGACTTCTCGATCGCGTTGTGGAGGCTGTTCTCCGATCTCGATCTGTCCGAGGCGCGCAAGGCGCATTTTAGCAGTCTGCACGACTGCTTCACCCGGGAGCTCAAGCCAGGCCTGCGGCCCTTTGATCCCGATCCTTCGGTCGTCGCCAGCCCCTCCGATGGCATCGTCGGCGCTCACGGCAAGATCGCCGATACCGAGCTGTTCCAGGTCAAGGGCGCGCCCTATTCGCTGCTCGATCTGCTCGGCGACTCCGCGCTGGTCGAGCAGCACCGCAACGGCTCCTTCGTCACGCTGCGGCTGACCTCCAGCATGTATCAC
This sequence comes from Bradyrhizobium sp. USDA 4354, assembly GCF_054060315.1. Lineage (NCBI taxonomy): Bacteria > Pseudomonadati > Pseudomonadota > Alphaproteobacteria > Hyphomicrobiales > Nitrobacteraceae > Bradyrhizobium > Bradyrhizobium sp. USDA 4354. Next base: position 79,120 of record NZ_JBSSDC010000001.1, on the reverse strand, counting down.
CGCTTCCACGCGCCCTATGATGCCCATATCGAGCGCGTGACGCTGATCCATGGCGACGTCTGGAACGTCAATCCGATCGCGCTCAAGCGCGTCGAGCGGCTGTTCTGCAAGAACGAGCGCGCGGTGATCCGGACGCATCTTTCGACCGGTGAAGCCGTGACGCTGGTGCCGGTTGCCGCGATCCTGGTTGCGAGCATCCGCCTGCACTTCCTCGACATGGTGCTGAACGCGCAGACCCGCGGCCCGGTCAATTTCCCCTGCGACGTCAACGTGGCCAAGGGCGAGGAGCTCGGCTGGTTCGAGCACGGCTCGACCATCATCATCCTTGCGCCCGGCGATTTCACCTTCTGTGACGGCATCGCCGAGGGCACGCGTATTCGCGCCGGTCAAGCGTTGCTCAGAAGAAAGTAGCCTTCAATCCGCCGTCCCCGCTGTCTATACCGCGTTTCCGGGACGACGATATTGGATGTGAGCGATGGCACGGGCGCCGGTGATCGCAGCGGGTGGTATTGTGCTGCGGCGGGGTTCGACGCCGCTGGTTGCGGTGGTGCGCCAGCGCAAGCGCAATGAATGGGTCCTGCCCAAGGGCAAGCTCGATGACGGCGAGACGCCGAAGGAAGCCGCGCACCGCGAGGTGCTGGAGGAGACCGGCCACGACGTTGCCGTGCACGAGTTTCTGGGCACGCTGGTTTATCAGTCCGGCGGGCGCTCCAAGGTCGTGCATTTCTGGCGGATGGAGGCTGACGGCGGGCCGGTCCGTAAGCTGATGAACGACATCAAGGCGGTCGACTGGCTGACGCTGGACGATGCGATCGGGCGCCTGTCGCGCGAATATGAGCGCACGTTTCTCAACCAGGTTGGCCCGATCGCGCTCGCGGCGGCGGGGTTGGCGGCATCGCCGGCGCAAGAGCCGACGCCGTCGAGTGACGACGTCTATGCGGGGCTGCAGACGTTGACACCCGCCGAAGCGGCCTCCGTCGACGAATTGCGCCACGGCCTGTTGCAGAAGGTGAAGGCCTGGCTGCGCGGCGAGGCGTGAGTTGTCTTCACCTCGCCCCGCTTGCGGTCAGGGCAATCGCATATGGGAACGATTTCGCCTGTAGCCATCCTTCGAGACGTTCGATGCTCCGCATCGCCCCGGGATGACGCGCTCCGCGTGTCAGCTCACGCGCTTCCAGGTCTGGCCGCCGCAGAACATGCCGCCGAAGGCGCAGCCCTGCACGCGCATCGCATTCGGACCCTTCATCGAGATCGTGGAATCGTAGTTGCGGCCGGAATTGGGGTCGCGAATGCGGCCGCTCCACTTCGAGCCCTCGGACTTCATGTTGATCAGGATGCGCTCGTTGGTCTTCTCGGCGTAACCGCAGAGATTGGCGCCACATTGTTCGACGCGGACGTTGCCCTTGTTCTCTTCGGTCGCCCAGACGCCGATCGGCGAGTTCGCTGCCGCCACGGGCGCGGCAGCAACCGGAGCCGGGGCGCGAGCAGCAGCGACGGGCGCGGTAACGGGCGCGGGCGCCGCGACGGTCGGCAGCTGCGTGTTGCTGTCGAGGCCGACGGACGGAGCGGGGGCAACAGTTGCCGCCGGGGCGGCGGGAGCCTTCACGGCTGGTGCGGAGGGCGCAGCCTGCACCGGCGCTTGCGGCACTGGCTGCTGCTGCATCGGAGCCGGCGTGGGCTGCGCCGGTGTGGTCGCAGGTGCCGGCGTGGTGTCGACGTCATCGTCCTTGGAGCCGCCAAGGCCGTTGAGGTTGATGTTGTTCAGCTTGATCGGCTTGTCCGACAGGCCGGGCGCGACGATGGTCACGCAATTGAGCGAGGCGCAGTTGCGCGGCGTCTCGATGCGGATGTGCTGGCCCTCGATCTGGAACGAGATCGAATTGCCGGCATGCGCGGCGGCAGTCGAAGCGAGGAAGAGCGCGGTGGCGGCGATGGAGAGCTTGTTCATGACAACCTCCGAGAATTGCGTGGTCCCGATATGGACCGGTGTCGCTGGTGGATGAAGCGTGGTTCGACCCTACGCCGGGATGGTCAGGCGTTCTGTGATGGGCGTCACAACGAACGCGCGCCGCCTGGGTGATGCAGCGCACATTCAGCTGCAGTTGCTCTGGGTAAATTCGTCGCGACTCTGAAGGGAGACGCCGATGCAGCGGCTTGCGATCTGGCTTGGCATATTGATCGCACTGATGGCGATCGCGCCCGCAGCGCAGGCTGGCTCCTACTCCTTCTCGATTGGCGGCCATCGGCTCCATGTCGAGGCACCGCGCAATTGCCGATCCGCTTCCTGTGTCACGGTGTCCTCCAATCGCAGCCTCCGGCCGACGGAAGATGTCGGCACAGCACCGGCCTTGGCGCCGGCGCCCGCGCCGGTCGTCCAGGCGCCGCAGCCGGCTTGTCCGGCAGTTCCAGTTCGGCCGCCACAAGCGACTGTGGTCGTGCCGCCACCGGCGCCTCCTGTCCTTGCCGCGACGACGTCGCAGCCCATTGTGCCGCCGCCGGCGCCAAGATCGGAGACGTCAGGATTGGAGACGCTGAGCGCAAATCCGCCGCGTGTTGATCTGCAACGCATCGATCAGCCGAAGACCGTCGCGCTCGATCCGCCGCGCATCGAGCCGCCGGTCGTCGTCCCGAGGCCCGGAATCGAGCAGACCGCAACGGGTGCACAGCCTGGCGACGATGAGGGCTATAACCCGCTCGGCGAATGGGAGAGCCTAGGTGCCAAGGGCGCGGTCCGCATCGAGCGCTGCGGACCTGCACTGTGCGGTTACGCGCTCACTGAAGCATCGAGCAGGGGCGAGAGCGTGCTCGTCAACATGAAGCCGAAAAAGCATGATGTCTGGACCGGCAGCATCTACAGCCGCTCCAGCGGCAACACCTATTACGCGACGATGACGCTGAAGAGCTCCGGCAGGCTGCACGTGGAAGCCTGTGCGCTCGGCCACTTCTGGTGCTCCGGCAACGACTGGACGCGTGTCGAGGCGCCGCGGGAGAAGATGATCACCTCATCGCGGCAGTCGGGCGCAAGGTCGTAGCTCCTTGCGATGCGCATTGTTGTGCCCTCGCCCCTTGTGGGAGAGGGCAGCTCCGCTGGTCGACACGGGCTCATCGGGATGAGGGGTTTGTCTCCACGAGGGCGGCGCGCGAGGGTAGAACCCCTCATCCGTCGCGCTCAGGAGCGCAATTGCGCTCCAAAGCGCGCCACCTTCTCCCACAAGGGGAGAAGGGAAGAGGGTCACCGTGTACTTTGAGCCTCTAGATCATGCCGAGCACGATGGCGCCGACGAAGGCCATGGCGAGGTAGGCGGTGATAACGCTCAGTCTGCCGGCGAACGTCATGAGGTCGCTCCCGCTGGTCGCGCGCTTTGCCGCGACCGTCATGGTTAACAGAGAGTCTCCTCGCGAAAAAGTCAGCCTTGCTGTCGCTCATCGGCGGCAGCGTCCGAGCAAGCGCGGGCCGTCATGGTTAAGGAAGGCTGAAGTCAACACGTTGAAGAGTCTTTAAGTAAATTCACCGAACGTGCGTGCATGACGCGCGGAGTTCGTTTGTATCTCGTCGGCTCCATCGTCCTTGTCTCGCTAGCGGGTTGCGGTCGCGGCTTCTTTCAGGCCGAACGTGAACCGTGGCGGGCCGAGGCGGAAGCTGCATGCCTGAAATCGGGCGCGGTGAAGGAAAGTGCGGACATCGTCCGCATCGACCCGATTTCCGGGCCCGGCAGCTGCGGCGCCGAGTTTCCGCTCAAAGTCGCCGCCATCGGCGAAGCCTCCAGCAGCTATGGCTTTGCCGACGAGGAGCTGCGCCCGCCGGGCAGCATCGGCGGCCAGCCGCGCTGGCCGGTGACGCAGCCGCGATCGAATTATCCGCAGAGCCAGAATTATCCGGCATCGTCCTATCCGCAACGCTCGAACTATCCCGACAGCGCGGTGCGCCAGCCCTCCGGCTATGGCACTTCAACCGGGCCGATGTCGCTGAACGCGCCCGGCGTCGCGCCGCAGGAAGACGAGATCGACCTGCCGCCCGAGGGCACCGATGCCGCGGGCGCGGCGCGCTACATGAATGCGCCGAGCTATCCGGCGCGGCCCGCACCTTACTCGCAGGCGCCGGCGCAGCAGCCGCTGCCGCGTCTTGGCCCGGCGCAGGGCAGTCCCGTCACGGCCGTCGGTCCGGTTGCGATCAAGCCGACCGCGACGCTCGCCTGTCCGATCGTCTCCGAGCTCGACCGCTGGCTCGCCGACACCGTGCAGCCCTCGGCGATGCGCTGGTTCGGCGTCCGCGTCGCCGAGATCAAGCAGATCTCCGCCTATTCCTGCCGCGGCATGAACGGCAATCCGCACTCCCACATCTCCGAGCACGCCTTCGGCAATGCGCTCGACATTTCCGCCTTCGTGCTCGCCGACGGCCGCCGCGTCACGATCAAGGACGGCTGGCGCGGCATGCCGGAAGAGCAGGGATTTTTGCGCGACGTGCAGTCGGGCGCCTGTGCACATTTCACGACCGTGCTCGCGCCGGGCTCGAACGTCTACCACTACGATCACATTCACGTCGATCTGATGCGCCGCGCCAGCCGCCGCCTGATCTGCCAGCCCGCCGCGGTGTCCGGCGATGAGGTTGCCGCCCGTGCGCAATCGCGCAGACCCTATGCGAGCGCGCGCGAACCGTCGGTGACCGGTTCGCTCGGTGCGCGCAAGAGCACAGGGCGCAAGCGGGACGAAGACGAATACGCCGACGATTAGGCGAGCCTTTGCCTGCAGCCCGGATCGAGCCAACGGGTCGGCGCGAAGCGCCGCCCGATGACAGGCTCCGCGCAATCCGGGAAAGTGTCCCCGCATATCGCTGCGCTCATGCGGGCTACGATCTACGTCGGCTTCGACGATGCGGGGGCCAGTCCCATGCAGCGCTGCACCTCACCCGGGACGTTGTAGGTGCGCATGATATGGCGGCTGTCGCGCAGGCCGGACGCCTCACGCTGGACCACGAACATCCAAAGCGCGTAGCCGGCTTCCGTCACCAGCTTGCGTCTGGCCGGTTGCATCGAGGTCGGCACCTCCGAGGCTGCGTGGGCTGCGTCGAACTCACGCAAACGCGCCAGCGCCTGTTCGAGTGCGCGGCCCATCCGTCCAAGCGCCGAGGCCTGTTCCTGGACGATCTCGTAGTGGAGGATATCGACCGGCGGGCGAAGATCACGAGACATGGCCGCAATATAGTGCCGCCCGCCCCGCAGGCGCAACGCGCTGCTACTTCGTCTTGTAGGCCGCCAGGAACATCCGCGTTGCGCTGTCGACCACCTCGGCCATGCGCTCTTCCGACGGTGCCGGCGCGGCCTGGAACACGAAGGGCAGGAAGAGTGAAGCCTTGGCCAGTTCCATGAACTGCGAGGCGGCAAGATCGCAATCGTCGATCTCAAGATCGCCCGAGGCGACACGGGCCTTAAGATATCCGGAGAGGCGGTTGATGCTCTTGTCCAGCACGCGCGCATAGTAACGGCGGCCGACATCCGGCATGCGTTCGGCGATCGCCATCACGGTGCGGATCGCCGATCCACCACCGGGCCGGCAGATCAGGTGCAGGTAGGCGAGGCCGAACTCCTTCAGCGTGGTCTCGGCATCGCGGGCGGGATCGAAATTGAACACGACCTGGCCGTGCTGGAGCGCCTCCTGTTCGAGGATGGCTTCGAACAGCGCGCATTTGTCGGCGAAGTAGACGTAGAGCGTGCCCTTGGAGACCTGCGCGGCGCGCGCGATCTCGCCCATGCTGGCGCCATCGAAACCCAGAGCCATGAACACCTCGCGGGCACCTTCGAGGATCTGGCGGCGCTTGGAGCTGTCCTCCTCCTGGACGACGTGCAGATGTTCGTTGGCAGCTACAACCATTGGTTTAGTGTCTCGAAAGGTTTTTGGACGGATCAGGGTCACGAAACTCGAAAAAAGGATTCGCGGCAGTACGATCCTTCCGGGTGCATTGTCTATATTGACCGAACCGTTCGGTCAATGATATTTGAGGTCAGCGAGAGGAAACCGGCTGCTGCAGCGGCCGCCCTCGATCGCGCTTTTGGGGAGGCCTGTATGGCCGTATCGAGAGACCACACGGCTCGCGTCCTTCGCCAGGAAGCGGTGGACCAGGCGGGGCAGTGATGCTGCGTCCGAGACATCGGTCCCCCCTGCCGAGCAGTTGCGCGCTCATGTGGCCGAGGAAACGAGACGTCCGACCCGCGAAGCGCCAGAGAAGCCGGTGACCGACAAGCCCGGCACACAAGCGCCGGGCGCGCCCGCCGCCGCTGCGCCCAAGTCCGGCAAGCGCAAAGTCGTCCTGATGGGCGTCGGCCTCGTCCTCGCACTCGCTGTTGCGGGCTATGCCGGCTATTACACGCTGGTCGGCCGCTTCTACATCTCCACGGACGATGCCTATGTCCGCGCCAACAACACCATGCTCGGCGCGCGCGTTGCCGGCCACATCTCCTCGATCCTTGCCGGCGACAACACGCCGGTGCGTGCCGGCGACATCGTCTTCCGCATCGACGACGGCGACTACAGGATCGCGGTCGAAGCCGCCGCGACCAAGATCGCGACCCAGCAGGCCACCATCGATCGCATCGGCCGCCAGGTCGCGGCGCTCGACAGCCAGGTCGCGCAGGCCAAGGCGCAGCTCGTCTCCGCCGAAGCGGGCCTCAAGCGCGCCGACCTCGACTATGAGCGCCAGCAGGCGCTGAGCAGCAAAGGCTTTGCCTCGCGCGCCACCTTCGAGAGCTCGGAAGCCGGACGCGATCAGGGCGCCGCCGCGGTCAAGGCCGCGCAGGCCGCCTACGACGTTGCCGTCAGCAATGTCGATGTCGCAAGGGCGCAGCAGGCCGAAGCACAGGCGCAGCTCGCCGAGCTCAAGACCTCGCTCGCCAAGGCCGAGCGCGACCTCGGCTTCACCGCGGTGCGCGCGCCCGTGAACGGCACGTTCTCCAATCGGCTGGTGAACACCGGCGACTTCGTCGCGGTCGGCCAGCGCCTCGGCAACATCGTGCCGCTGGACGACGTCTATATCGACGCGAACTTCAAGGAGACGCAGCTCAAGCGCATCCGTCCCGGCCAGCCGGTGACGATCAAGGTCGATGCCTACGGCATGCGCAAGTTCTCCGGCGTGGTCGACAGCATCGCGGCGGGCGCGGGCTCGGTGTTCACGCTGCTGCCGCCGGATAACGCCACGGGCAACTTCACCAAGATCGTGCAGCGCGTGCCGGTCCGCATCCGCGTGCCCAAATCGGTGGCGAGGCAGAACCTGCTCCGCGCCGGCATGTCGGTCTACGCGACCGTCGACACCAACAAGGGCGCCGCCGACGCCGACAGCGAGGTCGATCTCGACGATCCCACCGCGGTTCACCCGCAGTAGCCGGAAGCTGAGCGCTGCGAGATCGGCCCATGGCCAACGCCACCACCGCTTCCCCTGCCATGATGGCGGATCCTGCTTCGGAGCGCATCGCGCCGAAGCGGCTGTTCGCGTTCATCATCATGGTGTTCGGGATGTTCATGTCGATCCTGGACATCCAGATCGTCTCGGCCTCCTTGAGCGAAATCCAGGCCGGGCTGTCGGCCAGCTCCAGCGAAGTCTCCTGGGTTCAGACCGCCTACCTGATCGCCGAGGTGATCGCGATTCCGCTCTCGGGATTCCTGTCGCGCGCCTTCGGCACGCGGCTGTTGTTCGCGATCTCGGCGGCGGGCTTCACCTTCTCGAGCCTGCTCTGCGGCTTCGCCACGACGATCGAGGAGATGATCCTTTGGCGCGCGCTGCAGGGCTTTCTCGGCGCCGGCATGATCCCGACGGTGTTCGCCTCGGCCTACACCGTCTTCCCGCGCACGAAATTCCACATCGTCGGTCCCATCATCGGCCTCGTCGCGACGCTGGCGCCGACCATCGGGCCGACGGTCGGCGGCTACATCACCGACCTGATGTCGTGGAACTGGCTGTTCTTCATCAACGTCGTGCCCGGCATCGGCATCACCCTGGGCGTGCTGGCGCTGGTCGATTTCGACGAGCCGCATTTCGAGCTGCTCGACCGCTTCGACTGGTGGGGCCTGTTGTTCATGGCCGGCTTCCTCGGCACGCTGGAATATGTGCTGGAGGAAGGTCCGCAATATGGGTGGATGCAGGACACGTCGGTCGCGATCTGCGCCTGGATCTGCGCGATCTCGGCGATCGCCTTCTTCTGGCGCGTGTTCACGGCGGCCGAGCCGATCGTCAATTTGCGCACGTTCTCCGATCGTAATTTCGCCGTCGGATGCACGCTGCAATTCTGCATCGGCATCGGCCTCTACGGCCTGACCTACATCTATCCGCGCTATCTCGCCGAAGTGCGCGGCTACAGCGCGCTGATGATCGGCGAGACCATGTTCGTCTCCGGCATCACCATGTTCCTGGTCGCGCCGCTGGTCGGCCGGCTCATGGCCAAGCTCGACATGCGCTACATGATCGCGTTCGGCCTCATCGTGTTCGCGATCGGCTCCTACCAGATGACCTGGATCACCCGCGACTACGATTTCTACGAGCTGCTGGTGCCTCAGATCCTGCGCGGGATCGGCATGATGTTCGCGATGGTGCCGACCAACAACATCGCGCTCGGCACGCTGGCGCCAGACCGGGTGAAGAATGCGAGCGGCCTGTTCAACCTGATGCGCAATCTCGGCGGCGCGGTCGGCCTTGCGGTCATCAACACCGCGCTCAACGACCGCACCGACCTGCACATCACCCGCCTGCAGGAGCGCGTGACCTGGGGCAACGCGAACGCGACCGAAACCCTGACCATGTTCATGCAGAAGTTCCAGGGGCTCGGCGATTCCGCGCTGATGGCGATGAAGCAGCTCAGCCAGATCGTGCATCGCCAGGCCGTGGTGATGAGCTTCGGCGACGTCTTTCTCATGCTGGCGCTGTTCTATCTCGGCCTCAGCCTGCTGGTGGCGCTGCTGAACAAGCCGGCTTCGCCGTTCGGCGCCGGTGGCGACGCGCATTAGGCCAGCCACATACTTGGTGTCGTCGCCTGGCCTCGACCGGGCCATCCAGTACGCCGAGACAGTTGTGATTGAGCAGACGGGCCGCGGCGTACTGGATTCCCCGCTTTCGCGGGGAATGACGGCGGAGTAGGCATCGCGCACCAAATTGCAACACTCGTGCGTGATCTCGCGCGGGCCCCGTTGCAATTCACGAGCGACACATCTATAAAGCGCACCTCATTCAATCGAGCCGGGAGGGATTTGCATGATTTCGTCGCATTCGCAGATCGTACGCCCGCGCTCGATGATCTCCTGGTTCGGTATGTACGCGGCCTGTTAGAGGCCTCTTCCGCCAGCTTCGATTGGGCCAAGGTTTCGACCAAGCGTCCCGATCGCTCCGCTTCCCAAGTCAAAATCAGTCTTACGTGACGCCGGCGCGGCCTTCGGGCCGACTTGCGTCCACCGATGGAGCCGGCCCGCGCGAAGCGGCCGGATGATGCCATGACCGCACTGTCAAAAAAGCCTGCGGCGATACGCGTGGTGCTGCCCTTCGTGTTCCGGCACTGGCTGAAGCAGCCGGGGCGGGGGCTCATCGTGGCTGGCGGCCTGCTGGGCGCCACCGTCGCCGACCTGTTCATGCCGGTTTTCTCCGGCCGGCTGGTCGATGCGCTGACGCGTGGCCCGTCCGATCCGGATGCGCGGCATGCCGCCCTGGTTGCCTTCGGCGCCATCGTGGCGCTGGGCGCAGCCTCCGTGGCGCTGCGGCTGGCCGGCCTGCAGGCGATCGTGCCGTTCACGCTCAAGACGATGTCGGACGTCGCACAGGAGGCCTTCATCCGTGTGCAGCGCTTCTCCACCGACTGGCACGCAAACTCCTTCGCGGGCTCCACCGTGCGCAAGATCACGCGCGGCATGTGGGCGCTCGACCTGCTCAACGACACCATCCTGATGGCATTGGCGCCCTCGCTGCTGGTGTTGATCGGTTCGATGGTCCTGATCGGAATGCACTGGACCTCGCTCGGCGTGGTGATCGCGGTCGGCGCGTTCTTCTACGTCACCATCACCGTCGTGTTCTCGACCCGCTACATCGCGCCGGCCGCCCGAGTCTCCAATGCCTGGGACACCAAGGTTGGCGGCACGCTTGCGGATGCCCTGACGTGCAACGCGGTGGTGAAGTCGTTCGGCGCCGAAGCGCGCGAGGATACGCGGCTCGCCCGCGTCATCAACCGATGGCGCGTGCGGGTGCGGCGGACCTGGCTGCGCTACAACTACACGGCCATGGCGCAGCTCTCGCTGCTGCTCTGCCTCCGCACGTCAGTGATTGGCGGCGCGGTGCTGTTGTGGATGTCTGGACGCGCCTCGCCTGGCGACGTGACCTATGTGCTGACCAGCTACTACATCATCCACGCCTATTTGCGCGACGTCGGCATGCACATCAACAACCTCCAGCGCTCGGTCAACGACATGGACGAGCTGGTGGCGATCCATGCCGAGCCCATCGGCATCGCCGATGCGGCCGGCGCGCGGCCGATCGCAATCGAGGGCGGCGAGATCGTGTTCGACGATGTCACCTTCCATTATGGCGGTCATCGCGCGCCGCTGTACGACGGACTATCGGTCAGGATCCGCGCCGGCGAGCGGGTCGGCCTCGTCGGCCGCTCCGGCTCCGGCAAGACCACTTTCGTCAAGCTGGTGCAGCGGCTCTACGACGTCACCGGCGGCCACGTGCTGATCGATGGGCAGGACATCGCGCTCGCCACGCAGCAATCGCTGCGCAGCCAGATCGCGATCGTGCAGCAGGAGCCGATCCTGTTTCACCGCTCGCTTGCCGAGAACATCGCCTATGGCCGGCCCGGCGCCAGCTTTGATGCGATCGAGCAGGCAGCGCGGCTCGCCAATGCGCACGACTTCATCCTGCGCCTGCCGAAGGGGTACGGCACCCTCGTCGGCGAGCGCGGCGTCAAGCTGTCGGGCGGCGAGCGGCAGCGCGTGGCGCTGGCACGCGCGTTCCTGGCGGACGCGCCGGTGCTGATCCTGGACGAGGCGACCTCGAGCCTCGATTCGGAATCGGAGGCGCTGATCCAGCAGGCGATGGAGCGGCTGATGAAGGGGCGCACCTCGATCGTGATCGCGCACCGGCTGTCGACGGTGCGCAGCCTCGATCGGATCCTGGTGTTCGACCGCGGCGAGATCGTCGAGCAGGGCACCCACGCCGTGCTGGCGGCAAAGCCCGGCGGCATCTATCGCGGCCTGTTCGAGCGCCAGGTGGTGGAGTTCGGGCATATCGCAGCAGCGGAATGACGCGCGCGGCAGCGGGGCGAACGTCCCGCTGTCACGCCGCCAAGGAATCCGTCAAGGATGGAATGACATGAAAGACCTGACGAACGGCTCCATCACGATGCACATCTTGCATATGGCACCGCCAATCATGGTCGGCATGATCACGATCATGATCTGCCAGTTGGTCGATCTGTACTTCGTGTCGGGACTGGGCGATGCCGGCGTCGCCGGCGTCGCCGCGGCCGGCAACGCCGGCTTTCTCATCAACGGGCTCATGCAGGTGCTGGGCGTCGGCACGGTGGCGCTGATCGCGCATGCCGTGGGGCGCAAGGATCGGCCGGATGCCAACCTGATCTTCAACCAGGCGATCGTGCTGTCGGTGCTGTTTGGACTGTTGACCCTGGCGATGGGCGCGGTGCTGTCGCGCCCCTATATGCGTTCGATCGCTGCGGACCAGGCCACGATCGAGGCCGGGACGACTTACCTGTTGTGGTTCATGCCGGCGCTCGCGCTGGAATTCGCCATGCAAGTGCTGGCATCCGCGCTGCGTGCGACCGGCATTGTGCGCCCCGCGATGCTTGTGCGGGTGCTCGCGGTCACGATAAATATTGCACTGGCGCCAGTGCTGATCTCGGGCTGGGGCACCGGCTGTCCACTCGGCGTTGCCGGCGCGGGGCTGGCGAGCTCGATCGCGGTCGCCATCGGCGCGCTGATGCTGCTGGCGTATTTCCGCAAGGTCGAGCGCTATGTCGTCTTCAATCCGGCGCAGTGGCGTCCGCAGCCGCACCACTTGAAGCGCATCCTCAACGTCGGCCTGCCGGCCGGCGGCGAGTTCGCGATGATGTTCATCTTCATGGCGGTGGTCTATTACGTGCTGCGCGATTTCGGCGCCGCAGCGCAGGCGGGATTCGGCATAGGACAGCGGGTGCTCGGCCTGATCAACATGCCGGCGCTTGCGGTCGGGCTGGCGGCCGGACCGATCGCCGGCCAGAACGTCGGCGCAGCCAACGCTGCGCGCGTGCGGGAAACCTTCGTCAAGGCCGCTTTGATCGTCACGATCGTGATGACCGGCTTCATGATTCTTGCGCAAGTGAAGCCGGAGCTGCTGCTCGCCGGATTCTCGAGCGACCGCGAGGCCATGGAGATCGCCTACCTGTTCCTGCGGATCATATCGCTCAACATGGTCGCGCAGGGGCTGATCTTCACCTGCTCGAGCATGTTCCAGGCCCTCGGCAACACCGGGCCGGTGCTCTTGAGCTCGGCGACGCGCGTGTTCACCTATTCGCTGCCGGCGATCTGGCTCTCGACGCAGCCGGGCTTTCGCATGGAGTACGTCTGGTATTTGTCGGTCGCGACGACAACATTGCAGGCGGGCTTGAGCCTGTGGCTGCTGCGCCGCGAGTTCAGGAAGCGCTTCACACTGCCACCGAAGGAAAAGGTCGCGGAGCAGGTGGCCTCCGAGCCGGTCACGCCTCCCGCGCGTGCGCCGGCGTAGCGACAGTGACTTCCTTCCCACGGCTCCTGCCAATCGGCGTCGCCGTGGGGCTAATGCGCGCCAATGCTATTCCAGACGAGCGTGAGGCCCGACAGGAACAAGAGGCCGAGCACGGCATCGCCGAACTGCTTGTCGTTCAGCGCGTGATAGACGCGCGCGCCGGCCCAGGCACCGATCAGTGTGCCGGGAAAGGCCACAGCTGCGAGCCAGACCACCTTGAAGGCGACGAGGCCCGATGCGGTCTGCAGCACCAGCGCGGTCGCGAGCACCGTGAAATTGAATAGCTGGAAGATGCCGCGCCGCTCATGCTTGTTCCAGCCGCGAATGTTGGCCCACAGGATCGGCAGCGGCCCCGAAAGTCCGGCGAGGCCGCCAAGAATGCCGCCGGCAAAGCCGATCGCGCCGTCGGCGATCCGGCCGCCGAGCTTGAAGGCGAGCGGCTTCTTGTTGAGATACAGCGCGCTCGAGAAGATCAGGATCAGTACGCCGACGCTCAGCTTGAACACTTTTGGATCGGCGGAGGCGACCATCATGGTCCCGAGCGGGACGCCGATCAGTCCGCCGACCAGGAACGGCCAGACCAGCGACAGATCAAAGCTCTTCCACATCGAGGGCAGCGTCGAGGTCTGCGCGATCACCGAGCAGATCAGCACAAGGGGGACCGCGAGCGAGGGCGGCAGGACGTAGAGCCAGATGCCGAGCGCCATCAGCGCCGTGCCGAATCCGGCAAGGCCCGAGACGAAGCCGCCTGCCAGCGCGCCGAACAGCAGCAGGACGTAGGTGAGCGTTTCCAACAGATCATCCTTGTCGCAAGGGGCGATCCCGAACTGTTGATCGCCATCGCTCGCATAACATGCTTGCTGCCTTGCAGGTCAATCCATGCCGCACGCAAGCGTGATCTGCGGCATTCGGGCTTTCGCGGAAGACACGCCTACATGATCGCCGTACTTCCACCCTGGGGCCGCCCGACGCAATCATGCGCTTCGATCGGTCAGTCCTGAATGCGATGATGGAGAATGACCATGACCCGCACCAAGATTGCCGTTGCAGCCGCGCTGCTGGCCGTGGCGTTGACGCCGACAATGGCCCAGGCGCAGTTCTCCGAGCCTGCGGCCTATCAGGCCGCCCATCCTGACCGCGATGTGCTGAATGGCGGCCAGCTCACGCCTGCCGGGCGCGCGGCTCTCGGTCAGCGGGCAACGCCTGATGATGCGTATGCATCGCAGGCCTATACGTCACCGACGGCACCGGTCGTGCGCTCCGGCCATCGCCGCCATCGTCGATGATCTAGACGATCTGCCTGGTGTCGGCAGGCTTCTGCAGTGCGCCGACCAGGATACGCAGCGCTTCCGACAATTCCGATCTGTTCCGTGCCGCTCCCAGCGAAACACGTGCCGCGTGCGGCGGTGCCCCATCGACCGTGAAGGCTTCGCCGGCGACGACCGCCAGTCCGTTCCGCAGGAGATGGGCCGCGATATCGGGCCGGCCCTCCGGCAGCCGCAGCCAGAGATGATGGGCAGTCGGCTTCGCCAGAAACTGAAAACCCTTCAGCGTGCGTTGCGCGAGCTGCTGGCGGCCGACCGCTTCGTTTCGGATGGCGCTGATGATGCGATCGGCAATGCCGGTTTCGATCCAATGCGTCACCAGCGCGACCATCAGTGGCGCCGGCATCTGCACGGTTGCCTGCAAGGACGTGCGCATGTCTCGCTGCGCGCCGCTGTCGGGCGTCACCAGGTAGGCAACGCGCAGCGCCGGCGCGATGCATTTTGACAGCGTGGTCGCGAGATAAGTCCGCTCCGGAATGAGATTGGCGATCGGCGAAGCCGAGCGGTCGAGCAGCCCGTAGGCGTCGTCCTCGATCAGGATCGTGTCGGCATCGCGGATGATCTTTGCGATGGCGCTGCGCCGCTCGGCGGAAAGCGTTGCGGTGGTCGGATTGTGCAGCGTCGGAATCAGATAGACGGCCTTGGGCCGGTGCAGACGACACGCCCTTGCCAGCGCATCGGGCAGGATGCCGCTATCGTCCATGGCAACGCCGACGAACTTGACGCCGAGCCGTGCCGCGGCGGCCTTGATGCCGGGGAAGGTGAGGGCTTCGGTCAGCACGGTTTCGCCGGGCCGCGCAAGACGGGCCAGCAGGTTGAAAAGGATCGTCTGTGCGCCCGGAAAGATCACGAGCCTGTCGGCCTGCGCATGCGGAACGCGTGCGCGCATCCAGCGCGCCGCGACCTCGCGCTCATGCGCGCTGCCGCCGGGCGGCTGGTAATTGAGATATGCCGTCAGGCCCGATTGTGCGCGGATAGCTTCCATTCCGGCGATGATGCGCTCGTCGAGCTGCGCCTCCAGCGGATGCGGCGGCACGTTCATCGAAAGATCGATCGCGACCGGATGGGGCAGGTCGACGGCGCGGCGCGCGCTTGTCTCCGACACGAACGAGCCTTGTCCGACGCGGGCCTCCATGATGCCGCGGCGCCGCGCCTCGGTATAGGCGCGCGTGACCGTGGTGAGGTCGATGCCGAGTGCCCTGGCCAGCGCGCGCTGCGTCGGCAGTTGCTGGCCACGCACCAGCCGGCCGGCGGCGATATCGGCCTCCATGGCCTCGACGATGCGCTGGTAGCGCGGCCCTGATAGCTCCGAGATTGTAGGGATCCAAGCCATGCAATTTAGGCCATATTCTTTGAATGTATGGATGCAAGACATTATTGTATGGATCGTTGAAAAGGAAGAGGTGTGGTCATGGCGACGGTCTCTCTGGCAAAGGCGATGTGGCGCGGCTTCAGCGGCAAATGTCTCAATTGCGGGGAAGGGCACATGTTCGGCCGCTTCCTGAAAGTGGCCAACGCTTGCGACCATTGCGGCGAGGAGCTGTTTCACCAGCGCGCCGACGACTTTCCCGCCTATCTCGTGATGGTCGTGGTCGGCCATCTCGTGGTGCCGGCGATCCTCGCGATCGAGACCGCCTATGCGCCTGCGGTGTGGCTGCAGCTCGCGCTGTGGCTGCCAGTGACGCTGTTCGCCTCGCTCGCGCTGCTGCAACCGACCAAAGGCGCCATCGTCGGGTTGCAGTGGCAGCTCGGCATGCACGGTTTCGAGGCGAGCAAGCTGCGGCGCGAGGCCGGCGAGCTTGCGCCGGTGCTCGTGAAGGACACGCGCGCGGCCTGAGCGGCGTTTACATCGCGCGGCCGGCCGCTACACTCCATCGTATCAAGCAAGCAAGAACGATGGAAACGCCGATGGCCCGCGCGAAGACCTTCCTGCTCTGTCATGGCGCCTGGTCCGGCGGATGGGCCTGGAAGAAGATGCACCCGCTGATGGCACAGGCCGGCCACCGCTTGGTGGCGCCGACCTACACTGGGCTCGGCGAGCGAGCGCATCTGGCCAATCCCTCGATCGATCTCGCCACCCATATCCAGGACATCCTCAACGTCATCGCCTTCGAGGACCTCAGCGACATCGTTCTGCTCGGCCACAGCTATGGCGGCATGGTCGCGACCGGCGTCGCCGACCGCGCGCGCGAGCGCGTGACGCAACTGATCTATCTCGACGCCTTCGTGCCGCGTGACAGCCAGTCGCTGTTCGACCTCAACGAGGGCGGGCGCGAGCCGATGCGCAACGCGGCCGCTGCCGGCGACGGCTACCGCATCCCGCCGAACCCGCCGCCACCGGATACGCCGCAGGCCGATCTCGACTGGCTCAACGCGCGCCGCGTCCCAATGCCGATCAAGTGCTTCGAGGCGCGCTTGAGGCTCGAACACGGCGAGCCGGCGGTGCCGCGCAGCTACATCTACTGCACGCGCATTCCGCCAGGCGATGTGTTCGGGCAGTTTGCGCAGCGCACGAGGAGCGAGGAGGGCTGGCGCTATTTCGAGCTCGACGCCAGCCATGCGCCGAACGTGACCGCGCCGGGGGCGCTCATGGCAGTGTTGAACGAGATCGTCGCGTAGCCCACACGCGTCATTCCGGAGCGTGCGCAGCACGAACTACGATGCGCAATTGCGCATCTGAGAATCCATTTCTCCTCCGCCTCTGCCGCCCGATAGATTCCGGGTTCTCCCTTCGCGAGCCCCGGAATGACACCATTTGAATGGTTGCCGGCTCCGCCAAAGTGGTGAGGGGCCCGATGCGATCAGCATCGAACCCCTCATTGCAAGATATCAGCCGGCCTGTAAGCCGGGTTCTGTAGGGCACCGTCCGCTTGCGCGAACGATACGTGACGGCCATTCCTCTGGAACCATGTTTGCACATGGCCTCGAGCAACCTACCCGGACGGCGGGCCTGACATCGCCCCGCGGCGTTATCGCTTTCGCGAACAGCCCGCTATGCCGTCCCTATTCGGTTTTGCTCCCGGTGGGGTTTGCCATGCCGGCTCCGTTGCCGGAACCGCGGTGCGCTCTTACCGCACCTTTTCACCCTTACCCCGCGAAGCCGAAGGCGAAGCGGGGCGGTTCGTTCTCTGTGGCACTTTCCCTGGGGTCACCCCCGCCGGACGTTATCCGGCACCGCATGTCAAGGGAGCCCGGACTTTCCTCCCCGGCGGCCTTTCGGCACCTGCCGGAGCGACCGTCCGGCCGACTGACGGGTCTACGCATGGGCATTTATGACGGTTTCGTCAAGCCGATATGGCGACGCACGATCCGCCCGGAATAATTTATCCTGAAGATGTCGTTTGGTGCATGCGCCGTTCGACTGGATGTCGGCGAGCGAGCCGAACAACAGGAGTGAAGCAATGCAATATCTGCTGATGATCTACCAGAATGAGGTCGAGTACGCGAAGAACGACGCGGCGACCAGCCAGAAGATGCTGGCCGAATACCAGGCCTTCACGCAATCCATCATCCAGAGCGGCAACTTCAAGGCCGGTGACCGCCTGCAGCCGACCACGACTGCAACGACCGTGCGCGTGCGCGACGGCAAGACGCTGACGACCGATGGTCCGTTCGCGGAAACGCGCGAGCAGCTCGGCGGTTATTACCTGATCGAAGCCAAGGATCTCAACGCGGCGATCGAGATCGCGGCGCGGATTCCCAGCGCACGCATCGGCTCGATCGAGGTGCGGCCGATCTGGGTTTACGACAAGTGATGGCGAAGCCGCGAGCCGCATGACCCCCGGCGAGATCGACAAAATCTTCCGTGACGAGGCGGGGCGGGCGACGGCCACGCTGATCCGCCTCGTCGGCGATTTCGATCTCGCCGAGGACGCGCTTCAGGATGCGTTTGCCGTCGCGCTGGAACGCTGGGCGGCGGGCGAAATCCCCGACAATCCGCGCGCCTGGCTCGTCAATGTCGCCAAGCACAAGGCGATCGACCGCATCCGCCGCCAGGCCGTCTTCCGCGGCAAGCAGCAGGCGCTGGTGCATGAGCTCGAGCTGAACGCGCAAGCGCCCGACGAGCCGCCGGTGATGCTCGACGATGACATGCTGCGGCTGATCTTCACCTGCTGCCATCCCGCGTTCGCGCCCGAGGTCCAGGTCGCGCTGACGCTGCGCACGGTGTGCGGGCTGTCGACGGCGCAGGTCGCGCGCGCCTTTCTCGTGGGCGAGGAGGCGATGGCGCAGCGGCTCGTCCGCGCCAAACAGAAGATCAGGCTTGCCGGCATTCCCTATGAGGTGCCGGAGCACGAGATGCTGGCGCCGCGGCTCGATGGCGTGCTCGCCGTGATCTATCTCGTCTTCACCGAGGGTTATGTCGCGACCGAGGGCACGGACCTGATGCGGCCCGATCTCGCCGTCGAGGCCATCCGGCTCGGCCGCTTGCTGGACCGGTTGATGGCCGATCGCGCCGGCATCAAGGGCCTGCTGGCGTTGATGCTGCTGCACGACGCGCGCCGCGCCGGGCGCGCGACGCCGGCCGGCGACATCGTGCTGCTCGAAGAGCAGGACCGCTCGCTGTGGGACCGGGCGCAGATCGACGAGGGCCTGCGTCTGGTCGGCGATGCGCTGCGCGTGCCCGGCCGGCCGCAACCCTATGCGGTGCAAGCCGCGATCGCCGCGCTGCATGCGCGTGCGCCGAGCTTCGAGCAGACCGATTGGCCGCAGATTGCGGGGCTCTACCAAGTGCTGCTGCGTATCAGCCCTTCGCCGGTGATCGAGCTCAACCACGCGGCGGCGGTGTCGATGGTCGATGGGCCGGCACGAGCGCTCGATCTCGTCGATGCGATCGCCGCGCGCGGCGGGCTTCGCGGCTATGAGCTGTTGCCCGCCGTGCGCGCGGATCTGTTGCGGCGATTGGGGCGGAAGGAGGAGGCGATGGAGGCGTATGTCGCGGCTGCGGCTGCGACACAGTTGGAGCCGTTGCGGAGGCTCTATGCGCGAAGGATGAGGGAGATGGGGTAAGGCTCTCGTGCCCCGGACGCAGCGCAGCGCCCCCGGCGATGCGAAGCATCGTCCGGTGCGGTGCGCTGCAGAGCCGGGGCCCAACCTATCGCCTCGGGCCGTGTCGCCGACTGGGTCCCGGCTCGCGCTTCGCGCGTCCGGGACACGAGAGCACCCTCACTTCGACGCGACCGTCGTTCCTTCCGCTGGCAAGCTCGCCAGCAGCGCCTGCAAGGTCGACAGCGTCGAATGATCCGCGACACCATCGAGGCGTGCCGGACGGAAATGGCGCTGGAAGGCGGTGACGACTTCCATCGTCGCGGCGTCGTATTTGCCGTTCAGGGGCACGCCATAGCCGTACCTTGCGAGCGCCTGCTGCATGCTCAGCACCGCGTCGCTGATGGTGCCGAGCATCAGAGTCTCGCCTCGAACGATCGGCGCGGGCGTCACCCAGTGACCGACGCCGGAATTGGCCAGCGAATGCCACGGAAACTTCTCGCCGGGGTCCTTCTTGCGGGCGGGCGCGACGTCGGAATGGCCGAGCACCCGGTGCGCCGGCACCTTGCGGCGGAGCATGATGCCGCGGCACAGCGCGATCACGGCGGCGATCTGGCGCAGCGGAAACTCCGGATAGCCCCAGTCATGGCCTCGATTGATGATCTCGATGCCGATCGAGCAGGAGTTGATGTCGTCCTCGCCGGCCCAGGAGGAGACGCCCGCGTGCCAGGCACGCTTGGCCTCGGGCACGCATTGCACGATGCGGCCGTCCTCCAGCACGACATAATGCGCCGAGACTTCGGTGCCGGCCGTGCAGAGGCGCGCCAGCGCGCCCTCGACATCGGGCATGCCGGTGTAGTGCAGCACGATCATGTCCGGCTGTCGTCCCTTGCTGCGCTCGCCATAATTGGGCGAGGGGATGATGTCCGAGACGATCGAGGAATCGGGCTCGAACGTCCGCAGGCTCGCCACGGTCTTGGGAACCGGGAGAACACGGTGACGCTTCGAATCAGATCCAGACGGCGTGGACGAACCGGAGGGCATGAGCAGCTCGAACGGACGGAGAGTGGGGCAAGCCCTTCTCTTTACTATTCCTTTACCCTCCACCGCGCGCAATCGCGCGGCGCGGTTAACAGATTCATTTTGGCGATGTGTGTGGATGAAGCATCACCCCCTCACCACCTTTTCCACTTGTCAGGAGCCGAGCAACGCTTTCTTAACGCTAAGGGCCGTTACTGAGGGATGAAGAGCCGACCCGCGTCCGGAGGCGGCCAAAGCGTATTTTGGCTCGAAATCCCATGGCTGCCCGACAAATTCCACTGGGAACACTGGGTTTGTGGCCCGGGACGACCGGGCTCGGTAACCATGCTGGACAGAGGCTTTGTCGTGGAACCGCCGCGACGCGCAATGATTCGAGGCGTAATGGGCTTGTTCGACCCCGATCTCGCTTGGGTGCCAGGCTGGGCGGTCGGCAGGCGTCGCGCATGAGCTCGGCTCCGCATATCCCCGTTCTCGGCCGTGAGGCCATCGCGCATCTCGCCCCGCGCGAGGGCGGCGTCTATGTCGACGCCACTTTTGGTGCCGGCGGCTATAGCCGCGCGATCCTGGAGGTGCCGGGAACCCGACTCATCGCCATTGATCGCGACCGCACCGCGATTGCCGGCGGTGCCGAACTGGTCGAACGCTCCGCGGGCCGGCTGACGCTGGTCGAGGACCGCTTCTCCAACCTTGCCGAGGTCTGCGCGGCGCAAGGTGTCGAGACGATCGACGGCGTCGTGATGGATGTCGGCGTGTCCTCGATGCAGCTCGACCAAGCAGGCCGCGGCTTCTCCTTCCGCCTCGACGGCCCGCTCGACATGCGGATGGGGCAGGCAGGCCCGACTGCGGCGGACGTCGTCGCGCGCGCCTCCGAAGGCGATCTCGCCGACATCATCTATCTCTTCGGCGAGGAGCGGCATTCGCGCCGCATCGCCCGCGCCATCGTCGCGGACCGGCAGGAGACCCCGTTCACGACCACGCGCGCGCTCGCCGATCTCGTCGGCAGGGTCGTGCGATCGAAGCCTGGGGACATTCACCCGGCGACTCGGACCTTCCAGGCGCTGCGCATCTTCGTCAACGAAGAGCTCGAGGAACTCCAGACGGCGCTCGCTGCGGCCGAGCGCGTGCTCAAGCCCGGCGGCCGCCTCGTCGTCGTCTCGTTCCATTCGCTGGAAGACCGCATCGTCAAGAATTTCCTCTCCGAGCGGTCCAAGACAGGCGGCGGTTCGCGGCATCTGCCGGAAGTCGCGCAAAGTCCGCCGAGCTTCCAGCTGCTGACGCGGCGGCCGGTCGTCGCCGGTGAGGACGAAGTGGCGCATAATCCGCGCGCGCGCTCGGCAAAGCTGCGCGCCGCCGAGCGCACCTCGGCCCCGGCGCATGCGATCGATGAGGCATCGTCCTGGCCAAAGCTCTCCGACGTGATGAGGGGCGGCTAGCGCATGCGCATCATCCACCTCCTCGTCATCGGTGCGCTGATCTTCGCAGCCGCCCATGTCTACCGGATCAAGATGGACTCCACGGCGCGCACCGAAAAGGTGCTGCGGCTGCATGCGGAGATCCGCGAACAGCGCGACGCGATCGCCTCGCTGCGCGCCGAATGGGCCAAGCTCGATGCGCCCTTGCGCCTGCAAGGACTGTCCGACCGGCATCTGTCGCTGAAGCCGGTTAACGGCACGCAATATGATTCGCTGAAGAACCTGCCGGAGCGTCCGCCGCGGATGTTCAGGCCGGGTGAGCCCGATCCGATCGGGGCCATGCTCAAGACCATCGAAGCCGCGAGCGACCCCGACACGGTGACGGGTTCCGTATCTCAGCCCGAGGACAAGCAATGAGCCCGGCGACGCCTGCAAGACCAACCGGAAAGTCGACCGAGCGGTCAGTTGAACCTTGGCGGCAGCGGCTGATCCGAAGCCTGCTCTACGGGCGCAACGTCGATCGCGCCGCGAAGGCGCGCGCGCGCGTCGGCCTCGCCATGCTCGCCTTCGCTTCGGTCTACGCCCTGATCGGCGGACGGCTCGTGATGTTTGCGATCGGTGCGGACGCCCACAGTGCGCGCCGCGCCGCGGCGCAGGAGGTGGTTGCGACCGCGCGGCCCGACATCGTCGACCGCAACGGAGCGATCCTTGCGACCGACGTCAAGGCGGCGAGCCTGTTCGGCGAGCCGCGCCGCATCATCGACAAGGACGAGGCGATCGAGCTCTTGACCGCGACCATTCCCGACCTCGACGAGGCCGAAGTGCGCGAGCGCCTGAAGTCGCGCAAGGGTTTCGCCTGGCTCAAGCGCGAGGTCACGCCGGCGCAGCAGCAGGCCATTCACAAGCTCGGCATTCCCGGCATCGGCTTCCTGCGCGAGAACAAGCGCGTCTATCCGACCGGCAACGAGGTCGCCCACCTCATCGGGCTCGTCAACATCGACAACCAGGGCATCGCCGGTCTCGAGAAGTGGCTCGACAACCAGGGACTCGCCGATCTCCATCGCGCTGGCTTTGCCACCGACCGGCTGCAAAAGCCGATCGAGCTCTCGGTCGATCTGCGCGTCGAGCACGCGCTGCGCGACGAGCTCTTGAAGGCCAAAAACAAGTTCCATGCCAAGGCCGCTTCCGGCATCGTCTCCAACGTCAAGACCGGCGAGATCGTGGCGATGGTCTCGCTTCCGGACTTCGATCCCAACAATCCGAAGGAAGCGCACGACCCCGACCGCATCAACCGCCTGACCACCGGCGTCTACGAGATGGGCTCGACCTTCAAGGCCTTCACGCTGGCGATGGGGCTCGATTCCGGCAAGATCAATCTCAACTCGATGTGGGACGCACGCGGGAACCTGCACTATGGCAAGTTCACGATTCACGACAGCCATCCGCTCGGGCGCTTCATCAACACCAAGGAAGTGTTCACTTACTCGTCCAACATCGGTGCGGCACGGATCGCGCTAAATCAGGGCGTCGAGGCGCACAAGGCGTTCCTCGCCAAGATGGGCCAGTTGACGCGGCTGCGCACCGAATTGCCGGAGAGCGCGGCGCCGCTGATCCCGCGCCGCTGGGGTGAGCTGAACACGGTCACCATCGCGTTCGGCCAGGGCATGTCGGTGGCACCGCTGCAGGCGGTGATGGGCATCAACGCGCTGGTGAACGGCGGCTATCTGATTCCGCCAACATTCATGAAGCGCAGCGAAGCCGAAGCGACGGCGATGGCCAAGCGCGTCATCAAGCCGGAGACCAGCGACAAGATGCGGTTCCTGATGCGGCTCAATGCCGAAATCGGTACCGCCAAGACCGCGGACATCAAGGGCTATTACGTCGGCGGCAAGACCGGCACGTCCGAAAAGGTCATCAACGGCCGCTACGCCAAGAAGCGCGTGCTCAACTCGTTCACCGCCATCATGCCCTGCGACGATCCGAAATATCAGATCCTGATCATGCTGGATGAGCCGCAGGCGATTCCTGAGACGAAGGGCTTCATCACCTCGGGCTGGAACGCGGTGCCGACCGGCGGCAAGGTAATCGAGCGGATCGCGCCGCTTCTGGGTGTCGAGCCACGGTTCGACCTGCCGCCGTCCGAGCGCCTTATTCTTGCAGCATCCAGGACAACCCAGTAATCAACCGGGTGGGCCATCGCCGTGCTGAGTCGGGATTTTCCCTAAGGATTCGGCTTTCCGGCAGGGCATGTCGACTGGAAGACCATGAAGCTGCGCGACCTCTTAGGTCAGGATGTTCTGGGCAATGATGCCGCGATCGAGCCCGCCGTCGCGGCGCTCGAGGTGAGCGGCGTTGCGCTCGACAGCCGCGTGGTCAAGCCGGGCGATCTCTTCTTCGCGCTCGCAGGGAGCAAGACCGACGGCGCACGCTTCGTCGATGCTGCGGTTGCCGCGGGCGCGATCGCGGTTGTCGGCGACCATGCGCCGGCAGCATGCAACGTGCCGTTCGTCGCGGCCGCCAATCCGCGCCGCGCCCTGGCGCTCGCCGCCGCAAGAATCTTCCCTGCACAGCCCGCGACGATCGCCGCCGTGACCGGAACCAGCGGCAAGACCTCGGTTGCCGCCTTCACACGTCAGATCTGGGAGCGGTTGGGACATGCCTCCGCCAGCATCGGCACCATCGGCCTGGTCTCGCCCAAGCGCACCGTCTACGGCTCGCTGACGACGCCCGATCCGATCGGCCTGCACCGGCAGTTGGATGAGATCGCGCGCGAGGGCGTCACGCATCTCGCCTTCGAGGCCTCCTCGCACGGGCTCGACCAGTACCGCCTCGACGGCGTGCGTATCTCGGCCGGCGGCTTCACGAATCTCTCGCGCGACCACATGGATTACCATCCGACCGTTGCGCATTACCTCGCGGCAAAGCTGCGCCTGTTCCGCGAGCTGGTGCCGCCGGGTGGCGCCGCAGTGATCTCGGCCGATCATGATTGCTCGGCGGAAGCAATCGATGCGGCGAAGTCGCGCGGCCTGCGCGTCATGGCGGTCGGCCGTAACGGCGATGGCGCAGGCGAGGGTATCCGCCTCACGGAGGCCGTGGTCGAAGCCTTCTCGCAGAAGCTCATGGTCGAACATCGCGGCAAGGGTTACGCGATCCGGCTGCCGCTGGTCGGCGAATTCCAGATCGAGAACGCGCTGGTGTCGGCCGGCCTTGCGATCGGCACCGGCAGCGACGCTGCAAACGTGTTCGCAAGCCTCGAGCATCTCGAAGGCGCCAAGGGCCGGCTCGAGCGTGTGGGCGAGCGCAACGGCGCGCCGATCTTCGTCGACTACGCACATAAGCCCGACGCGCTGGCGAAGGCGCTGCAGGCGCTGCGGCCCTATGCGAAGCGCAGGCTGGTCGTCGTGTTCGGCGCCGGCGGCGACCGCGATGCCGGCAAGCGTCCGATCATGGGCGAGATCGCGGCCGAGAATGCCGACGCCGTCATCGTCACCGACGACAATCCGCGCAGCGAGAAGCCCGAGGCCATTCGTGCGGAGATCCTCGCCACCGCGAAGGGCGCCCGCGAGATCGGCGATCGCGCCAAGGCGATTCGCGCGGCGATCGAGGAGCTGGAAGACGGCGATGCACTGCTCATCGCCGGCAAGGGCCACGAGACCGGGCAGATCGTCGGCAGCGAGGTTTTGCCCTTCAGTGATCACGAGGCGGTCGCCGCCGCATTAGCGTCGAGGGTTGCATGAGCGCGCCAATATGGACGGTTGCCGAGGTCGCGCGTGCGCTTGGCGTTGCCGGATCGTTCCCGGACTCGGGAATCGACTTCGTCACGCAGGACAGCCGTCTGGTGAAGCCGGGCAGCCTGTTCGTTGCGCTCAGCGGCACGCCGAGCGGCGGCTTCGTCTCGGCCTTCGCCAGCGCGCGCGACGGCTGGGAGTTCGCGGACAAGGCGGAGGCTTCGGGCGCGGTCGCGATGATCGTGCCGCACGAGATCGCAGGCATCCGCATTCCCCAGATCGTCGTCAAGGACACGCTGATCGACGGTCTCTGGGGCCTCGCGCGCGCCGCGCGCGCCCGGTTCAACGGTCCGGTGATCGGTCTCACCGGCAGCGCCGGCAAGACCAGCACCAAGGAATTTCTCGCCGCCTATCCGAATGCCTATGCGAGCCCCTCGAGCTTCAACAATTTCTGGGGCGTGCCGCTGACGCTGTGCAACGCGAAGCCGGACGCCAGCCTCTGGGTCGTCGAGATGGGCATGAACCAGCAAGGTGAGATCGGCCGGCTCAGCGAATTGACGCGGCCGACGGTCGCGCTCGTCGTCAACGTCCAGCCGGTGCATCTGGAAAAGCTCGGCTCGCTCGACGCCATCAGGCACGAGAAGGTGTCGATCGCGCTCGGCCTGCCCGAGGACGGGGTGCTGGTGCTGCCCGCCGGGATCAAGGCGCCCGAGTGGAAGGGCAAGGTCGTGCGCTTTGGCAGCGAGCATGCCGAGGTGCACGAGGTCGCGCACGCGCCTCACGGCGAGAGCTGGCAGATCGTGGCCGCGATCGGCAAGAAGGAGATCGCCTTCAGCCTCACCCCTGGTGCGCCGCACCGGGTGCACAATGCGCTGGCCGCGCTTGCCTCCGTTCATGCCGCGCATCTCGACGTCGCGACGCTCGCGATCAAGCTCGACCGCGTCGGCATCATGACCGGACGCGGCGTCGAGCAGGCGGTCGGCGACGTCACCGTGATCGACGACAGCTTCAACGGCAATCCGGCCAGCGTGGCGGCGGCGCTGCAAAGCCTGCAGGCGCGCCACATGACCGGCGGCCGCCGCATAGCGGTGCTCGGCGACATGCTCGAGCTCGGCGATGACGCACCGAGCTATCACACCGGCCTCGCCAGGCATCTCGAAGGCATCGACGGCGTCTATTGCGTCGGGCCGCTGATGCGCCACCTCTACGACCTGCTGCCATCGGGCAAGGGCCTCGGCTGGCACGATGATCCCGCCACGCTGAAGCCGAGCGAGGTTGCGCGCCTGCTGAAGGCAGGCGACGTCGTGGTTGTCAAGGGCAGCAAGAAGATGTTCTGGGTCAACAAGTTTGTGCCGGGCCTGGTGGCCGCCTTGCAGGCAAAGGCGTAAACTGCTTGGAAGGCGCTGTTCCCGAATCCCACCCTTTGCGGCAGGAAGCCGTCCGTTTTCCCCGAGGTCGTGCCCGACCCGATGATGAAGACCAGCGAATGCGCGTGAGGCACATTGAGGCCGAGAACAAGGCCAAGGCTGCGTGTGCAAAGGCGCCATAGGACCGTCTGAATGTTTTACTGGCTGATCGAGCTCTCCAACACATTTCCGGGCTTCGGTGCGTTTCGCACCTTCCTGAACGTCTTCCGCTACATCACCTTCCGCACCGGCGGCGCCGTCGTCACCGGCGCGCTGTTCGTGTTCCTGTTCGGACCCTGGATCATCGATCATTTGCGCATCCGCCAGGGCAAGGGCCAGCCGATCCGCACCGACGGTCCGCAATCGCATCTGAGCAAGAAGGGCACGCCCACCATGGGCGGCCTGATGATCCTGTCCGGCCTCACGGTGGGTACGGTGCTGTGGGCCAATCCGCTCAACCCCTATGTCTGGATCGTGCTGGCGGTGACGCTCGGCTTCGGCTTCGTCGGCTTCTATGACGATTACCTGAAGGTGACCAAGCAGACCACGACCGGGTTCGGCGGCAAGCTTCGCCTGCTGATCGAGGCGGTGATCGCGCTGGTCGCCTGCTACGCGCTGGTGCGGCTGAACCGCGATCCAGCCTCGACCGCGCTGACGATTCCGTTCCTGAAGGATACCGTGCTGCATTTCGGCTGGTTCTTCGTCATCTTCGGCGCCTTCGTCATCGTCGGGGCCGGCAATGCGGTGAACCTCACCGACGGTCTCGACGGCCTCGCCATCGTGCCCGTGATGATTGCGACCGCGAGCTTCGCGATGATCGCCTATCTCACCGGCAACTTGGTCTTCGCCGACTACCTCCAGATCAAATATGTCGCCGGCACCGGCGAGCTCGCGGTGCTCTGCGGCGCGTTGCTCGGCGCCGGTCTCGGCTTCCTCTGGTTCAACGCGCCGCCCGCCTCGATCTTCATGGGCGACACCGGCTCGCTCGCGCTCGGCGGCATGCTGGGGGCCATCGCGGTCGCGGTGAAGCACGAGATCGTGCTCGCCGTGATCGGCGGATTGTTCGTGCTCGAGGCGGTTTCGGTCATCGTGCAGGTCGTGTCCTTTAAGCTCACCGGCAAGCGCGTGTTCCGGATGGCGCCGATCCATCACCACTTCGAGCAGAAGGGCTGGACCGAGCCGCAGATCGTGATCCGCTTCTGGATCATCTCGGTGATGCTGGCGCTTGCCGGCCTTTCGACGCTGAAGCTGCGGTGATGGTCCAAGATCGTCATTCCGGACGACGCGGAGCGGCGATCCGGAATCTCGAGATTCCGGGTTCTCGCTTCGCGAGCCCCGGAATGACGGAGAAGAAATCATGATCCCGATCACCTCCTTCGCCGGCAAGACCGTTGCGGTGTTCGGCCTCGGCGGCTCGGGGCTCGCCTCCTGCCACGCTTTGAAGGCGGGCGGTGCCGAGGTGGTCGCGGCCGACGACAATGCCGACAATGTCGCCAAGGCCGCGCAGGCCGGCTTCATCACCGCGGATCTGCGCGATGTCTCCTGGGCGAATTTCGCAGCGCTGGTGCTCGCGCCCGGCGTGCCGCTGACCCATCCGGTGCCGCATTGGAGCGTGCTCAAGGCGCGCGAGGCGGGTGTCGAGGTGATCGGCGACATCGAGCTGTTCTGCCGCGAGCGGCGGCGCCATGCGCCGGATGCGCCGTTCGTCGCCATCACCGGCACCAACGGCAAGTCGACCACGACGGCGCTGATCGCGCACCTGACAAAGGTCGCCGGCTACGACACCCAGATGGGCGGCAATATCGGCACCGCGATCCTGTCGCTGGAGCCGCCGCGCATGGGCCGCGTCCACGTCATCGAGATGTCGTCCTACCAGATCGACCTCACGCCATCGCTCGATCCGTCCGTCGGCATTTTGCTCAATGTCAGCGAGGACCATATCGACCGCCACGGCACCATCGAACATTATGCCGCGTTGAAGGAGCGCCTCGTTGCGGGCGTGCAGGACGGCGGCACCGCGATCGTCGGCGTCGACGACGGCTTTTGTCGCGACATCGCCGACCGGCTCGACCGCGCCGGCAAGGACGTGGTGCGCATCTCCGTCAAGAACCCGCTGGCCTCAGGTATCCATGTCGAGCACGGCAATATCGTGCGCACCGCGGGCGGCGCCCGCAGCGAGGTCGCCGCGCTCGGCGGCATCGGTTCGCTACGCGGCCTGCACAATGCGCAGAATGCGGCCTGTGCCGCCGCCGCCGCGCTGGCAATGGGCATCAGCCTCGATGTGCTCCAGAACGGCCTGCGCAGCTTTCCCGGCCTTGCGCACCGCATGGAGCAGGTCGGCCGCCGCGGCAACGTGCTTTTCGTCAACGACTCCAAGGGCACCAACGCGGACGCCACCGCGCATGCGCTGTCGTCGTTCGCCGATATCTTCTGGATCGCCGGCGGCAAGCCCAAGGCCGGCGGCATCACGAGTCTAACGGGCTTCTTCCCGCGCATCCGAAAAGCCTATCTGATCGGCGAAGCTGCGCAGGAGTTTTCGGGAACGCTGGGCACGGTCGCGCACGAGATCAGCGAGACCCTGGATGTTGCCGTCGAGCACGCCGCGCGCGATGCGGAAGCCTCGGGGCTTACGGATGCGGTCGTGCTGCTGTCGCCGGCTTGCGCCTCGTTCGACCAGTACCGCAATTTCGAGATCCGCGGCACCAAGTTCCGCGAACTGGTGCAGGCGCTGCCGGGCGTGAAGCCGGTGGTGTAAGGATGTCGCGGCGACGCTGGATCTGGATTGTCGGCGCTGCCCTCGCCGTTCCGGTCGCTGCGGGTTTCCTTTTTGTTGTCCTCATTGACAGTGTCATGCACGAGTTTGGCGCATGCCGTGTCGTTCGCCAGCGAGCATTCGCCTCTCCAAGCGGCAGCCAGTTGGTCGTCGTGGTCTGGAAGTCGTGCGGAGCGACGGTGCCCGACAGCACGCAAGCCAGCATCATCGCGCGCGGCCGGACGTTCTCGCCTGAGAGCACGCCGACCTTCCTTAGCGTGCGCGGGCATCTTGATCCTGTCGTCGCCTGGAGTAGTGAGCGGGCGGTCAGGATCGGATTCATTCCCGGCCCCGATCAGGTCTACAAGCGCGATCAGCGCGCGGGGGACGTCACGATCGGCTACGACTAGACTCTCGTGTCCCGGACGCGCGTAGCGCGAGCCGGGACCCA
Organism: Bradyrhizobium sp. USDA 4354; assembly: GCF_054060315.1. Lineage (NCBI taxonomy): Bacteria > Pseudomonadati > Pseudomonadota > Alphaproteobacteria > Hyphomicrobiales > Nitrobacteraceae > Bradyrhizobium > Bradyrhizobium sp. USDA 4354. The sequence goes on along the minus strand of NZ_JBSSDC010000001.1, from coordinate 49,280 downwards.
GACGCCACACAATGAGCCCCGGCTCTGCAGCGCACTACGCCGCTAAGGAGCGGCGCATTGCGCTGCGTCCGGGGCACGAGACTGCCCACAACTTCATCCACTTCATTAACCCCCCGGTAACCAACCTCGGCGACCAATGGACGGACCTCTGTCCGAAAGCGGCCGCCCATGCTCTCCCGTGAAGAACGCACCCCCTTTTCCGAGTGGTGGTGGACCGTCGACAAGCCGCTGATGGGCGCCATCCTGGCCTTGATGCTGACCGGCGTGATCCTGTCGCTGGCGGCGAGCCCGCCGGTTGCGACCCGTATCGGGCTCGATCCCTTCCATTTCTTCGGCCGCCACGTGCTGTTCCTGGTGCCGTCCTGCATCGTGCTCGTCGGCGTGTCCTTCCTGTCGCCGCGCGCGATCCGCCGCTGGGCCCTGATCATCTTTGCGGCCAGCATCATCCTGATCGTGCTGACGCTCGCGATCGGCCCCGAGGTGAAGGGCTCGCGGCGCTGGATCACGCTGCTCGGCGTCAACATCCAGGCCTCCGAAATCGCCAAGCCGTCGTTCGTCGTCATTGCCGCCTGGCTGTTCGCGGAATCGACCAAGCGGCCGGAGATGCCGGCAACCTCGATGGCGCTGGTGCTGCTCCTGATGCTGGTCGCGCTGCTGGTGATGGAGCCCGACTTCGGTCAGACCATGCTGATCCTGATGGTGTGGGGCTCGCTGTTCTTCATCGCGGGCATGCGCATGATCTGGGTGTTCGGCCTCGCAGGTCTCGGCGCGGCCGGCCTGTTCAGCGCCTATCTGTTCGTTCCCCACGTCGCCGGCCGCATCAAGCGCTTCATGAACCCGGCCTCCGGCGACACCTTCCAGGTCGATACCGCCATGGAAGCCTTCTACAACGGCGGCTGGTTCGGCCTCGGACCCGGCGAAGGCATCGCCAAGCGCAGCCTGCCGGACAGCCACACCGACTTCGTGTTTGCGGTCGCGGCCGAAGAGTTCGGCATCATCCTGTGCCTTGCCATGTTGGCGCTGTTCGCCTTCGTCGTCATCCGCACGCTGTCGCGTGCCTATGCCAATGAGGACATGTTCTCGCGCTTTGCGGCCTCTGGGCTAGCGATCCTGTTCGGCGTGCAGGCGGCGATCAACATGTCGGTGAACCTGCAGCTCATCCCCGCCAAGGGCATGACGCTACCGTTCATCTCCTATGGCGGCTCCTCGATCGTGTCGCTGGCCTATGGTGTCGGCATGATGCTGGCCCTGACGCGGCTGCGCCCGCGCACCGAGGTCGAAGCGAGCGGTCACGCCGAGGCGATGCGCAGCTACGCTTAGCCTTTGTCATTGCGAGCGAAGCGAAGCAATCCAGAATCCCTCCGCGGCTACAGTCTGGATTGCTTCGCTTCGCTCGCAATGACGAGAAAGACCCTGTAAAACTCCCCGCCATGGACACGTCCCCCCTGATTCTTCTCGCCGCGGGCGGCACTGGCGGCCATCTGTTCCCCGCCGAGGCGCTCGGCGTCGAATTGATCCGGCGCGGCTTTCGCGTCCGCCTCGTCACCGACGAGCGCGCGCTGCGCTATAGCGGGCTGTTCAGCAAGGACATGATCGACGTCGTCAGAAGCGAGACCGCGCGCGGCCGCAATCCGTTCCAGCTCGCTTATGCCGGCCTCACGCTCGCCGTCGGCACGCTCTCCGCCTTTGGCTTGATCAAGCGATTGAAGCCGGTTGCCGTCGTCGGCTTCGGCGGGTATCCGACGCTGCCGCCGCTGGTCGCTGCGAAATTCGCCGGCGTGCCCGGGATCATCCACGACGCCAATGCCGTGCTCGGCCGCGCCAACCGGTTCCTGTCGAGCCGCGTGCGCGCCATCGCGACGTCCTTGCCCGGAGTGCTCGACCGCGATCCGGCGCTGTCGGGCAAGACCACGACCGTCGGCACGCCGATGCGTCCGGCGATCCTCGCGGCGGCTGCGGTGAAATATGCGGCACCTGACGTGAACGGACCGCTGCGCCTGCTTGTCGTCGGCGGCAGCCAGGGTGCGCGCATCATGGCCGATATCGTGCCGGGCGCGATCGAGCGGCTCGAGCCTGCATTATGGAGCCGCCTCGTTCTCACCCAGCAGGTGCGCGAAGAGGACATGAGCCGCGTGCGCGCGGTCTATGACAAGCTCAAGATCAAGGCGGAGCTGGCGCCGTTCTTCACGGATCTACCGGCGCGGCTGGCCGCCAACCATCTGGTGGTGTCGCGCTCCGGTGCCGGCACCGTCGCCGAGCTCGCGGCAATCGGCCGGCCCTCGATCCTGGTGCCGCTGCCCGGCTCGATCGATCAGGACCAGTTCGCCAATGCCGGTGTGCTGGCCAAGGTCGACGGCGCGATCCGTATTCCGCAGACCGAGTTCACCTCCGACCGCCTCGCCGCCGAGATCTCCGCCTTTGCCGCCGAGCCCGCGCGCCTTGCCGCCATGGCAGCGGCTGCGAAGGGGGCAGGGCGGCTCGATGCCGCCGAGCGGCTGGCCGATCTGGTGGTCAAGGTCGCGGGACTCTGACGCGAAAAAGCCCTTGTCTTCGCGTTCCAAAGCGGGGCATCCAGTAGGAAAGGCGCGCGGCTGATTTGGCCGTGACCTTCGCCAGATGCCGCCTTTCCGGCGGCAAGGTCAGGGAACTGAGCATGAGACTGCCGCGCGAGATCGGACCCATCCACTTCGTCGGGATCGGCGGGATCGGCATGAGCGGCATCGCCGAGGTGCTGGTCAATCTCGGCTACGCCGTGCAGGGCTCGGACGCCGCCGACAATTACAATCTCGACCGTCTGCGCAAGAAGGGCGCGAAGGTCTCGGTCGGCCATAAGGCCGAGAATATCGACGGTGCCGAGGTCGTGGTGGTGTCCTCCGCGATCAAGCGCGACAATCCGGAATTGATGGCGGCGCGCGAGAAACGCATTCCCGTGGTGCGTCGCGCCGAGATGCTGGCCGAATTGATGCGGCTGAAGAGCTGCGTCGCCATCGCCGGCACGCACGGCAAGACCACGACGACCACGATGGTCGCAACACTGCTCGATGCCGGCGGGCTCGATCCCACCGTCATCAACGGCGGCATCATCAACGCCTATGGATCCAACGCGCGTCTCGGCGCCGGCGACTGGATGGTGGTGGAGGCCGATGAGAGCGACGGCACGTTCCTGAAGCTGCCGACCGATGTCGCGATCGTCACCAATGTCGACCCCGAGCATCTCGATCACTTCAAGACCTTCGAGGCCGTGCAGGACGCCTTCCGTCACTTCGTCGAGAACCTGCCGTTCTACGGCTTCGCCGTGATGTGCATCGATCATCCCGTGGTGCAGAGCCTCGTCGGCAGCATCGAGGATCGCCGCATCATCACCTATGGCGAGAATCCGCAGGCCGATGCGCGGCTGGTCGACCTCACCGCGGGCGGCGGGGGCTCGAAGTTCAAGGTCGTGATCCGCGACCGTAAGACCGGCACCACGCACGAGATCGCCGACCTCGCGCTGCCGATGCCGGGCCGGCACAACGCCTCCAATGCGACAGCCGCGATCGCGGTCGCGCACACGCTCGGCGTTTCCGACGACAAGATCCGCAGTGCCCTTGCAGGCTTCGGCGGCGTCAAGCGTCGCTTCACCAAGACCGGCGAATGGAACGGCGTCACCGTGATCGACGATTACGGCCATCACCCCGTGGAGATCGCGGCGGTGCTGAAAGCGGCGCGCGATTCCTACACGGGCAAGGTGATCGCCGTGGTGCAGCCGCATCGCTACACCCGCCTGCAATCGCTGTTCGAGGAGTTCTGCACCTGTTTCAACGATGCCGATGCGGTTGTTGTCGCCGACGTCTATGCCGCCGGCGAAGCGCCGATCGACGGCATCGACCGCGACCATTTCGTCGCGGGCTTGCGCACCCACGGCCACCGCGAGGTGATCCCGCTGCCGGCGGCGTCTGAGCTCGCGGGCATCGTCAAGGGATTGGCGAAGCCCGGCGATCTCGTCGTGTGCTTAGGGGCCGGCAACATCACGCAATGGGCGTATGCGCTGCCTGGCGAATTGAAGGCGCTGGGGTGAAGTCGTGAGCTTCCCCGACATCACCCCCTCGCTCAAAGCCGCGATGCCTGAACTGCGGGGCCGGCTGCTGGCCAACCAGTCGCTCGCTGAACTGACCTGGTTTCGCGTCGGCGGGCCCGCGCAAGTGCTGTTCACGCCGGCGGACGAGGACGATCTCGCTTATTTCCTCGCGCATCTTGCCGCCGATATTCCCGTCTATGTCATCGGTGTCGGCTCCAACCTGATCGTGCGCGATGGCGGCATTACCGGCGTGGTGATCCGTCTTGCACCGCGCGCCTTCGGCGAGGCGACCGCGAGTGGAGACATCGTCGCCGCCGGCGCTGCCGCGCTCGACAAGCGCGTGGCGGAAGTCGCCGCGTCCGCCAATATCGGCGGGCTCGAATTCTTCTTCGGCATTCCCGGCACGATCGGCGGCGCGCTGCGCATGAATGCCGGCGCCAATGGCGGCGAGACCAAGGATGTGCTGATCGAAGCGCGCGGTGTCGGGCGCGATGGCACCAAGCACGTCTTTTCCAACGCCGACATGAAATTCGTCTATCGCAATAGCGGCGTCGATCCCTCCATCATCTTCACCTCCGCGCGGTTTCGCGGCGAGATCAGGGATAGTGATGCCATCCGCGCACGGATGGCGGATGTGCAAGCGCATCGCGAGACCGCGCAGCCGATCCGCGAGAAGACCGGCGGCTCGACCTTCAAGAATCCGCCCGGCCATTCCGCCTGGAAGCTGGTCGATGCCGCCGGCTGTCGCGGCCTGCGCGTCGGCGGTGCGCAGGTCTCGGAGATGCACTGCAACTTCCTGATCAACACCGGCGATGCCACCGCGCGCGATATCGAGACGCTGGGCGAGACCGTGCGCGAACGCGTGAAGGCAAATTCGGGAATTGAGCTACACTGGGAAATCAAGCGGATCGGGGTTTCCGCGTGAATGTCATCCCGGGGCGAGCGGAGCGCGAACTATGGTGCGCAATTGCGCACCTGAGAATCTCGAGATTCCGGGTTCGATGCTGCGCACCGCCCCGGAATGACGAAATGTGAGGACACGAATGCGCATCACCATCCTCTTCGGCGGCTCCAACAGAGAGCGTCTTGTATCGGTCGCCTCGGCCCAGGCGCTGCATCAGGCATTGCCTGAGGCTGACCTCTGGTGGTGGGACGTCGAGGACAAGGTGCACGTCGTGCAGTCCAGGCAGCTGCTCGAACATGCCCGTCCGTTCGAGGACGAGTTCAAGCCGGGCACATCAGGCATTCCGCTGATGCAGGCGCTCGATCAGGCCAAGGCGGAAGATCGCGTGCTGGTGCTCGGCCTGCATGGCGGACGTGCGGAGAATGGCGAATTGCAGGTGATGTGCGAGGCGCGCGGCGTGCCTTTCACCGGCTCGGGCTCGGCCTCCTCGCATCTCGCCTTCGACAAGATCGCGGCCAAGCGGTTCGCCGCGCTCGGCGGCGTGACGCCGCCGGCAAACGTTGCGCTTGATGACATCGACAAGGCCTTCGCCGAATACGGCAGGCTGATCGCAAAGCCGGCGCGCGACGGGTCGAGCTACGGACTGATCTTCGTCAACGCCAAGCAGGATCTCGTCGCCGTCCGCAACGCGGCGAAGCATGAAGAGTACGTGATCGAGCCTTACATCGCCGGTGTCGAGGCAACTTGCGGCGTGCTGGAGCGCACCGATGGCTCGATCATCTCACTGCCGCCGATCGAGATCATTCCGGGCGAGGGCAATTTCGATTACGCCGCCAAATATCTCCTGAAGTCGACCCAGGAGATCTGCCCCGGTCGTTTCGCACCCGAGATCGCCGCCGCGCTGAAGGAGCAGGCGATGCTGGCCCATCGGGCGATGTCCTGCACCGGCTATTCCCGCTCGGACTTCATCGTCTCGGCAAGGGGTCTCGTCTATCTCGAGACCAACACGCTGCCCGGGCTGACCAAGTCATCGCTCTACCCCAAGGCGCTGAAAGCCGAAGGCATCGAATTCGTCGACTTCCTGCGGGGCCTGGTCGAGCTCGCCGGGCAGCGCGTGCGGAAATAATTAGGACTGGTTAACGGCCGGATCGGCGAATCGGCCGGGTTTGGTGACCAAAACCGGTAAAATGCCGGACATCGCGGCACAAATGCCTCACATCGCGGGGCAAAATGCGCAAGTCGTTAACGAAGTTTACCTTTTGTTTACCAGGACGTCCGAAGGTTAACGCTGGCGGCGCATATGGCGCTTTGGCTGCCGGTGCGTGAGCTGTCGCGGGTGATGTCACCCCCAGCGAACGCTTTGAAGGGGAGAGGTTTTCTTCTGCTGAAGACCAGCACCCGGCCCGGCACGTCCGAGACGTCATGTTCGCCAGGATCCGCGCGATGTCGCGGGCAAACTGTTGACGAGCTCGTGCAATGGATGGAGCAGGAAGCCTCACCCGATCGCTGTTCAGATCGCTGAGGCCCCAAGCTGACCTGAAGGCGGCCGCGATCGGAGCGGTCGTGCTTTTGCGCGAGTGGGTGCAGGACAAGCACGCTGAGGCGCGTGCTGCGGCCAAGGCCAAAGCCAAAGCCAATGCCGTCGTCGAGCGTGAGCCGCCGCCGCGCGTGGTTGCGCTGGTCGAGCGCTATCTGCCGCGCCGGGTCGGCATCAGCATGACCGTGATGCTCTTGATCGGAAGCTGCGGCTTCGGCATCGTCAAGGGCGGCCATCTCCAGGATTTCATCACCGCGGTCAGCGACGCCCGCAATGCGCTGGCCAATTCAGCCGGCTTCCGCATCACCTCCGTCGTGATCAACGGCCGCAAGCAGCTGACCCAGGACGAAATCCTCGCGATCGGCGGCGTCAGCGGCCGCTCCTCGCTGCTGTTCCTCGACGCCGACGCGGTGCGCGACAAGCTCAAGGCCAATCCCTGGATCGCGGATGCGACCGTGCTGAAGCTCTATCCGGGCCAGCTCATGATCGAGCTCACCGAGCGCAAGGCGTTCGCGCTGTGGCAGGAGGCCGGCCGTCTCTCGGTCATCGCCGATGACGGCGCCGTGCTCGAGCCCTACGTCTCGCGCCGCTTCCTGACGTTGCCGCTCGTGGTCGGCAAGGGAGCCGATACGCAGGCCCGGGATTTCCTGGCGCTGCTGGCACGTTATCCGCAGGTCAATTCGGTGACCAAAGCCGCGATCTTCGTCGGCGAGCGGCGCTGGAATCTGAGGCTCAAGGACGGCCTCGACATCCGCCTGCCCGAGCAGGACGTCGGCAACGCGCTTGCGATGCTGTCGAAGCTCGACAAGGAAGACAGGCTGTTCTCCCGCGATATCGTCGCCGTCGACATGCGCCTGCCCGATCGCCTGGTGGTGCAGCTGTCTGAGGACGCTGCCAAGGCGCGCGAGGAGCAGTTCAAGGACAAGAAGAAAAAGAAGGCCGGGGATTCCGCATGACCGGCCTTGATCGCACCCAGACGCCGAAGACGCGCCCGATGCCGCACAAGCGCGGCGGCCTCGTCGCCTGCCTCGACATCGGCACCAGCAAGATCGCCTGCATGATCGCACGGCTGAAGCCGTCGCCGCCGAGCGATGCGCTGCGCGGCCGGACCCACGCGGTGGAGCTGGTCGGCTACAGCCAGATCCAGGCGCGCGGCATGAAGGCCGGCGCGGTGATCGATCTCGGCGAATGCGAGCAGGCGGTGCGCCAGGCCGTCGGGCTTGCGGAGAAGATGGCCAAGGTGCGGGTCGAGTCGGTGCTGCTGTCGGTCTCCGGCGGCCGGCCGGCCGGTCAGCTGGTCGAAGCCGCCGCCGACATCCGCGGCGGCGCCGTGACGCCGGCCGATGTCAGCCGCGTCACCTCCACCGGCATGCGCCACGCCACCGGCGAAGGCCGCACCGTGCTGCATGCGCTGCCGGTCGGCTACACGCTCGACGGAGTCAAGGGCATCCGCGATCCCCGCGGCATGGTCGCTCACCAGTTCGGCGTCGACATGAACGTCGTCACCTGCGACGCCACTGTGGCGCGGAACCTGATGCTGGCGGTGGAACGCTGCCACATCAATGTCGAAGCCATGGCGGCGAGCCCCTATGTCGCCGGCCTGTCGGTGCTGACCGACGACGAGGCTGATCTCGGCGCCGCCGTCGTCGAGATGGGCGCCGGCACCACCACGATTGCCGTTTATTCAGGCGGCCGCTTCGTGCATGCGGCGGGTTTTGCGGTCGGCGGGCAACATATCACGATGGATCTAGCGCGCGGACTCTCGGCGACCATTGCCGATGCCGAGCGAATCAAGACCTTATACGGGACCGTCATCACCGGCGGATCGGACTCGCGTGAGCTGATGTCTGTGCCGACAGCCGGTGACGAGCAGGATCTGCCGCAGATCGTTTCCCGCGCCACCATAGCGAACATCGTCAAGCACCGTGCCGAGGAAGTCTTCGAAATGGTTCGGGACAAGCTGAAGGATTCGCCCTTCGCCTCAGAGCCCAACGGCCGCGTCGTGCTTTCGGGGGGCGCCTCGCAGCTGACCGGTCTCGTCGAGCTCGGCACCCAGATTCTCGGCCGGCCCGTGCGGGTCGGCCGTCCGCTCGGTTTCGGCCGGCTGCCCAACGAGGCGAAGAACGCCGCGTTCGCGGTGCCGACCGGACTCCTCGTCTACCCGCAATATGTTCACCTCGAACATGTCGAACCGCGGCATACGCGGCAGCAGGTCAAGACAGGGACCGGCGGATATTTCGGAAAGGTCGGACGATGGCTACGCGAGGGCTTCTGATGACTGCTTTCCGCAATCTTCGATTTTCACCAACTCCCGCGGCCGCCGGCCGGGGCGAACCCACGCGCGCGTGATCGAGAGGCAACCATGACCATCAGCATCAATGTTCCTGATATTCACGAACTGAAGCCCCGGATCACCGTGTTCGGCGTCGGCGGCGCCGGTGGCAACGCCGTCAACAACATGATCACGGCGGGCCTGCAGGGCGTCGACTTCGTGGTCGCCAACACCGACGCGCAGGCGCTGACGATGTCGAAGGCGCAGCGCATCGTGCAGATGGGCACGGCGGTCACGCAAGGGCTCGGCGCGGGCTCGCAGCCGAACGTCGGCGCGGCGGCGGCGGAAGAGGTGATCGACGAGCTGCGCGACCATCTCTCGGGCGCCAACATGGTGTTCGTCACCGCCGGCATGGGCGGCGGCACCGGCACCGGTGCAGCGCCCGTGATCGCCAAGACCGCGCGCGACATGGGCATCCTCACCGTGGGCGTCGTGACCAAGCCGTTCCACTTCGAAGGCGGCCGCCGCATGCGCACCGCCGAAGCCGGCATCAACGAGCTGCACAAGGTCGTCGATACGCTCCTGATCATCCCGAACCAGAACCTGTTCCGGGTCGCCAACGAGAAGACCACCTTCGCCGACGCCTTCGCGATGGCCGACCAGGTGCTCTACTCGGGCGTCGCCTGCATCACCGACCTGATGGTCAAGGAAGGCCTGATCAACCTCGACTTCGCCGACGTGAGAGCGGTGATGAGGGAAATGGGCAAGGCGATGATGGGCACCGGCGAAGCCTCCGGCGACAAGCGCGCGCTGACCGCCGCGGAAGCCGCGATCGCCAACCCGCTGATCGACGATTCGTCGATGAAGGGCGCCAAGGGCCTCCTCATCTCCATCACCGGCGGCAAGGACCTCACGCTGTTCGAGGTCGATGAGGCCGCGACCCGCATCCGCGAGGAAGTCGACCAGGACGCCAACATCATCGTCGGCGCGACCTTCGACGAAGCGCTCGACGGCCTGATCCGCGTGTCGGTGGTCGCCACCGGCATCGAGCAGGCCGCGATCGCCCGCAACAGCCAGGCGACCTCCGCTCCCGTCGCGAACCCGGCACCGCAGGTGCAGCAGGCTGCCGCACCGGCCGCCGCTGCCGAGAGCCGTCTCGCCGACCTCACCGCGCGGCTCCGTGCCGACAACCAGCGTCTGGCCGAACGCGCCCAGAAGCTGGAAGCCCAGCCCCCGGCCGCCGCGCAGGCTCCGGCTGCTGCCGCGCCCCGTCCGAACGTCGAGCGGGCTGCGCTCGCCGCGATCGCCGCTGCCGTTGCTGAAGCCCCGCAGGCGCCCGCGCCGCAGACCTATGGCGACGTCACCGTGCGCCCGATCGCGCAGAAGCCGACCCTGTTCCCGGAGCCGGACATGACCCCGGTCGCGATGCAGGAGCCAATGACGCCGGAAAACTTCATTCCGCCCCAGGCCGAACGTCCGCCGGTCCGTGCGCCGCGGATGCCGCGCATTGAGGATCTGCCGATGCCGGCCCAGGCCGAGATTCGTCAGGCCCGCGGCGAGGTTGAAGAAGAGACCCCGCAGAAGACCCGCCTGTCGCTGCTGCAGCGCCTCGCCAATGTCGGGCTCGGCCGTCGCGACGAGGAGGCTGAGCCGCCGGTCGCGGCCCGCACCGCCGGTCCCGCGATGCCGCCGCTGCCTGAGCGCCGGCCGCAAAAAACCGTGGCGCAGCAGATCGCGGCCAGCGAACCGGTGTCGGAGTATGCTCGCCGTCCCGCGCCGCAGGGCTTGGACATGCATGGCCGCCCCGCACCTGTTGCGCCGGCGCCACAGGGCGACGACCATCTTGATATCCCGGCCTTCCTGCGGCGGCAGGCGACCTGAGGATTGTTACAATAAGGCAGACGAAAAAAGGTCCCGGCGAGAAGCTTGCCGGGACCTTTCCTTTTGCCCCGCGCATACCCGGATTGCGCAACCAAGCAACTGATTTTAAATGATTAATTACGCATTCGATGGTTCAGTAAAACTGCCGGTAGCAGCCCCAAACCTCGGCGCAATTTGGTTAAGCCTTGGCGCGAATACGGCAGGTTTGGGGTAACAATCGGTAAAAAAGCGTGAGTTGGCGCTGTTTGAGGCAGTGACTATGGTTTGCCGTGACTTGGGGATACGGATTCGCGGGAACGTCGGCACTGGCCGGCTAGGTGGGTCTCGTATAAGTCGTAGTGGGGCGGGTTCCTGATGAAATTTAGCCGGCAAACAACGCTTCGTGCGCAAGCCTCTGTGGCAGGCGTGGGCGTTCATTCCGGTCTTCCCGTTACTCTCACGCTTGGGCCTGCGCCTGTCGACGCGGGTTTTATTTTTGTCCGCACCGGACTTGAGGGAAGTGACCGCGAAGTCCAGGCGACCGCCGAGCAGGTGATCGCGACCGACTTCGCCACTGTCCTCGGCGACCACGATGGCCCGCTGGTGTCCACCGCCGAGCACGTGCTTGCTGCTTTGCGGGGCATGGGCGTCGACAACGCCACCATTGAGATCGACGGTCCCGAAGTCCCGATCATGGACGGCAGCGCTGCGGCCTTCATTGCGGCAATCGACCAGGCCGGCATCGTCACCCAGCCGGCGCAGCGCCGCTTCATTCAGATTTTGAAGCCGATCTCGGTCAAGATCGGCGACTCCTTCGGCGAGATCAGGCCCCACGCCAGCGGGTTCCGCGTCGAGGTCGAGATCGACTTCACCAATCCCGTCATCGGCCAGCAGAGCTACGCCTTCGACCTCAACCCGGAAGGTTTCCGCCGCGAAGTCGGCCGGGCCCGGACTTTCGGCCTGATGTGCGATGTCGCGCGGCTCTGGAGCGCGGGCTATGCCCTCGGCGCCTCCTTCGACAACACCGTCGTGTTCGATGACGAGCGGCTCCTCAATACCGAGGGTCTGCGCTACGCCGACGAATGCGCCCGCCACAAGGTGCTGGATGTGATCGGCGACCTCTCGCTGGCCGGCCTGCCGCTGCTTGGCGCCTACCGCTCGGTGCGTGGCGGCCACAAGCTCAACCACGCTGTCCTGACCGCGCTGCTCGCCGACCGGACCGCCTGGCGGGTGGTCGAGGGCGAGGCTGCCCGCCGCACCACGCGTCCCGTGGGCGAGGTCGGCCGCGGCATCGTCGGCGGCCGGATCGCCGCGGCGTTCGGACCGGATGTGTCCTGAAGAGACCTGTCGCCCTGGCGTTTGGTTGGCGGCTCCCCCGGGGAAACTCCTGGTAACCATGATCGGCTAGCATTGCGGCACGTTCGCCTTAATCCGGGCGGAATGGCTGCCTATCCGGTAGGTTAACGATCGTTTTTCGGATACATCGGCGTGGTCGCATGGCAGGCACCACGGTTACATTTCGCGCCCATGACGGGGTTCGTGGGCTGGCGGGCACCGCATCACAGGGCGTCAGGGCTTAAACTCATGTCGGCACAGCGTATGACGCGCGGATATTTCTCGGTCTCGTCGCGAGCCCGTGGGCTGCTTCAGGCCGTCACCTTCGTCATGCTCGCGCTGCCGCTCGCCGGTTGCGGCACGGGAGCGCTCTGGGACAAGTTCACCGCCAAGGACGACACCTTCGTCGAGGAGCCCGCCGACAAGATCTACAATGAGGGCCTGTACCTCATGAACGAGAAGAAGGACATGAAGGCGGCGAACAAGAAGTTCGAAGAGGTCGACCGCCAGCATCCTTATTCCGACTGGGCCCGCAAATCGCTGCTGATGTCGGCCTATGCGTCCTATCAGGGCGGCGACTATGACGGCTGCATCGGCGCCGCCACCCGCTATGTCACGCTGCATCCCGGCAGCCCGGACGCGGCCTATGCGCAATACCTGATTGCCGCCTCCCATTACGACCAGATTCCCGACATCAGCCGCGACCAGGCCCGCACCGAAAAGGCGATCGCCGCGCTGGAAGAGGTGGTGCGCAAATATCCAACTTCCGAATATGCGACTTCGGCCAAGGCCAAGATCGAGGGCGCGCGCGACCAGCTCGCCGGCAAGGAAATGAATGTCGGCCGCTACTACGCCCAGAAGCGCGACTACACGGCCGCGATCAACCGTTACAAGACCGTCGTAACGCAGTACCAGACGACCCGCCATGTCGAGGAGGCGCTGTTCCGGCTCACCGAAGCCTATATGGCGATCGGCATCGTCGGCGAGGCGCAGACCGCGGCGGCCGTGCTTGGGCACAATTTTCCTGACAGCCGCTGGTACAAGGACGCCTATAATCTTGTAAAATCCGGCGGTCTCGAGCCGAGCGAGAATCAGGGGTCCTGGATCAGCCGGACCTTCAAGAAGATGGGCCTCGGCTAGGAAGTTTTGGGGTTCCATGCTGGCGCGTCTGTCGATCCGTGACATCGTCCTGATCGAACGGCTCGATATCGAATTCGCCACCGGCCTTGCGGTTTTGACCGGCGAGACTGGGGCGGGCAAGTCCATCCTGCTCGATGCCTTCGCACTGGCGCTCGGCGGCCGCGGCGACGCCGGGCTCGTGCGCCACGGCGCGGAGCAGGGGCAGGTCACCGCCGTGTTCGATGTCCCGAAGAATCACCCTGCGACCAAGATTCTGGCCGAGAATGGCCTAGACGACACCGGGGAGATGATTCTCCGCCGCGTGCAGCTCGCCGACGGCCGCACCCGTGCCTTCATCAACGACCAGTCGATCAGCGTGCAGACGCTGAAGGCGGTCGGCGCCGCCCTGGTCGAGATCCACGGCCAGCATGACGAGCGCGCGCTGGTCGATGCCGCCACCCACCGCCGCCTGCTCGACGCATTTGCCGGCCTGGAAAAGGACGTCGCGGCGGTCGAAGCGCTCTGGGACGAGCGCCGCACCGCCAACACCGCGCTGGAGCAGCATCGCGCCGCCATGGAGCATGCCGCACGCGAGGCCGATTATCTGCGCCATGCCTCCGACGAGCTGAAGCAGCTCGCGCCCAAGGACGGCGAGGAGACTGCACTGGCTTCGCGCCGCACCACCATGATGCAGGGCGAGAAGATCGCCTCGGACCTGCGCGAGGCGCAGGAGGCGGTCGGCGGCAATCATTCGCCGGTCGCGGCGCTGTCGGCGGCGGTGCGCCGGCTGGAGCGCCGCGGCGTCAACTCGCCGGCGCTGGTCGAGCCTGCGGTGAGGGCGATCGACGCTGCGATCAACGCGCTCGAGGAAGCCGATCAGCACCTCCAGGCGGCGTTGGCCGCAACCGATTTCGATCCGGCCGAGCTCGAACGCATCGAGGAGCGGCTTTTTGCTTTGCGTGCGGCGTCTCGCAAATATTCGACGCCGGTCGACGGTCTCGCCGCGCTGGCCGCCAAATATGCCGCCGACGTCGTCCTGATCGATGCCGGCGCTTCGCGGCTCAAGAAGCTGGAGCAGGCCGCGATCGAGGCAGATAGCCGCTATGCCGCCGCCGCCAAGAAGCTGTCGCTGGCGCGGCAGAAGTCGGCGGAGAAGCTCAACAAGGCGGTCAATGCCGAGCTGGCGCCGCTCAAGCTCGAACGCGCAAGATTCATGACCCAGGTCGAGACCGACGAGGCCGCGCCGGGGCCGCAAGGGTTCGATCGCGTCGAGTTCTGGGTGCAGACCAATCCGGGCACCAAGCCGGGTCCGCTGATGAAGGTCGCCTCCGGCGGTGAGCTGTCGCGCTTCCTCCTGGCGCTCAAGGTCGTGCTGTCCGACCGCGGTTCGGCGCCGACGCTCGTCTTCGACGAGATCGACACCGGCGTCGGCGGCGCGGTTGCGGACGCCATCGGCGGGCGCTTGGCGCGGCTTGCCGGCAAGGTCCAGGTCATGGCCGTGACCCACGCCCCGCAGGTCGCCGCCCGCGCCGACCAGCACCTCCTCATCTCCAAGGACGCCCTCGACAAGGGCAAGCGCGTCGCCACCCGCGTCAATGCGCTCGCCGCGGACCACCGCCGCGAGGAAATCGCCCGGATGCTGGCGGGTGCCGAGATCACGGCGGAGGCGAGGGCGGCGGCGGAGAGGTTGCTCAAGGCGGCGACGGCTTAGGTTTCGTGTCCCGGACGCGCGCAGCGCGAGCCGGGACCCAGACTACCGCCACATGGGCCCCGGCTCGGCAGCGCATCGCTTCGCGCTGCGCTGCGTCCGGGGCACGAAAGTCAACCGCCTTTACCCTTCCGCCCGCTCCGTCGTATCCAAGCACCATGGCCAGAGCAGCAAAATCCAAAGCAACACCGCTTCGCGACGTCGCCGACCTCACCAAGGCGCAGGCCAAGGTCGAGCACATGCGGCTCGCGCTCGAGATCGAGGGGCACAACGAGCGCTACTATCAGGAGGACGCGCCCACCGTCACCGACGCCGAGTACGACGCGCTGCGTCGTCGCTTCGATGCGATCGAAAAACGCTTTCCCGAGTTCGTCAGCGCGGACTCGCCCTCGCAGAAGGTCGGCGCGGCGCCGTCGGGCCGCTTCAAGAAAGTCCGGCATGCCGTGCCCATGCTGTCGCTCGACAATGCCTTTGCCGAAGAGGACGTGCGCGACTTCGTCGGCCGCATCGTGCGGTTCCTGAAGCTCGACGACGACAAGGTCAATTTCTCCGCCGAGCCGAAGATCGACGGGCTCTCGATGTCGCTGCGCTACGAGGGCGGCGAACTCGTCACCGCTGCGACGCGCGGCGACGGTGCGGTCGGCGAGGACGTCACCGCCAACATCCGCACGCTCGAAGACGTGCCGCAGAAGCTGAAGGGACGCAACGTCCCCGACATCTGCGAGGTGCGCGGCGAGGTCTACATGACCAAGAAGGCGTTCCTCGCGCTCAACGAGCGGCAGAAGGCGGAAGGCGGCACCATTTTCGCCAATCCGCGCAATTCGGCCGCAGGCTCCTTGCGGCAGAAGGACCCGACCATCACCGCCTCCCGTCCCCTCGGCTTCTTCGCCTATGCGTGGGGGCAGATGAGCGCGATGCCGGAGGATACGCAGAGCGGCATGATCGGCTGGTTCGAGGGCTGCGGCTTCAAGACCAATCCGCTGACCAAGCTCTGTCACTCCGTCGAGGAGCTGCTCGCTTTTCATCATGCGATCGAGGAGCAGCGCGCACGGCTCGACTACGACATCGACGGCGTCGTCTACAAGGTCGACCGCATCGACTGGCAGGAGCGGCTCGGCTTCGTCTCGCGCACGCCGCGCTGGGGCATCGCGCACAAATTCCCGGCCGAGCGCGCCATGACGGTGCTGCGCGACATCGAGATCCAGGTTGGCCGCACCGGCTCGTTCACGCCGGTCGGCAAGCTCGAGCCGGTCGGCGTCGGCGGCGTGATCGTGCAAAACGTCACGCTGCACAACGAGGACTACATCAAGGGCATCGGCAACAAGGGCGAGGTGCTGCGCGAGGGCCGCGATATCAGGATCGGCGACACCGTCGTGATCCAGCGCGCCGGCGACGTCATCCCGCAGGTGGTCGATGTCGTCCTCGACAAGCGCCCGAAGACGGCCAAGGAATTCCACTTCCCGAAGAAGTGCCCGTGTCCGCTGCACACCGACGTCGTGCGCGAGGAGACGGCGGCGGGCGAGGAGGGCTCGCGCGCCCGCTGCACCGGCGAGTTCGCCTGTCCCTATCAGAAGATCGAGCATCTCAAGCTGTTCGTGTCGCGGCGGGCCTTCGACATCGACGGTCTTGGCGAGAAGCAGCTCCAGTATTTCTACGACGAGGGGTGGGTGAAGGAGCCCGCCGACATCTTCACGCTGGAGAAACGCAACGCGAAGCTGAGGCTCGAGGAGGTCGAGGGCTACGGCGCGACCTCGGTGCGCAACCTGTTCGGCGCCATCGAGAACCGGCGAAAAATTGCGCTGGAGCGCTTCATCTATGCGCTCGGCATGCGCCATGTCGGCGAGACCACGGCGCTGGCGCTGGCGCGCGGCTATGGCTCGTGGGACGCCTTCCACGATGCCTGCCTCAAGGTCGCCAAGGGCGACGAGGAGGCGATGGCAGACATGGACGCGCTCGACCAGATCGGCGACACCGTGATCAAGAGCATCGCCGATTATTTCGGCGAGAGCCACAACCGCGGCATCGTCGAACGGCTGACCAGCGAGGTCGAGATCGTCGACGCCGAGAAGCCGAAGAGCAATTCGGCCGTCGCCGGCAAGACCGTGGTGTTCACGGGCTCGCTGGAGAAGATGACGCGGGATGAAGCCAAGGCGACGGCTGAGCGTTTAGGGGCAAAGGTGTCGGGCTCGGTATCGAAAAAGACCGATCTCGTCATCGCCGGCCCCGGCGCAGGCTCGAAGCTCGCGGAAGCCAACAAGCACGGCGTCAAGGTGCTGACCGAGGACGAGTGGCTGAAGCTGATCGGGGAGTGAAGGTTTCTTCCGTCATTGCGAGCGGAGCGAAGCAATCCGGAATCTTTCCGCGGTGACAGTCTGGATTGCTTCGCTGCGCTCGCAATGACGGGGAAGGGCGTCATGCCCCCCTCACATCATCCCCGTCTCTTCCTCCTCGGCCTGCTCGATCAGCGCCTCGCTCACCACGACCTCGCGGCGGGGCACGACGAAGATCATCACGCAGGCGCAGAGCAGCGAGACCGCGAGGACCGCAGAGGTGAGCGGCAGCGTCGTTGCGGAGTGGCCGCCGAGATAGGCGCCGAATTGCGACATCAGCGCGCCGATACCTTGCTGCAGGAAGCCCATCGCGCCTGAGGCGGTACCGGCGGCTTCAGGGCGGATGCTGATCGCGCCGGCGGCGGAATTGGCCATCACGAAGGCATTGCCGGCCATCACGATCATCTGGGTGCCGAACAGCCAGGCGGGGGCTTCATTCCAGCCGATCAAGCTCCACAGCAGGTTCGCAAGGCTGCCGGCGAGCTGCAGCGCGAGGCCGAACCAGATCAGCTTCTCCAGCGAATGCCGCGGCGCAAAGCGCACGCAGAGCAGATTACCGACGAGAAACGCAAAGCCCGTTGTCGCAAACCACGCGCCATATTCGGCGCTGCTGCGTCCCATCTGCGTCACCACGATGTAGGGGCCGCCGCCTGCGAAGGTGAAGATGATCTGCGAGGCTAGCACCTGGCACATCACATAGCCGACGAAGGCACGATTGCGGATCAGCATGCCGACATCGCGGCGGAAGCCGCTGCCGGCAGCCCGGCTGCGGCGCGTCTCCGGCAACGCCACGGCGATACCGACGGCGACAATGATCGCGGCGATGGTGATGGCGTAGAAGATCGCGCGCCAGCCGAACGCGGTCTCGATCAGGCCGCCGGTGAGCGGCGAGACCATCTGGCCGATCATCAGCGCCGCGACCACGAGGCTGATCATCGAGGCGACGCGATCGCGCTCGTAGATGTCGCGGATGATGGCGCGGCTTACCACCATGCCGGCGGCGCCGCCCAGCGCCTGGAAGAAGCGCGCGGCGATCAGCTGCGGCAGGTTCTGCGCGAAGATGCAGGCGATGCTGGCCGCCACCATCAGCGCCAGTCCTCCGAGCAGCACCGGACGCCGTCCGAACCGGTCCGACAGCGGACCCATGATCAGCTGCGACAGCGCGATGCCGACCATGTAGAGCGACACCGTCATCTGCGCGATCGAGATGTCGCTGCCGAAATTCGTCGCCAGCACCGGCAGCGCCGGAACCAGCATGTAGAGCGAGATCGGCGCGATGCCGGTCATGACGACCAGCAGCAGCAACACCACGCGCGATGTCGCGATGTCGGTGGCCGCTCCCGGCGGCTTGCTGATCATGCCGTGCATCGCCGGACACTAGCCGCATCGCATTGCGAGCGAATACGGCCATTTCGGCATACGGCTATGCGCAAGGCGTCAAGGCGCAGGGCCTGTAGGGTGGGCAAAGACGCGCTCTTTGCGGCGGCGTGCCCACCGTTGCTGCCGTCACGCGGAGATGGATGGTGGGCACGCATCCGCCTCCGCTCTTCGAGCGGCAGCGGATGCTTTGCCCACCCTACGCGGGCGGTCTTATGACGGATTTAGAGCTTCAAGTCCGCGGTCGCCTGATCGAGCCAGGCCTTCGTCGCCTCGTCCAGCGCCGGCCGCACCTCGGCCTTCACGCGCGCATGATACGCGTTCAGCCAGTCGAGCTCATCGCGGCTCAGCATCGCCACATCGATCAGGTGCCGGTCGATCGGCGCCAAGGTCAGCGTCTCGAACGCGTTCATCGGCTTTTCGGCGCCCTTGATGTCGGCCGCGACCACCAGTTCGAGATTCTCGATGCGGATGCCGAAGCGGTCGGTCTTGTAGTAGCCGGGCTCGTTGGAGAGGATCATGCCGCGCTTCAGCGGCGTGGTGCCGAGCTTCGAGATTCGCGCCGGTCCTTCGTGCACCGAGAGATAGCTGCCGACGCCGTGGCCGGTGCCGTGCTCGAAATCAAGGCCGACGGACCAGAGATATTGCCGCGCCAGCGTATCGAGTTGCGCGCCCGTGGTGCCGTCCGGAAAGATGGCGCGCGCAATCGCGATATGGCCGCGCAGCACGCGGGTGAAGCGGTCGCGCATCTCGTCCGTGGGCTCACCGACCGCCATGGTGCGCGTGACGTCGGTGGTGCCGTCCTCATATTGCGCGCCGGAATCGATCAGCAGGAGATCGCCAGGCGCGATCCGCCGGTTGCTCTTGCGGGTGACGCGGTAGTGCACGATGGCGCCGTTCGGACCGGTGCCGGAGATGGTCGGAAACGACACGTCCCTGAGTGCGCCGGTGTCGCGGCGGAAAGTCTCCAGCGCCTCGACTGCGTCGATCTCGGTGAGCTTGCCGCTTGGCGCCTCGCGATCGATCCATGCGAGGAAGCGCGCCAGCGCCACGGCATCGCGCACATGGGCGGTTTTGGTGCCCTTGATCTCGGTTGCGTTCTTGACCGCTTTGAGCAGTGCAACCGGATCGCTGCCGCGCACCGGCTTGCCGCCGGCGCCTGCGATCAGCCGGCTGAGTGCGTCGGCCGCAGTGGCGTTGTCGAGCGTGATCGCCGCACCGCTCTTGGCGAGCGCCATCAGCGTCGGCGCCATGGCGTCCGGTTCGCGCACGTCGGCCGACTGCTCGAGATGATCGCGTGTGAGGTTGGAGAGCTTGCGGTGGTCGATGAAGATGGTGGGACGGCCGTCCTTCGGCACCAGGGCGTAGGATAGTGGCAGCGGGGTATGGGCGACGTCGGCGCCGCGGATGTTGAAGGTCCAGGCCACCGCGTGGCTGTCCGACAGCACCAGCGCATCGGTGCCGAGCTTGGCGATCTCGCCCCTGATCTGCGTCAGCTTCTCGGCCTCGCCGACACCCGCATGCTGGAGGCTGTGCACGGCGACGGGGGCGAGCGGCGGCTGCGGCCGGTCCTGCCAGACTGCGTCGATCGGGTTGCTGTCGACGGCCACGAGCTCGGCGCCGGCCTTGGCGCAGGCGGCAGACAGGCGTTCGGCTGCCGAAAAAGTGTGCAGCCACGGGTCAAATCCGAGGCGATCGCCGGCCTTCAGATGCGCCGACACCCAGCTTTCCGGCGGCGGGTCGATCAGCGATTCCACCGCCCAGGCCTTGGCGTCGACCTGCTTGGCGGCTTGCAGCGTGTAGCGGCCGTCGACGAACACCGCGGCTTCCTGCGTCAGCACCACCGCCATCCCGGCCGAGCCCGTGAAGCCGGTCAGCCAGGCCAGCCGCTCTTCCGATGGCGGCACATATTCGTTCTGCTGCTGATCGGCGCGCGGAACGACTAAGCCGGTCAGCTTGCGCCGGGCAAGTTCTTCGCGAAGTGCGGCCAGCCGCGCCGTCAATGCGACGCCGGCCTCCGGCTCCTCGAATGTCTGGAAGTGTGCTTCGAACATGTGGATCACTCTAGGATCATGGGCATCGGTCCGCAATCTAGACGCATTTGCGTCGCATCTGGCATGGACTGTGCTTGAAATAGTTCCATTCGAGTTGAGTGGAGTAAAGGATGCGGCAGTTGCGCTTCGTCCGGATAACAGGGAAATTCGAGCAGGTGGTTCATCTCAACGGCGAGGGGACACACGATGCCAGCGTTCACGTTTGAGAAGATTTCGCCGCCGGTGCGTCGCGCCCCGGCTGCGGCGGCACCGAAGAAGCCGCGCGGCCTGATCAGCCAGATGATCGACCGTTTCGCCGAGCGCCGCGCGCGGCGCACCTTGCAGAACGATCGCGCGATACGCCGCGACGAGAAGCCGGCGGAGTAGCTGCATTGATGATGCCGTAGGGTGGGCAAAGGCGCGAAGCGCCGTGCCCACCGTCTGTCGGCTATGGCGGCGAAATGGTGGGCACGCTTTCGCTATGCCCACCCTACAGCACCTCGCTCACCCCACCTTCCGCAGCAACAGACTGCTCCACCCCTCGATCCGCAGATGCTTCAACGGCACCAGGCCGCGGGCGCGGTA
Organism: Bradyrhizobium sp. USDA 4354; assembly: GCF_054060315.1. Classification (NCBI taxonomy): domain Bacteria; kingdom Pseudomonadati; phylum Pseudomonadota; class Alphaproteobacteria; order Hyphomicrobiales; family Nitrobacteraceae; genus Bradyrhizobium; species Bradyrhizobium sp. USDA 4354. Next base: position 28,163 of record NZ_JBSSDC010000001.1, on the reverse strand, counting down.
GGCGGCGATCACGGCGGGAGCCTGGTGCGTCAGCAGGCCGGAGAGGATGACACGGGCGCCGGGCGCGAGGTGCCGCGTCATCGGGCTCGCCAACTGCCGCAGCGGATTGGCAAGGATGTTGGCGAGCACCAGGTCGAACGGGCCCGCGCGTGCAAAATCCGGCGCGGCAAAGCCGGTGGCGCGGATCACCCGCACATGGTTACCAGCTTCATTGAGCGAGGCGTTCTCAGCCGCCACCCGCACCGAGGGTGGATCGATGTCGGAGGCAAGCACTGCGCGGTGCAACGCCTTCGCGGCTGCGATCGCCAGCACGCCGGTCCCGGTCCCGAGGTCGAGCACGTTGCGCGGCCGGGAACTCTTCAGGACATGGTCAAGCAGCAGTAAACAGCCGCGCGTCGTGCCGTGGTGACCGGTGCCGAAGGCGAGCGCCGCCTCGATCTCGATGGCGAGCTTGTTCGGCGCCACACGGTCACGGTCATGGCTGCCGTGCACGACGAAGCGCCCGGCCGGGACCGGGATGAGATCTTCAAGGCTGGCCTTGACCCAGTCCTTGGCCTCGATGGTGTCGAAGGCGAGCGTTGCGGCGATCCCATTTCCTGCCGAAGTTGCAACGAGTTCGCGCAGCCATGCCTGATCAGGCGCCTCGACGAAATGGAGCGTGACGTCCCATTGTCCGTCCGGACGCTCGAACGCGGCGACCGCCGCATCGCCCTCGAAAAACACCTCGGTGAGCAGGTCGACGACACGCCTGGCGTCGGCCTCGCTGCCGATCGAAAAGCTGGCGCGATGGGTGGGGGAAGGCTCCATTCAGGGTTCCGTTGAGTTCAATTTTGGGAACTTTTGGTGCCAATTATCCGGATAATTTGCGGTTCCCTGGTTAATGCGCCTGTAGCTTGTCTCCCGTACATTTTCGGATGTTGAAGCAAGTCAATACAGCTTGGAATTGAAACGGAGGCGAGTCTTGAAGCGCATGGTTCAGAAGTTCTGGTCGGACGAGTCCGGTGCAACTGCGATCGAGTACGGTCTGATTGCTGCGGGCATCGCCCTGGCGATCATCACCGTGGTGAACAGCCTGGGCACCACCATGAACGAGAAGTTCACTTCGATTAGCACCTCCTTGAAGTAATTTCCGCCTGCATTTCCCAGCGGGGGCCATTTTTCTTCACCGGCTATTCCTGATCACCGCCCGCTAGGGATTACCCTGGCGGGCGGGGTCGTTTTGGGGCTCGCAGGAATGCCCGGCAATGCCTCAGTTCGAATTTGGCGGCCTAAAGCCAGAGACTAGCTGGATATGAATGTCTTGGGCGACTATTTGGCGCGCCCACCCAGCCTGATCTTCCGCTATCAGTTTCGCGACCAGCAGCTCATCTACGATCGAAGCGGCAATTTGCTCGCTCCAGCGGATATCTGCTGCGTTTCTCTTCTCGTCGGTCATGCGAGCACTACTCGACATCCACAGCCCCTCCGCTCTTCATTCGGAGGCCATCCACTGTCTTATACCTTACTTATCCCGCGTCTTTTCCACAGCCTGATCCGGGCTTGTACTGAGAAGCCGTCCCGGTTTCGCCACAGACTATTCGACAGACTGTCCACAGCCCATCCACAGACCTATCCACGGCTTCCGAACAGCGACCGGTGATCCCGCAGGATCACCTGCGCCGCGTTGTGGCCGGGGGCCCCGGTGACGCCGCCGCCGGGATGGGCGCCGGAGCCGCAATGGTAGAGGCCCCTCAGCGGCCCGCGATAATCGGCGTGGCCCAGCATCGGCCGCGCCGAGAACAGCTGGTTCAGCGTCAGCGCGCCGTGGAAGATGTCGCCTCCGAGCAGACCGAACTGCCGTTCGAGATCGAGCGGGGACAGGATCTGACGGCCGAGCACGCTCGCCGCAAAACCCGGGGCATATTTGTCGACGGTCGCGATCATGAGATCGGCAACCTCTTCGCGATGATCGTCCCAGGACTTTCCATCGGGAAGCCTTGGTGCGACATGCTGGCAGAACAGGCTCGCGACATGCTTGCCGGCGGGGGCCAGCGTGTCGTCGAGCGTCGAGGGGATCAGCATCTCCACCACTGGCTCTCGGCTCCAGCCCTGCGCCCGCGCATCGAGATAGGCGCGGTCCATATAGTCGAGGCTCGGCGCCAGGATGATGCCGGAGCTGAGGTGATCGCCATCGCCCGGCAGCGCCGTGAAGGAGGGCAGGCGGTCCAGTGCCACGTTCATGCGGAAAGTGCCGGAGCCGTTCTTCCAGTGCCGGATGCGGGCGAGGAAGTCCGCAGGCAGAGCGTCCGCCGCGATCAGCCGCGTGTAGAGCAGCTTTGGATTGACATTGGCCGCGACATACTTTGCGCGGATGACAGAGCCGTTCTCTAGCACGACGCCGACGGCGCGCCCGCGCTCGACGATGATCTCACGGACGCCGGCATCCGTCTCGATCACGACGCCACGGTCGCGTGCCGCGCGTGCCATCGCCTGCGTAATCGCGCCCATGCCGCCGATGGCGTGGCCCCAGACGCCCTTCTTGCCGTTCACCTCGCCGAAGGCGTGATGCAGCATCACATAAGCCGAGCCGGCGGCGTAGGGGCTGGCATAGTTGCCGACGATGGCGTCGAAGCCGAACAGCGCCTTCACCAGATCATGTTCGAAACGTTCGTCCAGCATTTCGCCCGGCCGAACGGGTGAAGAGATCGAGCAGGCTGCGGCTCTGTTCCAGCGTGAGGCCGCGCAGGATATTGGCGCTCTGGAGCGCGTTCACGGCTTCGCGGATCGCGTTCGTGCCAAATCCGTCGAGCAGGTTCGGGGGCGCGCGCAGCACGAACTGCCTGAGCACGTCGGCGATGTCCTCCAGCTCGCGCGCAAAGCCGTCGAGGGCCTCCGCATCATGCGCGCTGAGCCGCGCGACCGACGCTTTCGTCCGCCCCTCGCCGGTGAGGAGATAGCTGGCATCTAGTGCGGGTAGAAAATTCTGCGCGCGCCGCTCGACGATGCGCAGGCCCTGCTCGGCGAGCTTGAGATCACGGATCACCTGCGGATTGAGCAGGCTCACGGTGTAGGCCGCGACCGAATTGCGGAAACCGGGGTGAAACTCCTCCGTCACCGCGGCGCCGCCGACCACCTTGCGCCGCTCGACCACGCGCACCCGCAGGCCCGCCATCGCGAGATAGGCCGCGCAGGTGAGGCCGTTATGGCCAGCGCCGATGATGACGACGTCGGTTTCGCTCATGATTCCCTTGGCGTCATTCCGGGGCTCGCGAAGCGAGAACTATGGTGCGGGCTCCGCACCGGAGAATCTCGGGGTTCCGGGTTCGATGCTTTGCATCGCGCCGGAACGACCCTCCTTATATCAAGCATTCCTCGCCGCAACATCACGCCACACTTTATTGCCCGTTCCGGCGCCTTGTGCTCCATTGCGCGCGGTCCGGCGCCAGCCGGGGTTTGAGCCGGAGCTTCCATGGATTCGATCGTGCAACCCGCCGCGACGGAGCAGCCTTCGTCGTCGCGCAACCGGCTGGTGCTGACGGTCTACACCGCCGCGATCTTCGTCAGTGCGCTGCTGCTGTTCTCGGTGCAGCCGCTGTTCACGAAGATGGTGCTGCCGCGGCTCGGCGGCTCGCCCGCGGTGTGGTCGGTGGCCATGGTGTTCTTCCAGTCGCTGCTGCTGGCCGGCTATGCCTACGCGCATCTGCTGATGCAGGCGAGGAACCGGATCGTTCCGGTCGCGGTGCATCTGGTGCTGCTGATCGCGGCCTTCGCCACGCTGCCGCTCGCAATCGCCTCCGCCTATGGCGAGCCGCCTGCTTCGGGCTATGCATTCTGGCTGCTTGGCCTGTTTATGATCTCGATTGGATTGCCGTTCTTCGCGCTCGCCGCCAACAATCCGCTGCTGCAGGCCTGGTTCGTCCGCACCGGCCATCCCGCCGCCCACGATCCCTATTTTCTCTATGCCTCCTCCAACATCGGCAGCTTCCTCGCGCTGCTGTCCTATCCGTTCCTGCTCGAGCCGGTGTTCACGCTGCAGATGCAGAACCGGTTTTGGACCGGCGGCTATGGCCTGCTGATCCTTCTCATCGGCGCCTGCGGCATGTTGTTGCTGCGTTCGCCGAGGCTGGCGGTGGCCGATGTGCGGACCGAGGACATGAATGCGCCGGCGCCCGGCCCGCTGACGCGGTTGCGCTGGATCTTCCTCGCCGCGGTGCCGTCGGGCCTGCTCATCGCCGTCACCGCGCACATCTCGACCGACGTCGCGGCGGCGCCGCTGCTGTGGGTGCTGCCGCTGTCGCTGTATCTGCTGACCTGGGTCGTGGTGTTCCAGTCACGGCCGCTGCTGCCGCACAAATGGATGCTGATGCTCCAGCCGGTTGCGATCGCGGGCGTGGTCTTCCTGCTCGCATTCGGCGGCGAGCAGAATTTGCTGCTCACGCTCGGCGGCCATCAGCTGTGCTTCTTCATCATCGCCATGGCCTGCCACGGCGAACTGGCGCGGACGCGGCCGGCGGCCAGATATCTCACCGGGTTTTATGTCGCGCTATCGTTCGGCGGCATGGTCGGCGGCCTGTTCGCAGGGCTCGTTGCGCCCTTCACCTTCTCGTGGATCGCCGAATATCCGATCCTGATCGCGCTCGCCGCGCTGTGCCGTCCGTCTGCGAACGAACGCCTTGCCGGCATCGTGAAATGGTACTGGCTGGCGCTCGCCGCGCTCGCGGTGGCGCTCGTTGTGCCCTCCACCGCGACGGGCGACCTCTCGACCTGGTTCGTGGATCATCGCGTCTGGGTCGCCGGCAGCGTCGGCGTGCTCGCCGCGCTGCTCGCGCTGATCCTCAATGCCGGACGCTGGAAGATCTTCGCCACCGTCGCGCTCGCGCTGGCCTTGATCCGCGTTTATCCCGCAGACGAGGGCCGCGTCACGACGGTGCGCAGCTTCTTCGGCGTGCACAAGATCGTGGTGACGCCGGGCGGCTATTTCCACGTGCTGATGCACGGCACCACCATCCACGGCGCCGAGCGCTTCCGCGACAATGATGGGACGCCTGTCGCAGGCCGGCCCGAGCCGATCACCTACTATCACAAGGACGGTGGTATCGGTCAGGCCGTCAGCGCGATCCGCGAGCGCAAGGGCGCGCCGCTCAAGGTCGCCGCGATCGGCGTCGGCTCCGGCACGCTCGCCTGCGCCGCCGAGCCAGGGGAGAGCTGGACCTTCTTCGAGATCGACCAATCCATGGTCGACGCGGCGCGTGACCCCAGGAATTTCCGCTACATCTCCAGTTGCATGCCGGACATGAAGCCCGTCATCGGCGATGCACGCCTCACCTTCGCCAAGGAGCCCGATGGCGCCTATGATCTCGTCATCGTGGATGCCTATTCGTCCGATGCGATCCCGATCCATCTTGCGACCGAAGAGGCGATGAAGATCTACAAGGACAAGCTCGCACCGCACGGCGCCGTGGTGATGCACGTCTCCAATCGGCATCTCGATCTCGAGACCGTCGTGGTCGGCATTGCCGACGCCAACGATCTCAAGAGCTGGGTCTTCAACGAGGATTCAGGCCGCGATTCCGACTACATCTTCTCGACCGACGTCGTCATCTCCGCGCGGGAGGAGGCCGACATCGGCAGGCTCGCGTCCTCCAAGCAATGGGAACAGACCGAAGCCGATGACAGGGCGCGGGTCTGGACGGACGATTATTCCAACATCTTGGGCGCGCTGTATCGGCGATTGAAAGATGGGGAGTAGGGGCGACGCGATGTCTCGTGCCCCGGACGCTGCGCAGCACCATAAGCGCGTTCACGCGCGTCTTCGACGCGCTATGGTGATGCGCTGCAGAGCCGGGGCCCACAATTCTGGATCCCGGCTCTGCGTCGCGTCATTTCATGCCGCGCCGCGTCCGGGACACGGAACCTAAGGCGCCACCGGCGTCCCCGCCGGCAACGCGATCGCCTTCTCGCCGGCGATCTGCCGCAACAGGTCCGGCCTGTCCGAGATGATCCCGTCGACGCCGAGCTCGATCATGCGCGCCATGTCGTCTCGCTTGTTGACCGTCCAGACCACGACGCGCAGCCCGAGCGCGTGAGCCTCCGAGACGAGCGCCGCGGTGACGTCGCCGAAATGAGGCGACCAGATCGCGCCGCCCGCGGCCTTGATCGTCCGCGGCAGCGAGCCGCCGTGATCGGCCGGGCTGAAGCCGGCCGTCCAGCTCGTTGCCTTGTCGAGCGCCACCGTCGGAGCCGAGCCGCGCTGGAGCGTCAGGTATACGGTCGGGATGTTGGGCGCCTGCTGCTGCACGAGAAGCAGGGTTCGCCAGTCGAACGACTGGACCATGACGCGGTCGGAGAATCCTTCGGTCTCGATCACTCCGAGCAGCTTCACGACGAAGGCCTGCGGATCTGGCGCTTCATCCGGATGGTTCGGGTCGATCTTGGTCTCGATGTTGAAATGCACCTGCGTGTTGCCGGACTTGCGCACCAGCGCGAACAGCTCCTTCAAGGTGGGAATGCGCGTCCCCGGCACCGAACGCTGGTCGGGGAATTGCTTTGCGTAGGCACTGTCCGGCCGGATCTGGCCGACGTCATAGGTCCTGACCTCGTCGAGCCGCAGTTTGACGAAAGGCGTGCCGGGCGGAGTGATGTAGACCCCATCGGGCCTGCGTGCGAGATCGGGATTGAGCCCGCGCTCATGCGATAAGATCACTTCGCCTTCGGCGGTGACGCCGACGTCGAGCTCCAGCGTGTCGACGCCCATCGACAGCGAATTGGCGAAGGCGGGCAGGGTGTTTTCCGGCAACAGCGCCCGCCCGCCGCGATGCGCCTCGAGGTCAAAGGCCACATCAGATCCCATGGCCCGTCCCGCGATCAGAACCCAGAGCACAGTCAGAATGGTCGTGGCACGTGACGGCATGGTGCCTCGGCCGGCGAGGGCGGTTGAGGGCGATCGCGTCAGTTCTGATAGTAATAGTCGCGCGGCTGATAAACTTGGCGGGGCTGCGGCTGATAATAATAGCCCTGCTGGCCGTAGCCCTGATTGTAATATGGCTGCGGCTGCTGCTGATAGACCTGTGCGTCATAAAGCGGGCGGCCGGCCGAACGCGGTGCCGGATAGCGTGCGCCGGTGTCGCTGCCGTCGGCCGGATAGATGTAGTTGTCGTCCTGCGGCATGTAGCGGCGCGCGGGCTGCGCCGGCGGCGTCAAGTTCACGGGATCGCCCGTGGTGGCGTACTGCTCCTCGGCCGGCTGCTGCGGAGCGCGGGCCACCGCAGTGGTGTTGCGGCCGCGCGGATTGCGCGCCAGCGCCACCTGCGCCGAGCCGGTCAGCGTCACCGTGGTGTTGAGCACGCCCTGCTGCTGCACCAGTGCATAGAGCGTCGTGGCATTCTGACGCGACAACCGCACGCAGCCATGGGACGCCGGCGAGCCGAGCCGGCCAACGGAGTCCGTGCCGTGGATGGCGTGCCCGACCTTGGTGAAGAAGATCGCGTGCGGCATCGGCGCGTCGTCGAATTCCTTGGAGTAGTGATCCTCTTCCATGCGGAAGGCGCGGAACGCGCCGTTCGGCGTCTCGCGCGAGGGGATGCCTGTTGACACCGGCCAGTGATAGCGCGCGACACCGTCGACGGCGACGGTCATCTGCTGATTGTCCTTGTCGACGGTGATCTCGACCTTGGCCTGCGCGGTACCCGCGCTCAAGAGCAGCAATGAGGTGAAAGCAATGAAAAACGAACGCATCTGGAAACGCATTTGAATCTTGGCCTCCGGCCTGTTCACGCTAGGCGCCGCGGCTCTCCGTCCCCGGCGTGCAATATGCCTGCAATCCGGCTTTCGTTCCAGCGAGCTGCCCGCCCATCGTTAACGTGATGTCCGACGTAAGCAAGGCCGCTTTGTGCCGCGCCGCCAGCTGCGATGCTGACTTTTTCGCGAGCGGACATGCGTTCACATCGCCGACAATTCGTCACAAAGGCGCAACCATTCGGCCGTTCGGTGCGTTGATGATGTCCTGCCGATCGGTGGCTTTCGCCGCCGCTTTTGCCCCTTGGGACTGAAGATGAACAAATCCCGTGTCAACGCCGCCGTCCTGCCGGCCGGCTTCCCCATCCGCCTGCTGTTCGCAGCCGCCGCCCTTCTCGCGCTGTTGTCCTTGCCGGAAGCCGGTCACGCGCAGGGCATCGTGCGCGGCGCCCAGGAAGGGTCCTATGAAGGTAACCGGATCGCCGGCCCCGTAGGAGGTGTCGTCGGTGGCGCGGTCGGCGCCGGTGTCGGCGGCGCTGTGGGTGCGGTGGAGGGCGTGTTCGGCATTCCCCACCGCCACTATCGCCACCGCTGCCGCGGGTATTACGACAGGTATCACCGCTTCCATTGCTATCGGTGAGTCTACCGCCGTCATTCCGGGGCGCCCGAAGGGCGAGCCCGGAATCCATTCATCCACCAAGTCTGCCGCACAATGGATTCTCAGATGCGCAATTGCGCATCATAGCTCTTCGTCGCGCCCCGGAATGACAGCTCAATTCTTCAGCCGATATCCCGTGCGGAAAATCCACCAGATCACGGCCAGGCAAATCATCAGGAATGCCAGCGTCATGCCGATGCTGACGGATACGCTGACGTCGGCGATCTCGTAGAAGCTCCAGCGGAAGCCCGAGATCAGATAGACGACCGGGTTGAGCAGCGCGACCGTGCGCCAGCCCGCCGGCAGCATGTCGATGGAATAGAAGCTGCCGCCGAGGAAAGTCAGCGGCGTCACCACCAGCATCGGGATCATCTGCAGCTTCTCGAAGCCGTCGGCCCAGATGCCGATGATGAAGCCGAACAGGCTGAAGGTCACCGCGGTCAGCACCAGAAACGCCAGCATCCAGACCGGATGATGGATGTGCAGCGGTACGAACAGGCCGGCTGTTGCGAGGATGATGAGGCCCAAGATGATCGACTTGGTCGCCGCGGCGCCGACATAGCCGAGCACGATCTCGAAATAGGAGATCGGCGCCGACAGGATCTCGTAGATCGTGCCGGTGAATTTCGGGAAGTAGATGCCGAACGAGGCGTTGGCGATGCTCTGCGTCAGCACCGAGAGCATGATCAGGCCGGGCACGATGAAGGTGCCGTAGCTGACACCCTCGACCTGGCTGATGCGCGAGCCGATCGCGGCACCGAACACCACGAAATAGAGCGAAGTGGAGACCACCGGCGAGACGATGCTTTGCAGCAGCGTGCGCCAGGTGCGCGCCATTTCGAACAGGTAGATGGCGCGGATGGCGCGATGATTCATGACGTCCTCACGAGGTCGACGAAGATGTCCTCGAGCGACGACTGCGTCGTGTCGAGATCGTTGAAGCGGATGCCGGCGGTGCGGAGATCGCCGAGCAGGCTGGTGATGCCGGTGCGCTCGCCCTTGGTGTCGTAATCGTAGACCAGGGTCGCGCCGCTATCGCAGAGCTCGAGCTCGTAATGAGCGAGGCTCTCCGGCAGCGAGGCGATCTTGCCCTGCAAATGCAGTGTCAGCCGCTTCTTGCCGAGCTTCTGCATCAAGGTCGCCTTGTCCTCGACCAGCACGATCTCGCCCTTGTTGATGACGCCGATGCGGTCGGCCATCTCCTCGGCTTCCTCGATGTAATGCGTGGTGAGGATGATGGTGACGCCGGACTGCTGCAAGCCGCGCACCACCTCCCACATGCCCTTGCGCAGCTCGACGTCGACGCCGGCGGTGGGCTCGTCCAGGAACAGGATCTGCGGCTCGTGCGACAGCGCCTTGGCGATCATCACGCGGCGCTTCATGCCGCCGGAGAGTGTGATGATCTTGTTGTCCTTCTTGTCCCACAGCGAGAGGTCCTTCAGCACCTTCTCGATATGATCGGGATTCTTCGGCTTGCCGAACAGGCCGCGGGAGAAGCTCACGGTCGCCCACACGCTCTCGAAGGCGTCGGTGTGCAATTCCTGCGGCACGAGGCCGATCAGCGAGCGCGCCTTGCGGTAGGAGGTCTGGATGTCCTCGCCGCCGACCAGAACCTTGCCTTCGCTCGGGTTGGCGATGCCGCAGATGATCGAGATCAGCGTGGTCTTGCCGGCACCGTTCGGGCCGAGCAGTGCGAAGATTTCGCCGCGCTTGATGTCAAGATTGACGTTCTTGAGCGCCTTGAAGCCGGACCCATAGGTCTTCGACAAATTGGCGACGGAGATGATGGAGGACATGATGGCCGCAAGGCTGGGGAGCAAAGGCTGGGGAGGGAGGCTGGAACCTGCCGGGAAGGGCGGGTCAGCGGAGCCCTGAGATAGGAATGCCCTTGCCCGGTCGCAATTGGCCGGAGAAAAATGGCCTCAAAACAGGCCGTTCTTTGGCAGGTTCCAGGCAAGTGTTGCGCAACCGCCACGGCTTGCTGCTAAGATTGTCGCTCACGCGGCTCTTTGTTGCGTGTGCGAGCGGGCCATGGCTACGATTCCGGCCATCGCGAAGCGTATCGTCTCCAGGGAAAAGATCGATGAGACCGAACGGCCGTCACACCGCCGGCGCCAGCCAGTTGTCCGCCCTCCGTATGTGGGCGGTGGGCCTACTCCTGCTGTCAGCTGTTGCCATCAGCCCGACCACCGCCACAGCCGCGCCGAGCCAGGCCGCGGCGGCGACCACGCATGTCTACCTGCTCCGCGGCGTGCTCAACATCTTCTCGCTCGGACTCGACACGATCGGCGCCCGACTCCAGGCGCAGGGCATCCCAGTGACCGTCGCCAACTTCGTCTCCTGGTCCTCGCTCGCCGATGAAGCGGCGACCGCCTACAAGGCCGGCCGGCTCAAGACCATCGTCCTGGTCGGCCATTCCTCCGGCGCGACCGCGCTGCCGGACATGATCGCCAAGCTCAATCAGCTCGGCGTGCCCGTGAAGCTCGCGATCGGCCTCGACTCCGTGTTCAAGACCAAGCTCTCGACCGGCGCGGAGCGCTACATCAACATCTATATCGGCGACGGCCCCGGCGAGCCGGTGCGGGCTGCGTCGGGTTTCCGTGGCAAGCTCGACAATGTCGACGTGCGCGGCACCGGCGTCGGCCACATCTCGATCGACAAGAACGAGGCGATCCAGCGCCGCGTCATCGCCGAGATCAACGCCGCGATCATGCGCACGCGCGCACCGGCTGCTCCCGTTGCCGAACCCGGCGCACCGCGGCCCGCGCGCGCTGCGGCGGCCGCGGCTCCGGCGAGGAACTGAGCACGTCGTCGATCGGAAGCGCGGACGACCGACGACCGAGCTCAATCTCATCGCGCTTTAGGCGGCGGTCACCCGCACCGGCATGCTCGCTAGGCCGCGCAGCGAATTGTTGAGCCTGCGTTTCGGCTCAGCCGTGAGCTCGATGGTCTTCACGCGCCTTGCGAGCTCGCCGAAGACCAATTCGCCTTCCAGGCGCGCGATCATCTGACCGACGCAGGCATGGATGCCTGCGCCGAAGCCGACATGCCCGGTCGCAACCCGCTCCACGTCGAACCGGTCCGGCTTGTCCCAACGCGCGGGATCGCGGTTCGCGGAGGCCATGAACAGCAGCACCTTGCGATGCGCCGGGATCACGCCACCGCCGATCTCGACATCGCGTGAGGTGGTGCGAAAGAACGTCTGCACCGGTGAATCGTAACGCAGGCCTTCCTCGAACGCGTTGCGCGCCAGCTCCGGCTTGTGATGCAGCTTGCGGTATTCATCCGGATGCGTGGCGAGCGCGAGCAGGGTGTTGCCGATGCCGTTGACGGTGGTGTCGATCCCGGCGGTCAGGAACGGCCGGACGAGATGCGTTGCCTCGTGCTCGGTGATCTCGCCCTCATCGGCCGCCTGGTAGATCATCATGCCGAGGCTGTCGGGCCGTAGCGCATCTCGCGCACAGCATTCCATGATCCAGCTCTGCGCGGCGAGACCCGCCTTGCGCGATGCCGCCAGCATCTCGTTGTCCGGGCCGAAGCTGTCGAACACGAACGTGCTCCAGGCGAGCAGCTTCTCGCGGCCGTCCGGCCGGATGCCGATCGCATCCGGAAACACCTTCATCGGATAGGCTTCCGCAAGATCGCTCACGGCATCGAACGTGCCCTTGTCGATCAGCTCCGCGACCTTCTTCTCCGCTTCGCGCTGAAACGTCTCGCGCAGCTTCCTTGCGACGCCCGGAGACAGCGTGCGGCCGAGCACGCGGCGGCCCTTGTCATGGTCGGGCGGATCGATCTGCAGTGTCAGCGGCTTTGGCAGCGCCGGGTTCATGCCGTGGAGGCCGACGCCTTCGCCGCTGATGAAGGTTTTCCAGTCTTTCAGGGCCGGCTCCACCTCGGCATAGCCGGCCATCGCCCACACGCCGTAACGCTCCAATGCGAATGCGGGCCCGAGCGCGCGTAGCGCCGCATAGGCAGGGTAGGGGTCGATCAGGAAGTCGGGCGCGAACGGGTCGACCGGGCTGGATGCAATGCCGCTCATGGTCAGCTCCGCCTTATTGCTTGCTAAGCGGGCACTGGCCTTCGCTCTCGGCGCGGAATGCGTCCTCGCCCTTGATGGTGGTGACGACCTTCAGCAGATCCCAAGCCGAGGTCGATTGCTCCGGTGCCTTGACCTGCAGCAGGTAGAGCGGATGGATCTTGCGGCCGTCCTTGCGGATATAGCCCTTGCCGAACAGCGGATCGTCAGTCGGCATCGCCTTCATCATCGCGACCACGGCTTTGCCGTCCTTGGCGCTACCAGCCTTGTCGATGGCCTTGAGGTAGTGGATGACCGAGGCATAGACGCCGGCCTGCATGTCATTCGGGTAGGCCTTCGACGGAATGCGCTCGGCGAAACGCTTGGCGAACGCACGCGTGCCGTCGTTCAGGTCCCAGTAGAACGGGTTCATGATCTGCGCGCCCTGCGCAAATTTGAGGCCCAGCGCGGGAAGGCCGTTCATGCCCAGGATCAATCCGACCAGCTTGTGATCCCTGGTCAGCCCGAACTCGGCGGCCTGCTTCATCGAGGTGATGGTGTCGTCCCCGGCATTGGCGAAGCCGATGACGTTCGCGCCTGACGCCTGGGCCTGGAGCAGGAACGAGGCGTAGTCGGCCGTTCCCAGCGGATGCCGCACGCTGCCGAGCACCTCGCCGCCCGACGCCTTCACGGCCTCCGCGGCCTGCTTCTCCAGATCGTGACCGAAGGCGTAGTCGGCTGTGATGAAGAACCACTTCTTGCCGCCCTGCTGCACGATCGCCTTGCCGAGACCGCGACCATAGGCATAGGTGTCGTAAGTCCAGTGCACGGTGTTCGGCGTGCACTTCTCGCCGGTCAGGAGCACCGTGCCGGCGCCCGATCCGACGAACACCTTGTTCTTCTCGGCGCTCATGCCGGCCACCGCGAGCGCGATCGACGAGTTCGGGATGTCGAAGATCGCATCGACGCTCTCGTTCTCGTACCAGCGCCGGGCGATGCCAATCCCGATATCGGTCTTGTTCTGGTGATCCGCCGCGACGACTTCCACCGGCTTGCCGGCAGCCTTTCCGCCATAGTCTTCGACCGCCATCTTGGCGGCGACGACCGAGCCGATGCCCTGATAGCTCGCGAACGGACCGGATTGGTCGTTGAGGATGCCGATCTTCACCACGTCCTGGGCGAATGCCGGCGCCGCGGTCAGCATTGCGGCAAGCATGCATAATTTATGCAGGAATTTGCTGTTCATTGTGTCCCTCCCATGCGCGGTCTTGGTGCCGCTGAATAATAGTTATATTTTATAGCTATTTTTGAGAGTGTCAATTCGGCCGAGTTGGGGCCGCGGATTGAGGATCATGAGCTCGAAAACCGTCAGACCTGGAGCAAAGTCCGCCGAGCAGCCGGAGAGTTCGCTGGACCTGCGCGCGCTCCAGCGCACGCCCGGCTTCATGCTGCGCCTCGCCCAGCTGAGGTTCTTCGAAGGCTTTTACGAGGAGTTCGCCGCCTTGGGCCTGACGCCGGCGACCTATGCGATCTTCGTCGTCATTCGCGACAATCCCGGCGTGCCGCCGAGCAGCCTCGCCAGCCTGCTTCGGTTGCGGCTGCCGAACTTGATCAAGATCCTGAACGAGCTCGAATCCTCCGGCTTCATCAAGCGCAACCGCTCCAAGGCGGACCGCCGTGCGGTCGAGCTCATGCTCACGCCAAAGGGTGCAAAGCTCATTGCCGAGGGGGCAAGGCTGACGGAGCCGTATAATCGGAAGATGCTGGCCCCGCTCGCCGAGGCCGAGCAGCGCACGCTGCTCGACCTATTGAATCGGATGCTGCCGCTTTAGTCTTTTTCGAGGCCGGCCTGAGGCCGATCGTCGCAAGACCCCGTCGATGCGCGCGGCGGCGCGTTGCGCCCCGGTTCCCGTGCCCCAAAATCCACCCAATCGGTGGTCACTAAGCCGATTGGGAGAGGCCCTTGCCTCCCGTGGCGGGACTGCTGGACTGATGATGAATTCGAGGCGACTAGTCGCGCTGGCAGCAGTCGTGCTGCTCGCCTTGAGCAGCGGCATGGCCGCTGCTTCACCGCCCAAGTCCAAGGCCACCGCGGTCGCCCCCGCCGCGCCGCCGCCCCCGCCGTTCGAGCCATTGCCGCCGCCGAAGGTCTACCTGTTTCGCGGCGCCATGGGCCCGATCTTCTCGACCGGCATGGATCGGCTCGGCGAGAAGCTGACGCAGGCCGGCTTCGTAGCCGACGTCTATGAATTCACCCTGTGCCGGCTGATCGGCAACCGCGCCATCGCCAGCTACAAGGAGAAGGCGGCGCCGATCGTGCTGATCGGCCACTCCATGGGTGGCCTGTGCTCGATCGTCATCTCCGAGATGGCGGCCAAGGAGAGCATCCCGATCAGCCTCGTCATCGCCATCGATCCCGCGCATGCGACCGGCGACGTGCCGCTCAATGTCGAGCGCTTCATCAACATCTTCCTGTCCGACAGCGTGCTCGGCGGCGGCGACGTCGTGGCGGTGCCCGGCTTTCGCGGCCATTACGCGAGCTACGACCTCAAGGAAAACGCGCGCGTCAGCCACATCAACATCGAGAAATCCGACGACATCCACCGCCAGATCGTCGAGATGGTGACGCAGCTGCCGCGCATTCCGCCGCAGACCCAGGCCGATGCCGTGCCGCTGCGCTATCTCGTGCCTGCGGATACGCTGGTCGAATTGTGGGATAGCGGCGTGCGCGTGCCGGTGCGCCGCGGCGATACCCTGGAGAGCATCGCCGCAGCCAACCGCGTGCCGCTGTGGACGCTCGCGCAGAGCAATTCATTGCCCGAGAACGCGCAGCTCACCCCGGGCCAGACCATCATCGTCCCGCGTCATCTGACACCGCCCGAGCCGGCCGCCGCGATGGTGACGCCGCCGGCAGCTCCGGCGAAACGGAGGTAGGGACGTTCTTCGCCTCTCCTCGCAAGCGGACCGCAAGCGGCGTAAGAGAGAGCTACACATTCGACCCGTTGATCGCGTCGATCACGGCATCCGTCACGTCCTTCGTCGTGGCCTTGCCGCCAACGTCCGGCGTCAGCACGCCGGCCGCGCAGACGCGCTCGACTGCTGCCATCAATCTTCCCGCCGCGTCCTTCTCGCCGAGATGCTCGAGCATCTGCGCGCCGGTCCAGAACGTCGCGACCGGGTTGGCGATGCCCTTGCCGGTGATGTCGAAGGCCGAGCCGTGGATCGGCTCGAACATCGAGGGGAAGCGGCGCTGCGGGTCGATGTTCCCGGTCGGCGCGACGCCGAGGCTTCCCGCAAGTGCGCCGGCGAGGTCCGAGAGGATGTCGGCGTGGAGATTGGTCGCTACGATCGTATCGAGGCTCTTCGGATGCAGCGTCATGCGCACGGTCATGGCGTCGACCAGCATCTTGTCCCAGCTGACGTCGGAGAACTCGTCGGCGACCTCGGCTGCGATCTCGTCCCACATCACCATGCCATGGCGCTGCGCATTCGATTTGGTCACCACGGTCAGCAGCTTGCGCGGACGCGACTGCGCGAGCTGGAACGCATAGCGCATGATCCGCGTGACGCCGACGCGGGTGAAGACGGCGACTTCAGTGCCGACCTCTTCCGGCAGGCCCTTGTGGGCACGGCCGCCCATGCCGGCATATTCGCCTTCCGAATTCTCGCGCACGATCACCCAATCGAGATCGCCGACGCCGACATTGCGCAGTGGCGAGGCGACACCCGGCAAGATCTTGGTCGGCCGCACATTGGCATATTGGTCAAAGCCCTGGCAGATCGGCAGACGCAGGCCCCACAGCGTGATGTGATCGGGCACATCGGGGGCGCCGACCGCGCCGAAATAGATCGCATCGAACTTTTTCAGTTCGCTGAGGCCGTCGGCCGGCATCATCACGCCGTGCTTCTTGTAATAGTCCGAACCCCAGTCGAACGTCTTGACGTTGAACGCGAGGTCGCCGCTGCGTTTGGCCAGAGCCTCCAGCACGCGGACGCCCGCCGAGATCACCTCGGGGCCGATGCCGTCGGCGGGGATTGCTGCGATCGAATGGGTGCGCATGGGGAAGGCTCCGTGTGAGAGATCGCGCCGGCCTGTCTGACCGTCTGCGTAGGCGGCGAATCTAGATGGGAGTGCAGGCCGGATTCAATTGGCGCTGGTTTATACAAAAAAATGATATAATCCTCGGGAGGGGGAGGGCCGGCGGAATGGAATTGCATCAGCTCCGATGCTTCGTGGCGGCGGCCGAGCAACTGCATTTCGGCCGCGCGGCGCAGCAGCTCCAGATGCTGCCCTCCGCGCTCGGCCGGCAGATCAGGCTGCTGGAGGAAGATCTGGGCACGCGGCTATTTGCGCGAACCACGCGCGTGGTGTCGCTCACCGAGGATGGCACGACGCTGCTGCGCGATGCCCGGGCCATCCTCGCCAAGGTCGAGGCGGTCGAGAACAATCTGCGCAACCGCTCGCGGGCGGGGGCCGCAAGGCGGCTGCGGGTCGGTGCCATCGACAGCGCGGCGGCGGGATTGCTGCCGCCGCTCCTGCGCGATTTTCGCGCCAGGCACCCGGAGATTGCGGTGCAGCTGCTCGAGGACAAGACCGTCCGGCTGCTGCCGAAGATCTTGACCGGCGCGCTCGATCTCGCCTTCGTCCGCCCGCCCGATCGCGCCGACAAGCGGCTGGAATTCCGCGACCTGCTCCAGGAGACCGCCATCGTGGCGTTCCCGCGGCGGCACGCGCTGGCCGGGCGCAAATCGGTCTCGCTGGCGGATATCGCCGAAGAGGCAATGCTGGTGCCGGACCGCCGCTCGCGGCCGCACAGCCACGACCTTACGGTGAAGCTGTTCGAGCAGGCCGACCTGACACCGCGTATCGTGCAGGTCGCCGACGAGAAGCAGACCATCATCAATCTGGTGGCAGCCAAGCTCGGGGTTGCGATCGTGCCGCGCTGGACCGCGCGGATGGCGGTCTCGGGCGTGCGCTTCGTGCCGCTCCGACCGAAGCAGACTGGCCCCGGCCGCCTGCCGCTCGCCGCCGCCTGGCTGCGCGGCTCGCGCGATCCGGCCCGCGATGCCATGCTGGCCGTGCTGGAGTCCCGGCTGCGCAGCTATGCGCGGGAGGCGTGAGCGGCTATGACATCGGCCAGGACAGAGGGAAGGTGATGACGGATCAGAAGGCTTCGAGCGAATTGCGGGTGGCCATTGCAGGGTTGGGCTCGATCGGCACCAAGATCGCGACCGCGCTCGACCAGGGCATCGAAGGTCTGACGCTGTCCGCCGTCGCCGTGCGCGATCCTGCAAAGCATCAGGCCTTTCTCGCCGGCCTGCGCCGCCCGCCGCAAATCCTGCCGATCGACCAGCTTGGCGAGGCCGCCGACATCGTGGTCGAGTGTGCGCCGAGCAGCCAACTGCGCGCGATCGTCGAGCCCGCGGTGAGGCGCGGCAAGTCCGCGGTCGTGGTCAGCGTCGGCGGGCTGCTCGACAATTTCGATCTCGTCGATCTCGCCTGCGCCAATGGCGGCCGCATCATCGTGCCGACAGGCGCGCTGATCGGGCTCGATGCCGTCAACGCTGCCGCCGTCGGCACTATTCATTCGGTGAAGATGGTGACGCGCAAGCCGATCGACGGGCTGAAGGGCGCACCGTTCATCGTCCAGAACAACATCGACATCGACAATCTGCGCGAGCCGCTGAAACTGTTCGAGGGCAGCGCGCGCGAGGCGGTGAAGGGCTTTCCGGCGAACGTCAATGTCGCTGTTGCGCTGTCGCTGGCGGGCATCGGACCCGATAGCACCCAGATCCAGGTTTGGGCCGACCCCACCGTGACGCGCAATGTTCATCGCATCGAGGTCGAGGCGGATTCGGCGCGGTTCTCGATGGGCATCGAGAACATCCCGTCCGAAAATCCCAAGACGGGCCTGATCACCGCGCTGTCCGTGATCGCGCTGCTCCGCAAGCAGCGCGCCACGCTGTGTGTGGGGACGTGACGGGTCGAGGCTTAATTAGCCTAGACGTACCGCGCTCTATCACCGTCATCCTGAGGTGCTTGCATTGCGGCGCGGATGCGCCGCCGCAGAGCAAGCCTCGAAGGACGACGGCCCGGCTGCATCCCGGCCGTTCATCCTTCGAGGCTCCCCTTGCGACGCGTTCGCATCGCAAGCCTCGCACCTCAGGATGACGGAACGCATAGTGATCGCTACGGCACCTACTTACGCCCCCGTCACGCGCCAGATCACGTTGCCGACGTCGTCGGCCATCAGCAGCGACTTCTTGTCGGGGCCGACCACGACGCCGACCGGGCGGCCGTAGGATTCCTTCTCGTCGGGGGACAGGAAGCCCGACAGGATGTCGCGACCGGGGCCGGACGGCTTGCCGTTCTCGAACGGAATGAACACCAGCCTGTAGCCGGACAGCTTGCTGCGATTCCACGAGCCGTGCTGGCCGATCACCATGCCGTCGCCGAAGCCGGGCAGGGTGCCTGCGGGCATCCAGCACAGGCCGAGCGAGGCGGTGTGGCCGCCGAGCGCGTAGTCCGGTGGAAGCGCCTTGGCGACCATCGCCGGATCCTGCGGCACGCGGTCGTCGACGGTCTTGCCCCAGTAGCAATAGGGCCAGCCGTAGAAGCCGCCGTCGCGCACCGAGGTGAGATAGTCGGGCGGCGTCTCGTCGCCGAGGCCGTCGCGTTCGTTGACGACGGTCCAGAGCACGCCCGTGTTCGGCTCCCAGGCAAGTCCAACCGGATTGCGCAGGCCGGCGCCGAAGATGCGATGCGTGCCGGCGATGAGGTTGAGCTCGTAAATCGCGGCACGGCCTTCCTCGACCCCCATGCCCATTTCGGCGATGTTGCTGAGCGAGCCGACGCCGGCATAGAGCTTCCTGCCGTCGGGGCTAGCGAGCAGGCTGCGCGTCCAGTGTCCGCCCGGCTTGAAAGTCGTGAGCCGTTTGCCCGGTGCATTGATGCGATCGGCGCCCGCGACATAAGGAAACGCCATCACGCCGTCAGTGTTGCCGACGTAAAAGGTGTCGCCGACCAGCGCCATGCCGAAGGGCTGGCTGAGGTTTTCCATGAACGCGCCGCGATGTTCGGCGACGCCGTCGCCGTCCTTGTCGCGCAGCAGCGTGATGCGGTTGGCGGACACGCCGAGCGCCGCGGCACGCCGCATCGTCGCCTGCATCGCATAGTGGAACACGGTGCGCGGGGGACCTGCGATCTGCGTCGCTTCCGCGATCAGCACGTCGCCGTTGGGCAGCACCTCGATCCAGCGCGGATGGTCGAGGCCGGTCGCGAACGCGTTGACCTTGAGCCCGGGCGCAGCCGTCGGCTTCTGACCCTCGCGCCAGCCGCGCGCGGTCGGCATCTTCAAGGTCGGGATCGCGCCTTGCGGCTTGGCTTCGGGAATAGCCGGCTTCTCGCCCCATGCGGGCGCGGGCTCGGTGCCCGACAGTTTTCGCCATTGCAGCGCGATGCCGCCGATGAACGCGACGAACTGCGCGAAGATGCTGGAAAACGTCATGAGAAGCCCCTGTGTGCGCGCGCATCCAACTGGCTGACGGGGCAGACGTCAACCTGTGCGGCGTGCTGCCGGGGCCTATTCCCGCGGAATGGCAGCCGATCAAATTTGCATGGAGGGAGTTCAGCGGCCGATCTGCCGCTCCAGCCGCCGCGCCGCGCGAAAATCATCCAGGTGATGGATGTTCGGGGCCAGCGCGGCCTCCCTGGACAGCAGATGATAGACCCGCGCCACCGTGCGCTGCTTCTGCTTGGTCGGGCCGCGCGGCAACGCCCGCGCCTTGCGGACGGCGGCAATCGCGTGCGCGCGAAAATAATCGTAGGCGTCCGACATGGATCGATGCTCTGCGGTCGGCGCAGGTGTCGAGGGCAACGGGCGAGCGGAGGGGCGGTTCCTTGCGATATCCGCGCGTTCTCTCTCCCCGTCATCCTGAGGTGCCGGAGCGCAGCGGAGGCCTCGAAGGATGAACGGCCCAGCTGCATCGGGGCCGTGCATCCTTCGAGGCTCAGCTTGCGATGCATTCGCATCGCAAACCTCGCACCTCAGGATGACGGGATCAGCAGTAGCGTTGCGCGGAGAAAGCAGTAGGTGGAAGCCGCCTCACCGCGGCGACAGGAACGGAATGATCATCGGAACGCGGCGGCAATAGGCGCCGTAGGCGTCCTCGCCGAGCTCCTTCGACAAAAACACCTCTTCCATCCGGCCCTTCTGCCACATGCCGAGCGAGATCAGGATGGCGCCGAGGATCGCGGTCACCGTGCCGACCGCGATGCCGGTCGCGAGCATGCCCGCGATCAGGCCGGTGTAGATCGGATGACGGACGATGCCGTACGGGCCGGTGTCGATGACGCGATGGTCTTCCTTGTGGGTGATGGTGTTGGACCAGAATTTACCGAGATGCAGCCGTCCCCACCAGGTGAAGGAGATGCCGGCGAGCACGATCAGCGCCGTAATGTAGACGCCCGTATTGCTGAACACCCAGAGCGGCTTCTCGTTCAGCACTTCCGCGGTCCACGGCGTGAACAGGATGCCGCCGACCAGGATCGGAATGCGATAGCGGCCGGACTCCAGCGTCATCACCTGCTTCTGCGTGCGCCCTTGCCAGAACGAGGCGCCGACCCAGCTGGCGAGCCAAGCGAGCCAGATCAGGGCGAGCAGTTGCGTCGGCCAGGTCGTGGTCCAACCACCCCAGGCGACAGAGAGAAGTTTGCTGAAATCGAAGGACATGAAGGTTCTTTGCGTTAGGCGGCGGCTTCAGCCCGCGCGCGAGGAGAGCGCGTGATGCTTGATGGCGCCGGAGGGCTGCTGGCCGTTGCGGGCGAGCAGATGGGTGATGGTTTCGCGCAAGACCGGCTCGATCGGACGCGGCGCATAGCCGAGCTCGGTGCGCGCCTTGCCGATCGAGAGGTCGCTCGCGGCGAGCGCGATGCGCACGCCCTCGGCGGTGCCGTTGGGCGGCCGGCGGGTGACGTGATCGGCGATGTATTCGAGCATGATGGCGGAGAGTTCGGCGATCTTTCCGGGCACGACGACCGGAAACTGCCGGCGGCCGCTCATCGCCGACATCATGCGCAGGATGCGCCCGAGCGGGACGCAGTCGCCGCCGAGGATGTAGCGCTGGCCGAGGCGGCCGCGTTCCATGGTCAGCAGGAGGCCCATGGCGACGTCGCGGACATCGACCAGATTGACCAGGAAGTTGAGATGCGGCTGCACCTTCTTCTGCAGGAAGTACCAGAGCATCGCGGTCGGCGGCGTCAGATTGTGGTCGGCAGCGCCGATCGGCATGGTCGGCGTGCCGATCACGAGAGGGAAGCCCGCGGCCGCCGCCTTGGCGGCATGATGCTCGGCGAGCGATTTCGACCGCGTATAGGCACCGGGCATCGCGTCGGCCGGCTGCAGCGCCTCTTCGGCGGGAACGCCGTTGAGGTCGGAATAGGGGAACAGGATCGATTCGGTCGAGCAGTGCAGGAAGCGCGAGACGCCGCGCTTCATTGCCGCCGCGAGCACGATTTCGGTGCCGCGGCAATTGACCTCGTGGAAGTCCTGCTTGTTGGCGACCCACATGCCGGGCAGGCCGGCGAGATGATAGACCTGATCGGCCCCGGCGATCGCAGCATCGACCGCGGCGCCGTCCAGCACCGAACCCTGGACGTGTTCTACATCCGCGTTCGCCGCGGCCGGCGCACGGACATCGAGAACACGAACCTGCTGCCCACGGGCGCAGAGCGCTTCTACGAGGTGATGTCCGATGAAGCCACTGCCACCGGTAACCAGGACGAGAGCCATGCAGAAGGTTGCTGTTTCGCTTTTGGAGTTATCGGGTTGAAAGGGAATTGGCCGGAAGAGGCGCCAGAATCGCGGCAAGGTCGCGACGGAAGCCCAGTGCGATGAATAATTTTGCCATCACGAACATCGGTCCAAGCAAAAGATGCGAGGGAAAAGTGAACAACGAGGCTTCGCGGCCCTCAAAAACCTTGTGGCCGATGGCCTGCGCGGCCAGGCCGAGCACCACCAGCGTGGCGAAAATCGCCCACATCGTCGCGGTGCTGACTTGCGCCGCAATGGTCGTCGCAACCGAAAACAGCACGACGGAGACGGCCAGAATGCCGAGCCCGAGCGCCGCGTCGAGCAGCAGCCAATAGATCAATACCGGCAAGGCCAGGATCACCGCCAGGCTGACGTTGAAACCGAGCAGCGGAAGCTTGACCAGCGTCAGCGGCAGCACGGCGCCGGTGAACAGCAGCAGGATGCCGACCACATGCATCGCCGTGTTCCGGGGATCGCGATGGTACTCGACGTAGACGGCAAGTTGGCGCTGAAAAAAGCCACCCATTTCGGTCTCATGCAGCACGGGGTCGGGAAGGGCGAACAGAGGCTATAGCACTGGACCGGGCGGTGCACAAACCGGCGCTTTTGTCGCGTGAGACCGTGTTGGCGCGCCCGGGACAGGCTGCAAAATGGTCAGCACTTCAAGGGGTTCCGTCAGTC
The DNA here is from genome assembly GCF_054060315.1 of Bradyrhizobium sp. USDA 4354. Classification (NCBI taxonomy): domain Bacteria; kingdom Pseudomonadati; phylum Pseudomonadota; class Alphaproteobacteria; order Hyphomicrobiales; family Nitrobacteraceae; genus Bradyrhizobium; species Bradyrhizobium sp. USDA 4354. Next base: position 5,284 of record NZ_JBSSDC010000001.1, on the reverse strand, counting down.
GCGAAGCCGCGTTCGCTCAGCGCTTCTTGGCGGGTTTTTTCGCCGCAGGCGCAGGGGCCGCGGCCGGATGCGGCGCCTCCTCCGGCAGCTTGGCATAGGTCAGGATCTGCAACTGGCCGTTGACGGCCGAGGTCGGCTTGGCCCGGTCGAGAAACTGCTCCTCGCCGAGGCCGATCGGATGCAGCCGCTTGGTCGAGATCTTGAACGTGTTCACCAGCACGTCGCGGATCGCATCCGCCCGGCGCTGACTCAGGATCGCATTGGCCTCGCGCGTCTTCGAATTTGATTCGACATGGCCGACGATCAGGAAGGTGTAGGGCAGCAGCGAGGAGTGAACCAGCGCGTCCGCAATCCGGCCGACGGTCTGATAGGAGGCCGGCTGGATGATCGGCGTGTCGGCGTCGAACTGGATCTGTGCGTTGAAGGCCGGCAGCTTGGCAAGCTCAGGCGCGATCAGCGGCCGGTTCACGGGGCCCGGATCGTTCTTGATCCTGGTCTTGGCGCGCTCCATCACCTGCTGCTTCAGCGCGGGCAGGTCGATCTCGGCGGCTTGCTCGAACTGGTTCAGCTTGCCGACGATGTCGTCGCGGGTCGGTGCCGCCGTCTGCGCGCGTGCGACGCTCGCGAGCAGCACGAAGCCCAGCGCGATGCCTAGTCGTGCGGTGGCGAGCCCCTTCGCGCGCATCAGCGATACCCCGCGTCGTCGACGGCCTTGAGGCAGTTGTTGCTGATGCCCTTGGGCGTCGAGACCAGGCAGGGGACCGACTTGCTGGTCTCCTTGGTCGAGCCGCCGCAGACCTTGACGATCTCGCGCTGGCAGGCGTTCGCCACCGTGACACGCGCGGCGACGCGCTTCTGGATAGCATCGAACACGCCGAGATAGTCGCTCGCGCATTGCGGGGAGAGCACGTCGCGGTTGCGCGACAGGCACTCCTTCAGGCGGCTCGAATCCGGATTGACGCCACGGCAATTGGCGACGATTTCCGCCCCGCAGCTCGCCGCCAGCTTTCCGATCGAATCGCCAAAGCTCATGGTCTCAGCCACCGCAAGCGACGGCATCCCCAATGCAAGCACGATCAATGTGATGGAGCCCCGGACCATGGCTTTATCTGATACGGGGAAGTTCGCGGTGGTCAAGGGGCGTTCGGGCGAGAACTGTCGAGAGTCCGGCGAGTGCGGCGAACAGTCCTCACTCGGCCTCAGTGAGGGGCGGCCAGTCGATCAGGGCGACGGTATGGTTCCTGAGGTCGTCGGCCACATCAGGGTCGGACTTGAGCTGGTCCAATGTCCGTGGCGGGGGAAGCTGGCGACCGTCCGCGATCAGCTCCTGCGCATAGAGCGCGAGCGCCTCGGGCGCATTCTCCAGGGCTTCGTCGAAATCGTCGCCGCCGGAGATGCAACCCGGCAGGTCGGGAAACCACAACCCGACGGCCTCGTCCGGGCCGGCGTCCTCGATGATGGCGATGTAGTGAGGCATGTCGCGCCTCACGCCCGCTGCACGAAACTGTCCACGACCTTCTTCTCGCCGGCCTTGTCGAAGGCGATGGTGAGCTTGTTGCCGTCGATCTTGGTGACGCGGCCGTAGCCGAACTTCTGGTGGAAGACGCGGTCGGACAGCGAGAATTCCGAGGTCGTGCCGGTGGACTTGGCGACCAGCTCACCCTCGATGGTCAGGGGACCGCGGCGGCGCGAGGAGAAGCTGCCGAAATCGGGGCCTGATGATGAGGAGGATGAGAACGTCGCGGTTTCTTCCTCGAAACCGCCGCTTCTGCCGCCACCACGATTTCGGTTGGCCTGCGCGCGCTGCCAGCCCGGCGTCGAATAGCTGGAGCCGAACGCCTCCATGTCGTCGAAGCGCGAGGCGCCGTAGCCGCCGGTGCCGCCCCAGGCCGAGCCGCCCTTGGATTCCGTGATCTCGACATTGGCTGCCGGCAATTCATCGAGGAAGCGCGACGGGATCGTGGTCGACCAGGTGCCATGGATGCGCCGGTTGGTCGCGAAATAGATTTTGGCGCGGCGGCGCGCGCGGGTCAGGCCGACATGGCCGAGCCGGCGCTCTTCCTCAAGACCGGCGCGGCCCTGCTCGTCCAGCGTGCGCTGGCTTGGGAACAGACCTTCCTCCCAGCCCGGCAGGAACACGTTGTCGAATTCGAGGCCCTTGGCCGAATGCAGCGTCATCAGCGACACGGCGTCGTCCTCGGCGCCGCCCTCGCGGTCCATCACGAGGGAGATGTGCTCCAGGAATCCTTGCAGGTTCTCGAACTCCTCCATCGAGCGCACGAGTTCTTTCAGGTTCTCCAGCCGGCCGGCGGCGTCGGCCGAACGGTCCTTCTGCCACATCTCGGTATAGCCGCTCTCGTCGAGCACGATCTGGGCGAGGTCGGTATGAGCGGTGACCTCGCGCTGGGCGCGCCAGCGGTCGAACTGCGTGATGAGATCGCGAAGCGAGCCGCGCGCCTTCGGCTTCAGCTCGTCGGTCTCGACCACCGCGCGCGCCGCCTCGAACAAGGGGATGCGGCGCTTGCGGGCGTGGTCGTGCAGCATCTGCACGGTGGCATCGCCAAGCCCGCGCTTGGGCGTATTGACGATGCGCTCGAAGGCGAGATCGTCGGCCGGCGAATTGATGACGCGCAAGTACGCCAGGGCGTCGCGGATTTCGGCGCGCTCATAGAAGCGCGGACCGCCGATGACGCGATAGGGCAGGCCGAGCGTGACGAAACGGTCTTCGAATTCGCGCATCTGGTAGGAGGCGCGCACGAGAATGGCGATCTCGTTGAGCTTCTCGCCCTGGCGCTGCAGCTGCTCGATCTCCTCGCCGATGCCGCGCGCTTCCTCTTCCGAATCCCAGGAGCCCGTGACCGTGACCTTCTCGCCGTCCTGGTCCTCGGTGCGCAGTGTCTTGCCGAGCCGGCCTTCATTGTGCGCGATCAGATGCGAGGCGGCGGCGAGGATGTGGCCGGTCGAACGGTAATTACGCTCCAGGCGAATGACCTTGGCGCCGGGGAAATCGTGCTCGAAGCGCAGGATGTTGTCGACCTCGGCGCCGCGCCAGCCATAGATCGACTGGTCGTCGTCGCCGACACAGCAGATGTTTTTGGTGGGCGCCGCAGAAGCAGCCGCGATCGCCGCGCGCTCCGTCATTCCGGGGCGATGCGCAGCATCGAACTCCGGTGCGCGATTGCGCACCTGAGAATCTCGAGATTCCGGGTTCGCGTCTTCGACGCGCCCCGGAATGACGGCTTTGGTTGACGCCGGCGCCTGCGACAGCAGCCGCAGCCATAGATATTGCGCGACGTTCGTATCCTGATACTCGTCCACCAGGATGAACTTGAAGCGCTGCTGGTACTGCCTGAGGATATCAGGGTGCTCGCGGAAGACACGGATGTTCTCGAGCAGCAGATCGCCGAAATCGGCGGCGTTCAAAATCTTCAGCCGCTCCTGGTAGCTCGCATAGAGCTTGCCGCCTTTGCCGTTGGCGAAGACAGCGGCCTCGCCCGAGGGCACCTGCGACGGCGTCAGGCCGCGGTTCTTCCAGCCGTCGATCAGGCCGGCCAGCATGCGTGCCGGCCAGCGCTTCTCGTCGATGTTCTCGGCCTGCAGCAGCTGCTTGAGCAGCCGGACCTGGTCGTCGACATCGAGCACCGTGAAGTTCGACTTGAGCTGCGCCAGCTCGGCATGGATGCGCAGGATGCGGCCGCCGATGGAGTGGAAGGTGCCGAGCCACGGCATGCCTTCGACGGCGTGGCCGAGCATCTGGCCGAGCCGGTGCTTCATCTCGCGCGCGGCCTTGTTGGTGAAGGTCACCGACAGGATCTCGGCGGGGCGGGCGCGGCCCTGGCTCAGGATGTGGGCGATGCGCGTGGTCAAGACGCGCGTCTTGCCGGTGCCGGCGCCGGCGAGCACGAGGACCGGGCCGTCCAGAGTCTCCACCGCCTCGCGCTGCTCCGGATTGAGCCCGGAGAGGTATTTCGGGCCCACCGAGGCGCGCGCACGCGCGGCAATGCCGCCGGCTGCGGGCTGGTGGTCGGGTACGGCTGTGATCTTGCTCGGCTCTGTCATGCGAATCATTGGCCCCACGATGGCACCGCGGGGTGACGGAAGGGAGCCTTCTTAACAGGGATTGGTGCCTATATGGGGCGCCGGCGGCGGTTTTCCACGTGCACGACAGCCCGATTTGTTCCAGTGGCAGGCGCGAATTTCGCCGTTGTACGTGCCGGAACCATCGTTTCCACGTCGAGATTGTCTGGGCAGGTGGCGCGGCCAGCCGTGCCGAGACACATCAAGACGAGGGTTTGACCATGCTAGGCTGGGTTGTGACGTTTCTGGTTATCGCACTGATCGCCGGCATCCTGGGCTTCGGCGGCATCGCCGGCGCCTCGATCGAGATCGCCAAGATCATCTTCTTCATCGCGGTCGTCCTGTTCCTGGTCTCGGCCGTGATCGGCTTGGCACGCGGCCGCACCAGGATATAACGCCTACCGCTTCGAGGGCATCGCCACATTCCGGCCGATGCCCTCGGGCCGTGGCACGGCGCTGTGGGCCTTGGTGACCGCCGCGATACGCTCACGGATGTCGGGCGGAAACGGCGCAACGCGCCGCGCATTCATGTCCATGTGCAGCGACATGTTCTCGGACGTCGCCGACAGCCAGCCCTCGGTGCCGTGCCGCATTTCCTCGAACGTGTGCAGCCGCTTGTCGTCGGCTTCGAGCAGCCACACCAGGATCTGCACGGGATCGCCGAGATGGATCTCGCGCAGATACCGCACATGGCATTCGGCGGTGAAGCTCGAGCCGCCTCGCTCCTTCATGTAGCCAGGCCCCATCCCGAGCTCGAGCCAGAGCTGGTCGATCGCGCGGTCGAACATCACGTTGTAGTAGGCCATGTTGAGATGGCCGTTGTAGTCGATCCATTGCGGCTCGACCTGCATGATCGAGGAGCGGAACGGCTCTGCGTTAAGCGCTGTGGCGGCGGTCTCCGGCATGTGTCCTTCCCAGCTATGCGTCCGGTCCCTTGACTTGACCGGTTATATGTCCTTTGCCACGGTCTCTTCTCGTCGGGAGGAATTTCCGTGGGTACGACCATCACCAATAATCCGCCGCGGCCGGAGCCGAAAGCCCTCGCAAGCGCGCTGGAACAGCTTGCCGCACGCTTCGGTAACCGCCTGATCACCTCGCAGGCCGTGCGCGAGCAGCACGGCCATACCACCACGTGGATCGTCAACCAGCCGCCTGATGGCGTGGTGATGGCGCAGGAGACCGCCGACATCCAGGACGTGGTGCGGAT